>CAWKGJ010000004.1:0-1108187 GCA_963849165.1 uncultured Solirubrobacterales bacterium | reverse complement strand
AAGCTGCGGCGGGCGCTCGCCATTTATCGCGAGAGCCTCGAGGACCCTGTTTTTGAGCGCTCCAAGCTCGAGCGACGCTTTCGGAGACTTTTAAAGCAGGCTGGCCTGCCGGCACCCTCGATGAACCGCAACGTGCTCGGATACGAGCTGGACGCCTACTGGGAGCCCGAGCGGTTTGCCGTCGAACTCGACGTCTACGAGACGCATGGCTCGCACGCGGCGTTCGAGCGCGATCGGCTGCGGCAGGAGGACCTGAAGCTGAAGGGGGTGGAGATGATTCGGGTCACCGGGCCGCGCCTCGATCGCGAACCGGAGGCGATCGTCGCGCGCGTGGCCGCTCACCTGAAGCTGCGCCGGCGCCAGCTCTCACACTGACGAACGGCCGCCCACTGACGGCCGGGTCTCTTGAACTAGGCTTGTCGGATGGCCCGCAAGACCGCTGGTGGAGACGAGGCAGCCGCCGTCGCGGCGGCGATCGCGCGCTTCGAGGCGGAGGTCGGCGAGCCCTCCGGAGAGGCGCCCCCGCCGGTCAACCGCTGGCAGCAGGCGGCGTTGATCGAAGGGGTCAGCGCCAAGGAGACCGTGCTGGATTCAGAAGGAGGAGCGTGATGGCAGTGGTGAAAATCATCGAGCTGGTCGGGAGCTCGAAAACGTCGACCGACGACGCCGCCAAACAGGCGTTGAGCCAGGCGCAGGGCACCCTGCGCAACATCCGCGCCGTCGACATCGTCTCGACCGGGATCCGCGGCGAGAACCTGGACGAGTACCGCGCCCACGTTCGGGTCGCGTTCCTGATCGAGGGAACGGACGTCGACTGATGAGCGAGGCCAAGGAGGTCTCGCGCGAGGAGGCCCAGAAGCTGATCGACGACGGCGCCCAGGTGATCGACGTGCGCGCCGACCACGAGTGGGACGCGGGACGGATCCCCGGCGCCACCCACCTGCCGCTCGACGAGCTGGCCCAGCGCAGCGGCGAGATCGAGAAGGAGCGGCCGGTGCTCCTCTACTGCCGCGGCGGCAACCGCTCGACGATGGCCGCCGCCGCCCTCGCCGAGGCCGGCTACGACGCCTCGAAGCTGAGCGAGGGGATCGTCGGCTGGGAGGAGGCGGGGCTGGCGCTCTCCCCGGAGGGCGGCTACGTGGCCGAGTCAGGCGAAGCCGCAGCCGTCCTGCAGGCACGGAAAAGGGCTGTTCAGAAGTAAATACCTGAATCCCTGTCAGGTTTTGCTATTTTCTCCGCATGGAGCTAGCGGTAACGGAGAACAAGGAGCAGAAGGGGAAGGGCCGGGTCGGCACGCTCGAGAACCCCGAGTCCTACGCCAACGTCCCCGGCCACATCATCCCGATCATCGAGCGCGAGTTCGACGACTTCGACAACGAAGCCGAGGCTTTCCTCGCCGACCAGCTGCCGGAAAACGAGTTCATCGGCTTCCGCCTCAAACAGGGCGTGTACGGCCAGCGCCAGCCCGACGTGCAGATGGTCCGGGTCAAGCTCCCCTTCGGCGGCGTCACCCCCGAGCAGATGGACGCCTTCGCCGACGTGGTGGAGAAATACGCGCCGCTCAACAAGGGCCACGTCACCACCCGTCAGAACATCCAGATCCACCACGTGCCGCTGCGCGACATGGAGGCGTTGATCCGCGAGATCTCCCCCTCCGGCCTCTCCTCCCGCGAGGGCTGCGGCAACACGATGCGCAACGTCACCGGCGACCCCTGGGCCGGCGTCGCCCCCGACGAGGTCTTCGACCCGACGCCCTACGCCGGTGCCTACATCCGCTACTTCGTCCGCCACCCGACGACGCAGCTGATGCCGCGCAAGATCAAGACCTCCTTCACCGGCTCCGACGAGGACCGGGCGATCAGCGGCATTCACGACATCGCCCTGCTGGCCCGCGAACGGGACGGCGTCAAGGGCTTCGAGATCCGGGTCGGCGGCGGCACCTCGATCATGGCCCGCGTCGCACCCACCCTCTACGAGTTCGTCGAGGCCGACAACGGCGACTACATGAAGGTGACCGAGGCCGTGCTGCGGATCTTCGACCGCCAGGACTGGCTGCGCGTCAACCGCGCCCGCGCCCGCATCAAGGTCCTGGTCGACAAGATCGGCATCGACGCCTTCCGCGAGCAGGTCGAGGAGGAGCTGCAGGGCGACTGGGTCGCGGAACGTGAGTTCGACGTCGAGCGCCTGCGCTACGACGACGACGAGGAGGCCAAGGCCCCCGCGAAGCCGCCCCAGGCCGCCTCGCCCAACGGCGACCGTACTGAGTTCGAGCGCTTCCTCGAGGGCAACGTCCAGGCGCAGCGCCAGGAGGGCTTCTCCACGGTCGAGGTGAAGATCACCCGCGGCGACCTCACCCCGGAGCAGTTCCGCGGCCTCGCCGCGATCATGCGCGAGCACACCGGCGGCTACGCCCGCAGCACCGTGCAGCAGAACTTCGTCCTGCGCTGGGTCCGCGACGAGTCGCTCTACGACGTCTGGCAGCAGCTGGGCGAGCTGGGCCTGGCCGAGGCCGGCGCCCGCGAGATCACCGACGTCGTCAGCTGCCCCGGCACCGACAGCTGCAAACTCGGGATCGCCAGCTCGATGGGCCTCAACCGCGCCGTCAAAGAGCGGGTCGAGTCGATGCAGATCTCCGACTCGCTGACCAAGAAGATCCACATCAAGATGAGCGGCTGCCCGAACGGCTGCAGCCAGCACCACATCGCCAACATCGGCTTCTACGGCGCCTCGCTGAAAGTGGGCGAGCGCCAGCTCCCGGCCTACATCCCGCACATCGGCGGCAACTACGAGGGCGGTGAGGTGATCTTCGGCACCCGGCTGAAGTCGCGGCTCCCGGCCAAACGGGTCCCCGAGGCGGTCGAGCGCTGGATCAAGCTGTACGAGTCCGAGCGCGCCGACGGCGAGGAGTTCAACGCCTTCGCCGAGCGGACCGGGGCGGGCAGCTTCGAAGAGATCGTCAAGGACCTGACGATGCCGATCGAGTTCAGCCTCGAGACGATGCAGCAGTTCATCGACTGGAACCGCTCCAGCCCTTACAAAGTCGAGCGCGGCGAGGGGGAGTGCGCGATCTAAGCGCGCCGGTCCTGCGATGAAGCCACCTCCCGTCACCCTCTCCGGCACCGTGCCGACAATCACCGACCTCGACCACGAGGCGATCGCCGCCGAGCTCGAGGACCGCTCCGCCCAGCAGGCGCTGGAGTGGATGTTCGAGAACTTCGGAGCCGAGCACTACATCGCCTGCTCGTTCCAGAAAACCTCCTCGGTCACGGCCCACATGGCGAGCCAGCTCAACCCCGAGGCGCGCTTCTTTTACCTCGACACCGACGTCCTCTTCAAGGAGACCTACGAGACCCGCGATCAGCTGGCGGCGGCGCTGGGGATCGAGTTCGACCGCTTCCACAACCTGACCCTCGCCGAGCAGGCCGCCGAGTACGGCGACGAGCTCTGGAAGAGCGACCCCGACAGCTGCTGCGGCCTGCGCAAGGTCGAGCCGATGCGGCGGGCGCTGTCTTCCGTAGACTGCTGGGCCGCCGGCGTCCGGCGCGGGGATTCCAGCAGCCGTTCCAAGACCCCGAAGTTCGGTTGGGACAAGAAATTCAACCTCTGGAAGCTGAACCCGCTCGCGGACTGGTCCGAGCGCGACGTCTGGAACTACATCCGTGAGCACCACCTTCCATACAACCCGCTCCACGACCAGGGCTACCCGTCGATCGGCTGCACCCACTGCACCCAGCCGGTCGGGCCGGGAGGCTCGCCGCGCGACGGTCGCTGGGCCGGCGTGGCAAAGACCGAGTGCGGAATCAACTAGCGCTCTGGGGCACCCCCCCGGGGCACTGAAGGTTCAGCGCTGATGGAGGAGACCACCACCGTGCGCACGGCGGCGATCGAGCTGTCGGACCTCGACACCCTCGAGGCCGAGTCGATCCACATCATCCGCGAAGTGGCGGCCGAATTCGAACACCCCGTGATGCTCTTCTCCGGGGGCAAGGACTCGGTCCTGATGCTGCACCTGGCGCGCAAGGCGTTCGCGCCGGCGCCGGTCCCGTTCCCGATCATGCACGTCGACACCGGCCACAACTTCCCCGAGGTGATCGAGTTCCGCGACCGCACCGTCGCCGAGCTGGAGCTGCGGCTGGAGGTGGCCTCGGTCCAGGAGCAGATCGACGCCGGCCGGATCAAGGTCGGCCACCCGCTGGAAAGCCGCAACCGCCACCAGACGGTGGCGCTGCTGGAAGGGATCAAGAACGGCGGCTTCGACGCCGTCTTCGGCGGCGGCCGCCGCGACGAGGACAAGGCGCGGGCCAAGGAGAGAGTCCTCTCCTTCCGCGACCGCTTCGGCCAGTGGGACCCGAAGAACCAGCGCCCCGAGCTCTGGCGCCTCTACAACGGCCGCCACCAGAAGGGCGAGCACATCCGCGTCTTCCCGATCTCCGACTGGACCGAGCTCGACGTCTGGCGCTATCTGGCCCAGGAGCAGGTCGACCTGCCGGGGATCTACTTCGCGCACGAGCGCGAGGTGGTCGAGGTCGAGGGCCTGCTGATGGCGGTCAACGAGTTCTTCCCGCTGCCCGAGGGCCTCGAGGTGCGGCGCCAGATGGTCCGCTACCGGACCGTCGGCGACGCCACCAGCACCGGCGCCGTCGAGTCGACCGCGACCGACTACGAGGCGGTGATCGCCGAGACCGCGGTCTCGCGGATCACCGAGCGCGGCGCCACCCGCGGCGACGACCGCTTCTCCGAAGCGGCGATGGAGGATCGCAAGAAGGAGGGCTACTTCTAGTGAGCAGCCAGCTGTTGCGGATCGCCACCGCCGGCTCGGTCGACGACGGCAAGTCGACCCTGATCGGGCGGCTCCTGCACGACACCAAATCGATCTTCGAAGACCAGCTCAGCGCGATCGAGCAGACCTCGGTCAAGCGCGGCGACGAACAGACCGACCTGGCGCTGCTGACCGACGGCCTGCGGGCCGAGCGCGAGCAGGGGATCACGATCGACGTCGCCCACCGTTACTTCGCGACCCCCAAGCGCAAGTTCGTGATCGCCGACACCCCCGGCCACATCCAGTACACGCGCAACATGGTCACCGGCGCCTCGACCGCGAGCCTGGCGCTGCTGCTGGTCGACGCCCGCAAAGGGGTGCTCGAACAGACCCGCCGCCACGCCCTGCTCTCCTCGCTGCTGCGGGTGCCCCACCTGATCCTCTGCGTCAACAAAATGGACCTCGTCGACTACGACCAGGAGGTCTACGAGGAGATCCGCCACGACTTCACCACCTTCGCCGCCAAGCTCGAGATCACCGACCTCGACTTCGTCCCGATCTCGGCCCTGGAGGGCGACAACGTGGTCGAGCGCTCTACCAGCATGCCCTGGTTCGACGGGCAGCCGCTGCTGGGCCAGCTCGAGGACGTCCACATCGCCTCCGACCGCAACCTGGTCGACAACCGCTTCCCGGTGCAGACGGTGATCCGGCCGCAGTCGGCCGAGCACCGCGACTACCGCGGCTTCGCGGGCTCGGTCGTCGGCGGCATCTTCAAGCAGGGCGACGAGGTGATGGTCCTGCCCTCGCGCAAGACCTCGACGATCTCCCAGATCGACACCCCCGACGGCGCCGTCGACCAGGCCTTCCCGCCGATGGCGGTGACGATGCTGCTCGACGACGAGCTCGACGTCTCCCGCGGCGACATGATCTGCCGCCCCTCCAACCAGCCCAGCGCCACCAATCGCTTCGAGGCGATGATCTGCTGGTTCGACGAGACTTCCTCGCTGCGCACCGGGGCGCCGTACCAGCTCAAGCACACGACCCGTTGGCTCCCCGCCGAAGTCGAGACGCTGCGCTACGAGCTCAACGTCGACACCCTGCACCGCGACCTCGAGGCGGAGACGCTCGAGGTCAACGACATCGGCCGGGTCTCGATCCACACCACCGCGCCGCTCTTCTTCGACGAGTACCGCCTCAACCGGACCACCGGCAGCTTCATCCTCGCCGACCCGGCGACGAACCTCACCGTCGCTGCCGGGATGATCATCGGCGCCGGCGGTGAGCCGGCCGCGGTCGCCACCGAGTCGGTCGTCGCCGAGAACATCACCTTTCACCCCAGCAGCCTCTCGCGCGAGGCCCGGCGCGAGGCGCTCGGCGCCGGCGGCGCGACGATCTGGATGACCGGCCTATCCGGCTCCGGCAAGTCGACGATCGCAGCCGCCGCCGAGCACACCCTGGTCGGCGGCGGCTGCAATGCCTACATGCTCGACGGTGACAACCTCCGCCACGGCCTCAACGCCGACCTCGGCTTCAGCGAGGAGGATCGGGCCGAGAACGTGCGCCGGGTCGGCGAGGTCGCGAAGCTGCTGGCCGAGTCGGGCGTGGTCGCGATCGTCTCCCTGGTCAGCCCGTTCAAGGACGCCCGCGACAAGGTCCGCGCCGCCCACGAGGCGGCCGGAATTCCCTTCTACGAGGTCTTCGTCGACACCCCCCTGGAGGAGTGCGAACGGCGCGACCCCAAGGGTCTCTACGCGAAGGCGCGGGCGGGGGAGATCAGCGATCTGACGGGCGTCGGCAGTCCTTACGAGGCGCCGGAGAGCCCGGAGCTGACGACGGATCCGGACCTGGAGACGGCAGTGCGCCAGGTCCTCGCCCTCTTGGGCTAGCTGGGAGGCGGGGCGGTCATGCTCCGCCGGACGCGCGACCTGCGGCCGCGCTGAGTGTCCGTCGGAGCACGACCGCCCCGCCTCCCAGCTAGGGCTTGCGGACGATGACCGTGCGGCCGTCGGAGAGCTGGTAGACGGTGCCGATCGGTTCTCCGCGGCCGATCACTTTCTCGTTGGGCTTCAGCTTCACCTCTTTGACCTGCTGGTCCTTGGGGGCGACGACGGTGTCGGCGGGGCGCGTGTTCTCGGTGCTCGCCTTGCCCGTGAGGGCTGACGTCAGATCCAGGGATGAAAGCGCCGCTAAGAGGAAGGCGACGGAGAGGACGATGCCGAGGTCGAAGAGGTTGACGAGGCCGTCGAGCGGGTCGCCGGCGCGGTCGTCGCGGCTGCGGGCGCGGGGGGTGACCTTCACGGGGCGACAGCCAGGTGGCTGTGGGGGACCGGGTGGCCGTTGCCGGCGGGGGTGCTGAGACAGGCGGCGACGTACTCGACGTCGGAGTAGTCCTGGGCGTAGAGGCGGTCGCGGACGAGCGAGATCGCGAAGGCGAAGGCGCCGATCAGGAGGCCGGCGACGGTGACGCTGAAGGCGACGCGGAGGTTCTCGGTCAGGGTGGCGACGTCGCCGTCGGCGAGCCCGGCCAGGGCGGGGGAGAGCGGGATCAGGGTGCCCATCAGGCCCAGGGCGGGCCCCATGCGGACGAGGATGCGGGTGCGCTCGAGGCGGCGCAGCGAGAGGTAGTCGTACTCGGCCAGGCGCTTGGCCAGGCGTGCCTCGGAGTCGGGCCGGCCGCACTGCTCGACGACGCCGGCGAGGGCGTCTTCCATCTGCCGGTTCCAGGCGAAGGGGAGCAGCGCCGCCAGCGCCTGGTCCGGCGCCCCGGCGGCGAGGTGGCCGCGGCACTCCTCGACCGCCCGCTCCAGGGCCCAGAGGCTGCGGTGCCGCCGTCGCCGCACCTCGACCAGCAGCGAGCCGGCTTCGACGACGACCAGCGCCAGCGCCGCCACGGTGAGGACCAGGACCGGCACCAACAGCGCCTCGGAGACGTCGAAGAGCAGCTGCTCGATCATGCGCGTCGTTCCCTGGTCGACTTGCTGTCCCATGGGGACACTAACTCGCCCAGGCCCCTCATCCGAGCAGGCTCCGGGCCTCGATCAGGGCACCCGCGCCGAGCAGGCCGAGGGTGGCGAGCAGGCCCCAGGCGGCGTCGGGGATGCCGCCGCTCCCCTCGCCGCCATCGTCGAGCTGACCACTGCGCGCCGCTGCTTGATCGGCCTCTGGCGGAGTGGTGTCGGTGCTGGCGCTAAGCAGTTCGCCGATTACACGCTCGCCCGCGGCGGCCGCACGCTGGGTCTTGGGTTCGGCGGGGGTGGTCGTGCCCCGACGGACACTCAGCGCAGCCGGAGGCTGCGCGTCCGACGGGGTATGACCACCCCCGCCCCCAGGAAGGCCTGCCGCGCTGTCGTCCGCAGGCGAGGGTCCGTCCGCCGCACCGTGATCCGGGGCGCCGGCGCTGTCGTTGCGGCCGCCGCCCTTGCGGTCCGGGCCCGCGATCGGGGGGCCGACCTGGATTGTCACCACCGCCAGAGGCGCCGGTGTCGTCGCCGTCGCTGGTGACGCCGACGATGACGTCGTAGCTGCCACGCCTCATGAAGCTGTGGGTGGCTTCGGGGCCGGTGGCGGAGGCACCGTCGTCGAAATACCAAGAGTAGGCGAGCTGCTCCCCAGCGCCAGCCCCATCGACGGCAGCGTTGAAATGGACCGGCTGCCCAGGGCGGGTCCTCAGCTTCGATGCCTTGGCCCGCACCTGCAGCCGCGAGCCTTTGCGCAGGACGACCGAGATCCCCTGTGGGGCCTCGAAGCTGTCGCCGACGTTGAGGTCTTCCGGCCCCGCGCTCGGGCGCAGGAAGCCGGTGCCGGCGGCGGTCGCGTAGACGAGTGGCGGGCCGTCGGGGAAGGCGCCGGGGTCGAGGGCCTGGTGGCGGCTGAGCGGGACGGCGCCGCCCGCGGGGCGCTGGACTTCGAGGTAGGAGAAGCCGTAGGGGTCGGCGCCGGCGGCGTCGAGGATTGCGGCCAACGAGAAGCCGCTGACCGTCTGGGTGCTCTCGCCGGTGCTGGAGCGCAGCACGTAGGGGCGCTCGCGTACGTCTTCGGTCCCGGTCAGCGCATCCAGCGCCAGCGTCTGCTCCGCCCCGCCGGGGGAGACGACGGTGACCTGGGCGGCGTCGGCGCGCGCGCCCGCCGCCCAGGGCGAGGCCAGGGCCGCGACCAGCGCCAGCGCCGCGAGCGGGACTGCGCTCAGCCGGCGGTGGAGAAGGAGACCGTTGCGCATCCGAAGTCGGTGCCGGAGGCGTAGAAGCCGGCGAAGGTCGAGGAGGCGGTGCCGGCGGGAATCGCTCCCGGCACCCGTTCGTAGGTGAAGCCGTTGCCGGCGGCCCTGATCGCTCCGGCGCGGGAGAGGTCGAGGTTGATCAGAACCTGCCGCTGGGCCGGTTTGCCCGACTCGGCGATCGAGAAGACGGCGCGCGATTTGGCGCCGGCGATCTCGATTTCCGGTTCCGCCGTGGTCAGGTCGATGCCGTGGCCGCTGTACTGGAAGCGGACGGCGCCGCCGAAGCGGACCAGGGCGCTGTCGTCGCCGGGGTCGGCTGGGTTGGCACCGCTGTCGTGCCAGCCGCCCGCGAAGGGGAAGTGGAAGCCGTAGCTGAGCGCCGCCGAGGCGCCCGGCGCCAGCAGCGGCGGGTCGGCGCTGGCGCCGCCGGAGACGCTCGTCCCCTCACCGGTGCCGATGTAGCGGATGAAGGACTCGCGCACCTGCCAGTCGATCGTGGCGCCGGTGACGTCGGTCGCGCTCGGCGGGCGCACCGCCACCGGCAGGGGCTCTTCTGGGGTCGGGCCGGCGCCGCTGGGCAGCGGGCAGGTCGCCGCCTGTTGCTGGGCGCCGGGCGATTTGCCGGCGGGGCCGCCGCCGGCGTCGAGGCCGGAGACGCTGGCCGCGAGCGTGCCGATCGGCCTGGAAGCCAGGCCGCGGGCGACGTTTCGGCCGATCGGCAGCGCCAGGCGCTCGCTGATCGCGTTGGCGGCAGCCGGGGTCAGCTTCAGGCGCAGGCCGCTGAGGGCGACGCGGCCGGCGACGGGGTCGATCTCGCGGCGGCCGCCACGGAGAACGCGGAAGAGGTCGACGTCGGCGCCGCCGAGCTCGGCGGTCACGCGGGCGGAGCGGCCGAGGACGAGGCTGAGCTTGCCCAGGCGCAGCTTCTGCCCCGCCGCCGTCCGCAGCGAGATCGCGCCGCGGTGGCGCAGCAGGGTGGTGGTGGCCCCGGCGAGACCGGCGGCGACCGGGAGGACGACCCGCTCCTGACCGCCGCCGGCCGGCTTCAGAGGGACGATGCGCACTCCCTGCTCGCGCAGCGCGTCGGCGGCGGGACCGTCCAGCTTCAGGGTCGTCGTGTCGGCGGCGCCACGGGCGGCGGCCGGGAGCAGAGCCGCGACGACGACGGCAGCCAAGGCCGCCGCCGTCGCGATACCGCCCCGACGGGTGGCTACTACGGCGGTCACTAGCCGAGGCCCACCGTGACCGTCGCCGGGTCGAGCACCTGACCGGCTTTGTACTGCGGCGCGAACGGCGTCGCCGCGGCCGCGGTCAGGGTCGCCGGCAGGTTGGTCCAGGTGACCGTCTTGCCGTTGGCCGAGCTGGTCGGCGCGACGTTGCCGAGCGTCGCGATCGTCGTGTTCGGGAGCGCGACCGCCGGCTGGTTTTCGCAGCCCATGCCGTTGAATTTGTCGATGTCGTAGTTGAGGTCGGCGACGATCGACGAGCTGGCGCCGAGCGTGACGGCGACGTTGCTGAACCGGATTTCGATGATGCAGTGGCCGGGCTTGGCGAACTTGACACTGCCCTGCGTCTTCAGCGCCAGCAGGTCTGCGGCGCCGTAGAGGCCTTTGTGGAAGACGCCGCCGGCGCTCGGGAAGGTGAAGAACGAGCCGGCTTTGGCCGGATTGCCGGTGGTGGTGGCGCCGCCTTCGGTCGTGATCGAGCCGACCGAGCCGGGACCGAGTTCTTTGTAGATGTATTCGCGCCAGGAGGTGAGGAATCCCCACTCGAGCCCACCGGAGGTCACCGCCTGGGCCGGGCCGTGGGTCGGGAACGCCTGGGCGGCGAGCCAGATCATGCCGACGCCCTTGCGGACGAGGGCGCGTTCGAGGCCGAGCTCGCTTTTCAGCGCGGTGGCGGCCTCGGCGGTCAGCCGCAGCTTGCCTTCGGTGAGCGAGATCGAGCCGGCGGTGCCGTTGACCTGGGGAGCCGCACCGAGCCAGAAGACCGGCAGCTCGGCGCCGTCGAGCTTGCCGACCAGCGTGCCCGCGGTGAGGTCGAAGCGGACGTCGGTCAGGGCGACGGCGGCTTTGCCCTTCTTGAAGGTGAGGCTGGCGCTGGTCTGGGCCGAGGGCTGGGTGCCGGGATTGAGCTGGCCGATCGGCAGGGTCAGCTTGTCGGCCGCGCTGGTGGCCCCGGCCCCGGCGACGAGCTTCACGCCCTGGCCGCTGAGGGTGCGGCCTTTGCTGTGGTCGGCGGCGGCGATGACGGCCTGTCCCTGGCCGCCGGCGGCACCGGCGGGGGCCGCCAAGGCGGCGGTCAGCGCGACGGCGGCGCCGAGGGCGAGCAGGCTGGTGGTCAGCCGGCTCCTTCTCGATTCGTTCGAACTCATTCTCGAAAGGTCTCCTTGTTCGGTGCGCACCGCGGTGCGCTGACTCTGCGGTGGCTTAGGCCACCCTAAGAAATTCACACTAACAAAGTAGGAATTAGGGCGCCCTAACGGGTCCCTCCGGCAGCCAGGCCACATGTAGGGCGGTGCGCCCCTCGTGCGCGGTCAGCTTCGCGTCGGCGTCCCAGACCTGGGACAGGCGCTCGGCGCTCAGCACCTGCTCGGCGGCGCCGGCCGCGACCGTCCTCCCCTCCGAGACGACGACGACCGTGTCCGCGATCGCCGCCGCCAGGGCCAGGTCGTGGACCACCAGCAGCACCGCCAGGCCGGCGCCGACGAGGTCGCGGAGCAGGCTGGCGACGCCGATCGTCGCCCCGAGGTCGAGCTGGGAGGTCGGCTCGTCGGCGATCAGCACCGGCGCCTCCTGGGCCAGCCCGATCGCGATCTGGACCCGCTGCAGCTCGCCGCCCGAGAGCGTCGTCAGCGCCCGCTCGGCGAAGCGGGTGACGCGAGCGCGCTCCATCGCCCGCTCGATCCCCTCGTGGTCGGAGCCGGTCAGGCGGCGCAGCGGCCGCAGCCGCGCCGAGCGCCCGATCGTCACCGCTTCGCGCACGGTGATGCCGGCCGGCACCGGCATCCGCTGCGGCACGAAGGCGCGCAAACCGGCCAGCTCACGCCCCCGCATCTCGCTCACCTCGCGCCCCTGCCAGCGGGCGCTGCCGGCGGCCATCTTCTGCAGCCCGGATACGGCCCGCACCAGAGTCGACTTCCCCGCCCCGTTCGGCCCAACCACCGCGGTCAGCTCCCCGGCCCGCAACTCCAGATCGGCCCCGCGCAGGATCGCGGTCCCCCCAATCTCCACCTCGACCCCGCGCGCCTCGAGCAGAGCAGCCACTAGACCGCCTTCCGCAGGAGCCACAGAAACAGGGGGACGCCGAGCAGGACCATGAAAGGGCCCACCGGCATCTCGATCGGGGCGCGGAGGGTGCGGGCGAGGGTGTCGCCGGCGGCCAGCAGGGCGCCGCCGCCGATCGCCGAGGCGGGGACGACGAAGGTGTTGCTGGAGCTGCCGCCGGCCATGCGGACGACGTGGGGGACGACCAGGCCGAGGAAGCCGAGCAGGCCGGCGATCGCCGCCGAGGCCGCGGCCAGCAGCGCCGCCGCGATCCCGGCGCCGAGCCGGATCAGCTGCGGGCGCGAGCCGAGCGAGGCGGCGACGTCGTCGCCCAGCGCCAGCCGGTCCAGCGGCCGGATCAGGCAGGCGGCGCAGAGGAAGCCGGCGGCGAAGTAGGGCCAGATCGTCTCCAGCTCGCGCCAGCCGCTGGAGGTGAGGCCGCCGGCGATGAAGAAGATCGCCGAGGGCGCCCGCTCGGGGTAGGCGGCCAGCAGCCCGGTGGTCCCCGCCGTGAACAGGGAGAGCATCGCGATCCCGGCCAGGATCACCTTGCCGGTGCTGCCGCGGTTGCGCCCCGACCAGGCGAAGGCGAAGACCAGCGTCGCCGCCAGCAGGCCGAAGAAGAGGGCCCCGACCGGCAGCAGCGCGATCGAGCCGGGGAAGAGGATGATGATCAGGATCGCCCCGAAGCCGGCGCCGCCGGTGACCCCGATCACGTCGGGCGAGGCGAGCGGGTTGGCCAGCGCCCCCTGCAGGATCGCCCCGGCGATGCCGAGCGCGGCGCCGACGATCAGCGCCTCGACCGTGCGCGGCAGTCGCAGCGCCTCGATGATCTGCTGGTCGCTGCCGCCGTCCCCCTTGCCGAGGAGGACGTCGATCACCTCGCCCGCCGGCACCTTGACCGCGCCCAGTGCCAGCGAGGCGATCGTGGCGAGGGCGAGGGCGGCGAGCAGCGCCGCGAAGACCAGGGTCCGGCGCGCCACCTCGGGGTCAGTTCTTCAGGTAGGCGCGGCGGACCTTGCGGATCGTGGCGGCGACGTCGGTCCCGGCCTGCAGCAGCGAGTTGTCGACCGAGACGTAGACCTGGCCGCTCCGCGCCGCCGTGGTGCTCGACCAGGCGGGGTTGTCGCGCAGGTACTCGGTCAGGCTGGGGATGTCGTCGGCGTTGGCGTGGGGGACGGCGATGATGATGTCGGGGTTTTCGGCGACCACGACTTCGTCGGAGATCCGCTCGAAGCCGGAGCCGGAGCTGACGCCGCCGGTCAGCAGCCGCCCGCCGGCCTTGGTGACGATGTCGCCGCCCCAGCTGTTGGGCAGGAACGTGAACGGGGTGCGGCCGACGCCGAGGATCAGCATCACCTTGGGCCGCTTGCGGATTCCCGCCGCCGCGGCTTCGACCTGCTTGCGCATCGACTGCAGGAGGTCGCGGGCGTAGTGCTTGCGGCCGACGATCGTGCCAATCTTGAAGGTGTCGGCGAAGGCGCCGTCGATCGAGCGCGGGTCGTGGAGGACGACGTCGATCCCCAGCGACTCCATCGCCTGGTTCCCCTTCGCCCAGGTCTGCGAGGAGAAGACGAGGTCGGGGTCGAGCGAGGCGAGCTGCTCGAGGTTGGGCCCGTTGGGGTGGGAGAGCGGCAGCTTGGTGACGCCCTTCAGCTTCGGCGAGAAGCGTTCGGCGCCGCCCAGCGTTTCGCCGATGCCGACCGGGGTGACGCCGAGTTTGGCCAGGGTGTTGGCGGCGAAGGGGGTGAGGGCGACGATCCGCTGCGGCGGTGCGGCCTGGCTCGCCGCCGGCAGCGCCAGGGCGAGGAGGAGAAGCGCGGCGACGAACGGCGGGGCGAGTTTCTCGGGTATACGACGAATAAGTCGCCCAGCCGCTCTCACGCCGGCACCCTCGTATCGATCACGTCGTAGTTGCGGACCTCGCTGCCGTGGGCGAGCTCGCCGTCGGCGTGCCGGTGGCTCATCTTGAAGAGGTCGCTGTTGACCCAACCCTGGAACGCCTCCTTGCTCTCCCAGCGGCTGAGCACCACGTACTCGCCGTCGCGGTCGCGGCGCAGCAGCTCGAACCCGGCGAAGCCCTCGGCTTTGTGGACGTGGCTCTCACGCTCAAGAAACGCGCGCTCGAAAGCCTCCCGCCGCTCCTCGTGGACGTGGACGACGTTCATCACTAGGTACAAGGGCCCCGCTCCTTTCGAATGGGAGCCCTTCGGGCACCCTAATTAGGCAGTCCTAATTAGGGTAGCCGAACTACGGTCGCGGAGGAACTTGCGGCTCGCCGAGCCCGTAGGTCTCGTAGGCGCCGAAGGCGGCGAACGTCTTGTGGGTCGGGCCGTGATAGTCGGAGGAGCCGGTGGGAACGAGGCCCAGCTCGTCGCAGAGCGCCAGCAGGTGCTCGGTCTGCTCCTTGCTGTGGGAGGGGTAGAAGGTCTCGACTCCGTCGGCGCCGAGCGAGCGGATCAGGTCGTCGACCTCGTCGGGGGCGTCGATGTCCCAGTAGGGGTGGGCGATCACGGCGACTCCGCCGGCGGCGCGGAGCAGCTCGATCGCCTGCGCGGCGCTGGGCCAGCGCCGCGGCACGAAGGCCTTGGCGCCGGGCACCAGGTACTCCTCGAAGAACGGACCGAGGTCGCCGCTCGCGCCGGCCGCGCGGGCGATGTGGGGACGGCCGATCGAGTCGGCGGCGCCCGCCTCGCGGATCGCGTCGTCGAGGGTGAGGTCGAAGCCCTCGCGGCGCAGGTTCTCGACGATCTCCCCGGCCCGCTCGCGCCGCTCCTGCTGCGCCCGATCGCAGGCCGGCCCGATCTTCCCCAGGTCCACCCAGTAGCCGCAAACGTGAAGGTCTTCCGCGTACTCGTGCACGCAAGACATCTCGATCGCGGGCACCAACTCGATCCCGGCCCGCCGCGCCGCCTCTTCCGCCTCCGGCACCCCGGCAACCGCATCGTGATCGGTCAGCGCCAGCGTGGTGACCCCGGCTTTCGCGGCTTCTTCAACGACTCCGGTCGGCGCCAGCTGCCCGTCCGAGACCGTCGAATGACTCTGCAGCTCGATCAACACGACGCGGGACCCTATCTCGGGTGACGTGAAGAGGCGATAGGGACACCCTCGAACGGGCGGATACTCAGAGCGGGCGAAGCCCGCGAGTCCGGGCGAGGGTGTCCCTATCGCCTCTCCGCCCGCTACACAAATAGACTGCGCCGCCGTGTTCCAGAAGGTGCTGATAGCCAACCGCGGCGAGATCGCCATCCGCGTCGCCCGGACCCTGAAGGAGATGGGGATCGGGTCGGTCGCGGTCTACTCGGAGATCGACCGGGAAGCTCCCCATGTGCGCGAGGCCGACGAGGCCTTCCTGATCGGCCCGGCGGTCCCCGCCGAGAGCTATCTGAACGTCGAGAAGATCATCGCCACCGCCACGGAGGCCGGCGCCGAGGCGATCCACCCCGGCTACGGCTTCCTCGCCGAGAACCCCGACTTCGCTCGCGCCTGTGCCGAGGCCGGCATCGTCTTCATCGGCCCGCCGCCGGAGGCGATCGAAGCGATGGGTTCGAAGACCAAGGCGCGCGAGATCATGGCCGAGGCCGGGGTGCCGATCGTGCCCGGCGCGACCGAGCCCGCCAAGGACGTCGAGGCGGCCCGCGCGCAGGCCGAGGACGCCGGCTACCCGGTCGCCTGCAAGGCGGCGGGCGGCGGCGGCGGCAAGGGCTTCCGCGTCGCCATGACCCCGGACGAGCTCGAGGAGGCCTTCGACGGCGCCGCCCGCGAAGGCGAGAAGTTCTTCTCCGACGACCGCGTCTACGTCGAGCGCTACCTCGAGGACCCGCGCCACGTCGAGGTCCAGGTGCTGGCCGACTCGCAGGGCAACGTGATCCACCTCGGCGAGCGCGACTGCTCGATCCAGCGCCGCCACCAGAAGGTGATCGAGGAGGCGCCGGGCCCCCACGTCGACGCCGAGATGCGCGCGCGGATCGGCAAGATCGCCACCGACGCCGCCGCTGCCGTCGGCTACCGCGGCGCCGGCACGATCGAGGGGATGCAGGTCGGCGAGGAGTACTTCTTCCTCGAGATGAACACGCGGGTCCAGGTCGAGCACTGCGTGACCGAGATGATCAGCGGCGTCGACATCGTCCGCGAGCAGGTCCTGGTCGCCGCCGGCGAGCCGCTCTCGCTTGCCCAGGAGGACGTCGAGCTGCGCGGCTGGTCGATCGAGTGCCGGATCAACGCCGAGGCGGCGCACAAGAAGTTCGCCCCGGCCCCGGGCGCGATCACCAGCTACCGCGAGCCCGCCGGCCCCGGCGTGCGGGTCGACTCCGGGGTCGAAGCCGGCTCCGAGGTGACGCCGATGTACGACCCGATGGTGGGCAAGCTGGTCGTCTGGGACGTCGACCGCGAGCACGCGACGCGGCGCATGCTGCGGGCCCTGGAGGAGTACGAGATCGGCGGCCTTACCACCCTGATCCCCTTCCACAAGGCGATCCTGGCGACCGAGCAGTGGAGCCGCGGCGAGACCTGCCGCGACCTGATGGAGGACCGCGAGTGGCTGAAGTCGACGGCCCCGGCGGAGGTCTCCGCGCCCGCGGCCGCGGAGGGCGCCGAGCTGGTCAGCCGCGACTACAAGGTCGAGGTCTCCGGCAAGCTCTTCGACGTCAAGGTGATCGGTGAGGCCGGCGGTGGCGGTGGCGCTGCGGCCGGCGGCAAGAAGCCGCCGAAGCGCGAGCGCAAGGCGGGCGGCGGTGGCGGCGCCTCCAGCACCGCGCTGCCCTCGCCGCTGCAGGGCACTGTCTTCAAAGTCGCCGTCGAGCAGGGCGCCGAGGTCGCCGAGGGCGACCTGATCTGCGTGATCGAGGCGATGAAGATGGAGAACGAGATCAGCGCCCACCGCCCCGGCAAAGTCACCGCGCTGAACGTGAAAGAGGGGGACGCGGTCGGCTCCGGCGACACCCTCGCCGTCATCGAGTAGCTACCGCCGCCTCATTTCTGCGGCTGTTTCTGCTGCTCTTTCTGTTTTGCTTCCCGTTCTTCTTGCCGCTTTTCCCGTTCCCGCTGTTCCTTTTCCTTCTGCCGCCTGATCTCCGTCTGCTGCTTGCGGGTCAGCGGCAGCTTCGGCGTCGTTTCCTGGCAGCTGCGGCCGCTGCATTCGACCAGGCGCCGCAGTTCCTTCTGCAGGAAGGCGCGGATCGGGAAGAGGTTCGAGTCGCGGACTTTGTTGTTGAGCTCGTACGGGTCCTTGTTGACGTCGTAGAGCTCTTTTTCACCGTTCGGCCATTCGATGTACTTGTAGGGGCCGAGGCGGATCCCGACGTAGTCCTTGGGCGGGGCGACGATCGAGGCGCCGGCTTCGCCCCGGGCCGCGGCGCGGCTGGCGCCGGCCCCGGGCCGGGCCGCCAGCGGCTGTCCTCCCTGCGCCTCGACGTCGTTGGTCTCGACGAAGGACTCGAAGAGGATCGGCCGCCTGGTGCGCAGTTCGGGGTCGAGCAGGTAGGGGACGAGCGAACGGCCGTCGATGCTTTTGTCGGCCTGGGCGTTGGCCAGCTCGAGGATCGTCGGCGCCAGGTCGACGTTGCCCGCCAGCTCGCCGCTGGCGCTTTCGGGTTTGATCCCCGGCCCGCGAATCAGCAGCGGCATGTGGGTGGAGGGCTCGTAGGCGAGGAACTTGCCGCCGGTGAGGCGGTGCTCGCCGTAGAAGAAGCCGTTGTCGGAGGTGAAGAGGACGTAGGTGTTGCGCAGGCGGCCCATCGCGCCGAGGGTGGCGACCACCTGCTGAACGCCCTCGTCGATCGCTCGCAGCGACTCCAACCCCTTCTGGTAGTAGACGCGGTAGGTGTGGCTCTCCGTCGGCGAGAGGTAGGCGGCTTCGCGGATGAAGAGCGGCTTGTCGTTGACGTTGCCCTCGTTGAAGCCTTCCGAGGGGCCGTGCGGGTAGGGGGCGCCGGAGAAGGAGTCGTAGTGGCGGGTCGCCGGCTCGGGCCCGGCCGGGCGGCGGAAGTCGCCGTGCGGCGCCGTGTAGTCGAGCTGCAGGTAGAAGGGCTGGGTGGTCGGCGTGCCCAGCATCTCTTCGTTGGCGATGCGGGTGAGGACGTCGGTCTCGTACAGGCAGGCCTGGCCGTTGAGCGGCGCGAAGGGGCAGCCGAAGTCGTCGCGCTGTCCGTATTCGCGCGTTTCCCAGCTGCCGGAGTCCCCGAGCGGCCCTTCCAGCAGGCCGTTGTTGTTGAGCGTGTAGCCGTAGAAGTAGTGGTTGGTGTCGGCCTTGAGGACCGAGTGCCAGGCGTTCCACCCGGGCGGGACGGCGGTGCCGTTGTCGAACGGTTCGTCGCCGTAGCCGTTGAGGAACTTGCCGACGTGGATCGTGCGGTAGCCGGCGCCCTGCAACCAGGTGGCGATGTTGTGGCTGTTGGCCTGGCGGAAGCTGAACCCGGTGGCGCCGCCGTTGGGCGGCACGTTGCCGCGCACGTTGTGGTTGTGCGCGTAGCGGCCGGTCAGCAGGCTGACCCGCGAGGGGCAGCAGAGGGGGTAGGAGACGTAGTAGCGGTTGAAGGTCATGCCCTTGCCGGCGAGCAGGGCCAGGGTGTTGGGCATCGCCGGGATCGGGGCACCGCCCGGCGGCGTGTAGGTCGCGTAGAGCTGGTCGATCGTCTGGTCGTCGGTCTGGATCACGACGAAGTTCGGCTGCTGCCCCGGGGGGAGCAGCGCCGCCTGCTTTTTCTTCGCCGCCGCCGCGGCGGTGGACGAGGCGGCGCTGGCGCTCTGCTGGCCGGCGGCGAAAACGAGCGCGGCGAGCAGCGCCAGCACGCTCGCCGCCAGGGCGAGCCGCGCGCCCGCCAGGGCACGCATCTGAATCTCGGGTTGCTCGAACCTATTCATAGGAGACGGCTAGGGGTCGAAACCGGCGCCTCTCGCCGGAGTTGCGCCTGAACGCTAGAAAACGCTCAGGACGCGCCGAGCTTTTTGGCTGCTTCGCGGAAGTTTTTGACCGTGGCGCTGGGGGCTTTGCGGCCTTCGAGTTTCTCGCCATGGCGGTTGACCCAGATCACCGGCACGTTCATTTTCAGCACCGGGGCGATGTCGGTCTCGTAGTTGGAGCCGATGTGCAGCCAGCCTTTCTTGCCGCCGATCCGCCGCGCGCACTCTTTGAAGTGGACGGGATCCGGCTTGTAGCTGCGTACCTGCTGGGCGGTGACGACGAGGTCCAGTTCGGTCCGCAGGTGGCGGCGCGAGATCCCCAGCAGTTTGTCGTCCACGTTGGAGATGATCCCGACGTCGTACTTTTTCGCGAGCCGGTCCATTGCCGCGTTGGCCTCGCGGAAGGGCAGCCAGTAGGCGACGCTGTTGGGCAGGAATTGAGCCCGTGAGGGCTCCACCTCCCAGCCCAGCTCGCCGGCGACTTTGACGACCGTGCGGCGCAGCACCTCGGCGTAGAGCTCGTAGGAGCCGGCCATGATTTCAGCCTGGACCTCGAAGAAACGAGCGAGAAAAGGACCCTCTTCGAAGCTGAAGCCGTCTTTGGCCGCCTCTTTCTTGCAGGCTTCGATGATCCCCTTCTCCCAGTCGATCAGGGTGCCGTAACAGTCGGCGGTCACCCATTTGATGTTTTTGAGACTGGGAAGGGCCATCTGCGAGCGCGGCATTATGGCATTCGGGTAGGGTCCGCGCCGCGCCCCTTCCGGCGCCACCTCCAATGGACCTCCTCGAGTATCAGGGCAAGCAGCTGTTCGCCAAGCACGGCGTCGCCGTGCCCAGTGGCGAGGTCGCCGCGACCGTCGACGACGCGGTCGCCGCGGCGGAGCGGATCGGCTACCCCTGCGCGATCAAGGCCCAGGTCCTGATCGGCGGCCGCGGCAAGGCGGGCGGGATCAAGATCGCCGCCGACGCCGCGCAGGCGCGCGAGTACGCCGACGCGATCCTCGGCATGGACATCGTCGGCCCTCACGGCGAGGGGCCGTTCCGCGTCGACCAGGTCTGGATCGAGGGCGGCTCCGACATCGCCGCCGAGTACTACGCCTCGGTGATCCTCGACCGCGGCGAGAAGAAGCTGCTGGCGATGGTCTCCAGCCAGGGCGGGATGGACATCGAGGCGGTCGCGGCGGAGAGCCCCGACGCCCTGGTCAAGCGCCACATCGACCCGACCCGCGAGTTCGACGCCGCCGCCGCGCGCGAGATCGTCGACGCCGCCGGGCTCGACGAGGACGTCCGCGACCAGGCCGCCGAGGTGCTGGTGAAGCTGGCCGAGGTCGCGACTGAGGAGGACGCCAGCCTGATCGAGGTCAACCCGCTGATCGTCACCGCCGGCCGCGAGGTCGTCGCGCTCGACGCCAAGGTGACGATCGACGGCAACGCCCTCTTCCGCCACCAGGACCTGGCCGAGATCGCCGACACGGTCGACGACCCGCAGGAGGCGATGGCGAAGGAGAAGGGGCTGACCTACGTCAAGCTCGACGGCAACGTCGGCATCCTCGCCAACGGCGCCGGCCTCTGCATGTCGACGCTCGACGTCGTCGCCCAGGCGGGCGGCGCCCCGGCCAACTTCCTCGACGCCGGCGGCGGCTCCAAAGCCGAGGCGATCGTCAACGCCCTGGAAGTGATCGTCTCCGACGAGAAGGTCAAGGCGATCCTCTTCAACATCTTCGGCGGCATCACCCGCTGCGACGAGATCGCCAAGGGGATCGTCACCGCCTCGGGCCAGCTCGACCTCGGCGTGCCGCTGGTCGTCCGCCTCGACGGCACCAACTTCGAGCAGGGTCTCGAGATTTTGGCCGCGGCCGACCTGCCGAACCTGCACCAGGAGAAGACGATGCTGGACGCCGCGCGCCGCGTCGTCGAGCTGGCCGGGGGGGCGTCATGAGCATCATCGTCGGCGCGCAGACGAAGCTGGTCGTCTCCGGGCTGACCGGCCGCGAGGGGTCCTTCCACGGCCTCCGCAACCGCGCCTACGGGACCGACCTCGTCGCCGGCGTCACCCCCGGCAAGGGGGGCCAGGACGTCGAGGGCGTGCCGATCTTCGACACGATCTCCGAGGCGGTCGATGAGGCCGGCGCCAACACCTCGATGATCTTCGTGCCGGCGCGCTTCGCCGCGCCGGCGATCGACGAGGCGATCGAGTCCGGGGTCGAGACCGTGATCGCGATTACCGAGGGGATCCCGGTGCTCGACATGCTGAAGACGTACTGGAAGGCGAAGGAGGCAGGGGTGCGGCTGATCGGGCCCAACTGCCCCGGCGTGCTCTCGCCCGGCAAGGCCAACGTCGGCATCATCCCCGCCCAGTTCTTCGACCCCGGCTCGATCGGCGTCGTCTCCAAGTCGGGGACGCTGACCTACCAGATCGGCAACGAGCTGAAGCAGGCCGGGGCCGGCAACTCCTCGATCGTCGGCATCGGCGGCGACCCGATCGTCGGTTCCGACTTCATCGACGTCCTCACCATGTACGAGGCCGACCCCGAGACCGAGCTGATCGTGATGGTCGGCGAGATCGGCGGCGACGCCGAGGAGCGGGCGGCCGAGTTCATCTCCGCCGAGGTCTCCAAGCCGGTCGTCGCCTACATCGCCGGCTTCACCGCGCCCCCCGGCAAGCAGATGGGCCATGCCGGCGCGATCATCTCCGGCTCCTCCGGCACCGCGCAGGCGAAGAAGGACGCGCTCGAAGCCAAGGGCGTGCGGGTCGGCCAGAGCCCGACCGAGGCGGCCGCGATCGCCGTCGAGGTGTTGCGCGGTTCCTAGCCCCGCGCCACGGCTTTCTTACGGGGTCCGGGCGACGAAACCACCTGAGCGCCCAGGAGTGCCCGTATCTCGGCGGCCAGCGTTGCGGCTTCCTTGTCGAGGCGTTCGTGGGTGACGCGAGCGGTGCGGTAGCCGGCAACGAGGAGTTGGGTGTCGCGGGTGCGGTCGCGCTGGAAGGCGGCGCGGTGGCTATGGAATTCCCAGCTGTCCAGCTCCACGATCAGCTTGGCGGCGGGCCAGAGGACGTCGACCTCTTTGCCGAGGACGTCGACGTTGGTGCTGTGCGGCGGTAGGTCGTAGAAGCGGCAGAAGCGTTGAAAGCGGTCCTCGAGCGGCGAGCGAGTCCGCGTCACGGCCCGTGCTTCGGCGAGCAGCCGCCGGATTGGCTTCATTGCGCGCCGGCCGTAGCCGCGTTCGCAAACTCGCTCGACCTCTCCCAGCCGCAGGAACTTGAGTCGGTCTGTTTCCTCCCAGGCCTGCTCGAGCCGCTGGAAGTCGACGACTTCGGCGTAGTCGAACAGGGTGCGGGCGACTGAGGTGACCGGGATGTCGTCGTGTATCGCGCGGTCCTCGATATGGAGACGGCAGCGATGTATCCAGATCCCCTCCCGGCGAGATGGACCCTGGCGCCCCATGGGCGCCGTGACGTCGATTGGCCCCGCCCGCTGCCGGGAGAGTCCCCAGAGCGCTGCAGCGCTGCGGTGGCTCAGCAGCGATTCATCGCCGTACGCGAGGATTCCGGCCCACCAGAAGCTGCGCCGGGTGGATCTCCGGTGACCCACCGCGTAGACATTGCGGTGAAGCTGGTTGAGGCGCCCGTCTCGAATTCGTCTCTCGACGGCGCGTATCCCGAAGCCGAGCGTAGCGAGCTGCCAGAGCGCAACGACCCCGTGCTGGCTGGTCGCAAGCCTCGCCAACGCTTGCTCCCTCGCCGACCCGTTCTCCGTCCCTCCCTGTGCCCCCGACTCGTGGGGGTGTCTGAGGTTGCCCGCCATATACAGGCGTCAAGCTCAGACACCCCTGTGGTTCTCCCCGGATTGGACGATTTGCGAGGGGCCGGCGGAGGGCTTCGCGTTGCTAGGGTCGAGAGCAATGGCCGGCGACACGATTTCGTTTGCGCGCGGTGCTCCGAGCGCCGACATCCTGCCCCACGAGGCGGTGCGGGAGGCGGCGGCGCGGGCGCTCGAGAGCGACTGGGAAAAGGCGCTCTCCTACGGGACCGGGATTGGGCATCCTGGGCTCTGCGAGTGGATCGCCGCCCGCCACGGCGGCCTTGACGCCTCGCAGGTGATGGTCGCCAACGGCTCGCTGGAGGGAGGCTCGATGCTCTTCGAGCACCTGCTCGGGCCCGGTGACCGCGTCGTCGTCGAGCAGCCGACCTACGACCGCACGCTGCTGCTCCTGCAGCGGCTCGGGGTCGAGCTGGTGCCGGTGCCGCTGGAGGCGGACGGGCTCGACCTCGCCGCCTTCGAGGCGGCCCTGGCGGAGGGGCCGGTCAAGCTCGCCCACGTCATTCCCAACGCCCACAACCCCGCCGGCTGCACGCTCTCGAGCGCGAAGCGGGCGCGGCTGGTCGAGCTCGCCGCCGAGCACGGCTTCTGGATCTTCGAGGACGACCCTTATAGAGAGCTGCCGTTCGCGGGGGAACCACTGGAGTCGATGCTCTCGCTCGACGGCGCCGGCCGCGTGATCCACGCCTCCTCCTTTTCAAAGACGGTCAGCCCGGGCATCCGGGTCGGTTACCTGGCCGGGCCGGCGGAGGAGATCGCGAAGCTGGCCAAGCGGGCCAACGAGACCTACATCTCGCCGAACATGCTGGCCGAGTCGATCGTGCTGGAGCTCTGTCGCTCCGGCGAGCTCGACCGCAACATCGCCTTCGTCAAGGGCGAGCTGAAGGCGCGCTGCGACGCGCTGGTCGTAGCCCTGCGCGAGCGGATCCCCGAGGCCGAGTTCGTCGTCCCCGAGGGCGGCTACTTCCTCTGGCTCGACCTCGCCGAGGGGACCGACACGACGGCGCTGCTGGCCGCTTCCAAAGCCGACGGGGCGACCTTCGTCGCTGGCCCCGACTTCATGATCGAGGGCGGCGAGAACAGTCTCCGCCTCTCTTTCGCACCGGTGCCGGCGGACCGGGCGGCCGAGGGGGTCTCGCGCATCGCCGGCGCGCTCGAACGCGTCCGCGCCGGCTCACCCGCCTACTAAGCGCGCCCGGCTGAGGCGCGTGCGTTCCAGGTTCGTTCGGTCTGGCGCATCAGCGCCGGGTAGACGATCCAGTGTCGGAACGGCTTGATCAGCACCATATACGCCTTCCCAAACCGACCGCGTGGCTTGACGTAAACGGCCATCTGTCCCTGGTAGCGGCCGTCGCCCTGGTCGACCCAGGCAAGGTGCATCACGCCATGCACGGTCGGGTTCGAGATCTCGGCGGCGAACTCGACGTCGGTGCGAAAGAGCGGCACGAAGGGCAGCGATCTGAAGTCGAGGTCTGCCGCCGTGTCGCGGAGATCGTCCGGCAGCCGCTCGCTCAGCGAGGTTTCGCTCGTGCCCGGAATCTGCAACTTGCCCGCGGCGCCGCCCCGGTCATTGCCGACTGAGGTCGAGATCCGGCCGAGGTCGAACCAGCTGCCGAGGCGATCGCGGAGACGCCAGAGGGCGCGCGTGGGGAGCGATTCCGCGTTGGCCGGATCGCTGGAGGCCATCTGCCCGAGCAGCGCTTGGAAGTCCTCGGCTCCGCCCTGCACGGGCAGCGCCCAAACGTCCTCCAGGGTGAAGTCGGGGACGAGTTCGCGGATGCGCCAGGGGCGAGATTCGTGCACCGCGTTGGGAAGCCTCTTCCCGGTCCTCGATCGAGACGACATCGCATGGATGCTAGGGAAGCTCGACAGCCAGGAAAGGTCTAGTCGGCGGCGCCATTTGTGATCCGGCCGGCTCGGGGCTCGCGTAGGGGATCGGTAGAAGCGCAAACCCCAGCGAGGAGAGACGAGATGCCTGAGAGCACCGAACGCGAGAAAGCAGAGGCGCCGCGGCGCAGCGCCGTGGCCCGGGCGGTCGAGGACCCCGTCTCGCGGCGCAAGTTCATGGCGCTGACCGGCGGCTCGGCCGCCGCGGCCGCCTTCCTCGCCGCCTGCGGCAGCGACGGCGACGGCACCACCACGATGACGTCGGCCAAGCCCGCCGGCGACGGCGAAACCGCCCGGTTCGGCGAGGGCGACGTCGGCATCCTCAACTACGCGCTCACGCTCGAGTACCTGGAGACCGCCTTCTACGCCGACGTGGTCAAGAGCGGCCTCTTCAAGGGCGCCGAGCTGGAGACGATCCGCAGGTTCGGCGAGGAGGAGGCCGAACACGTCGCCGCCCTCACCGCCGCGGTCAAGCAGATGGGCGGCAAGCCGGCCGCCGAACCGAAAACCGAATTCCCGCTGAAGAGCGCCAAGTCGGTGCTGGAACTGGCGGCCACGGTCGAGAACCTCGGCGCCGCCGCCTACCTCGGCCAGGCGGCCAACATCAAGAGCCCGGACGTGCTGGCCTCGGCGCTGGCGATCCACAGCGTCGAGGGCCGCCACGCCGCCGCGCTCAACACCCTGCTCGGCAAGTCGATCACCCCGGAAGGGGCGTTCGCCAAGCCGGCCGACGTCAAGACCGTCCTCAAGTCCGTCGAACCCTTCATCGTCAGCTAGTCCGGCGAGAAAGCAAAAGGAGAAAGCAAATGAGCCACCAGGAGCTTGCACATCCAGAGCTCGCCGGCGTCCACGTCGACGAGGACAGCGGCGACCTCTCCCGCAGCGAGGTCATCCTCAAGGGCGCGCTTGCGGCCGGCGCCGTCTACGGCACTTTCATGGTCGGGCCGTTCGTCCGCAGGGCGTTGGCGATGACCGGCGGCAACGACGTCGACATCCTCAACTTCGCCCTCACCCTCGAGTACCTGGAGGCGAGCTTCTACGAGGAAGCGAAGTCCCGGGCCAAGGCGAGCGGCGAACTGAAGAGCCTGATCGGGCTGCTGGCCGAGGACGAGAAGCAGCACGTCGAAGCGCTGACGGCCACGATCAAGCAGCTCAAGGGCAAGCCGGTGGCGGAGCCGAAATTCGACTTCGCCTACGGCGACACCGCGGGCTTCCTGAAGCTGGCGCAGACCTTCGAGGACACCGGGGTCAGCGCCTACAACGGGGCCGGGCCGGCGATCAAGTCGAAGGAAGTGCTCGGCGCCGCCGGCTCGATCGTCCAGGTCGAGGCCAGGCACGCGGCGGCGATCCGCCTGCAGAACGGGGAAGAACCGGCCCCCGACGGCTTCGACCCCGCGCTCGGCGAAGCGCAAGTGCTGAAGGCCGTCGAACCCTTCATCGCGTAGCGGTCGCGGCGGGCAAGAGCGGATGATGGATCGAGATGACCGTTAAGAGGGAGAAGGCGGAGCGGTTGGCGGACGAGGAGCTGATGCCGCTGATCGGCGCCAAGGACCCCGAGGCCTTCGAGGTCTTCTACGACCGCCACGGCGGCGTCGCCTACTCGCTGGCGTACCGGATCGTCGGCGAGCGCGCGGCCGCCGAGGACGTCACCCAGGAGGCCTTCATCTCGATCTGGAAGAGCGGCGCGCGCTTCGACCGCGCTCGCGGCAGCGTTCGCTCCTGGATGCTCAGCATCGTCCGCAACCGGGCGATCGACGCCTTGCGCAGCCGCGCCGGCAAAGCGCCGAAGCTGACCTTCGACGACGATGCCCTCCTGGAGCAGCGTCCAGCCGAGGAGCTGACCGAGGAGGAGGCGATGCGGCGCGAGACGGCCGGCGAGATCCGCGGTGCCCTCGGCGAGCTGCCGGGCGAGCAGTCGAAGGTGATCGAGCTGGCCTACTTCGGCGGCTTCAGCCAGTCGGAGATAGCGCGCATGCTGGGGGTGCCGCTGGGCACCGTGAAGGGACGGATGAGACTCGGCCTGGAGAAGATCCGGGGCGAGCTGGCGGAGGGACTGGCATGAGCGAGAACGATCACGAGCGCTGGAGCGAGGACGTCGCCGCCTACATGCTGGGGGCGCTGGAGCCCGGCACGGCCGCGGAGCTGGAGCGCCACGCCGCGGGCTGCGAGCGTTGCCAGGAGGAGATCCGCTGGCTGACGCCGGCCCTGGACGCGCTGCCGGAGGGGGTCGAGCGGATGGCGCCGCCGCGCGAGCTGCGGGAGCGGCTGCTGGCGGAGGTGCGGGCGGACGCGGCCGGGACCGCCGGCGCGCCAGGCGACGAGCGGGCCGCGTCACCGGGGATCTTCGGACGCGCCTCGGACTGGCTGCGGAACCTGGGCTCCGGCCCGATGGGCCTGCGCCCGGTCGCCGGAGTCGCGGTCGCGGTCCTGGTCGTCGCCGCGGTCGCCGGCTATGCGATCGGTGGCGGCATCGGCTCCGACGAGAGCGGCGAACCCACCACGTTCACCGCCGGCAACTCGCCGGGCGTGACCGCCAAGATGATCAGCGAAGGGGACGGCGGCACTCTCCACCTCGCCAACGTCCGCCAACTGCCCGACGACCGGGTCCTCGAGGCCTGGGTGCAGCGCGACGGCGAGGTGGAAGCGGTGGAAGCCCTCTTCGTCCCCGACCGCGAGGGCAATGCGAGCACCGAACTCCCCGAGATGGAGGGAGTCGAAGTCGTGATGGTGACGGCGGAGCCCAAAGGCGGCAGCGAATCGCCGACTTCCTCGCCGCTGGTGACCATTGCCGTGCCCGAGTAGGGCGCGGCGCGCGCTTGCCGTCTACCTGCCGTAGCGGTCCGAAGACAGGACCAGCTGCTCCGGAATCGCCGCCCGCGGCGGCGGCGCCGGGTCGGCGCGGACCGAGACGGTCTCGGCGACGCTGCGGCTGACCTCGTGAACGCCGTCGGCGGAAGCGATTGTGACCCGGTCGTCGTCGGAGCTCTCGATCCTGCCCTGCAGGCCGGGGTCCAGCCCGGCCGCCTTCAGGTAGTGGAGCAGCTCCTCGGCCTCGTTCTCGAAGCGCAGGACGGTGACCTCGGCACCGACCTCGACGTCGGCCAGCAGCGAGCCCTGCTCGCGCGCGCCCTCGACGATCGGGTGGCCGTGGGGGCAGGTGGTGGCGTCGCCGATCGCCGCCCGCATCCGCTCCTCCAACACCGGCGACATCGCGTGCTCGATCCGCTCCGCCTCCTCGTGGACCTCGTCCCAGGGGATGCCGAGGACGTCGGTGAGGAAGCGCTCGATCATGCGGTGGCGGCGGACGATGTGGCTGGCGTGCTCGCGCCCGGACTCGGTGAAGGCGAGCGATTTGTCGGCCTTGCGCTCGACGTAGCCGTCGCTGACCAGGCGGCCGACCATCTCGTGCACGGTCGGCGGCGAGAGCTGCATCGCGCGGGCGACGTTGGCGCCGGTCATCGGCAGCCCGGCCTCCTCCAGCCAGAAGATGATCTCCAGGTACTCCTGCTCCGCGACGGTCGCCTCGGTCATCGATTCGATACTAGCGGCGCTCGACCAGGGTCGAGACGACGGCCTCGTAGAAGCCGTCGCCCATGCTGCCCTCGGTGACGGTGGCGTTGTCCCAGAGCGAGAGGGCGGCACGCAGGCCGGGGTCGCGCTCGGGCCCGTTGGCGACGACGAAGAAGCGGCCGACCGCGGCCGCGACCTCGAGGTCCTCGACCGAGTCGCCGACGGCGATGCAGTCGGCCGGGTCGTAGCCGCGGGCGCGGGCGTGGGCGGCGACCGCCGCGCCCTTGCTGACCATGCGGGGGACCAGGTGGTAGGCGTGGGTGGGGCCGTCGATGGCGGGCATCGGGCGGCCGATGGCGCCGTTGTCGAGCAGGCGCAGGTCGTCGTCGCCGTGCTCGCCGAGCAGCGCGTTGGCCTCGTCGACGTCGACCTTGCCGCGGAAGAGGTGGGAGAGGATGCGGCCGGTGTGCCAGGGCGCGTGATACTCCAGCCGGCCGTCAAAGTGCTCGAACAGCAGCTTGGGGACGCCGCGCCCCTCGATCTGCTCGTAGATCGTGCCGTTCTCCTCGTCGGGGGCCATCTCGCCGGTCATCAGCGTCGTCTCCCCGTCGATCGCGAAGGCGCAGCCGGCCTCGTAGATGTAGGAGGTCTGGCCCATCAGCCGCGCCGCCTCGTGGACCTGCGGCTCACGGCGGCCGGACATGATCACCACCTCGACACCCGCCCGCTGGCAGGCCTCGAGCCCGCGCGCCTGGGCCAGCGAGAAGCCGCCGTCAGCATCGCGGAACAGGGAGCTTCCCTTGCCCAGCAGGGTGCCGTCGAGGTCGGTGTAGACGCAGCTGAGTCCCATGGTTCCCGGCCGCTACGGTAGCGACGATGAACTGGCGGCTGGCTGGACGGACTCTCGACTTGGCGCAGCCGCTGGCGGCGGGGATCGTCAACGTAACCGTCGACTCGATGTTCGCGGGGGCGCGAAGCGGCACGCCGGAGCAGGCCGTGGCCGATGGACTGGCGCTGGTCGAGGCGGGCTTCGACATGCTCGACGTGGGAGCGGTGGCGGCCAAAGCGGGCCCCCCGGTGAGCGCCGAGGACGAGGCGGCGGCGCTGGTGCCGGCGATTGCTGGGCTGACGAGCGATGCATTTGTCATCTCGGAGATGACCAACGCATCGCTCGTCAGCACCGAGATCCCGATCTCGGCCGACACCTTCTCGCCCGAGGTGGCGAGGCGGGCGCTGGACGCTGGCGCGCACGCGGTCAACGACATCTCCGGCGGCTCGGAGGCGATGTTCGAGCTGGTCGCCGAGCGCGGCTGCGGCTACGTGCTGATGCACATCGAGGGACCGCCGCGGGTCGACCGGCCCTGGCGCGAGTACGGCGACGTCGTCGACCACCTCAAGGCCTGGTTCGAGGGGAGAGTCGAGCTGGCCCGGGAGCTTGGCGTCGCCGAGGAGCAGATCGCCATCGACCCCGGACTCGACTTCGACCTCAGCCCCGACCAGGACCTGGAGATCCTGCGCCGGCTCGGCGAGCTGCGGGCGCTGGGGCTGCCGCTCTACGTCTCGCTCTCGCGCAAGGACTTCGTCGGCGCCGTCCTTGCGGGATCCTGGGAGGAGCGCTGGCCGCCCGGCGAGCGCGAGTGGGGGACGGTCGCCGCAGTGGCGCTGGCGGTCCGCGAGGGCGCCGACGTCCTCCGCATCCACGACCGCTCGTCGTTACAGGCGATGCGGTTGGCAGGACGGATCGCCTGTGGCTAAGAGCCTGCTCGAGACCCGATGGTCCGTGGCGATCGAGCCGGCGCGGCGGGACGGGCGGATCGTGGCGGAGAGCTCGGAGGCAGAGCGGCGGGCGCGGCCGGTCTCGCTGCCGGGGGCGCTCGACCCGGGCTTCGCCGAGGCCCTGCGTCGGGCCGGCATCGAGTCTCTATATACGCACCAGCTGGAGGCCTGGGAGACCGCTGCGCACTCCAACCTGGTGATCACCAGCGGCACCGCCTCGGGCAAGAGCCTCGCCTTCAACCTGCCGGTGCTCGACGGCATCGCCCGCGAACCGAAGCGGCGCGCCCTCTACCTCTACCCGACCAAGGCGCTGGCCCAGGACCAGGCGCGCAAGCTGGCGCAGCTGCGCCCGCCCGGGTTGCGCGAGGCGATCTACGACGGCGACACGCCGAAGGAGGAGCGGCCGGCGATCCGCCGCCGCAACAACCTCGTGCTGACCAATCCGGACATGCTCCACGTCGCCCTGCTGCCGCACCACAAACGCTGGGGGGACTTCCTCGCCAACCTCGAGTGGGTCGTCGTCGACGAGGCCCACACCTACCGCGGCGTCTTCGGCTCGCACGTGGCCAACGTGCTGCGGCGGCTGCGGCGGGTGGCGCGCGCCTACGGGTCGGAGCCGCGCTTCCTGCTCGCCTCGGCGACGATCGCCAACCCGGTCGAGCTGGCCGAGCGCCTGGTCGGGACGCCGTTCGAGCTGGTCGACGACGACGGGGCGCCGCGAGCCGGTCGCGAGCTGGCGATGTGGAACCCGCCGCTGCTCGACGAGCGCACGGGCGCGCGCCGCTCGGCGCTCTCGGAGGCGGCCGACCTGCTCGCCGAGCTGGTCTCCCAGGGAGTGCGGACGATCTGCTTCCTCAAAAGCCGGCGCGGGATCGAGCTGATCCAGCGCTTCGCCCGTGAAAACCTCGAGCGCCGCGGCAAGCCGGAGCTGGCGCGGCGGATCGCCCCCTACCGCGGCGGATACACGCCGCAGCAGCGCCGCGACATCGAGGACCGCCTCAGCAGCGGCGAGCTGCTGGCCGTGGTGGCGACCGACGCCCTGGAGCTGGGGATCGACGTCGGCGAGCTGGAGGCGGCGATCTGCGTCACCTTCCCCGGCACGGTCGCCAGCCTGCGGCAGATGTGGGGCCGGGCCGGGCGGCGCCGGCGCGGGCTCGCCGTCTACGTCGCCGGCCAGGACGCCCTCGACCAGTTCTTCTGCCGCCACCCCGACGAGTTCCTCGAGCGCCCGGTCGAGGCGGCGATCCTCGACCACGCCAACGAGCAGATCGCCTCCCGCCACCTGGTCGCCGCCGCCTACGAGCTGCCGCTGACCGACGCCGACGCGGAGGTCTTCGGCGACGGCTGGCGCGAGCGGGCCGAGCGGCTGCTGGCGGCGGGGGAGCTGCGCAACGCCGGCGGCCGGCTGCTGCCGCGGCGCAGCGACTTCGTCGCCGGCCGCATCGCCCTGCGCTCGGCCTCGGCCGACTCGGTCGCGGTGGTCGAGCGCGAGTCCGGGGAGATGCTGGGGATGGTCGAGGCCGAGCGCGCCTTCACGACGATCCACCCGGGCGCGATCTACCTCCACCTCGGGCGCTCCTATGAGGTTGAGCGGCTCGACGTCGAGGAGCGGCGGGCGATCGTCTCCAGCTTCGACGGCGACTGGTACACGCGGCCGAAAAAGGAGACCGAGATCTACATCGAACGGACTCGCGAGCAGCGCGAGGTGGCCGGCGTGCAGCTCAACTTCGGCGACGTCTCCGTGACCGAGCAGGTGATCGCCTTCCAGCGGGTCTCGATCTCCGAGCAGGAGCCGATCGACGTCGTCGCCCTGGAACTGCCGGAGCAGAGCTTCGTCACGCAGGCGCTCTGGTACGTGCTGCCGGCGCGGCTGAGCGGGGCGCTGCCGAGCGACGCCCTGCTCGGCTCCCTGCACGCGACCGAGCACGGGCAGATCGCGGTGCTGCCGCTAATCGCGATGTGCGACCGCTGGGACATCGGCGGGCTCTCCACCAACGTCCACTTCCAGACCGGCCGCTCGACGATCTTCATCTACGACGGGCATCCCGGCGGGGTGGGGATCTCCCAGCGCGGCTACGAGCAGTTCGAGCGCCTGCTCGGCGACGCCGAGCGGCTGATCGCCGAGTGCCCCTGCGAGTCCGGTTGCCCCTCCTGCGTGCAGAGTCCCAAGTGCGGCAACCTCAACGAACCGCTGCACAAGGCGGGGGCGCTGGAGTTGATGGGGCTGATGAAGGGCGGGCGATGAGCCGGTGGGAGGGGGCTTCCCCTCACGAACTGCAGGGAGGTTCGGGGAAGCCCCCTCCCACCGGCTCCAACGGGCGCTCGCGTCAGATAGCGGTGATTGGGGCCGGCGGTTGCGCCCAGGACTCGGAGATCGCGCTGTTGGCGGAGGAGGTGGGACGGCGGCTGGCGGAGGCTGGGGCGGCTGTGGTCACCGGTGGGCTCGGTGGGGTGATGGAGGCGGCTTCGCGGGGGGCGGCGGAGGCGGGCGGGACGGTGATCGGGATCGTGCCGGGGCACTCGATCGGGGAAGCGAACCCGCACTGCACCCAAGTCGTCGCCAGCGGTGTCGGCCACGCCCGTAATCTCGCCGTGGTCGGCTCCGGTGAGGTAGTGATCGCGATCGGCGGCGAGTGGGGAACGCTTTCGGAGATCGGCCACGCCCGCGCGATCGGCCGCCCGGTGATCGTCTTGCGCAGCTGGGAGCTGACCGGCCGCGACCGCATGGAGGGCGCGCCGGGCATCGTCGCAGCCGAGACTCCGGCCGAGGCCGTCGAGGCCGCACTCGCCGTCCTCTGAACGACGCCGAAACTGCATCAAGTTTCCTGGCTCCCAGCCCTGAAATTTGATGCAGTTCGACTCAGGGAGAGGGGATTGCGCCGGGCGAGGGCCAGAGCTGGCGCAGGGCGAGGATCGCGAAGGCGTGGGACCAGGCGAGCGGGGCGGTGGAGGCGGGGATGCCGGTTCCGGCGTCGACCCGCTCGGGGAGCGCTCCGGCCGCGGTGGAGGCCCGGCGCAGCGCCGCGAGCAGGTCCAGAGCGGCGCGCCGGTCGGCTCGCGTGCCGCGGTCCTCCCCGGCCAGTGCGGCAAGGCTCCAGGCCGACCAGGCCGTCGGCGCGGTCCAGGGGTCGACCCCGGTCCAGCCCTCGCCCGGGGCGATGCCGAAGCGCGTCTGGCCCTCGGCCAGGCGAAGCAGCGTCCGGCGCGCGGCGGGGAAGAGGGCCGGCAGCGGGAACGGCCGCACCGCCCAGGCCGCGGCCGAGTCCAGGCCGGAGCCAGGGTCACCCGCTCGCCGCACCAGCCCCCGCGAAGTCCCAAACTCTGCCTCGATCGAGGATCGGTGGGCCGAAAACGTCCCCGTGGCGGACGTTTTCGGCCCACCGGCGGGTGGTGTGGCGATCGCGGCGATCGCGTTGGCGAGGTAGTCGCCCGCGTCTCCCTCTTGGTAGTCGGCACGATCGCGCCAGCTGGGAAAGGCCGGCCGATCGGCCGATCTCCCGTGATGCAGGTGGGTTTTCGTCCCATCGACCGCGGCGGCGCGGGCGGCTACGGCAACCCAGCCTGAGGCGTCACCCTGGGTCGCGCGCCCCGCCACGGGAGCGCCGTCCCCGTGGAAGCGGGCGGCGGCGGCGAGGTCGAGGCCGAGGAGGAAGCGGGCGACCCGGCGGGCCTCGGGGCGATAGCCGGCGGCGGCGTAGGCGAGCGCGGCGGCGCCGGCGTCGCGCGGCCAGACGTAGGCCCAGCCGTCGCGCGCCCCGGCCGCGACCGCGCCCGTGCGGCGGTCGGTCAGCGCCCGCAGGACCAGCAGCGAACGTTCGTACGTGCGCCGCGCCCAGAGCGGGGCTTGGGCCCCCAGCCTCCGTGCCCGCGACAGCCAGCGCCGGTCGGACCGGGCGGCGGCGGCGATGGTGTCTCGCGCAACCTCGTCATCGCAGCGGAGTCGCGACGCGGCCGCGGGCTGCGAGGACTCGAACGAGACCACGGACCCACCGGCGACGTGGACGAGGCAGGCGAGCCGGTCACCGTGCGCGGCGTAGACGATCCTGACCGGAGTCGACCCGAAGCGGGCGTTGGTGACGAGCACGTTGGTGGCGCCCCGGTAGCGCTGCTCGACCGAGTCCGCCCGCCAGAGCGGCAGCGCCGGCCCACCGCCGACGCTGACCCGCGGCACGATTCCGGTGTCGGCCGCGACGCTGCCCGCCGCCTGCCGCGCGGCCGGGTTGTCGATCAGCGCCCGCCCCGCCGGCCCGGGCACCCGCAGGTCGACCACGTCCCCGTAGGCGTCGATCGCCGCGGTCGGACCGCCGTCGCCGACGACGGCGGTCCCGAGGAACGGAGGCGGCAACCCCGGCAGCCCCTGTGGCGTGCGGGGATCGGCCGAAGACCCACCGGAGACGGCCACCACCGCCACCGCCCCGGCGGCCACCAGCACCAGCGCTGCACGAGTCCAGGCCACGCCCCAATGCAATCAGCCCCGTTCTCCTCCCGGTCGCTAGCCTTGCCGCTGCGCAGCCGCTTTCGCGCACCAGGCGAGGTAGCTCAGTTGGTAGAGCACACGACTGAAAATCGTGGTGTCGCGGGTTCGAATCCCGCCCTCGCCATCAGCGGACGCGAGAGGCGAAGCGAAGCGCTCCTTCGGGCCGCCAGATGGGACTAGTAGGTCTGAGCGGTTATTACCGGTCGAGTAATCTCGGCGTGTTCCTACTCACGGGGGAGGGCGCATGCTGGTACTCGGCTACGCAAATTCGACCGACGCGGCGTGCCCGACCATCGAGGTGCCGCCGTTCCATACCGGGCATCTCGGCTTCGTCCCGGGTACCCCGGTGCTGATCAGCCTCGTCGCCGCGCCCGACAGCGGCACTCACTGCGAGGTGGTGGTGACGCCGTTCGAGCAGGACGTCCGCTACCTGGCGCGGGTCTCGGTCTCGATGCGCGACGAGCCCGGAGTGGTGGCACGCCTGGTCGCGGCCGTCGCCGCGCTCGGGATCAACATCGAGGTGCAGGAGAGCTGCTCGATCAACTTGCTCGACCACCACTCGGTCTCGCTGATCGTCGACCTCTCCGAGGCGGAGGTGCCGACGCGGGCCGAATACGCGGCGCCGGGCTCGATCCCGGAGACGCCGACGGCGGTCCGCCGCATGTACCGCGACTATGGCTCGCTGTTCCCGATCCAGGACCTCCGCTTCGTGCGGCTGTTCGAGTCGATCGTCGCCCATTGCGCCGACGTGATCGTCTGGAAGGAGATCTCCGGCGAGAAGGTCCCGGACATCAGCATCCAGCCCTACTCCGACAGGCCGCTGTCGAAATCGGAAGTGCGCTCGCTGGTCCGCGGCGACCGCCAGCTGCACGTGAAGTTCGACGTGCCGAAGGCGATCACTCCCCGGCTGCGGCAGGTGATCGGCGCCGACCCGAAATTCGAGTACCTGCTGGTCTCCGACACCGCCACCCGCGCGCTCCACGTGTTCTTCCTCCACCCGAGCCTGGCGGCGCGGCTCTTTCACGTCGGCTTCTTCCACGACGACGTGCCGGGAGCCCTGGCGACGATCCTGGCGCTGCTGCGCGACGCCAAGTTCAACATCCTCACCAGCCTGGTGCGCAAGCAGGAGGACGGCCGCAGCGTCTGGGAGGCGGTGGTGGAGTACCAGGGCAAGGGCAAGGTGCCGGCCAGCGATTCGCGACCCGCCCACTCGCCGATCACCCAGGTGGAGCTGGATTGGATCTGCGGGCGGATCGTCACGGCGCAGCGCGGCAAAGGCAAGCCCGCCGACTACACGATCCAGATCGCGCCGCCGAAGTACCCGGCGCGTCCGTCGGGCGAGGAGCTCGAGCCGATCCCGCTCGGCGAGAAACTGGGGTCGACCGCCGGCAGCCGGATGGCAAAGCGCGACTATCACCAGGGAACCCTGCTGGCGCGTCAGCGCAAGTCGCTCGCCGACCGCGAACTCGACTTCGAGGTGCAGCAGAAAAGCGAGTTGCTGCTGAGCTTGATCGAGCAGCGCAACGCGGAGGACGGCCGGCCCGGGGTCTTCCTCTCCTACCCGGAACACGCGCACAAGCAGGGGGAGGCGGTCGCGCGGAAACTGCAGGACAGGTACAGGGTCGCGATCTATCAGGAGCCGAACGGCGAGCCGATCGTCGAGGAGGTGATCCGGCTGATCGAGGGCTGTGATTACTTCATCGGCATCTGGCATCACAGCGGGACGCCGAAAAAGGGCAAGCCGACGCGGGAGATCTCGCCCTGGATGATGTTCGAGTACGGGATCGCGAGAGCGGCCGAGAAGCCGGCGATGGTGGTCCACTCCGACCAGCTGCACCCCGACGTCTGGAAGCGGATCGACTCGGGGATCGCCACGCCCGAGTACTCCGAGTTCGACTTCGATCCGCACACCCTCGAGACGATCTGGGCTTACTGCGAGCGCCACTTTCACTGACGGTGCCGCGGGTTCGATGCCCGCCCTCGCCGGCGCGGCGGTCAGCCCGAGCGCCGGAAGCGGGCGACGACGACCGAGACCAGGTCGGTCAGGCCGCCGCTGAGCGGGCCGGTATCGAAGCCGTGCCGGGCGTTCGGCCCCATCGCGACCAGATCGCGCGCCTCGTCCTCCGAGAACCTCGCCTCGTACTCGACGGGGACGGCGGCGACGGAGTCGAACCAGGGCCCGAGGCGCTCGCTGAGACGCTCGAGCTTGTCCTCGCGCACGTCGATCAGGTCGAGACGCTCACGCAGGCGCCCGAGGTGGCGGGGGCCGGCGAAGGCGGCGATCAGCTCGCCCCCGGGCCGGATCACCCGGCCCAGCTCGGGGCCGGGACGGGGGGCGAAGACGGAGAGCACCAGGCCGGCTGCCGCATCCTGGAGCGGGATCGCGGTTTCGACGTCGGCGACGGCGAAGCGCAGATCCGGATAACGCCGGGACGCATGTGCCGCGGCCGCCTTGGAGAGGTCGAAGCCGAAGGCGCACCGCGAGCTGCCCTCGCCCCCGGCGCGGAACACGGCGTCGAGGTAATAGCCGGTGCCGGAGCCGACCTCGGCGACGAGCGCCGCCCCCGGCGCAGCTCCCCGCGCCGCCGCGACGACCGCCTCGGCGATCCCCCCGTAGTGGCCCGTCGCCAGCAGCTCGGCCCGCGCCCTCACCATCGCGGCCGTGTCCCCCAGGCGTTCCCCGCCGCGGCCCTGACGGCTGAGATTGAGGTAGCCCGAGCGGGCGTAGTCGAAGGCGTGACCGGCGGCACAGCCGGCGCCGGCGCCGGCGTCCTTCAGCGCCCCGGCGCAGACGGGACAGGCGAGGTGGGCGGTGCAGGCGGCGATCTCGCCGCGCTCCTACCGCGCCGGCTTCTGCCCTGCGCCGACGGTCCCCAGCGCGGAGATCCCTGCCCAGGTCCTCACCCGTCGACTCCTACTTGGCCTGCGTCACGGCCATGGCCACGGTCACCGTCGAGCCGGCGGCGCAGTTGGGGTCGCCGGCCACCTGGATCGTCACCGTCTGGGCGACGCCGGGGCTGGTCAGCCCGAGCGGGCCGGTGACGCCGCTGACCGGAGCCAGTCCGCTCGGTTCCGCCGCGGTGGGGGCGAAGGAACGCACCGCCAGAGGCCCTTCGCCGGCTTCCCAGCGGCTGCCGTTGACGAAGGGGACGACCAGCGGTTTGCACGGTTTGGTCGGGTCGACGCGGTTCAGGCCGGTGCCCTTGGCTTCGACGCTGAGGAAGTTGGCGACGCCGGCGACGGGGGTGAAGGTGGTGGCGCTGGTGAGGGGGACGTTGACCGCCGCGGCACCGTTGGCGGCGACGGGGCCGCCGATGGCGCTGAACACCACCTCGGTGCCGGGGGCGATCTTGGTGAAGTCGACGGCCCCCGCTTTGATCTTCGCCGCCGTCACCGCGTTGCCGCGGATCTTGGCGTTGGTGACCGCGTTGCGCTTGATCTTGCCCGCCGTCACCGCGTTCGCCCGCAGGTTCTTGGCGCCGATCTTCCCGGCCGCGTAGACGACGCCGCCGCTGAGCGCCAGGAACAGCGCCAGCGTTGCGACTACGTTCGCGTAAGTCAACTTCCGTCCCACAGCTCGCATTTCCGCCTCCTGAAGATCGCGTTCGCTTGAAGCTCCTGCGCCCAACCTACAGGCGCCGATCTTGGAAACAGGCCAATGCCGCCGAGGTAGCGGTCGGCGCTCACCGAGTCTCGGAAAGGGCGCGGGAGGCGAGCCGCCACCGGCGCTGCAGGGCCGGTTCGATCGCGGCCGTGGTGCAGGCGGCGTCGGCGAGGCACTCGCCCCAGGCGTTGGCGGCGTCGATGTACTCGTTGAGGGCCTGCTCGCCGGGGGTGCCGGTGGAGGCGAGGCAATCGATCGCGAGGCGGCCGACGCGGATCTCGTCGTAGCGCTCGCGCGGGCCCTCCAACTTGGCGGCGTACTGTTCGTAGCTGAGGCCGATCGCCAGCTGCTTGTGCAGGGCGCGCAGGGCCTCGAGCAGGGCGTCGACCTCGGGCGGGCACGCCTCGGCGCCGCTACCGGCACGCGGCTGGCGCCCGCGCTCGACGGCCGTCGCGGCACCGGGGCCGCTCTCGTCGGTCGCGCCGCCGCCGCAGGCCGGCAGGGTCAGCGCCACCACCGCCAGCGCGCACCCGAGCAGGGGGAGCCGGCGGGCGGCGGGCGGCGCGGGGGTCATCGGGGCGTAGTGTAGAAATCGGGTCGATGGCGACGAGCAAGCGGTCCCTGGGGGCGGCGATCGCGGTGCTGGCAGTGGCCCTGGCGGCGCTCGCGCCCGCTGCACGGGCGGCGCCGAGCGGCGGCGTCCTCGTCGTCGGCGACAGCCTCGAGGAGCTGACCTCCCCGCACCTGGCGAGGTTCCTGCCGGGGGTGCCGCTGACGGTCAACGCGGTCGGCGGCTACAACAGCTTCCAGATCTTCGACCTCTTCGAGCAGAGCTACGACCCTTCGCAGCGGGTGATCGTCTTCGACGCCGGGACCAACGACAACCCCGGCTATCCCGAGATCCTCGCCGGCAACCTGGTCAAGGTGGCGGCGATCGTGGGGGACAGGTGCATGGTGGTGCCGACGATCCACGGCCTCCATCCCGGCGGCGTCGACGACAGCGGCAAGAACCGGGTGGTCGCTGAATTCGCCGCCTCGCGGCCGGGCACGCAGACGCCCGACTGGCAGGGCGCGGTCTTCCGCCACCCGGAGCTGATGCAGGCCGACGACCTGCACCCGACCGAAGCCGGGGCGGAGCTGCGGGCGCGGCTGATCGCACAGGGGGTGATGGCCTGCCTGGCCGGCGAATCCAACGGGCCGAGCGCCTCCAGCGCCGCGTCGCGAGGCCCGGCGCTCGAGCAGGCGCCGGAGCGGATCCCGCGGGTGCGAGAGATGGAGCGGCGGCAAGCGGCGATCTCCCGTGCGATCGGCGCCGAGCTGCTGCGCCAGACGGCCGCCAGCGCCGTTGCCGCCCTGTTCTAGGGGCACGGAATTCGACACAGATTTGTTGCAATCTGCGCGTCACCTGTAGAAACGCTTTGTCTACAGTGCCATCATCATGGAGGCGATGAGAGATGCCTGGACCGACGACCGGCTGGATGACCTGAACCGACGGGTGGACACGGGCTTCGCCCAGGTCGATTCCCGCTTCGCCCAGATCGACAATCGTTTCGCCCAAGTCGACGCCCGCTTCGCCCAGGTCGACTCCCGCTTCGACAAGCTGGAAGAGCGCCTCGACAATCGCTTCGACCGTGTGGCCCGGGACATGCGCGACCTCCGCGTCGAGCTCAGGACCGAGATGGACAGCCGCTTCGGACGGCTGGAGACCCGCTTCGACTGGCTGCAGCGGATGATGCTGGCGGCCTACCTGACCGCCGTGCTCGGGTTCGTCGCCACGCGGGTCTGACCTGCGCGCGTGCCCTTCAGGTCGCGGCCGGCTCCACCGCCGCGTCGCACTCCGCCTCGCGCCCCGGCCGCAGCGGCGGCGCGCCGATCCCGCAGCTGAAGTCCTCGGCCAGTCGCTCCGGCGTGTCGCCGCCGGGCTCGGGCTCGGCGTGCAGCACCTCGGCGCTGATCGTGAACCAGGCGAGGACGCCACCGGCGGCCGCGAGCACCGCGCAGACGACCATCCCCATCTGGAAGCCGTCGGTCATCTTCGCCGGGTCGTAGAAGCTGTCCCCGGTAAGGCCGGCGACCACCGGCAGCACGGCGACCGCGAGCAGGCCGGCGACGCGGGCAACGGCGTTGTTGACGCCCGAGGCGACGCCGGAGTGGCGGCTGTCGGCGGCGGCGAGGACGGTCGCGGTGACCGGGGCGACGACCAGGGTGAGGCCGAGGCCGAAGACGATCACCGGCGGCAGGATCGCGCCGACGTAGCTGTCGCCCGGCTCGATCTGGCTCATCCAGAGCAGGCCGAGGGCGATTACCAGCGGCCCGACCGTGAGCGGGACGCGGGCGCCGATCCGCTGCGCCAGCGCCCCCGCGCGGGCTGAGAGCAGCAGCATCAGCAACGTCACCGGCAGCGAGGCGGCGCCCGCCTCGATCGGCGTGTAGCCGAGCGATATCTGGAGGAAGGAGACGAGCAGGAAGAAGACCCCGCTGAGCGCCGCGTAGACGACGAAGGTGACCCCGTTGGCGGCGCTGAACTGGCGCGAGCGGAAGATCTCCAGCGGCAGCATCGGGTTGGCGCTGCGGCGCTCGTGGACGAGGAAGGCGACCAGGGCGAGGGCGCCGCCGACGGCGGTGACGAGGACAGCCGCCGAGGCGCCCTGGCCCGGCGCCTCGATCAGGGCGTAGGTGGTGCCGGCGAGCCCGAGCGCCGCCAGCGCCGCGCCGGCGAGGTCGAGGCGCCCCATGGCCATCGGGTCGCGGCTCTCCGGCACGTGCTTGGTCGCCGCCCAGGCGACGAAGATCCCGATCGGCAGGTTGATGAAGAAGATCGCCCGCCAGGAGACGGCGCCGATCAGGTAGCCGCCCAGCAGCGGTCCCAGCGCCGCCGCGACCCCGCCCAGGCCCGACCAGGCGCCGATCGCGCGGGCGCGGTCGCCGGGGCGGAAGCTGGCCTCGATCAGGGCCAGGCTGCCGGGGGTCAGCAGCGCTCCGCCGACCCCCTGGACGAGCCGGGCGAAGATCAGGAACTCGGCCGAGGGGGCGATCGCGCAGAGCAGCGAGGCGGCGGTGAAGAGCCAGACGCCGAGGACGAAGACACGGCGGCGGCCGTAGCGGTCGCCGAGCGCGCCGCCGAGCAGGATCAGCGAGGCCAGGGTCAGCAGGTAGCCGTTGAGGATCCACTGCAGGGCGCTGGTGTCGGCGCCGAGGTCGCGGCCGATGTCCGGCAGGGCGACGTTGACGACGGTGCCGTCGAGGAAGGCCATCCCGGAGCCGGCGACGGCGACGGTCAGCAGCCAGCGCCCGCCGCTGCTCTCGAAGGCGAGGCCGGCGGGCTCCCGGGTCGGTGACGGCGTGCTCACTCGCGCCTATGGGAGAGCATCACGCCGGCAATTGCAAGCTCACTCCGCGGGGCTGACCCCTGGCGGCGGCGCGGGGGCGGCGAGGAAGTGGGCCGTCCTGCCGATCAGCAGCGGGGTTCCGACCGGCAGCAGGCGCCAGAGTTGGCGCGCCGCCGGATTGCGCAGGCGGATGCAGCCGTGGGAGGGGCGGCCGGGGATCAGGTAAGGCTCGTTGGTGCCGTGGATGCCGATCACGCCGCCGCCCGGCCAGTCGCTGAGGACGGAGTAGTCGCTGCTGCCGAACGCCACCGGCCCGTAGAGGCTGCCACTGCCCGGGGTGCGGAACTTCTCGCGGATCCAGAAGCGCCCGGGCGGGGTCGGCGTGTCCGGCGCGCCGATGCCGACCGGGGCGCTCCAGATCGGCAGGCCGCGGCGGTAGAGGGTCGCCCGCAGCTTCGGGCGATCGACGACGAGCAGCGTCCGCACCCGGTAGAGCGGCCCGAGGGCGGAACGCCGCACCCAGCCGGTCCGCCCGTTCGGGCGCATCGGGATGCGGATCTCGATCCAAGTCCCGCTGCGGGCGCCCCGCCAGCTGCGCAGGGCCACGTAGACCTCGGGGAAGCCGTCCTCGGTCAGCGGGTGGGTCGGGGTGATGGCGCGGGCGTCCGGCCGCGGCGCCGAGCGGATCGGCACCGTGCGGACCGGATGGGCCCAGCGGGTCGAGGCCCGTTCGTCGGAGAGGCGGACGGTCCCCGCCCCCGCCGCTGCCGGCAGCGCCAGCGCCGCCAGCAGGGGGAGGAGGGGCGCCAGGCGCCTGGAGCCGATCACCGGGCCACCTGGCTCAGCCCGTGAAGCTGGGGATCGGTTGCGCGGCCGCGCAGCTGCGGAAGCTCTTGCTGGCCACGTCGACCCGGCCTTTGCGGTCGACCGCCCGGACCCGGATCGTGTTGCGACCGGCGCGCAGGCCGTCGACGTCGACCCTGACCGAGAAGACCTTGCGGGTGGTGCGCTCGATCAGCTCGCCGTCGAGGAAGACCTCGACCTGCCGCATCGCCAGCGGGCCGCGGATGCGGAAGCTGGCGAGGAAGCCCTGGTCGACGCAGCGGGCGCGGCCGGCCACGATCGGAGTGCTGCCGCGGCGGGGGACGCCGTTGACCCGCACGGTCGGGCCGCGGGAGTCGTTGCGGTTGCCTCCGCGATTTCCATTGCTGCCTCCGTTGCCGTTGCCGGTGCGAGCGCCGCTGTTGACGCCGGGGGTGGTGGTGCCCGCGGTGCCGCCGCTGCCGCCCGTCGGGCTGGCGCCCGGAGCGCCGTCGTCGCCGGCGGTCTCGGTGGTCGCGCAGGGGGCGCGGGTGACGACGTCGTTGATCAGGGTCACGGCGCCGTTGCGGGCCAGCAGCCTGCCGGTCACGGCCACGCCGTTCCCGAGCGAGATCGATTCCAGCGCGAGGATGTTGCCGGCGAAGACGGAGCCGGCGTTGAGGGTCGCCGAGGAGCCGACTTTCCAGAAGACGTTGCAGGGCTGGGCGCCGTTGATGAAGTTGACGCTCGAACCCGTGGCGGTGACCAGGGTGGTCGCGGTCTTGAAGATGAAGACCGCGCTCGGGTTGCCCTGGGCGTTGAGGGTGAGGGCGCCGGTGATGCCGAAGGTCCCCGATTCGGAGTCGTAGACGCCGGGGGTGAGGCTGTCGCCGCCGAGCTCGGTGGCGTGGCTGGTGGCCGGCCCCTGCCCGGCCGCGTTGTCATAGGCGGTGGTGAGGTTGGCCTGGGCCTGCGCCGCGTGAGCGTCGGCCGCATGCGTGGTGCCGTTGACCGTCCCGTTGGGGGCGCCGCCGAAGCCGGTGATGGCGGGCGTGGGGGCGGTGCCGAGGTCGCCGTTGACGACGGTCGGGCCTTCGTTGGTGATGCCGGTGCCGGCCAGGATCGCGTAGCTGTCGGCGGTGCCGAGCCCGACGGCGGTGGCCCCCCGGGCCACGCCGGCAAGCACCAGGCCCGCGAACAGCACGAGCGAGACGGCGCCGGCGATCAGCTCGATGTGGCTGACGCGGGGCAGGACGGGGGGCGGGCGATTGGTCTTGGAAGGAAGGCGGAGAAATCTCATTTGTCGGCTCCAGTGGTGGCGGAAGGATTTCAAACAGGGTAACACAGATTCATGAACTAGAATTCCATAACCAAAGATGATGTAATAGACGGCATGACCGGTAACTGGGACTTCCTCACCAACCACGCCCACGTCCTCCTCTGCGTGGCGAACGACCCCGGCGTGCGCCTGCGCGACATCGCCGAGTCGGTTGGCATCACCGAGCGCGGCGCCCACAAGATCCTCTCCCAGCTGGTCGAGGAGGGCTACGTGCAGAGAGAGCGCCGCGGCCGCCGCAACCATTACGAGGTGCGGACCGACCTGCCCCTGCGCCACCCGCTGGTGCAGGAGGGGGAGATCGGCGACCTGCTTGGCGTCCTGCTCAAGCAACGGCGCGGCAAGACCCGCAGCGGCCCTCAGGACCGCGCGGTCTAGACCGAAGTCAGCTCAGCCGTCCAGCTCGGGCGGCAGCGCCTGCGGCCCGTCGGGATACATCCAGCGCAGCTGCTCCTCGCTCATCTCCAGGGTGTTGGCGAATTCGGGCGGGGCGCCGGCGACGAGCCACAGCTGCTCGGCCTCGGTGTCGTTGAAGAGCTGGCGGACCGAGCCCGGCTCGATCAGCAGCGCGTCCCCCGGCGCCAGGGTCAACGGCTCCTCCTCGTCGATCCGGACCCGGCCGCTGCCCTCGAGCAGGAAGTAGAGCTCCTCCTCCTCGCGGTGGCGATGCTTGGTCGAGGCCTGTCCCGGAGCCAGCCGCCAGAGCCGCGCGCCCAGCGCCCGGGCCTCGAGCTGCTTGGCGAGGTCGGTGTTCTCGACCCGCATCTGGTTCGAGGGCCGCCAGAAGGCGTCGTCGGACTTGAGCAGGCGATAGGCCATCGCCGGATTATCCCGGGGCGGCGTCTTCGCCGTGGTAGCGCTCCAGCAGCGCCAGCTCCGCCTCGCGCTTGGGAAAGAGGAAGAAGACGATCGCCATGCCGAGGGCGATCGCGATCATCCCGGCGGCGTAGGTCCAGTCACCGCCGTCGAGGAAGGAGGTGCGGGCGGCGCCGGCGATCTGCATCGCGTACTGCGGGTACTGCTCGGCCGTGTTGGCGGCGCTGGAGAAGGACTTGGTCAGCTCGTTCTGGACGCTCTCGCTGACTTTGTCGGCTTCTGGCGAGGCGGATATCTGGGAGGCGAAGCTGGCGGCGTAGCCGGCGGTCAGCAGGGCGCCGAAGATCGACTGCATGATCGCGCCGCCGAGGTCGCGCTGGAGGTCGGCGGTGCCGGAGGCCATGCCGGCTTTGGTTACCGGCACCGAGCCGGTCAGCGAGCGCGAGGCCGGGGTGCCGGCGAAGCCGACGCCGGTGCCGACCAGGAAGTAGCCGAGGCCGACGACGAAGTCAGAGGCGTTCTCGTCCCAGAGCAGCAGCATCACCGCGAAGGCGAGCAGGCAGAAGAAGAAGCCGAGCAGGAGGGTGAAGCGAGAGCCGTGCGAGTCGACCAGCTTGGCCGATTTCGGGGCCACCAGGATCATTCCGATCGCGCCGGGCAGGATCGCCACCCCGGCCTCCAAAGTCGAGTAGCCGAGCACGTTCTGGACGAACTGCTGGCCGATGAACATCGCCCCCATCAGCGAGCCGAAGACGACGATCCCGGCCAGGGCGGCGACCCAGAAGGTGCTGCGGGCGGCGATCTTGAGGTCGTAGAGGGGGAACTTCAGACGGCGCTGGCGCAGGACGAAGAAGGCGGTGGCGATCACGGCGACGGCGCCGAGGGCGATCGCGGTCTCGCCTTTGCCCGGTTCCGGCGCCAGGTTGATCGCCAGCACCAGGGCCGCGACCAGGCCGATCGAGAGGATGCCGCTGAGGTGGTCGACCGGGTTGGTGGTCTCGTTGACGTGGGCCGGGACCAGGCGCCAGACCGCGACCAGGGCGATCGCCGCCAGCGGTGCGCTGACGAGGAACACCGAGCCCCACTCGAACCCTTCCAGCAGGGCCCCCGCCAGCAGCGGCCCGAGCGCCGAGGCGCCGCCGCCGAGCGCCGACCAGAGCGCGATCGCCTTGGTCCGTTCGCTCCCGGACCAGAGCGCGGTGATCAGCGCCAGCGTCGTCGGGTAGGCCATGCCGGCGGCGACGCCGCCGAGCACGCGGGCGATGAAGAGCACCGTCGCCGAGGGCGCGAAGCCGGCCAGGATCGAGGCCGGGATCGAGAGCGCCATCCCCAGCACCAGCATCCGCTTGCGCCCGTAGCGGTCGCCGACGGCGCCGAGGTAGAGGACCGAGGCGGCGAGGCCGAGCGAGTAGCCGACGGCGATCAGGTCGACCGTGGTCTGGCCGGCGTCGAAGGCCTGGCCGATGTCCGGCAGGGCGACGTTGGCGACGGCAAGGTTGAGGTTGGCGACCCCGGCGACCAGGATCAGCGTCGCCAGGACCGCACCGGCGCGCTTGGGACCGCCCGCTTCCACGCGGGCCTAGATCTCGATCCAGGTGCCGGTCGGGCCGAGGTTGCGGACCGGCGTCGCGCCGATCGTGCTCTCGCAGCCCCAGGACTCGTGGATGTGGCCGCAGACGGCCAGGCGCGGGCGCTTCTGCTCGATCGCCCGCGCCAGCGCCGGGCTGCCGAATTCGGTGCCGTCGGCGCTGGCGTCGCAGTGGCCGCGCGGGGGCGAGTGCAGGACCAGGACCGCGCCCTGGGGGCAGGCGGAGAGCATCCCGGTGGCCGCGTCGTCGTCGAGGTCGAAGCTCCATTCCCAGGGGGTGACCGGGATGCCGGCGCCGAGGCCGAAGAACTCGACCCCGCCGATCGCCGTGCCCTCGCCGTGCAGGACCGTGGCGGCGTCCCAGCCGGCGGCGGCGGAGCGCAGGGCGTCGGCGGTCTCGTTGTTGCCGGGGACCAGCACGGTGGGCGTCTCGATCCCGTCCAGCGCGCCGATCGTCTCCTCCAGGCCCTCGTGGACCGAGGCGAAGTCGCCGGCGCCGACGACGACGTCGGCTGCGGCCGCCATCTCGACCAGCTTCGCGCCCTGGGCGAGGTCGCGGTGCAGGTCGCTGAAGGCGAGCAGCTTCACGGCCCGCAACCTACTCCTCCTCGGCCCGGGCCTGCAGGTCGAAGTAGAGCAGCGTCTGGGCGATCACCGCGTAGGGGATCAGCAGGGAGAAGATCAGCGCCCCCAGCAGGTTGATCGCCAGGAACGGCAGCGGCGTGAAGATCAGCCCCAGGGTCAGGACCGGCCCGGCGATGAAGAGCAGCGCGACGAGGAAGACGACGACCCGGACCGCGTGCCACCAGCGTCCCCGCACCAGCTGGGAGCTGCCGCGGAAGGACTCCCGCAGCGACTTGTCGGTGAACAGCACTTCCTGGCCGACGAAGGACCAGCCGACCAGCTTCCAGATCGCGAAGGGGAGGCCGATCACGGTGATCGCCATGAGGAGGATTCCCGCGGTGGCGAGCAGCAGGGCGGCGACGATCCGCCAGAAGCGCTCCCGCATCCCCTTCCAGCAGGCGCGGAAGCCGGCCGGCTGGTTTTCGACCAGCAGTCGCATGAAGATGACGACGATCGCCGCGACCACGGCCAGGGCGATCGGCCGTGCGATCGATTCGACCAGGTCGGCGAGCGCCAGGTTCACCCCCGAGCGCCCGGTCGCCTCGTCGGCCGAGCTGCCGCCGGCGAGCAGGGTGGCGAGCAGGTTGGTCCCGGCGATGATCACCAGCCCGGCCAGGGCGATCGTGATCAGGACCGTCCAGTGGCGGCCGTAGAGCCGGCGGGCGGTGCGTAGCAGCTGGCCGAAGGCGCGCTTGGCCCGCAGCTGCGTGAGGTCGACCGGGCCCCAGCGGGTGAGGCCGACGAAGAGCGCGATCAGCAGGGCCAGGACGACCAGCGTGCCGATCGCCAGCGGCCGCGACTTGGCCTCGAGGTTGATGAAGTCCGAGACCTGGGCGACGGCGCCGCAGAAGGCGCCGGTGATCTGCGGGCCGGCGATCGAGCCGCCGGGGAGGCGCGGGCTGGTCGTGCGCTGCTCGGCCATCCAGGCGAACGGTTCCCGCCAGACCGTCTTCGTCGTCGGCCCGGTGGGGCCGTTGTTGAAGCCCTTTTCCCTTTCGCCCCAGCGGCCGTCGTAGCTGAGCCACTCGAACGGCCCCTGCTCAGAGGCGGTTTCGGGCAGCAGCACCGGGCGCGGTCGCAGTTCGCGCAGGGGCTCGGAGGTGTTGTCGCAGCCGACGCCGGAGCCGCGCTGGCCGTTCTGGATGTAGACGGCGGAGTCGTAGAAGGTCGCGTGCGAGCCGGCGGCGGGGTAGACGATCGGGTGCGTGCCGTCCTTCTGCACCTTCGAGTCGCTCCAGCTGGCGCGCTCACCGCCGGCGTGCTGGAAGAGGATGATCTCGCTCGGTTCTTCGCCCAGCGCCGCGGTCGTGGTTTCCGCTTCGAAGGAGAGCTGCATCCCCTCCCAGTCGCCCTCGTGGAGGTCGTTGAACTGGTTGAAGTACCAGAAGAACCAGTACTGGAGGACGAAGCCGGAGTGGTTCGGTTCGCGGGCGATATGGGCGTAGACGACCGCCGGCGCCCTGCCTTCCTCGACCAGCTTTTCGAAGCCCCGAGCGTAGACGCAGGTCTCGCCCAGCGCCTCGCCTTCGAGGTCGAGGTAGTAGCCATCGGGGAGGCCGGCGACGTCGGCGGCGGTCGGGCCCTTCCTCACCTCCTCCAGCTGCCCGGTTTTGAGGTCTTCGCGGGTGAGGGTGACCGTGGGGTTGCCGAGCACGGCGCCGACGCCGGTCGGCTGGTACTGCTCGGCGCTGGTTTCGCAGGGTGGGTCCTGCTGTTCGCGCAGCATCGTGATCGGCGCGTGGCGGTGGGCCAGCTTGACTGCCGCTGCTTCGCTGGGGGTGAAGAGGCGGGCCGTGGCGGTGTTGGTGGCCGCCGCCATGGCGCCCGCAGCGGGCAGGCAGAGCAGGGCGAACGTCGCGAGCCCCAGGAACGAACGGCGTGGCCAGGCCATCAGCCCGGCCAACCTACCAGCGGCGGGAGGGACCTAAGGGGCGCCGGTGGTGGAGCCGGCGGGCGCTGGATCCTCCGCGACCTGTTCCTCGACTTTGCCGCTCGGCATCGCCACCAGGGCGACGACGAAAGCGACGGCCATCGCCACGGCCATCCCGTAGAAGACGGTCTGGGTGGCGAGGGCGAAGTCCTGGGGGACCGTGGAGAAGAGCTTGGCGGCGCCGCTGCCGGCGCTCTGGGCGAGGCCTTCGCAGCCCGAGGCCGAGCCGCCGCTGACGCAGGCCGCGACTTCGTCGGCCTGCGCCTTCCCCACGCCCTTGGCGGCGAGGCTGGACTCGAGGTTCGACTTGTTCTCGAGGATCAGGATCGAACCGAGGACGGCGAGGCCGAGGCTGGCGCCGAAGTTGCGGACCGTCTGGGTGATCCCGGTCGCCTCGCCGTAGCGGCTTTTCGGCACCCGGTTGAGGGCGTCGGTGTTGGCCGGGCTGAGGACGAGCCCGACGCCGATTCCGGCGAGGACGATGTAGTACCACTGGTCGCCGACGGAGAGGTCGGTGAGCGACCGGGCCCAGAGGAAGAAGCCGCCCGCCGCTACCGCGCAGCCCGAGACCATCGCCGGACGCGCCCCGACCCGGTCGAGGATCTGGCCGCCCCGTTGCGAGGCGAGGGCGAAGCCGGCGAAGAAGATCAGCAGGTAGAGCCCCGTTTCCGAGGCGCTTTCGCCGAGCGAGATCTGCGCGTACATGCTGGCGAAGAAGAAGAGCGGCACGAAGGCGATCATCAGCAGGAAGAGGACGGCGTTGTCGACCGCGAAAGCGCGGTCCTGGAAGATGCGGATCCGCAGCAGCGGGTTGGCGACGCGCAGCTCGTAGACGACGAAGAGGCCGATCAGGACCAGGCCGGCGGCGATGCAGAGCCAGGTGGCGGCGCCACCCCAGCCCCAGACGCTCGACTGCTGCAGGCCGAGCACGGCCAGGCCCATGCCGCCGGAGATCAGCAGGGTGCCGCGGTAGTCGAGCGGCGCCGGGTGCTTCTCGTCGTCGGGCTTGGCCTTGGCGGTGAGGACCAGGGCGATGATCGCGACCGGGATGTTGACCCAGAAGATCGCCCGCCAGGTCCACTCGGTCAGGTAGCCGCCGGCGAGCGGGCCGATCGAGGTGAGGCCGCCGGCGACGGCGAAGAAGATCGCCATCGCGCGGCCACGCTCGCGCAGCGGGAAGGCGTTGAGGACGATCGCCAGGGCGGCGGGGAACATGATCGCGGCGCCGGCGCCCTGGATCACGCGGAAGACGATCAGCCAGGCCTCGTCGAGCGAGCCGGTCGGGGTCAGGCCGCACATCGCGGAGGCGGCGGCGAAGACGACGACGCCGATCGTGACCATCCTGCGGTGGCCGGCGATGTCGGCGAGGCGGCCGCCGAAGGCGAACAGGGCCGAGAGCGAGAGCAGGTAGCCGTTGATGATCCACTGCACCCCGGTGGAGGAGAGCGAGAGGTCTTCCTGGATGCTCGGGATCGCGATCGCGACGATGGTCTGGTCGATGAAGGTCATCGAGACCGCGAAGATCATCGCCGCGAGGATCAGCTTGCTGTTCTTGCCGCCGGTTTCGTCCATACCCGCAGCGTTAAACGCGCGGCCGCCGATTCCTTCCCGGCCCGGCGTTTCGATAGGCTCGCGGCCGCATGCCTCCCGTCTTTTGGATCGGCCTGGGAATCGCGGCCTTCATCTTCCTCACCGGCGCTTTCGCCGGCGCCCGCTCGCGCACGGCGAGCCTCGGCAGCGGTGCCGCGATCGGCGCCTACCTGGGCGTGATGTGCGCCTTCCCGCTGCTCGCCATCGGCCTCGCCACCAGCTGACGCAGGTCATAGCCTGCCGCCGATGCGCGAGCGGCGGCTCAATGCGATTGCGGCAAGCGCCTTCGTCGTCGGCGGCTCGCTGTTCGCGACCGGAGCGGCGCTGGCGCAGGGGGACGTCGGCGGGCCGCGGCTCGTGGCCGCCGTCTACCTGGCCGGCGGCGCCTTCTTCAGCAGCGGCGGGGCGGCCTCGGTGCGCCTCGCCCGCGATCGCTCGCCGCTCGAGCAGCTGAGCGCGCTCGTCCTCTTCGTCGGCACCCTGGTCTTCGCGATCAACCTGCTCGACTCGCTGCTCGGCGATCTCAGCCCGGCCCAGTACGACCGCCTGGTCTGGTCGCCGGACATGGTCGGCTGCGCCCTCTTCCTCGTCTCCGGCCACCTGGCGATGGTCCGCATCTCCGGCACCTGGCTGCCCTGCTGGCGCCCGCGTGAGCTCGGCTGGCGGATCGTCGCCGTCAACCAGCTCGGCTCGGTCCTCTTCATGGTCTCCGCCGTGGCGTCGCTGGTGCGGGCGGACGGCGACATGATCGCGATCGGCATCGCCAACTGGGGCACCCTGACCGGCGCCCTCTGCTTCGCCCTCGCCGGCCTCATGCAGGAGTTCGAACACCCAAACTAGGCCGATGGGCCTCAAGCGTCCATATGGCGGACGTTTTGGGCCCATCGGCCTGAGAGGATGCGCGGATGGCTGGTGAGGCTCGGGCCAATGCGCCGCGGACGGAGAAAGTGCTGTCGGGGGTTTGGCGGCTGCGCCTTCCCTTGCCCTGGCCGGGGGTCCCGCACGGCAACGCCTGGGCGGTCGAGGCGGGGGACGGGATCGTCCTCTTCGACACCGGCATGGGCGGCAAGGGGCGGCTGCGCCAGCTCGACCTCGCCCTGGCCCAGGCCGGCCACGGGGTCGAGGACGTCAGCCTGCTGGTCTGCACCCACTCCCACATCGACCACTACGGCCTCGCCTCCTCGATCGTCGAGGCGGCCGGCTGCGAGCTCTGGATGCACCCCGCCTGGGAGCACGTGCGGCTGCTCGCCGACGACCCGGCCGCGGCGCTCGAGCACCGGCTCGAGGTGGCCCGCCAGAGCGGCGTCCCGGTGGCGGCGCTGGAGCGCTACCGCGAGTCGCGCGAGAGCAACGAGGAGACCGGCATCGACGCGATCCAGGTGCCCGACCGCGACCTCGTGCCCGGGGTCGAGGTGGAGACCGATCTCGGCGCCTGGCAGGTCTACGAGACCCCCGGCCACGCGCCCTCCCACGTTGTCCTCCACAACCCCGAGCGCAAGCTGATGATCTCCGGCGACCACCTGCTCGGCCGCACCGTGCTCTTCTTCGACTACGGCCACACGCCCGACCCGGTCGGCGAGTTCCTCGGCGGCCTGAGCGAGGTCGAGCCGCTGCAGACCGAACTCTGCCTGCCCGGCCACGGCCGCCCCTTCCGCGACCCCGAGGCGAAGATCGCCGAGGCGCGGCGCCAGGTCGAGGAGCTGCTCGGCAAGGTGCGCGAGGCGCTCGCCGGCGGCGAGCGGATGGCCTTCGAGATCGTCGCCGAGATCATCGGCACGGAGAACCTCGACAGCCCGGCCAGCGCCTGGGTCCTGCAGATCGTCCTCTCCTGCCTCGACCACCTGGCGATCGCCGGTGAGGTGACGGCGATCGAGGGAACCGACCCGCAGCGCTGGAAGCTCAGCTAGGAGGGCTAGGCCCGGCCCGGTCTATAGCCTTCCGCCGATGGCCAGCTTCACCTACGAGCGCCAGGTGGCGGCCCCGCCGGAGACCGTCTTCGCGGTGCTGACCGAACACCACCTCTACGCGGAGATGACGCCGATGCGCAAGTCGGTGCTCGAGCGCGAGGGGGAGCCGCCGCCCAACGGGGTCGGGGCGATCCGCGTGCTCAGCTCGGTCGGACCGCCGCTGCGCGAGGAGGTGATCGCCTACGAGCCGCCCAGCCGCTTCTCCTACAAGCTGCTCTCCGGCGCCCCGGTCCGTGATCACGTCGGCACCGTCGAATTGACGCCGCGCGAGGGCGGCACCAGGATCGTCTACGCGGTCCGCACGACGCCGACGCTGCCGCTGGTCGGCGCCGCCGTGGTCGCCGGCGTCAAGCAGGGGATCAAAGTCCTGCTTGGCGGCATCGTCAAAGAGTCCGAGCGGCGCGCGGCGAATGGCTGAGGGCGGGCCCGAGGCCCGCCGCCCGCGCCACGCGACCCGGCTGCGCGAGGCCGAGCACCTGCTGCACCGCAACCGCGCGGTGGCGATCGCCCTGCTGGCCGCGGCGCTCGTCTTCAGCGCCGCCGCCGCGGGCTATGAGTTGCTGAAACGGCCCGCCGACGTCCACAACCCGGACGCGATCTTCGTGCCGCAGAAGCCGGCCGCGCCGCCGCCGAAGGCGAAGACGGTCAACTGGCCGATGTTCGGCCTCAACCCGGCCCGCACCCGCTACCTGCCGGCGCAGGGGATCAAGCCGCCGTTCCGCAAGCTCTGGCGCTTTACCGACAAGCCCTTGCTGGAGTTCCCGCCGATCTACGTCGGTGGCCGCCTCTACTTCGTCAACAACAACGGCTACGCGCACGCGCTCGACGCCGACACCGGCAAAGAGCTGTGGAAACGCCGGGTCGGGGCGCTCAACGCCTCCTCGCCGACCTACTACCGGCACCGCCTCTACATCGTCAACCTCGTGCCCGGCCACGTCGTCAAGCTCGACGCCAAGACCGGCAAGACGATCTGGAAGAAGCCGCTGCCGGGCCGGGCCGAGTCCTCGCCGGTGATCGTCGACCGCAGCATCTACTTCGGCTGCGAGGACGGCAACCTCTACGCGCTCAGCACGATCAGCGGCAACGTGCGCTGGGCGACCCAGCTCGGCGGCGAGATCAAGTCGGCGCCCGCCTACTACGGGGGGCGGCTCTTCGTCGGCGACTACGGCGGCTACATGAACGCGGTCGACGCCAAGAGCGGCGAGTTGCTCTGGCAGAGCGGCTCGCTGGGGCCGGGCTTCGGCGCCTCCGGCGCCTTCTACTCGACCCCGGCGGTCGCCTACGGGCGCGTCTACTCCGGCAACAACGACGGCCGCGTCTACAGCTACGAGGTCAGCGACGGCACCCTCGCCTGGAGCTACTCGACCGGCGGTTATGCCTACTCGGGGCCGACCGTCGCCAACACCCGGCACAGCCCGCCGACCGTCTTCATCGGCTCCTTCGACGGCAACGTCTACGCGCTCGACGCCAAGGACGGCGGCCTGCGCTGGAGCCGCTCCGCCGGCGGCCAGGTGATCGGCTCGCTCTCGGCGGTGGGGGACATCGTCTACGTCGCCGAGTTCACCAACAAGACGACCTCGGGCTTCATGATGAGGAGCGGCAAGCGCGTCTTCCGCTATGGCTACGGCACCTACTCGCCGGTGATCTCCGACGGCCGCCGCATCTACCTGACCGGCTACTCGAGCATCACCGCGCTGCAGCCGTTCAAGCCGAGGTCGAAGGCGGAGAAACGGGCCGACGCGAAGAAGCGGGCGCAGGCGAAGAAGAAGGGGAGCGGGAGGAAGGGCGCTAGCGGCGAGAAGGCGCGACGCCGCCCGGCGGGGGTGGCGGTAGGCGAGGCGCACCCGGCGCGAAGGGCGGGAAAAGCCCCGAGTGCAGGCGGTCCTTGAGCACGCTCATGCTGGTCGGGTAGTTCTGGATCCGGTAGCTGCTGGTGCTGCCGAAGTCCTGGTAGTAGACGAGCATCTTGCAGCGCGGGTGCTTTTCGACCCAGGCCATCAGCTTGCTGACGAAGCCGGGGTCGTCGCCGGCTTCGACTCCCCACTCGGTCAGCGCGAAGGGCTTCTCGCCGGCGAATCGGTTGTAGAGGCCGGTCAGCGACTTCCATTCCGGATAGGAGGCGTAGAAGTCGGTGCCGACCCAGTCGGTCCAGCGCGAGCCGGGGTAGAAGTGGCGGGGCCGGTTCTGCGGCACGGTCGGCGAGCCCGAGGGCAGCGGGCTCCAGACGATCGCGATCGGGGCCTTCGGCAGGCCGCCGACGGTCACGGTCAGCGGCGGCAGCCCGGCTTCGGCGAGGCGCTTGTTGATCGCCTTCGCCTTGCCGCCGCCGTGGACGATCACGTAGATGCGGCGGAAGGCGAGCTTGTACCAGCGCGGTTTGTGGGCGGCGTCGCGGCCGGCCCCGGCGCAGTCGTAGGAGGCGTAGACGTTGAGGCAGCGGTTGGGCTCGCCGAGCGGGCGCACGTAGGCGCGCATCTCCTTCTCGAAGAAGAGACGGTTGAGGCGGACCAGGTACTCGTCGCCGGCGCCTTGGGCGATCGCCCGCGGGGTGACGATCTCGTGGCCGTCGTTGTTGTCGGCGGTGGTGATGTGGATGATCGGCCGCGCCCGCGCGGTCTGCCAGCGTTCGATCGAGTCGGGGAAGTCGCTGCCCCAGGTGCGGAAGGACTGGATCACCGCCGGGTGCTTGTCGAGCGCGGTCGAGAAGGCGCCGAAGTCGGCCGGGTCGCCGGTGTCGGAGACGCCGAACCAGACCTTCTTGCCGCGCGGTTCGAGCAGGCCGGCGCCGGCGGTCGCCGTGCAGGCGAGCGCCAGCGCCACCAGCGCCACCAGGGCGCAGGCGGCTGCCTGGACTTTGCGTCCGCGGGTCATCCGCGACCTCTTCGACTGGGTACGGCCATGACCTTCACAACACCGGAAAGGGCGCGTATGCTCGGCGCGAGCAAGCGCCGCACTCGGGCCAAGAGCTAGCCAGGGAGAGTGATCGGCAATCACCGCTCGGCGTTCCCCGCGCCGAGCGGGCGGGAGGCGGGGCAATCGAGTTGCGGATCGCCTGCGCAATCCCGGACATCGGGCCCACTCCGCCCTTACAAGGGGTTTCGAGTCGCGTTATTAGGGCAGAAAGCCTTTGTAACTTTGTAAGCGACTTAGGAGGAGAGATGTCGACGCTTGCAGTAATCGTGATTGTCGTCGTTGCCCTGATCGTGATCGCCGTCTTGGTCTCGGCGGCGCGGCGGTCGAGCAAGCGCCGCGAACTGGGCCAGGTCCAGGCCGAGGCCAAGCACGACGACGTCCGCCACCACCGGGAGCGGGCCGACGAGAGTCGGACCGAGGCCGCGATCGCCGAGGAGCGAGCGAAGCGGGCCAAGGTCGAGGCCGAGCTCGACGAGGAGCGGGCCAGCACTCGCGAGCGCGAGCTCCACGAGTAGGGGCAGGGAACCCCAGCCACCTAGGAGGAGAGAGATATGGCTCAGACCAAAACGAGCCCCAAAAAAGCGAAACCGAAAACGAGGTCCTCGGGTAGAGCGAACCCGGGCGCCTCGAGCAAAAGCAAAGCGAGCGCGAACGGGAAACCGAAACGGGCGCGCCCGGCGAGCAAATCGAAAGCGCGCCCGGCGCATAAACCGAAAAGCTCGTCGAGCAAATCCGCGACGAGTAAGCCGCGGGCCGTCGTCGAGACGGTCGAGGAGACCGCGAAGGACGCCGGCGGAGCGGTCAGCCGCGCCGCTGGCAAGGCCAAGGTGCCGCTGATGGCGGGCGGCGCCGCGCTCGCGGGCGCGGCCGGCGGCCTCGCCCTAGGCGCTCGTCAGGCGCACCGCAAGGGCGGTCTCGGGAGCGTCAGCTCCAAGGACCTCGCCAAGGCGGCGCGGAAGGCCGGCGACGTCGGCGTGCAGATCGGCGAAGTGGCGCTGGAGGTGCGGCGAGCCCGCGAGTCCAGCAACGGCCACACTCGCCGTTCCCCGGTCGAGGTCGTGCTGCAGGGTTTGACCTCGCGGCAGCCGCGCTAGGCCGCGAGGGCCCCGGAGTCCGCGGCGACGATCGCCAGGACTTCGGGGGCGAACTTGGCGATGAAGCTGGGGCCGACGCCGCTGATCTCGATCAGGGCGTCGGCGTCGGCGGGCCGCACCGCGGCGATCGCGGCGAGGGTGCGGTTGTTGGCGACGGTGTAAGCGGGCTTGCCGGCGGCGGCCACGAGGCGCCAGGCCTTGAGCGCCTCGAACAGGGGCGCGTCGGCGGCGGAGAGGTCGGGCGCCGGCGCCGCGCCGGCGGCGCGCTTGGGGCGGCGGACCGCGATCGTCTCCGGATCGGGCAGCCAGCTCTCGGGCTCGCAGACGTCGCAGCAGCGCTCCAGCGGCGCTCCGGCAAGGCGGTCGCCGAAGTGGTCGAGCAGGGAGCGGCGGCGGCATTTGCCGGAGTAGATGAAGGCTTTGATCGCGTGGTAGGCGCGCCAGCCGCGCTCGTGGGCGATCGCCAGCTCGGGGTCGCCGGCGCGCTGTTCGTTGAAGCGGACCAGGCGGCCGAGGTCCATCTTCATCGCCAGCAGCACGGCGCGCGCCGGCAGCCCGTCGCGCCCGGCCCGGCCGGCCTCCTGGTAGTAGGCCTCGACGCTGGTCGGGATCGCCATGTGCCAGACCGAGCGCACGTCGGCTTTGTCGACTCCCATGCCGAAGGCGTTGGTGGCGACGATCACGTCGACCTCGCCGCTCATGAAGCGCCTCTGGACCGAGGTCCGCTCTTCGGCCTCCATCCCGGCGTGGTAGGGCAGCGCGCTCTGGCCGGCCTCGCGCAGCGTCGCCGCCACCTCGTCGGTGTCCTTGCGGGTGCCGCAGTAGACGATCGCCGGGCGGTTGGCCGGGTCGCCGAGACCGGCCTCGAGCAGCGCCTGGCGGCGCGCCTTGGAGCCGGTGCCCTCGAGCGGGACGACGTCGAAGGAGAGGTTGGGGCGGTCGAAGCCGGAGCGGACCTGCAGCGGCTCGCGCATCCCGAAGCGGGAGGCGATCTCCGCCGCGACCATCTTCGTCGCCGTCGCCGTGCAGGCCATCACCGTCGGCCGTCCGAGCTTGTCGGCGATCTGCGGCAGCCGCAGGTAGTCGGGCCGGAAGTCGTGCCCCCACTCGGAGACGCAATGGGCCTCGTCGACGGCGATCAGGTCGATCCGCCGCTGCTGGATCGCGTCGACGAACACGGAGGAGCCGAAGCGCTCCGGCGAGCAGTAGACGATCCGCGCCTCGCCGCCGCGCACCATCCCCAGCGAGCGGCGCACCGCCTCGCCGTCCATGTTCGAGGAGATCATCGCCACCGGGTGCCCCGCCGCCGTCAGCCGCGTCCACTGGTCCCGCATCAGCGCGATCAACGGCGAGACCACGATCGTCAGGTCCTCCGTGGCGAGCCCCGGCAGCTGGTAGCAGAGGCTCTTGCCGCCGCCCGTCGGCATCACGATCAGCGAATCGCGCCCTTCCAGCGCCGCTTCCACCGCCTCCTTCTGCCCCGGCCGCCAGTGCTCGAACCCGAGCTCGCCGAGGAGCAGATCAGCTTTTTCGCCCGAGGTCATAGAGCTAGCCAGCCTAGGCGTCTGACCGGCGGGTGGCAGGGAGATCTGGGGTCTTCGCCCGCAGCTTGCGAGGACGAAGACCCCATCTCCCTGACAGGACCCGCCGGCCTGCGGCGATCATGGCCCGACAGGACCCGCCGGCTGAGGGGTCTATCCCTTACTAAGGGGCAGCCACGGCTCAGACCACTGGGCGATCCCCCGCGTCAGGTCCTTCGCCTGCTCCGGCCCCCAGGTCCCGGGCGCGTACGGGTGCACCGGCCCCGGCTCGTCGAGCAGCGGCTGGACCACGCGCCAGGTCTCCTCGATCGCGTCCTGGCGGGTGAAGAGGGTGTGGCGGCCGGCGATCGCGTCGCCGAGCAGGCGCTCGTAGGGCTCGGGCTCCTCGCCCGGGGTCTTCTCGAACAGCACCTCGAGGTCGGCCGGCTCGAACGCCTCTTCGCCGGCCTTCTTCGCGTAGAGGCGCATCCGCGACCCCGGCGTCGGCTCGATCCGGATCGTCATCTGGTTCGGCTCCGGAGTGCGGCCGTGGCCGATCCCGAGCTGGGGCGGTCGCTTGAAGACGACGGTCACCTCGCTCGCCTTGGCCGGCATGCACTTGCCGGCGCGGACGAAGAAGGGGACGCCGCTCCAGCGCCAGTTGTCGACCTCGAGCTCGACCGCGGCGAAGGTCTCGGTGGTCGAGCCGGGGGCGACGTCCTTGACGTCGAGGAAGCCCTCGTACTGGCCGCGCACGTAGCGCTTCGGGTCGGCGGCCCGCATCGCCTTGAAGAATTCGAGCTTCTTGTCGCGGATCGAGTCGTGGTGGTTGCCCGTGGGCGGTCCCATCCCGACCAGCGCCAGCACCTGCAGGGCGTGGTTCTGGATCACGTCGCGCATCGCTCCGACCGCGTCGTAGAAGCGGCCGCGGTCGTCGACCCCGAAGTTCTCGGCGATCGTCATCTGCACGTGCGAGACGTGCTCGCGGTTCCAGACCGGCTCCAGGATCGAGTTGACGAAGCGCAGGTAGGTGATGTCCATCACCGGCTCCTTGCCGAGGTAATGGTCGATCCGCAGGATCTGGTCCTCGTCGAGGACGGAGCAGAGCTCGGCGTTGAGCGCCCGGGCCGAGGCGAGGTCGTGGCCGAAGGGCTTCTCGATCACGACGTGGGCGTTCTCGGTCAGGCCCGCCTTGCCGAGGCCGTCGACCACGGTGGCGAACAGCGAGGGAGGGATCTCGAGGTAGAAGACCGGGTGCTCGGCATTGCCCAGCGCCGCCTTCACCCGCTCGAAGGTGGCGGCGTCGGCGTAGTCCCCCTGGACGTAGGAGAGGCGGTCGGCGAGGCGGGCGAAGACGTCCTCGTCGGGCTCGGCGACGGTGGCGCCGATCGCGTCGCGGGCGTGCCGGCGCAGCTGCTCGTCGTCCCAGTCGTCGATCGCGACGCCGACGATCGGGCACTCGAGCTTGCCAGCCGCCTCGAGCCGGTAGAGCGCCCGGAAGGTCATTTTCTTCGCCAGGTCGCCGCTGATCCCGAAGATGGCCAGCACGCCGGCGGCGCTGTCGTTGGGTTGCGTGGCGCCCTTGCCCATTCGGTCGCTGAGGCTATCGCTCGCCGTCGGAGCGCCTAGGATTGCGCCTCCTCCTGTCCTTAGTCGCCCAGAGGGCTATCAAGGACAGGAGCACCAGCTCTGCAGCGCCTACCAGGGAGGTTTTGATGGAACTCGGGATCGTCGGCCTTGGCCGCATGGGCGCCAACATGGCTCGCCGCCTGATGCGGGACGGGCACAAAATCGTCGCCTACGACGTCAACCCCGATGCGACCGCCGCCCTGGAAGGCGAGGGTGCCGAGGGCGCCTCCTCGCTGGAGGACCTGGCTGCGAAGCTGAGCGCGCCGCGCTCGGTCTGGGTGATGGTCCCGGCGGGGGAGATCACCGAGTCGACCGTCGACGCGGTCGCCGCCGTGCTCGACTCCGGTGACGCGATCGTCGACGGCGGCAACTCCTACTACCGCGACGACATCCGCCGCGCCGCCAAGGTCGGCGAGCAGGGGATCGACTACGTCGACTGCGGCACCAGCGGCGGCGTCTTCGGGCTCGAGCGCGGCTACTGCCTGATGATCGGCGGGCCCGACCGGGCGGTCGCGCGGCTGGACCCGATCTTCGCCTCGCTGGCGCCCGGGGTCGAGCAGGCCGAGCGCACCCCGGGCCGCTCCGGTGAGGTCTCGCCGTCGGAGAACGGCTACCTGCACTGCGGGCCGAACGGAGCCGGCCACTTCGTGAAGATGGTCCACAATGGGATCGAGTACGGGGTGATGGCCGCCTACGCCGAGGGCCTCAACATCCTCAAGAACGCCAACGCCGGCAAGGTCCAGCGCGAGGCCGACGCCGAGACGGCGCCGCTCGACCACCCCGAGTACTACCAGTACGACCTCGACCTGCCGGAGGTGACCGAGGTCTGGCGGCGCGGCAGCGTGATCGGCTCCTGGCTACTCGACCTGACCGCCGCCTCGATGCAGGAATCACCCGACCTCTCCGACTTCGCCGGCCGCGTCTCCGACTCCGGCGAGGGGCGCTGGACCTCGATCGCGGCGATCGACGAGGGCGTGCCGGCGCCGGTCCTCACCTCCGCTCTCTACGAGCGCTTCACCTCGCGCGGCAACGACGAATTCGCCGACAAGGTGCTCTCCGCCATGCGCAAGCAGTTCGGCGGCCACGACGAGAAGCCGAGCTAGGGAGGCCGGCGTGGCTGCGAAGCTCGAGGTCGTCGCCGACGAGAAGGCGGCGGCTCGCCGCGCCGCCGAGCTGATCGCCGAGGTCGCCGCGGCCGCGGCGACCGAGCGCGGCCCGTTCGCGCTGGCGATGAGCGGCGGCCGCTCCCCCTGGGCGATGCTGGCGATCCTCGGCGAGCTCGGGGAAATGCCATGGGGCGCCACCGAGCTGTTCCAGGTCGACGAGCGGATCGCCTCGCCGGGCAGCGAGGAGCGCAACCTCACCCACATGGTGCTCGGGCTCTCGATGGACCACCAGTCGACACTGCGGCCGATGCCCGTCACCCAGCGCGACCTCGAGGCGGCGGCGCGCGAATACGAATCCGCCCTGCCGGAGCGCCTGGACCTGGTCCATCTCGGCCTCGGGCCCGACGGCCACACCGCCTCGCTGGTCCCCGGCGACCCGGTCCTGGAGGTGAGCGACCGCCGCGTCGCCCTGACCGGCGGCGAGTACCAGGGGCACCGCCGCATGACCCTCACCTACCCGGCGATTGACGCCGCCCGCCAGATCCTCTGGCTGGTCACCGGCGCCGAGAAGCGCGAGCCCCTCGCCAAGCTGCTCGCTGGCGATCCCTCGATTCCGGCGGGCCGGGTGCGGAACGAGAACATGGTCGTGGTGGCCGACGAGGCTGCGGCGGGAGAGAGCGCTTAGCCCGGCTCCGGCTCGTCGGCGAGAGACAGCCGCGCCTTGACCTCTTCGAGCTTGCCGAAGCGAAGATCGTCCTTGCCGGCCATCCGCTCCAGCCAGCGTTCGATTTCGCCGAGGTCGAGAGGGTCGGCGGCGACGAGGATCTGCTCGATGTCGAGCCAGTCCTTGGTGCGGTCGAACATCGCCTTGCAGATGGCCAGGTGCTCGGGGGAGAGGATGGGGATCGTCCCCCCGCCGAAGGGAACCTTGCGGGCTCGCCGGCGCATCTCCTCGTGCAGGGCGGCATAGGAGAAGAAGAGGTCGACCGCGTTGCGGCCCCACCAGAGGCGGACCTGCTCATCTCGCTCCAGCGCCGTGGAATCGGTTTCCACATCAACCCCGATCGGCTTCAGCGCATCGCGCACCTGCGGCCAGTGCTCGGCGGAGACGAAGACGTTGACGTCGACGTCGACGGTCGCCCGCGGCTCGGCGTAATAGGCGAGAGCCAGGGCGCCTCCGATCGCGTGTGGGATCTTTGCCTCCTGGAGGGCTCGATGGATCGCCAGGACCTTCTCGGGCAGCGGCGGTTCCGAGTCGAGGCGATGGGGAGAGCTGCGGGGGCCGGTGGCCACGGTCAGGCCGATTTCAGGCGCGGGAAGCCGATCGTCTCGGCACGGCGACGCAGAGGCAGGGCATCCGCGAGCAGCAGCAGATCCTCGAGCGCATCACCGCGCTCTTTGGCGCTGGCGCCGACCCATTCGCTGACCGAGCGCGCGGCGTCGGAGACAGTGGCAGCGGGATCGGTGGGGCGGTCGCTGCGGTTTTCGTTGGTGAGTGCGTCGAGCAGCAGGCGCTTCAGCATCGGATCGGGTCTTTGTCCTTTAGCCAGCTTGCCGAGCAGATCGCGGGCCGAGTGGTCAACTGGTGGGGAGGCGATGGGCGCCCCGGCTCGCAGGGCCGCCTGACGCAGCTCATCCGCCGTGGGTGGCTTGGCGGCGCGCGACCGCGCTTTCTCGATCGTCTCGTCGCTGAGCTCTCTGAAAGTGGCCAGGGTGCGGCTGCGCGGGCCGTCAGGCGTGCTGCGGGACTCACGAATCTCGAAAGTGCCTCGCTTAGACGGGACTATGAATGCCATAGTGGGTAAATAGTACCACTATGATCGCTCAGGCGGCCGGATCGAGCGAGACGGCGTGGTTGCCGACGATCGTGCCCTCGGGGTCCCACTTGCGCTTGACCTCGGCGAGGCGGGTGCAGACGTCGGCGGGGAGGATCGCGTCGACGTCGCAGGGCCTGTCGGCGAAGTTGAAGTAGCCGCCTTCGGCGGCCCACGGCTCGAGCGCCCTGTCGATGCGGTCGAGGTCGCGGGGGACGGTCTCCGCCGCGTCCGGCGCCATCAGCGAGCCGATCGCCGACATCACGAAGGGGAATTCGAGCTTGTCGAGGGCGCCGGCGCCCTCGGCCTGCCGGGCCAGGGCGCCGCCGAGATGGCGCAGCTCCGCCAGCAGCAGCGTCGAGCCCGTCTCCGGCCCCGGCCCGTTGGCGACGAAGGCGTCGATCGCCTCGTCGCCGAGCTCGGCGATCGGGGTGTGGTGGCCGAGGCCCGGCACTGGCTGCTCGGGATCCATGTGGATGCGACTGAGGCCGGCGGTGGGGATCTGGTCGAAGCTGTCCATGATCGGCTCGCCGATCGCGCGCAGCGGCGCGATCAGCTTTTCGCCGGCCTCGCGGCCGCCGGTGAAGGCGGCGTCGATCGTGATCAGCGGCACCCCGCGCAGCGGCTCGGGCACGTCGGGGATCGGCGGCGGCCGCAGCAGGCGGGCGATCGAGGTGACCTCCTCCGGCGCCGTCGCCGCCCAGTCGCGATAGGCGCGGAAGGCGCCGGCGCCGAGCTCGGCGGGGAAGATGAGGATGCCGGCGTAGACCTCGGCGATCGGCAGCAGCGCCAGGTGCAGCGCGGTGACGATCGCGTAGCCGCCACCACCGCCGCGCAGGGCCCAGAAGAGGTCGGGATCGTCGCCGGCGGTGACGCTGCGCTCCTCGCCCGCGGCGGTGACCAGGTCGATCCCGGTGACGCTGTTGCAGGCAAAGCCGTACTGGCGGCCGAGCCAGCTGAGGCCGCCGCCGAGGGTGTAGCCGACGACGCCGACGTCGGGTGAGGAGCCCGACAGCGAGCAGAGCCCGTGCTTGCCCGCGGCCTCGGCCAGCTCCAGTGAGAGGACGCCGGCCTCGACGCGCGCGGTCCGCTCCTCGGTGTCGATCGAGACGCCGCGCATGCGCTCGGTCTTGAGCAGGATCGTGCCGTCCAGCGGGGGCAGCGGGGCGGCGCCGTGGCCGGTGCCCTGGGCGGCCACCTTGAGGTCGTTCTCGGCGGCGTAGCGGACCGTCTCGGCGACGTCGCCGGCGCTCTCGGCGAAGACGACCGCCTCTGGCTTCTGGTCGACCGCGAGGTTCCAGGCGAGGCGCGCCTGGTCCCAGTCGGGGTCTCCCGGCACGGCGACGCGACCGTCGATTTTCAGCCCGCCCAAGTCGCTCATAGCGGCACCTTTTCACACGAATCGCCCCTGCCAATGAAGAGGTCGCTGAGTATCCGCGGCGGGAAGAGGCCGTGGGCGGCGACGCCGGGGTCGGCCTCGAGCCGGGCGGCCAGCTCGGCCGGGTCGCCGATCGCCCCGCGGTAGTCGGCGATCATGCCGCCGTCGGGGCTGGGGGGGACGTCGCGCGGCTCGACCTCGGTGCCGAGCCGGGCCAGGGCCGAGGCGGCGCCGAAGGAGAAGAGCTCCAGCGGCACCGGGCCGCGCAGGGCGTCGACCGGCTTGCTGGAGTCGCCGATCACGACGAAGCGCGCGGCCGCGGCGGCGACGATCTTCTCGCGCAGGTGGGCGCCGCCGCCGCCCTTGATCAGCCAGCCGTCGGGGGTGACCTCGTCGGTGCCGTCGATCGCGATGTCGAGCCGCTGCAGGGAGTCGAAGTCCTCGACCGGGATCCCCAGCTCGCGCGCCTGTTCCTCGGTCGCGACCGAGGTGGCGACGCAGCGGATGCCGGTGACACCGCGGCGGGCGATCGCCGGCAGCAGGTGGGCGACCGTCGAGCCGGTGCCGAGGCCGACCGTCATCCCGTCCTCGACCAGCTCCGCCGCGGCCTCCGCCGCAATCCGCTTCTCCAGGTCCGCCGCGCTCACCGCCGGGCACTCTATCCACGCATCCCGGTACCCCCGCCGAAGAACTGCATCAATTTTTCATCCTTCAAGGATTGGAAGTTGATGCAGTTCGGGTCGATCTATGCTCGGGGCAGGATGGATGCGCGGATCTGGGTTTCGAGCGGCGGCGAGGCGCCGCGGTCGGTGGCGCTCGAAGGCGAGCGGACGGTGGTCGGGCGTTCGCCGGAGGCCGACGTGCGGCTCGAGGACGAGGCGGTCTCCTGGAACCACCTGGAGATCGAGCGCCGCGGCGAGGTGCTGATGGCGACCGACCTCGACAGCCGCAACGGCACCGCCCTCAACGGCGAGCCGCTCGACCGGCCACGGCGCCTGCGCGACGGCGACACGCTGATCGTCGGCGGCCACCGGCTGGAAGTCTCGGTCGGCCCGGCGACGCCGGTCGGGGCGACGGTGCCGAGTGACGAGCCGTCGGTTGGGCTGACGGCGGAGGAGCGGGCGACCGCGGCGGCGCTGACCGCGCCCTACCGCAGCGAGGGCGCCTTCGCGGGCCGTCCCGCCACCCGGGCCGAGATCGCGGAGTCGCTGCAGGTCAGCGAGCGCACGGCTCAGCGCCGGCTCGACGCCCTCGCCGCCAAGCTCGGCGTCGCCGGCGACGCCGGCCGCGACCGCCCGCGCCAGATCGCCGCGCGGGTGATCGAGCTCGGCCTCGACCGCTGACCCGGACCGGGCCAAAGCTGGCTCGGTGGGGGGCGGGGGTGGCGTTGGCGGGTGCGGACAGAAGGCGCAGCATTGGTCGGGCAACGTCAACCCCGACCGAAAGGGAGCCATGGGCTTTCGACACTCACTCATCTCACTGTTCGCACTTCTGGCCCTCGCCGTGCCGGCGGGCGCCAGCGCGGCGCCGAGCTCCGGAGCCGTCGTCTTCTCCCGCGTCACCCAGCACACCGAAACGAAAAAAGTCGAAGGCGAAACGCCGAAACCCGGCGAAACGCCGAAAACCGAAACGAAAACGGTGGTCGAAGGCGGGCTCTTCGCCGTCAAGGACGGGCGCCTCAACCAGCTCACCGAAGAGCCGACCGATACCGAACCGGCCTTTTCCCCGGACGGCACCGCGATCATTTTCGTCCGCGGCGGCCACCTCTTCTCGGTCCGTGCCGACGGCTCCGGCCTGCGTCAGCTCAGCAGCGGCTCCGGGCTCGACTCGAAGCCGGTGCTCTCGCCCGACGGGCGCCTGGTCGTCTTCGAGCGCCGGGCCGCGGCCGGGACGCCCGCCGACCTCTACACGGTCCGCGCCCGCGGCGGCGGGCTGCACCCGATGACCACCAGCGCGGCCGACGACCACGACGCCGACTTCTCGGCCGACGGCCGCACGGTCGCCTTCGTCCGCAGCGCCGCCGGCAACGACGACATCGTCTCGGCCCGCCCCAGCGGGGCCCGGCAGAGGCGGCTGACCAGGACCGGCGGCCTCGACGAGTTCGAGCCCCGCTTCTTCGCCGGCGGCGTCCTCTTCAGCCGCGGCGACAGCAGCGACACCCCGGCCGCCTACGCCGACGTCTACACGATGCGCGCCAACGGCACCAAGCTGAAAGCGCAGGTCCGCGGCGCTGGCTCCGCCTACGTCGAAGACGTCTCGGCCGACGGGCACACGCTGCTGTTCCGGCGTGATCAGGGCCTCTGGGTGAAGCGGATCGGGCCGACCGTGGCCCGCAAGCTCTGTCAGCTGCCCGACCAGTCGGAGACCAACGGCGTCTTCTCCTCCGACGGCCGCCGCGTCGCCGCTTTCGTCGCCGCCGAGGAACGCGAGTCGCTGGTCGCGATCGACGTCGTCGACGGCCGTCAGCGCGACCTCGCCCAGGGCGCCGACCTCTCCGAAGGGGACGGCACCACGATCGGCCCGGTCATCTCCTGGCAGCCGGTGCGCTAACGCTCCGGCGATCCGTTCCGCATCAACTTCTCCTCCTGGTAGGTGGAGAAGTTGATGCGGTTCGGGGTTCAGAATCCGGCTCGCCACGTATAAGTGGCGGGTGGCAGACCTTGTTATCGGCTCGACCGTTGCCGGCTACCGCCTCGATGCGCTGATCGCCCGGGGCGGGATGGGGGTCGTCTACCGGGCGACGCATCTCGGCCTCGAACGGCCGGTGGCGCTGAAGGTGATCGCCCGCGAGCTGGCCGACCGCGAGGGGTTCAGGGAGCGCTTCCTGCTCGAGTCGCGGCTCGCCGCCAGCCTCGACCACCCGGCGGTGGTGCCGGTCTTCGACTCGCGCGAGGTCGACGGCGAGCTGATCGTGGCGATGCGCCTGGTCGCCGGCGGCGACCTGCGGCGGGCGATCGACCGCGAGGGCCCGCTGGCGCCACCGCGGGCGATCGCCCTGCTCGGACAGGTCGCCGCAGCGCTCGACGCCGCCCACGCCGCCGGCATCGTCCACCGCGACGTCAAGCCGCACAACGTCCTGGTCGAAGGCGACCGCGCCTTCCTCTCCGACTTCGGCCTCGCCAAGGCGCTCGGCGAGAGCGGCGCCCCGCTGAGCGGGGCCTCGGTGGTCGGGACCGCCGAGTACATGTCGCCGGAGCAGTGGCGCGGCGGCGCGATCGGGCCGGCCGCCGACGTCTACTCGCTCGGCTGCGTGCTCTTCGAGGCGCTGACTGGAGTCGTCCCCTTCGCCCGCAAGCAGGCAGACACCGAGCCGGAGCTGCCGGCCGGGCTTGACGCGGTGATCGAGCGCGCCGTCGCCAAGGACCCGGCCGAGCGCTATCCGAGCGCCGGCGCGCTGATCGCCGCCGCCCGTGAGCGCGAGGGCGCCGGGATGGCGGCGACCCGGGTCCTCTCCGAGCCGCCCGACCGCCCGACCGTGCCGCTGGCGGGCACCGGGGCGGGCGCCCGCGACCCCGGCCCACGGAAGCGATCCTGGAGGTGGGGCGGCAGGAGGCTGCAATGGGCCGGCGCCGGCGTCGCTGCGGCCGCCGGCATCGCCGTCCTCGCCCTGACCCTGCTCGGCGGCGACGGGGTCGAGGTCTCGGCGCCGATCCCGGTCGGCCGGGCGCCGCTGCGGGTCGCCGCCTCGGCCGAGGCGATCTGGGTGACCAGCGAGCGCGACGGCACCCTGACCCGGCTCGACCCGGGGTCGGGCGAGCCGGTGGGCAGGCCGCTGCGGCTCGGCGCCGGCGTCTCCGGGGTCGCGGTCGGTGCCGGCTCGGTCTGGGTCGCGGACCCGCGGCGGGGCGAGATTCTGCGGGTGGATCCGAAGACGGGCAGGGTCGTGAAGACGATCGCGGTCGGCGGCCAACCCGGCCCGATCGCCTTCGGCGGCGATCGCGTCTGGGTCGCCGACGAAGGGGGGGCGGGAGTCACCGCCGTCAACGCCGGTAGCGGCGAGATCTTCAAGCGCGGCTTGGTCCCGCACGCGGCGCCGCTGCGGCTGGCGGTCGGCGCCGGCGGCCTCTGGGTCAGCAGCGCCTCGACCGGGGCGGTGCGCCGGATCGACCTCAGCAGCGGCAACCCGGCGCCGCCGATCCCGGTCGGCCGCGGTCCCGCCGGCGTCACCGTCGCCCACGGCCTGGTCTGGGTCGCCAACAGCCGCGGCGGCACCGTCTCCAAGGTCGACCCCTCGATCCAGGCCGTGCTCGGCGACCCGATCGAGGTCGGCGGCCGCCCCGGCGGGATCGACGCCGGCACCACCACCGTCTGGGTCGCCAGCGCCAGCGAGGACGCGGTCACCCGGATCGACCTCGAGAGCGGCGAGCCGGTCGGCGGTCCGATCGGCGTCGGCTCCGAACCCGGCGCCGTCGCCGTCGGCGAGACCGCGGTCTGGGTCGCCGACAACGGCGAAGGCGCCGTCACCCGCATCGAACCCTGATGCCGACGGGCCTCAAACGTCCGATATTTGGACGTTGAAGGCCCGTCGGCCCGTAGTGGTTAGGATCGGTCACCGCGCATGGGCCAGGACATCGACCAGCTCGCCATCAACACGATTCGGACGCTTTCGATCGACGCGGTCGAGAAGGCGAATTCGGGGCATCCGGGGACGCCGATGTCGATGGCCCCGGTCGCCTACGAGCTCTGGCAGAACCACCTCCGCTACGACCCGGCCGACCCGATCTGGCCCAACCGCGACCGCTTCGTGCTCTCGGCCGGCCACGCCTCGATGCTGATCTACTCGGTGCTCCACCTGGCCGGCGTCAAGCGCGTCGACGACGAGTACGACGTGCTCGACGAGCCGGCCGTCAGCCTGCACGAGATCGAACGCTTCCGCCAGCTGCACTCGCGCACCCCGGGCCACCCCGAGTACCGCTGGACCACGGGGATCGAGACGACCACGGGGCCGCTCGGCCAGGGGGTCGGCACCTCGGTCGGGATGGCGATGGCCTCGAAGTGGCAGGGCGAGCGCTTTGGCGCCGACCTCTTCGACTTCGACGTCTACGCCCTCGCCGGCGACGGCTGCCTGATGGAGGGCGTCTCGCACGAGGCCGCCTCGCTGGCCGGCCACCTCGAGCTCGACAACCTCTGCTGGATGTACGACAACAACCACATCACGATCGACGGCGACACCGCCCTCGCTTACGGCGACGACGCCTTGACCCGCTTCGAGGCCTACGGCTGGAACGTGCTGCGGGTCGGCGACGCCAACGATGCGGCGCTGCTCGCTCGCGCCTTCGAGGCCTTCAAGGCCGAGACCGGCCGCCCGACCTTGATCGTGATCGACAGCCACATCGGCTGGGGCTCGCCGAACAAGCAGGACACCGAGTCCGCCCACGGCGAACCGCTGGGGGAGGAGGAGGTGCGTTTGACCAAGAAGGCCTATGGCTGGCCCGAGGACGCGCAGTTCCTCGTCCCCGACGGCGTCCGCGAGCGCTTCGACGAGGTGATCGGGGTGCGCGGCGCCGAGCTCAGCGCCGCCTGGAGGCAGAAGCTCGCCGGCTCCGAGCACGCGGCCGAGATCGAGATGATGCAGCGCCGCCAGCTGCCCGACGGCTGGGACGCCGCGATCCCCTCCTTCGAGGCCGACGAAGAGAAGGGCCTGGCCACCCGCAAGGCCTCGAACAAGGTCGAGAACGCGATCGCCGAGAGGGTGCCGTGGCTGCTCGCCGGCTCCGCCGACCTGACCGACTCGACCTCGGTCCGGCTCAACTTCGACGACGCCGCCAACTTCGAGCCCGGCAGCTACCGCGGCCGCCAGATCCACTTCGGGATCCGCGAACACGCCGCCGCCGCGGCCTGCAGCGGCCTCGCGCTCTCGAAGCTGCGACCGCTCTGGTCGACCTACCTCACCTTCTCCGACTACGGGCGCGGCGCGATCCGTCTCTCGGCGCAGATGGAGCTGCCGGTGATCCACCTCTTCACCCACGACTCGATCGGGCTCGGCGAGGACGGCCCGACCCACCAGCCGATCGAGCAGCTGGCCTCGCTGCGGGCGATGCCGCACCTCGACGTGATCCGCCCCGCCGACGCCAACGAGACCGCCGAGGCCTGGCGCCTCGCGATCGAGCGCACCCACGACCCCGTGGCCCTGGTCCTCACCCGCCAGACCGTGCCGGTCTTCGACCGCTCCCGCTACGCCTCCGCCGAGGGGCTGCGGCGCGGGGGGTACGTGCTCGTCGACTGCGAGGGCGAGCCGGAGCTGATCCTGATCGCCACCGGCAGCGAGGTGCAGCTGGCGCTCGGCGCCCACGAGGCGCTGATCGGCGAGGGGATCCGCTCGCGCGTGGTCAGTCTGCCCTGCTGGGAGATCTTCGAACGCCAGGACGCCGAGTACCGCGACGAGGTGCTGCCGCCGGCGGTCACCGCCCGGGTCGCGATCGAGGAGGCCTCGACCCTGGGCTGGGAGCGTTACGTGGGAGCCGAGGGTGCGATCATCGGCATGACCACCTTCGGCCAGTCGGCGCCGTTCGCGGACGTCGAGGCGGAGTTCGGGTTCACCCCGGAGCACGTCGCCGAGGTGGCGCGCGAGGTCGCCAAGGGCGCGGCCGTCAATTCTCCAACGACCTGAGGAGGTCGCTCGTGAAGGCAACCGCACGACTGCACGAGCTGGGGCAGAGCCTCTGGCTCGACAACATCACCCGGACGATGCTCGGCGACGGCACCCTGCAGGGCTACATCGACGAGCTCTCGGTCACCGGCCTCACCTCGAACCCGACGATCTTCGACAAGGCGATCTCCGGCGGCGACACCTACGACGAGCAGATCGCCGCGGTCAGCGCCGCCGCCGAGGCCGGCGAGGGCGTCGGCGCCAACTCCGACGAGCGCGTCTTCTTCGAGCTCGCGGTCGCCGACCTGCAGGACGCGACCGACCTCTTCGCCGCAGTGCACGAGCGCACCGCCGGCGTCGACGGCTTCTGCTCGCTCGAGGTCTCGCCGCTGCTCGCCGACGACGGCGGCGAGACGATCGCGCAGGCGGCGGCGCTGCACGCCAAGGCCGAGCGCGAGAACCTCTTCATCAAGATCCCCGGCACCGAGGCGGGCTGTGTGGCGATCGAGGAGTCGATCTTCGCCGGGATCCCGATCAACGTCACCCTGCTCTTCGACGACCGCCAGTACCTCGGCGCCGCCGAGGCCTACATGCGCGGGGTCGAGCGGCGGATCGAGGCCGGGCTCGACCCCGACGTCGCCTCGGTCGCCTCGATCTTCATGAGCCGCTGGGACGTCGCCGTCGCCGCGGAGGTGCCCGACGCGCTGCGCAACCGGCTCGGCGTCGCCGTCGGCGGCCGCGCCTACGTCGCCTACCGCGAGCTGCTCGACTCGCCGCGGATGCAACGGCTGATGAACGAGGGCGCGCGGCCGCAACGGCTGCTCTGGGCGAGCACCGGGACCAAGGACCCCGATGCTTCCGACACGCTCTACGTCGAGGCCTTCGCCTCGCCCTTCACGGTTAACACGATGCCCGAGCCGACCCTGCTCGCCTTCGCCGACCACGGCGAGGTCGGCGACCTTCTCCCCGCCGACGGCGGCAACGCCGAGCAGGTCCTGGAGGAGTTCGAGCAGGCGGGGATCGGCGTCAGCGCGCTTGCCGACCGCCTCCAGGCCGAGGGCAAAGAGAGCTTCAACAAGTCCTGGGAAGAGCTGCTGGGCTCGATCTCCTCCCAGCGCGGGGCAACGGCCGCGTGAGCGAGCCCAGCGCGGGGCTGCGGCAGGCGCCCGCCTGGGCCGACCTGCAGCGCCACTACGAGAAGGTCGCCGGGGCGCACCTGCGCGAGCTGTTCGCCGCCGACCGCGAGCGCGGCGAGCGCCTGGTCGCCGACGGCGCCGGCCTCCACCTCGATTTCTCGAAGAACCGGATCACCGACGAGACGGTGATGCTGCTCGGCGAGCTGGCCCGCCAGCGCGGCGTCGAGGCCCGCCGCGAAGCGATGTTCGCGGGCGAGCACGTCAACGTCTCCGAGGACCGCGCGGTGCTGCACGTGGCGCTGCGGATGCCGCGCAACCGCTCGCTCCTCGTCGACGGCGTCGACGTCGTCAAGGAGGTGCACGAGACGCTCGAGCGGATGGGGCGCTTCGCCGAGCGGATCCGCTCCGGCGAGTGGGTGGGGCACACCGGCAGGCCGATCCGCAACGTCGTCAACGTCGGCATCGGCGGCTCCGACCTCGGCCCGACGATGGCCTACGAGGCGCTCAAGCACTACTCGCGCCGCGAGCTGACCTGCCGCTTCGTCTCCAACGTCGACGGCACCGACTTCGCCGAGGCGACCCGCGACCTCGATCCCGCGGAGACCCTCTTCGTGATCTCCTCCAAGACCTTCACGACGCTGGAGACGATGACCAACGCCGGCTCCGCCCGCGAGTGGGCGCTGGCCGGGCTCGGGGGCGACGAGGCGGCGGTCGCCAAGCACTTCGTCGCCGTCTCCACCAACGCCGACGAGGTGGCCAAGTTCGGGATCGACACCGAGAACATGTTCGGCTTCTGGGAGTGGGTCGGGGGCCGCTACTCGATGGATTCGGCGATCGGCCTCTCGACGATGCTGGCGATCGGCCCCGCCCGCTTCGCCGAGATGCTGAGCGGCTTCCACGCCATGGACGAGCACTTCCGCACGGCGCCGACGGGGTCCAACCTGCCGCTGCTGATGGGGCTGCTCGCGGTCTGGTACTCCGACTTCTTCGGCGCCCAGACCAGCGGCGTCTTCCCCTACGACCAGTACCTGCACCGCTTCCCGGCCTACCTGCAGCAGCTGACGATGGAGTCCAACGGCAAGCACGTCACCCTCGACGGCGCCCGCGTCGACTACGACACCGGCGCGATCTACTGGGGCGAGCCGGGCACCAACGGCCAGCACTCCTTCTACCAGCTGCTGCACCAGGGGACGCGGCTGATTCCCTGCGACTTCATCGGCTTCGTCCACTCCAACAATCCGCTGGGGCGCCACCACGACCTGCTGATGTCCAACGTCTTCGCCCAGGGCGAGGCGCTGGCCTTCGGCAAAACGGCCGCGCAGGTGCGCGAGGAGGGGACGCCGGAGGAGGTCGTGCCGCACCGGGTGATGGAGGGCAACCGGCCCTCGAACACGATCCTCGCCGAGCGCCTGACGCCGGAGACGCTGGGGGCGCTGGTCGCCCTCTACGAGCACAGCACCTTCACCCAGGGCGCCGTCTGGGGGATCGACTCCTTCGACCAGTGGGGGGTCGAGCTGGGCAAGGTCCTGGCGGTGAAGATCATTCCCGAGCTGGAGGCCGGCGGCGAGCCGAAGCTGCGCCACGACAGCTCCACCAACGCGCTGATCCGGCACTACCGCAACGGCCGTCGCGGCCAGTAGTAGGGTCAGCCGATGCTCCCGTTCGACCCGCTGCCACTGGCGGCGTCGGCTTCGAACCTGCTCGCCGCGCGCGAGCAGATGGCCTTCACCCTCGGCTTCCACATCGTCCTCTCCTGCCTTGGCGTCGCCCTGCCGGCGATCATCCTCGTCGCCAACTACCTGGGGCTGAAACGGGGCGACGCGGACGCGATGGAGCTGGCCCGGCGCTGGTCGAAGGCGATGGCGGTGACCTTCGCGGTCGGCGCCGTCACCGGCACCGTGCTCAGCTTCGAGTTCGGACTGCTCTGGCCCGAGTTCATGGACCGCTGGGGGGGCGTCTTCGGGGTCGCCTTCGCGATCGAGGGGATCTTCTTCTTCATCGAGGCGATCTTCCTGGCGATCTACATCTACGGCTGGAAGCGGCTCGGCGGCTGGGCCCACTTCTGGTCCGGGGTGCCGATGGTCGTGACCGGGATCGGCGGCGCCTTCTCGGTGGTCGCCGCCAACGCCTGGATGAACCAGCCGCAAGGCTTCACCCTCGACGCGGCCGGCAAGGTGATCGACACCGACCCGCTGGCGGTGCTCTTCAACCCGGCGACCTCCTACGAGGTACCGCACATGATCCTCGCCGCCTACATGGTCGCCGCCTTCCTGGTCGCCTCGATCTACGCGGTCGGGATGCTGAAAGGGCGGCGCGACCGCCTGCACCGGCTGGGGCTGCTGATCCCGCTGACGATCGGCTGTATCGCCACCCCGGTCCAGCTCTTCGTCGGCGACACCGCGGCGCGGGCGGTGGCCGACCACCAGCCGGCCAAGTTCGCCGGCATGGAGTGCATCCAGGAGACCGGGCCGAACCAGACCGAGTACGTCGGCGGCATCTGCACCGACGACGGCGTCAAGTGGGCGATCCCGATCCCCGACCTCGACTCCTACCTGGTCGGCTTCAGCGCCGACACGGTGGTGACCGGGCTGGAGGACATCCCGCCGGACGAGCGCCCGCCCGCCAACACGCTGCTGCACCTCTCCTTCGACGCGATGGTCGGGATCGGCACGGCGCTGCTCGGGCTCGGCGCCTGGCTGGCCTTCGCCTGGTGGAGACGGCGCGACATCCCCCAGACCCCGTGGTTCCTGCGCGCGGTCGCGGTCTCCGGCGCGGGCGCCGTCGTCGCCCTCTGGTGCGGCTGGATCGTCACCGAGGTCGGCCGCCAGCCCTGGATCGTGCAGGGCTACATGCGGACCGAGGAAGCGGTGACCGAGGCGGAGGGGCTGTGGTTCAGCTTCGGCGCCGTGTTGCTGCTCTACGCCGCCCTCGGCACGATCGCGATCAAAGTCCTGCGCGGCATGTCGCGCCGCTGGCGCGAGGGCACCCCCGACCCCGAGGGCACCCCCTACGCACCCCCGCAGGAGACGGCCTCATGAGCAAGGCCGACGTGGCGGCGGGGATCCTCTGGGTGGGGGCGACGTTCTACGCGTTGTTCGGGGGGGCTGACTTCGGCGGCGGGTTCTGGGACCTGATCGCCGGGGACGCGAAGAAGGGGGAGCGGCCGCGGGCGCTGATCCAGCGCTCGCTGACCCCGGTCTGGGAGGCCAACCACGTCTGGCTGATCTTCGTCCTCGTCGTCCTCTGGACCGCCTTCCCGCCCGCCTTCAGCGCCATCTTCTCGACCCTCTACGTGCCGATCGCGCTGGCCGCGGCGGGGATTGTCCTGCGCGGTGCCGGCTTTGCCTTCCGCAAGTCGATCGAGGGGCTGGCGGCGCGGCGGGCGGCGGGCGCGGCCTTCGCCCTCTCGTCGGTGCTGACGCCCTTCTTCATGGGCACCGTGGTCGGCGCGATCGCCTCCGGCAACGTTCCGGCCGCCGGCAACGGCGACGCCTTCTCGAGCTGGCTAGAGCCGCTGCCGCTGCTGACCGGGGCGATGTTCGCCACCACCGGCGCCTACCTCGCCGCCGTCTTCCTGGTCGGCGACGCGCGGCGGGCGGGGGAGGCCGACCTCGAGCGCTACTTCAGGCGGCGGGCGCTGGCCGCGGCCGCGGTCGCCGGCCTCGCCGCGGCGATCGGCCTGGTCGAGCTGCACGCCGAAGCCCGCTACGTCTTCGACCGCCTCGTCGACCAAGGCCTGCCCTTGGTCGTCCTCTCCGCCCTCTGCGGCCTCGCCCTGCTCATCGTGCTCCTGAAAACGGGGTCGACGGGCCGCAGAGGTCCAAATGGCGGACGCTTGAGGCCCATCGACCGGCTGTTGATGCGGCCGTTGGCGGCGGGGGCCGTGGTGGGCGTGGTTTGGGGGTGGGGGGTGGCTCAGTTCCCTTATTTGCTTCCGACGTCTTTGCGGATCGATCAGGCGGCGGCGCCGGAGCCGACGCTGGTGATCGTCTTCGTCGTCTTCGCGGTCGCGGCGGTGCTGGTGCTGCCCTCGCTGGCGCTGCTCTACACGCTCAGCCAGCGCGACCTGCTCGACGCCGAGCACTGAGCCGGGCGACCCAAAATTGGAGGCTGGCCGAGCCCGAGCGCGGCCCAATAGTGGGGGCTGCGGTGAACGATGCCAGCCAGCTTCAAGCTGGCCTCGCTCGTTTCCGATGACGCCGCATGAAAATGACCTCCGCCCTGCCGCGGCTCGCCGGCGCCACCGTCCTCTCCCTCCTCGCGATCGCCCTCGCCGCGATCGCCCTGCCGGCCTCGAGCCTGGCGGCGCCGCTGCCCGAAGGGAGCGACCCGGTGCTGACGATCGCGCCCTCGCCGGCGCTCGTGCCGACGACCACCGTCGGCAACCAGTCGCCGACGGTGGAGTTCGAACTGCGCAACGACGGCGCCGAGCAGGCCGCGATCGACAAGGTCATGCTCGAAGGAGGGGACGCGGGCGAATTCAGCTTCAGCGGCTCCAACTGCGGCACCCTGCAGCCGGGCGAGCATTGCTCGGCCTGGATCGCCCTCAAGCCCAGCAGCGCCGGCGCCAAGACGGCCACGTTGCACGTGACCTTCGCCGGCGGCCGGCCCGAGCAGGCCTTCGAGATCTCCGGCCTGTCCGCCCCGGCCCACTTCTCCTTCCAGCCCGGCAGTCACGACTTCGGTCTGCAGCCGATCCACTCGGAAGCGCAGCGGGTGACCTTCCAGATCGAAAACGACGGCGCCGCCGCGGCGGCGGTCGGCTGGCTGGGATTCAGCGGCGACTCCAACGGCTTCTGGTTCGGCAACAGCGACTGCTGGGGCCGCACGCTGGCGCCGGGCGAGAGCTGCTCGCTCGAGGTCTACTTCGCCCCCAACGACGCCCGCCCGTACTCGACCCAGCTCCAGCTCGACTCCAGTGGCACCGGCTTCACCGCCGCGCTGAGCGGCGAGGGCGGTCGCCCGAACGTCGAAGCCGCGCCGAACCCGGCCGACTTCGGCACCGCGACGGTGGGTTCGGCCAGCGCGACCCAGACGATCGTCGTCAGCAACAGCGGCAACGTCGCGGCCTCCTTCTTCATCGGCATCGTCGCCGGCGGCGACTCGGGCAGCTTCCAGCTGCTCGACGAGACCTGCAGCGCCGCCGCGCTGATGCCGGCGGCCAGCTGCACCGCCCGCGTCCGCTTCCGGCCGCTCGACGCCGGCGCCAAGACGGCGCGCCTGGCCTTCTTCGGCGACAGCGAAGGCGGGGCGATGGTGACGCTGCGCGGCGAGGGCGTCGATCCGGTGGCGACGCTCACTCCGTCCGCCTTCGACTTCGGCTCTCAAGCCGCCGGCGGCAAGAGCGCCGGTCACGCCTTCGCGCTCCGCAACGAGGGCACCGCGCCGCTCGAGCTCACCAGTGTCGCGATCGCCGGCGCCGACCTCGACCAGTTCGTGGTCTCCGGCGACGAGTGCAGCGACGCCACCCTGGCGCCCGGCGCCGAGTGCCTGGTCCGGGTCCGCTTCGCCCCCGACGGCATTGGCCCCAAGCTCGCCAAGCTGCGGGTGCGCGGCGTCACCGGCGCCTTCGTCGCCGCGCTGGCGGGGACCGGCGTCGCCGGCCCTGGCGGCGACGGCGAGCAGGCCGCGGCGAGTGACTGGTCGGCCACCCTGGGCGCCGGCCCGGCGCCGCGTCCCGGCCGCCACCGTGCCCATCGCCGCTTCTCACGCGGCAGCGCGGTCGACTCGCCGCCGAGCCGCATGGCCCGCAAGGCGGCCGTCCGCCCCCGGGTCGTCTCTCGCGGCCGGGCTCAATAGGCTCGGCCCCGTGGCCCAGACCGTCCTCTTCGACATCGACGGCACCCTGCTCGTCACCGGCGGCGCCGGGGCCGTCGCCTGGCAGCGCGCCTTCCGCGAGCTGCACGGCATCGACGCCGACATCGAGGAGCACACCCACGCCGGCATGACCGACCCTGAAATCGCTGCGATCGTCTTTCGCGAGGTGATCGGCCGTGACGGCGGCGAGGCCGAGCGGGCGGCGGCGATCGCCGGCTACCTCGGCCACCTCGAGGACGCGGTCAGCGAGTCGACGGGCTACCGGGTGATGCCGGGCGTCGAGGCGCTGCTGCCGCAACTGGTCGAGAAGGGCGTGCTGCTCGGCCTCGTCACCGGCAACATCGAAGCCGCCGCCCAGATCAAGCTCGCCCGCGCCGACCTCAACCGCTTCTTCGCCTTCGGCGGCTACGGCTCGGACTCCAGCGACCGCACCGAGCTGACCAAGAAGGCGCTCGAGCGCGGCGGCGTCGTCGCCGGCTCCCCCGTCGACCTCGCCACCGCGATCGCCGTCGGCGACACCCCCCGCGACGTCAAGGCCGGCCACGGCGCCGGCATCCGCGTCGCCGGCGTCGCCACCGGCAGCTACAGCGTCGAGCAGCTGCGCGAGGCCGGTGCCGACTGGGCGCTGCAGTCGGTCGCGAGCGACTTTCCGGCCTGACCGCGAACCCCGCGCGAACCGGTGCAGTTACTCACAGCTTTGTGACAAATCGTTGATCGACCCGGCGCCCCTGCGTAGCTTGCCTCGAGCCGGTCCCCAGGGGGGGATGCCACGCATCAGGACGGCAGGGAGCAAAGTTGGGATTTCATCCGGAGCCGCGGTTCGGGACTCGTGGACAGCTGCGCCAGTGCGGCGCCGCGAGGCGTAGCTGCCTCGCAATCGCGCTCGCGATCGCGGCGGCTTGCGCTCAGGTCTCCGCGGCCCAGGCGGCGGGCGAGCCGTCGATGCCGATCGCCGTGGCGCCCGGAGTCCCGAGTCAGGGGCGGGCCTGGGAGCTGATCACCCCGCCCGACGTGAATCCGACGGTGCTTTGGCATGTGCTCACGATCTCCTCAGACGGGGAGCATGTTGTCTACTCCGCCCTCGAACAGCTTCCCGAAGTGACGACGAACGGGTCACTGGTGGTCATCGACATCGCCTCGCGGGGTGCGAACGGATGGAGCAACGCGGCGTCTCCCGCCCCGTTCCCGACGTCGGTGGGCGAAGAAGTTTTCTTCTTGCCGTCTTTTTTCGCCCCGGACCCACGGAACTCGATCTGGAAGGGCGAACTGCCGGCAGGGGAGGACGGCGCGCTGTCAGAAGAAATTGGTCTTTTCCGGCGGACGCTGGACGGGCGGTACGCGCTGCTGCATGTGTTCGAAGGGGGGGAATACACGCTCGTCGGCGCTTCGGAAGACCTGCAGCACGTCGTCTTCACGTCGAGTGAGCATTACCTGGCGGCCGACGCGAGTCGCGAGCCGAATCGCCGGTCGGTATACGAACTCGTCGGGTCGACCCTACGCCTCGTCGACGTCGATGCCGATGGCTCCCTCATCTCGACCTGCGGGTCGCAAAGCTTCGCCGATCGCAACGCGATCTCGCGCGACGGGCGGCGGATCTTCTTCTCCTCCGAATCCTGCGCGGGTCTCCGTGACATCTACATGCGGGAGGACGGCGCCACGACGACGAAAATCTCGGCGCCGCAGTGCGATCTGCCGGGTTGCGACCCCGCGCCGTTCTCCCGTGTCGACTTCGTCGGCGCGACCGCCAGCGGCTCCAGCGTCTTTTTCGTCACTCCGCGCATACTGACGGAAGAGGACTCCGACGCCAGGGCCGACCTCTACCGCTACGACATCGGCAGCGGCGACCTGACCCTGGTCTCCGCCCCCGACGGCGGCAGCGAGATAGTTCCGACGAACGAAGCAGTGCGGGTCCCGACGGACGGAGCACGCGTCTATTTCGACGGCGCCGAGCTGACGGGCGCGGAAGTGCTCGGCCCGAACGGCCTCTACGTGGCGGACGAGGACGGCGCCCGCCGCGTCCCCGCCGCGTCCCCGCAAGAGCTCCTGCAGCTCTCGGCAAACGGCCGCTACGCGTTGTTCGCCACCGCTGTGCCGTTGGTGACGGGGGACACCGACGCGAACGCAGACATCTATCGCTACGACGCGGACGATGGTTCTGTGATCAGGATCTCCACTGGCCCGGCCGGCGGCAACGGCGCCTTCGATGCAGCGATCGAAGTGATCGATAAAGGACTCTTCACTTTGGCAAGGCAGTCTTATCGGGCGATGTCCGCCGATGGCGGGCGGATTTTCTTCACCACCGCCGAGCGGCTGCTGCCGGAGGACAGCAACGGGGTCGACGATGTCTACGAGTGGGCGGGGGGGCGCCTGGGGCTGGTCAGCTCCGGGGCGGGAACCTCGGGCTCGACCTTCGTCGACACGACCCCGGACGGGAAGACCGCTCTCTTCCTGACCGCCGACACCCTGCTGCCACGGGATCGCGACGGCGGCGACCCGGATTACTACGCCGCCCGTATCGGCGGCGGGTTTGCGGAATCGATTCCCGCTGCGGATTGCGGCGCCACCTGCCTGGCCGCTCCGCGAGGGCGGCTCGAGCGGGCCATGCCGCGCAGCGCCAGAGCAGCCACCGGCATCCGGCTGCGCCCGATCGGCGATGCAGCCCGCCGCCGCATCGCCGCGACCGGCTGGATCGCCCTGCTCGCCGAGGTCCCGCGCTCGGGCCGACTGTCTGCCAGGGTCCGGGCCCGGATCGGGGGTCAGTGGCGGACGGTGGCCACCGCCACCACCGACGTCGACCGCGCCGGCCCGGTTCGCCTGCGGATGCGTCTGAGCAGAGAAGCGAGGCAGCGGCTCGCGGCGGACGGGCGCCTCCGCGTCCACCTTCTCCTCCGCCTCTCCCGCCTTGCCGCAACCCAGAAGGTCGATCTCGAGTTGAGGCACGCGCGATGATCGCCGGCCCCCGCGCCGTTCGCCTGCTCCTTGTCCTTCTGGCGATACTGCTCGCCGCACCCTCCATGGCGGGTGCCGACCTCGTCTTCGCTCCGCAGAACACGACGATGGCCGTGCTCGATGCGGCCGGCCACCCGGACAACAGGGCGGGCGCCCACCCCGACCGCCTCGTCCAGAGCTTCGAATTCGAAGACACGGGCGGGGCGCCCGAACACGCCAAGGACATGGTCATCGAGCTCCCGCCGGGGTTCGCGGGCGATCTCAGCGGCACTCCCTTCTGCCCGCGGGCGATGATCGCCGACTACTCCGGCGAATGTCCCCTCGAGTCCCAGGTCGGGAGTCTGTCCGGCAGCCCCCTCTTCAACATCGAACCGGGCCCGGACGAAGCCGCCTCGTTTGCCATTAAAACCTTTCTCGGACCCGTTAGGGCAATCGGCCGGCTGCGTCCCACCGATCAGGGCCTGTCCCTTCACCTCAGCAACATCAAATACTCGTACTTCTCCCAGCTCGACGAGGGGACGATCGAGCTCTGGGGGGTGCCGGCCGACCATCAGGAGGGGACCTCGATTCCGCGGCGACCCTTTCTCACCACCCCGACGCGTTGCGACTCCACTCCGCTCGCGGTGACGATGAGGATGCGCACCTGGGAGCGCCAGGATCGCTGGACCGCCATCACCGTCGACAGCGGCCAGCCGCAGGTCGGTTGCGGCGAGCTGCGCTTCGGGCCCCAGCTCGGCTTCTCCCTCGACAGCCCCGTCGCCGACGCCCCGACCGGGGTCCGGATCGAGCTCACCTCCCCAGCCAACGAGGACCCCGACGGCCTCGCCACCGCGCAGCTGCGCGACGCGAGCATCGTCCTGCCGCAGGGGATGACGCTCTCGCCCGGCGCGGCCGAGCGGCTGCGGTCATGCAGCGACGCCCAGCTCGGCCTGGGAACGGCCGCCGCGCCGAGCTGTCCGGCTTCCTCGCGGGTGGGCACGGCCGAGCTCGTCGTCGGCTCGCTGAGCAAGCCCGTGACCGGCAGGGTCTATCTCGGCCAGGAACAGTCTGGGGACCGCTTCCGCTTGTTCATCGCCGCCAGCGCGCCGGGCAGCGAGATCAAGTTCGTCGCCTCGCTGCGCACGAACGCCGCGACCGGACGCCTGACGACGCAGCTGAGCGACCTGCCGCAGGTGCCGCTGGAGCGGATGACCCTGCGCTTCACGGGTGGGCGCGACGCGCTGCTGGCCACCCCGCTTGCCTGCGGGCCGGCGCCGGCGAGCGCAGAGTTCACCCCCTACAGCGGCGGGCCCACGGCCGCCTGGGCGGGGGCCGTGGCCGTGACCGGGATCGCCGGGGCGCCCTGCGCCGGGCCGGCGCCGTTCGCGCCCAGCTTCAGCGGCGGCAGCACCAATGCCCGCGCCGGCCGCGCCACCGCCTTCACGGCAACCGTCCGCCGCCAGGACGGCGAACAGCTGCCGGCGCGGCTGTCGATCGCCCTGCCCGCCGGCGTCAGCGCCGCGCTGGGCACCGTCCGCACCTGCCCCGCGGCCGCTGCCGCGCGCGCCGCGTGCCCCGCCGCCAGCCGCGTCGGCACGGCGCTGGGGGAGCTCGGCCCGGGCACCAGCCCGGCCCGGATCGGCGGCGACATATACCTGACCGGGCCCTATCGCCGGGCGCCGTTCGGGATCGCCATCGGCTTCAAAGCCGCGCTGGGCCCCTTCGACCTGGGGACGTTCGTCGTCCGCGGCGCGATCCGGGTCGATCCGCTCTCCGGCCGGGTCACGGTCGAGACGGACCCACTGCCGACCTCCTTCGAAGGCCTCCCGATCCGCTTCCAGACCCTCGCCCTCGATCTCGACCGGCCGGGGTTCATGCGCAACCCGACCTCCTGCGCCCCGACCCGGGTGGCCGCCACGCTGCGCGCGGCCAGCGGTGCGCTCGCCCGCCCTTCGACCCCGTTCCTCCTGCGCGGCTGCATCGACCTGCCGTTTCGCCCGGCCTTCTCGATGGCGCTGACCGACCGTGGGGAGCTGCACCGGGACGGTAAGCCGGGCCTGCGGATCTCAGCGCGGGTCCCGGCGGGCGACGCGAACCTGCGCATGGTCGAGATCGCCTTTCCCAAGCTGCTGAAGTTCGGTGCTGCCTTGAGGCAGATCTGCGCCCGCCGCGAGGCGACGGAGGGGAACTGCCCGAAGGGGTCGCGGGTTGGCACGGCCGCGGCGCGCTCGCCGCTGCTGGACGCACCGATGAGGGGGTCGATCTACGCCGTCCAACCCCGCGGGACCGGCTCGCCCGATCTCTGGACCCGCCTCGCGGGCAGCGGGCTCGAGGTCAGTCTCAAGAGCGAGACCACGGCCAAGGACGGAAGGGCCGTGACCCGGCTCGTCGACCTGCCGGACTTTCCGCTGGCGACCCTGAGGATGAAATTCGCGAGCGGGGAGCAGGGGATGCTCAAGCTGGAGGGCGATCCGTGCGCGAGCCGCGGGGGCCTTGTCGCGCCGATGCGAATCGCGGGCCAGAACGAGGCTCGCACGGAGATCCGAGCCGGTGTAGCCGTGCCGGCGAATTGCGGCCGTGAGCGCTAGCGGCCGCCGCCCGGGCGGCCGGCGCCGGACCGTGCTCGGAGCGATCGGCAGCCTCACGACCGGGCGCCCGCGCCTGGTCGTGGTCGTCTGGCTGCTGGCGATGGTGGCCCTGGCGGGGATGGGCAAAGACCTCGAGAGCAAGATCTCGACCAAGCCGATCTTCGTCGAGGGCAGCGCCGCCGAGCGCGAGCACCAGATAGCGGTGCGCGAGTTCGGCGCCGAGGACGCGCTGGTCCTGGTCCTGCGCGGCCCGCGGCCGGCGGTGGACCAGCAGGGGCGGGATCTGGTCAGGCGCTTCCAGACGCTGCCGCGGCAGACGCTGGTGATCTCGCCCTGGAGTGCGCGCGGCTCGATCGAGGGGCTGCGGCCGTCGCCGCGGTCGGCGGCGATCCTGGTCAGCGCCGAGCAGGAGTCCGACGCTGCGAACTCCGACACCGTCCCCCTGGTCAGGCGCATCGTCCGCAACACCGTCCACGACCCGGTCAGCGTCAGCATCGCCGGCGGGCCGGCGATCATCGACTCGCTGCGCGACTCGATCACCCGCGCCGCGAGCGTCGGCGAGCGCCTGGCGATCCCGGCGCTGCTGATCGTGCTGTTGCTGGTCTGCCGCGCGGTGCTGGCGGCGGCGATGCCGGTGGTCATCGGCGCCCTCGTCCTCGGCGCCACGCGCGGGGTCCTCGACCTCTTCTCCGCGGCGGTGCCGGTCGACTCGATCGCCACCGGCACGGCGGCGATGCTGGGCCTTGCCCTCGGCGTCGACTACTCGCTGCTGGTCGTCTCGCGCTTCCGCGAGGAGATCGACAAAGGCGGCGACGTCGAGGGTGCCGTGCGCCGGACCGTGTCGGGCACCGGGCGGTCGATCCTTCCTGCCGGGGGCGGGCTGGTGCTGGCGATGCTGGCGTCGCTGGAGCTGATCCCCGGCACCTTCATCAAGTCGGTCGCGCTGGCGGTGATCGCGGCCACGGTGCTGAGCGTGCTCTCGGCGATGTTGCTCGCGCCGGCCGCCCTGACCCTGCTGGGGCATCGCCTCAACCGCTGGTCGCTGCCACGCCGGCGCGAGGGCGGCAGCCTGGTCCTGGCCTGGTCGAACCGGCTCTCGCGCCGGCCCGGGATAGCGCTGGCGATGCTCTTTCTGCTGGTGCTCTGCAGCGCCTGGTCCTTCACGCTGCAGACCGGCATCGGCAGCGCCGCCCTGCTGCCGCCCGACGACCCCGGCCGCCAGGCCGAGGAAGAAGTCCAGCGGCAGCTCGGCCCGGGCTGGGCGGCGCCGTTCGAGATCACGATGACGGCGGCCGAGGACCCGGTCACCACGCCGCGCCGGCTCAAGGCCCTCAGCGCCTTTCAGCGCGAGGTCGAAGAAGACCCCGGCGTGGAAGCGATGGCGGGTTTCGCCGGCCTCGAACGCGCGACCGACGGGCTCGGCTCCGTGGAACGGAAGCTGGTAGCCCAGGAGCGGGGAGCGGCGCGCCTCAGCCGTGGCCTGGGGGGAGCCGAGGACGGCGCCGTTGCCAGCTCCGAGGGTTTCGCCCGGGCAGCCGACGGCGCCGGTCAGCTGGCCGTGGCGGTGGGCGCGGCCCGGACCGGCACGGGAGCGCTCGCGGACGGCCTGCGGTCCAGCGCCGACGGCTCGGCTCGCCTCAGCGGCGGCCTCGGCGAGGCCGACGAGGGCAGCGGCAAGCTGACCCGGGCCACGGCGGAGGTGAGCACGGGCGCGGGCCGGCTGGCGGCGAAGGTGGCCGACGCCCGCAAGGAGTCCGACGAAGCCGCGAGCGGCTCGCGCACGCTCGAGAACGCCCTGCGCCTGGGGGAACGGTCGCTGGACGCGGCGCCGCTGAAGGCGACCGAAGACCGGCTCGCGGCCGCCTGGGCGGCGCTTCAGGGCATGGCCGCGGGACGCGGCGACCCGCAGTACCCGACCGCCCTGGCGGCGGTGCGGGAAGCGAACAGGGAACTGACCGGGGCCGATTTCGAAAGCGAAGAAGGCTCCGACGCGGGGGTGGTCGCGGAGGTCGAGCACGCGCTCAACCAGTTCAACCTCGGCATCTACCTGGCCGAGCGCCAGGCCAAGAACGGGGAGGAGGCGAGCGCGGGGATCGACAAGCTGGCGAAGGCGTCGGCGCGGCTCGATCGCGGCCTCCGCCGGATGCTGGCGCGCAGCCGCGATCTCTCCGCCGGGATCGCCCGTCTCTCCGCCGGCGGCGAGGAGCTCTCGCCCGGCCTGGAGCGGCTCACCGTGGGCGCCGAGCGGCTTCTCACCGGCCTCGGCAGGATCGAGGACGGCGCCGGGGGCCTCGCCGGCGGGCTCAGCGGCGGCGCCCTCCGGTCCCAGCGGCTGACCGGGGCGCTGGGCCGGTTGCATGCCGGCGTCGAGGGAGAGCAGGGGTCGGGCGCGCTGCAGGAGCAGTCGCCGGGCATCTTCCGCTCCGGTTACTTCTACCTGGCGGGCCTCGACGGCAGCCGGCCCGAACAGCGCAACCAGGCCGGCTTCCTCGTCAACCTCGCCGCGGGCGGGACCACGGCGCGGATGCTGGTCGTGCCCAGCGACGGGCCGGCGACCGACGCCGTGGCGGCGACGCGGGATCGGCTCACCGAGGACGCCGCCGAGCTGTCCCGCGAGACCGGCGACGAGGTCTACGTCGGCGGCCTGCCCGCGGGCCTGGCGGACCTCAACTCGGCCCTCCGCGACCAGACGCCGCTGGCCCGCATCGTGCTCTCCCTCGTCACCCTCCTGGTCCTGATCCCGGTGACCCGGTCGCTGACGCTCTCGATCCTCGCCGCCCTCTTGAACCTGCTCACGGTCAGCGCCACCTTCGGGCTGCTCTCGCTCCTCTTCAACGACTCGCTGCTCGGCGGGCCGGGGTTCGTCGACACGGCGGTGATTCCGGCGACGGTGATCCTCACCTTCGGCCTGGCGATCGACTACGAGGTGTTCATCTTCGCCCGCATCCGCGAGGAGTACGTGCGCACCGGGTCGACCGCGACGGCGCTCGCCGAGGGCTTCGCCAAGACCGCCTATGTGATCAGCGGCGCCGCCGTGATCATGATCGTGGTCTTCCTCGCCTTCTCGGTCTCGCCGCTGGCCAACCTGCGCAACCTCGGGGTGGCGATGGCGATCGGCGTCTTCATCGACGCCTTCGTGATCAGGTTCGTCCTGCTGCCGGCGATGATGAAGGCGCTGGGCGACAGGTGCTGGTGGCTGCCGCGATGGATCGAGCGGATCCTTCCCGGTGAATCCCCCGCGAGGACAGCCGCGGGGTAGTGGCGCCCCCCGATCCACACCTGCTTCTGCGCGATGCGATCGCCGCGGCGGCGCGGCGCGATCCGGACCGGGTGGCCCTTGCGGGAGGGGAGGAATCTCGCACCTACGGAGAGCTGGCGCTGCTGCTCGAGGGGGGCGGCGATTCGAGCCGCCGCGAGGCGCTCACGGTGGGCGCGCGCGTCGCCGACGTCGAGACGGTCCTGCGGGCCAGTCTCGGCGGCGCCAGCCTGCTGCTCCTCGACGCCAATACGACGACGGCCGAGGCCGCGCGTGCCGAGGCCGTCTTCACCGGCGAGGATGCGGCGCCGGGAGCCTGCCTGGGGCTTTCCACCTCGGGCAGCAGCGGCTTGCCCAAGGTCGTCGAGCTGGACTGGGAGAGCCTCCTGCTCAACGCCGCCGCCTTTGCGCGGGCGGGCGGCTACGGCAGCGGCGACGTCGTCTGGTGCACGACTCCGCCCGCGCACCTCTACTGCTTCGGGGCGGGGGTCCTGGCGGGGCTGCTGAGCGGCGCCACGGTCCTGCTCACGGACGGCATGATGAGCCCGGCCGAGTTCGCCGCCACCGCGCGGCGCGAGCGGGCGACGGTGCTGCTCTCGGTTCCCTTCCTCTTCCGCCGCTACCTGGATGCCTTCGAGGCCGACGGCGACCTCGCCGCGACCTGGAGCGTCTGCGCCGCGGTCGCCGCCGGCGAGCCGGTGCCGCCGGAGCTGATCGAGGCCTGGCGGCGGGCCAGCGGCGTCAGCCTGCAAGCGCATTACGGGCTGACCGAGGGAGGGCAGGTCACCCTCGCCGGCGGCGACGCCGGGGAGGGCGTCGGCCGGCCGCTCGAGGACGTCGAGCTGCGGGTCGGCGAGGGTGGCGAGATCGCCGTCCGCCGGCGGCCGCCCGAGCGCCCCTACCGGATCCTCGGCACCGCCCCCGACCCGGATGGCTGGTGCGAGACCGGCGACCTCGGGCACCTCGACGAGCACGGCAACCTGCACGTCAGCGGCCGCGCCGACCACCGCATCAACTTCGCCGGCAAGAAGGTCGACCCGACCGAGGTCGAGCAGGCGCTCGCCGCCTGCGACGGCGTCGAGGACTGCGCGGTCGCCGGCCTCGAGGGGCCCGGCGGCGAACGGGTCGCCGCCTTCATCCGCGTCGACCCGGCGGCGAGCGCGTCCGACGGCGAGATCCGGGCCCAGCTGGCGAGCCGGCTCTCCCCCTACAAACTGCCGCGCCGCTTCGTCCGGGTCGAGCGCATCCCGCGGACGCTGACCGGCAAGGTGCGGCGCGGCGAGCTGATCGCCGGCCTCGCCGGCGAGGGCGCCGAGCAGGGGCCTGATCGCGGCGACCTCCTGGCGCTGGTGCGCGGCGAGGCGGCGGCGGCCGTGCTCGGCCACGGTGACGCCGCGGCGATCGACCCCGACACCTCCTTCAGGGACCTCGGCTTCGACTCGCTGGCGGCGGTCGAGCTGCGCAACCGCCTCGGCGAGGCGACCGGGCTGGAGCTGCCGACGACTCTGGCCTTCGACCACCCGACGCCGCGGTCGCTGGCCGCCTTTCTGGGCGACTTGGCCGCGGGGAGGGAGCGCCGCCCGGTCGCGGCGCCCGCCGCCGTCCGCAGCGAGGAGCCGGTCGCGATCGTCGGCATGAGCTGCCGCTACCCCGGCGGCGTCGACTCGCCGCGGCGGCTGTGGGAGCTGGTCGCCGCCGGGGAGGACGGCATCTCGGCCTTCCCGGAGGATCGCGGCTGGGACCTCGAGCGCCTCTTCGACCCCGACCCCGACCATCCCGGGACCAGCTACGTCCGCGCCGGCGGCTTCCTCGCCGACGTCGCCGGCTTCGACGCCGAGTTCTTCGGGATCGGCCCGCGCGAGGCGCGGGCGATGGACCCCCAGCAGCGGCTGCTGCTGGAAGCGGCCTGGGAGGCGATCGAGGACGCCGGGGTGGACCCGGCGGCGCTGGCCGGCAGCGCCACCGGCGTCTTCGCCGGGGTGATGCGCCAGGACTACTGGCAGCAGCTGGGCGGCAGCCCCGAGCTGGAGGCCTACCAGGGCGTCGGCTCGGCGGGCAGCGTCGTCTCCGGACGGATCGCCTACTCGTTCGGTCTCGAGGGCCCGGCGGTCAGCGTCGACACCGCCTGCTCCTCCTCGCTGGTGGCGCTGCACCTGGCCGCGCAGGCCCTGCGCGGCGGCGAATGCGAGCTGGCCCTGGCGGGCGGTGCCACGGTGATGTCGACGCCCTGGCCGTTCATCGAGTTCAGCCGCCAGCGCAGCCTCTCCCCCGACGGGCGCTGCAAGTCCTTCGACGCCGCCGCCGACGGCACCGGGTTCGCCGAGGGCGTCGGCCTGGTCCTGCTGGAGCGGCTCTCCGACGCCGAGCGCAACGGCCACCAGGTGCTGGCCCTGATCCGCGGCTCGGCCACCAACCAGGACGGCGCCTCGAACGGGCTGACCGCTCCCAGCGGCTCCGCGCAGGAACGGGTGATCCGGCAGGCGCTCGCCAACGCCGGCCTGGAGCCGGCCGAGGTCGACGCGGTCGAGGCCCACGGCACCGGCACCGTCCTCGGCGACCCGATCGAGGCGGGGGCGCTGCTGGCGACCTACGGGCAGGACCGCGAGGAGGCAGGGCCGCTGGCGCTGGGCTCGATCAAGTCCAACCTCGGCCACACCCAGGCCGCCGCCGGCGTCGCCGGGGTGATCAAGATGACGATGGCGCTGCGACAGGGGCTGCTGCCCCGCAGCCTGCACCTGGAGGAGCCGACCCCGCACGTCGACTGGTCGGCCGGGGCGGTCGAGCTGCTGCGCGAGCCGCGGCAGTGGGAGCGCGGCGAGCGCCCCCGCCGCGCCGGCGTCTCCTCCTTCGGCCTCAGCGGCACCAACGCCCACCTGATCCTCGAGGAGGCGCCCGTCGCGAGGGCCGAGATCGCCGCCGAGCCCGGGTCGGCGCCGCTTCCGGTCGCGCCCCTGCTGCTCTCCGCCAAGAGCGAGGAGGCTCTGCGCGACCAAGGCCGCCGCCTCGCCTCGCACCTGCGCGAGAGCCCCACCGCCGACCTCGCCGACAGCGCTCGCGCCCTCGCGGGCCGCTCGCGGTTCGGTCACCGCGCCGCCATCCTCGCCGCCAGCCCGGAGTCCCCGCTCGCCGCCCTCGACGCCCTCGCCGCCGGCTTGCCCCACGCCGCCCTGGTCGAGGGCCGGGCGGACACCGGCAAGCTCGCCTTCCTCTGCCCCGGCCATGGCTCGCAGTGGCGGGGGATGGGCCGCGATCTGCTCGCGGGCTCGCCGCTCTTCGCCGAGCACGTCCGCGCCTGCGAAGAGGCCCTCTCCCCCTACCTCGACTTCTCCCTGCAGGCGGTCCTGCGCGGAGACGCCTACGACGAGCGGGTCGACGTGATCCAGGCGGCGCTGTTTGCGATGACCGTTTCCCTGGCCGGCCTCTGGCGCTCCTTCGGGGTCGAGCCGGAGGCGGTCCTGGGCCACTCCCAGGGGGAGGTCGTCGCCGCCCACGTCGCCGGCGCGCTCTCGCTCGAGGACGCCGCCCGCGTCATCGCCCTGCGCAGCCACGCGCTGCGCGACGTCCTTGCCGGCAAAGGCGGGATGGTGGCGCTGCAGCTCGGTGCCGAGCAGGCGCTGGAGCTGATCGAGCCCTGGGGCGAGCGCCTTGCCGTGGGGGCGATCAACAGCCCGCTCTCCACGGTCGTCACCGGCGACCCCGCCTCTCTGGAGGAACTGACCGAGGCCTGCGAGGCGAAAGAGGTCCGCGCTCGCCGCCTCGCCCTCGACTGCGCCTCCCACGGCCCCCAGGCCGAGGCGATCCGCGAGCGCCTGCTGGAGGGCCTGGCGCCGATCTCGCCCCGACCCGCCGAGAAGGCGACCTTCTACTCGGCGATGACCGGGGAGCCCCTCGCGGGCGAGGAGCTGGGGGCCTCCTACTGGTATGAGTCGATGCGCTCGGCGGTGCGCTTCGGGGCCGGCGTGGAGTCCCTGCTCGGCGACGGCTTCACCGCCTTCCTCGAGCCCGGCGTGCACCCGGTGCTGATCCCGGCGCTCGAGGAGAACGCCGCCCACCAGTCCCGCCGGGTGGTGACGATCGGCACCCTGCGCCGCGAGCAGGGCGGCCTCGAGCGCTTTGGCGCCGCCCTCGCCGAAGCCGACGTCCACGGCGTCGCGGTCGACCGGGCCAGACTCTTCGCCCCCGGCGCCCCCCGCCGGGCGGAGCTGCCGACCTACCCGTTCCAGCGCCGGCGTTACTGGCTGGAGCGCTCCGGCAACGGTGGCGGCGAGCCCGCCGCGGTCGGCCAGAGCGACCCCGACCACCCGCTGCTCGGCGCCACGATCGCCCTCCCCGGCGACGGTGGCTGGCTGCTGACCGGGCGCCTCTCCCTGCAGAGCCACCCCTGGCTCGCCGACCACGCCGTCTTCGGCACCTCCATCCTGCCCGGCACCGCTTTCGTCGAGATGGCACGCCAGGCCGGCGTCGAGGCCGGGGCGGCGGAGATCGCCGAGCTGACGATCGCCGCCCCGCTGGTCCTCCCCGAGCAGGGAGCGGTGCAGGTCCAGGTCAGCGTCGGAGCGCTCGGGGAGGGGGGCGAGCGGCCGTTGGAGATCCACTCCCGCCGCCAGGATCGCGAGGCCGAGTGGGAGCGGAACGCCACCGGCTCGCTGTCTGAGGTGACGTCCGGGCAGTCGCGGGCCCTGGACGAGTGGCCTCCGGCGGCGGCCGAGCCGCTCGAGGTCGAGGACTTCTACGAGCGCGCCGCCAGGCGCGGCATCGAGTACGGCCCGGCCTTCCAGGGCCTGCGCCGGGCTTGGAGCAGGGGGGAGGAGATCTTCGCCGAGGTCGAGCTGGGGCCGGAGCAGGCAGCCGAGGCCGGGCGCTTCGGCCTGCACCCGGCCCTGCTCGACGCGGCGCTCCACACCTGGTCGCTGAGCGAAGCCGACGACGCGGCGCCGCGGGCGCCGTTCGCCTGGCGCGGCATCGGCTTGCGACAGCCGGGTGCCTCCGCGCTGCGGGTCCGCCTGGCCCTGGCGGGCGGGGACGCGATCGAGCTCAGCGCCGTTGGGGAGGACGGTGCCGCGGTCGCCCATGTCGCCTCGCTGGCGCTGCGGCCGCTGGCGCCGCAGCAGGTCGGTGCCGGCCCCTCCGGCTCCGACTCGCTCTTCGGCCTCGAGTGGGTCGAGCTGGAGGCCCTGCCGGATCCCGCCGCCGAGGAGATCGAGACGGTGACCTGCTCGCCGCGGCGGGACCTCGACCCCGCCGCCGCCGCCGAGGCGATCTGCGCCGAGCTGCTGGCGCAGCTGCGGGAGGCGGTCGCGGACGCGGACCGGCCCCCGCTCGCCTTCCTCACCGAGGGCGCGGTCGCGGTCGCGGCGGGCGAGTCCCCCGACCCCGCCGCCGCCGCGGTCTGGGGGCTGGTGCGCTCGGCGCAGGCCGAGCACCCCGACCGCTTCCTGCTCGTCGACACGGACGGCAGCGAGGCCTCCGGCCGGGCCCTGGGCGCGGCGCTGCGGCTCGGCGAGCCGCAGCTGGCGCTGCGCGATGGGGTGGCGAGGGCGCCGCGCCTGGCCCGTGTCCTCAGCAGCGGCGAGGAGGCCCCGGCGGTCGCCCTCGACCCCGAGGGCACCGTCCTCCTCACCGGTGGCACCGGGGCCCTGGGCGCCGCCTTCGCCCGCCACCTGGTCGTCGCCCACGGCGCCCGCCACCTGCTTTTGGTCAGCCGCCAGGGCCCAGCCGCCGCCGGCGCCGCCGAGCTGGTCGCGGAGCTGGGCGAGCTGGGGGCGGAGGCGGAGGCGGTCGCCTGTGACGTCGCCGACCGCGAGCAGCTGCGGGCGCTGCTCGCGGCGCTGCCCGCCGGGCGGCCGCTGCGGGCGGTGATCCACGCCGCCGGGGTGCTCGACGACGGCCTCCTCCAGTCGCTCGACCCCGGCCGCCTGGCGACGGTGATGGCGCCGAAGGCCGCGGCCGCCTGGAACCTGCACGAGCTGACCGCGGCGAGCGAGCTGACCGACTTCGTCCTCTTCTCCTCGATCGCCGCCACCGTCGACAGCCCCGGCCAGGGCAACTACGCCGCCGCCAACGCCTTCCTCGAGGCGCTGGCCGGGCGCCGCCGCGGCGAAGGCCTGCCGGCGCTGGCGCTGGGCTGGGGCGCCTGGGAGCTGGAGAGCGAGATGGCCGCCCATCTCGGCGACGCCTACCGCTCGCGCCTGGCCCGCGGCGGCATCGGCGCCCTCTCCGAAGCGGAGGGCCTGGAGCTCTTCGACCGCGCCCGCGCCGTCGGCCCGGCCCAGCTCTTCCCGGTCCGCCTCGACCGCGTCGCCCTGCGCGCCGCCGCCCGCGAGCGAGCGCTGCCGGCCGCCCTGCGCGGCCTCGTCCGCGCCCCGGCCAGGGCCGCCCGCGGCGGCTCCTTCGCCGGCCGCCTCGCGGCCACGCCGGAGGCGGAGCGCGCCGGCGTCGCGATGGAGCTGGTGCGCGCGCAGGTCGCCGCCGTCCTCGGCCATCCCTCGCCGGCGGCGATCGACCCCGAGCGCCCCTTCAAGGACCTCGGCTTCGACTCCCTGGCCGCGGTCGAGCTGCGCAACCGCCTCGGCCAGGCGACCGGGCTGCAACTGCCGGCGACCGCGGTCTTCGACTACCCGAGCCCGGCCGAGCTGGCCTCCTTCCTGCGCGCCCAGGCCGAGGGAGCCGAGCGCCGCGCCCCGCGGCCGCGAGCGGCCAGGGCCGGCGACGCGGAGCCGATCGCGATCGTCGGGATGAGCTGCCGCTACCCCGGTGGAGTGCGCTCGCCCGAGGATCTCTGGCGGCTGCTGGCCCGCGGCGGCGACGCGATCTCGGGCTTCCCCGGCGATCGCGGCTGGGACCTCGAGCGCCTCTTCGACCCCGATCCCGGCCACGCGGGCACCAGCTATGCCCGCGAGGGCGGCTTCCTCGCCGCGGCGGCCGAGTTCGACGCCGGGTTCTTCGGCGTCAGCCCGCGCGAGGCGCTGGCGACGGACCCGCAGCAGCGGCTGCTGCTGGAAGCCGCCTGGGAGGCCTTCGAGAGCGCCGGCATCGACCCCGCCACGGTCGCCGGCACCGCGGCCGGCGTCTTCGCCGGGGTGATGCACCACGACTACGGCCGGGGCGCCGCCCCGGCCGAGCTGGAGGCCTACCAGGGGGTCGGCGCCGCCGGCAGCGTCGTCTCCGGCCGGGTCGCCTACAACTTCGGGCTCGAGGGACCGGCGGTCAGCGTCGACACCGCCTGCTCCTCCTCGCTGGTGGCGATGCACCTGGCCGCGCAGGCGCTGCGCAGCGGCGAGTGCGACCTCGCCCTCGCCGGCGGCGTCACGGTGATGTCGACCCCGTCCCAGTTCGTCGAGTTCAGCCGCCAGCGCGGCCTCGCGCCGGACGGGCGCTGCAAGCCGTTCGCCGCCGCCGCCGACGGGACCGCGCTCTCCGAGGGCGTCGGCCTGCTCGTGCTCGAGCGGCTCTCCGACGCCGAAGCCAACGGCCACGAGGTGCTGGCCCTGATCCGCGGCTCCGCCATCAACCAGGACGGCGCCTCCAACGGCCTCACCGCCCCCAACGGCCCCTCCCAGGAGCGGGTGATCCGGCAGGCGCTCGCCAACGCCGGGATCGAGGCGTCGCAGGTCGACGCGGTCGAGGCCCACGGCACCGGCACCGCCCTCGGCGACCCGATCGAGGCGGAGGCGCTGCTGGCCACCTACGGGCAGGAGCGCGAGGGGGCGCCCCTGGCGCTGGGCTCGGTCAAGTCCAACCTCGGCCACACCCAGGCCGCCGCCGGCGTCGCCGGCGTGATCAAGATGACGCTGGCGCTGCGCCACGGGGCGCTGCCGCGGACGATCCACCTGGACGAGCCCAGCCACCACGTCGACTGGGGGGCGGGGGAGGTCGAGCTGCTGACCGAACCGCGAGCCTGGGAGCGCGGCGAGCGGCCGCGACGGGCCGGCGTCTCCTCCTTCGGGATCAGCGGCACCAACGCCCACCTGATCCTCGAGGAGGCGCCCGCGGCGGAGCCCGCCCCCTCTGGGGATGCCGCCCCGCCGCCCGTCGTCCCCTGGCTGCTCTCGGCCAGGAGCGAGGCGGCGCTGGGAGACCAGGCGCGCCGCCTGCTCTCTCAGCTCGAGGCCGAGCCCCAGTCGAGCCCGCTCGACGTCGGCTTCTCGCTGGCCGGCTCGCGGGCCCGGTTCGAGCACCGCGCCGTCGCCTTCGGCGGCGGCGGCGAGGAGCTGACCGCGGCGCTGGCGGCGCTGGCCGCGGGTCGCCCCCATCCCGGCCTCGCCCAGGGCCGGGCCCGGACCGGCAAGCTCGCCTTCCTCTTCAGCGGCCAGGGCGCCCAGCGGCCGGGCATGGGCGCGGAGCTGTACGGCGCCTTCCCGGCTTTCGCGGCGGCGCTCGACGAGGTTTGCACCGAGCTCGACAGCCACCTCGAGCGACCGCTGCAGGAGGTCCTCTTCGCCGCCACGGGCTCCGCCGAGGCGGCGCTGCTGGACCGCACCGAGTTCACGCAGCCGGCGCTGTTCGCGATCGAGGTGGCGCTCTTCCGCCTGCTCGAGGGCTGGGGCCTCGAGCCCGACTTCCTGATCGGACACTCGATCGGCGAGCTCGCCGCCGCCCACGTCGCCGGCGTCTTCGGCCTCGCCGACGCCTGCAAGCTGATCGCCGCCCGCGGCGCCCTGATGGGGGCGCTGCCCGCGGGCGGCGCGATGGTGGCGATCGAGGCCGCCGAGGAGGAGCTGGCCGCGGAGCTGCCCGGCGAGCTCGCGATCGCCGCCGTCAACGGCCCCCGGGCGCTGGTCGTCTCCGGTCCGGAGGCGGCGGCCGCCGAGTTCGCCGAGAGCTGGCGGCGACGCGGCCGCAAGACCTCCCGCCTGCGGGTCAGTCACGCCTTCCACTCGGCCCTGATGGAGCCGATGCTGACCGAGTTCGCCGCCGTCGCCGCCAGCCTCGATTACGACGAGCCGCGGATCCCGGTCCTCTCCAACCTCAGCGGCGAGCCGCTCGGCCCCGAGCAGGCCGCCGACCCCGCCTACTGGGTCGCGCAGGTGCGCGAGCCGGTCCGCTTCATGGACGGCGCCCGCCACCTGGCCGCGCAGGGAGTCGCCACCTTCCTCGAGCTCGGTCCCGACGGGGTCCTCTGCGCGATGGCGCAGGGCTGCCTGGCCGCGGCCGGGAAGGAGGCTCTGAGCGTGCCGCTGCTGCGCCGGGACCGGGCCGAGGCGGAGGCGCTGCTGGCTGCCCTGGCCGCGGCTGATTGCCACGGCGCCGGGCCGGACTGGCGGCGCTTCTTCGCCGGGCGCGGTGCCCGCCGGGTGGCGCTGCCCACCTATGCCTTCCAGGGCCGCCGCTACTGGCTCGAGCCCGTCGCCGGCGCGGCCGACGCCACGGCGATCGGCCAGAACAGCACCGACCATCCCCTGCTCGGCAGCGCCCACTGCCTGCCCGGCGAGCGCGAGTGGCTCTTCACCGGCCGCCTCTCCTTGCAAGCCCAGCCCTGGCTGGCCGATCACCTGGTCCACGGCAGCGCCGTCCTGCCCGGCGCCGTCCTGGCGGAGATGGCGCTCCACGCCGGCGCCCGGGCCGGCGCCGGGGAACTGCGCGAGCTGACCATGCAGGCGCCCCTTGCCCTGCCGCAGCGCGGCGCCGTGCAGGTCCAGCTCAGCCTCGGCGCACCCGGGCCGGAAGGGGAGCGGAGCCTGGCGATCCACTCGCGCGCCGAGGACGCGGACGATCCCGAGCGCCCCTGGGCCGCCAACGCCGCCGGCAACCTCGGTCCCGAGCCGGCCAGCTCGATCGCGGGCCTGGCGGAGTGGCCGCCGGCCGGCGCCCAGGCGCTGGACGTCGGCGACTTCTACGAGCTCGGCGCCGGGCTCGGCGTCGAGCACGGCCCCGCCTTCCGCTGCGTCAAAGCCGGCTGGCGCCGCGGCGAGGAGATCTTCGCCGAGCTCGAGCTGCCGGCTGAGCGCGGCGCCGAGGCCGAGCGCTTCGGCCTGCACCCGGCGCTGTTCGACGCCGCCCTGCACGCCCGCCTGCTCGACGGCGACGCGGAGGCGGAGACCCGCGTGCCCTTCGCCTGGAACGGGGTGCGGCTGGCGGCGCCCGGGGCGAGGAAGCTGCGGGTGCGCCTGGCCCCGGCCGGCGAGGGCGCCTTCGGCCTCACCGCCACCGACGCGGCCGGGTCGCCGGTCGCCGCGATCGAGTCGCTCTCGACCCGGCCGCTCTCAGCCGAGCAGCTCGGCGCCGCGGCGGCGCCCGACTCCCTCTTCGAGCTCGAATGGAAGCGCCTGGAGCTGCCCATGGGGAGTGGCGGGGCGGAGGGAGAGACGCGCCGCTTCGATTGCGTCGCGGACCGCGAGCTCGACCCCGCCGGCGCCGCCCAAGCCCTCTGCGCCGAGGTGCTGGCCGTCCTGCGGGAGGCGATCGCCGCCGAGGACGCGCCCTCCGTCGCCTTCGTCACCCAAGGGGGGATGGCGCTCGGCGCAACCGAGTCCCCCGACCCCGCCGCCGCCGCCGTCTGGGGGCTGGTGCGCTCGGCCCAGGCCGAGCACCCCGGCCGCTTCCTGCTGATTGACAGCGACGGCAGCGAGGCCTCGTCCGCCGTCCTCGCCCGGGCGCCGGCGCTCGCGGGCGAGCCCCAGCTCGCCCTGCGCGAGGGAGTCGCGTCAGCACCTCGCCTGTCCCGCGCCACTGAGGAGGAGGCTGCCGAGCCCGCGGCTCTCGACCCGGAGAAGACGGTCCTGATCACGGGCGCCACCGGCTCCCTCGGCTCGCTCTTCGCCCGTCACCTGGTCGTCGCGCACGGCGCCCGGCAGCTGCTGCTGACCAGCCGCCGCGGCCCCGACGCGCCCGGCGCCGCCGAGCTGGCGCGAGAGCTGGAGGAGCTCGGCGCCGAAGCCCGGCTCGCCGCCTGCGACGTCGGCGACCGCGCCCAGCTCGAGGCCCTGCTCGGCTCGGTCCCCGCCGCCCACCCGCTCGGCGCCGTGGTCCACTGCGCCGGCGTCAGCGACGACGGGCTCGTCGACTCGCTCTCGGCGGAGCGCCTGGCGACGACGATGGGGCCCAAGGCCGGCGCCGCCTGGCACCTGCACGAGCTGACCGCCGGCTTGGACCTCAGCGAGTTCGTCCTCTTCTCCTCCGTCGCGGCGACCCTCGGCAGCCCCGGCCAGGGCAACTACGCCGCCGCCAACGCCTTCCTCGACGCCCTGGCGCAGCGGCGCCGGGCCGAGGGCCTGCCGGCCTACGCGATCGAGTGGGGGGCGTGGCGGCGCGAGAGCGAGCTGACCGCCGGCCTCGGCGCCGCCGACCGGGCCAGGATCGCCCGCGGCGGCGTCGTCCCGCTCGCCGACGCCGACGGCCTGCGGCTGTTCGACCGCGCCCGCCGCCTCGGCCGGCCGCTGCTGCTCGGCGCCGCCCTCGACCGCGCCGCGCTGCGCTCGCTGGCCCGCGCCGCGGAGCTGCCGCCGCTGCTCTCGGGCCTGGTCCGCGTCGCCGCGCGCCCCGGCGCCGATGCGGCGGGCTCGCTCGCCCGCCGCCTCGCCGAGCTGCCCGGGGGGGAGCGCGAGGGCGCGGTGCTGGAGCTGGTCCGCGAGCACGTCGCCGCCCTGCTCGGCCACCCCTCGCCGGCGGCGGTCGACCCCGAGGCGCCCTTCAAGGACCTCGGCTTCGACTCGCTGGCGGCGGTCGAGCTGCGCAACCGCCTCGACGCCGCCACCGGGCTGCGGCTGCCGGCGACGCTCGTCTTCGACCACCCGACCACGGCCGCGGCCGCCGCCTTCCTGCGCGGGCTGGCCTCCGGCCAGGGCAGCGCCGCCGCCGCGCCACGGCCGCCGCGCCGGACCGAGGAGCCGATCGCGATCGTCGGCATCAGCTGCCGCTACCCCGGCGGGGTCGAGTCCCCCGACGACCTCTGGCGCCTGCTCGTCGCCGGCGGCGACGGCATCACGGCTTTCCCCACGGACCGCGGTTGGCCGCTGGAGCGGCTCTTCGACCCCGATCCCGACCATCCCGGCACCAGCTACGCCAGCGAAGGCGGCTTCCTCCATGACGCCGCCGAGTTCGACGCCGAGTTCTTCGGGATCAGCCCGCGCGAGGCGGTGGCGATGGACCCGCAGCAGCGGCTGCTGCTGGAAGCCGCCTGGGAGGCCTGCGAGGACGCCGGGGTCGACCCGGCCTCGCTGGCCGGCAGCGCCACCGGGGTCTTCGCCGGGGTGATGCACCACGACTACGGCCAGGGCGCCGCGGAATCGGAGCTGGAGGGCTACCAGGGGGTCGGCGCCGCCGGCAGCGTCGTCTCCGGCCGGGTCGCCTACTCGCTCGGCCTAGAGGGACCGGCGGTCAGCGTCGACACCGCCTGCTCCTCCTCGCTGGTGGCGATGCACCTGGCGGCGCAGGCCCTGCGCAGCGGCGAGTGCGACCTCGCCCTCGCCGGCGGCGTCACGGTGATGGCGAGCCCGGCCCAGTTCGTCGAGTTCAGCCGCCAGCGCGGCCTCGCCCGGGACGGGCGCTGCAAGCCGTTCGCCGCCGCCGCCGACGGCACCGGCTGGTCGGAGGGCGTCGGCCTGCTGCTGCTGGAGCGGCTCTCCGCCGCCGAAGCCAACGGGCACGAGGTGCTGGCCCTGGTCCGCGGCTCCGCCACCAACCAGGACGGCGCCTCCAACGGCCTCACAGCGCCCAACGGCCCCTCGCAGGAACGGGTGATCCGGCAGGCGCTCGCCAACGCCGGCCTCGACCCGGCCGCGGTCGACGCGGTCGAGGCCCACGGCACCGGCACCGCGCTCGGCGACCCGATCGAGGCGGGGGCGCTGCTGGCGACCTACGGGCAGGAGCGCGACGGGGCGCCGCTGGCGCTGGGCTCGGTCAAGTCCAACCTCGGCCACACCCAGGCCGCCGCCGGCGTCGCCGGGGTGATCAAGATGACGCTGGCGCTGCGCCACGGCGTCCTCCCCCGCAGCCTGCACCTGGAGGAGCCGACTCCCCACGTCGACTGGTCGGCGGGCGCGGTCGAGCCGCTGCGCGAGCCGCGAGCCTGGGAGCGCGGCGAGCGGCCGCGACGGGCCGGCGTCTCCTCGTTCGGGATCAGCGGCACCAACGCCCACCTGATTCTCGAGGAGCCCCCCGCCGCCACGCCGGCCGCCACGCCGGCTGACCTTGACGCGCTCGCCCCGGCGGGCCCCGTGGCCTGGGCCCTCTCGGCCAAGAGCGAGCGGGCCCTGCGCGAGGGGGCAAGCCGGCTCGGCGCCCACCTGGTCGAGCACCCGCAGCTGGACCCGGCCGCCGCCGGCCAAGCGCTGGCCAGCGGGCGGGCCGCCCTCGAGCACCGGGCCGTCGTGGTCGGGGAGGGGCGCGAGCAGCTCGAAGCCGCCCTTGCCGCCCTTGCCGCCGGCGCTCCCGACGCCGCCGTGGTGCAGGGCCGCGCCGCGCCTGGCAGGCTCGCCTTCCTCTTCAGCGGCCAGGGCGCCCAGCGCGCCGGCATGGGACGCGGGCTCTACGAGGCCTTCCCGGTCTTCGCCGAGGCCTTCGACCGCACCTGCGCGGCGCTCGAGGAGGAGCTCGTCCCCAGCGTCCGCGCGGCGGTCTTCGCGCCGGCCGATTCCGACCTCGCCCGCGGCCTCGACCGCACCGACCTCACCCAGGCCTCCCTCTTCGCCCTCCAGGTGGCGCTCTTCCGGCTCGCCTCCTCCTTCGGGATCGTCCCCGACTACCTGATCGGCCACTCGATCGGGGAGATCTCCGCCGCCCATCTCGCCGGCGTGCTCTCGCTGGAGGACGCCGCCCGGCTCGTCGCTGGGCGCGGTCGCCTGATGGCGGAGCTGGAGGAGGGGGGAGCGATGGCCGCGGTCAGGGCCGGCGAGGCCGAGGTCGAGGCGAGCCTGGCGGCCTTCGCCGGGCGCCTCTGCATCGCCGCCGTCAACGCTCCCGGCTCGATCGTCGTCTCCGGCGACGGCGACGCGCTCGCCGAGTGGCGGGCCGCGGTCGAGGCCGACGGCCACAAGACCAGGCCACTGCGGGTCAGCCACGCCTTCCACTCGCACCGCGTCGAGCCGATGCTGGAGCGCTTCGAAGCGCTCGCCGCCGAGCTCTCCTTCGAGCCGCCGCGGATCCCGATCGTCTCCAACCTCAGCGGGCGCGAGCTGAGCGCCGAGGAGGCGGCCTCCCCCACCTACTGGGCTCGCCATGCGCGCGAGGCGGTGCGCTTCGCCGACGGCATCGCCGAGCTCGATCGCGCCGGCGTCACCCGCTACCTGGAGCTCGGCCCCGACGCCGTGCTCAGCACCCTCGCCGCCGAGATCCTGGGGGAGGGCGGCGGCGCCCTCTGCGCCAGCGCCCTGCGCGCCAAGCGCGCGGACGCGGACTCGTTCCTGCTCGCCGCCGGCGCCGTCCACGCCGACGGCGGCACGGTCGACTGGTCGCCCCTCTTCGCGCCGGCCGGCGCCGGCCGGGCGAAGCTGCCCACTTACCCCTTCCAGCGTCGCCGTTACTGGCTGCGGAGCGCCGGCGCGACCGACGCCGGCGCGATCGGCCAGAGTCCGGCCGACCACCCGCTGCTCGGGGCCAGGCTCTCGCTCGCCGGCGGGGAAGAGGCCTGGCGGTTCAGCGGCCGGATCGCCGGTCCGGATCACCCCTGGCTGGCCGACCATCTGATCCACGGCAGCGCGATCGTGCCCGGCAGCGCCTTCGCCGAGCTGGCCCTGCACGCCGGCGGCGAGACCGGCGCCGACGTGCTCGAGGAGATGACGATCGCCGCCCCGCTGGCCCTGCCCGAGCAGGGCGCGGTGCAGATCCAGGTCAGCGTCGGCGCGGCGGATGAGGACGGCCGCCGGCCGCTCTCGATCCACTCCCGTCCCGAGGGCGGCGAAGAGACGGGAGCCGAGTGGACCCGCCACGCCGACGGCGTCCTCGGCCCGGTCGGCACGGAGGAGCCTGAGGGCCTCGGCGAGTGGCCGCCGCCCGGGGCCGAGCCGGTGGCGGTCGATGACCTCTATGAGAGCGCCGCCGAGCTCGGGCTCGACTACGGCCCCGCCTTCCAGGGCCTGAAGGCCGCCTGGCGCCGCGGCGAGGAACTCTTCGCCGCGGTCGAGCTGGGCGAGGAGCAGGCGGCAGAAGCCGAGCGCTACGGCATCCACCCGGCGCTGCTGGACGCGGCGCTTCACGCCAGCGCGCTCGGCGCCAAAGAGGAGGATGCCCTGCGGGTGCCCTTCGCCTGGAGCGGGGTCCGCCTCTTCGGATCCGGAGCCACGGCGCTGCGGGTGCGCCTGGCCCCGGCGGGCGAGGGCGCGGTCAGTGTGAGCCTGGACGATGCCTCCGGCGCCCCGGCGCTCTCGATCGAGTCCTTGGCCCTGCGCCCGCTCGAGGCCTCGCAGCTGGCGGCCTCCCGCGGCGCCGCCCCCGACTCCCTCTTCGCCCCCGAGTGGATCGAGCTCCCCCTGCCCGAGCAAGGCGGGGAGGGGGAGATCCGCCGCTTCGAGTGCGCCCCCGCCCCCGACCTCGACCCCCCGGCCGCCGCCCTCGCCCTCTGCGAGCAGGTGCTGGCGGCCCTGCAGGAGGCGATCGCCGGAGGGGAGCAGGCCCCGCTGGCCTTCATCACCGAGGGCGCCCTCGCCAGCGAGGAGGGCGAGGCCCCCGACCCCGCCATGGCAGCCGCCCGGGGCCTCATCCGCTCCGCCCAGGCCGAGCACCCCGGGCGCTTCCTGCTGATCGACAGCGATGGCAGCGAGGCATCGGCCGAGGCCCTCACCCGGGCCCTCGTCCTGGAGGGCGAGCCCCAGCTCGCCCTCAGGCAGGGAGCGCTCCTGGCCCCGCGCCTGGCCCGCGCTCCCAAGCCCGAAGAAGAGCCCAAGCCGATCGACCCCGAGGGCACCGTCCTCATCACCGGCGCCAGCGGCACCCTCGGCACCCTCTTCGCCCGCCACCTGGTCAGCGAGCACGGCGCCCGCCACCTGCTCCTGGCCAGCCGCCGGGGAGCGGAGGCCCCCGGCGCCAAGGAGCTAGTGGAGGAGCTGAGCGAGCTCGGCGCCCAAGCCGAGCTGGCGGCCTGCGACGTCGCCGAGCGCGATCAGCTCGCCGAGCTGATCGCCTCGGTTCCCCCCGAGCGCCCGCTCCGCGCCGTCCTGCACTGCGCCGGGCTCACCGACGACGGCCTCGTCGACTCGCTCGACCCCGAGCGCCTGCAAAAGACCATGGCCCCCAAGGCCGAGGGTGCCTGGCACCTGCACCAGCTGACCAAGCAGATCGAGGGCTGTGAGCTGATCCTCTTCTCCTCGGTCGCCGGCACCCTGCAGACCCCCGGCCAGGGCAACTACGCCGCCGCCAACGCCTTCCTCGACGCGCTTGCCGGAACCCGTAAGGCAGAAGGCCTGGCGGCCCTCTCCCTCGGCTGGGGCGCCTGGCAGAGCGAAAGCACGCTCACCGCCCGCCTCTCTGAGGCCGACCGGGCGCGGATCGCCCGCGCCGGCATCGCTCCCCTGAAAGAGGAGGAGGGCCTGGCGCTCTTTGACCGCGCCCGCGCCCACGGGGACCCCCACCTGATCGCCGCCAAGCTCGACCCCGCCGCCCTGCGCGCCAACGCCCGGGCCGGCACCCTGCCGGCCCTGCTCAGTGGCCTGGTCCGGGTCCCCGCCCGCCGCGCCGCCGGCGCCGGCTCGCTGGCCGAGCGCTTGGCCTCAGTCCCCGAGCCCGAGCGCGAGGCCCTCGTCTTGGATCTGGTCCGCTCCCACGTCGCCGCCGTCCTCGCCCACCCCTCGGCTTCAGCGATCGACCCCAAGGCCGCCTTCAAGGAGCTCGGCTTCGACTCCCTCGCCGCGGTCGAGCTGCGCAACCGCCTCGGCCAGGCCACGGGGCTGCGCTTGCCGGCGACCCTGGTCTTCGACTACCCCAGCGCCGAGGCGGTGGCGGGGTACCTACGGGGGGAGGCCGAGGGCACCCGGACGCTCACCGTCGCGCCCACCCGTGCCACCGCCAGCGAGGAGCCGATCGCGATCGTCGGCATCAGCTGCCGCTACCCGGGCGGGGTCGGTTCCCCGGAGGAGCTCTGGCAGTTGCTGGAGACCGGCACCGACGCGATCTCCGGCTTCCCCAACGACCGCGGCTGGGACCTCGAACGCCTCTATGACCCCGACCCCGACCACCCGGGCACCAGCTACGCGCGCGAGGGCGGCTTCCTGCACGATGCCGCCGAGTTCGACGCCGAGTTCTTCGGCATCAGCCCGCGCGAGGCGCTTGTCACCGACCCCCAGCAGCGCCTCCTGCTCGAAGGCGCCTGGGAGGCCTTCGAGGACGCCGGCATCGACCCCGCCTCGCTGGCGGGCAGCGACACCGGGGTGTTCGCGGGAGTCATGCATCACGACTACGGGATGGCGGGGGCCGGTTCGGGCCAGAGCGGCGCCCACCAGGGCGCGGTCGCCTCGGGCAGCGTGATCTCCGGCCGCATCGCCTACACCTTCGGCCTCGAGGGCCCCGCGGTCAGCGTCGACACCGCCTGCTCCTCCTCGCTGGTGGCGATGCACCTGGCGGCGCAGGCGCTGCGGAGCGGCGAGTGCCGCCTCGCCCTGGCCGGCGGCGTGACGGTGATGGCGACCCCCGGTTTGTTCGTCGAGTTCAGCCGCCAGCGCGGCCTCGCCCCCGACGGCCGCTGCAAGTCCTTCGCCGCCGCCGCCGACGGCGCCGGCTTCTCCGAGGGCTCCGGGCTTCTCCTGCTGGAGCGCCTCTCCGACGCGCAGCGAAACGGCCACGAGGTGATCGCGCTGATTCGCGGCTCGGCCACCAACCAGGACGGCGCCTCCAACGGCCTCACCGCCCCCAACGGCCCCGCGCAGGAGCGGGTGATCCGCCGCGCCCTCGCCAACGCCGGCCTCAGCCCGGCCGAGGTCGACGCGGTCGAGGCCCACGGCACCGGCACCACGCTCGGCGACCCGATCGAGGCGGGGGCGATCCTCGCCACCTACGGCCAGGGGCGCGAGGGAGCGGAGCCGCTGCGACTGGGCTCGATCAAGTCCAACCTCGGCCACGCCCAGGCGGCCGCCGGCGTCGCCGGGGTGATCAAGATGGCGCTGGCGCTGCGCCACGGGGTGCTGCCGCGCAGCCTCAACCTGGCCGAGCCGACGCCGCAGGTCGACTGGTCGGCGGGGGCGGTGGAGCTGCTGCGCGAGCCGCGGGAGTGGCAGCCGGGCGAGCGCCCCCGCCGCGCCGGCGTCTCCTCCTTCGGGATCAGCGGCACCAATGCCCACCTGATCCTCGAGGAAGCGCCACGCCCGGAACCCGGCTCGGTAGAGCCCGAGCCCGCGCCGCCGATCCAGCCCGCCCCCCTCATCCTCTCCGCCAAGAGCGAGCCGGCCCTGCGCGAGGGGGCCGCCCGCCTCGCCGCCCACTTGCGGGCTAACCCCGAGCTCGACCGCGGTGCGCTCGCCGCCACCCTCGCCGCCCGCGCCCGCCTGCCCCAGCGCGCGGCGGTGCTCCCCGCCGAGGCCGAGGAGCTGCCGGTCGCCCTCGACGCCCTCGCCGCCGGCCTGCCCCACGCCGAGCTGCTCGAAGGCGAGGCGAATGCCGGCAAGCTCGCCTTCATCTGCCCCGGCCAGGGCTCCCAGTGGCAGGGGATGGGCCGCGAGCTGCTCGAGAGCTCCCCCGCCTTCGCCGCGCACGTCGCCGCCTGCGAGGAAGCCCTCGCCCCCTACGTCGACTTCTCCCTCGAGGCGGTCCTGCGCGGCGATGCCCACAGCGAGCGGGTCGAGGTGATCCAGCCGGCGCTGTTTGCGATGACCGTCTCCCTGGCCGCCCTCTGGCGCTCCCACGGGGTCGAGCCCGCCGCCGTGCTCGGCCACTCCCAGGGGGAGATCGCCGCCGCCCACCTCGCCGGCGCCCTCTCCCTCGAGGACGCCGCCCGCGTCGTCGCCCTGCGCAGCCAAGCGCTGACCGAGCTGGCCGGCAAGGGGGGGATGGCCTCCCTCGCCCTCCCCGCCGAGCAGGCCAAGGAGCGGATCGCCCCCTGGGGGCAGAGCCTGCACCTGGCCGCCCACAACAGCCCCATCGCCTCCGTCGTCTCCGGCGAGCCCGAGGCCTTGGCAGAGCTGATCGCCGCCTGCGAGGCGGCGGGGGTCCGCGCCCGCCTGGTCGCCGTCGACTACGCCTCCCACTCGGCCCAGGTCGAGGCGATCGCCGGGCGCCTGGCGCAGGAGCTGGCGCCGATTGCCCCGGGCCCGGCCGCGATCCCCTTCTACTCGGCCCTGAGCGCCGGCCCGCTGCCCGGCGAGGAGCTCGGAGCGGAGTACTGGTATCGCTCGCTGCGCGAGCCGGTGCGCTTTGAGGCCGCGATCGCCTCCCTGCTGGAGGGGGGCTTCGGCGCCTTCGTCGAGCTCAGCGCCCACCCGGTGCTGAGCATGGCCGTGGAGGAGTGCGCAGCCGCCCACTCCGAGGCGCCGGTGGCGGCGCTCGGCAGCCTGCGCCGCGAGGAAGGCGGACTCGAGCGCTTCACCGCCGCCCTCGCCGCCGCCCACGTCAGCGGCGTCGAGGTCGACTGGGCCGAGCGCCTGGGCGCTCACCGCCGCCTCCCCCTGCCGGGCTATCCGTTCCAGCGGCGGCGTTACTGGCTGGATTCCTCGGGCCTTGCCGGCGGGGCCGTCGCCGCCGGTCAGGGCATGGGCGAGCATCCGCTGCTCGGCGCCGCGATCTCGCTCCCGGGCGGCGCGCAGCGATGGCTGCTCACCGCCCGGCTCTCCCTGGGGACCCACCCCTGGCTGGCCGACCACGAGCTGCTCGGCACCCCGATCCTGCCCGGCACCGCCTTCGTCGAGCTGGCCCTGAAAGCGGCCGAGCAGGCCGGCCTGGAGACGGTCGAGGAGCTGACGATCGAGGCGCCGCTGGTCCTCCCCGAGCAGGGCGCGGTGGAGGTCCACGTCAGCGTCGAGGAACTCGACGAGGCGGGCCGCTGCGCCCTCGCCGTCCACTCCCGCCCCGAAGAGCCCGAGGCCGAGTGGGTGCGCAACGCCTCCGGCTCGCTCTCCCGGGCGGCCGCCGCGGAGCCCGAGGACCTCGGCGCCTGGCCGCCGCCGGGGGCCGAGCGGGTGCCGGTCGACTCCTTCTATGAGCACACGGCCGCGCTCGGCATCGACTACGGCCCCGCCTTCCAGGGCCTGAAGGCCGCCTGGCGGCGCGGCGAGGAGATCTTCGCCGAGGTCGAGCTGGCCGAGGAGCAGGCTGAGGAGGCCGGGCGCTACGGCATCCACCCGGCGCTGCTCGACGCCGCCTTCCACACCGCCTTCCTCGACCACACCCCGGGAGCCGCCCCGCGGGTGCCCTTCGCCTGCAGCGACGTGCACCTCTACGCGTCGGGGTCGGCCTTCCTGCGCCTGCGCCTCTCCCCGGCGGGGCCCGAGGCGATGCGGCTGGACGCCGCCGACGCCGCCGGCGCCGCGGTCGCCTCGGTGCGGGCGGTGGCGATCCGCCCGATCGAGCCGGCTCAGCTGCGGAGCCCGTCCGCGAGGGTGGCGGACTCGATCTTCGACCTGCAGTGGATCGGGCTGGCCCTGGCCGAGGGCGCGGGGGAGGCGCCGCCGCCGCGCGCCCTGCGCGAGGGGCTCGAGCTGGCCCCCGGGCAGCCGGTGCCGCCGTGGTTGCTGTTCGAGTGCGCCCCGCCCGCGGGACCCGAACCGGCGGTCGCCGCCGAGTTCCTCTGCACCGAGGTTCTGGAGGTGCTGCAGGCGGCGATCGCGGACGAGCGCCTGGTGGAGACGCGCCTGGCCTTCCTCACCCGCGGGGCGATGGCGGTCAGGGAGGGCGAGTCCCCCGACCCCGCCGCCGCCGCGGTCTGGGGCCTGGTCCGCTCCGCCCAGGCCGAGCACCCCGGCCGCTTCCTGCTCCTCGACAGCGACGGCAGCGAGGCTTCCGAGGCGGCCCTTAGTGCCGCCCTGGCCCTGGAGGGCGAGCCCCAGCTCGCCCTGCGCGAGGGAGTCGCCTCGGGGCCGCGCCTGCGGCGCGCCGCGACCGCCGGGGGCGAGCCGAGGCGGTTCGACCCGGCGGGCACCGTCCTCGTCACCGGCGGCACCGGCGCCATCGGCGGCGCCTTCGCCCGCCACCTGGTCGCCGAGCACGGCGTCCGTCGCCTGGTCCTGACCAGTCGCCGCGGCCCGGACGCCCCCCGTGCCGCCGAGCTCGCCGCCGAGCTCACCGACCTCGGCGCCGAGGTCGAGCTGGCCGCCTGCGACGTCGGCGATCGCCGGCAAATGGCGGAGCTGATCGGCTCGATTCCCCCCGGGCATCCGCTCACCGCCGTCTTCCACGCCGCCGCCGTCTTCGACAACGGCTTGATCGAGGCGCTCGATCCCGCGCGGCTGGCCAGCGTGATCGACCCCAAGGCCGGCGCCGCCTGGCACCTGCACGAGCTGACCAGGGAGATGCCGGGCTGCGAGCTCGTCCTCTTCTCCTCGATCGCCGGTTCCTTCCAGAATCCCGGCCAGGGCAACTACGCCGCCGCCAATGCCTTCCTCGATGCCCTCGCCGCGGCCCGCCGGGCCGAGGGGCTGCCGGCCGTCGCGCTCGCCTGGGGGCTCTGGGACGTGGAGCGGGTCGCCCAGGACGGCGGCGGCCTGGCCACGGCCGACCTGGCCCGGCTCAGCCGCGGCGGCATCGTCGAGATGTCGGCCGAGTACGCGCTCGAGCTCTTCGACCGCACCCGCGCTTACCCCGACCCCTTCCTGGTCGCGGCGAGGCTGGACCTGCCGGCGCTGCGCGGCCTGGCTCGCGAGGGGGCGCTGCCGCCGCTGCTGCGCGGCCTGGTCCGCGCCCCCGCCCGGCGTGCCGGTGGCGCCGCCGGCTCCCTCGCCGAGCGCCTGGCCGGCGTGCCCGGGGCGGAGCGCCCGAGCCTCGTCGCCGAGCTGGTGCGCTCCCACGTGGCCGCCGTCCTCGGCCACCCTGCGGCCACCGCGGTCGATCCCGAGGCCCCCTTCAAGGACCTCGGCTTCGACTCCCTGGTCGCGGTCGAGCTGCGCAACCGGCTCGCCCGGGCGACCGGTCTGCGCCTGCCCGCCACCCTGGTCTTCGACCACCCGACCCCCGCGGCGGTCGCGGAGTTCCTGCTCGGGGAGGTCGAGGGCAAGGAGACGCCGGCGGACACCGACCGCAAGCTGGAGGCGATCGCGTCGATCCTCGAGTCGATCGGCGCCGACGAGAAGGAGCGGGCGCTGGCGCACCTGCGCTCGCTGCTGACCGGCCTCGCCGGCGAGGCCGAGGCGAACGGCGACCGCCTCGGCGAGGTCGATCTCGACTCCGCCTCCGACGAGGAGCTCCTGCGCCTGATCGACGGGGAGTACGGGCAGTCGTGATGGGGGGCGCGACGCGAACTTCGAAGCTGCTCTCGAAGCTGCGGGGGCCATCCGGGGGGGAGGCGGCCACGGCGCGCGAGTTCGTCGGCCGCTTCTTCTCGATGCAGGACGAGCGCCCGGATCGGGTCGAGGAGGTCGCGATCGCCGCCCTCGACCCCTTCCTCCGCAACCTCCTCTTCACCGACGGGACCGTGACCCGCGCGCTCGGGGTGCAGCTGCTCGCCCCAGTCGCGGTCAGCCGCCTCGACCAGGCGGAGGTCCCGATCCCGGCGGAAGTGACCCGCCACCTGGAAACAGAGAGCGAGGAGGTCTCGATCAGGCGGCGGGTGAGCATCGGCGCCGGGCCGGCCGCGCCGCCCCTGCTCTGGGCCGAGTCGTACCTCGTCCCGGGCCGGCTGCCGCCGGGTTTCGTCGGCCTGCTCGACGGCGCCCCCGACGGCATCGGCCAGTCGCTGCAGCGGGTCGCGCTGGAGAGCTACCGCGAGCTGCTCTGGTTCGGGATCGACGCGCGGCCCGACTGGGCCCCCGGCAGCCCGGCGCCGGGCGAGACGATCATCCGCCGCCTCTACCGGATCGTCAGCGACCGCCAGGCGGCGATCCTGATCTCCGAGAGCTTCGTCGCCGAGCGGCGCGGCGGCGTGTACCGCCTGGCCGGCCTGGACGGGTCCGGCTCGCGGCCCGCGGAGGGTGCGGCATGACGGATCGAGCCACGGACCCGGCGACCCTCAGCAAATACCTGCGGAAGGTCACCGGCGACCTGCGCGACGCCCGCGGCCGGATCGGGGAGCTGGAAGCGCGCCAGCGCGAGCCGATCGCGATCGTCGGCATCAGCTGCCGCTACCCGGGCGGGGTCGGCTCCCCCGAAGAGCTCTGGCAGCTGCTCGACGCCGGCACCGACGCGATCTCCGGCTTCCCCGCCGACCGCGGCTGGGACCTCGAGCGCCTCTATGACCCCGACCCCGACCACCCCGGCACCAGCTACGCGCGCGAGGGCGGCTTCCTGCACGAGGCCGCCGAGTTCGACGCCGAGTTCTTCGGCATCAGCCCGCGCGAGGCCCGGGTCATGGATCCCCAGTACCGGCTCCTGCTCGAAGCCGCCTGGGAGGCCTGCGAGGACGCCGGCGTCGACCCCGCCGCGCTGGCGGGCAGCGACACCGGCGTCTTCACGGGCCTGATGTACCACGACTACGGAGTGGGCTCGGGCGTCTCCGAGATGGGAGGGTCGGTCGCGTCCGGCAGCGCCGCCTCCGGCCGCCTCGCCTACACCTTCGGCCTCGAGGGGCCCGCGGTCAGCGTCGACACCGCCTGCTCCTCCTCGCTGGTGGCGATGCACCTGGCCGCCGGGGCGCTGCGCGGCGGCGAGTGCGACCTCGCCCTGGTCGGGGGGGCGTCGGTGATGGCGACGCCGACGATGCTGGTCGACTTCAGCCGCCAGCGCGGCCTCGCCCCCGACGGCCGCTGCAAGCCCTTCGCCGCCGCCGCCGACGGCACCGCCCTGGCCGAGGGCTGCGGGCTGCTGCTGCTGGAGCGCCTCTCTGACGCGGAAGCCAACGGCCACGAGGTGATCGCGCTGATCCGCGCCTCGGCGGTGAACCAGGACGGCGCCTCCAACGGCCCCACCGCCCCCAACGGGCCCTCCCAGGAACGGGTGATCCGCCAGGCGCTGGCCAACGCCGGCCTGACCGCCGCCGAAGTCGACGCGGTCGAGGCCCACGGCACCGGCACCACGCTCGGCGACCCGATCGAGGCGGGGGCGATCCTTGCCACCTACGGCCAGGGGCGCGACGGAGCCGCCCCCCTGCGCCTCGGCTCGATCAAGTCCAACCTCGGCCACACCCAGGCCGCCGCCGGCGTCGCCGGGGTGATCAAGATGGCGCTGGCGCTGCGCCACGGGGTGCTGCCGCGGACGCTGCACGTCGACGCCCCCAGCCCGCACGTCGACTGGTCGACGGGGGCGGTGGAGCTGCTGCGCGAGCCGCGGGAGTGGGGCCCGGGCGAGCGCCCCCGCCGCGCCGGTGTCTCCTCCTTCGGCGCCAGCGGCACCAACGCCCATCTGATCCTGGAAGAGGCGCCTGCAGGCGTGACGGAGGAAGGAGCCGACCCGCGGGGCAACGGCGCCGAGCCCGCGCAGCAAGCCCCCGCCATCGCCGAGACCCCCGCCCCCCTCATCCTCTCCGCCAAGAGCGAGCCGGCCCTGCGCGAGGGGGCCGCCCGCCTCGCCGCCCACTTGCGGGCTAACCCCGAGCTCGACCGCGGTGCGCTCGCCGCCACCCTCGCCGCCCGCGCCCGCCTGCCCCAGCGCGCGGCGGTGCTCCCCGCCGAGGCCGAGGAGCTGCCGGTCGCCCTCGACGCCCTCGCCGCCGGCCTGCCCCACGCCGAGCTGCTCGAAGGCGAGGCGAATGCCGGCAAGCTCGCCTTCATCTGCCCCGGCCAGGGCTCCCAGTGGCAGGGGATGGGCCGCGAGCTGCTCGAGAGCTCCCCCGCCTTCGCCGCGCACGTCGCCGCCTGCGAGGAAGCCCTCGCCCCCTACGTCGACTTCTCCCTCGAGGCGGTCCTGCGCGGCGATGCCCACAGCGAGCGGGTCGAGGTGATCCAGCCGGCGCTGTTTGCGATGACCGTCTCCCTGGCCGCCCTCTGGCGCTCCCACGGGGTCGAGCCCGCCGCCGTGCTCGGCCACTCCCAGGGGGAGATCGCCGCCGCCCACCTCGCCGGCGCCCTCTCCCTCGAGGACGCCGCCCGCGTCGTCGCCCTGCGCAGCCAAGCGCTGACCGAGCTGGCCGGCAAGGGGGGGATGGCCTCCCTCGCCCTCCCCGCCGAGCAGGCCAAGGAGCGGATCGCCCCCTGGGGGCAGAGCCTGCACCTGGCCGCCCACAACAGCCCCATCGCCTCCGTCGTCTCCGGCGAGCCCGAGGCCTTGGCAGAGCTGATCGCCGCCTGCGAGGCGGCGGGGGTCCGCGCCCGCCTGGTCGCCGTCGACTACGCCTCCCACTCGGCCCAGGTCGAGGCGATCGCCGAGCGTTTGGCGCAGGAGCTGGCGCCGATCGCCCCGGGCCCGGCCGCGATCCCCTTCTACTCGGCCCTGAGCGCCGGCCCGCTGGCCGGCGAGGAGCTGGGGGCGGAGTACTGGTATCGCTCGCTGCGCGAGCCGGTGCGCTTTGAGGCCGCGATCGCCTCCCTGCTGGAGGGGGGCTTCGGCGCCTTCGTCGAGCTCAGCGCCCACCCGGTGCTGAGCATGGCCGTGGAGGAGTGCGCCGCCGCCCACTCCGAGGCGCCGGTGGCCGCACTCGGCAGCCTGCGCCGCGAGGAAGGCGGACTCGAGCGCTTCGGTGCCGCCCTCGCCGCCGCCCACGTCAGCGGCGTCGAGGTCGAGTGGGCCGAGCTCCTCGGCGGGGGCGGGCGCGTGCCCCTGCCGGGCTATCCATTTCAGCGGCGGCGTTACTGGCTCAGCGGCGGCGAGAGCGGCGACGTCCGCGCCGCCGGCCTCGCCGATGCGGAGCACCCCCTTCTCGGCGCCGCCATCTCCCTGCCCGGGGAGTCGGGCTGGCTGTTCAGCGGCCGGCTTTCCCTGCGGAGCCATCCCTGGCTCGCCGACCACGCCGTGTTCGGCGGCGCGGTCTTCCCCGGCACCGCCTTCATGGAGATCACCTTGAGAGCGGCCGAGCAGGCCGGCCTGGAGACGATCGAGGAGATGACGATCGCCGCCCCCCTGGCCCTGCCCGAGCAGGGCGCGGTGCAGGTCCAGGTCAGCGTCGGCGCGGCGGATGAGGACGGCCGCCGGCCGCTCTCGATCCACTCCCGTCCCGAGGGCGGCGAGGAGAGTGAAGCCGAGTGGACCCGCCACGCCGACGGCGTCCTCGGCCCCGCCGGCACGGAGGAGCCCGAGGGCCTCGGCGAGTGGCCGCCGCCCGGGGCCGAGCCGGTGGCGGTCGACGACCTCTATGAGGGCGCCGCCGAGCTCGGGCTCGACTACGGCCCCGCCTTCCAGGGCCTGAAGGCGGCCTGGCGCCGCGGCGAGGAGCTCTTCGCCGAGGTCGAGCTGGGCGAGGAGCAGGCCAGCGAAGCCGGGCGCTACGGCATCCACCCGGCGCTGCTGGACGCCGCCTTCCACGTGCAGCTGCTGGCCGCGGTCGAGAGCGGAGCGGCCTTCGTGCCTTTCGCCTCCGGCGGCGTCCGCCTGCTGGCGGCGGGTGCCTCGCGGTTGCGGGTGCGCCTGGCCCCGGCCGGCTCGAACCCCGAGGTCCTCAGCCTGCTGGTCGCGGACTCCGCCGGCACCCCGGTCGCCACCGCCGAGTCGGTCCTCATCCGTCCGATCTCGAGCGAGCAGCTGGCGGCCTCCCGCGAGGCCGCCCCCGACTCCCTCTTCACCCCCGAGTGGATCGAGCTCCCCCTGCCCGAGCAGGGCGGGGAGGGGGAGATCCGCCGCTTCGAGTGCGCCCCCCCGCCCGGCCTCGACCCCCCGGCCGCCGCCCTCGCCCTCTGCGAGGAAGTGCTGGCGGCCCTGCGGGAGGCGATCGCCGCGGGGGAGCAGGCCCCGCTGGCCTTCATCACCAACGGCGCCCTCGCCAGCGAGGAGGGCGAGGTCCCCGACCCCGCCATGGCGGCGGCCCGCGGCCTCGTCCGCTCCGCCCAGGCCGAGCACCCCGGGCGCTTCCTCCTCCTCGACAGCGACGGCAGCAAGGCATCGGCCGAGGCCCTCACCCGGGCCCTGGCCCTGGAGGGCGAGCCCCAGCTCGCCCTCAGGCAGGGAGCGCTCCTGGCCCCGCGCCTGACCCGCGCTCCCAAGCCCGACGCTGAGCCCGCGCCGATCGATCCCGAGGGCACGGTCCTGATCACCGGCGCCAGCGGCACCCTCGGCGGCCTCCTCGCCCGCCACCTGGTCAGCCAGCACGGCGCCCGCCACCTGCTCCTGGCCAGCCGCCGGGGAGCGGAGGCCCCGGGCGCCAAGGAGCTGGTGGCCGAGCTCGGCGAGCTCGGCGCCGAAGCCGATGTGATCGCCTGCGACGTCGCCGAGCGCGACCAGCTCGCGGAGCTGATCGGCTCGGTCTCCCCCGAGCACCCCCTCGGCGCCGTGATCCACTGCGCCGGGCTCACCGACGACGGCCTCGTCGACTCGCTCGACCCCGAGCGCCTGGCCAAGGCCATGGCCCCCAAGGCCGAGGCCGCCTGGCACCTGCACCAGCTGACCCAAGAGATCGAGGGTTGTGAGCTGATCCTCTTCTCCTCGGTCGCCGGCACCCTGCAGACCCCGGGCCAGGGCAACTACGCCGCCGCCAACGCCTTCCTCGACGCGCTTGCCGGAACCCGTAAGGCCGAAGGCCTGGCGGCCCTCTCCCTCGGCTGGGGCGCCTGGCAGAGCGAAAGCACCCTCACCGCCCGCCTCTCGGAGGCCGACCGGGCAAGGATCGCCCGCGCCGGCATCGGCGCCCTGACCGAGGAGGAGGGCCTGGCGCTCTTTGACCGCGCTCGCGCCCACCAGGACCCCCATCTGATCGCCGCCAAGCTCGACCCCGCCGCCCTGCGCGCCAACGCCCGGGCCGGCACCCTGCCGGCCCTGCTCAGTGGCCTGGTCCGGGTCCCGGCCCGCCGCGCCGCCGGCGCCAGCTCGCTGGCCGAGCGCTTGGCCGCGGTCCCCGAGCCCGAGCGCGAGGCCTTCGTCCTCGAGCTGGTCCGCTCCCACGTCGCCGCCGTCCTCGCTCACCCCTCGGGCGCGGCGATCGACCCCAAGGCCGCCTTCAAGGACCTCGGCTTCGACTCCCTCGCCGCGGTCGAGCTGCGCAATCGCCTCGGCCAGGCCACGGGGCTGCGGCTGCCGGCGACCCTGGTCTTCGACTACCCCAGCGCCGAGGCGGTGGCGGGGTACCTGCGGGGGGAGGCCGAGGGCATCCGGGCCGCCCCCGCACCGGCATCCGTCCGCGCCCGTAGCGAGGAGCCGATCGCGATCGTCGGCATCAGCTGCCGCTACCCCGGCGGGGTCGGCTCCCCCGAAGAGCTCTGGCAACTGCTCGAGGCCGGCACCGACGCGATCTCCGGCTTCCCTGAGGACCGCGGCTGGGACCTCGAACGCCTCTATGACCCCGACCCCGACCACCCCGGCACCAGCTACGCGCGCGAGGGCGGCTTCCTGCACGACGCGGCCGAGTTCGACGCCGAGTTCTTCGGCATCAGCCCGCGCGAGGCGCTTGTCACCGACCCCCAGCAGCGCCTCCTGCTCGAAGGCGCCTGGGAGGCCTTCGAGGACGCCGGCATCGACCCCGCCTCGCTGGCGGGCAGCGACACCGGGGTGTTCGCGGGCCTGATGCACCACGACTACGGGATGGGCTCCGGAACCTCGGAGCTGGGCGGCGCGACCGCCTCCGGCAGCGCCGCCTCCGGCCGCATCGCCTACATCTTCGGCCTGCAAGGGCCGGCGGTCACGGTCGACACCGCCTGCTCCTCCTCGCTGGTGGCGATGCACCTCGCCGCCGGGGCGCTGCGCGGGGGGGAATGCGGCCTCGCCCTCGCCGGTGGCTCGACGGTCCTCGGCACCCCGACCCTGTTCGTCGATCTGAGCCGCCAGCGCGGCCTCGCCCCCGACGGCCGCTGCAAGGCCTTCGCCGCCGCCGCCGACGGCGCCGGCTTCTCCGAGGGTTGCGGGCTGCTGCTGCTGGAGCGACTCGCCGACGCCGAAGCCAATGGCCACGAGGTGATCGCGCTGATTCGCGGCTCGGCGGTCAACCAGGACGGCGCCTCCAACGGTCCCGCCGCGCCGCACGGGCCTTCCCAGGAGCGGGTGATCCGCCAGGCGCTGGCCAACGCGGGGCTGACCGCCGCCGAGGTCGACGCGGTCGAGGCCCACGGCACCGGCACCACGCTCGGCGACCCGATCGAGGCGGGGGCGATCCTCGCCACCTACGGCCAGGGGCGCGAGCGGCCGCTGGCGCTGGGCTCGGTCAAGTCGAACCTCGGCCACACCCAGGCCGCCGCCGGCGTCGCCGGCGTGATCAAGATGACGCTGGCGCTGCGCCACGGGGTGCTGCCGCGGACGCTGCACGTCGACGCCCCCAGCCCTCACGTCGACTGGTCGGCGGGGGCGGTGGAGCTGCTGCGCGAGCCGCGGGAGTGGGGCCCGGGCGAGCGCCCCCGCCGCGCCGGCGTCTCCTCCTTCGGGATGAGCGGCACCAACGCCCACCTGATCCTCGAGGAAGCGCCCCCGCGGGCCGAGGCGGGGGTCGAGGCCGAGCCGCCGCCGCTGCCCGTCGTTCCCCTGCTGCTCTCGGCCAAGAGCGAGCCGGCCCTGCGCGAGGGGGCTGCCCGCCTCGCCGCCCATCTGCGCCGGGACCCCGGGCTCGACCCGGCCGCCCTCGCCGCCGCGCTCGTCCGCCGCGCCCGCCTGCCCCACCGCGCCGTCGTCCTCGCCGCCGAGGCCGGGGAGCTGCCGGTCGCCCTCGACGCCCTCGCCGCCGGCCTGCCCCACGCCGACCTGATCGAGGGCGAGGCCCGCCCCGGCCGGCTCGCCTTCCTCTTCAGCGGCCAGGGGGCCCAGCGCGCCGGCATGGGAAGTGAGCTCGCGGCGACGTTCCCGGTCTTCGGCGCCGCCCTGGACGCGGTCTGCGCCGAGCTCGATCCCCACCTCCAGCGGCCCTTGCAGGAGGTTCTCTTCGCCGCCCCGGGCTCCGCCGAGGCGGCGCTGCTTGACCGCACCGAGTTCACCCAGCCCGCCCTGTTCGCGATCGAGGTCGCGCTCTTCCGCCTGCTGCAGAGCTGGGGCCTCGAGCCCGACTTCCTGATCGGACACTCGATCGGCGAGCTCGCCGCCGCCCACGTCGCCGGCGTCTTCGGCCTCGCCGACGCCTGCAGGCTGATCGCCGCCCGCGGCGCCCTGATGGGGGCGTTGCCAGAGGGCGGCGCGATGGTCGCGGTCGAGGCCGCGGAGGGGGAGGTCGGCGGCGAGCTCCCCGCCGGACTCTCGATCGCCGCCGTCAACTCGCCGACCTCGCTGGTCGTCTCCGGCGCGGAGGGGGCGGCGCTGGAGTGGGCCGAGGGTTGGCGGGAGCGGGGCCGGAAGACCACTCGCCTGCGGGTCAGCCACGCCTTCCACTCCGAGCTGATGGAGCCGATGCTGGCCGAGTTCGCCGCCGTCGCCGCGACCGTCTCCTACGACCCGCCGCGGATCCCGATCGTCTCCAACCTCAGCGGTGAGTCGCTCACTTCCGAGCAGGCCACCGACCCCGCCTACTGGGTCGCCCAGGTGCGCGAGCCGGTGCGCTTCGCGGCGGGAATCGACCACCTGGCCGCTGCCGCGGTCGCGGGTTTCCTCGAGCTGGGTCCCGACGGGGCGCTCACCGCGATGGCCCGGAGCTGCCTGGCCGGCGCCGAGCCCGAAGCGGCGGTGGCGGCGGCGATGCGCAGGGAGCGCCCGGAGGTGAGGACCCTGCTGGCCGCCCTCGCGACCCTCGATGCCGGCGGCGCCGAGGTCGGGTGGGGGAAGCTCCTCGGCGCGGCTCCCGGCAAACCCGTTCGCCTTCCTCCCTACCCCTTCCAGCGCCGGCGCTACTGGCTGGCGGCCGGGGACCCGGCGGGGAACGCCGCTGCCGCCGGCCTGGCCGACGCCCGCCACCCGCTGCTGGGAGCGGAGACCTCCCTGCCGGGCGAGGGCGGCTGGCTCTTCAGCGGCCGCCTCTCCCAGCGGACCCACCCCTGGCTGGCCGAGCACGCGGTGCTCGGCACCGCGATCGTGCCCGGCAGCGCCTTCGCCGAGCTGGCCCTGCACGCCGGCGATGAGATCGGCGCCGCGGTGCTCGAGGAGATGACGATCGCCGCCCCCCTGGCCCTGCCCGAGCAGGGCGCGGTGCAGATCCAGGTTAGCGTCGGCGCGGCCGATGAGGACGGCCGCCGGCCGCTCTCGATCCACTCCCGTCCCGAGGGCGGCGAGGAGAGTGAAGCCGAGTGGACCCGCCACGCCGACGGCGTCCTCGGCCCCGCCGGCACGGAGGAGCCCGAGGGCCTCGGCGAGTGGCCGCCGCCCGGGGCCGAGCCGGTGGCGGTCGACGACCTCTATGAGGGCGCCGCCGAGCTCGGGCTCGACTACGGCCCCGCCTTCCAGGGCCTGAAGGCGGCCTGGCGGCGGGGCGAGGAGATCTTCGCCGCGGTCGAGCTGGGCGAGGAGCAGGCCAGCGAAGCCGGGCGCTACGGCATCCACCCGGCGCTGCTGGACGCGGCCCTTCACGCCAGCGCGCTCGAGGCCAAAGAGGAGGATGCCCTGCGGGTCCCCTTCGCCTGGAGCGGCGTCCGCCTCTTCGGGTCCGGCGCCGCGGCGCTGCGGGTGCGCCTGGCCCCGGCGGGCGAAGGCGCGGTCAGCGTGACCCTGGACGATGCCTCCGGCGCCCCGGCGCTCTCGATCGAGTCCTCGGCCCTGCGCCCGCTCGAGGCCTCGCAGCTGGCGGCCTCCCGTGAGGCCGCCCCCGACTCCCTCTTCGCCCCCGAGTGGATCGAGCTCCCCCTGCCCGAGCAAGGCGGGGAGGGGGAGATCCGCCGCTTCGAGTGCGCCCCCGCCCCCGACCTCGACCCCCCGGCCGCCGCCCTCGCCCTCTGCGAGCAAGTGCTGGAGGCCCTGCGGGAGGCGATCGCCGCAGCGGGGGAGGATCGTCTCGCCTTCATCACCGAGGGCGCCCTTGCCAGCGAGGAGGGCGAGGCCCCCGACCCCGCCATGGCAGCCGCCCGGGGCCTCATCCGCTCCGCCCAGGCCGAGCACCCAGGGCGCTTCCTGCTGATCGACAGCGACGGCAGCGAGGCTTCCGAGGCGGCCCTTAGTGCCGCCCTGGCCCTGGAGGGCGAGCCCCAGCTCGCCCTCAGGCAGGGAGCGCTCCTGGCCCCGCGCCTGGCCCGCGCTCCCAAGCCCGAAGAAGGGCCCGCGCCGATCGACCCCGAGGGCACCGTCCTCATCACCGGCGCCAGCGGCACCCTCGGCACCCTCTTCGCCCGCCACCTGGTCAGCGAGCACGGGGTGAGCCACCTGCTCCTGGCCAGCCGCCGCGGGCCCGAGGCTCCCGGCGCCGAGGAGCTGGTGAGGGAGCTGAGCGAGCTCGGCGCCCAAGCCGAGCTGGCGGCCTGCGACGTCGCTGACGCCGACCAGCTCGCGGAGCTGATCGCCTCGGTTCCCCCCGAGCGCCCGCTCCGCGCCGTCCTGCACTGCGCCGGGCTCACCGACGACGGCCTCGTCGACTCGCTCGACTCTGGGCGCCTGCAAAAGACCATGGCCCCCAAGGCCGAGGCCGCCTGGCACCTGCACCAGCTGACCCAAGAGATCGAGGGTTGTGAGCTGATCCTCTTCTCCTCGGTCGCCGGCACCCTGCAGAGCGCCGGCCAGGGCAACTACGCCGCCGCCAACGCCTTCCTCGACGCGCTTGCCGGAACCCGTAAGGCCGAAGGCCTACATGCCCTCTCGATCGGCTGGGGCGCCTGGCAGAGCGAAAGCACGCTCACCGCCCGCCTCTCTGAGGCCGACCGGGCAAGGATCGCCCGCGCCGGCATCGCCGCTCTGAAAGAGGAGGAGGGCCTGGCGCTCTTTGACCGCGCCCGCGCCCACCAGGACCCCCACCTGATCGCCGCCAAGCTCGATCCCGCCGCCCTGCGCGCCAACGCCCGGGCCGGCACCCTGCCGGCCCTGCTCAGCGGCCTGGTCCGGGTCCCCGCCCGCCGCGCCGCCGGCTCCGGCTCCCTCGCCGAGCGCTTGGCCGCGGTCCCAGAGCCAGAGCGCGATGGAGTCGTCTTGGAGCTGGTCCGCTCCCACGTCGCCGCCGTCCTCGCCCACCCCTCGGCTTCAGCGATCGACCCCAAGGCCGCCTTCAAGGAGCTCGGCTTCGACTCCCTCGCCGCGGTCGAGCTGCGCAACCGCCTCGGCCAGGCCACGGGCCTGCGGCTGCCGGCGACCCTGGTCTTCGACTACCCCAGCGCCGAGGCGGTGGCGGGGTATCTGCGGGGGGAGGCGGGCGAGCCCGGCGCCGAGTCGACGGTCGAGGACGCGATCGACGGGCTGCGGACGCTGCTGGAGGCGCTTGCCGGAGACGAGCGCGAACGGGCGGAGGCCCGCCTGCGCTCGCTGCTGAGCGGCGCCGAGCGCGGCCGGGACGACGCGGGCGCCGAGACCGAGGAGCGGATTCGCTCGGCCAGCGCCGAGGAGCTGCTGCAGATCGTCAACGAGGAGATCGGGGCACGATGAAGCACGACGAAGACCAGCTCCTCGACTCGCTGAAGCGGGTCACGATCGAGCTGCGGGGCACCCGCGAGCAGCTGCGCGCGCGCGAAGCGCGCGACGAGGAGCCGGTCGCGATCGTCGGCATGAGCTGCCGCTATCCGGGCGGGGTCGGCTCCCCGGAGGAGCTCTGGCAACTGCTGGACGCCGGCGACGACGCGATCTCCGGCTTCCCCGAGGACCGCGGCTGGGACCTCGAACGCCTCTATGACCCCGACCCCGACCACCCGGGCACGACCTACGTCCGCGAAGGCGGCTTCCTCGACGCGGCCGGCGGCTTCGACGCCCCCTTCTTCGGCGTTCACCCGATCGAGGCGCGGCTGATGGACCCCCAGCACCGGCTGCTGCTCGAAGGCGCCTGGGAGGCCTGCGAAGACGCCGGCATCGACCCGCTCGGGCTGCGCGACAGCCGCACCGGCATCTACGCCGGGGTCATGTACCAGGACTACGGGCTCGGGGCCCCGGAAGAGACCGAGACCGACGGCCTCAGCCCCAGCGGCGGTGGCGGCGGCAGCGTCATCTCCGGCCGCGTCTCCTACGCGCTCGACCTCAAAGGCCCGGCGCTCAGCGTCGACACCGCCTGCTCCTCCTCGCTGGTGGCGACGCACCTGGCCTGCCAGGGGCTGCGAGCCGGAGATTGCTCACTGGCCCTGGCGGGCGGGGTGACCGTGCTCTCGACGCCGCTGGTCTTCGTGATGATGAGCCGCCTCCGCGGCCTCGCCCCCGACGGGCGCTGCAAGCCCTTCTCGGCGGCGGCCGACGGCACCGGCTGGTCGGAGGGCTGCGGGCTGCTCCTGCTCGAGCGCCTCGCCGACGCCGAAGCCAACGGCCATGAGGTGGTCGCCCTGATCCGCGGCTCGGCGGTCAACCAGGACGGCGCCTCCAACGGCCTCACCGCCCCCAACGGCCCCGCCCAGGAGCGGGTGATCCGCCAGGCGCTGGCCAACGCCGGCCTCGGCCCGGCCGAGGTCGACGCGGTCGAGGCCCACGGCACCGCCACCGTCCTCGGCGACCCGATCGAGGCGGGGGCGATCCTCGCCACCTACGGCCAGGGGCGCGAGCGGCCGCTGGCGCTGGGCTCGGTCAAGTCCAACCTCGGCCACACCCAGGCCGCCGCCGGCGTCGCCGGGGTGATCAAGATGGCCTTGGCGATGCGCCACGGCCGCCTGCCGCGCAGCCTCAACCTGGCCGAGCCGACGCCCCACGTCGACTGGTCGGCGGGGGCGGTGGAGCTGCTGAGCGAGCCCGCCCCCTGGGAGCCCGGCGAGCGCCCCCGCCGCGCCGGCGTCTCCTCCTTCGGGATGAGCGGCACCAACGCCCACTTGATCCTCGAGGAGGCGCCCCCTGCCGCCGCCGAGGGAAGCCCCGCCGCCGCAGCTGGCGGCGGGGCCTTCGCATCCGCACCGCAGGGGTCGATCGCGCCCTGGCTGCTCTCCGCGCGCAGCGACACCGCCCTGCGCGAGAGCGCCGGCCGTCTGCACGCCCACCTGCGCGAGCGTCCCGAGTCGAGCGACGCCGACGTGGCGCGAGCGCTGGCGACGAGCCGGCCGCGGCTCGAGCGCCGGGCGGTGGCCACGGGCGCGGACCGCGAGCAGCTGCTCGCCGGCCTCGCCGCGATCGCCGCCGGGGAGGAGAGCGACAGCGCCTTCGTTGCCGCCGGCCCGGTTGGCGACGCCGCTGCGGGCCCGGTCTTCCTCTTCCCCGGCCAGGGCGCGCAGTGGCGCAGCATGGCGATCGAGCTGCTCGGCTCCTCGCCCGAGTTCGCCCGCGCGATCGGCGATTGCGAGCAGGCGCTCGAGCCCCACGTCGAGTGGTCGCTGGAAAGCGTCCTGCGCCGTGAGGAGGGCTCGGCGGACCTGGAACGGATCGACGTCGTGCAGCCGGTGCTGTTCGCAATGTCGGTCGCCCTCGCCGCCCTCTGGCGCCGCGCCGGCGTCGAGCCGGCGGCCGTGGTCGGCCACTCCCAGGGGGAGATCGCCGCCGCCCACGTCGCCGGCGGGCTCTCGCTCGAGGACGCCGCGCAGCTGGTCGCCCTGCGCAGCCAGGTGCTGGTGCAGGGGACCGGCAACGGCTACATGGCGCTGGTCGCGGCCAGCCCCGAGGACCTCTCCGCCCGCGTGCCCGGCTGGGAGGAGCGGGCCGCGCTGGCGGGGATCAACAGCCCCTCCCTGATCGTCGTCTCAGGGCCCGACGACGGCGTCGACGAGATCCTGGCCCGCTGCGAGGAGGAGGGGATCTTCACGCGCCGGATCCGCGCCGCCGTCGGCGCCGGCCACTCGCCGGCGATCGAGCAGGGCCGTGAGCTGTTGATGGCGGCGGCGGCGGGGATCTCCCCCCGCGCTTCCACGCTGCCGTTCTATTCCTCGGTCACGGCGGCCCCGCTCGACACCGCCGGGCTCGACGCCGAGTACTGGTACCGCAACGCCCGCCAGACCGTCCGCTTCGGCCCCACCGTGGCGCTGCTGCTGAGCCAGGGGTTCCGCCGCTTCGTCGAGGTCAGCCCCAACCCGATCCTGATGGTGCCGCTGCAGCAGACCTTTGCCCACGAGCTCGGCAAGGCCGAGGCCGAGGCCAGCTTCACCGCCACCCTGCGCCACCGCCATGGGGCCCTGCCCGACTTCGCCCTCGCCGTCGGCTCGGCCTGGGCGAACGGAGTCGAGGTCGACTGGGAGACGGCCCTGCCGCCGGCGCGGGCGCGGGTGCCGCTGCCGACCTATCCCTTCCAGCGCGAGCGTCACTGGCTGGCGGCGGCCCAGCCGTCCGCCGGCACCGCCGTGGCCGTCGAGCCCGCCGCCGCCACGGAGGCGAGCGAGGCCGTGGAGTCGCTGTCGAGCCGGCTCGGCGCGGTCCCCGAGGACGCGCGCCGGCAGGTGGCGCTGGAGTTCGTCCTCGCCCAGCTCGCCGACGTCCTCGGCTACGAGTCGCCCACCGACGTCGACGCCGAGCGCCCCTTCCTCGAGCTCGGCTTCGACTCGATCACCGCCCTCCAGTTCCGCAACCGCCTCAACGCCGCGACCGGGCTGCGGCTGGCGGTCAGCGTCGCCCTCGACCATCCGACCCCGGCGGCGCTCGCCGAGCATCTGCTGAGCCAGGTCGAGGTCGCCGACGCCGGCACCGGCGCGGCCGCGGTCACGGACGGGGAGAGCACCCTGGTGCCGCTCCTGCGCAACGCCCACGAGCTCGGCCGCACGGAGGAGTTCGTCGAGCTGCTCGACGCGCTCGCCGGGTTCCGCCCCTCCTTCACCGCGGTCGAGGAAGCCGGCCTGGAGCCCTACGCGGTGCGCCTCGCCGACGGCCCCGGACGGCCGCGGCTGGTCTGCGTGCCCTCGATCGTTCCCAACGGCGGCCCCCACGAGTACCTCAAACTCGCCCGCGCCCTCGGCGACTCCCATCGCCTGGAGGCGCTGCGTTGGCCCGGCTTCGACGGCGCCGAGTCCCTGCCCGCGCACGGGCGCGCCGCGCTCGAGCTGCAGGTCGCGGCGCTCGCGCAGAGCTGCGGCGAGGAGCCCGTCGTGCTGCTCGGCCACTCCACCGGCGGCGCCTTCGCCTACGGGATCGCCGGCCTGCTGGAGCGGCTCGGCCGCCCGGCCGCCGGGGTCGTGCTGCTCGACAGCTACCACCCCGCCCAAACCGCCTTCACCTCCTCCGGCGACCCCGCGGCCCGCCGCTTCGGGGTCGGGATCCTCGGCTGGCTGCTGGCGGCGGACGAACTCGGCGCGACCGTCGACGACGCCCGGCTGACGGCGACGCTGGCCTACCTGCGCCTGCTTGCCGAGGTCGAGGTGGCGCCGCTGGGCTCGCCGGTGCTGCTGGTCAGGGCGGCGGAATCAGCCGACCCCGATCCGGCGGCCGCCGCCTGGCGACCGCGCTGGGAGGTCCCGCACGAGGCCGTCGAGACGCCTGGAAACCACCTGACGATGATGGACGCGCATGCCGGGGAGACCGCCGCGGCGGTCTCCAAGTGGCTGCAGGCAGCGGTCGGCGACGCGCGTGAAAAGCAAGCAAACCAAGGAAAAGAGGTCCACAAGTGAGTGTTCTGGAGACGACGATCGCCGACGCCACCCCCGACGAGATCCTGGCCACCCCGCTTCCTGCCACCTACAAGGCGGCGTACGTGACCAAAGAGGACGCGGCCCGGCTCTGGGACAAGCCGGAGAAAGACGTGCGCGAGACCATCAAGGTGGGGGAGGTGCCGTTGCCCGAGCTCGCCCCCGACGAGGCGCTGGTCGCGGTGATGGCCAGCGCCATGAACTACAACACCGTCTGGACCGCGCGGTTCGAGCCGATCCCCTCGTTCGTCTTCCTCAACCATCTCGCCCAATCGGGCGGCTGGAACGCGCGCCACGACCAGGACCATCACGTGCTCGGGTCCGACGCCGCCGGCATCGTCCTGCGCACCGGGGCGGGGGTGGAAAACTGGAAACCGGGGGACCGGGTCGTCGCCTACACCGGCTGGGGCGGCTACGAGGAAATGATCCGCTTCGACGACGTCGTCCACTCCAAGCAGAACCTGGCCTGGGGCTTCGAGACGAACTTCGGCGGGCTGGCCCATCTGGCGATCGTCAAAGGCGCGCAGCTGATGCCGAAGCCACGTCACCTCAGCTGGGAGGAGGCGGCTTGCAACACGCTCTGCGCGATGACCTCCTACCGGATGCTGGTCGGCGAGCACGGTGCCCGCTTCAAGCAGGGGGACATCGTCTTCGTCTGGGGAGCCGCCGGCGGGCTCGGCAGCTACGCGATCCAGCTGATCCGCAACGGCGGCGGGATCTCCGTCGGCGTCGTCAACTCCGAGCCGAAGCAGCGGCTGCTGGAAGAGCTCGGCTGCGACTTGGTGATCCGGCGCGACCAGATGGACCTCGAGGGCCTGGAGCCGCGCAAGTGGGCGAAAGCGTTCCGCGAAAAAGTGCGCGGCGCCTTTGGCGAAGACCCCCACATCGTCTTCGAGCACACCGGTGAGAAGACCTTCTGGGCCTCGGTCTACCTGGCCCGCTCGGGCGGCAAGATCGTCACCTGCGGGTCGAGCACGGGGTACGAACACACCTTCGACAACCGCTATCTGTGGATGAAGGCGAAACGGATCATCGGCAGCCACGGCGCCACCCTGCAGGAGGCGTTCGCCTGCAACCGCCTGATCGAGATGGGGAAGATTCAACCGGCGCTCTCGAAAGTCGTCGGGCTCGACGACGCTCCGCAGGCCACCTACGAACTGGAGGCCAACCAGCACCTCGGCAAGGTCGGGGTGCTCTGCATGGCGCCCGAGGAGGGCCTGGGGATCGAAGACCCCGAGCGCCGGGCCGAGATCGGCGAGTCGGAGATCGAACTGTTCCGGAAGTTCGGGTAGGGGTGCTGCTCCACGTCGAGCAGCAGGGCCCGGCGGACGGGCCGGCCGTCGTCTGCGTCCACGGCCTGGCCCAGCACGGCGGGATCTTTGCCGAGCTGGGCCAGGTCCTCGCCGCCGGCGGCCGACGGGCCGTCGCCGTCGACCTGCGCGGCCACGGCGCCTCCGGCTACGAGCCCCCCTGGGACCTGGGGACGCACGTCGCCGATCTGCTGGAGACGGCGGACTCGCTGGGGGTCGGTGCCGCCGCCTGGATCGGCCACAGCTTCGGCGGCCTCGTGGTCGCGGCGCTTGCCGCCGCCGCGCCCGCCCGGGTGGAGCGCCTGGCGCTGCTCGACCCCGGCCTCGCCGTGCCGCCCGACTACGCGCTCGCCTGCGCCGAGCGCGACCGCCAGGACTGGAGCTTCGCGACGGTCGAGGGAGCCGTCAACGCGCTGCTCAGCTCGCCGGGCGTGCTCGCCGCGCCGGCCGAGACGGTCGCCGCCTACGCCGCCGCCGACCTGGTGCGCGGCGCCGACGGGCGGCTGCGCTTCCGCTACTGCCCGAGTGCCCTCGTCGTCGCCTGGAGCGAGATGGCGCTGCCGCCGCCGGCGATCGCGCCGGTCCCGACCCTGCTGGTCCGCCCGGTCACCGCGGCGCCCCACAGCCGCGCCCAGGACCTGCGCTACCGCGAGCGGCTCGGCCCGCTGCTGCAGATGGCGGCGGTGCCGAACGGCCACAACGTGCTCTGGGAGTCGCCGGCCGAGACGACCGCCGCGATCACCGGCTTCCTGAGCGGCTAGGAGGTCTGGCTGCTGACCGCGATCGCCGTCAGCAGCAGCCCCTCGGCAACCAGCCAGCGGCCGTCGAAGCCCTTCAGCTCGGCCCCGTCCACGACCGGCCCCTCGACCAGCAGCCGGGCGCGGAAGGACCCGCCGGAGTCGATCGTCAGCACCGCGTCCTCGAAGCCGAGCCAGCGTCGGGCCAGCGGGTACCAGGCCTTGTAGACGGACTCCTTGGCACTGAACAGCAGCCGGTCCCAGTGGACCGCGGGCTCGGTCGCCGCCAGCTCCGCCAGCCGTCCCCGCTCCTCCGGCCGGGCGACGTCGCCGATCAGGCCCTCGGGCAGGGCCGCGTGGGGCTCGGCGTCGATCCCGATCGTCGTCAAGTCCCCCGCCCGCGCCGCGGCGCAGCCGCGGTACCCGCGGCAATGGGCGATGCTGGCGACGACGCCCGGCGGCCAGACCGGCTCCCCGCGCTCGCCGGCCGGAACCGCCACGGCGGCGATGCCGAGGCCTTCGAGGGCGCGATGGGCGCAGGCCCGCCCGGTCGCGAACTCGCGGCGGCGCTTCTCCACCGCCCTCGCGACGAGCGCCTCCTCCGCGGGGAAGAGGTCGCTCTCGCCTTCGTCGTCACGCGCCTCGGCGACCGCCACGCCCGCGGGCAGGATCGCCTCGATCACGCCTCGACCCCGACGCCGAGGATCGCCCGCGGCCCCGGCTGCGCCCACTCGCGACCGGTCCACTCCCGCGGGTAGCCGAGCGAGACCTCCTCGAAGCGGACGCCGTCGTGCCAGCTCGTGACCGGGACGTGGAGGTGGCCGTAGACGACCGTGCTGGCGCGGAAGCGCCGGTGCCAGTCGGCGGTGCGGATGGTGCCGCACCACTGGGCGAACTCCGGGTGGCGGAGGATCCGGGTCGGCGCCTCGATCAGGGGGAAGTGGTTGACCAGGACCGTCGGCACCTCCGGCGGGCAGGCGAGCAGCCGCGCCTCGGTCTCACCCAGCCGCGCTTCGCACCACTGCTCCCGGCTCGGGTAGGGATCGGGCTGGAGCAGGAACTCGTCGACGCAGACCACTCCCGCCGCGTAGGCCAGCCGCAGCGCCTCCTCCTTGGTCGCGGCGACGTTGCGGCCGAACGAGTAGTCGTAGAGGAGGAAGAGCGGCGCCACGAGGGCCGGTCCGCCGTCCCCCTCCCAGAGGGGATAGGGGTCCTCCGGGGTGAGGACCCCGAGCCGCCGGCAGCCCTCGACCAGGCGCCGGTAGCGGGCCTCGCCGCGCGGCTCGTCCGGCTCGTCGCGCGGGGTCAGCAGCTCGTGGTTGCCCGGCGCCCAGACGACCTTGGCGAAGCGCGTTGCCAGCAGCCCCAGCGCCCACTCGACGTCCGCGATCGCGTCGCCGACGTCGCCGCAGACGATCAGCCAGTCGCCCTCCGACTCCGCCCTCAGCCCTTCGACGAACCGCCGGTTCTCGGGGTGGTTGACGTGGAGGTCGCTGATCGCGAAGAGCGTTGCCAAGGCCCGGGCTCAGGCGAGTCGGCAGCGCGCCTGGTAGATCGAGGTGAAGCCGTTCTCGAAGCCGTTGCGCGCGGCCCGCAGGTAGAGCCGCCAGACCCGGACCCGTTCGGGCCCCGCCAGCCGGATCGCCTCGTCGAGGTTCTCGTCCAGCCGCCGGGCCCAGTGGCGCAGCGTCTCCGCGTAGTCGGCCGCGAAGCCCTCGACGTGGTGGGTGACGAAGCCGGCCCGTTCGAGCGCCAGCAGGTTGCGCGAGAGGTGCAGCGGCGCCGCATCGGGGAAGACGTAGCGCTCTGAAAACGCGCCGGCCTCGCCGTCGCCGTGGCGGAGGCGGGTGATGCCGTGGTTGAGCAGGCGCCCGCCCGGCTCCAGCAGCCCGGCCAGGGTGCGCGCGTAGACGTCGATCTGGCTGGCGCCGACGTGCTCGACCATGCCGATGCTGGCGATTGCGTCGAAGCGCTCGCCCGAACCGGCGAGGTCGCGGTAGTCCATGACCCGGATCTCGACCCGGTCGGCGACGCCGGCTTCCTCCGCCCGCCGCCGCGCCTTCTCGGCCTGGGGCGGGGAGAGCGTGATGCCGACCACGCTGGCGCCGTGCTTGGTCGCGGCCCAGAGCGGGAAGGCCCCCCAGCCGCAGCCGACGTCGAGGACCCGGTCGCCCTGCTTCAGCTCGAGCTTGCGGGCGACGGTCTCCAGCTTCTCCTCCTGCGCCCCCTCCAGCGTCGTCGCGCCGTGGGAGAAGATCGCGCAGCTGTAGACCATCGTCTCGCCGAGGAAGAGCTCGAAGAACTCGTTCGAGACGTCGTAGTGGTGGCGCACGGCGCGGGCGTCGCGCTCCTTGCTGTGGCGGCGGCCGCTGGGCCGCAGCTCCGCCTGGGGGCGGGGCGGCGGCTTCGCCACCCCCGCGGCCCGCGCCGCGCCCAGCAGCAGCGCCCGCTTGGCGGCGCCGTCGAGCGCCGGCGCCTCCCAGCCGTCGAGCAGCTCGATCACGGCGTCGACGTCGTCGATCTCGATCTCGCCGCTGACGTAGGCGCGGCCGAGGCCGAGCTGCCCCGGCGCTCGCAGCACGTGCGCGGCGGCGCGCGGTGAGCGGACGCTGAAGGTCGGCCCGTCGCCGCTCGTCGAAGGCAGTCGGGTTCCGTCCCAGAACTCGACCGTAAAGGGCCGCTCCGGAACCCGCGCCTCGATCTCTCGCCGCAGCCGTCCGGTGTCAGCAAACGCCATGGCAAGCCACCCTAACAACCACCGGCCGACGGGCCGCAAGCGTCCACATGGCAGACGTTTGCGGCCCGTCGGCCACGGTTATTCGACACGGATTGGTGGTTGATCGGTTTCGCGATCTGGGAGGGCTCCGTATGATCGCCGGGATGTCCTCCACCGCCGGCCCACTCCCCTCTGACATCCAGCCCGTCGAGAACGAGACCAGGGACCGGATCATCACCGGCCTGGTCACGCTGATCCCCTTCGTCGCGATCGGCTTCGCCGCCTGGCAGGTCTGGGGCAGCGCCCTGCACTGGAGCGACGTCTTCCTCTTCCTCGGCCTCTACCTGTTCACCGGGCTGGGGATCACGGTCGGCTTCCACCGCCACCTCACCCACCGCGCCTTCAAAGCCAAGCCCTGGCTGCACGGGCTGCTGGCGATCCTCGGCTCGGCCGCGATCGAGGGACCGGTCATCTCCTGGGTCGCCGACCACCGCAAGCACCACGCCTTCGCCGACGTCGAGGGCGACCCCCACAGCCCCCACGTCGACCACGGCCACGGCTGGAGCGGCGCCCTCAAGGGCCTCTACCACGCCCACATGGGCTGGCTCTTCATCCACACCCAGCGCGGCAACAAGGAACGCTTCGCCCCGGACCTGCTCAAGGACCCGATCATCAGCTGGGTCGACCGCACCTTCATCTGGTGGGCGATCGGCGGCCTGCTGGCGCCCTTCTTCCTCGGCTGGTTGATCGGCGGCACCCTCTTCGCCGCCTGCACCGGCCTGCTCTGGGGCGGGCTCGTGCGCGTCTTCGTCCTCCACCACTTCACCTACAGCATCAACTCGCTCTGCCACGTCTTCGGCAACCGCGACTTCGAGACCGGCGACGAGTCGCGCAACCTGGCGCTGATCGCGATCCCCACCTTCGGCGAGGCCTGGCACAACAACCACCACGCCTTCCCGACCTCCGCCACCCACGGCCTCGGGCGCTACCAGCTCGACATCTCCGCCCTGGTCATCGACGCCCTCGAGAAGACCGGCCTCGTCTGGGACGTGGTCCGGGTCAGCCCGGACCGACTGGCGGCCAAAGCCTCCTCCGGCCGCGGATAGGAGCAGGGAGACCTGGCCCCGCTAGCTTCCCGCCGCACGGTCCCGGCCAAAGACGGGCAGAGGGAGAGGCTGATCGAGGCGATGACCCAGGTCGCCGCCCGCCACGGCTACAGCGGCGCCAGCGTCGCCAGGGTGGTCGAGCAGGCCGGGGTCTCGCGGGCGACCTTCTACCAGTGCTTCGACGACAAGGAAGCCTGCTTCCTCGCCGCCTACCAGAGGCCGGCCGAGCGCATCGAACTGATCCTGGCGCGGATCGACTCCGAGTGCCCGCCGGTCCGCCGCGCCCCCGAACTGCTCGACGACCTGCTGCGTCACATCGTCAGCGGCCCCGCCGCGGGGCGCATCCTCCTGGTCGAGGCGCTGGCCGGCGGGCCGCGCGTCCGCGAGGCCCGCGACCGCCTCACGGCGGCGGTCGAGACGACCCTGGAGCGCTGGCTCGGCGATCCCGAAAACGGGTTCCGGCTCGGCATCACCGGCAGGGCGATCATGGAAGGCACAGGGCGGATCCTGGTGATCCGGTCCTTTCGCCGTGAAACCGCCCGCCTCGCCGATCTCCGCGACGACCTCCTGACCTGGATCAACTCCTACACGATGCCGGCGGAGCGCCCGCGGCTGAACCCGGACGACTGGCGCCGGCTCGGCACCCGCTTCGTCGAGGAGTCGCCCCCGCAGCTGGAAGTGGGGGGGCCGTCCCACCGGCTGCCGCGGGGAAAGAGCGCCGTCGCGCCCGAGGCCGTGGCCGGGGAGCACCGGGAGCGGATCCTGGTCGCGGTGGCGCAGCTGGCGAAGACGAAGGGATACGCGGCGATGACCGTGGCCGACATCGTCAAGGCGGGGTCGGTGACCAGGGAGGTCTTCTATGGCCTCTTCCGCAGCAAAGAGGACGCATTCCTGGCCACGCAGAGCGTCGGCCTGGAAAAGAGCATCTCGGTCACCGCCACAGGTTTCTTCGCCGGCGAGAGCTGGCCGGCCCGGGTCTGGGACGGGCTGGCGGCGTTGCTCGCCTACGTCGCCCGACAGCCCGATCTCGTCTACCTCGACGTGATCGAGAGCTACGCGGCGGGTTCGGCCGCGATCCGCCGCTCGTTCGACAACCAGATGGCCTACACCCTGTTTCTCGAGGACGGCTATCGCCAGACCCCGGCCGCGGGGCTGCTGCCGCGGCTCTGCTCGGAGGCGATCGGAGGGGCGATTCTCGGCTTGCTGCGCTGGCAGGTGCGCGAAGGCCGCACCGAGCAGATGCTGGAGGTGCTTCCCCAGGCCGCCTATCTGGCCTTGGCGCCGTTCGTCGGCCCGCTGGCGGCGATCGACCTGGTGGAAGCGAAAGTCGCCGGCGAAGACGGGGCGTCGATCCGCTGAACCGCCACCGGGCTCGAGGGCCTGAAGCTCGCCATCCCGAAGATCGCCCGGACGCTCTCCCGCACCTCCCCGGGCAGGCTGAAGCGCGCGGCCGGCCGCCCGGGGGTTTCGCCGTCGCTCTGGGGCGGGTGTTCGCGGATCACTTCCAGCGAGACCAGGACTTCGAGGTGGCGGCGCAGGGTCTGGCTGCTCGCCGCACCCCAGGCCGCGAGGTCGGAGGTGGTTGCCTCCGCCACCTGGCTGAGCGAGCGCAGGATGCCGAGGCGGATCGGATCGGCGATCACCTCCAGCCACCGCGTCGTCCGTCCAGCGTCCGTCTCCCCCGAGAGTGCCGTCGTCATCGGTGCGTCCCCCTGCAATTCGTGAACATCGATGGTTTACGAGATTCGAGCGAATTAGAAACCAAGAAACAACTTTCCTCAGTAACAAACCCCCACGTTTATTACCTGTGGAGCATGTATACCGGTCTCGGCGGGATTGTCAAGTCTGGACGAAAGGCTTTGACCAATGGTCGAATGAACAAGAATGGTTTTTTTGCCGAAACCGGTCGTGCTCAGGGCGCGGCCGCGGACTCGTACCAGTCGATCCAGCCATCGCAGGCGGCCTGGAGGGGTACCAGGCGCCGAGCCCCGGCGGGGACGGCGACGAGCTCGCCGAGGTAAGCCTTGCCGCCGTAGCCGCTGAGCCTCTGCAGGGTGCTGGCACCGGCGCTCGAGAGCGTGAATCTGACGGCGCCCCCATCGCTCTCGTAGCGGCCGGCGGGCCAGAACTGGCCGTTGCTGGCAAGGCTGATCGTGTTCGGCCGCTGGCCGTCGAGGGCCGGCTTCAACGTCTGGCTGAAGCCCGGGGCGGAGAGGGCGAGCTCGAAGGGGGCGAAGTACTGAAGCGAGAGGTTCCAGGCGCCGACGGGCAGGTTCAGCACCTGCGAGGCCTGCTCCCCGGTGCCGAGCACGCTGCCGTCCTCCCAGCGCCCTTTGGAGCCGATCACCGCGCCGGGAAAGAGCGAGGCGCGGCCGCTGTTGGCGAGCAGGATGCGGATCTCGGGTGCGGCGCAACCGGCACGCGCCCCGGCCTCGGTTCCCTCGAGCAGGACGTGGCGATCCTCCGGGCTGGGGCCGGTGCGTTCCCAGAGCAGGTAGGAGGGAGTGGCGGCGACGCGCCTGAAATTGGCCGGCGCCTGGCTGTTCCAGGCGGCGCGGCCGGTGATCACGTACCGGAACCGGTCCAGCGTCTGCGGCGAGAAGGAGTCGAAGTCGATCGGGCTGTAGGCGTCGCCGGTGTCGAACGGCTTCTCCGGGTTGGGAGAGACGGCGATGTCGGGGAACTCGACCAGCGGCACGTGGGTATCCGCCCCGAGCAGGTCGTAGGCGGCGTAGCGGTCCTGGCCCGCGTACAGGACTGGCTTGCCGTCGAGCTTCGGGACGAAGGCGCGCAGCTCGGCTCCGTGGCCCGGCGGCGCCACCGGCACGTCGCGCAGCACCAGCAGGCTCGAGTAGACGGCGCCGCCGATGAAGGCGACTCCGAGGGCGCCCCAGCCCAGCCGCCGCAGCCGTGCCCGCGGGCCCGACGGGGCCGGCGCCGGCCCGAGCCGGACCGGCGTCGCCGCGTCGCCGATCTCCTCCAGTGGCGGCCGCACCGCGATCAGCATCGCCAGCGGCGCCACGATCATCAGCGCCTTGGCGCTGGAGTAGTCGCCGCTGAACAGCAGCGAGAGCAGGTAGAGCACGATCGAGACGCCGCAGGCGACCGGCACCGCGTGCTCCTGCCGGCGCATCCACCAGACGACGCCGAGCAGGACCGCCAGGCCCGCGATCACCGCCGCGAGGCCGGTCAGGTGCGCGCCCCCCGCGGCGTCGAGCCGGTAGTTGGAGTCGGGCCAGATTCCCAGCGCCTCGATCGGCGAGACCGGCCCGTAGGTGTTGCTGGCGGCGACCTTGTTGACGCTGCCGCCGAAGCTGAAGGGCCCGACCAGGGTGGCCAGCACCGCCAGCCCGCCGAGGAGGACGATCGTGACCAGGGTCGCCGGGCGCAGCAGGAAGCGCAGCAGCGCGCGGGGTCGCAGCGCCCGCCGGATCTCGGGCCGGTTGAGCAGCCAGCGCCCGCCGATCGCGAGCGGCCAGACCAGGCCGACGAAGCTGTAGGAGAAGAAGATGCCGCCGGCCAGGGCCAGCGGCGCCAGGCCGATCCGCCAGCGACCCCAGCGACCCGCTCCCAGCCCGGCCGCCTCGGCGAGCGGGGCCCCGGTGTTGAGCTGCCGTTCGATCTGCAGCAGGCCGATCGCGAAGGCGAGCACGAAGAGCGCCTCGGCCGTCTCCTTGAAGGCGGCCTGGGCGAAGTAGGAGGCGGCCAGGTAGGGGAGGGCGACGAGGCAGGCGGCGAGGGTGCGGCGGACCGGGCCGAGCTGGCGGATCGCGCCGAGCACGGTGAGGCCGCTGAGCACGGTGATCGCGAGGATCTCGCCGACGAAGGCCTGGCCGAGGCTGATCCCGGGCACGGCCGCGGTCGCGTCGGCCAAGCCGTGCGGGCCGAGCGGGTAGCCGGTGTCGGGCGCCGGCCCGAAGCCGCTGCGCAGCCACTCCGCCCAGGCCAGGTGCAGGCCGAGGTCGTTGTTGAAGCCGACCCCGAGCAGGCCCCAGCGGCCGCTGATCGCGAACGGGATCGAGAGCACCAGCGCCAGCGCGATCGCCACCGGCAGGCCCTCGCGGAGGGCGCCGGGCGCCGCGTAGGGGAGGCGGGTGACCAGCACCGCGGCGGCGACGAGCAGGACGAGCAGCCCGATCGTCGCCGTGGTCGCGTGGCCGGGGGCCCGGGCCAGCAGCCCGGTCACCGTCAGCACGGCACCGAAGCCGACCGCCGGCTCCAGCCAGCTCCACCACTCGCGGCCCGAGAGCGCGAGGATGGCGCGCCCGACCAGTAGCGAAGCGGCGCAGATCAGCGCCGCCGAGGCGTAGGTCCCGATCATCAGGAGGGCAACTTATGGGAGTGGGGCGCCGGATGCGCCCGTGCCGCCGGGTCGCGGCCCCGCGGCCTCAGTGCTTCTCGGCCGCCCGCTCCAGCGTCGCCCGCAGGCTCTCGCCGCGCAGCGGGTGCTCGTGGCCGGGGCCGACCACCCGTGGGTCCAGCCCCGCCAGCTTCCGCACCGATTCCTTCGCCTGCCGGTGGTCCCAGGCCCAGGCGGGGTGGGGGACGCTGGCCTCGCCCTCGGGCAGCGGTTTCAGCCGCCCCGAGTCGACCAGGTAGACGACGTCGGAGACCAGCGCCACCCGGTCGCTCTCGCGCCAGAGCCCGATCAGCCCCGGCGCGTGGCCGGGGAAGTGGACGACCCGGAAGCCGGCGACCTCGTCGCCCTCGGCGACCGTCCCCGCGATCTTCACGGCGCCGCCGTCCCAGCGCCGCAGCAGGGTCGGGTAGATCCAGCGCACCCAGGCGACGGGCAGTTGCGAGAGGTCGAAGTAGGGCGCGATCGCGGCGTCGCTTTCGGCGTCGGCGACTTCGTCGGCGTGGCAGAAGACCGGGGCTCCCATATACGGGGCGGTGCCGCGGTGGTCGGCGTGGGCGTGGCCGAGCACCACCCGCTTGACGCCGCCGAGCTGCTCTGCCGCCGCCCGCGCCTGCTTGCGCATCCCCTTGGTCCCGGCGTCGAACTGCACGACGCCGTCGCCGTCCTCGAGGAAGTAGACGTTCATCGCCCCGCGAAAGTCCCCCCGCAACAGCCAGACCCCGTCGGCAACCCGCTCCAACCCCATGCCCAAACCCTACGCGGCTAGGGTTCGGCGCGTGCCGTGGATCTGGAAAACGGGGATGGTGGTGCTGATCGTCTGCCTGATCGCCTCGATGGCGATCGCGATCGTGCGCCTGGCGACGACGCCGACCGAGATCCTCGGCGACGGCTTCCGCGGCCTGCCCGCCCGCCAGCGTTAGTATCGACTCCGTTCAGCGACCGAGCAGAGGAGACGGGGCGTGTTCACTCGCATCGTGGTTGGAACCGACGGGTCCGAGACCGCCGGCGAGGCGGTCGGCCAGGCCGTCGACCTCGCCAAACTGGCGGGAGCGACGCTCAGCATCGTCAGCGCCTACGCGCCGGTCTCCGAGCGCAAGGTCAAGGACCAGCAGCGCGACGCTCCGGCCGACGTCCAGTACGAGCTCAATCCCCGCGAGGACGTCAACCTGGTCCTCGACGCCGCCGCCGCGGACGCCCGCAAGGAGGGGATCGAGGTCCAGACCCACCCGGTCGAGGGCGATCCCGCCGAGGCGATCCTCAACGTCGCCGAAGCGACCAAGGCCGACCTGATCGTGGTCGGCAACAAGGGGATGACCGGCGCCCGACGCTTCCTCCTCGGCAGCGTCCCCAACAACATCTCTCATCACGCCCCATGCAGCGTGATGGTCGTTAGAACGACTTAGTCGCCCTCAGGAGGCGCGGAGGGGCCGAAATCTACGGTCGCCCGACCGGCGTCGACCAACCCAGCGCCCTGCTGGCTTGGGGACAGGCCGAGGTCGCGGGCGGTGCGGCGCAGCTGTTTGGCGACGCCGTTGACGCGGGGCTTGGCGCCGGCTCCCGTTTCCGGGGAGAAGCGCGGGCCGGCATAGGTGTCGGTCGCGAGCACCATCGCCGCGACGGCGCTGACGTGGGCGGCGGCCATCGAGGTGCCGACGTAGTTGGCGGGGATCGCGAAGAGCCGGGTGCTGCCCGGCTTCAGGGTCACCTGGTAGATCGGCCGGGCCGAGACGGACGGACAGCTGGACACCGGCACGCCGCCGCCCGGCGCCACCAGGTCGATCCCGGCGCCGGCCAGCGAGTAGTCGCCGAGGCAGCCGCCCTCGGTGGTGCCGCCGACGCCGATCACCCGCGGTCCGGTGGCCGGCGCCGAGACGCAGGTCTCCGAGCCGACGTTGCCGGCCGAGGCGACCGCGACGACCCCGCGCGCGTAGGCTTCGCGCAGCGCTTCGTCGACCTCCGGGACCTTCTTCCCGCAGCCGAAGTTGAAGCTCATGTTGATCACCTGGGCACCGTGGGCGGCGGCGAAGCGGATGCCCTTGGCGATGTCGGTCGCCTGGCCGCGCCCCTGCTCGTCGAGCACCCGGACCGGCATCAGCTTCGCCCGGTAGGCGAGGCCGGTGAGGCCGATCCCGTTGCCGGTCTTCTCGGCGATCGTGCCGGCGACGTGGGTGCCGTGGCCGTTGAGGTCGAGCGGCAGGCGGTCGCGGTCGACGAAGTCATAGCCCTTGGCGAACTGCCCGGTGGCGAAGTCGGGGCTGCGGACGAAGCGCGGCGTCCCGCTGAGGTCGCGGTAGGCGACGCCGGTGTCGAGGACGGCGACGGTGACGCTCTCGGCACCGGGGCGGCCGGCTTCGACGAGGTGCCGCCAGGCGGCGACGGCGTCGATGCCGCCGGGCGAGACCGGGACCCGCGCCGTCGCGTCCCCCTGCCAGGGCAGGAAGTTCCACTGCTTGAAGGTCCAGTCGCCGGCCGACGCGGTCGCCGCGGCGGCGTCGTCGAGGCCGCCGGGGTCGTCGGGGAGGACGAGCTCGGCGGCAGCGGGCGTCGCCGAGGCGGTGGCGACGTAGTTGGGCTCGGCGTACTCGACCCGGGGATTGCGCCGCAGCGCCGCCGCCGTCCGCTGGACGCCGGCGCCGGGCGGCAGCGCCAGCGTCCGGCCGCCGCGCTCGCCGGCGAACTTGACGATCACCTGGCGCGGCGCGAAGCCATGGGCGGGGGAGATGCCGGTCGCAGCGCCCGCGCCCGCGGGCGCTGCGAACCCCGCGAGCATGGCCGCGCCGGCGATTATCGGAAGCAGTCGTCTCATCTGTCGGTGGCCCGCCGAATCCCCTGCGTTCGAGCGAGCCCTAGAACTAACACCGGCACCGCGGCGAAGTTGTAGGGGACATACTCCCGGATCGATGAGCGAACCCCCGCAAGCGGACGGCGCCGGCAACGCCTCGGTCGCGCACGAGCGGGCGATGGGCCTGGCGATCGAGCAGGCGCGCCTGGCCGGGGCCCACGGCGACGTCCCGATCGGCGCCGTGATCCTTCGCGACGGCGAGCCGCTCGCCCGCGCCGGCAACGAGCGCGAGCACCGTCGCGACCCGACCGCCCACGCCGAGATCCTCGCCATCCGCGCCGCCGCCGAGGCGCTCGGCGGTTGGCGCCTGCCCGGCACCACCCTCTACGTCACCCTCGAGCCCTGCGCGATGTGCGCCGGCGCGATCGTCCTCGCCCGCATCCCCACCGTCGTGATCGGCGCCGCCGACCCCAAGGCCGGCGCCGCCGGCAGCGTCCTCGACGTGCTCGCCGAGCCGGCCCTCAACCACCGGCCCGAGGTTGTTCGCGGCGTCCGCGCAGCCGAGTGCGCGACGCTGCTGCGTGACTTCTTCAACGCCCGCCGCGGCTGAGAGCCAATACCCTTGGGGGTGCATCCTGGAGAGGTGTCCGAGTGGCTTAAGGAGCGCGATTGGAAATCGCGTGGGCGGGGTTAACCCGCCTCGAGGGTTCGAATCCCTCCCTCTCCGTTGAAGCTCGGCTGTCTATGAGGCCAAGCTAGTACTGCCGGCTCGTTCATTGACGTAGCTGCCAAGTGCCTTGCGGGTCGCGAAGGCGACCGCGCCTTGGACGGTCCCGTAACGCCAGCGGGAGCTGTTCATCTCGAGGATCGCTTCCAGCGCCCGGGGCGAGGAGTGTTCTTGCAGGCTGCTGCGAAAGGCCGCCTCGATGAGGTCGTACGGATTGCCGCCGGGGCCGCGCCGGTTCCTGTGGCCGTCGCTCTCGGCGGGGTCACGACCGAACTGGCCGCCGATGACGATCGCGGTCGGATTGTTGAAGGTCACCACCGGCCCAAGGGCCTTGCCGACGAGTCGCGCGGCTCGCTCGAGCTCATGCCGGGCTTTTTCCCCCTGTGCGCCGCCTTTCTGGGCCATGTTGATGATGTCCAAAAGGCTGGCGTTCGTGCCGCCGGTGACGTTTCGGGCTATCGCAGTGCCACCGGCGAGGACCTCCAGGCAGTGGTCGGAGCCACAGCGGCGACACGGGGTCGGGGCGGCCCCGACACCGGGCAGGGGGACGTGCCCCAGCTCGCCGGCGACTCGGCTGCCTCCGGGCTGATGAAGTCCGCGGCTGACGATCGCGCCGCCGATGCCGGAGCTCCAGTGCAGGTAGATGAAGTCCTTGTGTTCCTGGCCGACCCCGTGCTCCAGCTCCATGATCGCGGCGAGGTTGGCGTCGTTTTCGGTCCAGAAGTCGACCTCGACGTCGAGGTCGAGAAGTTCCTTCAATTTGTCGGCGGGACGGCGGATGCCGAGCCAGGGACGCATCGAGTTGTCGATCACGACGTCGCCGGTTTCCCAGTTCTGAACCGGCGCCGGCCAGGCTACGGTCACGGCGAGGAGCTTCTCGAGGTCCCGGCCTTCTGTCTTGTTGTGGTCGATCGCGGCGTTGACCAGGTCGACGGCCAGCTCGAGACTCGCCTGGGCGTCGGCGCCGACGTCGATTTCAGCCTCGCTGAGGGAGCCGACCGGACGCTCTCGAAAGAAGACCTCGTAGCCGCGCAGGTTGCCGGCGGAGACGCGGACGTGGCGATGCCCGAAGTGCACGCCAAGGGAATAGCCGGCATCGGGACGAATGCTGACGACCTTTGCCGGTCGCCCACCTTCGGGCCCGGACCTGTTCTCAAGATGCGTGGCGACCAGGCGCTTCTCTTCCAGCTTGCGGACGATGCTGACCACGGTGCCTCGAGCGAGGCCGGTTCTCCTGATCAACTCCGGCTGGGCAACGTCGTTGGAGGCTTGGCGAAGGGCTTCAACAACTTGACGCTCGTGAGTTCGGCGGGAAAACCCCTCGCCGTTGGTGTCGGTCATCGCGGCTCCTCCTGGGAAGTTTTTGAATTGATAGGGAAGTTTCGTCGGTACATATCAAAACAGATAACGCAGATATCGCGCAATTCCTTCTTTGCCGCCATAGAAAATCCGTCCGTTCTACTGTTTAAAATGAGTAATTTTATCGTTTAAGTAAAGGCGTTAAGTTGCGGTACCCATGACGAAACCGTGGTACGCTTTGGGTCTGCGTCCCTCCCAAATTGCCCCAGTAGCCAAGGAGAGCCCGCATCTATGAATGTCTCAGAGCAGTTTCCGCAGTCCGTCCCTCTAACTGGCCAGCCAGCTAGGCATCCCCCGGTCGAAGACCGGCCCAGCACCAATCCGCCCACCACCGTTCATGGATGGTCGCCCGAACGACGCCCGGGGAACCCGACCATCCCGCTGACCCTTGCCCGAGTTCTCGACGATGGAGCGCTCTTGCCGGACAGTCTCGATGACGGGACCTGGATCATCGACCTGACCGCGCTGCAGGCTCCTCGCTAGTCCTCGTCGCCTCCTCAGCCCCCTGCGCTTGTCTCGATCACCTTCGCCGCTTCAGGCGGCGAGGGTGATCTCGCGCCGTGCGTCGAGCTGGACGACGATCGCCTCGGCCTCCGGCAGCGGCGGCAGCGCGGCCGGGCGCCGTCCACGCAGGCGCTCGTGGCTGCAGACGACGTAGCACCACTCCATCAGCCGCAGGCGGGACTCGGGGTCGATCTCGGCGATCGTGGCGCCGATCAGGAAGCGGCCCTCGGACTCGCGGCAGCTGCGCACCTCGACCTGGGCGGCGACCTCGTGACAGTCGCCGGTGGCGTCGGCGAGCTGGAGCAGGAGCGCCGGGCGGGCGCCGATCTCCAGCGGCGCCTCGGCGACCAGGCCGACCCCGGAGGCGCTGGCGTCGACCAGCCGCGCCGGCACGTGGCTCTCGTCGCTGAAGCAGTGCGCCTCGGCGTCGCCCTCGAAGCGGTAGACGAGCCGGCGCTGGCGCCGCCGCCCGACCGCGGAGACCGTTTTCAGCAGGCGCCGCAGCTCGAACAGGCCCAGCAGCGGCACGATCACCGCGGCGATCCCGGGCATGTCGGGCAGCGGCCCGACGCCGGCCAGGTCGAGCAGGCGCATCAACGTGCCGGCCCCGAGCAGGACGGTGCAGAAGAGCACCAGGCGCAGCTTGCGCACGGCGTCGAAGCCGCCGCCGTCGCGCCCCTGCTTGGGCGTCACCTTGAAGGCGGTTCGCCCGGGGCGGACGATGCAGCGCAGCGCCCGGGTGTAGATCTCCATCGTCAGCAGCTCGTAGTGGGCGGTCTCGGGGATCCGCATGTAGCCGCGCGCCAGGGCCGCGCCGGCGCCGAGGTTGAGCAGCACCGAGGGCAGCCACAGCGCCGCCAGCGCGACGACGCTGATCTTCAGCGGCAGCTCCCCGGTCCAGAGGACCAGCCCCAGCGTCACCAGCAGCAGCAGCCGCATCGGCGGCGCCAGATAGGCGAGCAGGCTGGCGAAGTAGGAGAGGCGCTGCAGCGGGCTCAGCTCGCGAGCCCGCAGGGGGGACTCGGGGAGGGTGAAGACGGCGAGGTTGCCGCGCGCCCAGCGGTCGCGCTGCAGCAGGTAGCCGTCGAGGTCGTGCGGGGCCAGTCCCTGGACCAGCACCTCGTCGTGGTAGCGGGTCTTCCAGCCGTGGCGCAGCAGCCGGATCGTCGAGTGGAAGTCCTCGGCGATCGTCTCGGTGGCGACGCCGCCGATCTCGAGCAGGGCGTGGCGGTTGAGCAGCGCCGCCGAGCCGCACCAGTAGGCGGCGCCGTGGCGGTCCTTGCCGGGGCAGACGACGCGGTAGAAGAGCGACTGCTCGTGGCGGCCGACGGCGTAGTGCTGGGCCGAGTCGTGGTTGAAGAAGTCGTGCGGGGTTTGGACCAGCGCCATCCGCTCGTCGTCGAAGTAGCCGACCAGGGCGTCGAGGGCGTCCGGCATCGGCACGTGGTCGGCGTCGAGCATCAGCACCAGGTCCCCCTCGGTGCGCGGCAGGGCGGCATTGAGGTTGCCGGCCTTGGCGTGGGAGTTGTCCTCGCGGGTCAGGTAGCGAGCGCCGGCCAGCTTCGCGAGCTTCTCCATCTCCGGCCGGCGGCCGTCGTCGAGGAGGTAGGTGGTGTGGGGATAGGTGAGGGCGCGGCAGCCGGCCAGCGTCGCCATCACGACCTCGGCCGGCTCGTCGTAGGTGCAGACGTAGACGTCGACCGTCCGCCCCGGCGTCGCCGCCGGGCGGACCGCGGCCGGCCGCGACCAGGAGAACCAGGTCAGGATCGCCAGCGCGTAGATCCCGTAGAGCTCGGTCGCCAGCAGCATCGCGAAGAGGATGGGGCTTGCACCTTCGCCGCTCCAGCCGATCCGCCAGGTGAGGTAGCCCGCCCCCCAGACCAGTGCCACCAGCGCCAGCGCGCGCAGCAGCCGTGGATGGCGGTCGAAGTACCGCCCGGCCCTGGTTTGCGCGCCTGCGTCCACGCAAAGTCATCGGCAACTGCGCCCGGCCCTTTAGGCGCGGGCCCGAGCCCGCGCCCGATAAGGCGGAGGGGGTGGGATTCGAACCCACGAGCGCCTTGCGACGCCAACAGTTTTCGAGACTGCCCCGAGCGAAACTTTCGGTCTGCACTCAAGCCGCCGCCGGCCGGGGCATGATTGAGGCATGCCGACGATCAGCCGCTTCTTCGGGATCGCCATCGTCATGTTCTTCGACGACCACGGTTTCCCGCACTTCCATGCCCGCCATGCGGAAGGTGAAGCAAAGGTCCGAATCGACAATCTGGAGGTCATGGACAGCAACCTCGGCCGCCGTCAATTGCGATTCGTCCTTGCCTGGGCGGAGCTCCATCAGGAAGAGCTGGAAGAGAACTGGCGTCGAGCCCGTGCCGGTGAGACACTTCTGGATATCGAGCCTTTGAAATGAACGGTCTAACCCCCGATATCACTGCTGCAGAGGTCGTCCGCCACGGCGTTCTCCGACTGACCTTTGCCGACGGGCTGAGCGGTGAGGTCGACGTGCTCGACCGCATGCGCGGGCCCGTCTTCAAAGACGCTCAGACCTCCTCGGGCTTCGCAATGGTCGAGGTCGACACGGAGACCGGAACTGTCGTCTGGCCTGGCGGCGCCGACCTCGCCCCAGACACGCTCTACGAGCGCGTTCGATCCGGCACTTGGCCGGAAACGCGCGCTGCGGCCTAGCGCGTCAGCTGCGCCACCCTCAAGAATCCGAGGCGAAGCGACATTCTGATCGCAGCTATTGACCGTTTACAAGACGGAGGGGGTGGGATTCGAACCCACGAGCGCCTTGCGACGCCAACAGTTTTCGAGACTGCCCCGTTCAACCGCTCCGGCACCCCTCCGGGTGACCAGCAGAGCTGGATTCTACGAACTAGCCTTGCTCAGCGATTCGACCGCTGCCTGCAGGCCAGCGGGGTCGACCGCCGGGAACCGGTACAGCTCGGGGGCGATGCCCACGAACAGCTCGTGCAGCTTTTCGGGCTCCACCCGGCCGGAGCGGACCATGTTGCGCACGTCCTCGAGATCGAGCTCGAACCCACGCTCCAGCTTCGACAGGGCTTGCGAGTAGGGGTCGAAGTCGAAGACCTCGAGGTTGCCCTCTCGGAAGCGGAAGCGCGAGCGCTCCTGCCAGCCCGCGAGCGCTGGCAGGAAGTCCAGCGGCGACGCCAGCTCGACGTTCACGCTCAACCTCTCCTTGATCTCGGCGATCCGGCTCAGCGCGGCGTCCGAATCCGGCTCGAAGCGCACGTCGATGTCGGCGGTCGACTGGCGCCATCCCTCCAGCACGGCGGTTGCTCCACCAGTCAGGTACATCCTGGTCCCCGGCGCCACCGCGCGCCCCAGCTCACGGGCGAGGCCGCGGATCCGCTCGGCGTCAGCCGCGTCGCGCACGCTCGGCGGCCCCGGCAAAGCTGGCGACCCGGGCGAGGATCGCGTTGTAGCGCGAGTGCGCGCCGTCCCCCAGCTGACCGCTCAGCTCCCGGTAGAGCTGATGCGCCGCCGGGACGTCGCCTTCGACCCCCGGGGCGTTGAGGCCGATTCCGCGCAGTCGCGTCGCCGCGCACTGGACCGCGATCGCGTTGAGGCTGCTGCGCCCGGCTTCGAGGTCGGCGATCCCGGGGAGGACGATCTCGGCGCCGGGCAGGCTCTTCAGGTCATCGGCTGACATCGATCCGAATCTACCAGCGCCGCTTACCGCCGCTGATCCTCCGCCACGCCCCAGACCGCGACCCCCGGCGGCACCAGCAGCAGCGCCAGCGAGGCGAGCTCGGCGACGGCGTCGGCGGTGCCGAAGCCGTCGAGGTGGCCGGAGTGGAAGATCAGGTGGAGGGTGGCGGTCAGCAGCCAGGCGACGCTGACGGCGCGGACCAGCGTGCGGTCCAAGGTCCAGGCCGCCCAGGCGAAGAGGACGGCGAAGCCGAGGTAGAGGCCGCCGACGTCGGTGACCAGGTGCTCGTTGTAGGGCGGCAGCAGCTCCACCCACTGAGCGACGAAGGGAAAGTCGTCGTAGAAGGTCCGCGGCAGCGCCGCGGCGGTCAGTCCGATCACCGCGGCGGCGACGAAAAGGAAGCCCAACGCCGCTCGAGCGCTCCCCCGCGACCTCATCGCCGCAGCATAATGCCCCCCGTCGTGCTCAGTGAACCGCGACCGCGAGCTCCTCGCTCGCGGCGTCGTGGCCCTCGAAGGGCAGGACGAGGAAGTACATCATCGAGGGCAGGAGAGAATCGAGGTCGTCGTACTCGCCCTTGTTGAGGCGGGAGTAGAGGAGCGCTTCGATGCCGCCGACTATCCCGGCCGAGGTGATCGCCGAGTAGGAGGGGGCGTCGGGAAGAAGCTCACGGACCTGGTCGTCGATGCAGCCGGCGAAGTGGTCGAGCAGGTCGTCCCGGCGCATCACCGCCTGGGCGCTGGCCGCCCGGGCCTCGACGACGAGGGTGCGGGCCGCCTCCGGTTCGGTGGCGGCGAAGTGCAGCAGCGTTTCCAGCCCGAAGCGCAGGCGGTCGCGCCAGTTGTCGCCGCCCTTGCACACGGCGCTGGCGACGCGCTCGCGCAGCCGCGCGGCGGTCGTGTCGAAGGCGGCGAGGAAGCAGTCTTCTTTGTTGGCGAAGTGCTCGTAGAAGGTGGGGCGGGAGACGCCGGCCCGCTCGATCACGTCCTGGACGTTGGTTTCGCGGTAGCCGAGTTCGGAGGCGGCCCGCAGCATCGCCGCGATCAGCCGCTCCCGCTGCACCGCGCTGACCAGGTCGGAGGGGAGTTTGCGCACTCCGGAGGGGAACTTGCCGTCGCTGTTCGTGAGCAGCTCGAGCGCGGCATCGACCTGCGCCGACGGCCATTGATCGCCGATCGCGGCGACCAGCATCTTCTGATTCAGTTGAATTCGGTTGAATGCCACAAGAAAACCCGTACGTTTCCAATAAGAACGTCTCAGGTTTCCTCAAGGTACCAGAAGAGTTGCTGTCGTGCGCGCTTTTTTAAGCACCGCGGCTATTCTCTACGCCATGCTCCCACCCCAAAGCAGGGGAGCCCAGGTGAAGCCGACTCGGCCCGTGCTTCCACGAGAGTTCGTCGCTGTGCGTAAGCGTCGCCGCATTATGGATGCGATGGCGGAATTAACCGCCGAACAGGGCTATGAAGCAACCAAGATCGCCGACATCGTTCGGCGTGCCGGGGTAGCCCGCAAAACGCTCTATGACAACTTCGACGGCAAGGAAGAGGTCTTCCTCGCCGCTTTCGACATCGCCGTCGAGGAGGTGACAAGCCAGATCGACGAGGCCTGCGAGCAGGCCGGCGCGGAGTGGGCCGACCAAGTCGAGGCCGGCCTACGCGCCTTTCTGGCCTATGTCGCCGACAATCCAGCAGCAGCGCGGATGTGCATGGTCGAGGCGATGTCGGCCACACCCGCCGCCTCGGTCCGATACGACTCCGCGCTTGAGGGTCTCGTCGCCTTGCTGCACCAGGCCGCACCCGTCGAGACCGGATTGCCCGACACCACCGCCGAGACTTTGATCGGAGGTGTCGCCTGGATCCTGAACCAGAAGATTCGCCGCGGCGAGGCCGAGCAGGCACTGGAGCTGCTGCCGGAATTACTCGATTTCGTCCTCTCTCCGTACCACGGTGTAGCGAAACAGAGCTCGGGAGGAGCTGACGAAAGTGACAGTACGGTGGCAGACTCCAATAGTTAATGGAGCGACTTCCGCGCGGACGCCACGGCCTTTCCCCTGAGTTCGTCGCCCGAAATCAACGTGAAAGGTTGATCGCCGGGCTGACCGAAGCGCTCTACGAGGTGGGGTATGAGAAAACCACCGTATCCCTGATCGGCCAGCGCGCCGGCGTCTCGAAGAGTGACTTCTACAAGCACTTCAAGAGTAAGGACGAGTGCTTCTTCGCCGCCTATGAAGCCGCGATCGAGCGAATCCGCGAACGGGTCGTCACAGCCTGCGCGGGTCACCAGGAGGCCGAGTGGTCGCCGCGGATGCGGGACGGGATCGCCGCCCTGCTCGACTACCTCGCCGCCGATCCGGCCCTCGCCAGCCTCTCCCTGGTCGAGGGGCTGCGTGCCGGCCGCGGCGTCTACGATCGCTACCAGGCGGCGGTGGAGAGCTTCGTCCCCTACCTGCGCCGCGGCGCTCCCGCGGGCCCGGACGGCGGCAAGGTGCCGGCGGCGACCGACGAGGCCGTGATCGGCGGCATCGCCTCCCTCTTGGGCCGGCGGATCCTCGCCGGCGAGGCGGAGCAGTTCGACGAGCTGCTGCCCGACGTGCTCGAGTTCGCGCTGACGCCCTACCTGGGCACCGACGAGGCAAGGCGAATAATCTCTGCCGGATGAGCGAGCCGACGCCGGGCGTCTTCCCATCGCAGGAGCTGAACCGGGCGATCGAGGCGGAATGGGTCAGCTCGGGGGACTACCGGATCCGGCCCGAGGCGGTCCAGCCAGCCAGCATCGACCTGCGGCTCGGCGACTTCGCCTGGGCCCTGCGCTGCTCCTTCTTGCCGGACGCAGACTCCACGGTCGAGGAGAAGACCGAGGGGCTCGCCTTCCAGAAGGTCGATCTCCGCGACGGCGCCGTGCTCGAGCGCGACCGCCCTTACCTGGTGCCGCTGATCGAGCGGCTGGCCCTGCCCGAGGACGTGCGGGCGAAGGCCAACCCGAAGAGCTCGACCGGCCGGCTCGACGTCTTCACCCGCGTCATCACCGACCGCCATCACCGCTTCGACGACGTCCGCGCCGGCTATCGCGGCAAGCTCTACCTGGAGGTCGTCCCGCGCTCCTTCGCGATTCAGGTCAAGACCGGCCTCTCGCTCAACCAGCTGCGGCTCGCCCGTGGCGACGTCCGCCTCGGCGACGACCAGATCCGCGGCCTGCAAGACGAGTCGCCGCTGCTCTACGTCGACTCGCAGCCGGTTCCGGACTCCGACCTCGCCCTGGCCGACGGGCTCTTCCTCAGCCTCGACCTCTCCGGGCCGGCCGAACGCACGGTGGGCTACAGGGCCAAGAAGAACAGCCTGCCCGTCGACCTGGCGAAGATCCGCGCCTACCGCTGGACCGACTACTGGGACCCGGTCTTTCCAGAGACCGGCGGCCGGGTGGTGCTGGAGCCGGAGATCTTCTACCTGCTGCTCTCCGCCGAGGGGGTCAGCATCCCACCCCAGATCGCCGCTGAGATGATGGCCTACGACCCGACCGCCGGCGAGCTGCGCACCCACTACGCCGGCTTCTTCGATCCCGGCTTCGGCTACGACCCGCAGGGCGGCAGCCACGGCACGCGGGCGGCGCTGGAGGTGCGCGCCCGCGACGTCTCCTTCATGGTCGAGCACCGCCAGCCGGTCTGCAAGCTCGGTCTCGAGCGCATGGCCGCACCCGCCGAGCGCCTCTACGGCGCCAGCCTCGGCTCCAACTACCAGGGCCAGGTGACGATGCTCAGTAAACACTTTGAGGAGCAGACTGCTTCGGGAGCAGGGGACACCCCCTCCGAAACGCTCGGCGGGAGCCTCGCTTGAGTGTTTCGGAGGGGGTGTCCCCTGCTCCCTCTCGGGTCTGGCGGGTTTATCTCGCCGGGGAGATTCATTCGGATTGGCGGGAGCGGATCGAGGCGGGGGCGCGGGAGGCCGGGCTGCCGGTCTCCTTTTCGGCTCCGGTCACCGACCACGCGGCCTCCGACGACGCCGGGACCGGCACCCTCGGCGAGGAGGCCGATCCCTTCTGGCGCGACCGCAAGGGCGCCGGGGTCAACGCGATCCGCACCCAGACGCTGATTCGCGACGCCGACCTGGTCGTGGTCCGCTTCGGCGACAAGTACCGGCAGTGGAACGCCGCCTTCGACGCCGGCTTCGCCGCCGCCCTCGGCAAGCCGATCGTCACCGTCCACGACCCCGAGCTCGACCATGCCCTGAAGGAGGTCGACCGCGCCGCCCAGGCGACCGCGCGGGAGGCCGAGCAGGTGGTCGACGTGCTCCGCTACGTGATCCAGGGCGAGTTGCCCGGCCGATAGGCGTAGGGTGGGCGCATGTCGGCGGAGGCCAACAAGGCGACGATCGTGCGTCTCTACGAGGCGTTCGGCCAGTGCAACGGCGCCGCGATGACCGCCTGCTACGCCCCCGGGGCCCACTTTCGCGACCCCGCCTTCGGCGACCTCGAGGGCGACGAGATCGGCGCCATGTGGCGGATGCTGACCGGCCGCGCCACCGACCTGAAGATCGAGCTGCACGAGCACGACGCCGACGAGCAGAGTGGTAGCGCCCACTGGATCGCCCGCTACACCTTCTCCACCGGCCGCCCCGTCGTCAACGACATCCAGGCGACCTTCCGCTTCGCCGGCGACGGCAGGATCGCCGACCACGTCGACGACTTCGACTTCCGCCGCTGGGCCAAGCAGGCCCTCGGCGCCAAGGGCACCCTGGTCGCCTTCCTGCCGCCGCTGCGGGCGAAGGCCCGCGCCCAAGCCCTCGGCCAGCTCGAGGACTTCAAGCGCGAAGAGACCGGCTCCAGCCTCTAGCCCTCCCGCGCACCCCGGCTGCCGACCAAGCGGCTCTGCTCCCTCGAACTGCATCAAGTTGTCCCTCTGGTAGGGGGAGAACTTGATGCAGTTCCGCCGAAGAGGTGGCAATTGTGTACGTGTGACACGTACCGCGCTGCTCGGGCCGTTGCTATTGGCCTGTCCGGCCTTTGTCGGGCCTTCAACGCGTTGAGAGGGACATCCGTGCCACTCCCGACGCCTTCTGCCTGGAGCGCTAGCCTTGTCCTTAGGTCAGCTATGAGCCCCGCTCGCAAGCGCCCAGCCAAAACCCGCCCCACGCCGCCAGAGGCCGACGTGAAGCAAGACCCCGGCCACAATGAGGCCGACTTCCTCCGCGACTTGGCGAAGGCAACTTCGAATCAGGCTAAGAAGCGGCTGGCAGCCGGTCGCGCTGGACGCGGTTGAGCATCGCCCAGAAGATCGGCTGCTTCGAGTAGCGCCGGTTGTATCGGAAGGCGTACTCGTCTAGGTAGGACTGGAGGTAGTCGGTGCTGATCGCGTGATAGACGCCGCGCACGCCGGTCTTGAAGAGACCGAAGAAGCCCTCGACCGTCTGGGTATGGGTCTCGCCGATGGCGTAGATCTTCGCTTCGTGTTTGATCCGGCGATGGCCCCGGTAGCCGGGGGCCAGCGTTTTGTAGGCGTCCCATTCGTCGGTAAAGAGCATCGAGGACGGCAAGACGTGCTGGTTGACCGCCATGTGGATTGAGCGGGTGCCCCGGTCGGGGATCACCAGCGGCCGGACCCGCCCGCCGCGCTCGACCATCGCGAGGATCGTCGGCCGATAGCTTTTCTTCTTCATTTTCTGTCGATGGGTTTCGGTCGCTCGGACCCCGCCGCCGTAGGCCGACTCGTCTACCTCCACGTCGCCACCGAGAGGTCCCTCGTCATCGTCGGCCAGCAGCGACCGGATCAGCTTGAACATGCGGTGAGCGGTCTTGTAGGTGACCCCGATCTCCCTCTCTAGCTGCTTCGCGCTGATCCCGCAGCGGGTCGAAGACATGAGGTAGACGGCGAAGAACCAAAGCTGCAAGCTCACGCTGCTCTTGTGAAAGATCGTGCCGGCGGTGGGGTAGACGTGATGCCCGCAGAACTGGCAGGAGTAGGCCGAGCGGCCGCTGATTCGGTGAAATTTGCTGGCCTTGCTGCACTTAGGGCACTCGGTGCCGTCGACAAAGAAGCGCTCCTTCAGATGCTCCAAGCAGGCATCGTTGTCGGGGAACAACTCAAGAAACCGCGTGTAGGTCATTTGGGATTCGCTCGACCGAGACGGGGCGAGTGAGTTGCGGTTTCGGGCTGCCATGACGTTTATCATGATACCAAACACACGTAATCCATGACAGGCCGTGAGTTCGACTGATGGAGCGTCTATATTTGAGTTCGCGGTGAGAAGAACCCAAATTCAACTCACCGCCCCACAGACTGGTATTCTCAACTCACGATGACTCAAGCGCCCGAAATCCTCAAGCAGCTACAGACCGTCCTTGCCTCGGTCAGCCCCGAGCAGGCCGAGCATGAGATCCAGCGGATTGACGCTGAAATCAAGGCCCTACAGGAAGAGCAGAGCACTTGGCGGACTCTTTATGGCTTGACGCGTCAGCTTGGCGAGATGCCCACGAACGGCCAGGCGACCAACGGCACCCCCGGCAAGGAGATCCCCCCGCTTCGGAAGGCGGTCCTGTCCGTCATGACCGAGAAGCCGCAGGGATTGGGGATCAGACTGACCGAGTTGAACAAGGATCTTCAGGAGCGGGGCTGGCTGACCGACTCCAAGAAAGACCACCATCGTCTTCAGATGATGGCTTCAACCCTGGTCAAGGAGAACAAGCTTTCCAGGCCCGCCAAGGGCTACTACGAACTTGCTTCCGAAAGCGAGGCCGGTCAGGCCGCGCTGCCGGGGGCTCCAGAGAATGGGAATGGCGAGCCACTGTCAATGGCCACGCGTTCCCAGGAGGGTCATACCTAAGGTACCTGGGTCACTGACTAACAGGGTGTCGACCCGGGTCGGCCGTCCAGTTTGGCCGGCCCGGAAGCCCTTTCCTGCTTAGGACTATACAACGCATCCCGGCGTTTCCCTGTTGACCCCTTCTTAGGGGCGGGTGCTCTCATCCTCGGGTTTGAAGGAGCCGCGTCGAGACTCACCGGGCGTCCACGCGATCCCCTCCGGCAGCTCACCGGCGGTGGCTTCAAGCGCCCCCATGAGCTTCACGAGCGTGTCGATCCGGGGAATCCGCAGACCTCTCTCGATCTGGCTGATCTCGGTCCTGTGGACCGAGGCGCGGATGCTGGTCTCGTCCTGAGAGAGGTCGGCTTCGCGACGAACGCGGGCGAGGTTGTCGCCAAAACGACCGGCTACGTCGATCATGCCGCAAGCCGGTCGAAGTGGAGCGCGGCACGGGTCGGGAGGACCGATGCACCGACCCGTCTAAGTAGGCCGGCGCGCCCAAGATCGTCAACGGCCTGATCAACAGCGGGGCGGTTGTCGATCTCCCTCCCGATCTCCGAGACGGTCATCTGACAAGGGTGTTCAGCGAGGACCAGGCCGAGCACGACGCGCTGCACGTCCTCGAGTTCGATAGCGCCGCCCTCAGGGCGCGGAATAGCCTTGTGATGCATCGAGAGGCCCAACCTTTCGGTGCCACGGCCCCGGGGCGTTCCACCGCCGCCGGGGCCATTGATTTTCTGATGGCGGGAAGGCTAGGCGGGGGGCGGCGCAGAGCGGTACGTGTCGCGGCTACACAATTGCCGAAGAGGTATGCGAACATACGTTCGATGCGTTGGGATGAACAGCGAGTGGAGAACGATCTGCGGTTGCCGGGAGTCGGCGACGGCACCGTCACGCGTACCTTCGACGCCCCTGAGGCGATGGGGATCAACTTCCACGAGGTCCGCGCCCGCTCGGCGCTGAACCACGTGCCCGGCGGGCGCTACGGGTTCAGCTACACGGTCAACCAGTACAGAGGATGCACTCATGCCTGTAAATTTTGCTTCGCTCGAAGAACTCATACCTATTTAGATTTCGACGCCGGCCGCGACTTCGAGCGCGAGATCGTCGTCAAGGTCAACCTGCCGGAGCTGCTGCGGGCGGAGCTGGCACGGCCGAGCTGGAAGCGCGAGCTGGTGGCGCTGGGGACGAACACCGACCCCTATCAGTGGGTCGAGAGCCGCTACCGGATGATGCCCGAGATTCTCGAGGCACTGGAGGCGGCGCAGACCCCCGTCTCGGTGCTGACCAAGTCGCCGCTGGTGATGCGCGACGTGAAGATCTTCGAGCGGATGGCGAAGGTGCTGCCGGTCTCGGTCAACCTCTCGGTCCCGACCCTCGACGAGGACGCTTGGCGCGCCACCGAGCCGCACACGCCGAGCCCCGCCGCCCGGCTCGACGCCGTCGCCGAGCTGCGCCGCCGCGGCATCGACTCCGGCGTCCTGATCGCCCCGCTGATGCCCGGCATCAACGACCACCCCGACCAAGTCCGCCCGATAATCGAACGCGCCACAAAAGCCAAAGCCACCTTCCTCGGCGGCGTGGCCCTCCACCTCCGCGACGAGGTCAAAGACGTCTTCTTCGCCTGGCTCGAAGCCAAACGCCCAGACCTCCTCCCCCGCTACGAGGCCCTCTACAAAGGCCGCGCCTACATGCGCCCGGAGCAACGAAAACACACGACCCGAGCAGTCCGCGGCTGGGGCCGCAACCGCCTCCGCAAAGCTCTAGTAGACCGCTCCGGCGATGCAGCTTCACCACCGCGAGCAATTCCCAACCCTGGTCCCGAGGATCCTCCCCAGGCTGCCCTGTTCTAGCCGCCAGCCGAAAGCGCGTCTCCGGGTAGGTGACTCGGGGGGAGACGCCGAGAACGTAAACCTCGCCCGCAGGCGTCTCCCCCCGAGGCAGGCCCCGCCCGGCTACCCGCCTTCGTCTAGCTGCTCGAACTTGCACTCCGCTGGCGCTTTGTCGTCCCTGAAACCGTGAAACCTCGCCCCGTGCCTGATCCGCCCGCTCGCCGCATGGTCATAGCCAACCTCGATCACCAGCTCCGGCCTCAACTCCACCCACTCCAAATCCCGCCCGCCGGTCCACCGGCTCGGCTCGGCGCTGCCGCTCTCGCCCGTCTCCAGCGGCGCCAGCATCGCCCGCATGCTGCGTTTCGCCGCCATCGAGAAGCCGGAGATGTGGCCGACGGAGCGCAGCTCCCCGCCGTCGTAGAGGCCGAGGATCAGCGAGCCGACGGTGCCCTCCTCTTTGCCCGGCCGCCAGCCCATCACCACGCAGTCGATCGTGCGCTCGCGCTTGACCTTCGCCATCCCCTTGCGCTTGCCGGGGAGGTAGGGCGCCTCGAGCTGCTTCGCCATCACCCCCTCGATGCTGTTCAGCCACCTCTCCGCCTGCGCGGCGTCCGGCGTCAGCGGCGTCAGCTCCAGCCCGGCCCCGGGGGCGATCGCCTCCAGCCGCGCCCGCCGCTCGGCCAGCGGCACCTCCAGCAGCGACTCGTCGCCCTCGGCCAGCAGGTCGAAGACGATGTAGCCGGCGGGGATCTCCTTGGCGAGCAGGTCGATCCGCGACTGGGCCGGGTGGATGCGTTCCTGCAGCGAGTCGAATTCGAGGTTGCCGTCGGCGTCGCGGATCACCAGCTCGCCGTCCAGCACCCAGCGCCCCGGCGCGAAGCTCAGCTCCGGGAAGTAGCGAGCCAGTTCTTTGCCGCCCCGCGACTGGACGTAGGTCTCGGAGCCGTCGACGAAGACGATCGCCCGGAACCCGTCCAGCTTCGGCTCGTACGCCCACTCCTCGCCGACCGGCAGCTGTTTGCGGGTCAGCGCCAGCTGTGGCTTGATCGGCGGCGAGAGCGGGAGGGACACGCTGTCCAGAGGGTACGGCTCAGCCGGCCGATGCGGCTCGCTGCCGCCGGGCCCGGCTCTCGCGCGGGTCCGGGATCGGCACCGCCGCCAGCAACTTCTTCGTGTACGGGTCGACCGGCCGCTCGCAGACCTGGTCGGCCGTGCCCTGCTCGACGATCTTGCCGTCGTGCATGACCGCGATCCGGTCGGAGACGTGGCGGACGACGCCGATGTCGTGGGCGACGAAGACGTAGGCGAGCCCGAGCTCGTCCTGGAGGTCGTCGAGCAGGTTGACGATCTGGGCCTGGATCGAGACGTCGAGGGCCGAGACCGGCTCGTCGGCGACGATCAGCTTCGGCTTCAGCGCGATCGCCCTCGCGATCCCGATCCGCTGCCGCTGGCCGCCGGAGAACTCGTGCGGGAAGCGGTCGTAGTGCTCGGGGGAGAGGCCGACCCGGTCGAGCAGCTCTTCGACCCGCTTGCGCAGCTCCGCCCCCGAGGCGATCCCGTTCAGCTTCAGCGGCCCGCCGACGATCTGGCCGACCCGCCGTCGCGGGTTCAGCGAGGCGTAGGGGTCCTGGAAGATCATCTGCATGTCGCGGCGCAGCGGCCGCAGCCGGCGCTGACTGAGCCCGACCAGCTCCTGGCCCTCGAAGCGGACCGAGCCCGAGGTCGGCTCGATCAGCTGCAGGACCGCACGGCAGGCGGTCGACTTGCCCGAGCCCGACTCGCCGACCAGGCCGAGCGTTTCGCCGGCGGCGACGGCGAAGCCGATCCCGTCGACGGCGCGCACCTGGTCGGTCTCGCGACCCAGCAGCCCCGACCTGATCGGGAAGTGCTTGACCAGGTCGCGGATCTCGAGCAGCTGCTCGCCGGCCGGGCTCATCGCGGCCCCGCCGGGCTCGGCTCGCCGACCTGGCGCAGCGCCCGCTTCTGGGACGGCTCGAGCCAGCAGCGGTCGCAGTGGCCGGGCGCGTCAGGCAGCCGGAGCTCCAGGCCGGGCACCTCGGTGCAGCGGTCGAACTCGTGCGCGCAGCGAGGCCGGAAATGACAGCCGCGCGGCGGCGCCAGCAGCGAGGGCGGCATGCCCGGAATCTGCGGCAGCCGCTGCGGCCGCGGCCGGTCGATCCGGGTCAGCGAGCCCAGCAGCCCCCACGTATAAGGGTGCTGGGGGTCGTAGAAGATCTCGTCCAGGGTCCCGTACTCGACGATTCGCCCCGCGTACATCACCGCCACCCGGTCGGCGATTTCGGCGACCACGCCGATGTCGTGGGTGATCAGCAGGATCGAGAGGTCGCGGCGCCGGTTGAGGTCGCGCAGCAGCTCGATGATCTGGGCCTGCACGGTGACGTCGAGCGCGGTCGTCGGCTCGTCGGCGATCAGCAGCGAGGGCTCCAGCGAGAGCCCCATCGCGATCATCGCCCGCTGCCGCATCCCGCCCGAGAACTCGTGCGGGTAGGCGCCGGCGCGGTTGGCGGCGTCGGGGATGCCGACCGCGTCGAGCAGCTCGATCGCCCGCGCCCGCGCCTCCTCCTTGCCGACGTCCCGGTGCGCCTGAATCTGCTCGATGATCTGGTCGGCGATCCGGTAGACCGGGTCGAGCGAGCTCATCGGGTCCTGGAAGATCATCGCCATGCGGTTGCCGCGCAGGCGCCGCAGCTCCTCGTCGCCGGCTCCGATCAGCTCCGTGCCCTCGAACTCGGCGGTGCCGGAGATCGCCGCGTTGTGATCGCGGGTCAGCCCCATCAGGCTCATCGCCGTGACCGACTTGCCGGAGCCCGACTCACCGACGATCGCCAGCACCTCCCCGGTCCCGAGCTCGAAGTCGACCGTGTCGACCGCCTGCACCGTCCCTTCTTCGGTCTTGAAGGAGACCGAGAGGTCGCGGACCTGCAGCAGCGGCGCGCGCTCGCTCATCGCGCCGGGTTCCCTTCCAGCCGGATGCGCGGGTCGAGCGCCGCGTAGGCGATGTCGACCACCGCGTTGAGGATGACGATGAAGAAGGCGCCGAACATGGTCACCGCCATGATCGGCGGCAGGTCGAGCTGGCCGATCGATTCGGCCGCGTACTGGCCGACCCCCTGCAGGCTGAAGACCGACTCGGTGAGGATCGCGGCACCGCCGATCACGGCGCCGAAGTCGAGCCCCCAGAGGGTGACGATCGGGATCAGCGAGTTGCGCAGCACGTGCTTGAGCAGCACCCGTCGCTCCGAGAGCCCCTTGGCGCGGGCGGTGCGCACGTAGTCCTCACCCATCGTTTCCAGCACGTCGGAGCGCAGCACCCGCGAGTAGAAGCCGATGAAGAGGACCGAGAGCGCCGTCCACGGCATCACCAGGTGCCAGAACCACTGGAACGGGTCCTCGCTGAATTCGACATAGCCGCTTTCCGGGAAGATCCCCAGCTTGTAGCCGAGGTAGTAGCTCATCATCGCGCCGAGCCAGAAGACCGGCATCGAGATCCCGATCAAGGACAGCACGGTGAGCAGGCGGTCGGAGATCTTGCCGGCGCGCAGGGCGCTGTAGAGGCCGAGCGCGACCGCGAAGGCCATCCAGATCAGCGCCGCCCCGACCGCCAGCGAGAGCGTTCGCGGCAGCCCCTTGGCGATTTCTTCGGTGACGTTCTGCTGGGTGAAGTAGGAGACCGTCTCGCCGCTGAAGAGCTGCTTCATCATCGTCGCGTACTGGACGTAGAGCGGTTCGTCGAAGCCCCACTCCTCGCGGATCGCTTCGACCTGGGTCTCGGTCGGGACCTTGCCCGCCATCCGCACCGCCGGGTCGCCCCCCGGCAGCACGGTGAAGATCAGGAAGACGATCACCGAGACGGCGAACAGGACCGCCACCATCGAGAGCAGGCGGCGGATCACGAAGCGGGCCATCTCGGAGCTCATCAGTGCTCGATCCTGACCCGGGCGCGGGGGTCGAGCGCGTCGCGCACGCCCTCGCCGAAGATGTTGAGCGAGAGCACCGAGAGCGCCAGCAGCGCGCCCGGCACGATCACCAGGTGCGGCGCGGTGACGATGCGGTCGACGCCTTCGGCGATCATCGTCCCCCAGGACGGGTTCGGGGCCTGGACGCCGGCGCCGAGGAAGGAGAGCGAGGCCTCGAGCAGGATCGCGTTGGCGACCAGCAGCGGCAGGAAGACGACCAGGGTCGAGGCGACGTTGGGGAGGATCTCGCTGAAGACGATCCGCAGCGAGCCCATGCCCTGGGCCCGGGCCGCCTCGACGAATTCGCGCTCGCGCAGGGCCAGCGCCTGGCCGCGCACCGGCCGGGCCAGGTAGGGGATGTAGGAGACGGCGATGATCATGATCGGGATCGCCAGCGAGTTGCCGGCGATCTGGATCGGGCCGATCGAGATCCCGCCGAGGGCGAGCGCGACGCCCAGCGCCACCCCGAGCAGGACCACCGGGAAGGCCCAGATCACGTCCAGGCCGGCGCGGATGACGCTGTCGGCGCGGCCGCGGTAGTAGCCGGCGACCAGTCCCAGCACCAGCCCGATCGCGATCGTCCCCAGCGCCCCCGCCAGCCCGATCATCAGCGAGTTGCGGCCGCCGTAGAGCAGCCGCACCATGATGTCGCGCCCGTTCTTGTCGGCGCCGAGGAAGAAGTGGTCGCTCCAGGTCGGGCCGATCGGTTTGCCGAGCAGGTCGACGACGTCGGTCGACTTTCCGTCGATCACGACTTTGTCGGAGAGGTGGTTCGCCTCCGGGGTCGTCTCGGCGACGTGCTCGGCCCAGAGCGGTGCCGCCAGGCAGGCGGCGATGATCAGCAGGAAGACGACGCCGGCCGCGAGCGCGACCTTGTCGCGGCGCAGCCGCCGCCAGGTCAGTCGCCAGGGGCCGAGGCCGGGACGCTCCAGCGGATCCTGGGCCAGCTCCTCCGGGGAGTCGAGCGTGAACTCGGTGCCGTCAGCACCGGCCTCTTGAGGATGTTCTGGCACCGGTGCTGATTATCCGCCACCGCCCCCCGGCAAACCGGGGGGCGGTGGGAGGCGGCCGGATATCAGGGTGCCGCGTGGACTATTCGTCCTTCAGGCACCACTGCGAGTAGTCGTTGTAGATCACCGGATTGATCGGCGTGCAGTCGGCGAAGTTCATCCGTTCCGACATGAACGTGCCCAGTTTCCGGTAGCCGTAGGGGACGAGGTAGGCCTTGCCGACGAGGTACTCGTTGAGGGCCTCCCAGCGATCCGTCACCTTGGTCAGGTCGGGCTCTTTGCCCAGTTCGGCCAGTTCCTTGTTGATGTGCGGATCGTCGACGTTGCTCATGTTCTGGTTGTTGGTCGGCTGGATCGTCGCTCCGTCGACGAGGAAGAAGAAGTTCGCCGGATGGGGAAAGTCGCCGAACCAGTTGAGGAAACCGGTCTGCGCTTCCGTGCTCTCGTTGCCGATCGTCTGGAAGTAGACGCCGCCGTCGAGGATTTTCGGTTCCGCGTCGAGGCCCATTTCGTTGAGCTGGTCGGCGTAGGCCTGGGTGACCGCGGGGGTGGGGTCGACGTTGTCGCCCCAGACCGTGACCTTGGCGCCCTCGGCCCCTGCTTCTTTGATCATCTGCTGGGCTTTCTTCAGGTCCGGCGCCTCGTTCGGGTCGCCCCAGGGGCACTCGCCGCTGTCCAGCGCTTCCGAGTAGCCCGGCATCTCCGGCGGCAGGAACGAGCAGCCCGGTGCCAGCGTGCCGGCGAAGAGACGCGCCAGGGCGGGCTTGTCGAGGCCGAGGTTGACCGCTTCGCGGACCTTCGGATCGTCGAACGGCTCCACTTTTCCGTTGAGGAAGAAGTAGTAGGTGGAGAGCGTGGTGAATTCCTTGTAGCGCTGCTCCTCGCTGCCTTCGGGGCCGAACTTTTCGAGGATTTCAGCGACGAAGTCGGCCGCCGGGGGTTCCTGCATGAAGTCGAGTTTGCTGTTGATCACGTCCTGGGTCTGCTGCGGGACGCTCGGGTCGATCACGGTTTTGACCGTGCCGATGGTGGCGGTCGAGACCCCGGGCACCGTCTCGTCGGTGAAGTTGGGGTTCTTCTCGAGCACGAATTCCCGGTTCGGCACCGATTTGGTGAACATGTAGGGGCCGACGCCGGGGGCGGGGTCGTTGGTCACGTTTTTGAACGGCGTGTCGCCCGGGACGAGGCTGGCGAAGTTCATCGCCAGGGCGAAGCTGAAGGCGCCTTCCGGGGCGACCAGCTCGATCGTGATCTCGCCGGTCTTGTCGTTCGTTTCGATCCCGGAGACGTCGGCATTCGGGTTGCCGCCGGAGAGGTAGGAGTCGGCACCCTCGATCACCTCGTAATAGGGAGCGCCGCCGGACTCGAGGTTGAGCACCCGCTTGATCGCGTGCTCGAAGTCACTGGCCTTGACCGGCGTGCCGTCGGAGTATTTGACCCCCTTGCGCAGGGTCAGCTCGTAGGTCTTGCCGCCGTTGCTGACTTTCGGCAGCGCCTCGGCCAGGCCCGGCATCAGCTCTGCCCCGGCGGCGCCCTCCTCGCGCTGATAGGTGATCAGCGGCATGTAAACGGTCCACATCGGTTCCCAGCCGTGGATCGTGTACGAGAGCGCCGGGTCGAGGAAATCCGGTTGCGATGCCTGCGCGATCGTGACCGAGGAGTCGCCCGCCGCACCGCCTCCGGCGGACTCGGACTCGGAGTCGCTCCCGCAGGCGGCCAGTCCAATTGCTGAAACCGCTGCAAGGGCGAGCACCGCGACAAGCACGCAAAGGTTTCTCAACGTAATACCTCCCGATCGGACTGGATGGACCTGCTCCCTGGAATCAACTCCAGCACAATGTCGTTACCGCCGTCAAGCGGCTTTGGAACGGAAGATGCGCCGCGTTCAGGCCAATTAGCTCCAAGTATGGGCGTAACTACGGCGACGATCGCGAAGACCCCGAGGCCGGCGATCAGGAAGGCGGTACGGGGGCTCGCGGTGGCGGCGATGACCCCGCCGATGAGGAAGCCGAGCCCCGGCATCGCCGCCCCGATCGACTCCAGCACGCTCATCACCCGCGCCTGCATCCCGGCCGCGGTCATCTCCTGCACGGCGCTGATCGTCGAGACCCACTGGACGCCGTTGCCGGTGCCGCCGAGCACTGAGGCGGCGCACGCCATCGCCAGCGTCGGCGCCGCCGCCAGCCCGAGGTACCCGGCGCCGACCGCGAGCGTGCTGATCAGAAGCAGCAGCGCCAGCGAGGCGCGGCGGACGGCGGCGAAGACGAAGCTGCCGAGGACCATCCCGACCCCCCAGCTGGCGAGCATCAGGCCGTAGCCGGAGTCGCTCGCCCCCAGCGTCTCCTTGGCGTAGACGACCTCGACCGGGATCACCGCGGCGAAGAAGACGAAGGCCGCTCCCTGGGCGATCAGGAGGCGGCGCAGGGCGGCCTTTTCGCGGATGTAGGCGATGCCGGCGCGGACGCGGTCGCGCATCCGCCCCGCTTCCGGCTCGGCCCGCGGCATCGGCCCGGCGGTCAGCAGGATCCAGGCGATCGCGTAGAAGGAGACGGCGTCGAGCAGCAGCGCCGTCTGCACGCCGAAGCCGGCGACGACGAGGCCGGCCAGGCCGGGGCCGATCGCGGCGCCGCCGGTGAAGGCGACGTTGAGCAGGGCGTTGCCGGCGCGCAGCTCACCGGTGGGCTCCAGCTGCGCGGCGACGACGGCTCGAGTCAGCGCCCGGCCGGTCAGGGCGAGGGCGCCGTCGATCGTGGCGACGACGATCACCGCCGCCAGGGAGAAGTCGGCGGCGAGCAGGGCGAGGACGCCGAAGGCGGCCGCCTCGGCGCAATAGATGACCGGCAGCGCGTAGCGCGGCGGCGGCCGCTCGGCCCGGGCGACCAAAACCGGCGCCAGCAGAGCGGGGAGGAAGCGGGTGCCGAGGAAGAGCGCGGCGGTTGCGAGGGCGCTGTCGGTGCGGTCGAAGACGAGCACCGAGAGGGCGATGATCCCCATCCAGTCGCCCAGCTCGTTGACCGTGTACGTCGTCGCGAGCCGCCGGAAGAGGGGCCGGCGCAGGGGGTCGATTAGGCGTCGTCTACGCATTGATAGGTGGGCGAACTACTGCATTTATGCACAAGATTTCCTGCAGTTGCACAAGTTTCGGCGAAGTTGTGCTACAAAGTTGCCAGGCAATTTGGAAGTTCATTGGATGCAACGCACGAAGTTGCGGGCTTCAACCACCAAAGGAAGGGGACAAGAACATGGGCTACCGTCACTAGATCTTCCTAACGCGAGCACTTGATTGCTCGCACCAGTCTTCACAAAGGGCGTCCCCTGTGGGGCGCCCTTTGTCGTGTTTCGGGGTCGTTGCCGCCGACCCTTTGCGGTTTCCCTGCTCCGAGCGAAGCGGATCTGCCGCCGCGGAACGGCGTTTGCACGAGACCCGCCATCCGGCCACGGCGGTTGAAGCACTCTCTATATCTCGGTAGCTTCGAATGCCGCACGTAGCGTTCGTTTCAAGGTCGCACCCTGGCGAAGGGAACGGCGGGTGGCCGCGGAATCTCTAGCCCAGAGCAGCGGCCTCAGTCCCAGTCCCCCGCGAAGATGAGCGGCAACCGCCCAACCAAGCTAGCGATAGGCGCCCAGGTCGTCGGCCTTGCCGTGGTCGCCGCGGTCGCCGTCTGGCGGTCTTCGGAGGCCGACTGGAACCTGCCGCTGTTCGCGATCCTGCTGGGCTTCTCGGTCTTCAGCGACCTGACCGCGATCAGCACCACCTCCAAGGTCAAGATCTCCGGCAGCTTCCTGGCGCTGGTCCTGGCGATGGTCTTCCTCGGCGGTACGCCGGCGGCGTTGATCGGCGCGATGACGATCCTGGCCGGGTGGCTGCGCTGGCGCGACGAGTGGCACTTCCTGCTCAACAACCTGCTCACCTACGCGACCTTCCCGCTGGTCACCGGGATCGCCTTCCACTCCGCGGTCACGCAGGGGGTTTCCAGCTCCGAACCGGCCTTCTACGGGCTGATCTTCGCCGTCTTCCTGCTGGCGCTGGCGATCAACTTCACGATGATCGCCTCCTACTCGTGCTACTTGGACCGCAGCTCCTTCTTCCTCAAGGTGCGCACGGCGCTGATTCCGCTGCTGCCCTCGGAGCTCGCGGCGGCGCTGATGGCCTGCGGCATCGCCTACCTCTACGTCGAGGTGGGCCTGGCCGGGGTGGCGCTGTTCGGCGTCGTCCTCGTCACCTTCCAGTACCTGCTCGGCGCCCTGCTCGTCTCCCAGCAGCGGGCCGAGGAGCTGGAGCTGCGCAGCAAGCAGCTGGCCAGCTTCCAGGTCGGGATGTTGAGCGCGATGCTGCGAACCCTCGACCTGCGGGACCAGATGACCGCCCGCCACTCGGCCGCGGTGGCGCGCTACTCGCGGGCGATCGCCCAGCGCGCCGGCTACTCACGCCGCGAGGAGGAGCTGGTCCACATCGCCGCGCTGCTCCACGACATCGGCAAGTTCATCCTTCCCGACCGCATCCTCAAGGCCAACGTGCCGCTCACCGACGAGGACTGGATGCTGATCCGGCGCCACCCCCAGCAGGGGGCGCGGGTCGTCTCCTCGCTGGACGGCTATGGCCCGGTGGCGGAGATCATCCTCGCCCATCACGAGCGGATCGACGGCAAAGGCTATCCGCGCGGCCTCGCCGGCGACGACATCCCCGAGCTCTCGCGGATCATCTCCGTCGCCGACACCTACGACGTGATGACCGCCCGCGACTCCTACCGCACGCCGATGTCGAGCCACGACGCGATCGTCGAGCTGCGCCGGGTCGCCGGCAAACAGCTCGACGCCCGCTTCGTCGAGGTCTTCATCGAGCTGCTCGAGGGCAAGGACGTCTCCTTCGCCCACGGTGAGGCGGCCGACTTCGAGAAGGAGCTGGCGCTGGAATCGCGGATCGCCGAGACGGCCAGTCCCGAGGGGGAGAGCAGCCGCTTTCAGGTCGCCGGCGTCAGCTCCTAGTAGACGGGGGCGGGCGGTGGCGGGGTCGGGTGGGACCTCGCCTGCGCGAACTGCGGGGAGGCTTGGCGAGGTCCCACCCGACCCCCTCTCGTGGGCCGGTATACGGTGAGGTTCATGCGCGCCGTCACCTTTCAAGGCCCTGAGCAGGTTCGGATCGAGGAGAAGGATGATCCCGAGATCCTTGCTTCCGATGATGCTGTGATTCGGGTGGAGGCGAGTGGGATTTGCGGGTCGGATCTGCACATCTACCACGGGCGGGTGCCGGTCGAGCCGGGGTTCACGATCGGGCACGAGTTCGTCGGGACGGTGCTGGCGCTGGGGGACGACGTCGACCGGGTAGCGGTGGGCGACCGGGTGCTCGGCACCTTTCACACCGCCTGCGCGACTTGCTCTTCCTGCCTGCGCGGGGACTACCACCGTTGTCGCCAGGGACAGACCTTCGGACACGGCGCCCACCTCGGCGACCTCCAGGGGGCCCAGGCCGAGCAGCTGCTGGTGCCGCGCGCCAACCTCACCCTGCGGCGGGTGCCGGAGGGGATGTCGGCCGACGTCGCCCTCTTCGCCGGCGACGTGATGGGGACCGGCTACCACGCCGTCGCCCACGCTGGGATGCGCTCCGGCGACACCGTCGCGGTGCTGGGCCTGGGCCCGGTCGGGCTCTGCGCGGTGCAGGCGGCGCTCGCCGGCGGTGCCGTTGAGGTCTTCGCGATCGACACCGTGCGGGAACGACTGGACATGGCCGCGTCCTTCGGGGCGACGCCGCTGCACCTGACCGAGCAGGAGCCGAAGCAGGCGATCCGAGCGGCCACCGGCGGGATCGGCGCCGACGTCGTCGTCGACGCGGTCGGCGACCCGGCGCCCCTGGCGCTGGCGATCAGCCTCGCCCGCGACGCCGGCACCGTCTCCGGGATCGGTGCCTACGCCGGCAAGGGCGAGGTGCCCCTTGGCCTGGCCTGGCTGAAGGGGCTCGACCTGAGGCTCGGCCTCGCCAACGTGATCGCCCACGTCGACCGCGTCCTCGCCCTGCTCGAGGCCGGCAAGCTCGACCCGGCGCCGTTGGTCACCCATCACATGGCCCTCGACGAAGCCGGCGACGCCTACGCGATCTACGACCGCCGCGAAGCGCTGAAGATCGTCCTCACGCCTTAGCGGCGCGATTGTAAATGCGAGATTTTCTCTCTAGGCTGGGTCGGTGCGCGGGGGGCGCGTCGCCATCGCAGCGGTCTCTGTCGTGCTGCTCGGCCTGGTCTTCGCCGGCAGCGCGCTGGCCTGCTCCTGCGCGCCGACGACCCCGGCGGAATCGCTGAGTCGCTCCGATGCCGCGGTCAGCGGTCGCCTGCTCGCCGTCGAGCCGCAGGGCGCCAACCGGTCCGAGTACCGCTACGAGGTCCTGCGCGTCTACCGGGGCCGTGAGCAGATCGAGGCTGGCGCGGTCCTGAAGGTGATCAGCCCCCGCGGCTCGGCCGCCTGCGCGCTCCCGGACCGGGTCGGCCACCATTACGGCCTCTTCCTGCTGGGCCGGGAAGGGCGCTGGACGGGGGGCCTCTGCGGGGTCGTCTCGCCGCGGCGCCTCTGGGCGGCGGCGCGGAAGCCCGATGCCGGTGAAACGGCGGGGCTCCTGGCCAGCTGTACCAGTTGACTAGAACAGTCATCGTGGCTACTGTGTTCACTGATGGCACAGCAAGACGTCGCCGCGCAGGCCGGGCCCAACCCCTTCGCGACTGATCCCAGCGACGAGTTGCCGGTTGGGCTGCAGCTGACCTGGCGGCTGCGCGCCCTGATCTCCACCGGCCAGCTGGCGAGCGGGGAGCGCCTGCCCAGCTTCCGCCGACTCGCCGAGTGGGCGGGGGTCAATCTCAACACCGTGCGGGCCGTCTACGAGGGCCTCGAGGCGGATGGCCTCGTGGTCAGCCTCCAGGGGCAGGGGACTTTCGTCGCCGAGGGCGTCGAGCCGGCTCCCGAGCTGGAGGAGATCGCCGCCGACGCCCTGCGTCGCGCCAGCGCCGCCGGCCTCGGCTCGCGTGACCTGGCGATCGTCGCGATGGCCTGCGCGAGCATCTCCGGCGGCCCCGGCTCCGATCCGCCGGCGCCGGCGGAGCTCCCCGACCTCGGCGAGGAGAGCGAGGCGATCGAGGTACGGCAGGAGCTGCGTCGGCAGATCGGCCGTCTCGAGGCGGAGCTGGCCAGCTACGCCCGCTACCTCAGCGCCGAGGAGCTGCCGACGGCGCCGCGCCGCGCCGTCGCCCACGTGGCCGGGGTGCAGGAGCTGGAGCAAACCCGCGACACCCTGATCGCACAGCTCTCTGAAGCGCAGAAAGCAGCGGAGCAGCGGGTTCGCAAGGAAGCGCGGGCGCGAGGCAACGGCCCCCTCGGCAAGGCGATGAGCTGGTGGCGGGCGAAGCCCTAGCCAGCCGAGCCGGCCCGGTCGGGGCGTTCTTCGTCGAGGTGGGGACGATGGTCATCCTCACCACGCGGACGCTGATCTCCGCGGTCCGGCCGCCCTACCCGTACGGCGAGGAGCTGGCCGAGCAGTGCCTGTTCACGCTGAAGCTCTGCTGGTTCCCGCTCTTGATCTCGACCTTTGCGCTCAACCTCGGCGCCCCCGGGCTGCAGGCGGCGGGGCCACTGCAGGTCTTCGGCGCCCTTGACCGGCTCGGGGGCTTCTTCGTCCTCACCGCGATCCGCTGGATCGGCCCCCTGGTCACCGCGGTGGTCGTCGGCGGCGTCGCCGGGACCGCGATCACCGCCGACCTCGGAGCCCGCAAGATCCGCGAGGAGCTCGACGCCCTGCAGGTGCTCGGCGTCGACCCGATCAAGAACCTGGTCGTGCCGCGCTTCCTGGCGCTGATGCTCGTCACCGCCCTGCTCGACATCTTCGCCATCGTCTTCGGCCTCAGCGCCGGCATCGTCGCCGAGCTGATCTACAACCAGTCGCTCGGGGGCTTCTTCGCGACCCTGTTCTCCAACGCGACGGTGACCGACATCTGGTCCTCGGTCCTGATGTGCACGATGTTCGGCGCGATCATCGCCGTGGTCTGTTCCTACAAGGGGATGTCCGCGTCGGGTGGGGCGGCGGGCGTGGGGCGGGCCGTCAACCAGGCGGTCGTCATCTCTCTGGTCGCCGTCTTCTTCTTCCAGTTCGTAGTCACCTCGTTCCTGCTCGCCACCAATCCGGAGCTGCAGGCGATCCGGTGATCGGCTGGCTCGACGCCCCCCGCGCCTGGCTCGACTCGTTCGGCGAGATCGCCCGCTTCGGCTCCCGGGTCGCCGGCCAGGTCTACTCCGGCCGGGCCTTCGTCTACTTCGGTGAGGCGATCCGTCAGGCCGGCATCCTGATCTTCGGCTCGGCCCTGATCGTCTGGGCGTTCGTCCTGATCCTCGGCCTCCAGTGCGGGATCCAGGGCGCCTACTTCTTCCGCGCCCAGGGCGCCCCCTCCTATGCGGGGCTGTTCTCCGCCTTCTGCGACCTGCGTGAGGCGGCGCCCTACGCCTTCGGCTACATCCTCTCGGCCAAGGTCGGGACCGGGATCGTGGCCGAGATCGGGGCGATGCGGATCTCCGACGAGATCGACGCCCTCGAAGTGATGGGGGTGCCGCCGATCACCTTCCTCTGCGCCACCCGCCTGCTCGCATCCTGGATCGCGCTGCCGTTCATGTACCTGGTCGCGATCGGCGTGATGTACGCGGCGAGCTATTTCTCCGTCGTCGAGCAGGTCGGCGACGTCTCCTCCGGCGGCTACGCGTTGATCTTCTGGATGTTCCAGAGCCCACCCGACCTGATCTTCAGCCTGATCAAGGCGATGACGATGGCGACCGTGATCGTGCTGGTCGGCTGTTACTACGGCTATACGGCGTCCGGCGGACCGGTCGGAGTGGGGACCGCGACGGCGAAGTCGATGGTCTTCAACATCGTCGCCGTCCACATCATCGGCATGCTCGGCACGGTGGTCTTCTGGGGCGCCAATCCGCGCCTGCCGATCGGGGGCTGAGGCTCAGGCGCCTTTGGCGAGGAGCGCGCATTGCATCGCCCGGTTCCGCCTGGCAGCATAAGCACGATGGCGCTGCTGAGCGATTCCGAGGTCGAGGCGAAGCTCGCCGGGCTGTCCGGCTGGAAGCGCGCCGGCGAGGCGATCGCCAAGGAGTTCGACCGCGGTGACTTCGTCGGCTCGGTCGAGTTCGTCTCCGCCCTGGTCGAGCCGGCCGAGGCGATGAACCACCACCCCGACCTGGAGATCTCCTGGGCGACCGTGAAGGTGACCATCTCCACCCACTCCGAGGGCGGCCTCACGGCGGCCGACTTCGAGCTGGCTGCCAAGATCGACGCCCTGGCCTAGCGGTCGCGATGGCGAAGCGCAAGAAGCAGCGGCGGCCTCGCCAGAAGGCGCCGACCGTCGACTACACCGACCCCGAGGGCAACGTCCTCAGCCTGCGGGCGTCGCTCAGCGCGCCGACGATCGCCAAGATCGGTGAGCCGCCGGCCGGCGCTGCGGCCTCGCTGGAGGATGCCTGGCGGCGGCGCTCGGAGGCGCTGTTCGAGCGCCTCGCGGTGCGCTGGGAGATCGCCGGCCTGCCGCTCGAGGGCCAGAAGCTGCTGCTCGGCCGCTACCGCATGGCCGACGCCGAGACCCAGCGCTGGGTGCGGCAGGTGCTGACCGAGCACGTCGAGCGCCACATCCCCGAGCTGGCCGGGTAGCCGTGTCCGACGAGCTGAGGATCGACGACCGCCTGGCGATCCCGCTGGCGGAGATCGAGCTGCGCACCAGCCGCTCCTCCGGTCCCGGCGGACAGCACGCCAACGTCACCGCCTCGCGGGTCGAAGCCGTCTTCGACGTCGAGGCCTCGCGGGTTCTGGACGAGGCGCAGCGCGAGCGACTGCTCACCCGCGCCGGGCCGACCGTCACCGCCGTCGCCCAGGACGCCCGCGGTCAGTCCCGCAACCGCGAGCTGGCCCTGCGGCGACTGGCGCAGAAGATCGCCGCGGCGCTGCGGGTGCCGCGCCGCCGCCGCCCGACCCGCCCGACCAAGGCATCCAGGCACCGGCGCCTCGAGCAGAAGCGCCGCCTCGGCGAACGCAAGCGCGGCCGGCGCCGGCCGGGTGGGGAGGGGGATTGACCGCCGTCGACGAGTTGGCGGTGATCTGCGGGTCTAACGGGTAGACCAAGGTCGACAGCAACCGAAAGGACCCGATCATGCTTGCGAACTCAAAAGCCTTCAGCGGCTTCGCGGTTGACGACCTCGACGAGGCCCGTCGCTTCTACGGCGAGACGCTGGGACTGAGCGTGGAGGTGCTCGACGAGGAGAACGGCCTCCTCACCCTCCACCTCGCCGGCGACCGCGACACGATCATGTACCTGAGCCCCGGCATGACCCCTCCCAGCTACACGATCCTCAACTTCCCGGTGGAGGACATCGACCAGGCGGTCGACGACCTCGGCAGCCGCGGCGTCAGCTTCGAGCAGTACGGAAACCCGGAGCTGCCCCAGGACGAGAAAGGCGTGATGCGCGAGGGTGGCCCCTTGATCGCCTGGTTCAAGGACCCGGCGGGGAACACGCTCTCGGTGCTGCAGGAGGGTTAGGGGCCGGAGGGGGCATCAGCCTCTACCGGCAGAGAGGCTCGCGGGCGATCCAGTCGCCGCCCCGCGACGGCTCGTCGGAAGCGGCTCGCCTCGCTCCGCACTCGAGCTCTTCGGCGTCGCCCCCGGCGCGGCGGAGCGGTCGCGCGGCGACGCTCGACAGCAGCATCGGGATCGGGTCGATCGGGGTGTCGTAACGGCGCACCTCGAAGTGCAGGTGGGGCCCGGTCGAGTAGCCGGTCGAGCCGACGTAGCCGAGCCGGGTGCCGCCTTCCACCTGCTCGCCGACCCAGGTCGTGATCGAGGAGAGGTGCGCGTACCAGGTGGTGTAGCCGAGCCGGTGCTGGACGACGACGAGGTTGCCGTAGCCGGCGGCGTTGTAGCCGGCGAAGATCGTCGTGCCGACGCCGGCGGCCTGGACCAGGGTCCCCTGGGGAACCGGGAAGTCGAGCCCTTGGTGGAGACGACCGCCGCCGCGCGAGGCTCCGAAGCCATCGCCGATCGGCCCGGAGACGGGCCGGTAGAAGCTGACCGGCCCGCTCGGGCCGGGAGCGCTTGGTGCGGTCCCGCGCCCGCGCAGTGAAGCGATCGTCGCCGGGCCGGCGAGCCCGTCGACGCCGTTCCCGGCGGCGCGCTGCGCCCGCATCACCGCCGCTTGGGTCAGCGGCCCGAATAGGCCGTCCGCCCTTCCCGCACCATGGCCCGCCCGCTGCAGCAGGTACTGCAGCGCCGCCACGTCCCAGCCGCGGTTGCCGATCCGCATCGTGCGGCTGCCCAGCCCCGGGCGTCCGCGCCAGCCGAGCTCCCGCCGCGTCCGCGGCCCGGCGATGCCGTCGGCGGCGAGGCCGCGGTGGCGCTGGAAGGCGATCACGGCACGCCGCGTCAGCGGCCCGCGGATCCCGTCGACGTGGCCGTCGTAGAGCTGCAGCTGCCGCAGGGCCGCCTGCAGGGCGGCGACGTTCGCGGGAGACGCGTCGGCGTGAGCCGGAACGAGGAGGGCGAGGGCAACCAGTGCCGCTGCGCCGATTGCTGCAAGGGGGCGCATCTTTCAGTGGTCGGAAGGGGAGCTCCGTCTCGCAACCCCCGCAACGGCCCGTGCAGATAGCGACCGCAAGCGGCTCAGGCGGGCTCGTGGCCTTCGACTTCGCCCTCCTGCCAAAGATCGATCGAATAGATCCGGGCGACCCTGCGGCCGTCGACGGCGCGGAAGGAGATCCGCAGGTGTAGCTCGACGTGACCGTCGCGGAGCAACGACCGGCGAGCCCGTTCGTCGGGCCGCAGGCCGAGGGCCAAGGCGCCGTAGCTACGCCTGAAGGACCGCGTTTTCGGTATCAAGCCCTTGCCCTCGAGCCTGACCGTCCCGGGACGGCGAATCGAGAACTTGATCCGTGGGGGAAAGTGGGGAGTCCCCGACTTGAACCCGCGCACCTCGAACGGCTCCGCACGCAGGACCCTCTCGCAGTCGGTCGCCGTGTCGCCGATGCCGGCTCTCACCATGTCGCGACCGGTCCCGCATTCCACCTGGTCTGGCCGTCCCTCGAGCGGGCCCGGCGAATGAAGGAAGGCGCGATACCCTAGGACTCGGAACACGATCATGCCGGCGGCGATCCGATCCTCGCCCGCTCCCCCAAGGAGTCGATCGCGACCGATGTCGCCGGTGAGGCGGTCGTTCCCCGGTCCGGCTTCGATCCCATCGCTCCCTTTTCCTCCCGACAGGAGGTCGTTGCCGCCCCCACCAGACGCGGTGTCCCCGCCCGGGCCGAGCACGATCCGGTCGCGACCGGGACCGCCGGCAGCCTCGTCGTCGCCGCGTCCGAGTTCGATCTCGTCGTGCCCTGGCCCGCCGTCGGCGGAGTCGTTCCCCGATTTTCCGTTGCTGCCGAAGTAGGCCTCCGGATCCCTCAGTTCGTCGTTGCCGGCGCCGCCGGCGAGATCGTCGTCGCCCCCGCCGCCGGAGAGACTGTCGCCTCTGCGACTGCCGACGATCGTGTCGTCTCCGCGGCCACCGGTGATCGTGGCGCCATAGTCCAGAACGTCTCCGCGGCCGCTGATCAAGGTGTCCGCTCCAGCGCCGCCCCAGACGTACCCGGCGGCACCGAGATCGTCGCCCTCGCCCGCGGCGCCGTCGTCGGCTTGCCCGTCGGGTTCGTAGCGGACCCCCTCGGTGCGCTCGGAGTAGTCGATGGTGTCTTCGACGGCGTCACCGAGGTCGACGTCGTCGGGACCGTCGGCGACGGGACCGCCACGGAACGCGTCGGGCCCATCCCCCGTGCGGATCAGGTCGGCGCCGCTGCTCGGTTCGATCTCGTCCGGGCCGGGGCCGGTCAGCACCGTGTCGGCGCCGGCGCCGGGGACGACGGTGACCTCGACCGGAGCCGACGGTGAACCCGACTTGTTGGGAACGTACCCGGGAAGCGCTGTGGTGTCGAGGCGGCTACCGGCATCGCCGAGGGCGAAGCGCAGTTTCAGGTCCCAGGCGGTCCCAGGGGTCCCGTAGCACTGTTTGAAGCAGATGTAGTTCTCGCCCACGGTCGGCTTGTGCACCCTGCACAGGACCGGGATCCCGGTCGCGCCGCCGCCGCTGCAGCCCGGTCCGGGTTGGATCGAGGCGGCGCTGTCGACCAGCCGCAGGTCGAAGAAATCCGGATCCTCGCCGGCCACGGAGGCGGTCAGCCGGTTCCCCTCACCGGCAGCGCCCGCGAAGACGACTTTCACCTGCCGTGGGTCGGTCGGCAGCTCTTCGACGCCGACCGTCGCCGCCAGGGAGCTCGCGGGCAGGGCGAGCGCCGCACTCACCGCCGTCAGCGCGAGCAGCCTGCCTGCGGTTATCGCTCTTCCCATAGCCATGCCGGTTCTTCAACCCTGCCCCGGCAGAGAGTTGCGTAAACCGCTCCGTGGTTGACGGACAGGACGCTGGGTTTAGACCACCGCAAGAAATTCCGCTCTGCATAGGCGAGTCTGATGGGACGGCTGGTTTCGATCAGCGAGCGAGGGAGTCAGGCGCCGGTGACGCCCAGCGTCACGGGGCAATCACGAACGGCTTCTTCAGCTTGTTGTAGCTCGCCTTCCCGGTGGCCGATCGAGCGGTGACGACGAGGACGTACCGATTCGGGGCGAGCGCTTTCCCCTCGAGTTGACCGTCGAAGCGCAGAACGTTCTTGCCAACCCTGTCCCGACGAGCGAAGGAGCCGACGCGCCGCAGCCACGTGCAACTCGCCTTCCTGCCGTTCGACCGCCTCGGCCGCACACACTTTCCGTTGGCCCCCACCCTTCCGGTGAGGCGCGCGAGGACGGTCAGGCGCGCCAGCGAAGCCTGGGAGTCGAAGTAGGAGACGGTCGCCCCCACCGGGGCGGCCCCGGCGCTGACCCTCGCCTCTGGTCGGCGCGCGTCCTTCTCCTGAATCGCACGGAAGCGGTTGGGGGAGATCTTCAAACCGGAGAGTCGCGGGGGCTCCGGCTCGGCGAGGATCAGCGGTTTGGGGCTGAGGGGGTCGGAGGGTCCGCAGAGAACGAGATCGATGCGGGAGACGAAGCCCGTTTCGCCCACCGCGTTGTCGCGCGCGACCAGGCTCCAGGTCCCGCCGGCCTGCTGGCCGTTCAGCCAGTTGACCTCGTCGCCGCTCGGCGGCTGCAGGAACACAGGGTTCATGGTTGCGACCCCTGAGTTGGCGGCATAGAGATCGAAGCTCGTACGCATGTGCGAGTCGAGCTTTTCCCCGCCTTTGCCCTGGAATAGGGAAACCTGATGACCGCTGGGCGCGCGCAGGGAGAGGGCGAGCTCCCCGAGGCGGCCATGGGTCAGGTCGAGCCCGACCGCGGCCCGCTCGACGATGGCGGGGTCGGGCACGCTGATCGGGAAGACGGTCTCGCCGCCATCCTGAATCGCTCCCGCGGAGGGAGCGATCGAGTAAGTGCGGCAGTTCGGTCGAGCCGCCGGCAGGACGGTGGCCGACAGCTTGTAGGTTGCCTGTGGACCGCCTTCCGCTGGGTCCACGGTGTTTACCTCGGCGTAATAGGTCCCGTCTTTCGCAATCGTGATCTCGTAGGCGATCGACGGCGATCCGGACGGCACTTGGTTGCCGACGCCAAGGCGATACTGATTACCGGGCTCGCCCAACACTCCGAACCCCAGCCGGCCGTTGAAGCCGAAGCCGTCGCGCTCGGGATCGAAGTCCAAGGAGAGGAAGAGGGTGTCCCCCGCGTTCAGCTGCATGGCGTAGAAGTCGAGGCCCGCCGGGCTCTGGACCCCGGAGACGTAGCCGCCGGCGATCGAGTCGGCCTCTGCCGCGGAGTTGTTCGGCTCGGTCTCGCCGACGGGAGCGCCCGATCGCAGCTGCAAGTAGAGGTCGTAGGGGCGCGTCTCTCCGCTAGGCGAGGGGTGGGTGACCATCAGGTAGGACGTCCCGCTGGCCGGGATCGCCGCGCCGGCGATGCTGGACGAGCTTAAGGTGCCGTCTCCGAGATCGGTCTCGATCACCGTGGTGCCGTCGGAGCCCAGGAGAGCGAGCTGCGTTTCACCGTTGCGGCCGAGCATCTGCGTTGCCGTCCTTGCGTAAACCAAGTCCCCGGCCGCCGCGCTGAAGCGGTAGTAGTCGACGTCCCCGGCGGGGAAGATGCTGCCGCGAACCCGCTCGCCGTTCCCGATCGGACTCGCGTACGCCGATACGTCGTTGGGCTCTAGCTCGGCGCTTGGCCCCAGCGGAAGGATCGTGGGAACCGGGATCGCTGCAAGCGCCGGGGCAAGCGAGAGCATCAGAGCCGTCGCCCCGATCAACCCGCCCAAGCGAAAGCGTTCCCGGCCCATTACGCGGTCGTACCTTAATAGCTGAAGCTCCCTCGATGGGGCGGCTGGTTCGGACCAGCGGTTTCAGCCATGTCGCGAACCGAAAGATCAGGCCCGCTTGCGGGCCGAATGAGATGCATTGCTCCACATCCTTCGAAGGGCGCAACTGTGGCTCACCTAACAAAGTCATGACCTGCCGTTCGGGTGGATCACCTCCGCAAGCTGGGACGCCATCTCATCGATGATGAGAGTTGCCGTGTTCAGGGCGACCCTGTCAACCAAGGATGGACTATGGCGAAGGAGCTCCTCTTTCGTGATTGCGTGCCAGACCGGCAAGAGGCGTCCTGCGCCGCCGCTCATCTCTATCGCGATCAAGCCATCGAGCTCGTATTGCGGCCAGTTCTTCGCAAAGAACGCCGGGGAAAGCACCACGAGGCCAAAGCGGCTGCGAGCAATGCCTTGGTCGATCTTGCGCCGCAGACTGTCCCCTACTTGAAGCTCAAACTCGTCATACCAAGTGTCGATCCCACGATCCTTCAGTGCGTGCGCGAGAGGCCGCACGACCTCGTCCTTGTCCTCGGTCGCATGCGAGATGAAGACGTCGAACTCTCGATCCTCGAAGGCCTCTTCGGGAAGCTCGTCGGCGAACGTGACCAGGGGCGAATCCATCGGAAGATTCGGCCTCTGCCGGAGCGGAGCCGCCGGACCTGGCAAGACTCGCGCTTCGAGTCCGAGGCGACCGGGGTAACCGCCGAGATCCGCTGCCGCATACCAGTGGCCCGAGCGGTCGGTCTGCAGTCGCACAGGCGTTTGTGTGGCATGGCCACCAATCGCGCGAACCGAGTTGCCCTGCTTGTAACGCGAGTACGTCGATGAATCCATCAACCAGACGTTCGCCGTGTTACCGGAGATGTGAAGCTCAACAATGGTGCCGCGAGAGAGTTGGCCAAGATCAACGTACATGTGCTCCATACTTTCGAGGCTAGGAAACCCGGCGGATGCCGATGGTCGCAGCGCGACGATGGGAGGAGGCCCGGGAATCCTTTGACGCACGGTGCGGAGATCACTTCGTCTTTCAACCCAGCTCCCGAGACGGAGCGCCTATCTTGCGACGTATGAATGCCGAGGAGGCAGCAGCCTTTTGCCGCCAGCTTGACTCTATTGACGAGCTTGTCGACGAGATCAACAGCGATGGCTCGGCCGTGATTTCCGAGCCAGCCGATATGGCCTTTGTGCTCGAGCGTCTAGCGGGGAAGTTCAACGAAGTTGCCAATGCGGCTCCCACCGACGAGCTCACGGAGGCGTTTCAAGCGGGGCACAGCATGTTCAGCGAGACCGCAAGCAAGCTGCGCGAGTTTCCGCCTGACGCCAAGGTCACTGAGGCCGCTGAGCTCTCAAGCCGAGCCCTCGCCCGCGTGGGGGATGTCGCCCCAGCCGTGCTGGAGTTCCGTAAGAAACACTGCGAAGGCAACGTCGAGGAAGACGCAACCTCCTAAATTCTCGAGTAGGGAGAGCTGCTCGTGGCTGAGTCCCATTTATAGCTCCTCGGACCGATTGAACCGAGCGGGGGGCTTCGAACTCTGGAATTCCCATCCCGGTCGTGGCCACGAGTTAGATGTGTCTAGCCTGGGCCCAAATACATCGGCCAGCTTGCTCACATCGCTCGAATTCCGCCATCTGCCCGTTCTCGGGGTTTCCGAGCCCCGCCTCCCGAACCTATAGAGCACAGTTGCGACTGGTCTTAAACCATCACCCTCCTCAGTCGTCGATTTTTGGCTCTACTAAGGGGTTGGGATGGGCGCGGTTGGTTTCGAACCAACGACCTCTCGCGTGTGAAGCGAGCGCTCTCCCACTGAGCTACGCGCCCGGGAGAGCGGATCTTACGCGGATGCGGGCGGCGTCGTCGCAGGCGTGGAGCCGGTTGACGATCGTCCGTTCTCTCGAACGATAGTCCAGAAAACTAAGTATGAGGGTTGAGAATTTTAAGTAAAGGGTTTCTATGGATCGAGATCCTGCATCGGCAGGGGACCTACGAAAGGAACCTCGTGAATCGATCCATCGACACCCGCATTCGAGGCGCGATCGCCATCTGCGGCCTGGCGACGGTCGCCCTCGTCCTGATGCTGGGCGCGGGCCAGGCACGCGCGGCGACCAATGCCTATCCGGCCGGGGGCGGCACCTTCACGGGCGGGGCCCAGGGCTGGGAAGCGATCGAAGCCAGCTGCAACGTGCCCGCACCGCTCTGCACTGCTTCCGGGGGGTACGACGGCGCCAACGGCAACCCGCCCGGCTCGATCGCGGCGAACACGACGATCGGGCTCAACCTGTTGACGCTGTTCAAATCGACGGTGACGCTGCAGTCGCCGGACTTCACGGTCGCCGCCGCCGGCGACGCGACGCTGCACCTGGACCGCCAGTTCGCCTCCGGCTCGCTGCTCGACCTGGCGCCCCAGGCCAGCTACGACGTCACATTGATCGACCGCACGGCGGGGACGAAATCGGAAGTCCTCACCGAGGCGATGCCCGCGGCGTCTGAATTCATCGGCAAGGACCAGGCGGCGACGGTCAAAGCCGGGCACGTCTACGCGCTTTCGATCAGAACGGAAACCAGCTCCACGGTGGCGGGGACGGCGCTGCTCGGCGGCACCACCAGCCTCCGCTTCGACAACGTCTCGCTGAGCGTGCAGACGGCGGGCGGCGAGGGCCCGGGCTCGGGCAAGGGATCCGGCGGCGGCCTGACCGACCAGCAGCTGCGCTCCCTGCTCGCCGGCAGCCTGATCGGGCCGGCGACGCTGAAGGGCAACAAGATCACCGTCAAGGCCAAGTGCCCGGCCAAGGTCGGCGCCCCCTGTCGGATCGCCCTGCGGGGGATGCTCAGCCGCAAGAAGGCGGGGACCTCGAGTCGCAAGGCTCAGGTGGCGCAGGGCAAGGCCAAGAAGTTCGTCCTCCGGGTCAAGCCCAAGGCGATGAAGAAGGTCTCCCAGAGCAAGCGCCTGCTGTTCAAGGAGACGGTCCGCGCTGGCAAGGCGAAGGCGACGGTCTACAAGCGGCTGAAGCTAGTTCGCCGCTAGCCCGGCCGGAAGCTCGGCCTCGCCCTCCTCGCTGCGCTTGCGGAGGGCGAGGCCGACGAAGGGGAAGACCAGGGTCGAGAGCATCGCCGCGCCGACCAGGCCGGCGGCGGTCGACGATTTCATCTGCCCCGCCTCGATCGCGATCGTCGTGATCGCGACCACCAAGGGCAGCTCGGTCGCCGAGTAGAAGGCGAGGGCGGCGCGGTCGCGGGCGTTCAGCACGCCGCGGTAGAGCAGCATCGCCGGGGCGCCGCGGACGACGAGGAAGAGGACGAAGAACAGCGCCAGCTTCGCCAGCGCCCCGATCGAGCCGAGCGCGGCGAGGTCGAACTCGATGCCGCTGGCGACGAAGAAGAAGGGGACGAAGAAGCCGAAGCCGACCGCGGTCAGCTTCGACTCGAACACCTGCAGCTCCTGGCCCTGCAGCGCCACCCGCACGATCATCCCGGCGACGAAGCCGCCGAGCAGGAGGTCGAGGCCGAGCTTGCTCGCCAGCAGGACGAGGCCGAAGACGAGGACCACGGTGACCCGCACCGCCAGCTGGCTGCTCGACTCGAAGGTCCGCTCCAGCGCCGGCCAGCCGCGCCAGGCGTAGCGCATCGAGCCCACCGCGAGGACCAGCGCCAGGGCGATGAAGGCGACCAGGATCGCCGCCTCGTGCAGCGGGTTGGTGGTCGAGAGAACCAGGGTGACGAGCAGGATCGGCCCGAACTCGCCGGCACCGCCGGCGGCCAGGAGGTAGGTGCCGAAACGGGTCTTCAGCTCGCCGTTGTCGCGCAGGATCGGGATCAGGGTGCCGATCGCCGTCGTCGCCATCGCCGAGCCGGTGTAGAGGAAGGAGACCACGACGCCGGCTGCGGCGAGAGCGCCGCCGATCCCGTAGGCCAGCGCCACCGAGAGCAGCCAGCCCACGGCGCCGAGCTTCATCGGCCTGCCTTTGATCCGCTGGAAGTCGATCTCGTAGCCGGCGAAGAAGAACAGCATCCCGAGGCCGAGGTTGGAGAAGAATTCGATGAACTCGTCGCTGTGGGCGAGGCCGAGGAGTTCCGGGCCGACGACGATTCCCAGCATCAGCTCGATCACCACGACCGGCGGCGCCAGCCGTTTCGGCACCACCGCCGCGGTGATCGCCGCGACCGCGGCGACGACGACAATCGCGAAGAAGGAGCCGGTGTCGACCTCGATCGCGGCTAGGGACAGGGCGCTCAAGGCAGGTGATCCTATGGCGAGCAGGGTAGGATCGTCAGTGGACCGTGCTAGGCGGGGAGTTAGCGGTGCCTTGTCACCCGCAATCCGCTTTAGCGGGGCCGAATTCCGTTCCGAGGAGCTGACCGTCGGGGTCAGTGCGTCGCGGCGGCGTTGACGGCCGGGTCCTGCGCGACGTGGGCACGCGAATCAGGTCAGGTCCGGAAGGAAGCAGCCTTAAGCGGATGCCGCGGGTGCCGCAGGTGAGCCCGGCAGGAGCCAAAAACGACGGACACGCCCGGTGATCTCGCTTCGAAGGCGGTGCACGGTCCATACATTTTCGTCAGTCGATCAGCCGCTTGCGCATGCGGCTGATCGCGACGCGCCAGGTCAGGGTCGCGAAGGCGAGGAGGAAGGCGAAGCGGGCGAGGTCGACGAGCTCATAGCCGAAGGCGCCGCCGCGGACCAGCTCGACCAGCTGGTGCAGGGGATTGACCTGGGCGACCAGCTGCACGCCCTGCGGCAGGCCGTCGATCGGGAAGAAGGTGCCGGCGATCAGGAAGAGCGGCGTGATGCAGAGCGCGGTCACGTAGTTGAACTGGTCGATCTTGGCGACGGTCGCCGCCATCGCCACCCCGAAGCCGGCGAAGCCGAGCGCGGTGACGAAGCTGAAGAGGGGGACCAGCAGCATCCCCCAGGCGGGGTCGAGGCCGAAGGCGAAGGTGACCAGCAGCGGGAAGCAGCCGTAGAAGCCGGCCCGCAGGCCGATCCAGAGCATCTCCGCGGTGACCAGCTCTTCGACGTCGACCGGCGCCGCCAGGATCGCTTCGTAGGTGTTCTGGAAGCGGTGCTTGACGAAGGTGCCGAACATCGCCGGCAGGGCGCTGGAGAAGATCACCGCGGTCGCCACCATGCCGGTGCCGACGAACTGGATGTAGGGGACGCCGTCGACTTCGTCGACCAGGGTGGCGCCGAGGCCGAGGCCGAAGGCGAGCAGGTAGACGATCGGTTCCAGCACGCTGGAGAAGGTCGTCCCCTTCCAGTAGGTGCGGAAGTTGGCGAGCTCGCGGCTCATCACGCCGGTGACCGCAGCCGGTTCCAGCCGCCGCATCTTGCGCGGCGCGGCGCTCACTCCGCCTCCTCGCCGGTCAGCAGCACGAAGACGTCCTCGAGCGTGGCGGCGCGGATCACGGCGTCGTCGGGGATGGCGCCGTCGCCGGCCCGCTCGGAGCCGACGATCGCGATCGCGGGCCCGGCCGGGCGCACCCGTAGGCCGCTCGCCTCGGCCTCGCCGCGCAGCTCGGCGAGGCGCGGCGGCGGCGCGTAGATCTCGGCCGTCTGGCGGCCGGCGTGCTCGCTGATCAGCTCCGCCGGGCGGCCGCGGCTGATGATCTTGCCCTGGTGCATCACCGCGACCTCGTCGGCCAGGCGCTCGGCCTCCTCGATGTAGTGGGTCGACATCAGGATCGTCGTGCCGCGGGCTTTGAGGTCGCCGATCAGGGTCCAGAGCTCGGTGCGGATCTGCGGGTCGAGCCCGACCGTCGGCTCGTCGAGCAGGACCAGGCGCGGCTCGTGGACGAGGCCGCGGGCCAGCAGCAGGCGCCGTCGCATCCCCCCGGAGAGCTCGTCGACGGCGTCGCGGCGGCGCTCGCGCAAGCGGGCCAGGTCGAGGCAGCGGTCGACCGCGGCGCCGACGTCCTTGACGCGATAGAGACGGGCGTAGACCGCGAGGTTGTCCTCGACGGTGACGTCGACGTCGAGGTTGTCGAGCTGGGGGACCACGCCCATCTCGGCCCGGGCGGCCTTGGAGTCCTTGGGCAGCTCATGCCCGAGCGCCCGCAGCTCGCCCTCGTCGGCGATCGCCTGCCCGGTCAGCAGCCGCATCGTCGTCGACTTGCCGGCGCCGTTGGGTCCGAGCAGGCCGAGGCAGATCCCCTCGGGGACCTCGAGGTCGAGACCGTCGACCGCGGTGATCGGGCCGAAGCGCTTGACCACGCCGCTGAGTTCGATTGCCGACATCGGCGCGGATGCTTGCACGACCGCGCCCTCGGGCTCAGGCCGAGGCGAGGCGCTCGGCCAGCCAGAGGTCGCAGAGCCAGTCGCCCTGCTCGCCGTCCTTGCGGGTGACGACGACGCCCTCGGGACCGCCCTCGACCTCGACGCGCTTCCAGCGGGTCGAGTTGGGCACGGCTTCCAGCGCCACGACGATCGCGGCCGGAGCACCGTCGGCGGGACGCATGCGCCCGTCCCTCGACTTCGCCTCGAACGTCGGCCCGGGTGCCCGCACGGTGACCTCGCTGCGGCTGCTCACCTCGCCGCTGTCGCGGCGCACGGATACCGACCGGCCGTGCCGCTGGCCGCTCAGCACCAGCGCCCCGTGGATCGTCGGCCCGATCCGCGGGGTGACCGGGTCGCGCATCTCGATGCTGACCTTCGGCCGCTCGCTGACCGCGAGCCCGAGCGGCGCCATCGCCCGGTCGGCCAGCTCGTAGCCGCGGTCCAGCTCGCCGCCCGGCGCCAGCGCGCGGAAGGACCCGTAGAGCGCGGCGATCGCGATCAGCGGCCCGCCGATCAGCAGCGGCACGAAGCTTTCGAGCAGGTAGATCGAGGGGACGGTGAGGAAGATCAGCAGCGTCACCACCATTCCCAGCCGCAGGCTGCGGCGGCCCGAGTCCCACATCTGGCCGCGGGCGCGGACCGCACCGGCGTCGATCGGGGCGATCGCCAGCGCCGTCCAGAGGTCGGGCTCGGACAGCGTCGTCGGGTTGTCGACCGCGCGCCCTCCCGCGGCGGCGGCGCGGCTGGTGGCGGCGCCGTCGCCGCCGGCGGCCCGCTCGAGGTCGGCGCGCTGGAGCGCGAACAGCGTCACGCCGAAGATCGCGATCACGCCGAAGATCAGCCCCAGCGCCAGCTTCGGGTTGGGATCGCCCTGTCCCGTCGTCAGCGCGATCACGGCCACCAGCGCCATCACGACGAAGACGCCGACCAACCCGAACATCCCGGAACGCCTGAATCCCCCGGACACGCGCCGCAGGCTAGTGGAAGACTGGCGGCGTGCTGGACGAGCGCTGGATCAGATCGCTGCACGTCGAGTCGATGCGGCGGCGGGACCTGCACGCCGAGTGCGGCTCGCACGTCCTCTTCCAGGCCTCGACGATCGGCGCCCTGCTCGACGGGGCTTACGACGGCGACCTCAGCTTCGCCGAGCTGGCCGAGCACGGCGACCTCGGCCTGGGCACGCTGAACCGACTCGACGGCGAGATGATCGCCCTCGACGGCGAGTTCTTCAGGGCCGACGTCGACGGTGCCGTCAGCCGCATCGCCGCCGACGCCAGGACCCCGTTTGCGGTCGTCACCAGCTTCGAGCCGACGATCGACGAGCTGCTGGCCGGCTCGCTCTCCCACGCGCAGCTGCTGGCCCGTCTCGACGCGCTCGTTCCCGACCGCTCCTGCGCCTGCGCGATCCGCCTCGACGGCCGCTTCGAGCTCGTCCGCGCCCGCTCGGTGCCCGCCCAGGACCCGCCCTACCGGCCGCTGGCGGAGGTCGTCGCCGACCAGCACGTCTTCGCGCTCGAGGACGTGGAGGGAACGATGCTCGGCTTCCGCTTCCCCGCCTACGTCGAGGGGATCGAGGTCGCCGGCTACCACCTCCATTTCATCAGCGACGACCGCGCGCGCGGCGGCCACGTGCTCGACTCGCGCGCTGCCGGGGGCCTGCGCGCCCGCCTCGACCCTTCCGACGACCTGCACATAGAGCTGCCGCCGGCCGTCGACCTCGCCGATCCCGACCTGGCCGCGGCGACGCACGAAGCGATCGTCCACGCCGAGGGCGGTTAGGCCCAGGGCTCAAGTCGGGGCGCCTGGCGGTCGAAGGGTGGGAGATGCGTCTCGCCGCCGCCTCCCTCAAGCGCGAAGTCTTCGCCGTCGTCGTGGTCCTGCTGTTGGGCGCCGCCGTCTGCCTGGCCGCCGCGGCCGACTCCTCGGCCCGCCCGGACACCCCACGCTGGACGACCGTCGTCCCCGACGGCAGTTACGGCGTCGACAGGCCGGCCCGCGGCGAATACGTCGTCTTCAAGGTCAGGAACCGCAAGGTCCACGACCTCAACCTGCAGATCCAGATCACCTGCCAGGCCTCCGACGCGCCGTACTCCGAACAGCGCTTCTTCACCGCCGGGGCGGTGGCGCCGCAGGGCCGCACCATCCCCGCCAGCGGCAAACTGATCCTCAACTGGCAGGAGCGCGGCAACGGCCGGCTCGGACAGGTCCACGTCGAACTCAAGTTCTTCGGCCCCCACGACCTCGCCAACATCGGGGTCATCGTGCCGGAAGAGCGCACGCCCGAAACCGGCCCCGAAGATGCGCTGGAGAGCTGCGACGGCGTCGGCGCTCTGCCCTTCCGCCGCGGCTTCGAGCTGCGCAACCTGCCCCTGCCGCCCCCCGGGCTTTAGCCCTCCGTCTCAGCAGCGCCGGTAGACCCGCCAGGACTCGTTCGCCGCGACCGGCGCGAAGCCGGGCGGGACCTCGAGGTCGAAGTCGGTCGGGTCGTTGGGATCGAGGATGAAGTTGTGGATCACGAACTCGCCGGCGGGGGCGACGAAGTAGCCACGCGCCGGAACCGCTTCCTCGCTGGCACTGACGATCCGAGTCGGGCGGACGTCGAGCCCGAAGGCCAGGCGGGGGACGGCACGGTGGTTGGGCACGGCGATCTTGCCGCAGAGCGGCTCGAAGGCACCTGCGTCGACCAGGTCGGAGAGGTCGCCCTCGATCCGGGCCTGGTTGGTGAGGTCGGTGTCGACGCGCGAGTCGAGGTCCCACTGGTTCGGCAGCCAGGCGACGAACATCAGCGCCACGAGGCCGGCGAAGAGCTTCCAGCGGCGGCGCCAGGGGTGGCCGGGTTCCAGTAGCCGCCAGCCGAGCAGGGAGACGCCGACGAAGATCGCCAGCACCGCCGCGGCGAGCATCGTGTAGCGGGGGAGGATCGCGAGGCCGCCGCAGGCGAGCAGGGCGAAGGCGAGCAGAGCCAGCCCCGCGGCGGCGACGCCCAGCGCCGAGCGCCGGCGCAGAAAGGCGAGCCCGAGCACGACCCCGCCGGCCGCACCGACCATCCCCGGCCACTGCAGCACCTCGCCGAGCCGCCGCGGCCCGTAGAGCACGAGGTCGACCGGCCCGGTCTGCCGTTCCAGCGCCTCCACCGTCTCTTTGGTGCCGAACCAGGAATAGAGCGGGTCGCCGGCGGTGATCGCGTCGAAGAGGACCCAGAGAGCCGGGCCGGCGAAGGCGAGGGCTATTAGCCATAGCGGGGGGAGGGAGAAGGCACCCCTCGCCCGGACAAGAGTCGGCCTAATGAGGCCGACTCTTTGAGTATCCGCCCGTTCGAGGGGTGCCTTCTCCCTCCCTTCGGAAGGGTGGTCAGGGTCCTTTTCCTCGGACCAGCGGTCGGGGTCGATCGCCAGATAACCGAGGTAGGCGACTGAGAAGAGCCAAGCCTCGGGCCGTAACAGTCCTGCCAACGCCAGCAGCGCCAGCACCGGCCAGCCGGCGCGGGGGCGCTTGGCCTCGACCAGCAGCGCTCCCAGGCAGAGGGCGATGTAGGGGAGGTCGATGTAGGCGCGCAGGCCGTTGGAAAGGAAGGGTGCCCGGGTGAGCACGATCGCGGCGGCGACGGCGCCGATCCAGCGGTCGAACCAGATCGCCCCGAGCCGGTAGACGAAGAACCCGATCAGCCCCAGCGAGGCGTAGGCGATCACCATCGTCACCGTGATCGCGCCGTCCCCGAGCGGGGTCGTCACCAGCCCGATCAGCTCGGTCAGCGGGTGCGGGGTGGGGGGGAGCGCCGAGCCGACGTCGGGGCTCATCCCGTGCGCCAGTTCCCGCCCCCAGACGAGGGCGTAGATCGTGTCGTAATTGGGGAAGCCGAGCGGGAAGACGAGCAGCAGCGCCGCCGTCACCGCGGCGACCCAGGCGGCCGGCACAAGCCAGCTGGAGACCCTCGATGGCACGCGGGCACGGTACCGGTGTCGTCCCCAGGGACCGCCGCCGGGCCGTGGATACACTGGCTCGACCCCTCGATGACCGAGTCGACCTCCCTCTACCGCCGCCACCGCCCGGGCTCCTTCGACGAGGTCGTCGGCCAGCAGCACGTGGTCCGCACCCTGCGCAACGCGGTCGATCAGGACAAGGTCCACCACGCCTACCTCTTCGTCGGCTCGCGCGGCACCGGCAAGACCTCGATGGCGAAGATCCTCGCCCGCTCGCTCAACTGCGAGCGCGGTGGCCCGACCGTCACCCCGTGCGGCGAGTGCGAGTCCTGCGTGACGATCGCCGCCGGCACCTCGATCGACGTGATCGAGATGGACGCCGCCTCCAACCGCTCCGTCGACGACGTCCGCGACCTGCGCGAGCGGGTCGCCTACGCCCCCGCCGGCGGTCACTGGAAGGTCTACATCCTCGACGAGGCCCACATGCTGACCAAGGAGGCCTGGAACGCCTTCCTCAAGACGCTCGAGGAGCCGCCGCCGAAAACCGTCTTCGTCCTCGCCACCACCGAGTCGCACAAGGTGATGGCGACGATCGCCGACCGCTGCCAGCGCTTCGACTTCCAGCGCCCCTCGCTGGAGCAGATCTCCGAGGTGCTGAGCCGGGTCGCCGCCAGCGAGTCGATCGAGGTCGACGAAGGAGCCCTGGCGATGATCGCCCGCTCGGCCTCCGGCAGCTTCCGCGACGCGCTCGGCACGCTCGACCAGCTGGTCGCCTTCGGCGGCAGCCACGTCGAACTCGGCGACGTCCTCGAGATGCTCGGCGCCGCCGACGCGGAGCTGCTCTTCGACGCGGTCGACGCGGTCGTCGCCGAGGACCCCAAGGCGGTCCTGCTCGGGGTCGAGAAGATGGCCCGCTCGGGTCGCGACCCCTCCCAGTTCGCCCGCGACCTGCTCGCCCACCTGCGCTTCCTCCTCGTCACCCAGACGACCGGCGAGGTGCCGACCTCCTTCGTGGTGACCGCCACGGATTCCGCCCGGCTGCAGAGTCAGGCGGCTGCAATCGGCACCGCCTCCCTGATCCGCACCGTTGACGAGCTGGCGACGGCGCTGACCGCGGTTCGCGAGGGGGACGACGCGCGGATGGCGGTGGAGATCGCGCTGCTGAAAGCGGCGCGGCCGGATCTGGATCCCTCGACCGAGGGACTGCTGCGCAGGATCGAGCGGTTGGAGGGGCAGCTAGACGGCAGCAATCGGGCCGCGGGGCCTGTCGCGGCAGGGGACCCCCCACCCCCTGCGGTAGCTAAAGCTTCCTCGGGGGTGGGCCCCCCTACCGCGCCACCCGCGGCAGAGTCGCCTCCGCCAGACGATTCGGGTTCAGTCGCTGAAGCAGAGCCGGAAGAGCCGAGTGAGCCCGAGAGTGTTGAGGGCGAGCTTGATCTCGAAAAGCTGAAGCAGGTCTGGCCAGCGGTGTTGGATCAGCTGTCTACGACCGCCCCGGCGCTTGCGGCGTTCTTCGAGGAGGCTCGTCCCGTGGGATTTGAGGCGGCCGAGGGCGTAGTCGAGATCAGCTTTCCCGCCGCTGCCACCTTCAACAAGCGCAAGGCCGAGGTTCCGGAGCAGCGGGAGCGGGTGGTTGAGGCGCTGAAGATGGTGACTGGCCAAGATCTGAAACCCGCTTACGTCCTGCTCGACGGCGAGAGTGAGGGGTCGGCGGAGGCGCCGCCGCCGCCCGAGCCTGCGAGCAAGGACGAGGAGCTTGACGAGCAAGAGCTGCTGGAGCGGCTGAAGAGCGAGTTCGACGCGGAGGAGGTCAGTTAGGTGAGTCCAGGAGGCGGTCCAGGGGGGTTCGACGTGAACGCCCTGATGAAGCAGGCGCAGCAGATGCAGGACCAGATGCTGCAAGCCCAGGAGCAGCTCAAGGAGGAGACGGTCGAGGCCAGCGCCGGCGGCGGCATGGTCAAGGTGAAGATGGGCGGCGACCTGACCCTGCGCGAGATCTCCATCGACCCGGAGGCGATCGACCCCGAGGAGGCCGAGATGCTGGCCGAGATGGTCCAGGCCGCGGTCAACGAGGGACTGCGCGCCGCGCAGGAGCTGGCCAGCTCGAAAATGGGCGGCATCACCGGCGGGCTCGGCGGCGGCCTCGGGGGAGCCCTGGGCGGTTGAGCACGGAGGGGCCGGCCCCGCTGGCGCGCCTCGTCGCCGAGCTCTCTCGCCTCCCCGGGATCGGCCAGCGGACCGCGCAGCGGCTCGCCTTCCACCTGCTGCGCGCCCCCGACGAAGAGGCCTTCGCGCTCGGCGACGCGATCCGCGAGGTGAAGGAGAAGGTCGGCCTCTGCGAGGAGTGCTTCAACCTCGCCGAGGGCCCGCTTTGCCGGATCTGCGCCGACCACAACCGCGACCGGACCTCGATCTGCGTGGTCGAGGAGCCGGCGGACGTGATCCCGATCGAGCGCACCCACGAATACCGCGGCCTCTACCACGTGCTCGGCGGCGCCCTCTCGCCGATCGACGGCGTCGACGCCCAGGACCTGAAGATCGCGCAGCTGCTGGCGCGGGTCGAGCGCGGCGGCGTCAGCGAGGTCGTGCTCGCCACCAACCCGACCACCACCGGCGAGGCGACCGCCCTCCACATCGCCGACGAGCTGCGCGGCAAGGTCACGGTGACCCGGCTCGCCAGCGGCCTGCCGGTCGGGGCCGACCTCGAGCACGCCGACGAGGTCACCCTCGGCAAGGCCCTGGCGGGTCGGCGTAACCTCGATTAGTTTCGAGCAGGTTGAACATTCGTCCTAGACGGGTATCCCTCCGCAAATAGCGGGTTTTCAGGCGGCTGGCGTCCGCTGCTTTCGCCAAGGTCAATGCGTGGCGGGCCACTCGGATTCAGGCAACGGCGCAGGGGAACGGTCCTCCGCAGGGCGCATCGCCCGCGAGGTCTCGTCCCTGCAGGCTTCGCTGCTCGCGAGGCTGAGTGACGAACTGGGGCACGAGCAGCCGCAGCGGTTCGCCGCGGCAGCCCAGCGGCTCGCCGCCGATTTCGGCGCGGTGACCGCGACCGCGGTCGACGCAGCCGTTGCGCCGCCCGCCCTCCCGGTCGCCGACCCCGCCTTCCCGGCGCAGGACCCCGCAGCCGCGGAACACCAGGAGCTGGCCAGCCTCTACCGGCCCGGCCACATGCGCCGCCGTCTCGACCAGATGGCCGAGACCAACCGCCGCTACGGCCACCCCTTCGCCCTCGCCGTCTTCGACGCCTCCGGCCCGGGGGCGCGCAACGGCGCCGCGGGCGACGGCCAGGAGACGGCGCTGGCGGTCGTCGGCGCCGCCCTGCGCGACAGCATCCGCATCGTCGACGAAGCCTTCCGGCTCGAGGAGGACGCGATCTGCGTCCTCGCCCCCAATCTGCAGACGGTCGAAGCGGTGCAGATGGCGGAGCGCCTGCTGAGGCAGCTGGAGGAGCTGGAGCGGGCGGGGGGGCTGCGGATCGCCGTCTCGGCCGGCGTCGTCGCCTGCCCGGAGCACGGCGCCGACGTCGAGTCGCTGCTGCACAAGGCCGATGCGGCGATGTGGCGGGCGCGTGCCGTTGGGCAGCCGGTAGGCGTCGGCGCCTTGCAAGATCGCTGACAGATTCCGGAAATTTGTCCATAACCGACGTAAACCTGCCGCCGCGGTGGGAGACTGGCGTCCGCGCGTCGAATCAGTCGCGCAACCAACCCCCTTCTCAGATGCCAGGAATCCGAACCAACGCAGCGGCCGAAGTGCTCGGCGTCAGCCCCAACACGCTCCGCAGTTGGGAGCGTCGCTATGGCTACCCGGTGCCGAAGCGCACCGTCGGCAACCACCGCAACTACGAGTTGATGGAGCTGCAGACGCTGCGCGACGCCCTCGCCCAGACCGGCAACATCTCCTCGGCGATCGAGCTGGCCCGCCAGCGCCAGTCGGCGCCGGCCAGCGGCGGCGAGATCCTCGCCGCGCTGGAGAGCTTCGACGAGGCGGCGGCCGATCGCGCGATCGAGGAGAGCCTGGCGCTGCGGCCGCTCGAGCGCACGGTCGAGGAGCTGCTGCTGCCGGCGATCGACACGCTCGCCGCCGATCCCGATCGCGAGGCCGAGCTGGAATTCGCCGCGCGCTGGGCGACCGGCTGGCTGCACGGCGCTCGCCGCCTCGCCTCCGCCGCCTCGCGCCCGGCCGGGATCCTGCTGCTCGACTCCAGCCACGGCCAGGACGCCGAGGCGGTCCACACCCAAGCCCTCGACCTCGCTCTGCGCCGCGCCGGCTTCCGCGTCCTCGTCCTCTCCAACGAGCTCGGCGACGAGCGCCTCGAGCGCGCCCTCGGCGCCCTCGACCCGACCGCGATCGTCCTCTGCGGCCCCGGCGCCGACACCAAGGACGCGGTCGGGGTGGTCCGCAAGATCCGCGAGCTCGGCTTCGTCGCCCCGCTCTACGGCTTCCGCGCCAGCGGCCTGATCGGCGCCGCCGTTCCCGCGGCGGGAGACAAGCCCAGCCAGGTCACCGGCATGCTCAACGCCGACCTGCGCCGCCGCGCCGCCCAGGCTTTCGCCTAGCGACACCCCTCTTCTCGGAGCCCGCTGGTGACCCCTCTGTCACCAGCCGGAGACGATCTGGTTACGCCCTGGTGACGGCGTTGTAACGACTTCGTAGAAGTTCGGTGAACCGGCTTGACAGAGCCATATCCGGCCCACAACTGTGGCGCCGAAAGGACTCAGTCAATGAAAGGAATCACTCGAATGAGCGATACGACGAGTGCGCCGAACCGCGGTGCGCGCGCCATCAGGGCAGGGCTGCTGGCCCTCTCCCTGGGGGTACTGACGGCGATCGGCCTGGCTCCCCAGGCGAGCGCCGAGTTCACCACCGGCAAATGCGCCGGCCCGAACCTCGACGGCAACGGCGCCAGCTTCGCCAAAGGCGCCCAGGAAGTCTTCAACTTCAACTTCAAGACGACCTACTGCGCCGGCACCCCGGGCCAGGGGTCGATCAACGTCACCTACAACGCGAACGGCAGCGGCGCCGGCATCCTCACCATGCAGCTGCGCAACAACGTCTCGCGCTTCGCCGGCACCGACGATCCTCCCACGCCGACCCAGGTCGGGCTGATGAACTCCGGCGCCGAAGAAAAAATCGTCGGCGGCAACCCGACGATCGTCGCCGACACGATCGAAGGCAACAACGGCAAAGTCCACGTGATTCCGATCGCGGCGGGCGCAATCGCGCCGTTGGTCAACTTCCCCGACGGCTGCAACCCGGAAGCGCTCAACGACCGTTACCGCACCGTCTCGGCCGCGCAGATCACCGGCAACGCGGCGCTGAAAGGCATCCTCCGGGTGCGCTTCACCAAGGCGAAATTCGCCAAGGTGTGGGCCGGCGAGGAAAACACGAAATGGAGTGAAGCCTTCCCCGAACTCGCCGCCCAGGGCGCCCCCTGCGAAATCCCGATCATCCGCGTGGTCCGCTTCGACAAATCCGGCACCACGTTCGGGTTCAAGGACTACCTGCGCACGATCGAGCCGGGCCGGGGCTGGACCACGACCTACGAGACCGGGACCGGCAGCACCGGCAACCGCGAATGGCCAAACGCGCAGTTCGGCGAAGGTGGCCAGTGCCCCACCGCGGCTCCCGGCAAACAGGCCGACACGGTCGACTTCCTGACCACCAACTGCGGCAACGGCAACGGCGAACTGGTCAAAAAACTGATCGCCACCGACGGCTCGATCGGCTACTCGGACATCGCCACCGCCCGCAACGCGAGCCCCACGCTCGCGGTCAACGCGGCCGGCGCCACGGCGCCGACGTCGCCCTACTGGACCCAGGTCCAGAACGGGACGATCGCCGTCGGGTCCGCCCAGGAAGGCGAAGGCAAAGGCTTCACCGAGCCGACCTTCGACGAAGCCAACGGCTTCAAAACCACGGCGGCGACCACGCCCGCCCAGAAGGGCGCCAACTGCCTGGCCGCCGGGATATTCAAAGGCACCCCTGCGAGCACGTTCGGCGACTGGTCCCTGACCAGCGGCGTCAACGCCAGCAGCGGCTTCGGGATCTGCACCCTCACCTACGCCCTGGTGTTCGACGACAACGCCGCCGTCTTCGGCAACTCGCCGGAACAGGAGGCCAAGGCCCGCACGCTCAAGGACTACGAGGAAAGCATCGTCAGCGAAGTCGGACAGGCCAAGCTGTTCGAAGCGGACTACGCGCCGCTTCCCGCGCCGCTGCTGACGATCGCCAGGGCGGGCGTCGCCGGGATCGGCTGGGACAAGACCGGCTCCAGCACCGACCAACCCAAACCGCCGGTCATCGTCCCCACGACCCCGCCCGCCGGCGGTGGGACCGTCCCGGCGCCGATCGGCAACAAGTTCTCGCTGCTGCGCAAGACGATCTCCTCGAAAGCGGGCAGCGCGGCGCTCTCGGTGCAGCTGCCGGGGGCCGGCAAGCTGGATGTGGTCGGCACCGCGAAGTCCGGCGGCAAATCGATCAAAGCCGGCCACTCGGTGCTGACGGCCGGCAAAGCGGGCACGTTCAACGTGACCCTGAAGCCGACCGGCGCCGCCAAGCAGCTGCTGGCGAAAAACGGCAGCCTCAAGGTCACTCTCAAACTCACCTTCACGCCCACCGGCGGGACGGCGAGCAGCTCGAACAGCTCACTGACCCTGAAGCTGACGAAAGCGAACGACAGGTAACCGCATCCCTGGCTCATCTCCGGCGCAAGGCGGCGCCCGGCCTCTTCCCCGAGGCCGGGCGCCGTGCCGGTGACGGGCCCCTTCACAGCACAGCTCAACTCGACCGGCAGCAAGGGAGCAGATGAACGACCAGCACCAAGACCAACCGGCGCGCAAGCGCTCGAGCCGCCTGCCCGTGCGGGCGCCTCAGGTGAACTTCAGCGATGCGGCGAGCGCCCTCGGCGAGCGCCTGACGGCGATCGGCCGCTGGTTTCTCAAGGACCCGCTGAACACGATGCTGATCGTCGCCTCGATCTTCCTCACCTTCCTCTTCTTCTCGTTGCTGGGGCAGATCCAGCCCAGCTCCAGCGGCGAAAAGGTGGCGCTCAGCGAACTCACCAGGCTGACCGAGAACAAGCAGATCGAGGTCGCCACCCTGCTCGACCAGGACTCGCGCGTGGTCGCGGTGACCAAGAACGGACGCGAAATCTACGCCGCCTACCCGAGCTCGGACGCGCAGACCAACGGGCTGCTCAGCGCCCTGACCAAAAACGGCGCCGAGGTGACGGTCGACCAGCAGGCCGACATCCCCTCGAAGCAGATCCTGGTCCAGTTCCTGATCCCGATCCTGCTGTTGGTCTGCCTCTTCGTCCTCTTCACCAGGCTCGGCCAGGACGGCGGCGCCGGCGCCTTCGCCGGCTTCTCGAAGTTCACCGGCAAGGGTCGCAAGCGGGGCGCCGAGTCCCCTGACCGCACCACCTTCGAGGACGTCGCCGGCGCCGGCGAAGCGCTCGCCGAGCTGCGCGAGATCCGCGACTACCTGGCCGACCCCGGCAAATACGCGGCGGTCGGGGCGCGGGCGCCGAAGGGCGTGCTGCTGGTCGGGCCTCCCGGCACCGGCAAGACGCTGCTGGCGAAGGCGACGGCGGGGGAGGCCGAGGCGACCTTCTTCTCGCTCTCCGGCTCGGACTTCGTCGAGTCGCTGGTCGGGGTCGGCGCCGCCCGCGTCCGCGACCTCTTCGCCAAGGCCCGCAAACAGGCGCCGGCGCTGATCTTCATCGACGAGCTCGACGCCGCCGGGCGCAAGCGCGGCGCCGGCGTCGGCCAGGGCAACGACGAGCGCGAGCAGACGCTGAACGCGATGCTGGTCGAGATGGACGGCTTCGGCGGCGACGCCGGCGTCGTCGTCCTCGGTGCCACCAACCGCCCCGACATCCTCGATCCGGCGCTGCTGCGGCCGGGGCGCTTCGACCGCCAGGTGACGGTCGACGTCCCCGACGTCCACGGCCGTCTCGACATCCTCGCCCTGCACTGCAAGAAGCGGCCGCTGGCTCCGGGCACCTCCCTGGAGGAGGTGGCGAAACTGACCTCCGGCTTCAGCGGCGCCGAGCTCGCCAACGTGATCAACGAGGCCGCCCTGCTGACCGTCCGCGAGGGCCGGGTCGAGATGGACCAGGCGACGCTGGAGGAGGCGATCGACCGGGTCGTCGCCGGCCCCGCCCGCAAAAACCACGTGCTCAGCGAGGAGGAACGCTGGACGATCGCGATCCATGAGTCCGCCCACGCCGTGGTGATCCGCTCCAGCGGGCAGAAGATGTCCACCCAGAAGGTCTCGATCGTCGCCCGCGGCCGTCAGCTGGGGACCGCCGCCAACATGCTCACCGACCGCGACGCGGTGGTCATGCAGGAGCCCGCCATGCGCCGTCACCTGATCGCGATCGTCGCCGGCTTCGCGGCCGAGCGGATCGAGTTCGGGGTCGTCTCGACCGGCGTCCACGACGACCTCCACGCGGCGACCGGCCTCGCCCGGCAGATGGTCACCTCCTACGGGATGTCGCCGGCGCTGGGCCCGGTGACGATCGGCGAGAAAGCCGGCGAGGTCTTCCTCGGCGCCTCGCTGCAGGACATGGGCCAGGTCGCGCAGGCGACGCTGGAGACGATCGACGCCGAGGTCGAGCGCCTGGTCGGCGACTCGGTCGACCAGGCGGAGGCGATCCTCCGGACCAACTGGAGCGCCGTCTACGAGACCGCCAACGCCCTGATCGAGCACGAGACGCTTTCCGGCCACGCCCTCGACGCGGTGCTGGCCACCGTCCGACCGACCCTGCTCGACTTCGGTACCAGGGTCGACGCGGAGGAGGGGGAGACGCGCGAGTTCGAGGCCCAGCCGGAAGGTGAGTAGGAGGGCGACAGCGGCGCTTATCTGGGTCGTCGCCCTCTCGCTCTGGGCGATCGGCGCCGGCCGGGCTCAGGCCGATCCGCTGATCTGGCGGCTCGAGCAGCCGGCACCCCCCGCCGGCGTTCCCTTCAAAGTCCCGCTCGGCGCCCCCGGCGACCTTTCCTTCTGGGCACCCAACCGCGGCCTGCTCACGGTCGAGGGAAACGACACGATCCCGCGCGGCATCTTCAGCTGGAACGGCCAGAGCTGGCACCAGCTGGCGACCGTCTGCGGCGGCTCCGGCGACACCGCCCGGATCGCCTGGGCGGGGCCGGACGAGTTCTGGGTGGTCAGCGTGCCGAGCCCGCCGCGCGGCGGCGCCGGGCTGGCGCTGTGCCGGTTCAAGGGGGGACAGGTGGTCGGCTCTTGGAGCACCCGGGCCGACGCCGCCGACCCGTTCCGGCAGATGGACTCCGCCGCCTGCAACGGCCCCGGCGACTGCTGGTTCGGCGGCATCGGCTCCCAGGACGCGCTCGGCACCCGCATCGGCGCCTTTCACCTGCACTGGAACGGGTCGGACCTGGAGATCGTCTACGGACCGCAGGGGAGAGGGGTCAGCGACGTGGAGTTCCACCAGGGAGGGCTCTACGAGAGCGCCTTCGTCGGCCGCGCCGCCGAGAACCGCAGCGACCCGGTCGAGCTGTCGGCGCCGCCGCAGGAGCCGGAACCGCGGCTGATTCACCGCATCAGCGGCCGCAGCTTCGTCAACGACCCCTTCCTGCCGCAACCGCAGCCGGACGTGCCCCCCGACGGCACCGAGCTGCTGGCGCTCGACAGCGATGGAACCGACCTCTGGGCGGTCGGCGGCGGCGCCGCGTCCGGCCCCTCGGCGCCGGCGGAAAGCTCGGTCGTGCGCCCGCCGCTCGCGGCCAGGCTGGTCGCCGGCGCCTTTCAGGAGCTGGCGCTCAGCGGCGGCGAATTCGGGCCGACCGACCGCCTCGGCGACGTCGCCGCGATGCCGGGCAGCGAAGACGCGATGGCGACGGTCGTCCCCTTCGCCGCTCGCCACAGCACCAACGCCAAAGCGGTCGTGGCGCGGATCGGGCCCGACGGGGCGACGACGACCACGCGCCTGCCGGCCTCCGGGGCGGGGCGCGGCAGCGCCGCCCGGATCGCCTGCCCGGCCCCCGACCAGTGCTGGATGGCGACCTGGGGCGGCTGGCTCTTCCACTACAGCGACGGCTCGCAGCTGCCGCTCGACACCGACCCGGCCTTCCAGCGCACGATCGACTTCCGCCCCAACGAGGCGGCCGAACAGTTCGTGCCCGACACGCTCCCCGTCGACGACTCTGAGCTGTTCGCGCCGCCCCCGATCGAAGACGCGAAAGCCAAAGCGGGCAAGACCCGCCGCGTGCCGCCGCTGCTGAAAGCGGTCCGCTCCCGCCTCGACGGCCTGACGCTGACGGTCAGCTTCACCGTCACCCGCCCGGCCAAGGTCGCGCTGATCGCCAAGCGCGGCGGCCGCACCGTGGCGCGCACGCCGCAGCGCCGGTTCGGTCGCGGCCGTCACTCGCTCCGCCTCCGCCTCAGCCGCGACCGCTACCCGACCAGGCTCGCCTTTCAGACCAAGGGGGTGAAGCGGTGACCCGCGTGCAGGCGAACCGCCGCCGCCTGCTGCTGTGGACGCTGACGTTGGCCGCCCTCGTCGTCCTCACCCTGATGACCGCGAGCGGGCGCGGCGCGCCGCAGCCGCCCGGGACCGGGCCGCTGCCGTTGCTCGGCAGCGCCGACCCGGCGATGAGCCTGATCGGCGCCGCCCCGGCGGGGGAGCCCGGCGAGGCCTGGGGGTACAGGCAGCTGCCGCTCTCGGTCGGCGCCGCCGAAGTCGGCTCGCGGCCGCTGGCCTTCGGGCCGCCGCTGGAAGCGGCCAACCCGCGCCCGCAGCTGGCCTTCCTCCGCTACACCGACGCCAGCGGCTGGCAGGTCTTCGCGACCCCGGTCGACGCCGCCGGCAACCCCTACCGGGGACCGGCCCCGAACCGGCTCTCGGCGCGGATCACCCGCGCCGGCGGCGGCGTGCTCGTCGGCCGCGACGCGACCAGGCCGGCCGGCGAACAGGTCGTCGTCCTCGCTCACGACCCGGGCGGCCCCTGGGAGGCGCTGAAAGCGCCGCCGCCGACGGTTCTCCTCCCGGTCGAAGGCGACCGCCCCACCGAGGCCCTGGCCGGCGACCTCGGCGCCGGGCAGGTCGCCAACGCCGCCTTCGACGAAAGCGGTCACACCGGCCTCCTCTTCGCGCCGATCGGGCGCTCGGTCGCCGATGGCGTGATCCACTACGACGGCAGCGAGTGGAAACGCGAGCCGGTCGAGGTCCCGGTCGGCTCGGAGACGAAGTTCCACATCCTCGCGATCGACGCGACCGGCCTCGGCAACGCCTGGGCGATCGCCGAAGCCGACGAGGGCCTGGGACGCTCGCTGGTCCTGCTGCAGCGCACCACCACCCCCGCGGGCCCGCTCTGGGTCGAGCGCCCCCTGGCCGGGACCCCCTTCGCCGATCGCGACAATCCGGGGGCGGGCATCACGGGGGCGGCCCCGGTCGGCGGCGCCGCGCAGCCCCTGACCGTGACCAGCGACGGCGTCTGGATCGATCTCTCGGCGACGGTCGAAGGCGTGGAACGGGACGTCACCCTCTTCTACGCGATCGGCGCCGGCGCCGTGACCGGCTCCTGGTGCGACGTGGCCGCGATCTGCGGGGCGCGCTCGCTGGGCGTCAGGCTCTCGCGGCAGATCGGTTATCGCAGCTTCGCCTGGCCGGGGCCGGGCTTCGGCACCAGGATCGTCACCAACCCGCTCGACGCCGGCGGCGGCGAGGAATCCAACCGCGGCACCTACCTGCGGCTGAGCGGCGAGGAATTCCAGCGGCTGCCCGGGGCGGGCGGGAACTTCCGCGCCGGCGGCGCCTTCTACGACGACGCCCGCGGCTGGCTCGACGGGCCGGTCGAGATCTCCGCCAAGGCGGCGCCCGACCTGCTGCGCCAGTGGCCGGTCTCGCTGCGGGCGCCGCTGACCGCGGCGACGACGGCCCCGGGGTCGGCCCCGGGCTCGCTCGGCTCGGCGGCGCTGGCCGTGGGGGTCGACGGCGGCGTCGCCCGCTACACCCCCGGCGGCGGCTGGCAGCGCGAGTTCCTGCTCAGCTCCAGCGGCGCGGTGAGGAAGCCGATCCTGCGCGGCGTCGCCTGGCCGGAACCCGGGCACGCCTACGCAGTCGGCGACCTCGGGGCGATGTGGCAGTGGAATGCCGGCGACGACCTCTGGATCGCCGACCCGGGAATCCCGATCGGCTTCGAGGGCAACCTGACCGGCATCGCCTTCGACCCCGCCGAACCGAGTCGCGGCTTCGCGGTCGGCAAGAACGGGGTGTTGCTGCGCTTCGGCAAGAGCTGGGAGCAGGACGCCCTGCCGCCGGGCTTCGCCGGCCGCAGCTTCACCTCGATCGCCTTCGCCGGCCGCGAGGCGATCGTCGCCGCGGGCGGCGACCTCCTGGTCGAAGACGGCGGCGGCTGGCACGCCGACGCCACCGCCCAGGCGCTGCTGCACAGCGCTCCGGGGGCCGACCCGTTCATCTACGCGGTGGCCGGGCTGCCTGACGGCGGCGCCGTCGCCGCCGGCCGCGACGTCGTGATCGAGCGCGACGGCGGGCCGGGCACGCCCTGGCGCTTCTCCAAGCAGCCGATCCCCGGCTCGACCGCGATCGCCGCGGCGGCGGTCCGGGACGGCGGCGTGCGGGCGATCGTCTCGGTCATCCCGCAGCTCTCCTTCCCGCCCGCCGACGACCTGCCGCCTCCCGACCCGACCGTGCCGCCGCCGATCCTGCCGCCCTTCGCCCTGCCCGGCGACGGCTACCTGCTGCGCGAGACCGCGAACGGCTGGGAAGACCAGCAGCGGACCAGCTTCGCCGGCGCCGGGGCGGACCGGCCGCTGAAGAGCGATCCGGTGCTGGCGCTGCTGCTCGATCCCGCCGGCGCCGGCTGGGCGCTCGGCGGCTGGAGCGGCTATGCCGACGCGACCGGCCGCGGAACCTCGGCCAGCGGCGCCGGCGGCAGCGCCGTGCGGGCCCGGGTCAGGACCGCCTCGATCTCCCGCTTCGGCCCCGGCGCGGCGGCGGCCCCGGTCGCCGCTACGGGCGCGCCGATCCCCCTGGCGGCCGGTCCCGTCCGCTTCGCGGTCGCCGGCAACGCCGCCTGCGAGGAAGCCTGCGCCGACCTCGCCCCGCAGGCGATCGGGCCGGACCGGACCCTGGCGGCGGCGCTGCGCCTGGTCGGGTCGATGCGCGTCGGGGCGGGCCCGCGGGCCCTGCTCTACACCGGCAACAGGGTGGCGACGGGGCTGGGCCCGGCCGACGGCGCCCGCTACGCGCAGCTGCTCGGCTCCGAACCGAGCCTGCCCGTCTTCCCGGCGCTCGGCTCCGGCGACGTCAGCGACGGCGGCGGCGCGGCGATCTTCCGCTCGTCGTTCGCCGGCTTTCCGGCGCCCTTGGGCGCCGGCGCCGCGCCGCCCGGCATCTCCAGCGCCGGAATCCCCGGGGCCGCCTCCGCCGGCGACGCCCGAACGCACTACGCCTTCGACAGCGCCGGCGCCGGCGGCACCGTGCGGGTGATCGTGATCGACAACTCCCATGGCTCGCTGGCGCTGAGCGACCCCTTCCAGAACCCGCCCGAGGCCCAGCTCCCCTGGCTCGAAGCGGTGCTGGCGGATGCCCGCGCCAAGGGCATCCCCACGGTCGTGATGGGGAATCGCAGCCTCAACGCGAGCTTCACGCCGAAGCTCAACGTCGCCGACGACGGCGCCGAGGTCGCGCGCGTCCTCGTCGCCGGCGGCGCCTCGGCCTACCTCTTCGACCGGCCCGAAGAGAACCGGGCGATGCGGATCCCGGCCGGCGCGGCGACGACGATCCCCAGCTTCGGGACCGGCACGCTCGGGTACCGCTCCCAGCTCTCCGGCGTCGTCGGCGCCGCTGCGGCCGACTCGCTGTTCGGCGACAGCGGCGTGATCCTGCTCGAGCTCGACGCCGCGCGGCGCGACCCCGCCAGCAACCGGGCCCCGGTGAAGGTGAGGCTGATCCCGGTGATCCAGGACCTCTCGCTGGAGGCGACCGACGGGACGCTGCTGCGGCGCTCGATCCCGGCTCTGTTCAGCGGCCTCGGGCGGCGACCGCTGGGCGGCGACCGCTGGGGCGCGGCATCGGCCGGCTCGGGAATCCCGAGCCCCTCCGGCTCGACCCCCTACACCGCGTTCCCCCCGGAGCAGTGCCTGGTCGCCGGCTGCTCGGACCGGCTCGTCCCCGAGTACGGCTTTGCCTCCTCGGATCCCGACATCGCCGATTTCGTCCGCCAGGACCCGGCTTCGACCAACCTTCACAAGCCCTTCCTCGACGGCAACGACAAGGTCGTCACCGACGGCAGCTCGGGCCTGCTCTGCCCGTTCAACGCCGGCACCACGACGGTGACGATCAGCGCCGGTGGCTTCTCCTACTCCGAAGCGGTCACCGTCCAGGCTGGCAGCGTCCGCCGCCCCTGCGGCACCCGGCCCCTGCGCCCCGACCGCTTCAAGCGCGCCGCCGCCGTCGCGCCGGTGCCACCGCCGCCACCGCCGGCGCCCGCCGGCAGTCCGCCGGTCGAGTTCACGCCGCCCGCGCCGCCGGTGCCGTCTGCGCCGCCGCCCGCGCCGCCGGTGCCGAACCCACCGAGCGTGATCCCGCCGGCGCCGCTGGCCCCGGCGGCCTTCATCCCCCTCGTCGGCCTCGCCGCCTCGGTCCCGGCGGCGATCCTGCCGCCACCGCCGCCGGTGGTGCGGCCCCTGCCCCCCGGTGGGGCGCCGGCCCGGACCTACCAGGTCGAGGAAAAGCGCGAAGAGGAGGCGGCGATCGAGGAGTCGCAGGCCTTCTCGCGCTACGGCAGCGAGGACGAAGGCCTGACCGTGCCGCCGTATCTGCTCGGCTTGGTTCTGCTGGCGGCGATCGGGGCCGCCTCCGTGCGGGGCGGTCCCCGCGGCAGGCACCGCGCCGAGCCGGCCGCCGCCAGCGCCGGCCGCCGCCGTCACTGAGCCGGGGCTCTACTCGATCCGCTCAGGGGTGAAGCGGTAGCCGATCCCGAAATGGGTGTGGATGTAGCGCCACTCCGGCGCCACGATCTCGAGCTTGCCGCGCACCTTGCGCACGAGGACGTCGACCGAGCGGTCGCGGCGCGGCATCTCGCCCCCCCACATCAGGGCGTAGACGTCGGGCCGCTGGACGACGCTGTCGAGGCGTTCGGCGAGGAGGAAGAAGAGCTCGAACTCACGCACGGTGAAGCCGGCGCGCCTGCCGTCGACCAGGACCTGGAGTTCGGCCGGCCGGATCTCGAGGTTGGCGAGGGTCTGGACCCCGCCGCGAGGGGCGGAGATCGGCGGTTCGGCCAACATTGGCGGCAGCCTGCCGGAGCCCGACCGGGCGGCGGTGAAGCGCCTGTGTCGATTTGGAGAAGATCTGGTGAACGAGTGGCCGCCGGCCGGCGCCGGCTAGCCCTTGAAGTCGACCGTGGTGGAGGCGTGCAGGCGCTTGCCGCCTCGCGCCGGCACGAAGGTGACCCTGACCCGGGCTCGCAGACCGTGCCCCGCCCGCAGCGCCGGATGGAAGCGCTCCAGGGCCCGCATCACGACTTTGAAGCTGCCCTTGCCACGGGCATGCGTCTTGCGGCTGGCGATCGTCCGCACGCGCGGTGGCTCGCCGACGCGAGCGCTGGCGAGGGCCTCGATCGAGCCGGCGGCCGGCACCGTGATCGTCAGCACGACCACGCCGTCCCCCTTGGCCTGCGCCCGCACGATCACGCGCGGCGGCGCCCGGCCCACTTTGACCGAGCTCTCGCCGCCCCGGGCGCCGGCACCGGCGGCACCCCCGGCGGCGGGCTCGGGCAGGCGGGTCACGAGGAAGGCGTCGGCCCGCTGGTTGGCGTCGCCGCGGAAGAGGTTGCCGGCGAACGAGCTGAAGGCGACGCGCGAGCCGTCGGCGGAGATCGTGACGCCGTCCTGGGCGCCGCCGTCGACGTCGCCGCCGGAGATCGAGTGGGTGGCGCGCTCGAGGGTGCGGCTCTGCAGGTCGACGACGTAGACCTCCTGCGGGCCGGGCACCGCTCGCGGCGCCCCGGTCAGCCGCAGGGCCGGCAGCGCGAACCGGGTGCGGCCGCTGGCCAGGGCGAGGTAACGACCGCCGGATGACATCGCGACGCTGCCCAGCGGCAGGTTGGTGGCGAGGTCCCCGCTCGAGGTGTCGCGGGTCAGCTCGACGGTGCCCTGCTTGCGACTCACGCCGGGCCTCATGTCGGCCAGGTAGAGATCGAGGCCCGGCCCGCTTTGGACCACCGGGCGGGGGCCGGAGCCGGTGAGGAAGGCGACCGTGTTGCCGTCGCCGCTAAGCGCCGGCAGCTGCGAGCTGATGTCGGTGCGGTTGCCCTCCTGGTCGGTCAGCGGGCCGTAGCAGGGGCCGCTGGCGTCCGGGTTGAAGATCGTCACCATGCCGGGGTCTTCCGCTTCCATCTGGCGGCAGACCGGGTCGTCGGGGTCGGCGAGCCCGGTGATCCGGCGCGTCGGCTGCGCCGGCCCGAACGGCGCCCGGCGCCAGAGGTAGTAGTTGAAGGTGGGGTCGACGTTCTCGCCGCCGAGGAAGCGGGTCTGGGCGGCGGCGTTGCGGCCGGTCCAGGCGACCGTGGTGCCGTCGGCGCTGAGCGCCGCGCCGAGCGCCCCCCCGGCCGGATCGGCCCCCATCAGCCCGCTGTCCGGCAGGCGGGCCGAGGTCACGAGCTTCGTCGTCTGGGTCGCCAGGTCGCGGACGAAGATCTGGGCGGCGGGGGTGTCGACCGCCGGGCCGGCCGGCAGGTTGGACTGCGCCTCGGTGCGGAAGGCGACCTTGCTGCCGTCGGCGCTGATCGCCACGCCGGGGGAGACGTCGGCGCCGGGATCGGTGCCCGGGAACGAGAAGAGCGGGGGCGTGTAGGTGGCCGCCGTCTCGCCGCCGTCGAGGGCCGAGACCAGGATGTAGGCGCCTGCTCCGCCGGGGGGCTTGCTCATGTCCCGCACGTAGACGTCGATGTTGCCGTTGGCGTCGGCAGCCACCAGCTGCTGACCGCTGGAGAAGGCGACGAAGCGGCCGTCGGCGCTGATCGAGGGGTTGGTGGCGCCGCGGCGGAGGAAGAGGTTGTCGCTTTCGCGAAAGAGGTCGCCGTCGGCGACCTTGACGAGGCCGCGGGTCCCCGGGTCGAAGCGGAAGATGCCGCCGGCGCGGTAGGCGCCGGCCGGGTCGGGATCGTCGTCGGCGAAGAAGTTGCGGGCCCGGGTCTGGATCGCGACGTAGCGCCCGTCGCCGGAGACCGCCGCGAAGCGGCTGGTGTCGTCGCCCTGTTCGAGGCGGGCGTAGTCGGCGGAGATCAGCTGGGCTCCTGCGACCGCGTCGAACCCGTTGCCGAAGTGGGCGCTCGCGCCCGTGGGGAAGGCGATCGCGAAGAGCGCGGCGGCGGCCCCGAGCAGCCGGGCGAGGGAGCGCATGCTCACCCGACCCGCAGCTTCCGCTCGAAGCGGATCGCGTTGCCGGCGTGGTCGCGGGCGCTGACCGTGACCCTGTAGGCGCCGCCGCGGGCGTAGGCGTGGCGCACCGTCTTCACCAGCGCCTTCTTCTTGCCTTTGGCCCCGCCGCCCTTGCCGGCGGCGGAGATCGTCGTGCCGCCCTTGCCGCCCTTCCTGGTGCTGCCGTCGCCGAAGGCGATCTTGACGGCGTTGCCTTTGAGGCCGGAGGTCTCGCGCCGGGGGCCGTCGGTGACGCTCACCACGAGGCTGCGGCCATGCCGGCTCAACCTCACCCGCGGCGGCCGCCGATCGACTTTGAGGACGGCGCTGCGGGAGCCGGTCTCCTGCCCCGCGTCGTCGATCGCGAAGACCTGGATCCGGTGCCGGCCGTCGCCGATGCGGTTGCTGAGCAGCTTCGCGAAGAGCTTTCTCGTCGGTTTGCCGGTCGGCTCGTCGTCGACGCTGACCGAGTAGGTGAGGCGGCCGATCGCGTTGACGGCGGCGGCCCAGTGGATGCTCACCTGGCCCTGGCGGCGCCAGCCCTCGGGCGTCTGCACGAAGAACGGGTCGGGGGGCGCGTCGATCACGGCGGCGGCGACCTGGGCGTTGCCGCCGCTGCCCTGGCTCCAGGCGACGATCCCGTCGCCGAGGCCCGAGCCGCCCAGCTTCAGAGCGCTGACGGCGCCCCCGCCCGGGGCGCTGAGGGCGGCCGGTTCGATCACCCCGTCGGAGCGGCGCTCCTGCACGCCGACGAGGCCGGCGCCGCCACGCAGCTCGCGCCAGACGGCGACGGAGGCGCCGGTTTCGGCGAGGTCGACCTGGGGTTCGGCGGCGACCGAGCTGCCGCCTTCGTCGAGGCGCTCGATCGGCTTCACGATCTCGGCGTCGCCGGCGCCGAGGACGGTGTCGAAGCCCGAGCCGAAGCCGCTGACGAAGCCGCCGTTGGGTTCGACGCCGACGCTGGGCGGTCCGGGGAAGGGCTTGACGCCGCCGTCGATCAGCCGCGGGCCTTTGAAGGCGGCGGCGCCGGCGGCGAAGGCGTCGGGCATCTGGTTGACGAAGAGCCGCGGCGCCGTCAGCGCGCTCGACTGGGCCGGCTGCTGGCGGATCGCCACCGCCGCCTGGCCGAAGCCGGCGACGTCCAGCGAGAAGGCGTCGGCGGGGCCCCGCAGGGGCACCCCTTCCCAGCTGGCGGGACTGACCGCGAGTGGGATGCCGGCGCTGGTGCCGAACAGGCGCCGGGCCCAGATCCGGTCGACGAATTCGTCGTCGGGCTCCTGCCAGGCGACGACGGCGTTGCCCTGGGTGTCGATCCCGACCCGCGGTCCGGCCGGTTCGGTCGGCAGGCGGAGCGGCGCCGCGGGGTTGCGGTTGACCGGATTGCCGAGGACCGACCAGAGGCGGTTGCCGTAGCGGGCGACCCGCACCGCGGCGCCGACGTAGCCGGGGGGGTTGGCGGCGCTGGTGTCGGTGACGACGACGTAGGTCAGGTATGCCTGTCCACCCGGGTTCATCGCCAGGTCCGGATGGCTCGAGGTCGCCTCGCCGACGTTGAAGTCGACCGGCACCGGGGCCTGGAACGCGGCGGCGCCGGGGTCGAGGGTGGCCGAGAACATGCGGTCGCTGCCGACCCCGAACTCCTGCACCCAGGTGACGAGCAGCCGCCCTCGCTCCCCGGCGGCGATCCGCGGCCAGCTCGAATCGAACGCCTGACCGACGTCGACCCGCTGCGGCGCCCCCCAGGTCCCGCCGCTGAACCGGGCGGCGAAGACATGGGTGCGCTCACCGACCTTGCGCAGGTAGACGACGCCGCCGCTGCCGTCTTCGGCCATCGCCGCATCGGTCACCTCGACCACCTCAGCGCTGGGCCCGTCGACCAGGTGAGCCTCTGAGATCTCAGCCGCGGCGGTCGTCGGCCAGGCCAGCAGGAGGGCGCAGACGCCAACTGAGAACGCACTTGTTCCCGCATACCGGGAAGAACTACGTTCGCGTCGGCGGGGTATCCGCCGTCGTAGACACGGCAAGGCTGAGTCGCGCATGAGCGCCACACCCTCGCGGGCGTATGCAACGAAGTTGTGACCAGAGCGCTACCAAGTGGTTAAGCGGGGGCTGGGGGAGAGGTGGGGCGCCCCTTCCGCTTGCTGGATTTTCGCCGGGAAGCCTGTCTCTCTCGCCAAGTCGCCGGGGCGAAAATCAGGACGCCGCGCGCTCCAGGGGCACCCCACCTCTCCCGACCGACCCGAGAACAGCTTCGATTCTTGAGCGGACCGGTCCTCGCGCCTCGTCTCCAGCGGATCGCCGCGGCGTTTCGTGAGGAGGAGTCGGGTGTCCCCGCAGCGCGCGGCGTCCCGATTTTCGCAGTGCCGGTCAGCGAGAGCCGGCGGGCTCCCGGCGAAAATCCCAGCAAGCGGAGGGGACACCCGACTCCTCCCCGGCCAACCTCCCGCGTAACCAGTTCTTATCCAGCCAGTCACGTCGCGTTCACCTTGGACCGCCAGTGGGGTCTGAGACTGGGCGAGTCCAACTTCCGAAACCGTCCCAGGAGCGATCTCCCATATGAATTGGAACCGTCCCCTGGCTGTCGTGGCCGCGTGTGCCGTCAGCGCTTTGCTCGTCGTGCCCGCCGCCGCCACCGCCAAGCCGACCATCACGATGAGCGGGTCGACCAGCGTCGCGCCGCTCGCCGCTCTGCTGGCGAAAAAGTACATCGCCGGCTGCGGTGGCTGCGTCACCTTCAAGCTGCTGCAGGGCGGCTCCGACGTTGGCATCTCCGACGTCGCCTCCGGCCGGGTGACGATCGGCAACGCCTCCCGCGATCCGAAACCGACCGACCCGGGCGGTCTCGTCTTCAACAAGATCGCCCACGACGCGGTCTGCATCGTCACCCACCCCTCGAACCCGCTGCCCGGCATCGACGAGGCCGGGGTCCAGGCGATCTTCGGCGGCAGCGTCCGCAGCTGGAGCAGCGTCCCGGGCTCGAGCGCCAGCGGCACGATCGACACCTTCGTCCGCTCGCCCGCCTCCGGTACCCAGGACGCCTTCCAGAAGATCTTCCTCGGCTCGACCAAGGTCTTCTCCGGCGCCAGCCAGAAGGCGTCCAACGGGCTCGTCCAGCAGTCGGTGAAGGCCGATCCCAATGCGATCGGCTACGTCTCGCTGTCCTTCGCCGACGGTCTCCACACGATCCCCTACAAGGGCGTCGCCTGTACTGAGCGCAACGCCAAGTCCGGCCAGTACGGCGGCCAGCGCAACCTCTACATGGTGACCCGCGGCCCCGCCAAGGGCGCGGCCAAGGCCTGGCTCAACTGGATCACCAAGAGCTCGGCCGCCGCCGCGGTGATCAACACCGAGTGGGTGTCCCTGCAGTAGTGGCCGCCCGCGGCTCCCAGACCGCGCAGCAACGGGACCGCACCGACCAGCGCGCCGAGCTTCTCCTCGGCGCGCTGGCCGCCGCGGTCCTCTTGCTGATCGCCTTCATGATCGCCTTCGTCTTCGCCAAGGCGTGGCCGTCCTTCGCCCACAACGGGCTGGCCTGGTTCGGCGCGGGGGGGAACCTCGACGAGCAGCTGACCGCGATCTTCAACTCGCCGTCGGACCCGAGCGAGTACGTCTACACCCTGCACGCCTGGCCGCTGATCTACGCGACGGCCCTGATCACCGGCATCTCCGTGCTGCTGGGAACGATGCTCTCGCTGCTGGCGGCGATGTTCATCGTCGAATTCGCGCCGGGCTGGATGCGCGCGACCCTGCAGCCGGTGGTGCGGCTGCTGGCGGCGGTGCCCTCGGTGATCTACGGCCTGATCGGCATCCTCGTCATCGTCCCCTTCTTCGGCAACCAGGTGATCAGCGGCGCCCGCAAGGAATCGGTCCAGTACGTGATCCAGCTCGACGGCTCCAGCATCCTCGTCGGCGTCCTCGTGCTGACGGTGATGATCACCCCGATCATGGTCGCGATCACCGTCGACGCCCTGCGCTCGGTGCCGCAAACCTGGACCGAGGGGGCGGCGGCCCTCGGCGTCAACCGCTGGCGGGCGCTGCGCACGGTCGGCCTGCGGGCGGCGCGGCCGGCGATCGTCGCGGCGGCGATCCTGGCCACGGCGCGAGCGCTGGGCGAGGCGATCATGCTCTCGATGGTCACCGGCTCGGTCGCCTTCGCCCCCAACCCGCTCGACGGCGTCACCTTCTTCTTCGAGCCGTCGCGGACCCTGGCGGCGCAGATCATCGAGGGCGCCGAGGGCCTCTCGGTCAAGCCGTTCGGGCAGACGATGTACGCCTTCGCGGCCCTGCTGCTCGTCTCCAGCGCCTTCCTCTCCTTCGGCGGCTGGATGGCGCGGCGCTCGATGCGCAAATACACCCTCTCGCCGCGATGAGCGCCCACGCCCAGAGCCGCCGGCCCGCCAGCCTGATCGGCCGCATCCGCGGCGCCGGCGGCGATTCCTGGAGCCTCGGCGACAAGATCGGCCTCGCCTCGGCCTGGGCGGCGGGGATCCTGCTCTGCCTGATCGCCGCCGCGATCGTCCTCTACATGCTCTATCGCGGCTTTCAGTACCTGAGCCTGGACCTGATCTTCAGCCACCCCGAAGCCGGCCTCGACCAGAGCAAGAGCGGCGGCTTCTTCGATCCCCTGCAGGGGACCCTGGCGCTGACCGTGATCGCGACCCTGATCGCCGCCCCGGTCGGGGTCGGGATCGCGGTCTGGCTGACCGAGTACGGCCGTCCCTCCTGGCTGGCGCGGGCGGTCGAGTCGGGAGTCGAGATCGTCGCCGGCACGCCCAGCATCGTGCTGGCGATCTTCGGCCTGCTGGTCTTCCAGCAGGGCTTCCTCAGCTTCCTCTCCTACGAGGCGACGCCGGGCGTCGCCTTCGGCCGCTCCTTCGTCGTCGCCGGGATCATCATGTCGCTGATCGCCCTGCCGCTCGTCGTCGGCGCCAGCCGCGAGGCGCTGCACTCGATCCCCCGCCACGTCCGCGAGGCCTCCTACGCGCTTGGCAAGGACCGGATCTCGACCATCCGCCGGGTGCTGCTGCCGGCCTCGCGGCGCGGCATCGGCACCGGCGTGGCGCTGGGGATGGGCCGGATCGTCGGCGACACCGCGATCGTCGTCGTCCTGCTCGGCGCCACCCTGCAGAACGAGCCCCAGGGCGGGATTCCCGGCCTCAGCTTCCTCCAGGGCACCGGCAGCACCCTGACCACCTACGTCTACAACAACTCCCCGGTCGGCGAGGGCGGCTCGCCGGAGAAGGCCTACGCGGCTGCCTTCGTGCTGCTGCTGATCGTGATCGCCCTCAACTTCACCGTCGACCTGATCACCCGCGGCCGGGGGCCCTCGTGGACTCGCTGAGCGAAGAGCGGGGGATGGACGCCTCGCGCACCCTGCTGGCGGGGGCGGGGCAGCTGCCGCCGCCGGTGCGGCGGATCGCCCCGGCGGCGTCGCCGACGATCGTGGCGCCGCCGCCGGGGGGCAACGGCCATCTGCCGACCGGGTCGCTGACGCCGCCGCTGAAGCGCCTGCCACGCCCCGACGCGCCGGTGCTCGAGCGGATGCGGACCGAGGCGCTGAGCATCGCCTACGGCGAGAAGCTCGCCGTCAACGCCGTCTCGCTCGAGGTCCGCCAGGGCGAGGTGCTGGCTCTGATCGGCCCTTCCGGCTGCGGCAAGACGACCCTCTTGAGATCGCTGAACCGGCTCGTCGACCTGACCCCGACCGCGATCCGCGGCGGCCGCATCCTGCTCGACGGCGAGGACGTCGACGGCTTCGACGTCACCCACCTGCGGCGGCGGGTCGGGATGCTCTTCCAGCAGCCCAACCCGTTCCCGATGAGCATCTTCGACAACGTCGCCTACGGGCTGCGCGAGCGCGGCTCGAAGAAACCCTCGCGGCGGGCGCTGGAGCCGGCGGTGACCGAGGCGCTGCACCGCGCCGGCCTCTTCGAGGAGGTCAAGGACGACCTCGAGCACCCGGCCCTGGCCCTCTCGGGCGGCCAGCAGCAGCGCCTCTGCATCGCCCGCTCGCTGGCGGTGCGGCCGGAGGTGCTGTTGCTCGACGAGCCCTGTTCGGCGCTCGACCCGATCTCCACGGCGACGATCGAGGAGACGATCGTGGCCCTGCGCAGCGAGGTGGCGATCGTGATCGTCACCCACAACCTGCAGCAGGCTCAGCGGGTCGCCGACCACGTCGCCTTCATGTACCTGGGCGACCTCGTCGAGTACGGCGAGGTCGAGCAGGTCTTCTCTTCGCCGCTGGCCGAGCGCACCCGCGAGTACGTCGGCGGGGGCTTCGGATGAGCGCCGGCCCGATCCTCGCCGGCGGCCTGGCGCTGCTGGCGCTGGCCGGTCTCAGCGCCTGCCAGTCGACCCAGAGCCGCAGCGCCGAACTGGAAGCGGAGAGCTCCTCGGTGCTGCTCGAGAACGAGGGCCTCACCGTGAACAAGGAGGACCCGGAGATCAAGGTCCTCTCGACCGCGGTGCTCTCCGAAGCCGAAGGCCATGCTGTCGTCGTCGAGCTGCGCAACGACTCCGACCAGGACCTGATCGACGTGCCGATCGCGGTCGACGTGCGCGACGCCAAGGGGCGCAGCGTCTACCGCAACGACGCCCCGGGCCTGGAGCAGGCGCTGGTCGCGGTGCCGTTCATCCCCGCCGGCGGGGACGCCACCTGGGTCAACGACCAGGTGTTGGCGGTCGGCAAGCCGGTCTCGGCCGAGGTCAAGGTGGGGGTCGGCGGCACTCCCTTCAGCGGCGAGCAACCGCGGATCGAGGTCAGCGAGCCGAAGCTCGAAGGCGAACCGGGCTCGGGGATCGTCGCCGACGGCGACGTCGTCAACAGGACCGGCGAAGACCAGAACCGCTTCCTGATCTACGCGGTAGCTCGTCAGGGCGGCAAGGTCGTTGCGGCCGGCCGCAGCGCCATCGAGCACCTCAAGCCGGAGACGAAGCCGGTGCCGTACAACGTCTACTTCATCGGTGACCCCCGCGGCGCCGAGCTCAGCCTCTACGAGTACCCGACCCTCGGCGAGGCAGCGGGATGACCGCGACGGGGGGCGAGGCGCGGGCCCAGGTCCCGGCCCAGCCGGGCGAGCCCTGTGAGCAGTGCGGCTCGCCGCTGGCAGCCGACCAGCGCTACTGCCTCAATTGCGGCAAGCGCCGCGGCGCCCCGCGGGTGGACTATCGGGAGCGGATGGCTGTGGGTGCCGCGACGGCCGATCGTGAGCCGCCGCCATCGCCGGCGCCGTCGGCGAACGGCACGGACCCGCAGCCCGAGAAGGGCCAGCGCGACTACGCCCCGCTGGCCGCCGTCGGCGGCATCGCCGTGCTCGGGCTGATGCTCCTGGTCGGCGTCCTGATCGGCAGGGGTGACGGCGGCACGACCACGACTCCGGCGCCGGTCGTCGTCCAGGGCGCCGGCATGGCGCAGCCGGGCGCAAGCGCCGCGGGCGGCGGCCCTGGCGCCGGTGGCGCCGAGGCTGGTTTGGGCACGTCCGGCGGAGGCAAGGCGAAAGCCGGCAAGGCCAAGGCCTCGGCCGAAGAGGCTGCCAGCGAGGGCGCGGTCGCTGCCAGCGAGGACGACCTCGCCGAACTCGAAAACGAAACCGGCGAAGAAGCGGCCAAAAACGCGCTGAAACTGCCGGACAAGATCGAAACCGAAGGGGAGCCGCCGCCGATCGACAAATCGAAGCCGCCCGGAGGCGGCGAAGGAGGGGCGGTGACGATCAAGTGAGCTCCGACCTCGAGCGCCGCCGCGACCGCCTCACCCAGCAGCTCGTCGATCTGCAGTGGGACCTCGGCGGGATCGCCTACGAGATGGCGATCCGCGACCACTTCCGCCTCGACGTGCTCAACGCCCAGGCGGCGAAGCTGCAGCAGGTCGATGCCGAGCTGGCCGAGGTGGAGCGGATGCTGAGGCTCGGCCAGGCGGCCGCCGCCGGCGCCTGCCGCGACTGCGGCGCGCTCTACGCGCAGGGCGCGGTCTTCTGCTGGCAGTGCGGCGGCGACCTGATGCCGCGCGGCGCCACCGGGGCGACGACGACGCCATGAGGCGGCGGCTGCTCGACGTCCTCGCCCCCGTGCGTCCCGGCCGCGGCGAGGTCGGCTATCGCCGCGTCCTGCGCTGGGCGGCGTTGCCGGTCACCAATCGTCGCTGGGCGGCGCCGCTCTGCGCGCTGGCGCTCGGCTTCGGCCTCTTCGCCGGGGTCGCGATCGGCCCCGGCGCCAGCGGCACCCTGGCCACCGGCACGCCGCCGATCATCGAGATACCGAGCCTGCTCGCAGACGGCGAAGGCGAAGTGGAGGAGGGCCTCGCGGGCGAAGCGGAAACGGGTGCCTTCGCCGAATCCGGCAGCGACGGTGGCGAATCGAGCTTCCCGAGCGAATCGAGCTCCGGCTCGATCTCCAGCTTCCCCGCAGTCGAAACGCCGGAATCCCCGGCAGCGCCCGAATCCACGCCGCCGGCCAGGGACCCCTCGCCGGCGGGGGCAGAAGAGCCGGCCGCCGAGGAAGAGGAAGAAGCGCAGATCCTCGCTGGCGTCGTCGTCCATGCCAACCCCGCAGCGGGCAGCTACGCGGTTGCCGAATCCGGGGGGCTGCTCAGCGCCGTTCACGCGGCCAAGCTCCCCGCGCCCGGCGTCAAGGTCAGGGTTCCGGTCCAGACCCTTGCCAACGGCACCTTCGCCGAGGCGGGGCCGCGCAAGCAGAAGGGCCAGACCGCGCAGGCCAGCTTCGCGGGAATCGTCACCTTCGTCGACGCCGATCCCGCGAGCCCGGCCTACGCCGTCTCCAAACGGGGTGTGTCGGCGCTCGTCCGCATCCCCCCCGATCCGGCCGGCCTCGCCGCCGTGCTGCCCCAGCTCGGCGCCTATGCCACGGTCACGGTCGCGATCGAAATGCCCCCGGCGAGCGCGGCGCCGGCCTCGCCGCCGCCCGCCCCGGCGGCTCCGGGGCCGACCTGCGTGCCCGACCCCGCTCTGCCGCCCCCGCCGGCCCCGGTCGCGGTCCTCTGGCAGTCCCAGCTCGACGCCGACGGGGCGCCGTTTTCCTCGAGCGATCTCGCTGGGATCGTGAAGGCGGTCTGTGCCGCCGAAGACAAGCTGCTGCTTTCCGCGGACGACGTGGGCGAGAGTGGCAAGGACGTTCTCCTGACGGTGCCGGAGTCGATCGATACCGGCAAGCTGAAGGCCGGCGACTCGGTTACGGCGACCACCGCGATTGAAGCCGGGGGGGCGCTGAGACTGACCGGGCTGGCCAGCGACGAGCGGACCAAGGGCGCCGACGAAGCCGCCTCCGCCCAGGGCGACCTGGTCTCCCAGCAGCCCAAGTAGGGGCGCAAACTCGCTTTTCGTTTTCTTCACAACTTCGCCACCGGCAGGCGGCAGCATGGGGCCCGCAGCATGAATCCGCCCGACCCTGCCCTCACGCCCGGCCGCGACCCGTTCCCGCGCCTGCTCTCCAGCGCGGCGCTGCTCGTCGCCCTGATCGCCCTCGTCTTCTCGATGGGCGGGCTGGCGCCGGCGAAAAAGGGGGGAGGCGGCGGCAAGGTGGTCTACCTCGGCAAGAACGGCAAGATCCCGGCCAAGTACCTGCCGGTCGTGCGGCAGGCCAAGAGCGCCAAGAAACTCGGCGGCGCCACCCGCGACAAACTCTCGGTCAACTGCCCGATCCCCAACGCGATCGACCTCGGCACCTGGTGCCTGGAAAGCGGGCTCTATCCGATCCCGCCCAAGGACACCGGCAAGAACGACTACCTCTACGCGACCCAGGCCTGCGTCAAAGCCGGCGGCTGGCTGCCCAGCGCGGCGCAGCTGATCGGGGCGGCGCCCCGGGCCAAGCTGCAGAGCACGATCGACGACTCGATCCTCAGCTCCGGCGCCGAAGAGTTCCCCGACGCCAAAAACGGGATCAGGGACAAGCGCGAGATGAGCGGCGACCTGACCACGACCGCCTCGGGCTCGCGCGCGGCCGGCTCGGAGGGCGTCACCGTCGGCTCCAAAGGCAACGGCAACCTCGGCGAGCCGGACCCGGTGCCGATGCCCGCCGACCCGCTGCCGGAAACCCTCAACTACGTCACCGTCTACGACAACCACAACCTCGGCGGCTTCGCCGGCGGCGCCCCGGTCGGCAGGGCGGAGAGCTTCCGCTGCGCCTACGCCAAGGGCTCCCAAGGGGCCAAATTCGGCGATTGACCCGAGCCGCGGGGATCGAGCGCCCGCGGGTCACCCGATCTTCACAGGCCCTCAACAGCACGGCCACATCGTCCCCACCGGCCGCTCCTAGCTTGCCTGGCGTCAGGTAATCAAGCAAAGGGAGAACCGATGAAAGGCAAGCGCCTCACCGCCGCCCTCGCGGCAACGCTCGCCCTGATGGCTGTCGGCGCAGGAACCGCCGCCGCCACGGGCATGTTCTCGTCTCACTCGTCCAAGAGCACCGAGCGGGCGATCACGTCCGCGCTGCGCGACCGCGACCCGAAGAACGTCATCTTCCTGCTCGGCGACGGCATGGGCACGCAGGAGATCACTGCCGCCCGCTACTACCAGGGCGTGACCAAGGAACTCAACGTCGACCGCATGCCGTTCACCGGCTTTGACACCACCTGGTCGGTGAAGCCGGCCGCGGCGCCGCCTTACCTGCCGGACTTCGACCCCGACTCGGCCTCGACCGGGACGATGTGGGCGACCGGTCAGAAGACGATCGACGAGCGCATCTCCCAGGGCCCCAGCAGCGCTGAGAACGTTCCCGGCGCGAACCTGAAGACGGTCCTGGAGCTGGCCCAGAAAAACGGCATGAAGGTCGGCAACGTCTCCACCGCGGAGATCACCGACGCGACCCCGGCGGTGCTCGCCTCCCACATCTCGCTGCGCGGCTGCCAGGGCCCAGCCAACATGGCCGCCTGCCCGCTGGAGACGAAGGCCGCCGGCGGCCTCGGCTCGATCGCCGAGCAGGAGATCGACCACAAGGTCGACGTCCTCCTGGGCGGCGGCCGCGGCCGCTTCACGCAGACGATCACCGGCGGCCCCGACAACGGCAAAACGGTGGTCCAGTCGGCCCTCGACAAGGGCTACCGCTACGTCACCGACGCCGACGGGCTCAGCACCGTGCCCAACGGCAACAAACCGCTGCTGGGTCTCTTCAACAACGGCAACATGTCGCTGGAGTGGACCGGTCCCGCCGCAACGACCGGCAAGGGCAACGCCCCGGTCGCCTGCACCGAGGGCCAGCGCCTGCCGGGCGAGCCGAGCCTGGCGGCGATGACCAAGCGGGCGATCGACCTGCTCGACGAGGATCGCCGCCGCGGCTTCTTCCTCCAGGTCGAGGGAGCCTCGATCGACAAGCAGGACCACGCCACCAACGCCTGCGGGCAGCTCGGCGAGACGGTCGCCTTCGACCGGGCGATCGGCATCGCGCTCGACTACCAGGAAGACAACCCGGACACGCTGGTCGTCGTCAGCGCCGACCACTCGCACACCAGCCAGATCGTCAGCGAGGACGCCAGCGGCTCGGGGATCCCGACCGGCTACTCGACCAACCTGCTGACCAAGGACGGCCAGACGCTGAGCCTGACCTACGGGACGGCGGGATACGGCGGCCCGGGGGCGGCCCCGGTCGCGCCGCCGGCGAGCCAGCAGCACACCGGCGGAGTCGTTCCGGTCTGGGCCTCCGGCCCCGGTTCCCTCGCCGTGCTGGGGACCAACGACCACACCGACCTGTTTCACACTCTGGGGGGCTGACCCAGGCTGGGTCGAGCGGCGGCCTGGGGGGGCCGTCGCTCGGCTCAAGTTCTCGCCGGGGGAGCCCGCGCCGGCTCAGGCCGCCGGCTCGAGCAGCAGCGCCAGCTGCCGCGACTGCGCCAGCAGGGTGCCGTCGGCCGACCACAGCTCGCCGTCTTCCTCGAAGAACCCGTGGCGGGCGGTGCTCGACCGGAAGGCGATCAGGTAGGGGTCCTCGGGCCCCGCGCCCGGCGGCGGCAGCGGCGAGCGGAAGTGAACGGTGTAGTCGATCGTCGGCGCCCCGGCCGGGCGCTCGAGCCGGACGAAAGGAGCCGGGAACCAGGTGTCGAGGAAGGCGGCGGCCAGCGGCGCGTCGAGCGGGTGCGGCTCACGGGTGCGGATCCAGGCGCCGGTGTGGGGGGCGCCGCCGGAGAAGGCCGGCTCACCGAGGGCGGGGCGGAGGCGGTAGTTCTGCAGCATGTTCGGCCGGCCGTCGGCGCTGGGGTCGATCGTGTGCAGCTCGCCCGGCTCGCCCGCGTCGGGCATCCGCGCCTCGGCGAAGCCCTCCTTCTCGCTCCAGTTCTCTGACAGCACCGCCTGCGCGGTCGCCTGCACCTTCCCCTCCTGGGTCATTCGCGCCGAGAGGAAGGTCACTCGGCCGCCCTCGCGCACGACCTCGACGCTGACCTCGACCGGTCCCGCCAGCGGCGCCCGCTGGTAGTGGACGGTGAGCGAGCGCGGCGCCCGCTCGGGCGCCGCGCTGGCCTGGATCGCGCGCAGGATCACCGCCGCGACGTAGCCGCCGTTGGGGCCTTTGCCGACCCACCAGCGTTCGCTCATCGTCGCGGCGAAGCGGCCGCCGCCGAGGTACTCGATCGCGGTGTCGGCGTCGAACCCCGGCAGCGTGACGGCTTCGGCCTGCTCGCTCACGTCCCCTCCGGCTCGGGGCCGGCTGCACCCTGCTCGCTGATCCCGAAGCGTTCGTGGAAGCGGCGCAGCGGCGCCGGCGCCCACCAGTTCCACTTCCCGAGCAGCTCCATCAGCGAGGGGACCAAGAGGGCGCGGACGATGCTGGCGTCGATCAGCACCGCCAGCGCCGTGCCGACCCCGTTCTCCTTGATGAAGATGATCTGGGAGGTGGCGAAGGCAAACATCGCGACCGCGAACAGCAACGCCGCCGCGGTGACGATCCTCCCGGTCCGCTCCAGCCCGATCGCCACGCACTCGCTCTCCGAGGCGCCGTCGTCGCGCGCCTCCTTGATCCGCGAGAGCAGGAAGACCGCGTAGTCGGTGGAGAGGCCGAAGGCGACCGCGAAGAGCAGGATCGGCATCGTCTGCTCGATCGCCCCCGGGCTCGAGTAGTCGAGGAACCCCTCCAGCCGGCCGTCCTGGAAGATCAGCACCATCAAGCCGAAGACAGCGCTGAGGTTGAGGAAGTTCATGATCAGCGACTTGACCGGCAGGATCACCGAGCCGGTCATCAGGAAGAGGATGACCAGGGTGGAGACGACGATGATCGTGAGCACTATCGGCAGGTGCTCGACGAGGCTGCTCTGGAGGTCGACGAAGTCGGCGGTGGCGCCGCTGACCAGCGCCGTGCCCCCCGGCGGCGGCGGGATCGCCCGGATCTCCTTCACGGTCCCCTGGCTGGCCTCGGAGACGAACGGGTCGGCCGAGATCACCTGGAGCGCGGTGACGTCGCCGCGCAGCGGCTGCGGCGGCAGCACTTCGGCGACGCCTGGGAGGCGATCGACCCGCGCCGCCAGCACCGCGGCGGCTTTCGGCCCCCCGCCCTCGACCGCGACCCAGATCGGCGTCTCGCGGTAGGGCGGGAACTCGTCGCTGACCGTCTCGTAGGCCTGGCGGGCGCTGGCCGACTCCGGCAGCACCGTGGGGTCGACCGTGTTGAACTTGATCCCGAAGAAGGGCAAGCCGAGCACGATCAGGAAGAGGGCGCTGAGGGTGGCCACCGGCAGCGGCCGGCGCATCACGAAGCGCGAGAGCCGGTACCAGAAGCCGTTCTCGTCGGGCCGCGTGTCCGCCTCGGCCCGGCGCTGGAGGAACTTCGGCGCCCCGGAGTTGACCCGGTGCCCCAGCAGCGTCAGCACCGCGGGCAGCACGGTCAGCGAGATCAGGGCCGCGAACAGCGCCACCAGCGCCCCGCCCAGGCCCATCGAGTAGAGGAAGCGCTGGGGGAAGACGAGCAGCGAGGCGAGCGCCGCCGCCACCGTCAGCGAGGAGAAGAAGACGGTGCGCCCGGAGGTTGCGAGCACGCGCCGCATCGCTTCCACTCCCGGTCCGCTCTTGGCGATCTCCTCGCGGTAGCGGGAGACGATGAAGAGGCTGTAGTCGATCGCCAGGCCCAGCCCGAGCGCCGTCGTCAGGTTCAGCGCGAAGATCGAGATCGAGCCGAATTCGCTGGCCAGGCGCAGGATCAGGAAGGTGCCGACGATCGCCAGGCCGCCGATCATCAGCGGCAGCAGCGCGGCGACGAGGCTGCGGAAGAACAGCAGCGAGAGCAGGAAGAGCAGCGGGAAGGCAAGCATCTCCGCCGTTTTCAGGTCGTCCTCGACCTGCTTGTTGACCTGCTCTTGGGCGACGGCGGCGCCGCCGACGACGACGCCCGGTCGCTCGGAGAGCTGGTCGGCGATCGCGGCGCCGGCCTCCTGCCACTCCTTGTCCCCGGTCGGCCTCAGGGCGACGACGAAGTAGGTGGAGTCGCCGTCGCGGGAGACGAAGGCGGGGGAGCGGGTGTTGTAGTAGCCGGTCACCGACTCGACGTCGCCGCGCCGCTCGACGCTGTGTTCGAGCGCCTCGACGCGGGCCCGGGTCGAGGGCTCGGCGACCGGCGCGTCTTCGACCACGGCGATCACCGCCGGCACCCGCAGGCCGGCATCGCGCAGCTGCTCCCTGGCTTCGACCGTCTCCGTCGCCGGGTCGTCGGCGCCGTAGGGGTCGAGCCGGTCGGCGACCGAGCCGCCGACGGCGCCGGCGAGCAGGAAGAAGAGGATCGCGAAGATGCCGATCCGGCGGGCGTTGCCGTCGGCGAAGCGGGCGAGGGCGTCGAACATCAGCTGCTCCTTTTCTCGGGAGCGGAAGCGAGGATCTGTTCCTCCATCCGCTCACACCAGTCTGCGAACCACTCGGTGAACTCGATGCCGCCCCGCAGCACGATCAGCGGGAACGGGTCCTGCTTGGTCAGCGCCACCGGCTCCATGGCGCGAAGTTGCTCGGCTACCTCGAGGCGGTGAGCGCGCATCGCGCGCAGGATCTCGACCGCCTCCTCAGGTGGCAGCGCGTTGGCGAAGAACAGCTTCAGCAGCCCTTCCTCGCGCATCTCGTAGGTGCTCGGCGGCTGCCGCAGCCAGGCCTTCAGCTCCTCTTCGCCGTCGGCGGTGATCTCGTAGACCGTGCGCCGCCGGCCGCCGGTGGGCGCCTCGACGCCGACCACCAAACCGGCCTCGGAGAGCCGTTTCAGCTCCGGGTAGATCTGCCCGTAGCTGGCCGCCCAGAAGAACCGCGTCGAGTTGTCGACGACGGCCTTGATCTCATAGCCGGAGCGGGCCTCTTTGAGGACCATCCCGAGGATCACGTAGGCGGTGGCGCTCAGCTGCTCCATCCTTCCCCATATATATCGCTCCGATATATCCTTAAGTGTGATTGACATCACTTAGAGTCGCTGCTCCCCCTGTCCTTGCCAAATCCCCAGAAGGAGTTCGAGATGGCGCTTGACCAGAGCAAGATCGGCCGCGTCGTGGCCGAGCAGATGGAGGCGATCGAAGGCGACTACGGCGACGACTGCGAAATCGGCGACGTCTGCACGATCGTCGAGGTGGTCGGCCCGCACGGCTCCCACGTCCGCGTCCGCAGCAGCGACATGCGCCCCCACAGCGGCCTCGGCCTCGTCCGCATGGCCGAACAGGCGATGCTGGGGAATCTGGGAGGGGGCTCCTAGCGCTCCTGGCCAAGGAGTCGGGTTCCGTCGATCCGAGAATGCAGAGAGTTAGTTCCGGCGCCGACTATCCTCAAACACGCAATGAGCGGGGCGGAATCCGACATCGTCGTAATGAAGTTCGGCGGCACCTCGGTGGCCGGCGCCGAGCAGATAAAACGCGCCGCCGGGCGGATCGTCGCCGCCCGCGAGGCCGGCAGCCGGGTCGTCGCCGTGCTCTCGGCGCGGGGCAAGACGACCGACGAGCTGGTCAGCCAGGCGCAGGAGATCTCCGCCCGCCCGGTCGCCCGCGAGATGGACATGCTGCTCTCGACCGGGGAGCGGATCTCCTGCGCGCTCTGCGCGATGGCGATCCACGACATGGGCCATGAGGCGATCTCGCTGACCGGCTCCCAGGCCGGCATCGTCACCGACTCCTTCCATACCAAGGCGCGGATCGTCGACGTCCGCGCCGAGCGGATCAAGGAAGCGCTGGGGGAGGACCGGATCGTCCTCGTCGCCGGCTTCCAGGGCGTCTCCACCGAGAGCCGCGACGTCACCACCCTCGGACGGGGCGGCTCCGACACCACCGCAGTCGCCCTCGCCGCCGCCCTCGACGCCAGCGTCTGCGAGATCTACACCGACGTCGCCGGCGTCTACAGCGCCGATCCGCGGATCATCCCCGACGCCCGCAAGCTGCCGCGCGTCTCCTTCGAGGAGATGCTCGAGATGTCGGCCTCCGGGGCGGGGGTGCTGCAGCTGCGCTCGGTCGAGTACGCCCGCAACCACGGCGTCCGCATCCACTGCCGCAGCAGCTTCGAGGACGGCCCCGGTACCCTCGTCGTAGCCGAGGAGGAGACCATGGAGCAGCCTTTCGTAACCGCCGTCACCCACTCCAACGCGGAGGCCCGCGTGACGCTGACCGGCGTCCGCGACGAGCCCGGCGTCGCCGGCCGCATCTTCACCGCCCTCGCCGCGGCCAACGTCAACGTCGACGTGATCATCCAGAACGAGCCCGTCGGCGGCGACCAGCTGGCCGACCTCTCCTTCACCGTCGACCGCTCCGACCTGACCACCGCGACCGAGACGATCGCCGCCCTCGGCGACGTCTCGCTCAAGGTCCGCACCGATGAGCAGATCGGCAAGGTCTCGATCGTCGGCGCCGGCATGCGCTCGCACCCAGGTGTCGCCGCCAAAGTCTTCGAGGTGCTCGGCGCCGAACGGATCAACATCGAGATGATCTCCACCTCGCCGATCAAGATCTCCTGCGTCATCCCCGCCGAGCGCGTCGCCGACGCCGTCAAGGCCCTGCACGACGTCTTCGAGCTCGGCGACGACGCGATCAAGCCGGAGGACCCGACGGGTCCCGAGCACCGGCCCACGGTCGCCAACTGAGCCGCCGTCATAATCGGGCGATGGCGGGCGACGGGTACAGAGTCGGAGTTCTGGGCGCGACCGGGCTGGTCGGGACGACGATCCTCGAGCTGCTCGCCGAGCGCGACTTCCCCGTCTCCGAGGTCGTCCCCTTCGCCTCGGCCCGCTCCGCCGGCAGGGAGCTGGAGTGGAACGGCTCGACCTTGGTTTGTCGCGAGCTGAGCGAGGACTCGATCCAGGGCCTCGACGTCGTCCTCTCCTCGGCCGGCGGCGCGATCAGCGCCGAGTGGACCACCCGCCTGGTCGCCGCCGGGGCCGTCGTCGTCGACAACACCAGCTACTGGCGCCTGCACGACGAGGTGCCGCTGGTCGTCGCCGAGGTCAACCCCGAGGCCCTCGACGGCCACCAGGGCATCGTCGCCAACCCCAACTGCTCGACGATGCAGATGGTCGTCGCCCTCAAGCCCCTCTACGACGAGGCCGGGATCGAGCGCCTCGTCATCTCCACCTACCAGGCGGTCTCCGGCACCGGCAAGGCGGCGATCGACGAGCTGCGCGAGCAGTCGCGGGCGGTGCTGGCCGGCGAAGAGCCGGTGGCCGGCGTCTACCCGCACCCGATCGCCTTCAACGCTCTCGCCCAGGCCGGCAGCTTCCCCGCCGGCGACGACCACACCGACGAGGAGCGCAAGCTGATCAACGAGACCCGCAAGATCCTCGGCGACGGCGAGATCCGGATCAGCGCCACCTGCGTACGGGTGCCGGTCGTGACCGGCCACTCGGAGGCGGTGAACGTCGAGACCAAGCAGCCGCTCAGCCCCGAGCGCGCGCGCGAGCTGCTGGCCGCCGCGCCTGGAGTGACCGTGGTCGACGACCCCGGCGCCGGCCTCTACCCGATCGCGACCGACGCCGCCGGCAAGGACGACGTCTTCGTCGGCCGCATCCGCCGCGACCCCGGCAATGAGATGGCCCTCGACCTCTGGGTCGTCAGCGACAACCTGCGCAAGGGCGCCGCCACCAACACCGTGCAGTTGGCGGAGCTTCTGGCCAAGCGCGATCTGCTCTTGTCGAGTTAGTGACCCCCAGGGGTCACTAACTCGACATCTTTCCGGCTGAGTCGCCGCAGTGCGAACGGCGCGATCAGCGTGGTCAAGACCGACATCGCCACGACGACCGCGAACAGCTCGGCGTCGACGACTCCCTCGGCGGCGCCGATCGAGGCGACGACGATGCCCACCTCGCCCCGCGGCACCATGCCGACCCCGACGATCGTCGCTTCGCCGCGGCCGAGGCCCCGCGCCCCGAGGTAGCCCGGAATCAGCTTGGTGACGACGGCCAGCGCCGTGACGGCCGCCAGCAGCAGCAGGGCGTCGGCGCTGAACAGGGAGTCGAGGCTGAGCTGGATGCCGATGAAGGCGAAGAAGAACGGCGGGAAGAAGGCGTAGAGCGGCTTCACTTCCTCCTCGATCGAGTTCTGGTCCTTGGTCTCGGCGACGATCATCCCGGCGAGGAAGGCGCCGATCAGCGCCGCCAGGCCGATCTCGGCGGAGAAGGCGGCGAGGCCGAGGCAGAGGATCACCGCCGGCAGCAGCGGCGAGTCGGCGAAACGGGGGGCGCTGAGCAGTCGCGGCCGGCTCTGCAGCAGCCGCGTCCCGCCCAGGGCGACGAAGGCGACGAAGGCGACCGCGACCGCCAGGGCGAGGGCGATCTCGCCGGCCTCGACACCGCCGTCGGCGGCCATCCCGACCGCGACCGAGAGCAGGATCAGGGCGAGGATGTCGTCGACGACCGCAGCCCCGAGCACGGTGCGGGCGGCGCGGCTGCCGGCGATCCCGAGGTCGAGGAAGGTGGCGGAGGTGATGCCGGCGCTGGTCGCCGCCAGCGCGGCACCGAGGAAGACGGCGGTTTCGGTGCTCTCGCCCAGCGCCAGCCCGAGCCCGAGGCCGCCGAGGAAGGGGAGGACGACGCCGGTGCCCCCGACCGCGACCGCGATCCGCCCGACCGCCCGCATCTCCGAGAGCTTCGTCTCCAGCCCGACCCAGAAGAGCAGGAAGACGACGCCGAGCTCGGAGAAGACCCGCAGCACCTCGTTGACCTCGACCAGCCCCAGCACCGCCGGCCCGACCAGCAGCCCGCCGAGGATCTCGCCGACGATCGCCGGCTGCCCGATCCGCTTGAAGACCTCGTCCCCTAGCTTGGCGGCGACGAGGACCAGGAAGAGGTCGGTGAGGACCCCCGCGGTGTCGCCGGCGGAGGCGAGTGGGAGGGCGAAGGGCGTGATCAGCCCAGGCTATGCGCTAAGCAGGGACGCCGGCGAGGCGCTCCTCGACCCAGCCGGTCGAGGCGATGTGCTTGCTCATGCCCAGCTCCTTCGGCTCGGCGCCCAGCGCCAGGCCGACCAGCTGCGGCAGGTGCAGGACGGCGAGGCCGAGGTCGCGGTTGACGACCTTGGCCGCCTCCGGCTGCTGCATGTCGAGGTTGAGGTGGCAGAGCGGGCAGGGGGTGACGAGGCAGTCGGCGCCGGCGTCGATCGCGTCGCCGACGTGGGTGCCGGCCTGCTTAAGCGAGGTCTCGCGGTTCATCGTGATCACCGGGAAGCCGCAGCATTTGCGGGCGCCGTCGTACTCGACGACCTCGCCGCCGAGGGCCTTGATCACCTGCTCCAGGTAGACGTCGCGGTCGGGGAACTCCTCGTAGCCGAGGCGCTCCTTGGGGCGGACGATGTAGCAGCCGTAGAAGGGGCCGACGCGCAGGCCCGAGAGCGGCCGCTTGACCTGGGCGGCGAGCTTGTCGAGCCCGTAGTCCTCGACCAGCAGCCAGAGGAAGTTCTTGTTGGTGAAGCCGTTCTTGTCCTTCTCGTAGGACAGGCCCTGGCCCGAGAGCGCCTCGTTGACGTGGGCGCGGTAGCTCGAGTCGGCGTCGAGCCGCTGCTGGCACTCCGACTGCGCGCCCTGGCAGGTCGAGCAGATGTTCATCATCGAGAGCCCGGTCTCCTGGGCCAGCGCGAAGGTGCGGGCGTTGAGCGTGTCGGCCAACTCCTGGTTGTGCTCGGCGATGACCCCGGCGCCGCAGCAGTTGGCGCGGTCGAGGGTGACCAGCTCGATGCCGAGCCTCTCGGCGACCAGCGCCATCGAGCCGTGCAGCTCCGGCGTGAAGCCGCGCGAGACGCAGCCGGGCCAGTAGGCGACCTTGATCTGCCCGTCACTCATGCGCTCTCGCTTTCCGCGGCCGCGGCCGCCTCGTCGGTGAGGATTGCGTCGGTCGGCTCGTCGGGCTCGGGTTCGACGTCCTCCTCGCCCTTGATGTAGAGGTTGAATTCCTCGTTGTGCTCCTCGGCGTGCTTGTAGATCGCCTTGACCTCGTCCTGGGCGCCGTCGGGGAGCTTGTGGTGGACCCCCGGGATCAGCTTCGGCAGCGAGCGCATCTTGCCGGTCTTGATGCCGCGGATCGCCGTCGGCAGCGAGCCGAGCATTTCCTTGATCGCCCGTTTGCTCGGTTTCAGCTTGCCTTTGACGCCGGGCGCGAAGGACTCCTGCAGCAGCAACGACTCGTCCAGGGTGCCCTTCTTCTCGATGATCTTGACGAAGGCCATCTCGTGGTCGTGGCCGCTGTTGGGGTCCTCGATCCCCTCTTCGCCGGCCTTGCGGCGCAGGCGCATGATCTGGTCCATCGGCGCCACGTCCTTGGGACAGGCGTCGATGCAGCTGAAGCAGTGGGTGCAGTCGTAGATCCCGTGCGGGTCCTCGGCCAGGTCGTGCAGGCGCTCTTTGGTCTCGGCGTCGCGGGGGTCGCCGACGAAGCGGTATGCCTTGGCCAGCGCCGCCGGGCCGATGAAGTCGGGGTCGGCTTCCATCGAGAGGCAGGAGGAGACGCAGGCGCCGCACTGGATGCAGGCCATCGACTGGGTGATGTCGAGCATCGATTCCGGATCGACGACGTACTCGCGCTCGGGCGGTTCGCCGTGGGGGAGGAGCCAGGGGGTGACGCGGCGGATCTTGGCCCAGTGGGTCGACTCCATGTCGGTGATCAGGTCCTTGACCACGGGCATGTTGCCCATCGGCTCGATCACGATCGTGTTGTCCTTGCTGGCGCCGCCGACCGCGCTCGCCCTCTTGTCGGCCAGCTCCTGGGCCTCGCCGATCTGGGTCTTGCAGCCGAGCCCGGACTGGCCGTTGATCTTCATCCCGCAGGAGCCGCAGATCGCCGCGCGGCAGGAGCAGCGCACGGCCAGCGAGCCGTCCTCGCGGTCCTTCACCTGCAGCAGGCTGTCGAGGACCGAGAGCGAGGGCTCGAGGTCGACGTTGAACTCCTCCCAGTACGGCCCCTCGCCGCTCTCGGGCTGGAACCTGCGAACTTTGATCGTGTAGTCGGCCATCAGTAAGTCCTCGCTTCCGGTTCCCACTGGGTGATGGTCACCTCGGAGTATGAGATCTCGGGCCCGTCGTCGGTCTGCTCGAGGTCGATGTGTTTGAGCCACTCCTCGTCGTTGCGCTCGGGGAAGTCGGTCCGGTACTGGGCGCCGCGGCTCTCCTTGCGCTCGAGCGCGGCGAGGGCGGTGCACTCGGCGTTGTCGAGCATGTACCCGAGCTCGATCGCCCCAAGCAGGTCCTGGTTGAAGATGGCGCCGTGGTCGTCGATGTAGGCGGTCTTCGCCTCCTCCTTCAGGCGTCCGACAATCTCGATCGCTTCCTGGATCCCGGCCTCGTCGCGGAAGACGGCGACCTTGGCGTCCATCGTCTGGCCCAGCTCGAGCTTGATCTCGGAGACGCGGCGGCCGGAGCCCTTCTCCCGCGAGTTGACGTCGGCGATCATCGCCTCCTCGTCCTCGAGCACCTTGCGCGAGGGCCGCGAGCCCTCGGTCCGCTTGGCGCGGGTGGCGGCGTCGGCGCCGGAGCGGCGGCCGAAGATCAGCGTGTCGAGCAGCGAGTTGGCGCCGAGCCGGTTGCCGCCGTGGACGGAGACGCAGGCGGTCTCGCCGGCGGCGTAGAGGCCGGGGATGTCGGTGCGGCCGTCGACGTCGGTCTTGACCCCGCCCATCGTGTAGTGGTTGCCCGGCTTGATGTGGATCGGTTCCCTGGTGATGTCGACGCCGGCGAAGTCGCGGCCGACGAGGACGATCTCGCGCAGCGCCTCGTGCACGCGCTTCTTCGGCACCACGGTGACGTCGAGGGCGACGGTGCCGTCGGGGAAGCCGCGGCCCTCGTTGATCTCGGTCTGCTCGGCGCGGGAGACGACGTCGCGCGAGGCCAGCTCCATCTTGTTCGGCGCGTACTTCTCCATGAACCGTTCGCCGTTGGCGTTGAGCAGGTGGGCGCCCTCGCCGCGGGCGCCCTCGGTGATCAGGAAGCCCTTGCCGGCCAGCGTCGTCGGGTGGTACTGGATCATCTCCATGTCCATCAGCTTGGCGCCGACCCGGTAGGCCATCGCGATGCCGTCGCCGGTGCAGATCAGGGCGTTGGTGGTCGGCTTCCAGACCTGGCCGTTGCCGCCACAGGCGAGAATCACCGACTTCGCCTCGAACAGCTCCATCGAGCCGTCGGCGACGTTGCGGGTGACGACGCCGCAGCACTCGCCGTCCTCGTCGATCGCCAGGGCGGTGCTGAACCACTCCTCGTAGCGGGCGACCGACTCCGAATATTTCATCAGCTGCTCGTAGAGCACGTGCATGATCGCCTGGCCGGTGATGTCGGCGACGTAGTACGTGCGGGCGGCGGAGGCGCCGCCGAAGGCGCGGGTGCCGAGCTTGCCCTCCTCGTTGCGGTGGAAGGTGACGCCGAGGTGCTCGAGGTGGAGGATCTCCTCCGGTGCCTCGCGGGTCATGATTTCGATCGCGTCCTGGTCGCCGAGGTAGTCGGAGCCCTTGATCGTGTCGAAGGCGTGGGACTCCCAGGAGTCGCCGGGGTTGAGCGCCGCGTTGATTCCGCCCTGGGCGGCGTTGGAGTGGGAGCGCACCGGGTGGACCTTGCTGATGATCCCGACCGATACGCCCTGCTCGGCGGCGGCGAGGGCGGCGCGCTGACCGGCGAGGCCGGCGCCGATTACGAGAACGTCATGGGATGGCACGGCGCCGGATGCTATAGCGCCGAAATCCGACCCCGCAGTCGGGATTAGCCACGTCAGCGATGGGTCGATGACGCCACCCACTTACCATGGGGGAATGCTCGGCGGCGGCTCCTTCACCCTCTTCCACGTGCGCGGGATCAGGATCTCGGTCGACTGGTCCTGGTTCCTGATCCTCTTCCTGGTCATCTTCTACACGGCGCAGACCTACGGCGACCTGCTTGACGAGTCGAGTGCCTCGACGACGCCGTTCCTGCTCGGAGTCCTGACCGCGGCTGGCTTCTTCGGCTCGATCCTCCTGCACGAGCTCGGCCACGCGGTCGTCGCCGTCCGCAACGGGATCGGGATCACCGGCATCCAGCTCTGGATCTTCGGCGGCATGGCGCGGATGGACCGCGAAGCCGAGACCCCGGGGGCGGAACTGAGGGTGGCCCTGGCCGGCCCCCTGGTCACGCTGGTCCTCTTCGCCGTCCTCACCGCGGGCGGCATCGCCGCCGCCGGCTTTGGGGCGTTCGAGGACGCCGCGGTGCTCGATCCCAACGCCGGCGTCTCCGGCGTCCTCGCGATGGTCGCCTGGCTCGCCTCGATCAACCTGTTGCTGCTCCTCTTCAACCTGCTGCCCGCGTTCCCGATGGACGGCGGGCGGGTCGCCCGGGCGATCGCCTGGCGCCTGACCGGGGACCGCACCGCGGCCACCCGCCTCGCCGCCAACCTCGGCCGCGCCTTCGGCTATTTCTTCATCGCCGCCGGTCTCTACATGGTCGTGACCGATTCGATCTTCGGCGTCTTCGGGGGCGTCTGGCTGGCGCTGATCGGGATGGTCGTCAACGGCTCCGCCCGTGGCGCCGCGATGCAGACCGCGATCAGCAGCAGGATCGACAACCTCAGCGTCGCCGACGTGATGGACCGTGAGCCGGTTGCGATCCCCGCTGACATCAGCGTCGAACGCGCGCTCGACGAGTACTTCCTGCGTTACCGCTGGCCCTGGTTCCCGGTCGTCGACGCCGCCCACCGCTTCCTCGGCCTGCTCGAACGCGACCGCGCCGACGAGGTGCCCGAGGTCTCGCGGGCGAGTTCGAACGTCTCCGACCTGATCGACCCCGACCAAGGGCTCTTCATCCGCGACGACACCCCCCTGGACTCCCTGCTCAGCAACCAGAACCTGCGCCGGCTGGGAGCGTTGATGGCGGTCGACGCCGACGGGCGGCTTTCCGGCGTAATTACCGTGGAGCAGGTCGGGCGGGCCCTACGCGACGCCACCAACTAGCAGCGGCAGTCCTTTGTGACGCATAGGGGTACAAAGGACTGCCGCACTCAGGCGGCGGCGCGGTGGCGGTCGATGATCCGCTTGAAGTCGACTCCGGCGGGGAGGGTGCCGAAAGCTTGGCCCCAGTCGCCGCTGAGGCGGGAGGCGCAGAAGGCGTCGGCCACGGCCTCGTCGCCGTAGCGGACGAGGAGCGAGGCTTGCAGGGCCAGGGCCATCTTCTCGACGATGCGGCGTGCCCTCAGCTCGATCGTCTCGACCTCGCCGGGGATCTCGTCGCGCAGCGCGGCGGCGTAGGCGGCCAGCCGCGGCTCGCCGACGGCGCCCTCCTCGACCTCGGCGAAGAAGACCTCTAGGGAGGCGGGGGACTTGATCGTCGCCCGCAGCACGTCCAGGCACTGGACGTTGCCGGAGCCCTCCCAGATCGAGTTGAGCGGGCTCTCGCGGAAGAGGCGCGGCATCCCCGACTCCTCGACGTAGCCGTTGCCGCCCAGGCACTCCAGCGCCTCGCCGGCGTGCATCGGCGCCCGCTTGCAGATCCAGTACTTGAGCACGGCGTTGGCGATCCGCTTCAGGTTGGCGGCCTCCTCGTCGCCGGCAATCGCCTCGTCGTAGGCGCGGGCCAGGCGCAGCGCCGAGATCGTCGCCGCCTCGGACTCGACGGCGAGGTCGGCGAGGACGTTGCGCATCAGCGGCTGCTCGCTCAGCTCGCGGCCGAAGACGGAGCGATGGGAGGCGTGGTGGATCGCCTGGGCGACTCCGGCCCGCATCCCGGTGGCGCCGCCGATCACGCAGTCGAGGCGGGTGTGGTTGACCATCTCGATGATCGTCCGCACCCCGGCGCCCTCCTCGCCGACCAGCCAGCCGGCGGCGTTGTCGAACTCGATCTCGCTGGAGGCGTTGGAGCGGTTGCCGAGCTTGTCCTTGAGCCGCTGCAGGCGGAAGCGGTTGCGCTCGCCGTCCGGGGTCCAGCGGGGGAAGAGGAAGCAGGAGATGCCGCCGTCGGCCTGGGCGAGGACGAGGAAGGCGTCGCACATCGGCGCCGACATGAACCACTTGTGGCCGCTCAGCTCGTACTCGGCGCCCGGCCCGCCGCCGTTGACCGGACGGGCCACCGTGGTGTTGGCGCGGACGTCGGTGCCCCCCTGCTTCTCGGTCATCCCCATCCCCGCCAGGGCGCCGGGCTTGTCCGCCGCCGGCACGTTGCGCGGGTCGTACTCGGGGGAGAGCAGGCGCGGCTCCCACTCGGCGGCCAGCTCGGGCTGGGTGCGCAGGGCGGGGATCACCGAGTAGGTCATCGAGATCGGGCAGCCGATCCCGGCCTCGGCCTGGGACATGCAGATGAAGGCGGCGCCGCGGGCGACGTGGGCGCCCGGCCGCGGGTCCCGCCAGGGGGAGGAGTGAAGTTCGAACTCGACCGCCTTGCCCAGCAACTCGTGCCAGGCGGGGTGGAACTCGGCCTCGTCGACGCGATGGCCGTAGCGGTCGTGGGTGCGCAGCTTCGGCCCGTTCTCGTTGGCGAGCCGGCCCAGCTCCTGGGCGCGCTCGCCGCCAGCGTAGGCACCGACCGCCGCAATCCTCTCCTCGGCCCACTCCGCGCCCTCGCGGCGCACCGCCTCGACCAGGGGCCTGTCCGCCTCGAAGACGTTGTAGTCGACGAGGGGAGACGCCTGGTTGAAGACCTCGTGGGCCTCCCGCGAACCCGGCCGCTGAGCGGTTGCCATCCCGCCATTCTCGCAGGAGACCCGTCGCCGGGTCAGGCGGAGGCGGCCTCCGGCTGGGGATCGGGCCGGATGACGACCGTCTCGGCCACCTCGAGGACTTCATCCGCGGGCATGCCGACTCGCTCGGCGTGAGCGCGGACCGCCTCGGGCCCGCTCGCCTGGTAGATGCAGACGGTGCCGAGCGTGCCCCCGGGCTCGTCGATCACGTAACTGCGAATCCAGCTGATGTCCTGGGGGAAGTCGCTCTCGGCGACCTCTTTCGAGCGGCCGGCGGTCGCCTCCAGCTCCTCGCCGTTCTGCCAGGCCTTCTCCCTGCGGATCACGTAGGTGTTCATCCTCGCTCCTTTGGTTGTGGCGGCCTTAATTACCGACTGATAGTCGGTAATATACTCCACCTGTGGAGGCCAGCCTTCGACAAGCCCGGGGGCGGCCCAGCGAGGGAGCGCGGGAGGCTCTGATCGAGGCCGCCCACGAGCTGTTCATGGAGCGCGACTACGAGCAGGTGTCGACGGAGGAGATCCTCAAGCGCTCGGGGGTTAGCCGGGGCGCGCTCTATCACCATTTCCCGACCAAGCTCGACCTCTTCAGGGCCGTTTTCATGACCAGCGAGCGGCGCGTGATCGACCGCATTGCCGCGCGGACGACGATTCCCTCGAGCCCGTTCGAGTCGCTCCTCGCCCTGGCCAAGGGCTATATGCGAGCGGCCGAGATGGATGAGGAACTGCAGCGCATCGGCCTCGGTCAGAGCCGCGCCGTGCTCGGCTGGGAGGGATGGCGCGAAGCCTGTGCCGAGCTCGGGGTGGGGGTGGCGCTCGCCGGGGTGACCGCGGCGATCGAGGCGGGGGAACTGCCTCCTCGCGACCCGGAGACGACGGCCATCATCCTGCTCGGCGCGATGATCGACGCGGCGATGCTGGTCGTCGTCGCCGAGGATCGGGCGCTGGCGCGCGAACGCGCGGAAGCGGTGATCGTCGACCTGCTGGAGGGCCTGCGCCGGTAGCATCGCGCGCCGGTGACGAAGATCCAGGTCAAGAACCCGGTGGTCGAGCTCGACGGCGACGAGATGACCCGCATCATCTGGTCGTTCATCAAGGAGCAGCTGATCCTGCCCTACCTCGACCTCGACCTCGTCTACTTCGACCTCGGCATCGAGAGCCGCGACGCGAGCGCAGACCAGATCACCGTCGACGCCGCGAACGCGATCAAAGAGCACGGGGTGGGGGTCAAGTGCGCGACGATCACCCCCGACGAGGCACGGGTGAAGGAGTTCGGCCTGAAGGAGATGTACCGCTCGCCGAACGGGACGATCCGCAACATCCTCGGCGGCGTCATCTTCCGCGAGCCGATCGTCATCTCCAACGTGCCGCGCCTGGTGCCAGGCTGGACCAAGCCGATCGTGATCGGCCGCCACGCCTTCGGCGACCAGTACCGCGCCACGGACATGGTCGTGCCCGGTGAGGGCACCCTGACTCTCACTTACGCGCCGAAGGACGGCTCCGAGCCGGTCGAGCTCGACGTCTACGACTTTCCCGGCGGCGGCATCGCCCTGGCGATGTACAACCTCGACGACTCGATCCGCGACTTCGCTCGCGCTTCGATGCGTTATGGCCTCAACCGCGGCTACCCGGTCTACCTCTCGACCAAGAACACCATCCTCAAGCGCTACGACGGCCGCTTCAAGGACCTCTTCGCCGAGGTCTACGAGGCCGAGTTCAAAGCTGACTTCGAGGCAGCCGGCATCACCTACGAACACCGTTTGATCGACGACATGGTGGCCGCGGCCCTGAAGTGGGAAGGCGGCTATGTGTGGGCCTGCAAGAACTACGACGGCGACGTCCAGTCCGACACCGTCGCTCAGGGGTTCGGCTCGCTCGGCTTGATGACCAGCGTCCTGATGAGCGCCGACGGCAAGACCGTCGAGGCCGAGGCCGCCCACGGCACCGTTACCCGCCACTTCCGCCAGCACCAGCAGGGCAAGCCGACTTCGACCAACCCGATCGCCTCGATCTTCGCCTGGACCCGTGGCCTCGCCGCCCGCGGCCGGATGGACGAGACGCCGCAGGTATCGGCGTTTGCGGAGACGCTCGAGCGAGTCTGCATCGAGACGGTCGAGGGCGGCGAGATGACCAAGGACCTGGCGCTGCTCGTCGGCGAGGGGCAGGAATTCCAGACCACCCAGGAGTTCCTGGGCTCGATCGACGAGAACCTGCAGCGCGCGATGGCTTAGTGGTTCCCCCAAACCCCGACTCCGAGGAGAAGATTTCGTGAGCACCCCCGTAAAGGTCACCGTCACCGGCGCCGCCGGCCAGATCGGCTACGCGCTGCTGTTCCGCATCGCCAGCGGCCAGATGCTCGGCCCCGACACCGCCGTCGAGCTGAGCCTGCTGGAGATCCCCAACGCGATCAAGGCCGCTGAGGGGACGGCGATGGAGCTGGACGACTGCGCCTTCCCGCTGCTCAGCCGCATCGAGATCACCGACGATCCCAAGCAGGCCTTCGACGGCTGCAACGTCGGCCTGCTGGTCGGCGCCCGGCCGCGCGGGCCGGGCATGGAGCGTTCCGACTTGCTCGAGGCCAACGGCGGCATCTTCAAGCCCCAGGGCGAAGCGATCAACGCCGGCGCGGCCGACGACGTCAAGGTGCTGGTGGTCGGCAACCCGGCCAACACCAACTGCCTGATCGCGATGTCGAACGCCCCCGACGTCCCCCGCGAGCGGTTCACGGCGATGATGAGGCTCGACCACAATCGGGCGATCTCCCAGCTCGCCGGCAAGCTCGGCAAGCCGGTTGCGTCGGTCACCAACATGACCACCTGGGGCAATCACTCGGTCACCCAGTACCCGGACCTGGTCAACGCCAGGGTGGACGGGGAGAGCGCCTGGGACGCGGTCGACGACGAGGCCTGGATCGCCGGCGAGTTCATCCCGCGGGTGGCCAAGCGCGGCGCCGAGATCATCGACGCCCGGGGCGCCTCGAGCGCTGCCTCCGCCGCCAACGCGGCGATCGACCACGTTCGTGACTGGGTGCTCGGCACGCCGGAGGGCGACTGGGTCTCGATGGGGGTGCCGGCGGACGGGTCCTACGAGATCGCCGAGGGGATCGTCTGCGGTGTTCCGTGCACCTGCAGCGGCGGCGAGTGGACCGTTGTCCAGGGCCTCGACGTGCCCGACTTCTCACGCCAGCGGATCGATGCCAGCGCCAAGGAGTTGCGGGAGGAGCGCGACGCGGTCAGCCAGCTCGGCCTGCTCTAAGCAGCCCAGAACGCAAGAGGCCGGCCCAGTGGGCCGGCCTCTGAAGCAAACTCCGGAAGCGAGACTCAGCCGGCCGGGTAGTACTGGCGACCGTCCTTTTTGACCCTGCCCTCTTTCTCCAGGTCGCCGAGGACCCGGTAGAGGTAGTTGGGCTTGATCTTCATCTGCTTCGCCACGTCAGAAGCGCTGATGCCGGGCGCGCCCTCGATCAGGCCGACGGCCTGGTCGGCGCGGGTTCCGCCACGGCGTTTGCGGCGGCGGCGGGGCGTAGCGGCAGCGCGGTTGGTCGAGGTGGATTTGCTTCCACGCGGGCGGCCGGGTGCGCGCCGGGTGGATTTACCGCCAAGCTCGGCCAGTGCGCGCTCGAGGCGCTTACGCTCCTCGTCGAGATCCGCGAGACGCTTCTGTACGAGCTCGCGAGCCTCGTCGAGTACGTTCGTCGTACTGGGCATTGGTTTCCTTTCCATGCAAACAAGCGGTTTTGCTTCGTTGGAGTGTGGCACAGTGATAATCACTGTGACTCTTTATTTAGTCAGAAACACTCCCGCATCTGGCCATATGGCCGACGGCACTGTTACATCGGCGAGTACGAGAATGGTGGGTGAAACGCGCGGCTAGCGGTTGCGCTTGCGCGGGAGGGTGCGGAAGACCGCGTCCCAGAGCGGCGAGGAGACGCCGTAGCCGAAGCGGTGGTCTTGGAAGTGGTGGCGCATGTGCTGCTCGCGCAGCTTCTTCCCAAGGTCGGATCTGGGCACGAAATGGTGCACGTAGTAGTGGGTGTAGTCGTAGGCGAGGTAGCCGAAGATAAAGCCGCCGAAGAGCGGGAACGCGGCCGGGCTGCCGAAGATCAGCCAGAAGGCCGCAAAGAACAGCGCCGCCAGTGGGATCGAGACCGAAGGCGGCATCACCAGCCGCATCTTGTCGTTGGGGTGGTCGTGGTGGATGCCGTGGATGATGAAGTGCATGCGGCGGCCGAAGGCGTTGTCGGGCTCCCAGTGGAAGACGAGGCGGTGCAGCCAGTACTCGGTCAGGGTCCAGATCCCGATCCCGGCCAGGGTCAGCAGGATCAGCGACAGGGCTCCATAGCCACGGTCGACTCCGAGCAACTCCATCGCCACGACCACCGGCACGAAGACGACCGCGGGCACGGCGGGGTGGACCCGGGAGAAGAAGTTGAGGAATTCGCTCTTGAAGAGCGGCGGGGATGCCGAGAGCTTCTCGGTGCGGTCGTGAGCCTCCATCGACGGCCAATAGTAGCGACGGGCTCCCGTGCCCCCGCAAGACGCGGGGAACCTGTGACGACTCTGTGTCAAAGAGGTAGCGATTTGCGGAATTGCCCCTCACGGAAGCGTCACGACGCTGCCACTATGCGCCCGCATGCCACGCAAGCCAAAGCCGCCGACCTGCGAGGACTGCTACTTCCACAAGAACATGCTCTGCGCACTCGAGCTGAAAGAGCCCTGCGCCACCTTCCGCCCCAACCGGCCCGAGGGGCTTGTGCCTCCTCGCCAGCCCGTGCTTTTGATGAGAGCCCCCCGCTGGGCTTCGCGGCCTGCCTAGCCCTCAGTTCTTCGCAGGAGCTGGGGGAGGGATGGGGTGCCCCTTCCGCTTGCTGGGATTTTCGCCGGGAGGTTTGCCTCTCTCGCTGAGTCGCCAGGGCGAAAATCAGGACGCCGCGCGCTGCAGGGGCACCCCATCCCTCCAGCCGGACCCGGGAGAAGCTTCGAGTCTTGGGCTCTTGAGTTGGTACCGGGCTCCGCGCCCTCGTCCTCAGCGGATCGTCGTGGCGTTTCGTGAGGAGGAGTTGGGGTGTCCCCGCAGCGCGCGGCGTCCTGATTTTCGCAGTGTCGGTCGGCGAGAGCGGGCGAGCTCCCGGCGAAAATCCCAGCAAGCGGAGGGGGCACCCCAACTCCTCCCCGCCAACCACCCCCGACCCAACCCGCAGCTATGTTTTGAGCGTGCCTCAGCGAGATTTATTTGCCGACTTCGCCAGGATGAGGCGTGAGATGGACCAGATGCTGGGAGATTCGTGGAGCCGGGCTCGGTACGTGAGCCGGCGCAGCACCGGCTTCTCCCCGAACGTGGACGTCTATTACTGCGGCGATCCGCAACGGGCGGTCGTCAAGGTGGACTTGGCCGGAGTCGAGCTGAGCGAGGTCGGGATCGAGGTCAGCGGGCGGCACCTGGCGATCGTCGGCGAACGGCCGGTGCAGGAGACCGAGGGCCGCGTCTACCAGCAGGTCGAGATTCCCTCCGGCCCGTTCCGCCGCGTCATCGAGCTCCAGGTCGAGGTCGACGCCGACCGCGCCAAGGCGACCTACGAGGACGGGGTGCTGCGGATCGAGCTGCCGCTGCGCGATCCCGCCGAGACCGCCCGCCGAGTCCCAATCGGGCGGAAGTAGTGGAGGGCGCGCCGGTCCTCGAAGTGGTCGACTCGCCGCTCGACGCCGAGGACGCGATCCGGGCCGACCAACCGCTTCCCGAGGCGTTGCCGGTGTTGCCGCTGCGCGACACCGTCACCTTCCCGGAGACGCTGACGCCGCTGGCGGTCGGCCAGGAGCGCTCGATCAAGCTCGTCGACGACGTCCTCGGCGGCAACCGGATGCTGGTCATGGTCGCCGCCCGCGACCCCGAGGACGAGGAGCCCGGTCCCGAAGGCCTCTACGACGTCGGCGTGGTGGGGATCGTCGCCCGCATGATCAAGGTCCCCGACGGCTCCCTGCGGATCTTGGTCCAGGGCACCCAGCGGGTCCGGCTCGGCCCCTTCGTCGCCGAGCAGCCCTACCTGGTGGCGCGGATCTCCGAGCTGCCCGACGTCAGCGAGCCCAACGCCGAGCTGGAGGCTCTCACCCGCAACGTCCAGCGCACCTTCACGGAGATCGTCGCGCAGATCCCCTACCTGCCGGAGGAGCTGCAGATGGCGGTCGCCAACATCGAGGATCCGGCGGCGCTGGGCCACCTGATCGCGGGCGCCCTGCGGATCGGCACGGAGGAGAAGCAGAAACTGCTGGAAGAGGTGGACGTCGCCAAGCGGCTGCGCCATCTCTCGCGGATCCTCGCCCGTGAGCTCGAGGTGGTCCAGCTCGGCACCCAGATCCAGACCCAGGTGCAGTCCGAGATCGACAAAGGCCAGCGCGAGTTCTTCCTGCGCCAGCAGCTGAAAGCGATCCAGGAAGAGCTGGGGGAGGAGGACGAGCAGCTCGCCGAAGCGAACGAACTGCGCGAGCGGATCGAGGCCGCCGGGCTTCCCGAGCCCGCCCTCAAAGCCGCCGAACGCGAGCTCTCCCGCCTGGAGAAGCTGCCGCCCGCCGCCGCCGAGCACGGCGTCATCCGCACCTACCTGGAGTGGCTCGTGGAGCTTCCCTGGTCGCGCGAGACCGAGGACAACCTCGACATCGGCCACGCCCGCGAGGTCCTCGACGCCGACCACTACGACCTCGAGAAAGTCAAGGACCGGATCCTCGAGTACCTGGCCGTGCGCAAGCTCAACCCCGACTCGCCCGGGCCGATCCTCTGCTTCGCCGGCCCGCCCGGAGTCGGCAAGACCAGCCTCGGTCGCTCGATCGCCAAGGCGCTGGGGCGTGAGTTCGAGCGGATCTCGGTCGGCGGCGTCCGCGACGAGGCGGAGATTCGCGGCCACCGCCGCACCTACATAGGCGCTTTGCCGGGGACGATCATCCGCGCCCTGCGCGACGCCGGCTCCCGCAATCCGGTCTTCATGATCGACGAGATCGACAAGATGGGCGCCGACTTCCGCGGCGACCCCGCCTCGGCGATGCTGGAGGTGCTCGACCCGGCCCAGAACGACTCCTTCCGCGACCACTACCTCGACCTCGAGTTCGACCTCTCCGACGTCGTCTTCATCGCCACCGCCAACATCCTCGACACGATTCCCGGACCGCTGCTGGACCGCATGGAGACGATCGAGCTGGCCGGCTACACGGTCGAGGAGAAGCGCCACATCGCCCGCCGCTACCTGGTTCCGCGCCAGATCGGGGCCAACGGCCTCAAGCCCTCCCAGATCGAGTTCGCCGACGCCGCCCTGACTGCGGTGATCGAGGAGTACACCCGCGAGGCCGGCGTCCGCGGCCTCGAGCGCCAGATCGGCACGATCTGCCGCAAAGTCGCCCGCGACGTGGCCGAGGACAAGGCCAAGGGCAAGGTCAGGGTCTCGGGCAAGAAAGCGCGCGAGCTGCTCGGCCGCCGCCGCGTCTTCGCCGAGCAGCGCCGCCGCACCAAGGTTCCGGGGGTGGCCACCGGGCTCGCCTGGACGCCGACGGGCGGCGACGTGCTCTTCATCGAGGCGACGGCGATGCCGGGCTCGGGCAAGCTGACGATTACCGGCCAGCTCGGCGAGGTGATGAAAGAGTCGGCGCAGGCGGCGCTCTCGTGGGTGCGCGGGCACTGGGCCGAGGTCGCGCCCAGTCTGGGCGAGCCCTGGTTCGGCGAGCACGACATCCACATCCACGTGCCGGCCGGGGCGGTGCCGAAGGACGGGCCCTCGGCGGGGGTGGCGATGACCGTCGCCCTCTCCTCGCTGGTCAGCGACCGGCCGGTTCGCAACGATGTCGCGATGACCGGCGAGGTGACGTTGACCGGGCAGGTGCTGCCGATCGGCGGGCTCAAGGAGAAGTCGCTGGCGGCTCAACGAGCCGGCATCAAGCGCGTGATCGTGCCCGGCCGCAACGAAGGTGACGTGGCGGAGATCCCCGAGCACGAGCTCGGCGGCCTCGAGTTCGCCTACGTCGACGAAGTCTCCGCGGCGATCGACGTAGCCCTGTCCTAGCGACATGGAGGCGGCGACTCTCGACAGGGGCGGCCCTGCGGCCTACGCGCGATCACTCCGCGAAGCGGCCGCGGCCCGCTCCCGGGCTTTCTGGATCGTCGCCGGCCTGACCCTGCTGGCCGCCGTCCTGCGCTTCGCCACGCTCGGCATCCAGGCTTACCACCACGACGAGATCGTCACCGCCAGCCGCGTCCTCCGCGGCAGCTTCTTCCACGCGATGGACGCGGTCGGCTTCAGCGAGTCGGCGCCGCCGCTCTACTACGCCCTCGCCTGGGCCTGGACCCAGGTGACCGGAACCGGCGAGTTCGGGCTGCGCTCGCTCTCGGCCCTGGCCGGGGTGGCGACGGTGCCGGTCGCCTTCCTGGCCGGGCGGGAGCTGCGCGGCCGCCGGACCGGCCTGATGGCGGCGGCCCTGGTCGCGGTCAACCCGATGCTGCTCTGGTACTCCCAGGAGGGGCGGGCTTACGCGCTGCTGATCCTGCTCTGCACCGTCTCGCTGCTCTACTGCGTCCGCGCCCTGCGTAGCGGCCGCCGCCGCGACTTCACTTTCTGGGGAATCGCCTCGGGCCTTGCTCTCGCCACCCACTATTTCGCGATTTTCCCGATCCTCGTCGAGGTCGCCTGGTTGCTCTGGCGCCGCGGCCGCGCGAGTCTGGCCGGGCTTTGGATCGTCGCGGCCGCCGGTCTGGCGCTGGCGCCGCTGGCGGTCCACCAGATGTCCTACGGCCACGCCGAATGGATCGGCAACTTCTCGCTCGGGCACCGGCTCTGGGAAACCGCGGCGACCTTCGTCACCGGCGAGACCACAGACATCATCGCCAGGCCCGAGCAGCCGGAGCTGGCCTTCGTGCCGCTCGCCCTGGCCCTGGGGGCGCTGGGCCTGATCGCCGCCCGGGGCAGCGGCGACGAGCGCCGGGCCGCGGCGATCCCGCTCAGCCTCGCCGTGGCGGCGATCGGCATCCCCCTGCTGCTGGCCCTACTGCCGTCCGGCAAGGACTTCGTGCTGGCCCGCAACGTGATGCCGGCACTGGTGCCGCTGCTGATCGCGGTCGCGATCGGCCTCACCCTGCCGGCGGCCCGCCGCCTCGGCACGGCGATCGCCGCAGCGCTGCTCGCCTACTCGCTGGGCTTCTGCGTCTGGGCGAGCTTCTCGCCGGACCTGCAGCGGCCCGACTGGGAGGCGGTCGCCGCTCGGATCGGCGAGCCCGAGGCGCCCCGGGCGACCGTCACCTGGGTCCTCGGCGAGGCCTCGCTGCGCTACTACCTTTCGACCGGGGCGATCCAGGTCACGCCCGCCGACGGCTACGACTGGCTCGTCCACGAAGTCGACTTCGTCTCCGACGGCGAGGTGCCGCCGCCCCCGGCGCGGCTGCTCGGCCCGGGCTTCAGGGAAACGTCGCGCGAAGACGCCGGCCGCCTTCACATCAGGCACTTCGAGCTGCCGGGCCCCGGCCTGGCGCCGCTGCGGCTGCGGGAGCTGCGCGGGGCCGACCTCGAGTTCCGCAACGTCGGCGTCCTCCTGGACGGGATCGGCCCAGGGTGAGCGTATGGGGTTATCCTGCGTCAACGTCCCGGAATCCAGGAGGAGAAGGCATGAGCAAGGCCCCGGCCACCCGCGCCACCGATATTTACGAGACCGCCCGCGAGAACCCCTACGTGCAGCGGCTGATCGAGGACGACGATCTGCGCGACAGCCTGCGAGACGCCTTCGAGGCCGCCAAGGGCGCCTACGGCCGTGCGGCCGGCAACAGCAAGGGCCCGGTCAAGGCCGTGACCAGCGACAAGAAGGTCCAGAAGGAGCTGCGCGAGGCAGCGGAGAGCCTGCGTGAGGCCTCCGAGCGCCTGCGCAAGCCGCCGAAGCGCAAGAAGGGCATCGGCCGTTTTCTACTCATCGGCTTGGTCGCCGGGGCGATTGCGCTGGTGCTCAGCGAGGGTGCCCGCAAGGCTGTGCTCGACACCCTGTTCGGGGCCGAAGAGGAGTTCGAGTACACCAGCAGCACTTCGATCAACGGGTCTTAGTTCGGGGTAGGGCCGGCTCTGCCGCCCGCCCCTCTCCTAGACTGGGTCGTAATGGAGGCGGCAACCAAAGAGCGGGAGCTGAGCGGCGACAAGGCGCAGCGCATCGTCGACGCGATGCGCGACAGCGTCGCCCGCCGCGGCGCCGCCGGCTCCACCTTCGAGCACGTCGCCCGCGAGGCGGGGGTCAGCCGCGGCCTGCTCCACTACTACTTTGGGACCAAGGAGCGGCTGCTGGTCGAGGTGGTCCGCCGTGACGCCGAGATCCGCATCGCCCGGCTCGACGAGCGGCTCGCCCGGGCAAAGTCGGCTGACGACGTCCTCGACGTCCTCGTCGCCAGCTTGACCGACATGATCGAGAACGAACCCGGCTTCTTCCTGCTCCTCTACGAGCTGTTCAGCGCCGGCCGTCGCAACCCCGACATCCAGCGCGAGGTCGGCCAGCTCTTCGAGCGCACCCGCTCGCACGTCGCCGAGGTGCTGGACGCCAAGCAGCGCGAGGGCGTGCTGAAGCTCCGCTTCGAGGCCGAGGCGATCGTCTCCTACCTGTTCGCCGTCGGCGACGGGTTCGCCCTGCAGGCCCTCTCCGATCCCGAGCGCGACAACACCACCGCGCTCGCCGCCGGCGCCGCCTCGGCCCGGTACTTGCTCGTCGCTGAGTAGTCGGCACGCCGCCGCGTGACGGCACTCACAGACCGACCGTCGCCGGTACGACAGGCTGGCCATCCAGCCAATGCGCGACGCGATGAATCGACTTGCGGGAGTTCTCAGCCGGCGCCGGCGCTGGGTCTTGGGGATATGGGTGCTGGTCGTCGTCGCCGCCCTGCCTTTCGCCGCACGCCAGACCGAACACCTCACCGGCGGTGGCTTCGACGTCCCCGGCAGCCAGTCGCAGGCGGTCGCCGACTCGATGCAGGGCGTCTTCGCCCGCGAGGCGACCGGGATCGCGGTGCTGCTGCGCGCCCAGCCTGGCGCCGATGCGGCCGAGCGCGCGGCTGCCGTCGATCGGGTCCGGCGCGAGGTCGCCGCGGTCGAGGGAATCTCGCTGCCTGCGGCGGTCGCTCGTCGCGCTGAGCTGCAGCTGCAACGCACCGGCAGCACGGTGCTGCCGATCGCCAGTGCCGTCTCGCCCGACGCCCTGATCGACCCCGCGGTCGATCTGCGCGAAGCGCTCGATCCCGGCGCCGCCGTGGGGGGAGTCGTCACTTACCTTGCGGGGCAGCCCACCGTCTGGGCGGGGATGCAGGAGCTGTCGAAGGAAGACCTTGCCAAAGCGGAGGCGGGCGGCTTTCCGATCGTGGCGCTGATCCTGCTCGTCGTCTTCGGCTCGCTGGCCGCCGCGGCGCTGCCGCTGACGCTGGGCTTCGTCAGCGTCATGGTCACCGGAGCCCTCATCTACTTCATCTCCCTGCAGATGACCACCTCGGTCTTCGTCACCAACATGGCCTCGATGATCGGCATCGGCGTCGCCGTCGACTACTCGCTCTTCATCCTCGCCCGCTACCGCGAGGAGCGGCGCGACGGCCGCGACTGCGACGAAGCGCGCTCGGAGGCGCTGGCCACCTCCGGCCTCGCCGTCGCCTTCTCCGGCCTCGCCGTGATCGTCTCCCTGGCCGGCCTCTGGATGGTCGACAACCAGGCGCTGCGCTCGATGGCGCTGGGGGCGATGACCGTCGTCGCCGTCTCGATCCTGACCGCGACGACGCTGCTGCCGGCGCTGATCGCGATGCTCGGCGACCGGGTGATGCCGGGCGGCATCGTCGCCCGGGTCCTGCGCTTCGTCAAATATCGCCTCTTCCGCCGCCCGCAGCCGGTGGCCGCTGCCCCCGGCGTCGAGAAGCCCGGCTTCTGGGATCGCTGGGCTCGCCGCGTGATGGCCCGCCCGGTCCTCGCCGCGACCGGCTCCGCCGCGATTCTGCTCCTGCTCGCCTCGCCGGTGCTCTCGATGGAGACCGGCACCGCCGCGCTCGAGCAGTTCCCCAAGAACAGCGACGTGCGGGTCGGCAACGAACTCGCCTCCGCGCAGCTCGGCGGCGGGGCCGACCCGATCCAGATCGTCGCCTCCTTTCCCGGTGCACCCGATCGGGCCGCCGTCGGCGAGTTCGCCGTCGAACTGCGCGAGCAGCCCGGCGTCAGCGCCGTCGCCGCCCCGGTCTACGCCGCCGACGGCGTCCTGATCGAGGCCACCTCGACCGCCGCCAGCGATACCGACGCGGCCACGGCCCTGGTCGACCGCCTGCGCGAGTCCTTCGTCCCGGCCAGCTCCCTGGCCGCGGTGGCGAGTGTCGACATCGGCGGTGAAACCGCCCGCACCGACGACGTCCGCCACCAGATCTCGGGCTCCTTCTGGAAGATCGTCGGCTTCGTCCTCGCGCTCAGCTTCGTCGTGCTGATGGTGATGCTGCGCTCGCTGGTGCTGCCGTTGAAGGCGGTGCTGATGAACCTGCTCTCGATCGGCGCGGCTTTCGGCGTCCTCGTCGTCATCTTCCAGTGGGGTTGGTTCGACAGCCTGCTCGGGTTCGAAAGCCTCGGCGCGCTGGACACGATCAACGTGCCGCTGATCTTCGCGATCGTCTTCGGGCTCTCGATGGACTACGAGGTCTTCCTGATGTCGCGGATCCGCGAGCGCTACCTGGCTCACGGTGACAACGAGCGAGCGGTGGCCGAGGGCCTCTCCTCCAGCGCCCGCACGATCTCCTCGGCGGCGCTGATCATGACCTCGGTCTTCGCGGTCTTCGTCCTCACCGGCGTGCCTTCGATCAAAGAGCTCGGCCTCGGCTGCGCGGTCGCGATCGCCCTCGACGCGACCCTGGTGCGGCTGATCCTCGTCCCGGCGGCGATGAAGCTGATGGGGGACTGGAACTGGTGGATGCCCGCCTGGCTCGACCGCATCCTGCCCAACCTCAGCTTCGAGGGCGGCAGCGACCCCGCTCCTGAGCCCACGCCGGCCCCGACCCCTGTCGAGGCCTGAGCCGTAAGATCGGCCTGTGGCCGATAACGACATCGCGTTCGCAGGGGCGGCGCGGCAGGCGCAGCTGGTGCGGGCGGGGGAGGTTTCGCCGACCGAGCTGGTGCGGCTGCACCTGGAGCGGATCGAGCGGCTCGACCCGGGGCTGAACTCCTTCCGCGTCGTGCTGGCCGAGCGGGCCTTGCTGGAAGCCGAGCAGGCCGAAGCGCGGCTCAAGGGCGGCGACGGGCGGCCGCTGCTGGGCGTCCCGATCGCGCTCAAGGACACGACCGACCTGGCCGGCGAGCAGACCACCCTGGGCACCGACGGCTTCCCCGACCCGGCCGCGGCCGACTCGGAGATGGTGCGGCGGCTGCGCGAGGCGGGCGCGATCGTGGTCGGCAAGACCCTGCTGCCGGAGCTGGCGATCTGCGGCTTCACCGAGTCGGCGACCTTCGGCGTCACCCGCAACCCCTGGAATCCGCAGCGCACGCCGGGCGGATCCAGCGGCGGCAGCGCCGCGGCGGTCGCCGCCGGCCTGGTCCCGATCGCCTCGGCCTCCGACGGCGCCGGCTCGATCCGCATTCCCGCCGCCTGCTGCGGGATCTTCGGCCTGAAGCCGCAGCGCGGCCGGATCTCGCTGGCCCCCCACCGCGAACACTGGAACGGCCTCTCGGTCGACGGCTGCGTCAGCCGCAGCGTGATCGACACCGCTCTCTGGCTGGACGTGACCAGCGGCGGCTCTGAGGAGCCCGGGGCACCGCCTCCGCCGTCGCGACCCTTTGTCGAGTCGGCGAAGACGGCGCCGGACAAGCTGCGGATCGCCTACTCGACCGCCGCGCCGCGCGCGGCAGCGCCGCCGACCGTCTCCGACGTCGCCAAAGGCGCCGTTGCCGAGACGGCTGAACTGCTGCGCTCGCTTGGCCACGAGACCTCTCAGCGGGACCCCGAGTGGGGCATGATCGGCAACAACATGGTGCCGCGCTACCTGCGCGGCACGGCCGAAGACTTCGCCGACGTCCCCCATCCCGAGCGCCTCGAACGCCGCACCCGCGGCTTCGCCCGGCTCGGCCGCCTGATCCCGGACAGGGTCTTCGAGCAGGCGCGACGCGCGGTCGAGGCCGATGCGGCCCGGGTCGGCGCGATCTTCGACACCCACGACGTCCTGATGACGCCGGTGATGGGCGGCACCGCCCTGCCGGTCCGCCGCTGGGAGGGGCGCAGCGCCCTCTGGACCGTGCTGGGGATGAGCCGCTTCTATCCCTACTGCATCCCCTGGAACCACCTCGGCAACCCCTCGATGGCGGTCCCGGCCGGCTTCGCCGCTGACGGCATGCTGCTCTCGGTCCAGATCGTCGGCCGTCCCGGCGACGAGGCGACCCTGCTCTCGCTGGCCGCCCAGCTCGAGTCCGAGCGGCCCTGGGCGGATAGGCACCCGCCGATCTCCTGAGCGGTGCGGGAGGGGAGTCAATAGCCCTCCCCGTGAATTTGTCGCGCACGCTTCGCGTGCAGGCTCCACAACATGCTGTCCGCCTATGGCGGACAGGAATCAGATTGCATATCGCACGCTTCGCGACATTCCCGGGGAGGGCTATTGACTCCCCTCCAACAGGCCCAATCGAGAGACGGCGGGGCTTATCCCGCTTGAGCTAGAACCCGAGGGCGCGTTTGTTGGAGGAGTCCGGTTGTCCTCTGGGCGAATGTCGCCGAAGGCGGCGGAAATGCAATCCGGTTATTGCGCGCCATAGGCGCGCAGCATCATCTGGAGCCGCCCGCGCAGCGGGCGCGACTCAATTCGCCCAGAGGACAACCGGACTCCTCTACCTATCGCTCCCTATCCGGGGAAGACCTTGCGCATCCGGGCCAGCTCGCGCAGGCTGCCGCGCGGGCGGATGCGGCGCTGCAGGACCATCTTCATCTGGTTGGCGTCCGGTTTCCCCGAGGCGACCCAGTCGGCCCAGCTGGACTCGATCACCAGGTTGGGGTTGGCGGCCTCGCCGGGCTCGGCCCGGGTCGAGCCGTTGTCGATCGTCAGGTGCCAGGGGTCGGCGTCGCTGAAGCGCCACTGGTAGACCAGCGGCGAGCCGTTGGCGGCCTTCGGGTTGGCGACGCGGCTGATCACCTCGAAATAGAGCCGCTGCAGCTCCGGTGAGGAATCGGGGGCGGGGCCGTCGGGCGGGCCGAGGATGCCGGCCATCATCAGCTTCACCTGGTTCGCGGCGATCTCCTGCGGGGACTTCTCGGGGTCGAAGGGGAAGACGCCGGGGGGCATCTCCTCGGTCGGGTAGCCGATCGTGCGCCAGCGCTGGCGGATCAGTTTGAGGCCGAAGGCGTAGATGTCCTCGAGGCTGAAGCCGTAGCACTCGGTGTACTCGCGGTCGAGGTTCGGCGGCGAGAAGACGGCGGGCCCGTAGGGCAGGACTTCGCGCAGCAGCTCGACCACGGCGGCGCGGTTCTCCGCCGAGCCGGGCGCGTCCTCGGCCAGCAGCTCGGAAAGGACCTTGACGCCGAAGCCGATGTGGCGCTGCTCGTCGCGGGAGACGTTGACCATGCCCGAGCTGAACCCCGGCATCGTCTCTTCGCTGGCGAAGAAGTCCTCGATGAAGTGCTGGCCGGGCTGGGCCAGGCTGCCCTCGACGATCAGGTGGTAGAGCGTGATCGCCTGGGCGTACTTGGGCAGCGAGCGGTCCTTGCGCAGTTCCTCGGCCATCGCGTCGAGGCGGTCGAAGATGCCGCGGTAACCCCAGTTGAGCTGGGGCAGGGTGGAGGCGAGGGTCGACTGGATCGAGTCGCCGCCGACCCCGATCACCTCCTTGAAGAAGCGGTGGAAGAAGATCGAGTGGCGGACCTCGTCGACCTGCTGGGTGGCGAGGAAGTAGGACTGCTCCTCGGTCGGGGCGGCGGTGATGTAGGGGGCGAGGGTGTCGGCGACGCGGTCCTCGCCGTAGAAGAACATCGAGTAGATCCACATCGCCGAGCGCCGCTGGATGTCGCTGAGGGAGTCCCAGCCGGCTTTGTCGCCGGAGAAGTCGATGTCGTAGGCACTCCAGTTGCCCCCCTCCCAGCGCTGGTAGAGGTCCTCGTAGGTGACGTTGTCCATCAGGCTCTGGGAAGCGACGCTCATCTCTGCTCCTTTTGGTGTTGCATGCCCCGGTAGAGGGAGCCTAGCGCGATTCCTGGCTGGCTGGCCAATTGCAGGCGGGGCGCTCAGGCCGCTTTGGGCGGATCGATCTCGCGCTTGAGGATCTTGCCGGTCGGGCCTTTGGGCAGCTCCTCGAGGAACCAGACGATCCGCGGGTACTTGTAGGCGGCGATGCGCTCCTTGACGTAGGCGCTGGCCTCCTCGGGGTCGAGCTGCTCGCCCTCGTGGAGGACGATTGCGGCCCCGATCTCCTCTCCCCACTCGTCGTGGGAGACGCCGATCACGGCCGCTTCGCGGATCTTCGGGTGCTCGTAGAGCACCTCCTCGACCTCGCGTGGGTAGACGTTGTAGCCGCCGCGGATGATCAGGTCCTTCTTGCGGTCGACGATGTAGAAGTAGCCCTCCTCGTCGACCCGGGCCATGTCGCCGGAGTGGAACCAGCCGCCGCGCATCGCCTCCTCGGTGGCGTCGGGCCGCCGCCAGTAGCCCTTCATGACGTTGTGGCCGCGGATCACGATCTCGCCGACCTCGCCCTGGGCGACCTCGTTGTCGTCCTCGTCGACCACGCGCATCTCGACCCCCTCGATCGGGGTGCCGATCGAGCCCGGCTTGCGCTCGCGGTCGGGGTGGTTGGAGGAGGAGACGGGCGAAGTCTCAGAGAGGCCGTAGCCCTCGAGCACGATCGCCTCGAAGGCCTGCTCGAAGCCGCGCAGGACCTCGACCGGCATCGAGGCGCCGCCGGTGACGCAGCTGCGCAGGGTCGAGGTGTCGAAGCTCTCGCGCTCGGGGTGGTGCAGCAGCGCCCCGTACATCGTCGGCACCCCCTGGAAGTGGGTGACGCGGTCGCGCTCGATCATCGCCAGGGCGTCGCCGGGGTCGAATTTGGGCAGCAGCGTCAGGCAGGCGCCCATCCGCAGCGAGCCGTTCATGCTCACCGTCTGGCCGAAGGAGTGGAAAAGCGGCAGGGAGCCGAGGACGACGTCGCCCTCGCGCACCTCGGTCATCGTCGTGCCCGAGATCTCGGCGTTGCGCAGCAGGTTGTGGTGGGTCAGCTCGGCGCCCTTCGGCTTGCCGGTGGTGCCGGAGGTGTAGAGAATCACCGCCGTGTCCTCCGCCGCGGTCGCGGCCAGGCCCGGGGCCGGCTCGTGCTCGGCCAGCGCCGCCGAGAAGCCCTGCGGCTCGACCGCGATCAGCTCGACGCCGGCGTCGGCGGCCCCGCCCTCGGCCTCGGCGGCGAACCCGTGCCAGGCCAGCAGCAGCGCAGCCCCCGAGTCCTCCAGGTAGAAGGCGATCTCGCGCCGCTTCAGGAGGACGTTCATCGGCACCACGACGCCGCCCGCGCGCAGCACGCCGTAGTAGGAGACCGGGAACTGGGGGACGTTGGGAAGCATCACCCCGACCCGGTCGCCCGGCTGCAGCCCGCGCTCGCGCAGCAGCGTCGCCATGCGGGCGCTGAGGTCGTCGAGGGCGGCGAAGCTGAGCTCGTCCTCGCCGAGGCGCACGGCCGGGTTGTCGGGCACTCGCGCGGCGCTCTCGGTGACGATCGATGCCAGGTTCAGTCCCATCCCATCCTCCGTTCGAGTCCCACTCCGTCTCCCGCGCCGCAGTCTAAGCCTCCGCCGGATCCGCCCGGGCGACGGCGTCGGGACCGGCGTTGCGGCGGCTCATCGCCCAGGCGAAGGCGCCGCCGGTGAAGAGCATGAAGGAGCTGTAGACGGCGGCCGGGATCGTCACCTCAGAGGCAAGCGAGGCGCCGACCGCAATCGCCAGCGCCGAGTTGTGGATCCCCAGCTCGAGCGCGATTGCGGTCGACTGGCGATCGTCGAGCCGGGCGAGCTTGGCGATCCCGAAGCTGAGCGTCATCGCCGCCAGGTTGAGGGCGAGGGCGGCGCCGGCGACGTCGGCGAGGTTGTCGGCGACCGTGTCGTACTCGCTGGCGATCGCGCCCAGCACGACGACCCCGAAGAGGCCGAGCGAGATGCGGCGCACCCGCGGGTATGCCGCCGCGACCCGCTCCGGCCGCCGCCGCCGCAGCTCCATCCCGATCGCGACCGGGACGATCGTGATCGCGAAGACCCGCAGGACCACGCCGAGCATGCTGACGTCGCCGAGCCCGGTGGCGCCGAAGTGGTCGGTCGAGAGCCCGAGGAAGAGCGGCACCGTGACCGCGGCGCAGATGCTGCTGATCGCCGTCATCGTCACCGACAGCGCCGTGTCGCCGCGCGACAGGTGCGTCAGCACGTTGGCCATCATCCCGCCGGGGGAGGCGCCGAGCAGAACCAGGCCGACCGCCAGCTCCGGCGGCAGCTTGAACAGCTCGGCCATCGCGAAGGCGAGCAGCGGCGAGATCAGGGCGAGGTTGAGCATCCCGATCGCGACGCCGCGCGGGGCGACGAGCACGCGCCGGAAGTCGGCGGCGGTCAGCGTCAACCCGAGGCTGCACATGATCACCGCGATCGCCGCCGGCAGCAGGACAGAAGTGAGGAGCGGGCTGTCGATCGGCCGACCCTATTGCGCGATCGGGGTTGTGAGGGGTCGCCGGGCCGCCGTTCGCTAGGCTCGGCCGATGGAGGACCTGGGAGAGCCGCGCTCCTATCTCGCGGTGGACAAGGGAGTGCCGGTGTACTCGAGCGACGGCGCCAAGCTGGGCCGCGTCGTGCGGGTGATGTCGGCGCCCAACCTCGACATGTTCGACGGCGTCGTCTTCGACACCACCGCCGGCCCCGGCGGGCACCGTTTCGTCGACGCGCCCGAGGTGGGGCAGATCTACGAGCGCGGGGTGGTGCTGAAGATCGACGCCGCCGAGGCCGCGAATCTGAAGTCGCCCGAGGCGAACCCCGGCGCGCTCAAGGTAAATCCAGGCGATCTCGCCGGCGGCCGCGGGCGCGGCGCCCTTGGTCGTTTCTGGGACCGTCTCTCCGGCAAGGGCTGATCGATCAAGCAAGCCTTCGCGGCGGCGGGTAGGATGGCCGCCGTGAGCAGGGGCCCGATGCTGATCATCTCGCTGTGCGTGGCGCTGGCGCTGGCCGTGGCCGGTTGCGGTGGCAGCGACGACGACTCCTCCGCGACCGAGGCGACCACCGCTGAGCAGTCGGGAGGGGACGTGAACCTGAACGCCAAACCCAAGATCACGGTTCCCGGCGGGCCCGCGCCGAAGCAGCTGGAAGAGGTGGAAATCGTCGCAGGTGATGGCGCGGAAGCCAAAGCCGGCGACGAAGTCACGGTCCAGTACGTCGGCGTCGGCTATGACTCGAAGGAAGAGTTCGATTCGTCCTGGAGCCGTAACGAACCGTTCACCTTCAACCTCGGCGCCGGCGAAGTCATCTCCGGCTGGGACCAGGGCATCGTCGGGATGAAGGAAGGCGGCCGCCGCGAGCTGACCATCCCGGCGAACCTCGCCTACGGACCGTCCGGCTCGCCGCCGGTCATCGGCCCGAACGAAACGCTGATCTTCGTAGTCGACCTGCTCGCGGTCAAATAGTCGCTCTCGAGTCCGCGGGCGGACCGACCGGGTCGGTCAGCGTCCAGCCGCGGTAGCGCCGCAGCATCGCCAGCAGCCCGATCGCTCCAGCCAGCGCCTGCGTCTCGCACGGAAGTAGACAGAAAGTCTCTACGAAACTCGGGAATTCGACGCGCCGGCGTCGGCTATCCTCGCCGCATGGAGCGGAGCACCTGGACTGACGAGCGGCTGGACGACCTTGCTCAGCGTGTCGACCGGGACATTCGTGAGCTGCGGGGAGACATGAACGCGGGCTTCGCGGATATGCGGGGCGAGATCAATGCGCTGCGGCTGTTGATGCTGCGGATGGGCGGCGGCATCATGGCCAGCGTGATCGCGGCGGCGTTCCTCGGCGGCATCTGATCCGATCGGCGATCATCGCGTTCGATGCGCGCTCCGATTGCTGAACGACTAACTGCGCAAGGGCTCTCGGGCTCCCCGCTGAAACGGCCGGTGGACGTCGCCGAGCGGCTGTTGGCGGTGCAGGGGCAGGACCCGCGCGGCGCCCGCCTGGCGGTCCGGGCTCGCACGGCCGGGCTCAGCGCCGCCGACGTCGACCGGGAACTGACCGAGGAACGCTCGCTGCTGATCACCTGGCTCAACCGCGGCACCCTTCACCTGGTTCGCAGCGAGGACTATCCGCTGCTGCAGGCGCTGACGACCCCGCAGCTGCTGACCAGCAGCAGGCGGCGGCTGCGTCAGGAGGGGGTTTCGGAGAAGGCGGCGGAGCGGGGGATGGAGACGATCGAACGCTCGCTTGCCGAGGAGGGGCCGCTGAGCGGCAAGGAGCTGAAGCAACGGCTCGAGGCCAAGGCGCCGACCGCGGGACAGGCCTTCATCCACTTGATGTTCCTCGCGGCCCTGCGCGGGATCTCGGTGCGCGGCCCGATGGTCGGCAAGCAGCACGCCTACGTCCTCGTCCGCGACTGGCTCGGGCCGCAGAAGCCGGTCGAGCGCGATGCGGCTCTGGCCGAGCTGGCCCGCCGCTACCTCGTCGGCCACGGTCCCGCCGACGACCGCGACCTCGCCCGCTGGGCCGGAATTCCCCTGCGCGACGCCCGCGCCGGCCTCGGTGCGATCGCCTCCGAGCTGACCGAGCGCGAGGACGGCCTGGTTGACCTCGCCAAGCGCGCGCCGGCCGAGCCGCACCCGGCGCCGCGCCTGCTCGGCGCCTTCGACCCGCTGCTGCTCGGCTGGACCTCGCGCGAGGAAGTCGTTGGCCCGCACAGGATGCTGGTGACGATCAACGGCATTTTCCGCCCCTTCGCCCTGGTCGACGGCCGCGCCGTCGCGACCTGGCGATTCAGGAACGGCAAGGTGACGACCGAGTACCTGACCGAGGTCACCAAGAAAGCAGCCGCGGCACTCGAGGCCGATGCCAGTGCGGTAGAAGAGTTTCTAGCCACGCAATGAGAGGAGAGTCATGGGACAGCCGGTAGTCCACTTCGAGGTAGTGGGGAAGGACGGCGACAAGCTCAAGAGCTACTACGCCGAGATGTTCGACTGGGAGGTCAAGGACGACAACCCGATGAAGTACGGGTTGGTCGATGCCGCGGAGGGTTCGATCGGGCCGGGCATCGCCGGCGGCATCGGCCAGGGCCCCGAGGGCTACGAGGGCCACGTCACCTTCTACGTCGAGGTGCCCGACGTCGAGGCGGCGCTGCAGAAGGCCGAGAGCCTCGGCGGCACCCGGGTGATGGGGCCGGAGACGATCATGGAAAGCATCACGCTCGGCCAGTTCCTCGACCCCGAGGGCAACGTGGTCGGGCTGACCCAGGCGGCGTCCTAAGGGTGGAGGACACGTATGCGCTGGTGCGCCGCGCGATCGAGGAGCGGCGGCAGGTTTTTGCCACCTACGCCGGCCACCAGCGGCATATGTGTCCGCACGTCATCGGCGTCTCGATCCACGACGGCCCCTGGCACACCCGGACTCACTCCGAGCCCCAGCGTTGCATCGACGACGTCGACCTCGAGGTCGGGTCCTGAGTCAGGCCTGCGGTGCGGGCGGCGGCATCTCGTCGGAGACCGGCGGCGCCTCGTGGCCCGGCAGCGCTTCCGCCTCCTGCTCCCAGACGTGGTTCAGCGAGACCTGCAGGTAGGCCCACATGCCGGGTGAGAGCAGCAGGTACAGGATCAGCGCGATCCAGCCGTTGACCGGCTCGCGGCCGGCGACTTTGGAAGCGCCCTGGACGCGCTTGGTGCCGTTCCAGTAGGTGATGAGGGCAGGGATGATGATCAGCCCGCCGGGGAAGAGCGCCAGCAGCGAGTTGGTCGGGTTCTGCCCGAGGTCGAAGCCCTTGGCCTCGCCGTAGGCTTTCAGCTCCTTGTTGATCTTGTACCACCAGACCAGGTGGTAGATGCCGAGGGTGATGATCGGCAGGAGGGCGACGGCCCAGGGGCTGCGCACCTTCACCTCGTGCTCGCTGCCGCGGATCTTCATCTCGTAGGCCATCGTCTCTCCGTTCCGGGCTGGACAGGGTGTGCGCGAGCCTACTCGCTGGCCAGGAAGGCGTCGAGGGGGGTGCCGTCGCCTCCGACCAGCAGCTTCCGGGCTGGGCCGTGGGCGGCCTCGAAGGCGGCCATGCCGGAGAGGCCATTGCCGCGCGCACCGCTTTTGACCTCGATCGCGGTCAGCTGTTCGCCGCGCTGGAGGACGAAGTCGACCTCCTTGCCGCGGTCGCGCCAGTAGAGAACCTCGGCGCGGGGATCGCGGGTCGCGTAGAGGTGGGCGCCGACCGCGGTCTCGACGAGACGGCCCCAGTGCCCTCCGTCCTCACGGCTCTCCTTGAAGGTGTGGCCGGAGGTTGCCGAGACGAGGGCCGTGTTGAGCGCCAGCAGTTTCGGCGTGGAGCGGCGCTGCCGCACCTTCCCCGACGCGTATTTCTCGAGGCCGACAGCGAGTCCGGCATCGGCGAGAAGGTCGAGGTAGTGGGCGAGGGTGGTCGTATTGCCCGCGTCCTGAAGCTGGCCGGTCAGCTTCTGGTAAGAGACGATCTGGCTCGAGTAGTCACAGACCAGGCGGAAGAGGCTGCGCAGCAGGGCGGGCTTGTCGACCCTGGTGAGGAGCAGAAGGTCGCGTGAGATCGTCGTCTCGACGATCGAATCGAGGACATATGCCGCCCAGCGCTGCTCGTCGTCGACGAGGCTGGCGGCACCGGGGTAGCCACCGAAGTAGACGTATTGGTCGAGGTCGAAGCCGAAGGCGTCTCGCATCTCCCCGAACGACCAGTGCGGCGCCCGGATCAGCTCGAAGCGCCCGGTCAGACTCTCGCTCAGGCCCTGCCGGACCAGGAGCGCGGCCGAGCCGAGAAGGACTATTCGCAGCGGTCGGTCCGCCAGCCGGTCCTCGTCCCAGAGGCGCTTGACGACCTCTGCCCAGTTGGCGACCTTCTGGATCTCGTCGATCGCGAGGATGGCTCCAGCCGCGTTCTCGTGAGCGAGACGCCGCCCCTCTTCCCACTGGGCCTCCAGCCAGGCGGCGTCGCGCAGCGCCGGGTCGTCGGCGCTGGCGTAGTGGCTGGGAGCCTCAGTCGTTTCGAGAGCCTGGCGGACGACCGTGGTCTTGCCAACCTGGCGCGGCCCACTGATGACCTGGAGGCGCGATGGAGCCTCTCCGAGGCGAGACGCCAGCCGATCGAAGATCCTCCGCCTGTAGGGAGACGAATCGCTCATGGAACTGAGTGATTTTACTCAATGTATTGAGCAAAATGCAAAACGCCTGGAAATTACGGAAGCTTTGGGCTGCGCCAGGGCTGGTTCAGGCGCGTAACCAGCTCGTCGCCGAGGCCCTCGATCGGGACCCTGGTCTGCTCCAGGGAGTCGCGGTCGCGCAGGGTGACGGTGTCGTCCTCCATCGTCTGGTGGTCGACGGTGATGCCCCAGGGGGTGCCGATCTCGTCCTGGCGGCGGTAGCGCTTGCCGATCGAGCCGCCCTCGTCGAACTCGGCCGGGAGGCGCTTGCGCAGGTCGGCGAAGATCTCGCGCGCCTTCTCCGGCATCCCCTCCTTGGAGACCAGCGGCAGGACGGCGACCTTGACCGGCGCCAGGCGGGGGTGGAGGCGCAGCACGGTGCGCTGGCGCCCCTCCACCTCCTCGACCTCGTAGGCGTCGACGAGGAAGGCGAGGGTGGCGCGGTCGGCGCCGGCGGCGGGCTCGATCACGTGCGGGACGTAGCGCTCTTTGGTCTGCTGGTCGAAGTACTCGAGCTTCTCGCCGCTGAACTTGGCGTGCTGCTTGAGGTCGAAGTCGCCGCGGTTGGCGATCCCCTCCAGCTCCGACCAGCCGATCGGGAAGAGGTACTCGACGTCGCTGGTCCCCGACGAGTAGTGGGAGAGCTCGTCGGCGTCGTGGGGGCGGATCCGCAGGTAGTCGGGGCGCAGGCCGAGGTCGGTGTACCAGCGCTCGCGCTCTTCGATCCAGGTCCGGTACCACTGCTCGGCCTGGTCGGGTGGGACGAAGAACTCCATCTCCATCTGCTCGAACTCGCGGGTGCGGAAGATGAAGTTGCCGGGGGTGATCTCGTTGCGGAAGGACTTGCCGATCTGGGCGATCCCGAAGGGCGGCTTCTTGCGGGCGAAGCCGAGCACGTTCTTGAAGTTGATGAAGATGCCCTGGGCCGTCTCCGGCCGCAGGTAGACCTCGGAGCCCTCGCCGGCGACGGGGCCGACGTGGGTCTCGAACATGAGGTTGAACTGGCGCGGCTCGGAGAGGTCGCCGCCGCACTCGGGGCACTTCAGCTCGGCAGTGGGGTCGCCGCCTTCGGCTTCGACTCCCTCGCGCAGATGGTCCTCGCGCCAGCGCCGCTTGCACTTGCCGAGGCACTGAACGAGGGGATCGGTGAAGCCCTCGAGGTGGCCCGAGGCCTCCCAGACCCGTGGGTGCTGGAGGATCGCCGAGTCGAGGGCGACGACGTCGTCGCGCTCCTGCAGCATCGAGCGCCACCACTCGGCTTTGACGTTGCCCTTGAGCAGGACGCCGTAGTGGCCGTAGTCGTAGGTGGAGCCGAGGCCGCCGTAGATCTCCGAGGAGGGGAAGACGAAGCCGCGCCGTTTGCAGAGGGCGACGATCTCCTCCATCGAGACCTCGGTCGGGCGCTCCTGCTGCGCGTCGGTGGACATGCCGGAACCGTAGCGGCTGCGATAATCCCGCACCCCGTGCCTATCTATGAGTACAAATGCGACAACGGCCACGTCTTCGACGTGATCCAGAAGATGGTCGACGAGCCGCTCTCCGAGTGCCAGGAGTGCGGCGCCCCGGCGGTGCGCGTCCTGCACTCCCCGGCCGTCCACTTCAAGGGCTCCGGCTTCTACAACACCGACTACGGCAAGAAGAAGGGCGGGGGCAACGGTGCGGGGGACGGGTCGAAGGAGAAATCCTCCGACTCCGACTCCGGCTCGAGCTCTGACTCGAAGCCAGCGGAGTCGAAGTCGAGCGACTCGAAGCCGAAGGCCGCCGCGGCCGACTAACCGTCGAGGAAGCGGTTGACGGCCTGGCGCCGCACCGACTCCGGGACTTCGATGGTGCTGCTGGGCCCTTCGCCGCAGCCGGCGTTGGCGTTGCCGCAGAGGACGTCGGCGGGGGCGCTGCCCCCAATTGCCGCGGCAAGGATCAGCTGCGGCATCGTCAGGAAGCCCATGTCGCTGACGAATGCTTTCGGCGCGCTCCAGCCGATGATCGGTCCCCTGATGAAGTTGTAGGGGGCGCGGAGGGGGTCGGTGAGGCGACCCTTGATGCCGTTGATGACCGCCTGCTGGGCCTTCTCGCGGTCGAAGTCGGTGTAGCTGAACGAGTAGGCGCTCTTGCCGGGGCCGGGGCATTCGCTCGGCTTGCGGATGCGGGAGTAGGCAAGGGCTTTTTCGCCGTCGAGCGTGTTCTCGCCCTTCTTCAGGCGCAGCGTGATCCCGCCCTGACCGCCGCCGGAGCCGCCGGAGATGTCGGCGCAGAGCTTGCGCGGGAGGTCGACCTCGACGCCGCCGACGGCATCGATCAGGTCTTCGAAGCCGGTGAAGCTGACGATCGCGACGTGGTCGATCTGGATATCGAGGAAGTCTTCGATCGTCTTGATCTGCAGCGCCGCGCCGCCGTAGGCGTAGGCGCCGTTGATCTCCTGCGGCGCCTGGCCGGGGATCTCGGCATAGCTGTCGCGCGGAATCGAGAGTTTGCGGAAGGCGCCGCCGCCGGCGCGGATCAGCATCAGCGTGTCGGCGCGGAATTCGCCCTGTTCGCAGGGATCGTGGGGGGCGTCGCCGTTGGCCTGCTGCTCGAAGCACTGCTCTGAGGGCGCGGCCCCCGGCTCCTGGGTGTCGGGCGGGCGGGCATCGGTGCCGAGAACGAGGATCGTCTGCGCGCTCGGCAGCAGCAGCGGGTTGCCGTGCAGGGCCTCCTTGGCTTCGCCGGAAAGCTTGAACGACTGCAGCTGGGCGGAGACCGCGAAGGCGAGGAAGCTGAGCAAGATCCATCCCAAAGCGGCGATCCCGGCCCATTTGAGAACTCGCTTGAGGCGGGTGCGCGGGGGCCGGATCCGGCGCCCCTCCCGTGGCTCGCGATCCTTGCCAGGCCGCTTCCCAGGCAGCTTTGCGCGGTCTCTCAGGCTGCTGAGGTCGGCCGATTGCAGCCGTGAGAAGAGGCCCTTGCGGGACCGGTAGACCTTGTAGTCGGGCGGTCCTGAAGGCCGCTGCTCTCCACTGTCGGGCATAAAAGGGCTAGAAATCATGGCGATGTCTTCGGTCGCCCGCCTTCCAGCCCCTCAACGCCCGTGAGCGCGGGCGAGACGATCGGGGTCGATCTGGGGGGGACCAAGGCGCTCGTCGGCGTCCTCGACGGCACCGAGGTCCGCTATGAGAGCCGCGAGGCCTCGACCGGCCAGAACGAGGACGAGCTGGTCGAGCTCTTGGTCCGCGAGGTCAGCGAGGCGCGCGACGCTTGCCCCGGCGTGACCGCGGTCGGGCTCGGCATCCCGGCGACGATCGACCATGACCAAGGGTTCGCCGTGGCGGCGGTCAACCTGCCGCTCACCGACCTGCCGATCCGCGACCTGATCAGCGAGCGGGTCGGCCTGCCGGTCTTCGTCGACAACGACGGCAACGTCGCGGCGCTTGCCGAGTATCTCTTCGGCGCCGCGCAGGGGAAGCCGAACCTGGTGATGCTGACGGTGGGGACCGGGATCGGCGGCGGTCTGATCCTGGGCGGCGAGGTCTACCGCGGCGCCTCCGGCGCCGGCGCCGAGCTCGGCCACACGGTGATCCAGGCCGACGGCCCGCCCTGCCAGGGCAACTGCCCCAACCACGGCTGCGTCGAGGCGCTGGCGTCGGGAACGGCGCTCGGCCGCGAGGGCCGGGCGGCGGCGGAAAGCGCTCCGGACTCGGCGATCGGGAAGTTGCTGGCGGCCGGCGAGACGGTCGACGGCAGGGCGGTGACGGTGGCCGCGCTTGGCGGGGACCAGACCGCGATCGACGTCTTCGACCTGATCGGCGGCCGGCTCGGCGTCGCCTGCTCGAGCTTCGCCAACGTCTTCCAGCCGGACGCGATCGTGGTCGGCGGCGGCGTCATCGCCGCCGGCGATCTGCTGCTCGACCCGGCCCGCCGCGAACTGCGCCAGCGCGCCCTCAACCCGATGAACGCCACCCCGATCCTGGCTGCGACGCTCGGCAACGACGCCGGGATGATCGGGGCCGCGGCGATGGCCCGGGTCGAGCGGGAGAAGGGGGAAGGCTGATGCCGGGGAGGCTGGTCGTCTGCCCGACCCCGATCGGCAACCTCGACGACGTCACGCCGCGGGTGCGCGAGGCGCTGGTCGGCGCCGACTACATCGCCTGCGAGGACACCCGCCGCACCGGCTCCCTGCTCGACAAGCTCGGCATCCGTCCGGCACCGCGGCTGCTCTCCAACCACGAGGGCAACGAAACGGCGCGGGCGACCGAGCTGGCGCAGCGGATCGAGCGCGGCGACGTCGTCGCCCTCGTCTCCGACGCCGGCATGCCGGCGATCTCCGACCCCGGCTACAAGCTGATCCACCGCTGCATAGAACGGGATCTCGAGGTCACCGTCCTCCCAGGCCCCTCGGTGGTGCCGGTGGCCTTGGTCGCCTCCGGGCTGCCGACCGACCGCTGGCGCTTCGAGGGCTTCCTGCCCCGCCGCGCCGGCGAGATGGAGCGGGTGCTGCGCTCGACCGAGACCGTCGTCGCCTTCGAGTCGCCGCGCCGGGTGGGGGAGTCGCTGGCGGCGCTGGCCTCGCTCGCCCCCGACCGCCAGGCCGCCGTCTGCCGCGAGCTCTCGAAGATGCACGAGGAGGTCGCCCGCGGCAGTCTCGGCGAGCTGGCGCGCCGCTTCCGCGGCGACGTCAAGGGCGAGATCGTCCTCGTGATCGGCCCGGCCGCGGCGAGCTCCCACGACAAAGACGTCGGCTTCGCGGTCGACGCCCTGCGCCACCTGGTCCAGTCCGGCGCCCGCCCGCGGGCCGCCGCCAGCGTCGTCGCGGCCCTGACCGGGACCCGCGCCAACGACCTCTACAAAGCGCTGACCGGACGCGAGGCGCGAAGGTGAGGGTGCCGTGAGCTATTACGTCACCACCCCGATCTACTACGTCAACGCCGAGCCGCACCTCGGCCATGCCTACTCGACGATGGCGGCCGACGTGCTGGCCCGGCACATGCGCCAGCGCGGCGAGGACGTCTTCTTCCTCACCGGCACCGACGAGCACGGCGAGCCGATCGAGCTCGCGGCCGAGCGCGAGGGGATCTCGCCGCAGGAGCTGGCCGACCGCAACGCGGCCAAGTTCGAGGCGCTGATGCCGATCATCGACGCCAGCAACGACTTCTTCATCCGCACCTCCGACCCCCGCCACACCGCCAAGGTCGCCGAGATCATGCAGCGGGTCTATGACAACGGCTGGGTCGACAAGGGGGTCTACGAGGGTTGGTACTGCCCACGCTGCGCCGACTTCAAAACCGAGCGTGAGCTCGGCCCCGGCAACACCTGCCCGATCCACGAGATCCCGCTCGAGAAGGTGCGCGAGGAGAACTGGTTCTTCCGTCTCTCGGCTTTTCAGGAGCGACTGGAAGCGCTCTACGAGGAGCGGCCCGACTTCGTCGTCCCCGAGTTCCGCCGCAACGAGGCGGTCGCCTTCATCAAGGGGGGGCTCGAAGACGTCTCGCTCTCGCGACCGACGCTGAAGTGGGGGCTGCCGCTGCCCTGGGACCCCGAGCAGCGGATGTACGTCTGGTTCGACGCCCTGCTCAACTACGTAACGGCGCTGACCTTCGCCCGCGCGGGGGAGGACCTGAGCGAGCGCTTCTGGCCGGCGAGCCTGCACGTGCTGGCGAAGGACATCCTCAAGTTCCACGCGGTGATCTGGCCCGCCCTCTGCATGGCGGCCGACCTCGAGCCGCCGCGGCGGATGACGATCCACGGCTATCTGCTGATGGGCGAGAAGAAGATGTCGAAGTCGCTCGGCAACGTGCTCGATCCGTTCGCGGTGATCGAGCGCTTCGGGGCCGACGCGCTGCGCTTCTACCTCTTCCGCGAGGTCAGCTTCGGTCAGGACGGCTCGATCTCCACCGCCGGTTTCGAGTCGCGCTACGAGACCGAGCTGGCCAACGACTTCGGCAACCTCGCCAGCCGGGTGCTGGCGATGGTCGAGCGCTACCGCAACGGCACCGTCCCGGTCGCGGCGGTGGACGCGGTGCTGGCCGAGGACTTCGAAGGTGTGGTCCCGCGCTTCCGCGAGCTGCTCGACCGGGCCGAGCTGACCCAGGCGCTGGAGCAGGCGTGGAAGCTGGTGCGGCGCCTCAACCGCTTCGTCGAGGAGACGCAGCCGTGGGTGCTGGCCAAGGACGAGGCCGACCCCGAGCGCCTCGACGAGGTTCTCTACAACTTGATCGAGGGACTGCGGGTGACGACGCTGTTGTTGGTTCCCTACCTCCCGCGCAGCAGCGAGACGCTGCTGGCGGCGCTGGCCGAAGCGGGCCGCGAGCTGGCCGAGCTGGGCTCGCGCCCAGGTGGTCAGCACGTCGAGCGGATCCCGGCGCTGTTTCCCAAGATCGACCCGCCCGGTTGATGGAGCCCGCGGTTCTCGCGGTCTCCGGCCTGCGCAAGAGCTATCGCGGACAGGAGGCGCTGGCCGGGGTCGACCTGGAGGTCCGCGCCGGCGAGCTGGTCGGACTGCTGGGTCCCAACGGCGCCGGCAAGTCGACGCTGACGAAGATCGCCTGCGGCCTGGTCAGGCCGAGCGGGGGCGGCGTCGAGGTGCTCGGTCGCCCGGCCGGTTCGCCGCCGGCCCGGGCGGCGCTCGGCTATCTGGCCGAGCTCTTCCGCTTTCCCGGCTGGTGCTCGGCCGACGAGCTGCTGCGCCTGCACCAGCGCTTGGCCGGCTCCCAGGGCGGCGCCGGCGAGCGCGAGGAGCTGCTCGACCTGGTCGAGCTGAGCGAGGCGCGGGACAAGCGGGTGGAGGCGATGTCGAAGGGGATGCAGCAGCGGCTGGGGATCGCCCAGGCGCTGGTCGGCTCCCCGCGGCTGCTGCTGCTGGACGAGCCGACCAGCGCCCTCGACCCGGTCGGGCGCCGCATCGTCCGCGGCCTGCTCGAGGAGATGCGCCGCCGCGGCGTCGCCGTCCTGCTCAACTCCCACCTGCTGAGCGAGGTCGAGCTGGTCTGCGACCGGGTCGCGATCATCGCCCGCGGCCGGCTGGTCAAGGCCGGCACGCCGGAGGAGCTCGCCGGTCCCGGCGGCGTCGAGGTCGAGACCGCGGCGGGGGTCAGGACCTTCGCCGGCGCGGGGCGCGACGACGCGCCCCGGATCGTCGCCGAGCTGGTCGGCGCGGGCGAGCGGGTCTACCGGGTCGAGGTGCGCCACAGCTCGCTCGAAGAGGTCTACCTGGAGGCCGTCGGGGGGCAGACGGGATGACCCCCTCGCCACTCCGCTCGGCAATGACGGTGATCGCTCACTCGGTGCAGGAAGGGATCCGGCGTCGCGTCTTCCTCGCCGTCCTCGTCCTCACCGTCGCCTTTCTCACCCTCTACGCGGTGGGCGCCCATTTCGTCTTCCGGGACGTCAGCGGATTCGCCGGCGGCGAAGCGGGGATCCTCGACCCGAAGGCGTTTGCCGGCGCGACCATCTTCGGCCTGGCGATGTTCGCGACCCTCTTCCTGGGGGCGGTGCTCGCGGTCTTCCTCACCCTCGGCGCGGTGCGCGGCGACGCCGAGAGCGGCCTGCTGCAGCCGCTGGTGGTGCGGCCGATCGGGCGCACGACGATGCTGATGGCCCGCTTCGCCGGCGCTGCCCTGCTCTCCGCCGCCTACGTCGTGCTCGTCTACCTCGCCGCCCTGGCGATCACTCGCGCCACCGGCGACTGGTCCCCCGACCACCTGATCGGGCCGGCCCTGGGGCTGGCCCTTGGGGTCGCGATCATCGCCGCGATCTCGCTGCTGCTCTCGGTGCTGCTCCCGGTCACCGCCCAGGGGATCGTCGTCTTCATGGTCTTCGGCGCCGGGCTGACCGCGGGGCTGCTGGCCCAGATCGGCAACGCGATCAACTCCGATTCCCTGCACACGATCGGCCGCGTGGCGAGCTGGGCCCTGCCCTTCGAGGGGCTGTACGCGGCCAGCCTGCACGCGCTGATCTCGGGCACCTCGGGGCTGACCGGGGTCGTCCTCCAGCTTGGTCCCTTCGGCGGCTCCGAGGCGGCTGGCCCGGGGCTGATCGCCTGGGCCTTGGCCTACATGCTCGGCGTGCTCGCGATCGCCGCCCTCGCCTTCTCCCGGCGCGACCTCTGAGCCGCGGCATACCGAAAATCAGTACGAATTCGGCGCTCCGGCTTGGTTTGCTGATCGCCGGGTATCTCCTCTGGGAATGAGTTGTTTGGCGCACCGGGGAAGGGCTCCAGCGATCAGGCTCGCGGCGGTCTCGGCAGCAATGCTGCTGGCAGCCGTGCTGCTGACCTGGGCTTGCGAGCCCGCCTCGGCGGCGCCGATCGTGGGCAAGGACGGCAAGATCCACGCCTGTTACAAGGCCAAGGGGAAGGGAAAGGGGACCCTGCGGGTCGTCCGCAGCGCCAAGGCCCGCTGTCCGCGCGGCTGGAAGAAAGCTGCCTGGAGGGCGAGCGGCCAGCCCGGGGCAGCCGGTGAAAACGGCTCGTCCGGCGAACCGGGCTCGGGCGGGGGAACCGGCGCCAACGGCGCCCAGGGCATCGCCGCCAAAGTCTCTTCGCTCGAATCCCAAGTCACGGAATTGCTGACGAAACTCAAAAGCCTCGAAAGCATCCTCGCCGGCGTCACCAACGCGGATCTCAAAGGAGCGATCGGCACCGTGCCGGCGGTCGCGGCGCTATGCGGGCAGGCAAGCCAGCTCAACTCGCAGACCGCCTCGCTCGGCTCCGCGATGAGCGCCCTCAACACCGTGCTCGCGGTCGCCTTCCCGCTGCTCGACCTTCCCGCGGTGCCGGTGGCGCTACCGCCCTTCTCCTGCCCTTAGGAGGAACCAGCCAGGGCCAGCGCGTCGCGCCCGATCTGCTCGGGCCGGGTCAGTCCGCAGAGCGCCATCGTCAGGTCGAGCTCGGCCAGGGTCGTCTTCAGCACCGCTTCGACTCCGGCCTGGCCGTCGAGGGCCAGTCCCCAGACGCAGGGACGGCCGAGGCAGACGGCGTCGGCACCCAGCGCCAGCGCCTTGAGGACGTCGGCGCCGCCGCGGACGCCGCTGTCGAAGAGGACCGCGAGCTCGTCGCCGACGGCGTCGGCGATCGGCGGCAGGGCCTCGAGCGAGGCGATCGCGCCGTCGACCTGGCGGCCGCCGTGGTTGGAGACGACGACGCCGTCGACGCCGCGACGGGCCGCCTCGCGGGCGTCGTCGACGTGCTGGATCCCCTTGACCAGGATCGGCAGCGAGGTTCGCTCGCGCAACCAGCCGAGGTCGTCCCAGTTCAGCGCCGGGTTGGCCTGGATGCCGAGGAAGTGGCCGGTGGCCGCGCCGACGTCCTCCTCCGGCGGCTTCTCGAGGGCGGCGCGGAAGACCGGGTCCTCGAAGTAGTTGGCCAGGCCCATGCCGTTGAGGAACGGCAGCCAGGCCTGCTGCAGGTCGCGCGGCTTCCAGCCGGGGACGAAGGTGTCGACGGTGACGACGATCGCGCCGTATCCGGCTCGTTCGGCGCGGGCGAGGAAGCTCTCGACCAGCTCGCGGTCGGTGGCCCAGTAGAGCTGGAACCAGCGCGGCGCCCCGCCACCGCCTGCCGCGGCGATCTCCTCCAGCGAGAAGTGCGAGGCGGTGCTGACGATCATCGGCGTGCCCACCGCGGCGGCGGCGCGGGCGGTCGCCAGCTCGCCGTCGTCGTGGACTACCTTCTGGACGCCGATCGGGGCCAGCATCAGCGGCGCCGGCATCGCCGTGCCGAGCACCGTCGTGGAGAGGTCGCGGACGGCGACGTCGCGCAGCATCCGCGGCACGATCCGGTGGCGGCGAAAGGCCTCGGCGTTGGCGCGGATCGTGTCCTCGCTGCCGGCTCCGGCGCCGACGTAGTTGGCCGCCCGCGGCTCCATCGCCGCCACGGCCTGGCGCTCCAGCTCGGCGATCGAGACCGGGATCGCCGGCGTCTCGCCGCCCAGTCCGCGCAGGTAGATCTCGCGGTAGTAGTCGGCGGGGTCGGCCATCGGGCAAGGATAGGCTGAGCGACGCGATGATCGACTCCCACACCCACCTCTTCCTCTGCGACGGGCCCGAGGCCGAGGTGGTCGAGGCGGCGCGCCGGGCGGGGGTGGGGCGGATGCTCACCGTCGGCATGGACGCCGAGACCAACGCCGCGGCGATCGCCGCGGCGGAGCGCCACGAGGAGGTCTTCGCCTCAGTGGGCCGACACCCCAACGAGGCGAGCGGCTTCGACGACGCCGCGGCCGCCGAAATCGCCCGCCTCGGTGCCGCCGAGAAGGTGCGGGCGATCGGCGAGACCGGGCTCGACTTCTACCGCGACGGCGCTCCCCCGGCCGACCAGCGCCGGGCCTTCGCCGCCCAGATCGAGATCGCCCTCGACCTCGGGCTGCCGATCGTGATCCACGCTCGCGACCCGGAGGGGAGCAGCGAGGCGGTCGACGAGATCTTCGCCACCCTCGACGCCAGGGCGGCGGGGCACGCCGTAATCCTCCACTGCTTCTCGGCGCCGCAGCGGGTCGCCGACGCGGCCGAGCGCGGCTGGCACTGTTCCTTCGCCGGCAACGTCACCTATCCCAAGGCGGAGGCGCTGCGCGAGGCGGCGGCGCAGGTCCCCGAGGAGCTGATCCTGGTCGAGACCGACGCTCCCTACCTGACCCCGCAGGAGCAGCGCGGCAACCGCAACCAGCCTGCCAACGTCGTCGCCACGGCACGCCTGGTGGCGGAGGTTCGCGGCGTCCCCTACGAACAGCTGGAGCGCACGGTCGAGGCCAACGCCGCCGCGCTCTTCGGCTGGTAGCCGCTTTGGTCCGGCTCGGCCAGAACTTCCTCGCCGACCCCAACCTGCTCGACGCGATCGTCCGCGACGCCGCCCTTGCGGCGGACGACGTGGTGCTCGAGGTCGGGGCCGGGGAGGGGGTGCTGACCGAGCGCCTGACCGCCGCTGCCCACGTCCACACGGTCGAGATCGACCGCCGGCTGGAGCCGGTGCTGGCGCCGATCGCGGCCCGGCCCGGCGTCAGCCTGCACTGGGGCGACGCGATGAAGCTCGACCTGGCCGGCTTCGCGCCGGCGCCGACGGCGATGGTCGCCAACCTGCCCTACTCGGTGGCGACGCCGTTGATCCTGCGGACGATCGAGCTGCTGCCCTCGCTGGCGGTCTGGACGGTGATGGTCCAGCGCGAGATCGCCGACCGCCTGCGGGCGGCGCCCGGCAGCCGCACGTACGGATCGCCGAGCGTGCAGGCGCAGCTCGCCTGCGAGGTCGAGCTGGTGCGCAAGGTCGACCCGGCCGTCTTCAAGCCCCGCCCCCGCGTCGACTCGGCGATCCTGCGCCTGCGCCGCACCGGCCCGGCCGCCGATCCGGCCACGCGCGACCTCGTTCGCGCCGCCTTCGCCCACCGCCGCAAGTCCCTCGCCCGCTCGCTCGAGCACGGCAAGGAGGGCTCGCTGGCGCCGGCCAGGGCGGCGCTCGCCGAGCTCGGGCTGGCCGCGGACTCCCGCGCCGAGGCCCTCTCTCCCGAGCAGTTCGCCGCCCTGTCCGCGAAGCTCCAGGCGGACGCCTGACCAGCGATGCTCCTCCACGCCCCCGCCAAGCTCAACCTCTGCCTCTACCTCGGCCCGCGCCGCGGCGACGGCCTGCACGAGCTCTGCTCGCTCTTCGAGCCCTTGGCGCTGGCCGACCTGGTCACCGTCTCCGAGGCGGAGCGCGACGAGGTGGTCTGCGCCGGCGTCGCGGGCGAGAACCTGGCCGGCCGGGCGCTGGCGGCGCTGCGCGAGCGGGGCTGGAAGCGGCCGCCGCTGCGGGTCGAGATCGAGAAGCGGGTGCCGGTCGCGGCCGGGCTGGGCGGGGGCAGCGCCGACGCCGCCGCGGTCCTCCGCCTCGCCGGCGGCGAGGTCGACGATCTGCAGTCCCTGGCGGCTGAGCTCGGCGCCGACGTCCCCTCGCAGCTGCGGCCGGCGCTGGCGCTGGTCCAGGGGGCCGGCGAGCGGGTCGAGCCGCTGCCCGAGCCGGCGCCCCACGCGGCGCTGCTGCTGCCCGACGGCGGCGGCCTCAGCACCGCCGAGGTCTTCGCCGAGGCCGATCGCCTCGGCCTCGGCCGCGAGCCCGAGGAGCTGCGGGCGCTCGCCGCCCGGCTGCGCGAGGCGGCCGGCGCCGGCGCCTCGCCGCTCGCCTACCCGGAGCTGCTGGTCAACGACCTCGCCGCGCCGGCGCGGTCGCTGCGGCCGGCGATCGGCGCCGCCCTCGAGGAGCTGCGCGAAGCGGGCGCCCCGGTGGTCCTGTTGAGCGGCTCCGGCCCGACCGCGGTGGGGCTCTTCGCCGACCTCGCCGCCGCCCGCGCCGCTGCGGCGGCGATCGGCCGCGACGACGCGATCGTCTGCGCGGCGGGGAGGGCACCGTGAAGCTGCCGGGCGAGGGGGAGGGGGGCGGCAGCCGCAAAAAACTGCTGATCGCGATCGCCGCCGCGATCGTCGCCCTGGGCTACTACTTCGTCAGCCGCGAGCTCGGCCACCTCGACCTGCAGGGGCTGCTGGAAGACATCTCCAACACGCTCGGCGCCTGGACCTACCTGCTGGTCGGCTTCTTCGCCTTCGCCGAGACCGGCGCCTTCATCGGCCTCGTCGTCCCCGGCGAGACGACGATGCTGCTCGGCGGCGCCGTCGCCGGCCAGGGCGCGATCGACCTCTACCTGCTGATGGCGATCGCCTGGTTCGCCGCCTGGGCGGGGGACACGACCAGCTTCTTCCTCGGCCGCCGGCTCGGCCGCGAGTTCGTGATGCGCCACGGGCCGCGCTTCGGGATCAGCCACGAGCGCTTCGAGAAAGTCGAGGACTACTTCTCCCGGCACGGCGGCAAGACGATCTTCGTCGGCCGCTTCATCAGCCTGGTGCGGGCCTTCGCCCCCTTCATCGCCGGCAGCTCCGGCATGCGCTACCGCGACTTCGTCCCGTACAGCATCCTCGGCACCGGGCTCTGGTCGGCGGCCCACATCCTCGTCGGCTACTTCTTCTCGCGCAGCGTCGAGACCGGCGCCGAGTACGCCGGCAAAGGCGCCTTCCTGCTCGGCACCCTGATCGTCGTCGTCGGCGGCTCGGTCTTCCTCTACCGCCACTTCCGGGTCGCCGCCAACCGCGTCGCCGCGGTGCGCTGGATGGAGGCGCACGTGGTGACCCGCTGGCTGGTGGTGCTCGGGCGGCGCTACCGGCCGCAGTTCCGCTTCCTCTGGGACCGGGTCACCCCGGGCGGCACCTTCGGGCTCGAGTTCACCTCGCTGATGGCGGTCCTCGCCGTCTCCCTCTTCGTCCTCGTCGCCTACGCCGTCCTGGTCGGCCGCGAGCCGGGGCCGACCCCCGGCGACGTCACCGCGATGGAACTCGCCGAACGCCTCCGCGCCGGCTGGCTCACCGACTTCTCCAAGGCCTTCACCTTCCTCGGCTCCGGCCTCTTCACCTGGAGCCTGACCGTCGTCGGCGCCGCCCTGCTCGCGGCCCGCCGCCGCTGGGCCGAGTTCGGCGTCCTGCTGGCGGGGATGACGCTGAGCTCGATCGGGATCCACGAGTTCAAGGCCGAGGTCGACCGGCCGCGGCCCGAGGGCGCTCTGGCCGGCTACTCGGGCTCCTCGTTTCCGAGCGGCCACGCCACCCACTCGGTCCTCTACGTCTGGCTGGCGGTGACGATCGTGCTGCGGCTGCGACCGGGGATGGCGCGCGGCGCCGCGGTCGTCGTCGGGGGGATCGCGCTGACGGTCCTGGTCGGCCTCTCCCGCGTCTACCTCAACGTCCACTACCTCAGCGACGTCAGCGGCGGCTGGGCGCTGGGCGCCGCCTCGTTCTCCTTTTGCGCCGCCGTCGGGCTCGTCATCTCCCAGGTGCGGCAGAATCCCCGGCAGTGATGCTCTACGCGCTGGCCAAAATCGACCACCAGTACTTCCTCTTCGGGGCCGCCGGGGTGGTCTGCCTGGTCGCCTTCGTCGCCCTGATCCTCAGCCCGGCGCTGAGCTCGCAGGCGCGGATCTGGGAGAAGGCGGCGGCCGGCTTCCTCTCGATCTTCGTCCTCGCCGCGCTGCTCGTCGTCGGCGTCCTGGCCGGGCTCGTGATCGTCTACTACTACCCCGACATCTCGGATTTCGTCAACGGCACCTGAGCCGCTGACGGAGCTGGGGATAATGGGCCCATGCCGGCAACCTCGGAGGGGGCTGAAATCCCTGCAAAAGCAGAAGATCCAGGGCTGCTCGACGCGCTTTCCGAAGCGGTCGAGTCGGGCGCCGGCCTGCCCGCGGTGGCGCGCGCGGCGGCACGGCTGCTCGACGCCAGCGTCGCCCTGATCGACCGCTCCAGCGCCGTGCTCGCGGTGGCCGGGGCCTCGCCGGACCAGGAGCGGAAGCTGCTCTCCGGGGGCGACGGGGTGACCGCGGTCGAGCTGCGGGTCGCCGATGCCGCCGTCGGCGAGCTGCGCTACCGGGCCAAGGCCGCGCCGGACCCGGCGATCGCGCGGATGGTGACGACGCTGCTGGCGCTGGAGCTGGAGCGCTCGCGCTCGCCGGAGTGGGAGAGCGAGGAGGTGGCGAGCAGCTTCGTCGCCGCCGTGCTCGCCCGCCAGGTGACCGACCGCGGCGACATCGTCGCCCGCGCCGCCGAGCTCGGCGCCGACCTCGACCGCGGCGCCGGGGTGCTGGTGTTGCGGGCGGCGCCGCGGGCAGCGCAGACGGGCGAGTGGCGGCAGCGGGTGCTGACCCTGGCGATGCGGGCGCTGCGCGCGCTCGCCCAGGGCTCTCTGGCCACGACTCAGGACGCCGAGGTCGCCGCCGAGATCGCCGTGATCGTCCCGGCCGAGGACGACGAGCGGCTGGCCCGCGCCGCCGCCGGCCTCGCCCGCGAGCTCGACGACAGCCTTTCCGGCTTCCATCTCACCACCGGTCGCAGCCGCCGCTGCGCCGACCCCGTCGACCTCTACCGGGCCGGCAGCGAGGCGCGCCTGGCGGTCAACGTCGGCGAGGCCGAGGGCCACTCGCTGATCGCCTTCGAGGACACCGGCGCCTACCGCCTGCTGCTGCCGGCGATGAGCGAGGACCCGGGCGAGCTGGAACGCTTCTACGCGGAGACGGTCGCGCCGCTCGCGCGCTACGACGAGCAGTACGAGACCGAGCTGGTGGCGACCGTCGAGGCCTATCTCGACAACGACGGCAACGTCGCCGCCACCGCCAAACAGCTCTTCACCCACCGCCACACCGTGCGCTACCGGCTCGAGCGGGTGAAGGAGCTCTGCGGCCACGACGTCTCCGCCACCGAGGGGCGCGAGAAGCTCGGTCTCGGGCTGAAGGCGATGCGCGTGCTGGGGATCGCCTCGCCCCGCGGCCCAGCGCTGGAGCCCGGGGCCAAGGGCGGCAAAGTGGCCAGAACCTCGACGGAGGAGTAAAACTCAAGGCTCGCTGGGGAGTCGGCTAATGGTAGGCCACTGGCTTTTGGTGCCAGCCGTCCCGGTTCGAGTCCGGGCTCCCCAGTTCGGCAACCCACGAGAGGTGCATCCGACATGCATGCGGTGGTCGATGCACTCTTCGTGTCCGTGGTCCCGCTTAGGGTCTGTCCATGGAGATCGGAGGGGCATCGATGGACCCGGAGGTCCGCGCCGGCTTGGCCCGCAGCTGGAAGGCGCTGATGACCGTCGGCATCCTCGCGATCGTCGTCGGCTGTATCGCCATCCTCGTGCCCGCCGTGGCCTCGGTCGGGACGGCGATCTTCATCGGCTGGATCCTGGTCTTCGCCGGCGGCTTCCTGATCGCCGCCGCCTTCTCCGCGCACTCGATCGGGACCGTCGTCCTGCGCTTGATCTGGGCGGCGCTGACCGTGATCGTCGGCTTGTACCTGATCGTCGAACCGCACAACGGCACCCTGACGCTGACCCTGGTGCTCGGGATCTACTTCCTCTTCATGGGCATCACCCGGATCACCGTCGCCTTCCTCGCCCGCGGCCAGCAGAACGCCGGCCTGATCGGCCTCAGCGGCGTCTGCGGCCTCTTGATCGGCATCCTCGTCCTCGCCAAGTTCCCCAGCTCCGCCGACTGGGCGATCGGCCTGCTCGTAGGAATCGATCTGATTTTCGCCGGCTGGACGTTGACTTCCGTAGCTCTAGTCGGCAAAGAGCTTTCACGCGCCGCCCGATAGCACCCGCGCTATCGCTCGCTAATAGGATCGGGGGGTGAGTTCCCCCCTCGTTCTCGTCATGGCGGCGGGAAAGGGCACGCGAATGCGGTCCTCCCTGCCGAAGATGCTGCATCCCGTCTGCGGGCGGGTGATGGTCGCATGGCCGATTTTGGCCGCCCGCGAGGCGGGGGCGGGACGGGTCGCCGCGATCGTCTCCCCCGGGATGGACCTGACCGCGGGCTTGCCCGACGACGTCGAGACCGTCGAGCAGCCCGAGGCCGACGGCACCGGGGGCGCGATCCGGGCGGCGCTGCCGCTGATCGAGGCGAGTGAGGCCGTGCTCGTCCTCTCTGGCGACGTGCCGCTGATCTCGGCCGCGACGATCGCCGGCCTGCTCGAGGCGCACGAGGCTTCGCCGGCCGCGGCGACGATGCTGACGATCGAGCTCGATGACCCCGGCGCCTACGGTCGCGTCGTCCGCGCCGCCTCGGGCGAGGTCGAGCGCGTGGTCGAGGCCAAAGCCGCCGGCGACGCCGACGCCGGCCAGCTGGCGATCCGCGAGATCAACGCCGGCACCTATGCCTTCGACGCCGCCCCGCTGGCCGCCGCCCTCGCCGGTCTCGCCAACGACAACGCCCAGGGCGAGTACTACCTGCCCGACGTCTTCCCGGCCCTGCGCGAGGCCGGGCACACCGTGGCCGCCCATCTCGCCGACGACCTGGCGGTGACGATGGGCGTCAACAACCGGGTCGACCTCGCCGCGGTCGAGGCCGAGGCGCGCCGCCGCCTCTTGGAGGCTCACATGCTGGCCGGGGTCACCGTCGTCGACCCCGGCTCGACCTGGGTCGATGCCGGCGTCGAGATCGCCGCCGACGCCCGCATCGAGCCCGGCACGACCCTGCGCGGCGAGACCCGGGTCGGCGCCCACGCCGTGGTCGGGCCGCTGACCACCCTGGTCGACAGCTCCGTCGGCGTCGAGTCGGCGGTCGTCCACTCCTACCTGAGCGAGTGCGAGGTCCGCGACGGCTGTTCGGTCGGCCCCTTCGCCTACCTGCGCCCCGGGGCCGTGCTCGACGCCGGCGCCAAGGCCGGCACCTTCGTCGAGGTCAAGAACTCGCACATCGGCAGGAACGCCAAGGTCCCCCACCTCGCCTACGTGGGCGACGCCGACGTCGGCGGTGGCAGCAACATCGGCGCCGGCACGATCACCGCCAACTACGACGGATTCCGCAAGCACCGCACGGTGATCGGGGTCGACGTCCGCATCGGCGTTGACACGCTGCTGATCGCCCCGGTAGAAGTCGGGGACTCCGCCTACACTGGCGCTGGCGCGGTGGTCAAGGACGACGTCCCCGAGGGGGCTCTTGCAGTGAGCGAGAACGCGCAACGGAACATCGACGGATACGCCGCCGCCAAGGCGGCCAAGATGCGAGAGGAACAGAAGCCGTGAGCACGATCGAGGAGCGTCCGCAGGTGTCCAGCGCGATCCCGCACGACTACTCGAAGCGGATGATGGTCTTCGGCGGCCGCAGCTCACTCGACTTGGCCGCCAAAGTCGCCGGCAAGCTCGACATCGACCTCGGCCAGGTGACCCTGAAGACCTTCGCCAACGGCGAGGTCTACTGCCGCTACGAGGAGTCGATCCGCGGCGCCGACGTCTTCATCGTCCAGTCGACCTGCGCCAACGAGCAGAGCGACATGACCCCGAACGACTCGCTGATCGAGCTGCTGACGATGATCGACGCGGCGCAGGGCGCTTCCGCTCACCGGATCATCGCCGTGATGCCGTGGTACGGCTACGCGCGCCAGGACAAGAAGTCGGCGCCGCGCGAGCCGATCACGGCCCGGATCGTCGCCAAGTGCCTGGAGGGCGTCGGGGTGGATCGAGTCCTGACCATGGACCTCCACGCCGGCCAGGTCCAGGGCTTCTTCCACGTCCCCGTCGACCACATGACGGCGATGCCGATGCTGACCCAGTGGTTCGTCGACCAGAAACTGACGGAGGAGCTGGTGATCGTCTCCCCGGACGCGGGACGGGTGAAGACCGCCCGCAACTTCGCCCGCCGCGTCGGTACCCACTGGGCGGTGATGGAGAAGGAGCGGCCGGCCCAGCAGGTGGCCGAGATCGGTTACGTGGTCGGCGACGTCAAGGGCCGCACCGCGGTCCTCGTCGACGACATGATCGACACCGCCGGCACCCTCTGCGCCGCCGCCCAGACCGTGCTCGACGAGGGCGCCGCGAAAGTGATCGCCTGCGCCACCCACGGCGTCTTCTCCGGCCCCGCCTACGAGCGGCTCGCCTACGAGAACTCGGGCATCGAGCGGATCGTCGTCTCCGACACCCTGCCGCTGCGCCCCGGCGCTCCGGACAACATCACCGTGCTCTCCACCGCCGGCACCTTCGCCGACTCGATCCGCCGCATCTTCACCGACGACTCGGTCTCCGAGATCTTCGCCGGCGAGAACCAGCTGTTCTAGCGCAGGCGCCGGGTTGAGCCGCTCCGCGACGCAGGCCCGGCGGGGCGATGGCCTCGGCTGGTGGATCTGGGCGCCGCTGCTGGCGCTCCTGCTCCTCTGCCTGGTGGCGAGCAGGGTGCCCAGCGGCGATTGCTCCGGGGAAGACCCCGGCGGTGGGACGCAGTTGACGATCGCGCTCGTTTTCGCCGCCCTCGCCTCGCTGGGCGCGTTCGTGGCCGCGGGCCAGCGGCTGATCGCCCTGCATAGCGCCGGGTCCTTGAGGCCGAGGCGAGACCTCGGGATAGCGGTCGCCGCCGCGCTGGCCTTTCTGGTCTCGATCGCCGCCTTCACCTCCTGGCTGGCCGACGACGTCAGCGAGGGCCTGCTCCTGATCGGCCCCGGGCTCACCGCCGTCGCCCTGCTCGCGCTGCTCCTGGCCTGGGCCACGGGCCTGCGGCCCGTGGGGCTGCTGCTGCCGGTCTACCTGATCGGGCTCGGTCTGTTCGCCTATCCCTTCGTCGCTTTTCTCACCCTCATCAGCAACAGCGGGGTCGGCTGTTGAGCTCGCGTGCCGCAAGCGAGGCCGCCCCGGCACGGGGGCTGCGCCTGGTCGGCCACAAGGGGGCGGACTCGATCGCCCCCGGCAACACCCTGGAGAGCTTCGCCGCCGCGGTCGAGGCAGGCGTCGACACGATCGAGCTCGACGTGCTCTGGCTGCGGGACGCCCACCTGCCGCTGGAGCAGCGGGCGCCTCTGGTCATCGCCCACGACTGGGCCGATGCCGAGCGGCGCAGCCCCCTGACCCTCGCCGAGGCCCTCGACGCCTTCCTCGAGCCGCCCCTCGACCAGGTCGAGTTCGACCTCGACATCAAGCTCCCCGGTCGCGAGGAGGAGATCGTCGACGCGCTGCGCGAGCGCGGCCTCAGCCGGCGGGCGATGGTCTCGACGATGGAGATCTACTCCCTGGGCCGCATCCTCGAGCTGGCGCCGGAGCTGCGGCGCGGCTGGACCTATCCCAAAGTAACCAAGGACTGGAACTCCAAGCGCTGGGCGAAGCCGGCGATGCCGGTGGCGCTGCGCGGGATGCGCTACCGCCTGCCCGGCCTGGCGGCGCAGCAGCTGCCGAAGCTCGGGGTCGAGGCGATGTGGGTCTACCACCCGCTGATCAGCGCCCGCCTGGCGCGGATCTGCAAGCTCGCCGGCGTCGAGCTGATCGCCTGGACGGTCGACGACGAGAAGCGGATGCGCCAGCTGGTCGCCGCCGGGGTCGACGGCATCTGCTCTAACGACCCCCGCCTCTTTGCGCGAATCCGGGATTGAGGCCCCTACAGGGGCCCGAAAGTCGGAAGCGTCGCTCAGACGGTGCCCGGGGTGGCCGTCGGCGGAGCGTTGCGGCCTCCCTTCTTCGCCCTGACCGCCGACTCCAGCTCCTCCTGGGTGAAGCCGCCGACGGTCTCGCCGTCGAGCGCGTAGCGGTAGAGGGCGACGCCGAAGATGCCGCTCAGCGCCCGCGAGACCAGCAGCGCGATCGCCAGCACCAGGGCGCCGATCACGACCAGCAGGGCGCCGAGGAAGGAGGCGGAGGACCAAAGCAGGACGCCGGCGACGATCAGGAGCGCCGCCGGCAGCACGCCGATCAGGAAGATGGCGGCGCCGATCGCGATGTTGCCCGTGATCTGCTGCCCCCAGCGTTCGCGGAACATCGCCGCCGAGCGCCTCAGCGTCTCGACCGGGCCGGTGCCCTCGATCGCGATCACCGGCACCGCCAGGAAGGTGACCAGGGACCAGGCCATGCCGACCAGGCGGGCGGCGATCTGGCCGAAGATCCCGCCCTGGTTCTCGAGCACGCCCATCAGCACGCTGATCGTGGTCGAGATCGCCGCCCAGCCGCAGATCTGGCTGAAACGTTCGCGGGCGACGGCGAGGCCGTCGGCGACGGTCGCCTCCCGGCCGCGGAAGATCATGTCGGCGGTGGCGGCGAGGCCGACGCTGAAGTAGAAGCCGACGACGCTGAGCACGTAGACGCCAATCACCAGCAGCGGGATCGCGCCGCCCAGCGAGTCCTGGTCGAGCAGGTAGAGACCGGGACCGAGGGTGACGATTCCCAGCAGGGTGGTGGCGACGGCGCCGTAGATCGGGAAGCGAATCAGTTCGCGATGCCCGTTCAGCAACGCCCAGCTTTTCTTCGTCAGTCCCCAACCACGTTTGATCCGTCGCATCGTTCCTCCTCTGGTGATCCGGCCTCTCGTCTCAGCCGATCTCTGCGAGCCCGGGGGCTCGCTTGACTCCTCTTTCCTCGAAGTACTCCCATTCCTGCTGGCCGAGCTCGGTTGCGGGTGGGTCCGCGTAGACCCACTCGCGGAAGATCCGGTGCCAGTTGCGCTTGGCGCGGAGCTGGCCGAGCACGGCGACGACGCCGATTTCCATCCGCCGGCCCATCAGCTCCTCGGCCGGGATCGACTCGCGCCGCATCAGGTCGAAGTACTCCGAGCGCGGGTCGTTGGTCGACTCGATGATCTTCATCACCCGTTTCGGGGTGATCTCGATCTCGCGGTCCTCGATGTACCAGCCGCCGACCGCGCCCATGTGCTCCATCAGCCGCTCGGCGTCGAGCTTGGAGGGCTTCTTGACGAAGCCGAGGTCGTGCAGTGCCTGGCGGAAGGCCTCCGGGTCGTCGCGAGAGGCGGCGTCGAAGGCGCGCTGCTCGAGCACGATCTGCTCGCGGTCGAGCTTCTTGGTCATGCCGAAGTCGAGGAAGGCGACGCGACCGTCCTCCATGAGGATGAAGTTTCCGGGGTGAGGGTCGGCGTTGAAGTGCTGCAGGTTGAACATCGAGCCGAGGCTGCCGCGGAAGACGATCTCGCCGAAGCGGCTGCGCTCGTCATCGGGTAGCTGCTTGATCTGCTCGAAGTCCATGCCGACGACCAGCTCGGTGACGAGGATCCGCCGGCGCGAAAGCCGGGTGACGACTTCGGGCACGTAGATGAAGGGGTGGTCGCGGTAGGCGCGGGCGAAGCTGCGCTGGTTCTGCGCCTCGTACTCGTAGTCGAGCTCCTCCATGATCCGCTCGCGCAGCTCCTCGGCGATCGCCTTGGCGTCGAGGCCGGGGGCGATCGCCTTGGCCAGGCGCACGATCGTGCCGGCGTTGCGGAGGTCGGCGTCGAGCGCCTCGGCGATCCCCGGGTACTGGATCTTGACCGCGACCTGGCGACCGTCGAGCAGCTCGGCCCGGTGCACCTGGCCGATCGAGGCGGCGGCGAAGGCCTCGGTCTCGATCTCGGTGAAGAGCTCGGAGAGCGGCTCGCCGTCGTATTCCTCCTCCAGCACTTTGACGACCTTCTCCCAGGGCATCGCCGGCGCGTCGGTGCGCAGTTTCGCCAGCTGTTCCTGGTAGACCTCGCGGTACTCCTCGGGGATGAACTCGGTGTCGATGAAGGAGGCGAACTGGCCGAGCTTCATCGCCGCGCCCTTCATCTGGCCCAGGGCGCCGACCATCTTCATCGCCGTTTCCAGGTGGCGCTGCTCGAGCTTCTCCTTCCCGCCCTCCTCGGAGCGGCCGACGTTGGCCGCTTTGGTGCCCGCGTAGCGAGCGCCCTGGACCCCGACGATCGAGCCCAGCTTCGCCGAGCGGCGAACCCTGCCCTTGGGGATCTTGGAGTCGTCGGCCACGCCGGAAGAGTGCCACAGGTGCTGTTTTCCGTCGGTTCTCTATTCTCTCCCGTCCGATGGCCAGCTCCCGTTCAACCCTGAAGGTCGCCCCCCGCGCTGAGTTCGGCTCGCGCATCGCTCGCCGCCTGCGCGGTCAGGGGCTGGTGCCCGGCGTCGTCTACTCCGGCGGCTCGGAGGCGACGGCGTTCCAGGTCTCCGAACGCGAGGTGCGCTCCGTGATCGCCGAGGGCGCCGCCCTCTTCGACCTCGAGATCGACGGCGGCAAAGCCGTCCCCGTCGTGGTCAAGGACCAGCAGCTGCATCCGGTCCGCGGCAGCCTTCAGCACATCGACCTGCAGGCGGTGAAACTCGACGAGGCGATCGAGGCGGAGGTCGCGATCGAGCTGGAAGGCGCCGAGGTCTCCCCCGGCGTCAAAAGCGGTGGCGTGCTTGAGCACGTCACCCGCGAGATCACCGTCAAGGCGCTGCCCACCGACATTCCCGACCGGATCGTCGTCGACGTCGCGGCGATGGAGATCAACGACACCCTGACGCTGGCGGTAGTCGCCGCGCCCGATGGGGTTTCGTTCACCGCCGACGACCCCGAAGAGGTCACGATCGTCACCCTGTCGCCGCCCCGCGTCGAGGAAGAGCCGGAGCCGGAGGTCGAGGAGGAGACCGAGCTGGTCGGCGAGGGCGAGGACGAGGGCGAGGGCGAGTCCGCCGAGGGCGACTCGGGCGATTCCGAGGGCGAGTAGCCCTGTCGCTGTTCCGCCGCCGCGGTGACCGCGGCGAGCAGGGCGACCGCATCCTCATCGTCGGCCTGGGCAACCCCGGGCCCGAGCACGCCGGCACTCGCCACAACGTCGGCTTCGCCGTCGCCGAGGAGCTGGCACGGCGCTGGGAGTTGGCGCGGCCGCGCCAGAAGTTCGGCGGCCTCGTCGCCGAAGGCAGGGCGGGGCCGGGCGGTCCCAGGGTCGCCGTCCTGCAGCCGCTGAGCTTCATGAACGCCTCCGGCGACTCGGCCGGCCCGGCCCGGGGCTCGCTGAAGGTGCCGCTCGATCGCACCGTCGTCCTGCACGACGAGATCGACCTGCCGTTCGGCGAGATCCAGCCCCGCCTCGGCGGCGGCCTCGCCGGCCACAACGGGCTTAAGAGCCTCAAGCGCGGCTTCGGCGACGCCGAGTTCTGGCGGGTCCGGGTCGGGGTGGGGCGGCCGGACTCCACCGACCCCGACGTAGTCGCCGCCTACGTGCTCGGGCGCTTTCGCGAGCCGCGCTCCGAGGTCGAGGCGCTGGTCGCGAGCGCCGCCGACGAGGCCGAGCGCCTGGTCGGGCAGCTAGGTTCCGCCGCATGAACGTGTCCCACAGCCGAACTGCATCAAGTTCTACCTCTACCGGGGGTAGAACTTGATGCAGTTGACTGGCTATTCGGTCGATGAGAATGGGGTCGCGCTGCTGCGGCTGCAGCGCGAGCAATCGCGCAACGCGATCAACACCCAGATGTTGCTCGAGCTGCTCGAGCACCTGGCGGTCGCGCGCGGCGACGAGGCGGTGCGGGTGCTGGTGATCAGCTCTGCCGACCACCTCGGCCTCTCCGCCGGGGCCGACGTCCGCGAGCGGTTGGACGAGGAGGGCAAGGTCCACCGCATGCAGCTGTTCGCCGACCTCTACGACGCGGTCGTCGCCTTCCCCAAGCCGACGGTCGCCGCCTGCCACGGCGACGTAGTCGGCGGCGGCGCCGAGATCGCGATCGCCTGCGACATGCGGGTCGGCGGCGCCAACCTGCGGATGCGCTTCCCGGGGGCGGCGCTGGGGGTCCCGGTCGGTCCGGCTCGCCTCGTCACCCTCTGCGGCCTCGCCGCCGCCAAGTACCTGTTGCTCTCCTCCCGCACCGTCGGTGCCGACGAGGCGCTGCGGCTCGGCCTCGTCAACCGCGTCGCCCCGGCCTCGGCAACCGAGGCCTCGGCGCTGGAGCTGGCGGCGGCGGTCGCTGCCCACCCGCCCGCGGCGGTCGCGCAGCTGAAGCGGATGCTGCACGAGTGGGACGACGTCGAGGGCCGCTCCAGGATCGAGGGAGTCGGCCAGGTCGACTGGGCCCAGACCGGGCCCGGGCTTCCCGCCCCGGACTAGCTGCACGGGTCTGCAGCAGTTAAAAACGCTTGCCTATCTGTCTGGAGACGGTTAGAGTCGCGACGTGCTGCTCGGGGAAGCAGGGGGAGGACGTCGAGCTGGGGTGCTTGTCGCGGCCCTGGTCGCGCTCGCCTGCGCGCTGGCGCTGCCGACGGTCGCCGCTGCCGAATCGTTCGAAGTGAACAGCACCGGCGACGAAACGGATGCCGTTCCAGGCGACGAATTCTGCCTCACCTCGGGCGGAGATTGCACGCTCCGCGCCGCGCTCAAAGAGTCGAACACTCTCGATGGCGAGGACACGATCGGCTTCGCCGAACCGCCCTTCGACGGCGGCCCCGGCGCCACCATCTCCTTGGGCTCGAGCCTGCCGACGATAGAAGGGATCGTCAGCATCGAAGGGGAATGCGTGGTGGCCAACGTCCTCCGTCCCTGCGTCGGGGTGGACGGCCCCAATGCGTCGGAACCGGCGCTGAGCGTCGAAAACACGGAATTCGTCCAGGTCTTCGGGTTGGCGATCACCGGCGCCGAGACTGGCATCGAGGTCACCGATACCACCAAATTCAAAGCTCTCAGCAACTGGCTCGGAGTCGGGCTCGATGGCAGTGCCGGCGGCAACGGGACCGGAATCCTGCTTGGTCCCGGATCGAAAAACAGCCAGATCGGCAACGAGGGCGTGGCCGGGAACGTCTTCGCCAACAACACGGCTGACGGGCTCGACCTCCACGGCGCCAGCGGTGTCAGAGTCCTGGGCGGCTACTTCGGCGTCAAGCCCGACGGCGTCACGCCGGCCCCCAACGGCGGCGACGGCATCGAGGCCGTCTCGGAGGGCGGCTTCGAGGCGATCGGCAACACGATCGGAACCCAGCTTGATTCCGCGGCCGTGGCGACTCCGGCCTGCGACGGCGGCTGCAACCTGATCTCTGCTTCCGGATCGAGTGGCCTCGACTTGGAAGGGGATGGCGGGGGAGAGTCAGCCGCCGCTGGTACGACGGTCGCGGGCAACTACGTCGGCCTCGACGCGAACGGAACCGCGGCGATCCCGAACGCTCTCGACGGCATCCGGGTCGGTCAGGCCGCCGGCACCTCGATCGGCGGCCCGAGGACCAGCGAAGCCAACCGCCTCGCCGGCGGTGGCGCCGCTGTCTCCGCCGGCCCGGGGGCGAACGACCTCGTCGTCCGCGGCAACTCGATCGGCCTCGGCGCCGACGGGGGGAGCCTGGCGGCGCCGGGCGCGGGAATCGTCGTCGACTCCGAAGGCCTCTCGGGCGCCCCGGCGGAGGCCGTCGTCGCCGGCAACCAGATCCGGATGAACGGGGGGGTGGCGATCGACCACCATGGCCTCGGCGGCTGGCTCGCCGGCAATGAGATCTCCGGCGCCGCCACCGGGATCAGGGTGTCCGGCGAAAACGAAGGACACGGGAACCTGGTCGAGGGCAACGCGATCGCGGGGTCTGCGGTCAACGGGGTCCTGCTCGAAAACGGCCGCAACGAAGTCTTCGGCAACCAAGTCCTTGACAGCGGCGGCGCCGGGATCCGGATCGAAGGGGCGGGCCTGTTCTTCGGCTTCGGCGTCAGCCGCAACCTGATCGGGGGCGACGCCGGGACGGACGAAAACCTGATCGCTGGCAGCGGTGCCGCCGCGATCGAGATCTCCAACCCCGAAGTGGCCACGAACGAGGTGGGCCGCAACCGCGGATTCGCCAACGCCGGGCTCTTCATCGATCTCGTTGCCGCCTCTCCGTCCGGAAAAAAAGGCCCCAACGAGGGCATAAAACCACCCGCTTTCGGCGACACCACGCAGTTCGAAGCCGCCGGCTCGGGTGCTCTGCCCGGGGCCCGGATCCGTGTCTTCCGCAAGGCGAGCGCGGAAGCTGGGGAGATCGAGTCCTTCCTCGGCGAGGCGATCGCCAACGAGGACGGCGAATGGAACGTCGCCTACGCGACCTCGATCCCCGGTAACACGATCGTCGCGGCAACGCAGACCAGCCCGGTTGGCGGCACCTCGGAGCTGGCCGTGACCGCCGCCTCTCCCGAGCCGGCTGCTCAGGCCTGCTGCGGCCCGCCCCCCGTCGAGGTCCAGCCCATCCCCCAGACGAAGATCTTCAAGGGGCCGAAGGGAAAGAAGTTCGTCAAGGCCACCGTGGCCTTCAAGTTCAAGGCCAGCGTCGACGGCTCCACCTTCCAGTGCAGGCTCGACGGCAAGCCGTTCCGGAAGTGTCACTCGCCGCAGGTCTACACGGGGTTGGCGCCGGGCAAGCACCGCTTCGAAGTGCGAGCGGCCAATGCCGCCGGCCAGGTCGACAAGACTCCGGCGAAGCTGAAGTTCACCGTCCTGCCCTAAAGGTTTTCGGGCGCGGCCCGGAGGTTGTCAGGCAAGGACGCAGGGAGCGAAGCGTGCTCTGCACGTGAGCGACCGAGGGCGCAGCATGACAACCTCCGGGACCGCCCGATGAGCCTCCGTCCTCTGATTGAGATTGCCGCCGAGAGCGAGCGCGTGCACGCGCTCGCCGGCCGGGTGCGCGCTGCCGCCGGCGGGGGAGAGGCGGTGACGGTGCGGGCCTCGACGACGCTGCGGCCGCTGCTGCTGGCGGCGCTGCTCGAGGACGACCGCGGCCTGGCCGGGCGCCCGGCGCTCCTGGTCAGCGCCGACGACCGCTCCGCCCGCGACCTGGCCGCCGACCTGCGCGCCTACCTGGCACCGCGCCGGGTGCGCCTCTACCCCTCGCGGGGGACCGGCTACGCCTCGCACGTGACGCCGCCGCCGCACCTGGTCGGGCTGCGGATCGACGCCCTCGAGGCGCTCGGCTCCGAAGCCGACGCGGTCGTCGTCGCCAGCGCCACTGCGCTCGCCGAGGCCGTCCCCGACGCCTCGCTGCGGCCGGCCGGCTTCGCCATCGCCAAGGGTGAGGAGATCGAGCTGGGTGCCGTCGCCGACGACCTCGTCGGGGCCGGTTACGAGCGGGTCGAGCAGGTCGAGGAGCGCGGCCAGTTCGCGCTCCGCGGCGGCATCCTCGACGTCTTCCCGGCAACCGAGGAGCGGGCGGTGCGGATCGAGCTGTTCGGCGACGAGGTCGAGTCGATGCGCTGGTTCTCGACCTTCACCCAGCGCTCCCTGGGCGAGTCCGAGCGGGTCGAGCTGGCGCCGGCGGCGGAGCTCGACGCCGAGCACCGCGAGCTGGCCGAGATGGCGGCGCTGGAAGCCGCCGAGGAGGGGGAGCAGCTCTCCAACCTGGCCGAGCTGCTTCCGCTCGACCGCTTTCGCGCCCCGCTCGACCTGGTTCCGGAGGAGGCCGCGGTGGTGCTCGCCGCCGCCGAGGAGATCGAGCCGGCTCTGCGCGACCACTGGGAGGACGCAACCACGGCGATGCACGCCGACGACGCCCAGCACCTGTACGTCGACGTGGCGGCGCCGCTGACGGCGCGGGCCTCGCTGGCGCTGACCGCGGCCGGCGAGGACGACGAGGACGCCTTCCGCGCCGCCCGCGCCGAGTCGCCGGCCCGCAGCGTCAAGGAGGCCGAGGGCGAGCTGGAGAAAACGATCCGCTCCGGGTATCGCACCGTCGTCGCCTTCGACAGTCGCGGCGAGGCCGAGCGCGCCCGCTACGGCCTCGACCGCCTCGACGCCCGTCTGCTCGAAGGCGGCCGGATCTCGCCCGACCCGGGGTTGGCCTTCGTCGAGGCGCGCCTGCGCGAGGGCTTCGTCAGCCCGGAGCTGAAACTGGCCGTCTACCCCTTCCGCCGCCTCGTCCACCGCCGCCGCGCGGAGGAGCCCGCCCCCGGCGCCGGCAAGGGCCGCCTCGCCTTCGGCGAACTGCGGGTCGGCGACTACGTCGTCCACGAGGACCACGGCGTCGCCCGCTTCGCCGGCTTCGAGACCCGCGACGTCGGCGGCGTCACCCGCGACTACCTCTACCTCGAATACAAGGGCGAGGACCGCGTCTACGTCCCCACCGACCAGCTGGCGAAGCTGAGCCGCTACGTCGGCGCCGGCGGCGAACCGTCGCTCTCCGCGCTCGGCGGCAAACGCTGGCAGAACATGAAGGCGCGGGCGCGCAAGGCGGCCGGCGCCCTGGCCGGGGAGCTGCTCAACCTCTACGCCGAGCGCCGCTCCCGGCGTGGCCACGCCTTCCCGCCCGACGGCGAGTGGCAGATCGCGATGGAGACCGCCTTTCCCTACCGCGAGACCGCCGACCAGCTGGAAGCGATCGAGGCGGTCAAGGGCGACATGGAGTCGGAGCGGCCGATGGACCGGCTGGTCTGCGGCGACGTCGGCTTCGGCAAGACCGAGGTCGCCCTGCGCGCCGCCGTCAAGGCCGCCGCCGACGGCAAGCAGGTGATCGTCCTGGTGCCGACGACGATCCTCGCCCAGCAGCACTTCGGCACCTTTCGCGAGCGTCTCGCCGACCTCCCCTTCCGGGTCGAGGGCGTCTCGCGTCTGCGGCCGGCGGCGGAGGTGAAAGCGGTGCTGAAGGACTTCGAGGCCGGCAAGGTCGACGTCCTGATCGGCACCCACCGCCTGCTCTCGCGCGACGTCCGGGCGAAGGAGCTGGGCCTGGTCGTGGTCGACGAGGAGCAGCGCTTCGGGGTCAAGCAGAAGGAGCTGCTGCGCCAGCTGAAGCTGAAAGTCGACGTCCTGGCGCTCTCGGCGACGCCGATCCCGCGCACCCTGCAGATGAGCCTGGCCGGCCTGCGCGACATCTCGGTGATCGAGACGCCGCCGGAGGGCCGGCGCCCGGTCCGCACCTACGTCGGCCCCTACGACGAGGACCTGATCCGCAAGGCGATCGAGCGCGAGGTCGAGCGCGAGGGGCAGGCCTTCGTCCTCCACAACCGCATCGACTCGCTGCCGGAAACGGCGGAGCGGCTGCGGGCGCTGGTCCCGGGCGCGCGCTTCCTCGAAGCCCACGGCCAGATGGACGAGCAGGCGCTGGAGGAGACGATGCTGGGCTTCCTGCGCGGCGAGGCCGACTGCCTGGTGACGACGACGATCATCGAGTCCGGCCTCGACATCCCCACCGCCAACACCCTGATCGTCGAGCGCGCCGACCAGCTCGGCCTCTCGCAGGCGTACCAGATCCGCGGCCGTGTGGGGCGCTCTCGCGAGCGTGCTTTCGCCTACCTGCTCTACCCCTCGGCCGAGGCCCTGAGCGAGGAGGCGGCGGCGCGGCTCTCGACCCTCGCCGACCACACCGAGCTCGGCTCCGGCTTCCGCATCGCGATGCGCGACCTCGACATCCGCGGCGCCGGCAACCTGCTCGGCGACGAGCAGTCCGGGCACGTCGCCGCGGTCGGCTTCGAGCTCTACTGCCAGATGATCGACGAGGCGGTGGCCGAGGCCGGCGAGCGCGCCGAAGGCGAGGAGGCGGCCGAGCCGGTCCGCCTCGACGTCCCCGTCGACGCCTACCTGCCGGCCACCTTCGTCCCCTTCGAGGCGGCCAAGATCGACGTCCACCGCCGCATCGTCGCCGCCCGCGAGCCCGGTCAGCTGCGGGCGATCCGCGACGAGCTCAGCGACCGCTTCGGCGCCCTGCCGGCACCGGCCGAGAACCTGCTGAAGCTGCAGCAGGCGCGGATCGAGCTGGGCCTGGCGGGCGCCCGCAGCGTCGAGTTCCGCGGCGGCCGCCTCAGCGTCACCGGAGTCGAGCTGGATTCCGAGGGAGCGGGCGTGCTGGCCGAGCAGGTCGAGGGGGCGCTGTACGAATGGCGTGAGCAGGTGGCGGCGGTGCGCGCCCCGGGTGATCCCGAGGAACGCCTGGCCGCGGTGCTGGCGATGGCCGCGGGTTTGCGTGAGGCGCGGCGAGCGAGCGACGCCGCGGCCGCCTGACCCACCCTGATCCTCCCCGCGCGAACCAATTTGACTATGCTGCCCGCTTCGTGGGAGCGAAACCGGGGCAAAGCAGGAAGTCGGGGCGGCAGCGGCTTGCGCTCGTGCTCTTCGGCGCTCTCTTCGTGGCGCTCTTCGCCGGCTACGCGATTGCCGTGGGGATCGGCCACCCGAGCGTGCCGGACGGCGACGTCGCGATCGTCGAGCAGGTCCCCGACGACGTCGGCGCGGTCAGCGAAGCCGAGTTCAAACGGGCGCTGCTGCAGCAGGCCGCCCAGGCGAAACTGAAAGAGCCGCCGCAACCGGGCGAGAAAAAATACGAGGAACTGAAGACGGCGGCACTCGGCGAACTCCTGGACACGATCTGGATCCAGGGCGAGGCCGAAGAACTCGGCATCTCGGTAACGCCCAAAGAGGTCGCCACCGAACTCGCGCAGATCAAAAAAACGAACTTCAAAACCGAGGCCGAATTCGAGAAATTCCTCAAAACGTCGCGCTTCAGCAGGGCGGACGTGTTCGGCAAGGTGAAGCTGCAGCTGCTCAGCACCCAGATCCAGGAAGCGATCTCGAGCCAAGCGCCGAAAGCCTCTGAAGCCGAAATCTCCGCTTACTACGAGGCCGCGAAGGACGCCCAGTACACGAGCGCCGAGTCGCGCGACGTCCGCGTCGTCGTCAACAAAGACAAGGCGAAAGTCGAAGCGGCCAAGGCAGAGCTCGAAAAAGACGACTCGCCGGCGAGCTGGAAAAAAATCACGGTGAAATATTCAGAAGACCCAACGACGAAAGACAAAGGCGGCCTGCAGCCGGCCTTGACCGAAGAACTCCTGGCCGGTCAGGCGGGTCTCAAAGACGCGGTCTTCGACGGCAGCGTCGGCGTCATCACCGGCCCGGTCGAAGTCGAAGGCAAATTCTTCGTGATCGAGGTCGAGAAACTCAACCCCGAGAAAGTCCAGGCCCTGAAAGAAGTCAGCAGCCAGATCCAGAACCAGCTGACGGAACAGGTCTCGCAGGCGGTATTCGCCGACTTCGTCGCCGAATACCAGAGCAAGTGGCAGGAGCGCACCTTCTGCGCCGACGACTTCGTGATCGAAAGGTGCTCCAACTACAAGGGCTCGGGCCATCCGGCCTCCGCCCCGCCCGCCTGCTACGAAGCCAACCCCAAGGGCGCCCCGCCCGAATGCCCGGCTCCGGTGGCTCAGCTCGCCCCCGCCCTTCCCGGCAGCACCACGATCCTCAAACCGCAGGGCGAACGGCTCCCGCAGCGGCCCCGGCCCGCGGGGCTCGAAGAAGCAGCCGAAGGGGCCCTGCCCGAAGGCGTGCCGGGCGCGACCGGCGCCCCGCCCCCCACGGGCGAATAGACACTCCTTTCGGCCGTCCGGCTCAATAGACTCGCGCGTCCCGTGAGCGTCATCTCCTCCATCCACGCGCGGCAGATTCTCGACTCGCGCGGCAACCCCACCGTCGAGGTCGAAGTCGCGCTGGAGTCCGGCGCCCGCGGTCTCGCGGCGGTCCCTTCCGGGGCCTCGACGGGAGAGTTCGAGGCGGTCGAGCTGCGTGACGGCGGTGCCGCCTGGGCCGGCAAGGGCGTCTCCGGCGCCGTCGCCAACGTCAACGGCGAGATCGCGGCGGCCCTGACCGGGGCCCGGGCCGCCGAGCAGGGCGCCATCGACCGCACGATGATCGAGCTGGACGGGACGCCGAACAAGGGCCGCCTCGGCGCCAACGCCCTGCTGGGCGTCTCGCTGGCGGCGGCGAAGGCCGCGGCGATGGACGCCGGCCAGCCCCTCTACCTCTACCTCGCCGAGCTCTACGGCGGCGGCGAGCCGACCCTGCTGCCGGTGCCGATGATGAACGTCCTCAACGGCGGCGCCCACGCCGACAACTCGGTCGACTTCCAGGAGTTCATGGTGGTCCCGGCCGGGGCCTCGAGCTTTTCGGAGTGCCTGCGGATCGGCGCCGAGGTCTACCACGCGCTGAAGAAGTCGCTCTCTTCCCGGGGCCTCTCGACGGCCGGCGGCGACGAGGGCGGGTTCGCCCCCGACCTCGACTCCAACGACGCCGCCCTGCAGGCGGTCCTGGCCGGCGTCGAGGCCGCCGGCTACGAGCCCGGCGCCGACGTCTTCATCGCCCTCGACCCCGCCACCAGCGAGGTCTTCGAGGACGGCGCCTACGTGCTCGAGCACGAGGGTCGCAGCCTCTCGCCCGCGGAGATGGCCTCCTACTGGGAGGACGCCTGCGCGCGCTACCCGATCGTCTCGATCGAGGACGGCATGGACGAGGAGGACTGGGACGGCTGGAAGCTGCTGACCGAGAAGCTCGGCGACCGCGTGCAGCTGGTCGGCGACGACCTCTTCGTCACCAACCCCGAGCGCCTGCGCCATGGCATCGAGCTCGGGGTCGGCAACTCGATCCTGGTCAAGGTCAACCAGATCGGCACCCTGACCGAGACCCTGGAGGCGATCCGCATCGCCCGCGAGGCCGGGTACACCGCGGTGATCTCCCACCGCTCCGGCGAGACCGAGGACACGACGATCGCCGACCTCGCCGTCGCCACCGGCGCCGGCCAGATCAAGACCGGCGCCCCCTCGCGCTCGGACCGCGTCGCCAAGTACAACCGCCTGCTGCGGATCGAGGAGGAGCTGGGCGCCGCCGCCGAGTTCCCGGGCCTGCAGGCATTCCTCCAGCGCCGCGGTTAATGAAGGAATGCGGCGCCCGGCCGCAAAGGACCGGGCATGGCAGCGAGCGCCTACGCCGGGCGGAGCCGAGCGGCACCCCGCCGCCGCCCCGCAGCCCGCAAACGACGGCCGGCGGCACGCAGCGGCGCCAGTCGCGTCAACTGGGACCGGGTGGGACGGATCGCGCTGACCCTCGTCCTCGCCGCCGTCCTCTACTCGTATCTCAACCCGGCGATCGACTTCGTCAAGACCTACACGGCGACGACCGCGGCCAAAGCGAAGCAGCACGAGCTGCAGCACGAAAACACCAGGCTCCACAGCCGGATCCAGTCCTCCGGGGACTCGATCGTGATCAACCGCATGGCCCGCGGGCAGGGGATGGTCGCCGCCGGCGAGACCCCGGTCGTGATCCGCGGTCTCGGCGGCTGAGCAGCCTCACGGGGGCCTTCCATGCTTAGCCTCGGCTCCTACCTGCTGGGAGCCGCGCAGGTGGCCGTGGTGGTGCTGTCCTTAGGGTTCAGCGCCTATCGGCTGCGCGCGCGGCTGATGCCGGACTGGGAGGGGGCGCCGGCGCGCTTGGTCGAGGGGGTCGTGGGTGTGGCGCTGTTGATCTGGATCTCGGAGATTCTCGGAACGTTCGGGTTGCTTTACGCGGGGGCTCTCGTTGCCGCATGCGCTTTGGTGGCAGGGACCGTCGTGCTCTGGCCGGCGGGTCCTGTCACCGCAGGGGACCCCCCACCCCCTGCGGTCGCTAAAGCGTCCTCGGGGGCGGGCCCCCCTACGGTGCCACCCGCCGGAGAGGGCATTTGGCGGCTGCTGATCATGGTGGGTGTGATCGCGTTGGTGGTTGGGCACTGGGCGCTGACGACGAAGAGCGCGTTGGACAGGGGCGTGTTCAACTTCGATTCGCTCTGGTACCACCTGCCGTTTGCGGCGGAGATGGCGCAGAGCCATTCGGTGACCGGAATGCATCACGTGGACACGGTGTTCACGAACTGGTTCTATCCGCAGAATTCGGAGCTGCTGCACGCGGACGGGATGCTGTTGGTGGGGCGGGACACGTTGTCGCTGTTCTTGAACTACGGGTGGCTGATCGTGGCGTTTTTGGCGGCCTGGTGCATTGGGAGGCCGTATGGGCGGGGGGACCTCAGCGTGGTGGCGGCGGCGATTGCCTTGGAGTGCCACACGCTGGTCGTCCGCGAGCCTGGGGCGGCGAAGAACGATCTGATGGCGGCGGCGCTGATCCTCGCGGCGATCGCGATCCTCGTCACCGCCTGGAACCAGTACCGGTATGAACCCGGCGCAAGCGAAAGGGACGAACAGCCCGCCGATGGGCCTCAAACGTCTGCTATTTGGACGTCTGCGGCCCATCGGCTGGCTGTTGGGTGGGCGCTGGCGGTGGCGGGACTCGCCGTGGGGCTTGCGGCGGGGACGAAGGTGACGGCGTTGGCGATGGCGGCGGCGTTGAGCGTGGCGGTGCTGGTGCTGGCGCCGGCGGGGAGGCGCTGGGCGGCCGCGGGGTGGTGGTTCGTGCCGACCCTGCTCGGCGGCGGCTACTGGTACCTGCGCAACCTCGTCGTCGCCGGCAACCCGCTGCCCGCCGTCGAGAGCTTGGGGCCGATCTCGCTGCCGCATCCGGAGCGGCTGCAGATCGGCAGGCCCGACTTCAGCATCGCCCACTACGCGACCGACACCGGGGTCTGGCGGGAGTACTTCGGTCCCGGCCTGCACGACGCCTTCGGCGCCCTCTGGCCGCTGGTCCTGGGCGCGGCGATCGTGGCGGCGCTGCTGGCCCTGCTTGCGGGCCGGGATCGCATCGTCCGCGCCGTCGGCGCGGTCGCCCTCTTCGGCTTCCTCGCCTACCTCTTCACGCCCCTCAGCGCCGCCGGGGCCGACGGCGCGCCGGAGGGGTTCGGGATCAATCTCCGCTACGTCTACGCCGCCCTGCTCGCCGGCCTGGTGCTGGTGCCGCTGCCGCGTTTCTTCGACCGGGGACGGCGTCAGTGGTGGTTGCTCGCGGCATTGCTGTTCGTGCTGGCGCTGACCGACCGCGGCGATGCCGTCCTCAGGGACCCGGACCGTCCCTTCGCGCTGCTGCTGATCACGCTCGCCGTGCTCGTCCCCGCGGCGCTGCTGCTGGCACGCGGGCGCGGAGCCAGCCGCGGGATCGTCGCCGTCGGTTTCGCCGCCCTCGCCCTGACCGTCGTCGCGATCGGCTACCCGCTGCAGCGCCACTACCTCGACGAGCGTTTCCGCAACGAGGTCGCCGCCGAGGGCATCCCGGGGATGGGCCTCGATTCCACCTACCGCTGGGCGCGGGACGTCGAGGACGCTCGCATCGGCCTCGCCGGCACCACCGCCGGCTTCGCCCAGTACGGCCTCTATGGCACCGACCTCTCCAACGAGGTCGTCTACCTGGGTGCAGAGGGCCCGGACGGGGCCTTCAACGCAATCCCCACCTGTCGCGCCTTCCGCGCCGCCGTCAACGCCGCCGGCCTCGATTACCTGGTCACCGCCCCCTTCCTCAACTTCCTCCACCCGAGCGACCCGATCTCCTCGCCGGAGGCCCGCTGGTTGCGCGGTGAGGCCGCTGTCGCACCGATCTTGCGCAGCGGCTCGGTAACCGTTTGGAAAGTGCGGGCGAAGCTGGATCCGGCCGACTGCGGACCGCGCAACTCTCCCCTGCGCGAAGTGCCGGATACGCACGAGTAGTCGGGCACTGAAACGATGGTCCTTCTCATAGGATGGGGTTGAGTATTCGGGCGATGCGCAGTGGGAGGGGGGCCTGGTGACGGAGTACGCGATATCGACGAACCTGATCAGCTGGGTTCCGGCGAAGGTCGGCGTCTTCGGCTGGCCGATCGACGGAGCCGAGGCGGAAACCATCCAGGCGATGCAACCGGACGATCTCCTGGTCCCGAAGTTCGCCCAGAACCCGGACTACGGGCGAACCCAGTCTCAAGCTGAGTATGTGACGGAGATATGCCAAGTCCTCGACTTGGACTACGAGCAGGAGTTCGCCGACTACGAGGACCGGGTCGACTGGGGGGCCGGAGCGGTCCCGTTCGTCTGGAGGGTGACCCACCTGCTCGGGGAGGACGCTCGCTTCCCCAACGTGCCCTGGCAGTGCGTTCGAATCGAGCAGGAGGAACTCGAGTTTCCGCTGTCGACCAGCGAGTTTCTGCGGCTGCGGGTGATCCCGATCGAGATGGCCCGCCAGTTCAAGGCAACGGCCGCTCCGGGCCGCCATATCCAGGTCCTCCCGGAAGGGACCGCGGACGCGATCCGGCGCTACGGCCAGCGCCCCGAGCGCGGCACCGAAGCGCTGCGCCGCCTCTCCCTGGTCAAGGCGGACGATCCGGAGCAGGCCGTCGCGCGGCTGAGCGCGGCCAAGCGCGGGCCCGTCTACGGGGACTACGTCTTCCTGGTCGGCGAGCGCCAGATGGCGGGGTTCTACGAGGGGACCGCAAGGGGCTCCCTGCAGCCCGCGGGAGAGATGATCGCGATCGCCCCCACCGACCTGCCGGACCTGTTGCGGGCGGCGATGGAACGAGCCGAGAAACGGGACAAGTTCCATCCCGGCAACGCCGTCGCCGCCGCCGCGCAGCTCGCCGCCTTCATGGCCGGCGAGGAGGACGTGCATGAAGTGCCCGAGTTCGGCGCCTTCTACGACTGCTACGTAAACCTGCCGAAGAAGGTCAGCCAAGCCATGGAGCTGGCCACCCGGGAGGTGCCGCTGCGGCCGCTCGACCCCGCCTCCGAAGAGGTGCTGTCGGAGGATGACGAGGACGGCGAGCAGATCGAGCTCGACAACCTCCATGGCCTGACGATCCCGGCGGTCGAGGCGGCGCTGCCGGACATCGTCCTGCCCACCTCCGTCCTGGCCGAGGCCGTGACCGCCCTGCGGGCCGGCAAGCACCTGTTGCTCTCAGGGCCGCCGGGAACCGGTAAGTCGACGATCGCCGCGGCCCTCTGCGAGGCGGTCGTGGGCAGTGAATTCGACTTCGGCACGGCCACCGCCGACTGGACCACCTTCGACACGATCGGCGGCTACATGCCGCGCAACGACGGCGGCCTCGAGTTCGAGCCGGGGATCGTCCTGCGCTCCCTCCAGCGCGGGCGCTGGCTGGTCATCGACGAGCTCAACCGGGCCGACATCGACAAGGCATTCGGCCCGCTGTTCACTCTGCTTGCCGGCTCGGGCGACCCCGACGGCGGTCAGGACGTGATGCTGCCCTTCCGCAAAGCCGAGAAGAACATCCGGGTCGTCTGGGCGGACCGCCGTGACGAAGCCTCCTCGCCTTACGCGATCACCCCGGTCTGGCGCCTGATCGGCACCCTCAACGCTCGCGACAAAGCCACTCTCTTCCAGCTCAGCTTCGCCTTCCTGCGCCGCTTCGCCGTCGTCGACGTCCCCTTGCCGCAGAAAGCCGCTTACCGCGCGCTTTACGAGAGCTGGAGCCAGAAACTCGAGCCTGAGGCGAGGTCCAGGACGGCCGAGGCGGCGATGCGCCTCGCCTTCGGCCGTCGCCAGCTCGGGCCGGCGATCCTCAAGGACGTCGCCAACTTCACCAACATCGGCCTCACCCCGACCGACACCGCCTCGGGGGCCTCCTCCTACGAGGACCCCGTCGTCGCTTTTCTCACCGCCGTGCGCCTCTATGCCGTCCCGCAGTACGAGGGTGCCGCCAGCGCCGACACGGACCACCTCCTGCAGAGGCTCCGGGACGTCTGGCCGGAGCCTCCCGAGCAGCCGTGGCAGGCGCTGGAGGACGCGATGAGAAGCGTCAGCCTCTCGTGAGCGGGCGGGTCGACTCTGACTTTTTGGCGGCGGAACGCGCGAAGCTGCTGGCCGAGGTCCGTGCGTACCTGCCCCTCTTCCTCCACCGCAGCGCGAGCGAGCAGCACGACCCGGTGGGCGACGTCTGCGAGCTGTTCGATCTCGAGCCCGAGGACCTGAACCGGGTGACCGCCGTGCACCAGTGCCTCGATCCGGCCGTCCTCGCCCTCGGGGCGGCTCTGCGCAAGGGCCTGCGGCGCCCGCTGGCCGCGAGCATCCGCCCGCCCGAGGTGGCTCAGAGCGTCTCCGGCCCGATCGACTGGGCCGGGACCGTGGGCCGCCGCGCGCTCGCGGGAGGCAACTCGTCGATCTTCGTGGTGAGGGGCGCGCGCCGGGTATTCGACACCGCGGAGAACCGCGCCCTGGCCTGGCTGCTGAAGCAGCTGACCGCGTCCGTCGACGCCGCGGTGACCTGGGCGGCGAGCAAGGGCGGCGGCGAGCGCACCCGCGATCGTCGCTGGTCGCAGCGGATCGAGGCCTTGCGGGGTCAGCTCGCGGAGGCCTCCCGGGTGCCCTGGCTCCATGCGATCGGGGTGGAAACGCCGACGCCCGCCACCCTCCGGAAGCTGCGGGCGACGCGCAACGAGTTCTACGCGCACCAAGTCGCCCCGGCGCTCGAATCCGTCCTCGCGCTGACCAACCCCTCCGCCGAGGCCCTGACGGAGGTCCTCTCACACCGCTATTTCCGTCCCGAGGAGAACTGGCGGCTGTTCGAGATCGCGGTCGCGCTGCGCCTGGCCAGGGCCTTCGCCGAGCGCAGCCCGCATCTGCGGAAAACGCGGCTGCTGGTCGGCGAGGGAAGGGAGAGCTTCGCGCGCTACTCCTTTGCCGACGGCAGCGAGGTGACGCTGATGTACCAGGCGTGGCCGCCCCGCGACCAGCCGTCGATGCGCCGCCGGCTGGGCGATCGTCACGCCCTCGGCTCGCGCGAGGGCCGGCCCGACGTCTTCGTCGTCCGCAGCGGCCCCGATCCGGACGCGGTCGTCCTGGAGCTGAAGGCCTCCTTCGACGCGGGCTACCTGCGCGACGGCCTGACCGAGCTGCTCGGCTATCTCGCCGACCACCCCGGCCTCTGGGCCGGACAGCCGTCGGGCTGGCTCGTCGCGCCCTCCTCCACGGCCTTTCGGGACGAGGATGCGGATCCGGGCTCGCCGCTTTGGATCGTCAGCGCCGACCGCGTCGCCGCAGCCGCCGCGGACCGCTTCGCCGCTGTCTCTAACATCGAGCGGGTTGACGGAAAGCAGATCGAACCAAGGCCAAGCGGCCTATCCGCTCGCTAACGCTCTGTATCAGTGGGAGGAGGGTCATCGCGAGCTGCAAGCGCTCGCCGACCCGCGTGCCCGCCGCCTCGCCGACCGCCTGATCGACGCCGTGCGGGAAGAGCTGCGGCGGCGGATCGGACCGACCTTCACGGCGGCGGAGCTGGCCGATCTCTACGGCCGCGGCACCGACTGGTGCCTGCAGCTGGCGATCGACGTGGCGCCGGCACTGGAGGGCGACGCCCAGTCGCTGGCCGACGCGGCGTTCTGGCTTTATCTACGTGGGGCCGGCGATTTTGCCGGCGGGAAACAGCTAATCGTCTGAGTCGGAGTCCGAGTCGGACTCGTCCGGCTCGGGAGCCGGCGACCCGGCGCGGCGGATGACGATCTGGTCGGCGTCGATGCGGACCGTGACCTCGCGTTTGCCGGCCCAGTGCTCGGCGTAGACGGGGTTGTCCTTGACCGAGGCGTCGAGCCAGAGCCCGTAGCCGTCGTCTTCGCCGTGATCGAAGGTCGCCTCGAGGTCTTTGCGGCGGCCACGGCCACCGCGGCGGCCACGCCGGCGGCGGCGTTTCGGGCGGGAGGCGCCGCCGGAACCGGGCTCGGACTCCTCGTCGGGCTCCTCGTCGCCCTCCGCGTCCTCCTCGTCCTCGTCGACGTCCTCCTGCTCGGCCGCGGCTGCCTCGATCTCGGCTTCGATCTCGTCGCGGAGATCGATTTCGCTGGAGCCGGCGTTCTCGTCGTCGGCGGTGAGGTCGTACTGCTTGCGGAACTCGCGCAGCTCGGTGGCGCTGATTTCCAGCTGATGGGCGATCCAGGCGTCGGTGCGCCCCTGGTGCACCCAGGCGCGGATCTGGTTCAGCTGCGGCTTCAGTGAGCGTCGGGCCATCGGCGCGCGAGTCTATTCAAGAGAGAGGTTCATTCGCGGTGCGCTCGGCCTGCTAGGCCATCAGGAAGGCGAGCGCCTCGAACATCGCGATCACGACCACGACGACGGTGACGGTAAGGCAGACGGCGAGGACGCTGAAGCGGACCTTGCCGTGCTGCTCGGTGCGGTTGATTTTCCGCGCTCGCGAGCGATTTGCGGCACGGCGGCGCAGCTGCTCGCGGCGGCGGCGCTCAAGTGAGGTCTCCTGCTCGAAGGCGTTCTCGAACTGGGAGATGCTTTGTCGCATTCTCATAAAGAAGTGGCCCGGAGGCCGCGGGCACCGTAGCAAAGCATCTTGCATAACCCACGTTTCGCTGACGGTCAGCAGGCGCCCCAGAGCCCGCGCCCGCGCCGCGCCGCCTGCTTCTCGAGCTGCTTGAAAAGCCCGGCATAGCGGTCGTTGGGAGGGATCGTGAGCGTCCGCGCCAGGCCGCGGCGGACCAGTTCCGCGTTGACGAATCTGTGACCGAGGTACACGTAGGCGAGCAGGCGGCCGTAGACGTCGCGGCGCTCGGCCCCGAAGACCAGCCGCACCCGCCGCCCCTCCAGGAGGCCGTGGGTGAAGCCCGAGGCGCGCGGCCCGAAGCACTCGACGGGCGCGTCGGGCTTGACCGTCTCCGGCGTGTCGATCCCGATCAGGCGCAGGTCTTCGGCCTCGCCGCCGGTGCTCACCTCGATCGTGTCGCCGTCGACCACTCGCGTCACGGCGGCCGTGGCCGCCGCCGGTCCGTCGGCATCGCCGCCCTCCCAGGGCCGCACGAGCAGGAGCGCGACCACGACCAGCAGCAGCACGCTGCCCAGCCCGCTCCTGCTCATCTGGCCGGGAGCCCGGCTAAGGGGTCCTGCGCACGTTGGAGAGCAGCGTCTCCTTGATCTGGCCGATGATCTCCAGCGCCTCGTTCCACTCGCGCTGCCAGACGTTGCGACCGAAGATGACGCCGGAGCCGCCCGCTTCCATCACCTCGCGGGTGTTGGTGAGGACGGTCTCGTCGTCGGTCTTGGAGCCGCCGGAGAGGACGACGAGGGCGCGGCCGGCCGACTCGACGCACTGGCGGATCGCCTCCGCCTGGTCGACTTCCAGCTCGTTGTATGGAGCGGGAGCGTCCTTGTCCTTGCCGGGGTCGATCTTCGGCATGTTGAGCTTGACGACGTCGGCGCCCATCTCCATCGCCATCCGCGCCGCGTAGTCGATCGCGTAGAAGGAGTTGGCACTGCCCTTGGCGTCGACGTTTTCGCCGCGCGGGTAGGACCAGATCACCAGCGGCATCCCGAAGCGGTCGCAGTCCTGGCGCACCTGGCGCAGCTGGGCGAGGTCCTCGTCCTGGCGGGGGGAGCCGACGTAGAGCGTGTAGCCGATCGCGTCGGCGCCGAGCCGGACGCCGTCCTCGACGGTCGAGTTGCAGGAGGAGAACGACTTCGCCGAGGAGGGAATGTCGGTCTTGCCGTTGACCTTGAGGATCAGCGGCACCCGGCCGGCGTAGTCGGGGTAGTACTTCTCCGCCATGCCGATCTGGCAGGCGAGGGCCGAGTAGCCGGCCTCGGCGGCGAGCCGGAACTGGTAGTCGGGGTCCTTCGAGGCGGGGTTCGGGAAGAAGTCCCGCGGACCGTGCTCGATCCCCTGGTCGATCGGCAGCAGCATCAGGGTCCCGTTGCCCGGGCCGAACTCGAACAGCAGCCGGTGCAGTCGGGCGCGTTTGCCTGGCGGCAGGGTCGCAAGCAGCGATTTCTGCTCGGTCAGACTCTTCAGCTCCACGTAATTTCCTCCTCGAAGACGGGTGTCCTGGGAGTATGCCACCGCAAACGGCAGCGGGGCGCGGGACGAGGGGGGTTATTCTCGGTGGACTATGAGCGAGACTGAGCTCAGCGTCATCTGCAAGAACTGCGGCTCCGAGGTCAGTCCCTACGTAACCGAGTGCCCCTACTGCGGGACCCGGCTGCGCAAGCGGGCGCCGAAGCTGGAGCGGCGCGGCGACGGCCTCGAGGCGCAGCGCCCGCGCCGGCGCCGGCCGCGACTGACTCGCGCGCCGAGGGCGGGGGGACCGAGGCCCTTCCGTCCTTACGTCACGCTCGCCCTGATCCTCGGCTCGGCCGTCCTGCTGTTGATCCAGAAGGCCAGCGGCTGGGCACTGGGGGACTTCGGCGCCCTGCTGATCCCGCTCGAGGAAGAGTGGTGGCGCTTCTTCACCGCGCCCTTCGCCTACGTCGACGTCGGCTATCTGTTCGTGGTCGCGCTCAGCCTGGCGATCTTCGCGACCGGGATCGAGCGCCGCATCGGCAGCCTCCGCACCGCCGTCCTGCTGCTCGGCAGCGGTGCCCTGGGGATGCTCGCCGCCAGCGGCATCGCCAACGCCCAGGACGAGCTCGCCGTCATTGCCGGCGGCAACGGCATGGCGCTCGGCGCGGTCGCCGCTTGGCTGGCCCTGCGCCGGGCCGAGGCCCGAGTCGCGATCGAGGAGGAGTACGACGTCATCGGCGTCGCCGTCGCCGCCGCGGTCCTGCTGGCGCTGCCGCTCTTCGCTCCGACCGCCGACTTCTTCGCCGGGCTCGCGGGCGGTGTCGTCGGCGGCCTCGCCGGGCTCGCCGCCGCGGCCCTGCGCCCCGCCGACTGACTAGGCTGAGCGGGTGCCCGACGAGAGCGAGTTCGAGGCCGCGATCGAGCGGCTGCTCGATCCGCAGCGGTTCGCCGCGGCGGAGCGCGTCGTCGCCCAGGCGGCGCCGCAGCTGCAGAAGGTGCTCGCCGCGGCCCTCGCCGCGGGCGGTTGGTTCGGCGAGCCGCACGAGGCCGAGACCCTGCGGGCGGCTACCGTCCCCGACCCCGACGAACGGATCGCCGCCGTGCGCGCCCTGCTCGCCGAGGAGGCGCGGATGGGAATGATGGTCGGAGTCGCCGTCGGCTGGGCACTGAAGGAAGAGATGAACGGCCCCCCGGACGGGGGCGAGCAACCGAAGGGAGAGCGCTGAGATGGAGATCAAGTTCCACGGCCAGTCCTGCTTCGAGCTGAGCGAGGGCGAGACGACCCTGCTGGTCGACCCGTTCCTCAAGCCCAACAACCCGGCTGCGGTGGCCACGGCCGAGGAAGTCGAGCCGACCCACGTCGCCTTGTCCCACGGCCATGCCGACCACGTCGCCGACGCGGTCGGGGTCGCCAAGCGCACCGGCGCCCATTGCGTGGCGATGGTCGAGCTGGCGAACTGGCTCGAAGGGCAGGGCGTGGAGAACGTCAGCGACCCCAACTTCGGCGGCACCGTCAGCTTCGACTGGGGCTCGATCAAGCTGGTCCCCGCCTGGCATACGAACACCACTCCCGGCTCCGAAGAGGCCCCCTACAGCGCCGAGCACGGCGTCGTCATGGGCCCGGCCGCCGGGCTGGTGATCGAGATCGGCGGCCAGACCGTCTACCACGCCGGCGACACCTGCCTCTTCGGCGACATGAGGCTGATCGCCGAACGCGACCCGGTCGACGTCGCGCTGCTGCCGATCGGCGGTCACTACACGATGGATCGCCACGACGCGGTGGTTGCGGCCGATTTCATCGGCGCCGGCACGGTGATCCCGATGCACTACGACACCTTCCCGCCGATCGAGACCGACGCCGAGGCCTTCAAGGCCGACGTCGAGGCCCGGACTTCTTCCCGAGTGGTGCTGTTAAAGCCGGGCGAGACGCACACCGCCTAAAGAAACTGGCCAGCTGGCCAGTCTTGCTGTAGCCTCGCCGGGACCGCTGCGCCGACCGGAGGAGGAAAGCTGAGGATGGAGGCCAAAGAGGCATCCGGGACCCAGTCCAGGACCGAGCGGGCCGACTACCAGGAGACCGCCGACCCGGCCCTGATGAAGGCGGCGGACAGCACCGCCGACGTCAAGTTGCTCACCTACGAGGAGCTTTACCTGCTCTGGGAGCGCCAGCAGTGGCAGACCCAGGAGCTTGACTTCGCCCGCGACCGCGAGGACTGGCACGAGCGGATCAGCGAGGAGGAGCGATTCCAGCGCATGTACGGACTCTCCTCGTTCTTCATCGGCGAGCAGAAAGTCGCCGAGGAGCTGGGGCCGATCATGCGCGCGGCGCCGACCGAGGACCAGAAAGTCTTCCTCTGCACGCAGATCGCCGACGAGGCCCGCCACGTGCGCTTCTTCGAGCGCTTCTACCGCGAGGTCGGGGTGCTCGAGTCCGACGGGCTGAGCGAGATGCTGGAGGAGACCTCCGCCCATCTCAACGACAACTTCGGCCGCCTCTTCGACGAGATGCTGAAGCAGCGCACCGAGCGCCTCTCCGCCGAACCGGAGGACACCGAGGCCCTGGTCGAGGCGGTGACGCTCTACCACATGGTCATCGAGGGGATGCTGGCCCTCACCGGCCAGCACTTCATCATGGACTTCAACGAACGCGAAGGAACGCTGCCGGGCTTCGTCGAGGGCTTCGGCAAGGTCGCCCGCGACGAGCACCGCCACGTCGCCTTCGGCTCCGTCTTCCTGCGCGAGAAGGCGCGCGAGGACGACCGCTACAAGCGGGCGATCCAGCGCACCCTCGAGGAGTCGCTACCGGTCGCCGACGGCGTGCTCTCGCCGCCCTGGGCGGAAGAGGAGGACTTCGAGCTGTTCGGCTACTCGCTCGAGGAAACCCGCCAGTTCGCCGGCACCTGCCTGATGCGGCGCCTCAAAGTCATCGGCCTCGGGTAGCCGGCAGCGCGGAGCCCGGCGGGGCGCGTCTTCGGCTCAGGCGGCCGGTTCGGGTGACGGCGGCGGGGTTTCGGCTTCGCCGCTGCCGGTGCTGGCGGGGGGCGGCGATTCGGCCGGCGGCGCCGCGGGCGGCGGGGCCGGTTCAGCGACTGGCGGGGCGGGCGGCGGCGGTGGCGGCGTGCTGCCGCCGACGGTGACGACGACGGTCCCGCCACCGCTATGGGCGCCGGCGGCGGCTCCGCTGCCGGCTGGCGGGGTGGCGCCGGTCAGCGCTTCGCTGGCGGGGTCGCCGGCGCTGATCGTCTCTTCGTCGTCAGCGGACTGACCGACCGCTTCGGTGGCAGCGGCGGGCGCGGGCTCCACGACGGGCCCCTCGGCGACCGGCGCCGGCTCGACCGCCGGGGCGGCCGGGGGAGTGGCGGGCTCAGGCTGGTTCACGACCACTCGCGGTTCGCTCACCTGGGCGGGAGCGAGGGCGGGGCCGGCTGGTTCGTGGGGAGCGGCGGAGATCTTGGCCGCGGGCGGGTCGACGGGGGTGCTGGCGTTTTGCTTCACCTCGACCGCGGCACCGGCGGTAAGGACGGCGGCAGTGACGACGCCGGCGACGGCCTTGGTGCCGATCGCGCCGCCGATCGCGCCGATCCCGCCCGCTGCGCCGCCGCCACCGAGGGCGGCCCCGACGCCGCCGACTGCACCGGCCCCGGCGGCTCCGCCGGCTGCCGCGCTGGCACCCGCGCCCGCGGTGCCGGCGCCGCTGGCGCCGCCGAGCCCGAGCTTGCCGACGATGAAACCTTTCAGCGCGACGATGGCGCCGACCGGGAAGAGGGCGGCCAGGGCCTTCTCGTTGGAGCGGATCTGGGAGCGGAAGTCGGAGCATTCCTCGCACTCGCGGACGTGACGGCGGACCGGGCCGGAGACCTTGCGCAGGCCCTCGGCGGCTTCGGAGAGCTCGACGTGGACCTCGCCGCAGGTCAGCAGCCTCGCCTGGCTCGCCTCGGCGAGCGAGATCCGCGCCCGCACCAGCAGCGACTTGACCGAGGGCACGGTGGTCTCCATGGCGGCGGCGATCTCCTCGTAGGAGAGGGCGTCCATCTCGCGCAGCAGCAGGGCCGAGCGCTGGGTCTCGGGAAGTTTCTTGACGTCGACGAGCAGCTGCCGGAACTCCTCGCGGTTGTGGACCCGCTCGGCGGTCGAGGAGGCCTCGACCGCGGGCACCATGTCCATCGATTCCTGCGCGTCGGCGGTCGGCTTGCGCAGGTGGTTGAGGCAGCGGTTGCGGGCGATCCGGTAGAGCCAGGGGCGCAGGTTGATCTCGCGCTCGTCGCGCAGCATCGCTTTGTAGGCGTTGACGAAGACCTCCTGCAGCACGTCCTCGGCGTCCTCGGTGGAGCCCAGCATCTGCCGCGAGAAGCCGAGCAGGCGGCCCTGGTAGCGGTCGACGATCGTCTCGAAGGCGCCGGGGTTGCCGCTGCGCACCATCGCGACCAGCTTGGCGTCGCCCTGCAGCTTGAGCAAGGGAGAGCGGCGGGCCAACAGTCCGCGGCGACTGGCGTGCGTGAGTGCTGAAGCCTCCAAGCTCTCCTCCAGGGAAGGCGTTGTTTCCTATGCCTAGAGACACGGTAACAGCGCCGGAGTTGCGCGCCGCGAACATTTATTGAGCTTTTACGCGACTGCATGCGGGATACCATCGCCGTGCCCGGGTGGCGAAACTGGCAAAAGCGGCGCCCTTAAAAGGCGCTGCCCCGAAAGGGGCTTGCGGGTTCGAGTCCCGCCCCGGGCACTACCGGGATGCGGGCACCGCGGGAAGGGGGTCCTGCGGGCGGGGCAAACTGGCTCCGTTCTCGGACCCCCTTCCCGCGGTGCCCAGGCGGGAGTGCTCGGGTAGGCTCGCTCGCATGGAGCATGGGGGGCGACTTGTCGCGAAAGTTCTGAGGTCCAGGGGGGTGGACCATCTCTTCACGCTGTCGGGGGGACATCTGTTCTCCATCTATGACGGCTGCAAAGAGGAGGGGATCGGGATCGTCGACGTGCGGCACGAGCAGACCGCGGTCTTCGCCGCGGAGGGGCTGGCGAAGGCGACGCGGCGGCTCGGCGTGGCGGCGCTCACGGCCGGGCCCGGCGTGACCAACGGGCTCAGCGCGATCGCCGGGGCGCAGGCCAACAACTCGCCGATCGGCGTGCTCGGCGGCCGGGCGCCGGAGATGCGCTGGGGCTCCGGCTCGCTGCAGGAGATCGACCACCTTCCCTTCGTCTCGCCGCTGGTCAAGTCGGCGCAGACCGTCAAGGAGCCGGGCCGGATCGCGGCGATGACCGCGGCGGCGTTGGACCTGGCGCTCGCCGCCCCGAGCGGGCCGGCCTTCGTCGATTACCCGCTCGACGTCGTCTTCAGCGAGGCCGAGGTGCAGGCCCCCGCACTCCCCGCGGCGCCGGCGGCGCAGCCGGCGGCGGGGGTCGAGGAGGCGGCGGCGTTGCTGGCGGCGGCCGAGCGGCCGGCGATCATGGCCGGCAGCGGCCTCTACTGGGGGCATGGCGAGGGCGAGCTGCGGGCGCTGGCCGAGGCGCTGGGCATCCCCGTCTTCCTCAACGGCCTCGGCCGCGGCTGCCTGCCGGCGGATCACGAGCTGGCCTTCAGCCGCGCTCGCGGCACGGCGCTGCAGGGCGCGGACGTGGCGCTGGTGGTCGGCGTGCCGATGGATTTCCGGCTTGGTTTCGGCGCCAGCTTCGGCGAGGAGACCAAAGTGGTCAGATTGGACGTTGCGGACAACGCGCTGACGGCCAACCGCACCCCCGACGTCGACCTGGTCGGCGACGTCCGCGCGACCCTGGCGGCGATCCGCGAGGGTGTCGCCGGCGGCGAGCCACGCGGCGGTCGCTGGCTGGCGGAGCTGCGCACGGTCGAGGCCGAGAAGCGAGCGGCCGAGCGGGAGGAGCTCGACGATTCGCGCTCGCCGCTGCACCCGGTCCGGGTCTATCGCGAGCTGGCCGAGGTGCTCGACCGCGACGCGATCGTGGTCGGCGACGGCGGCGACTTCGTCTCCTACGCGGGCCGCTTCGTCGACACCTACGAGCCGGGCTGCTGGATGGACCCGGGCCCGTTCGGGTGTCTCGGAGCCGGGCCCGGCCAGGCGATCGGCGCCAAGGTCGCCCATCCGGACCGGCAGGTCTGCCTGCTGCTCGGCGACGGTGCCTTCGGCTTCGCCGGGATGGAGTTCGACACGATGGCCCGCCACGGCCTCGGCGTGGTCGGGGTGATGGGCAACAACGGGATCTGGGCGCTGGAGCACCATCCGATGAAGTTCCTCTACGGCTACTCGGTCGCGGCGGAGCTGCGACCGGAGACGCGCTACGACCAGCTGGTCGAGTCGCTCGGCTGCGACGGCGTCCTCGTACGCGATCCGAGCGAGCTGCGGCCGGCGCTCGAGCGCGCCTTCGAGTCGGGGCGCCCGACCCTGGTCAACGTGCTCACCGATCCCGAGGTCGTTTACCCCCGCAAGTCGAACCTGGCGTAAACGAGAATCGGCCGCCATCGCTGGCGACCGATTCAGGCTGGCCCCTCAGGACGGGCAGGGGTACGTCTTCAGGGACCATGTGTATTCGATGGGCTCAGACGGCGGGAGGCGCCATGATGCGGCAATCGCCTAAGCCCTGTTACGGGTCTGAGCTATGGATGAGCCACAACTCTTCCCCGGTGAGCCGAGTATGCGCCCGCCTGTCCGCTGCGTCTAGTCGTTCATAACCCTGCTACTCATAATCAGGTAGCAAGGAGCGCCTACTTTTTGGTCTACGGTCGGGGCTCTTACCCAACCGTACGGTGCTCCGGTGCCTCGCTGTCCACCCGGTACCGCGAAGTCCTTCGTGCGAAATACTCGGTACTTAAAAGCGGTTAGAGGCCGTTGCGATGGCAGTTCCGAAGAGGATGTCGTGCTCGGAGACCTCGATTCGCTGGAGGCCGAAAGCGCGCATCGTCTCGATCAGGATCACCACTCCGGCGACGATCGTCGGCGCCCGGTCCGGGTGCATGCCAGGGATCTCGACCCGCCCGGCGAGGGGGGTGGAGGCGAGCCGCGAGAGCATCCGCTGGATCGACGGCAGCGAGAGGACGTGGCCGTGGACGCGGGCCGGGTCGTAGGGCTCGAGCTCCATCTCGACCGCGGCAAGGGAGGTTGGGGTGCCGGCGACCGCGATCCCGCCCTTCGCCTCGATGCCCTCGCCGACCGCGGCCTCGATCAGCCCGCGCGCGTCGGCGGCGAGGGATTCCAGCTCGACGGCCGTCGGCGGGTCGGAGGCGACGTGGCGCTCGCTGTGGCGAACGACCCCGGCCTGCAGCGAGGCATGGAAGGAGATCTCCGCGCCGGTGCCGACGATCAGCTCGGTCGAACCGCCGCCGATGTCGATCACCAGTGTCGGCTCGGCCGGCGGCTGCTCCGAGGTGGCGCCGAGATAGGTGAGCCGCGCCTCCTCCTCGCCGTCGAGGACGCGGGCGGAGAGCGCGAAGCGCTCGCGCAGCTCGGCGATGAAGGCGCTGCCGTTCTCGGCGTCGCGGACGGCGCTGGTCGCGATCGCGACGACGGTCTCCGCGCCGAGCTCCTCATAAGCCTTGACGTAGTCACCGATCGCCGCGCAGGCCTCCTCGATCGCCTCGGCGGAGAGGCGGCCGGTGAGGTCGACGCCCCGGCCCAGCCGGGTCACCCGGCTGCGCCGCTCGACCGGCGAGACCCTGCCCCCGGCGACGTCCGCAACCAGCAGCCGCGCCGAGTTGGTGCCGACGTCGATCACCGCGACTCTGGGGGAGGCCTCTGACATGGCCCGGCACTCTAGAGCGAGCCCCCACCGCGAGGCCCCTCGCGCAAGCCCCACCATCTCCCCGCCAGCCCCAACCCATTGCTACCATCCCCAGTCCGCCGCGGGGTGGAGCAGCCAGGTAGCTCGTCGGGCTCATAACCCGAAGGTCGCAGGTTCGAATCCTGCCCCCGCTATAGGACGAAAGGCCCGCAAATGCGGGGCTTTCGTTTGTCTTGTCTGACAGACAACGGGTGCAAAAATCGGCCCTGGGGCAAGCTCTGGGGCAAGATGAGGTCTGAGAGGGACTTGAAATACGTCCCCGTCGTGCGGTAGCCCAACATGAAATCCTGCCGAGAGATGCAGGCGTACCTGATTGGCAATCGCAGCCAGGCGTCCGACCGAATTGGTCCCTATGGACACGGATCCCGCAAAAAGCTCGACGATTTGAACGCTCGCTGATGCTCAAGCGGGAGGTTGAGACCGGAGGCGAGTACGCCTGGCAGGAGCGAAATTCGCTCCGCTCCAATGAGTACCGCAAAGTCACGGTGCTGGAGTTCCTGAGCAACCCCGGCGGCAAACACGTGCTCGTCCGCGACAAGGACGGCGAGTTCGAGACGCAACTGGGGCGCCTAGTCAAGCCGTGGTCGGAGCTTGGGCCGAAGGAGAAGGAGTCTGAGTTCCGGACCTGGGCAGAGAAGTACGAGCACGAGCAGCGCCTGGAGCGGGAACGCGACCCGGTTGGCTTCGAGATCGAAGAAATCTGGCGATCACTTCAGCCCTTCGAACCAGGCAAGGGCGGCGTCCCGCGTGTTCCCGAGTGGCTTCCCCTCAGGTTCAAAGACATGGCGAGCGGTGTCCTCAAACTAGATATGGGCCAGGACCGGATTGCGGAAGACGAGCAGCTCGCCTGCCATCACATGCTCTGGGCGCTGGCGGGCGCCTGTGAGCGCATCTGCAAAGTGGCGCGCGAGATGCTCCCTGCGTGGGAGGCCGAGGAGAAAGAGGGGCGGTATCCGCTCTTTCTGGCAGAGAGAGTCCAGCGCCGGCTCGATGACGGTGACCTACCGTTTGCAAGCAGCGAGATCATGCCCGTCCACGCCAACTACGGGATGTCCCGCAGTAGGGCCACGACGGAACACCACACCGGTAGCGTCGTCGCGGCGGATTTCATGGAACGCGTTGCCGATGACTACGAGGAGTTGGACCGCTACGCTTCGCTTGCGATGCGATGGGGTTGGGGGTTTTACGTTCGCTGGCGTAGAGCGCATAAAGCCGAGATGCGGTAGCCAGAGCCCCGGGTGGTAGCCGTTTTCTGAAGGCGGTTAACTAACCGGGGTCATCAAGGCGAACGATCTCTACGTCGTCGGGTACCTTGTCTGAGGAAGCGTAGATACGGAGTTCTTTGGGCAGGTCATCTTGCTGAGGGTTTGGGTTCCTGACGTGTGCTAGGGGCACGCGGGCCTCGGTCAAGAAGGGCATCAAGTACCCAAGCAAGAAGTCTTTTTGTAGCTCGAACATGTCTTCATCGAAGGCATCGGTCGGAGTTCGGTGGCCTTCGATGTCCAGGTAGAGGGAACGTTTCGCGTTTGGGAAGAACTCGATCGTGTGCGTAACGAGATCGAAGATTTCTCGCGCCGCCTGCTCGAAGTTCTCCTCTGGGTAGACGCAGTGATAGAGCGCCAAGGCCTTGGCTTCCGTGTTCACTTCTCGAGGCGGAGCGTTCGCGGCTCTCAACGCCTTGATGCCTTCCTCGCAGACCTTGCCTGCCTTAAGAAGCGTCTCGCCGACGTTTCGTCCGGCGGAGCGTGTCGGCGTAAGCTGCGGCGCCTCTCCGGTCGGGGCGTCCTATACGGCCAGCTCATCGACCCAGGTAATGGCGAAGACCGTCGCATGGGGAGCCAGAAACTCGCCTGGAGCCAATCCTATGTCGAGTGCTGCCGACCAATCGTGGTGCACTGAGTTGCGGGTGTAACGGAGCGCTCGGATCACGCTTCCACCCCTCGATACCGACCGTCCAGTCCTGCCTGTCGGACGCGTGGCGGATTCGCTCGTCTAGGGTCACCGACCAATTGAGAGCCTCGAAAACGGCATTCGACCACTCGATGGCGAGAACTTGGCGGTCGAGATCGTCGTCCTGGTCCGGCTCCGTAAGGTTCTCGCCGCTGAGGCCGCTTCTCGTGAACCTGCCGACCGCCCGCATGAAGCCATAGAGCAACATCTCCGGCTCGAGTCGGTCTCGCGGGCTATTTGAGGTGTCCCCATCAGGTATAGGTGATGACCTCTTTGTTACTCCGACCGAGCAGTCGCGGGGAGCGCTGCGAGGTCCCTCGAAACCAAGTCGCGCTCATCGCAACTAACAAGTCGATGGCCGCCCTCGTCAGCGGCAGCCGCGTAGGCGGCGTCATAAACAGAGATCGTATGACGCTCGGCGATTTCCGCCGCTCTCGTTAGGAGGGTGTCCGTGGATGAAATGACGCCACCGTCGTCGGCAAGCCTCTCGACTGCGGCAAGCAGAGGCGCCACCGATTCAGGTGCGCGCCACGCTCGCACGGCGACATTAGCGACCTCATAGCGGGCGAGGTCGAGCGTGGCGAGAGTTGCCTCATCGTCTTCCAGCAGCGTTTGAGCGGGCTGGTGGTGATCGTCCTCGGGATCGAATGCGGCGAGCAGGACGCTCGCGTCGAGGAGCAGCGTCGTCACGGACCGGGGCGCGTCGTCTTTACCTGCTCCGCGGCGCGGCCGCCATGGGGCGAGGCATCGCTGAGCAGCGATCGCATAGCTGCTGCGCGGTCCTCGCGGCGCCGGCGCAGCGCCGCGTCGGCGAAATCCCGCATGACGGCGCTGCGGGTCGTACCGCCGCGCCTCGCCTCGGCGTCGACCTCGGCGAGAAGATCGTCTGGAAGGGAGACCATGACCTTTGCCATGAGGCCAGTATACCCAGGTATATCCGCGCCTTCGTGGGGCAAGGATTGGGGCAAGGAGCCCCACAGATTCCAGCCGATCGCCACGTAGTCCGACCTTGCGAAACCCGCCTTGAAACCGTGCTCCAGGTAGCCCAGCCGACCTACCGGCTCGGGCTAGGAAACCGAAGGTCACCAGTTCACCGCCTCCGCAAACGGTGAGGGATCCTGCCTAAGAAGGGTCTGACGAGATGAACACAGTGGCGTGGAACTGGAACGCCTCGCCGACCTCGGGTCGGGTTCCCATCGACACTGCCCAATTTGAATTCCTCGGTGGAACTCTATCGAGCGAGCTTCAACACAAGTTCAAGCGTTATTAGTGAGGTAGTACCCACTTATACCATTGACGTCAGTACTCGACAGTACTAGAGTGATTTGGCCGAACTGATTCAGTCTGTTTTTGACAGTTCAGGCTATTCCTTACAGAGGAGGATCTCGTGGATTCACTCAAGGAAGTAGTCGTGAGTCTGTTTCGGTCGAATCGCCTTGGAAGGTGGAGGAAGACCTTCGGCGCCATGAAGGTCAGGCTGGGGATAGCAATGGGTTGCGCGGTCTCGGCCCTTTTTCTTACGGTCGCCATCGCTATGGGTCAGGTTGGCGCTGGTGCTTCCTCGGCTGGTAGCCCGCAGCCCCCTCCTGCTGGCGACCCGGCTCCGCCCTCAGAGGAAGAAGTAGAAGTTGAAGACCCTGTTCCGCTACCAAAAGGTTGGGTCTCAACGCGTGAGCTGGTCCAAAAGCGCGAGGCGCTTCCTTGCACTGGGCCTCAGCACCCGATCAACTTCGAAATCTTCTCCGCGGGCGCGGAGGTCTCCGGCCTGCCGCTGACCGCGACCGTCCGGCGCTGCGACATCGCAGCGCCCGCATACGAGGCGCCTGCCAACCGCATCACCTACATATACGGGCGCTGCGAGATTCCCGAAGGCTCGACTGGCTGTGCGCCACCGTTGGAGGTTCAAACTTGGCCCGCATGCCAGCGCTCGAAGGCCGAATACTCCTTCGAAGGCAGGCCGTTGCCTTTCAGGGAGCTGTCGAGGCACGACAGGGCCAAGGTATTGGAATTCGAATTCGCGCTGGAAAGACGGATCGAGGTCTACACGAAGTCCTCGACGGTTGTCATCTTTGCCGATAGCCGGGAGCTTGCACGCGAAGCGGTCGAGCTCCTCCTCCCTCAGCAGAAGGGCAAACCGCCCGTAACGAGCCGGGCCGGTCTGCGGGGAGCGCCCCCACAGGATCTTGCGGCGCCGAGCGACGGGGCGATGGAAGGAAAGCTGCAATGTCAGGCCTGAGCTTTGCCCCAACCAGGCCCGGCTTCGCGACTCTGACTGCGACCTTACTTGTGATCGTCCTCTCTGCAGCCCCAGAGGCTGGCGCGGACGGGATCGGTCCAGCTGGCCACTATTCCTTTAGCGACAGCGACTGCAACGAGGACTCGCGCACCGACCCCATTGGCGTGCTGTTCCGTGGGAGGCGAGCCTCGGCGCACAACGTCGCCGACCAGATCGAAGCCCATTCGGGCTGGGATCATGACGTGAACAAGTCGCAATACGCGAGGGTCCTCAATAGTGCGGGAGGCTACAACTGCCGGTATGCCGACCATAGCCTTGCGTCGGCCAGTGACACTGAGATTCCACCGCCCCCACGCTGGCACACGCGACTCTGGTTCGTGCCGGCAACCAGTGGTAGCTCAGAGCTGAAGACGGTGGGCACGCCCCATCATGAGGATTTTGTTCCGTACGATCACCTGAACCCGTTCAGCGACAACGACTGCGCACTCCATTACGTCATTGACTGGAAGGTCGGCAGCCATGCCGTCGACGAGGGAGGGATTTACCAGGATGACGACGACAACGGCAGTGGCTTTGACCAGGGCCGGGAAAAACTCAGGGAACAATTCGCGAAAAACGGTCATAAAGTTGCATCTGAACCTTGGGGAAACAGCTTCGAATTCCAACAGTGCGACGGTGACAAGGCGGGCAGCAATGGCCATGGGCTGATCATCTGGGTCGAACACGCCATGAAGCCGCGCGCCCGTAGCGGGTTTGCGACGTCCAGCGGAACGACGATGAAAGGCACGCTTACCACGGAGGAACCGAAAACCGAATGGTGGTTCGCTTACGGAACCAACCCGTCTCAGGGCGTCTCGGGATATCCCTATAAAACCGCTGTCAACTCGACCACTGCGACTGGCGAATTCAACGTGAATCAAGCAGTCTCGGGCCTATGCCCCAGTTCTACCTATTACGTAAGGATGTTTGCTCGTAACCAAGACGGCGAAATCGAAGAAGGAAACGAGGTCCAGTATCCCTGTGGGCCACTCAAAGATCTGTACGGCGTCCTCATGAACCGAACGGGCACCGGTAAGACTGAGATTCACATTCTCGATAGCGCTACCAACTACACGACGTTCCGCTCACAGCTCGCCACGGCCCTTGGAGAAACCACGCCCTCGCAATGGCAGTTCGGCTACGGCGACTATAACCGCGACGGGGTAACCGACCTGTACGGCGTCCTCATGAACGGTCCGACCGGCAGCGGCAAAACCGAGCTCCACATCTTCGACGGGGCCACCAACTACTCGACGGCCCTTCTGCGGGTGGGCACGGGGCTGGGCGAAACGTCGGCCTCGCAATGGCAGTTTGCGGTGGGCGACTATAACCGCGATGGAAGGCCGGATCTGTACGGCGTCCTCATGAACGGTCCGACCGGCAGCGGCAAAACCGAGCTCCACATCTTCGACGGGGCCACCAACTACTCGACGGCCCTTCTGCGGGTGGGGACGACGCTGGAAGAAACGTCGGCCTCGCAATGGCAGTATTCCTTGGGCGACTACAACCGCGACGGAATACCGGACCTGTACGGCGTTCTTATGAACGGCCCCACGGGAACGGGCAAAACCGAGGTCCACATCATCAACGGCGCCACCAACTACTCAACCGGTCTCCTGAGCGTCGGCACTGATCTCGGAGAAACCAGACCTCAGCAGTGGCAGTTCTCAGCCGGTGATTACAACAGCGACGGGATTACCGACCTCTTCGGCGTCCTCATGAACGGCCCCACGGGCACGGGCAAGACCGAGATCCACATCCTCGACGGCAAAACTAACTACTCGACCCGTCTCCTGAGCGTCGGCACTGCTCTTAGTGAAACCACGGCCTCGCAATGGCAGTTTGGCGGCGCCCGTGTCAGCGGCGATTGGCGTCCGGTCGCGACCACCGAAGCCGCCACCGGTATCGGCACGGAGGAAGCCACCCTGCGTGGTTCGGTAAACCCCAAAGGGCTGACGACGATTTACCGCTTCGACTACGGCCCGACCATCTCGTACGGCTCAAGTACGACCGCAAGCAGCTCGATCGGCAATGGCACGAGCAATGTGGCGGCAAGCTTGGCGCTCAGCCCTCTTTCTCAAGGCACGACCTATCACTATCGGGTGGTCGCCATGAACCTTGAAGGCACGAGTTACGGTCAGGACAGGACTTTCAAAACTGCCGAGTCGTCCTGGACGAATCAGCCCTCCTCGAAAACCGGTGGCTTTCTGGAAGATGTCTCCTGCGTCTCCGCGACGGACTGCACGGCTGTCGGGCATTCCGGTCAGTGGGCGATCGCCCAGCATTGGGATGGATCCGGATGGACCGAACAGCAAGCGGTGGCCAAACCCACCGGGGCGGCCAAAACGGTCCTCACGGGGGTCTCGTGCACTAGCTCCTCAGCGTGCACTGCGGTCGGCTACTACGTCGACTCCTCTGCGAAAAGAGTGACTCTGGCAGAGAGTTGGAACGGTTCCGAATGGAAAGTGGTGGGCAGCGAAAATCCGGCCGGCTCGGTGATTCAGCTCGAAGACGTGTCCTGCGCCGGGCCGAGCGAATGCGTTGCGGTGGGAAGCTATTTCGTATCAGAAGACGAGAGAACGCTGATCGAGCGCTGGCGCGGCAGTGACTGGAAAATCGAGGCGAGCAAAAACGGCTCGGCATCCGACAACAGGCTCCACTCGGTTTCCTGCCCGTCGTCGAGCTTCTGCATGGCTGTTGGCCTCTACTACGACACCGCGGTCAGCGCATGGCTCCCGCTGACCGAGAGTTGGAGCGGCGGCTCATGGACGCAACGCACTGCCGCAAAACCCACGGGTTCGACGAACAGCTACTTCTACGGCGTGTCCTGCACCTCCTCGACCGTCTGCACCGCCGTCGGAGATTGGATCGTCAATGCACATTCGGTCTCGGAATACACGCTGGCCGAGCGCTGGAACGGCAGCGCCTGGGTCATGCAGACGACTCCCAACCCCGAATCCGGTGCCCTCGACATGGCAGACGTCTCGTGCACGACGAGCAACGCATGTACGGCGGTCGGCTCCTTCTGGGCCGCCTCGAGCGTCGAGCGCCCGATGGCGATGGCGTGGGACGGAACGGGCTGGGCGATGCAGTTCCTGCCACTGTCCGCTGGCGACCAAAGGGCTCATCCGTCTGGGGTCTCCTGCGTTGTGTCCCGGGGATGCGAGGCGGTCGGATTTCACAAGACGGCCGCGGAGCAATTCCTGACCCTCGCTGAGGGCTACTGGCGTGGCCCGCCGCCGACGGCGAGCACGAAAGCGGCGACTTTGATTGGCGATAATGGAGCAACGCTCAACGCGTCGGTGAACCCGAATGGCGCCGAAACGAAATATTTCTTCGAGTACGGACCGACTACTTCCTATGGCTCGAAAACGAGCGAAGCGTCGGCCGGATCGGGCACGAGCGCGATCGAAAAAAGTCAGGCGATCAGCGGCCTTAGCCCGAACACGAGCTACCACTACCGAGTGGTCGCAAAGAATGACAACCCGGATTCGGCTTATGGGGCGGATCAGACCTTCCGGACGACCGGTCCGCCGACGGTTTCGATCGGGGCGGCAGGGCCGGATCCCAGCGGCAAAGCGGCGACCCTGAACGCGACGGTCAACCCGAATGGACACGGCACGACCTACCAGTTCGAATACGGGAAAAGCACCCTCTACGGGAGCAAAGCGCCGGTCACTCCCTCTTCGATCGGCTCAGGCACCTCACCCGTCAACGTGAGTGAGGCGCTCAGCGGGCTCGAACCCAGCACGACCTACTTCTACCGGCTCGCTGCGACGAATGAAGGCGGGACGGTCAAAAGCGAAGGCAAAAGCTTTAAAACCGAAGCCGCGACCGGCGTTCCGGCCCAGCTCGTCGCTATGCCCATTACCGAGCCCTTCGACGGCAGCTCCGGGTCGCTCGCAAACTTCTCCTCCAAATGGTTGACGCTTGGTTGGGCCGCTGGCACCACGCCGAAGGGGGAAGACACGACCTCCGGCTGGCGTCCCGTCAGCGCCTACCCGACCGTCAACGGCGCCTATTACAACTCCTCCTTCACCGATAACGGCACGGGAATCGCTGCGATGGCGATGATGGCGGCAAACCCCGCAAACACTGAACGCTACCCCTCGCTGTGGCTAGACATGCAGACGCCCGCCAGCACCAGGGCCGGGTATGAGTTGCGCTTCACCAACACGGCGGCTAATACCTATGAAGTCAAGCTCTCCAAGTGGGTAGGCGGTGCCGAGACCGTCCTTGCCACCAAATCGGGCTACTCCTTCGTCAACGGCGACACTTTCGCGATCGTCGACAAAGGGGGCACCGTCTCGGCCTGGACCGATACGGGCTCGGGGTTCAATCAGCTTCTAAGCGCCACCGACTCAGCTTTCTCAAGCGGTTACGCCGGGCTGCACGGCGCCGGGAACATCACTCGGCTGAGCAAATTTAAGGCGGGACCGCTTACGACGACGGCAGCCCAGCTGGCGAACATGCCCATTACCGAGCCCTTCGACGGCAGCTCCGGGTCGCTCGCAAACTTCTCCTCCAAATGGTTGACGCTTGGTTGGGCCGCTGGCACCACGCCGAAGGGGGAAGACACGACCTCCGGCTGGCGTCCCGTCAGCGCCTACCCGACCGTCAACGGCGCCTATTACAACTCCTCCTTCACCGATAACGGCACGGGCATTGCCACTGTCTTGACGATGCCAATGGATCCGGGCATGGGAGGCTCAAACCCAGGCCGCTACTTCTCCCTATGGCTCGATATGCCAAGTCCCGCCTCCGCCCGCGCAGGCTATGAGCTTCGCTTCACCAACGTCGGAGCAGGCAAATACGACGCCATTCTCTCCAAGTGGCAGAGTGGCACGCAGACCGTGCTCGCATCCCAGCCCGGGACCTCGATCGCAAATGGCAATTCTTTTGCCTTGGTCGATGAGGGCAGCACGGTCTCCGCGTGGACTAACAGCGGCTCTGGCTTTATCCAGCTGACGAGCATCAGCGACTCTGCTTTTAGCGCCGGCAGCAGCGGCCTCGAAGGCGCAGGCAACTTCACCCGTCTTAACAATTTCAAGGCGGGAACGCTTTAGGCGAGTAAGCAAGAAGACACGGCAAACGGAGCCGTCGGAGTCGGGCAGCTTTGGTGCAAGGGCCCTTGAGAGATCCTGCGCCACCACTCCCAGATGGCCTATGATGGCATCGTCGCCGTTGGTCGGCACGACAAAAGCTCACATCGAACATGAGGGCCCCTATTCCCGTTTTAGGAGCCGGCCGCGACGGTAAGGATCAGAAATACCGTCTGTTTCTCGGGCGCCAGAACGCAGCAAGAATCTTGCGGCCAGGTTGTTGGGCATGCCTTAGATTGGGCGGGAGCCGGAGATGGAGCGCTACGATCTGGCTACTGGGTCAAGTTCAATTCGCCTCGCCCGACGGTTGGAGACAGCGGGGCTCCTGTGTACAGTATTTTCGGTCCTTCAATCGGTTTGATATCTGCTGACCGTCACAACGGAGAAGAAACCTACGTTGTGCCGCTACTTACTCCACCTGGAATAGATCTGGCCAGGGCTCCGGGAATTCTCAATGACCCGCATTTGCGGCCCCTCAGCCTTAAGCTTGGAGAGTGACATCGCTATACAGTGAACGCTCGGAGCAAATAACATCGCACTGTGTGCCACGCTGGGCTAAAGGAGGATAATTGCACCTGGAGCGACTAAAGACTGGAGAAAGAATCGCGGGTATCGCGGCAATCGTGCTCTTCATCTCGATGTTCCTCGACTGGTTTGTCATCGAGATACCGGACTCAAGTGGAGTTGACTTCTTTCTGGATGGAACCGGGCAAAGCGCGTGGGATTCGCTCGACTTCATTCCGATTGTCCTAACCATCTCGATAGCGATCACCCTGGCCATGGTGATGTTGCGCCTCAGCTGCGCGGCGTACCAGCCTTTTGCACTAGTCAATGTGATGGTGTTGGCGCTAGGCACCATCTCGGCTTTACTGATCATCTTCCGAATTATTGACCCGCCGGGTTTTGGCTCCTTCCAGGGCGTTTTCGGAACCGTCTCCGCCGATCGCACGGCCCGATTCGGGATCTTCTTGGGTTTGTTGGCTGCCGTGGGAGTCGCCTTTGGTGGCTACCGGGCAATTAGGGAAGAAAGTGAGTCATCCGCCGGTCCGCGGGAGGGTGGACGTCTAGATTAGGCGCCGTGCCATTGAGAATCGGTTGCGAGCGGAGATGGCGCAGGCTGTACGACGGGAGGATTCGCGTGCTCCGGATTGGTTCTGCCGTCTACGCTTGACCCCGGGACATACAGGCTGTCGCTGAAGGTGAGGGCTGGGGGGAGGGCGCTCCCGGTACGTGCCGTGTTTCACGTTGGTTATGCACGCACCTGGCCCAGCTGATATGGGTTGAGGGACGTGGTCCAGTTGATAACGATGTAGGGTGGTTTACTCTGTTACTCGTGGACGGCTTGGGGTATAGGAATGATTTCGCGATGCTGGCAGGTAATTATGGCGGGCGGTGTCGCCGCGGCGGTCTTATTGACCGGCTTTGGCGCCGCATTGGCTTCTGCTAATCCAGCCGCCGGGTACTGCTCATCACCCGCGATTGGTGGCTACGGAGCGCCGCTTCGTCACCTTCCGCCTATGCGCCGTCCACCGCTTGGAAGATCGTTGCCATTTGGCCCAGCCGGCCTCCAGCTGATTCAGAGTGGGGATACGAGGCTAGGCCCGCTGGTGATGGGCGGAAGGAACTTTGGCTACGTGCTCACTAACTCTGAGCTCGCAAAGCGAGTTGAACTTGGATGGACCGTGGAGGCGTCGTTGTTTTCGGTCAACAAAATGGGGGTGAGAGCGGGAAGGGTAAGGCGAAGCCAGAGATACCTTAAGTCAACTGGCACGTTGCTAAGTATTTCACTAGACGTTCCGCGACGTGTTGGCTTCTATCTTTTTGACCTCGAGTTTCGCCAGGGCAACAAGACTCTTGGGAGCTTTGGTGAATATCTGCGAGTCCTGGACCCTCTGATCGATGTCCGACTTGGACTGAAGCGCGCGACCTATTCTCCAGGGGATACGCTTGTTTCAAGGCTCGAAAACATCGGCACTCAGGATGTCGCCTATGGCTTTGGTTACGCGATAGAACAACTAACCCCCGCAGGCTGGCTCGTGGTGGGTCCAAGCGGTTACGCGGCACCTCGATATGTAAGAGTGCTACCAGCGGGCAGGGCAAGTGAATGTGTGAGCTATCGCATTCCGGCTGACATGCCGGAGGGTCATTACCGCATAGGGCAGTGGTTCTTAGTCGGTCCCTTCGGAAACGAGGAAACTCTCCGATATAGCGAGTTTGACATCGCTAGGTAGTGAAGGATCAATAGTGAATGGAAGGAAAACAGTTCGGAAAGGCTATTCCGTAGCAATAGCGGCGTGCGTACTTTGCTGTGCCGCTGTATGGGCACCGTCGAGCCGTGCATCCGACGCTTCAGGATCGAGCTATTGTCCCGATCTAAGCAGTAGGGACTATTCACTACCGATGAGAAGTTTCCCTTCGGTACATCAAGTCCCGCAGGAAGGTGCATTCCCATTCGGCCCGCCAAGAATGAGCCTGTCCTCCCTGAGTGGTCCCTTCCAGGCTGGCAAGGGCAGCTTGGGATTTCGGGTACATCCGGTCCGCAGATCCCCGATAAAGCACCGTCTCGGCTGGGGTGTCCGTCTGGGTGTCGTTCGTGTCTCCGCTCGAGGGGTCCATCAAGACACGATCGCGGAGCGACGCGTGGAGATGAGCTATTCCCAGGAAGTTGGTCGCGAAGACACGCGACTTGGTGTCCCCGTTGGTGGGCGCCCTGGCTTCTACCGCATCGATATCTCCATCGAAAACTCGGGTGGCGTAACCCTCGGGAGCTATAGCGAATATGTCCGTGTAGTTACGCCCACGGTCAACGTCAGATTGGTTCTCGGCGGCGAGCGATTTCAATCTGGTGATGTCGTCCGTGGCAGAATTCAGAATCGAGGACCTGTCGCCTTCTCCTACATGCCGAGGGAGTTGCAGCTGGAACGACTTCGGCAGTCCAGATGGCGAGCGGTACCGGAGGAGCCGGCTTGGCGCGACCTAGTTGCTAGGGGCGTCCTCCTTCCTGGCGGCGCCGTGGGGTCCTGCTATGGAATGAGATTGCCCGATGGATTGGATCCTGGGACCTACCGGGTATCGCAGCCGATATCGGCGCACCCACGGTCTTTGACTTTACGCGCAGTGTTTCGCGTCGGTTGATTCTGCCACTACGCCTCCTGCAGTCCTGCGAATACAAAGTCATCAAACGCAAATTCACCAAACAGGCGGGTGACAGCCACGCGGCATGCGCTGCTGAAATATTCTGGCACGGCGAATACTCCGTGACCTTGCCGAAATCGCTCTGGCTCACATAGGGGTGAGCTGGTGACGGACCTCGGACACCGGAGTGCGGCGACAGCGCCAACTGAGGCGCTGTCGCCCTCGATTTAGGCGCAGAACTGCCCGCCCACGATCAGCTGCGGCGGGGTCGCCGAGAAGGCCGTCGGCTCGACCCGGTTCACTGTGTCCTCGTGATCTTCTATTCCATGAGCCTGTCGGCCGACGGCTACGTCGCCGGACCCGACGGAAGCTTCGACTGGGCGGTGCCCAGCGAGGAGCTGCACCGGTTCCACAACGAACGGGTCGCCGCGATCGACGCCCAACTGCTCGGCCGGCGCCTCTACGAGACGATGCTCGTGTGGGACACCGAGGAGTTCTCCGACCCCGCGATGGCGGAGTTCGCCGAGATCTGGCGCCCGCTCGAGAAGATCGTGTTCTCGACCACGCTGTCGAGCGTCGAGGGCAGCAACCGCCTGGCCACGGGAACGCTCGAGGAGGAGATCGCCGCGCTCGGGGACCGGAGGATCGCGGTCGGCGGCGCCGGCCTCGCGGCGGAATGCATGCGGCGCGGGCTGATCGACGAGTTCGAGCTGTTCGTCCTCCCGATCGTGGTCGGTGGCGGCACGCCGTATTTCCCGCCGGACGTGCACATCGACCTCGAGCTGGTCGAGACCCGCACGTTCGGCGCGACCGTGTACTTGCACTACCGCCGGCGCGGTTAGAGGGTCCACAGGCCGCACCATGGAGGTTCAGCTGAGCTGTTCGGCCAGTCCGATGATGATGCCCTCAGGACCGCGCAGGAAGCAGAGCCGGTAGACGTCCTCGTATTGCGCTATCTCCTCGACGAGTTCGGCACCGTGGTTGCGCAGGCGGGCAACGACATCGTCGATGTCGTCGACGGCGAACATGATGCGGCGTATGCCCAGCGCGTTCGCCGGCGCATTTTCCGGCTCGGCTCTAACCGCCGGCGGCGTGTGGAATTTCGACAGCTCCACCCGGCCGTGGCCGTCCGGAGTCCGCATCATGGCGATGTCGGCACGGACGTCGTTGAGCCCCACGACGCGGCCCGCCCAGGCCCCCTCGACCTGCGTCTCGCCCTCCAGCTCCATACCGAGCTCGACAAAGAAGGCTTTCGCAGCCTCGAGGTCGTCGACGACGATGAGAACGTTGTCCATCCGCTGAATCGTCATATGCCCGCAGCATAGGGTCTGCAGGCAGGCCCCTTCTGGCGCTAGTCAGTCCACCAGTCGCGCTGGCCGTCAACGTCTTCACGTGGAGCCTCGCCGAGATTGGGCGCGCCGATGACGAGGATCTCGAGGCCCTCCGGCCCGGCCTCGTAGCCTCGCCACGTACCGGGCGGTACGCGCACCGCGTCCCATTCCCTGAGCTCGACGATCTCGTCGTCGAGCTTCATCCGGCCGCTCCCGCGCAGGACCACGTACACCTCCTCCTGCGTCTTGTGCGTGTGGCCGTACGGAAAGCGATAGCCGGGCGGGACGCGCTGGTAGCCCAGGCCTGATTTCTCGAGCTCGAGTGCCTGGGTCGCCAAGCGGAACTCCAGGTCCGGCGAGCCGTCGAAGTTGGACCCGACGTCCTCCAGGTCCTCCTTGAGGTTCCTGAGAGTGAACGGCACGGCGCAAGCCTATGGCACCCCGGTTCGACAACCGCCTCGGGACCGCGCAACGCCGCCTCGGCCGTGGCTTCGTCGCCTCGGTAGGCGTGGACCTTCCCACGCACGAAGGCGCCGAAGACCACGTCGAAAGTCCGCTCCGAGAGCCCACGGTCCCGCTTCGCAAAGCGCAGGTCCGACAGGTAGACGCCCTGGTCGAACCGCCCGAGTGCCGTGGCGAGCCGGGCCCACAGCGCGTTTACGGTGTCGTCGTCCAGATAGGTCAGCAGGCCCTCGGTGACGATCACCAGTCCCTCGGCCGGATTCAGGGTCTCGACGAGGGCCTCGAGGCTGCCCGGCCCGCCCGCTTGGAGGACGTCCGCCAGCCCCTGGGGGACATCCCGCAGGCGACCTCCACCACTTGGCTGACGCCGCCGCGGATCAGATCGTCGAGGATCGAGTCGATGATTCGGTGACGAGCGAGGAGCAGCCCGTCCAGCGTCGGCCCGCCGAGCATCTTGCTGGCCGCGAGGGGCAAGGCGAGCCCGCGATGAAGCACCCGCCCCTGCCACGTCGCGAGCTGGGGATGGGAGAGGCCGTTCCGGACCCAGGTCTCGCCGGTGTAGTGAGCCGTCGGCGAAACCGCCCGCGATCCTCCGCTTGCGGTCACGGACGCCATTCTGACGAGATCGCCCGACCGCGCTACGGCCCCAGCCTTGGTCAGGACGCCGGGAGGTAGGTGAGGAGGACCACTCCGGAGTCGAACCGCTTTATGTCGTCGAGCTGCATCCGGACGGTTCCCCGGTCGCCGAGCACGTGGACGTTCCCCTCGCCCCAGACGATCGGGTTCAGGTAGACCTCGTATTCGTCGATCAGGCGCTTCTCGGCGAGGGCGTACGCGAACTCGCCGCTCCCGTGCATGAACAGGTCGCCCTTGACCTCGCCCTTCAGCCTCGGGATCGAGTCCTCGAGCTCCCCCTCGAGCAGGGTCGCGTTCCACTCGAGATCGCCGGACAGGGTGTTGGACCCGACGTGCTTCGGCATCGGGTTGACCATGTCCGCCCATTTGCCCGACTGGCTCGGCCAGTACCCCGCCAGCCCCTCGTAGGTCTTGCGGCCCAGCACCAGCCCACTGGATCTCGCCTGACGCTCGAACGAGTAGTCGCTGTGGTCTTCGCCCGCCTGCACCCACTCGCCGACCGGGTCGATGACGCCGTCGACGGTGGCCTGCGTGGTCGCGATCAGCTTTCCCATCTCGATTCTCCTTCGGTCGCTGGGGCTCCCTCTGAGTCCCTCTACCCGTGAGACGAACGGGGACGCGCGGATTCGACATTTTCGGGCAGGATCGCGGGCAATGAGGTTCACGCGAGCGGAGTTGGAGGCGTTCCGGGGCTGTGAGGTCGACGATCTCGTGGGGCCGGACCTGAGGCTGCTGTTCGTCGGCATCAACCCGGGTCTGTGGACGGCTGCGGTCAGAACCCACTTCGCGCATCCCACCAATCGCTTCTATCCGGCGCTGGCCGCGGCCGGCATCACCGAGCACGAGGTCGATCGGGTCGCCGGGATGACTGATGCCGATCGCGCGCATCTCGTGGCCCGGGGCGTCGGGATCACCAACCTCGTGCGGCGGGCCAGCGCGCGCGCCTCCGAGCTCTCCCGCGAGGAGCTGCACGAAGGCGGTGCGCGGTTGCAGCGGTTCGTCGCCGATCACCGGCCCGCGGTCGTCGCGATTGCCGGCGTCACCGCCTACCGCGACGCGTTCGGCGAGCGCGGCGCGGCTTTGGGGCGGCAGCCGGACACGCTCGACAGCGCGAATCGCTGGTCCGGCGCAGCGCTCTGGGTGGTCCCCAACCCCAGTGGGCTCAACGCCCACGAGACGGTCGCGACGCTCGCCGCCGCCTATTCGGCGCCGGCCATCGAGGCCGGCGTCATCGCTCGTTGACGCCGCTTGCCTCCATTTCCACTCCTCGACCACTTCGGGGGCGCTCGTCGCTCGGGATCGGAGAACGTCCGGGGCGCTGGCTCCCTAGCCTTGCGGGCATGAACCTCACTCTCTCCACCTGCTTCGTTCAAGTCCATGACCCCGACCTGGCGCTGGCCTTCTACCGCGACACCCTCGGCCTCGAACTGCGCAACGACGTCGAGATCGTGCAGGAGCCGACCGATCAGCCCTGGGGCACGCGGGACTTCGCCGTGCGCGACCCGTCCGGCAACCTGGTTCGCATCGACCAGTCGCCCGCCGCGTAGAGCTTGGCCAAGAAGACGAAAACGCGGTCGCCTGCGGCCCGGGCTGCTGACAGCCACGACTTGATCCGCGTGCACGGCGCCCGCGTGAACAACCTCAAGGACGTCAGCGTCGAGATCCCGAAGCGCCGGCTGACGGCGTTCACCGGCATCTCCGGCTCGGGCAAGAGCTCGCTGGTGTTCGGCACGATCGCCGCCGAGTCGCAGCGGCTGATCAACGAGACCTACAGCTCCTTCGTGCAGGGCTTCATGCCGGCGCTGGCGCGGCCCGAGGTCGACGTGCTCGACGGGCTGACGACCGCGATCATCGTCGACCAGGAGCGGATGGGATCCGACCCCCGCTCCACGGTCGGCACCGCCACCGACGCCAACGCGATGCTGCGGATCCTCTTCAGCCGGCTCGGGAAGCCGCAGATCGGCTCGCCCCAGGCGTTCTCCTTCAACGTCACCTCGGTCCAGGCGTCGGGGATGATCAAGAAAGGCGACGGGAAGTCCGAGCGGGTCAACTTCAGCCGCACCGGCGGCATGTGCCCCAACTGCGAGGGTCGCGGCGAGGTCACCGACTTCGACCTCTCGGCGCTCTACGACGAGAGCAAGTCGCTCAACGAGGAAGCGCTGACGATCCCCGGCTACAGCATGAAGGGCTGGCAGGGCCGCATCCTCAGGGGCTGCGGCTTCTTCGACCCGGACAAGCCGATCAAAAAATTCACCAAGGGGGAACTGAAGGACCTGCTCCACAAGGAGCCGACCAAAATCAAGGTCGAGGGGATCAACCTGACCTACGCGGGCCTGGTCCCGACGATCCAGAAGTCGTTCCTCGCCAAGGACCGGGAGGCGATGCAGCCGCACATCCGGGCGTTCGTCGACCGGGCGGTCATCTTCACCACCTGTCCCGAGTGCGAGGGCACCCGGCTCAGCGAGGCGGCACGGTCGTCGAAGATCGGGAAGATAAGCATCGCCGACGCCTGCGCGATGCAGATCAGCGACCTGGCCGAGTGGGTCCGGGGCCTCGACGAGCCGTCGGTGGCCCCGCTGCTCGCGGTGCTGGGGGAGACGCTCGACTCGTTCGTGGAGATCGGGCTGGGCTACCTCTCGCTCGAGCGGGCGTCCGGCACGCTTTCGGGCGGCGAGGCGCAGCGGGTCAAGATGATCCGCCAGCTCGGGTCTTCGCTGACCGACGTCACCTACGTCTTCGACGAGCCGACGATCGGGCTGCACCCGCACGACGTCCAGCGCATGAACGAGCTGTTGCTGCGGTTGCGCGACAAGGGCAACACGGTGCTGGTCGTGGAGCACAAGCCGGAGGCGATCGCGATCGCCGACCACGTCGTCGACCTCGGGCCGCGCGCCGGCGCCGAGGGCGGGGAGGTGGTCTTCGCGGGCAGCCTCGAGGGCCTGCGGGCAAGCGACACTCTCACCGGGCGGCACCTTGATGACCGCACTTCTCTGAAGTCTTCGGTGCGGACGGCGACGGCGGCGCTGGAGGTGCGCGGCGCCGGCACCCACAACCTGCGGGACGTCGACGTCGACGTCCCGCTCGGGGTGCTGGTCGTCGTCACCGGGGTGGCGGGCTCGGGCAAGAGCTCGCTGATCGGCGGCTCGGTGTCGGGGCGCGACGGGGTGGTGACGATCGACCAGGTCGCGATCCGCGGCTCGCGGCGGAGCAACCCGGCGACCTACACCAAGCTGCTCGACCCGATCCGCAAAGCGTTCGCGAAGGCCAACGGCGTCAAACCGGGGCTGTTCAGCGCCAATTCCGAAGGCGCCTGTCCCAACTGCAACGGCGCCGGCGTCATCTACACGGACCTGGCGATGATGGCCGGCGTCGCCACGCCCTGTGAGGAGTGCGAGGGAAAGCGGTTCCAGGCCGAGGTCCTCGAGTACGAGTTCGGCGGCAGGGACATCAGCGCGGTGCTGGCGATGTCGGTGACCGAGGCGGAGGAGTTCTTCGGCGACGGCGAGGCGAGCATCCCGGCCGCGCACAAGATCCTCGGCCGCCTCGCCGACGTCGGGCTCGGCTACCTCGGCATCGGCCAGCCGCTCACCACGCTGTCGGGCGGCGAGCGGCAGCGGCTCAAGCTGGCCACCCAGATGGCGGGGGAGGGGGGCGTCTACGTCCTCGACGAGCCGACCACCGGCCTCCACCTCGCCGACGTCGAGCAGCTGCTCGGATTGCTCGACCGCCTGGTCGACTCCGGCAAGTCGGTGATCGTCATCGAGCACCACCAGGCGGTGATGGCGCACGCCGACTGGATCGTCGACCTCGGCCCCGGCGCCGGCCACGACGGCGGCCGGATCGTCTTCGAGGGCACGCCCGCCGACCTCGTCGCCGCCCGCTCCACCCTCACCGGCGAGCACCTCGCGGCCTACGTCGGCGGCTGACCGAGGCCCCCGCGGGATGTGTAGGACACTCCGCGAACGTTGACCCCCCGTCTGCACGAGCGCTTCCCGGCCCTGGCCGAGACCCTTCCTCATCTCGCCCTGTCCGAGCGTCCGACGCCCGTCCGCGAGCTGGCGGGCCTCGGCGTCTGGGTGAAGGAAGACGGCGCCTTCGGCGCGGGCGGCTGGGGCGGCAACAAGGTGCGCAAGCTCGAGTGGCTGATCCCCGACGCCCGACGCCGCGGCCGCCGCTCGATCCTCACCTTCGGCGGTCTCGGCACGAACTGGGGACTCGCGACCGCGCTCTACGCCCGCGAGCACGGCCTCGAGACCGCGCTGGCGCTGGTCGACCAGCCGCTCGACGCCCACGTCAGCGCCCAGCTCGCCCGGCTCGACGCCTCTGGCGCGCGCATCTACCGGACCCGCACGAAGGCGCGCACGGTGGCGATGCTGCCGTGGCTGCTCATCCGCAATGCCCGCGGCGGCCGCCCGCCGTACCTGTTGCCGGCCGGCGGCTCCTCGCCGGTCGGGGCGCTCGGCTACGTCGAGGCGGCGCTGGAGATCGCCGCCCAGGTCGAGGACGGCTCGCTGCCCGAGCCGGCGCACGTCGTCGTCGCGGTCGGCACCGGCGGCACCGCGGCCGGCCTGGCGTTCGGCTTCCAGCTCGCCGGCTTGCGCACCCGCGTCGTCGGCGTCGTCGTCAACGACCAGCTCCGCCTCGACCCGCCAGTGCTCGCCCGCCTCGCCCGGCGCACTGCCGCCTTGCTGGAGCGCCGCGGAGCGCGCCTCGGCCGGCTCCAGCTCGGGCCCGGCATGCTCGACCTGACCCGCGACCAGATCGGCTCCGGCTACGGCCACCGCACCGAGGCCGCCACACGCGCCGCCGCCCTCGCCGCCGAGGACGGGCTCCCACTCGACCCCGTCTATACCGCGAAGGCGATGGCCGGCCTGCTGGCGCTGCGCGCGGAGGGCCGCCTCGCTGGCCCGGTGCTGTTCGTGCACACCGACGGGCCGCGTTAAGAGCGGAGGCGGCCAGGGCGAACCGCACGATTCCGATCGTGCAGCTGCACCCGCGGCGCCGCACCCCATAGTAAAAAACCCATGAATACTTGACAGTGTGGTAGGAGTCGCGAGACTAGGCGCGCATGGCGGGTCTTCGGCGCCAACCTCAAAGCTCACTTCGCTCCGGCCGACTCGGGCGGCTGACCAACCGCTACAACCGCTGGTTCGCGGGCGGCACGGTCGCGATCACTCTCCTTACCTTGATGGCCCTGGCCTGGGTGCCCCTGCCTGAGCCGCTCTCGGGTGGGCGCGGGTTCTTCGAAACCCTCGATCGCAGCTTGGTCACGGCCGGCGTGCTCGCGCTCGCCGCCTACTTTTGGTTCAACTTCTGGATCACGCATTGGGCGACGCGCGAGCTTCTCCAGGTCGCGCAGCAGGCTCCGGAGCGGCTGTTCCCCCACTCTCCGGAGGCCGGCTCGGCAAAACAGGTCTTCGGCCGTCGCCGGCTGGTCAACGAGATCGCCGGCGGCCTGCACTCGCCCGGCGCCGGTCCCCAGATCGTCGTCGGCGGCACCGGGTCCGGCAAGACGACCCTGCTCCTCGCGCTCGCCTCCCGCCTCGCCAACGAGCACTTCGTCGTGCCGATCGTGCTCAGCCTCCGCGACAAGGACAACGACCTCGAGAAGAACGACTTCACCGAGCTGGCGGTCAAACGCTTCGCGCAGCTGGTCGACCCCTACATCAAGACCGAAGCGGAAGCCGACAGGCTGTGGCGCTGGATGTGCAACCGGGGCCGGATCGTCATCCTCGCCGACGACCTCGACCGCAGCCGGCAGGTCAACGACGACGATCCCTACCGGACTCAGATCCGGCTGGCGCTGGACACGGCCCGGCGGCGCGGCCTGCCGCTGGTGGTGACGACGCGGCCGTCCGGGCTCCCCCCGGACCTGAGCGAGCTGCCGATCGACCTCTCCGACTTCGGGCTCGAAGGGAGGGGTCGCGCCGCCAAATACGTGCTGCGACGGGCCGGGCGGTTCGGGGAGGGGGCTCGCAACCTCGTCGAACGGAACATCGAGGAGGGCGATCTGCTCGAAAACGCCTTCTACCTGACGCTGCTGGCCCGCCTGCTGCGGATCGACGCGCTCGGGGAGCCCGCCGACGGCGGCCGCCACGCCGTTCGCCTCGGGCTCCTGGACGCGGACCGCAGGCGCCTCTGCGGCGAGGGGGTCCTGGACGAGGAGGAATGGCAGCGGCGGGACAGGGCGCTGCGCGGCATCGAGGACCTGGCCGCGGCCTGGCTGGTGCCGAAGGACGACGCCGGCTTCGACTCGCGCTGGCTGAACGCGGTTCGCGATGGTGAGCGCTTCGGCCTGCTCTCGCTCGACGACCAGCGGCACCCCCAGTTCAAGCACGAAGTCCTCCATGCCTACTACGCCGCAAGGGCGATCGCCAGGGGCGCCGAGTGGCGGGAGATGCTGGAAAAGAGGCCGAACGGAGCGCGGGTGCAGCTGACGCTGGTGCTGACGGCGGCCCAGGGCGAAGACGAGGGCTTCTGTCACGAGGCCTGCGACCAGCTGCTCGCCGAGGTGGACGGGCTGAACTCCGACCAGCGCCTGTTGCGCGCGGCAGGCGCGGCTGAGCTGGCCCGCGCGGGGTCCTTCTCCGCGCGCGACCGGGAAATCGCGGAGAGCTGCCTGCGGGAGCGGGCAGACGCGGGCCCGGTGGCCAAGCGCGCGGCGCTGGAACAGCTTGAGACGCTGGGTGGGGAGGGCGCGGTCGAGGCCCTCTGGCGCTTTGCCCAGGACGACGACTACGGCACCCGCTGGGCCGCGGTCGAATGCCTGGTCCGGCGCTGCTCGGCGAGAGCCGGCGGGGGCGGCGAGATGATCCGCCGCCCCTTCGAAGCCGAGGCGTACGCGGTGGTCGAGCCGAAGATCGAGGCTGCGCTCGCGGGCGCCCGCCCGCTGCTGGAGATGCCCGAGCACGAACGGGCCGACGATTGGGATCGGCGGATCGTCCCGCTCAAGCAGCTGGCCTGGATGCTTCCCTCCCTGCGCACCGGCGCCAAGGATCCAGCGCTGCGCGAACGGATCGACTCCCACCTCAAAGAGCTGCTCCGGCTCGAGCGAGAGGGTGTGACCAGCCAGCGGGGGCTCGAGGCCTCAGTCGCCCAGGGCTTCAAGATCGACGCCAGGATCCACCCGGACGAGCCGCCCGACCCCTACGCCGAAGAGATGCTGCGCGAGCACGCGGTGTTCTGGTACTCCCAGCTCAACCTCGTCCATGCGCTGGCCCTGCGGATGGCGAAGCGCCCCGCCCCCGCCCACGACTCCCTGGCCTCGACCATGGCCGCGGTCCAGCGGCGTGAACGCGGCAGGAAACGCGGCTGGAGCGATGGCGCCGCCGTGACCGGCGACCTGCACCCGATGCTGCGCTACGCGGCGAAGCTGTGCGAGAAAGCGCTGAGGGGAAAGGCCGGCGATGAAGGGCTCGAGCGGATGAAGCGCGTGGTCTGGAAGGACGAGGGCATAGTCGTCGCCAGGCGCCCGCGGGGGCTCGACCGGGCGGCGGTGCAGCTGGCCGGCGAGATCGCCGTCCTGCTCAACCTCAACGAGACCGGCAGCGCCGAACAGCGGCGGGCATTCGGCGAAGAGGTGACCGTGCCCCATTGTCTGCAGGCCAGCCGGCGGCGGCGCGAGTTCCACGAGGGCTGTCCCCGGGACTGCGGCTTCCAGCTCTGCCCGTTCGTGCCCGCCCGCGACGAACCGTCCGCCCACCGCGAGCTCAGCCGCGCCTTCTGCCGCGACCAGCGGCTGCACGCGAACCTGCGGACGGCGCGGCGCTGGGGCTCCCATGTGGTCCCGCGCGCGCTGCCCGAGTTCTGGCGGTGGCTGGAGGCCCAGGCCCGCTTCTAGAGTTCATGTGGCTCGGCGCGACGTCGAAGGCGCCTACGTCTGGAGAAATCAGGCTCGAATGACCGCGACGCCGTCAAACGAGCAGAAGTCCGCGTCTTGGGTGAGGACTGCGGCTCCGTGTCGCATTGCGGTTGCGGCGATCCAAGTGTCGTGGCGACGGAGGCGCCGGCCACGCGACAGCTCGGCCGAGGCGATCCGGGCAAAGCAGCTTGCCACCTCAGGGTCGACAGGCAGAAGGGGGTAGGTGGCCTGCACGCGTGAGAGGGTGGAGAGGCGGGCGGCTCGAGCGTCGTCGCTCTTGGCCCGAAGGACTCCCAGCTCGAGCTCGGCGGCCGTGATCACGGAGACCGCGATCTCCTCGGGAAGATCGTCCAGCTCTCGGCCGGTCTCTTGGGCGATGAAGATCGACGTGTCGGCAATCGCGCGACTCAAACGTCGTCGAGTTCGGCGCCGCGAATCTCGGCGAGGTCATCGAGCAGGCCGGGGTCGGCTGGCGCCTCGCGGACGATGCGGCGCAAATCAGAGGCGGGAACCCAGGGGTCGCGCTGCTCAGCGTGAGGGAGGATGTCGGCGACGGGCCGGCGATTGACGGTCAGCGTCAGGCGTTCACCGGCTTCCAGCTCTGAGACGACGGCAGAGGTGGAGTTCCGCAGCTCACGGATCGAAACGTCTCTAGCCATGTGCACGACTGTAGCACTGACTGCGACGGAAATTTTCGGGAGCGGTGTCGATTTCGGGCGCGGTTGCTCGTCGTAGTGGGTAAAGGCGGGAATATCGGCATGACCGACTTCCGCGAGACGACCCGAAAGGACCAGTTATGAGAGTGATGGCGATTGTCAAGGCGAACGAGGACTCCGAGGCCGGCGTGATGCCGAGCGAGGAGCTGCTCACCGAGATGGGCAAGTTCAACGAAGAGCTGGTCAAGGCCGGCGTGATGTTGGGCGGGGAGGGCCTGCACCCGACTTCGAAGGGCGCCCGGGTCAGCTTCGGCAGCGAGGGTGAGCGAACCGTGGTCGACGGACCCTTCACCGAGACCAAGGAGCTGATCGCCGGCTTCTGGCTGTTGCAGGTGCGCTCCTTCGACGAGGCGGTGGAGTGGATGAAGCGCTGCCCCAACCCACACGACAAACCGGGCGAAATCGAAATTCGCCAGGTCTTCGAGGCGGACGACTTCGGCGAGGAGCTCACGCCGGAGCTGCGCGAGCAGGAGGACCGCATCCGCGCGCAGGCGGAGCAGAACCAGTAGCGGCGCCGGACGACGCGGCGGGCGAGCTGAGCATGGAGGGAGACGACGCCCGCCGCGCGATCGACGCGGTCTGGAGGATCGAGTCGGCGCGGCTGATCGCCGGCCTGGCCCGCATCGCCGGCGACGTCGGCGTGGCCGAGGACCTGGCCCAGGACGCGCTGGTCGCGGCCCTGGAGCAGTGGCCGGCGACGGGCGTTCCCGACAACCCCGGCGCCTGGCTGATGACGACGGCGAAGAACCGCGCGATCGACCGCATCCGGCGGCGTGAGATGGCGACCCGCAAGGAGGAGGAGCTGGGGCACGAAGTCGAGCTGCAGGCGCGTCTCGCCGAGCCCGACCTCGCCGCCGTCGCCGACGACGACATCGGCGACGACCTGCTCAGCCTGATCTTCACCGCCTGCCACCCGGTGCTCTCGACGGAGGCGCGGGTGGCGCTGACGCTGCGCCTGGTCGGCTCGCTCAGCACCGCCGAGATCGCCCGCGCCTTCCTCGCCAAGGAGTCGACGGTGGCGCAGCGGATCGTCCGTGCCAAGCGGACGCTGGCCGAGGCGCGGGTGCCGATCGAGGTGCCGGGGCCGGCCGAGCGCGCGCAGCGGCTGGCCTCGGTGCTGGAGGTGATCTACGCGATCTTCAACGAGGGCTATGCGGCGAGCGGCGGCGAGGACTGGATCCGGGCCGACCTCTGCGAGGAGGCGATGCGGCTGGGGCGGATCCTCGTCGGCCTGGCGCCGGACGAGCCGGAGGCGCTGGGCCTGGTCGCGCTGATGGAGCTGCAGGCATCGCGCTTCCCGGCGCGGACCGGGCCCGGAGGGGAGGCGGTCCCGCTGTTGGAGCAGGACCGCTCGCGCTGGGACTTCGTCCTGGTCGGGCGCGGCCTGAAGGGCCTGGAGCGGGCGGAAGCGCTGGGGCGGCCGCTCGGCCCCTACGCGCTGCAGGCGGGGATCGCCGCCTGTCATGCCCGCGCCGGCACGCCCGAGCAGACCGACTGGGAGCGGATCGTCGCCTTCTACGACGGCCTCGCGGCGCTCACCGGCTCGCCGGTCGTGCGGCTGAACCGCGCCGTCGCCGTGGGCATGGCCTTCGGGCCGGCGGCGGGGATGGAGCTGCTCGACGCACTGGCCGGCGACCCGGCGCTCGCCGGCTATCACCTGCTGCCGGCCGCGCGCGGCGAGCTGCTCGAGCGGCTCGGCCGCGAGGAAGAGGCGGCGGCGGAGTTCGCCCGGGCGGCGGCGATGAGCGAAAACTCGCGCGAACGCGAGTTGCTGCAGGCGCGGGCCGAGGGACGACGCTAGGAGGGTCTAGTCGCCGCCGGACTTGGGCGGGCGTGAGAGCATCAGAGGGTGACCGACTTCCTCGTCAAGCGCGACGAACTCCGCGAGTGCCGTGTCGTCGAGGGCGGCGCGCCCGAGATCGACGCCGGCCAGGCGCTAATCGGCGTCCGCTCCTTCGGGCTGACCGCGAATAACGTCACCTACGCCGTGTTCGGCGAGGCGATGTCCTACTGGGACTTCTTTCCGGCCGCCGAGGGCTGGGGCCGGGTGCCGATGTGGGGCTTCGCCGAGGTGGAGCGCAGCGAGGCCGAGGGGGTCGAGGCCGGCACCCGCCTGTTCGGGTACCTGCCTCCCTCCTCACACCTGGTCGTCACGCCCACCTCGGTCCGGGACGGCGGCTTCGTTGACGGCTCGCCGCACCGGGCGAGCCTGCCCTCGGCCTACCACCGCTACCTGGCGACCGCGGCCGACCCCTTCTACCGCGCCGACACCGAGGCGCTGCAGATGCTGCTGCGCCCGCTCTTCTTCACCTCCTTCCTGATCGACGACCAGCTCGCCGACGAGGGGCTTGCCGCCCGCGGGCCGATCGTCGTCTCCAGCGCTTCGAGCAAGACCGCGATCGCTGCCGCCTTCCTGCTGGCGCGGCGGCAGGGGGTCGAGCTGGTCGGGCTGACGTCGCCGCGCAACGCCGAGTTCGTCGAGGGCCTCGGGATCTACGCTCGCACCGTCGCCTACGACGCGATCGAGTCACTCGACCCCGGCCCGGCCACCTTCGTCGACTTCGCCGGCGACGGCGCCGTGCGCCTCGCCGTCCACACCCACTTCGGCGACCGGCTCGTCCAGAGCGTGGCGGTCGGGATGACCCACTGGGAGGGGCTGCGGGCGGGGTCCGCCGACCTGCCGGGGCCGGGGCCGACCTTCTTCTTCGCCCCGGACCGGGTCACCAAGCGTTCCGGCGACTGGGGCCCCGCCGGCCTCGAGAGCAGGGTCGCCGACGCCTGGCACCCCTTCTGCGAGTGGGCCGGCACCTGGCTTGAGCCGGTCCACGGCGAAGGCTTCGAGGCCGTCCGCGGCGCCTACCTCGACGTCCTCGAGGGCCGAGCCGAGCCGGCGCGGGCACACGTGCTGACGCTGTCCTGACCGGCACAAGGCGGCGCGGCCTTCGTTTCCGGCTCCTACCCAAGGGGTAGAAGCTTCTGCATGAGCGCGGATGCCAAGGAGCTTCATTCGCGCCCGGACGAGCCGGTGACGATCACCCCTTATAGAGACGGTCCCTATCTGATCAGGGGATCGTTCGTGGTCCAGGACCAGGAGGGCAACGAGATGCCGCTGTCGCGGCGGACGATCGCCCTCTGCCGCTGCGGCAAGTCGCGGATGCGCCCTTTCTGCGACGGCACCCACCGACTGACCGGCTTCAAGGCTCCCAGTGACTTCGAGCAGTGGCCGCGCAGGGACGACGTACGCGACGAGGTGAGGGAGTGAGTCAGGCCGTCGTTCGCCGCGGCGGGGGAACCTCGTCTCGGGTCGGGCGGGAGATCGAGCTTCCCGAGCCGCGCGGGCCGCTCACGGCGTGGCTCTTCGAGGTGCTGCGCGAACCGCCGGACACGGAGCTCGGTCCGCCGCCGATCGAGTCGGAAGACCCGATCGCCGACGACGACCTCCAGCTCGCCCTCTACGCCTGTTACGAGCTCCACTACTCGGCGATCCGCGGCGTCGACGAAAGCTGGGAGTGGTCGCCGGCGCTGCTCGGGTTCCGCGCGGCGCTGGAGCGCAGCTTCGAGCAGGCCGTGGCCGCGCTGGTGCCCGCCGCGGAGCCAGCGGAGACGGTGTCGGTCGGCGACTCGCTGCAGCGGATCGTCGCCGAGGACGCCGGGCCGCCGCTGTCGCGCTTCCTGGAGACCCAGGCGACGCGTGAGCAGATGCTCGAGCAGGTCGTGCACCGCTCCGCCTACCAGCTGAAGGAGTCCGACCCTCACTCCTGGGCGATCCCGCGCCTCTCTGCCGTCCCCAAGGCGGCTCTGCTGGAGGTCCAGTTCGACGAGTACGGCGGCGGCAGGGCGGACCGCATGCACTCGGTCCTCTTCGAGCGCACGATGGTCGGCCTCGGCCTCGACGGCAGCTACGGCGCCTACCTCAACCTGCTGCCGGGGGTGACGCTGGCGACCGTCAACCTGATGTCCGGCTTCGGCCTGCACCGGCGCCGCCGCGGGGCGCTGGTCGGCCACCTCGCCGGCTTCGAGATGACCTCCTCGATCCCCAACCGCCGCTACGGCAACGCCCTGCGGCGGCTTGGCTACGGCCGCGACGTCACCCACTTCTACGACGAGCACGTCGAGGCGGACGCCGTGCACGAGAACATCGCCGCCTGGGACCTGGCCGGCGGACTGGCCCGGGCCGAGCCCGCGGTGGCGGCCGACGTCCTCTTCGGCCTGCGGGCGCTGCTCGCCCTCGAGGCGAGGTGGGCGACGCACCTGCTGGACTCGTGGGAGAGGGGGGAGACCTCCCTGCGCGAGCCCCTGCCTCTCTCCGAACCGGAGTGAGCCGGCCAGGCGCCTGCTCCTACGTCGTGCCGGTGCGCTGGGCCGACGGCGAGCTGCGGGACGACCTGGCCGCCTACCTGGCGGAGATTCGCCGCCACTGCGCCGAGGTGATCGTCGTCGACGGCTCGCCGCCGCCGGTCTTCCGGGCCAACGCCGAGGCCTGGGGGGAGTACGCGACGCACCTGCCTCCCGCCGACGGCGAGGACTGGCTCAACGGCAAGGTGGCGGGGGTGAGGACGGGAGTACGGCTGGCGACGCAGGAGCGCGTCGTCATCGCCGACGACGACGTCCGCTACGACCCGGCGGCGCTGCGGCGGACCGTGGCGCTGCTCGGCGAGTTCGACTTGGTCCGCCCTCAGAACTACTTCGAGCCGCTGCCGTGGCACGCCCGCTGGGACACCGCCAGGACCTTGCTGAACCGCGGCTTCGGGCGTGACTACCCGGGCACGCTGGCGGTGCGCCGCTCGCGACTGATCGCGATGGGCGGCTACGACGGCGACGTCCTGTTCGAGAACCTGGAGCTGATCCGGACCGTGCGCGCGCATGGCGGCCGCGAGGCCGGCCCGCTCGACCTCTACGTGGCCCGGGTGCCGCCGTCGGCCTCGCACTTCTGGGGCCAGCGGGTCCGCCAGGCCTACGACGACTTCGCGATCCCGGCGCGGATGGCCGCCTGGCTCGCCGTCGTGCCGCTGCTCGCCTGGGCTTGGCGGCGCCGGAAGCCGGCGCCGGTGGCCGGAGCCGCGGGGCTGGCGATGCTGATGGCCGAGCGCGGCCGCCGCCGCGCCGGCGGCCGCCGCGTCTTTCCCGCCGCGGCGTCGGCGCTGGCGCCGGTCTGGGTCCTGGAGCGGGGCGTCTGCGCCTGGCTCGCCGTCGCCCAGCGCCTGCGCTACGGCGGCGCCCGCTACGGCGGCAACTCGATCCCGGTCGCGGCTCACTCCGAGCGGGAGCTGAGGCGCCTGCGCTCATAGGCGGCCGCCGGATCGGCCGGGCACGCCCGCCCCGCCGCCCCTCGCGCGCATAGATTAGGCCCGGTGAGCACGACCGAGTTCGCATACGTGGGGGCCGAGACCGAGGCCGATTTTCGCTTCGCGCACTGGCCGCTGGTGCGGCGCTGCGCGCTCGTCCTCTACCTCGTCTCGCTGGTCGCCTGGAGCGCCCGCTACGGGATCCCGGTCCAGCGCGAGCTGGTGATCGCCTGGACCTGCGGCGCCCTCGCCTGCAACTCGATCGGCCGCCACCCGCGGGAGATCCTCCAGATCGTCCTCGACTGGCTGCCGATCGTGGCCGTGCTCTGGGCCTACGACCTCACCCGCGGCGCCGCCGACTCGCTCGGGATCGGCGTCAACGTGACCCCGATGATCGACGTCGACCGCTTTCTCTTCTTCGGCGAGACGCCGACCGAATGGCTGCAGGCCCGCCTCCACGAGCCCGGCGTCGTCAACTGGTGGGACGTCGCCTTCACGGTCGTCTACACCTCCTACTTCATCGTCCCCTTCGCGCTCGCGGGAGTCCTCTGGGTCCGCGACCGGCTCGGCTTCCTGCGCTTCACCAAGCGGCTGGTCACGCTCGCCCTCGCCGGCCTCGCCACCTACATCGCCTTCCCGGCGGCGCCGCCCTGGATGGCGGCGGAAATGGGTCTGCTGGACGGCGTCTACCGCACCACCTCGGAGGGCTGGGCGGTGCTCGGGGTGGGAACCGCCGGGCTCTTCTCCAAGGGCCAGTCGAGCGCCAACCTGGTCGCCGCGGTCCCCTCGCTCCACGTCGCCTTCACGGCGCTGGTGGCGATGTTCCTCTGGGGCCGGGTCCGCCCGCGCCTGCGGCCGTTGCTGACGCTCTATCCGCTGGCGATGGGGCTGACGCTGATGGCGACGGGCGAGCACTACTTCTTCGACGTCCTGCTCGGCTGGATCTACGCCGGTGCGGTGATGGTCGCCTGGGCCTGGTGGGAACGGCGCGCCGAGAAACCCAGTCGACGAAGCTTGGCTCAAGACGGCGTCAGCTGAGGTCCTCGACTTCTTCCTCGATCTCCGATTGCCGAACCCGGCGGCCTCGGTTGACGTCCCACTGGGCGACGAGACAGATGGCCGCAAAGATCGCGGCCGCCACCGCGATCGCCCAGAACAGGGAGATGCTGATCTGCACCTCGTTCGAGGTGGCCACGGCCGTGAAGGCGCTGGTGAGCGCGACTCCCAAGATGAGCTCACCGGCCCCCAGCCAGGTGGTCGACGGCTGCGGCCGCTGGCGCTGGCGCAGGGTCACTCGCCGTCGCCGCTTGCGGGGGTCGGTCGTTCCATTCCGAGCGGGGGAGTTCATCGCTCGGCTCCCCCTTCGGCGAGGTATTGACGCCCGAGCATCGTCATCTCCCATACCCCCCGAGGCGAGCTGCTGCTCAGCAGTCCCCGTTCACGCATCCGCAGGCGCGCGAAGCGTGCCCGGTTTCGCCAGCGGACCTCGCCCATCCGCAAGACCTCGAAATCGCCCGGGGTGAGGACGTCTCGCATGCGCTCGCCGAGGGCGTCGATGACGTCGGTTGCCGCCGCCGTCCCCCCCTGCTCCGCGAGGAGGGTGAGGATCGGAATCCAGTACTCGCGCTCGGGCAGGATGGAACCGGGGGATGCGCGTTGCGGCCCGGCCTGCCCTGACCCGAGCCGGTCGGAGGGCTCGGTGCCCTCGGACCCGTCCAGAAGCCGGTTGATCACGTCCTCCGCGGTGTCCTCGAAAGAGGCTGCCTGCCGCAGCAGGCGTTGATAGGTGGGGGTCGAGAGCGTGATCTGGGGCACGGTCGCAGTGTAAACGATGCACTGTCGATGCGTTAAATGCAACGCTCCGGGGGGCGCAGACGGAGCCTCCCCGGCCCCCCGCTTTTCCTTGCGCCTCAGGGTCGGCTGAACGGGGTCCAGCGCTCTGAGCTGAATCGAAGCGCCGCCTGGTGCACCGTGGCGACGATCTCCGGGACGATCCGGGTGGGGTCCTCGAAGATCGCCCGGATCAGCGCCTCGGCGTCGGCCTCGGGACCGATCGCGAGCCGGGCGGCGGCGTCGAGGAGCTCAGCCTGGGTGAGCTCGGGGGCGGTGCGGTCGCTGGCCGGGACCGCGGCAAGGGCGACGGGCTCGCCGTCCGGGCGGAAGGCGCCGAAGCGGGAGACGAAGACGAGCACCTCCTCGAAGCCGGCGGGGCTCTCGTCGACGTCGAAGCGGGTGCGCAGCCTGCCCAGGCGGTAGGTGATCTCCGACCAGGCGAGCTGGGTGAACTGGGCGGGAGTGACCCAGAGCAGGGTGGCGGCGACGGCGGTCCCGGGGCTGGGGAAGAGGGTGGCCGGCAGCGAGCCGTACATCGTCGGCTGGGCGGCGACGCCGACGTCGAAGTCGTGCAGGCGCCCGGTCAGGGCCAGGACCGTGCGGTCGTCCGCGGCGCCGCAGTGGGCGAACTTGCGCTCGAGGACCGCGGGCGCGGCATTCGAGCCGATCGCGAGGACGGGCAGGCGCCCGTCGGCGCTGGTGAAGCGGGCGATCAGCCGCTCGCGCTCGCCACCGGCCAGGTCTCCGAGCAGCTCCATCCGCCCGTCGGTCAGCAGGTAGGAGCCAGGGGGCCGCACCCAGGGGTACCCGAGCGCGAGGGCCACCGCCGCCGCGTCGCATCCGCGCGGCGCCAGCTGGGCGATCACGGTCCCGATGAAGGCGGCGAATTCCTCCTCGTCCATCGCCATCCGCCGCAGCAGCTCGGGCTCGTCGATTGACGGCCACCCGGACACGGGACGATCCTAAATCCTGCTCGGCACCGCCTTGACGCGGAAGCCAACCTTCGGCAGCATCGACCCGATGGCGGGGACTGGACGGATATCCGATGCGAGGCGAGCCGTTGCCGTCGCCCTGGTCGCGGCCGCCATCCTGCTCGTTCCCGCGGCGGGCTCGCAGGCGGCGATGTACTGGGGCGCGACGATCAGCGGCGAGACCTACGGCCAGGTCGGACACGCGCCCAGCAACCAAGCGGCCTGGGACCTCTTCGAGCGCCACGCCGGTAAGCGGGTCGCGATCCTCAACACGGGCCAGGCATGGGTGCAGTTCGACAGCGCCGCGGTGAACGCGACCCGGGCCCGCGGTGCGATCCCGATGGTGGTGATGGGGCTGGGCGAGGGCGTCACCCTGGCCGAGGTCGTCGCCGGCGAGCAGGACGCGGCGATCAGGAGCTGGGCGAAAGCGGCGAAAGCCTGGGGGCATCCCTTCCTCTTCGCTCCCTGGTGGGAGATGAACGGGGCCTGGTACACGTGGGGGCGGAACCCCGATTTCGTCGCCGCCTGGCGCCGCTTCCACGACCTGGTGGTCGCCGAGGGCGCGACCAACGTCACCTGGACCTGGATCGTGAACAGCATCTGGTCCGACCCCGGGTCGGACCCGACGCCCTATTACCCCGGTGACGCCTACGTCGACTGGACCGGGATCGACACCTACAACTGGGGCCGCAACCCGGCCCAGCCGGATCGCTGGACCAACCCCGACCAGACGATCACGCCGACCCTCGAGCGGATCAAGGCGGCGGCCCCGGGCAAGCCGATCGTGATCCTGGAGAACGCCTCCAGCGAGTACGGCGGCAACAAGGCCGACTGGATCCGGGAAATGCTCGCCACCTACCTGCCGCACCACCCCGAGATCAAGGCCTATCTCTGGTTCAACTGGAACTTCCCGAAGGGCTCGATCCGGTCCGACTGGCCGATCGAGTCCTCGGCGCCGGCCCAGCAGGCGTTCCGCAAGGGGATCCAGAGCAGCGTCTACCGCTCGGCGCCGCCGCTGGCGCCGCTGACGAAAGTGCCGCCGCCACCGGCCGCGGCCGGTGGGGATGCTCCCGGGCCGCTCGACTTCGCAGCGGCCGGCGAAATGGCGAGCGGGCCGCGGCTGGCCGTCGCCCCCGACGGCACCGCCACCGTCGTCTGGAGTGCTCGCCAGGGCTCGACCTTCACCGTGTATCAGCGTCGGATCGGGCCCGACGGGGTCCCGCAGTCGGGCGTCACGGCGCTCTCGGCGCCGGGGCAGGACGCTCTCGCCCCCGCGGTCGCCGTCGCCCCCGACGGCACCGCCACCGTCGCCTGGATCCGCTTCGACGGCGCCAACTTCGTCGTCCAGGTTCGCCGCATCACCCCGGACGGGGGCCTCGGCGCCGAGGCGTTGAACTTCTCCGGGGCCGGCGGGGACGCGGCGGCGCCGCAGGTGGCCGTCGCCCCCGATGGCACCGCGACCGTCGTCTGGAAGCGGTTCAACGGCTCCAATGACGTGGTTCAAGAGCGCCAGATGGCTGCCGACGGCACCCGCGAGGCCAGCGGCCACCCGCTCTCGGCCCCCGGGCGGGACGCGGTCGAACCGCAGGTCGCCGTCGCGCCCGACGGCACTTCCCTCGTCGTCTGGAGCCGCCTCGACGGCTCGGACTCGATCGTCCAGGGCAGGCAGGTGCTGCCGGGGGGAGATCCGGCGGCGAGCGCCGCCGACCTCTCGGCCGGCGGCGAGAGCGCCGTGGGGCCGCAGGTCGGACTCGATGACGACGGCACCGCCACCGTGGTCTGGAGCCGCTTCGACGGCGTGAGCTCGATCATCCAGGCGCGCCGGGTCTCGGCGGCGGGCGTCCCCGGCCCGGACGTCGACGATCTCTCGGTTGCGGGCCGCAGCGCGGCGGAGCCTCGGGTCGCGGTCAACCCCGACGGCATCGCGATCGTGGTCTGGGATCGCCTCGACGGCAGCAACCGCATCGTCCAGGCGCGCCGGATCGGCGCTTCGGGCGAGCCCTCTCCGGGCGTCCTCGACCTCTCGGCCGCGGGCCGCGACGCCGCCGAGCCGCAGGTCGCAATCGCCGACGACGGTGCCGCGACCGTGGTCTGGACCCGCTTCGACGGGTCCGACTTCATCGTCCAGCGGCGTGGAGTGGGCGCCAACGGCACGCCGGCGGCGAGCGTCGCCGGCCTCTCCGCCGCGGGGCGGGGCGCCGCCGAGCCGGTGGTCGCCCTGGTCGCCCCCGGCTCGAGCCTGGCGCTGTGGAAGCGCTTCGACGGAGCCGGGGAGGTCGTCCAGGCGTCGAGCGTCACCAAGCCCCCGCCACCCGGCCCGCCGCCCTCGGATCCGCCGCCGGCGATCGGGCCGCCCGCTCCCGATGCCGGAGCCCCCCCGGGACCCCTTGCAGGGAGCCATTGGTTGGTCCCGGCAGCCGCCGCCGTCGACAACTCCTTCCTGATCGGCAGGCCCCGCCTTGACCGCGGCAGGGGCATCGCGCGGCTGCCGGTGACGGTTCCCGGCGCGGGCAGGCTCGGCCTCACCGGGGCCGGCGCCGACGAGCGGGTTGTGGAGGCCGGAACGGTGCTGCTGCGGGTGCGGCCAGGGAACGCCGGCAAGAGTAGGCTGGAGAGGAACGGCGCCCTTTGGGTGAAGCTGACGGTGACCTTTGTCCCCGACGGTGGCGTGCCCAACGGCAAAAATCTGTGGCTGCGGTTGAGAAAGGACTCACGATGAGCGAGTTGAGATTCGAAATCTCGATCTCGGCCGACGGTTACGTCGCCGGGCCCAACCAGAGCGAGCGGGACCCGCTGGGCGAAGGCGGCGAGGGACTGCACGAGTGGGTGGTCAAGCTCGGTGCCTGGCGGGAGGCGCACGGGCGCAGCGGCGGCGAGGTCAACCCCAGCAGCGCGATCGTCGAAGAGGCGATGGAGAACGTCGGCGCGGTGATCATGGGCCGCAACATGTTCGGCGGCGGCCCCGGCGGGTGGGATCCCTCCTGGCACGGCTGGTGGGGTGAGGACCCGCCCTTCCACGTGCCGGTCTTCGTCCTCACCCACCACCAGCGCGAGCCGCTGCCGATGGAGGGCGGGACGACCTTCCACTTCGTCACCGACGGCATCGAGTCGGCGCTGGCGCAGGCGAAGGAGGCCGCGGGCGGCAAGGACGTCAGGCTTGGCGGCGGCGCCGAAGCCGCGCAGCAGTACCTGGCCGCCGGGCTGGTCGACGAGCTGCAGCTCAACGTCGTCCCGGTCCTGCTCGGCGGCGGCGAGCGGCTGTTCGAGAACGTCGGCGCCGAGCTCGAGTTGGAGCAGACGCGGGTCGTCCACACGCCGGAAGTGACCCACATTCGCTATCGGCCCGCCGCCTGACCGTCTAGCGGTGCTCGAGCAGCCCGGCGACCGCCAAGGCCAGGCGCTCGCCGCGGGCGGTCAGCGTGTACTCGGTGTGAGGAGGACGCCCGGAGACGAGGCGACGCTCGACGATTCCCGCCGCCTCGAGCTGCTCCAGCCGCTCGGAGAGCGTCGTCGGCGAGACCCCCGGCAGCGACTGGCGGAACTCGTTGAAGCGGGCGGCGCCGCTGGAGCAAGCGTAGATCGTCGCCATCGTCCAGCGGCGCTCGAGCAGCCCGGCGGCTGACCGCAGCTCGCTCGGGACCGGTGAGCAGCTACGACATCGCGGCGACATCGGCACCCTTCTCGGCCGGCTCCAGGGCCTGCTCGAGGACCTCGCCGACGCTCATCACCGGGTGGAAGGTCATCTCCTCGCGCACCTCGTCCGGGACCTCGTCGAGGTCGCCGCGGTTGCGCCAGGGCAGGATCACCTCGGTCAGGCCGGCCGCGTGGGCGGCCAGCACCTTCTGCTTCAGCCCGCCGATCGGCAGCACCCGGCCCTGCAGGGTGACCTCGCCGGTCATCCCGACCGTGTGCTTGACCGGCCGGCCGCTGAGCAGCGAGACCAGCGCCGTCGTCATCGCCGTGCCGGCGCTGGGCCCGTCCTTGGGGATCGCTCCGGCCGGCACGTGCAGGTGGAACTCGCGGTCGAAGCGGGCCGGGTCGATGCCCAGCTCGTCGCTGTGGGAGCGCACGTAGGAGAGGGCGATCCGGGCCGACTCCTTCATCACCTCGCCGAGCTGCCCGGTCAGGACCAGGCCCTTGTCGCCCTCCATCGCCGTCGCCTCGATGAAGAGGACGTCGCCGCCCGCTCCGGTCACGGCCAGGCCGGTGGAGACGCCGGGGATCGCGGTGCGCTCGACCGACTCCTGGAAGAAGCGCTGGCGGCCGAGGGCGTCGTTGACCGCGGCCGCGTCGATCACAATCGGCGACTCGGCCTCGCCGGAGGCGATCCGCGTCGCCGCGCCGCGCAGCAGCTTGCCGAGCTCGCGCTCGAGCTGGCGCACGCCGGCCTCGCGGGTGTACTCGGTGACGACGCCGCGCAGGATCTCCTCGCCGATCTCGACCTCGTCCGGCTCCAGCCCGTTGCGCTCGAGCTGGCGCGGCAGCAGGTAGCCGCGGGCGATCGCCAGCTTCTCGGCGGTCGTGTAGCCGTCGAAGGCGATGATCTCCATCCGGTCCAGGAGCGGCGCCGGGATCGTGTCGGTGAGGTTGGCGGTGGCGAGGAAGACGACCTCGGAGAGGTCGACCTCGACGTCGAGGTAGTGGTCGCGGAAGGAGTGGTTCTGGGCGGGGTCGAGTACCTCCAGCAGCGCTGCCGAGGGGTCGCCGCGCCAGTCGGCGCCGACCTTGTCGACCTCGTCGAGCAGGATCACCGGGTTCATCGTCTCGGCGTCGCGCAGGGCGCGGACGATCCGCCCCGGGAGGGCGCCGATATAGGTGCGGCGATGGCCGCGTATCTCGGCCTCGTCGTGCAGGCCGCCGAGGCTGATGCGGACGAACTCGCGCCCGAGGGCGCGGGCGACCGACTCGCCGATCGAGGTCTTGCCGGTGCCGGGGGGGCCGACCAGGGTCAGGATCGCGCCGTTGGCGCGGCTGTCCTCCTCGCCCTTGCCGCGTTCCTCGCGCAGCTTGCGGACGGCGATGAACTCGGTGATCCGCCGCTTCACGTCTTCGAGCCCGGCGTGGTCGGCGTCGAGCACCTCGCGGGTGTGGACGGGGTCGAGCTTCTCCTCGGAGCGCTTCGCCCACGGCACCGCGGTCAGCCAGTCGAGGTAGCTGCGGATCATCGAGGACTCCGGTGACTGCTCGCCCTGGCGCTCGAGCCGGCGCAGCTCCTTCTCGGCCTGCTCGGCGACCGCCGCCGGCATCCCGGCCTCGGCGATCTGGCGCTCGTACTCCTCGATCAGGTTGCCCTCGTCCTCGCCCAGCTCCTTGCGGATCGACTCCATCTGTTTGCGCAGGAAGTAGTCGCGCTGCTGTTTCTGGGCGCCGGACTCGACGTCGTCGCGGATCCTGCTGCGCACCTGCAGCTCCGCCAGCCGCTCGCGCTGCAGCTCCACGGCGACCCGCAGGCGCTCGCTGACGTCGAGCGTGTCGAGCAGGCGCAGTTTCTGGTCGGCCGAGAATTCGGGGCTGAGCCCCGCCGTGTCGGCCAGCGCGCCCGGCTCCTGCACCGAGCGCAGGAAGGCGGAGATGCGGCCGTCGTCGCCGCGCAGCTCCAGGATCTCCTCGACCACGGCGCGGTACTCGCGGGCCAGCTCACGCGTCCGCTCGTCGTCTGGATGCCCGTCGTGGAACTCCTGCACCTCGATGCGCAGGGTGTCGGGATCGTCCTTGTCGGCGATCGCGGCGCCGGCGAGGCCGCGGTGCAGTCCGAGCACCGTCGCGAGCGGGTTGCCACGGCGCGACTCGCCGCTCTCGATCACCTCGGCGACGACGCCGACGCGGGCGAACTCGCCGTCGCTGCGGGGGAGGAGGAAGACGCGGTCCTCGCCGCCGACGTCGATCGGCAGGGTGGCGGTGACGGTGGGGAAGACGATTGCCTCGTCGAGCGGGATCAGGAGATAGGCCATAACCAAGTCCACTTTCTGTAGTTAGTCCTTCCGTAGGATAGCGCGACCGGTCGTCCGGCCCAACCGAGCGGGACGGCTGAAGTACGGTGTCCTCATGGATTCCGAGCGCGCACGCCAACTGCTCGCCGCCGAGCGCGAGCGGCTTGAGAAGGAGATCGCCGCGGTCGAGCGCGACGGCCCGGAGGAGGGCGACGAGCGCCGCGAACCCGGCGACTTCAACTCCGAGGGCCTCTACCAGGACCAGTTCGACGCCGGCCGCGCCCAGGAACTGAAGGACCGCATGGCCGCCCTCGAGCGCGCCGAGGCGCGCCTGGCCGACGGCACCTACGGCCTCTCGGTGAAAAGCGGCGAGCCGATCCCCGACGGCCGTCTCGAGGTAAACCCGACCGCGGAGCTAACCGTCGACGAGTCGCCCGGCGGTCGTCCCGCCTAGGGCTTCGGCGCGGCGGCCCGCCGCGCCGCCGACTTAGCCGAGCAGCTTGGCCTTCTGCGCGGCGAACTCCTCCTCGGTGAGGATGCCCTGGCTTTTCAGCTCGCCCAGCTCCTTGAGCTGATCGATCGTCGAGCTGGCCGGGGCGGCTGCCGGCGCAGGCGGCGCCTGCTGGGGAGCTTCCTGGGTTTCCTGCTGCGCCCAGCGCTGGCCCTGGCGGCGGGAGACGCGGTTGCTGACGGTGGTCGCGGTGCCGGCGATGACCGCGGTGCGGGCGACGCCTCGAAGTAGTCCTGGCATGGGGTCTCCTTCTCTCAGGCCTCGGCCGCGTCGAGGGCGGCGAGGACGGCTTGGACGGGGATGCGACCGCTGGCGACCAGCTGGCCGCCGGAGCGGCGGACGGCGCTGGCAAACGGCGCCGCCCAGGTGTTCTCGAAGACCAGCAGGGCGGCGGAGGTGCCGGGCTCGAGCGCGGCGGCGGCCTCGTTGACGTCGTCGTCGGAGAGCAGTCCCGAGGAGGCGCCCTCGAAGACCGCCAGCTCGACGACCTCGTCGCCGAGGTCGGCGATCTCCAGCCCGGCGACCGAGCCGTCCTCGGCCTTGGCGATGAAGGCGAGATCGAGGACCCGGATCAGGCCGCGGTCGACCAGGTCGACGAGGTGCGGCACCGCCTCGCCGTTGGGCTGGCGGCCCGGCCACTCGACCAGGAGGTAGTCGATCGGACCCATTTCAGTCAGGTCGTTTCCGTTCAACGCCGCGTCCTTTCGTAATGCATCGGTGAGCTTAAGCGGTGCTCTTCGAGGCACGATAGCGTGGCCGAATGCCCAGATCACGCAGCAGTGACGATCCCGCCGAGCTCTTCGGAAACCGCTTCCTCACCGAGGACGCCCCCGCCACCGATTTCCCCACCGGCGGCATGCCGGCATTGGATGCGATGCGGCTGGTCGACGAGGAACTCGCGGTCGAGGGCGACCCGCAGCGCAATCTCGCCACCTTCGTCACCACCTGGATGGAGCCGGAGGCGCAGCGGATCATCGGCGAGAACCTCTACCGCAACTTCATCGACCACGCCGAGTACCCGATCTCGGCCGAGATCGAGCAGCGCTGCATCCGCATGCTGGCCGACCTCTTCAACGCCCCCGGCGAGACCACCGGTGCCCGCACCCAGGGCTCCTCGGAGGCGATCATGCTCGGCGCCCTCTCGCTGAAGTGGAAGTGGAAGCAGCGCCGCGAAGCGGAGTCGAAGCCGGTCGACAAGCCGAACCTGATCTTCGGCGGCGACGTGCACGTGGTCTGGGAGAAGTTCTGCCGCTACTTCGACGTCGAGCCGAAGATCGTGCCGCTGCGCGAGGGCAAGTACGTGATCGGGCCCGAGGACGTGGAGCCGCTGGTCGACGAGAACACGATCGGCGTCGCCGCCGTGCTCGGCACCACCTTCACCGGCCACGCCGACGACGTCGTCGGCATCGACAAGCTCCTGGTCGAGCTCAAGAACGAGAAGGGGATCGACGTGCCGCTGCACATCGACGGCGCCAGCGGCGGCTTCGTCTGGCCCTTCCTCTATCCCGACTCCGAGTGGGACTTCCGGCTCGAGCAGGTGCGCTCGATCAACGTCTCCGGGCACAAGTTCGGGCTCGTCTACCCGGGGGTCGGCTGGCTCGTCTTCCGCGAGAAGAGCGACCTCGCCGAGGACCTCGTCTTCTACGAGAACTACCTGGGCAAGACCGACGCCACCTTCACGCTCAACTTCTCGACCGGCGCCTCGATGGTGCTCGCCCAGTACTACAACTTCGTCCGCTACGGGCGCCAGGGCTACGCCTACATCATGGAGGCGATGCAGAAGAACGCCCGTGCGCTGGCGAGCCGGCTCGAAGCCAGCGGCGACTTCGAGCTGATCGGCGCCGACGCCGAGCAGCTGCCCCTGGTCGCCTTCAAGCTCGTCGAGGGGAAGAACTACGACGAGTTCGACCTCTCCTGGCAGCTCTCGGCCGAGCGCGGCTGGATGCTCCCCGCCTACACGATGCCGCCCAACGCCGAAGACGTGAAGGTGCTGCGGGCGCTGGTCAAGGAGACGCTCAGCCGCGAGCAGGTCGACCGCCTCGCCGACGACATCGAGCAAGCCTGCGCGACGCTCGAGAAGAAGGGCGGCGCCCACCCCTCCGAGCGCAAGCAGGTCAAGACCGGGACGGGCTACTAGGCCACCAGGTGCGCTCGCCGAGCCGGTAGGCGATCGCCGGGATCAAGAGAGCGCGGACGACGAAGGTGTCGAGGAGGACGCCGATCGCCACCGTGGCGCCGATCTGGACCAGCTCCTCGAGCGGCAGCAGGGTCAGGGTGGCGAAGGTGCCGGCGAGGATGAGGCCGGCACCGGTGACGACCCCGCCGGTCTTGACGAGGGCGATCAGGATGCCCTCGCGGGCGCCGTGCTGCGCCGCCTCCTCGCGCGCCCGCGCCATCAGGAAGATGTTGTAGTCGACCCCGAGGGCGACCAGGAAGAGGAAGGACAGCAGGACGAGGTTGAAGGCGATCCCTTCGCTGCCGAGCTCCGAGAAGGCGAAGGTGCAGAGCCCGAGCGTAGCCGCGAAGGAGGCGACGACGGTGAGGATCAGGAAGGCTGGCGCGACCAGCGCGCGCAGCACCAGCGCCAGGATCAGGCCGACGACGAGGAGGACCAGCGGCACGATCAGCTTGGTGTCGCGGGCGTTGGTCTGCTCGATGTCGTAGTTCTCGGCCGGGATGCCGCCGAGCAGGCCCCCGGGGGCGATCTCGTGCAGACGTTCGCGGATCGCCTCGACCGCGTCGGCGGCCTCGCCCGAGTAGGGGTCGCCGCGGAGGACGACGACGACCACGGTCTCGTCGACGTCGGCGGTCGGCGGCACCGGCAGCGCCAGCTTGACGGTGTCGAGCTTCTTCATCCCCGCGACGACCCGGACGGCGTCTTCGACCTTGACGACGGCGGTCAGCGGCGAGCCGATGCCGGGCGGGAAGTGTTCGCCCAGGACCTTGGTGCCGCGGCTGGAGTTGGTCGGCCGGGTCTCGCCCTGGCCGAAGCCGATCGTGCCGTGGTGGGTGAGGTTGCCGAGCGCGAGCACGATCAGGAGGGCGAAGACGAGTGCGACGATTGCCCGTGAGCGCCGGCGCACCAGGTCTGCGATCCGGTCCCAGCGGTTCCGCCGATCCTCGGCGGCGAACTCGGTCTCATGGGAACCGCGTGATTGGCCCGCCGAATCCCTCGCCGGCCAGAAGGCGCGCTCGCCGAGCAGCGAGAGCAGCGCCGGCAGCAGCGTGAAGGAGGCGAGCAGCATCACCGCGATCCCGATCGCCAGGATCGGTCCGAGCCAGTGGGTCGACTCGAGGTCGGCGACCAGCAGCACCAGCATCGCCGCGATCACGGTCCCGCCGGAGGCGGCGATCGCCGGCGCGCTCTCGCGCAGGGCCGTGGGCAGGGCGATCGCGGACTCCTTGCCGCCCCGCAGCTCCTCGCGATAGCGGTGGACCAGCAGCAGCGAGTAGTCGGTGCCGGCGCCGAAGATCAGCACCAGCAGGAGGAAGGTGCCCTCGGTGTTGACCGTGATCGCTCCCGCCTCGATCAGCAGGTAGGCGATGCCGGTCGCGACTAGATAGGCGGTGCCGACGACGAGCAGTGGCGCCAGCGCCAGCAGCGGCGCCCGGTAGACGACGAGCAGCAGGACCAGGACGAGGCTGAGGGTCGCGACCAGCAGCGTTCTCCCTGCCTCGTCGGCGACTAGCTCGAGGTCGGCGGCGATCCCCCCGGGCCCGGTCACGTAGGCGTGGAGGCCGGACCGCCGATGCTCTCCGAGGTAGCGGCGAATCGTCTCGACGCCGGCGAGAATCGCGCCGCGGTCGCCGGCGTCGATCGCCAGCACGACCAGTGCCGCTTCGCCGTCGCGGGAGATCGGTCCGATGCCGTCGGCGATCCTCGCCACGTCGCCGAGCGGAGCTTCGGCGTCGGCGGAGAAGGGATCGACGATCGGCGTCGCGCCGACGATCCCCAGTTCGTCGAGGCCGTCGCCGATTCGCCCGATCGCGCGGAGGTCGGCCTGGGTCAGGCCGCCGTTGCGCTCGAAGACGACGACGACCGGGACCTCTTCGCCGCTCTTCTGGCTATGCCGGAGGACGTCGAGGGCGCGGGTCGATTCGGCGTTCTTGGGCAGGAAGCTGCTCTGCCCAGCGGCGGTGACGTCGTCTATCTGCGCCCGGCCGAGGATGCCGGCGAGCCCGATCAGGGCCCAGACCGCAATCGCCACCCAACGCCCGCGCGGCCCGGTCACGGCCGCCGCGACTCTGCCGATCAAGGCTGGCTCGGTTCGGCGGCGGACACCCGCCGAAGCCTAGCCGCGACTCTCTCAGTCCTTCTCGACGACCTCGACGGTGCCGCGCATGGTCGGGTGGATCTCGCAGAAGTAGGGGAAGGTGCCGGCCTGCTTGAAAGTCTCCGACTTGATCTTGCCGCGCTCCAGGGTGCCGGTGTCGAAGCTGCCGTCGTCGGCGGTCGCGGTGTGCGGCGCGGTGTCCTCGTTCTGCCAGGTCACCTTGCCGCCGACCTGGATCGTCACCGGGTCGGGCACGTAGGTGAATTCGACGATCTTGACTTTGGCGGCGCGGACCGCCTCGCCGCTCGGAGCCGGGGCGTTGCCGCTCGGTTCGGAGGTCGTCGTCGTGGCCTCGCCCTCGGTCGTGTCGTCCCCGGAGTCCCCGCAGGCCGCGAAGGCGAGCGTGAGCAGGATCAGGGCGGGCGCGAGGCACTTCTTCAGCTTCATGACGCCACGCTACCCGCCGGCGCGCAGCCTATGCCTCCGACCAGGAAGCCGGAGCCGAGGTGGGCGCCGAGCACGGGGCCGACCTCGGTGCAGAAGAGCGGCTCGGTGCCGAAGATCTCCCGCCCGGCGGCGACCAGCGCCGCCGCGTCGTCGGCGGACTGGGCGTGTTGGACGATCCAGCCGTCGGCGCCGCGCTCCTGCAGCTCGCGCAGGTAGGCGACCATCCGCTCCATCGCCCGCTTCTTGGTGCGGACTTTGCCGACCGGGGAGATCTCGGTGCCGAAGGTGAGGATCGGTTTGATCCTCAGGGCCGAGCCGACCAGCGCCTGCGCGGCGCCGATCCGCCCGCCCTTGCGCAGGTACTCGAGGGTGTCGAGGCAGAACCACATCGCCAGGCCCTCGCGGGTCCGCCGCACGGCCTCGGCCACCTGCGGCAGCGACTCGCCCCGCTCGGCGGCTTCGGCCGCGGCCAGGACCAGGCAGCCGAGGCCGCCGGAGCCGGTCTGCCCGTCGATGACCTCGACCCGGCCGCGGTGCCCCTTGTCCGCGATCACCCGGGCCGCCTCGCGGGCGCTCTCGCAGGTGCCGGAGAGGCCGCCGGCGATGTGGATCGAGACGACGTCGCGGCCGGCTTCGGCCAGCGGCTCGTAGCAGGAGAGGAAATCGCCGACCGACGGCTGTGAGGTCGAGGGCAGGTCGTCGGACTCGCGCAGGCGGGCGTAGAACTCGTCGAGGTCGTACTCGGCCTCGGGCCGGTGGTCGCCGGCCCAGCCGACGTAGAGGCTGACTTGCTCGATTCCCCAGCGCGCGATTAGCTCCGCCGGCAGGTAGGTGGTGCTGTCGGTGACGACGGCGACGCCGCCGCGATCGCCGGCCCCGGGGGCATCTGGGGAGGTGCTCATCAACAGGAGACTCTATGTTGAGCCGATGAACGACGAGTGGCGGTTGCAGATAGACGTCCGCGACAAGGGCGAGGCGGCCTCGCTGGCCGACCGGCTCGACGCCGCGGAGCTCGAGCACGAGCTGAGCCAGGCCTTCCACGATCGGCTGATCGTCTCCGGCGACGGGCCGCGGGTCTTCGTCTACGCGGGGACCCGTGAGCAGGCCGAGCAGGCCCGCGACCTGATCGCCAGGCTGGCCGCGACGCAGGGCTGGAACGTCAGCGCCGAGCTGACCCACTGGCACCCTGAGGCGGAGGCCTGGGAGGACCCGGACCTGCCGCTGCCCGCGGGCGACGCCGCCCGGATCGCCGAGCACGAGAAGCTGATCGCCGCCGAGCGCGAGGAGCTGCGCGAGCGCGGCGAGCCGGAGTTCGAGGTCCGCGTCGACCTCGCCTCCCACGGCGACGCGGTGCACTTCGCCGAGGCGCTGCGGGCCGAGGGCCTGCCGGCGCTGCGGCGCTGGAAGTACCTGGTCGTCGGCGCCACCGACGAGGACGCCGCCAAAGCGCTGGCGGCGCGGCTCGAGGCCGAGGCGCCGGCGGGCAGCAAGGTCACGGTGGAGGGCAGCGGGCAGGCCGCCTGGGCCGAGCGGCCGCCGAATCCGTTCGCGGTGTTCGGCGGCCTCGGCGGCTAGATGCCGGGCGGCGAGGAGGCTCGCGACGACCTGGCGGAGCTGCTCGCGCGGCGGGCGCTGAGCGAGGACGCCGCCCGCCCCGACGCCGTCTCCCGCCGCCACGACGGCGGCGCCCGCACGGCGCGCGAGAACGTCGCCGACCTGGTCGACCCCGGCTCCTTCGTCGAGTACGGGCGCTTCGCGATCGCCGCCCAGCGCGGCCGCCGCGAGGTCGGGGACCTGATCGCGCGCACTCCGGCCGACGGGCTTATCGGCGGCACCGCCCGCGTCAACGGCGATCTCTTCGGCGAGCGCGCCGCCTGCGCGGTGCTCTCCTACGACTACACGGTCCTGGCCGGCACCCAGGGGGCGGTCGGGCACCGCAAGAAGGACCGCCTCTTCGAGCTGATCGAGCGGATGCGGCTGCCGACCGTCTTCTACGCCGAGGGCGGCGGCGGCCGGCCGGGGGACACCGACTACCCGGTCGTCTCGGCGCTCGACACGCGCGCCTTCGCGCTCTGGGCGAAGCTCTCGGGGCTGGTGCCGCGGATCGCCGTCGTCGCCGGCCGCTGCTTCGCCGGCAACGCCGTGATCGCCGGCTGCGCCGACCTGATCGTCGCCACCGAGAACGCCTCGCTGGGGATGGGCGGGCCGGCGATGATCGAGGGCGGCGGCCTCGGCAAGGTCGATCCCGACGCGGTCGGGCCGGTCGGCATGCAGGCCTCCAACGGCGTCGTCGACGTGGTCGCTGCCGACGAGGCGGAGGCGACCGCCGTGACCAAGCGCCTGCTCGGCTACTTCCAGGGGGCGACGCCGCCGGGCCCCGTTCCCGACCAGGCCCGTCTCCGCGAGGCCGTGCCGGAGCGGGCGCGGCGCGCCTACGACGTGCGTCCAGTCCTCGAAACGCTCGCCGACGAGGGTTCGGTCACCTTCCTGCGCGAGCGCTTCGCCCCGGAGCTGGTGACGGCGCTGGCGCGGATCGAGGGGCGGCCGCTCGGCTTCCTCGCCAACGACTCCCGCCACGTCGCCGGCGCGATCACCAGCGACGCCTCCGACAAGGCGGCCCGCTTCCTGCAGCTCTGCGACTCGTTCGGGCTGCCGGTCGTCTCCCTGGTCGACACCCCCGGCTTCATGGTCGGGCCCGAGGCCGAGGCGACCGGCCTGGTCCGCCACGCCTCGCGGCTGCTGGTCGCCGGCGCGGCGCTGAGCGTGCCGCTGGTCGCGGTGGTGCTGCGGCGCGGCTACGGCCTCGGCGCCCAGGCGATGGTCGGCGGCAGCCTGCACGAGCCGCTGCTGACGGTCGCCTGGCCGAGCGCCCACCTCGGCCCGATGGGCCTCGAGGGGGCGGTGCGGCTGGCCCTGCGCAAGGAGCTGGAGGCGATCGCCGAGGAGGCCGAGCGCGAGCAGCGCGTCCGCGACCTCACCGCCGCCGCCGAAGAGAACGCGAAGGCGCTCAACGCGGCGGCCCTGTTTGAGCTTGACGACGTGATCGACCCGGCCGAGACCCGCGCCCTGATCGCCCGCACCCTGGCCGCAGCGGGGCCGGCGGCGGGCGGCGGGCGCTTCGTCGACACCTGGTAGGGAGGCCGGCGATCACCAGACGGCGTCGTGCTGCTCCATCACGCCGAAGCCCTCGGCCAGCTCGAGGCCGCCGAGGGAGCCGGAGAAGGTGCCGAAGCGATGGCGGTAACGGGAGCTGAAGAGGAGGAAGTTCTCGTCGCGGGCATGGCGGGACTCGGTGGCGAAGTCGAGGCGGTCCTCGCCGGCGAGGTCGATGCCGTCCATGCCGCGGAAGCCGACCGGGGACGGCTCGCCGGGCTCGCCGTCGACCCAGACCGCCCGCTCGCTGTTGCGGTCCGGGTCGTTGACGCCCTCGACCAGGTTCCAGGCCAGCGCGCGGCCGTCGACGGCGCGGCCGACTCCCGCCGACCAGTGCCAGCTGGTGTGGCGCTGGTGGTAGCCGGCGGACTCGTCGTCGACGCCGTGGGCGGCGATCTCCCAGCGTTTGCCCGGGACCTCGACCGTACCCTCGATCGGCACCCCGGCGCGCTTGCGGGTCCAGCCCCAGCCGGAGCCGCTGGGGCAGATCGATTCGATCGGCGCGACCTCGCCGAGTCGCAGGCTGGCCCGCAGGCCGGGGGAGTCGATCTCCAGGCTGGGACCGTCCATGGCCACCTCGCGGCTGCCCGGGCGCAGGGTCGTGCGGGCGTCGTGGCGGCGCCCCTCGCGGTCCCACATCACCCAGAAGGACTGGCCCAGCGGGCCGACCTCGGCCCGGGCCGCGCAGAGCATCAGCTGCGGGCCGAAGACGCCGACGTAGCGCCAGCGCTTGCGGGTCTGGCCGTCGCGGCGCAGCGGCATCGGGCCGGGGGGGAGGGGCAGGTCGGGACGGTCGGGCCCCGGGCCGCGCCACGGGATCTGGTCCGAGGGCATCGACCAACCGTACTCGCGCGCCTCTAGGCTCGGGCGATGGACCAGGTGATCCAGGTCGCTGGGGCGCTGCTGATCCTCACCGCCTTCGCCGCGGTGCAGTTCGAGCGCATGCGTCCCGATTCGCGCCTCTATCTCGCCCTCAACCTGGTCGGCTCGGCGGTCCTCGCCGTGCTTGCGGTCCACTCCGCCCAGTGGGGCTTCGTCCTGCTCGAGGGCGTCTGGGCGATCGTCTCCGCCTGGGGGCTAGCCCGCGCTCTGCTCGAGCCGGTCGGCTAACCGGTTCATGCCGCGCTCCCGGGCCGCGGCCGCGGCGCCCGCCCAGTCGGTCGCCCGGTCCGGCGGCGGCTCGACGCCGGCGTCGCGCAGCGTCGCGATGTCCTTGAAGGCGAGCAGGTCCTCGCGCGCTTCGATCAGGGCGGCGCGCAGCTTCGGCCGCTGCTCGCGGATCGCGCCGTCGAGCACCGCCTCCAGCGAGCCGTGCTTGCGCAGCAGCTCCGCCGCGCCTTTCGGCCCCACTCCCTTGGCGCCGGGGAGGCCGTCGGAGGGATCGCCGCGCAGGGCGATGAAGTCGGGGACCAGCTCGGGCCCGATCCCGTAGCGCTCGCGCACCTCCTCCGGCCCCACCTCTTCGGCGCCTTTGCCGCCGGTGCGGACGTAGAGGACGGTCACCCCGTCGCCGGCGCACTGGTACATGTCGCGGTCGCCGGTCAGCAGCAGGGCATGTCCGCCGGCCGCGGCCTCGCGCTCGGCGTAGGTGCCGAGCAGGTCGTCGGCCTCGAGCTCGTCGCTGGTCGCGACGGTCCAGCCGAAGGCCTCGAAGAAGTCGCGGGCGGCGGCGAACTGCGGCGCCAGCTCGTCGGGCATCGCCGCCTCGCGCTCGGCGTGGTATGCCGGGTAGAGCTGCGTCCGGTAGCTCGCCGCATCTGGCCCGAAGCAGAGGACGACGGCGCGCGGCTGGTGGATCTCGACCTCTTTGAGGATCAGGTTGGCCGTCCCCAGCAGCGCGTTGACCGGCTTGCCGTCCGGCCCGACGATCTTGCTCGGCAGGGCATAGAAGGCACGGAACAGCATCGAAGGCGTGTCGACGGCGAGCAGGGGTGCGGCCATCAGAGACTTATATAGGGCCGTGGACCGGCCCACGGCGGCCGCTCAATAGATTGGCGGGCGTGAGCGACAAGGCCCTCCACGTCACCGACCTCGTCAAGCGCTACCCGGGCGGGGTGGAGGCGTTGCGCGGCGTCTCGCTGGACATCGAGCCGGGGGAGTTCTTCGGTCTGCTCGGTCCCAACGGGGCCGGCAAGTCGACCCTGATCCACTGCGCGACCGGGCTGGCGCAGCCGACCTCGGGGGCAATCGAAATCTTCGGCCACGACGCGATCGGCCGCTACGGCGACGCCCGCCAGGCGGTCGGCCTGGCGCCGCAGGAGCTCAACATCGACTGGTTCCTGACCGTCGAGGAGACGCTCGACTACCACGCCGGCTACTTCGGGATGCCCAAGCGCGAGCGCCGCGAGCGGATGAACGAGCTGCTGGAGATCTTCTCGCTGACCGAGAAGCGCGAGGAACGCTCCCGCACCCTCTCGGGCGGGATGAAACGGCGGCTGATCCTCGCCCGCGCCCTGATGCACCGTCCGCGCCTGCTGATCCTCGACGAGCCGACCGCCGGCGTCGACATCGAGCTGCGCCTGGAGCTCTGGCATTACGTCCAGCGCATCAACCAGGAGGGGACGACGATCCTGCTGACCACGCACTACCTGGAGGAGGCGGAGCAGCTCTGCAGCAAGATCGCCTTCATCAACGACGGCGAGATCGTCGCCCAGGGCAGCAGCCGGGAGCTGGCAAACCGCTTCGGCGTGCCCAATCTCGAGGACGCCTACCTGGCCCTGGTCGGCCGCAAAGAGCTCTCCCGCTCCCACGTCGACGCCGAGGCGATCCCGTGAGCGCCGCCCAGATCCGCCTCTTCACGCTCTGGCGGCGCGAGGTCAGCCGCTTCATGAAGATCAAAAAGCAGACGATCGGCGCGCCGCTGCTGGAAACCTTCCTCTACATCTCCGTCTTCGGCGCCGCCCTCGGCTCCCGCGTCGGCGAGCTGCACGGGATCGACTACGTCGTCTTCGTCATCCCCGGCCTGATCATGATGGCCTGGTCGATCAACGCCTTCACCAACAACTCCTCCTCGATCCTGCAGCAGAAGTTCCAAGGGGCGATCCAGGACCAGCTCTCCTCGCCCGCCTCGCCGCTGGAGCTGCTGCTCGCCTTCTCCCTCGGCGGCTTCATGCGGGGGCTGATCGTCGCCCTGCTGACCTTCGTCGCCGCCTCGTTCCTGGTCGACCTCCCCGTCGACCACGTGCTGGTGCTGATTCCCGCCCTCTTCCTGGTCGGCTTCTTCTTCTCCCAGCTCGGCGTCCTGATCGGCGTCCGCGCCGAGCAGTTCGACGACGTCTCCTTCGCCCAGACCTTCGTCCTGCAGCCGCTGATCTTCCTCGGCGGCGTCTTCTACTCGGCCGAACTGCTGCCGCAGCCGTTCGAGACGCTGACCCACTTCAACCCGATCTACTACATGATCAACCTCGTCCGCTACGGCTTCGTCGGCTACACCGAAGCCAACATCGCGCTCTCGATGCTGGCCCTCTTCGCGGCCACCGCGATCCTCTTCGCCGTCAACCTGCGCCTCTTCGCCCGCGGCTACAAGCTGCGCGCGTAGCACCGCCCCCGGCCCCGGCCCCGGCCGAACTGCATCAAGTTCTTCTCCTAGGAGATAGACAACTTGATGCAGTTCGGATTGGAGGCGTGCGGGCCGTTACCCGGGGTTGGCCACCGGAACTTTGCTCGGGCGGTCGTCGCCGTCGGGGAGGACGAGGATCGCGCCCTCGCCGGTGACGTAGGCCTCCTCGCCGTGCTGGACGACGTCCATGCCGATCGCCTCGTCGCGCGCCGTCGCCCGCAGCGGCATCACGGCCCCGACCAGCTTCAGCAGGATGAAGGTCATGATGAAGGCGTAGGCGGGGGTGACGACTGCCGCCAGCGCCTGCGACCAGAACTGGCCGGCGTCGCCGTAGAAGAGGCCGTCGGCGACCCCGTTCCAGCCGACCTGGGCGACCAGGCCGAGGAAGAGGATGCCGGTGAAGCCGGCGAGGCCATGGGCGGCGAGCACGTCGAGGGTCTCGTCGACGCGGGTGCGCGGCCGCCACATGATCATGCCGTAGCAGGGCAGGGCGCCGACGAACCCGAGCACCATCGCCCAGCCCGGGCTGATGAAGCCGCCGGCTGGCGTGATCAGCACGCAGCCGACGATGATCGCGGTGGCGGCGCCGATCGCGGTCACCTTGCGGCCGCGGATCAGGTCGAGGACGAACCAGGTGATCAGCGCGCAGGCCGGCGTCAGCAGGGTGTTGACGAAGGCGAGGATGCTCTGGTCGCCGACGCCGAGGCCGCTGCCGCCGTTGAAGCCGAACCAGCCGAACCAGAGCAGGCCGGCGCCGAGCAGCACGTAGACGGCGTTGTGGGGGAGCAGCGCCTGACGGCCGTAGTCCTTGCGGGCGCCGACCACGAGCGCCGCCGCGAGGGCCGAGAAGCCGGAGCCCATCTCGACCGGGACGCCGCCGGCGAAGTCGAGCGTCCCCTGCTCCGCCAGCCAGCCGCCGCCGAAGGCCCAGTGGGCGAGCACGGCGTAGACGACGACCGACCACAGCGCGGCGAAGACCATGAAGGCGCCGAAGCGCATGCGCTCGACCACTGCACCGGAGATCAGCGCCACGGTGATGATGCAGAAGGTCCCCTGGAAGGCCATGAACAGGAGGTGGGGGATGGTCCCTTCGCCCCGTGGCTCGAAGCCGACCCCGTCGAGCGCGAAGTGACCGAGCCCCCCGATCAGGGCGCCTTCGCCGTCGAAGGCGAGGGAGTAGCCGACCAGCGCCCAGGTGACGCCGGCGATCGCGATCGCGGCGACGCACATCATGAAGGTGTTGAGGGTGTTCTTGGAGCGGACGAGGCCGGCGTAGAAGAGCCCGAGCGCCGGCGTCATCAGCAGCACCAGCGCCGTCGCGGCGAGCATCCAAGCGGTGTCGCCCGTGTCGATCGCGGCGAACGTCATTTCGCCACCGGCGTGACGGCGCCATGGTCGGTGTCGCCGGTGCGGATCCGCACCGCCTGCTCCAGCGGCAGGACGAAGATCTTGCCGTCGCCGACTTCGCCGGTGCGGGCGCCCTCGCAGAGCGCCTCGACGGTGGTCTGGACGAAGTCGTCGGAGACGGCGACCTCGAAGCGGACCTTCTCCGACAGCCCCATCTTCACGGTCGTGCCGCGGTAGGTCTCGACCCGGTCGAGCTCGCCGCCGTGGCCCTGCACCCGGCTGATCGAGAAGCCGCGCACCTCGGCCCGGTACAACGCCTCCAAAACCTCATTCGCCTGTTCGGGTCGGACGATGCCGATCACGAGTTTCAAAGCTCTCCTCTCTCCATGCCGCTCTCCCGTATGCCGCAACGGGGCGAGCCTATCCGCTCGGCAAGCTGGATTGCGGCGCCGGCGAGCCGTCGGGGCCGCCCACCGCCCCTCTCTACAATCGCTGGCCCCGATGGCTACCCGTATTCGCAGGCGGCGGCGCAAGCCGCCAGCTTCCCGCTGGCACGTGTTCGCGATCCCGGCCGTCGTCGTCGGCGGGCTGATCGCGCTCGCCGGCGGCATCGGCGCCTCCTGGGCGCTCAGCGTCTACAACTCGGCGCCGCCGCTCTCCAGCCTGCAACCGGTCCAGAAGGGCCGCTCCTCGGCCATCTACGCGGCCGACGGCAGCCTGATCGGCTTCATCCGCTCCGACAACATCCGCCAGCCGGTCCCCGAGCGGGCGCTCCCGGACAGCCTCAAGGAGGCGACGATCGCGATCGAGGACAAGAACTTCTACGAGCACGGCGCGATCGACCCCGAAGGCATCGCCCGCGCCGCCTGGAAGGACATCCTCGCCGGCGGCAAGCCGGTCCAGGGCGCCTCGACGATCACCCAGCAGCTGGTCCGCAACCTCTACATCCAGGACCCCGACCACACGATCAAGCGCAAGCTGATCGAAGCGCACCTCGCCCAGGACATGGAGGACGCCCACGACAAGGACTGGATCCTCACCGCCTACCTCAACACCTCCCCCTACGGAACGGTCGAAGGACAGACCGCGGTCGGGGCCGAGGCGGCGGCGCAGACCTACTTCAGCAAGCCGGCCAAGGAGCTGAACCTGACCGAGTCGGCGCTGATCGCCGGCCTGCCGCAGGCGCCCTCCGAATACAACCCCTTCCTCGATCCGGCCGCCGCGACCGAGCGGCGCAACGAGGTGCTGGCGGCGATGGAGGAGCAGGACTACATCACCACCGAGGAGTACAGCAGGGCGATCGACAAGGGCCTCGGCCTCGACCCAGGCGACAAGTACCAGGTGATCCACGACGCCTTCCTCTTCGACCTGGTCCAGCAGCAGCTGATCGAGCGCTACGGGATCAACACCGTTCGCAACGGCGGCCTCAAGGCCTACACGACGATCGACCCCGACCTGCAGGCGAAGGCCGAGGAAGCGGTCGAAAACTCGTGTTACGTCTGTTACCCGGAAGGTGGCCCGGCGGCCGGCCTCGCCTCGGTCAACCCGGAGACCGGCGAGATCGTCGCCCTCGCCTCGACCGAAGGCTACGCCAGCGAAGCCCAGTTCAACTACGCCTGGCAGGCGCACCGCCAGCCCGGCTCCTCCTTCAAGACCTTTGTCCTGACCGCGGCGATCAAGCAGGGCATCGACCCCGACAGCACCTACTACGACGGCAGCTCGCCGAAAACCCTCTCGCTGCCGGGAGGCGGCACCTGGACCGTGAACAACGCCGAGGGCGACGGCGGCGGCACGATGGACCTGGTCAACGCGACCGTGCACTCCGTCAACACCATCTTCGCCCAGCTCGATCTCGACGTCGGCCCCGAAAACGTGACCCAGACGGCCGAAGAAATGGGGATCACCTCGTCGCTGGAATCGGTGCCGGCCGAGGGGATCGGCGGTCTCGCCGAAGGCGTGACGCCGCTGGAGATGGCCACCGCCTACGCGACCCTCGCCAACGGCGGCATCCACCACGACCCGACCGCGATCAGCAAAGTCGAGTTCCCGAAAGACGGCAAGGTCGACGAACTGGGCGCCGACGAGGGCGAGCGGGTGCTGACCGAGGGCCAGGCATACGAAGTGACGAGGATCCTGGAGGGCGTGATCACCTCCGGCACCGGCGCCGGCTACACCTCGATCGGCTGCAGCTCGGAGGCCGGCAAGACCGGCACCTCCGAGGAAGAGTCCGACGCCTGGTTCGTCGGCTACACGCCGATGTTCTCCACCGCCGTCTGGGTCGGCCACCCGCAGTCACGCGAATACACCGGCTACGGCGGCCCGACCGCGGGCCCGATCTGGCAGTCGTTCATGTCGGCCGCGCAGGAAGGCGAATGCCCGGAATTCGAAGTGCCCGAGGGCCTGCCCGAACTCTCCGGCCTGGAAAGCGACAACGCCTCGTCCGGCTACTCGAGCGGCTACGAAGAAGAAGAAACGTACGGAGCCGAAGAAGAAGAGGAAGACGGCTCGAAGGAAAAGGACGGCGACGAGGAAGGCGGCGAAGACGAATCATCCTCGGAATCCGCGCCCGACCCGGAACCCACCCCGGCCCCGGCGCCCACTCCCGAACCCAGCACTCCACCGCCCTCCGGCGGCGGCATCAGCCCCGGTTAGGAGGGACTAGCGAAACCCGGGTGCGCGGGCCAGCGAGCGCCGGACCAAGCGGGGCAAGGACGCAGGGAGGCCGAATAGCAGCGCTATTTGGCCGACCGAGGACGCCGCACCGCGCCGTGTCCGCCGCCGCTGGACGCGTGCGGGGGTTTCGCTAGTCCCTCCTAGGTGTAATTCCTAAGCACGTTGTTCATCCGGGCCTCCTTGGAGGCTGGCGGTGTCGAAGCCCCAGCAACAAGGAGGAACCGGATGAAGCTCCACGCTAACGCGCCCCTCGGCCCGAAGGGGAGAGCGATCATGGTCAAGAGAGTGCTCCAGGATGGGATCGCGCTCACGGAGGCGGCCGAGGCCGCCGGAGTGAGCGCGAGGACAGCAGGCAAATGGGTGCGCCGCTACCGCGCCGAAGGCGAGGCCGGGCTGCTCGATCGCAGCTCCGCGCCACGCACCGTGCACAACACTACGCCGCCGGATCGCGTGGAGGCGATCGCCGCTCTGCGGCGACTGGCGCTGACCGGTCCCGAGATCGCCGAGCTCTTGGAGATGGCTACCTCGACGGTCTCGGCGGTGTTGAAGCGGATCGGCCTCGGCAAGCTCAGCCGCCTGGATCCTCTGGAGCCGATTCGCCGCTACGAGCGCCGCCGTGCCGGGGAGCTGATCCACATCGACGTCAAGAAGCTGGGCCGGATTGGCCCGCATGGCGCAGGTCACCGAGTCACCGGCCGCAAGGCCCGCCGCCACATCACCAAGCTCGACGCGGCCGGCGTCAAGCGCCGCCAGGTCGGCTGGGAGTGCGTGCACGTCTGCGTCGATGACGCCACCCGCCTCGCCTATGCCGAGGTCCTGCCCGACGAGAAGAGCGCAACCGCGATCGGCTTCCTGCGACGGGCGGTTGCCTTCTACCGCTCCCATGGCATCGCGGTCGAGCGACTGATGACCGACAACGGCGGCGCCTACCGCTCCACCGCCCACGCGATCGCCTGCCGGGTGATGGGGATCAGGCACATCCGCACCCAGCCCTACCGGCCCCAGACCAACGGCAAGGCCGAGAGATTCATCCGCACGATGCTGCGCGAGTGGGCCTACGCCGCTGTCTACGGCTCCTCGCCCGAGAGGGCCGCAGCCCTCTCGGGCTGGATCGAGCGCTACAACTTCAGGCGACGACACGGCGCCATCGGTCACCGGCCGCCCATTGCGCGGCTGCGGGAGCTGACCGGGAACAACGTGGCTGGCATCTACACCTAGGGCGCTACTCCCCGATCAGCTCGATGCGGTAGCCGTCCGGGTCGCGGACGAAGCAGATGCGGTGGCCCTCGGTGCGGTTGCCGGGGCGGTAGGGCGGCTTTTCGGGGTCGATGCCTTCGGCGGCCAGCCGCTCGAGGGTGCCGTCGAGGTCGTCGACGGCGAGGGCGATGTGGTTGTAGCCGCTGCCGTGGTCGTAGGACTCGACCCCGTGGTTGTAGGTCAGCTCCAGCCGGGGGTCTTCGCCGGGCATGGCCATGAAGACGTTGATCGCCTCGTCGCCGATCGGCATCCGCGCCACCTCCTCGAAGCCGAGCTTGGCGTAGAAGGCGACCGAGCGATCGATCTCGCCGATTCGGTAACAGGTATGGAGGAAGCTGGCCATAATCCGCTTCAGAGGCTACATTGCGCTTTGCTCAAACGTTCGTCCAGAAAGGAAACCTCTTGAGAAAGCATTCCCTCTTAGCGGCAGCCGCGACCGCGGCCTTCGCACTCGCCGCCTTCGCTCCCGGGCTGGCCGGCGGCGCGGTGACGCCGACGGGCGTCACCGACACGATCTACATGAAAGAAGTCAAAGGCGCGCTCAAGTTCGTCGGGCCGAAGACGGTCGCCCAGGGTGACGAGCTGAAGATCGTCAACTCGACCGACCCGAAAAAGATGGGCCCGCACACCTTCTCGCTGGTCACCGAGGGCTCGCTGCCGAAGACTCCGGGCGCACGCAAAAAGTGCTTCACGCCGAACCACATCTGCAAAGCGATCGCGGACTGGCACGGCGTCAAAGGCGAAGGCCCGGTCAAAATCAATCCGGTCGAGGCGGGCGAAGCCGGCTGGGACACCGAGGGCAGCAGCGCCACCGTCGAGGGCGACTCCTGGTTCAGCGGCAAGAAGGGCCAGTCCTTCGGGCAGCAGGTGACCGCCGACACCAGCGCCGGTCCGAAGCGGATCCATTTCCTCTGCGCGGTCCATCCCTGGATGCAGGGCTCCGTCAACGTCCTGCCCGCCGGCAGCTAGCGGCACGTCTGGGCAGTCCAAATCCACGCCTCGCCTGGGGCGCCGAGCCTTCCTCGGCGCCCTCGGCGGCGGCGCGCTCGCTTACCTGCTGCCGCTGAAGGGCGGCGGCAGCGGGCTGCTGCCGGCCCTGGGCGCGGCTCCCGAGGCGTTCGCGGCGGCGCCGTTCCAGGCGCGGCTGCCGATCCCGCGGGAGCTGACCGATTCGGGGATCGAGATCCCGATCCGCGAGGCCGAGGCGCAGATCCTCCCCGGTGCCAAGACGAAGCTGTGGACCTACGGCGGCACCTTCCCCGGGCCGACGATCCGCCGGCCGGCGGGAGAGCGCACCACGGTCAACTTCCGCCACGAGCTGCCGGCCGCGGCGGGCGAGCTCTCGGTCCACCTGCACGGCGGCCACAATCGCTCCCGCTTCGACGGCCAGCCGGGCGGGCTGACCAAGTCGCAGCTGGTCTCGTACTTCTGCCGCATCCCGCGCGGGCTCTCGGCCCGCGAGTCCGGCAACGACCTGCTGATCCCGCCCGGCGGGCGCAAAACCTACGTCTACGACCTGATCGAGGACGGCCGCCCCGAACGCGCCGCCTTCCAGTGGTACCACGACCATCGCCTCGACCGCACGGCTCCCCACAGCTGGCGCGGCCTGGTCGGGATGTGGATCGTCGACGACGACTTCGACGCCTCGCTGCCGTTGCCGCGGGGAGAGCGCGACGTCCCGCTGATGATCGCCGACCGCGACTTCGACCGCCGCAACCAGCTGACCGATCCCTTCGGCACCGGCCTGCGCCCGCCCGCCGACGGGATCGCCGGACGGATGGTCCTGGTCAACGGCGCCTTCATGCCCCATCACGAGGTGAGCGCCTGCCGGTACCGGCTGCGGGTCCTCAACGTCTCCCAGTTCCGCTCCTACAACTTCTACCTCTCCAACGGCGCCCCGCTGATTCAGATCGGCAGCGACAGCGGCCTGATGCCGAAGCCGGTACGGCGCGAGGAGATCTTGATCGGGCCGGGGGAGAGGGCCGAGGTGATCGTCGACTTCGCCGGTGCCGGCGGCGACTCGGTGGAGCTGCGCAGCCGGCCCCACGGCGGTCGCAACCCGGACGGCTCGCGGGCTTACGCCGGCGCCCTGATGCAGTTCCGGGTCCGCCCCGGCCGGGTGGCGGACAGGACCCGCGTCCCGCGCCGGCTGCGGCCGCTGCCGGAGTGGGCGCGCAAGGCGCGAGAGCGGCGCGACCGCGAGCCCGACCAGCGCTGGGAGGTCTCGGTCGGCGGCCTCTTCAAGACCACCTGGCTGATCAACGGCAGGACCTTCAACCCCGCCCGCGCCGAAGCCTTCCCGGTGCTCGGCACGACCGCGATCTGGGAGATCGTCAACCGCTCCGCGGTCGCGCACGTGATGCACCTGCACCACAACGACTGGTACCTGCTGTCCCGTGACGGCCGGCCGCCGCCGCCGTGGGAAGACTGCCTCAAGGAGACCTTCTTCGTCTACCCGGGCGAACGGATCCTCCTCGCCGGGCACTTCAGCGACCACCCTGGCAAGTTCGTGATCCACTGCCACATGTTCGACCACGAGGACCACGGGCTGATGAGCCAGTTCGAGGTGGTGCGGTCCCGCTCCTAAAGGCCCCGCGCCCGCTGCCGATGCTTAAGGGCATTGGCCGGGATGCCCAAAAAGCGGGAGGCGTTGCAGGCGCCGGGCCGCTCGGAGGCCCGCGCCGTCGGAGCCCTGTTGCTGGCCGGCGCCGGCCTTGTCGCCCTCTCCCTGGTCCTGCCCCACCCGAGCGGCGCCGACACGCCGGCCCTGATCGCCACCGCCGCGGCGATGGCCGCCGGTGGCGTCCTCTACTGGCTTCTCTCGCCGCGGATCCCGCTCCTCGGCGCTCACCTGGGCCTGGCCGCCACGGCGGCGGCCACCGGCCTGCTGATCTGGGAGAGCGGCGTCGCCGTCGGCCAGTACGGCTCGATCTTCGTCTGGGCCACCCTGATCGCCGCCTACTTCTTCCCCCGCAAGCTGGCGATCGCCCAGCTCGCTTGGCTGCTCGCGGTCTACGCCGCTGCCCTGGCCGTGGTCGAAAGCACCGCCGGCTACTCGCCGCTGACCCGCTGGATCTTCTCCGCGGTCTCGCTCTCGGTGGTGATGGCCCTGACCAGCGCCATCGTCGCCCGCCGCACCAAGGCGGACCTGCGTGCCCGCCGCTTCTTCGACCTCTCCCACGACATGCTCTGCACGGCCGACATGAAGGGCTACTTCGTCGAGCTCAACTCGGCCTGGGAGTGCCTCGGCTACGGCGAGGAGGAGCTGCGGGCGGCGCCCTTCATCGATTTCGTCCACCCGGACGACCGCGCCCGCACCGAAGCCGAGTCGGCGGCGCTCTTCGAAGGCAGCGAGACGGTCGGCTTCGAGAACCGCTACCTGGCCAAGGACGGCAGCTGGCACTGGCTGCGCTGGAGCTCGACCCTCTCCCCGGACGAGTCGCTGATCTACGCCCGCGCCTCCGACGTCACCGAGCTGAAGCAGGTCGAGTCCGAACGCGAGAAACTGCTGACCGAGGTCGCGGTGCTGGCCAGCAGCGACGCCCTCACCGGCCTGTCCAACCGGCGGGCGCTGGACGAGCAGCTGCCGCGGGAGATGGCGCGGGCGCTACGGGCCGAGTCGGGCCTCTGCCTGGCGATCGTCGACCTCGACCACTTCAAGGCCTACAACGACGCACACGGCCACCTGGCCGGCGACGAGATGCTGCGCCGCTGCGCGGTCGCCTGGGACTCGGAGCTGCGGGGGGAAGACACGATCGTGCGCTTCGGCGGCGAGGAGTTCCTCGTCGTCCTTCCCGACACCGGTCCCGACCAAGCGGCGGAAATCGTCGAACGCCTGCGCGGGGCGACGCCCGGCGAGCAGACCTGCTCGGCCGGCCTTGCCTGCTGGGATCACGCCGAGAGCGCCGAGGACCTGATCGACCGGGCCGACAGCGCCCTCTACCGAGCCAAGGCCGCCGGCCGCGACCAGACCGTCCAGGCTCCGTCGAGCGAGTCATGATGGCGCGATGGGTGACCACGAGCTCACGGTGCGCTTCCGCAAAGCCAGGCGCGATCCCGAGCTGACCGTCGTCGAGGGCTTCCACGCCCTCAAGCACGCCCTGCGCTTCGGCGCCGAGCTGGTCGAGGCGGTTGCGGTCGACCCGGACGGGCTGGAGCAGCTGGCGCGGGAGCTGGCCCCGGACCTGGAGGGGCAGCTGGGCGGCAGGGTGGAGCGGGTCGAGCCCGAGGACCTCGCCGGCCTGGCGCCGCTGGTCCCCCGCACCGGCGTGGTCGCGATCGCCCGCCGGCCGGCCTTCGACCTCGCTGCGGTTCTCGCCGACCCTCGACCGGCCCCGGTGGTCCTGCTCGAGCAGCCGAAGAACATGGGCAACATCGGCGCCTGCATCCGGGTCGCGGCGGCGGCCGGCGCGGCCGCGGTGCTGAGCACCGGCGAGAACGACCCCTGGTACCCGGACGCCGTGCGCGGTGCCGCCGGCCTGCACTTCGCGCTGCCGGTCGCCGCGATCAAGGCGCTGCCGACGAGCGATCGGCCGCTGCTGGCGATCGACCCCGACGGGGAGGAGCTGGGCCCCGCCCGGCTGCCCGCGCGGGCCGTGCTCGCTTTCGGAACCGAGCGCCACGGCATCAGCGATGAGCTGCTCGAGCGGGCCGACGCGCGGATCTCGATCCCGATGCGGGAGGGGGTCTCCAGTCTCAACCTCGCCACCTCGGTCGCTGTGACGCTGTTCTCGCAACGTCTGGGGTAGCGTGGCGATTAGAAAAGAGCGGCAATCCGCCGCCGACGCCGCTTGCTGAACGAAAGGAAGCACCTTGTTGCCGTTTGCCGACATCAGCCTGGGAGAACTCCTCCTCCTCACCTTCGAGATCTTCTTCTTCGTGATCTGGATCTGGATCCTGATCACGATCATCTCCGACCTCTTCCGCGACCACGAGCTCTCGGGCTGGGCGAAGGCCGCCTGGGTCCTGTTCCTCGTCTTCATCCCGTTCCTGACCGCCCTGATCTACCTGATCGCCCGCGGCAGCGGCATGCGCGACCGCACGATCAAAGCCCAGGCGGACGCGAAAAAGCATTTCGACGAATACGTGCAGACGCAAGCCCACAGCACCCCCGCGGACGAACTGCACAAGCTCAACGACCTCAAGGAAAAGGGCGCGCTTTCGGCCGAGGAGTTCGACAAGGCCAAGGCCAAGCTGCTCGCCTAGCACTGCCGCCGCAGGAGTCGGGGCGGGCGCCTCGACTCCTGCAAAGTGCGCGATTTGCACGGGAAGTTGCAGGTTATTAGCAACTCCTCATGATCTTCAGGCTTCTTCGCTAGCCTGCGCGACTCGCTGCCGAACCCTCTTTCCGGGCCGGCGCGGTCTCGATGCGGGCTTTCTTCCTCGACACCCATCCGGGCGCTCTCAAGCGCCGCACGCTGCTCTTCGCGGCGCTGCTGCTGGCGGCGGTCAGCGCCCTGGCGCTGACCGAGGCGAACGCGCCGGCGGAGACGCCGCGGGAAAAGCTCGAGGCGACCCAGGGCAAGCTTGACAACGTCCGCGAGGACCAGAGCTCGCTGGCGGAAACGATCGCCGAACAGAACGCGGCAATCGACTCGATGATCGGCGAAGTCTCGGCCCTGCGCCAGAAGCAGGCCGCGGTCGAGGCCGAACTGGCCGCGAAGCAGAGCGAGCTGGAGCAGGCGACGGCGGCGCTGAAGCGGGAAAAGGAGCATCTCGAAGAGGTGCGGGCCCAGCTCGGCCGCGCGCTCTCGGTGCTGCGCGAGCGCCTGGTGGCGATCTACGAGGCGGGCTCGCCCGACCTCGTCAACGCGATCCTCGAATCGGAGAACTGGTCGGAGATGGCGGCCCAGACCGAATACCTGAACCGGATCCAGAGCTATGACGACTCCGTCGTCGACCGGGTCAAGGCGCTGCGCGACGAGGTCACCGGCGCCGTCGCCAGGCTGGCCGACAACCGGGCCGAGATCAAGCAGGCGCGCGACTCGATCGCCGCCGCCGAGCGCGAAGTCGCCGCCGCCCGGGACGAAGCCGAGTCGCGCTTCGCCGCGCTGAAGTCGGCCCAGGCCGAGCGCCGCGAGGCGATGGAATCGCTCGAATCGCGCGAAGAGGCGCTCAGCAACAACCTCGCCTCGATCTCCAACCAGATCGCCTCCGAAGGCGGTCCCGTCCCGACCGGCGAAGTGCCCGCCCCGCTCACCCCCGGCCAGACCGCGGGCTTCATCAGCGAAAGCGAAGCGAGCGCTCCCGCCTCGGCCCCGGACGCGGTCAAGGCGGTCATCTCCGCCGCCAACGCGATCGCCACCACCCCCTATATCTGGGGCGGTGGCCACGGCTCCTTCGAATCTTCGGGCTATGACTGCTCGGGCGCGGTCAGCTACGCGTTGCACGGCGGCGGCTTCCTCGAAAGCCCGCTCGACTCGACCGGCCTCTCGACCTGGGGCGAACCTGGCCCCGGCAAGTGGATCACCGTCTACGGCAACGCCGGCCACGCCTGGATGACGGTCGCCGGCCTCGCCTTCGACACCTCCGGCGGCGCCGGCCCCCGCTGGCACTCATCGCCAGTGAGTACGACGGAAGGCTTCATCGCGCGCCACCCCGCCGGCTATTGATCCCCGCCCCGCTGGGGTAGCTTTTCACGCATGGGGATGGATCTGGAGCGGGAGCTGGAGGAGATGCTCGCGGTGGAGAAGTTCGAGCCGCCCGCGGAGTTCCGCGAGCGCGCTCTCTGGAGCGATCCCGCGATCTACGAGGAGGCGGCAGCCGACCCCGAGACCTGGTGGCTGCGGCAGGCGACCGAGCTGCTCGACTGGGACGTCGAGCCGAGCCGGGGCCTGAACGACTCCAACCCGCCCTTCTACAAGTGGTTCGAGGACGGGCGGCTCAACGCCTCCGCCAACTGCCTCGACCGCCACGTCGAGGCCGGCATCGGCGAGCGCGTCGCCTACCACTGGCGCGGCGAGGAGGGTGAGGAGCGCGACGTCACCTACGCCGACCTGCACCGCGACGTCCAGCGCTTCGCCAACGCCCTCAAGGGCCTCGGCGTCGAGAAGGGCGACGTGGTCGGCATCTACCTGCCGATGATCCCCGAGGTCGCGGTGGCGATGCTGGCCTGCGCCCGCATCGGCGCCATCCACAACGTCGTCTTCGGCGGCTTCTCGGCGGAGTCGGTGCGGGAGCGGATGGAGTTCTCGGAGGCGAAGGCGCTGGTCACCGTCGACGGCGCCCGCCGCAAGGGCAAGACGGCGCCGATCAAGCCGGCCGTCGACGAGCAGATGGATGCGCTGGAGTCGCTGAAGACGATCGTCGTCGTCCGTCACACCGGCATCGATTGCCCGATGAGCGAGGGCCGTGACGTCTTCTACGACGAAGTCCTGGCCGCCGCCGACCCCGAGTGCCCGGCCGAGCCGATGGAGGCCGAGCACCCGCTCTACATCCTCTACACCTCGGGCTCGACCGCGAAGCCGAAGGGGATCCTGCACACCACCGGCGGCTACATGACCGGCGTCACCGCCACCCACCGCTACGTCTTCGACCTCAAGCCGGAGGAGGACGTCTACTGGTGCGCCGCCGACGTCGGCTGGGTCACCGGCCACTCCTACATCGTCTACGGCCCGCTCGCCAACGGCGCCACCAGCGTGATGTGGGAGGGGGCGCCGGACTATCCGGGCAAGGGGATCTGGTGGGAGCTGATCGAGCGCTACAAGGCGACGATCCTCTACGCGGCGCCGACCGCGATCCGCACCTTCATCAAGTGGGGCGCCGAGATCCCCGAAAAGTCCGATCTCTCCTCGTTGCGCCTGCTGGGTTCGGTCGGCGAGCCGATCAACCCCAAGGCCTGGCTCTGGTACCACAGGGTGATCGGCGGCGAACGCTGTCCGATCGTCGACACCTGGTGGCAGACGGAGACGGGCGCGATGATGATCACGCCGCTGCCGGGGGTCACCGCGACCAAGCCCGGCTCGGCGACGACGCCGTTCCCGGGGGTCGAGGCGCGGGTCGTCGACGAGAAAGAGGGCGAGCCGATCGAGGAAGGCCAGGGCCTGCTGGTGCTGGAGCGCCCCTGGCCCTCGATGCTGCGCGGCCTCTACAAGGAGGACGACCGCTTCGTCGAGACCTACTTCTCGCGCTTCGGGGTGGAGCGCTACCTGGTCGGCGACGCCGCCCGCCGCGACGCCGACGGCTACTTCTGGGTGATCGGGCGGATCGACGACGTCGTCAACGTCTCCGGCCACCGCCTCTCCACGGCCGAGGTCGAGTCGGCGATCGTCGCCCACGAGAAAGTCGCCGAGGCGGCGGTGATCGGCCAGGCCGACGAGGACACCGGCCAGGCGATCTGCGCTTTCGTCACCCTCAACGGAGGCACCGAGCCCAGCGACGATTTGATCGAGGGCGTGCGGGAGAGCGTCGCGCGCCATATCGGCAAGTTCGCCCGCCCGAAGCGGGTCATCTGGGCCGACGACCTGCCGAAGACCCGCTCCGGCAAGATCATGCGCCGGCTCTTGCGGGACATCGCCGAAGGCCGGGCTTTGGGCGACGTCACCACCCTGCGCGACCCCGAGGTGATGAAGGAACTGGAGGCGAAGATCGCGGCGGAGGGGGACGAGGATTAGGGATGGGCAGCTGGGGGAGGGTCGGGTGCCCCTCTACCTTCGCTGGGATTTTCGCCTTTAACTTCGCGTCTCTCGCTGAGTTACCGGGGCGAAAATCGGACGCCGCTCGTACGAGGGGCACCCGACCCTCCAACCCGTCCCACCCCTCGACTCGGAAGCTGATCACCCAGGAAGTCCGGTGAGTTCTCGTGGGGAGGGGTTGGGTGTCCCTGGAGCGCGCGGCGTCCTGATTTTCGCACCGGCGACTCGGCGAGAGAGACGGGGCTCCCGGCGAAAATCCCAGCAAGCGGAAGGGACACCCAATCCGTCCTCGCCAGACCCCCCGAACGAGCACTAGTCCTGTCGCTGGCGCGCCATGCGCTCGACCGCGAGCTCGAGCGCCTGCAGCTGCTCTTGGACGCTGCGCAGTTCGCGCAGGGCCAGCGCCTCCGCGGTCAGGTCCTCGTCCTCCAGCTCTTCCTCGAGCTCGGCGATTTCGGGGGCCAGGAAGCGCTGGGCGAAGCTGCCGGTGAGCAGCGCCACGAAGCCGATGCCGACGATCAGGACGACGGTGGAGACGATCTCGCCGCCGGTGGTCGTCGGCGTGATGCCGGATCCGAGCGTGGTCATCGTCGTGATCGCCCAGTAGAGGTCGTCCCAGAAGCTGAGGTCGCCCTGGTGGCCCTCGAAGGAGCCGAAGAGGGCGGCGCCGCCGACCGCGGTCAGGACCGCCAGCAGCAGCGCGTAGCGCAATCCCTCCAGCGAGAAGACCTCGCGCGAGAGCTGGGCCAGGCGCAGCAACCGCAGGAGGCGCAGCAGGCGCAGGACCCGCAGGCTCTGCAGCCCCGCCGGCAGCACCGGCGGGGTGAAGAAGACGATGACCAGGTCGAGCGGGCGGCGGCGCAGGTAGGCCCAGCGGTCGGGGACGACGGACATCATCACCACCAGCTCGATCGCGAAGGCGGTCCAGGTGACCCAGTTGAGCGCGGCGGCGACGTGCTCCAGGGTGCCGCCCGGATGCGACTCGGTGATCGCCACGGTGGGCAGGGTCAGCGCCGCCGCGATCAGCATCGGCGTATTCAGCTTTTCCGCCACCCGGGCGCTGCGGGCGTCCATCCCCGGGCCGTAGCGGACGGGCTTGGCTGCGGCTTCGGCGCTCACCGTGGCTTGTTTCGACGCCGCCCGGCCGACCCCCTTTGCGTACCATGAGCGAGCAATCAACTAACTCAGGAGACCTTTACTCGATGACCGTCAGCACCGCCACGCAGGACTACAAGGTGGCCGACATCGGCCTCGCCGACTTCGGGCGCAAGGAGATCGCGCTCGCCGAGGTCGAGATGCCCGGACTGATGCAGACCCGCGAGGAGTTCGCCGCGGAGCAGCCGCTGAAAGGCGCCCGCATCACCGGCTCCCTGCACATGACGGTGCAGACGGCGGTGCTGATCGAGACGCTGACCGCGCTCGGCGCCGAGGTGCGCTGGGCCAGCTGCAACATCTTCTCGACCCAGGACCACGCCGCCGCGGCGATCGCCGCCAGCGGCGTGCCGGTCTACGCCTGGAAAGGCGAGACCCTGGAGGAGTACTGGTGGTGCACCGAGCAGGCGCTGCTCTGGCCCGACGGCGAGGGCCCGAACATGATCCTCGACGACGGCGGCGACGCCACCCTGCTCGTCCACAAGGGCACCGAGTTCGAGAAAGCGGGCGCGGTGCCCGATCCGGAGACCGCCGACTCGGGCGAGTTCAAGATCATCCTCGAAACCCTGCAGCGCTCGCTCGAGCAGGACCCGCAGCGCTGGACCCGCCTCGGCGCGGGGATCCAGGGCGTGACCGAGGAGACGACGACCGGCGTCCACCGCCTCTACCAGCTGGCCGAGGCGGGGGAGCTGCTGTTCCCGGCGATCAACGTCAACGACTCGGTCACCAAGTCCAAGTTCGACAACCTCTACGGCTGCCGCCACTCTCTGGTCGACGGCATCAACCGCGGCACCGACGTGATGATCGGCGGCAAGGTCGCGGTGATCTGCGGCTACGGCGACGTCGGCAAGGGCTGCGCCTCCTCGCTGCGCGGCCAGGGCGCCCGCGTGATCGTCACCGAGATCGACCCGATCTGCGCCCTGCAGGCGGCGATGGAGGGCTACGAGGTGCGGACGCTCGACGAAGTCGTCGAGACCGCCGACATCTTCGTCACCGCCACCGGCAACAAGGACATCATCACCGCCGAGCACATGGCGCGGATGAAGCACAACGCGATCGTCGGCAACATCGGCCACTTCGACAACGAGATCGACGTCGCCGGGCTCGAAGGCGGCGCCGCCGAGCGGATCAACATCAAGCCGCAGGTCGACGAGTGGCGCTTCGCCGACGGCCACTCGATCGTGCTGCTCTCCGAGGGCCGCCTGCTCAACCTCGGCAACGCCACCGGGCACCCGAGCTTCGTGATGTCGAACTCCTTCACCAACCAGGTGATCGCCCAGATCGAGCTCTTCGGCAAGAGCGTCCAGTACGAGGCGAAGCAGGTCTACGTCCTGCCCAAGCACCTCGACGAGAAGGTTGCCCGCCTCCACCTCGAGGCCCTCGGCGTCAAGCTGACCGAGCTGACCCCCGAGCAGGCGGCCTACCTCGGCATCCCCGCCGAGGGCCCCTACAAGCCGGACCACTACCGCTACTAGGCGACCCGCAGGCGGGCCGTCAGGTCCGCCTGCACGCCCGGCCACTCGGGCCGGGAGATGCTGTGGACGGCCGAGTCGCGGACGCGGCCGTCGGGCATCACCATGTGGGCGCGGAGGATGCCCTCCGGCCGGGCGCCGATGCGGACGATCGCGGCGCGCGAGCGCTCGTTGAGGGCATCGGTGAGCAGTTCGACCCGGTTGACCTGCCAGGCGTCGAAGGCGTGCTCGAGCATCAGCAGCTTGGCCGCGGTGTTGACGTGGGTGCGCTGGTAGCTCGCGGCGAGGAAGGTGAAGCCGATCTCGACTCGCCGGTGGACGGCTTCGACGTTCATGAAGCGGGTGCTGCCGGCGATCGTCTCCGTCTCCTCGTCAACCGTGGCGAAGGCGAGCTCGCGCCCGGCGGCGAAGGCGGTCTCGGCGCACTGGAAGAACTCGTCCATCTGGTCCGGGCGCGGCACGGTCGTGACCCAGAGCGCCGAGAGGTCGCCGTCGGCGATCGCCGCTTCGAGGCCGTCGCGATGGCGCTCGGCATCGAGCGGCTCGAGGCGAACGCCGCGCCCGTTCAGCGTCACCTTCGCAACCGCGAAAGGGGGAGGGTCAGGGCTGGCGGCGACGGTCACCAGCCAACCATAGACCGGGCGCGCCAGTCCCTTCCCTAGTCTGCGGGGATGGGGACCGCAGTCGTCACCGGAGCGTCCAGCGGCATCGGCGCCGCCACGGCGCGGGCCCTGGCCGGGGACGGCTACCGGCTGGTCCTCGGCGCCCGGCGGCTGGACCGGCTGGAAGCTCTGGCGAGCGAGATCGGCGGCCAGGCGATCGAGCTGGACGTGACCGACCCCGATTCGGTCACCGCCTTCGCCAGCCAGGTCCCCGCCTGCGACGTGCTCGTCAACAACGCCGGCGGCGCCCTCGGCCTGGAGTCCCTTGCCGACGCCGACGAAGAGCTGTGGCGGACGATGTACGAGGCGAACGTGCTGGGGACGATGCGGATGACCCGGGCGCTGCTGCCGCGCCTGATCAAGTCCGGCAACGGCCACGTAGTCGGCGTCACTAGCATCGCCGCCTTCGAGACCTACCGGGGTGGAGCGGGATACACGGCCGCCAAGCACGCCCAGCGAGCCGCCCTGCGCACGCTGCGCCTGGAGCTGCTCGGCGAGCCGGTCAGCGTCACCGACGTCGCTCCCGGCATGGTCGAGACCGAGTTCTCCCTGGTTCGCTTCGGCGGCGACGAGGAGGCGGCGGCCAGGGTCTACGAGGGGATGGAGCCGCTGCGGGCCGAGGACGTCGCCGAGTGCATCCGCTGGGCCGTCGCCCAGCCCTCCCACGTCAACGTCGACGAGATCCTCGTGCGGCCGCGCGATCAGGCAGGGGCGGCCGAGGTTCACCGGCGGGCCTAGCCGGGGGCTAAAATCGGCCCCATGTGTAGAAACATTCGCACCCTCCACAATTTCGAGCCCGCCGCGACCGAGGACGAGATCCAGGCTTCCGCCCTCCAGTACGTGCGCAAGATCAGCGGCTCCACCAAGCCCTCGCAGGCCAACAAGGAGGCCTTCGACGAGGCCGTCGAGGAAATCGCCGAGGTGACGGCGAAGCTGCTCGACCGCCTCGTCACCACGGCGCCGCCGAAGGACCGCGAGATCGAGGCCGCCAAGGCCAAGGCCCGCTCCGAAAAACGCTTCGCTGCCTGAGCTTCGCCGAGACGCAGCCAGCGTCCTGGAAACGACAAGACCCGCCGGAGCGGGTCGAGTCTGGTGAAGCGGGGAACCACCCCGCGCAGCTGACAACCGCCCCTAGGCTAACACGGCGGCCTGCGCCAGATCTCGACCTCGCCCAGCGAATTTCAACTGCGGAGGGCGCCGGACTCGAACCGGATCCAGCTGGTTGGGCTAGACGCAACAGTTGTCAGCTGTTCGGAGCGCGCCTGTCTCCTTCACCCTCCTATCGGCCACCCTAAACGGCAAATTCGAGCTCAAGGCCAGGCGTGACTCAATTGGCGCAGAGAATTGGCTTTGTGCGCGTCTTTGCGCTCTGGAACTAGTTTGCTAAACTAATTACCAAGGCTAATCAATGACTCCGACCAAGGACACCTCGCTGACCGACGCCGCCGCCCAGCTGCGGCTGGGGATCGTGCGGACGGCGCGGCGACTGCGGCAGGAGGCGGCGGCGGAGGCGACCGGGCTGACGCCGACCTCGACCGCGGCGCTGGCGACGATCGAGCGCCACGGCCCGCTCACCCCGAGCGAGCTGGCGAAGCTGGAGCGGGTGCGGCGGCCGACCGTGACCCGCACCCTCGGCTGCCTCGAAAGAGAGGGGCTGATCGAGCGCACCCCCGACCCGGACGACGGCCGCAGCTCTCTGGTCAGCGTCAACGTCGTCGGCCGCGAGCGCCTGCGGCGCTTGCGCCGGCGCAAGAACGCATACCTGGCGCGGCGCATGCGCGACATGCCCGCCGCCGACGTCGAGGCACTGGAGCGGGCGGCGGAGATCCTCGAGCGGATGCTGGAGGATGAGCGCGGGTGAGCAACGCCCTGCGCCGCTCGTTCAACTCGCTCGAGGTCCCCAACTACCGGCGCTACTTCGCCGGCCAGCTGATCTCCCTCTCCGGCACCTGGATGCAGACGGTGGCGGCGATCTGGCTGATCCTCACCCTCACCGACAGCGGCGTCGCCGTCGGCCTGACCACCGCCCTGCAGTTCCTGCCGATGCTCCTGATCGGCGCCTGGGGTGGCCTGCTCGCCGACCGCATCCCCAAACGGCGGCTGCTGATCATGACCCAGGCGTTGATGGCGATCCCCGCCGTCGGCCTCTTCGCGGTCACGGCGACCGGCGTCGTCACCCCCTGGATGGTCTATCTGGCCGTCTTCGCGATGGGCTCGGTCAACGCCGTCGACAACCCCGCCCGGCAGAGCTTCGTGATGGAGATGGTCGGCCCCGGCCGGGTCGTCAACGCGGTCAGCCTCAACAGCGTGATCGTGCAGATGGCGCGGATCGTCGGGCCGGCGCTGGCGGGCCTGCTGATCGCCGGCTTTGGCGTCGTCCCCTGCTTCGCGCTCAACGCGCTGACCTTCGTGGCGATGATCGTCGCCCTCTGGGGGATGGACCCGCGCGGCCTGCACACCGAGCCGGTCGCCCCGCGTGAGCCCGGCGCGATCCGGGCCGGGCTGCGCTACGTCATCGCCACCCCCGAGCTGGCGGTGCCGCTGGCGCTGATGGCCCTGGTCGGGACGCTCGGCTTCAACTTCCAGGTGGTGCTGCCGCTGCTGGCCAAATTCAGCTTCGACGGCGGCGCCGGCACCTATGCCGTGATGGTCTCGGCGATGGCGGTCGGCTCGATCGGCGGCGCCCTCGTCAACGGCGCCCACGGCCGCACCGGCCCGCGCCTGATCGCCGGCGGCGCCCTCGCCTTCGGCGTCCTCGGCCTGCTCGCGGCCTCGATGCCGACGCTGGCGCTGGAGATCCCGGTGCTGGCCCTGCTCGGCGCCGCCGCGGTCACCTTCGCGGCGACGATCAACTCGACCCTGCAGCTGGCGGTGGCGCCGAAGATGCGCGGCCGGGTGATGGCCCTCTACTCGGTCGTCTTCCTCGGCTCGACCCCGATCGGCGGCCCCCTGACCGGCTGGCTGGCGGAAACCTACGACCCCCGCATCGCCCTGCTCCTAGCCGGCATCACCGGCCTCTCCGCCGCCTGGGCCGCCCACATCTCCTTCGCCCGAATGCGCAGCCGCGCCGCGAACCCGAGCACCGCCGAACTCACCGCCTAGCCCGGTGGGGGAGGCCGGCGGGAGGGGCTCGCCGGACACTCCCCGCTGTTTGTCCGCCGAGCCCCTCCCGCCGGCCTCCTAGGTGTAGATGCCAGCCACGTTGTTCCCGGTCAGCTCCCGCAGCCGCGCAATGGGCGGCCGGTGACCGATGGCGCCGTGTCGTCGCCTGAAGTTGTAGCGCTCGATCCAGCCCGAGAGGGCTGCGGCCCTCTCGGGCGAGGAGCCGTAGACAGCGGCGTAGGCCCACTCGCGCAGCATCGTGCGGATGAATCTCTCGGCCTTGCCGTTGGTCTGGGGCCGGTAGGGCTGGGTGCGGATGTGCCTGATCCCCATCACCCGGCAGGCGATCGCGTGGGCGGTGGAGCGGTAGGCGCCGCCGTTGTCGGTCATCAGTCGCTCGACCGCGATGCCATGGGAGCGGTAGAAGGCAACCGCCCGTCGCAGGAAGCCGATCGCGGTTGCGCTCTTCTCGTCGGCAGGACCTCGGCATAGGCGAGGCGGGTGGCGTCATCGACGCAGACGTGCACGCACTCCCAGCCGACCTGGCGGCGCTTGACGCCGGCCGCGTCGAGCTTGGTGATGTGGCGGCGGGCCTTGCGGCCGGTGACTCGGTGACCTGCGCCATGCGGGCCAATCCGGCCCAGCTTCTTGACGTCGATGTGGATCAGCTCCCCGGCACGGCGGCGCTCGTAGCGGCGAATCGGCTCCAGAGGATCCAGGCGGCTGAGCTTGCCGAGGCCGATCCGCTTCAACACCGCCGAGACCGTCGAGGTAGCCATCTCCAAGAGCTCGGCGATCTCGGGACCGGTCAGCGCCAGTCGCCGCAGAGCGGCGATCGCCTCCACGCGATCCGGCGGCGTAGTGTTGTGCACGGTGCGTGGCGCGGAGCTGCGATCGAGCAGCCCGGCCTCGCCTTCGGCGCGGTAGCGGCGCACCCATTTGCCTGCTGTCCTCGCGCTCATTCCGGCGGCCTCGGCCGCCTCCGTGAGCGCGATCCCATCCTGGAGCACTCTCTTGACCATGATCGCTCTCCCCTTCGGGCCGAGGGGCGCGTTAGCGTGGAGCTTCATCCGGTTCCTCCTTGTTGCTGGGGCTTCGACACCGCCAGCCTCCAAGGAGGCCCGGATGAACAACGTGCTTAGGAATTACACCTAGGACTGCCCTAGCCGGTGTACCCCGCGGACTTCAGGTACGCCGCCGCCGCTTCCTTCGGCGTCTGCTTTTCGAGTTCGACCCGCGCATCGAGCTCCTGCATGACTTCCAGGTCGAGTCCTTCCTGCACCTGCAGGATCGTCTCTTCGTAGTCCGGCCCCGCCTTTTCGACCGTCGACTTCTTGGTCACGAAGATGACGTTGCCAGCCGGGAACACTTCCTTGTCGTCTTCGAGGATCACGAACTTGTCGCTCTCCGCCGCGAGCTGCGGGTCCGTGGTGAAGAGGATCGAGAGGTCGGCCTGGCCCTTTTCGAGGACGGTGTAGCGGAGGCCGATGTCGACCGGGGTGAAGGACTTGAACTTCAGTCCGTACAGTTTTTCCAGCCCGGCCAGGCAGTCGATCCGCTGGCGGCACTCGGGCGAGCCGTAGAGGGAGAGTTTCTCGGAGACGCCTTCGAGGTCGGAGATGGTCTCGAGTTCATATTTTTCCGCCGTCTCGGTCGTGGTTCCGACCGCGTTGGCGCTCGCGAACGGGGTTGGTTCGAACGCCGTCAGACCCTCTTTTTCGAATTCGGCGTTGGCCTCTTCCCAGGCGCCCTCGGCGTCTGCGGGTACTTCTTCTGGTTCCTTGCCGAAAAACGAGGTGAGGGCCGTGCTCGCGTACTCCGGATAGCCGGATATCTGCCCCGATTTGACGGCCTTCAAGGCGACGGTTTCGGAGCCGAGGTTGAGCGCGCTCTTCACCTTGTAGCCGGCCGCCTTCAGGGCCTGCGCGTAGATTTCCCCGAGGATTTCCTGTTCGGGGAAGTTCTTCGAGCCGATCGTCAGGCTGACCTTGCCGTTGGCGGGATTCGACTCGATGGCCCCCGCGCTAGCGCTTTCGCTGGTGTCACTGCCGGTGCCGTCGTCGTCGCTGCTGCCGCAGGCGGCGACGCCGAGCGTCAGGGCCAGGGCCGCGAGCGCCACCATCAGCACTCGTAGCCTTGTCTTGTCGATCCTCACTGGTGTTCCTCCTCGTTCGAGTGTGTAACTGGGTCAGGCAGTCTGCAACTTCAGTCCGTCGGAAGTGAGTCGCCGCTGCAGGAGGGCGAGCAAACCCTCCAGCGCGAGCGCCAGGGCGGCAACCAGGATCGCCCCCGCGAGGCGTCCGTCCTCGCCGTAGATGCTGGCGTTGATGATGAAGTCGCCGAGGGTTTCCACGCCGGCGAGAGGGGCGATGGTGGCGGTGGCGACGATCGCGATCGTCGCTCCACGGATACCGCCCATCACGGTCGGTATCGCCATCGGCAGCTCGACCTTGCGGATCACCTCGAGCTCGGTCATGCCCATGCCGCGGGCCGCGTCGACCGTGGTCGCGTCGACCTGACGTACGCCCACGTAGGCGTTGGTGAGGATCGGCGGGATGCCGAGGATCGCGAGGGCCGGCGTCACGGTCACCAGCCCGACCCCGATCAGGGCCGCGACCAAGGCGATCAGGGCGAGCTCGGGGATGGCCCGCCCGGCGTTGCCGAGGCCGACGGCGAGCAGTTCGCCCTTGCCGCGGTGGCCGAGGTAGAGGCCGACGGGCAGGGCGATGATCAGCGCCAGCGCCAGCGCCAGGACCGTCACCTCGAGCTGCTTCAAGGTCAATTCCATCGCCTTTTCGAAGCCGCCGACCTGCTCGCCTCCGGTGACGTTCGAGTTCTGCGGAGTGAAGATGAATTCGATCGCGCCCCCGAAGGAGGCGAGGACGGGGTGGGAGAAGTTCATCCGAGCCTCGTCCGCCGCCAGGGAGTGGTCAGCCGCTGCACGGTCAGCAGCACGACGTCGAAGAGCAACGCCATCAGGATCGCGATCGCGGCGGCGATGATGATGCTGGTCGGGAAGGTGAGGTTGCCGCTGCCGTACATCTGGGTGCCGAGCCCACCGGCCCCGATGAAGACGGCGAGGGTGGCGATCGCGACCGTGCTGACCGTGGCGATTCGAAGGCCGGCGATGATCTCCGGCGTCGCCAGCGGCAGCTCCACCCGCCAGAGGATCTGGCGGTCGGTCATGCCCATCCCGCGCGCCGCGTCCTTCACCGAGCTCGGAACGTTGGCCAGGCCGAGCATCGTGTTGCGGTAGATGATCTGCAGCGTGTAGGCAGCGAGGACGACGATCGCCGTGGTCCGCCCGATGCCCGTGATCGGCAGCAGCAGGAAGAAGAAGGCAATGCTGGGGATCGTGTAGAGGATGCCGGTGGCGGCGAGCAGCGGTGGACGCAGCCAGGCGATGCGGTGGGCCATCAGCGAGATCGCGAACGCGATCGCGAAGCCGAGCAGGATCGAGAAGAGGACGAGTTCCAGGTGCTGCACGGTCGGGGCGCCGAAGCGGTCGATGTGCTCCCTGGCCCAGTCGAAGCAGAAGACCTCGTCCGGTTTCGCCTGGCAGGGCAGGGTGTCGGAGCTGCGTTCCTGGATGAACCCCTTGCCGACTTCGCCGACCGCGCCGAGCACGGTCGGGCTAATCATGGGGTCGCTCCACGGCGCTGTGCTCGTCGGATTTCGCCTGCGGCGATTTGAGGAACTCGGCGATGATCTCGACCGAGAGCACGCCGTCGATCCGCCCTTCGTGGTCGACCACCGCCGCGTACTGCGCCTCGCCCTGGAGCAGGTCGGCGAGGGCGTCGCGCATGACGTCGTCGCGGTCGAGCAGCGGGCCGAGCGGGGAGTCGGGCCGGGCGGGCACGGTCTCGGCCCGGAGGTCGCGCTCCGAGAGCCAGCCGAGTGGGCGGCGCTCGCCGTCGACCAGCAGTGGATAGGGGACTTCGACGTCGGGCTCGGCCAGCTTCGCCCGCACCTCGACGGTCGACTGGCCGACGTAGGCGAGCGGGGCCTCCCAGAGGGAGATGTCGGCTACCCGCATCAGCGCCAGCCGCTTCAGCGCCCGGTCGGCGCCGACGAAGTCCTCGACGAACTCGGTCGCCGGTGCCATCAGCACCTCGGCCGGGGTCGCGTACTGCTCGACCTTGCCGCCCTCTTTCATGATCGCGATCCGGTCGCCCATCTTGATCGCCTCGTCGATGTCGTGGGTGACGAAGAGGACGGTCTTGCGGACCTGGGCCTGCAGGCGCAGGAATTCGTTCTGCAGGCGCTCGCGGCTGATCGGGTCGATCGCCCCGAAGGGCTCGTCCATCAGCATCACCAGCGGGTCCGCGGCCAGCGCCCGGGCGACGCCGACGCGCTGCTGCTGGCCGCCGGAGAGCTGTGCCGGGTAGCGCTCGCCTAACTCGGGGTCGAGCCCGATCAGCGTCAGCAGCTCGCTCGTGCGCGCCTGCGTCCGGTCCTTCTTCCAGCCCAGCAGCTGCGGCACGGCGGCGATGTTCTCGGCGATCGTGCGGTGCGGGAAGAGGCCGATCTGCTGGATTACGTAGCCGATCTCCCGCCGCAGCCTGGCCGGGTCGCGGTCGCGCACCGACTCGTCGCCGACGAGGATGTCGCCCGCGGTCATCTCGACCGTGCGGTTGACCATCCGCATCGCCGTGGTCTTGCCGCAGCCGGAAGGCCCGACCAGCACGCAGATCTCACCCGCCGGGACCTCGAGGGTGAGGTGGTCGACCGCGAGGGCGCCGGAGCTGCCATAGCGCTTGCTGGCGCCCTCGTAGCTGACGGAGGAGGCTCCGGGCCGGGGCTGGGATTCGCTAGTGGCCTTTGCCTCGGACACTGGGAGCGAGCCTATACCCCGATGGTGTGAGACCTACTCGCCTCAGAGGCCGAGGCGGCGGGCCCGCTCGACGGCGCGGGCGACGATCTCCTCCATCCCCGGCAGCTCGCCGTCCCGCATCAGCACCCGCCCGCCGACCACCGTGGTCTCGACGACGGAGCCGGAGGCGGCGTAGACGAGGTTGGAGGCGAGCTCGCCGACGGCGAGCTCGGGGGAGTCGCGGCGCAGCAGCAGGAAGTCGGCCGGGGAGCCGACGGTGAGCGGCTCGCCGGCACCGAGCAGTGGCGCCCGGGCGCCGGTGGCGACCTTCCAGGCCTCGGCCGCGGCGATCGCGGTCGGGTCGGCGGCGGCGTGCTTCTGGGTCAGAGCGAAGAGCTTGAGGTCGGCGAACAGGTCGAGCGAGTCGTTGGAGCCGGCGCCGTCGGTGCCGAGCCCGACCGCGACCCCGGCGGCGCGCGCCGCCGGGTAGGGGAAGGCGCCGCCGACCGCCAGCTTCATGTTGGCGGCGGGGTTGCTGACCAGGGTGCAGCCGCGGGCGGCGATCAGCTCCAGCTCGGCGGCGTCGAGCCAAACTCCGTGGGCGAGGACGGCGCGCTCGCTCAGCAGGCCCAGCCGGTCCAAGTACGCGGTCGGGCGCTCGCCGTGGGCGGCGACGCAGTCCTCGACCTCGCGCTCGGTCTCGGCGAGGTGGATCTGGATCGGGACCTGCCGTTCGGCGCTGAGCTCGGCGATCCAGCGCAGCGAGTCCTCGCCGACCGTGTAGATCGAGTGCGGGGCGAGGGCGGGGCGGACCGCCGGGGCGAGCCCGGCCAGGTGGTCGAGGCTGCTCAGCGCCCGCTCGCGCATGCCGGCGGCATCGCCGTCGTGGTCGAACAGCGGCGCCCCGATCGTCGCCGTCAGCCCCGCGTCGGCGACGGCACGCGCGGTCGCCTCGGGGTGCCAGTACATGTCCCAGAAGCGGGTCGTGCCGGTGCGGATCATCTCCGCGCAGGCCAGCCGGGCGCCCCAGTAGACGTCCTCGTCGTCGAGCTTCGCCTCGACCGGCCAGATCTTCTCTTCCAGCCATGGCATCAGCGGCAGGTCGCCGCCGCTGCCGCGGAAGAGCGTCATCGCCGCGTGGGTGTGGCCGTTGACGAGCGGCGCCACCAGCGGCGCGCCGCTGGCCTCGATCGTCTCGTCGCCGGACGCCGCCGCCACGTCCGGGCCGAGCGCCGCGATCATCCCGCCTTCGCAGCGCAGCCCGACGCCTTCGCCGTCGAGGACGGCACCGAGCACCGTCAGCGCGCTCATCGGCCGACGGCGCCGAGCCGGGGCAGCACCGCGGCGAGGCCGTCGCGCAGCCGGGCCGCGTTGGCGAGGCGGTGGTCCTCGAGGCCGGCGACGTCGAGCGCAGCCTCGCCGATCCCGTTGGCGAGGTTGTCGACGACGCAGAGCGCCGCGTAGTCGAGCCCCAGCTCGGCGGCGACGATGCACTCGGCGGCGATCGTCATCCCGACCACGTCGGCGTGGGCGGCGATCAGGCGGACCTCGGCGGGGGTCTCGAAGCGCGGCCCCCGGGTCTGCCAGTAGACGCCGCCGTCGCGGGGCTCCTGGCCGCCGGCCCGCCAGGCCTCGATCACTTCGCCGCGCCAGCGCGGGTCGAAGCCGGGGGCGCTGTGGGCGCGGGCGTCGTCGAAGACCGACGGCCCGGCCTCGAGGGCGATGAAGTCGTCCGGGCAGATCAGGCTGCCGACCGGCAGCTCGGCGTGCAGGGAGCCGACCGAGCCGATCGCCAGCACCCGGTCGCAGCCCTGCTCGGCGAGCGGCCGCAGGTTGGCGGCGTGGTCGATCTCGTGGGGAAGCACGTACGGCTCCCCGGCGGCGCCGTGGCGCTGCACGATCGCCGCCCCGTGCTCGGCCGCCGCCGCGGCGATCTCCTCGCCGCCGGGGCCGAGGGCGTTGCTGCCGAGGATCACCGCGAGCCGTCCCACGCCCCGATCCTACGTCCGCCTGTCCTTATTCGCCCACAGGGCTAAAAAGGACAGCCGGACTCATTCGCGATGGGCCCGGAAGGCCGCCGCTGCCTCCTCGTGGTCGACGATCGGTTGCGGGTAGTCGAGGCGCTCGAACCCCTCCGCCAGCCAGGGGCGGAAGATCGCCTTGTCGCCGACCGGCTCCAGCTCCGGCAGGTAGCGGCGCACGTAGGCGCCGTCGGGGTCGAAGCGTTCAGCCTGGCGCACGGGGTTGAGGACGCGGTTGGGGCGGGTGTCGTTGCCGGTCCCCGCCACCCACTGCCAGTTGCCGGCGTTGTTGGCGATCTCGCCGTCGCTGAGCAGGTCCCAGAAGTGCCAGGCGCCCTGCCGCCAGTCGACGTAGAGGTCCTTGACGAGGAAGGAGGCGACCGTCATCCGCGCCCGGTTGTGCATGAAGCCCTCGGCGGCCAGCTGGCGCATCGCCGCGTCGACGAGGGGATAGCCGGTGCGACCCTCCCGCCAGGCCTCCAGCGCCCGCTTCGAGCGCGACCAGCGGTCGCCGCGCGGCCGGTAGTCGCGGTGGGGTAGGGACGGGTTGGCGGCCAGCACCTGGTGGTGGAAGTCGCGCCAGCAGAGCTGGCGAACGAAGGGCCCGCCGCCCTGGTGCCGCCCTGCCTCCTGCCTAAGCTCCACCGGCGAGAGGCAGCCGAAGCGGAGGTGGGCGCTGAGCCGCGAGGTGGCGTCGCCCGGCAGGTCGTCATGGCGTTCGTCGTAGGCGCCGAGGCGGTTGCGGAGGAAGGCGCGCATCAGCTTGCGCGCCTCCGCCTCCCCGCCCGGCGCGCGATGCGGAGAGGTGCTGCCGTCGGTCAGCTTCTCCAGTGCCGGCAGCCGGCCTGCCGCGAGTCGCGCTGGGACGGTGAGCTTGCGGGGCCTCGACGCCCGCTCGCGCAGCGGCAGCTCGCTCCAGGCGCGGTGGTAGGGGGTGAAGACCTTGAAGTGATCGCCGGCGGTCGGGGTCACCGCGCCGGGCGGGACGATCGTCACCCCGGGGTGGGCTTGGAAGTCGATGCGCTCCTCCGCGCAGGCGCTGGCCAGGCGCCGCTCCCGCCCAGTCGCGTAGGCGCTGTGGTCGGCGCTGACGTGCAGCTCCACGGCACCCGTCTCGCCGGCGACGGCGAGCGCCTCCGCGACCGGATCGCCGCGCCGCACGAAGAGCCGCCCGCCGCGGCCGCGCAGCGCCTCGTCCAGGTCCGCCAGCGCCTCGCGCATGAAAGCGACCCGGTTCGGCGCCGCGAAGCGCGATCCCAGCAGATGCTCGTCGAGCACGAACAGTGGCACCGTGCGCTCGGCCCGGGCGGCCGCGGCCAGCGCCGGGTTGTCGTGGACGCGGAGGTCGCGATTGAAGAGGATCAAGGCGGTTTTCATCTACCGCCCCTGAGGGTAGGGATGACGCCATGGGGGAACGGCCGTCAGGGCGAGAGGAGACCGAGGGGGAACGCCTCGACCGCAACCTCGGCGAGCTCCTGCAGGAGCTGCGGGTGGCGCTGCCCGGCGTTCAGGTGCTGTTCGCCTTCCTGCTGGCGGTGCCGTTCCAGCAGAACTTCACGAAAATCACCGAGTTCCAGAAGGGCGTCTACTTCGCGACCCTGCTGCTGACCGCGATTTCGGCGGTCCTGCTGATCTCTCCCTCGGCCTACCATCGGCTCACCTTCCGCATGCAGCAGAAGGACCACCTGGTCTTCCTCGCCAACCGCTTCGCGATCGCCGGCCTGGGGGCCCTGGCGCTGGCGATGACGGGGGCGATCGTGCTGATCACCGACGTCCTCTTCGGGACCACGGCGACGATCGTCACCGGCGTCGCCGCCCTCTCGGTCTTCGTTCTCTTCTGGTACGCGCTGCCGCTGAAGCGGCGGCTCAGCTCCGACCAGGAGCCGGACAAGCCGACTAGCTCCTCGTAGCCTGCGCCTCTTGAAGCTTCGCCAACTCGGCGGCGAGATCCTCGACGAAGGGGAGTGCTGGAGCCTCGCGGCGCAGCATCTCCAAGTCGTCTGTCCAGACGCGTTCCTTGGCGCTCAGGGGCGCGTCGAACTCTTCCCCCGCTGACTCGCCCTCGCTGGTCAGGGCGCGGCGCAGGACACGGATGTTGGAGAGCTTGTCGGCCGCGTAGATCGCCAGCGCGTCGCCGGCGGCTGCCGCGACCTCGCGGCGGTGCGCGTCCTTGCGCCGCTCGAAGGGCTCGATCGAGTCGTCTTCGGTAAGGGCCGCGACCAGGCTGGCGACCTCCGGCCCGAAGCGCGCGGCGACGTCCTCGATGCTCGCGTCGCTGTCCTCGACCACGTCGTGGAGCAGGGCGGCGGCGACCGCCGGCTCGCCGAAGCCGTGCTCGGCGAGCAGTTCGGCGACGGCGACGGGGTGGTGGATGTAGGCCATGCCGCCGCTGCCGTTGCGGACCTGACCGGCATGCGCCGCTTCCGCCATTTGCAGGGCCTTGCTGATCAGCTCTGACTCGGCGGCCGCGGCCTCGATCGTGGAAGACGGCATTTCGCGCAGCCTAGCGTGGGGTGGCAGGCGGTCAGGCGGCGGCGGTGGCCTTCGGTGCCCGTACGGGCAGCTCGTACTCGGCCCGCTCGGCCCCCAGCTCGACCGCCGCCGGGTCGCCGCCCAGCGCCGCCCAGCGTTCCCGCGCCTCGACCTCGAAGTCGTCGAGGAAGTCATCCGAGTGCATCGGGTCGTGGTGGAAGAGGACCGAGCGCCGGGCCCCGGTACGGCGGGCGAAGGCAAGCGAGTGGCTCAGCGCCGAGTGGCCCCAGCCGACGTGCTCGGGGTACTCGGAGTCGCTGTACTGACCGTCGTGGATCAGCAGTGAGGTGTCGCGGGCCAGCGCGAAGCCGGAGATCCAATCGTCCTCGAGGCTGTCGAGATCGGCGCCGAGCGCCGGCTCGTGGTCGGGGATGTAGGTCAGCGAGGAGTCGCCGTCGTCGATCCGGTAGCCGAGCGTCGGCCCGCGGTGGGCGACCGAGGCGGCGCGGATCCGCGCCGAGCCGATCTCCCACTCGGTCTCCGGGCAGTGGCGAAAGGAGACGTCGCAGGGCAGCTCCCGCACCTCGACCGGCGAGAGCGGGGCAGAGATGTAGCGGGCGATGCGGTCGCGCAGCGAGGCCTCCGGCGAGGCCGGGCCCCAGATCACGATCTCGGTCTGGGGACGGAAGGCGGGGGCGAAGAAGACGAGGCCCTGGATGTGGTCGAGGTGGAGGTGGGTGAGGAGGATGTGCAGCCGCGCCGGCTCGTCGCCGAGGGCAAGGCCGAGGCAGCGGATCCCGGTGCCGGCGTCGAGCGCCAGCATCGAGCCGTCGGAGAGGGTGACGCCGACGCAGGAGGTGTTGCCGCCGTAGCGGATCGTTTCCGGCCCCGGCGAGGGGATCGACCCGCGCGTTCCCCAGAGCTTGACCTTCATGCGGGCCGGGCCCCGTCGCCGTTCATCTGGGTCGGCCAGAAGATCGCGATGCCGCCTTGCGAGCCGTGCGCGGTGAGGATCGGGAAGGCGGAGACCTCGACCTCGTGGCTGGCGCCGTCGGCCGAGTGGATCTCCAGTTCGGCGTGAGCGGGGCGGCCGTTGCGGACGGCGCTGACCAGCGGCAGCTCGTCGTAGGGGATCGGCTCGCCGTCCTCGTCGAAGGGACCGAACAGCGAGCCCCACTCGGCGGCGCCGACTGTGCCGAGCTCCTCGAAGCGCTTGCCGAGCATCATCCCGGCCGCCTCGTTGTAGAAGACGAGCAGGCCGCCCTCGTCGACGAGGAAGGCCGGCGTCGAGAGCGCCGACATCAGGTTGCGAGCGAGGATCAGCTCTAGTGGCCGCTGCGTCACAAATGACACTTTAGATAGTCGGGTGGGAAGTGCTAGGCATTGGCCGGGATTGCCCTGCAGAAAGCCAGAAGGGGGCAGCCTCTCCGGCAGCGTTACCCGGCAGCGTGACTTTCATCACACCGGCCGCTGTTTCGAGTAGAACTCACGACCCGATGCGCGAGCGAACCCGCACCTATGGCGTGGCGATGGCCCTCAACCGGCCGGTCGCGGCGTGGGGGCGGCTGCAGGTCGAGGGGGTCGAGGCGCTGCCCGAGAGCGGCCCGCTGCTGGTGCTCGGCAACCACGACAGCCACTGGGACCCGATCATGGTCGGGATCGCGGCGCGCAAGCGCCGCCAGATCCGCGCTCTCGCCAAATCCGACCTCTGGAAGGTGCGTGGCCTGGCCCCGATCCTCAACGGCATGGGCCAGATCCCGATCGAGCGCGGCAAGGGCGACAAGCAGGCGCTGGCGCGGGCGATCGAGGCGCTGCGGGCGGGAGTCTGCATCGGCGTCTTCCCCGAAGGCACCCGCTCCCGCGGCGAGGTTCTGCGGGCGCGCAGCGGCGTCGGCCGGCTGGCGCTGGAGGTGCCGGAGGCGCACGTGACCCTGGTCGCGATCGAGGGCACCTCCGACCTCACCGGCTTTCCCCGCCGCCCCCGCCTGCGCGTCCGCTTCTTCGACCCCGCCGGCGGCCAGCCCCGCCCCGACGAGGACCCGGGTCAGCTCTCGGCCCGGCTCCTGGCTGAGATCCGCGCCAAAGTCCCGCCGACGATCTCCTACCGCAAGCGCTCCTAGTCCTCCCGGCGCTCAGTCCTCGGCCTCGGCGCCGCTCGCCGTGAGGGCATACCACTCGGCTCCGAAGGAGTCGACGTCGTGGCCCTTGGCCTCGCCCGGCTTCTCGTCGGCGGCGTAGGTGTAGAGCGGCCGCCCGGCGTAGGTCACCTGGAGGCTGCCGTCTTTGCGCTTGGCGGTGCCGAGCTTCGCGGCCGAGGCGCCGTTGCCGGATTGCGGCTTGCCCTCGGTCAGCAGTGGCGGCCAGACCCCGGCGCAGGCGCTGTAGCAAGAAGACTTGGCGCCCTTGTCCTTGTGGAAGTCATAGAGGGTGAAGCCCTCGGAGTTGACGAGAACGGAGCCGATCCCGGGCACGCTGGCGACCGAGACGAAGGCGCCGGAGCCGGGCGCGGAGCCCGAGGTCGTCTCCTTGCTCGTCGTGCTGTCGCTCTGCTTGCCGCCATAGCCACCGCCTGAGCCATCGCTGCCGCAGCCGGCGATCGCCACTGCCGCGGCTGCCGCCAGCAAGGCCAGTGCGTAGATAGTTCGGGTCACGTCACGTCCTCCCTGTTCGAGATGGCCTTTGCCGTCGCCCCGGCCACGTCGACCGGGGCGACAAAAGTTCGGTTGCCGGCGCGGACGCCGATCGCCCGGGTGCGAGAGAGATCGAGCGCCGAGCTCAGCACCGCCGTCGAGTCGTCGCCCCAGCGGTAGGTGAAGGTGCCGGCTGGGACCCGTTCGCCGCGCGGCCCGCGCAGGTAGACGCGGCAGAGGGTGCCGGAGCGGATTCCCTTCACGTACATGCGGATCTCGGTCCCGTAGGCGTGGGGCTCGAGCGTTGCGTAGATCTTGATCCCGTCCGGGAGCGCGCCGAACTCGACGTGCTGCTCGGGGCCGCCGTCACCGCCACCGGGGAGGACGGCGATCGCCAGCGCCGCCACCGCAGCAGCCGCGGCTCCGGTCAGCGCCAGGCCGAAGCGCCGCCGCCGCACGGCTACTCGCTGCTCGGCGCCGATCGTCGCCGCGATCCGCTCGCCGAGCTCCGCCGGCGGCTTCGGAGCGGGGTGGCTGAAGCGGTCCAGGTCGGCAAGCGGCAGCAGCCGCGCCACCGCCTCCAGCGACTCCGCCTCGGCGCGGCAGGCGGCGCAGCTCTCGAGGTGCGCCTCGAGCCCGGCGCGCTCCCCGGCCGGCAGGTCGCCGAGCGCGTAGGCGCCCAGGGACAGGCGCCAGCCGCGGCAGTCCCCGGCCCGCTCAGCCTTCATAGCCCATCTCCTCCAGCACGACTCGCAGCGCCCGCAGGCCGTAGTAGACGCGGCTCTTCACGGTCCCCTCCGGGACGCCGAGCTCCTTGGCGACCTCGGCGTAGGGCCGGCCCCGGAAGTGGGTCTCGACGAGAACGCGGCGATGGTCCTCGCCGATCCGCCGCATCGCCTCCTCGACCTGCCAGGCGACCAGGGCCTGGTCGAGCGGCTCGACCGACGGCTCGACCCCGCTCTCGGCGACGCGGGGCCGGACGGCGCGGGCGCGGCCGAGGTCGATGACGACGTTGCGCAGGATCGCGAACAGCCAGGTCCGCAGCGAGCCGATCTGCGGATCGAAGCGGTCGCCGGCGCGCCAGGCGCGCACGAAAGTCTCCTGGACCGCCTCTTCGGCCAGGCCGGAGTCCCCGAGCGAGCGCAGCGCGAACCCGTACAGCTCACCCGAGTGCGCGGCGTAGGCCTCGCGTACGTCGCGCTCGCGTTTCAAAGCCCCGGGCTGCATCCGCCTCCGTCTACGCGGCGGACACAGCCCGGGTTCAAGCTCTATCCCTCGAGTTTCCCGATCTTGAAGATTTTCGTCCCGCAATCGGGGCAGACGCCCTGGATCGCCGGGCGACCGTTTTTCATGGTCACCTGTTTGGCGTCTTGGATCTCGACCTTCTTACGCTCTTTGACGCAGTAGCCCTCGGGCATGACGCGCCCTCCTTTCGCTGCCGCTTTGCGGCAAGGCTCGCGTTGCACGCGAGGTGGATTGAGGCGAATGTAACGCAGGTGGGGGACAGGAAGCGTGCGTATCGTGCGTTTTCGCACAAAACGGCGAGGTCGCCGGTCAATTACTCTGCGGCCCGCACTGCAGCACTCACCCAGCGCTCAAGGAGACCAAGCATGCCCGAGGCAGTCATCGTCGACACCGTCCGCACGCCGATCGGCCGTGCCTTCAAGGGCTCGCTCGCCCAGCTGCGCCCGGAGGAGATGGGCGCCTTCGTCGTCGACCAGCTGCTCGAGCGCAATCCCGGCGTCGACCCGGCCCTGGTCGAGGACGTGATCTGCGGCTGCGGCATGCCGCAGGGGCTCGAGGCCTTCAACGTCGGCCGCATCATCTCGCTGCTCTCCGAGAAGCTGCCGCAGACGGTGAACGGCGTCACGGTTTCGCGCTATTGCGCCTCCAGCCTCGACGCGATCCGCCACGCCGGCAACGCGATCAAGGCCGGCGAGGGCGACGTCTACGTCGCCGCCGGGGTTGAGTGGGTGAGCCGCTTCAACGAGCGCACCGAGCCGGCCGGCGCCGACGACCGCAACCCCAACCTGATCGGCGAGAACGGCCAGCCCAACGCCTACATCGACATGGGCGTCACCGCCGTCAACGTCGCCAACCACTACGACGTCAGCCGCGAGGACATGGACAAGTTCGCCCAGCGCTCCCAGGAACTGGCGGTGAAGTCGCAGGAAGACGGCTTCTTCGACCGCGAGATCGTCCCGGTGACGCTGCCCGACGGCACCGAGGTGACGAAAGACGACGGTCCTCGCGCCTCCTCGACCCTGGAGAAGCTGGCGACCCTGCCGGAGGCCTTCGGCGGCGGTGGCGTCACCGCCGGCAACTCCTGCCCGCTCAACGACGGCGCCGCCGCGGTGCTGATCATGAGCGACGCCAAGGCCAAGGAGCTGGGCCTGACCCCGCGCGCCCGCATCGTCACCGCCGCCACCTGGGGCAACGAGCCCGAGTACATGGGAGTGGCCCCGATCGGCGCGATCAAGAAGGTCCTCGATCGCAGCGGCATGACGATCGGCGACGTCGGCGCGGTCGAGCTCAACGAGGCCTTTGCCGCCCAGGTGATCCCGATCATGGACGAATGCGGGATCGAGGAATCGAAGCTCAACACCCACGGCGGCGCGATCGCCCTCGGCCACCCCTTCGGGATGACCGGCGCCCGCATCATGGGCACTCTGCTCAACGTGATGGAGACCGACGACCACCAGGTCGGGCTGGAGACGATGTGCGTGGCCGGCGGGCAGGGCGAGGCAATGCTTGTGGAAAGGATGAACTAGGCGCAGCGGACGCCGAGATGCGATGCGACTCGAGACGCTGACCTACGAGAGCGGCGACCGGGTCGCTCGCATCACCCTGGATCGGCCGGAGCGCGGCAACGGGATCACGCCGCGGATGCCGGCGGAGCTGACCAGAGGCCGTCTGGTCGGCGCATATCGGCGTCCTCGGTCGCTCGCGTGCAGAGCACGCCACGCTCCCTGCGTCCTTGATCTGCTTGATCAGTCGGCCTCTGGTCGCGGAATTGGACGAATCGAGCGCGAGCGGGGTCGGTCTGCCTTTCTGCATCGACCCGATCTCGTGCTCGCCGACGACGCGGTGTCCCCGGACCGACACCAGATCGGTTACCCGCCGGCGCGGGTCTGGGGCTCGCCGACGACGGCGCTGTGGGCGAGCCGGGTCGGGGCGATGCGGGCCAAGCGACTGCTGCTGACCGGCGACTCGCTGACCGGCACCGAGGCCGTGGAGTGGGGGTTGGCGACCGAGGCGGCGCCGGCGGCCGAGCTCGACGAGTGCTTCGAGCGCCTGCTCGAGCGCGTCGCCCGGATGCCGATCAACCAGCTGGTGATCATGAAGCTGCTGGTCAACGAAACGATCCACGCCCAGGGCCTGCGCCAGTCGCAGACGCTCGGCACCTTCTTCGACGGCATCGCCCGTCACACCGAGGAGGGCCACGCCTTCGTCCGCCGCGCCGCCGAGTCCGGCTTTCGCGAGGCGGTGCGGGAGCGCGACGAGCCATTCGGGGACCACGGCCTCGACGGCTTCGGAGTGAGCTGAATGGAGCGTGCGAACGCGGATCTTTCGCGCGTCACCGTCGAGAACGCTCGCTCGTTTCTCGCAGGCAGCTTCCCCGGCGACCTCGAGATCGAGCCGCTCGAGATCGAGGACACCCACGCGCGCGGCAGGATCGTCGTCGACGCGCGGCACCTGCACCCGGGCGGGTTCGTCCACGGCGGCGCCTGGACCGCGCTCGGCGACACCGTCGCCGCCTGGGCGACCTTCCGCAGCATCCCGCCAGGACACGACTTCACGACGATCGAGCTGAAGCTGAACGTCTTCGGCTCGGGCCTGCCGGGCGACGAGATCGTCGCCGTGGCGACGCCGCTGCACGTCGGTCGCACCACCGTGGTGATCGAGGTCCGGATCGAGCGGACCAGGGACGGCACGACCAAGCTCGCCGCGAATCTCATAGTCACTCAGTTCGTATTGCCGCCGCGAACTTGAGGAGTTGTACCCCCTATAGGTGGGTCAAGTCCTCAACCTCGCCCGAGAGTTAGGGCTTGGCGGGGAAATCGCTGGCCAGGAGGCCGACCAGGCGGGGCAACGAGCCCAGCGCCGCCGCCTGCTCGAGCTGGCGCTGGGCGCCGGTGCGCTCGCCGAGGCTGTTGACGCCGTCGAGCTGCGCCGCGCAGCCCAGGGCCTCGGCATGCGGCCTGCAGACGGCGACGAGGTCGGCCAGCAGCTCGCGGGCGGGCAGCCGCCGGCCCAGCTCCGGCTCGATCAGCTCGGCGTCCATGCCGTCGCGGGCGGCGAGGAAGCGGTTCTCCTCCAGCACCTCCTGCGGCATCGGCCGTTCCATCCGGCCATCGCCCTCGAGCTCGGCACGGACGATGCACTGCACGAGGGCGGCGATCGCGGCGGTGTCGGCGAGCTTGGTCTGCGCATCCATGATCCGCACCTCGACCGTGCCGAAGCGCGGCTGCGGGCGTACGTCCCACCAAAGGAAAGTGGGCTCGGGCACGGCGTCGCAGCGGATCAGCACGTCGACCGTCTCCACGTACTCGGCGTAATCGGCGAAGGCGCGGGGGATGCCGACCCGGGGGAAGGCCTGGAACAGCGGCGTCCGCGCCGAGGCCAGGCCGGTGTCGCGACCCTGCCAGAAAGGCGAGTTGACCGAGAGCGCCAGCAGCAGCGGGATGTGGGTGCGGAGGCGGTTGGCGGCGTGGATAGCCGCCTCGGCGTCGGGCACGCCGACGTGGACGTGGAGGCCGAAGGTCGGCTCGCGCCGGGCCAGCTCGCGCATCGAGCCATAGACGAACTGGTAGCGCTCGCCGGCCGAGACGACGATCTCCTGCCAGACCGCGAAGGGATGGGTGCCGGCGCTGGCGGCTCGCATCGAGAGCGGCTGCAGTACCGCATCGAGCTCGCCGCGCAGGGTCGCCAGTTCCGCGACGGCGCCGTCGATGCGAGCGTGGACGCCGGTCTGGATCTCCAGCGCCGAGCCGTGGGTCTCCGCCGTGAAGCTCTCGCTGCCGGCGCGGGGCAGGCGCGGCAGGACGCTGTCGATCCGGTGGGCCAGCGCCCAGCTGGTCGCGTCGAGCAGCATCACCTCTTCCTCGATCCCGACCGTGTAGGAGCCGAGCCCGTGCGGCGGCGCCCAGGTTGCCCAAGCCGGGGCGGGGCCGGCCGACACCGCCGCCTCGCTCACGCGACCTCGCGCCCGCTGCGGCGCTGGAACTCGGCGCCGTCGGCGCGGCAGGCGTCGACGAAGTTCTGAAACAGCGCCGCCTCGTAGACCCGGTGGACGAGGGTCTCGGCATGCCACTGGACGCCGATCAGGAAGGGTCGGCTCGGGTCCTCGACTCCCTCGATCGTGCCGTCGGGGGCGCGGGCGCTGACCGTCAGGCCGTCGCCGACGCGGTCGAGCGCCTGGTGGTGGAAGGAGTTGACGTCGATGACGTCGATCTCGGTGCCGCCCAGCGCCGCTGCCAGCTCGCTCCCGGGAACGATCTCGACCGGGTGGCTGGTCTGGTTGCCGGGAGTTCGCTGGCGGTGGGCGATCTCGCTCGAGATCTCCGGCAGGTGCTGGTGCAGGGTGCCGCCGCGGACGACGTTGATCGCCTGGGTGCCGCGGCAGATTGCCAGGATCGGCATCTCGCGGGCATCGGCGCGGCGTGCCACGGCCAGCTCGAAACGGTCGAGGTTGGGCTCGATCGGTCCCAGTTCGGGATGCGGCTCGGCCCCGTATCCGGCCGGGTCGAGGTCGGGGCCGCCGGATAGGCAGATGCCGTCGAGGCGGTCGAGCAGCGGCTCGATCGCGTCCTCGCTCAGCGGCGGCATCACCAGGGGCAGCGCACCGGCGGCCTCGAGGCCGCGCAGGTAAGGCAGGCCGAGCGCCATCTCCAGGCGGGTCGGCGGCTCGCCCTCGGGGGTCGGGTTGAGGCTCTCGGCGCGGCGCATCTCCGAGGTGGTGACCCCGATCAGCGGCCGCTCGCGGCGGGAAGCCAGGGAGCGGGTCTTCATCGTCCCTCGGTCGCCGGGGCGTCGATCACCCACGTGTCCTTGCAGCCGCCGCCGCGGGAGCTGTTGACGATCATCTCGCCGGCGCCCCGCGCGTAGCGGGTCAGGCCGCCGGACATCACGGCGCCTCCGCTGGCCGAGCTGCTGACGACGAACGGGCGCAGGTCCACCCGCCGTGGCCGCAGCCGGCCCTCGCAGACGGTGGGATGGCTGGAGAGCTGCACCGTCTCCTGGGCGACGAAGCCGGCGGGGCGCCGCCGCACCAGCCCGATCGCCCGCCGCCGCTGCGGCTCGGTCGCCCGCGGCATGATCGTCACGCCCTTGCCGCCGAAGCCGTCGCGGGGCTTGATCACCAGCTCGTCGAGCCGCTCCGTCGCCGACCTCCGCGCCGACTCGTCGGAGAGGTCGAAGCTGGGGACCGAGCGCAGCAGCGGCTCCTCGCCGAGGTAGAAGCGAACCATGCTCTCGGCGTAGGCGTGGGCGAGCTTGTCGTCGGCGAGGCCGCTGCCGAAGGCGTTGACACAGCGCAGGCGCCCGGACTTCAGCGCCGGCATCAGCAGCTCGCCGAGCCCGGTCAGGCTGCCGTCCGGGGCGCTGAGACGATCCTCGTCGAGGCGGCGGTAGAGGACGTCGAGCTGGCGCCGCTCGCGGCCGCGGCGGGCAAAGAGCCGACCCCGCTCCAGCTCGAGATCGCCGGGCAGGACGACCGGTATCCCGAGTTCGCGGCCGAGCCGGCGGTGCTCGTACCAGGCGCCGCTGCCGGGGCCGTCGGAAACGATCGCAGCGGCAGGGTCGCTGCGATCGTCAGGGGCGGCGGCGCGGATCGCGGCGCCGAGCGTCCCCACGTAGGAGTCGAGGGAGCTGGGCCGGGCCGCGACGCCCAGCGCCGGCTCGACGGCTTCGCGCACGGCTGCCGCATAGCTGGCTCCGGAGGGCATCCTCAGATTGTCCTCCAAGACCAGGAAGGTGCCGTCGGCGCCGCGGATCAGGTCGAGGCCGGCGACCGTCGCCGCCGGCACTCGGGGGTCGAGCAGGCCTCGCATGCGGGGCTCGTAGCCGGACGAGGTTTCGAGCAGGCGCCGCGGGACGATGCCGGCGTCGAAGATCCGCTGGCCGCCGTAGGCGTCGGCGAGGAAGGCGTTGAGGGCCCTGGCCCGCTGCAGCAGCCCCGCTTCCAGCCCCTTCCACTCGGCGCTGGCGATCAGCCGCGGCACTGGGTCCACCTCCAGAGGCTTGCCCTTGCCGAAGTCGAGCCCGAGCGCGGCAACGGCAGATTGAACGCGCTCGCGCAGCACCGTTAGATCGTGCCGCGCGAGCGCGCCGAGCACCGCCGCGTAGGGAGGTCGCGGGGTGCCACCAGGGGCGAACGCCTCGTCGAAGCGACCCGGGTCGAGCGGGTACTTCCCGGCGCCGGGAGAGGGGCGGGCCGGATCCAAGGTCGTCGCCATCTGTGGAAGCTACCCGCGGCGCGAGGGGTCCCAACATGGACCCACGTCGAAAATCGGCTGCCCTGAACTGGACAGCGGGCGAAGTGTTCAGACGGCGTCTTCGGGCTTCGCTGGGGGTGCTTCGAGCCTTTCAATTTGCGGCAGCTTCCAGAGCGCGCTGGCGATCGTCAGGCCGACGGCGGCCGAGATCAGGGCCAGGAACCACTCGGTCGCGGTGAGCAGCTCCATTTCGAAGAACTCGCGCAGGGGCGCGATTGCGAGGATGCCGGCGTAGAGGCCGGCGAGCCCGACCACCAGCGCCAGCATGTAGCTCTGGATCGCGATGTGCTCGCGGCCCGGGCCGCGCTCCAGCAGCAGCACGAAGGCGAGTCCGAGCACGATCAGGGTCGTCGTCGCCGCGGTCCGCCCGGCCTCGAGGCTGCCGCCGAAGACGGTGTCGACGAGGAAGAAGGAGAGGATCGAGCCCAGTGCAGTGGCCAGCCCGGCCGGCACCGCGAAGGCGGCCAGCGCCCGCAGCAGGCGGCCCCGGTAGAGCGGCCCGTCGGAGGGCGCCAGGGCGAGCACGAAGGAGGGGATGCCGATCGTCAGGAAGGCGGCCAGGGTGAGGTGGCGGGGGAGGAAGGGGAAGGCGAAGCCCGGCACCGCCACCAGCAGGATCAGGGCGGCCGCGTAGACGGTCTTGGTCAGGTAGAGGCGGCCGAGGCGGTGGATGTTGCGGGCGATCCTGCGGCCCTCTCCGACCGCCTCCGGCAGCCGCGAGAACTGGTCCTTGAGCAGGACCACGTCGGCGACGCCCTTGGTCACCTGCGCGCCCGAGCCCATCGCCACCGCCATCCGCGCCTGCTTCAGCGCCGGCACGTCGTTGACGCCGTCGCCGATCATCGCCACGTAGCGCCCGGCGGCGACCAGGGCGGCGACCAGCGCCTTCTTCTGCTCCGGCTTGATCCGGCAGAAGATCGTGTTCTCGAGTGCGACCTTGCCCAGCTGCTCGGGGTCCTCGGGCAGCTCGGAGCCCTCGACCACCCCGGCGTCCCGCGGCACCCCGACCGCGTAGGCGACGGCGGTGACGGTCGCCCGGGCGTCGCCGGAGATCAGCTTCAGGTCGACGTCCTCGGCGCGCATGGTCGCGATCGTCGCGGCGGCGTCGGGGCGCAGCGTCTCCTCCAGCACCACCAGGGCCAGCGCCGTCAGCCGCGGCGGTGCGGCGGTGGCGGGGTCGTCCGGGAGCGCGGCGTCCGACTCGCCGAAGGCGACCACGCGCCGCCCCGCCGCCGTTTCCTGCTCGAGCTTGGCGCTCAGGTCCGCCGGCAGGTCGAGGGCGCCCGCCTCGGCCAGGACGTCCGGCGCTCCCATCACATAGGTGGAGCCGCCGGTCGCGGCGAGCGCCACGCCGCTCCACTTCCACTCCGAGGAGAAGGGCACCTCGGCTCTGACCGCCGCCGCCTCGCCGGGAAAGCGCTCGGCGATCGTCTCCAGGGTGCGGTTGCGGTCGCCGGCGCTGGCGGCGAAGCAGGCCAGGGCGGACTGGGCGGCATCGCCATCGGTCCCCGCCGCGAACTCGACCCCGGTCAGGCGCAGCTCGCCCGCGGTCAGGGTGCCGGTCTTGTCGACGCAGATCGTGTCGACCGCGGCCAGGCTCTCGCTGGCGCTCATCTGCTGGACCAGGGTGTCGCGCCGCGCCAGCCGCACCGCGGCGACCGCGAAGGTGACGCTCATCAACAGCACCAGGCCCTCGGGGATCAGGGTCACGAGGCCGGCGGTCGCCGTCTGCGCCGCCTCCTCGAGGTGGACGTTGCGGACGCTGAGGCTGAAGATCAGGATCGCCGCCAGCGGCAGCATCACGTAGGTCGAGGCGATGATCACCCGGTTGACCTCTTTCTGCAGCGGCGAGGGCGGGTGGCGGAAGGCGCGGGCCTCGCCGGCGAGGCGGCCCGCGTAGCTCTCGTCGCGGACCGCGTCGACCAGGTAGTGGCCGGAGCCGGAGATGCAGAAGGAGCCCGAGAGCAGCCGGTCGCCCTCGTCCTTGCGGATGCCGTCGGCCTCGCCGGTCAGCATCGACTCGTCGACGGTCATGCCGCGGCTGGCCAGCACCTCGCCGTCGGCGACCAACTGGTCGCCGGGCTCGACTCGGACGACGTCGCCGGGGACGATCTCGGTCGCCAGCACCTCGGTCAGCTCGCCGTCGCGGACGACCTTGGCCCGGGGCGCGACCAGGACCGCCAGCTCGTCCAGGGTCGCCTTCGCCTTCAGCTCTTGGCGGATGCCGATGTAGGAGTTGACGACGGCGATCAGGCCGAAGAGCGAGTCGGCATAGAGGCCGAGGCCGATGTCGAGCACGAAGAAGGCGCCGATGATCGCGTTGAAGAGGGTGAAGACGTTGCCGGCGACGATGCTCGAGGTCGAGCGCGAGGAGTTCTCCGGCGGCGGCCCGAGCTTGCGCAGGCGCTTGTCCGCCTCGGTGCTGGAGAGGCCCTGCTCGGTGGATGGCGGGGCGGTTGCCATGGCGTCTATTCAATAGGGTGCGGACCGGATGGCTCTAAAGCTTGGATTGAACCTGGGTTACTGGGGCATCGGCCCGGCCGGCGAGGACGCGCTCGAGGTCGTCACGGCGGCCGAGCGGCTCGGCTACGAGTCGGTCTGGGCGGCCGAGTCCTACGGCTCCGACGTGGTCAGCGTGCTGGCCTGGCTGGCGGCGAAGACGGAGACGATCAACCTCGGCGCCGCGATCCTGCAGGTGCCGGCGCGCCCGCCCGCCGCGGCGGCGATGGCCGGCGCCACGATCGACAAACTCTCCGGCGGCCGCTTCCTCTTCGGCTTCGGCCCCTCCGGCCCGCAGGTCTCCGAGGGCTGGTACGGCGTCCCCTACGCGAAGCCGTGGGGCCGCACCCGCGAGTACATCGAAGTCGTGCGCGAGATCATCGCCCGCGAGGGGCCGGTAAACCACCAGGGCGAGCATTACCAGCTGCCCCTACCCGGCGGCGAGGGAAAGCCACTCAAGCTCAACTTCCATCCGGTCCGCAACGAGATCCCGGTTTTCGTCGGCGCGATCGGCCGCAAATCGGTCGAGCTGGCGGCGGAGGTCTGCGACGGCTGGATCCCGATCTTCTTCAGCGTCGATGCCTTCGAGGCGACCTGGGGGGAGCACCTCGAGGCCGGTTTCGCCAAGGGTGGCCGCCAGCGCTCCGACCTCGAGGTCTCGCCCTCGCTGCAGGTGGCGATCGACGGCGACCTGGAGGCGGCCAAAAGCGTCGTCAAGGCCGGCCTGGTCCTCTACTTCGGCGGCATGGGCAGCCGCAAGACGAACTTCTACGTCGACCTCGCCCACCGCTTCGGCTTCGGCGACGTCGCCGACGAGGTCCAGCAGCGCTTCCAGGACGGCGACCGCGACGGCGCCTTCCAGGCGATGCCCGACGAGATCGTCGAGGCCACCTCGCTGGTCGGCACCGAGGCCGAGGTGACCGAGCGCGTGGAGCGCTTCCGCGGTGCCGGCATCGACCGCCTGATCGTCTCGCCCGTGCACATGGACCGCGGCGAGCAACTGCACACCCTCGAGCGTCTCGCCGCCGTCTCCGGCGTGCAGGCGCGCGGCTGACACTTCCCATAATCTTCCGCGCCGCGTGAAGATCGGAGTGCCGAAAGAGACTGCTGCGGGGGAGCGCCGGGTGGCGTTGGTCCCCGACGTCGTCAAGTCGCTGAAGAAGAACGAGCACGTCGACGTGCTGGTCGAGCGCGGCGCCGGCGACGCCTCCGGCCACCCTGACTCCCAGTACGCGGAGGCCGGGGCCGAGGTCGTCGAGGGCGAGGTTACGTGGGGCGCCGACGTCGTCCTTCGCGTCGCCGCCCCTTCGACCGCCGAGATCGCCAAGCTCGGCTCGAGCCAGATCTTCGTCGGCCACCTCTCCCCTTGGACCGCGGCCGAGTCCAACAACGCCCTCGCCCAGTCCGGGGTCACCAGCTTCGCGATGGAGGCGATCCCGCGCACGACCCGCGCCCAGGCGATGGACGCGCTCTCCTCGCAGGCCGCCGCCGCCGGCTACGCGGCGACGCTGATCGCCGCTCGCGAGTCGGGCCGCTTCTTCGGGATGATGACCACCGCCGCCGGCACCGTGCCGCCGGCCAAGGTCCTCGTGCTCGGCGCCGGCGTCGCCGGTCTGCAGGCCGTCGCCACCGCCAAGCGCCTGGGCGCGATCGTCACCGGCTTCGACATCCGCCGCGCCGCCTGGGAGCAGATCGCCTCGCTCGGCGGCCGCCCGCTGGAACTGGACTTCATCCCCGACGCCGAGGGCGAGGGCGGCTACGCCCGGCCGCTGACCGACGAGGAGAACGCGCAGGTGCGCGACGCGCTCACCGACAACGCCGCCAAACAGGACATCGTCGTCACCACCGCCGCCATCCCCGGCCGCCCGGCGCCGCTGCTGATCACCGCCGACGCCGTCCGCGGCATGGCGCCCGGCTCGGTGATCGTCGACCTCGCCGCCGAGACCGGCGGCAACTGCGAGCTGACCGAGGCGGGGGAGACGGTGGTCGAGAACGGGGTCAAAGTGATCGGCCCGCGCAACCTCGCCAGCGAGATGCCGGCGCCGGCCTCCCAGCTCTACGCCAAGAACCTCGAGAACCTGCTCGGCCTGCTGGTCGACGAGGAGGGCACGGTCAAGGTCGACTTCGAGGACGACATCGTCGCCGCTGCCTGCATCACCCAGGGCGGCGCGATCAAAAACGAGAGGGCCGCGAAATGAGCCTGATGACCGAGATCACGATCCTCGTCCTCGCCGCCTTCGTCGGCTTCGAGGTGATCTCCAAGGTGCCGACCACCCTGCACACGCCGCTGATGTCCCAGACCAACGCGATCCACGGCATCGTCATGCTCGGCGGCCTGATCGTCGTCGGCTACGCCAACGACCCGCTCGAGTACGTGATCGGCACGATCGCGATCGCCTTCGGCGCGATCAACATCGTCGGCGGCTTCATGGTCACCGACCGCATGCTCGGCATGTTCTCCAAAAAGCCGAAACCCAAGGCCGACGCTGACGGGAAGGGCGGCTCGGGATGACCCAGGCCGTCCTCCAGCCCGGCGGCGACGCCGCCACCGCGCTCTACATCGTCGCCTTCTCCCTCTTCATCATCGGGATCAAACGCGGCACCCACCCGACCACCGCCAAGCAGGGCAACCTGGTCGCCGCGGTCGGCATGGCGCTGGCGGTCGTCACCACCCTGCTGCTCGACGGGATCGGCAACTGGGGCCTGATCGCGCTCGGCCTCGGGGTCGGCACCGCCGTCGGCGTGATCGCCTCGGTGCGCGTGCAGATGACCGAGATGCCGCAGATGGTCGCCCTCTACAACGGCGTCGGCGGCGGCGCCGTGGCGCTGATCTCCTGGGCCGAGATCCGCCACGGGATCAGCGAGATCGACCACGGCACGATCGCCTCGATCCCGCTCGACACCCTGATCCCGATCCTCTTCGCCGCCGTCGTCGGCTCGGTCTCCTTCTGGGGCTCGAACATCGCCTTCGCCAAGCTCCAGGACCTGATCCCGACCAAGCCGCTGGCGGTGCCCGGGCAGCAGGTGATCAACGTGGTCCTGCTGATCGGCATCCTCGCCGCCTGCGTCAGCATCGCGGTCGGCAACGACGACCCCTCGCAGCTGACCTTCATCGCGATCCTGATCGCCGCCGGGGTGCTGGGCAACCTCGTCGTGCTGCCGATCGGCGGCGCCGACATGCCGGTCGTGATCTCGCTGCTCAACGCCTTCACCGGCCTCTCCGCGGCGGCCGCCGGCTTCGCGCTCGACAACGTGGCGCTGATCGTCGCCGGCACCCTGGTCGGCTCCTCGGGAACGATCCTGACGATGGAGATGGCGACGGCGATGAACCGCTCGGTCGCCAACGTCCTCTTCGCCGGCTTCGGCGGCGCGCCATCGGGCGGCGCCACCGGTTCGACCGAGACCCGCCCGCACGTCTCGATCGGCGCCCAGGACGCGGCGATCAAGCTCGCCTACGCCGACACCGTCGTGATCGTGCCCGGCTACGGCCTCGCCGTCGCCCAGGCCCAGCACGCGATCAAAGAGGTCGCCGACGAGTTGCAGCAGCGCGGCGTTACCGTCAACTACGCGATCCATCCCGTCGCCGGCCGCATGCCGGGGCACATGAACGTCCTCCTCGCCGAGGCCGACGTGCCCTACGAGCAGCTGAAGGAGATGGAGGAGATCAACCCGGAGATGCCGCGCACCGACGTCGCGGTCATCGTCGGCGCCAACGACGTCACCAACCCGGCGGCCAAAAACGACCCCGACAGCCCGATCGCGGGCATGCCGATCATCGAAGTCGACCAGGCCCAGCAGGTGATCGTGATCAAGCGCTCGCTCAGCCCGGGCTTTGCCGGGATCGACAACGATCTCTTCTACGAGTCGAACACCTCGATGCTGTTCGACGACGCCAAGAAGGCTGCCGCGGATATCGCGGCGGAGATTCAGAACCTGTAGGCGTTGGGGGAGGGGTCGGGAGACCCTCGCCCTCACGAACAGCGGGAGGTTCGGTTGAGGGTCTCCCGACCCCTCTCGCCGGCGCTTAGGGGGAGAGAACCTCGGCTGTGTGCCTTGTCTCGGAGTGCGGGATGAGCGGGGGCAGGGGACGGTGGAGTGGGTCGGGACGCTTTGCGTTGTCGCTCTGTTGCTCGTGGCGCTGGTTGCGGTGGGGGTGAGGGTCCCAGGGGCCGAGCTTGCGCGGATGGTCGCTTCGCGGATGCTCTGTGCCGCCTCGCTGGCGGATGGCTGCGGCGACGAGCCGCGGTTGATCGCGGCCTACGGGACCGAGGTGGGGGAGCTGGTGCGGGAGCAGATGCCGATGCTTGCGTTCGAGGAGGGGGCGCGGGCGTTGCCGGTCGACTTCCGGCGCTGTCGCCAGACCTCTTGCGGCGACGGCTCCGAGCGCGGCCTCGTCCACCGCACCGACGCGGGCCACGAGGTGACCGCTTTCGTCCACGTCATCGACTGCCGTGGCCCCGAGGCGGAGCGCTCGGAAGCGGCGGGCGCCGACTGCTCCGGCCCGCGCGCCGGCAACCTCTACATCCAGTACTGGCTCTACTACGCCGACTCCGCCACCCTGCGCGACATGCCGGTGGTCGGTGAGAAGGGCTTTCACCTGGACGACTGGGAGAGCGTGCAGTTCCGGGTCCGCCCCGATGGCCAGGTCGACCAGCGGGCCTCCTCGCACCATGGCTACAACTACGCCCTCAACGCCATGAACTGGGGCTCCGACGCGGGGCTGGGCCTGTTCAGGGATGCAGCCGAGGCCCTCGGCGCCCGGGCCGTCAACGGCTGGGGCCGCTCGTTCGGCCTCCTGCTCGTCTCCGGCGGCAGCCACGCCGGCAACGCCGGCGGCATCGCCCACGTCGACCGCTTCACCCCCGGTCGCCGCGTCCACCTGGTCCCCCTGGAGCCGATCGCCGTGACCGACACGACGACCTTCGCCGTCAGTCCCCCCTGGCGCAAGCAGGTCTGGCGCGACCCCGAGGCCGAGGGGACCGACTGACCGACGAGCGATGCGTTTTCCGGCTCAGGGACGGAAAACGTAACGCTCGTCTGCTACTTCGGCGGCATCCGCAGGGCGCCGTCGAGGCGGATCGTCTCGCCGTTCAGCATCGGGTTGGCGACGATCTCCAGGAGCATGCGGGCGTACTCCTCGGGCCGACCAAGGCGCGAGGGGAAGGGGATGCCGGCGCCGAGGGCGGTGCGGGCCTCCTCGGGTAGGGCGGCGAGTAGCGGCGTGTCGAAGAGCCCCGGCGCGATCGTCATCACCCGCACGCCGCGCGCGGCCATGTCGCGGGCCGCCGGCAGGGTCATGCCGACGATGCCGCCCTTGGAGGCGGCGTAGGCGATCTGGCCGATCTGGCCGTCGTAGGCGGCGATCGAGGCGGTGTTGACGCAGACGCCGCGCTCGCCCCCGGCGTCGGGCTCGTTCGCGCTCATCGCGGCCGCCGCCAGGCGCAGCACGTTGAAGCTGCCGATCAGGTTGACCTGGACGACGTTGGAGAAGTATTCGAGGTTGTGGGGGCCGCGCTTGTGCGCGACCCGCTCGGCCCAGCCGATCCCGGCGCAGCAGACCGAGATCCTCAGCCCACCGTCGGCCGACGCCCGCTCCACCGCGGCCTCGACCGCCGCGGCGTCGGTAACGTCGGCGCTGACGAACGTGGCGCCGATCTCCGTCGCCAGCGCTTCGCCCTTCTCGGCATTGAGGTCGGCGATCACGATCCGGGCCCCGGCCGCGGCCAGCGCCCGCGAGGTCGCCGCCCCGAGCCCGGAGGCCCCGCCCGCAACCAACGCTCCCGCTCCCTCGATCTCCATCTCGCCCGGACCCTACATCCCAAACTGCATCAAGTTCGTAATCCTGAAGATAGAGAACTTGATGCAGTTCGCTGCCAGGGTTCAGGTGGAAGTTCACATCCCGGTATTCAGGCCTGTGTAGGGTTTTCGGATCGCCACCGAGGTGACGGCAAACTCCAAGGCAGCGATCGCGGAACGGCTTGCCGAGGCGCGCGAACGCACCCTGGAGCTGATCGAGCCGCTCGACGACGACCAGCTCAACGCCGTCTACTCGCCGATCCTCAGCCCGCTGGCCTGGGACCTCGGTCACATCGCCAACTTCGAGGAGCTCTGGCTGGTGCAGACGATCGGCGAGCATGCGCCGCTGCACGGCGACCTCGGCCGCTTCTACGACGCGATCGAGAACCCCCGCAAGACGCGCGGGGAGCTGCCGATCCTGCGCGACGCCGAGCTGCGCGGCTACATGGCCGACGTCCGCGAGCGCGCCCTCGACGTGCTCGACACGGTCGACGTCTCGCCGGAGGCCGAGAACCCCCTGCTGCGGGAAGGGTTCGTCTACGAGATGCTGCTCGCCCACGAGCTCCAGCACAACGAGACGATGCTGCAGATGCTGCAGCTGGTCGACGGCTACGAGTCGGATGTGGTGGACGCGGCGCTTGGCTTCGCCCCCGTCCCCGCGGGCCCGGAGGCGGTCACGATCCCCCCCGGCGAGTACGAGATCGGCGCCCCCGAGCGCGGCTTCGCCTACGACAACGAGCGCGGCCGCCATGCCGTCGAGCTGGCCGCCTTCGAGATCGACCGCGTCCCGGTCGGCAACGGCGCCTTTGCCGAGTTCGTCGAGGCCACCGGCGCCGAGCCGCCGCTCTACTGGGAGCGCGACGGCGGTGGCTGGGTCAGCACCGCCAGGGGGCGGCGCACGGCGGTCGAGCCCGACCACCCGGTCGTCCACGTTTCCTGGGACCAGGCTGTCGCTTTCGCCGCCTGGGCCGGCAAGCGCCTCCCGACCGAGGCCGAGTGGGAGGCCGCGCGCCCGCGCCTGGAGTCGGTCGGCCACGCTTGGGAGTGGACGTCATCGCACTTCCTCGCCTACCCGGGCTTCGAGGCGTTCCCCTACCGCGAGTACTCCGAGGCCTTCTTCGGCGACGAGCACAAGGTGCTGCGGGGAAGCTCGTGGGCGACCCATCCCGAGGTCGTCCGGCCCAGCTTCCGCAACTGGGACCTGCCCCAGCGCCGGCAGATCTTCTCCGGCCTGCGCTGCGCGAGGGACCTGTGATCGCGATCGACGTCCATCTCGACGCCGACGCCGCGGCGACGATGGCGCGCGACGTGCGCGCCGGCCTCTGCGCCTACCCGAAGGAGCTGGCGCCGAAATACTTCTACGACGAACGCGGCTCGCAGCTGTTCGAGCAGATCACCGAGCTCCCCGAGTACTACCCGACCCGGGCCGAGCGGGAGATCCTGGCCGAGCGCTCGGCCGAGATCCTCGCCGTCGCCGGCCACCCCGGCACGCTGGTCGAGCTCGGGTCCGGCTCGGCGGCGAAGACCCGACACCTGCTGGACGCGATGCGCGACGGCGGCGGTCTCGACACCTACGTGCCGGTCGACATCTCCGAGGAGATCACGCACCAGACCGCCTCCTGCCTGGTCGACGAGTACCCCGGCCTCGCCGTGCGGGGGCTGGTCTGCGACTTCGAGCAGGACCTGGAGCGTATTCCCGAGGCCGACGGGCGGAGGCTGATCGCCTTCCTCGGCGGCACCGTCGGCAATCTCTACCCGCGCCCTCGCCAGGCCTTCCTGGAGCGGATCGCGGCGCTGTTGGGGCCGGACGATCAGCTCCTGCTCGGCACCGACCTGGTCAAGGAGGCGGGGCGCCTCGAGGCCGCCTATGACGACAGCGCCGGCGTCACCGCCGAGTTCAACAAGAACGTGCTCGAGGTGCTCAACCGCGAGCTCGGCGCCGACTTCGACCTCGACGCCTTCGAGCACGTCGCCCGCTACGACGCGGAGGCGGAGCGGATGGACATTCGCCTGCGTTCACTCGCCGACCAGGAGGTCGTGATCGAGGGCCTCGACCTGGAGATCTCCTTCGCCGCCGGCGAGGAGATGCGGACCGAGATCTCGACCAAGTTCACCCGTGAGCGCCTCGAGTCCGTTTACGCCGGGGCCGGCCTGGAGATGTGTGGCTGGTTCACCGACGCCGCCGGCGACTACGCACTCTCGCTCGCCCGGCTCACAAGCTAGGCGGCGGGCACCTGCTGCGTGATGCAGTGGACGTTGCCGCCGCCGAGCAGGATCTCGCGCGACGGGACGCCGACGACCTCGCGGCCCGGGAAGCAGCCGGCCAGGATCGCCGCCGCCTCGGCGTCGTGGCGCTCGTCCAGCAGCGGCATCACCACCCGTGAGTTGGCGAGGTAGAAGTTCGCGTAGGAGGCGGCTAGCCGGTCGCCGGCCCGGCGCGGCAGCGTGCCCTCGCGCGGCTCGACCCCGGACGCCTCTTCGGCCGTGGAGTGGAGCGGGCCGGGGGAGGGGAGCTTGACGACCTCGACGGGTCGCCCGCGGGCGTCGGTCGCCGCTTCCAGGCGCGCCAGCGCGTCGCGCGAGACCTCGTGCTGGGGGTCGGACTCGTCCTCGGTCCAGGTCAGCAGGACCACGCCCGGGCGGGCGAAGCAGGCGAGGTTGTCGACGTGCCCGTCGGTCTCGTCCTCGAGGACGCCGCGGCCCAGCCAGACGACCTTCTCGGCGCCGAGGTAGGCGAGCAGCGCCCGCTCGATCCGCTCCCGGTTCCACCCGGGGTTGCGGTTGGGGTTGAGCAGGCATTCTTCCGTGGTCAGCACCGTGCCCTCGCCGTCGACGTGGATCGAGCCGCCCTCGAGCACCAGCGGGGCGCGGTAGCGGTCGCTGCCCTCGGCCGCGAGCACCGCGGCTGCTACGCGTTCGTCGCGATCCCAGGGCGAGTAGATCTCCCCCCAGGCGTTGAAGCGCCAGTCGACGCCACGCCGGCCACCTTCATCGTCGACCACGAAGGTGGGCCCGGTGTCGCGCGCCCAGGCGTCGTCAGCGGCCAACTCGACGACTCGCACGGCCGCCGGCAGCTGCGCCCGGGCGCGCTCCAGCTGCGCCGCCGAGGCGCCCATGGTCACCGGCTCGGATGCGGCTATCGCCGTGGCGACGGCGGCGAAGGCCTCCCGCGCCGGCCCCGCGTCCAAGCGCCAGTTGTCCGGTCGCTCCGGCCACAGCATCCAGCAGCCGTCGTGCGGCTCGAACTCGCCCGGCATGCGGAAGCCGTCGGTCGCGGGCGTCGACTCGATCGTCGTGCTCATAGGCTCATCATCCTCTGAGAACGCACTTCTTCCCGGATAGCGGGAACAAATGCGTTCTCACCCTGCAGGCGGGCTACAGTCGTCGCATGGAGGAGATCCGGCTGATCGTTGCCACGGATCCGCCCGAGTCGCCGGCGCGGACCCGGCCGCCCGAGCGCAAGCCCTTTCGCATCGCCGCCGTGCAGCAGCGCTGGCATCCCGACCCCGAGGAGCACGAAGCGGCGCTGGCGGCCGGGATCAAGCTCGCCGCCGGCGAAGGCGCGCGGCTGGTCTGCCTGCCGGAGCTGACCCTGAGTCGCTACTTCGCGATCGATCCCGCCGGGCCGGCGGCGGCCGGGGTCGAGCCCGAGGAGCTGCCGGGCGGTCGCACCCACCGCTTTGCCGCCCGCGCCGCGGCTGAAACCGGGGCCCACGTTCACGCCTCGCTGTACGAGCGCGCCGACGCCGACGACGGCCTCGGCTTCAACACCGCGATCGTCGTCGCCCCCGACGGCGAGCTGGTCGCCCGCACCCGCAAGCTGCACATCCCGGTCACGGCCGGCTATCACGAGGACCGCTACTTCCGGCCCGGCCCCGCCGGCTCCGACGCCTTCCCGGTCCTCGCCCTCGGCGAGGCCCGCTTCGGCCTGCCGACCTGCTGGGACCAGTGGTTCCCGGAGGTCGCCCGCGCCTACGGCCTCGAGGGTGCGGAAGTGCTCGTCTACCCGACCGCGATCGGCTCCGAGCCCGACCATCCCGGCTTCGACACCGAGCCGCTCTGGCAGCGGGTGATCGTCGCCAACGGGATCGCCAACGGCACCTTCATGGTCGCGGTCAACCGCTTCGGCGAGGAGCCGCCGCTCGAGTTCTACGGCTCCTCCTTCATCTCCGACCCCTACGGTCGCGTCCTTGCCCGGGCGCCGCGCGACCAGCCGGCCGTGCTCGTCGCCGACCTCGACCTCGACCAGCGCCGAGACTGGCTGGAGCTGTTTCCGTTCCTGACGACGCGTCGCCCGGACGCGTACTCGGGCTTGACGAACGGTCCGGGAGAGCCGACCGGCTAAGCCGGCGCCAGCGCCTCGATCGTCTCGCCGAGCTTGTCGGGCGTGACGATCGGGGTCAGGATCGGCAGCGTGATGCCGCCCTCGACGAAGGCCGCCAGCCGTTCCTTCATCTCCGCCGGGCTGCCGAAGACGAACATCTCCTCGATCGCCTCCCAGGGCGCGGCGGCGGCGGCCGCCTGGCGGTCGCCGGCCTCCCAGGCGGCGACCATCGGGTCGATCTGCTCGCCGTAGCCGAGCCAGCGGTAGAAGGCGGCGTAGACGGGGACGGTCACGTAGGAGGAGAACATGAAGCGCGCCAGCGGCTCGACCTGCTCGCGCTCACCGGGGATGCAGAAGAAGCGGCAGAGCAGCTCGAAGCCCGCGGGCGCGTCCCGCAGCTGCGCCGTCACCTTCGGCAGGCCGCCGAGCGGCAGGAAGTTGGTGAAGGCGCCGTCGGCCCGTTCCACCGCCAGCTGCAGCATCTTGCCGCGCAGGGCCGCCAGCACGATCGGCACCCGCTCGGCCGGGGGCGCTTCCAGCTTGAAGCCGGTGTCGGTGCGCTCGCCGGCGAGCGCGGTCTGGAGGAAGTCGAGCGTCTCGCGGACCTTGCTCAGCGGCTTCTCGAAGGGGATGCCGTTCCAGCCTTCGACGATCCGGTCCGAGGAGGAGCCGATCCCGAGCACGAAGCGCCCGTCCGAGCCGCTCGCCAGCGCCGCCGCCTCCTGCGCCAGCAGCGCCGGGCCGCGCTGGAAGACGCCGACGATCCCGGTGCCGAGCCGCATCCGCTCGGTCCAGGCGGCGCTCAGCGCCAGCGGGGTGAAGCCGTCGGGCCCGGCCGTCTCGCCGCTCCAGAGGTCGGTGTAGCCGAGCCCCTCGGCCCGCACGACGTGCTCTTTGTGATCTGCCAGGGAGATGCCCGGCAGGGGCAGGGTCAGTCCCCAACGCTGAGACATGGCGCGACCCTATAGCCTGCGGCGCCGATGCCCGAGAGCCCTCAGGCCAAGCCGGACCGCAACCTCGCCCTGGAGCTGGTGCGGGTGACCGAGGCGGCCGCGCTGGCCGCGGCCCGCTGGGTCGGCCGCGGCGACAAGATCGCCGCCGACGGCGCCGCCGTCGACGCGATGCGCTTCGTGCTCGACTCGGTGGCGATGGACGGCGTCGTCGTGATCGGCGAGGGCGAGAAGGACGAAGCGCCGATGCTCTTCAACGGCGAGAAGATCGGCGACGGCAGCCCGCCCGTGGTCGACATCGCGGTCGACCCGCTGGAGGGGACCACGCTCTGCGCCCGCGGCATGCCCAGCGCCCTGGCGGTGATCGCCCTGGCCGAGCGCGGCTCGATGTTCGATCCCGGCCCCTGCGTATACATGGAAAAGATGGCCGGCGGCGAGGAGATCGCCGACCTGCTCGATCTCGACCGGCCGCTGCCGGAGACCTTGAAGCTGATCGCCGAGCGCAAGAAGGGGAGCGTCGGCGACGTGATCGTGGTCATGCTCGACCGCCCTCGCCACGAGGAGGCGATGCGCGAAGTGCGGGAGGCCGGGGCTCGCATCCGCCTGATCAGCGACGGCGACGTCTCCGCCGCCCTGCTCGCGGTCAGCGAACGCTCCCCGGTCGACCTCCTCTGGGGGATCGGCGGCACCCCCGAGGGCGTGCTCTCCGCGGCGGCGCTGAAGTCGATGGGCGGCCAGCTGCTGGGCCGGCTCTGGCCCCGCGATGACGGCGAGCGGCAGGCGGCGCTCGACGCCGGCTACGACCTCGACCGCGTCCTCACCGCCGACGACCTCTGCTCCGGCGACGACGTCTTCTTCTCCGCCACCGGCGTCACCGACGGCGACGTCCTGCAGGGCGTCCGCTACCGCGGCAACGGCGCCAGCACCGAGTCGCTGGTGATGCGCTCCCGCTCGGGCACCGTGCGCCGTGTCCACGCCCGCCACGACCGGGCCAAGCTGCGCCAGGTAATCGGCGAGCGCTACGGCTGACCGCCCGCCTGCGGTTACCGTGGAGGGGTGATCGCGGTTGCTGGAGCTACCGGCTACGTAGGTGGGCAGCTCTGCGTGCGCCTGCGCGAGCAAGGAGCGGACGTGCGGGCGCTGGCGCGCAATCCGGATCGGGCCGGAGGTCTGAAGGAGATCGGCTGTGACGTCCGCAAGGCTGACGTGCTCGAGCCGGAGACGCTCGGAACGGCGCTGGAGGGAGTCGATGTCGCCTATTACCTGGTGCACTCGATGGGGCGGGGATCCGATGGCGATTTCGCTCAGCGGGATAAGGACGCCGCCGGGAACTTCGCCGCCGCGGCGGCTGCGGCCGGGGTGCGGCGGATCGTCTACCTGGGTGGACTGGGGGAGGGGTCGAAACACCTTGCGAGCCGTCACGCGACCGCCGAGACCCTGCGCGCCGGCGACGTGCCCGTCGCCTACTTCCGCGCCGCCGCGGTGATCGGCGCCGGCAGCGAGTCCTTCCTCACGGTCTTCCACCTGGTGCGTCGCCTGCCGTTGATGATCACTCCCCGCTGGGTCACCACCCGCACCCAGCCGATCGCGATCGACGACGCGGTCGCCTTCCTCGCCGCCGCCGCCGATCTCGCGGCGCCGCTCGATCGCGAGATTCAGATCGGCGGGCCCGACGTCACCACCTATGGCGGCATGATCGACGAACTTGCGCGGGCGCTGGGCCGCCGGCCGCCCCTGCGCCTCACCGTGCCTGTTCTCACCCCTGGGCTCTCCTCGCTGTGGATCGGGCTCGTCACCCCGGTCGACGCCGGCGTCGCCCGCCCCCTGATCGAGGGCCTCTCGGCCGAGACCGTGGTCACCGATCCCTCCGGCCTCGCGCTCCTGCCGTCGATCGCCCTCACCCCGCTGGGCACCGCCCTGCGTGCCGCAGTAAAAAACCTCGATGTTCGTGAGTAGAACGAACTTGTTCTAATACAAAACTCTTGATAGTTTCGTCGGTAGAGGTCGACGTGGCCAGCCGAGCAGATGTCCCGTCCAACGATGGGACCGCCGATGTCAGGGCGGTGGATCCTTCTCGGTTCCGGGTCGGGGCTCGGGCCCTTTCCCTGCTGGCGACGCCGCTCAACTTTCTCGTCCTCAGGTCGCTCGCCGATCGCCCCATGCGCCTGGCCGAGCTGCGCAAGGCGACCGGCCTCCCGGCCCAGACCACCCTGCGCGGTCACCTCGCGAACCTCGGCGAGGTCGGCGTCGTCAGCAAACGCCCGACCGAGCGGATGCCCTACGCGGTCGAGAACGCGCTGACCCCGATGGGCAGGGAGCTGCTCGAGGTCGGCAACCGCCTCGAAGCGTGGCTGAGCCGCGCCCCGGACGGGCCGATCTCGCTCGAAGGCGGGGCCGCGAAGGGAGCGGTGAAGGCGCTGGTCGACGGCTGGGGCTCGACGATGATGCGCGCTCTCGCCGCGCGGCCGCAGTCGCTGACCGAACTCGACAGCTGCATCTCCTGCCTCAGCTACCCGGCGCTCGAGCGGCGCCTGTCGACCATGCGCATCGCCGGCCTGGTCGAGGCGCAGCCGAGTCGCGGAGCCGGCACCCCCTACGCGGTCACCGAATGGGCTCGCCGGGGAATCGTCCCGCTGGCGGCCGCGAGCCACTGCGAGCGCCTTTACATGAAGGAGCAGTCCGCACCGCTCACCCAGGACGACATCGAGGCCGCCTTCCTGCTCGCGACCCCGCTGGTGGGCCTGTCGGCCGCCGCGACCGGCGCCTGTCAGCTCGAGGTGGAGAGTCACGAGGAGATCGGCTGGCCGGCCGGGGTTCGAGTCACGGTCGAGCGGGGAAAGGTCGTCTCCTGCGACTCAAGGCTGGAGGCGGCCCCGGCGGCCTACGCGGTGGGGTCCCCCGCGCGCTGGTTCCACGCCATCGTCGACGGAAGCATCGACCGGCTCCGTTTCGGCGGCACCCGGGAGCTCGCCGAAAACATCGTCACGGGCCTTCACGCGACCTTGAAAGAGCCGCCCTACGACGTCGTCTCGGCCTCGCCGGCCCGGCCCTCCTCGATCCGGGCCGCCTCTTCGCCGACGAACGGGACCAGAACCTCGTAGGTCAGCTCGGGCAACAGGCGCGGCAGCTCGGCGGTGCGGCCGCGGACGATCTCCTCATAGACGCGGGCCAGGACGGCCCCGACCGCGAGCCCGGTCGGCCGCGGCAGCCCGGGCACCGGTTCCTCCTGCTCGAGGCCGGCGTCGAGCATCTTTGCGAAGCGGCTGAAATCGGACTGGAAGAGGTCTCGTGAGGCGGCCCCGACCGCGGCGAGTTCGACGATCACGATCCGCGCCGCGGCGGGGTCGGCGGCGAACCAGTCGAGCATCGCCGCCAGGCCCTTCCTAACCCGGTCGACCCAGGGGTCGGGCCCCCTGTAGGCGGCGTTGACCGTCGCTTCGAGATCATCGACGAGGAGGCCGCGGGCGGCCAGCAGACAGTCCTTCTTGTCCTCGAAGAGCTCGTAGAAGCTCTCCCTGCCGACGCCCGCCTCTTCGAGGATGTCGGCGACGGAGGTGGACTCGTAGCCGTTGCTGGCGGTCACCCGCACGATCGCCGCCAGCAGCCGCTCGCGCTGGGAGCGGGTGACCAGCTCGCGCGGCAAGCCGTGGCGGCCCCTCGGCAGCCGCCACCGGCGCAGGTCGTTGCCGTTATCCGTCACCGAGCTCCGGTGAGACGTCGTCCCCGGCCAGGCGCGCCTGCTCCAGCGCTTCGGCGTGGCCGGCGAAGGGGAGCAGCGAGACGTAGACGAGTTCGGGAAGCAGGCTGCGGAGCTCACCGGTGCGCCCGCCGATGATCTCGTTGTAGATCAGGACTTGCGCTCGCCCGAAGGCAAGCCTCGGATCGGTGTGGGATTCTCGCGGCCCGTCAGGGCTGTCCCAGAGGCCTTCGACGGCCGGAATCAGGAGCCGGCGGTAGCGCTCCACCACCGCTGGTTCGACCGACACCGCTTCCCCCATCACCAGCTGCGCCAGCTCCGGCTTGGCCGCCATCAGGTCGAGGGTGGCGGCCGCGGCCTTGCGGATCGTCTCGGGGGCGGAATCCTCGCTCGCGTGGGCGCCCGCGGCCGCGGCTCGCAGCTGCTCGATGCACGAGTCCAGGGCGGCGTCGAAACACTCGCGCTTTCCCGAGAAGCGTTTGTAGAAGGTCGTCCGCGAGATGCTCGCGCGGCGGACGATGTCGGCGATGGTGGTCGCCGCGTAGGTCTTCTCGGCGCAGCTGCCGATCATCGCCTCGATGATGCGCTGGCGCTGAGCGAGCACCCCTACGTCAACCGGGATCGTCGGCTGAAGGACGCTGCGCGCAGTCTCAGTACCCCGCTGTTTTTGCATTCAAGCGATTGTTTCTATGTCGTCTGGCCGCGTACCCCGGCGGCCCGCCCACAAACTGTTCGATCCTCGAGCGGATCAAAAAGTCCCACCACACCAAAATATGACAGTTTTTTATTGACGACCCGAGGGCGCGGGGTGCTCGGAGCTCGCATCGTGGGGATCCTGGCACCCCGTGCAGGGCTGTTTGGCCCGGTAGGGGAGTTCACCGGTGTCGTGGACCTCGAAGCGGAGCGAGTTGATCACCGCGCCCGTCAGCAGGGCGAGGCTGAGCACGTAGAACCAGAGCAGGGCGATGAGGATGAAGCCCAGCGTCGAGCCGAAGTGGGAGAGGCTCGAGACGTTGGACAGGTAGATCGGGAAGAGCCAGTTGGCGAGCCCGGCGGCGATCGTGACGAAGGCGGCTCCGGGCCACACCGCGCGCCAGGGCATGTGGCCTTTCGGCACCGCCCAGAAGATCACCGCGCAGATGCCGAAGGTGACGAGCAGGGCCGCGCCGAGCAGCAGCAGCGTGTCGATCAGCTTGATGTCGGAGAGTCCGAGCGGCAGTCTGTCGGTGCTGGAGATCAAGCCGCTCTCTACCGCCGGCACGAAGATGCTGGCGGCGATGAAAAGCAGGACGACGCCCAGCATCGCGAAGGAGAACCGCTTCTGCTCGACCCAGCCGCGGCACTCGACGTGGTAGATCCGGCAAAAGGCGGTGTCCATCGCCCCCCAAAAAGAGGCGCCGATCCAGAGCGAGCCGACGAAGGCGGCGATCCCGATCGTCGTCGAGTTGTTCTGGATCCGATTGAGGACGTCGGTCAGCGTTTCCTGCTCGACGCTGGGGAAGAGTCGCTCGAGGTCGTTGACGACGCTGGTCTCAACCCCTTCGATCTTGAGCACTTGGCCGAAGACGAAGAGCACCAGGAGGGCGAAGGGAAAAACGGCCAGCATCAGGTTGTAGGCGACCATCGCCGAGAGCCCGGTGACGTTCTCGGTATACGCCCGCTGCCAGAAGGCGCTCAGCCAGGCTCTTTTTGGTTTGCGCATCGAGTTGGGCATTGACTTCACAAACTGAAGCGACTACGATACGAACAAGCGTTTGAGGAAGTTTCGACGCTCGCCCTTCGGGCTTACAGCAGTTCCGATGTTGACGCTAACTTCGCGGGCCGGATCTTCGGTCCGCTTTTCATCGTCCGGCGCGACTCCTTGTTCGCGACGGCGTTTCACTGCCAAGGACTAAACACGAAGCGCTAGGGAAATGAGTAGAGCATGCTGGTAGCAGAGCTTCAGGAGCTGGAGGAGGTCAAAGGCCTCATCAATCGCGGGCAGCAGCTCGGCGTTCTCACCTTCGGCGACATCGCCTCGGCCGTGTCCGAGGTCGATCTCGACGAGTCGGACGTCGAGGATCTCTACGGGCACCTCGAGAAGTCGGGGATCGAGCTCGTCGAGGACATGGACCCGGCCCAGAAAGCGGCCGCGGACGCGATGCCCGCCGACACCGGCAAAAAAGGACGACGCCGCCCGAAACAGGCGCTCGACCTGAAACCGGACATGACCACGGACTCGCTGCAGCTGTTCCTCAAGGACATCGGCAAAGTCCGCCTGCTGACCGCCGCGGAGGAGGTCGAACTCGCCAAGCGCATCGAGCGGGGCGACCTCGACGCGAAGCAGAAAATGGTCGAGTCCAACCTGCGCCTGGTCGTCTCGATCGCGAAAAATTACCGCAACCAGGGCCTGCCCTTCCTCGACCTGATCCAGGAGGGGACGCTGGGCCTGGTCCGCGCGGCGGAGAAGTTCGACTACCGCAAGGGGTTCAAGTTCTCCACCTACGCGACCTGGTGGATCCGCCAGGCGATTGCCCGTGCCCTGGCCGACAAGGCGCGGACGATCCGCATCCCGGTCCACGTGGTCGAGAAGCTGAACAAGATCGGCCGTGCCGAGCGCAAGCTGGTCACCGAGCTGGGTCGCGAGCCGACTCCGGAGGAGATCGCCGAGGTGACCGGGATCGACCCCGAGGAGGTCGACTCGATCAAGCGCTCAGCGCAGGCGCCGGTCTCGCTGGAGAAGCCGGTCGGCGACGAGGAGGAGTCGGAGTTCGGCCAGTTCATCGCCGACGAGAAGGCCGAGTCCCCGTTCGACCGCGCCGCGGACCTGCTGACCAAAGAGGCGCTGAAGGAAGCGCTGGAGAACCTCTCCTACCGCGAGCGCCGCGTCCTCGAGCTGCGCTACGGCCTCGGCGGCGAGCACCCGCGCACGCTCGACGAGGTGGGCCGGACCTTCAACGTCACCCGCGAGCGCATCCGCCAGATCGAGAACCAGAGCCTGAAAAAGCTGCAGTCGCTGGGTGAGGCCCAGAAACTGCGCGAGGTCGCTTAGCTCGATTGCCCGCCACGGCCCGTTTTGGGTCGTGGCATTGCGGGGGAGGGGTCTGGTCGCCCTCCATTCGAATTTGTCGCTCCGCGCCCTATAGGCGCGTCGCTCCGGATGTTGGAGCGCGACCTGAAGGTCGCGCAATAGACAGATTGCATGTCGCGCGCTTCGCGCACATTCGAATGGAGGGCGACCAGACCCCTCCGACGACACGCGTCGCTGGGACGGCCGAAAGAGCGACCCTCCCGCAAGCGCTCGCGCACCGCGGTTTAAGCCGTAGAACCTCCCCGCCGATAACAGCCGGGATGTTTGAAATCGATTCAGCGTTGCGCACTCTCGTCGAGCGGCAGGGGTCCGACCTGCACGTGAAGGTCGGGGTCCCTCCGACCGCGCGCCTGCACGGGGAGCTGGCCCCACTCGAGGGCTACCCGCCGCTGACCCCGGAGGACACCGAGAAGGCCTTCCACGACATCGCCGAAGTCCGTTCGCAGACGGAGTTCGAGGAGGCGGGGGAGGCCGATTTCTCCTACTCGATCCCTGGGCTCTCCCGGTTTCGCGTCAACACCTTCAAGCAGCGCGGCTCGACCTCGATCGTCTGCCGCGCGATCCCCTTTGAAATCCGCTCGGTCGAGGAGCTTGGGCTGCCGCCGGTCGTCACCAAGCTCGCCGAAGAGCAGCGGGGGATCGTCCTCGTCACCGGCACCACCGGCTCCGGCAAGAGCACGACGCTGGCGGCGATGATCGACCACATCAACCGCACCCGGACCAACCACATCATCACCCTCGAGGACCCGATCGAGTACCTGCACGAAGACAAAGGCTCGATCGTCAACCAGCGCGAAGTCGGCTCCGACACCGAGAGCTTCAGCCGCGCGATGCGGCGGGTCCTGCGCCAGGACCCGGACGTGATCCTGATCGGCGAGATGCGTGACGAGGAGACGGTCCGCACGGCTCTCTCCGCGGCCGAGACCGGCCACCTCGTCCTCTCCACGGTCCACACCCTCGACGCGACGGAGACGATCAACCGCATCATCGACTTCTTCCCGCCGCATCTCCAGCATCAGGCGCGGGTGATGCTGTCGGCGACCCTGAAGGGGGCGATCGCCCAGCGCCTCGTCCCCGACGTCACCGGCGACGGCCGCGTGCCCGCCTCCGAGGTCCTCGTCGTCACCGGCCGGGTCCAGGACCTGATCATGAACCCCGAGGAAACCGGCAAGATCACCGAGGTGATCGGCGAGGGCGAGTACTACGGCATGCGCACCTTCGACCAGTCGCTGCTGGGCTACGTGATGGAGGGCAGGATCGCCGAGCAGGTCGCCCTCGACTACGCCTCCAGCCCGCACGACTTCAAACTGATGCTGGCCGCCGGCGGCCAGCGGGCGAGCGGGATCGAGCAGCTCGTGGCCCCGGGCAACGACTAGGACGAGCGTCCAGGTCCGCGGGCAGCCCGGCTCAAGGCGGCTCGCACATTTGACGATCCCTTCCGAGATGCCCGCGTTCGTGCTCGCCCGCTTTCACAAGCTCCTCCGTGCCCTCCGGGCCGAGGAGGCCGGCTTGGTTCTGCCCACCGCCCTGTTTGCGACCATGGCGGCGCTGGGCTTGACCACCGCTGCGGTGGTGGCGACGGTGAACACCCAGCGCGGCACCGTCCGCGACAACGACACCAAGGAAGCGAGCGCCGCCGCCGACGCCGGCGCCGACGTCGCCCTGATGAGGCTGAACCGCTACTCGAACGTCCTCAGCCTTACCAGTCCCTGTCTGGCGGCCAGCGGTGGCAACCTCGTCCTCTCGGGGGTTTCGGCCGATGGCTGGTGCCCCGCGATCGCCGGTGGCGTCGGCGGTGCGAGCTACAGCTATCGGGTCTCCCCTCAGGTGAGCAGCGGCGCCCTGATGGTCGTATCCACCGGCGCCTCGGACGGCGTCAGCCGCCGGGTCGCCGTCGCCTTGAAAGCGACGTCGGTCGGCAGCCTCCTCAGCGGCATGGGCGTGATCGCGCAGGACGACATCAACCTCTACAACAGCGCTGAAATCCGCACCGGGGTGGGGACCAACGGCAACGTCACCCTCTACAACAGCGCCACGATCTGCGGCAGCATCCGCCGCGGCGTCGGCAAAAGCGTCACCTACTACAACAGCGCCGAACAGTGCAACGGCTACTCGGTCACCGAAGGCAATCAGACGCTGCCGCCGGTCAGCAGCTTCATGCCGGCGGACATCGCGACCAACAACTCGAACTACCGGCTGGTCAAATGCACCTCGACCAACAACCCGGTCGGTTGTGGACTGGACCCGTTCAGCTCGAACAACAAACATCTCTGGCCCTGGATCGCCTCGAGCCGGACCCTCGAACTGACGAACAGCTCGACCTTGACGCTCGGCGGCGGCGACTACTTCATCTGCAAGCTGCTGATCGCGAACAGCTCCTCCCTGATCATGGCCGCCGGCGCCAACGTCCGCATCTTCTTCGACACGCCCGAGAAATGCGGGCAGTCCTCGGGCACGGCCCAGATCGAAATCGTCAACAGCAGCGGCATCGAAGCGACGGGCTATGGCTCGGCTCCCGGCCAGTACGACGTTCCGGGCCTCTACGTGCAGGGCTCGGCCAGCCGCGAAACGGGAGCCAACTTCGGCAACAGCTCCGGCAGCAACCAGTTCGTGCTCTACGCGCCGAACACGAAAATCGAAATCAACAACAGCGCGACTTTCAAAGGGTCGATCGTCGGCAAGTCGGTCTCCCTCGCCAACAGCGCCAAGGTCGAACAGGACACCGGCTTCGAGCCCCCTGCGATCGGCGGCGCGACGCTCTACGCGCGCCAGTCCTACGTGCAGTGCAGCGGCATGGCCGTCTCCCCGCCCAACGCGGGTTGTTGAGCCGGCTGGGCGGGGGCATGCGGGGCGGTTCCCGCGATTCAAGCTGGAGCGCCGGAATGTCGAGCTTGAAGTAGGGCCCCCATGCGAGAGCAGATCAACAACAACCCCGTCCTGCAGCTCGGACTCGTCGCCGTGCTTCTCGTCGTCGCCGGGTTCCTGCTGTTGACGTCGATGGGCGGTGGCGAAGAAGAAGAACCCAGCACGACCTCGACGGCGACGATCGAAACCCCCGAAGCCTCGGCCTCGCTGACCGTGACGACGCCCACCGAAGGCGAAGCCGGCGCGGCCCCGCCAACCTCCGTCGGCAGCGTCAGCCCGATTCCGAAGCCGCGCCTGCCGCGGCCCGTGCACCAGGCGATCGAAGCGGGGCGGACCGTCCTCCTCCTGGTCGTGAAGAAAGGGGGGATCGACGACGCCCGGGTCGAGGACGCGGTCGAGGCGCTCGCTTCGCGGCCCCGGGTGGCGACGTTCGTGGTCCCGGTCGACCAGGCCCCGCGCTACACGGCGATAACGCAGCCCGTCCACCTCGAAAGGGCGCCGGCGCTGATCGTCGTGCAGCCGCAGCGGCTCTCCCGCGGCGTGCCCACCGCTTCGATCAACTACGGATTCCAGAGCATCGCGACGATCGTGCAGGCGGTCGTGGACGCGGAATACCGCGGCGCGGAGCTCCTCTACCACCCCTGACCCGATGAGCACGCCCGAGTCACTCAGCCATCTGCGACCCGTTCCGGAGTCCGGGGACTCGACGGCTCCCAGCCTGGACCAGCGGGAGGGAGCCGCCCCGGGCCTTACCCCGCCGGCCAGCCGCGGTCGCTCGAGCGGTTTCGTGACCGACGTGCTGGTCGATCTCGGCTACGTCGACGAGCAGCGCGCCAGGCATGCGATCGAACAGGCTCGAACCGCGGGCCAGCCGCCCGAGCGGCTGCTGCTGCAACAGGGAGCGATCGTCGCCGACCAGCTCTCCCGCGCCCTGGCCGAGCGATACGGGCTCGACCACGTCGACCTCTCCGCCTACCAGGTCGACATGGCGGCGGCCAACTTGATCTCGGTGGAGACGGCACGCCGCTACAAGACCCTGCCGATCGGATTCGTGGACAAGAAGACGCTGCTGGTCGCGATGGCCGACCCCACCAACGTCCTCGCGGTCGACGACATCCAGATCGCCACCGGTCACGACTGTCGGGTCGCGGTCGCGGCCGAGGAGGACATCGAGGCGCTGATCGGCCGCCTCAACACCCTCCAGAGCGCCGTCAGCGAGGCTGTCACCGAGGACGAGGAGGAAGCCGGGGCCGAGCTCGCGGCGGTCACCGACATGGAGGTCAGCGCCGAGGACGCGCCGGTGGTCAAGCTCGTCTACAGCATCCTCGGCCAGGCGGTGGGGGAGGGCGCCTCGGACGTTCACTTCGAGCCGGCCGAGGGGCAGATGCGCGTCCGCTTTCGCATCGACGGGGTGTTGCGGGAGGCGGCTCACGTCCCCAATCGGATGGTCAGCGCCGTGATCTCCCGCGTGAAGATCATGAGCGACCTCAACATCGCCGAGAAGCGCGTCCCCCAGGACGGCAGGGTCGGCGTCACGGTGGAAGACCGGCGCATCGACCTGCGGGTGACGACGCTGCCCACCCAGCGCGGCGAGGGGGCGACGATCCGCATCCTCGACAAGGACAACGCCCAGCACACGCTCGACGAACTCGGCATGGAGGGCTCCGCCCGCGAGCGTTTCGAAGGTTCCTTTCAGCAGGCTTACGGCGCCGTGCTGGTCACCGGCCCGACCGGCTCGGGCAAGTCGACCACCCTGTACGCCGCCCTCCAGGAGATGAACCAGATCGAGAAGAACATCATCACCATCGAGGACCCGGTCGAGTACGAGCTGGACGGCATCAGCCAGATCAACGTCAACCGCAAGGCCGGCCTCGACTTCGCCACCGGCTTGCGCTCGATCCTGCGCGCCGACCCCGACATCGTGATGGTCGGAGAGATCCGCGACGGGGAGACGGCGCGAATCGCGATCGAGGCGGCGCTGACCGGGCACATGATGCTCACCACGCTGCACACCAACGACGCTCCCGGCGCGATCACCCGGCTGACCAAGATGGGGATCGAGGCCTTCCTCACCGCCTCGTCGGTCGACTGCGTCGTCGCCCAGCGCCTTGCCCGCAAGCTCTGCAGCCACTGCAAGCGACGCACCGTCGTGCCGTCGCGGGCCCTTGCCGACGCCCAGGTGCGGGTGGGGGCGGAGATCGAGGCGTACGAGCCGGTCGGCTGCTCGCGCTGCAACCAGAGCGGCTACCGCGGCCGGGTCGGGATCTTCTCGGTGATGCGGATGAGCGAGAGGATCAAGGAAATGACGGTCGCTCAGGCGCCCGAGGCGGAGATCGGCGTCACCGCGCAGCAGGAGGGCATGCTCACCCTGCGCGAGGACGGCGTCGGCAAGGTGCGCTCCGGCATGACCAGCCTCGAGGAGGTGCTCCGTGTCACCGCTTGACCGTTCCGGTAGTCGGTTTCGGGTATCCAGGATGCGGGCCGGGGGGTCGATCTGATGGCCATGGGCTTCGACTTCTCCGAGGTGCTGCGACGCATGGTCGAGGCGAGGGCCTCCGACGTGCACCTGACCGCCGGCTTCCCGCCGGCGATTCGCGACAAGGGCAAGATCACGGTGATGGAGGGGTTTCCGGTGCTCGGCAGCCAGGAGACCCGGGAGGTCGTCTTCAGCATCCTCAACGACGATCAGCGCAAACGCTTCGAGAACGAAAAGCAGCTCGACTTCGCCTATGCGATCCCCGGTGTCGCCCGTTTTCGCGTCAACTGCTTCATGCAGCGGGGCGCCGTCAGCGCCGCGTTCCGCCTGGTGCCGCAGGAGATTCCGTCGCTCGACTCGCTGGGCGTGCCGCAGATCCTGCGCGAGCTGACGGCCAAACCGCGCGGCTTCGTCCTCGTCACCGGCCCGACCGGCTCCGGCAAGTCGACCACCCTGGCGGCGATGCTCGACGTGATCAACAGCGAGAACCAGGACCACATCCTCACCATCGAGGACCCGATCGAGTTCCTGCACCAGCACAAGAAGTCGATCGTCAACCAGCGCGAGATCGGCTCCGACGCGACCGACTTCGCGCTCGGCCTCCGCGCCGCCCTGCGAGAGGACCCGGACGTGATCCTGGTCGGCGAGATGCGCGACCTCGAGACCATCTCCACGGCGCTCACCGCGGCCGAGACCGGGCACCTCGTCTTCGCCACCCTCCACACCCAGTCGACGGCGCAGACGGTCGATCGAATCATCGACGTCTTCCCGCCCGAGCAGCAGGGACAGGTGCGGACCCAGCTCTCGATCGCCCTGCAGGGAATAGTCACCCAGCAGCTGTTGCCGACCGCGGACGGCATGGGCCGCACCGTCGCCTGCGAGGTGCTGGTGCCGACGCCGGCGATCCGCAACCTGATCCGGGAGGGCAAGACCCACCAGATCTACGCGGCGGTGCAGACCTCCGGCGCGGTGGGGATGCAGACCATGGACGCCGACCTCGTCCGCCTGGTGCGGGCCGGCACGATCACCCGCTCTCTGGCCGAACAGCGGGCATCGGTTCCCGAGGAGCTGAAACGCCTTCTGGGCGGCGCCCAGCCGCAGCCGGCGGCATACCAGGACGGCAGTCGCGGGGCCGGCGCGACCCCCGGCTATCCCCCCGTGGCCGCCCCGCCGTCGTACACGCAGGGGTCGTAGGCGATGGCGACCGCCAGCGGCACCACCTACGCGTTCCGGGCGATGGACGTCGCCGGCACCTCCACCGCCGGTGAGGTCGAGGCCGAGTCGAAGGCGCAGGTCAGCGAGCAGCTCCGGCAACGCGGCTTGATCGTCCTCGACGTCACCGAGAAAAGCGAGCCGTTCAAGATCGAGAACCTCTGGCGCAACTGGAAAGGGATCGACATGCGCGAGCTGTCGGTCAGCTCGCGCCAGTTCGCGACCCTCGTCGCCTCGGGCATGCCGATGCTGCGCAGCCTCCAGACCCTGGACGAGCAAACCCAGGACGATCGCATCCGCGAGGCGATCGCGGGGGTGCGCGCCGACGTCGAGGCGGGCAGCACGCTCGAGCAGGGCATGGCACGTCACCCGCGGGTCTTCGACCGCCTCTACCGGGCGATGGTCCGCTCCGGCGAGCAGTCGGGTCGTCTCGAGGACTCGCTCGATCGGATCGCCTACCAGGTGGAGAAATCCGACGCGCTCCGGCGGCAGGTGAAATCGGCGCTGATGTACCCGCTGCTGGTCCTCGGCGTAGCCGCCGCGGTCCTGGTTGCGGTGGTCGCCTTCATCATTCCGGTGTTCGTCGGCATCTTCGAAGAACTGGGCGAAGAAAACGGCGAAGAAGCCCCGCTGCCGATGCCGACGCAGATATGCGTGGCCGCTTCGGACGCGATCACCGGCTACTGGTTCATCCTGGTCCCCGCCCTGGTCGTCTCGGCCGTCGCCTTCTTCAGGTGGAAGCGGACCGAAAAGGGCAAAGAGCTCTGGGACCGCTTCGTGCTGCGCCTTCCGGCGCAGATCGGCGACGTGATCCACAAAGTGGCGCTGGCGCGCTGGTCGCGAACCTTCTCGGGTGCGGTCTCGGCCGGGGTGCCGATGCTGCAGGCGATCAAACTCACCGGGGAAACGTCCGGCAACGTCGTCCTCGAGCAGGCGATGGACGACGTCTACGCCTCCGTCAAGCGCGGCGGCTCGCTTTCCGGGCCGATCCAGGCGAACGCGATCTTCCCCCCGATGGTCGGCCACATGGTCGCCGTCGGCGAGGAAACCGGCCAGCTGGAACACATGCTCTCGAAGATCGCGGACTTCTACGAGGCGGAGGTCGACGCCAAGGTGAAAGCGCTGACCTCGCTGATCGAGCCGCTGATGATCGTCTTCGTCGGCGGCGTCGTCGGCTTCATCGTGATCGCGATGTACCTGCCGATCTTCAGCCTCTACGACAAGGTCCGCTGAGAAGTCAAGTCGGCTCGTGGCCCTGGACGTTCATCGGAAGCGGTCTGGCGCAAAAGCCTCCATCCCCCGAATTTTGGATCAATCTCCTAATCAAGTTCTTAGGGGCGCTGACGAAAAGTCGGTCCCGGGAGAAATCCCCGGCGCAGGCCTAAAGGTTGTCACCGCAGCGCTCGATGAGGCTCTCGTGATGAATCTGCCAGTGCTTCGGTGCAAAAGGCAAACTCGCTGCGAGGCGGGGGCGCAAAGCCGACGGGACTCCCATGCGGGAGTCAGCCGGGTTACCACCGGGGTCGACAGACACCACGTGGCTGCAAGCGACGGGGCTCTGGCGCAAACGATTAGGACCATAGGAGGTCTCTAAATGTTTCTCCAGAATCTCCGAGCCAAGATTGGCGCTCGGCTAAATGGCGAGAGCGAGGCCGGCTTCACGCTGATCGAGCTCCTCGTCGTGATGCTCATTCTCGGCATCCTCGCCGCGATCGCGATCCCCGCTTTCTTCAACCAGAAGGAAAAGGGCACCGACGCACAGGCGAAGGAGGCCGCGCATTCCGCTCAGGTCGCCGCCGAGACCTACTCAACCGAGAACGGCGGCACCTACACCGGCATCAACGAAGCGGAACTCGAACGGATCGAGCCGACGCTTACCGACGTCAAAGACCTGATTGTGGCCACGACCGGCCCCAGTCAGTACAAAGTCACGATTGAATCCGACACCAATACCGACTTCTCGATCGAACGGAACGCTGCCGTGACGACCTTCAGCTGCTTGCCGGTGAAAACCGGCGGTTGTCCGGCCGGCGGCGACTGGGCGAAATAGCCTGATCGCCTGGCTCGAATGAGCTCGGCAGTAAATGAAAAGGGCGGGCAGATTGCCCGCCCTTTTCACGTCCAGGGCCGCGGCTCTTAAGTAAGCACCACCTCGAAGCCGATACAGAGACGATGCGCATAGGAGCCCGAAGCACCCGCAGGCTGAGCATGGGCCTGGTCGCGGCCGTCGCCGCGGCCTGCTGCCTGGTGGCGGTGGAGCGGGCCGCCGCCGCCCCCGCCAACTTCGCGGGCGCCTCGGCGGACGGCAAAGTGATCTTCTTCACGAGCACCGACAAGCTCGTCCCCGGTGATACCGACAGCAGGCTCGACGTCTACGAGCGCTCCTTCGACAACATCGTCGGTAGTCACGTCACGCGCGAGCTGTCGACCGGGCCGACGGGGGGGAACGACGCCTTCGCGTCCACCTACCTCGGCTCGACGGGGGACGGGACCAAGGTCTTCTTCGCGACCAGCGAGTCGCTCGTCGCCGCGGACCTGGATCACGCCGAAGACGTCTACCGGCGCGACCTCGGCACCGGCACCACCGCTCTCGCCTCCGCCGGCGCGGCGTCGTGTGCTCCGGCCTGCGGCAACGGCGCCGACGCCGCCGTCTTCTTCGACGCCTCGAACGACGGAACGCGGGTCGACTTCGTGACCTCCGAGCGGCTCGCCGCCGCGGACACCGACGGCGCGATCGACGTCTACGAGCGCAACCTCAGCGCCGGCACGACGACGCTGGTGTCGCAGGGGGCGACCGCATGCGCGCCCAGTTGTGGCAACGGCACCGCCGACTCGATCTTCCAGGGCGCCTCCGCGGACGGAACCAAGGTGTTCTTCGCGACCGGCGAGCAGCTTGCGGCGGCCGACACCGACGCTCTCGGGGACATCTACGCGCGCGACCTCGCGGGCGTAGAGACGACGCTGGTCTCCATCCCCGGCAGCTGTCCCGCCGGAGCCGACTGCACGCCCGCCTTCGCCGGCTTGCCGAGCGACGGCTCCGCCGTCTTCTTCGAGACGAACGAGCAGCTCGGCGGGGGCGACGCCGACAGCTCCTCCGACCTCTACGAATGGGCGGCCGGCGCGGTCGCCCTCCTCTCGACCGGCCCGGCCGGCGGCAACGGGCCGGCCAACGCCACCTACGCGGCCAATGCCGACGGCGGTGAGGCGGTCTTCTTCGAGACCGCCGGAAAACTCGTCGCAGCCGACACCGACTCAGAGGTCGACGTCTACGAGCGCACGGGAGGGGCGACCACTCTGATCTCCACCGGGCCCGCCGGAGGCGACGAGGAAGTCTCCGCCGCCTTCAACAAGGTCTCCCCGGACGGCGGGACGGTGCTCTTCAGCACGGCCGAGACGATGGTCGCGGAAGACCTGGATGCGGTGACCGACGTCTACTCGCGCTCTGCCGGTTCCACGACCCTGGTCTCGATCGCTCCCGGCTTTGGCAACGGCAACTTCGGCGCCGGCTTCGCCGGAGCCTCGGCCGACCTGTCCCACGTCCTCTTCGAGACCGCGGAGTCGCTCGTGGCGCAGGACGGCGACAGCCGGGCGGACGTCTACGAGCGCGCGGCGGCGGCCACGACGCTGGTCTCGACCGGTCCGGTCGGCCACGACGGGCCCTTCGATCCCAACCTCTCGCACGTCTCGACGGACGGCAGCCACGCGGTTTTCATCACCGAAGAGCGACTGACCGAAGGGGACCTCGACACGGAGCGCGACGTCTACGACTTCTCGGCTTCGGGGACGCTTCTGGTCTCGCTCGGCAACTTCCTCCAGCTGGGGCCGCCCACCCCCGCCCTCACCGGCACCAATCCGGCCTCTCCCAACGCCTCGCTCACGCCGGCGGTCCTCGGCCAGGCCGAGGCGGACACGTCGATCAAGATCTACTCCAGCGCCGACTGCTCGGGGGCGCCGACGGGGACGGGGACGGCGCTCGACCTGGCCACTTCCGGCATCGCGGTGACCGCCGAGGCGGGCAGCACCTCGACCTTCCGCGCCACCGCGACCGACGCGAACGGCGACACCTCCGCCTGCTCCAGCTCGTCCGTCACCTACAGGCAGGAAGACGCCCCGCCGCCCGGCGACGGAGGCGACCCGGGAACGGGGAGCCCCGGGGGCGGCGGTAGCGGCGGCACGGAAACGGGCGTGACGGGGGCGAAACCGAAACCGACCGGCGGCAAAGGCGGTGGGCGCTCGGGCCCCGGCGCCCTCGCGCCCTACACGAAGGTCACCTTCGCTCCCCTCTTCAAGACGCGGTCGCGGCGACCCGTGATCGGGTTCGTGGACCTGACCGGCCAGGAAGGCACGACCTTCTCCTGCCGGGTGGACCGCCGCGCCTGGGTCAAGTGCGCCTCGCCCTACCGGGTCAAGAGACTGGCGCTGGGTCGTCACGTCTTCCGCGTCAAGGGATTGAATTCCGGCATCTGGGAGGCGAAGCCGGCGCTACGCCGCTTCAAGGTGGTGCCCCGATGAAGGTTCGTCGCGCGAGGTTCTCGCTTGCTGACGAGGCGGGGATGACGATGATCGAGGTCCTCGTCTCCACCGTGATCGGGATCGCCCTGCTGGCCGTCGTCTCGTCGCTGATTCTCGGCACTCTCCGGGGGCAGCCTCGCATCAGCGACAAGACCGCGGACATCGAGACCGCCCGCTGGGTCCTCGATCGGATGACGAAGGAACTTCGCAACGGGATCGCCGTCAACGAAGCGGCTCCCAACTCCGTCTCCTTCCAGGCCTACGTCCGCCGCACCACCTGCGGCGGATCGACGCTGCCGGCGCCGACGGCGCCGTCGATCAAATGCCAGGTGACCATCACCTGCACGACGGCCCAGCAGACCTGCGCGCGTCGCGAGGCGGCGCCGGGGCAGGTCGGCCAGGGAACCGCCGTGACGATCTTCTCCGGCCTCAGCAACGCCTCGTCGGTCTTCACCTACTCGCCGGCGACCTCGCCTACCTACGTGAAAGTGGCGCTGACCCTCCCCGATCCGAGCGGCGGCGGCGACGATCTGATCGTGTCGGACGGGGCCACGCTCCGCAACGCGGTCCTGGAAAGCTGATGCACCGCCCCGGCCCCGAGGACGGCTTCACGTTGATCGAGGTGCTGGTCGCGGCGCTGATCCTGATGCTGGGAGCCTTCGCCGCCTTCGCCGTCCTCAGCACGGCGACCCGCAACGAGCAGCGCGCCCAATCCAGCCAGGTCGCCCTGAACCGTGCCCAGCAGGAGATCGAACAGATGCACAGCCTGGCCTACGACGAACTGGCGCTGACCGCGGCCCCGCCTCACTCCGGCAAAGCCCTGAACCCGAACTACCGCGTCAGCGGCAACACCGTTGCGATCACGCGGCAGCCGCCCTCGAACTACGCGACGATGGTCGTCAAAGGCGACCCCCTCTACGGGGGCGGGTTCGTCGAAAAAGGCAGCGTCAGCCCCGGCCCGACCGCGTTTACCAGCGGCAGCATCTCCGGGCAGGTCTACCGATACGTCGTCTGGCGCAACGACGCCAGCTGCCCGGAAAGCCGCTGCCCGGGGACCCAGGATTACAAACAGGCGATCGTGGCCGTGAAGCTGGACGTCTCCGGCGCCGTCCCCGGAGAACGGGGCTACGTCGAAGTGCAATCCAATTTCATCGACCCCAAGGACAGCGCTCTCAAAGACCCCAAACCCGGATCCGAAGGGGTGGTCACGGCGCAGCAGTTCTTCCTCTCCGACACGCCCTGCTCGGCCCTCGAACGGGAAGAAGTCCTCGCCGGCCACCCCCTTCACAACACCCTCGGCTCGTGCTCGAGCGGAGTCAAAACCGGTTCGACGGCGGGGGCGCCGGATCTGTTGATGCTCGGCGCTCCGCCGGACCCCGCCCCGGAAGACCTCTCCCTCCCCCTCGAGTTCGACTACTCCAGCGACTACCCCGGCTCGCTGACCGAGGAGACCTCGAAGGGGATCCAGCTGCGCAAACAGGACTCGACCGGATGCAACTACGTGCCCAACGGCACCGAATCCCAGTGGAAAGCCCATCGCTGGGTTACCGCGCCGATTCCCTCCTCGCTGCCGGAAGGCTTTCGGATGAACGGCAAAGTCACCTTCAAATTCTTCACCAGGGCGCTCAACGACGCCGCCTATACCGCCAAACTCTGCGTCTACCTGTTCATTCGCCACGAAACCGCGACGGAAACCAAAGACACGCCGCTGACGGTCAAAAGCGTCCCGTCCCAGACGTACTGGGCCCTCGTCAAGTCGCCGTGGCCGAGAAACGCTTGGGCGGAAGAAAAACTGGAAATGAACTTCAACGGTCCGGCGCCGGTCCCGATCGGAGACCGGCTCGGCGTCGCGATCAGCGTCGATCGGGCGATCACCACCTCGGGCGACGCCATCGGCATCCTCTACGACCATCCGAAATGGGCGACGCGGATCGAGGTCGACACGACCACGCCGCTCGGGGGCTGAGCGCCGATGGGCCCGGCAGCCGTGCTTGCGTTCGTCGGCGGATTGAGCATGGGGAGCTTCGTCACGGTCGTCGCCCACCGGGTGCCCCGCGGCGACTCGATCGTGCGCCCCCGCTCCCGCTGCCCCGGCTGCGGCGCCCAGATCTCCGCCGCCGACAACGTCCCGGTCATATCCTGGCTCCTGCTCAGGGGCCGCTGCCGGGGCTGTTCGGAGCCGATCTCGTCGCTGTACCCGCTGACGGAGCTGGCCCTCGGCGGCCTCTACGCGGCCACCGTGGCCGTTCTCTGGGGAGACCTCGCCGAAGTCCTGCTCGGCATCGTCTTCGTGACGCTGCTGGTCGCGATCACCCTCACCGACCTCAAGCGGCGGATCATTCCCAACCGGGTTCTGCTGGTCGGTGCGGGGATCGGGCTCGCGATCGTCGTCTTGGGCGACCCCGGCAGCCTGCCCGAGCGGATGGCGGCCGCCGGGGCGGCCGGCGGCTTGCTCTTCCTGGTCGCCCTGGCGTACCCGCAGGGCATGGGCCTGGGAGACGTGAAGCTGGCGGCGGTCATGGGCTTGTTCCTCGGGCGCGAGGTCGCGCCCGCGATCCTGGTCGCCCTGCTCGCCGGGTCGCTGGTCGGATTGGCTCTGATCGCACGCGAAGGGGCCGCCGCCCGGAAGCGGGCGATCCCGTTTGGGCCGTTTCTTGCGCTCGGCGGAATCGTCGGCCTGCTGGCGGGGCCGGCGCTGGTCGATTGGTACCTGGCGACGTTTTCCTAGGGGAGTTACCTGCAGGGCGAAAGTTTTCCCCGCTTTCTGTCGATCTAGGTAGCGCGCCCCTCGTTCAGGCGTAAATCCCCATGCAGATCACGGTAAAGAAGAAATCAGCCAGCGTCGTCGGCCTCGAGATCGAAACGGGGACGCTGGCGGCTGTCGAGCTGAGTGCGAACGGCGGCGCCGAGCTGAGCAAGGCGGCCGTGGAGCCGCTCCTGCCCGGAGTGGTTCACGAGGGGGAAGTCGTCGACCCGGATCGACTGACCGATTCCCTCAAGGCGCTCTTCTCGGCTCACAAGCTGTCCAAGCACGTGCGGCTCGGCATCGGCAACCAGAGCGTCGTCGTCCGCACCCTGCGACTGCCGGCGATCGAGGATCCGAAGGAGCTTGCCGCGGCCGTGCGCTTCCAGGCCGCGGAGGAGATGCCGATGGCGATGGACCAGGCGGTGCTCGAGCACCAGGTGGTCGGTGGCGTGGCCCCGACGGAGGACTCGCCGGCACAGATAGACGTCGTCGTCGTGGCCGCCCGCCGCGACATGGTCTCTTCCTTCCTCCAGCCCCTGCGGCAGGCCGGCTTGGAGCCGTTCGCGATCGACCTGACCGCGTTCGGGATGATCCGCGCCCTCGCCGAGGGTGCCGGCGGCTCCGGCCCGGCCCCGGTAGAGCAGGCGGAACCCGTCGCGCAGGAGGCGGTTCTTTACTGCGGCCTCGGGGACGTCACCAACCTCGCCGTCGCGCGGGGTCGCTCCTGCCTCTTCACGCGTGTCTCCCACGCTGGCCTCGGGCTCATCTCCGAGCGGCTCGGCGCCAGTCACGGCGTGCCGTTCGAGCACCAGGGGCAGTGGCTGTCCTACGTCGGCCTGGAGCGACCGGTGGAGGAGCTCGAGGGGGACCCCGAGCTCATCGCCGCCGTTCGCGACGCGCTCGAGTCGGGGCTCGTCAGCCTCGCCGACGAACTGCGCCTTTCCCTCGACTACTACCGCGCTCTCGAGGGGGCCGTTCCGGTCCTGCGAATGGTTCTGAGCGGGCCGGGGAGCACGATTCCCGGCCTGGCCGAGCGCATGCAGGAGATGGTCGGGCTGCCGGTCGACTCCACCGGTCCCGCCGCCCTGCGCGGCTTCGACCCGGCCTCGGCGGCGCGCCTCGCTCTTCCCTACGGCCTGGCTCTGGAGCACTAGATGCGGCCGATCAACCTGATTCCGCCCGACCAGCGCCGCGGCCAGCGCGCTCCCCTGCGCACCGGTCCGCTCTCCTACGTCCTCGTCGGCCTCCTCGTCGCCGCCCTCGCGGGGGTGGCGGCGTTGATCATCACCGACAACCAGATCTCGGAACGCAAGGCCGAGATCACCGAACTCCGCCGCGAGGACCGCGAGGTGAAAGCGAAGACCCAGCGGCTGGCGGCATACACGCAGTTCAAGCAGCTCAGCGAGCAGCGGGTGGCCACGGTGGAGAGCCTCGCCAACAGCCGCTTCGACTGGGAGCGGGTGATGCGCGAACTCTCGCTGGTGCTGCCGTCCGACGTCTGGCTTTCCGAACTCGTCGCGACGGCCTCGCCGGGGGTCAACGTCAGCGGCGGATCGGCGGGGGGGACCTCGTCCAGCGCCGCCAGCGTGCGGCCCCAGGCCAAGGGCCCGGCGCTGGAACTGGGCGGCTGCGCCAAGGGCCAGGTCGGGGTCGCGAGATTCGCCACGGCGCTCAAGGACGTCGACGGGGTGACGCGGGTCGCGGTGGAGTCGTCCGGGCTGGCGGCGGACGGAGACGCGGCGGGCACCGGCTCGGCCGGCGAAGCCGGGGGCTCGGAGAGCGAATGCAGGACCCGCAAGTTCATCTCCCAATTCCAGATCGTCATCGCCTTCGACGCGGCGCCGGTCCCGCCCACGGCCACCGAAGAAGGGGCGCCGGTGGCGGCGGCTGAACCGGAAGCGGCCGAATCGTCGAGCGAAGAAGAAGCCCCCGAAGCGGGCGCTGAATGAGATGAAGACCTCGTCGAACAGGTTGATCGTGGCGATGCTCGTCGTCGTGGTCCTCGCCGGAGCGTTCTGGATCTTGGCGCTCAGCCCGAAGATGGAGCAGGCGAGCAAGCTCAGCGAAGCGCTCGAACGCGAGCAGGCGGCGCTGGCCCAGGACCGTCAGGAACTCGAACTGGCCGAAGCCGCGCGCGCCGAATTCCCCAGCGACTACCGCAGGTTGGTCGCCCTCGGCAAGGCGGTGCCCGGCGATGACGACACCGCCTCCCTGATAGTCGAGCTGCAGGCGATCGCCAGCAAGTCCGACATTCGCTTTCAGGAGTTCGCCCTGACCGGCGCGGGCGAGGAAACCGAAAGCACGGCTCCTCCGGTCGCCGCCACCGAACCGGCGCCCCCGACCGAGGTGGCGGCGTCGCTGCTCCCGCTCGGTGCCGAGATCGGTCCGGCCGGGCTTGCCACGATGCCTTACACGCTCAAATTCACCGGCAGGTTCTTCGACGTCGCGGACTTCATCGGGGGCCTCGACGCGCTGGTCGACGCCAAGAGCGCCGGAGTCTCCGTCGACGGGCGGTTGATGACGATCAACGGCTTCTCCCTGACCAGCACGCCGACGCGGCCGTTCCCGCGCCTCGAAGCAACTTTCTCCCTGACCACCTTCGTGACGCCGCCGACCCTCGGCGTGCCCGGCGCCGCCGCCCCGGTCGGCTCGCTGACGACGGGCACCCCGGCCTCGATGACGACGGAAGTGGCGCCATGAAGAACCTCAAGGACGTCGACCTGAAGGTTCCCGCGGTCTTCCGCGACCTCTACCAGGACCTGCACGATCGACACCTGCTGCCGCTGGTCGGATTGCTCCTCGCGGCGATCGTCGCGGCGCCGTTCCTGCTCTCCGACTCCAGCCCGAAGCCGGAAGCGCCGCCCGCTCCCGCCCCCGAGGTCGCGCAGTCCGGCGCCACGCCGGCGGCGATGGCCGTCGTCCGCGCCGCTCCCGGGTTGCGCCAGCCGAGCAAGCGGCTCCGGCACCGGGAGCCGGCCGACCCCTTCAAGCAGCAGTACGTCAATCCGCCGTTGAGCGAGAATCCGGTGACGATCGAAGCTTCTCCCGAACCCGGAGGGGAAGACAGCGGCAGCGGCGGGGCAACCGATGCCCCCGCGGGCGGGGCGCCGCCCACGAGCGGAGCGCAGTCGGGGGTCATCTTCTTCGCCACCGCGGTCGCGGTGAAGATCACCCGCTCGGAAACCAAGGCCGACGGCAAAGTCGTCCACGACGAGCCGATCGTCCGGCCCCAGGTGCTGCCGACGACGACCTTGCTCGGCGAGAAGGCCCAGGTCGTCACCTATATGGGCGCCAGCCCGAAATCGAGGAACCCCACCTTCCTGATCTCCGACCAGGTCACGGCGGTGTTCGGGGAAGGCAACTGCCTGGCCGGAACCGAACGGTGCCAGCTGATCGAACTGAAGGAGAACGAACCCCAGGTCTTCGTCTACGGGGCGAACGACGTTCGCTACCGGCTCACCGTGCTCGGGACCGAGATCGTCGAGACGGGCCGAACTGAGGTGCCCTGACCCTGGGGCGGCCCCGGCGCCCGTCGTGGGGGTAGTGGGTCAGTTTGAAACCGGCTACGCGTCTGGATCGATTCCGAGCGTGTCGTGACGCATGCCGAGCTTGAGGAGTATGAGAGCGATCACGACGCCGATGAAGCCACCGAGCACAACGGCCCCAAAGATCGTGGCGATCGCGAGCTCGTTGATGATCTCGACCGTCGGGCAATACCGCTCCCCGAAGGCATCATGGCTGTAGCCGCCTGGACATTCCTGGATGGACGCCCGCTGCCATTGGATGAGGCCGCCTACTGCGGCGCACGCGACCGCTAGCCACCCTCCTGCCTTCCACTGGAACGTGACAATCTCCTTTACGTCGTTGGGCCCCAGCACGATTCCTCCCGTCTCTCGCTGAGAACACGAGGTTCCCATAGTTGCGCTCGACATGGAAGGGGGTTTCGACGCCGCTTTCCATCGCGAGCCCCGCTAGCTAATCCAGCAGCTTCGCGATCTCTTCCAGCGACCAGATGTGATCGGTCACCCCGGCCGCCATCGCCGGAGTCCGGCGCATCGGAAGGTTCCGCCTTTCGGTGCCAGGCGCCCGGACGTTCCACCGTCGCGGGCGCCATTTCGTTCTTGACTCGGCGGAAGCTAGCGCGGGATCAGCGCTGCGTGGCGGTCATTTCAAACTGACCCACCACCGTCGTGGGGCAAAGCTTCAGTAAGTGAAGCCACATGGCTACACTTCTTGAAGCGAGGCAAATGCGATTCCGCCTCGATCTTCCGATGAGCGCCCTGAGCAACTCCACCTGCCCCGTCTGCCGGACCGCTGAGGTGGTCTGCGGCAAATGGACGCTGCTGCTGATCCGCGACCTTGCCGCCGGCAGCAGCCGGTTTTGCGAGCTCGAGCGCTCGCTGGAGGGGATCAGCCCACGCACGCTTTCGCTGCGCTTGCGGGCCTTGGAGGAGGAGGGGATCGTCGAGCGGCACACCTATCCCGAGGTTCCGCCCCGGGTCGAGTACGCGCTGACGCAGAAGGGCGAGGCGCTGGTCCCGTTGATCGACGACATGCGGACCTACGGGACGCGCTGGCTTCTGTCCGAGGACCCGCTTCCCGCCGCCTCGGCCTAGCCCCTTAGACCGCCCATAACCTGCAAGGCACCGTGCAGGCGCAGGAGCCCTGCCTGGTGGGCGGAAGCCTGAGCCGTGCGTGACTTCCTGCTCAACGAAGCGCTGAAGCGTCTCGCGACCGAGGCGGCGACGCGGTTCAGTGCTCTCGTCGCCAGTGGGGACCAGATCCCCTTCGACGTCGCCGCCGACGGCGGCGAGGACTCCGCCTTCTACAGCTACGTGCCGCTGACCTCGCGCTTCGTCGAGGAACGCGCCCAAGAGCTCCGCTCCCTGCCCAGCTTCGGGCCCGCCCGCGAGGCCGCGGTCGAGGCCGGCGTCTCCGCCTCCTACCTGGAGGCGCGGGGCGAGTCGGTCCCCGCCGATCCGGGGGAGCGGGCCGAACGGATGCTGACCGCCTTCATCTCCGCGCTCTGGGAGGGGTCGACCGAGTTCTCGCTCGACCGGGCGCGGCTCGACGGCGCGCTCTCGCTGCTCGACGCCGAAGCCCGTGACGCCGACGACGCCGAGGTGGTGATCGTCCCGATCGTCGGCCTGCGCATGTCGATCGCCCGGCTGCAGCTGCCGCACGCGGTGCGGATCGTCCGCTCCGACGCGATCGAGGCGCCGATCGAGGCGATGCGCAGCGAGGGCATGGGGCGCGCCTCCTGGGAGCCGCAGTACCTCGCCGTCGCCGAGCAGCACGAAGAGGAAGGCGCCGAGGCGGCTCTCAACCAGTTGCGCGAGCTGATCAGCGTGACGCGGCTCTTCAAAGGCGGCGGCATCGGACTCGGCCCCTACGCCTTCGCCCCGACCGGCGAGGGCTGCTGGCGGCGGATCGCCACCGGCGCCCCCGCGACCCGTCCCGGCGGCTACCGCCTCAGCGAGGAGGAGGCCGCCGAGCTGGTCGAGCTGGCGCGCACCCTGGAGGCCCGCCCCGACCCCGACAGCGCCCTCACCTGGGCGGTCGGCCGCTTCGAGATGGGGTGCGAGCGCGAGAGCGCGCTCGACGGCCTCAGCGACCATCTTCTGGCTCTGCGTGCGGTGCTCGAGGGCCACGGCCCGGTCGGCGCCTCGCTGCCGATGCGCGCCGCGGCCCTGATCTCCGACGACTCGCTGGACCGAATCGAGGCCCGCGAGAAGGTCGAGGAGACGCTCGAGCTGGAGCGGGCGCTGATGAACGGCCGTGCCCTGGAGAACGGCGTGCGCCTCGCCGGCTGGGCCGAGGAAAGCGTGCGCGGGCTGCTGCTGCAGGCCGCCCTCGGCGAGCTCGGCAGCGATCTCAGCGCCACCGCCGACGAGACCCTGATCGCGACCGGGCTGGAAGGCGGCGACGCCGAGATCGCCTTCACCGCCGCGGAGGAGATCGAGGCGGCCAAGGCTCCCCAGCTCCGCATCGAAGAGCTTCCGCCCCCCGTCATTCCCCCCGAGCCCACCGAAATCGCGTCAACCGAGGAGACCGACATGGAGCAGGACACCCGCATCATGGAGCCGATCCCGGCCGAGGACGAGATCAAGATCACGGCCACTCCGTGGCTTGAGGAGGTCTCCGACGATCGCCGCGGCGACTCGCTCGAGTGGCCGGCCGCCAGCGAGCGCGACATCGAGCACCGGGAGCGCATCGACACCCCGCGCGTGCGCCACCTCTTCCCGGTCCCCGAGGACGCCGACTGGGAGGTCAGCCACCTCGAGTTCGAGTACAGCCGCCGTTCCGGCTGACGCCCGCTCGTCTCGTCAGGCCCTGCCGGCCGCCATCGCCACCCGTTCCTCGCCGGTCGCGAACAGGTAGCGGTTGATCTCGGCCAGGCCGGCGAGGTCGTGCACGTCCTCGTCCAGGTAGGGGACGCGGATGACGCCGCGGGTGCGGAGCTCGTTCGCGAGGCGCTCGATATTGCGCGCGTCACGCTCGGCCAGCGCCTGGTAGTCGGCGAAGTTCGCGGCCACGCGCCGGGCCAGGTCCTGGTCGCCGAGCTTCTCGGTCAGCGTCGCCGGCAGGTCCACCGACTCGTCGCCCAGCTCTTCCGCCGGGTAGTGCACCTTGTTGACGATGACGCCGCCGAAGGGCAGTTTCGCCTCGACCAGCTTGCGGTGGAAGTAGACGGCCTCGTCGATCGGCTCGCCCTGCGGGCCGCAGACGACGAGGAAGCAGGTGCCGGGATCGGCGAGCAGCTTGTTGACGCGCTTGGCCCGCGCCTGGAAGCCGTCGACCATGCCGCTGAAGGCGTTGAAGAACTCGGCCAGGTCGGCGAGGAGGTCGAAGCCGACGATCCGCTTCAGGACTCCCAAGACGACGGAGGTTCCGCGTCCCGCGACCTTCGCCGCCAGCCCGGTCGGCCGCATGAACATCCGCAGCGATTTTCCCTCGATGAACTGGGTCAGGCGCTTCGGGGCCTCGAGGAAGTCGAGCGCGTTGCGGGTCGGCGGCGTGTCGAGGACCAGCAGGTCGAACCTGCCCTCGGTGTGCAGCTCGAACAGCTTCTCCATCGCCATGTACTCCTGGGAACCGGCCAGGGCGCTGGAGATCTGCTGGTAGATGCGGTTTTCGAGGACGCGGTCGCGCGACTCCTCGTCCGGCGCCTGGCGGGCGATCAGCTCGTCGAAGGTCGCCTTCGCGTCGAGCATCATCGCCCACAGCTCGCCCTTCATCTCGACGCCCTGCTTCTCGAACAGGGCGGGATCGACCCGGCGCGCCTCGTTGCCGAGCTCCTTCAGGCCGAGCGAGTCGGCGAGGCGCTTGGCCGGGTCGATCGTCAGCACGCACACCTTCAGGCCGCGGGCCGCCATCCCGGTCGCGATCGCCGCCGAGGTGGTCGTCTTGCCGACCCCGCCGGAGCCGGCGCAGATGCAGATCTCCTTGCCGTCGAGGACGTCGGTGAGGGCCGGCATCAGGAGAGCCTCCGGGCCAGCCGCCGCGCCGCCTCGGGACCGAGGTCGGGCTCGAAGAGGAAGGGGAGGGTCTTGACCGGCGCCTCGACGCGGCGGCGCAGGCGCGCCAGCTGGGCGCGCTGTGAGCGGGCCCGGTTCTGCTCGGAGATCGCCGCCCGGGCCGCCGCCCGCACCGTTCCCGCCTCGCCCTCGGCCAGCGCCGCCAGGCGCTCGGTCTCGGGCTTGCTGAAGCGCTCGGGATAGAGGCCGTTGAGGTAGATGCGGTCGACCGCGACGCCGACCTCGTCGCGCAGGTCCTTCTCCAGGGCCGCCGACTCGTTGACCGGCATCTCCTCCGGCAGGGCGACGATCGCGGTGCCGGTGTGCTCGTGGTCGGTGATGAAGCGGTCGAGGGTCTGGGCCTGGGAGTGGATCGGGCCGACCCGGGCGATGCTGGCGAAGGTGCGCGGCGTCTGCAGGAAGCCGACGCCGTGGCCGGTGGCGGGGGCGTCGACGATCACCAGGTCGTACTTGCGGCCCTTCTTGACCTTGCGGTCGAGCTGGGCCAGCTCCCAGATCTTGCCGATCGTGACCAGCTCCTTGAGCCCGGGGGTGGCGGCGGCGAGATAATTGAAGATGCGGCTGCGGAAGAGCAGGTCGCGCATCGCCCGCACCTTCAGCTGCAGGAGGACGTACTCGCGCATCGACTCGTCGGGGTCGATCGAGATCGACCAGAGGTTCTCCTCCATCTCGACCTCGTGGAAGCCGACCTCGGTGTGGTCGAACATCCGCGAGGCGTTCTCCTGCGAGGCGACCTCGCAGACGATCGTCCGCTTGCCTGCGGCGGCGGCGCGCATCCCGAGCGCCACGGCGACCGTCGTCTTGCCGACGCCGCCCTTGCCGGTGACGATGACCAGTCGCTTGTCGAGAAGCTCGGGGATCGGGTGATTCCTAGCAATTTCGAGGTCCGGCAGGAAAAGCGGTGCTCCATACGAATATCCGCGCAATGGGATTTCTAAGCCGCAAGCCGAAGCCAGCCCCTATCCAGGTCGACGAGCAGCATCCGATCGTCGAAGAGCTGCAAAGGATGGAGGAAGCAGTACCCGAGCGCGCTGCTCCCGAATCTGAGGGGCCGAGCCCTCAGCCGGCGGGTCCTGTCGTGGACGAGCACTCCTCGTCCTCGCAAGCTGCGGGCGAGGAGCGCCCATCCACGCCACCCGCCGGAGGGGGGCAGGGTGTCTCGGGTTCGAGCGCCTCGGTGGAGGCACCGCCCGCTCCTGCGAAGCCGGCTGATGTGGTTGTGAAGGCCGAGCCGGAGGAGCCGGCGCGGATGATGCCGCGGGACTTGATCGCGCCGAGCAGGATGGATGCGGTGCGGGAGGCCGCGGAGCCGGAGGCGCCGGTCAAGCACGCGGACGTGATCGCCTTCGCCAACCAGAAGGGTGGGGTGGCGAAGACGACGACCACGCTCAACCTCGCGGTTGCCTTCGCCGAGTCCGGCTACCGGGTGCTGTGCATCGACCTCGACCCGCAGGGCAACCTGACGATGAGCCAGGGGATCGACCCGGACAAGGTCGAAAAGAGCCTCTACGACGTGCTCGTCAACGACATGCCGATCTCGGAGATCATCGTCAAGCGCGAGATCGACATCGCCGTCGCCTCGATCGACCTGGCCGGCGCCGAGATCGCGATGAGCACCAAGATCGGCCGCGAGCGCTCGCTCGAGAAGGCGCTGAAAGAGGTCGACGGGGAGTACGACTTCATCTGCATCGACACCCCGCCCAGCCTCGGGCTGCTGACGATCAACGCGCTCACGGTGTCGAACAAAGTGATCGTCCCGGTCCAGTGCGAGTATCTCTCGATGCGCGGCCTGGTCCAGCTCCAGAACACGCTGAAGATGATTCAGGAGAACCTCAACCCGGACGTCAAGATCGAGGGCATCCTGCCGACGATGCTGGACACCCGGACCGTCCACGCCAAGGAGGCGGTGGAGATCCTCGAAGAGAACTTCGGCGACCTCGTCTTCAAGTCCCGGATTCGCAAGGCGATCAAATTCGCCGAGGCCCCCGTCAAGGGCGCCAGCGTCCTCAAGTACGATTCCGGCAGCAGCGCCGCGAACTACTACCGGGAGTTGGCGAAGGAGGTTCTGGCGAATGGCTCGACGCAATAAGCGCGCAAGCATGCGTGAGGGTCCGCTGTCCGACCTCTTCCGCTCGACTGCGGAGGACGCACCGGCGGATCCGCCGGAGGCGCCTAGGTACGGGCGCCAGGATCCTGCCGAGGCTAAAAAAGCTCGGGATGAGGAGCCTCAGGCCGCGGGTCCTGTCGTGGAGGACGACTCCTCGTCCTCGCAGGCTGCGGGCGAGGAGCCATCCTCCACGCCACCCGCGGCAGGGGCGCCTGCGGGCGAGGGTTCCCAGGCTCTGTTCGATCAGGCGGCCGATGGGCCGGTGGCTGAAGAGACTGCTGCCGAGACGCCGCCGGAGCGGCTGAAAAGGGTCTTCTCCGAGGAACCGAAGCCGCGGCACCAGCACGAGGAGACTTCCGTCAGCCACCCGCGCTACGGGCGCGAAGAGCCGGCCTACGAGCCGCCGGGCAGCGGCGAGCCGCACCAGCCGGTGATCAAAGTCGTCGGCGTCGGCGGTGCCGGCGTCAACGCCGTCAACCGCATGGTCGACGCCCGCATCCCCGGGGTCGAGTTCATGGCGGTCAACACCGACCTGCAGTCCCTGCAGCTCTGCGTCGCCGACGTCACGGTCCACATCGGCGACGAGCAGACGCGCGGCCTCGGCGCCGGCGCCGACCCCGAGGTCGGCCACCGCTCCGCCTTCGAGGAGCAGGACAAGATCAAGCGCCTGCTGAAGGGGTCGGACATGGTCTTCGTCGCCGCCGGCGCCGGCGGCGGCACCGGCAGCGGTGCCGCCCCGGTGGTCGCCCGGCTCGCCCGCGAGGTCGGGGCCCTCACCGTCGGCATCGTCACCAAGCCGTTCACCTTCGAGGGCAACCGCCGCGGCAGCCAGGCCAGCAAGGGCATCGAGGAGCTGGCCGCCGAGGTCGACACCCTGATCGTCGTCCCCAACGACCGCCTGCTCGAGGTGCTCGACCAGCAGACCTCGATGGTCGAGGCCTTCCAGGTCGCCGACGACGTCCTCCGCCAGGGCGTCCAGGGCATCTCCGACCTGGTCACCCTGCCGGCCGTGATCAACCTCGACTTCGCCGACGTGCGGACGATCATGTCCGACGCCGGCCGGGCGCTGCTCGGGATCGGCATGGCCCATGGCAACGAGCGGGCGATTCTCGCCGCCGAGAAAGCGATCTCCTCGCCGCTGCTGGAGACCTCGATGGAGGGAGCCCGCTCGATCCTGCTCTCGATCACCGGCGGCGCCGACCTCTCGCTGGTCGAGGTCAGCGAGGCGGCCAAGGTGGTCGGCGAGGCCGCCCACCCCGACGCCAACATCATCTTCGGCGCCAACGTCGACGAGGAGCTCTCCGACCAGATCTGGGTCACCGTCGTCGCCACCCGCTTCGACGGCCGCCCGAGCGCGCCGCGCCGTGCCGTCGAGCCGACCATCCGCCGCACCAAGGACACGGGGCGTGGCCGCCCGCCGCAGCCGCAGCGCGGCGGCGAGCTTGGCATCGACGTCCCCGAGTTCCTCCCCGGCTAGAACAGCTGCGCCCGATGAACGGGGTCGTCGCCGCCGGCCACCCGCTCACCGCCGAGGCCGGGGCCGGCGTCCTGCGTGAGGGCGGCAACGCGGTCGACGCCGCGGTTTGCGCGGTCCTCGCGTCGTTTGCCGTCGAGAGCCCGCTGACCGGCTTCGGCGCCGGCGGCTACATGATGGTCCAGCGCGGCGAGGAGACGGCGCTGATCGACTTCTTCGTCGCCGCGCCCGGCCTGGACGGGATCGAGCGCCGCGCCGAGCTCGAGCCGGTCCCGGTCCACTTCGACGCCGAGACCGTGCAGACGTTCTACGTCGGCCCCGCCTCCTGCGGGGTGCCGGGCACCGCCGCCGGATTGGTGCGGGCGCTCGAGCGCTTCGGCTCGGTCCCTCTCGCCGATCTCGTCGGCTCCGGCGTGCGATTCGCCCGCGAGGGGGCGCCCGTCAACGCCGAGCAGGCCTACATCCTCGACATCCTCGCCCCGATCCACGAGCGGCTCGCCGGCACGCGGGAGCTCTACGCGCCGGGAGGGCGGCCGCTGCGCGAAGGCGACCTCTTCCGCTTTCCCGAGTTGGCCGAGGCGCTGGAACGCTTCGGGGCCGAGGGGGCCGAGCCGTTCTGCCGCGGCGAGGTGGCGGCGGCGCTGAGCGACTTCGTCGTCGCCAACGGCGGCACCCTCGGCCGCGGCGATTTCGCCGCCTACGAGGCGGTCGAGCGCAAGCCGATCCGGGCGCCGTTCCGCGGCGCCGAAGTGCTGACCAACCCACCGCCGTCCTCGGGCGGGATCCTGATCGCCTTCAGCCTCGGCCTGCTGGAGCGCCTCGGCGAGCGCAGCGGCCCCGAGCAGCTGGTGGCGGCGATGGACGCCGCCAACCGCCGTCGCGGCGTCGAGTTCGCCGAGTCCCTCTACGAGGAGGGGATGGAGGGGGGTTTCCTGGAGCCGGCCGGGCTCGACCTCGCGGCCGGAGACCTGCTCGGCTCGACGACCCATATCTCGGTGCTCGACGGCGAGGGTACGTGCGCCAGCGTCACCTGCTCCAACGGCTCCGGCTCCGGGGTGCTGGTGCCGGGCACCGGGGTGGTTCTCAACAACATGCTCGGCGAGGAGGACCTCAACCCGCTCGGCTTCCACCGCATCGCGCCGGGCCGGCGGGTGCCGTCGATGATGGCTCCGACCGTGGTCCTGCGCGAGGGCGAGATCGTGCTCGGCGTCGGCAGCGCCGGCTCCAACCGGATCCGCTCGGCGATCCTGCAGACGGTCGTGCGGGCGGTCGAGCAGGGGATGCCGGTGGCGGCGGCCATCGAGGCGCCGCGGCTGCACTACGAGGCCGGTGTCCTGCAGGCCGAGCCCGGCATCGACGAGGCGGCGCTGGCGCGGCTCGAGGCCCGCGGCACCGCCGTCGCCCGCCGTCCCGCGATCAACCTCTTCTTCGGCGGCGTCCAGGCCGTCGCCCGCGATCCGGCGAGCGGCGCCCTCAGCGGCGGCGGCGACCCGCGCCGCGGCGGCGCCGTCGCCTACGCCGATTAGGCGAGAATGGGGCAATGGCGGGCGCCCCCGAGATCGATTTCGCGGCGGAGGGGCTGCTCGACGACCTCGGCGACGAGGCCCGCCAGGCCCGCCAGGCCCTGCTCGAGGAGCTGGCCGCCGCCGGCGTGCCGCTCGAGGAGCTGCGCGAAGCGGTGCGGGCCGGAAGGCTGGCGCTGTTGCCGGTCGAGCGGGCGCTGGCCGGAGACGGCCGCCGCTACACGGCGCGCGAGATCGCCGAGATCGCCGGCATCGACCTCGAGCAGCTGCGCCGCTTCAGCGCCGCCCTCGGCGTTCCCTACGCCGATCCCGACGAGCCGCGCGGCACCGAGGCCGACCTCGAGGCGGCGCGGCGGATGAAGGCCTTCCGCGACGCCGGCCTGCCGGAGGAGGGGATGCTGCAGGTGGCGAGGACGATCGGGATGGGCACCGCCCGGATCGCCGAGGCCAACCGCGAGCTGGTGATCAAAACCCTGGCTCAGCCGGGTGACAGCGAGCGCGATCTTGCCCTTCGCTTCGCCGCCGCGGCCGAGTTCATGATGCCGCTGGTCGGGCCGACCATCGTCCACGCCCTGCAGGCGAACATGCTCGAGCAGATCCGCCGCGACGTCATCGCCACCGCCGACCTCGCCTCGGGCGGCCTCGGCGGCACCGCCAACCTCACCGTCTGCTTCGCCGACCTGGTCGAGTTCACCCGCCTCGGCGAGGAGATCCCGGCCGAGGAGCTGGGCCTGGTCGCCGGCCGTCTGGAAGAGATGGCGAGCGCCGTCGCCGAGCCGCCGGTGCGGCTGGTGAAGACGATCGGGGACGCGGTGATGTTCGTCTCCACCGAGCCGGAGCCGATGCTGAGGGCGAGCCTGGCCCTGATCGCCGCCGCCGAAGCCGAAGGGGACGAGTTCCCGCTGCTGCGCGCCGGCCTCGCCTGCGGCCCGGTCCTGCCCCAGTCGGGCGACTACTACGGGCGCCCGGTCAACCTCGCCAGCCGCGTCACCGGCGTCGCCCGACCCGGCAGCGTCGTCGTCGACTCGGCGGTCAAGGAGGCGGCGGGGGAGGAGGGCTTCACCTACACCTACATCGGCGAGCGCCGGCTGAAGGGGATCGACTCCAAGGTAAAGCTCTTCCGGGCCCGGCTCGGGAGCTAGTTAGGGACGGCTTACTTCGGGGGCGTGTGGGGAAGGGGTCGGGGTGCCTCTCTCCCTCGCTGGGCTATTCGCCTGGAGACTTTTGCGGCCGTCCGAGTTTGCCCCTGAGGCGAATAGCTAACGCCGCTCGTACGAGAGGCACCCCGACCCCTTCACTCAAACCGCGCCAAAGGTTCGCCAGCAAAACAGCGGCGTCAAAGGGTTCGCCAGCAAGACAGAGGCGCTGGTCCCTGGGCCCTTCTTGGCTGAGAGGCGACCCCGAATCGCGAGGAGGGTGTGGGTGTCCCTCGTATGAGCGGCGTTAGCTATTCGCCAGAGAGCACGACCTCGGACGGCCGCCCAGTCTCCAGGCGAATAGCCCAGCGAAGGAGAGGGACACCCGCACCCTCCCCCAGCCCTTCGAGGTAACCGAGCTACGCCGGCTTACGAGCGGAGACGAGCAAGTTGTAGAAGAGCTCGGCCGGCAGGTGCGGCTCAAGCAGGCGAGTGTCGACCTTTTGCAAAGCGATGTAGCTGCGGAAGGCGAAGTTGCGCCAGCCCCAGGAGACCGAGTCCGGCTCGGCGGTCGACTCGACCGTGCGCAGGCCCCAGCCCCAGGCGTTGGAGAGCAGCTCCTCGCCGCCGACGTGGCGGTCCTCGAAGCCGCCGTCGCGCAGCAGCTTGCGCAGATCGGCCGGGGCGAAGGCGTGGACGTCGACCTCGCCCTCCAGCGAGTGGCCGTTGGAGAGGTCGGTCTCGGCGACGGCGCGGTGCCGGGCGCCGGTCAGCCGCCGCCAGGCCGGCGCGGCAAGCATCCCCACTCGCTTCGGCAGCGCCGCCAGGCGATCGCCGTAGCGCGAGGGCTCGCCGGCGAAGGCGATCGTGCCGCCGGGCCGCAGCACCCGGCGGAATTCGGCCAAGGCGCGGTCGAGGTCGGGGATGTGGTGGAGGACGGCGTGGCCGCAGACGAGGTCGAAGCTCTCGTCCTCGAAGGGCAGCGTCTCGGCCTCGGTCGCGACGGTGGTGACGCCGGCGACGCCGATCTCCGCGGCGGTGGCGCTGAGCCGCTGCAGCATCCCGGGGGAGATGTCGGTCGCCGTGAGGCGGTCGATGACGCCGAGCTGGACCAGGTTGAGCGAGAAGTAGCCAGTCCCGGAGCCGATCTCCAGGGCGTCGCCGAAGGACTGCCCTTCGCGCCCGCCCAGCGCCTTGACCAGCTTCAGCCGCACCTGCTCCTGGCCGGTGTCGCCGAAGTCGATGCCCCACTTGGCGTCGTATTCGTGGGCGGCGGCGTCGTGGTAGCGGGTGTTGACGTCCTTGATGTGCGCGGGGGTGGCGGTGGGGGAGGCCGGCATCGGCGCGGAACTCTACGCGGAACGGCGCAATCCGCGGCGCTCCAGGGGTGCGGCAGTCCTTTCGTCCGCCATACGACCGAAAGGACTGCCGCGCTTGGACAGGTCGCTCCAATACGGTGCGGGCGTGGAGCCCGAGTACCTGCAGCTGAACCAGCCCCCGGGAGTGCCGCCGTTGCCGCTTACCGGCGAGCGCACGCTGCCCGACGTCCCCGAGGAGAACTACTGGTACCGGCGCCACCTCCTCGTCTACGAGTGGATCGCCGCCCGCGTCGCCGGCCTGCGGGTCGTCGACATGGCCTGCGGCGAGGGCTACGGCTCCGACGTCCTGGCCGGGGCGTCCGCCGCGGTCGTCGGCGTCGACGCCAACCCCGAGGCCCACGAGCACGCCCGCCTGCGCTACACCCGGCCCAACCTGCGCTTCGAGCGCGACCTGGTCGAGAGCTTCGCCGAGCCCTGCGACGCCGTCGTCTTCCTGCAGACGATCGAGCACGTCGAGGACGCGGGGGCGATCCTCGAGCACTTCAAGTCGATGCTCGAGCCGGGCGGCCTCGCCTTCGTCTCCACTCCCAACCTGCTGACCCTGGCGCCCCCTGGGGCCGAGAAGTCCGACAACCCCTGGCACGTCCACGAGTACCGCGCCGGGGAGTTCCGCCGGCTTTGCGAGGACCACTTCGCGACGGTCGAGCTCCACGGCCTCTTCCACGCCCGCAAGCTGCGCGTCCACGAGCTGGCGATCAAGCTCGGCTGGGACTCCGTGCACAAACGGCTGGGCCTGACCAAGCCCTTCTACGACCGCTTCACGCCGGCGATCGCCGCCTCCGACTTCGCTCTCAGGAAAGGGAACCTCGACGCGGCACTGGATTTCGTCGCCGTCTGCCATGCCTGAGGACTCCGTCGGCGACCTGGCGATCGTCCTCCACAGTCACATGCCCTACGTGGAGGGGTTCGGGACCTACCCGTTCGGCGAGGAGTGGCTGTTCGACGCGGTGATCAGGTCCTACCTGCCGATCCTCGAGGTGGCCAGGGACCTGACGATGACCGTGACCCCGGTCCTGGCCGACCAGCTGGAGGCGCCGGGGGTGGCGGAGCGCCTGCGGGACTTCCTGGTGCAGTGGCGAATCGGGGCGGCCGAAGCCGACGTTCCGGAAGTGCCGGCGGAGTGCCGGCCCGCCTGCGAGGCGGAGCTGGTCCGCTACCGGCACGCCCTGGAGCTGCTCGACGAGGCCGGGGGAGATCCGCTGCTGCCCTTCCAGCGGGCGTCCGGGCAGGGGCGGGTGGCGCTGGCGGCTTCCTCCGCCACCCACGCCGTCCTGCCCCTGCTGGCGACCCGGGCGGGCCTGCGGCTGCAGCTCGACGCCGGGGCCCGCTCGCACCGGCGCCGCTTCGGCTGGGACGGCGGCTTCTGGTTGCCGGAGTGCGCCTACGCGCCCGGTCTCGAGTGGCGCCTGGCCGAGGCCGGCGTCAGTTGGTTCTGCGTCGACCAGAGTGCTCACGAGTTGCCGCGGCAGGCGCTGGCGCCGGTGCGGACGCAGGCCGGGCCCATCGCCCTGCCGATCGACTGGGAGGCGATCAGCTGGCTCTGGTCGCTCGACGGCTACCCCTCCGACCCCGCCCACGCCCAGTTCGCCGGAAAATCGCTGCGCGGGGTGAGGCTGTGGAAGGTGGGGGGCGGGGCCTACGACCCGGTGGCCGCCGCGGCCGCCGCCCGCCGCCAGGCGCGGGAGTTCCTCGCCGCGACCGCGGACCGCCTGCGCGAGTACGCCGGCGAGCACGACCGCCGCGGCCTGCTCGTCTTCGCGATCGACACCGAGTTGCTCGGCCACTGGTGGTCGGAGGGCCCGCTCTGGCTGCGGGCGGTGCTGGACGGCGCCGGCGCGGCCGGGGTGCGCACGGTCACCGTTCCCCAGGCGCTGAGCGAGCACGAGCCGGTCGAGCGCGAGCTGGCGGCATCCACCTGGGGCGAGGGGAAGGACTTCACGACCTGGGACTCGCCCGCCGTCGCCGACCTCGCCTGGGGCGCCCGGCGGATGGAGCTGCGGCTGCTGCGAGCGCTCTCCGCGAGGCTGGACGAGGGCGCCGCGATGCGGGCCGCCCGCGAGCTGCTGGCGGCCCAGGCCAGCGACTGGGCCTTCCTCGACCAGCGCGGTCAGGCCGGCGACTACGCCTACCAACGCGCGACCGACCACGCCCGCGGCTTGTTGGAGGCCATAGACTGCGGCTCTGTCACCGACCCGCGTATGCGCTCCCTCGCCCCGGACCTGAGCCTCGCTCCCCTGCTGGAGCCGTAGTACTTCTCGCGATGACCCGCGTCCTGATCCTCTCCTGGGAGTACCCGCCGCTGATCGAGGGCGGCCTCGCCCGCCACGTCCGCAAGCTCTCCGAGGCGATGGTCGAGCGCGACGTCGAGGTCCACGTGCTGACCCGCGGCGGCGAGGAGTCGCCGGCGCAGGAGCTCGCCAACGGCGTCGTCGTCCACCGCATCCGCGAGCCCAAGCGCCCGACCGACCTCGGCGAGTTCGTCACCTGGGTCGAGCGGATGAACTCCGACATGCTGGCCGCCGGGGTGGAGCTGGGCGACCGCTACGAATTCGACCTCGTCCACGGCCACGACTGGCTCGTCGCCAACGCCTGCGACCATCTCGCCAAGCGCTTCGAAGCGCCGCTGGTGACGACCATCCACGCCACCGAGCACGGGCGCCACCAGGGTTGGGTCGACAAGCATCCCCAGACCTACATCCACGGCGTCGAGCGCTGGATCACCAACCGCTCGCAGCGGGTGATCGCCTGCTCCCATTACATGCGCGAGCAGATCGTCGACATCTTCGGCGTCGCCGAGAAGCGGGTCAGCGTCATCCCCAACGGGATCGACCCCGACGACCTGCAGGCCCAAAACCCAGCCGAGCTGGAGCGGCTGCGGGGCGAGTTCGCCGCGCCGGAAGAGAAGCTGGTGCTGCTGATCGGCCGCCTCGTCTACGAGAAGGGGTTCCAGCTGGCTCTGGAGGCGATGCCGCGGGTGCTCGAGGAGGCTCCCGGGACCCGCTTCCTGGTCGCCGGCTCCGGCACCCACGAGGCCGAGCTGCACCGCCAGGCCGAGGAGCTGGGCCTGATGGACCACGGCACATTCCTCGGCTGGATCGGCGATGACGTGCTGCACTCGCTCTACCGGATCGCCGACCTCACCGTGGTCCCCTCGATCTACGAGCCCTTCGGGCTGGTGGCGCTGGAGGCGATGGCCTCCGGCTGCCCCTGCATCGTCGCCGACACCGGCGGCCTGCGCGAGGTCGTCGTCCACGAGGAAGGCGGCCTGCGCTTCCGCGCCGACGACCCCGAGGCCCTGGCCGAGGTCGCGATCCGCGTCCTCTCCGACGACGAGCTCGGTCGGCGCCTGGTCGCCGACGCCTACGAGCACGTGCGCCGCTTCGACTGGGGCGACGTCGCCGAGCAGACCGCCGCGGTCTACGCCGATCTCGCCGGCGCCCAGCTCGGCCAGGCCTAAGAGGCCTAGGTGTAATTCCTAAGCACGTTGTTCATCCGGGCCTCCTTGGAGGCTGGCGGTGTCGAAGCCCCAGCAACAAGGAGGAACCGGATGAAGCTCCACGCTAACGCGCCCCTCGGCCCGAAGGGGAGAGCGATCATGGTCAAGAGAGTGCTCCAGGATGGGATCGCGCTCACGGAGGCGGCCGAGGCCGCCGGAGTGAGCGCGAGGACAGCAGGCAAATGGGTGCGCCGCTACCGCGCCGAAGGCGAGGCCGGGCTGCTCGATCGCAGCTCCGCGCCACGCACCGTGCACAACACTACGCCGCCGGATCGCGTGGAGGCGATCGCCGCTCTGCGGCGACTGGCGCTGACCGGTCCCGAGATCGCCGAGCTCTTGGAGATGGCTACCTCTACGGTCTCGGCGGTGTTGAAGCGGATCGGCCTCGGCAAGCTCAGCCGCCTGGATCCTCTGGAGCCGATTCGCCGCTACGAGCGTCGCCGTGCCGGGGAGCTGATCCACATCGACGTCAAGAAGCTGGGCCGGATTGGCCCGCATGGCGCAGGTCACCGAGTCACCGGCCGCAAGGCCCGCCGCCACATCACCAAGCTCGACGCGGCCGGCGTCAAGCGCCGCCAGGTCGGCTGGGAGTGCGTGCACGTCTGCGTCGATGACGCCACCCGCCTCGCCTATGCCGAGGTCCTGCCCGACGAGAAGAGCGCAACCGCGATCGGCTTCCTGCGACGGGCGGTTGCCTTCTACCGCTCCCATGGCATCGCGGTCGAGCGACTGATGACCGACAACGGCGGCGCCTACCGCTCCACCGCCCACGCGATCGCCTGCCGGGCGATGGGGATCAGGCACATCCGCACCCAGCCCTACCGGCCCCAGACCAACGGCAAGGCCGAGAGATTCATCCGCACGATGCTGCGCGAGTGGGCCTACGCCGCTGTCTACGGCTCCTCGCCCGAGAGGGCCGCAGCCCTCTCGGGCTGGATCGAGCGCTACAACTTCAGGCGACGACACGGCGCCATCGGTCACCGGCCGCCCATTGCGCGGCTGCGGGAGCTGACCGGGAACAACGTGGCTGGCATCTACACCTAGGCTGCCCGCTCGCCGCTCGCGCTGAAGCGGCCGACCCGGGTGTCGCCCGGGACCCAGCCGATGCCCGCCAGCAGCTCGTCGGCGGAGACTTCGAGCGAGACCGCGAGTTTGACCAGCGTGTCGATGCGGGCGATGCGGAGGCCGCGCTCCAGCTGACTGATCTCCGTGCGGTGCACCGAGGCGCGGACGCTGAGCTCGTCCTGGGAGAGGTCGGCGCGCCTGCGGCAGCGGGCCAGGTTGTCTCCGAACTGGGCGGCGATATCCACGGGTGGCAAATTGTTCTCCCTGCCGGAGTCGACAGCTCCAACGCTGCTTTCGCTCCGTCGCAGGCCACCCGCCGAAGCACCAGCGCCGAAACTTATTAGCCGACAGACAAAAACCCTCATCCCCGACGAGGTCGTTGCATGCCGGGTTGCAGGCACCCCTCGCTTAGGAATCCAGGCACCCCTCGTTAGGAGATCGCGCGGCGGAGGAAGTCGACCTGGTGCTGCTTGCGCAGGATCAGGTGCTCCATCAGGTGCTCGAGCGCCTCCGAGCGACCCTCGCGCCCGGTGGGCTCGATCGCTTCCTGCAGCGCTTCGACGGCCGCCTTCTCACACTCGACCAGCCAGCCGATCGCGTCCTTCACCGCCGGCTCGAAGCGCAGCTCCGCGACCTTCGTCGTCGGCTCGCCCTCGAAGGAGACGATCTTTTCGATCAGCAGCCGGGCGTCGCGCAGCTCCTCGTCGCCGAATTCGGTCAGCTTCGCGCCCAGCGCCTGGGCCTCGATGCCGACCAGGCTGGCGGCCGTGATCGAGTACTGCAGGGAGGAGCGGAGCTGCAGCTCGAGCGCGGCATTTAGACGCTTGATTGCCTCCTGCTGGTCGATTTTCTCTTCGGAGTCGGGCAAGGTCATGACCCTCTACCCACCCCCGCCGCCCCTAAGCAGGCGGCGGAAGCGTGGTCTGAGCCGCGGGGTCCGGTTCGATCGGCTCAGGCCAGCTCAGCCGCTCGGGCGCGTCGCGCATGCGGATGATCCGGGCCGGGATGCCGGCGACGACGGCGTTGGCCGGCACGTCCTTGGTGACTACGCAGTTGGTGCCGACGATCGCGTTGTCGCCGACGCGGACGCCGCGCAGGACGCAGGCGCCGTAGCCGACCCAGACGTTGGAGCCGACCTCGACGTCGCGCATGTAGATGCCCTGGACGCGGATCGGCCGGTCGACCTCGACGACGCCGTGGTCGAAGTCGATGAACATCGCCCGGTCGGCGATCACGCACTCCCGGCCGATCCGCACCCGGCGGTAGGCGGAGATCGTGCACTCCTGGCCGATCACGGTTTTCTCCCCGATCTCGACCTCGCCCTCGTGGCAGCGGATCTTCGAGCCGTCGCCGATCCAGACGAAGCGGCCGAAGCGGATCTCCGCCTCGCGGCCGATCTGCAGTTCGAGCCGCTTGCCGAAGAAGACGAAGCCGTCGCGGCGCCAGCGCCACCCGGCGCGGGTCAGCAGGCGTCGCCACAGGTAGCGCCAGAGCAACCGCGCGTAGCGGTGGTTCAGCATCCGGTTGCGGGCGAGGAAGCGGGTTGATCGGATCACGGCGGCGGGGACTTTAGACTGACCCGCCCGATGCCCGACGCCGCCAAATCCGCGTCCCTCGCCGAGCGCCTCGTCGCCGGCGACAAGCGGGCGCTGGCGCGGGCGATAACCCTGATCGAGTCCGACGACCCCGCCGGCTGGGATCTCGTCCGCGAGGTCTACCCCCGCACCGGCAGGGCCCGCATCGTCGGTTTCACCGGCCCGCCCGGGGTCGGCAAGAGCACTTTGATCGGGGCCCTGACGGCGGAGTTGCGCAAGGGCGAGCGCGAGGTCGCCGTGCTCTCGATCGACCCCTCCAGCCCCTTCACCCGCGGCGCCCTGCTGGGCGACCGCATCCGCCTCTCCGACCACTTCCTCGACCCCGGCGTCTTCATCCGCTCGATGGCCTCGCGGGGGGCCCTCGGCGGCCTCTCCGAGGCCGCTCTGCAGGTGGCGCTGGTGATGGACGCGGCCGGCAAGGACGACGTCCTGATCGAGACGGTCGGGGTCGGTCAGGCCGAGATCGACATCGTCGACCACGCCGACACGATCGTGCTGGCGCTGATGCCGGGCTCGGGCGACTCGATCCAGGCGCTGAAGGCGGGCGTGATGGAGATCCCCGACGTGATCGTCGTCAACAAGGCCGACCACCCGATGACCGACACGATGGTGCGCGAGGTTCGCGGCGTCCTGGCGCTGTCCCAGGACCCGGCCGGCTGGAAGGTGCCGATCCTGCGCACCGAGGCGGCCCGCGGCGAGGGCGTCGCGGAGCTTGCGGCCGCGATCGACGAGCACCGCGACTTCATCGAGGTGGCCGGCACGCTGGCCGAGCGCCGGGCCCGAAACCTGCGCAGCGAGGTGCTCGGCATCGCCACCGCGCGGATGCGTCGCCGGCTCGAGGCCACCGCCGGCGAGGACCCCCGCACCGCGGAGCTGCTGGAGCGGGTGGTCAGGCGCGAGCTCGACCCCGCCAGCGCCGCGGCCGAGCTGCTGGAGCGGCAGGCCGATGGCTGAGGGGACGGCGATGCCCTCGCTCGCCGAGGTCGAGAAGTGGACCGGCGCCGAGGTCCGCGAGATCGACGGCGCGGCGGTCGGCGAGGTTCACGGCACCTTCGTCGATCACGGCAGCGGCGATCCCGCCTGGCTGGTGGTGCGGGTCGGCCGCCGCCGCGGTGCCAGGCTGGTTGCGGTGCCGCTGCGCGACTGCGCCGGGGCGGCCTTCGGCGTCTGGGTCGCGCAGCCGGCCGAGGCGCTGGGCAAGGCCCCGGTCGTCGACCCGACGCGGCCGCTGCGGCGCGAGCACGAGCTGACGATCTGCGCCCACTACGGCATCGGCGAGACGGTGGGGCGGGCCGCCGAGGTCGCCGGCCGTCCCGAGGGCGAGGTCACCGCGGCGCCGCCCGGGGCCTGAGTCTGAGGCAACGAGCGCTGGTATAAGCACCTAGAGGGCGGATTTGGGAATGCACGTCTGCAGGGTGTCCCCCTGCATGATCGTGCCGTCTGCGAACAGTGCCTCAATCTCCGATTGGAGCCTGCCGCTGGAGCAGCGTGCGGTCAAGAAGTCGACCGTATCGTCGCTTCCAGCGAAGCGCCTCTTCAGCCTGAGACGGAGATGGGTCAACGACCCGGCATCATTGGCCAGCTTGGGCACATCGACTATTAGTTGGTTCCCATCCGAGCGCCTCCTGATCGAGATGGTCATCGCGAACGCGGTGGTAACCGGTTCCGCCAGGTGGGCGACCGCGTACAAGTTGGACCCCCCGGGGCCTCGGTCACCGCCGTTGATGACGACTAGCTCGCTCTTGGACGAGGTCATCGGCAGTCCCGGAAGCTCGATCTGGAAGCCGACCCTGCCCCCACCGACGATCGCGTCTTTGCAACGCGACTTGAGGTCGGGAAAACGGATGTCGCGCCAACCTCCTTGGCAGACAGGAAGTCCACGGGCGTCGATGGCGATCTGCCTGTCGAGGTCGATGGCTATCTCCCTTATCGCCGGGGGTTGGGAGCCGTTCACAGTCGAGATTCGGCTGTTGATGTCGAGCGCGACCGGCGTCCCTTCTACTCGCGAGAGCTGCTTGGGAGCAACGCGCAGGGAGAGGGTCATCTCCAGGCGGGGAATTGGGATTTCCAGTGCCTGCGCCAAACCGCTGGCGCCGTAGGCCCCAAGCGAGATCAGCGCGCAGGCAGTGGTCAGGGCCAGGGCAAGCCGCGCCATGCGTCGACCCTACCGGTGCGGTACGCCTCGAGTCCTCAGCAGCCGAGTTGCCGCGCGATCACCATCTGCTGCACCTCGTCCGTGCCCTCGCCAATCGTCAAAATCTTGGCGTCGCGGTAGAAGCGGCAGACCGGGTACTCCTCGATGAAGCCGTAGCCGCCGTGGATCTGCACCGCCTCCTCGGTCGCTTTGACCGCGAGGCGGCCGGTGATCAGCTTCGCCTGGGCGGCGGTGAGGGTGAAGGATTGGCCGGCGTCCTTCTCCAGCGCCGCTCGCCAGGTCAACAGGCGGGCAGCCTCGATCTGGGCCGAGAGGTCGGCGATCTTGGCCTGGATCGACTGGAACTTGGCGATCGCCTGGCCGAACGCCTGGCGCTCCTTGGCGTAGGAGATCGCCTCGTCGAGAGCCCCCTGGGCGAGGCCGACGCCCATCGCGGCGACGCCGATCCGGCCGCCGTCGAGGATGTGGAGGAAGTTCTTGAAGCCCTCGCCGCGGCGGCCGAGCAGGCTCGACTCCGGCACTCGGCAGTCCTCGAAGGAGAGCGGGCGGGTGTCGGAGGCGTTCCAGCCCATCTTGCGATAGCCCTCGCCGACGACGTAACCCGGGGTGCCGTTGGGGACGATCAGGTTGGAGATCTCCTTGCGCCCGTTGACCTCGCCGGTGACGGCGGTGATCGAGACGCAGCCGGAGATCTCGGTGCCGGAGTTGGTGATGAACTGCTTGGCGCCGTTGACTACCCACTCGCCGTCCCCGAACTTGGCGGTGGTGCGGACGTTGCCGGCGTCGGACCCGGCCTCCGGCTCGGTCAGCCCGAAGGAGGCGAGGCGCTCGCCGCTGCACAGCCGCGGCAGCCATTCGTCCTTCTGCTCGTCGCTGCCCCAGAGGTAGATCGGCATCGTCCCCAGCGAGGTATGCGCCGCCATCGTGATGCAGACCGACGAGTCGATCCGCGCCAGCTCTTCCACCGCCAGCACGTAGGAGAGGGTGTCGGCTCCGCCGCCCCCGTACTCCTGCGGAAACGGGATTCCCATCAACCCCAGCCCACCCAACTTCTCGACGATCTCGTAGGGGAAGGACTTGGTCCGGTCGAGCTCCTCCGCGACGGGTCGCACCTCCTGGCGGGCGAAGTCGCGGACGGTGTCGCGCAGCAGGCGCTGCTCGTCGCTGAGATCGAAGTTCACGGCGGCAGCCTATGCCGAACTAGAACTGCAGGCTCTTGACCTGCAGCAGCTCCTCGAGGCCGTAGCGGCCGTTCTCACGCCCGTGACCGGACTGCCCGTAGCCGCCGAACGGCGCCAGCGGGTTGAAGGCGCCGCCGTTGATCTCGATCTGGCCGCTGCGGATCCGGCCGGCAACGGCGACGGCTCGCTCCTCGTCTCCCGACCAGACGCCGCCCGCGAGTCCGTAGTCGCTGTCGTTGGCGATCCGCACCGCGTCCTCCTCGCCGTCGTAGGGCTGGATCGCCAGCACCGGGCCGAAGATCTCCTCCTGGGCGATCGTCATCTCCGGCGCCACCTCGGAGAAGACGGTGGGGCGGACGAAGTAGCCGCGGTCGAGTCCCTCGGGCGCCTCGGCGCCACCGGTGACCAGCTTGGCCCCCTCGGCCTTGCCCTTCTCGATGTAGCCGCGCACGCGCTGGCGCTGAACGTCGGAGACGAGCGGGCCGAGCCGGGTCGAGTCGGCGAAAGGGTCGCCGGGGGTGAAGGCCTCAGCGGTGGCGGCGGCGATCTCCTCGGCTTCGGCGAGCTTGTCGCGGGGGACCAGCATCCGGGTCAGGGCGCTGCAGGTCTGGCCCGAGTTGAGGAAGCACTTGGCGACGCCGTCGGGAACCGCCTTGGTCAGGTCGGCGTCGTCGAGGATCACGTTCGGCGACTTGCCGCCGAGCTCCATCGCAACCGGCTTCACGGTCGCCGAGGCGAGCTCGCTGACCCGCTTCCCGGCTCGGGTCGAGCCGGTGAAGGAGACCATGTCGACGCCGGGGTGGGCGGCAATTGCCTCGCCGATGACCGGGCCGGTGCCGGTGACGAGGTTGAAGACGCCGACGGGGAGCCCGGCCGCCTCGATCACCTCGGCCAGGAGGAAGGCGTTGAGCGGGGTCACCTCGCTGGGCTTGAGGACGACCGTGCAACCGGTGGCGAGGGCGGGGGCGACCTTGCAGGCGATCTGGTTCAACGGATAGTTCCAGGGCGTGATCGCGCCGATCACCCCGACCGGCTCGCGCAGCACCCGCGAGTTGCCGATCTGCTCCTCCCAGGCGATTTCCTCCATCAGCTTCGGCATCGCCCCGAACTGGGCGGTCGGCAGGCCGACCTGGATCATCTGGCTCAGTTTCAGCGGCATTCCCAGCTCCTGGGAGATCGTCGCCGCGATCTCCTCGGAGCGCTCGCCGAGCCCGGCGGCGATCGCCGCCATGTAGCCGGCCCGCTCCTCGCGGGGGGTTCGCGACCAGGAGTCGAAGGCCTCACGGGCGGCGATGACGGCGCGATCGGCGTCCGCGGGCGAACAGGCCGGAACCGTGCCCATGACCTCCTCGGTCGTCGAGTTGACCACCTCGATCGGCTCGCTCCCTCCCGGCACGACCCATTCGCCGCCGATGAAGACCTTGTCACGCACCTGAAGCTCCGCCGCAGTCGCCATTCCCACTCCTCCTCAACGCTCGCACACCCGATTGGCCGTGCAGCCAACGCTAGCGCGTGGGCTGGCTCAGCGTTATAGCGAATAAGCAATAAGTACATATCAGCTATATTTCACTTGATGGCGACGCTTAGCCCCCAGATGCGGCGCGTTGGGCCCGCTCCTGGAGAGCTTCTGAAGGAGGCTCGCCGCCGCCACGGCGTCAGCCAGGAGCTGCTGGCAGCTAGGGCGGGCACCACCCAGTCAGCGATCTCGCGCATCGAGTCCGGCCGCGTGTCTCCATCGGTCGACACGCTGTGGGAACTGCTTTACCTGCTTGGCGAGGATCTCGAGCTGACCGCACAGAAGCGTGACTTCGGCATCGACGTCACGCTCAATCGCGCCAACCTCTCCGTTCCTCCCGCCCAGCGGGTGCAGCGCGGTCTCGCGTTTTCCGACTTCGTTCGCCGTAACAGGGGGAAGAGACCGAGCGACTTCGAGACTTGGGGCCATGTGGATGGACCGCCGCCTCTGCAGGCGCACCCCCTACTGAAGGCTCTCGTCGATCACGGGGTTGATTTCGTCCTCGTCGGTGGGATGGCGGGCATTGCCCAGGGCTCTTCGTATCCGACCTATGACATCGACGTCGCCTACGCACGCGACAAGGCAAATTTGCAGCGGCTCGCACGGGCACTCGTGGAATTGCGGGTCTCCCTGAGAGTGGAGGGCGAGGCGGCGGATCTACCGTTTCTTCCCGACGCTCGCTCGCTGGAGAACGGAGCCAACTTCACCTTCATGACTGACTTCGGGATGTTCGACATCCTCGGGGATGTAGCTGGCGTTAGCTCCTACGAGGAACTGCGCGGGGACGCGACGGTGCAGGACGTCGAGGGATTTCCGATTCGGGTTGCCTCGATCGGCCATCTGATCGCGATGAAGCGAGCTGCCAACCGAACCAAGGACAAGTTGATGCTCGACGAGTACATCGTCATCGCCGACGAGCAGAAGAGGCTGGTAAGCGAAGAGGGCGGCGAGAGCTAAGTCGACTCGCTCGCGCCGACGGCCGCCACGGCCGCGGTTCGTCCCGGCCCAGGCACCTGGATCGCGTCGCGGGCGGTGAGGACCTGGCCGCACTCCTCGCAGATGCCGCGCTCGCTGACGCTGCCGCCGCAGACCTTGTGGCGGATCAGTTTCGGCGGGCCGCCGGGGCTGGGGGAGTAGCGGTCGCCCCAGTTGAGCAGGGCGATCAAGGTCGGCCAGAGGTCGAGGCCCTTCTCGGTCAGGAAGTACTCGTAGCGCTCGGGGCTCTCCAGGTAGCGGCGGCGCTCGAGGATGTCCTCGTCGACGAGGCGCTGCAACCGCGCCGAGAGCACGTTGCGGGCGACCCCCAGCGAGGCCTGCATCTCGCCGAAGCGGCGGTTGCCGTTGAAGACGTCGCGGACGATCAGCAACGACCAGCGCTCGCCGATCACCTCCAGCGAATTGGCGATCGAGCAGAGCTGGTTGGGGTAGTCGCGACGGAGCACCGGTGTGATCTTCGCACACATGGTTGCATCAAGCAACTGACTGAGGTAGGCTGACCGAAGCATCAGTTGCTTGACGAAACCGAGTACCACCCCCGCCGAACGGAGGCGACGCAATGAGGCTGATTCACCGACATAGGCATCACGGCCGCGCCAAGGCACCGCGGATCGCGATCAGCCAGGCCGAGATCACCGCCGACCTGCACTACCGGGGCGGAGCCCGCCCCGCCCCGCGCAGCACCGGGGCGCGGGGGAGGGCCGATTCCCGATGAGCTCCGACGGGATCGTCCTCGCCGACGACGCCACCGCCGCCGACGTGGCCGAGCTCTACGCCGCCTCCAGCCCCGAGACCTCGCGCCGCCGCACGCTCACCTGGCAGGACCCGGTGGCGACCGCGGCGGCCGGGGCGACGATGACCGGGATGGAGTACATGAGCGCGATCGTCGAGGCGAAGATGCCGCCGCCGCCGATCGCGGTGACGATGCTGCTGCGGCCGATCGAGCTGGAGGAGGGGCGGGTCGTCTTCGAGGGTCAGCCCGGCGAGGAGCACTACAACCCGATCGGGGTCGTCCACGGCGGCTACGCGGCGACCCTGCTCGACTCGGCGCTCGGTTGCGCCGTGCACACGACCCTGCCGGCCGGGGTCGGCTACACCTCGCTCGGTCTCGAGGCCAAGTACGTGCGGCCGATCAGCCGCAACACCGGCCGCGTCCTCTGCGAGGCGAGCGTGCTCTACCGCGGCCGCAAGCAGGCGACCGCGGAGGCGACGCTGACCGCGGCCGACAGCGGCAAGCTGCTCGCTTCGGGCACGGCGACCTGCATGATCCTCGGCGGCGAGTAGCTAGGCGGACCGTTGGCGCGCCAGCTCGACCAACAGCCGCACGCCGTAGCCGCTCGCTTCGCTGCCGGTGTACTCGCGGCCGACGTCCCAGGCGGTGCCGGCGATGTCGACGTGCGCCCAGGGCGTTTCGCCGACGAACTCCTCGAGGAAGGAGGCGGCGGTGATCGTGCCGGCCTTGCGCTTGGCGGCGAGGTTGGAGAGGTCGGCGACCTTTCCCTTCATCAGCGCCTTGAACTCGGGATGGAGCGGGAGGCGCCAGGTCAGTTCGCCGCTCGTCTCACCGGCCCGGGCGACGGCGGCGGCGAGGTCGTCGTCGTTGGCGATCACCGCCGCGTAGGTGGAGCCGAGGGCGATCGTGACGGCGCCGGTCAGGGTGGCGAGGTCGACGATCCGCTCGGCCCCGAGCTCGACCGCGTAGGCAAGCGCGTCGGCGAGGATCAGCCGCCCCTCGGCGTCGGTGTTGTTGACCTCGACCGTCTTGCCGTTGTACTGGGTGATCACGTCGCCGGGCTTGATCGCCGTGCCCGACGGCATGTTCTCGGTCGCGGGCACGACCGCGACGAGGTCGACCGCCAGGCCCAGCTCGGCGATCGCCGCCACCGCCTCCAGCACCGCCGCCGCGCCCGACATGTCGTACTTCATCTCCTGCATGCCGGCACCGGGCTTGAGCGAGATGCCGCCGCTGTCGAAGGTGACTCCCTTGCCGACCAGGCCCAGGGTCGGGCCGGAGCCGCCGCCGGCATAGCGCAGCACGATCAGCTTCGGCTCCTCCTCGGTTCCCTGGCTGACGGCGGCCAGGCCGCCCATGCCCTTGGCGACGATCTCCTCATGGCCGAGCACGTCGGCGCTGACCGCCGGGTGTTCGGAGGCGATGCTCCGGGCTCGGCGCGAGAGGAAGGAGGGCGTGACGACGTTGGCGGGGGTCATCTGCAGGTCGCGGGCGCGGTTCTGCGCTTCGGCGTAGACGCGGGCCGTCGTCGCCGCCGGCGCCACGCCCTCGGGCGCCAGCAGGGTCAGCGACTCGACGCGTGGCGGGGGCGGGCTCTCGGGGTCGGCGGTCTTGAAACGGTCGAAGCGGTAGGAGCCGAGAACGGTGCCGGTCACCAGCGCCTCCGCGGCGGCGTCCTCGTCGTCGGACTCCGGCAGCGCCCAGGCGATCGAGCTGGCCTCCAGCCGTCCCGCTTCCTGCGCCGCCAGCGCCGCGGCGACCCGCAGGCGCTCGGCATCGGCCTCCTCGCGCTTGCCGAGCCCCACGACCAGCATCCAGGCCGGTCCGTCGATATGGAGCAAGGTCTTTTTCTTGAAGGTTCCCTTGGCCTTTTGCAAGCCGTGCGGCCAACCGATTCCCGCCGGGGGATCCCCGCCCTCGTAGAGACCGGCGACCAGCAGCTCGGCGACGGTTTTCTGCAACTCGCTCTGGCGGACCTCGACCTTCATCAGGCGCGAGTCTATGCGCTCGCAAGTGACACGGCGATGCCTCCAGGTATCGTCCCGTCCGGGCCTGGCGCCCGCACGATCAGACCCCCGAACTCGCAGAAGAAAGGCAGTAGATGCCCAGCTCAGTGATCCTAGGAACCGCGCGTACCCCCTTCGGCAAGATGGGCGGCAGCCTCTCTTCACTCGGCGCAACCGATCTCGGCGGCAAGGTGATCGAGGCGGCGCTGGAGCGCTCCGGCGTCGATCCCGGGCAGGTCCAGCAGGTCGTCTTCGGCCAGGTCCTGCAGGCCGGCCAGGGACAGATCCCCTCGCGCCAGGCCCAGATCAAGGGCGGCATTCCCAAGGAGGTTCCCTCGGAGACGATCAACAAGGTCTGCGCCTCGGGCATGCGCTCGCTCGGGATCGCCGACATGGGCATCCGCGCCGGTGACACCGAGGTCGCCGTCACCGGCGGCATGGAGTCGATGAGCCAGGCTCCGTACCTGCTGCCCGGCGCCCGCTTCGGGTTCCGCATGGGCGACGTCAGCGCGATCGACGCCATGACCCACGACGGCCTGACGAATCCGTTCACCGAAAAGCAGATGATCAACGAGGCCAGCGAGGTCTCGAACGAGCTGGAGATCACCCGGGTCGACATGGACCGCTTCGCCGAGCGCTCGCACCGGCTCGCCGCCGAGGCGACCGACGCCGGCCGCCTCGCCGACGAGATCGTCGGCGTCACCGTCAAGTCGCGCAAGGGCGAGAGCACGGTCGAGGCCGACGAGGCGATCCGTCCGGACACGACCCTGGAGACCCTCGCCAAGTTGAAGGCGATCGGCGGCGAGGACGCCACCCACACCGCCGGCAACGCCCCCGGCGTCAACGACGGCGCCGGCGCCATCGTCGTCGCCTCTTCGGAGTGGGCCGAGCGCGAAGGCCGCACCCCGCTGGCCCGCGTGCTCTCCTACGGCACCGTCGCCGACGACTTCCCCTATCTGGCGAAAACGCCGGCCAACGCCGCCAAGCAAGCCCTGGAGAAGATCGGCAAGAGCGCCGACGAGGTCGACCTCTGGGAGATCAACGAGGCCTTCGCCTCGGTCGCCCTCAACTCGGTGCGGATGCTCGGCGTCGACGAGGACAAGGTCAACGTCAACGGCGGCGCGATCGCCCTCGGACACCCGATCGGCGCTTCCGGCGCCCGCATCGTCGGCGCCCTGGTCCACGAGCTGCAGCGCCGCGGCGGCGGCCTCGGCGTCGCCGCGATCTGCTCCGGCGGCGGCCAGGGCGACGCGATCGTGATCGAAGTCCCGGGGAACTAGCTTGAGCCGCGGGGCGGCCTTTTTTGATCTCGACAAGACCCTGATGGCGGGGTCCTCGGGGATGCAGTTCGCCCGCGTCGCCGCCCAGCAGGGGATCGTCAGCCGACGTCAGCTCGCCAGCTGGGGAATCGAGCACCTGCGCTATCGCCTGCGCGGGACGACCGACGAGCGCACCGAGGAGGTGCTGCGGGCGGCGCGCGAGCTGATCGCCGGGGTGCCGGCGCTGACCGTGGAGCGGATGGGCCCGGCGGTGATGACGGCGATCCTGCCGAGGGTCTTCCCGGAGATGCTGGCCGAGGTCCACGCCCACCAGGACGCCGGCCGCCCCTCCTTCATCGTCAGCGCCGCCGGCAACGACGTGGTCGAGTCGCTGGCGCGAGTGCTGGGAATGGAGGGCGGCATCGGCACTCGCTACGAGGTCGATGCGGAAGGCAGCTTCACCGGCCGCCTCGAGGGGCCTTTCGTCTACGGGCCGGGCAAGGTCGAGGCGATGCAGGCCTTCGCCGAGCGCCACGACATCGACCTCGCCGCCTCTTACGCCTACTCGGATTCGCTCTCGGACCTGCCGATGCTGCGCGCCGTCGGCAACCCGGTCGCGGTCAACCCCGATCCGCCGCTGGCGGCGATCGCCGGAGAAGAGGGCTGGCAGACGCTGCGCTTCGAGCGCCTCGGCCGCCGCCTCGTCGCCCTCACCGTCACCCTCTTGGCGACGGTAGCCGGCTTCGGCGCCTCCCGCGTCGCCGCAAGCCGGCGCAAACCGCCGCCCCGCCGCCTCCGCGCGCGACGTTAGGCGCGGGGCGATTTGGCGTCCCCATAGGACGCTAAATCGCCCCGGCAACGATCTAGACTGCTCGGATGGCAGCCGAGCCGGGTTCGAAGCCCGAGTTCACCCAGCGCGACGCCGAGTTCTCGACCATCTCCGGTCACGAGATCGAGCCGCTCTACACCGAGGAGGACCTCGACCCCGGCCTCGAGGAGCGGGTCGGGCGGCCCGGCGAGTACCCGTTCACGCGCGGGCCCTACCCGTCGATGCACCGCGGGCGGCTCTGGACGATGCGCCAGTTCGCCGGCTTCGGCACCGTCGAGGAGACCAACGAGCGCTTCCACTACCTGCTCGACCACGGCCAGACCGGGCTCTCGACCGCCTTCGACATGCCGACCCTGATGGGCTACGACTCCGACCACGAGCGCAGCCTCGGCGAGGTCGGCCGCGAGGGCGTCGCCGTCGACAGCCTCGACGACATGGAGCAGCTCTTCGCCGGCATCCCGCTGGGCGGCGTCACCACTTCGATGACGATCAACGCCCCGGCGGCGATCCTGCTCGCCTACTACGTGCTCGTCGGCGAGAGCCAGGGCGTGCCGCCGGAGCGGCTCGGAGGGACGATCCAGACCGACATCCTCAAGGAGTACATCGCCCAGAAAGAGTGGTGCTTCCCGATCGAGCCGGCGATGCGGCTGGTCACCGACATGATCGAGTGGTGCACCGAGAACATGCCGCGCTGGCACCCGGTCTCGATTTCCGGCTACCACATCCGCGAGGCCGGATCGACCGCCCAGCAGGAGCTGGCGTTCACGCTCAAGGACGGCTTCACCTACGTCGAGCGGGCGCTCGAGCGCGGCCTCGACGTCGACGACTTCGCCCCCCGCCTCTCCTTCTTCTTCAACGCCCACGTCGACTTCTTCGAGGAGATCGCCAAGTACCGGGCGGCGCGGCGGATCTGGGCGCGGGAGCTGCGCGACACCTACGGCGCCAGGAAGGAGGAGTCGATGCGGCTGCGCTTCCATGCCCAGACCGCCGGCGTCTCGCTGACCGCCCAGCAGCCGCTCAACAACATCGTCCGCACCTCGCTGGAGGCGATGGCGGCGGTGCTCGGCGGCACCCAGTCGCTGCACACCAACTCCTACGACGAGGCGCTGGCGCTGCCGACCGAGGACGCGGTGCGGGTGGCCCTGCGCACCCAGCAGATCATCGCCAGCGAGTCCGGCGTCACCGCCACCGCCGACCCGCTCGGCGGCTCCTGGTTCGTCGAGAAGCTGACCGACGAGATGGAGGCCGCCGCCTACGACTACTTCGCCCGCATCGACGAGCTGGGGGGAATGGTCGAGGCGATCCGCCGCAACTTCCCCCAGCGCGAGATCGCCGACGCCTCCTTCACCTACCAGCAGGAGCTGAACGAGCGCAAGCGGATCGTCGTCGGCGTCAACGACTTCACCCAGGAGGGGGAAGAGCCGACCCCGATCCTGAAGATCGACCCGGCGCTGGAAGGCAAGCAGGTCGACCGCCTCGCCGCCACCCGCGCCCGCCGCGACGGCGCCGCAGTCGAGGGCGCCCTGGCCGAGCTCAAGCGGGTGGCCGCCGGCGACGGCAACCTGATGCCGCCGATCATCGCCGCGGCCCGCGTGCGCGCCACCGAGGGCGAGATGATCGCGGCGATGCAGGAGGTCTTCGGGACCTACACCGAGTCGCCGGTCTTCTAGACAGGCGCTACGCTTCCGCCGCCGATGGAGACCGCCACCGCCCGCAAGATCCGCGTCGTCGTCGCCAAGCCCGGCCTCGACGGGCATGACCGCGGCGCCAAGATCATCGCCCGCGCCCTGCGCGACGCCGGCATGGAGGTCATCTACACCGGCCTGCACCAGACCCCGGAGCAGATCGCCGAGACGGTGATCCAGGAGGACGCCGACGCGGTCGGGCTCTCGATCCTCTCCGGCGCCCACATGACCCTGGTGCCGCGGGTGGTCGCCCTGCTCGCCGAGCAGGGCGTCGACGACGTCCTGGTCACGGTCGGGGGAACGATTCCGGCCGACGACATCCCCGAGCTGAAGAAGCTCGGGGTGGCCGCGGTCTTCACGCCGGGCTCCGGCACCGACGAGATCGTCGACTTCATCCGCGCCGGCGCCGCCGAGCGGCACGAGCGCGGCGAATAACGCTCCGTCGGCAAGCTGGATAAACTGCCCGACTCACCTGACTGACTGGTCAATCAACCAGCCCAAGGAGGCTTCAACTTGAAGATCTGCGTCCTGGTCAAGGAGGTTCCGGACGCCGCGGTACAGAAGCGCATCGACCCCAACACGATGCGACTGGACCGCGGCGGCGAGAAAAACCTCAACCCCTTCGATACGCACGCCCTCGAGGCGGCCATGCAGATCAAGGAGGGTGGGGCGATCCCGGTCGAGGAGGTGGTGGCCGTCACCATGGGCCCCGGCTCCGCCGTCCGCGCCCTGCACAAGGCCGTCGCCCTCGGCGCCGACCGTTCCGTGCACCTCTCCGACGACGCGCTGGCCGGTTCCGACGTCTGCGCGACCGGCTACTCGCTGGCCAAGGTCCTCGAGTCCGAGAGCCCCGACCTGGTCCTGCTGGGCCAGCAGTCGGACGACGGCGAGTGCTACACGATCGGCGCCGTCGTCGCCGACCATCTGCAGATGCCCTCGCTGACCCAGGTGATCCAGATCGACGTTAGCGACGGCAAGCTGCGCTGCGAGCGCCAGGCCGAGTACGGGTACGACACCGTCGAGGTCGAGCTGCCCGCCGTGATCAGCGTCGGCGACGCGATCAACGAGCCGCGCTACCCGAGCCTGAAGGCGATCATGGGGGCGAAGAAAAAACCGCTCGACACCAAGGCCACCGGCGACGTCGGCATCGAGGCCGGCATGGTCGGGCAGGACGGCTCCAAGACCACGGTCCTCGCGCTCAACCCGCCGCCGGCCAAGGAAGCGGGCGAGATCATCGAGGACGAGGACACCAACGAGACGGTCGAAAAGATCGTCGCCTGGCTCGACGAGAGGAAGCTGATCTAGATGGCAGGCATCCTGGTTTACGCCCTCCACGACGACGAGGGCAACTTCAACAAGAACTCGCTCGGAGCGATCTCCGAGGCGGCCAAGCTGGCCGGTGAAATCGGCGGCGAGGCGGCCGCGCTGGTCGTCGGCGAGATCGCCGACGACGCCTGCGCCTCGCTCGGCAACTGGGGCGCGGCCAAGGTCTACCGGGCCAAGAGCGTGCCCGAGGGCCTGGCCCAGCCGATCGTCGACGCGATGGCCAAGGTCATCACCGAGAACGACATCTCCTATGCCCTCTTCGGCGGCGGCCTGCTCGGCTTCGAGATCGGGGCCGGCCTCACCGCCCGCCTCAACGCCGGCGTCACCATGGAGGTGACCGAGGTCAAGGTGCAGGACGGCAAGCTCGTCTCCGAGCGCCCGATCCTGCAGGACTCCGAGATCGCCGACGTCGGCTACGTCAGCGAGCCCGGGATCATCATCAGCCGCCTCAACGCGTTCGACGCCAAGGAGAGCGGTGGCACGGCCGAGGTCGTCGACGTCGACGTCGAGCTCTCGCCCTGGTCGACCAAGGCGACGATGGTTCAGCGCGGCGAGCAGCGCGGCGCCGACGTCAACATCGAGGACGCCGACATCCTCGTCGGCGGTGGCCGCGGCCTCGGCGCCGCCGAGGGCTTCAAGCTCGCTGAGGAACTCGCCGAGTCGATGGGCGGCGCCGTCGCCGCGACCCGCGCGGTCGTCGACGCCGGCTGGTACCCCTACGCGGCCCAGATCGGCCAGACCGGCAAGACGGTCGCGCCGAAGCTGTATCTGGCCGCCGGCGTCTCCGGGGCGATCCAGCACAAGGTCGGGATGCAGAACTCGGAGAACATCCTCGCGATCAACAAGGACCCGAACGCGCCGATCTTCGAGTTCTCCGACCTCGGCGTGGTCGGCGACCTGCACAAGATCGTCCCCAAGCTGACCGAGGCGATCAAGGCGAAGAAGGGCGGCTGAGCGGTGCCCGCCGTCGCACCGAGTGAGTTCCCACCGCCGTTCGATTCCACCGACGTAATCGGTCCCCCGACCGATGCCGTCGACGAGCGGATCGAGGTGGGGGTCGCGATAGTCGGCGGCGGGCCCGCTGGTCTCGCCTGCGCCAACAAGCTGATGCAGCTGCTCGAGGACGAGCCGGAGCTGACCGAGAAGCTGGGCGAAGTCCCGGTCGCGGTGATCGAGAAGGGCAAAGTCGCCGGCGCCCACCTCCTCTCCGGGGCGAACATGAAGCCCTCGGCGATGGAAGAGCTGTTCCCCGACCTCGACAAGGCGGACTGGCCCGTCTACCAGGAGGTCACCAAGGACGCGGTCTATCTGCTGACCTCGAAGGCGGCGCTGCCGCTGAAGCCGATGCCGCCGAACTTCAAGAACCACGGCAACTACGTCACCTCGGTCTCCAAACTGGGCCGCTTCCTCTCCGACAAAGCCGAGGAGGCCGGCGTCTACATCCTCTCCGAGACCGCTGCCACCAAGCTGCTGGTGGAGGACCGCGTCGTCCGCGGCGTCCGCTCGGGCGACCGCGGCCGCGGCAAGGACGGGGAAGAGCTCGGCAACTTCGAGCCCGGCTCCGACGTCGTCGCCAAGGCGACGGTCCTGGCCGAGGGCACGGTCGGCCACCTCACCTACGCCGCCTACGACTACTTCGACCTGCACGGAGCCGATCCGATGCGCTGGGAGCTCGGGGTCAAAGAGGTCTGGGAGGTGAAGGAGCCGCTCGATCGCGTGATTCACACGATGGGCTGGCCGTTGCGCAAGGCGGCCCGCTACAACGAGTTCGGGGGCAGCTTCATCTACCCGATGGGGGAGGACAAGCTCTGCATCGGCCTGGTTGCCGGCCTCGACTACACCGATGCCACCTTCAGCGTCCACGACGCCCTGCAGCTGCTCAAGACCCACCCCTTCGTCAAGAAGCTCCTCGAGGGGGGCAAGCGAGTCGCCTGGGGCGCCAAGACGATTCCCTCGGGCGGCTACTTCGCGATGCCGAAGCGGCTCGCGGTGCCGGGCATGATGATCGCGGGCGACGCCGCCAGCATGGTCAACGTGCCGACCCTGAAGGGCGTCCACTACGCGATGCACGCCGGCATGTACGCGGCGGAGACGATCGTCGAAGCCTTGAAGAAGGACGTCGACTCGGTCAACTTCGAGGCCTACGACGAGAAGATCCACAACTCGATGATCGAGAAGGACCTCTACGAATCGCGCAACATGCGCCAGCCCTTCTCCAAAGGCTTCTTCGCCGGCGGCGCCTTCGCCTCGGCGATGACCATCACCAAAGGCAATTTCCCCGGCGGGCATTGGAAGCAGGAGCACGACTCAGAGGTCGAGATGGACCTCGGCAAGGCCGGCGACACCTACGTCAAAGCCGACAACGAGCTGACCTTCAACAAGCTCGACTCGGTCTTCCTCTCCGGCAACGCGACCCGCGACGACGCCCCCAACCACGTCCGCATCCAGGCCCGGGTGCCGAAGGAGATCGCCCAGACCTGGGTCTCGATGTGCCCGGCCCAGGTCTACGAGATCCCCGAGGACCAGCTGGAGAACGGCGCCGCCGAGGTCGACGTGCACGTGACCGCCTCCAACTGCGTGCAGTGCGGAGCGATCACGGCCAAGGGCGGCAGGCTGACGCTGCCCGAGGGCGGCGACGGGCCGCTTTACCAGGAGACGTAGCGGAGGAGTTCCACTTGTGACCGCGTTGGCGCGGTTCCCGTGCGCCGGGAGGTTCTACGGTCTGGCGATGGTTCTTGCCACCGCGCTTCTCGGCCAGTTTGCGGCTGCCGCCGGTCTGATGGCGGCCAGCATCGCCGTCGGTGGGTTCATCTTCCACGCCAGCCCTGCTCTTAGTGAGTCAAGCGAGAAGGAGCTGCGGCGGACTACGGTGGTCGGTGGCTTAGGGGGATTGACGGTCGCCTTGTTCCTCATCGTTTTGTCTGCATGGATCGGGTAGGGTGACTTCATGACCATGGACAGGGCTCTGCTGTTGATCGTCAGCGGGATGGTTCTGCTCACCATCCCCGTGGGTCTGGTTCTGGTGTCCGTGCAAGCAGGGGGCACGGCGTTCGCGATCGCGCTAGTTCTCATTCTCTCGGCGGGGGGTTTCGTGAACTTCTTAGCGACCCGACGCTACGGGACCGCCGCCAGGCGTCACCGTCACTAGGTGGCGTACGGCCGATAGGGTCGCGCGGTGCTCGCGCTCGGGATTGCCTGTGCTGTAGGCGCTTCGGTCCTTTACAACACCTCGATTGCTCTGCAGGCGCTGGAGGTGCGTGGTGTGCCGCACGAGCATTCGCTGCGGGTCTCGCTGATCGGGAAGCTGGTGCGGAATCGGAAGTGGCTGGGGGCGACGGCCTTGGGTCTGGTCGGGTGGCCGCTGGAGATCGTGGCGTTGCTGCTGGCGCCGTTGACGGTGGTGCAGCCGTGCCTGGTCAGCGGCTTGATCGTCTTGTTGTGGCTTGGCGCGACCAAGCTGGGGGAGGCGCCGGGGCGGCGGGAGTACCTGGCGGTGGCGGCGATAATCGTCGGGGTGGCGGGGGTCGCCTGGGCGGCGCCCGAGCGCACCACCGATCACGCCGGCACGGCGGCGATCCTCGTCGCCCTGGGGCTGGTCGCGATTCCGATCGCGACGCCTTACCTGATGCGGGGACGGGCCGCGGCGGTTGGATTCGCCGCCGTCCTCAGCGCCGGCTTCGGCTACGCCTGGACGGCGATCGCCAGCAAGGCGCTGACCGACGAGCTCGCCGCCGGGGCCTTGCTGATCGCCGTCGTCTGGCTGGCCACCGCGATCGCCTCCGAGGGGCTGGCCCTGCTCAGCGAGATGAGCGCCCTGCAACACCGCCCGGCGACCCACGTGGCCCCGGTGATGTTCGCGGTGCAGGTGCTGATCCCGGTCCTGCTGGCGCCGCTGATCTTCGGCGAGTCCTGGGCGGAGACGCCTTTTGGCGGCGTCGCCCTGGTCGCCTTCATGGTGGTCGTCCTTGCAGGCACGACGCTCCTAGCGGGCTCCAAGGCCGTCGGGGCGGTGATCACGGCGGCGCATGCCGACGACTGATCCGGCTTCGCTGCTAGGTTGACGCGCCTTGCCGCCCCTAGATTCCCCAGTCAGCGCGGGCGCCGAGAAGTTCGCGATCGGGTTCGACCATCGCGACCGCACGCGGCTCTTCGAGCTTTGGACGGAGGTTCTCGATTCCGAGCAGTGGTCCGAGGGGGCGAAGCTCGCCGCCTTCGAGAGCAGCTGGGCCGAGTGGAACGGGCTGCCGAGCCTGGGTCTCTCGAGCTGGGCGGGCGGGGCCCTGGCCGCGCTCGAGTTCGCCGGGGTCAGGGGCGAGACCGTGCTCTGCCCCTCCAACACCTTCATGGCGACGCCGCTGGCGGCGATCGGGGCCGGCGCCGAGGTCGAGTTCGTCGACTGCAACCGCTCCGACCTCTGCATGTCCTTCGAGGACTTCGAGGCCAAGGCCGAGCGCCACAACCCGCGCGCCGCGATCCTCGTTCACGTCGGCGGTCACATCGCCTTCGACGCCGAGCGGATCGCCGCCTACTGCCGTGAGAACGGGATCTTCCTGCTCGAGGACTGCGCTCATGCCCACGGCGCCGCCTGGAGAGACAAGAAGCCGGGCACCTTCGGCGACGCCGGCGTCTACTCCCTCTATGCGACCAAGACGGTCTCCAGCGGCGAGGGCGGCGTGCTCGTCTCCGGCAATCAGGAGCTCGTCGACTACGCGGCCAAGTTCCGCAACTACGGCAAGTTCGAGCACGAGGTAGACGGCCTCAACTTCCGCATGAGCGAGTTCACCGCGGCCCTGGCCCTGGTCCAGGCCGAGCGCATGGAGGAGATCGTCGCCTGGAAGAACGAGTACGCCCGCGAGCACCTCGACCCCGTGCACCCGGCGCGCCTGGAGCTGCCGGAGGGGATGACCTCGGGCCTTTACAAGTACATCGTCTTCGAGCCGATCGAGAAGTCGACCGGCCGCGTCTACGACCAGCCCTGCCACCGCATCATGGGCCGCGCCGACGAGCTGCCGAACACCGAGTGGGTGGCCGAGAACCACTGGTGCGTGCCGCTCTACTACCGCCCCGGCAGCCGTGCGGCGGCACTTGAGAGGGAGGTCGCATGAGGGTCCTGGTAACCGGCGGCGGCGGCTTCATCGGCTCCCACGTGGTCGATCGCCTGCTCGACCGCGGCATCACCCCGCGCATCTTCGACCTCAGCGCCTCGCCGTACCACTCGCCGCTCGAGGTCGAGACCTTCACCGGCTCGATCACCGACCCGGCCAACCTCGATCTGGCGATGCGCGACTGCGACGCCGTCATCCACCTCGCCGCCGTCGCCGACGTCGGCCACGTCCTCGCCGACCCGGTGCTGGCCGAGGAGGTCAACACCCGCGGCACCCTCAACGTGCTCGAGGCGGCGGCCGGCGCCGAGGTCGGCCGCGTCGTCTACGGCTCGACCACCTGGGTCTACAGCGACTGCGTCGAGACCGACGTCGACGAGGAGACGCCGATCCCGGCCCCGCGCCACCTCTACACCGCGACCAAGCTCGCCGGCGAGACCTACTGCGCCGGCTACGCCGAGCTCTACGACCTCGAGAGCACGGTGCTGCGCTTCGGCATCCCCTACGGCCCGCGCGCCCGCGCCGCCGGCGTCGTCGCCAAGTTCACCGACCTCGCTTTCGAGGGCAAGGCGCTGACGATCGCCGGGGACGGCAGCACGACCCGCAGCTTCATCTACGTCGAGGACCTCGCCGACGGCATCGTCGCCGCGCTGGCTCCCGAGGCTGCCGGCCGCACCTACAACCTCTCCGGCGACGAGATCGTGACGATCCTCGAAATCGCCGAGCGGGTGCAGGAAAACACCGACGACTGCGAGATCGTCCACACCCCGCCCCGTCCCGGTGACTTTCCCGGCAAGACGATCTCCAACGAGCGGGCGCTCGAGGAGCTCGGCTGGAAAGCCGCGACGAGCTTCCGCGAGGGCGTCAAGAAATACGTCGAATGGGTCCGCGGCAGCATCCGGCCGCCCGACCCGATCCCGGGCAAACAGCCCTCGCTCAACGGCAACGAACACGCCGCCGGGGCTCTCCTCGCCGGTGCCGCCCGGACCGAGGAGCGTCCGCCGCGAGTCCTGGTCTTGACCGCCGACATCGGCGAGGGGCACGACCTGCCGGCGCGGATCATCAAAGCCGACCTCGAAGAGGAGGTTCCGGGCACCGAGGTGGAGATCGCCAACGGCCTCGACGCGATGGGGAAGATTTGCGCCGCCGTCCTCCGCAGCGGCTCCAAGGTCACCTTTCGCTGGATGCCGTGGCTGTTCGACGCCCAGTACTGGCTGATCACCAAGTTCGCCCCGACCCGCTGGCTCTTCCACCACGTCGGCTACCTGATCGGCGCCCGCGGCCTGATGAGGCTGATCGCCGAACGGGACCCCGATGCGGTCATCTCGACCTATCCGGGCGTGACCGCGGTGCTGGGGATGCTGCGGGAGAACCGCCGCCTCGAGATTCCCCTGCAGTCGGCGATCACCGACCTGGCCGGCCTGCGTTACTGGGCGCATCCCGGCGTCGACCTGCACTACGTCACCCACCCGGAGTCGATCGAGGAAGTCGAGAAGCTGGTCGGCCCCGGCACGGTCGAGTGGGTGCGGCCGCCGATCTCCCGCGACTTCCTGATGCCGCGCACCCGCCGCGACGCCCGCGAGGCGCTCGACGTCCCGACCCATGCCCGCGTCGTCCTGGTCTCCGGCGGCGGCTGGGGGGTGGGCGACCTCGAGGGCGCGATCCGCGCCGCGCTCGCCGGCGAGGACACCCTGGTGGTCTGCATCACCGGCCGCAACGAGGTCGCCCGCGAGAAGCTCGAGCGCACCTTCGCCGACAACGAGCAGGTCCGCGTCCTCGGCTTCACCGAGCAGATGAGCGACTGGATGGCGGCGGCCGACGCGATGATCCACGGCACCGCCGGCCTGACCGTGCTGGAGGCCCACATCCGCGGCTGCCCGGTCGTCTCCTACGGCTTCTCGGCCGGTCATCTGCGGGCCAACAACGCCGCCTTCGAGCGCTTCGGCCTGGCCGAGGTAGCGCGCTCCGACCACGAGCTGGAGTCGGTCCTGCGCCACGTCACCCGCGAGCGCCAGTCGCCGGATTCGTCCTTCGCCTCGCTGCCCTCGATCGCCTCGCGGGCGCTCAGCGTGCGCCCCCGGGTGCGGCCGCAGCCGGTCTGGCGGCTGCGCACCGAGCGCGTCGTGGCGGCCGCCTGCCTGGCCGCGCTCCTCGTCGTCCTGGTCGTCTCCGCCGTCCAGCGCGAGGCTCCCTACAAGGTCTTGAAGCCGCTGCAGGAGCGCATCCACCTCGGCAAGGAAGCGGAGCCCCCCGCTGCCGCTCAGGTGCAGCAGGTGGTGCCGGTCGAATCCGTCGCCCACCGGGCGGCGGCCAACGCCGCCCCTTGATCCGCGGCCTCGCTGGAGCCGGCCTGGCCGCGGCCACGGTCGCCCACGCCGGTCCGGCCCTGGCCCCGGTGGTGCCGCCGGTCGGCGACGCGCTCGGAATCCAGCTGCGCCAGGAGGGGGTTGAGGGTGTCGCCCTCACCTTCGACGACGGCCCCCACCCCCAGGGGACGCCGGCGGTTCTGGAGGCGCTGCGCGAAGCCGGCGCCCTGGCGACCTTCTTCCTCGCCGGCGAGCAGGTGCTGCCGCGACCGGCTCTGGTGGCCGAGATCGTCGCCGCCGGCCACCGGGTCGAGCTGCATTGCCACCGCCATCGCAACCAGCTGCGGCTCGGGCCGGGTCAGCTGCTCGAAGACGCCGACCGGGCCAAGCTGGCGATCGAGGAGGCCGGGGGCCAGGCGATCGGTGACTACCGGCCCCCCTACGGGATCTTCAGCGCCGCCGGGCTACGGGCGGTGCGGAGCCGCGGCTGGCGGCCGGTGCTGTGGTCGCGATGGGGGCGGGACTGGACGCGCCGAGCCACTCCCGCCTCGATTGCCCGTCGCGCCGGCGCCGGGGCTCGGCCGGGGGACATCCTGCTGCTCCACGACGCCGACTTCTACAGCGCCCGCGGCTCCTGGGCCCGCACCGCCGCCGCCCTGCCGATCATCCTCGAGGAGCTCGAGGGGCGGGGGCTGAAGTCGATGCTGCTGCGTCGTGGCGGTGCCGCCACCACGGTCCATTGATCACACCCGGCGAACGCTTCGTCGAGTTGCTGCGCCATGGTGCTCTTCGGTCGTGCCTGGTCGAAGATCTGCTTGGCCACTAGCTCTCCGTCCTCGTAGGGGGTGGAGAAAGATTCCCTGCCCAGTCGGACGAAAAAGCTGCACTTTGCGGATTCGGGGAACGCCTGTTCGCTTAGCCGGCGCCGACGAACTCGGCGATCTCCTCCGACAGGCGCTGCGGTTGGTCGATCGGCACGAAGGTCTTCGAGTCGGGGATCTGGACGATGCGGGCGTTGCCGGCTTCGGCCGCGAGCCGTTCGGCGTAGGAGATCGGGAAGTACCTGTCGCCGGGGGCCCAGGTGAGCAGGATCGGCAGCTCGGATTCGCGCAACTTCTCGGCTGCCTCCAGGGTGTAGCGCTTGTTCATGCCCACCGTGACCTTCTTCAGATCGCGGCGGATGTCGCCGTCGCGCATCGGCGGCGCCATCCAGGAGGCGATCAGGTCGGCGGGAATGCGGGTGCGGGCGAACGGCTTGAAGGCGGCGCGGGCGACGGCGCCGATGCGGAAGGGGGCGGCCATCACCGCCATCCCGCCCGGGGCCTTCGCCAGCGGGACCATCGCCTTGAACATCCCCGGCGGGAAGTTCTCGTGGGTGTCGCAGTTGGTGAGGACGAGGCGGCCGATCCGCTCGGGGTGGGTGGTGACCAGGACCTGCGACATGGCGCCGCCGGAGTCGTTGCCGACGATCGTCACGTCGTCGAGGTCGAGCGCCTCGAGGAAGGACGCGATCGTCGCCGCGATGCCCGGGGGCGAGAGGTCGGCCCCCGGCTTCATCGCGATCTGCTGGGCGCCGATCGGCCAGTCTGGCGCGAGGCAGCGGTAGCGGTCGGAGAGGCGGTCGACGACGCCGTCCCAGAGCCGGCCGTCGACCAGGTAGCCGTGAACGAAGACGACCGGTTTGCCGCTGCCGGCCTCGCGGTAGCGGATCCGTCCCGCCGGAAGGTCGATCTCTTTGCGCTCACTCGTCTCAGTAGCCATTTTTTATCCCTCGTTGTAGTTTCCAAGTAACATACAGACTGTATGAATGTAAATCCAGACCCCCGCTCCCACTCCCCCAAGGGGCGATCGGAGAGGTCCGGTCGCCGCACGCAGGCGGAGCGGGCCGAGGCGACCCGGGCGGCGCTGGTCGCCGCCGCCCGCCGTCTCTTCGCCGAGCGCGGCTATGAGGACGTGGGCGCGGAGGAGATCGTCCGCGCGGCCGGCGTCACCCGCGGCGCCCTCTACCACCACTTCGGTGGCAAGTCCGGGCTGCTCGACGCCGCCTACGAGCAGCTCGAGGCGGAGTCGACCGAGCGCGTCGCCCGGATCGTCCTCGGCTCCGACCTGCACAGTCCCCTGGAGGCGATGAAGGCCGGGATCGAGGCCTTCCTCGACGAGTGCGCCGAGCCCGAGCTGCGGCAGATCGCCCTGCACGACGCGCCGGCGGTGCTGGGTTGGGACCGCTGGCGGGAGATCGGCGCCGCCAACGGGCTGGGCCTGATCGAAGCGAGCCTGACGGCCGCGATCGAGGCGGGGGAGATCCGCAAGCTGCCGGTCAAGCCGATGGCCCATCTGCTGCTCGGCGCGCTCGACGAGGCGGCGATGCTCGTCGCCCGCACCGAGGACCCGGCCGGACGGGCCGAGGTGACCGACGTCCTACTGGCCCTGCTCGAGAGCTTCGCCGTCCCGCGCCTCGCCTAGGCGCACCGAGACCTCGCGCCCGTCGATCGCGATCGCGTCGTCATGGGCGAGGCGCCGCGACTCCTTCTGCGCGTACATCCGCACGTCGGCCAGCTGCATCGCCGGCGTCGGGGCGTCGGCTTCGCCGGGGATCGCCACCGCCCCCCAGGCCGCGCTGAGCTCGAAGCCCGGCCCCTTCGCGGTCATCGCTTCGGCGGCGCGCTTGCCGATCTCGCCCCCGCGGTCGTCTTCGCCGCCCGCCAAGACGGCGAACTCGTCGCCGCCGATCCGGTAGGCGGACCCGTTCGCGCCCATCGCCTCCTTCAGCTGGGCGCCCATCCGTTCCAGCATCTCGTCGCCGGCGGGGTGCCCGAAGGTGTCGTTGTAGCGCTTGAAGCCGTTGAGATCGAGCAACAGCAGGGTCAGCGGCTCCTGCTCGGCGCGCAGGCAGCGCGCCGCCAGGTCGACCTGCAGCCGCCCCTGGTTGCCCAGCCCGGTCAGGTGATCCGTCTTCACCTGCTCCAGCAGCCGCTTGTTCTCCCGCACGCTGAGGCCGAGGCGGGCGATCACCGCGATCAGCGTCGCCGCCCAGAGCACCGTGGTCAGGCTGCTGGCGTGGCTGAAGTACTGCATCGTGAAGAGGCCGATCATCACCGCCGCGAAGAAGGCCGGGACCATCAGCTCGCGCCAGCCGTCGAAGCGGGCCATCGACTGGATCGTGTCGGCGCGGGTCTGCCAGGCCTCGCCGCCGATGCAGACGGCGGCGAAGAGATAGATCGGTTCGATCCAGTTGCCGCCCGGCAGGCTGCCGTCGGTCGACTGCAGCGTGTAGGCGACGTCGGCGACCACCATCGCCGCCAGGCCGACCAAGAGCAGCGACCAGGTCCTGCCCGGTCGCCAGCGGGTCAGGGCGACCACCCCGACGACCAGTGCCAGCATCAGGATGTCGCCGATCGGGTAAGCGAGGGTCGTCGCGACCTGAATCGGGGTGCCGGTGGCCCGCTCGGCGACGAACTCGAAGATCAGCGCCGCTCCCAGGGCCGCGGTCCCGAGCGCCGCGATCAAGCCGTCCATCCACAGCCGCCAGTCCAGCTCCTGCGCCCGGGCCCGAACCAGCAGGTAGACGCCGGCTGCCGCCAGCGGGTAGAAGGCGAGATAGCCGACGTCCGCCAGCGATGGATAGGGGGGAGAGGGATCCTCGCGCAGGAACGCGGTCCAGTAGATCTCCGAGGCGCCCCAGCAGAGGACCGCGGCCGCCAGGGCGAGCCAGGCCCCGCGCTCGCGCCCGGCGCCGCTGGCTTTGAGCAGGCAGGCGAGCCCGGCGCTGACCACCACCGCGTCGTACAGAGGTCCATTGGCGAGGTCGTCGAACCCGCTGCCGCCGATCCCGGCCCAGTCGTGCAGGGCCACCAGCAGGGCGCCGCCGAACAGCACGGCCCCGACGGCGGCGCGTAAAACGCCGCCTACGCGCGGTTGGCCGGTGGAGCTGATCGTCTCCATGAAAGGGGTATCGGCACGGCTTGACCAGTTCTCTAGACTTGGTTGACGATGAAGGCAGGGATCCACCCCGATTACGCGCTCGCCAACGTGCATTGCTCGTGCGGCAACCAGTTCTACACGCGGTCGACCAAAGACGACCTGCACGTCGAGCTCTGCTCCGAGTGCCACCCCTTCTACACCGGCAAGCAGAAGCTGGTTGACACCGGCGGCCGCGTCGAGCGCTTCCAGCGCCGCGCCGCCAAGCACAGGGCCGGGAAGTAACCCGTGAGCCCGCCGGCGGGCTCGGCAGGGGAGGCCCCTGCCTCATCCCCCAACGGGGACGGGGCCTCGCTGCGCATGCCCGACGGCGCCCTGGTCGCCAAGCGCGACGCGCCGGTCGGCGGCCAGGCGGTCCTGGAGGGCGTGATGATGCGCGGCATCGCGGTCTGGGCGGTCGCGGTGCGCACGCCCGAGGGCGCGATCGAGATCGAGTCCGAGGACCTGGTTCCCTGGGCCCGGCGTCACCGGATCTGGCGCCTGCCGATCATCCGCGGCGTCGTCGCCCTCGGCGAGTCGATGAAGATCGGCTTCAAGGCCCTGGCGATCTCCGCCAACGCGCAGATGGAGGAGGACGACGAGGGCGAGAAAGAGGAGATCGGGGGTTGGATCTGGGGCCTGACGATCGTCTTCTCGCTGCTGCTCTCGGTCGGCCTCTTCTTCGTCGTCCCGGTCGGGCTGACCAGCCTGATCAAGGACGAGCTGGGCTCGCCGCTGCTGTTCTGGCTGATCGAGGGAATCCTGCGCACGGCGATCTTCATCGGCTACATCCTCGCGATCAGCAAAATGCCCGACCTGCGGCGCGTCTTTGAGTACCACGGCGCCGAGCACAAGACGATCTCCTGTTACGAGGCCGAAGACGAGCTGGTGCCGGCGCGGGCCAAGCTCTACTCGCGGCTGCACCCGCGTTGCGGGACCAGCTTCCTGCTGATCGTGATGGTCCTGGCGATCTTCGTCTTCGCCCCGATCGGGTTGCCCGCCTGGTACTGGCTGCTGCTCTCTCGCATCCTCGGCATTCCGCTGATCGCCGGCCTCTCCTACGAGGTGATCAAGTGGGCGGGCAAGAACCGCCGCAAACGCTGGGTGCGGGCGGTGATGTGGCCGGGCCTGATGCTGCAGAACCTGACCACCCGCGAGCCCGACGAAGAGCAGCTGGCCGTGGCGATCGCCTCCCTCAACGCGGTGCTGGCCCGGGAGAACCCTGAAGACGCGGCCAAGCAGCAGCACATCGAGATCGTCGCGTAGCCCCCCTCTAGGGTTGTCGCGATGATCGAGCAGCTGGTCGAGCAGATTCAGGCGCGGTTCGCCGACCTCGAGGGGCAGATGTCCGACCCCGCCGTGATCGGCGATCGCGAGCGCTACGCCGCGGTCGGTCGCGAGTACCGCGACCTGCAGCCGGCGCGTGAGCTGGCGACCGAATACGCGACCCTCAAGGACGACCTCGAAGGGGCGCGAGAGCTGCTCGAGGAGGGCGAGGACGAGGAGATGCGCGAGGTCGTCGAGGAGGCGCCGGCGCGGCTGGCGGCGCTCGAAGAGGAAATCCGGCTGGCGATGGTCGAGCGCGACCCCAACGACGACAAGAACGTGATCGTCGAGGTCCGTGCCGGCACCGGCGGCGACGAGGCGTCCCTGTTCGCCGGCGACCTCTACAAGATGCTCACCCGCTATGCCGAGGAGCGCGGTTTCTCGACCGAGGTCCTCTCGCAGTCGGTCCCCGATGTGGGCGGCTTCAAGGACGTCACCTTCGCGGTCAAGGGCGACGGCGCCTACTCGGTCTTCAAGTTCGAGGGCGGCACCCACCGGGTCCAGCGGGTGCCGGAGACCGAGTCGCAGGGGCGTATCCACACCTCGACGGCGACGATCGCGGTGCTGCCCGAGGCCGAGGAGGTCGAGGTCGAGGTCGACCAGAACGACCTCCAGATCGACGTCTTCCGCTCCTCCGGGCCGGGCGGGCAGTCCGTCAACACCACCGACTCGGCGGTGCGCATCACCCACAAGCCGACCGGGATCGTCGTCTCGATGCAGGACGAGAAGTCCCAGCTGCAGAACAAGGATCGGGCGATGCGGGTGCTGCGGGCAAGGCTGTACGAGCGCGAGCTGGCCGAGCAGCAGGCGAAGATCGCCTCCGAGCGCAAGGCCCAGGTCGGCAGCGGCCAGCGCTCCGAGAAGGTCCGCACCTACAACTTCCCCCAGGGCCGGGTCACCGACCACCGCATCAAGCTGACCTCGCACAACCTCGAAGGCGTGCTCGGCGGCGACCTCTCCGAGTTCACCGACGCCCTCTCGGCGGAGGAGAAACGGGAAAGGCTGCAAGCTGCCACCGTGGGCTGACGTGCATGCCAGTGACGTCAGACGAGCTTTGGAAGCCGCCACGGATGGCCTGCGTGCAGCTGGAGTCGAAGATCCCCGTCTCGACGCCGAAGTGCTCCTGGCCGAGGCGACGGGATCGGAGCGGGCGGCGCTGGTGGCGGATCCCGGGGCCGAGGTGGCACCGCCGGCCGCGCGGCTCTTCGGGGAGATGGTGCGGCGGCGGCTGCGCCGCGAGCCGGTCGCCTACATCGTCGGCCGCAAGGGTTTTCGCCGCCTCGAGCTCGCCGTCGACAGCCGCGTGCTGATCCCCCGCCCGGAGACCGAGCTGCTGGTCGAACTGGCGCTCGAGCGGGCCCCCGCGACCCTGCTCGACGTCGGCACCGGCTCCGGCGCGATCGCCCTCGCCGTCGCCGACGAGCTGGTCGACTGCGAGATCACCGCCACGGACACGTCGGGAGACGCGCTGGAAGCGGCGCGGTCGAACGGGTACCGGCTCGGGCTGGAGGAGAGGGTCCGCTTCCTGTCCGGCTCGATCCCGCCCGAAGAGGACTTCGAATTGATCGTCGCCAACCTGCCCTACGTCGCCGAGCGCGACTGGTCCACGTTGCAGCCGGAGGTGACCAAGTGGGAGCCGCGCCAAGCCCTGCTGGCGGGTCAGGACGGGCTCGACGAGATCCGGGCGCTGATACCCAAGGTGGAAGTCGGCGTCCTGGCGCTGGAGGTGGGGGAGGGTCAGGCGGGGGCCGTCCGCGGCCTCCTCCGCGAGGCGGGCTTCGTCGCGATCGAGACCCGCAACGACCTGGCCGGGATCGAACGGGTCGTGCTGGGGGAGCGGTGAGCGGGGGAGCCGGCGCGACGCCGGTCGTCGTGCTCGAGAGCGGCGGCGCCGACGCCGCCCGCGCCGCACTGGAACGCTGCGTCGTCGCCGGCGGGGTCGCGGTCTTCCCGGCCGACGGCCTCTACGGCCTCGCCTGCGACCCGCTCGACGCGGGGGCGGTCGCGCGGATCCATCGTCTCAAGGGACGCGACGACGGCAAGTCCTCGGCCGTCATGTACTTCTCGCCGCTCGCGATGCGGGAGCTTGTCGGCGGGCTCGGGCCCCGCGCCGCCGCCGCGGTAAGCGCCCTGCTGCCGGGCCCGGTCACCCTGGTGGTCGCGAATCCGAGCCGTCGCTACCCCTTCGCCTGTCGCGAGGACCCCGAGCGGCTCGGCGTCCGCCTGCTCGCCGGTCCGCTCGCCGGCGTCATGTGCCCGGTCTTCCAGACCTCGGCGAACGTCAGCGGCGAGCGGGCACCGGCGCGCTTCGACCAGGTCCCGGACTCGATCGTCGCCGGCGCCGACCTGGCGATCGACGGCGGCGAGCTCACCGGGCTGCCCTCGACCGTCGTCGACGTCGCCGCGATCGACGAGGACGGCAGCTGGACGGTCCTGCGCCACGGCGCCCTCTCGCCGGGCGACCTCGCCAGCGCCCTCGCTTCCGTCGGCCTCGGCTAGTCCCTCCTCAGCAGTGCTGCGGGCCGTCCCGGTAAGGGAGGCGGACGATCCGGACCGAGCGGTTGTTGTGCTCGTTTTCCTCGTAGAGGAGATCCTGCGGATCTACGCGCATGACGAAGGCGAAGCAGCCGCGCAGGCCGCCGACGTTGACCCATTGGCGATCGTAGGTCGACGGGTAGATGTCGGACCAGCCGACGGAGGTCCCCAGCCGCACCCGCTTGCGGCCACGGTCTTGGCTGCAGGCCGGGTAGACGCGATTGTGCGGCGAGCGCTTCATCGCCCGCGTGCGCTCGAGGTCGCGGAAGCAGTAGAAGACCTTGGGCCCCTTGCGCACGCGCAGCAGGGGCCGGCGCCGCTCGTCGAGCGACCAGATCTCCATGCTGAGCGGGTTGTGGACCTTCCAGTAGGAGCCGCCGTACTCGTAGCCGACCGAGTAGAAGTGGAGCTGGGCCTCGGTGCGGAAGACCCGGACCCCGCCGCCGACCCGGTAGATCGCCTGGTTCGCCCGCATCCAGTTGCGCTTGTAGCGCTGGCCGCGCAGCTCCATCGGGCCCCGCCCCCGCGAGCGGATGTCGTTTCCGGCATAGAGGAGGGCGCCGCCGCCGTAGCCGTGGTGCTCGACGAAGAGGTCTTCGGCCGGCCCCACCCGCAGATCCGGGCAGAGCAGCAGCCTTGCTTCCGTCCCGGCGCAGGGATTTGCCGCCTGGGCGACTGGTGCCGGCAGCAGACCGGCGAGGAGGACGGCCGCGGCGACCGAAAGGCGGGTTCTCACCGGGCCAGAATATCCAGGGCCGTTGCTATGGTCGCTCGCCCATGAGCGAGCTGCCGGACAACTTCCAAACCGCCCCCCTGGGCGACGTCGACGCCGAGATCGCCGCCGTCCTCGACCGCGAGCTGCGCCGCCAGCAGCGCACCCTGGAGATGATCGCCTCGGAGAACTTCGTGCCCCAGGCCGTGCTCGAAGCGGTCGGCTCGGTGCTGACCAACAAGTACGCCGAGGGCTATCCCGGCCGCCGCTATTACGGCGGCTGCGAGGAGGTCGACGTCGCCGAGGAATTGGCGATCTCCCGGGCCAGGAAGCTGTTCGGCGCCGACCACGCCAACGTCCAGGCCCACTCCGGCGCCCAGGCCAACAATGCCGCCTACATGGCGCTGCTCGAACCCGGCGACACCTTCCTCGGCATGGCGCTCGACCACGGCGGCCACCTCAGCCACGGGATGAAGATCAACGTCTCCGGCAAGCTCTACAACCCGGTGCCCTACCACGTCCGCCGCGAGGACATGCTGGTCGACATGGACGAGGTCGCGCGGCTCGCCGACGAGCACAGGCCGGCCCTGATCGTCGCCGGCTGGTCCGCCTATCCGCGCCAGCTCGACTTCGCCGCCTTCCGCGAGATCGCCGACTCGGTCGGGGCCAAGCTGATGGTCGACATGGCCCACTTCGCCGGCCTCGTCGCCGCTGGCGAGCACGCGAACCCGGTCCCGTACGCCGACGTCGTCACGACGACGATCCACAAGACCCTCTGCGGGCCCCGCAGCGGCATGACCCTCTGCCGCGAGGAACACGCCAAGGCGATCGACCAAGCGGTCTTCCCCGGCCAGCAGGGGGGGCCGCTGATGCACACGATCGCGGCCAAGGCGGTGGCGATGAAGATCGCCGCCAGCGAACAGTTCGCCACCCGCCAGTGGCAGACGATCGCCAACGCGCAGGCCTTCGCCGCCGGCCTCGAAGCCGACGGCATCCCCGTCCTTACCGGCGGCACCGACGTCCACCTGGTCCTGGTCGACCTGACCCCGACCGGGCTCGACGGCCAGACCGCCGAGGACCGCCTCAAGGAGGTCGGGATCACCGTCAACCGCAACGCGATCCCCTTCGACCCGCGGCCGCCGATGAACCCCTCGGGCCTGCGCATCGGCACCCCGGCGCTGACCACGCGGGGATGGGGGAGGAGGAGATGACCGAGATCGCCGCCGTCATCGCGACCGCCCTCGGCGACGACTTCGAGGCCGAGAAGGAGGCCCTCAAGACCCGCACCGCGGCCCTGATGGACCGCCACCCGCTCTACGCCGAGCTGGCAGCCGTCTGAGCGCTTGAAGATCTGGGTCGACATGAGCGCGCCCGCGCACGTGCTCGTGCTGCGGCCGATCATCGAGCGCCTGCGGACGGAAGGTCACTCGGTCGAGGTCACCTCGCGCGACTACGCCCAGACCCAGTCCCTGCTCGACCTGCACGGCATGGCGCACACGCCGATCGGACAGCACGGCGGCGCTTCGCGGGTGCAGAAGGCCTACCGGCTGGGAGCCCGCACGGCCGGGATGCTGCGCTTCGGCCGCGGCCGCTCCTTCGACCTCGCCCTCGCCCACGGCTCGAACGACCTGGCGATCGCCGCCCGCGCGCTCGGCGTCCCCGAGGCGAACATGCACGACTACGAGTACGCCGTCACCCAGCACCGCATCGGTTGCCGCCTCGCCCGGCGGGTGATGTTCCCCGACTCGGTCCCGGCCGAGCGGCTGCGCCGCTTCGGGGTCGGGCCGGAGAAGCTCTTCCCCTACCCGGGGCTCAAGGAGGAGTACTACCTCTACGACTTCGAGCCCGACCCCGAGGGCCTGACCCGCCTCGGGGTCGAGAGCGAGCGCGTGGTGGTGATCGTGCGCCCGCCCCCGGACGTCTCGCTCTATCACCGCAAGTCGAACCCGCTCTTCCCGAAGGTGCTCGACCGGCTCGGCCGTGACGAAGGCGTCCATGCCGTGGTCCTGCCGCGGACCCAGGCCCAGCGCGAGTTCATCACCGGCCTCGGCCTGCCCTCGCTGATCGTTCCCGCGGCCGCGGTCGAGGCCCAGAGCCTCGTCGCCCTGGCCGACCTCGTCGTCTCCGCCGGCGGCACCATGAACCGCGAGGCGGCGGCCCTCGGCACGCCCGTTTACACCACTTACGGCGGCCGGCTCGGCGGGGTCGACGAAGCCCTGATTCGCTCCGGCCGGCTGCGCCCGCTGACCGATCCCCGGGCGGTCGTCCTGGAGAAGCGCGGCGGCGAGGCGACCGCGGTCAAGCGCGACCCCGCCGCTCTCCTCGAGACCATTCTCGGTACCGTCGGTGCCTCACCATTGCGCGGCGAGCCCCACCCAGTGACGCCCTCCTAGAAGAGGTCGAGGCCGAGACCAGCTTCGAAGAGCTGGTCGCGCTTGCCGCCGAGAGCGAGCACCGCTCGGTCGACGCCGTGTTGCGGGGGCTCGACATCCTCATCTCCGCCTCGATCCTGTTCGTGCTCGCGCCGCTGCTGGCGCTGGTCGCGGTGGCGATCGCGCTCGGCTCGGGTCGGCCGGTGCTCTATCGCGGCGCCCGGGTCGGTCGTGCCGGCGAGCTGTTCTGGATGTACAAGTTCCGCACCCTGAAGCCGGATGCCGAAGACCGACTCGGCCCCTATTACGGCGAGGAGCTGACCCGACGCACCGAGGAAGAGCGGACCTGGATCGGAGGCGCCCTCCGCGCTACCCACCTCGACGAGGTCCCGCAGCTGTGGAACGTCCTCCGGGGCGACATGGCGATCGTCGGCCCGCGCCCGATCCGGCCCTCCTTCTTCGCCGAGCTCTGCGGCGAGATCCCGCAGTACTGGCAGCGGCTGGTCGTCCGCCCCGGCGTCACCGGCTTCGCCCAGACCCGGGTGACCAGGGAGGAGTCGTGGGCCGAACAAGCTCGCCCACGACATGGAGTACATCGCCGACCGCTCGGTCGGCCTGTATCTCAGCGTGCTTGCTGCGACCGTCTCCAAGGTGATGGGGCGCGGGCCGGCGGCGCCGCAGAGGTAGGCGGCCGGGACGGCGTTGCTTGAAGCGCTGGGGGAGAGTGGGGTGTGCCTCTCCCTCGCTGGGCTATTCGCCTGGATCGATTACGGAGTTTTCCCGCTCACGATTGAGCGGCGCCGCGAGCCCTGCTGCGGATCGCTGAACGTCAGTTCCGTGCCAAGCAGGATCCGCTTCGGGGCCTGAGTGGAGAGAGTGGGGGTGTCCTCGTACGAGCGGCGTCCTGATTTTCGTCCGAGAGCTCGATCTCGGACGGGTACCGGCGATCCTGGCGAAAATCCCAGCGAAGGTAGAGGACACCCCCACTCTCTCTAGCCAGCGCCCCCGACTGCGAGACTGCCGCCCATGTGCGGCATCTGCGGAATCGTCAGCTCCGACGGGGGGCCGGATCTCGAGGCGGTGGAGAGGATGAGCCGCCGTCTTGTCCACCGTGGTCCCGACAGCGACGGGCTCTTCCACCGCGGGCCGGTGGCCCTTGCCGCACGGCGGCTCTCGATCATCGACCTCGAGCACGGCAGCCAGCCGATCGCCAACGAGGACGGCAGCGTGGTCGTCGTCCAGAACGGCGAGATCTACAACTACCGCGAGCTCAAGCGGGAGCTCGAGGGCAGCGGCCACCGCTTCGCGCACCGACTGCGACACCGAGGTCCTGGTCCATCTCTACGAGCAGCACGGCGACGCCTTCGCCGAGCGCCTGCGGGGGATGTTCGCCGTCGCCGTCTGGGACGAGCGCGAGCAGCGGCTGCTGCTGGCGCGGGACCGCTTCGGGATCAAGCCGCTCTACTACCGCTTGCACCGAGCGGCGGCCTCTCCTTCGCCTCGGAGCTGAAGGCGATGCTGGAGCAGCCGGGCTTCTCGCGCGCGATCGACCCCAAGGCGATGGCCGCCTACCTCGCCTTCAACTCGATCCCGGCGCCGCTGACGATCTTCGCCGAGGCCCGCAAGCTGCCCCCGGGCCACCTGCTCTCCTGGCGCCGCGGCGAGATCGAGCTGAGCCGCTACGCCCGCCCCGCCCCGGTCGACGCCGAGCGGGTGCGGACGGGCTCCGCCGAGGCGCTGGCGGCGGAGCTGCGCGAGGTGCTGCGGGACTCGGTCCGCGCCCACCTCGTCGCCGACGTCCCGGTCGGGGTCCTGCTCTCCGGCGGCATCGACTCCGGCGGGATCACGGCACTGGCCGCGGCGGAGTCCTCGACGGCGCTGAAGACCTTCTCGATCGGCTTCGAGGAGAGCGGCTTCGACGAGCTCTCGCGGGCGCGGCTGGTCGCCGAGCGCTTCGGCACCGACCACCACGAGCTGGTCGTCCGCCCCGACGCGGTCGAGCTGCTGCCGAAGCTGGTCGAGTCCTTCGACGAGCCCTTCGGCGACTCCTCGGCCCTGCCCACCTACCTCGTCTCCGAGCTGGCGGCGGGCGACGGTCAAGGTGGCGCTCTCGGGCGAGGGCGGGGACGAGCTGTTCGGCGGCTACTACACCTACGTCGCCGACCTGCTCGCTCCCCGCGTCGGCCGCCTGGCGACGCTTGCCTCGCCGCTGATCGAGGCGCTGCCCAGCTCCGACGCCAGGGTCGGCTTCGACTACAAGGCCAAGCGCTTCGCCCGCGCCGCGGCGATCGCCGACCCGCTGGAGCGCCACCACGCCTGGAAGGAGATCTTCGCGGCCGACCTGCGCGGCTCCCTGCTCGGCGCCCGCGACCCGGGCTGGGACCCCCTCGACCTCTACCGCGCAGCGCTACGCCGAGACCGCCGCCGCCGAGCCGCTGGCGCGGATGCAGGACGTCGACCTCGGCATCTACCTGGTCGACGACCTGCTGGTCAAGACCGACCGCCTCAGCATGGCCCACTCGCTGGAGCTGCGGGTCCCCTTCCTCGACCAGCGGGTCGCCGAGTTCGCGCTGGCGCTGCCGACCGCGCTCAAGGTGCGCGGCCTCGCCAAGAAGCGGCTGCTGCGCCAGGCCCTGGCGCCGCTGCTGCCGAAGGAGGTCGTGCGCGGTCGCAAGCAGGGCTTCTCGATCCCGCTCGCGGCCTGGCTGCGCGGCCCGCTGGAGCCGTTCGCGCGCGAGGCGCTCTCGGCGGCGACGCTGGAGCGCCAGGGCTGCCTCGACCCCGCCACGGTGGCGCCGTTGCTCGACCGCCACTGCTCCGGCCGCGAAGACCTGAGCCGCCAGCTCTGGGGCCTGATGGCGTTCACGCTCTGGTTTGACCGTTACGCGGTCTAGTCTGCTCGGCAGCACCCGGAGCCGAATGGAGCAGACGCCGAACTCGCTGGACGCGCTTTTCGCCTTCCTTCTCGCGGGCCTGCTGGCCCTGCTCCTGGTCCCGCTGACGATTCGCCTGGCCGCCCGCGTCGGCGCCATCGACGAGCCGAACGAGCGCTCCCTGCACGCCGTACCGACGCCGCAAGCTCGGCGGCCTGGCGATCCTCGCCGGCGTCCTCGCCGCCGGCCTGATCTGGCTGCCCGGGGACGCCGAAAGCCGCGCGATCCTGATCGGCGCCGTGGTGATCGCCCTGGTCGGCTTCGCCGACGACGTCTTCGACCTCAACCCGGCCGCTGAAGCTGCTCGGCCAGGCGGCGGCGGTGATCGTCCCGGTCTCGGCCGGGGTGACGATCGACAACTTCACCTTCCCCTTCTTCGGCCGGCTGACCCCGGGCACCGTCGACCTGCTGACCCTGCCCGGGGGCGGCGTGGTCCACCTCGGCGACGTCCTCACCGTGCTCGGGATCGTCGCCGTGATCAACGTGATCAACCTGATCGACGGCGTCGACGGGCTCGCCGCCGGCGTCTGCGTGATCTCGGCGGTGACGCTGGCGGTCGTCGCCCTCTCGCTCGACCGCACCGCCGCCGGCGTCCTCGCCGCGCTCACCGCGGGCGCCTCGCTCGGCTTCCTCCGCCACGGCTTCCCGCCGGCCAGCACCTTCATGGGCGACACCGGCTCCAACCTGCTCGGCTACCTGCTCGGGGTCATCGCCGTGCAGGGAGCGCTGAAGACGAACGCGGTCGTCGCCCTCTTCCTGCCGCTGATCGTCCTCGCGGTGCCGATCCTCGACACCGGCTTCGTCGTCGCCAAGCGGCTCAAATACCGCCGCCCGATCTACCGCGCCGACCGCTGGCACTTCCACCACCGGATGGCCGACATCGGCTTCTCCCAGCGCCGCACGCTGCTCTATCTCTACGGCTGGACGATGGTGATGGCGGCGCTCGCCCTGGCGCTCCGCTTCGTCCCCTACAGCGACGACCACGGCCACTTCGACCCATTCTGGACCGCGGTGATCGCCGTCTTCGGCCTGCTCGCGCTCGCCGCCAGCTTCTACCTGGTCGACGTGCTGGAGATCCTCAGCTGCGCCAGGTGCGCCTGCGCCAGCTGGGCAGCCTGCGGCGGCGGGCGGGGCGGCCGGAGCCGGTCGCGCAGGAGGTCGATCGCGCGGTCGCCCAAGAGCTCGAGACCGGCAGCTTTCCCGACCGTCGATCCCGAAACGGGCGAGTTCGAGGCGGTCGATCCGGACGCTAGTAACAGGTTGTGACAAACCTCACGAATCCGCATCAGAAAGCCATTATCCGGCCCTTTCGGATATAGTCGCTTATCCGCCCGCTCCCCCTGAGGCCAGGGCGGATTTTATGTCTCCTCCCAAGTACGTCGACCTACTCGTGCTCGCCGCCGCCCTCGCTGTGTTTCTGCTGGGAGGTCTGCCGATGCTCGGCTACGCCGTCGGCGCCGCTGCCTGGCTCGCTCCAGCGCGGCATCCAGATGGTCGCCGGCCGCCGCGCCCAGGCCGAGCTGGGCGCCGGCAACCGCCAGAAGGCGATGGGCATCATCGCCGCGACGACGCTCGGCCGCGTCTGGCTGATGGCCACCGCGGTGCTCCTGGTCGGCCTGCCGAGCGCGAGGCGGGCCTCGCCGCCGCCGTCCTCGTCCTCGTCCTCTTCACGGTCTCCTTCGCCGCCCAGGGCTTCGCCCACCTCTTCGGCGCGAGCCCGAGGGGCAGGGAGCGGCGTGAGCGACGAGGCGACAGCGCCGAGGCGCCGGCCGAAGTCCGGCCTCAGCACCAAAGCCAAAGTCTTCATCGGGCTCGGGGTCTATCTCGGCCATCGCGATCCTGATGCTGCTGATCTTCGGCAGCTCCGGCAAAAACGAACACTTCCAGCCCCAGAACGAGTTCAAGCTCGAACCGTGGATCTCGATCCACCTCGCCGGGATCGACCTCAGCATCAACAAGGCGGTCCTCTACCTGCTCCTCGCCAGCGGCCTGACGATCGGGGCGATGCTCTGGATCGCGAAACGCATGCAGCAGAAGCCGAACCGGGTGCAGACCGCGATCGAGGTCGCCTACGACATGACCAAGAACACGATCACCGGCGGCAACCTCGACCCGAAGATGGCCAGCCGCTGGTTCCCCTTCCTCGGCCGCGCTCTTCTTCTGGATCTGGTTCTCGAACATGATCGGCTTCCTGCCGCTGCCGACCAACACCGAGCATCCGGTCGACATCTTCGGAATCGAGATCCCCGCCTTCGCCCTCTACGCCGCCACCGCCAACCTCTCGATCCCGCTGGTCCTGACCCTGGTCGTCTGGGTCTCCTACCACGTCGAAGGGATCCGGGCCAAGGGCCTGTTCAAGTACCTCGCCAGCTGGCTGCCCCCGGGCCTCGAGGACATGAACCCGGCCGCCAAGGGCTTCATCTTCATGATCGAGGCGATCTCCCACTTCGCCCGCCTGATCTCGCTCTCCGTCCGGCTCTTCGCCAACATCCTCGCCGGCCATCTGCTGCTGCTGTTCATGGGCGGCGGGCTGGCGGTCCTGCTGGGGATCGCCGCGCTCGGCGCCCTGACTTTCCCGCTCGCCTTCTTCTTCTTCATCCTCGAGGTCGGGCTGATCGCAACGCTGCAGGCATTTATCTTCTCGACCCTCACTGCCATCTATCTCGGCGGAGCCACCTCCGCCAGTCACTAGAAAAGGAGTGCTTTTCATGGATCTGTCCCCCGTAATCGCCGCCGTCTCGGACGAAGGCGTGGAAGCCGCCGGCAAGTCGATCGCCCTCGGCGTCGGCGCCGGTCTGGGCTCAATCGGAGCCGGCATCGGCATCGGCTTCATCTTCGGCAAGGAGATCGAGTCGGTCGCCCGCCAGCCGGAGATGAAAGACGAGCTGCAGAGCATCCGTTGGCTCGGCTTCGCCCTGACCGAGGCCGTGGCCTTCTACACGTTCATCTTCGGCCTGATCGCCTTCTTCCTCTAGGCACATGGAGTTGCTCGGCTACATAAGCGCGATCCCGCTGGCGACGGAGGCGGCGGGCGAGGAAGGCGGTGGCAGCTTCCTCGTCTCCCCGGGCCTCGGTCTGATGATCTGGACCCTGGTCCTCTTCCTGTTCACGATGTGGGTTCTCAGCAAGCTCGCCTTCCCGAAAATCCAGGAGGCCCTGGACCGGCGGGCGAAAACGATCGCCGAGTCGCTCGACGCGGCCGAGCGCCAGCGCCGCGAATCCGACGAGCTGCTGGCCGAGTACCGCGGCCGTCTCGCCGAGGCACGGGAGCAGGCAGACGACATCATGGCCCGCGCCCGCAAAGCGGCCGAGACGGCTGAGGCCGAGGCGACGACCGCCGGCCGCGAGAAACGCGAGGAGCTGGTCGCCCAGGCGAAGCGCGACATCGAAGCCGAGACCCGGCGCTCGCTGGAGCAGATTCGCGGCGAGGTCGCCGACCTGACCGTGCTGGCGACCGAGAAGGTCACCCGCAAAAGCCTCTCCGGCGAGGACCAGAAGCGGCTCGTCGAGGAGGCCCTGGCCGAGGTCGACTTCTCTTCGCTCTCAGGGGCGGAGAAGAACTAGATGCCCGAGGCCGCCCGCGTATACGCCGGTGCTCTCTTCGAGGCCGGCAAGGACAAAGGCAAGCTCGACTCGCTGCAGTCGCAGCTGGGCCAGTTCGCCGACGCGGTCGACCGCGACCAGGAGCTGCAGGTGTTCCTGTTCAGCCCCTACCTCTCTTCCGCCGACAAGCGGGAGGGCCTGAAGCGGGCGATCTCCGGCGCCGAGCCGGAGCTGACGAACTTCCTCGAGCTGCTGGTCGAGAAACATCGGATGCCGGAAATCTTCCGCATCCGCCGCGAGCTCGACGAGCTCTGGAAGAAGGAGAACCGCCGCCTCGACGTCACCGTGGTCAGTGCCGTCGACCTCGACGAAGCCGTCGTTCAGAGAATCGGCGAAGAGGTCGAACGCCAGACCGGCGAGCAGGTCGAGCTCTCGAGCCGCGTCGACGACGAGATCCTCGGCGGCATCGTCCTGCAGGTCGGCAACATGGTCCTGGACGCGAGCATCCGCAGTCGCCTGGAGAAACTTCGAAAGACCGTCGCGACCGCGGCGTAAGGAGGAGCTGAGCACCCGATGGAGATCAAGCCGGACGAGATCGCAAGCATTCTGAGGGAGCGCATCGAGGGGCTGGAGACCGACTCCGCCGACCTCACCGAGGTGGGCACCGTGCTCTCGGTGGCGGACGGGATCGCCCGCATCCACGGCCTCGACAACGTGATGGCGCTGGAGATGCTCGACCTGCCGCACGGCGTCACCGGGCTGGCCCTGAACCTCGAGGCCGACAACGTCGGCGCCGTGCTGTTCGGCGAGTGGGACAAGATCGTCGAGGGCGACACGGTCAAGCGCACCGGCCACCTGCTCGAGATCCCGGTCGGCCCCGAGCTGCTCGGCCGCATGGTCGACCCGCTCGGTCGCCCGCTCGACAACCGCGGCGAGGTCGCCACCACCGAGACCCGCCCGGCCGAGTTCAAAGCGCCCGGCGTGGTCGAGCGCCAGCCGGTCGAGGAACCGGTCCAGACCGGTCTGATGTCGATCGACGGGATGATCCCGATCGGCCGCGGCCAGCGCGAGCTGATCATCGGCGACCGCCAGACCGGCAAGACCGCGATCGCGATCGACACGATCATCAACAACAAGGACAAGGACCTGATCTGCATCTACGTCGCGATCGGGCAGCGGATGTCCACCGTGGTCCAGCTCAAAGAGACGCTGGAGGAGAACGGGGCGATGGAGAACACGATCATCGTTGCCGCCCCGGCCGACGAGGCGGCGCCGATCAAGTACATCGCCCCCTACGCCGGCTGCGCGATGGGCGAGCACTTCCTCTACAACGGCAAAGCCGCTCTCTGCGTCTACGACGACCTCACCAAACACGCCGCGGCCTACCGCCAGATGTCGCTCTTGCTGCGGCGCCCGCCGGGTCGTGAGGCCTACCCGGGCGACGTCTTCTACCTGCACTCGCGCCTGCTCGAGCGGGCGGTGAAGCTGAACGACGACCTCGGCGGCGGCTCGCTGACGGCGCTGCCGATCATCGAGACCCAGGCCTCCGACGTCTCCGCCTACATCCCGACCAACGTGATCTCGATCACCGACGGTCAGATCTTCCTCGAGTCCGATCTCTTCTTCTCCGGCGTGCGGCCGGCGATCAACGTCGGCATCTCGGTCTCGCGGGTGGGCGGCAACGCGCAGACCAAGGCGATGAAGAAGGTGGCCGGAAAACTGCGCCTCGACCTCTCCCAGTACCGCGACCTCGAGGCCTTCGCCCAGTTCGGCTCCGAGCTCGACGCGGAGACGCAGAAAGCGCTGACCCGCGGCGAACGGCTGGTCGAGCTGCTCAAACAGAAAGAGCGCGAACCGCTCAGCGTCGGCGATCAGGTCGCCTCGATCTACTCCGGAACCGGCGGCTACCTCGACCGCATCAAAGTCGAGCGCGTCGGCGAGTTCCTCGCCGACCTGCGAGTTCGCCTGCACTCCGAGAAGGCGGAGCTGCTGAAGCGGATCGAAGACAGCGGCAAGCTCGAGGAGGCCGACGAGGAGGAGCTCGGCAAGGCGATCGCCGACTTCGTCGACGACTTCGGGCCCGACTTCGACGAGCACGGCGACCCGCTCGAGGCCGGCGAGTCCGACCGCGTCAAGTCAGCTGAGGAGCGCGACGCTCCTTCTCGCACCGCATCCGAGGAGGTCTCGGTCTGACGATCTCGTTCGAGTGGCCCCCGATGAGGGGTGCCGAGAACGGAGCCAGTTTGCCCCGCCCGCAGGCACCCCTCGTCGGGGGCCTCACAAGCGCAAACCGTCCCTAGACCCCACCGATCATGGCCAGCCAGAAGGAAGTCAAGAATCGCATCGCGTCGATCAAGAACATCAACAAGATCACGCGGGCGATGGAGATGGTCGCGGCGGCGCGCCTGCGCCGGGCCGAACAGCGGATCGACCACCTGCGGCCCTACGCGGAGGGGATGCGCAAGCTGACCCGCCAGGCGTCCGAGCGCGCCGGGGGCATCCCCCGGGTCCCGGTGATGATCGAGCGCGAGAACGTCGAGCGGGTCGGGATCGTCCTCGTCACCGGCGACCGCGGCCTCGCCGGCGCCTTCAACTCGAACATCATCCGCGAGGGGATGCGGACGGCGGCCAGGGTGCGCAGCGAGGGCGCCGAGCCCTCCTTCGCCGTGGTCGGCCGCAAGGGCGTCTCGGCGCTGACCTTCCGCAAGCAGGAGATCAGCGGCTCCTACATCGGCTTCACCGACCGCCCCGCCTTCGCCAACGCCCGCGAAATCGGCGAGGAGATGACCGCCCGCTACGTCGACGAGGACCTCGACCGGGTCGAACTCATCTACAACCGCTTCGTCTCGCCGCTGACCCAGCACGTCTGGCGCCAGACCCTGCTGCCGCTGCAGCAGGCGGAGGTGACCGGCGAGGGCGCCGAGCAGGAGGCCGACGCCGAGCAGGAGGAGGCCGGGACCGAAGGCGGTCAGGTTCGCTCGCAGTGGGAATTCGAGCCCGAGCCCGAGGATCTCCTCGCCAGGCTGATCCCCGAGTACGTGACGATCTCCGTCTACCGGGCACTACTCGAGTCCGCCGCCTCCGAGCTGGGAGCGCGGATGACCGCGATGCGCAACGCCGCCGAGAACGCGGAAACGATCATGGATGATCTGACGCTCGAAATGAACCGGGTCCGTCAGTCGGAGATCACGCAGCAGATCTTGGAGGTCGTCGCCGGGGCCGAGGCCCTCGGTTAGGCGGCGACACAGTTTGAAGACGAGAAAAGGAACCAATGGCTGAGAACGGAACCAACGGAACGAATGTAGGGCGTGTCGAGCAGGTGACCGGAGTCGTCATCGACGCGGTCTTCCCCGACCAGCTGCCGGAGATCTACTCGGCGGTGACGATCGAGACCGGCGGCGACGGCGACGGCGAAACGGCACAGCTCGTCTGCGAGGTGCAGCAGCACCTCGGCGACGACCGCGTGCGCGCGGTGGCGATGGACGCGACCGACGGCATCCAGCGCGGCGCCGCGGTCACCGACACCGGCGGGCCGATCACCGTCCCGGTCGGCGACGCCACCCTCGGTCGCATCTTCAACCTGCTCGGCGACCCGATCGACAACGGCGATGAGCTCGCCGCCGACGGCGAGCGCTGGCCGATCCACCGACCGGCCCCGAAGGCCTCCGACCTGACCCCGACCCAGGAGATCCTCGAGACCGGGATCAAGGTCATCGACCTGCTCGCGCCCTACGCCAAAGGCGGCAAGGTCGGGCTGTTCGGCGGCGCCGGCGTCGGCAAGACCGTGCTGATCCAGGAGCTGATCCGCAACATCGCCGAGGAGCACTCCGGCCTCTCCGCCTTCGTCGGCGTCGGCGAGCGCTCGCGCGAGGGCAACGACCTCTGGCTCGAGATGAAGGAGTCGGGCGTGCTGGAGAAGACGATGCTCGTCTTCGGCCAGATGAACGAGCCCCCGGGCGCGCGCCTGCGCGTCGCCCTCTCCGGCCTGACCATGGCCGAGTACTACCGCGAGCAGGGCGGGCAGGACGTGCTGCTCTTCATCGACAACATCTTCCGCTTCGTCCAGGCGGGCTCCGAGGTCTCGGCCCTGCTGGGCCGGATGCCCTCCGCCGTCGGCTACCAGCCGACCCTGGAGACCGAGATGGGCGAATTGCAGGAGCGGATCACCTCGACCGACCGCGGCTCGGTGACCTCGATCCAGGCGGTCTACGTCCCCGCCGACGACTACACCGACCCGGCTCCGGCCTCGGTGTTCGCCCACCTCAACGCGACCACCGCGCTCTCGCGGGCGATCTCCGAGAAAGGCATCTACCCGGCGGTCGACCCGCTCGACTCGACCTCGACGATCCTCAAGCCCGACGTCGTCGGCGAGGAGCACTACCGGACCGCGACCGACGTCCAGGAGGTGTTGCAGCGCTACAAGGAGCTGCAGGACATCATCGCCATCCTCGGCATCGACGAGCTCTCCGACGAGGACCGCCAGACGGTCTCCCGCGCCCGCAAGATCGAGCGCTTCCTCTCGCAGCCGTTCTTCGTCGCCGAACAGTTCACCGGCCGCACCGGCGAGTACGTGCCGGTGGCGGAGACGGTCCGGGGCTTCCGCGAGATCCTCGACGGCGAGCACGACGAGCTCTCTGAGGGCGCCTTCTACATGCAGGGCTCGATCGACCAGGTCACCGAGAACGCCAAGTCGGCAGCCGCCGCCTAGGACTCCGATGGCCGCCGAGCACAAGCTGGACGTCGAGGTCCTGACCCCGGAGGGGGAGGTCTTCGAGGGCGAAGTGCAGCAGGTCTCGACCCGCACTGAGGTCGGCGAGATCGGCATCCTCGCCAACCACGCGCCGCTGCTGGCGGCGCTGCAGCCGGCGGAGCTGCGGCTGCACGTCTCCGACTCGGAGACCGTGCGCTACGCCCAGGCGCACGGCTGGCTGCAGATGTTCGGCAACCGCGCCCGCCTGCTCGTCGAGGAGGCGATCGCGCCGGAGGACCTCGACGCGGGGAAGCTGAAAGAGCAGCTCTCTGATGCCGAGCAGCGTTGCTCGGAGCACGACGAGGGGAGCGCGGACTATGCGCGGGCGCAGAAAGACCGCGACCGCGCGGAGGCGTTTCTCGCGATTGCCGAGGGATGAGCGGGGGGAGCCGGTACCCCTCCGCGAGAATTCAGTCGCGCGCGCTTCGCGCACGGCTCCAGAACATGCTGCGCGCCTATGGCGCGCAGGAATCGGATTGCATTTCCGCGCGCTTCGCGCACATTCCCGCGGAGGGGTACCGGCTCCCCCCGCTCAACGCTGACGAAGGCTCGGAGTGACCGAGGAGTTAGTTGCCCTCGCCGAGCAGTTGATCGGCTTTGAAACCTCGAACCCGGGGGCGATTTCGGAGTGTGCGGGGTTCGTCGAGGGTTGGTTGGACGCCCGGGGCATCGCGGTGGAGCGGGATGAGGTTCGCGGGCTGCCGGTGATCAAGGCCGAAGTCGGACCGGAGGGCGCGCCGACGGTGGTCCTGCACGGTCACCTTGACGTCGTCCCTGGCCTGGCGGGGCAGTTCGACCCGCGGATCGAGGGCGACCGGCTCTACGGGCGGGGTGCTTATGACATGAAGGGGGCGCTGGCGGCGATGCTGGTGACGGCGGCGGCGATGCGCGGCCAGGACGGGGTGCGGGTCCGGCTCGGGATCGTCGGCGACGAGGAGTCCGAGGAGGAGGCCGAGCGCGGCAGCGACCATCTCGTCGACAGCGGTTTCGTCGGTGACTTCGCGATCACCGGCGAGCCGACGGACCTTCACATCGGGATCGAGGCGAAGGGCGTCCTGGCGCTGCGACTCGAGGTGGGGGGGACGGCCGCCCATGGGGCCACCCCCTGGCTGGGCGACAACGCCGTCCTCAACGCGATTGACGTTTTCCGCAGTATCGAGTCGCTACCGTTTGCCCGGCACAGCTCGGAGCTGTTCGATCGCCCCTCGATCAACCTGGGTCGGATCTGGGGCGGGGACGCGCTGAACAAGGTGCCCGACCGATGCGTGATCGACGTCGACATCCGCTACCTGCCCGAACAGGACCCGGCCGCCGTGCTGGCGGAAGTGCGGGGCCTGCCGGGGGTCGGGGCGACCTCGTTGCTCACCAGGCCGCCGGCTACGGTCGACCGCGACTCCCCCTTCGTGCGGGGGTTGCGCGCGTCTGCGGCGGCTCACCACGACGGCGAGCCGATGAGCGTCGGCCGCGACGGCGCCTCCGACGCGGTCTCCTTCCTGCGGGTGGGGGTGCCTGCGGTCGAGTTCGGTCCGGTCGGCGCCGGCCACCACGGCCCCGAGGAGTGGGTCTCGATCTCCTCGCTGGAGACCTACCGGCAGGCGCTCGAGTCGTTCCTGCGGGCAATCCCGGGTCAGCCCGGTGATGACTGAGGCCGGGGGGGGCTGGGCCCCGAAGAAGCCGCCGCCGTCCGGAGATCCCGAGCCGGCGCCGAAGCCGAAGCGCTACTGGCTGCGATTCACGCTGGCCTCGGTCCTGATCGTCGCCGTCTCCGCCGCGGCGACGGCGACCAGCGTGCTCCTCTACCTCGACAGCATCGCCCAAGCGCTCTCCCACAACAACGTCTACAGCAACAAGCTCAAGGGCTACCTCTCCACGGTCGACGGGGGCGAGGCGCAGAACATCCTCATCCTCGGCTCCGACAAGCGCGCCAACCTCGAGGAAGACCCGGGGCGCTCGGACACGACGATGCTGATCCGGCTCGACCCCGACCGCAACGCGATCGCCGTGCTCTCGATCCCGCGCGACCTCAAAGTCGAAATCCCCGGGGTCGGCACCGCCAAGTTCGCCGACGCGTATGCCTACGGGGGCCCCAAACTGACGCTGCAGACGGTCAAGCAGCTGACCGGGCTGCCGATCAACCACGTCGTCAACGTCGACTTCCTCGGCTTCGTCCGCGCCGTCTACGCGATCGGCTGCGTCTACGTCGACGTCGACCGCCGCTATTTCCACTCCAACGTCGGCGTTCCGGCTTCCGAACAGTACGCCGAAATCAACGTCCAGCCCGGCTACCAGCTGCTCTGCGGCAAAAAGGCGCTGCAGTACGTGCGCTACCGGCACACCGACACCGATCTGGTCCGCTCGGCCCGCCAGCAGGACTTCATCAGCGCCGCCCGCCAGCGGATCTCGGTCCAGGACCTGGTCTTCGACCAGAGCGGCCTGATCGACATCTTCACCAAATACACCACCTCCGACATCAACGACAAGGAAACGATGCTGCAGGTGCTGAAACTGTTCCTGGCCTCCCGCAACGCCGCGATCAAGGAGGTCCACTTCCCGGCCGAACTCGGACCCAGCTTCGTCTACACGACGCCGGAAGCGGTCAACGAGGCCGTCAACATGTTCCTCGGCATCGAAGCCAGCGGCGGCCCGCGCGGATCGCTCGAAGACGGCGAAGAAGAGAGCGGCGGCAAGAAGAAGAGCGGCAAGAAGAAGGCGAAGAAGCAGCCCAAGCCGGAGAAGCCACGGCTCGCCAAACCCAAGCCGCCGGGAAGCGACGGCCTGGTGCCGGCGCGGGAAGCGGGCGAAGCGGAGGCCGAGGCGGCGGCGCGCAAGCTCGGCTCGGGCTTCCCGGTCTTCTACCCGAGCCGGCTGCCGTCGAGCGCCTACTACGTCGAAAGCAACAGCTACGAGCACATCCAGGACCCCCGCGTCTACCACCTCAAAGACACCGACGACGAGCGCCACGCCGCCTACCGGATGGTCGTGGTGATGGAACTGCCCGACGGCAACCACTACTTCGGGGTACAGGGGGTCCAGGGGTGGTCCGACCCGCCGATCCTCAACAATCCCAGCCTGACCAAGACCATTCACGGCCGCGAGTACGACATCTTCGTCGACGGCGATCGGGTCAAGATGATCGCCTGGCGCCGCGGCGACAACAGCTATTGGGTCTCCAATGACCTGCTGCAGACCCTGACCAACGATCAGATGGTCGGGATCGCCCGGTCGGCGGACGTGATGATTCCGAAGACCAAAATCAAGAAAAAAAGGAACAGGGAATGAGTGAGCTGCGCGAGCCGGTGGGAGTGATTGGAGTCGGCTGGGTGGGTCTGGTGACCGCGGCCTGCTTCGCCGAGCTGGGCCACCCGGTCGTCGCCCGCGACATCCTCCAGGAGAAGGTCGACTCGCTTGCGCGCGGCGAGGTGACGATCCACGAGCCGGAGCTGGCCGACCTGGTCAGCCGCAACGCCGAGCGCCTCACCTTCACCACCTCGATGTCGGAGCTGCTCGAGGGCGCCCGCCTGCTCTTCGTCTGCGTCGACACGCCGCCGACCTACTCCGGCGACGCCGACCTCTCGCGCGTGCGCGCGGTGGTCGAGGAGCTGCCCGAGGGCAGCGACCACGTGCTGATCATGAAGAGCACGGTCCCGGCCGGCACCGGCCAGTCGATCCGCCGCGACCTGCCCGGCCTCTCCTACGTCTCCTGCCCCGAGTTCCTCAAGGAGGGCTCGGCGGTGGCCGACTTCATGCACCCCGACCGGGTCGTGATCGGGGCCGATCCCGGCGACGAGGACGCCGCCGCCGCGGTGGCGGGGCTCTACGAGCCGCTCGGCGAGATCCTGCAGACCGACGTCGCCAGCGCCGAGATGATCAAGCTCGCCTCCAACGCCTTCCTGGCGACCAAGATCTCCTTCATCAACGAGATCGCCAACGTCTGCGAGGAGGTCGGCGCCGACGTCGGCGAGGTCGCCCGCGGGATGGGCCTCGACGAGCGCATCGGCTCCGCCTTCCTGCGCCCCGGGATCGGCTACGGCGGCTCCTGCTTTCCCAAGGACGTCAGCGCCCTGAAGATGCTGGCCGGCAACACCGGCTACCACTTCCAGCTGCTGACCGCGGTGATCGAGGTCAACGAGCTGCAGAAGCGGCGCGTCGTCGGCAAGCTGCGGGCTCACCTCGGCTCGCTGCTCGGCAAGCGGATCGCCCTGCTCGGCCTCGCCTTCAAGCCCGACACCGACGACATGCGCGAGGCCTCCAGCCTGGTCCTGGCGGCGCGCCTGCAGGGCGAGGGGGCCGAGGTGGTCGCCTACGACCCGGTCGCCGGCGAGCGCGCGGGCGAGCTGCTGCAGTCGGTCGACCTGGCCGGTTCCGCGATCGAGGCGCTCGACGGGGCCGACGCCGCCGTGCTGGTCACCGAGTGGGCCGAGTTCGCCGAGCTGGACTGGACCGAGGTGGCGCGGCGGATGGCGCAGCCCCTGGTCGTCGACGGCCGCAACTTCCTCGATCCCAAAGCGCTGGTCGCCGCCGGCTTCGAGTACGAGGGCATCGGCAAGGCCCAGCAGGCGCCCGCCGCGGCGCCCGCCGACTAGATGCAGGCAATCGTCTTAGTCGGTGGTGAGGGGACGCGGCTGCGGCCGCTGACCAACGACGTGCCGAAGCCGGCCCTGACCCTGGTCGACCGGCCCTTCCTCGCCTACATGATCGAGTGGCTGGCGGCGCACGGCGTCACCGAGGCGGTGCTGGCCTGCGGCTTCCTGCCCGACGTGCTGCGCGAGGCGCTCGGCGACGGCGAGCACGCCGGCGTCCGGCTCACCTACGTGACCGAGCCGGAGCGGCGCGGCACCGCCGGGGCGATCCGCTTCGCCGCCGACGCCCTCGGCGACGCCCTCGACGATCGCTTCCTGGCGCTCAACGGCGACGTCCTCACCGACCTCGACCTGACCGCGCTGATCGCCGCCCACCGCGAGCGCGAGGCGCGGGCGACGATCGCCCTCTACCCGGTCGAGGACTCGGCCGCGTACGGCCTGGTCGGCGTCGACCCCCAGGGACGGGTGACGGAGTTCGTCGAGAAGACCGGTGAGGCGGTGCCGGGCGAGATCAACGCCGGCGCCTACTTCCTCGAGCGCTCGGTGCTGGAGCTGATCCCGCCCGGCCGCGAGGTCTCGATCGAGCGCGAGGTCTTTCCGCGCCTGATCGGCGACGGCCTCGCCGCCCTGCGCCTGGACGGCTACTGGATGGACATCGGCACCCCCGAGCGCTACCTGCAGGCGAGTTGGGACATCCTCGAGGGCCGGGTCGCGACGCGGGTGCGGCCGACCGCCCCCGGCCTCCTGATCGGCGCCGGGGCCGAGATCGACGCCGGCGCGACGGTGGGCCCCCGCGCCGTCGTCGCGCCCGGCTGCCGCGTCGCCGCCGGGGCGGTGGTGAGCGATTCCGTCCTGCTCGACGGCTGCGGCATCGGCGAGGGCGCCCGCGTCAGCGGCTCCGTGCTCGCCCCGGGCGCTACGGTTGAGGCGGGAGCGCGGGTCGACGGCGCGATCGTCGGCCGCGATGAGAGAGTCCCGGCCCCGGCACCATGATCGACGACGTCCTCGGCATACCCGACCAGCTTCGCGACGCCCTCTGGCGGATCGAGTCGGCGCGCCTCGAGGCCGCCGACGCGGCGGGGGTGATGGTCTGCGGGATGGGCGGCTCGGCAATCGGCGCCGACCTCGCCGCCGCCGCCCTCGGCGACCGCCTGACCAGGCCCCTGCTCACCGTCCGCGGCTACGCGCTGCCGAGCTGGGCGACCCCGGAATGGACGGTGCTCTGCTCCAGCTACTCCGGCAACACCGAGGAGACGCTCGCCTGCTTCGCCGCCGCTGAGGCGCTGGGCGCCCGCCGCATCGTCGTCAGCACCGGCGGCGCGCTGGTGGACGGCGCCCGCGAGGCGGACCTGCCGGTCGTCGGCCTGCCGGGGATCTTCCAGCCCCGCGCCGCCGTCGCCTACATGTTCACCGCGGTCGCCGAGGTGGCGGCGCTGGCCGGCGCCGCGCCGCGCGTGCACACCGAGATCGACGCCGCCGCTGCCTTCCTCGAGCGCGAGATCGAGTCCCTGCAGGCGCGCGCAGCCGAGATCGCCGCCCAGCTCGAGGGCACCCTGCCGGTCGTCTACGGCGCCGACCTGACGACGCCGGTGGCGCGGCGCTGGAAGTGCCAGGTCAACGAGAACGCCAAGCTTCACGCCTTCTTCTCCGAGCTGCCGGAGGCCGACCACAACGAGCTCTGCGGCTGGGACGGCCCCGACGACCAGTTCGCCGCCGTCTTCCTCGGCGACTGCGACCAGCACCCGCGCGTGCGCCGCCGCTTCGATCTCACCGCGGCGGCGATCGCCGAGCGCGGCGCCGCTGCCGTTCGCGTCGAGACGGCCGGGGAGACCCGCGTCGCCCGCCTGCTCTGGACGACGATGCTGGGCGACCTGCTCTCGCTCGAGCTCGCCAAGGCGCGCGGGGTGGACCCGCTCCCGGTCGCGGCGATCGAGGGCTTCAAGGAGGCGATGGGACCGGTATGAGGGCGATGGTCCTGGCGGCCGGCCTGGGGACGCGGCTGCGGCCGATCACCTACGCGATGCCGAAGCCGATGGTGCCGGTCCTCAACCGGCCGGTGATGGAGCACATCGTCCGCCTCCTCGCCCGCCACGGCTTCACCGAGACGATCGCCAACCTGCACTGGTTCCCCGACCTGATCGAAGCGCACTTCGGCGACGGCAGCCGTTTCGGCGTCGAGCTGACCTACAGCCGCGAGGAGCGGCTGCTGGGAACCTCGGGCGGGGTCCGCAACGCCGCCGGCTTCCTCGGCGACTCCTTCCTGGTCATCTCCGGCGACGCCCTCACCGACCTCGACCTGGCGGCGATGCGCGAGTTCCACGAGTCCCACGACGGGGTCGCGACCCTGGCCACCAAGCGGGTCGCCGACACCAGCCAGTTCGGGGTCGCGATCACCGGCGCCGACGGCCGCATCCAGGGCTTCCAGGAGAAGCCCGACCCAGCTGAAGCGCTCTCCGACCTCGCCAACTGCGGCATCTACATGTTCCGCTCCGAGATCTTCGACTTCTTCCCCGCGCCGGGCGCCAGCAAGGCCGCCGGCGCGGGCGACCCCGACGGCTTCGCCGACTGGGCGATGGACGTCTTCCCGCGCCTGCTCGACGGCGACGTGCCCTTCTACTCACATGAGATCGACGCCTACTGGAACGACATCGGCAACCTCGAGGAGCTGCGGGAGAGCACCCTGGACGCGCTCAGCGGCGCCGTCGCCGTCGATCGTGAAGGTGAGCTGGTCGACGGTTTTCGCAGCGGCGCGCCGCAGGGCGACGAGGGCCCCCTGGTCGGCCCGGTCCTGCTCGGCGCGGGCTGCGAGATCGGCGACGACGTCCGCATCGACGGGCCCTCGGTGATCGGCGACGGCGCCCGGGTCGGTGCCGGCAGTCGTCTGCGTGAGGTGATCGCCCTGCCAGGCGCCGAGATCCCAGCCGACTCGGTGCTGATCGACGCGATTGTCGGTCGCCGCGGCTGACTGCGCTGAGGCGGGGCGAGGGGAGGGGTGCCCACACCCTCCCGAGCCCCGTCGATGGTCCGGTTGACCGGGAACCCCCAGCTCTCCTGCGGTTGCAGTTCAGCTCTTGAACCCTCAGCCGTCCTGGTGCCGAGTGTTGAAAGAGGGATCCGGTAGTCCCCTGCTCGAATGTCGCGAAGCGGCGATATGCAATCTGATTCCTGCGCGCCATAGGCGCGCAGCAACATCCGGAGCCTGCGCGCGAAGCGCGCGCGACAAATTCGAGCAGGGGACTACCGGATCCCTCCCTTAAGAATTGGCAATGAGCGCGCAACACGTGCGCTCGCGGCAGCCAGGATCGGCGGATGGGGATTCTTCATGCCGTCGGCACCGCATTCGCGCCACCACTGTGTGCCGCTTGCGGCCGTTCCTGCCGGCCCGAGGCGGTCGTCTGCACTCGTTGCGGGCGGCGGTTGGGGGAGGCGGAGCCGTTGCTTGGGAACGGGCCGCCCGGGCTTGATCGTGCCTGGTCCTCGGCGTCGCACGAGGGCGTCGCTCGCAATCTCGTCGCAGCGCTGAAGTTCCGGCGCCTGCTGCCGGTCGCCGGATTGATGGCGGACCGGATCCAGTGGCTGGCCCCGGCGCACATGCTGAGCGGGGCGGTGGTGCCGGTGCCGCCGGCGCCGGCGCGGCTGCGGCGGCGCGGCTTCGACCCGGCCGGCGAGTTGGCGGCGGCGCTCGCCGAACGGCTCGACTCGCCGCTTGAGGCCTGCCTGGCGCGGCGCGGCGGCCGGCGCCAGGTCGGCCGCCGCCGGGCCGAGCGGATCGGCCGGCCGCCGCAGATTCACGCCACCGGCACGGCCCCGCGCAGCGTCCTGCTGGTCGATGACGTGCTCACCACCGGGGCGACGATGACGGCTTGCGCGCAGGCCCTGCGGGCGGCCGGGGCCGCCCGCGTGGTCGCCGTGACTTTCGCCCGGCGGATGTAGGGCCTAGCTTGTTAAGGGTGAAGCTCGGCCGGCCGGCCCCGCATCTGGTCGACCAGATGCCGGGTCTTGCTGCGCTTGCGGCGCAGCTCGCGGTGCTTCTTGACCTGGCGCCGCACGTCCTCGGCGAGTTCGCGCACGCTGTGCGTCACGTCCGGTGAGGCCTCCCGCGCGTGCAGAGTCACGCCCTTCAGGTAAAAGGTCGCCTCGGCGACGTATTTGTCGGCAATCGAGGGGTTGCGCTCCTCCGAGAGCACGACCTCGAGCGTCGCCAGGGGCGAAACCTGCCGGCCCAGGCGTTGAAATCGCTTCCGCACCATCTCACGCAGGTCATCCGTCATCTCGACGTTCCGGCCCCGAATCTCTATCCGCATGAGCGCCTCCTTGTGGTTTCAAACCGATCGTACGCCCGCTACCCGCTTTGGGCAAGAGGCAACGGACGGTTGGCCGCGCCACACCGCTACCCTTGACCGATGCCTGCAATGGACCTTGTGACCAAGGCCTTGCGCGCCGGGGAGGGGCGCAAGTTCAAGGCCTACCAGAAGCGCGCCGAGGCGATCAACCGCTTCGAGCCGGAGATGGAAGCGCTCTCCGAGGGGGAGATTCGCGAGGAGGCGGACTCCCTGCGCGAGCGCGCCCGCAACGGCGAGTCGCTTGACGCCCTGCTGCCGGAGGCCTTCGCGCTGACCCGCGAGGCGTCGCGCCGGACCACCGGCCAGCGGCACTACGACGTGCAGCTGATCGGCGGCATGGTCCTCCACGACGGCGCCATCGCCGAGATGCGCACCGGCGAGGGCAAGACCCTGACCGCGACCCTGCCGGTCTTCCTCAACACCCTGGCCGGCGGCAGCGTCCACCTCGTCACCGTCAACGACTACCTGGCCCGCCGCGATGCCGAATGGATGAAGCCGATCTACGACGCGCTCGGGGTCAGCGTCGCCGCCGTTCAGGACTCCGACGACCACGCGACCCGGCAGCGCAAGTACGCCGGCGACGTCACCTACGGGACCAACTCCGAGTTCGGCTTCGACTACCTGCGCGACAACATGTCAGGGACGCTGGAGCACTGCGTCCAGCGCGGCCACCACTTCGCGATCGTGGACGAGGTCGACAACATCCTCATCGACGAGGCGCGCACGCCGCTGATCATCTCCGGCCAGCCCGAACAGGCGGCCCAGACGTATTACACCTTCGCGCGCCTGGCCAAGCAGCTCGTCGGCGTCCAGGCCAAACAGAAACTGAAATCGCTCGGCGAGTCCAAAGACACCTCCAACGTCGACTACGACTACGAGTACGACGAGAAACACAAGACCGTCGCGCCGACCGAGCGGGGAGTGAAGAACGCCGAGCAGTTCATCGGCGTCGACAACCTCTACCTCGGCGAGCACGGCAGTCTCGTCAACCACCTGTCGCAGGCGCTCAAGGCCGAGTCGCTCTACAAGAAGGACAAGGACTACGCCGTGATCGACGGCGAGGTGATGATCATCGACGAGTTCACCGGCCGCATCCTCGAGGGGCGGCGCTGGTCGGAGGGCCTGCATCAGGCGGTCGAGGCAAAGGAGGGAGTGGCGATCCGCGAGGAGAACCAGACCCTGGCGACGATCACCCTGCAGAACTACTTCCGCCTCTACGACAAGCTTTCGGGGATGACCGGCACCGCCCTGACCGAGGCGACCGAGTTCATGAAGATCTACAAAGTCCCGGTGGTCGAGGTGCCGACCAACCAGCCGATGGTGCGGGCTGACCACAACGACCAGATCTTCAAGACCAAAGACGGCAAGTGGAAGGCCGTCCTCGACGAGATCGTCGCCCGGCACGAAAGAGGGCAGCCGATCCTGGTCGGGACGGTCTCGGTCGAGGTCTCGGAGATGATCTCCGCGGCGCTCAAGCGCGACGGGATCAAGCACGCGGTGCTGAACGCCAAGCCCGAGCACGCCGAACGAGAGGGCGAGCTGATCGCCCAGGCGGGGCGCAAGGGCGAGGTGATGATCGCCACCAACATGGCCGGTCGCGGCGTCGACATCAAGCTCGGCGGCGACCCTGAGCATCTCGCCATCCACGAGCTCAAAAAGCAAGGGGTGACTCCCGAGAGCGAGGGCTACCAGGAGGCGTTGGAGGCGAAAACCGCTGAGCTGGCGCCGCAGTGCAAGGCCGAGGCCGAGGAAGTGCGCGAGCTCGGCGGCCTCTTCATCTGCGGCACCGAGCGCCACGAGTCGCGGCGGATCGACAACCAGCTTCGCGGCCGTTCCGGCCGCCAGGGCGACCCCGGCGAGTCGCGCTTCTACCTCTCCGCCGAAGACGACGTCATCCGCCTTTTCGCCGGCGACCGCATCTACAAGATCCTCGACCGCCTGGGCCCGGTCGACGACGACGGGACCGAAGTGCCGCTCGAGGCGAAGATGCTGACGAAAACCGTCGAGAACGCCCAGAAGAAGGTCGAGGAGCAGAACTTCCTGATCCGCAAACGGGTGCTCGAGTACGACGACGTGATGAACGAGCAGCGCCGGGTCGTCTACAAATACCGCCGCGAGATCCTCGAAGGGCGCGACATCTCCGAGACCGCCCGCGACGAGCTCGAGGGAGTGATCGAGCGCCTCGTCGACGAGTACACGCCCGGCGACATCCTCGAGGACTGGGACCTGGGCGAGCTGGAGACGCAGCTGCGGCTGATCTGGCCGGTCGGGGTGGACGTCGCCACCCTGGCGCCGGAGACGGTCGACCGCGAGAAGCTCAAGGACGCTCTCGACGACGACGCGATGAACGCCTACGACGAGCGCGAGCAGCAGCTCGGCGAGGAGCTGATCCGCCACCTCGAGCGCTCGATCCTGCTGCAGGTGATCGACAACCGCTGGCGCGAACACCTCTTCGACATGGACTATCTGCGCGAAGGCATCCACCTTCGCGGCTTCGCCCAGATCGATCCGCTCGTGGCCTACAAAAACGAGGGCTTCACGATGTTCTCGGAGCTGATGCACTCGATCTGGGACGAGTTCAGCAAGCTGATCTTCCGCGCCGAAATCGAAATCGATCCGGCTCAGGCCGGCAACGGCGCCAACCCGCCGACGGCTCTTGACTACTCCGGCGGCGCCGCCGCGGCACAGCCTTCGGCGCTGGAACAGGTTGCCGTCGCCGGCGGTGGCGCCGGAGCCGTCGACATGGCTGCCTCCCAGTCCGTCGGCGGCGACGTGGTCGAGACCGTGGTCAAAGACGAGCACGACAAAATTGGACGCAACGACCCCTGCTGGTGCGGCAGCGGCAAAAAGTACAAGAAGTGCCATGGAGCCTGACGGGCATTAGCGCGGCCGCTGCAAAGCGGCGCATCTCGGCGTCCTCGGTCGCTCGGATCGGGTCACGCACGGAGTGCGCTCCCCTCACCTCGCTCCCTGCGTCCACCGACCTGCTTGCTTTTCGCGGCCGTGCGTAATCCGGGGATTCATTCAGTTCGGGAGTTCATCAGAGCCTTCAACGAGAGGGATCTCGACGCATTCGTCGAGACTCTGCACCCGGATGTCGAACTTCATTCCGGGCGGGGCTTGCGGAAAGGGATAGATGCGGCACGGCTATGGGCCACGCGAGAGCCAGGCGGGGTCCAGCAGACGATCGTCCTCGATCAGCTTTATGAGGACCCGGATCGCGCGGTAGCGCTGGTCACTAGGACGTGGCATTGGGACGAGGACGGATCGCCGGCGGGGGAAGACGAGATGGCGTGGCTGTTCGAGCTGCGCGGCCGGCACATTCGCAGTTGGCGGCCATACGACGACCGCGCCGAGGCTCTCCGCGCCGGCAGGTTCTAAGCTGCGGGCATGGCCGACGCCGCGTCCACCGAATCGATTGCCCCGCGCCTGGCTGCCGTCCGCGAGCAGCTGTCCCTGCTCTCGGACTACCTTTGACCCCGCTGCGCTGGAGGCAGAGGCAGAGCGCTTGGAGGCGGAGATGGGGCAGCCGGGCTTCTGGGATGACCAAGAGGCCGCCGCCCGCACTTCCGCCGCCCACGCCCGCGCCCAGAAACGGCTGAAGACCTTCCGCGGTCTCGAGTCCGACGTCACCGACCTCGGCGACCTGGCCGAGATGGCGGCCGAGGACGAGGAGATGGCGGCCGAGCTCGGGGCGCAGTTGACGGCGGCGGAGCGGCGCCTGGCTGAGCTCGAGGAGGCGCGGTTGTTCAGCGGCGAGTACGACGCCGGCGACGCGGTCGTCACCGTCCACGCGGGAGCGGGGGGGACCGATTCCCAGGACTGGGCCGAGATCCTCCTGCGGATGTACCTGCGCTGGTCCGAACGGCGGGGGTTCGAGGTCGAGATGAAGGAGGCCTCCCCGGGGGAGGAGGCGGGCCTGAAGTCGGCGACCTTCATCGCCAGGGGCGAGAACGCCTACGGCCTCTTTGCCGCCGAGCGCGGCGTTCACCGCCTGGTTCGGATCTCCCCCTTCGACTCCTCCTCGCGGCGCCACACCAGCTTCGCCCAGGTCGACGTCGGGCCGTTGGTAGACGCCGGCCCCGAGGTCGAGATCGATGAGGCCGACCTCCGCATCGACACCTACCGCGCCTCCGGCGCCGGCGGCCAGCACGTCAACAAGACCGACTCGGCGGTGCGGATCACCCATCTGCCGACCGGCGTCGTCACGCAATGCCAAAACGAGCGCTCGCAGACGCAGAACAAGGCGGTCGCGATGCAGTTCCTGCGCTCCAAGCTGATCGAGCTGGAGGAGCGCAAACGGGCGGAAGTGATGGCGAAGGCCCGCGGCGAGGTCAAAGACGTCGCCTGGGGCTCGCAGATCCGCAGCTACGTCCTCCACCCCTACACGATGGTCAAGGACCATCGCACCGAGCACGAGGTCGGCGACGTGCAGCGGGTCCTCGACGGCGACCTCGACGAGTTCGTGCGCGACTACCTGAACAAGACCGCCGCGGCTTCGGCCTCCTAGATGGCGCCCCTGCCCTATCTAGAGCGCGCCGCTGCGTTGGAGCCCGAAGGACTGCTCGTCCTCCACCACGGCCGCGGCACCGAAGAGAGCGACCTGCTGGGGCTGGCCGACGGCCTCGACCCGCAGCAGCGGTTACGAGTGGTCACCCCGCGGGCGCCACTACGCTTGCCGGGATCGCCCGGCTACCACTGGTACCTCGTGCCCCGCGTCGGCTACCCAGATCACGACAGCTTTCACGCCGCCCGGTCCGCGCTGGCCGAGCTGCACGACCGGCTCTGGGAGGAGACCGGGGTCGGACCGGAGCGGACCGTGCTCGGCGGCTTCTCGATGGGCTCGGTGATGAGCTACGCGATGGGGCTCGGGAGCGACCGCCCGGCGGTCGCGGGGATCCTTGCGTTCAGCGGCTTCGTCCCGGTCGTCGCCGGTTGGGAGCCGTCCTTCGACGGTCGCGAGGAGACCAGGGCGTTCATCGCCCACGGGCGCCGCGATCCGATCATGGACGTCGAGTTCGCCCGGCGGGCGCGACAGCTGCTCGAGGACGGGGGCCTGACGGTCGAGTACCGCGAGTCCGGTTTGGGCCACCAGATCGACCCGCCTCACCTCACCGAAGCGTCGGCGTGGCTGGCTGAAGTGCTTGCCCCCCTGGGGCCTATTCGGAGGACTGCCAGCTGAGCCCGCTGGGAGTCGCTCGCCTGAGGTCCAGCTGGTGATCGAAGAACGACTGGCAGTAGGCGGGGGCCGCCGGCACGCGCAGCCGCACGGTAAAGCCCTTCGCCGCCATTACCTTGACCATCTGGGCCTCGGTGAGCCTCTTCGTCACCCGCAGCACGCCCTGGTTGGCGAACTTCTTCTTCTCGTCGCCCAGGTAAAGCGAGCCCTTGGCTCCGTGCAGCCCGTAGGAGACGGCGACCCTGGTCGGCAACGAGGTCGTATAGCGGATCTGCAAGCGCACCTTCTCGCGGTTGGCGCTGGCGAAGATCGTCGCCTCGGCACTGTTCAGCAGGCACTCCTGAGGCGCTTCCAAGCCGTCTTCGTCTTCGCATTCTTCTTCGTCGACCTCGCAGCCTTCGATTTCGAATTCTTCGTCCTCGCTGGCTTCGGCTTCGGCCTCGTCTTCGAATTCCTCGTCTGGCGGCGTCAGGGCGGCCGTTGCATCCCCGGCAGCGGGGATGGTCAGGGCCTGGGCCGACTTGGCGATGCCGAGCGCCGCGATCAGCGTCAGGGTGACGAAGAAGGCCGCGCACCAGGCGAACCTGACGGCGGCGGCGTCGCCGGTCATCGCTGAGGGCCTGCGGCGCATGCCCCCTAGATCGGCTGGGCAGGCCAAACCTTTAGAAACGCGATCAATCGTCGAGGACGCCCTCGAGGCGCAGCAGCCCCTCCTTCATCGGCAGGCCGCCGCCGTAGCCGCCGAGGGCGCCGCCGCTGCGCAGGACGCGATGGCAGGGCACGACCAGCGGCAGCGGATTGGAGCCGCAGGCGCTGCCGGCGGCGCGGACCGCCCGCACGTTGCCGGCGCTGGTCGCCATCTGCGTGTAGCTGCGGGTCTGCCCGTAGGGGATGCGGGCGATCGCCCGCAGGACCTTGCGGCGGAAGTCCTTGCTGAGCCGCCAGTCGAGCGGCAGGTCGAAGTCGGTCAGCTTGCCCTCGAAGTAGAGGTCGAGCTCGCGGCGGGCCTCGTCGAGCTGGGCGGGGGCCTCGAGCACGCGGGGGGAGACCCTGGTCGCGAGATCGACCAGCAGCGTGTCCGCATCCTGGTTCGGGAGCCCGACGCGGACCAGCCCCTTCGGCGTCGTTGCCAGCAGCAGGGTGCCGAAGGGTGAATCGGTCGTCGTGTAGGCGACGTCGAGTAGGGCCTCGTTGGCGGCGCGCTCGGCCAGGCGGTTCAACGCTGCCTTCATGCGAGCTCCTTTCTCAGTCGTTTCAGTCCCTCGTGCAGGCTGCGGCGCGCGGCCTCGGGAGAGCAGCCGAGCGCGGCGGCGATCTCGGCGTGGGGGAGGTCGCTGGCGTAGCGCAGGGTGACGGCGGCGCGTTGCTTCGGCGGCAGGCCGCCGACCAGCTCCCAGATGCCGTCGTCCGGCAGCGGGTCCTCGACCGCAACCTCTCTCACCTCGGCCACCGGCAGCGGCCGGCGCCCGCTGGCACGGTGGTGATCGATCGCCTTGCGATGCGCGATCGTGATCAGCCAGCCGCGCAGGTTGCTGCCGTCGCTCAGCCTCGGATACGCGCGCAGGGCGGCGATGAACGTCTCCTGGAAGCAGTCCTCGGCGTCCGTCCGCCCGACTGCGCCGCGGCACACCGCCATCACATGGCCTGCGTGCTCGTCGATCAGGGTCTGGAACGGGGGCAGCTCAGTCACCTCGTGGATTAAACGCTGCCGCCGGGTCGGACGTGAGATGACGAAGAGTGCATTTCCCGGCGTATAGGCGGTGGATGCACTCTTCGTCGTTGACTAGGGTGGCCCCGATGGCCGAGCCCGGTGAGCTAAAGGAGATGGTTGCCCGCGCGCTGGGGGAGGACGTCGGCCCCGGCGACGTGACCACCGCGGCGACGGTGCCGAGCGACGCCCGCGCCCGCGCCCGGATCGTGCAGAAAGAGGCAGGGGTCGCCTTCGGGTTCGACGCGGTCGAGGAGGCGATGCGCCAGTGCGGGGTCGAGCACGTCGACAAACTCGTGGTCGAGGGACAGTGGCGAGGGGGTGACGACATCCCCGCCGAGGTGCTGCTGGCGAGCGGGCCGGCGGCGGCGCTGCTGGTCGCCGAGCGCACCGCCCTCAACTTCCTCGGCCACCTCTCCGGCATCGCCACCCTCACCGCCCGCTTCGTCGAGGCGATCTCTGGGACCGGTGCTCGCATCCTCGACACCCGCAAGACGACGCCGGGCTTGCGGACGCTGGAGAAGGCCGCGGTCGCGGCCGGGGGCGGACGCAACCACCGCATGGGCCTCTACGACGCGATCCTGATCAAGGAGAACCACATCGCCCTCGCCGGCGGCGTCGCCAAGGCGATCTACCTCGCTCGCAAGACCCAGCCGCGGCTGCCGGTCGAGGTCGAGGTCCGCAACCTCGACGAGACCGCCTACGCGCTCGGCGTCGGCGCCGACCGCCTCCTGCTCGACAACATGGACCCGGAGACCCTGCGCGGTGCCGTCAAGCTGCGCGACGAGAACTCCGGCTCCGGCGATGGTCCCGCCCTCGAGGCTTCCGGCGGCGTCGACCTGACCACCGTCCGCGCCATCGCCGAAACCGGCGTCGACTTCATCTCCATCGGCGCCCTCACCCACTCCGCCCCCTCCCTGGACTTCAGTTTGCTCCTGGAGCCCGTCTAAGCGCTCGCGGGGCCGGCGGGGGAGGTCTCGACGGAACCTCCCCGCTGTTCGTGACGGCGAGACCTCCCCCGCCGGCCCTACTTGAGCAATTTCGATAACCGCCGGTCCTTGAGGACGCGGCCGCCGGTCTGCTCCTTGGGGCAGTAGTTCGTTTGATGCTCAGAGAAGAAGACGGCCTCGATGGTGGTGCCGCAGCGGGGGCAGGGCTGGCCCTCGCGTTTGTGAACCTGGAGTGGCATCGGCACTTTGTCGGGGACCTCGGCGCCGATCGTCTGCTCGTAGTGGTCGATTGCATCGCCGAGGACGTGGAGCGCTGCGTGCAGTCGCTCCACCTCCTCCGGATCCAGTTCCGAGCCCTTCTTGAAGGGGGAGAGCCGGGCCTCCCAGAGGATCTCGTCGACCCAGGAGCGGCCGATGCCGGCGATGTCTCGCTGGTGGCGCAGGAGTGGGTGCAGGTGGCGGGGCTGGTCGATCGCGGTGGCGAACTCCGCGAGCGGGGGAGGGGGCCAGGCTTCGGGACCGAGGCTGGCGACCATCTCGTCCTCGGCGACCGCGTCCGTCGCCAACAGCTTCGCCCAGGCCCGCTGCTTGGTCCCGAACTCGCGCAGCCGCAGCTCGCGGCCGTCCTCCAGCCGCACCAGCACCCGCGAGGCGCGGTCTTTGGGGGTGGCCCGTTTGCCGAACGCTTTCAGCCTTCCCGCCGACATCAGGTGGATCAGCAGAGCGAGGTCGCCGAACTCGACCACCGGCATCTTCCCGACCCGCCTGACGCCGGTCAGCTCGCGCCCGGCCAGTGCTTCCAGCGGCGGGTCGAAGGTCTTCATCACGTTCATCCCCGGCGCCAGGGCCGATTCGACGACGGCCCCCGCCAGGCTGGCGCTCAGCCTGCGCGCGACGATCTCCACCTCCGGCAGCTCCGGCATGCTCCACAGGCTAGACTTGAGGAACGTTCATTCGACTGGTTCTAGGCGAAAGCCGGGCCAGCGAACATCAGGAAAGGAAGGGCTCATGCAGGAGCTCCCGACTATCCAACCTGGTTTTGCGCCGGAGCTGGCTCCGGAGCAGATCGCCGAACTCGGCGACGAGATCCGCGCGCTCGCGGCCGAGCGCGACGCCGTCGTCCTCGCTCACAACTACCAGCTGCCGGAGGTCCAGGACGTCGCCAACTACCTCGGCGACTCGCTCGGCCTCTCGCGCCAGGCGGCCGCCACCGACGCCGAGGCGATCGCCTTCTGCGGCGTCCACTTCATGGCCGAGACCGCCGCGATCCTCTCGCCCGGGAAGACGGTGCTGATCCCCGACCTCGACGCCGGTTGCTCGCTTGCCGACTCGATCGACGCCGACCAGCTGCGCGCCTGGAAGGCGGAGCACCCCGGCGCCCTGGTCGTGATGTACGTCAACACGTCGGCCGAGGTCAAGGCCGAGACCGACTACTGCTGCACCTCCTCCAATGCGGTCAGCGTCGTCGAGCACATCTGGGCCGAGCACGGCCCGGATACCGAGATCCTCTTCGGCCCCGACATGTGGCTGGGCGCCTTCGTCGAGCGCGAGACCGGGCTGGTCGACGACCAGGAGCGCCGCGGCCGCTTCCACATCTGGGATGGCGAGTGCCACGTCCACGCCGGCATCCGGCCCGACGACATCGCCCGCACCCGCGCCGAGCACCCCGAGGCGGAGTTCCTGATCCACCCCGAGTGCGGCTGCTCGACCCAGGCGATGGAGTACGTCGCCTCGGGCGACATCGACGCCGGCGGGGTCCACATGCTCTCGACCTCGGGAATGCTGCAGCACGTCGAAGCCCACCCCGAGGGCAGCTTCGTCGTCGCCACCGAGAACGGGATGCTCTACCCGCTGCAGCAGGCGGCTCCGCGGGCCAACCTGATCGAGGCCAACCGGATGGCGACCTGCAAGTACATGAAGATGATCACGCTGCCGAAGCTCCGCGATTCACTGCGTGAGATGAAGTTCGAGGTCAGCGTTCCCGCCGACGTGGCCGAGCGCGCCCGGGTGCCGATCGAGCGCATGGTCGCGATCGGCTAGATCTCCCGCTCTGTACGCACAGAACCGGAGTGTTTGCTGGAAAATTCTTGATCGTTTGTTGGAGCCGCGCTATGGATGGCCGTCGGGAGGCGGGGCACTGAAGCGCAACAGGAAGGAAGCGATGAAGATGTCTCGCAAGCTCAAAGCCCTCGGCCTAGCCGTTCTCGCCGTCTGCGCGATTGGCGCGATGTCCGCCTCGGCGGCGCAGGCCGGCACGTTCACAGCCGGCAACTATCCAGCGACAATCACAGGCATACACGCCACCGTCCAGGAACTGGAAACGGAACTGGGCGTAATGGAATGCGGCGTCAAACTCCACGGCGAACTGGTGGAAGCCTCAGAACAGCTGACATTGAATGCGGGCTACGGCACAAGCTGTCAACTGAATGGCGACCTGGTTCACGTCAACATGAACGGCTGCGATTACCAGTTCAACGCTGGCGCCACACTGGCCATGGACACAGTCGAAGGGTCGCTGGACATCAAGTGCCCAACCGCCAACGAGATCGACTTCCTGATCACAGCCGAAGAACCCTGCCACCTGACAATCCCCGAACAGCTCGGCCTCAGCCAGGTCGTCTACCGAGACAAGACAATGGCTCAGGACGTCGAGGTCGAACTCGACGTCGAAGGGCTCGACTACGAGCTGGATGCCGGCTGCGAAGTCGAAGGCGCCTTCGAAAACGGCTCCTACACCGGCGACATCACATTGGGGGCCGACTACGAAGGGATGCCGACGCCCTTCATGGTGGAGTAACGAAGGCCGGGTTCGAAAATAAGCGATTGCTCATAATTAGCTAATATCTTGCCAATCTGCGGTGGGCGCGTTCTTGCGCGGCCGAAGGGGCAGAGGAGTCACCCTGTGTCCGCAGAAGGACGAGCCCACCGATGGCGAGATCGAAGAAGAGACAACCCCGTGAGGACGAGCCGCGGCGGCCCAGCGGCCGCCGCGCGCCGATCATCGAGCTCAGCGACGTCACCAAGGTCTACCCGGGCGGCCACATGGCGCTGGACCGGGTCTCGCTGGCGATCGGACGCGGTGAGTTCGTCTTCCTGGTCGGCCCGACCGGTTGCGGCAAGTCAACTCTGATCAAGATGCTGATCCGCGAGCTCGCGGCCAGCGAGGGCGCGGTGAAGATCGCCGGCCGCGACATCGGCGCCCTGCCGGAGAAGAAGATCCCGCAGCTGCGGCGCAACATCGGCACCGTCTTCCAGGACTTCAAGCTGCTCCCCGACCGCACCGTCTACGACAACGTCGCCTACGCGCTGCAGGTGATCGGCGCCAGCCGCGCCGAAATCCGCGAGCAGGTGCCGCAGACGCTGCGCCTGGTCGGCCTCTCGACCAAGCTGCACAGCTACCCGGACCAGCTCTCCGGCGGCGAGCAGCAGCGCGTCTCGGTCGCCCGCGCCTTCGTCAACCACCCGCCGTTGCTGCTCGCCGACGAGCCCAGCGGCAACCTCGACCCGGTCACCTCGATCGGGATCATGCAGCTGCTCTACCGGATCAACAAGGCCGGCACCACCGTCCTGGTCGTCACCCACGACCGCGAGATGGTCGACAGCATGCAGCGCCGCGTCGTGGAGCTCTACGAGGGCCGCGTCGTCCGCGACGAGGTCAGCGGCGGCTACACCGAGGAGTCGACCACCGAGTTCGGCCTGCGGATGCGGGCCGAGATGGGGGTGGGCCCGGAGGGCGAGGGCCAGACCAACGGCCATGACCAGGGGTCGCTGCTCTGATGTCGCGCCTGATCTTCTTCCTGCAGGAGGCGATCCGCGCTCTGCGCCGCAACGCCGCGCCGAGCCTGGCCGCGGTCGTGACCACGGTCGTCACCGTGATCCTGCTCGGCGTCCTGATCCCGATCTTCCAGACCACCCAGGCCAAGAGCGAGCAGATCCGCAGCGAGCTCAACATCCAGGCCGGGCTTTTCGACGACGCGACGCAGGGCGAAATCGACGCCCTGCAGGTGAAGCTGGAAGGGATCCCGCACGTGGTCTCGGTCACCTTCATCAGCAAGGCCGAAGCGCTGGCGACCCTGCGCAGCGAACTGAAGGACAAGTCGATCGTCGAGCAGCTCAACACCAACCCGCTGCCGGCCAGCTTCGAGATCAAGGCCGACGACGCCGCCAACCTGCCCGGGATCCGTTCGGCGATCATGCCCACCGGGCCCAACGGCGAGCCGCAGCCGATCTCGCCGATCGTCAACAACATCTTCGACCGCCAGCAGGCCTCGCAGCAGATCGAGGAGGTGACCAGCGCCCTGAAGATCGTGCTGACGGTGATGACGGCGCTGCTGATCGCCGCCTCGCTGATGCTGGTCGGCAACACGATCCGGCTCTCGATCTACACCCGTCGCCGCGAGGTCGAGGTGATGCGGCTGGTCGGGGCGACCCGCTGGTTCATCCGCTGGCCGTTCATGATCGAGGGCGTCGTCGTCGGCTTCACCGGCGGCCTGGTGGCCATACTGATCCTGTGGCTCGGCAAGATCACCGTCGTCGACCCGCTCAGCGACTCCTTCTCCTTCCTGGCGGCGCAGAGCAACAGCACGCTCTCGTTCCCGGCCCTGGTGGCGATCCTCTTCGCGGCCGCGGTCCTCGTCTCGACGATCGGCTCCGGCATCACCCTGCGCCGCTTCCTCAAGGTCTGAGGCCGGCGTGAAAGCACGCGCGGCCGTGGCCTACGCCGTCGGGCTGCTTGCCTGCCTCTGCGCCGGGCTCTGGCTCGGCGGCCACCCCGCCAAGCTGCCCGAGTTCCTGCGCGATGCGTTCGTCGGCTCGCCGGCGGGACTGACCGCGGAAGCGTCGGAACTGATCGAGGACAACTACTTCCGCCCGGTCGGTGCGACCGAGCTGAGCAACGCCTCCCTGCAGGGGATGGTGAGGGAGCTGCGCCAGCGCCATGGCGACCGCTTCAGCGAATACTTCTCGCCGCAGAGCCGGGAAAGCTTCAACCAGGCGATCGAAGGCCGCTTCTCCGGCGTCGGCCTCAGCGTCGTACCGGTGAAACGGGGACTGCGGGTGGTCCGGGTTTTCGCCGGCTCGCCCGCGGACCAGTCCGGCATCGCCGCCGGCGACACGATCGTCTCGGTCGACGGCGACTCGATCGCGGGCGAGAGCAGCAACGAGGCGACCGCGAAGATCAAGGGCCCGGAAGGCACCGAGGTGACGCTCGGGGTGCGCGACGCCAAAAGCGGTGAAGTCCGCCGGCTGCGGCTGGTCCGAGCCGAGGTGGCATTGCCGAACGTCAGCAGCAAGGTGGAGGCCGTCGACGGGCGGCGGCTCGGCTACGTCCGCATCCTCAGCTTCAGCGAAGGGGTGCACGCCCTGCTCGCCAAGGCGGTGCGCAAGGTCCAGCGCGAAGGGGCGGAAGGGATCGTGATCGATCTGCGCGGCAACCCCGGCGGCCTGCTCGACGAGGCGGTGCTCAGCGCCAGCCTCTTCCTGCCGGAGGGTCAGGTCGTCGTCTCGACCGAGTCCCGCACCCAGGGCCGCAGCGTCCACGAGTCGGTCGGCGGCGCCCTGCCGAAGCGCCCGCTGGTGATGCTGATCGACCGCAACACCGCTTCCGCCGCCGAGATCCTCGCCGCGGCCCTCGCCGACGACGCCGGTGCCACCGTGGTCGGCACCCGCTCCTTCGGCAAGGGCGTCTTCCAGGAGGAGAAAGGGCTCGCCAACGGCGGCGCCCTGAAGCTGACGGTCGGCGAGTACTTCACTCCCGACGGGACCAATCTGGCGCGCAGCCATGGAATCCACCCCGACGTCAAGGTCAGCGACGACCCGGAAACCCCCGTTGACGAGGGGGAGGAGCGGGCGCTCGGCGTCCTGGCCGGTCAGGTCGGGGGTTGAGCCGGCGGCGCCAGCCCCGGCCCGGGCGGGCCCAGCGAGCCCGCAACCGGGCTGCGGGTGCGCCCGCCCCGCGCTCGCGCGAGCGGTTGCCGAGCGCTCGCGAGGCTGTCGAGGCGCTGCTGCGCGAGCGGCTCGGCTTCCGCGGCTTCCGGCCCGGACTGGAGGCCGAAGCCACCGAGGCGGCCGCCACGGCCGAGCGCGGCGCCCGCCGCGACCTGACGGCGCTCTCGACCTTCACCGTCGACCCCGCCACGGCTCGCGACTTCGACGACGCCGTCTCCGCCCAGCGCGAGGGCGACGGCGCCAGGGTCTGGATCCACATCGCCGACGTCGCCGCCCACGTGCGCCCGGGCACCCCGCTCGACCTCGAGGCGCGCCGCCGCGCCAACAGCACCTACGTGCCGGGCGCAGTCGAGCCGATGCTGCCGCACGCGCTCAGCAGCGACGCCTGCAGCCTGGCCCCGGGGGTCGAGCGGCTGGCGGTGACGGCGGAGATCGAGCTGGGGCCGGGAGCGAAGCCGCGCTCTACCCGCTTCTACCGCAGCCGCATCCGCTCCGACGTCCGCCTCGACTACGACCAGCTCGACGCGATCTTCGCGGGCCGGGCGGCGCGGCCGCAGCAGGTCGCCGAACCGCTCGCCGCCGCCCGTGCCGTCGCCACCGACCTGGGCGAGCAGCGGGGCGCCACCAGCCTCGAGGTCGAATCGGCTGAGCCCGAGTTCCGCTTCGATGCCGCCGGCAGCGTGATCGGCGCCCACCGCGTCCCTCAGACGGAGGCTCATCGGCTGATCGAGCGGCTGATGATCCTCACTAACGAGCAGGTCGCCGAGCGGCTGCGGCGCGAGCGGGTGCCGGCGATCTACCGCGTCCACGCCCAGCCCGACCCGACCCGGATCGAACGCCTGGTCGAGCAGCTGGCCGCCCTCGGCATCCCGACCCCGCCGCTCGGCCAGGGCCTCTCGGCCCAGCAGGCCGGGCAGGTGGCGGCCGACGCCAGCCGGCTCGTCGGCCGCGAGGCCGCGCGGCGCGGACACGGCCGCCAGGCGTATACATCGCTCGTGCTCCGTTCTCTCAAGCAAGCCGCCTACAGCGAGCGCAACAGCGGCCATGCCGGCCTTGGCAGCGCCGCCTACACGCATTTCACCTCGCCGATCCGCCGCTATCCCGACCTGGTCGTCCACCGGGCGCTGCTGGCGGCGCTGGGGGAGGGGGAGCAGGCGCCGCGCCTGGCCGAGGCCCGAGAGGTGGCTGCCGACTGCTCCGCCCGCGAGCGCGAGTCGGCGAAGATCGAGCACGGCGCCGACGACGTCTGCGCCGCCTACCTGCTCGAGCGCGAGCTCGGCGCGCGCGGCCGCGAGGCCGAATTCGGGGGCGAGGTCTCCGGGGTGGTCCGGGCCGGCGCCTTCGTCTCCTTCGGCGGCGACCTCGGCGACGTCTACGAGGGCATGCTGCCCGCCCGGCGCCTGCCCGGCGGCCGCTACGAGCTGGACCGGGCCGAGGTGGCACTGGTCAACCGCGCCTCCAAGGCGGCCCTGCGGCTGGGGGACCCGGTCAAGGTCAGGGTCACCGGCGTCAGTCCGGCGCGGGGGCGCGTCGACCTGGAGCTCGCCGGTGGCTAAGAAGTCAAAGAAGCCGCGCCTGCCCGCTTCCGGCGACGTAGTCACCAATCGCCGCGCCCGTCACAAGTTCGAATGGGAGGAGAAGATGGAGGCCGGGATCGTGCTGCGCGGCTCCGAGGTGAAGTCGCTGCGCAGCGGCAAGGCCCAGATGACCGACTCCTACGCCGTGGTGGAAGACGGCGAGGTCTGGCTGCGCAAGCTGCACATCCCTCCCTACGAGTTCTCCAGCGTCGACGCCCATGAACCCGAGCGGCCGCGCAAGCTGCTCCTGCACCGGGTCGAAATCGAGCGGCTGATCGGCAAAACCGCGCAGAAAGGCCTGACGCTGATTCCCACCCGGATCTACTTCAAAGGATCGCGCGCCAAGGTGGAGCTGGCGCTGGCCCGGGGAAAGGAAGGCCGCGACCGGCGCCGCGAGATCGCCGACCGCGACGTGCGCCGGGAAGTCGAGCGTGAGTTCAAGGGGCGGATGCGGTAGATCGCGGCGGCTCGAACGTCGGTCCGCGGCAGGGCTCGATCCGGGCTTGCATCAGCCGCCTCACATGCAAGGATGCAGGGGAATGCGGATCCGCCTGCTCTTTTCGTCGTGCTTCGTCGGGCTCGTTTCCCTGGCCGCGGTCGCACCGGCGACCGCCGGGGCGGAGTCGTTCCCGGACAAGGCGAGCGACTACGTGAGTGACAACACCGGCTACTTCGTCGGGGCGCTGCTGCTGGCGATCCTGCTGCTTCTGCTGGTCGTCAACGTCAGTCAGCGCCGCGGCAAGAAGGAGAAAGCGGCGGCCGCCGCCCAGGCGCCACCGCCCCCGGGCAGCGCTCCGCCAGCTGGTACTCCGCCTGCCACGGCGGCGCCCACCGCCGAAATGGCCGCGGTGCCCCCGCCGGCGATGCCCCCGGTTCCGGGCACTGCCCACCGCTCCGACGGCTCCTTCCGCCCCGCCGGCCGGGCCCCCCGAGAGCACCAAGGATCGGCGGCGTCGCGTGCGGGAGGAACAGCGCCTCAAACGCAACGAAGTGCGCCAGAGGCGCCGCGAGGAGATCAAGCGCCGCAAGGAGGAGCGGGCGGGCAAGCGCGGCAAGGGAGCGCCGCCGGCCGCCGCGCCGCCGCAGCAGCCCCCGGCCGTTCCCGGCCAGGCGCCGGTCGCGGCGCCGGAGCCAAAGCAGAAGAGCTTCTTCGGGATCAAGTACGGCGGCGGCAAGCGCAAGCAGGAAGCGGCGCTGGCCGAGCAGCGACTCGCCGCCGCCCGCGCCGCCCGCGAGCGCGAACTGGGACAGGTCGCCGGGGCGAGCAGCGCCCCGGTGCCGTTCCCGCCGGCCTCGCAAGAGCCGGTCGCCACCCCGCCGCCGCCCCAGCAGCTGCCGCCGGTGCCGCCGCCGGTCGGCGGTGCCGTCTCCCCGGCCTCCACCGAGTACGACCCGGTGGCCGCCGAACAGCGCGTTCGCGACAAGGTCGAGGAGGTTCGTCACGAGGAGCAGCGGCTCCGCGCCGAGGCCGATCACCGGATCGAAGAGGCGGCAAGGCTTCAGCAGGAGGCGCAGCAGCAGTCACCGCCCGCGCCCCTGCCGCCGCAACCTCCCTCCCTCGCACCGGTCCCGGACCTGCACGGCGCCGAGCAGAGGCTGCAGGAAGAGCGCCAGGCCCAGGAACGCTCGCTGGCGGAAGCGGAGGAGCGCCTGCGACAGATCGAGGAGCGCACCAAGGCCGCCGAGCAGCGTGCGGCCGAGGCCAAGCGGCTGGAGGGGCTGAGGTCCGAAGAGCAAGAGCGCCAGCAGCGCCTGCAGCAGATGCAGCAGAGCGTCGCCGAAGCCGAAGAGAGGGCCCAGGAGGCGGAGCGGCGGGCGATCGAAGCCGAGCAGGCGGTCGTCCGCTCCGTGCAGGCGCCGGCCGAGCCCCAGTTCCAAGCCCCCCCGCCACCACCACCGGCGCCCGTGTCTGATCCCGTCGCGCCGCCCGCGCCGCCCGCGCCGCCCGCGCCGCCCTGGAGCCCGCCCCCGCCCCCGGCGCCACCCGCGCCGCCAGAGCCGTCGTATTCGCCGCCGCCCGCGCCCGAGCCGCCGACGCCGGCACCAGCGGTAATCCCCGAGCCGCCGACGCCGCCCCCGGCCGCCGTCAACGCGCCCGGCCCTGGCGCCGCCGGCGCGGCGATCGACCTCAACACCGTCACCTTCGAGCAGCTGCGCGGGGAGAACCTCTCGGTGACCCAGGCGACCCGCCTGCTCGCCCACCGCGAGCGCCTCGGCGGCTTTCGCTCCGTCGACGATCTCGACCAGGTGGCCGGCTTCCCCGGCGACCTGCTCGAGGATCTGAAGCGACGCTCGACGGTCTAGCCGCGACCCGCGCCTAGCTTTCGTACTTCTCCAGGAGCTTCAGCCAGACCTCGCTGCGGGTCGGGTAGGCGGCGACGGCGTGCCGTAGTTTCGCCAGCGGCACCGCGGCGACGATCGCCACGGTCGCGGCGTGCAGGAGGTCGGCGGTCTCGAAGCCGGTGAAGGTGGCGCCGACGATCGTTCCGCGCGCCCGGTCGACGACGAGGCGGGAGGTGCCACCGGTGTCCTTGCCCTGGAAGCTGGCCCCGGCCGAGCCGTCGGTCGGGGCGTCGACGGCGACGGCGTCGATTCCCGCTGCGCGGGCCTGGTCGAGCGTCTTGCCGGCGGCGGCGACCTGGGGGTCGGTGAAGGTGACGCGGGGCGAGCCGATCTCCTCGGCCACCGCCTCGACCTCGCGACCGAGCAGGTTCTCGGCCGCCACCCAGGCCTGGTACTTGCCCATGTGGGTGAAGAGCGCGCGGCCGTTGACGTCGCCGATCGCGTAGAGCCACTCGCGACCGCCGACGCGCAGCCGCTCGTCGGTCTCGAGGAAGCCGTGATCGCCCGGCTCGACCCCGGCGGAGTCGAGGCCCAGGTCGCGGGTCTGGGGGACCCGGCCGACCGCGATCAGGATCTCCGTGCCCTCGACCCGGCTGCCGTCGCTGAGCTCGGCGACGACGCCGGGGCCGCCGGCCGCGATCCGCTCGGCCTGGACCCCGGTGCGGACGTCGACCCCGAAGCTCTCGCGCAGCGAAGCGGCGACTTCCTCCCCGGCGAAGGCCTCCTCGCGCGCGAGCAGGTGCCCGTTGCCCTCGACCAGAGTCACCTCGGTCCCGAGCGAGGTCCAGGCCTGGGAGAGCTCGCTGCCGACCGGCCCGCCGCCGAGCACGATCATGCTGGGCGGGACCCGCTTGGCGGTGGTTCCCTTGCGGTTGTTCCAGGGCTCGACCGTGTCGAGCCCGTCGATCGGCGGCATTGCCGCGCCGCTGCCGGTGGCGACTATCACCGCTTTGCGCGCGGCCAGCGCCTCGCCGCCGACGAGCAGCCGCCGCTCGCCGTCGAAGCGGGCCTCGCCGCGGAAGAGGTCGATCTCGCGTTCCTCCAGCCAGGGCAGCTGGACCGAATCGTCGAGGTCGTGGATGACCTCGTCGCGGCGGTCGAGGACGGCCTGGGCGTCGAGCCCCCCGCTCACCGTCGCGGCGACGCCGGGGATGCGCCGCGCCTCGGCGAGCACGTCGGCCGGCCGCAGCAGCGCCTTCGACGGCATGCAGGCGTAATAGGAGCATTCGCCGCCGATCAGGTGGCGCTCGACGATCGCGACCTTCATGCCGCCCTCGGCGAGACGGCCGGCGCAAACCTCCCCCGCGGGCCCGGCCCCGAGCACGATCGCGTCGTATGCACGCTCACTCACGGGGTCACCATCCCGACACCGTACCCTGGGTCCCTACAATCTAATGCGCAGTGCACGGGGGCGACAGGCTTCGACGTGGTCGACTCGTGCGAAAGGTTGCAGGTCGAGGTTGCCGGAGGCCTCGTTAAACCCCGGCACCAACCAATACGTGCGGACCATGAGTTCGCCCTCGCCGCTTAGCTAGAAACTAAGCGCTGTGAGAGTCGGTCCTCCCGCGCCCGCCGGGAGGGCAGCCGGCTTCAAAATGCGGGCTCACCCAGGCGGATCGCCCCGTCTTCCAGGGGAAATTTCAGAGGGCTGTGTCTCCCGTAGTGCCCGCCGGCGCGGACCCCGGGAGACGAGAAAAAAGCGCCGGCTAAACCTGTAGACGCCTTCGCGCCGCGGCCGCGGATCCGAGTTCGAATCTCGGCGCCTCCATAGAAACGACCACCTGGCCCTCCGGGGCCGGGCGGTCGTAGGCTTGGTGCGTGGAGCGCTACGTGGCTTTCCTGCGCGGGATGAATCTCGGCAAGCGGCGGATCAAGAACGACGAGCTGCGGGCCGAGTTCGAGGCGCTGGGCTGCGAGAACGTCGCCACCTTCCGCGCCAGCGGCAACGTGATCTTCGACTCCGATGGCGGCGAGAAAGAGGCGCCGCTCACGAAGCAAATCGAAGCGGGCCTGGGCGAGGCGCTCGGCTACGAAGTGCCGGTCTTCCTGCGCAGCTGCGCCGAGGTGGCGGCGATCGCCGCCCAGGAGCCCTTCGCGGCGAAGCTGCTCGCGGCGTCGAAGGGCAAGCTCCAGGTCCTGATGCTGACGAAGGGACCGACCGCGGCGGCGCGCAGGAAAGTGCTGGCACTGGCCAGCGACGAGGATCGGCTGGCGATCGAGGGCCGCGAGCTGTACTGGCTGCCGAGCGGCGGCACGATCGACTCCGATCTCGACCTCAAGGCGATCGACGCGGCTCTCGGCGTGGGCACGATGCGCACCAAGGGCACGATCGACCAAGTCGCCGCCAAGCACTGCTAGCGGTCGGCGCGGGGCAGGGCGGCAAGCTCGATGTCGCGGCTGACCGCGCCGATCTCCTCCGGCAGCTCGGCGAGCTGGACGTTGGCGACGAACTCGAGCGGTTGTCCCAGCGGGCGGAAGAAGTTGTCGTAGTGGGTGGGCACGACCGCGCGCGGTTCGAGGCGGGGGAGGATCCGCCGCCAGTAGTCGTCGGTGAAGGCCCGGCCGGCGACGCCGGCGAGGAAGACGTCGACGTCGCGCTCGCGGACCGCCTCGTCGAGCAGGTTGGCGCTGCCCTGGTGGTAGAAGCGCAGGCCGGCGACGGCGATCGAGATTCCCCAGACCTGGCCGCAGCGGTAGGCGCCGGGGGAGAGGGAGTCGAGATGCTCGCAGGTCAGTTCGCCGTCGTAGGGGACCGCCAACCCGAGCAGCAACTTGGAGTGGGCGCTGGGCGTGAAGGAAACCTCGAACGGGCCCAGCTCGTAGGTGCGGTAGGGCTCGACTACGACCGTCCGCTCGGCGAGCCCGTGCAGGGCCATCAGGTTCAGCAGCGACTGCGAGCCGTAGGCCTTGCAGCCGCTGCGCCTGGCGATCGCCGGCGCGTCGACCGCGTGGTCGAAGTGGGTGTGGCCGACGAGCACGCCGACGGTCTCGCCGGGCGCCTTGACGAAGCGCTCGAGCGCCGCCGGGTCGGGCAGCGCCCGCCGCCGCAGGACCAGGTCGCGAAAGGGGACGCGGGAGAGATAGGGGTCGACGAACAGGGTCTTGCCCTCGTAGCTGAAGCGGTAGCCGGAGACGCCGAGCCACTCGACCTCGAGGCCGGCCGGCAGCCGCAGCGGCCGCGCCTCCAGCTCGACCAGTGCCTGCCGGTCGGCCCGCGCCGAGGAGTCGCGGGTCGCCCGCGCCTTCGCCAGCTCACCGAGGTGTCGCAGCGGGCCTCCCATGGGGTGAGGTTACGCGGGATCGGCGGTTCTCTAAGTTGGTCTGCCCATGGCGATCGCGACCGCAACCTCCCTGGACGTCCACGTCGGCGGCAAGCTGCTCTTCGCCGACGTCTCCTTCAAGCTCGAGCCGCGCGAACGGATGACCCTCTCCGGCCGCAACGGCGCCGGCAAGTCGACCCTGCTGCGGGTCCTCTCCGGCGAGCTCTCGCCGGACTCCGGCTCGCTGACGATCCATCGCGGGGCCCGGGTCGCCCTCCACGATCAGCGCCCGCCGCGCGACTCCAGCGACACGCTCGGCGAGTACGTCTTCTCCGGCCGCGCCGACATGCTGGAGACCGAGGCCGAGCTGGAGCGCCTCGAGGGGCAGATGGCGGCCGGCGGCGAGGAGACGATGGCCGCCTACGCCGCCGCCCAGCACCGGCTCGAAGCCGGCGGCGGCTACCGCTGGCGCGACCAGGTGCTGGAAGTCCTGCGCGGCCTCGGCTTCGCCGGCGAGGAGCAGACCGGGCGCTCGCTCGCGACCTTCTCCGGCGGCGAGCTGACCCGGGCCTCGCTGGCGCGGGCGCTGGCCGCCAGGCCGGACCTGCTGCTGCTCGACGAGCCCACCAACCATCTCGACATCCCCTCGCTGGAGTGGCTGGAGAGCTATCTGGTCGACCTCGACGCGGCCGTGGTCCTGGTCGCCCACGACCGCTGGTTCCTGGAGGCTGTCGGCACCTCGGTGCTGGAGATCGAGGCCCAGCGCGCCCGCTTCTTCGCCGGCCCCTGGCACGCCTGGCGCCAGGAGCAGGCGGCGCGCCAGATCGCCCTCGGCAAGGCGATCGACCGCCAGCAGGCGGAGATCGAGCGGATGGAGCGCTTCGTCGAGCGCTTCCGCTACAAGGCGACCAAGGCCAAACAGGCGCAGTCGCGGCTGAAACAGATCGACAAGAAGAAGAAAGGTGGGCCGCAGGCCGAACGCCGCGACACCCGCAAGCTGCGCTTCTCCTTCAAACCGCCGGAGCGGCCCGGGCGGGTGGTGCTGAAACTCGTCAACGGCAGGATCGAGGTCCCGGGCCGGACGCTTCTCGACGACGCTCAGCTCGAAGTCGAGCGCGGCGAGCACGTCGTCCTGGTCGGGGCCAACGGCAGCGGCAAGACCACCCTGATCGAGACCCTGGCGGGCCGCCGCGAGCCGGCTTCGGGCAGCGTCCGCAACGGCCACAACGTCAGGCTCGGCTACCTCTCCCAGCACGCCGACACGGCGGCGGGGGAGGGCACCGTGCTCGACGCCGCCCAGCGTGAGACCGGGCTCGCCGGGCCGAAGGCGCGGGCGCTGCTGGGCGGCTTCCTCTTCTCCGGTGCCGACGCCGAGAAGCAGCTCAGCGACATCTCCGGTGGCGAGCAGCGGCGGCTCTCGCTGGCGATCCTGGTCGCCTCCGGCGCCAACGTCCTCGTCCTCGACGAGCCCACCAACCATCTCGACATCGAGAGTCGCGAGGCGCTCGAGGACGCGCTGATGGAGTTCGAGGGAGCCGTCGTCCTGATCTCCCACGATCGCGCCCTGCTGGAGGCGGTCGGCAGCCGCACGATCGTCTGCGAGGACGGCAAGCTGACCAGCCACGACAGCGGCTGGGCCGAGTATCAGCGCCGCCGCGACGAGCGCGAGGCGACGGCAAGCGCGGCCGCCAAGCCTGCGGCCGCCAACGGCGGTGGCAAGAGCGGCAAGTACAGCGCCACCTCGTCGGCCGAGAAGGCGGCGAAGAAGGCAGCCAAGCTGGAGCAGCGGATCGAGCGCGCCGAAGCGAAGCTGCGCGAGGTCGAGGAAGAGCTCGCCGACCCCGCCGCCTGGTCCAGCCCGAGCCGGATCGAGCGCGCCGAACGGCGCCATCGCGAGGCCAGGGCCGCCGTCGAGGAGCTGCTGCAGCTGTGGGAGGCGGCACAGGCGACAGCGGAGTCCGAGCCCGCCCCCAACTAGCCGCCGGGGCTAGAAGACGATCGTGCGCTCGCCGTCGAGCAGGACCCGGTCGTCGAGGTGGGCCGTCACCGCCCGGGCCAAGACCAGCCGCTCGGCGTCGCGGCCGATCCGGACCAGGTCCTCGACCTCGTCGCTGTGGCTGACCCTGGTCACGTCCTGGTCGATGATCGGGCCGGCGTCGAGGTCGGCGGTCACGTAGTGGGCGGTGGCGCCGATCAGCTTGACGCCGCGCTCGTGGGCGCGGCGGTAGGGGTCGGCGCCGACGAAGGCCGGCAGGAAGCTGTGGTGGATGTTGATCGCGGGGGCGCCGAGCTGGTCCAGGAAGCCGGCCGAGAGGACCTGCATGTAACGGGCGAGGACCAGCAGATCGACGCCCTCGAGAAGCTCGAGCGTCCGCCGCTCCGCCTCTTCGCGAGAGCCGGAATCGACCGGGACGTGGTGGAAGGGTAGGCCGACCGAGGCCACCTGGTCGGCGTGGTCGGGGTGGTTGGAGACGACCGCGATCAGCTCGCCGCCGAGCTCGCCGCTGCGCCAGCGCCAGAGCAGGTCGGAGAGGCAGTGGTCTTCGCGCGAGACCATGATCGCGACCCGCTTGCGCTGGCTCGACTCGGCGAAGCGGTGCTCCATCTCGAAGGGGTCGGCGACCTCCTCCGCGAAGCGCCGCTGCAGCTCCTCGCGGTCATCCGCGGGGACGGGGTCAAAGACCATCCGCATGAAGAAGCGCCTCTCGCCGGTCGAGTGCTGGTCGGCGTCGACGATGTTGAGGCCGGCGTCGGCGAGGAAGCCGCTGACGCGCGCGATCAGCCCCGGCCGGTCCGGGCAGGCGAGCAGCAGTCGCGTTGTCGAGTGCTCGGCGATCCCAGGATCATGGCGGATGCCGAACTGCATCAAGTTCTCCATCCGGTAGATAGACAAGTTGATGCAGTTGGGGTTACGGGGGGGAGGGTGAGGAGCCGTGGTCATGCCTGAGCATGTGCGGATTGATGCTTTTGGGCGCTGCTGTGTGACCGCGGTCACCCATCGAGGCCGCAAAGACCGCCACGGTCCTCCGCTTGCTCATAAAACGCACACATATTGCCCCTGCCCTTTTCCTGACGCTCGCCTTCCCGGCGGCAACCCTCGCCGCGACCGGCGCCGACGGCGACGAGAAAGTCGGAGTCGGCGACGCCGAAGTCGCGCGGATCGCGCCGCTGCAGCGCCCGATCGATCGCTTCCACCAGGTGATCGACACGGTCACGCGTCAGCTCCGCGTCGAACACCGCGCCGCCGTCCGCCAGCAGCGCCGGGAAACGTTCGCCACCCTCCCTGCCGGCGTCACCATCGAGACCCTCGAGTCGATCGCCTCCTGCGAGTCCGGTGGCGACCCCACCGCGGTCTCGTCTGACGGCAGCTACCGGGGCAAGTACCAGTTCGACTTCGGCACCTGGGAATCGGTTGGCGGCTCCGGCGACCCGGCGGCAGCTCCCGAGGACGAGCAGGACTACCGGGCGGCTCTGCTGTACGCGCAGTCCGGCTCCAGTCCCTGGCCGGTCTGCGGCTAGAGTCCGCGATGTGAGCGGCGAGCCAGTTCCGACGCCCGACCCCAAGGGTCCGAGCCGCAAACCCCCCAAGGAAGCGGTCGCCGAGGCGAAGGTGCGGGCGCCGAGCCGCGGCAACCGCAAGCTCGAGGGCTTCCTCGAGGCCGTCAACGGCGACGATCAGGTGCGGGCCTGGTGGTACATGACCCAGGTCCAATCGGAGCGGCTGGGAATGTCGGACCACTCCTGGGTCCACATGCAGATCGTCCTCAACATCGCCCTCAGGCTGCTGCGCCTGCTGGTCAAGGCGGGGGTCGAGCCGGCGATGGTCAGCGACCACGGGATGAGGGACCGCGACGCCGAGGTGGTGGTCGCCGGCGGCGCCCTGCTGCACGACGTCGGCATGTCGATCCACCGGGCCGACCACGAGGCCTACTCGCTGTTTCTCGCCAGCGGCGCCCTCGAACGGCTGCTGGCCGGCTGCTACCGCGAGCCCGAGCGCACCGTCGTCGCCTCGGAGATCCTCCACGCGATCATCGGCCACCGCCGCCGCGGCGAGCCCTACACGCTCGAGGCCGGCGTCGTCCGCGTCGCCGACGCGCTCGACATGGCGCAGGGGCGCACCCGGATCCCGATCGAGTCCGGGCACGAGGGGATCCACTCGATCTCCGCCGCCGCGATCGACGAGGTGCGGATCGAGGCCGGCGAGGAGCACCCGGTGCGGATCGAGATCGAGCTCAACAATTCGGCCGGCATCTTCCAGGTCGACGACCTGCTGGCGACCAAGATCCGCGGCACGCCGCTGGAGGGCCGGGTCGAAGTGGTGGCGAAGATCGAGGGCGAGACCGAGAAACGCCTGCTGAGCGGCTTCCGGCTCAGTTAAAGCGCTGCAGATCCGTGCGGCGGCGTTCCTTGCGCTTCTCCAGTTTGCCCTGGATCAGCGACATCACGATCACCAGGGCGGCGAAGAAGGCGATCACGCCGAAGCAGAAGAAGGTGACCGTCTTGTCGGTCGTCGGGCCGGCCAGGCCGACGCCGTTCTCGGCCATCGCCGCCGGCGCCACCAGGAGCATCGTGGCCAGGATCGAGACGAGGGCTGCCGCAGTCCGCTTCACGGGCGGAAATCTAGCGCACCACGGCGGCGGGGCGCCGACCTGCGACCTCTCCCAATCCCTGCTTGAAGCGCCGCCATAGGATGCGCCGCCATGAACACCTTGGAAGCCATCGTCCTCGGCCTCGTGCAGGGCCTGACCGAGTTCCTGCCGATCTCCTCCAGCGGCCACCTGCGCATCGTCCCCGCGCTCCTGGGCTGGGAGGATCCCGGCGCCGGCTTCACCGCCGTGATCCAGCTCGGGACGATGGCGGCGGTCCTGATCTACTTCCGCGCCGACCTCTGGCGCATCACCGTCGCCTGGCTGCGTGAGCTGCGGGTGCCGATCCGTCAGGCCGGCCAGGAGGCGCGGCTGGGCTGGTTCATCGTCTTCGGCACGATCCCGATCGCGATCTTCGGCTTCGCCTTCAGGGATCAGATCGAGTCGGGCGCGCGCAGCCTCTACCTGATCGGCTCGGCGTTGGTCCTCTTCTCCTTCGTGATGCTGCTGGCCGAGCGGGTCGGCAGCCGCCAGCGGGCCCTGACCGAGATGAACGGCCGCGACGGGCTGTTCGTCGGCATCGCCCAGGCGCTGGCCCTGGTTCCCGGCGTCTCACGCTCGGGAGCGACGATCTCGGCCGGGCTGTTCCGCAACTTCGACCGCGTCGCCGCCGCTCGCTACTCGTTCCTGCTCTCGGTCCCCGCCGTGGTTCTGAGCGGCCTCTTCGAGCTGCGCAAGATCGGCGAAGAGGGCAGCCCCTCGGCCGCGGCGACGGTGATCGCCACGCTCGTCGCCTTCGTCACGGGCTATGTGGCGATCGCCTGGTTGATCCGCTACCTCGGCGCCCACACGCTGGGGATCTTCGTCGTCTACCGGATCGCTCTGGGCGTGGTGGTGCTGGCGCTGACCGCGACCGGGGCAATCAGCTAGTCCTCCGAGGACCAAAAGTGGACACATTTGGTCGTCTTTGCCGCAATTTGGTGGTGACCGGGCTGTGAAAATCCTGTAAACGCAGGTAGTTCGGCCGCCGCGGGGGCATACAATCGTCCCATCGTCCGGCTCGCCGTCATCGACAACGACAGCGGCTTCGTCACCGTGCTCGCCAAGCGCGCTGACGCGGCGGGCTGGGAGCTGCGGGTCGTCTCCAGCGCGATCCCGCCGGAGGAGCTGGTGGCGATGAAGCTGAACGCGCTGCTGCTCGATCCTGCGCTGCTGGGCGAAGAGGGCTGGGCGTACCTGGAGCGCGTCTGCGGAATGCTGCCCGACCTCGGCATCGTCGTCTGCACCGGCCGCTCGACCGTCGCCCAGCGAGTCCGCGGGCTGCGCCTGGGGGTCGACGACTGGATCAGCAAGCCGTGCCATCCGGAGGAGGCGATGGCGAGAATCGAAGCGGTGTCGCGCCGCCATCGCCGCGGTCGCTCCGAACAGCAGTCGGGCCCGACGGTCGCCGGTGAGCTGGAGATCCGGCCCGATCAGTTCCAGGCGTTCGTGATCGGCGGCGGCAGCCTCGACCTGACCCGGCGCGAGTTCGAGCTCCTGCAGCTGCTCGCCGGGGCCGCGGGCCAGGTGCTGGAGCGAGAGGTCATCTACCAGCGGGTCTGGGGCTACGCGATGGCCCACGGCGACCGCTCGGTCGACGTCTTCATCCGCAAGCTGCGCCAGAAGCTGGAGAAGAGCTCTCCGGGCTGGGGCTACATCCACACCCACTTCGGTGTCGGCTACCGCTTCGACCCCGAGCCGGTCGGCGGTGTCGTCGAGGAACCGCCGCTCCCGCAGCCGGCTTCCCAGGGGGAGCCGGGGCTCGACCTCGAGCCTGTTTCACAGGTCGTTCACAGCAGCTTCACGCCGGGATAACCGCCGCCTCGCCGGCGGCCGCCATCCTCGGGCGGTCATGGCGATCGGAACCGGGAATGCCTCGCAGCGCCTCGAGCACCGTCTGCAGATCAGGCCAGAGCAGCACGCGGCCCTGGTCGACGGCCGACCCCTGAGCCTGACGATGCGCGAGCTGCAGCTGCTGATCACGCTCGCCTCCAACCCGCAGCGGATCATGACCCGGGAGGAGCTCTTCACAGAGGTCTGGGGAAGCCGGCCAAGGCGCGAGGACCGCTCCGTCGACGTCTACGTCAGCCGCCTGCGCGCCAAGCTCGGCGAAGCGCTGCCGGAGGCGCGGCTGATCCACACGCACAACGGCATCGGTTACCGCTTCTCCCCCGATGGCTGAGTCCGCGCGCCTGCGCTCCGGGGCTTTTACATCCTTTTCACATCTTCGATACAGCCAGGTAACAAGCTTCCGAGGGGCCGCTGAAAGTGTCCCCCCGACCTCGGCCTCGGGCCGGCAATCGAAGTGAACAACCAGAAGGAGAAAGAGTGACTAGCTCTAAATGGCTCGCGGTCCTCGCCTCCGCATCCATCCTCACGATCGGGGTGGCAGCGTGCGGCAGTAGCGACGACGATTCGACCGGCGGCGGTGGGGGTGGCAGCGACCTGTCGGGCTCGATCCGCATCGACGGCTCCAGCACCGTGGCGCCGCTGAGCGCAGCGGTCGCTGAGCAGTTCATGGCCGAAAATCCAGACGTGCGGGTGACGGTCGGCACCTCCGGCACCGGCGGCGGCTTCGAAAAATTCTGCGCCGGAGAGACCGACATCAGCGACGCCTCACGCGCGATCGAGCCGGAAGAGGAAGACCTCTGCAAAAAAGACGGCGTCGGCTTCCAAGAGGTTCACGTAGCCACCGATGCGTTGACCGTGATGGTCAACAACGAGAACCCGGTCGCCTGCCTGACCGTCGATCAGCTCAACGCGGTCTGGGGCCCCGACTCGACGATCTCCAACTGGAACGAAATTCCGGGCCTGAAAGAGGACTACGACGAGACGCTCGCCCTCTTCGGGCCGGGCACCGACTCGGGCACCTTCGACTACTTCACCGAAGCGATCAACGGTGAGGAGGGGGCTACCCGCAAGGACTACAACAACGTCGGCGAGGACGACAACGCCACCGTCAAAGGCGTCGAGGGCTCGCCCGGCGGCATGGGCTACGCCGGCTTCTCCTTCTACCAGGAGAACGAAGACAACCTCAAAGCGCTGGAAGTAGACAACGGCAAAGGCTGCGTGCCGCCGGCGGTCGAAACCGCGCAGGCGGGCGAATACGCCCCGCTCAGCCGGCCGCTGTTCATGTACCCGAGCGAGCAGGCGCTGCAGAAGCCCGAGGTCAAAGCGTTCATCGCCTACTACCTCGAAAACGTCAACTCGGCCGCCGAGTCGCTTGGATTCGTGCCGCTGACCGACGCGCAGCTCCAGGAATCAGAAGCGGCCGCACAGAAAATCGGCGCCTAGCCGACCGGTCCCACATCGATGAGTTCAGCACCAACGAGCGCGACGCAGCCGGCGGGGGGACCACCCCGCCGGCTGCAGGCGCCGAGCAAGCGTTACGGCGAGAAGGCGATCCACGGGCTGCTCGCCCTCTGCGGCATCCTCTCTGTTCTGACCACGACCGCGATCGTGGTCTCGCTGATCGGGCCGACGGTCGGGTTTTTCGAGATCGTTCCGGCCAAGGAATTCTTCTTCGGGTTCGACTGGACCCCGCAGTTCGAGCCCCCCAGCTTCGGCGTCTTGGCGATCGTCATCGGGACCCTCAGCGTCACCCTCTGGGCGATGCTGTTCGCGATCCCGATCGGGATCGGAGCGGCGATCTACCTGAGCGAGTACGCATCGCCGCGGGTGCGCAAGACCGTCAAGCCGGCGCTGGAGGTTCTCGCCGGTATCCCCACGGTGGCGATCGGCTTCTTCGCGGTCAGCTTCATCCTGCCGGAGATCATCGTGCCGCTCTGGCCCGGCGACCTCTTCGGCGGTGCCACCGGCAAGCCCTTCATGGCCCTGGCGGCGGGACTTGGGATCGGGTTGATGATCGTGCCAATCATCGCCTCGATCTCCGAGGACGCGATGTCGGCCGTCCCCCGTGGCCTGCGCGAAGGCGCCTATGCGATGGGCGCGACCAAAGCCAAGGTGGCGGTCCGGGTCGTCTTCCCGGCGGCGCTTTCGGGGATCGTCGCCTCGATCGTGCTGGCGATCTCGCGGGCGCTGGGGGAGACGATGATCGTCGTCCTCGCCGCCGGCTCGACCCCCAACGCGACCTTCAACCCGGTGGAATCGATCCAGGCGATGACCTCCTACATCGCCACCACCGCCACCGGTGACATCTCGACCGGCACGGTCGACTACAAATCCGTCTTCGCCGTCGGCTCCGTGCTCTTCGTGATGACCCTGATCATGAACGTGATCAGTATCAGGTTGGTCCGCAGGTATCGCGAGGTCTACGACTGATGGCCGGCACCGACGTCGGCGCTCCCCGCAACCGCCTCGCGGTCGCCGGCGCCCGGGCGACCACGCGGGCGATGCTGCGCGACCAGCCGCGCGGCGACGTGATCCGCAACACCGTCTTCGCCGCCCTGCTCCTACTGGCGGTCCTGATCGCCCTGGCCGGCCTCTTCGCGCTGCTGATCCAGGCCTTCGTAAAGGGGTCCTCGGCGCTCAGCCTCGATCTCCTCACCAACCCGCCCTCGACTCTGTTTCCCGAGAAAGCCGGCTATCGGCCGGCGATCATCGGCTCGCTGCAGCTGATCGCCGGGGTGATCCTCTTTGTAGTCCCGGTCGGCGTCGGGGCGGCGCTCTACCTCGAGGAGTACGCCGACAAGACCCGCTGGTGGAACACGCTGATCGAGGTCAACATCCAGAACCTCGCCGCGGTGCCCTCGATCATCTACGGCATCCTCGGCCTCGCCTTCATCGTCCGCGGCCCGCTCGACCTCGGCTTCATCCTCGCCGCCGGCTCGCTGACCCTGGCGCTGCTGGTGCTGCCGATGGTGATCATCGCCGCCCGCGAGGCGATCCGCGCCGTCCCAGGCTCGATCCGCCAAGGCTCGCTGGCGCTGGGCGCGACGAAATGGCAGACGATCCGCACCCAGGTCCTACCTGCCTCGATCCCGGGGATCGCGACCGGAGTGATCCTCGCGGTCTCGCGGGCACTGGGAGAGACGGCGCCGCTGCTGCTCGTCGGCGCGACGGTCTTCGTCACCTTCGACCCGACGCCGTTCGCCGGCGGCTACTCGGCGATGCCGGTGCAGATCTTTAACTATGCGCTGCAGCCCCAGGACGAGTTCCAGGCGCTCGCCGCGGCGGGAATCATCGTCATGCTGGTTGTCCTGCTCGCAATGAACTCCTTTGCGATCTGGCTACGAAATCGTTACGAGCAAAGGTGGTAGGTGATCTACTTTGGTGGAGAAAATGGCGCAGGAAGATAAAGCTCAAGCGGGGAGGGAGACGCGCGAGGCGGCCGCGGGCCGAGCCGGCATCGCCGTCCGCCCGGACGAGTTCCAGCAGCAGCGCTTCAGCGGCAGCCGGGAAAAGGTCTTCGAGCTGAACGGGATCGACGTCCTCTATGACGGCGTCGCCGCCGTCAAGGGGATCTCGATGGAGATCCATCGCAACGAGGTCACCGCCCTGATCGGCCCGTCGGGCTGCGGCAAGAGCACGCTGCTGCGCTGCCTCAACCGCATGAACGACCTGATTCCGACCGCGGAAGTGCAGGGCGAGCTGCTCTACCACGGCGAGGACCTCTACGGGCCGACCGTCGACCCGGTCCAGGTCCGCAAGCTGATCGGCATGGTCTTCCAGAAACCGAACCCCTTCCCGAAGTCGATCTACGACAACGTCGCCTTCGGCCCCCGCATCCTCGGCGAGAAGGAGGATCTCGACGCGAAGGTCGAGAAAGCGCTGCGCGGGGCGGCGCTGTGGGACGAGGTCAAAGACCGCCTCGACGACAACGCCTTCGGCCTCTCCGGCGGACAGCAGCAGCGCCTCTGCATCGCCCGCTGCATCGCCGTCGCTCCCGACGTGATCCTGATGGACGAGCCCTGCTCGGCCCTCGACCCGATCTCGACCGGGAAAATCGAGGACCTGATGATCGAGCTCAAAGACGAGTTCTCGATCGTCATCGTCACCCACAACATGCAGCAGGCGGCGCGCGTCTCCGACCGCACCGCCTTCCTGATGGTCGAGCTCGACGCGACCGAGCAGAACCGTTGGGGGCGGCTGGTCGAGTACGACGAGACCGAGAAGATCTTCACCAACCCGTCCGACAAGCGCACCGAGGACTACGTCTCCGGGAAAGTCGGCTGATGCCCGACGGCGTACGAGTCCAGTACCAGGAGGAACTCGAGCGGCTCGAGGCCAGCGCCCTCGACGGCCTCGACCTCGTCACCGCCGCCCTCGGCCGGACCCTCGAGGCTGTCGAGCACCAAGACGTCGAGCTGGCGCAGATCGTCGTCGCCGACGACGACCGCATCGACGGCCGCTACCTGGAGGTGCACCAGAGCCTGATCACGCTGCTGGCGACCCAGTCGCCGGTGGCGACCGACCTGCGGCTGATCTCGGCCCTCCTGCACGTGTTGAAGAACATCGAGCGGATGGGCGACCAGTGCGTGAACGTCTGCAAGCTGATCCCGCTGACCGGCAACGAGCCGCCGGCGGATCGGGAGATGGTGAAACTGATCCTCAGCATGGGCAAGCAGGCGCGGACGCTGATCACGCAGGCCAAGCGGGCCTTTGAGGACCGCAACGTCGAAATGGCCCGAGACCTGGTCCGCCAGGACGACGTCGTCGACAACCTCAACCGCGAGTGCTTCCGCCTGGCGCTGGAGATCGGCGACGACGCCGACAAGCGCGAGTGGGCGATGACGATGCTGCTGGCGGCGCGGGCGATCGAGCGGATCGGCGACAACGCGGTCGACATCGGCGAGCAGGTCGCCTTCGTGGTTACCGGGTTGTTTCGCGAGTTCGAGGACGCCTCGCACCCCACGGCTTAGCGAACGCCGCGGGGCTTGGCGGACGCCCCGGGGAGGTAGGCCTGCGGGCGAGGTTTACGTTCTCGGCCTACCTCCCCGGGTCGCCCACGGAGCGCGTGTGAGATTCGCCGGGCGCGTGTGAGATCCGGGGGGTCTGGGAACATGGAGGGGACCCCGCAATGCTCTGTGCCGCCATAGATATTGGTTCGAATACGACGCGCGTGCTCGTGGCGGAGCCTGTCGACGGGCAGTTGAAGAAGGTGATGGAGCAGCGGGCTTATACGCGGATCAACAAGGCGCTCGGCAAGGACGGCGAGATCCTGCCCGAGAAGGTCGAGGAGGTCTGCGAGGTGGTGGCGACGCAGGTGCGGCTGGCGCAGGAGCTGGGGGCCGAAGAGATTCGCGCCGTTGCTACGGCGGCGGTGCGCGAGGCATCGAACGGCGAGCAGGTAGCTGCGGCGATCGGCGAGGCGGCCGGGGTTGCGGTCGACGTCCTCAGCGACGAGGAGGAGGGGCGGCTCTCCTTCATCGGGGCCACCAAAGGCCTCGGCCACCCGGTCGAGGGCAGGATCGGCGTCGTTGACGTCGGCGGCGGCTCGACCGAGGTCATCATCGGCACCGTCTCCGACGGGGTCGAGAAGGTGCGGTCCTGGCGGGTTGGCTCCGGCGTCCTGGCCGACGAGCTGATCGGCTCCGATCCGCCCTCGGCGGCGGAGATCCGCAAGGTCCGCGATCGCATCGAGGACGTCTTCGAGGGAGTCGAGATCGAGCATCCGGCGCAGGCCGTCGCCGTCGGCGGCAGCGCCACCTCGTTGCGGCGGCTGGTCGGCACCGTGCTCGAGTACGAGACCCTGGAGCGGGGCATACGCGTGCTCTGCGGCGAGCCGTCGGCCGACGTCGCCCGCCGCTTCGAGCTCGACCCGGTCCGGGTCCGCATCCTCGCCACCGGCGTTCTGCTGCTGGAGAAGGTCTCCGAGCTGCTGGGGCAGCCGCTGCAGATTGGCAAGGGGGGGTTGCGCGAGGGGGTCATCTTGGATCTCCTCAATGGCGACGCCAACGGTTCCTCGCCGGCTCGTATCGCTGCGTAGCTTCGTTCGGGGGCTGGTGGGGGAGAGGTTGGGTGCCCCCTCCGCTTGCTGGGATTTTCGCCGCGAGCTACGCATCTCTCGCCGAGTCGCCGGGGCGAAAATCAGGACGCCGCGCGCTGCGGGGACACCCAACCTCTCCTCACGAGATCCCGCTCTGCTCCTTAGGCAGGCGGACTCCGTGAGAGGAACCGCTTCCTAGGGACGGAAGCTCCGATCTTCCGCCTGCGCGACGTGGGGAGAGGACTGGGTGACCTCGCCAAGCCTCCCCGCTGTTGCGCAGGTGAGGTCACCCAGTCCTCTCCCCGCATCCGGTCACGCGAAGTTCACAGCGCGTTAGCTGCTCCTTCACAAGTTTTCCCTGCTCGTAGCGAATTCTGTTGGTGACCAACGGAATCAGAGAGGGAGACACCGATGACTTCCCGAGTTGACTTGCACTGCCATTCCACCGCTTCCCAGCTTTCGCGGCTCGGGGTGCAGCGGTCGCTCGGGCTGCCCGAGTGCGCGACGCCGCCGCAGGAGGTCTACGAGCTGGCCAAGCGGCGCGGAATGGACTTCGTGACGATCACCGATCACGACACGATCGCGGGCTGCCTCGAGCTGGACGGCCGTCCCGACTGCTTCGTCTCCGAGGAGCTGACCGCCCGCTTCGCCGGCGAGCCCCAGGCGGTTCACGTCCTCTGTTACGGGATCACCCCCGGAGACCACGAGTGGCTGCAGGCGCATTCCGGCGACCTCGAGGCCTGCGCCGCATATCTGCACGAGAACGGGATCGCCTGTGCGCTCGCGCACCCCTTCTTCAACGTCGCCGCGCCGCTGACGCGGCGCCACCGCCGCCGCCTGGCGGAGCTGTTCCCGGTCTGGGAGGTCCGCAACGGGTCGCGGGCCGCGGAGCTGAACATGCCTGCCGCCGTCTACGTCGACACCCACGGCAGCACCGGCATCGGCGGCTCCGACGACCATGCCGGCGTCGACGTCGGCCGCACCTATACCGAGGTGCCGGCCGCGAAGACGCCGGAAGAGTTTCTGCAGCACCTACGCCGCGGCGACGCCGAAGCCGGTGGCGAGCAGGGCAGCGCCGCCAAGTGGACCCACGCGGCGATGGCGCTCGCCACCCGCGCCCTGGTCTTGGCGGATCCGGCTGGTGAGAACGCACTTGTTCCCGGTATGCGGGAAGAAGTGCGTTCAGAGCCCCCCGATCCCGCTGCGGTGCTGAAGATGGCCGAAAGGGTGATCCGCGAGGGGGCCGCCCGCGAGGGCAAGGTAGCGGCCGACCTCGGGCCCGACGACGCCCGCTGCCTGCTCGAGGCCTGGCTCGCCGGGATGGGCCTCGACCTGCGCGGTCGCGAGCTGATCGCCTACCTGCAGTCCGACGGCTTCTCCCACGCCGACCTCTACCGCCGCGCCCGCCGCATCCACGACCGGCGCTTGCGGGCCGCCGTCGCCCGGGGGACCGAGGCGGTCGCGGGCGGTGACCTCGCGACCGCGATCAACGGCGTCTTCGAGGCGCTCGTCCCAGCCGTGCCCTACGCGCCCTCGACCGTCTTCCTCGGCGCCGAGAAGGCAAAGCTCTCGACCCGGGCGGGGGAGAGGCGCAGGGTGGCGCTGATCGCCGACGGGATCGCCTCGATGCACGGCGTCACCCACACGATCGAGCAGATCCGCGAACGCGGCGTGCCCGGCTTCGAGGTCGACGTGATCGGAACCGATGCCGGCGTCGACCGGCGCCTGCCCGCCGCGGCCGAGCTCGAGCTGCCGTTCTACAAGGGAATGAGCCTCGGCGTACCGGGCTTGCCCGACCTGGTCGAGACGCTTGCCGGAGGCGGCTACGACCTCGTCCACGTCACCGCTCCGGGGCCGGCGGGCGTCGCCGCGACCCTGCTGAGCCGGATCACCGGGGTGCCCCTGCTTGCCAGCTACCACACCGAGCTGGCCGCCTACGCGGGCATGCGCAGCGGCGACGGCGGCGTCGAGGCGATCGCCCGCGCCGCGCTCGGCGCCTTCTACGGCGCTCCCGGCCTGGTCCTCTCGCCGGGCCCGGCGGCCGACGCCTCGCTGGTCGGGCTGGGCGTCGAGGCGTCTCGGATCGGCCGCTGGGAGCGCGGCGTCGACACCGAGCGCTTCGATCCGGCCAAGGCCGACCGCGACTCCTACCCGGGTGAGGTCAAGGTCCTCTACGCCGGCCGGATGACCCGCGAGAAGGGGGTCGACCTGCTCGCCGAGAGCTTCCTGAGGGCCCGGCGGGCCGACCCGCGGCTGCACTTGCTGCTGGCTGGCGGCGGCCCCGAGGAGGAGGAGCTGCGGGCCCGGCTCGGCGAGCACGCCAGCTTCCTCGGCTGGCTCGACGGCGACGAGCTGGCCCGCGCCTACGCCAGCGCCGACGTCTTCCTCTTCGCTAGCAGCACCGACACTTACGGCCAGGTGATCCTCGAGGCGGCGGCCAGCGGCCTGCCGGTGGTCGCCGTCGCCGAGGGCGGTCCCGCGGCCCTGGTCGAGAACCGCCACACGGGCCTGCTCTGCCGCCCCGATCCCGACCACCTGGCGGGAGCCCTGCTCCAGCTGGCTTCCTCGCCGCCGTTGCGCCGTCAGCTCGGCGCCGCCGCCGTCCACGCCGCCGCGCAGCGCTCCTGGGAGCGCGCCCTGGGCCAGCTCGCCGCCGGCTACCGGCGGTCGTTGGAGGCCCCGCCCGCGGCCGCGCGGCCACCGATCGCCCAGGTCGCCTGAGCAGACAGAGCGCTGCCGGTGCCTCAGTACGATGGATCGATCGACGATCCGGCCCTCTACTTCAACCGCGAGCTCTCCTGGCTCGACTTCAACCAGCGGGTCCTCGAACTGGCGGAGGACACCGAGGTGCCGCTGCTGGAGCGGCTCCGCTTCTGCGGCATCTACGCCTCCAACCTCGACGAGTTCTTCATGGTCCGGGTGGCCGGCCTCTTCGACCAGCTCGACGCCGGAATCGACGCCCGCGGCCCCGACGGGCTCACTCCGACCGAGCAGATCGACGCCCTGCAGCCACGGGTGCTGGAGCTGGACCGGCGGCTGCATTCCTGCTTCGGCGGCGAACTGCGCCCGGCGCTGGAGAGGGAGGGGATCCGCATCGTCACCCTCGAGACCGCCGGCGAGGAGGAGCGGCGGGAAATCGACGCCCGCTTCCACGAGCAGGTCTTCCCGGCGCTGACGCCGCTGGTGATCGGCCTCGGCCGGCCCTTCCCCTACATCTCCAACCTCTCGCTCAGCCTCGGCGTGCTGCTGCGCGACCCCGAGAGCGGCACCGAGATCATCGCCCGCGTCAAGGTCCCGAAGGAGCTGCTCGGCCGCTTCCTGCCGCTGGGCTCCGACGGCCAGGCATTCGTGCCGCTGGAGGAGGCGATCGCCGCCAACCTCGACCTGCTCTTCCCCGGCACCGAGGTGATCGACTACGGCTACTTCCGGGTCACCCGCGACGCCGACTTCACGGTCTCCGACGAGGCCGACGACCTGTTGCAGGCGGTCCAGGACGAGATCCGCCGCCGCCGCTTTGGCGAGGTCGTGCGGCTGGAGATCGCCGCCGGCATGAACGCGAAGCTGCGCGAGCAGCTGATCGGCGCCCTGCGCCTGGAAGACCGCGAGGTCTACGACGTCGACGGGCTGATCGACCTCGGCGACCTCAACGACATCGCCGACGTGCCCGGCCACGCCGACCTGCGTTACCCGCCCTGGTCACCGGTCACGCAGCCGCGGCTGCAGGGCGAAGACGAGAAGCCCTGCGACATGTTCGCGGCGATCCGCCGCGGCGACCTGCTCGTCCACCACCCCTACGACTCCTTCTCGACCTCGGTCGAGCGCTTCGTCGAACAGGCGGTCGAAGACCCCGACGTGCTGGCGATCAAGCACACCGTCTACCGCACCAGCGACGACTCGCCCCTGGTGCCGTCGCTGATCCGCGCCTCTGAACGCGGCAAGCAGGCGGTCTGCATGGTCGAGCTGAAAGCGCGCTTCGACGAGGAGGCCAACATCCACTGGGCGAAGTCGCTGGAGGAGGCGGGCGTCCACGTCGTCTACGGGATCCCCGGGCTCAAGACCCACGTCAAGGCGATCCTGGTCGCCCGCCGCGAGGGCGAGAAGGTGCGGGAGTACGTCCACGTCGGCACCGGCAACTACCACCCGAAGACGGCCCGCCTCTACACCGACTTCGGCCTCTTCACCGCCGATCCCGACATCGGCGCCGACGTCGCCGAGATGTTCAACTTCCTCACCGGCTACGGCCGGCCCGCCGAGTACCGCAAGGTGCTGGTCTCGCCGACGACGATGCGGGACCGGATCGTCGAGGAGATCCTCGGCACCGTCGCCGCCCACGAAGCCGGCGAAGAGGCGCGGATCGCCTTGAAGATGAACTCGCTGGTCGACGCGGGCTGCATCCAGGCGCTGTACGAGGCGTCGCAGGCGGGGGTGCGGGTCGACCTCAACGTGCGCGGGATCTGCTGCTTGCGGCCCGGGGTGCCGGGGGTCTCCGAGAACATCCGCGTCGTCTCGATCGTCGGCCGCTTCCTCGAGCACTCGCGCGTCTACAGCTTCCAGCGCGGTGACGAGACCCGGGTGCTGATCGGCTCCGCCGATCTGATGCCGCGCAACCTCGACAGCCGCGTCGAGCTGGTCGCCCCGGTCGAGGACCCGGATCTGCGGGCGGAGATCCTCGACGTCCTCGAGCGCTGCTTCGCCGACGACGCCAACGCCTGGGAGCTCGACGCCGAGGGGCGCTGGACTCGGACTGTGGTGCCGGAGGGGGAGCGCCGCAGCGTCCAGGAGGAGCTGCGCGAGCGCTACGCCGCCCGTGCCGCCGAACAGCTCGCCGCGGCGACCGGCTGACGCCGCTCCCAACCGCTTCGCGCGCCACTAGGATGCGGCCCTTGGCGCGCTTCTCGCTCCTCCCTCGCGACCGGACCTTTTTCGACCTCTTCATCGAGGCCGGTCAGAACACCGTCAACGCGGCCCGGCTGCTCGACCAGATGATGCAGAGCTGGCCGGAGGAGGAGGGGCTCTCGCGGGACATCCTCAAGGCGGAGCAGGAGGGCGACCGGATCACCCACGAGATCATCAAGCGCCTCAACTCGACCTTCGTCACCCCGATCGACCGCGAGGACATCTACGGGCTGGCGACGCGGATGGACGACGTCGTCGACTTCACCGAGGAGGCCGCCGACTTCCTCGGCCTCTACAAGATCGAGGCGACGATGGAGCAGGCGGGGGCGCTGACCAAAGTCCTGGTCGCCGCCTGCGAGCAGCTCGCCGCCGGGCTCGAGCACCTGCGCGACTTCAAGGACCTCGACAAGTACTGGATCGAGATCCACCGGCTCGAGAACGAGGGCGACCGGATCTCCCGCGATGCAGTCGCCTCGCTCTTCTCGAACGGGATCGACCCGATGGTCGTGATCCGCTGGAAGGACATATTCGCGGTGCTCGAGAACGCGATCGACGCGACCGAGACCGCAGCTCAAATTCTCGAGGGCATAGTGATCAAGAACTCATGACGGCCCCTGGCCTCGTCATCAATGTCTTCTGAAATCATCCTCTTCATCGTCGTCGGCACGGCGCTGGCCTTCGACTTCACCAACGGCTTTCACGACACCGCCAACGTCGTCGCCACCTCGATCTCGACCGGGGCGGCGCGGCCGCAAGCGGCGATCGGGATGGCGGCGCTGCTCAACTTCGCCGGCGCCTTCATCTCGATCTCGGTCGCCGCCACCGTCGCCAACGACGTCGTCGACGCCGCGGTCATCACGCCGACGATCGTCTTCGCCGGCCTGATCGGAGCGATCGCCTGGAACCTGATCACCTGGTCCGTCGGCCTGCCGTCCAGCTCTTCACACGCGCTGATCGGCGGCGTCGTCGGCTCCGCCGTCGCCGCGGTCGGCTTCGACGCGGTGCTTGCCGAAGGCCTGGTCGGCAAGGTCCTGATTCCGGCGCTCGTCGCCCCGGTCCTCGCCTTTGCCGTCGCCGGCCTCTCGATCGGGCTGATCTACCGGGTGGTCGGGAAACAGCGGCCGGGGACGGTGACCCGTGGCTTCAAATACGGCCAGATCGTCTCCGGCGGGCTGCTGGCGCTTGCCCACGGCACCAACGACGCCCAGAAGACGATGGGGGTGATCACTCTCGCCCTGATCGCCAACGGCAGCCTCGCCGCCGGCGCCGACCCGCCGTTCTGGGTGATCGCCTCCGCCGCCGCGGCGATCGCCCTCGGCACCTACAGCGGTGGCTGGCGGATCATCAAGACGACCGGCACCAAGATCATCAAGATGGATGCCGCCCAGGGCTTCTCCTCGCAGGGCGCGGGGTCGGCCGTGATCCTCGCCTCGACCAACTTCGGCTTCCCGCTCTCGACCACCCACGTGATCAACGGCGGCATCATGGGCGCCGGCGCGGCGAAGCGCTTCTCGGCAGTGCGCTGGGGGGTGGCGGGAAACATCGTCACCGCCTGGGTCCTGACCCTGCCGGCGGCGGCTGCGATCGGGGCGCTCGCCTACGGCCTGACGCGGATCTTCGGCACCGGCGCCCTCGGCCCGGTCGTCGTCACCCTGGCCTCGCTCTCGCTGATCGCCGCCCTGTTCGCGCGCCGCGCCGAGCGCGGCGCGCCGGTCCCTGCCTCGAGCGGATGATCGCGACCCTGGTCGAAGGCAAGGCGCTGCTGGAGACGGTGGCCGCCTCGGCGGTGGCCGGCGTCGGCGTCACCTTCGTCTTCTCGATCGCGATCTGGGGGGTGGCTCGATTCGCGGATCTGAGCCGCAGCGAACGACCGCTGGCGGCGGGCGCCGCCGCCTGCGTCGCGGCCCTGGCCCTGCTTGCCACGGCCGCGGTCGTGGTCGTCGGGATCCTGGCGATGACCAGCAAGTAGCGCCGTACACTGGTTTCGTGCGCAGCGCCCGCAACATCGCGATCGTCATGGTCCTGGCTCTCGGGGTCGCCTTTGCCCCTCATGGCGGCAACGTCGCCGACGCGGTCCTGACGGCGCTGACGATGGGATTCCTGGCCGGCATCAGCTGGATGCTCTACACGCTCAGCCGCGAGAACCAGCTGACCCTGGCGACGCTGAGCGACGGCCGCAGGGCGATCTTCTACGGCGCCTTCGGGATGCTGGCGCTGCTGGTCGCCGGCACCGACAAGATGTTCTCGAGCGGCGGCGGCACTCTCCTCTGGCTTCTCCTCCTGGTTGCCTCCGTTGGTGCGATCTGGCGGATCTGGGTCGAGGCGAATACCTACTCGTAGGAGAGCTCTTACTCAGACGTGACTCCCTGCGCGCCACCCGCGCGCGCTCGCCTGGGACGGTTCGCCGGTGCCGCCGAGGACCGTCATCAGCGCAGGCCACAGGGAGGAGGGGACCGCGTCGGTCGAGCTGGTTGCCGTGGTCCCGTTCCTGCTGCTGGCGGTCCTGGCGGCCGTCCAGATCGCCCTCGCCGGTCAGGCGCTCTGGTCGGCCGGCGTCGCCGCCCGCGCTGGAGCGCGAGCGGCCTTGGTCGAGGCCGATGCCGTCGTCGCGGCGCGGCGGGCGCTGCCGCCGTCCATGCGGGAGGGCGCTGAGGTCGAGAGCTCGGACGTGGTCTCCGTGCGGGTGCGGGTCCCCGGCTTCCTGCCCGGGCTGCCGCGAGTGATGGTGGGGGCAAGGGCAAGCCTGGAGCCAGGGGATGGGTGAGCGGGGCCAGGCGTCGGTTGAGCTGGTCGCGGCACTGCCGGCCCTGCTGCTCGCCGCCGCAGTGGTGCTGCAGCTGCTCGTCGCCGGCTACGCGACGACCCTCGCCGACGGCGCCGCCGAGGCGGGGGCCTTGGCGCTCGCCTCCGGCGGATCGGCAGCGGAGGCGGCGCGTGAGGCGCTGCCGGGCTGGGCTGAGGACGACGTCGCGATCGGCGTCCAGGGTGGGACGGTGACCGTGCGGCTGCGCCCGCCGTCGCCGCTGGCCTCCCTCGCCGACCCCCTCGCCGTCACCAGCGCGGCCAGCGCGAGGCCGGCACGATGACGGTCGGACCGCTGGCCGCTGCGCCCACCGTCCTGGTTACGGCGGTGGGAGAGGCCGAGGGCTCCCGCGCCGCCGCGGCGGCTCTCGCCTGCGCCGGCGCGGACGTCGACCGGGCGACGCTGCTCGTCGACGTGGGCGGCAAGCCGCCGCGGCCCACCCTGCTCGCCTCCGCCGCGGCCCATGGGCTGGAGGAACGTCTGGTCGCGCATCTGCCGCGGGCCGGGGTGGCCGCCCGCGGGCAGGTCTGTCACCTGGCGGCCCCCGCCGACCCGGAGGGCCTGGAGGCGGCAGCGGCGGCGGTGACGGTGGCTCGGGGTGCGCTGACCGTCGTTCACCTGCCACCGGCGCTGCTGCGGCAGTCGCTGGCCGGGCCGCTCGGGCAGGGGCTCACGGGGGTGCTGCTGCGCGCCGACCTGGCCGCCGATCGCGCTTTGCTGGCGCTTGTCGGCCGCGACCTGATGGACCGCGGCCTCGTCGTCGCCGTGCTCAAGCAGCGACTCGGCTGGGTCGCCGAGCGCCGTGCCTTCTTCGGCTCCCTGCCGCCCGATTCGCCCGGCGGCCTCTCGTCCCGGGTGCTGTGGAGACTGCTGTCGCACCAGTGCTACATTGGGCCCCATGGCGCGCGAGATCAGCCAACGCGAGCTGCGCAACAAGAGCGGAGAGATCATGCGAGAACTAGACCGCGGTGAAGAGTTCATCGTCACCCGCAACGGCGTCCCAGTGGGGGAGCTGCGGCCGGTCGGCCGCCGGCACTTCGTCTCTCGAGAGACGATCGCAAAGACCTTTGCCGGCGCGCCTTACATCGATCCCAAGAAGTTTCGAGAAGACGTCGACGCGATCCTCGACCAGGATCCGACCCCGCGTTTTTGGCGTGAGCCCTGATCTCGGCCTGATCGACACCTCCGTGGTCATCGCCCTTGGCGGGATCGACGTGGGTCGGCTTCCTCGCGACAGCGCTGTTTCGACCTTGACCCTTGCCGAGCTGGCGAGCGGACCAGTGTCAGCGAAGGACCCCGCTGAGCGCGCTCGTCGTCAGGAAACTCTCCAGCGGACCGAGGCAGCCTTCGAAGCGCTCTCCTTCGACCCCCACTGCGCCCGTGCCTATTCCCGCATCTATGCCGCGGTGGCCGACGCGGGTCGCAAGCCGCGAGGCTCGCGCACCCTTGATCTGATGATCGCCGCGACCGCCTTGGCGCATGAAATTCCCCTCTACACGCTCAATCCCGCCGACTTGCGTGGACTTGGCGACTTGATCGAGATCATCGATCTCGGTTAGTGGAGCTGGGGCTTTCTTTGCATCTCGTCAACTTCCCGCGCGGCAATTGTCCGCTTGAGCGCGCCACGGGTGCGCCGGTGGACGCCAGGCTCGGCGCATGCGACCGCGGGAGGAGTCGGGCCAGGCACTGATCCTGGCGATTGGGGGCATCTTTGCCCTGCTCGCCGCGGCGCTGGCGCTGGTCGCGATCGCCGGCGCCGTGACCGGCAAGGGTCGGGTTCAGCGCGCTGCCGATCTGGTGGCGATCTCCGCGGTCCGCTCGATGCGCGACGACCTGCCGCGCCTGCTCGCGCCGCCGGCGCTTTCCAACGGCCTGCCCAATCCCGCCCACGTCGACAAGGCGACCTACCTCGCCCGAGCGCGGGCGGCCGCCGCCGAGGCGGGGGAGGCGAACGGCGTCGATCCAGGGCGGCTCCGCGTCTCCTTCCCGGACCAGGGCTCGTTCGCGCCGGTGCGGGCCGCGGTGACGGTGGTCGCCCGCCTCGAGGTGCCTGGGGGCGACAGGGAGGTCGAAGCTTCTGCGGTCGCCGAAGCTGCCGCGTCGTCGGAAGCGGCCGCAGCCGGACCGGCGACGGCCAGCGGCGGCGGCTACGGCGGCCCGCTCGTCTACCGCGACGGCGAGGGCATGCGGCCCGACGTCGGTGCCGCCTTCGACCGCATGGCGACGGCCGCGCAGGGCGAGGGCGTGCCTCTCCTCGTCGTCTCCGGCTTTCGCTCCGATGCCGAACAGGCGGCGCTCTTCGCCGCCCACCCGGACCCGCGCTGGGTGGCGCCGCCGGGTCAGTCGCTGCACCGCTGCGCGACCGAGTTGGACCTCGGCCCTGACGCCGCCTATGGCTGGCTGGCCGCCAACGCCGGCCGCTTCGGCTTCGTCCAGCGCTACAGCTGGGAGGCGTGGCACTACGGGTTCGACACCGGCCCGGCTCCCTGTTCGGACGCCGGCGACTCGGTGAGCGAAGCTGGGGAAGGGAGTGCGATGGCGGCGACGACGCTGCCCGCCTTCGTCCCCGCGCGCTTCCGCGAGCCGCTGCTGGCCGCGGCCTCGCGCTGGGGCGTTTCCGGCGCCCTGCTCGCCGCCCAGCTGCTGGCGGAGTCGAACTTCGACCCCTTCGCGGTCTCGCCCGCCGGGGCGCAGGGCATCGCCCAGTTCATGCCGTCGACGGCGGCCGCCTACGGCCTCGACGACCCTTTCGACCCGGTTGCCGCGATCGATGCTCAGGCCCACCTGATGTCCGACCTGGTCCGGCAGTTCGGCTCCGCGGCGCTGGCGCTGGCGGCGTACAACGCCGGTCCCGGCGCGGTCGAAGCCTGCGCTTGCGCTTCGCCTTACGCGGAGACCCGGGCCTACGTCAGCCGCATCCTTGCTTTGCTCGGGGGCGCGGGGGCGCTGGCCGTGCCCGCCTTTGAAGTGCGGCTGGTCGCCTGAGGTAGCGTGAACCGAGCCGACAATCCCAGCCGAGGAGGCCGCATGCCCGCGCCGTTCACCCACAAGAAGCTCACCGACGTCAAGGACTCCGCTCCCGAATTCGGGATGGAAGAGGTCCAGGAGGCGCGGTTCGCCAAGAAAGACCTCGACGCCGAGAAGACCGGCGTCAGCCACCACCGCCTCAAACCAGGTCAGCGCACCCCGTTCGGCCACAAGCACGAGGACGCGGAGGAGGTTTACGTGGTCATCGGCGGCTCTGGGCGGATGAAGCTCGACGACGAGATCATCGAAGTCGAAACGCTCGACGCGATCCGCGTCTCCCCCGAGGTCATCCGCGCCTTCGAGGCCGGCGACGACGGGATCGAGGTGCTCGCGGTCGGCGCCCGCCACGACGGCGACGGCGAGGTCATCCCAGGCTGGTGGAGCGACTGAGGCTCTTCAGGCCTCGCGCCAAGCCAGCCAGTAGCGCTGGATCCGCCGCTTGAACGCCTTCGGCTTCTCCGCGTAGAGCCGCTCGCCGATCTCGAGCGCCGCTTCGAGAAGTTCCCCCTGACGCTGCTCGATCGCGGCCGCGAAGGCGTCCCGCCGGGCCAGGTCCGCACGGGAGCGCAGGTCCTCGGCCAGCACCGTGAGGTCGTGGTGGTCACCGAGGAAGTCGGTGAGGCGGTGGGTTTGGTTCACGGTCTCGCCCAACAGCTCCGGCCAGGCGTCAGCGACGATCCGCAGCTGGTACCAGAGGTCCTTGGCGCGTTTTCGCCACTCGTGGACGTTTTCGGTGGTCGGGTCGGCCAGCACCCCCTTCATCGCCTCCCGTCCGTCCCGGTAGCTCTGCGTCAGGCCCGGCTTCAGCAGCGACCAGGAGTCGGCCTCCAGCGACCACCGGCGGATCCCCTCGCGGCCGGACTCGATCGCCTCGATCGCTTCGTCGATCCTCCCTCCGGCCCCGTCGCCGAGGGCAATGGCGAGTTCGTCTCGCTCTTCCTCGAGCCTGCCCTCCCAGTGTGCGGCGGGCCCGGTGGGGAGCTGCGTGAACCGGCGCCGCAGCTCCAGCAGCGTCTCCAGCTTGACCTCGGCGTCGCGACTGCCGGAGAGCAGCCGCCCGGCGTCCCGGTAGCGGCGGTTTTCAGCCTTGAAGGTCTTCTTGTCCAGCCCGTCCCGCACGAGCCGCAGCACGCCCCGCAGCTTCTTCAGGTCTTTGCGGGCGCCGTGGACCGCGATCGCGAGCGTTTCCTCGTCGGCGCTCCCGAGTCGCTCCAGCGCCTTCTCGGCGCGGCCGGCGGCGATCCGGAGCATGCCGTCGCGAGGGCTCTCCTTCGTCTTCAGGCGATAAGCGCGAGTGGACATGCTCTGATGCTCTCCGTCCCCGCCGGGACTAAACATGGACCCCTGGAGGTTAGACTGCGCGCCGATGACAGTTGCCGAGGTACAGGGGGTCGAGGGAATGCAGTCCCTGCTCGGGCGGGAGATCGGCCCGAGCGGGTGGCGCACCGTCAGCCAGGCGGACATCGACGCTTTCGCCGAGCTCTCCGGCGATCATCAGTGGATCCACGTCGACGTCGAGCGAGCCAGCGCCGAGAGCCCCTTCGGGACGACTATCGCCCATGGCAACCTGACCCTCTCGCTGGTCGACGGCTTCCGCGGCGAACTGATCGACGCCACCGGCTTCGCCCTCGGCGTCAACTACGGCTGGGACAAGATCCGCTTTCCGGCCCCGGTGCCCGTCGACAGCAAGGTCCGCGCTCGTGCCGAGGTCGTATCGGTCGACGAGAAGGGCGGCGGCTGGTGGCAGGTGGTGACCCGCTTCACCGTCGAGGTCGAGGGCGGCGAGAAGCCCTGCTTCGTCGGCGACAGCGTCACCCGCGTGATGGCGCCCGCCGGCTGACGGGCGCCCGTCCCCAGAGCGCCTATTCGACGCTGAGCGTGCCTTCCATGCCGCCCTCGCGGTGTCCCGGGACCGAGCAGTAGAAGGTGTATTCGCCGGCTTTGAGGTCGGCCACGGCGGAGTCCGAGCCCTCCGCGATCAGGTCGGTCCTGGCGATCGTCTTGCCGCCGCTGTCTTCGATTGCGACGTCGTGGGTGAGCGGTTGCGGGTTGGTGAAGTCGATGGTGACCTTGCCCGCTTCGGCGCTGGCGCTGTCGCTGGTGTAGGCGAGGCCGCCGCCGGGGTCGGCTTCGAAGTCGACGACGCTGCCGCTGCCGGCCGATTTGCCTTCGGCTTCGTCCGGGTTGGCTTTGCCGCCGGCCTCGGCTTCGCTTTCGGTGGCGGTCGCGGTGCTCTCGGCGCTCGTATCGTCGGACGAGTCGCTGCCGCAGGCGACGAGGGCGAACGCGGCGAGGATCAGGGCAAATGCGACTGCGAGCTTCTTCATGACGGTCCCTTCCCGTGGAGGACTGGCTTGACTTCCTCTGACTGTAGCCCGGATACGGTCGGGCGGCAGTCGCGGTTCAGCGACCGTGGAACTCCGGCTTCCCGCCGCCGAAGAAGGCCTCGACGCCGTTGCGGAGATCCTCGGTGGCCATGCTGTCGGCGATCCCGTGGCGCTCTAGCTGCAGATGGTCGGTGAGGCTGTTCTCGATGCTGACCCCGCAGAGCAGCTTCGACATCCGCACGTAGTGGGGGGCCTTGGCGGCGAGCTGCTCGGCCTTGGCGTGGGCGGCGGCGCTCAGCTCGTCCGCCGCCACGACCTCGCGGACCAGGCCCTCCTCGAGCGCTTGCGCCGCGGTCAGGTTGGGGTCCTCGAGCAACAGTTCCAGGGCCCGGCTGGGCCCGACGACGCGGGGCAGGAAGTAGGTCATGCCGCCGTCCGGGGAGGCGCCGATGCGGCCGTAGGCGCAGGCCAGGAAGGCGGTCTCGGAGGCGATCCGGGTGTCGCAGGCGAGCGCCAGCGAGAAGCCGGCGCCGGCCGCCGGCCCGTTGATCGCGGCGATCACGGGGAAGGGGATGCGTCGCAGGTCGACGATCGCGGCGTGCAGCGCCTCGGCACCGCGCCGCACTTCGGAGGGAAGGTCGATCTCCTCGGAGCCGACCCCTTTCTGGAACCAGGTGACGTCGCCGCCGGCGCAGAAGGCCTTGCCGGCGCCGGTCACGATCAGCGCTCGCAGCGGCGCCCGGTCGGCCAGCCAGGCGAAGGCCACGGTCAGCTCGCCGATCATCTCCGGGCTCATCGCGTTGAAGGCGTCGGGCCGGTCGAGGGTGAGCGTGCCGATCTCCCCGTCGATCTCGATCCGCAGGGTGTTCAGCTCGGGTGGGCTCAGGGTCTGGCTCGTCATCTCGCTCTCCGTCGTAGGCGTCCGTTTGGCCGGGTGGCCAGCAGCCTACCCTTAGGGGGATGAGCAAAGCAGGGGAAAACGGCGGCCTCTCGCGGGCCGAGCGGATCGCCGAGCAGCGCCGCACGCTGCCCGACGCGCCCGGCGTCTATCTCTTCTACGGGAGCGACGGGCAGCTGCTCTACGTCGGCAAGGCGCGCTCGATCCGCAAACGGGTCGGCGGCCACTTCTCCGGCGGCGGCAACCGCATGACCAGGCAGGTCGATCGGATCGACACCCTGGTCACCGCCACCGAGGCCGAGGCCCTGCTGGCCGAGCAGAGCTTCATCAAGCGCCACCGTCCTCAGTTCAACATCCGCCTGCGCGACGACAAGTCCTACCCCTACGTCTGCGTCAGCCTCGACGAGGAGTACCCGAGGGTGTACTTCACGCGCGAGAAGCACCGCCCGCACCGCGCCTACTTCGGCCCCTTCTCCAGCGCCAAGCGGGTGCGGGAGACGCTCGACCTGCTCGGCAAGCTGTTCCAGTTCCGCACCTGCGAGGGAGCCGAGCCCGGACGCCGCTCCGGCAGTCCCTGCCTCGATTACTACATCAAGCGCTGCGGGGCGCCCTGCGTCGGCCACGTCAGCCGGGAGGAGTACCGCCTCAACGTCGATGCGATCGTCGACTTCCTCTCCGGTCGCTACCGCCAGGTCGAGGCCGAGGAGCAGGCGAAGATGGAGAGCTCGGCGGCGGCGGAGGAATTCGAGCGCGCCGCCCTGCACCGCGACCGCCTCAAGGCGATCCGCTCGCTGTTCGAGCGCCAGCGGGTCGCCGGCGGCTCGGTCGGCACCGCCGACCTGATCGGGGTCGCGGTCGAGGGCGCGGACGCCAACGCCCAGGTCTTCCAGGTCCGCGACGGGATTCTCGCCGCGCGGCAGAGCTTCTACCTCGAAAACCAGGCCGAGCGCGAGCCGGCCGAGGTCGCCGAGGAGTTCATCGGCCAGTACTACTCGGCTTCGCCGGCGATGCCGAAGACGATCGTCGTCGGCCCCTACCTGCGCGACCGCGTGGCGATCCTCGCCGAGGCGCTGAGCGAGCGCCGCGGCTCCCCGGTCGAGGTGCGGGCGGCTGAGCGCGGCGACAAACGCCGCCTGCGCGAGCTGGCCGAGCGCAACGCCCGCCTCGCCCTCGACCAGGACCGGTTGCGCCGCGAGCACCGGCGGGCGCGCCGGGTCGAGTCGCTCGCCTCGCTGCGCGAGGTGCTGGGGATGGAGGAGCTGCCGGTGCGGATCGAGGGCTTCGACATCTCCAACATCGGCGGCGAGCACACCGTCGCCTCGATGGTCGTGTTCGAGGGCGGTGCGACCAAGAAGTCCGACTACCGGCGCTTCAAAGTGCGGGGGGACGCTCGCGACGCCGGCGGCAACGGCGGCCCCGATGACTTCGCCTCGATGGAGGAGGTGCTCTCGCGGCGGGTCGCCCGTTACCTCGAACAGGTCGACCTCTCGCCGCATGACGGCAAGCGCGACGAGAGCTTCGCCTCGCTGCCCTCGCTGCTGATGATCGACGGCGGCAAGGGGCAGTTGACGGCGGGGATGAAGGCGCTGCGGCCCTTCGTCGAGCGCGGCGTCACCGTCGTCAGCCTCGCCAAGAGGTTGGAGGAGGTCTACGTTCCCGGCCGCTCGGCGCCGCTCGACCTGGCGGCCGACTCGGAAGCCTCGAAGCTGCTGCAGCGGGTCCGCGACGAGGCTCACCGCTTCGCCGTCGAGCACCACCGCGGGCGCCGCGACCGGGCGATGACCGGCTCGGTGCTGGACGAGCTGAAGGGGATCGGGCCCGCCCGCAAGCGCGCCCTGCTCCAGCATTTCGGCTCCCCGGAGCGGTTCCTGGCGGCAAGCCGGGAGGAGCTCGAGGCAGTGCCCGGCCTGCCTGGCAAAGTAGGCCGCGAGATCCACGAGCAACTCAACAGGACCAGCTAGAGCGATGGCCGACGGCGAGATGACGCTGGTGGTGATCACCGGCCACTCCGGGGCCGGCAAGTCGGAGGCGATTGCCGCCTTCGAGGACGGCGGCTACTTCTGCGTCGACAACCTGCCGCCGCGGATGATCGACAGCCTCGGCGAGCTGTTCCGGCACGAGGGCAGCGGCGTCGAGCGCGCCGCCGTCGTCTCCGACGTGCGCGGCGGCGAGTACTTCGACGACCTGATCCAGGTGCTCGAGGACCTCGAGCGCGACGGGCTGAAGCCGCTGGTGCTCTTCCTCGAGGCGAACGAGGAGTCGCTGCTCGACCGCTACAAGGAGACCCGCCGCCGCCACCCGCTGGCGCCGGAAGGGCGGATCGTCGACGGGATCCGGGCCGAGCGCGAGCTGCTGGCGCCGCTGCGCGAGCGCGCCGACAAAGTCATGGACAGCAGCGACCTGACCGGGGCCGAACTGCGGCGGCGGATCGCCGAGGAGATGCTGGGCGGCGAGGACGGGGGGGAGCTGGCGCTGACCCTGCTCACCTTCGGCTTCAAGAACGGACCGCCGCGCGACGCCGACCTCACCCTCGACGTCCGCTTCCTGCCCAATCCCCACTACGACGACGAGCTGCGGCCGCTGACCGGGATGGACGAGCAGGTTCGCGCCTACGTCGAGTCGGGGACCCAGGCGGGCGAGTTCTACGGCCGCCTGCTGCCGTTGCTGGAGTTCCTCGTCCCCGCCTACGTGACCGAGGGCAAGAGCCACCTGACGATCGCCGTCGGCTGCACCGGCGGCCGCCACCGTTCGGTCACCGTCGCCGACCGCATCCGCCGCGACCTCGCCGCTCGTGAGGATGTGATCGTGCGGGTCAAGCACAGGGACGTCGAGCTTGATTGAGCAGCGTCGGGGAAGCCTCCCCTCGCAACAGCGGGGAGGCTCGGTGAGGCTTCCCCGACGCGGCTCTACCTAGACTCTCCGATTCTTGGCTGAGCCGGTCATCTCGATAAGCGGTCTTCGTATGAGCTACGGGGACCTGGAAGCCGTGCGTGGAATCGACCTCGAGGTCGAGGCCGGGGAGGTCTTCGCCTTCCTCGGGCCCAACGGGGCGGGGAAGACGACGACGGTCGAGATTCTCGAGGGGTATCGCAAGCGCAGCGGGGGCGAGGTGAGCGTGCTGGGTGAGGATCCGGAGCGGGCGCGGCGCGAGTGGCGCGAGCGGATCGGGATCGTCCTCCAGAACTGCCGGCTCGACCCCTACCTGACCGTGCGCGAGTCGCTCGAGCTCTATGCCGGCTACTACGCCAGCCCGCGCCCGGTCGACGAGGTGGTCGAGCTGGTCGGCCTCTCCGAGAAGGCAGGGGCCCGCACCGGCAAGCTCTCCGGCGGCCAGCAACGCCGGCTCGACGTCGGCATGGCCCTGGTCGGCGATCCGGAGCTGCTCTTCCTCGACGAGCCGACGACCGGCTTCGACCCGCAGGCGCGGCGCCAGGCCTGGGAGGCGGTCGCCGGTTTGCGCGAGCTCGGCAAGACCGTCTTCCTCACCACCCACTACATGGACGAGGCGCAGCAGCTGGCCGACCGGGTGGCGATCATCGCCGGCGGCGAGATCGTCGCCCGCGGCACCCCTCAGGACCTCGGCGACCGCGACAGCCAGCCGACCGCGATCACCTACCGCGGTCCCGACGGAGAGGTGTCCCTGAGCACGACGACCCCGGTCCTGACCCTCAACGAGCTGACCGCCAGGGCGCTGGCGGAGGGCTTCGACCTGGAGGGGCTGGAAGTGAAGCGGCCGACCCTCGAGGACGTCTATCTGGAACTGACCGAGCAGGGGGCGGCGGAGTGAGCCTGCTCCTGCACCAGCTCCGCTACGACCAGAAGGCCTTCTGGCGCAACCCGGCTGCGGTCTTCTTCACGGTGATGTTCCCGGTCGTGCTGCTGCTGATCTTCGCCACGGTGTTCAGCGGCGAGACGATCGACGTCGACGGCGGCGTCGAGATCACCGCCTACTACGTGCCGGCGATCATCACCTTGGCGGTGATCTCGGCGACGATGCAGAGCCTGGCGATGTCGCTGGTGATCGCCCGCGAGGACGGCCGTCTCAAGCGCGGCCGCGGCACGCCGATGCCCGCCTGGGTCTTCATCGCCGGCCGGGTCGGCAACTCGATCGTCGTCGCCCTGCTGATGCTGGCCCTGATCGCCGTCCTTGGCCGCCTTCTCTACGGGGTGGCGATTCCCTGGGGCGAAGCGCCGGCGATCCTCGTCACCCTGGTGGTCGGCGCCGCCGCGTTCAGCTGCCTCGGCATCGCCCTGACCGCCGCCATCCCCTCCCAGGACGCCGCCGCGCCGATCGTCAACGCGCTGCTGCTGCCTCTCTACTTCCTCTCCGGCGTCTTCATCCCCGACGACGAGCTGCCCGACGGGGTGATCAACTTCGCCAACCACTTCCCGATCCGCGACTTCTTCCAGGCCTTCTTCAACGCCTACCTGCCGGGCGGCAGCTCCGGCCTCGACTGGGGCAACCTCGCCGTGGTCGCGATCTGGGGCGTAGCCGGCCTGCTGCTCGCGATCCGCTTCTTCCGCTGGACCCCGCGCGGGGGCTGAGGGCTCAACCCCGGGTCAGACGACTTTCCGGGAGACCCGTCTATAGCCTCCCGGCGATGCTCCACCACGTCCTCCTGGAGGTCTCCGACCTCGACCGCAGCGCCGCCTTCTACGACTCGCTGCTGGCGCCGCTCGGCTGGCGGCGGCATTTCGAGGAGGACAAGACGATCGGCTGGGGCATCGCCAAGCCGGTCTTCTTCATCGCCGCCCACCACGACCCCAAGCCCGGCTTCGGCCTGCTCAGCTTCTCGGGCCTCGGCATCGTCGCGGTCAAGGCCGCCTGGGAAGGCGGGATGCGGGCGGGCGGCGTCAACGTCAGCGACCCCGGCGAGCAGCGCTCGCACGGGTCGGGCTCGTACTCCGCGTTCCTCAAGGACCCGGACGGGTACGAGATCGAGATCACCATCGGGTCCGACTGATGGTGGATCTCACAACGACGTGTGACTGGGGGCGGGACTGGCCAAGCAGATCCAGGACGCAGGACGCAGCCTTTGCCGGTGGCAAAGGCAAGTCCGAGGACGCAGAGATGCGCAGTGTGCCAGGCACGTCATCCAGGCATGCGTGGTTGTGAGATCCACCATCTAAAGCCGACTCCGTAGGATCGGCTCCACCAAACGAATTCAGGAGGCATGACTGCATGGCTGTGAAGGTCGGCATCAACGGTTTCGGGCGCATCGGTCGCAACGTCTTCCGCGCCGCGCAGGCGGCAGGGGCGGACATCGAGTTCGTCGCCGTCAACGACCTCACGGATCCGGGCACGCTCGCCCACCTGCTCAAGTACGACTCGATCCTCGGCCGCTTCCCGGCCGCGGTCGAGGTCGACGGCGACACGATCTCGGTCGGCGGCACGCCGCTCAAGGTGCTCTCCGAGCGTGACCCGGCGGCGCTGCCCTGGGGCGACCTCGGAGTCGACGTGGTGATCGAGTCGACCGGCTTCTTCACCGCCCGCGCCGACGCCGCCAAGCACCTCGAGGCAGGCGCAAAGAAGGTGATCATCTCGGCCCCGGCCAAGGAGCCGGACGTGACCGTGGCCCTGGGAGTCAACTTCGACAGCGACTACGACCCGGCCGCCCACGACATCATCTCCAACGCCTCCTGCACGACCAACTGCCTGGCGCCGTTGGCCAAGGTCATCAACGACTCCTTCGGCATCGAGCAGGGCTTGATGACGACGATCCACGCCTACACCGCCGACCAGCGCCTGCAGGACATGCCGCACTCCGACCTGCGCCGGGCGCGCGCCGCGGCGCTGAACCTGATCCCGACCACGACCGGCGCCGCCAAGGCCGTCGGCCTGGTGCTGCCGGAGCTGAACGGCAAGCTCAACGGCTTCGCGATGCGGGCGCCGGTCGCGACCGGCTCGGTCGTCGACCTTGTCTTCAGCACCGCCGACCCGGTCGAGCCCGACGCGGTCAACGCCGCCGTCAAGGCCGCCGCCGAGGGACCGATGAAGGGGATCCTCTCCTACACCGAGGACCCGATCGTCTCCACCGACATCGTCGGCGACCCGCACTCCTCGATCTTCGACGCCTCGCTGACGATGGCGATCGGCGACGGACGGATGATCAAGGCGGTCAGCTGGTACGACAACGAGTGGGGCTACTCGAACCGCTGCGTCGAGCTGGCCGGCAAGGTCCTGGCGGGCTCCTGAGCCCGCGCGGGACGAAGCCGTGAGCTTCACCAAGGCAAGCGTCCGCGACGCCGAGGTGGCGGGCCGGCGGGTGCTGGTCCGGGTCGACTTCAACGTGCCGCTGGACGGCGGCGAGGTCGCCGACGAGATGCGGATCCAGGCGGCCCTGCCGACGCTCGAACTGCTGCGCGAGCGCGGCGCCGCGCTGGTCCTCGCCTCGCACCTGGGCCGGCCCGGGGGCAAGCCCGACCCGGCGCTCTCGCTGGGCCCTGTCGGCAAGCGCCTCGGCGAGCTGCTGGGGGTCGAGGTGACGCAGGCTCCCGCCGTGGTCGGCGGCGACGTCGAGCTGCTGGCGCGCGGCCTCGGCCCGGGCGACGTGCTGCTGCTGGAGAACACCCGCTTCGAGCCGGGGGAGACCGAGAACGACTCACGGCTGGCCGGGGCGCTGGCCGAGCTGGGCGACCTCTACGTCAACGACGCCTTCGGCGCCGCCCACCGCGCCCACGCCAGCACCGCGGGGGTGGCCCAGCACCTGCCGGGATATGCCGGCCTGCTGCTGGAGCGCGAGGTGGAGGAGCTGGCGGCCGTGGTCGAGTCGCCGCGGCCGCCGCTGGTGGTGATCCTCGGCGGCGCCAAGGTCTCGGACAAGATCGGCGTCATCGACCGCTTCCTCGAGGTCGCCGACCGGATCCTGATCGGCGGCGCGATGTGCTTCAGCTTCTTCCGCGCCCAGGGCATCGCCACCGGCGATTCGCTGGTCGAGGAGAAGGGCGTGGAGCTGGCGGCGGCGGCGCTGGAGCGCGCTAAAGACTCCCCCTGTGAGCTGGCGCTGCCGGTCGACCTCGTGCTCGGCGAGAGCTTCGACGCCGCCACCGAGCGCCGCGAGCAGGACTGCGTCGAGGTGGCGGACGGCTGGATGGGGCTCGATATCGGCTCGCGCACGGCGGCCCGCTACGCCGCGGCGATCGCCGCGGCCGGCACGGTGCTCTGGAACGGGCCGATGGGCGCCTTCGAGCTGGAGCCCTTCGCGGCCGGCACCCGCACCGTCGCCGAGGCGGTTGCCGCCGCCCCGGGAACGACCGTGATCGGCGGCGGCGACTCGGTCGCGGCGCTGCGCAAGTTCGGCCTCGACGACGAGGTCGACTGGCTCTCGACCGGAGGAGGAGCATCCCTGGAGTTGCTGGAGGGGAAGAAGCTGCCCGGGGTCGAGGCCCTGCTCGACCGGGAGACCCAGATCAAGGAGGGCGACAATGCCTGAGCGCACGCCGTACATCGCCGCCAACTGGAAGATGAACAAGACCGTCGCCGAGGCGGCCGAGTTCGTCGACGCCCTGTTGCCGCGGATCGCCGCGACCCAGTGCGACGTCGTCCTCTGCCCCTCCTTCCTCGCCCTGAGCGAGGTGGTCGAACGCCGTCGCGGCACCGCCGTCCGCGTCGCCGCCCAGAACATGCACGAGGAGGCGGAGGGCGCCTTCACCGGCGAGGTCTCGGCGCCGATGCTGGTCGAGCTCGACGTCGATGCCGTCGTCCTCGGCCACTCCGAGCGCCGCCAGTACTTCGGTGAGACCGACGAGGCGCTGGCCCGCAAGGTCCCGGCGGCGCTCGCGGCCGGACTGGAGCCGATCCTCTGCGTGGGGGAGAGCGAGGCGGCGCGCGACGGCGGCGAGACCGAGGAAGTGCTCGAGCGCCAGCTCGAGTCCGACCTCCACGGCGTCGAGTCCGCCGAACTGTCCCGCGTCGTCATCGCCTACGAGCCGATCTGGGCGATCGGCACCGGCCGCACCGCGACCTCTGAGCAGGCCCAGCACGCCTGCGCCTTCATCCGCGACGTGCTGCGCATGCGCGGGGCCAGCACCGACCAGCTGCGGATCCTCTACGGCGGCTCGATGAAGCCGGCCAACGCGGCTGAGCTGCTCGCCAAGCCCGACGTCGACGGCGGCCTGGTCGGCGGCGCCAGCCTCGACCCGGCCGACTTCGCGGCGATCGTGGAAGCGGCCGGGTGACGCTGGTCCCCTCACTGGCGCTGGTCATCCTCGACGGCTGGGGACTGGCCGAGCCGGGGCCGGGCAACGCGATATCGCTGGCGCGGACGCCGGTCTTCGACTCTCTCTGGGGGCGCTTCCCGCACACCCAGCTCTCCGCTCAAGGCCGCGACGTCGGCCTCCCCGACGGCCAGATGGGCAACTCCGAGGTCGGCCACCTCAACCTCGGCGCCGGCGCGATCGTCAAGCAGGACCTGGCCCGGATCGACGACGCCGTCGCCGACGGCAGCTTCTTCGAGAACCCGGCGCTGCTGGCTGCCTGCGAGCGCGCCCGCAACAGCCCGCGCGGGCGCCTGCATCTGCTCGGGCTCGTCTCCGACGGCGGCGTCCACTCCGGCTGGGAGCACGTCGAGGCCGCGATCGAGCTGGCCTCCCAGGAGGGGGTCCCCGACGTCGTCTTCCACGCCTTCAGCGACGGCCGCGACACGCTGCCGCACGGCGGCCGCGCCTACCTGGCGGAACTGGAGCGCTGGCTACGCCAGGCCGGCCGCATCGCCACCGTCAGCGGTCGCTACTACGCGATGGACCGGGACACCCGCTGGGAGCGGACCAAGCTCGCCTACGACGCGATCGTCCACGCCCGCGGCCTGCATGCCGCCAATGCCGCCGCGGCGATCGAGGCCTCCTACGAGCGCGGCGAGACCGACGAGTTCGTGAAGCCGACCGTGATCGGCGACTACGACGGCGTCGCCGCGGGCGACGTCGGGATCTTCCTCAACTTCCGCCCCGACCGGGCCCGGCAGATGACCCGCGCCCTTGCCGAGCCCGGCTTCGACGAGTTCTCCCGCTCCGGCGGCCCGGAGCTCGAGCTGACGGCGATGACCCGCTACCGCAAAGGCTGGCCCTATCCGGTCGCCTTCCCCGAGGAACGGCCGCGGACGACCCTGGCGGAGACGATCGCCGAGGCCGGCGGCCGGCAGCTGCACGTCGCCGAGACCGAGAAGTACGCCCACGTCACCTATTTCTTCAACGGCGGCCGCGAGCAGGAGCTCGAGGGAGAGGACCATTGCCTGGTCGAATCCCCCCGCGACGTCCCGACCTACGACCACAAGCCGGAGATGAGCGCCCGCGCCGCCGCCGATACCTTCGTCGAGCGCTGGAGCGGCAGCGACTACCGCTTCGGAATCATCAACTTCGCCAATCCCGACATGGTCGGCCACACCGGCGTCATTCCCGCCGCCGTCGCCGCGGTCGAGACGGTCGACGCCTGCCTCGGCGACGTCGTCGCCGCGGTCGAGGCCCGGGGCGGCGCCTGCATCGTCACCGCCGACCACGGCAACTGCGACCACATGCTCGAGCCGGACGGCTCCCCCAACACCGCCCACTCGCTCAACCCGGTGCCCCTGATCGTCACCGCCGAGGGCTTGGAACTGCGCGAGAGCGGCATCCTCGCCGACGTCGCCCCGACCGCCCTCGACCTCCTCGGCATCCCCCAGCCGGAGCCGATGACCGGCCGCTCGCTGATCGCGGGGAAGATGACGAGTTGATGACCCCATAGGGTCACTAACTCGTCATCTCGTTCGTGTATGAGGGTTGACCCGCAGCGGTTGCGGTTCGAGATCGGGGCCAGGGACGGCAGCGCCCGGGCCGGCGTCATCCACACCGCCCACGGGGCGATCGAGACGCCGGCCTTCATCCCGCTCGCCACCAAGGGGACGGTACGGGGGCTGGAATCGCACGAGGTGGCCGCGCTCGGCTACCAGCTGATCCTCGGCAACACCTACCACCTCTTCGTCTCGCCGGGGCCGGAGCGGATCGCCGCCGCCGGAGGGCTGCATGGGTTCATGGGCTGGGACAAGGCGCTGATCACCGACTCCGGCGGTTTCCAGGTCTTCTCGCTCGCTCACGGTGGGGTCGCCAACGAGGTCAAGGGCAGCGGCCGCTCCGGTGGGGGGCATGGCTCCAAAGTCGAGATCACCGAGGAGGGCGCGGGCTTCCGCTCCTATCGCGACGGCTCGGAGCTGTTCATCTCGCCCGAGGTCTCGATGCGGGTCCAGGCGGCGCTCGCCTCCGACATCGCCCTCGTCTTCGACGAGTGCACGCCGTTCCACGCCGACCGCGAGTACACCGCCCGCTCGACCGAGCGCACCCACCGCTGGCTCGACCGCTGCCTCGAGTGGCACGGCCGCGAGGGCCCGGCGCGACAGGCGGTCTTCGGAATCGTCCAGGGCGGCACGCATGAGGACCTGCGCCGCGAATCGGCGGCGGCCGTGTCCGCCGCCGGCGTCGACGGCATCGCGATCGGCGGCACCCTCGGCCGCGACAAGGAGGAGATGTACGGCGTCCTCGCGATGACGGCGCCGTTGCTGCCCGTGGAGGCCCCCAAGCACCTGCTCGGGATCGGCGAGGTCGACGACCTGCTCGGCGGCATCGCCCTCGGCCTCGACGTCTTCGACTGCGCCGTGCCGACCCGCCTCGCCCGCCATGGGGTCGCCCTCGCCCCCGATCCCGACAACCGCTTTCGCCTCGACCTGCGCAAGGCGCGCTGGGTCGGCGACCGCGATCCGCTGGTCGCCGACTGTCCCTGTCCGGCCTGCCAGCGTCACGACCGCGACTACCTCAGCTACCTCTCCCGGGCTGAGGAGCTGACCGCCGTGCGCCTGCTCGTCCTCCACAACCTCACCTACATGCGCGAGCTGACGACCCACGCCCGCACCGCGATCGAAGCTGGCAACTTCAGCGCCTACCGCGCCGCGATCCTCGCTGGCTCAGCTCCCTGGGCAACGAAGTAGCACGGACCGGTGTTCGGGGGAGAGGGTCGAGCACCCTCAACCGAACCTCCCCGCTGTTGTGAGGGCGAGGGGTGCTCGACCCTCCTCACAAACCCTTATTCGGTGTTCTTCTTGACCAGGTCCTTGACTTCTTCGACCACCTTGTCGACCGTGTCGCCCGCCACCTGCTTGACCTTGACCCCGGCCGCCTGGTCGGTGGCGTAGATCACCGCTCCGGCGACGGCGGCGGCGACCAGCACCAGCGCCACCAGGGCGAGGACGAAGCGGACGAAGCGCGAGAAGCCCGAGCGCGCCCCGCGCGGAGCGGCGGCTCGCGCCGGCGGCGCCGCGGCGGGCGGCGGTTGCGGGGCGCGCACTTCCGGGCGCCGGGTCTGCGACTGCGCCGGCCGGTACTCGGTCTGGGCGGTGGTGCGGTCGAGGTGGCGGGTGGCGGCGGTGTCGCCGCCGAGCACCCGGGTCTGGGCCGTTCCCTCCGGTAGCGGCAGGGTCACGTCTTCGCCTTCCAGTCCCAGCCGCAGGCCGCCGGCCAGCTCGTCGGCGCTGGCGTAGCGCCGGTTCGGATCGCCCTCGAGCGCCCGCAGGACGGCGCCGCCGAGGGTCTCCGGGACTTCGTCGTTGTAGGTGCTGGGCGGGAGCGGCGTCTCGTTCTGCTGGCGCACGGCCAGCTCGGCCAGCGACGAGCCCTCGTAGGGAAGCCTGCCGGTGAGGAACTGGTAAATGACGACGCCGAGGGCATAGACGTCGGTCGCCGGCGTCGCCTCCTCGCCGCGTACCTGCTCGGGCGCCAGGTATGCGGCCGTGCCCACGACCGAGCCGACCTGGGTGATCCGGGTCTGCTCGATCGCCCTGGCGATGCCGAAGTCGGTCAGCTTCACGGTCATCTCGCCACCACCCACCGGCCCCCCAGTGACCATCAGGTTGCCGGGCTTGACGTCGCGGTGGATGATCCCCCGCCGGTGCGCGTAGTCGAGGCCGGCGCAGGCCTGGACCCCGATCTCGGCCGCGGTGTCGGGGGCGACCGGGCCCTGCCGTTGCAGGATCTGCGCCCCCGAACGGCCGGAGACGTACTCCATGACGATGTAGTGGCGACCTTCGTCGACGCCGGTGTCGTAGACCTGGACGATGTTGGGATGGATCAGCTTCGCCACCGCCAGTGCCTCGCGACGGAAGCGGGCGACGAAGCGCTCGTCGTCTGAGAGGTGCTCGGCGAGGACCTTCACGGCGACGGTGCGCTCGAGGATCAGGTCGATCGCCTTGTAGACGTTCGACATCCCGCCCGAGCCGAGCCGCTCGGCCGTCTGGTAGCGGCCCGAGAGAGTCCCCGCCTCCATCATTCGCTCCCCGCGGGAACGCCCGGGCCGACGCCGCCGGCCGAGGTGCCGCCGCTGTCGGTTTCTGCCGGCGGCGCTTCCTCTTCGCTCTTTTCGTGCCCTTTGGCTTTGCCTTCGGCCTGTGGCGGCAGGGTCGGGTCGGCCTCCGCTTCCTCGGGTTCGGCCGCTTCCTTCGGCTCCTTCTCCGGCTTCTCGGTCTCCTCCGGCTTTTCCTTCTCCTCTTCGGGCTCCGGCTCCACTGCTTCTTCGATCGCCGGCAGCGTTTCCTCGCTGGCCGCTTCTTCGCAGCCGGCGACGACTTCGTTGAGCCTGGTCGCGCCTTCGCGCAGCGCCTGCTTCAACTTCTCGTCGACACCGCCGAGCTCTTCGATCTGCAGGCTGACCGCCTGGGCCGCTTCTTCGGCCCCGCTGCAATTGCCTTCCGTCGCCAGTTCCTTGACCTGGTCCAGGTTGGAGGTGATCTCGTTCGCGGTGCTGCCGGGCAGCAGGTCGGCGTCGTCGCCGCTGCCGCAGGCGATCAGCCCCAGCGCCGTGCAGGCGCCGAGGGCAAGGGCAAGCAGGGATGCGCTCAGGCGGGCCATGAATCGAGTCTAGACAACGACTTGGGAACCGTATTTAGCCTGCATTTGCCCATCAGCGCCCAGTCTCGAGACGTTCGCCGAGCTGGCTCGGCAGGCCGGCGGCGAGGATCGTCTCGGCGGCCGTGGCGACGTCGTAGGGGACGCGGTGGTAGCGGGCCGTCCACTCCTCCGTGTCCAGCTCCAGCCAGGCCGCCCGGGGGTCGCCGTCGCGCGGCTGGCCGACGCTGCCGGGATTGAGCAGCCAGCTGCCGCTCTCGAGGTCGAGCAGGGCGCCGTCGCCGGCCTGGGCGCCCTGGGCGTCGCCGGCCCGCGACCGCTCCGGCCGGGTGAAGAAGAGCGAGACGTGGGAGTGGCCGATCAGCCCGACCCGCTGTGGCTGTGCGTCCAGCCCGGCTTCAGCCTGGTCGACCGAGAGCACGTACTCCCAGACCGGGTCGCTCGGAGAAGCATGGAAGAGGCCGATTCCGCAGCGGCTCCCGGCCGGCTCGAGCCCGCGCAGGAACTCCAAGGTGGCGGCGCCGGCGTTCTCGCGGGTCCACTCGACGGCGGCTGCCGCGGCCTCCGAGAAGGTGGAGACGTCGAGCCGGCCGAGGACGGCCAGGTCATGGTTGCCGGCCAGGCAGATCGCACAGTGCTGCCGGATCAGGTCCGCGCAGGGGTCGGGCTGGGCGCCGTAGCCGACCACGTCGCCCAGGCACCAGCTCTCCTCGACTCCGGCCTCTGCGGCGGCCGCGAGAACGGCCTCGAGGGCAGGCTGGTTGGAGTGGACATCGCTGAGGACGGCTACGCGCAAGCGGCCAGCGTACCCTGGGCCGGCTCGGGCCTGACGCGGGTCAGGCCTCCGGTCCATACGATTGGCCAGTGACCGCCACCGATTCGATCGCCGAGCTGCGCGGCGCCGTCGACCGGGCGGCGCGGGCCCTGCGCGACGGTGAGCGCACCGAGCCGGCGCCCTCCCTCGACCGCCCGCCCAAGCCCGAGCTGGGCGACTACAGCTCCAACGCGGCGATGCTGCTGGCAGCGCCGCTGGGCGACAACCCCCGCGCCGTCGCCGAGCGGCTACGGGCCGAGCTGGAGCGCAGTCTCGGTGAGGCCGGCAGCATCGACCGGGTCGAGGTCGCCGGCCCCGGCTTCGTCAACCTCTTCCTCTCCGACGCCTGGTACCGGCGCGCCCTGGCGACCCTGGTCGCCTCCGGAGAGGAGCTCGGCCCGGCCCCGACCGAGCGGCCGGAGCGGGTCCTGGTCGAGTTCCTCTCTGCCAACCCGACCGGCCCGCTGCACGTCGGGGGAGGCCGCCACGCCGCCTACGGCGACGCCCTGGTGCGGCTGTTGGCGGCGGTCGGCCACGAGGTCGAGCGCGAGTACTACGTCAACGACGCCGGCGGCCAGGTGACCCGCTTCGCCGACTCGATCGCCGCTCGCATCAGTGGCGCCGACCTGCCCGAGGACGGCTACGAAGGCGAGTACGTCGCCGAGCTGGCGACGCGGATCGCCGCCGAGGGCCTCGACCCGACCGATCGCGAGGCCCTCGGCCGGCGCGGGATCGAGCTGATGCTGGAGCAGGTGCGGGCGACCCTCGAGCGCTTTGGCGTCCGCTACGACACCTGGTTCTCCGAGCGCACCCTGTACCAGCGGGGGGAGGTCGAGGCCGCCCTGGCCGCGCTCGCCGAGCGCGGCCACACCTACCGCCACGAGGAGGCGCTCTGGCTGCGGACGACCGACTTCGGCGACGACAAGGACCGGGTCCTGATCCGCGCCAACGGCGAGCCGACCTACCTCGCCGCCGACGTCGCCTATCACTGGGACAAGCTGCAGCGCGGCTTCGACCGGCTGATCAACGTGCTCGGCGCCGACCACCACGGCTACGTGCCGCGGGTCAGGGCGGCGATCGAGGCGCTCGGCGCCGACCCGCAGGCCTTCGAGGCGTTGATCATGCGGCTCGTCCACATCGTCGAAGCCGGTGAGCGGGCGCAGATGTCGAAGCGCAGCGGCGACTTCGTCTCCCTCGACGAGCTGCTCGACGACATCGGCGTCGACGCGACCCGCTGGTTCATGCTCTGGCGCAGCCACGAGACGACCGTCGACCTCGACCTCGACCTGGCCCGCAGCCAGTCCAGCGACAACCCCGTCTACTACGTCCAGTACGCCCACGCGCGGATCGCCAGCATCCTCCGCAAAGCCGGCGGCGCCGCCGAGGAGGCCGCGGCCGGGCTCGGCGCCGCCGAGCCGGTCACGGCGATGGAGGCCAGTGAGAAGGCGCTGATCAAGCGCCTGCTGGAGTTCCCCGAGGAGATTCGCGAGTCGGCGGCCCGCCGGGCGCCGCACCGGATCTGCGCCTACTCGACCGCCGTCGCCGCCGACTTCCACGCCTTCTATCGCGACTGCCAGGTGATCGGCGCCGAGGGCGAGGGGGTCGAGCGCTCGCGACTGGCGCTCTGCCTCTGCACGAAGCGGACGATCTCCGCGGCGCTGGGGCTGCTCGGGATCTCCTCCCCAGAGCGGATGTGATGCGCGGCGGGCGCCGCAAGCTGCCCGTCCTGGCCGAGATCTCCGGCCCGGCACCCGGCGAGACCCGGACCTGGGCCCTGCGCCGCGCCGACCTGGAGGCGCTGGCCCAGCTGCAGGAAACGCTGGGGAAGCACCGTGCCGTGCTCGTCTGCGGCGACGAGGCGCCTGCCGGGGCGGTCGCGCTGGCGGGAGCGGCTGCCGCCGCCGGCCGCCGCGCGGTGCTGCTGGAGTGCGACCTGGCGCGGCCTCGCCTGGCCGGCGAGCTCGGCCTCGCCCTGGCGCCGGGGCTGCACGAGTACCTGCGCTGGGAGGCGAGCGCCCCGGAGATCCTCCAGCCGCTGATCCTCGCCGGGCCGGCGGCTCGGGCCGCCGCCGACCCGCTGGTCTGCGTGGTCGCGGGCCGGCGGGCGGCCGACCCGGCGACGCTGACCAGTCTCGAGAGCTTTCGCCACGCACTCGCCAAGCTGCGCGGGGCCTACGATTTGGTCGTCCTCCTCGGCCCGGCCCCGGACTCGGGCGATGGCTCTCCGGCGGCCGTCGCCGCTCAGGCGGACGCGCTTCTCGCCGCCGTCTCGCCCGCCTCGGTTTCGGGTCGGTCGGGGCGCCGCCTGGGCACCGTCCTGCGCGCGCTGCCGGTCGAGGTCCGCGGGGCGATCGTCCTCGGCGAGTCCTGAGTCCGCTCAGAGGTCGTAGCGGGCGAGATCGGCGTCGAGCCGCTCGCTGTCCTCGGCGCTGGGCCCAGCGGTCCCCGCCGGGCCGCCGCCGTCGGGCGACCCTCCGGCGCGGCGCCAGCGCAGCACGCCGACGGCCAGGGCGACGACCGCGATCGCGAAGGCGATCACCGGCACCAGGTAGGCGGAGAGGTCGAAGCCCGAGTCCTGCGGCAGCGCCAGCACTTCATTGCCGTACTCGGCCACCAGCGCGTCCTTGATCTGATCCTTGCTGCGCCCTGCGTCGACCAGGCGGGAGATGAAGGCTTTCTGGCGCTGCGCCTGGGGGGATTCCGCCAGCTCCAGCAGGGTGCCGCAGACGGGGCACATCACTTCCGAGGAGATCTCGCCGAGCGAGGTCTGCGGGGTCGCGGCCTTCGCGCTCAGCGCGCCGATCGCGAGCAGTGCGAGCGCTACGCCCAGCCAGACGGCCAGCGCCGACCGCGGCCTCACGACGAGCCGCCCTTCAGCAGCGGCGCCACTTCGCGGTGCAGATGCTCGTCCCCGACCGGACCGACCACGACCAGCCGCACCCGGCCCCGCGGATCGACGAGGAAGCTCTCCGGGACCCCCGTGGTCCCGAAGTCGTCGGCTGCCTCGCCGTCGCCGTCGCGCAACTGTGGATAGGTGAGGCCGTAGCGGCGCACGAAGGCGCGGCCGTCGCCGCTGAGGTCGCGGCTGTCGATACCGAGGACGGTGAAGTCGCGGCCGCCGTGGCGGCGCTGAAAGCTCTCCAGGGCCGGCGCCTCCTCGCGACAGGGGATGCACCAGGAAGCCCAGAAGTTGACCAGCACCCAGCGGCCGCGATAGTCGGCGAGCGAGCCGCTGCCGCTGCCGTCGAGATCGGGCAGGGGGGAGGCGGGGGCGACCTCGCCGACGGCGATCCCCGAGCCGCCCTTGCTGAGCAGGCCGAAGCCGAGCAGGCCGACGACGGCCAGCACGGCGAGGACGGCGATTGCAGAGCGCGCGCTCAAAGGAAGCGGACGACGGGGTTCGAACCCGCGACCTCAAGCTTGGGAAGCTTGCGCTCTACCAACTGAGCTACGTCCGCGCGAGCGCGATTGTAGAGCTGCTCGCCCCGCGCCCGGTCGCGGGCTGGGCGGGAGGTCGGTTCAGCCGGCTCGAGTCGGAGGCGCCGGCGCCGGCTTGCGCTCCTGCCCCCTCGGCGCCGCCTGCCTGTCGCCGGCGATTCGGTAGAAGTGCTCGGTCGCGCCGCGCACCTGACGCTGGCGGGTGAGCTCGATCAGCTTCGCTTTGGCCAGCTCGGTGACGTGGTAGTTGGTGTTGCTGAGGGGGATCTGCAGCTCCTGGCTGAGTTCGCTGGGGGAGAGGGTCCGGCCCCCGTCCATGCCGAGGATTTCCAGGATCGAGATCCGCAGCGGATGTGCGGTCGCCCGCGCCAGGTGCTCCCAGTTGAGCGGGAGCGAGGATTGCCCGTTGCCGTTGCCGCGGAAGCCGTCGTGGCCGTTGGGGGAGTGACCGTTACGCCTTTTCATGGAGGGGACAATACCAAAAAGTATTGATTCATGTCATTGAAATCGGGTAGTGTGGCTTTCGGATGAATCGGGAACCAAGGCAGTCCATGGGAGGCCGAGCGCGGGTCGGTGGTGCGCTCGTGAGCGTGATGGTCTTGCTCGCGATGCTTCTGACCGGGGCCACGGCCCGGGCCAGCACCGACGACATCATCGCCCCCAGCGACCCGGAGAATCCTCAGGTCGACTCCGGCTGGCAGGCGGGGACCTGCAAAACCGAAGCCCCCGAACCGGGAGCGGAAATCTGCTCGGTCGACACTCCCGGCCAATTCTTCAAACGCGCCGCCGCGCATCCGAACTGGGGCTTCACCCAGTTCATCGTCAAAAACGAACCCTTCAAAGTCGGCGAAGTCGTGATCGGGCCCGAAGAACCGATCAGCGAACTCGCGACCGTCCGCGTCGACCTGCCGGTCGGGTTGAGCGTCAACCCCGGCGCCACCGAGAAACGCTGTCCGCTCTCCACCTTCGAAGGCGGCGCCGGCGACTGCCCGTCGGAGTCGGAAGTCGGCGAAAGCCTGGTCACGACGTCGCTGCTGGGGACGCCGGCGCCACCGGCCAAACCGCTGACCCAGGTGCCCGTCTACAACGTGGTCCCGAAAGCGGGGGAGCCGGCCCGCTTCGGCCTCGAACTGGCCGGCAAAGAAGTCTTCCTCGAAGCCGACGTCGCCTGGTACGGCGACTACCACGAGGGCTTCACGATCAAAGTCCCGCGGTCCACCGACCTCGAACCGCTGATCAAAGGCCTGGTCCTCAAAAACCGCCTGGTCTTCAACGGCCGAGCCGGAGACGGCACCTTCATCACCACCCCCAGCACCTGCTTGGGCGAAGCGGCGCCGGGCCCTTCCGGGACCGCCTACTCGACCTACCTGCTCGCCAGCTCCTACCCCGAAGAAGAAGACCTCGCCTCCCCGTTCCCGCAGAGCGCCATGCCGCCGCTGGAGTCGCGGATCCCGCCGGGGACCGAACCCGAAGAGTGCGGGACGATCCCCTATGACCCCTCGATCGGCGTCGATCCGGGGACCGCGGTCACCGATTCGCCCGCCGGCGCCAGCGTCGACGTCGACGTCCCGCACATCCTCGGCGCCGACAACCAGGACAGCTCCAACACCCGGACCGCGAGGGTCGCGCTGCCGGCCGGGACGGGCCTCAACCCCTCGGCCGCCGCCGGCCTGCAGAGCTGCTCGGACGAGCAGTTCGGAAAGGGGACGAAAAACCCGATCGCCTGTCCTGGCCCGTCGAAGATCGGCACCGTCACGATCGAGTCGCCGCCGCTGCCGGAAGGCGACCTCAGCGGCAACGTCTACGTCGGGCGCCAGATCGGACGCGACCCCGCCTCCGGCAACCTCTACCGGATCTTCGTCGCCGCCGAGTCGGCTCGCTACGGGATCTCGGCGCGGCTGATCGGCAACGTCGCCGCCAACCCCCTGACCGGCCAGCTGACGACGACCTTCTCCGAGAACCCGCAGGTCCCGTTCAGCTCCTTCGAGCTCGACTTCGACGACGGGGCCCGGGCGGTGCTCAGCAGCTCTCCGACCTGCGGCCCCAACCTCGCCACGACCCAGATGACGCCCTGGTCCGGCAACGCGGCCGCCACTCCCACCGCCCCGATCGTGCTCAAGACCGCGCCCGGCGGCGGTCCCTGCGCGAAAACCCTCGCCGAGCGCCCGTTCGGGCCCACCTTCACGGCGAAGCCGAAAGGCACCAAGGCCGGCGCCTTCAGCCCCTTCGCCCTGAGCGTCGCCAGGAAAGACGGGCAGCAGGAGCTGAAAGGCGTCGACCTCACCCTGGCGCCGGGAATGACCGGCAAGCTGGCCGGAATCCCCTACTGCCCGGAGGCGGCGATCGCGACTGCCGCCGTCAGCGCCGGGGAGGCGGAGGCGGCGAATCCGAGCTGCCCCGCCCGCAGCCTCGTCGGCGGCGCCACGATCGCCACCGGCACCGGCCCGGCGCCGATCACGATCAAAGGCAAGGTCTTCCTCTCAGGCCCCTATCACGGGGCTCCTCTCTCCCTGGCAGTAGTCACCCCCGCCACGGCCGGGCCCTTTGATCTGGGCACGGTCGTGGTGAGGGTGGCGCTGTTCGTCGATCCGGACACGGCCCAGATCCGCGCCGTCTCCGATCCGATCCCCAACGTCTTCGGCGGCGCCCAGCTCAGCATCCGCTCGATCGACGTCGACGTCGATCGCAAAAACTTCACCCTCAACCCGACCAGTTGCGGGCCGCTCGCCTCGGCCGGCGCCCTCAACGGCGGCGGCGCCGACCCGGCCACCCCGGCGGCCTTCAGCGCCTTCCCGGTCGGCACCCCGTTCCAGACCACCCAGTGCGGCGCCCTCGACTTCAAGCCGAAGCTGTTCACCCGCCTCTATGGCGGCAAGAAGAAGACCAAGCGCGCCCAGCACCCGAAATTCCGCGCCGTCCTCGTCGCCCGTGACGGCGACGCCAACATCGGCCGCGCCGCCGTCACCCTGCCGCACTCCCAGTTCCTCGACCAGTCCCACATCCGCACGATCTGCACCCGGGTCCAGTTGGCCGCGAACGACTGCCCGCGCGGGGCGGTCTACGGCTACGCGCGCGCCCAGACGCCGCTGCTCGACGACGAACTCGCCGGCCCCGTTTACATGGTCTCCTCGAGCAACCCCCTGCCGGATCTGCTCGTCGACCTCAGGGGACAGGTGGACGTGCGCCTGCGCGGGGTGATCAGCTCGCTCAAGAGCGGCCGCATCAAGAACGTCTTCTATCCCCTGCCCGACGTGCCGGTGAGCAAGTTCGTGCTGACGATGAAAGGCGGCAAGCGCGGCCTGCTGGTCAATTCACGCGACCTCTGCGCGCACCCCTCGTTCTCCTTCATGAACCTCAAGGCGCAGAACGGCAAGCAGCTGAAGAAGAAGAAGTTGCCGCTCCGAGTTCCGGCCTGCCGGGTTAAGGCAAAGAAGCCCCAGCGGCGCTGATTGAGCGCCCCGTGAATGGGTAGGTCCCTCGGCAGGGCCTCTCCAATCCGGGGCGGAGCAGGGTAAGCGCGACAAGGGAAGGGATCGATGAGGAACCGTGCAGGAAAGTCGGCCGCGATCGTTTGCACCATCGCCGCGTGCGGGATTGCTTTCGCGGCGCCCCCGGCCGCCCACGCCGTCAACATCATCGAAGCCCAGTCCGAAAGCGCGAAAGACGGCTGGCAGGCGGGCACCTGCAAAGAAGATCCGCTGCTGAACCCCTGCTCGCCGGATACGCCGGGGCTCTTCTTCACCCAGGCTGCGGGCCACCCTCCGGTCGGCTTCACCCAGATCATCACCAGGCATGAACCCGGTCTTCTGGTCCCGGGGAGCGAAGTACCAGTGGGCAACCTCAAGACCGTGCTCGTCGATCTACCGCCCGGGTTGAGCGTGAATCCGCAGGCGACCCCTCAGTGTCAGCTGGCCCCGGGCGCGAGTCCGGCAACCTGCCTGCCGAACACGAAAGTGGGGACCAGCGCGTTGACCGCGGTCAACCCCGACACCAACCTCTCGCTCTCACTTTCCGCCGACGTCTACAACATCGCTCCCCGAGCAGGGGAACCCGCTCGCTTCGGCTTCAGCATCCTCGGCAACGACATCTTCCTCAACGCCGGGGTCGCCTGGGAGAGCGACTACCACGAGTACTTCACGATCCACGCGACCGCGCTCAAACTCGGCCCCGGCTTCGAACTCGCGCGGATCCTCAAAAACCGGCTCGTCTTCGACGGCACGATCGGGCAGGCCGGGGCGGGGGGCGCTTTCCTGACCACCCCCAGCACCTGTCAGAACCCTGAAGTCGAACCGTTCAAGCGCCAGTACACGACCTTCCTGCACGCCGATTCCTTCGAGCAAGAAGCGCCGGACAACAGTTACGACGTCGCCGCCCCGGCGCCGCCCAGCCCAGCCTTCGTCAACGGCTCCCAGGGGGTCGCCGCGCCGCTGCCGAAAGGCACCAAGCCGGAAGGCTGCGGCAACGTCCCGTTCGCGCCGACCACCTCCGCCGACCCCGGCACCAACCTGACCGATTCGCCGAGCGGCGCCACCGTCAACGTCAAAGTCCCGTTCGTTCCCGCCGCCGACGTCTACAACTCGAACGTCAGGGTGGCGCGGGTGAGCTTGCCGAAGGGCATGGGCGTGAATCCCTCGGCGGCTCCCGGCCTGAACGTCTGCACCGACCAACAGTTCAACAAGGGGTCGAGGCAACCCGTCGCCTGTCCGGCCAACTCGAAAATCGGCACGGTGGCGATCGACACCCCGCCGCTGCCCGACGGCACCCTGACCGGCAACGTCTACCTCGGGCAGCAGCAGAGCCGCGACCCCGAATCCGGCAATACCTACAGGGTTCTGCTCGCCGCTGAGTCGGCCAGCCGCGGGCTCTCCGTGCGCCTCGTCGGCAACGTGATCGCCAACCGCCAGACCGGCCAGCTCACCGCCGTCGTCAACGAAGCGCCGCAGGTGCCCTTCGACTCGGTCCAGGTCAAACTCAACGGCGGGCCCACGGCAACCCTGACCAGCCCGCCGACCTGCGGCCCGAACGCAACCGCGCACGCGATGACGGCTTGGTCCGGGACCCCGGACAGCGGGCCCGCCGACAAAGGCTTCACCTTGACCAACGCCCCGGGCGGCGGGCCTTGCGCGAAAACCATGGCCTCGCGCCCATTTGCCCCCCGCTTCACGGCGAAGCCGAACAGCAACCAAGCCGCCGCCTTCACCCCCTTCCAGGCGCGCATCAACCGCACCGACGGACAGCAGGAGCTGAAAGGCGTCGACGTCACCCTGCCCCCGGGGGCCACCGCGAAGCTGGCCGGCACCCCGTACTGCCCGCCGGCCGCGATCGCCGCCGCCGCGGCCAGCGCCGGGGCGGCCGAGCGAGCCGACGCGAGCTGTCCCGACAAAAGCCGGATCGGGGTCGCCTCGGTCGCGGCCGGCAGCGGCCCCTCGCCCCTGAGCATCGCTGGCAGGGTTTACTTGGCCGGACGTTTCCAGGGCGCCCCCGTCTCGCTGGTGGTGGCCACCCCGGCCGTCGCGGGCCCGTTCGACCTCGGCACGGTCGTGGTCAGGGTGCCGCTCTTCGTCGATCCGGAGACGGCGCAGATCCGCGCCGCCACCAACGCGATCCCGGACGTCTTCGGCGGCGCCAAGCTCGACATCCGCTCGGTCGTCGTGAACGTCAACAAAAACGACTTCACCCTCAACGGCACCAACTGCTCGAAATTCGCCACCGCGGGCGTGCTCAAGGGCGGCGGCGCCGATCCGCTCAACCCGGCCGCGTTCTCGTCCTTCGCCGTCTCGGACCCGGTTCAGCTCGACAACTGCAAAGCGCTGAAATTCCGGCCGAAACTCAACCTGCGCCTGTTCGGCGCCACCAAGCGCGCCAAGCACCCGCGCCTGCGCGCGGTTCTCAAGGCCCGCGGGGGAGACGCCAACATCGGCCGCGCCTCGGTCGCCCTCCCGCACGCGCTGTTCCTCGACCAGGCCAGCCTCGGAAAGATCTGCACCCGGGTGCAGTTCGCCGCCGGCGCCTGCCCGAAAAAATCGATCTACGGGCGAGCTCGCGCCTTCACGCCGCTGCTCGGCCAGCCGCTCGAAGGCCCGGTCTACCTGCGCTCGTCCAACAACCCCCTGCCCGACCTCGTCGCCCACCTCGAAGGGCAGGTCGACATCGACCTCGTCGGTCGCATCGACAGCTTCAAGGGCGGCATCCGCACCACCTTCGACCGCGTCCCCGACGTACCGGTCTCGAAGTTCGTGATGAAGCTGCGCGGCGGCAAACGCGGCCTCCTGGTGGCCTCGAGGGACCTCTGCGCCAAGCCCGTCAAGGCGATCGTCAGGTTCAAAGCCCAGAACGGCAAGAAGGTCGGCAAGCGGCCGAAGCTGAAGACGCCATGCGGCAAGAAATCCAAGCCCAGGAAAGGCGGCTCCAGGCGTTAGCGCCGGGGGACCGGATCAAAGATCAATGCATTTGTCGCAAATCGCACTTGATTCGCCCGCACCACTCTGTAATGTCTTTCACGGGAGAAGTGCTCGAGCGCTACGCAGGGGAAGCGTTACCGCTCAACGGGTTGTGAGGAGGATTGAATGGCTAGGCGCTTTTTAATCGCAGTTGCGGTTATGGCTTTGGGTGCTGTTTTCGCTGTCCCCGTCGTTCAGGCGGACACGCAGGACATCATTCAGCCACAGAACGAAACGTTCGACCAGGGCTTCCAGTCCGGGACCTGCAACGCGAACGAAGAAGCGGGACCGCCGCCGGTGAAACAGTGTTCGCCGGAAACGCCGGGCCTCTTCTTCAAACAAGCGGCGGGTCACCCGCCGCTCGGCTTCACCCAGTACATCATCCAACACAACCCGTTCACCCCGGTCACGCCCCAGCCGCCGTTCCCAGCGGGGTCAGTGAAAGCGGAAATCGTCGAGCCGCTCGCCAATCGCACGATCAAAACGCTGCGCACGGATCTGCCTCCCGGCCTGACCGTTAATCCCGAGGCGACCCTTTCACGCTGTTCAATGGCCGAATTCCTCAATCCGGGGGCGACCCCCGGCACCTTTGCGCCTCTCTGCAAAGAAGAGACCAAAGTCGGTGAAGACCGCGTCACCCTGGCGACGAACAAAGACGAAGTCGAAATCGCACCTGGTCTCAAAGCGCCGAAAGGCTTCGTGGTCCCGCCGAGTGAAGCAACCGGGACCAAAGTCTCGCTCTTCAATCTCGTCCCGGCTCCCGGCGAACCGGCGAAACTGGGTTTCGTCATCCGCGAAAGGGTCCCGGTCATCCTCGAAACCGAAGTCGGCTGGGAGAACGACTTCCACGAGAGCTTCCGGATCAAATTGCCGGTGACGCCGGCGGCAGCGGAAGCGAGCGGGTTCTCGACCCTGATCAGCCGCCTGATGAGCAACGGGCGATCGGGGAACGAAACGTATTTGACCAACCCGACCACCTGCTTCGATCCCAATGAAGCACCGTTCGAAAAGCTCTACTCGACCTGGTTCCGGGCCGAGTCCTACGGTGAACCGAACCCGACCTTCCCGGCCGGGTCGACCGCGATCGAGGCCCCGCTGCCGAAAGAAGGCGGCAAACGGGTGATGCAGGAAGGCTGCGGCGACGTGCCCTTCGACCCGTCGATCGAAGCGTCGGTCACGACCACCGCGGTCGACTCGCCGACCGGCGGTACGGTCGACGTGAAACTCCCGTTCGATCCCGCCACCGAAGGAGGCACGGGACTCTCGCAGTCGCACCTGCGCAAAGCCGAAGTGACGCTGCCGCTCGGGATGGGGCTCAATCCGAGCGGGTCCAAAGACCTGGCGGCATGTACGGACGCCCAGTTCAAGAAGGGCGTCCGCACCTACGCCAACGAATGCCCGGCGACCTCGAAAGTCGGCCACGTCGAGATCGTCTCACCGCCGTTGGCTGAGCCGCTCGAGGGCGACGTCTACGTAGGTGAACAGAAGAGCAACGATCCCGCTTCGGGTGAACTGTTCCGGGTCCTGGTGGAAGCGAAGGATGAAACGGAGGGCATCGCCGTCCGCCTTGTCGGCAACGTCAAAGCGAACCCGGCCACGGGCCAGCTCACCGGCGTGTTCACCGACCAGATCACCGGGCCCTTCGCCGGCAAACTGCCGGACGGGCTGCCACAGGTCCCGTTCGAGTCGGTGAAACTCAGCTTCGACGCAGCGAAAGCGGTGCTGACCAGCCCGCCCACCTGCTCCGTCGCTGACACCAACGGCCTGATGGAACCGTGGGCACGGCCCGGGACGACCGAGCCGGTCAACGCCAAATTCACCCTCTCCAGCGTCCCGGGCGGCGGCACCTGCCCGCTGACGATGGCCGAGCGTAAATTTGCGCCGCCCTACACGGCGAAATCCGACAGCGTCAAAGCCGGCGCCTACAGCCCCTTCCGGGTCCGCATCGCGCGTCCGGACGGCGAGCAGGAGTTGAAGGTCGTGAACGTGACGTTGCCCAAGGGCCTGACCGGCAAACTCGCCGGCATCCCCTACTGCTCCGAGGCGGCTCTCGCGGCCGCGGCGGCAAGCACGGGCAAAGCCGAGCTGGCCAGTTCGAGCTGCTCGGCCGCGAGTCAGATCGGAACCGTCTCGACCGAGTCCGGCACCGGCGCCAGCCCGCTGAAACTCGGCGGCAAGGCGTTCCTCGCCGGCCCCTACAAGGGCGCTCCGCTCTCGATGGCCACGATCACCCCGGCCGTCTCGGGCCCGTTCGACCTCGGCACCGTCGTGGTCAGGGTTGCCCTCAACGTCAACCCGGAAACCGCTCAGATCAACGCCGTATCCGACCTCATCCCCGATGTGTTCGGAGGGGCGAAGCTGGACCTGCGCTTGATCGACGTCAACGTCGATCGGGAAAAGTTCATGCTCAACCCGACGAACTGCGCGGTGGGCGCGACCAGCGGCACGATCAACGGGGGCGGCGCCGATCCGACCAACCCGGCGACGTTCAGTTCCTACCCGGTGAGCGCTCCGTACCAGGCCAGCGAATGCAACAAGCTGGCCTTCAAGCCGAAGCTGTTCACCAGGCTCTACGGCCCGACCAAGCGGGCCAAGAACCCGCGCATCCGGGCGATCCTGGAAGCACGCGACGGGGACGCCAACATCAGCCGCACCGCGCTGACGTTGCCGCACTCGGTGTTCCTCGACCAGAGCCACATCCGCACGGTCTGCACGCGGGTGCAGCTGGCGGCGAAGACCTGTCCGAAGGGTTCGGTCTACGGACAGGCGGAAGCGAAGACGCCACTGCTCGACAACAAGCTGAAGGGGCCGGTCTACCTGGTCTCCTCCAACGACAGGTTGCCGAACCTGGTGGCCGACCTTCGCGGTCAGGTGAACATCCAGCTGCGCGGCGTGATCAGCTCCAAGCGAGGCGGCATCAAGACCGTCTTCCCGACGGTGCCCGACGTGCCCGTGAAGAAGTTCATCCTGAACATGAAGGGCGGCAAGAAGAGCCTGCTGATCAACTCGCAGAACCTCTGCCAGGGCAAGCAGGCCTCGGTGCTGAACATCAAGGCCCAGAACGGCAAGAAGGTCAAGAGCAACAAGTTGCCGCTCAGGGTCAGCTCCTGCGGCAAGAAGAAGAAGTAGCGGCGCTCTAGCGACGTCGCCGCCACCGGCGCGGATGGCCGAATAGCCTCCGCGCCGGTGCGCCCGTCGCTCTCCGTCCTCGTCGTCGCCTGGAACAGCCGTGAAGAGCTGGCCAGGACCCTGCCGGCGCTGCTGCCCCAGCTGGAGGACGGCGACGAGCTGATCGTCGTCGACAACGACTCCGCCGACGGCACGGCCGAGGCGGTGCTGGAGCTGGCTCCCGGAGCGCGGATCCTCCGCACCGGCGCCAACCTCGGCTTCGCCGCCGGCTGCAACGCCGGCGCCGCCGCGGCCGGCGGCGACCTGCTGGTCGTACTCAACCCCGACGCGGCACCGCTGCCGGGCTTCGGCGAGGCGATCCGCCGTCCCTGGCTGCAGGCCCGTGGCTGGGCCGCCTGGCAGGCGCTGGTGGCCGACGCGGGGGGGACCCGGATCAACTCCGCCGGCAACCCGATTCACTTCACCGGCATCGTCTGGGCCGGCGGCCACGGCCGCCCGCTCGCCGCGGCGCCGCCGGCCGGCGAGGTCCCGGTCCTCTCCGGCGCCTGCCTGGCGATCCCCCTGGACACCTGGCGCGAGGTCGGCGGCTTCCCCGAGCGCTTCTTCCTCTACCACGAGGACGTCGACCTCTCGCTGCGGCTGCGGCTGCGCGGCGGCGCGCTCGGGATCGAGCCGGCGGCGGTGGTCGACCACGACTACGAGTTCGGCGCCCGCGAGCACAAGTGGCGCTGGCTGGAGCGCAACCGCCTCGCCTTCCTCGTCCGCGCCTACCCGACCTCGCTGCTGCTCCTGCTGGCGCCGGCCCTGCTGGCAACCGAGCTGGCGCTCCTCGCCGTCTCCGCCTCCAGCGGCTGGGGCCGGCAGAAGCTGGCGGCGAACCTCGAATTCCTCCGCTGGCTGCCCAGCCTCCTACGGGAGCGCCGCCAGGTCCAGGCCACCCGCACGGTCAGCGCCGCCGAGTTCGCCTCCTGGCTCACCCCGGACCTCGACTCCCCCTTCATCGCCGGCCCCGCCCGCTCACTGCCCTTGCGTCTCGCCCTGCGCGCCTACCTCGGCGCCGTGCGCATCCTGCTTAGATCGGCTGGCTCGTCGGCCGGATCAGGATCTCGTTGACGTCGACGCCCGGGCCCTGTTCGAGCGCGTACATCACCGCCTTGGCGACGTCGGTGTCCTGCAGCGCCCACTCGCCGGGTCGGTTGTCGAAGAAGTCGGTGTCGACCATCCCCGGCTCGATCAGGGTCACCTTGATCCCCCTGTTCTCGTGCATCTGGCGCAGCTCCGCCCGCAGCGCCTCTCCCATCGCCGTCGCCGCCCACTTGGTCGCCGAGTAGAGCGAGCCGGGCAGGGCGAGCCGGCCGGCGATCGAGCTGGTGATGAGGAAGTGGCCGTCTCCGCGCTCGAGCAGGTGGGGGAGGGTGGCGCGGATCGTCAGCGCCGCCCCGTAGACGTTGGTCAGGACCATCGAGCGCCAGTGCTCGGGCGACTCCTCGAGAAAGCCGCGGGTGGCGCCGAAGCCGGCGTTGGCGAAGACCGCGTCGATGCGCCCGAAGCGCTCCAGCGCCGCTGCCGCCGTCGCCTCGACCTGGTCCCACTCGGTGACGTCGCAGCGGACGGCCAAGGCCCGCTCCTCGCCGCCCAGCTCCGCGGCGAGCTCCTGCAGCTCCTGCAGCCGCCGCGCCGCCAGCACCAGGCGGTAGCTGCCGGCGGCGGCGCGGGCGGTCGCGGCGCCGATGCCGCTGCTGGCGCCGGTGATCAACATGACGGGGTCGGCCATGGCCCCGATTCTCGCACTTGCGATAATCCCCGGGCTCGTGAATCCTCAGCGCAAGCGCACGATCCGCCTCGTGGTGGCGCTCAGCGTCGCCGTGCTGCTCTCGGTGGCGCTGATCTACACCTCGTTCTCCGCCTCGACCGAGGCCAAGGAGCCCTCGCAGCTGCTCACCGCCGCCCCGGGGACCAGCTACGAGATGAGCGGTCGGGTCGTCAAGGGCTCGATCCAGCGCCAGGACGGCGGCATCGCCTTCCAGGTGGTCGACCGCGACGGCCAGGGTCGCGCCCTGCCGGTCACCTACACCGGCACCGTGCCGGACCCCTTTCGCGGCGGCCGCGAGATCATCCTCACCGGCAGCGTTCAGGGCGGCACCTTCGTCGGCGAGCCGGACACCCTGATCACGAAGTGCCCGTCGAAGTTCACGACCGAGAGCGATGCCTAGCCTCGGCAGCGCGCTGCTGGCGCTCGCCTTCCTCGCCGCCGTCTCCGCCGCAGCAATCGCGCTCTCCGGGCGCAACGGCGACCGCCGCCGGGTCGACTTCTCGCGTCGCCTCGTCTATGCCTTCTGCGGCCTGATCACCGCCTGCGTGGTGATCGTCGAGCTCGCCTTCGCCGGCGACGACTTCTCCTTCAACCTGGTCGCCCAGCACTCCTCGATCGAGACGCCGGAGTTCTACAAGCTGGCGGCGATGTGGTCGAGCCAGGAGGGCTCGCTGCTGCTCTGGGCCTGGGTCCTCTCGGTCGCCTCCAGCGCCGCCCTCTACGCGACCCGCGACAAGCTGCGCGAGCTGGTCCCCTGGGCGACCGCGGTGATGATGGGCGTCGCCGCCTTCTTCGTCGGCCTGATGCTGTTCGCGCCCGACGTCGACCCCTTCGCGACGCTGAGCCCGGCTCCGGCCGACGGCGTCGGCCTGACCCCGCTGCTGCAGCACCCGAGCATGATGATCCACCCGCCGATGCTCTACTCGGGGTACGTCGCCTTCACGATCCCCTTCGCCTTCGCGATCGGCGCCCTCGTCACCCGCCGCCTCGACGCCGAGTGGATCCGCGCCACCCGCCGCTTCGCCCTGATCGCCTGGGCCTTCCTCGGCTTCGGCCTGCTGCTCGGCGCCCGCTGGTCCTACACCGAGCTCGGCTGGGGCGGCTACTGGGCCTGGGACCCGGTCGAGAACGCGGCGCTGATGCCGTGGCTGATCGGCACCGCCTTCCTGCACTCGATCATGGTCCAGGAGAAGCGCGGGATGCTGAAAGTCTGGAACGCCTGTCTCGTCGTCGCCACCTTCTCGCTGGCGCTGCTGGGCACCTTCCTGGTCCGCTCCGGGGTGCTGCAGTCGATCCACTCCTTCGGCGACAACACCGTCGGCCCCTACGTCCTCGGCCTGATCGCCGTGGTCCTGATCGGCTCGACGGCGCTGATCGTCTCCCGGCTCGACGACCTGCGCTCGCAGAAGCGGATCGACTCGTTGGCCTCGCGCGAGGCGGTCTTCCTGGTCAACAACCTGCTCCTCGTCGCGCTCACGGCGGTGGTCTTCTGGGGCACCTTCTTCCCGCTGATCTCGGAACTGTTCACCGGCAGCAAGGCCTCGCTGGCGGCTCCCTGGTTCGACCGCTACACGACGCCGCTGGCGATCCTGCTGGTCCTCTTCACCGGGATCGGGCCGCTGCTCGCCTGGCGCCGGGTCAGCTGGGCCTCGGCCAGGCGCGTCTTCCTGGTGCCGGCGATCGCCGGCACCGTCGCCGCGGTCGCGCTGATCCTGTTCAGCGACGCCGCCGGCGAGCCCTGGGCCTTCGCCCTCTTCGTCTTCGCCGCCTTCGCGCTGACCGGGCTGGCGCAGGAGTTCTGGCGCGGCGCCGCGGCGCGACGCTCGCTCTCCGGCGAAGCGCTGCCGGCGGCGCTGGTCGCCGTCGTCTCCCGCAACCGCCGCCGCTACGGCGGCTACGTCGTCCACATCGGCATCGCCGTGCTGCTGATCGGCATCGCCGCCTCCTCGAGCTTCCAGACCAACCGCGAAGTCGAGCTGCGGCCGGGGGAGAGCACCGTCGTCGACGGCCGTGAGATCACCTACGTGCGACCGACCGTCGAGGTCAACCCCGAGTACCTGCAGTTCGGCAGCCAGTTGCGGGTGGAGCGGGACGGCGAGCTGATCGCCGACCTCTATCCGAGCCGCCGCTACTACCGGCCGACCGGGCAGGAGGGGGGGACGATCGGCAACTTCTTCAACGGCGAGGCGACCAGCGAGGTCGGCCTTGACGCCGGCCCCGGCAGTGACCTCTGGACCGCCGTGCAACCCGACATCAGCGCCGTGCAGCGGCAGGTGCGGGCCGCCGACGAGGGGTTCAGGGCGTGCATCGCCGCCGGCCCGGGCACGCCGCCGCAATGCAAAGCGCTGGCGCTGTCGATGCGGGCCGCGGCTGCCGATCCGAGCCTGCGCCCGGCGGCGCTGGAGCAGATCGCCGGCATTCAGGCCGCCACCGCCGAGCGCATCGCCGGCGACTACCTCGGCGACGACGCGGCGGCGACCTTCAAGGTCATCGTCGACCCGCTGGTCACCTGGATGTGGATCGGCGGCCTGATCGCCCTGGTCGGCGCCCTGATCGCGCTCTGGCCCGCGCGCGGCCGTCGCCGCGGCGCCCTCGTCCGCACCGAGGCCGACGCGCTCAAGGAAGCCAAGTACCGCGAGATCCGCGACGCCGAGCTCGATCACGCCGCGGGCAAGCTCTCCGACGAGGACTTTGCCCTGGTCGACGCCGAGCTGCGCCGCGAAGCCGTGGAGATCCTCGACCGGGCCGGGAACGGCAACGGGGCAGGGAAGACGCGCGAAGAGGTCCGGCAGGGCTAGACTTCCTGACCATGTACACGCTTCTCGGGTTTCTCCAGGTCATCCTCTCCGTCGTCCTGATCTTCCTGGTCCTGTTGCACTCAGGGAAAGACGCGGGGCTCTCCGGCGCCTTCGGCGTCGGCGGCGGCGGCAGCTCGCTCGGCGGCGGCTCGATGGTCGAGCGCAACCTCACCCGCGCCACGATCGTCGTCGGCGTGATCTGGGTCTTGAACACCTTCCTGTTGCTGAAGATCTAGTCGGCATCCGGCCACGGGTCTCTCTTGCGTCCCAATGGGGACGTTTCGTCGTGCTCGGTCTAGATTCGGAGCAGAACACGTACGTCTGTTCGTCTAGTTGACAAACAGAACTACTTTGTCTAGATTGCAGACGTTCTTCGAAACTCTGACAAGGAGGAGGCCCATGGAGGCCACCACCGCGGATTCGCACCACCACCATCACGACGAGGTCGATCTCAACCCCGCGACCTGGAGTGACCCCAAGCGCTACGCATGGCTGCTGGGGATCGTCGTCCCGCTTGCCCCCTTTCTCGCCTTTGCCTCTTACGAGCTGACCGGCTTCGGAGCCGTCTGGTTCCTCGGCCCGGCGCTCGTCTTCGTCGCCTTCCCACTGCTCGACATGGTCGTCGGGCTGGACGCCACCAACCCCCCCGACAGCGTCCTCAAGTGGCTCGAGCAGGATCGCTACTACCGCTGGTGCACCTACGTCTTCATCCCGATCCAGTACGGCGGCCTCGTCCTCGCCTGCTGGCTGTGGTCGAGCGGCGACCTCTCGAGCCTGGAAAGCATCGGCCTGGCGCTGACGATGGGCGTGGTCGGCGGCATCGCGATCAACACTGCCCACGAGCTCGGCCACAAGCGCGCCAACTCGGAGCGCTGGCTCAGCCGCGTGGCGCTGGCCCAGACCGGCTACGGGCACTTCTTCATCGAGCACAACCGCGGCCACCACGTCCGCGTCGCCACCCCCGAGGACCCGGCCAGCTCGCGGCTGGGCGAGAGCTTCTGGGCGTTCCTGCCGCGCACGGTGAGCGGCAGCCTGCGCTCGGCCTGGGAGATCGAGGGAGCGCGGCTCGACCGCCTCGGCGAGTCGCGCTGGAGCCGGCACAACGACCTGCTCAGCGCCTGGGCGATGACGGTGGCGCTGTTCGGCGTCCTGGCGCTCGCCTTCGGCCCGGTCGTGTTGCCCTACCTGCTGGTCCAGGCCGTGCTCGGCTTCTCGCTGCTGGAGGTCGTCAACTACCTCGAGCACTACGGCCTGCGGCGCAACAAGCGCGAGGACGGCCGCTACGAGCGCTGCCTGCCGGAACACAGCTGGAACAGCAACAACGTGGCCTCCAACGTCCTCCTCTACCACCTGCAGCGCCACAGCGACCACCACGCCAACCCGACCCGCCGCTACCAGGCCCTGCGCCACGTCGAAGAGGCGCCGCAGCTGCCCACCGGCTACGCCGGGATGATCGTGCTCGCCTGGTTCCCGCCGCTCTGGCGGCGGGTGATGGACCCGCGCCTGCTCGACCACTTCGACGGCGACGTCACCCGCGCCAACATCCAGCCGCGCAAGCGCGAGCGGATCCTGGCGCGGTACGGCACCGGTGCCGAGGCCGGCGCGTGAGCCGCTGGCGCTGCCCCGGCTGCGGCTACGTCTACGACGAGCAGGCGGGACACCCGCGCGAGGGCTTCCCGGCGGGGACGCCCTGGAGCGAGGTGCCCGACGACTGGGCCTGCCCCGACTGCGGCGTCCGCGACAAGGTCGACTTCGAGCCCGACGACGAGGCCCCGTGACCGCTGCCGCTGCGACGATGGGGGCGACCGTGGCGAGCGCGCGCACCCCATACCCCGAGGCGGCCAGGGAGCTGCTGCGCCAGACCTTGTTCGGCGCCGCCCGCGATCAGCTCGAGCAGCGGGCCTGGTCGGAGATCACGATGTCCGACATCGCCGCCAGCGCCGGCGTCAGCCGCCAGACCCTTTACAAGGAGTTCGGCAACCGCAGCGAGTTCGGCCTCGCCTTCGTGATCCACGAGGGCGAGCGCTTCCTCGACGACGTCGAGGTGGCGGTGCTCCAGCACGTCGACGACCCCCGTGCCGCGGTCGGCGCCGCGCTCGAGCTCTTCCTCCGCACCGCCGGCGAGGACCCGCTGATCCGCACCCTGCTCAGCGACGACGGCACCGGCGGCATGCTGCCCTTCGTCACCACCCAGGGCCTGCCGGTCGTGCAGTGGGCGACCGGGCGGCTCGGCGCGACGATCGAGGAGGGTTGGCCGCAGGCCCCCAAAGCCGACGTGCTGCTCCTCTCCGAAGCCCTGGTGCGGCTGGCGATCAGCTACATCACCGGTCCCAGCGAGTCGCCGGAGACGACCGCCGCCGCGGTCGCCGATCTGCTCGGCCCGTTCATCGACCAGGCACTGGGCTCCGCCTAGGCGCTGACCTCGGCGGTGCGCAGCGGCGCCGCGCCCTTGATCAGGTCGGCGGCGCGCTCGGCGATCGCGATCGTCGGTGCGTTGGTGTTGCCGCGGGGCACGACCGGCATCACCGAGGCGTCGACCACGCGCAGCCCTTCCAGGCCCCGCACCCGCAGGTCGGCATCGACGACCGAGTCGATCGCGCAGGTGCCGACCGGGTGGTAGATCGGGTAGGTGGTGGCGGCGACGTGGGCGCGCAGGTCGTCCTCGGAATCGCTGGCCGGCACCGTGAACGGCTCGGCGCAGTAGCGGTGCATCGCCGGCCGCGCGCAGACCTCCCGGGCCAGCCTCACCGCCGCGATCGCCCGCGCCATGTCCTCCTCCTCGGAATAGAAGCCGTTGCGCACGATCGGCTTCGCGGTCGGGTCCTTGGAGGCGAGCCGGACCGAGCCCCGCGCCCGCGGCGTCAGCAGGCAGGGAGAAACCCAGACCCCGTGCGCTTGCGGATCGCCCATGCCCTCTTCGACGATGTGCAGGGGCGCGACGTGGAACTGGGTGTCGGGCGCCTCGGCGCCGGCTCCGACCCGGGCGAAGAGGCCGGCCTCGGCCAGGTTGGAGGCGAATGGGCCCGTCTGCGAGGCTTCGAACTCCTCCAGCGCGACGGGCTCCAGCGCCGCCAGCAGGCTCTCCGGCTCGGGCGTGGTCCAGACTTCGTAATGGGCCGCGTGGTCGCTCAGGTTCTCGCCCACCGCGGGCTGGTCGAGCAGCAGCTCGATCTCGCGCATCGCCAGGTGTTCGGCTGGGCCGACGCCCGAGAGCATCAGCAGCTGCGGCGAGTTGTAGGTGCCGCCGCAGAGGATCACCTCGCGCTCGGCCCGCAGCTCCCGGGCCTGGCCGAGCTGGCTGGCCTCGACGCCGACCGCGCGCATTCCCTCGAAGAGAACGCGGTTGACGTGCATGTAGGGCATCACGGTCAGGTTCGGCCGCTCCAGCGCCGGGTGCAGGTAGGCGACGGCGGCGCTGGCGCGCATGCCGCCGCGTTGGGTCACCTGGTACATCCCGACGCCGTCCTGCTCGGGCCCGTTGAAGTCCTCGTTGCGGGCCAAGCCCGCTTCGACCCCGGCCTCGACGAAGGCGGGCGTGATCACGTTGCCGGAGCGCTGGTCGGAGACCGGCAGCGGCCCGCCGCTGCCGTGCCACTCGGAGGCGCCGCGCTCGTTGTCCTCGGCCTTGAGGAAGTAGGGGAAGAGGTCGTCCCAGCCCCAGCCGGGCTGGCCCCAGCCGTCGTAGTCGGCGCGGTTGCCGCGGATGTAGACCATCGCGTTGACGGAGGAGGAGCCGCCGAAGACCTTGCCGCGGGGAAGGGGCAGGCGGCGACCGCCGCAACCCGGTTCCGGGGCGGTGTCGTAGTCCCAGTCGATCTCGGTTCGCGCCAGCTGCAGGTAGCCGAGCGGGACGTGGATGTTCTCGTTGACGTCCGGCGGGCCCGCCTCGAGCAGCAGGACGCTGACGTCCGGGTCCTCCGAAAGGCGCGCGGCGAGCACGCACCCGGCGGAGCCCGCTCCGACGATCACGTAGTCGTACATCGGACCTCCTCCTCGGTTGGGCCGATCCCACTCGGCTCGCTCCGCAAGAGCGTACTCCGCCCTTCGGGACGACCGGTTGAGGCATCTGGCCACCGCGCCTACGAGCGCGACGAAACTGGCTGGAAGTTCACCCTGCTGGCTCCGTAGCGAAAGGCCGCCCCGCCGATCGGTGAATGCATCGGGGCGGCAAGGATTGCTCAGGCGGACTTGGTTACCGCAAGCGCTGGAATTGCTGACGCGACTTTGCCTATCTGCATGTGCCCCACCCCCTTTCCCTAGCCGGCGTTTCCTCCCACCGCTGACGACCGATGCACCAATAAAACCAGTTCCAGTAATCGCTCCAGATCGCTGAAAAGTTGCGCAAAGCGCTCAGGAAACAGTCAGGAATCGACTACGGTTCAACGATCAGGAAAAATCGGAAGCCAGGAGGGATCGTGCCCGTCAAGACCAAGAGCGACCACCAGATCGGCAAGCAGCTGGTTCACGTCGTCCGCCACCCGGTTCGGGTCCAGGCGCTGACGATCCTCACCGAACGGGTCGCCTCCCCGAAAGAAATCGCCGAAGAGCTGCTCGAGCCGCTGGGCACCGTCAGCCACCACGTTCGCGAGCTGGAGAAGATGGAGCTGGTCGAGCTGGTCGACGAAAAGCCGCGCCGGGGCGCGGTCGAGCACTACTTCCAGGCCCGGCGGCGCCCTTGGTTGAGCAGCGAGGAATGGGACGAACTGGAGCTGGACGAGCGCCAGCAGTTCTCGATCTGGATCCTGCAGCTGAGCCTGACCGATGCCGCCAAGGCCCTCAATGCCGGCCTGCTCGACGCCCGCGCCGACCGCCACCTCTCGCGGATCCCCCTGCGGCTCGACGAACAGGGTTGGCGCGAGGTGACCGATCTGCAGAACAACGCCCTGGCCGCGATCGTCGCCGCCCAGGAGGCCGCGACCGCCCGCCTCGACGGAGACGACGGCGGCGAGGTCATCTACGCGACCGCCTCGATGAACTGCTTCGAGGGCCCGCCCCCGAGCCGCGACCGCCGGCCGGAATAGAAAGGCCCCGCCGAGGCGGGGCCTTGCAGTGCGGCTGAATGGAGTCGAACCATCACGGGTGTTTCCACCCACAAGGCCTCTAACAAGCGCGAGGTCGAGCCTGCGGAGCGCAAGGGGGGCGAGCCGAACCGGCTCCGGCCGATCATGCTCCACGAGTGCCGCCATGCCTTCGCGTCGCTGCTGATCGACGCCGGATCAACCCGAGGGCGATTCAGGAGTTCATGGCGCACGCGACCATCCTGGTGGTTCATAGACTCGCTGCCTGCTGTGACGAGGAAGCGGGACATCAAGCAGTTTCGACAGGCCTGTCGGGAGGTGGGGCTGACCGTGCAGGAGCGGTACGAAGCCAGCCAGGCGCTCCACGCCGAGAAGGAGTCAGTGGGCGTGCAGGCACACATGAGCTATGGAGAGCTGGTGGCTTGGCTGCGACAATGGAGGCAACGCTGATGGCAACCGTCGTAGCCCTAGATTCATCGCCTGCAAACGTCCTGCGCTCGATGCGCGGGCCGATTGTCGATGCCCGCACGGCCTACCCCGATGTCCTCCATGTTGAGGTTCGGGACGCGGCAGGGGAGTTGTGGCGGCTGGCGACCCAAGATGCCGAGTGGTCGCCAGCCGATCCGGCCGAGCTGGTCGGCAAGTCGATCGAGGGTGCTGAGATCGACGAGGAGACCGGCGAGCTGCGCTGTCAGCTCTCCGGTGGCTCGTTGCTTGACGTGAAGCCGGGCGCCCAAGAGGCGAGCGACGATCCACCGAATTGGGAGCTGATCACTCCAGGCGGGGTGCTGCTGGAGTTCGGCCCTGGGGTGCGTTGGCAGATCAGCAGTGCCACCGACCCTGTGTCGGCGCGCCGCTAGCGCAACCGATCTCGCCGATTTATTCGCACGAGCGCCGTCTGACTGGCGCACCAACTGGCGCAACCCGGGTCTAAGGCTCCTCCACAAAAGACCTGTAAAAACAGAAAACCCCCGACCAGGGGGGCTTTCCGATGCGGCTGAATGGAGTCGAACCATCACGGGTGTTTCCACCCACAAGGCCCTCAATTGCGTGGGTGGGACTGATCTCCGTTCCATTCAGTGATCTAAGGGGATCCTAGCTGCCCTCAGTTACGGAAGGTTGCGGGAAATTGGCCACCAAATTGGCCACTAGAAATACGAGTCGCGAAGTCAGGGGTCTTCCCCGCGGAGGGGAGTGGTGCTGAGGCGGTCGATCAGGCTTGAGGTGTCGAGCTTCTTGGCCTTTAGGGCGATGGCCATTCTGTCAGTGGCCTCGTCGTCTTGGAGGCCGATGATTTGTCCTGCCAATTGGCGATGTATCTCCACCGTCGCGCGGGAGACCTCGGTGACGGTCGCCGGTGAGACCATGTACAGGTGGGGGGCGGCGACGCCGCCTACACTCTGGTGCAGGGCCTGCTTCGGAGTGACCATGACAGTGATCGCGCTTTCTGGCTCGGTCCACGAGTAGTTGTGCCGCACCCAGTCCGCGTGTGAATTTGCCTGGCGGGTCTCGGCGGCTGAGACTTTTCCTTCGGGCTCCTCTTCCGTCTTTGCCTCCCAGAGGATCCACGCGCGTGAGCCGTCCTGCCAGGCCCCATCAGGAGCGGCCTCCTCCTTGGCGGGTCGCTCCGCGTCGAACCCAAGCAGCTGACCGAGAGTCTGCAGCGCGACCTCGAACTTTTTAGCGTCCGGGTTCTCGATTCCGGACTCGAGGGCAGTCAGGTCCCGCTCGAACTTTGGGCTTTGGGAGCGGCGGCGGAGCCATTGCGTTGCCTTGTCGGCCCTTAGTGCCAGTGCATCGTCCCCGGTTGGCTTCCCACTATCCGACAAGGCGTTGAGCGGGGGGCGCCATGGCAGGCGACGGGTCGCCAAGTCCGCATCGCGGCTCAGCGCGACAGTCCGTCCGGCCTCAGGTCCATCTGAAATGACCGACCAGCTAGCTGCCAGGGCCAGCCACCAAGCTCGGTATGGATCCATCGTCGGGTGGTTCAGTGCGGCCGCAGCCCGTTGCGCGGCGGTGGAGGCCTCGTCATAGTTCCCGCGCCAAGCTTCTCGCCAGGCGGCGACCTCATGGGGCGCGGCTGAGGTGAGCTGCTTGGCGCCCGGGGGATTCTGCTGGGGATGCTCTTCTGCGTACTCGCGCAGGTACTCCTCGGTCGGTTGCCAATCATCGTCTTGGGCGAGAAACGAATCAATGCTCTCGAGGATCTCCTCCTGGGAGAGTTCGGCGGTCGTGAAGGCGATTTCCAGCTCGGCCTGGATCTCACTGCGGAGCATCGCGCGATCCTCCTTCGGCGCCAGGAAGCCAATCAGGTCGTCCCCGTGCAGCACGACCACCGCCGTATCCCGTCGCGAGCGGGTGGCGCGGCCGACTCCCTGGGTGATCCGCGTCCTGATCCGCTCGGCCAGGGCATGGCGTGCCCCCAAACGGTTGTTGAGGAAATGCTCTTGGAGGTGGGTACCGGTGGGCAACCCGCTCATGACAATCAGGCTGCACGCTTCCCCCGGCAAGTCGATGCCGTCGTAGCGGTTGGCGAGCTGCAGGACTGCGCGGTCCGTGTCGGTGAAGCTCTCGAGGCCCTGCTCGATGTCCTCCGCGCCTAGCGTTGGCGTCCAGTCTGGGATGACGCGCTCGGCGGCGCGTCCCAGGCGCCAGCCACTCGGGGCCAGCAGGAGGGCGCGTCCGACGTGATCGACGACGTCCTGAATCAGATGGTTGGCCGCGTCTCCGTCCCGCCCGGCCCCAGGGGCGATCATGTAGCGGCGGCCGGATCCCTCCCGATCCCAGGTGAGCGGCTTTGGGATTCGTTCGATCGGCTCATGTCCGAAGGATCGCTCGAGCTCCCCGCCAGCGCCGATGGTCGCGGAGAGGTAGATCCGCTGATTGGCGTTCGAGAAGGCGTCCTGGGTGAAAGTCGGGGCGATGAAGGGCCTGATCAGGATCTCGGTCCAGCTCACGTAGATCAGACAGGTCTCAAGCTGAGTGCCGATCGCGTCCCAAGAGAACCACTCGGTGCTGTCATCGACCGCAGGGGCGATTACCTCCGCCAGCTGCCCGGCGACTCGATGCGTTCCGTCGGGAAGGACCACCTCAACGAAACGGCGCCGGCTTTGGTCGAGCTCGTCATTTCGCAGTCCCTGTAAGTGCGCTTTGGGAAGCTCGTCAGCAAGGATGTCAATAACGGACATGTAGGTGCCACGCATCTCTTCCCGCTTGATTTTCAGCGACCAGCGGTTGGCCACTGAGCCTTCGGCGGTATGGGCATCGTCGAGTACGAGCGTCTGGGCCTCGATCCTTGGCGTGCGGTTGAAGACGTGGTGGTAGTTCGTGATCGCGATGGTCTCGCCGCGATCGAACTTGGTTTGTTGGGCGGGATCCCAGTACTCGGAGGATTCGATCAGGAGTACCGGCTCGATTCCGTAGCCGAGCGACTTGGCATGAACCTGTCGGGCTAGCTGATTCGTTGGGCAGACGAAAACCGTTCGCTCACCTAGCTTCAGGCGGCGCCACTCCGCAATCAGGAGGCCAACAAGGGTCTTTCCTGAGCCGGTAGGAAGCTCGAGGGCCACGTCACAATCGTCGATGTGAGCCTCTGCATAGATCCGTAGTACGTCAGCCTGCTCTGACCAGAGATTGTCCAGCCGTTCGTCGGTTATGTGAAGACGTCCGAACAGTTCCTCCGGACTCCCCGGGGCCTCTGGCTTTGCTTTGGGTAGTGGTAGTCGCGCCATTCGCCCCAACGCTAGCGTGATCGGTCCATTGGAAATCGTCCGAGTCGTCGTTGGACATGGAGCATTCACCTTTGGTTGCTAGCGGCTTCGCTTCGCACCGGGCCGGCACGGTGAATTGGGATTGAGTGACCCGATCAGGAGAAATCCAATGTAGCTGCTAGGATGCACCCATGATGCTACATTCGCCCGAGGGCGAGGTTGGGGTCCGTGAGTTGCATGATCGCCTCAGCGAAGTATCTGGAGCGAGTCGAGGGCGGGAGCGAGATCGTCGTCACCCGCCGAGGACGGCCAGTGGCACGCCTCAGTGGGCTCGGCGAGCGGCCGCTTGACGCTCTCGTGCGCCGTGGTCTAGTGCGGATGCCGCAGGGCGAGCGTTCGTCTCGCTCCGCGCAAGTGAAGGGCGCCGGTTCGGTCTCCGATCTCGTCTCCGAGCAGCGCGCCTGACCTTCTACTTCGACACCTCGGCGCTGGTCAAGCTCGTTGTTGTCGAGGATGGATCCGAGTTGGCGGCCGAGCTCTGGAACAGCGCCCATACGGCGGCATCGAGCATCCTTGTCTATCCCGAGGGCCGGGCGGCCCTTGCGGCTGCCCGTCGACTGGATCGGCTAGGGGCGGATGAGCACCGCAAGGCACTTGCAGACTTTGAGGAGCTGCATGCGGAGCTGGCTACGGTCGGCGTCGATCAGGAGCTTGCGATTCGGGCTGGCGAGTACGCCGAAGATCTAAGCCTCCGCGGCTATGACTCGGTCCATTTGGCGACCGCGCTCGAACTAGGAGATGACGAAGTCGTCCTGGTGACCTGGGACCGAGAGCTCGCGCGGGCGGCGGAAGAAGTTGGCTTGGGTGTCGCCGGCTCCGACGGCCACCCGAATTAGTGGTGTTGCGCTCCGTCTATTGGTCGACCAGTCACAAGTGCGGAAACCTTGCGTGGGCCGCAAAAGGGCGCAATTTACGCTGAAATTGGCCACCAGAGGCTAGGCGCGGTGACGTCGCCGACGAGCGCCTGAACGAAGAAACCCCCGATTTCCGGGGGTTTCTCATGCGGCTGAATGGAGTCGAACCATCACGGGTGTTTCCACCCACAAGGCCCTCAACCTTGCGCGTCTACCAGTTCCGCCACAGCCGCTCGAGGGCGGCCGATTCTAGATGTTCGCGGCCGGGGGGAGCCGGTGGCTTGCGTGCGTCCGACTTGGGCGCTAGCCTGCGAACAAGTGTTCGAAGGCGTGAATGCCCGGCAAATGGGAGAAACTAGGGGTTGACGATGGTTGATCTTGATCTGACCAAAAGGCAAAAGGAGATCTTCGACTTCATCCGCAAATACGCGGCGAAGACGGGGTACCCGCCGACCGTGCGCGAGATCGGCAAAGCGGTGGGCCTGCACTCGTCCTCGACGGTGCACGCGCATCTGGCGAACCTGGAGAAGATCGGCTTGCTGCGGCGCGATCCTTCGAAACCGCGGGCGATCGAGCTGCTTTTCGACAAGGCGAAGCGGACGATCCGACCCGGCAGCGGCCTGCCGCTGGTCGGCCAGGTGGCCGCCGGCGAGCCGATTCTGGCGGAGGAGAACATCGAGGAGTACATCGAGATCCCCGACGTGATCGGCGGCGAGGACGGCGACTACATCCTCCAGATCCGCGGTGAAAGCATGAAGAACGCCGGCATCCTCGAAGGCGACTACGTCATCGTCCGGCCCAGCGCGGACGCCGTCGACGGCGAAATCGTCGTCGCCCTGATCGGCGAGGACGCGACGGTGAAGCGCTTCTACCGGGAGCAGGACCACATCCGGCTGCAGCCGGAGAACGAGGAACTGGAGCCGATCCTCACGACGGAGGCCGTAGTCATCGGCCGCGTCATCGGCGTCTTCAGAAGCGTCTGACCCGTCAGGGCCAATTGCCCGCCTCGATCAGCCTTTTGTAGCGCCGCTGGCGCCGTCGCGCGTCCCACATCACCGCCGGCAGCAGCTTGATCGCCAGGCGCGGGAAGAGGTCGAAGAAGCGCAGCAGCGGGCCGCGCCAGCGGGGCAGGATGAGAATCGGGCGCGGGCACTCGGCCAGCTCGCCGATCGCGGCAGCGACTTCGGCCGGGGTCAGCAGGTGCCCCGAGAAGGAGCCGGCGGCGTCGGGGTCGTCGAGCTTGTCTTCGAGCATCGGCGTCCAGATCCCGTCGGGGCAGACCGCGGAGACGTCGATCCCATGGTGCCCGGCCCGGCGCAGGTCGAAGAGGGTGCCGAGCGTGAAAGCCATCGCCGCGTGCTTGCTGGCGGCGTAGGCGACCTCGCCCGGCGCGGCGACGATGCCGGCGAGGGAGATCACGTTGACGACGTGGCCATGGCCGGCGGCGACCATCGGCTGCAGCGCCGCGACGGTGCCGTTCATGGTGCCGGCGGCGTTGATCGAGAGCATCGCGCCGCGGATCGCCTCGTCCTGCTCCCAGGCGAGGCCGGTGGCGAGCACGCCGGCGTTGTTGACCCAGAGGTCGAGGGAGCCGGCCTCGGCGACGACCGCGGTCGCGAGCGCCCGGCAGGCCTCCTGGTCGCACACGTCGAGCGCTTCGGCCCTGACGTTCGTGCCGATCTCGGCAGCGGTCCGGGCCGCCGCCGCGGCATCGACGTCGGTGGCCCAGACGGCGTAGTCGCGCCCCACCAGCGCGGCTGCGATCGCCTTGCCGAGCCCTCCGCCCGCTCCGGTTACGACCGCCGTCCGCATCGTCGCCACCATACCCCGCCCCCCGCTTGGCCAGGCCGGTTCCGCGAGCTACCATCGACGGGCGGGCCGAGCGGACCGCGGGGGGAGAGAAAACCCCTCGAGGAAAGTCCGGACACCACAGAGTGGGGCGGTGGGTAACGCCCACCCGGGGAAACCCGCGGGAAAGTGCCACAGAAATACACAGCCGATGGCGCGGCCACACGTGAGTCGCGTACAGGCAACGGTGAAATGGTGCGGTAAGAGCGCACCGGCGTCGCGGTGACGCGGCGGCCAGGCAAACCCCGCCCGGTGCAAGGCCAAGCAGGACCGTCGACCCGGCTCGGCGAGGTCCAGGTGGGCCGCATAGATAGATGGCCGCTCAAGACAGGATCCGGCTTACAGGCCCGCTAAAGGAAAGGCTCCCGAGAGGGGGCCTTTCCCATGCCGGCGGCGGTGGTTCAGGAGCGCCCCCGCCCGGCCCTTGACGACCTATGCACGTTTTTCTGTCTTAGCCTTTGCTAACCTGCCGCCAACTTCCGCTGAATCTCCGCCTACATACCGCGGGGAGCGGGGGACCCGATTAGTTGGGGCGAATCGCCGGCATCAGCCGCGTAGCGCAGCTCTTTCAGCGCGAGCCCGACAGCTAACCCCGCAAGCGCTTGGAAAGAGAATGCAGCCAAGTAGAGACCGCCTTGCGCGGAAACACGATCCTCGACGTGCGCCGCGGGCCCGGCGGCGCCTGACTGGGCGCCTGCGCTGGGCGGCCTCGCTGGCCGCGCTGGCGATTCTCACCTGTGTCCCCGCGTCCGCCCAGGCGGGTCCCGGGGGCGCCTCCCCGATCGCCAGCGCGCCAGGCGAGGATCTCGTCTTCAGCCCCTTCCGCAGCGCCGGCGCCAGCTGGTACGGCCCCGGTCTCTACGGCAACAAGACCGCCTGCGGGCAGACGCTGCGCCCGGAAACGCTCGGCGTCGCCCATCGCAACCTGCCCTGCGGGACCGCGGTCAAGTTCGTCTACCACGGCCGCGCCGTGGTCACCCAGGTGATCGATCGCGGTCCCTACGTCAAAGGCCGCGCCTGGGACCTGACCGCCGCCGTCAGCGAAGCGCTCGCGTTCGACGGCGTCGGCAAGGTCCGCTACGCCGTCGCCGTCAGCTACGCCCGCGCCCGCGCCGCTCGCTGAGCCGGAGTGCGCCGCTCCGAAGGCTAGGCTGCCGTGTTCAGGCAGTGGCCAGATACGAGAGGAGCAGCTGAATGTCGAGGTTTTCACCCGCAGCCCTTGCCGCGACGGCGCCCCGCAGGGCGAGCTGGACGGCGCTTGCGCTGGCGACGGCGGCCTGCTCTCTTGCGATCCTGACTGCCCTCGGCGTCGGCGCCAGCGCCGCGAAGGTCCCCAGCACGCAGGTGGTGCTCGGCCAGACCTCGACGGTGCCGGACCCGTCCTGCCCCGGCTCGCCCTGCCAGGCGATCGGCAGCGTCACCGGCTTCCAGGTCAGCAACGGGCAGACGCGCTCGCCCTTCATCGTCCCTCACGACGGCACGATCAAGGCTTGGACCCTGACCTTGGCCCAGCCGACCAACCAACAGCGCACCTTCTTCAACGGCTTCTTCGGCACCCCGCCGGAGGCGCGCCTGGCGATCCTGCGACGCATCCCGGCGACCAACCCGCCCCGCTACAACCTGCGCAGCCAGGGCTCGGTCAAGGTCCTCACCCCCTACCTCGGGCAGACGGTCAAGTTCGGCTCCTCACTGAAAGTCGAGAAGGGCGACATCGTCGCCGTCACCGTGCCCACCTGGGCACCGGCTTTCGCCCAGGACCTGCCCACCAACGAGGTCTGGCGCGCCAGCCGCGAGCCCGGCACCTGCACCAACTCCACCGACATCCGCCAAGGCGAGCCCCACGAAAAGACTGGCACCCGCGCCACCTTCGGCTGCAAGTACTCCACCGCCCGCCTTCTCTATACGGCGACCTTGGTCGAGGGTCCCTAGCTCCGAGCGCAGGTTGGGCGCCGCGGCGAGGGGGTCCTGCGGGCGGGGCAAACTGGCTCCGTTCTCGGACCCCCTCCCCGCGGCACTCACGGGCCGTCCTGCTACTAGCGTCGCTCGCGCGGGGACGGTCCGGTCAGAGGTGCCGAGAACGTAAACCTCGCCCGCAGGTGCCTCTGACCGGGGCGGCCCCGCGCGCTTACGCCACTGAGGGCAGTACGCGCGGCGTAGCCTGATCTTTCGGCAATGCAGCTGCGCTCGCGATCAGGCTTTGGAACTCGTTCAGGGCGAGGTGCCCGACCGCCTCGAGGATCTCCTCGTCGGTCCAGCCCAGCTCCCGCGCCTCCTCGTGGAGGTGGAGCGGGGGAGGCCCGTCGGCGTCGAGGGCCTCTTTGAGGAAAGCGAGCAGGCCCGCCTCCTTCTCGTCGGCCGAGCTGAAGCTGCGGGCGCGGGAAACCTCGTCGAGGCCGAGTCCCGCCCGCCGCGCCGACTTCGCGTGCTGGGCGATGCTGTAGTTGTCTTCGCGATGCTCGGCGACCGCCAAGGCGATCCGCTCGCGGGTCGCCTGCGGCAGGACCCCGCCGCGCAGCTCCGAGCGCATCCGGGTGTAGGCACGAAGAACGGCGGGTGAGCCGGCGAGGACGCCGACGAACTTGGTGACCGCACCGCCGGCCGCCTGGATGGTCTTGATCAGCGGAGCGCTCTCGTCGGGCGCGGTCAGCTCATCGTGGATTTGGAATCTGGAGACATCGGTTTTGACCGTCACGGGCTTCTCATCTCTGGCTCTGCGGGGCGTTTCGCTTTACAGAGCCTTTACGGGGCCTTTACTTTACTTTGAGCCTCTTACTTACGAGGAGTAAGTTATACCTCTTTTTCAGGATCGATGCAAGGCGGTTGAAGTGCTCCGTCCATACCCGTTCTACGGCGTTGTGCACCTCTTTGGTTCATTCGCCTATGGTTGCGCCCCTCTCGCGGACAAGCCAAGGAGACCGGAATGGCAGAGCAACCTCACAGCGCCGCTGACGTCATCGAGATCGTCAAGGACAACGACGTCCGTTTCGTCCGCCTCTGGTTCACCGACGTGCTCGGCCAGCTGAAGAGCTTCTCGATCAACGCCGCCGAGCTCGAGGACGCCTTCGACGGCGGCATGGGTTTCGACGGCTCCTCGATAACCGGCTTCAACCCGATCGAGGAGTCGGACATGATCGCGATGCCCGATCCGTCCACCTTCGCCTTGATCCCCTGGCGCCCGGAGGGGGAGAATGCCGTCGCCCGCATGTTCTGCGACGTCCGCGTGCCCGGCGGCGGGCCCTACGAGGGCGACCCGCGCTGGATCCTGCAGCGGGCGATGAAGCGGGCCGAGGAGATGGGCTTCGACGCCTACAACGTCGGCCCCGAGCTCGAGTTCTTCTACTTCCGCTCGGCCAAGCCCGAGGGCGGCGTGCCCGAGGTCCTCGACGAGGGCGGCTACTTCGACCTGACCACGCTCGACGCCGGCTCCGACGTGCGCCGCGACACGGTGCTGGCGCTGGAGAAGATGGGCATCCACGTCGAGTACACCCACCACGAGGTCGGCCCCTCCCAGCACGAGGTCGACATGCGCTTCAAGAACGTCCTGGAGATGGCCGACGACTGCATGACCTACCGCATCGTCGTCAAGGAGTACGCGATGAAATACGGCTGGCACGCGAGCTTCATGCCGAAGCCGCTGTTCGGCGAGAACGGCTCCGGGATGCACGTCCACCAGTCGCTTGCCAAAGACGGCAAGAACGCCTTCTACGACGCCGACGACCCGTACTACCTCTCGGCGACGGCGAAGTCGTTCATCGCCGGACAGCTCAAGCACGCGCGCGAGATCTCGCCGCTCTTCGCCCAGTGGGTGAACTCCTACAAGCGCTTGGTGCCCGGCTACGAGGCGCCGGTCTACCTGGCCTGGTCGCGGCGCAACCGCTCCGCCCTGATCCGGGTGCCGCTCTACCACCCCGGCAAGGAGGGCGCCACCCGCGCCGAGCTGCGCTGTCCCGACCCGGCCGCCAACCCCTACCTCTGCTTTGCCGGCATGCTGCAGGCGGGGCTGGAAGGGATCGAGAAGGGCTACGAGTTGCCGGAGCCGATGGAGCAGAACCTCTACCACCTTTCGCAGGAGGAGTTGGCGCATCAGGGAATCGAGCAGCTGCCGGCGACCCTGGGCGAGGCGATCGAGGTTGCCGCCGACTCGGAGCTGGTGCTGCGGACCCTGGGCGAGCACACCTTCCGCCGCTTCGTCGAGATCAAGCGGCAGGAATGGGACGACTACCGGGTCCAGGTCACCCCCTTCGAGATCGAAAACTTCCTGCCGATCCTCTGAGGGCGGCGGCCCGGTGGCGACGCTTCACGTCCTCCGCGTCTTCGCCGACGAGGCGGGCGAGTGGGGAAATCCCCTCGGCGTCTTCCTCGACGGCGCCGAGGTGCCGGCGGCCGAGCGCCAGCGCGTTGCCCACGAGCTCGGCTTCTCGGAGACGGTCTTCGTCGACGATCGCGCGCGGGGAGGGATCCGCATCTTCACCCCGGGGTTGGAGCTGCCCTTCGCCGGACACCCGGCGGTCGGCACCGCTTGGCTGTTGGCGAACGAGGGCGGGGCGGTGGAGGCGCTGCACCCACCGGCGGGTGCGGTGGCGGTGCGGAGGGAGGGCGAGCTGATCTACGTCGACGCCCGGGCCGAGTGGTCGCCTCCTTGGGAGTTGATCGAGCTCGGGTCCCCGGCCGAGGTCGAGGCACTCGACGGCCCGCCCGGCGGGCGCGAGGACGAAATCTACCTCTGGACCTGGGCCGACGAAGAGGCCGGCCTGGTGCGTTCCCGCTGCTTCTCGCTCGCCGACGGAGTCGGTGAGGACGAGGCCACCGGCTCGGCGGCGATCATGCTCGCGGCGCATCTGAATCGTGAGCTGACGATTCACCAGGGCGAGGGTTCACGACTCTACGCCCGCCCGCTGGGTGAGGGTCGGGCCGAGGTCGGTGGCCGCGTCGTCCTCGACGAGGCGCCCGCCTTCGACGTGTTCTGAGTTGAGGTCCCTATGGGGTCCCAAACTCAGTTCGCGGGTGGAATCTAAGCGGCGGGGGCTTCGCCGGAGCGCTCGCGGGGCCGCGAGAGCGCCGACGGCCACCAAAACTTGTCGCCGAGCGTGAGGGCGATCGAGGGTACGAGCACGCTGCGCACGAGGAAGGTGTCGAGGAGCACGCCGAAGGCGACCACGAACCCGAGCTCGGTGAGGAAGGTGAGGGGGAGCACGGCGAGCACCGAGAAGGTGCCGGCGAGGACGATCCCGGCGCTGGTGATGACCCCGCCGGTGACCGCGAGCGCGCGCAGCATGCCCTGTTCGGAGCCGTGCTTTTCGGTCTCCTCGCGGGCACGGGCGACGAGGAAGATGTTGTAGTCGACGCCGAGCGCGACCAGGAAGACGAAGGCGAAGAGCGGCAGCGACGGGTCGGAGCCGGGGAAGCCGAAGACGACGTCGAAGAAGAAGTAGCCGACGCCGAGGGCGGCGAGGAAGCTGAGGATCACGGTGCCGATCAGGACCAGCGGCGCCATCACCGCCCGCAGCAGGCCGATCAGGATCAGGAAGACGACGAGGAGGATGATCGGCGGGATCACGATCGAGTCCCAGGCGGCGGCGTCGCGGACGTCGAATTCGACCGCGCTCGGCCCACCTACCAGGGCTGCCGGTTCCGCGTCCTGGGCGGCGTCGCGGATCGGTTCGATCAGGTCGAAGGCCTCGGTCGAGTAGGGGTTGGGTTCGAGCGTCGCCTGGATCAGCGTGCCGGGCTGGCCGCTGGCGATCGGCCCGGAGACTTCCTCGACCCCCCCGACCCCTTCGACGGCGCTCTTCACCGCGCCGACCTCGCCCGGGCTGGCGACGACGACGTCGGTCAGCGCCGTCTTGCCGGAGGGGAAGCTCTTGTTGACCAGAGTCTGGCCTTCGACCGATTCGACTTCCTCGCGGTAGGTGTCTTCGCTGGTCAGTTCGGTCGAGAAGGAGGCGAAGCCGATGCAGAAGATCAGCAGCACGCCGATGCTGCCGAACATGATCCGGCGCGGCGAGATCGCGACCCGGTTGCCGACCCGGGCCCAGAAGCCGTGGGTGGCGTCGGCGGCGTGCTCGAGCTTGTACCGGCGCATCTCGTAGGGCGTGAATACGGCACGGTCGAGTGGGCCGACGATCAGCGAAGGCAGGCGCTTGCCGGTCAGTACCCGCAGCAGCCAGTTGAGCAGCACCAGCGGCAGCAGGATCAGCACGAGGATGCTGGCCAGGACCACCTGCAGCAGGGCGAGGGCGCCGGAGCCCTCGACGACCCGCCGGCGGGCGCCGTCGGAAACCGCTTCCGCGCGGGGAGCCGTCTCCGGCGTGTGCGGGACGAAGGGCCAGAAGGCGCGGCGGCCGAAGATCGTCAGCAGCGCCGGCAGCAGGGTTAGCATCGAGAGCGCCGCGCAGGCGATCCCGATCGCGGCGATCGGGCCCAGGCCGGAGGTGCCGTTGACCTTCGCTATCAGCAGGCAGAGCAGGGCGGCGACGACGGTCAGTGCCGAGGCGAAGATCGCCGGCCCGGCCGATTCCAGCGCGGTTCGCATCGCCTCGTGCTTGTCGGTGGTGTGGTGCAGCTCCTCGCGGTAGCGGGCGACCAGCAGCAGCGCGTAGTCGGTGCCGGCACCGAGCACCAGGACCGACATGATCGAGCTCGACTGGCCGTTGATGGTGACGCCCAGCTCCGAGACGCCGTAGCCGATCGAGCGCGAGAGCGTCTCCGCGAAGATCACCGCGATCAGCGGGATGAGGAAGAACATCGGCGAGCGGTAGATCACGATCAGCAGGAAGATCACGAGGCTGAGCGCGGCCAGCAGCAGCGTCCCGTTGATCCCTTCGAAGACTTCGATCGCGTCGGCCGAGAAGCCGGCGCCGCCGGTGATCTTCACCTCGAGCCCGCCGCCGGGGTCTTCGATCACCTCGCGCCAGGCCTTGACCGGGTCAACGATCCGTTCGCCCTCGCCTTCGGCGTTGATGTAGGCGGTGAGGATCGCCGACTTGCCGTCCTGCGAGCAGACCGGGCCGACGAAGGGGGCGTAGTCGGCGGGCTGGCCGGCCACGGTGCTGGTCGAGGTGGCGCAACCGGGCTCGCCGCCCGCGGCCTGTTCGAGTCGCTCCGCTTCCTGGGCCTCCGCGGCCTGGACCTTGCCGCCCGACGCGGCCGTGGCGCCGTCCGGGATAACGCCTTCGAACTTCTCCGCGGTCATGCCGGCGACGTCGTCTTCGATCGCCCTGAAGTTCGCCGCGGTCAGCCCCGAGTCGTTGCGGTAGACGATTACGGCCGGGGCGATTTCCCCGTTCTGGAGCTCCTCGGTGGCGTCGAGCGCCTTGGTCGACTCGGCGTCGCCCGGCAGGTAGGAGGTCGCCTCGTTGCTTTCGGCATCTTCGAACTTGCCGGGCAGGTTGGCGGGGCCGGAGGCGATGAAGATCGCCAGGAACCAGACGGCGAAGACGATCCACTTGGCTCGGCGACCAGCGGGGAAGGTGAAGAGAGAGCCGCGCACTGACGGCATCTCTATCAAAGAAGGCCGGTGAGTTCTTTCGGGTCGGTCACAGGTGCCTGGCAGGTGAAGCCTTCGCAGACGTAGGCGCTGGGTCGCCCGTCGACGGCGGGCCGCTCTCGGAGCAGCGCCGGCTCGACACTGCCCTCAGGGCCGGCCGCCTGGACCAGGTGGGGGCGGAAGGCCGATCGGACGGCCGCGGCCAGCTCGCTGACGTCGCTGCCGATCAGCGCCACCTCCTTGGTTGGCGAGAGGTGGAAGTCGAGCGCTCGCAGCAGGTGGGCGAAGGACTCCGGATGCTGGACGGCCGTTTTGGCGAAGAGGGCGAAGACGTCCTCGGCCTGGCGCTGGTACTCGCGCTCACCCGTCAGCGCCGCTAGACGCAGCAGCCCCAGCGCCGCGGCGCTGTTGCCGGAGGGGATCGGGTGGTCGCCGATCTCCTTGCGGCGCGCGATCAGCTCCTCGTGGTCACGGGAGGTTGAGAAGAAGCCGCCGCGCTCGGGATCGCCAAAGCGGTCGATCATCTCGTCGGCGAGGGCCCGCGCGCGCTCGAACCAGCGCGCTTCCAGGCTCGACTCATACAGCGTCAGCAGGGCCTCGAGCAGGAAGGCGTGGTCCTCGAGATAGGCGTTGAGGCGGGCTTCGCCGCCCTTGTAGGTGCGCAGCAGCCGTCCCTCCTCGTCGCGCATCTCGGCGAGGACGAACTCGGCGCACTGACGGGCGGCGTCGAGGTAGTCCTCGCGGCCGAGCACGGCGCCGGCCTCGGCCAGGGCGCCGATCGCCAGCGCGTTCCAGGCGGCGAGGCGCTTGTCGTCGAGTCCGGGCCAGATGCGCTTGGCGCGGGCCTCATGCAGCGCTCGCCTGGCCTCATCGAGGCCGGGCGGGGCGCTTTGGCGTCCTCCTGGGACGGAAAAGCGCCCCGGGCCGCCCGGGAGGTGAAGGATGTTGGCTCCCTCGAAGTTGCCGCGCTCGCTGACGCCGTAATACTCGATCATGGCCTCGGCGCCCGCGCCGAGCACCTCGCGGATCTGCGCCGGCGTCCAGACGTAGAAGCGGCCCTCCTCGCCCTCGGAGTCGGCGTCGAGGGCCGAGAAAAAGCCGCCCTCGGGGCCGCGCATCTCGCGCAGCATCCAGTCCAGGGTCTCTGCGCAGACGCGGCGGTAGCGCTCGTGCCCGAGCGCCTGCCAGCCGTGCAGGTAGGCGCGGGCCAGCAGCGCGTTGTCGTAGAGCATCTTCTCGAAGTGGGGGACGAGCCAGTTGGCGTCGACCGAGTAGCGGGCGAAGCCGCCGCCGAGCTGGTCGTAGATGCCGCCCGCCGCCATCGCGTCGAGGCTGCGTTCGACGATCGCGCGCTCGCCGCGGGCCAGCAGCAGCTCCAGGGCGGAGGCCGGGGGGAACTTGGGGGCGCTGCCGAAGCCGCCGCGCTCCATGTCCGCCGCGCTGCGCAGGCGCGCCACCGCCGCCTCCAGCTGCGCGGCCTCGGGGGGCTCGGGGCTCGGCTCGAGCATGCCGATCGCGCCGAGGCGCGCCCTGGTCGCGCCGGCGCGCTCGCGGATCTCCTCGCGCTTGCGCTCGAAGGCGTCGACCACGGCTTCCATCACCATCCGGAAGCTCGGCATGCCGCGGCTCTCGTCTGGCGGGAAGTAGGTGCCGGCGTGGAAGGGGACGCCCTCGGGATCGAGGAAGACGGTCATCGGCCAGCCGCCGTGGCCGCTGATCGCCTGCACCGCCTCCATGTAGATGGCGTCGACGTCCGGGCGCTCCTCGCGGTCGACCTTGACGTTGACGAAGTGCTCGTTCATGTAGGCCGCCGTCTCGGCGTCCTCGAAGGACTCGCGCTCCATCACATGGCACCAGTGGCAGGCCGAGTAGCCGACCGAGAGCAAGATCGGCCGGTCCTGCTCGCGGGCGCGAGCAAGTGCCTCCTCCCCCCACGGGTACCAGTCGACCGGGTTCTCGCGGTGCTGGAGGAGGTAGGGACTGGTCTCCTGGGCGAGCCGGTTGGCCATCCGTCCCAGGCTACCCAGGAAGACCGGCAAGCCAACTATTCGGGTAGTCGCGTCGCCGAAATTCAAGTCGGCTGGCGAAAAAGCCGAGGTTCGCCACGACTGGGAGCGACGCAGCCCATATCTTCCGTCGGTGGCGAACGCACACTCCTCGGCGAAGCTCGATCCGGCTGTCAGCGCCGTGCTCGAGAAGCTCACAGGCTCGGACCGAGAGATCGTCGAGGGGGCGCTGGCGAAGGCCGAGAAGACCGAGGCCGAGCTGCGCTACCTGGCCGACCACGACTCGCTCACGGGGCTCCTCAACCGCCGTCGTTTCCGCGCCGAACTCGACCAGTACGTCTCCTTCAGCGCCCGCTACGGCGGCCAGGGCGCGGTGATGATCATCGACATCGACGGGCTCAAGCAGGTCAACGACAAGCTCGGCCACCAGGTCGGTGACAGCTTGATCCGCCGCATCGCCGAGATCCTGCGCGAGCGGGTGCGTGCGACCGACATCGTCGCCCGCCTCTCCGGCGACGAGTTCGCGGTGCTGATGCCGCAGACCGACGTCGGCGGCGCCATGCAGCTCGGCGAGGACTTGCGGGCCCAGGTCGCGGAGGGCTCCCCGGCGCCGGCGGAGCTGGGGGAGTCGACGATCAGCGTCGGCATCACCATGTTCGGCGGCACCCGCGACGTCGCCGCCGAGGCGGTCCTGGTCGCCGCCGACCAGGCGATGTACCGGGCCAAGGAGGAAGGCCGCGACCGGGTCTCCCTCTTCAGCGACCCGGGCAACGGCAAGGCCGGCCGCCAGCGCAGCCAGACGACGAGCGCCCGGATCCGCGACGCCCTCACCCAGGACCGGCTCAGCCTCGCCACCCAGCCGATCCGCAGCCTCGCCTCCGGCGGCATCGAGCGCTACGAGCTGCTATTGCGGATGACCGGCGAGGGCGGCGAGCTGCTTCCGGCCGCGGCCTTCATCGAGGTGGCGGAGCGTTCCGGGATGGTGCAGGAGCTCGATCGCTGGGTAGTGGCGAGGGCGCTGGAGCTGGTGGCCGAGCGCGAGCGCGCCGGCGAGCCGGTCTCCCTCCACATCAACCTCTCCGGCGCCTCACTGACCGACATCTCCGTGCTGGAGTTCATCGAGCGCCGGCTCGACGAGGGCGACGCCGACCCGGGCCGCTGCACCTTCGAGATCACCAAGACCGCCCGCGTCGACGACTACGAGACAGCCGCCGGCTTCGCCGACCGCCTGACCGAGTTCGGCTGCGAAGTCGCGATCGACGACTACGGCGCCGGCTTCAGCCCCTTCCACTACCTGAAGCAGATCCCCTTCGACGTGATCAAGATCGACGGCGCCTTCATCCGCGACATGCCGCGCAACGACGCCGACCAGCTGACCGTCCAGGCGATCGTGCAGATTGCCCGCGGGCTCGGCAAGACGACGATCGCCGAGTTCGTCCAGGACGACGAGACGACCCAGATGCTGCGCGAGTACGGCGTCGACATGGCCCAGGGCTACCACCTCGGGCGTCCGGTGGACTCGGCCGAGGGCCTGCTTCCAGAGGCCGCTTAACGGCCGCGGAGACGCTTGGCCAGGCGCGTCTTCAGGTTGAGCGCCGCGGTCATCGCCTTTTCCGGCGCCGAGCCGGCGGGCGGCAGGGCGCCGAGCTGGCGCATCATTTCGGCCCCGTTCATGTAGGCGTCGTTGTGCTGGATGCGGCCGTCGCGGATGGTCAGCACGTCGCAGCCCTGGACGTCGACCCGGGAGCCGTTCGGCGCCAGGCCTTCGAAGTTGGCGCTGCCGCTGAAAGTGCCGTTGGCGCGCCAGCGCACCGCGGCTTTCTCGCCCTCGGCGACCACCTCGACGATCTCCATCTCGAAGTCGGGAAAGGCGCGGAAGAGGTCGCCGAACCAGGCTCGGTAGCTGCCGGGGACCTCGAGCCGGACGAGGCCGTAGATCTCGCCGACGCCGCCGGGCGCGTAGAACTCGGTCATCGCGTCGAGGTCGCGCCGGCCGACGGCTTCGAAGTAGGCGCGGGCGATGGTTGCGACGTCGGTCGTCTCGCTGGTGGCCACGTAGCCAGGTTACTCCTGCCGTAGCTGTGCCCGCTTGATCTTGCCGCTGCTCGTCTTCGGCAGCTCGGCGACGAACTCGACGATGCGGGGGAACTTGTAGGGAGCGGCGACCCGCTTGCAGTGCTCCTGCAGCTCCCGGGCCAGCTCCTCGCTCGGCTCGCGGTCGCGGATGACGACGACGGCGCGGACGACGGAGCCGCGCTCGGGATCGGGGGCGGCGACCGCGGCGGCCTCGGCCACGGCGGGGTGGGCCTGCAGCGCCGACTCGACCTCGAAGGGGCCGATCCGGTAGCCGGAGGAGAGGATGATGTCGTCGTCGCGGCCCTCGAAGAAGAGGTAGCCGTCCTCGTCGGCACGGACCAGGTCGCCGGTCGGCCACCACTCGCCCGCGAAGCGCTCGCCGTCGAGGTAGCGCGAGAAGAAGGTCGGGGAGGAGGCGGCGCGCAGCTGCAACTCGCCCGGACCGCCGTCTTCCGCGCCCACGACCCGGGTCTCGAGGCCGGGCAGCGGCTTGCCCATCGAGCCCACTCGAATCTCCTCGCCGGCAAGGTTCGCGGTGACCTGGCCGGTCTCGGTCTGGCCGTAGCCGTCGGCGGGCTCCAGCCCGGTGGCCTCACGGAAGGCGGTGATCGTCTCCGGGTCCAAGGGCTCCCCGGCGGAGACCATCCGCCGCAGCTTCGGGAGGGGGCGCAGGGCGGCGCGCTTGGCCAGCAGCCGGTACTCGGTCGGCGCCTGGCAGAGGACGTTGACGCCGAGCGCGGCGGCGACCTCGAGCCGCTCCTCGGGGTCGAAGCGGCCGTCGTGGATGACCGCGGCGGCGCCGGTCAGCCAGGGAGCGAGGAAGACGTTGCGAGCCGACTTCGACCACCCGGTCGCCGTCGTGCACCAGGCCAGCTCCCCTTTGCGCGAGCCGAACCAGTGCTCGGCCTGGATCTGCTGGCCGAACAGGTAGCGGTAGGCGTGGACGACCCCCCGCGGCTCGCCGGTGGTGCCGGAGGTGAAGACGATCAGCGCCGGGTCCTCGGGATCCATCGCCTCGATCGCCGCCGGCGTCTCCTGCGGCAGGTCCTCGTCGAGGACGGTGGCGATCTCCGCCATCGTCATCGTCGGGACCTCGTCCGGTAGCTCGCCCAGCAGCCCTTCCTCGCCGACGCAGAGCTTCGGGTCCGCGGCCGCGACCCGGTGCTCGAGGTCCCCGCGGCGCAGCTGCGTGTTGCAGGGCAGCGCCACCGCCCCCATCCGCCAGCAGGCGAGCAGCGTCAGCACCCACTCGACGCGGTTGCCGACCAGCGTCATCACGACGTCCCCGCGCTTGACTCCACGGGCCGCGAACGCACCCGAGAGCCCGGCCGAGCAGGCGATCAGTTCGCCGAAGTACCAGTCGCGCCGGTTCGCCTCCCCGTCAACAGCCACGAGCCCCAGCCGCGAGGCGGGCGAGCGCTCCATCAGGTCTTCGATCAGGTTCACGGCCGCCAGTCTGCCGCAACGGGCAACCGCGGCAGTCCTTTGGTCCGCTATGCGACCAAAAGGACTGCCGCTCCCTGGCTACCTGAGTTCGCTGGAGGTCTTTTTCAGCAGCTGCCGCGCCACGATCAGCAGCTGGATCTGCTGCGTGCCCTCGAAGAGGTCGAGGATCTTGGCGTCGCGCGCCCACTTCTCGAGCAGCTCGTTCTCGGTATATCCGACGACGCCGCAGAGCTCGACGCAGCCGAGGGTGATGTCGACGCAGGCCCGCCCGGCCTTGGCCTTGGCCATCGAGGCCTGCAGCGAGTTCGGCTTGCTGTTGTCAGCCATCCAGGCAGCCTGCAGGGTCAGCAGCCAGGCCGCCTCGTAGTCGGCCTCCATTTCCAGGAAGCGGGCCGCGGCGGCGTGCTGGGAGAGGGCGGGGGTGGAGTAGTCGACCTCGACCCCCGCTTTCTTCAGCCGCTTGCGGGTCTCTTCCAGCGCCGCCCTGGCGACGCCGACCGCCATCGCCGCGACCAGCGGCCGCGTGTTGTCGAACGTTTCCATCACCCCGGCGAAGCCCTTTTCCTTCACCTCCGGATCGCCGAGCAGCGCCTCCTTCGGCACCCGGCAGTCCTGCAGGGTGAAGTTGGCGGTGTCGGAGGCGCGGATCCCGAGCTTGTGCTCGAGCCGGTCCAGCTTCAGGCCCGGGTTGTCGCGCTCGACGATGAACGACTTGATCGCCGCCCGTCCCTTCGAGCGGTCGAGCGTCGCCCAGACCACGATCAGGTCGGCGCGGTCGCCCGAGGTGACGAAGATCTTCTCGCCGTTGAGCACGTACTCGTCGCCGTCGAGCTCCGCCGTGGTGCGGATCGCGGCCGAGTCCGAGCCGGCTTCCGGCTCGGTGATCGCCATCGCCGCCCACTTGCCGCCGTACTGCTTCAGCTGCTGCTCGGTCGCCACCGAGGCGATCGCCGAGTTGCCGAGGCCCTGGCGCGGCATCGAGAGCAGCAGGCCGACGTCGCCCCAGCAGAGCTCGATGATGCCGAGCACGGTGGAGAGGTTGGAGCCGTTGCGGTTCTCGCCGTCGCCGTTGCCGTCCTCGCGGCGGACGCCAGCGGCACCGGCGCCGCCGATGTCGGAGCCCTCGTTCATGCCGTCGATCAGCGAGGCCAGCATGTCGAGCTCTTTCGGGTAGGAGTGCTCGGCCTCGTCGTACTTGCGGGAGATCGGCCGGAAGACCTCCTTCGCGACCTGGTTGCCCTGGCTGACCAGCGGTTTGAACTTTTTCGGTATCTCGAGGTTGATCATGTCTGCCTTTCGCTTCGAATCTCGGCGGCCGCCTAGACGAGCAGGGCGCCCTCCATCACGCCCGCTGCTCGCAGGTCTCGGTACCAGCGCTCGACCGGGTGCTCCTTGACGAAGCCGTGGCCGCCGAGCAGCTGCACTCCCTGGGAGCCGATCTCCATGCCCTTGACGGCGCAGAGCCGGCGCGCGATCGCCGCCTCGCGGGCGAACTTCTCGCCGCGGTCGGCGCGGCTGGCCGCGCGGTAGGTGGCGAGCCGCATCCCTTCGCTCTCGATGCCGATGTCCGAGACCGCGAAGGCGACGCCCTGGCGGTTGGAGATCGGTTCGCCGAAGGCCTGGCGGTCGTTGACGTAGGGGATGACGTAGTCGAGGACGGCCTGGGAGGCGCCGACGGCGAGGCCGCACCAGGCGATCCGGGCGCGGTCGATGCACTCGACGTAGTCCTTGGCCTTGAGGCCTTCCTCGCCAAGCAGGGCGCCGGCCGGGACTTTCACGTCCTCGATCAGCAGGCGGCCGGTGGCGGCGGGCCGCAGGCCCATCGCCGGCTCGGCTTCGACCGAGAGGCCCTGGGCGCCGGACTCGACGATGAACAGGGCCGGGCCGATGCCCTCGGCCGTGGCCGCGATCACGAACAGCTCGCAATCCGTGGCCCGGGCCAGCAGCGACTTGGCGCCCTTGAGGACCCACTCGTCGCCTTTCCTCTTGGCGGTGGTCTCCAGCTTCAGGGGATCGAACAGCGGCCGCGGCTCGAGGATCGCCAACGCCGCGGCCGGGACGTCCTCGCCGGTGAAGGCCGGCAGGTAGGTGGCCTCCTGCTCGGCGCTGCCCCAGAGGCCGATCGCGGTGGCGACGGCGCCGGGGGCGAGGGCGGCGTAGGCGATGCCCATGTCGCCGTGGGCGAGCGCCTCGCCGATCAGCACGCTGGTGACGGCGGACTGCTCGTGCATGACGCCGCCGAGCTCCTCGGGGACGCCGAGCATGTTGACGCCGAGCTCGGTGGCTTCGGCCAGCAGCTCCTTGGGGGTCTCACAGGCGGCGTCGGCGTCGTGGGCGGCGGGGCGGACCTTGGCCTCGGCGAAGGCGCGACCGCCCTCCTGGAACATCTGCTGCTCGTCGTCGGGGCCGAGGTCGAACAGGCCTTTCGACCTGCTCTTCTTCTGGCGCGCCGGTTTGCCCAGCTGCTGCGCAGACTTGAAGGTGCGGCCGGCGGCGGTCGCCGAGCGGAAGCCGTTCTTGGTGCCCTGGAAGAGGGCGCGCTCGACCTGCTTGCGGATGCGGATGCGGTCGAGCAGGTCGGAGCCGGCGAGGCGGTTGAGCTGGCGCAGGCCGAAGCCCATGCCGCGCTCGGCGACGCTGGCGCTCTTGTCGCTGTCGGTGCTGGTCGTCACTTCTTCCTCCCGGTCGTGGCTTTGGAGTTGAGCTCGAGCGGCAATACGAAGCCGTCGAGGTGAGGGGTCTGGCGCTTGGCGTCGCGGACGGCGAAGGCGATCTCGTCGCCCTCCGCGGCGCTGGCGAACTCGACGCGCGCCGGCAGCAGGATCGGCTTGCGGAAGCGGACGTCGGCGGCGAAGGCGTCGGGCAGGCGGCTGCCGAGCGCCGCCAGGCAGCGCGCCTTGGTCCACATCCCGTGGGCGATCGCGCCGGAGAAGCCGAGCGGCTTCGCGGTCAGCGAGTGCATGTGGATCGGGTTGCGGTCGCCGGAGACGCTGGCGTAGCGACGCCCGAGATCGCCGCCGAGCTTCCACTTGGCATTGGCCTCCGTGGCCTCCGGCTCACCCCCTCGAACTGCATCAGATTTTCCACCTGCCAGGCCGACAACTTGATGCAGTTCGGGGGAGTCGGGTGAAGTGCCGGGCTTGCCGCGGCGGAGCATGGTGCTCTCGCTCTGCCAGGCGAGCGTCTCGCCGGCCGTGACCTCGGTCAGCAGGGAGAAGGTCTGGCCCTTGGTGTGGGAGGCGAGTTTGGTCGGGCGGACGCGGATCGTCAGCTCCTCGCCGATCCCGACCGGGCGGTGCTGCTCGATCCGGTTCTCGACGTGGACGAGGCCCACCGCGCCGAAGGGGAAGCCGCCGTCGGCCATCACCGCCATGTGCAGCGGAAAGGCCAGCACGTGGGGGTAGGTGGCCGGGAGCGAGTCGCGCAGGGCGAAGCCGCAGACCTTGGCGTAGGCCGCGACCTCGGCCGGGTCGGGCTTGACGCCCTCCAGCTTCAGGTCGAGGTCGGGGATCTCGCCGCCGCCGCCGGGGACGAAGGGCAGCAGCGAGGCGCCGGGGATCATCGGCGCCGCGGCGCGGGCATAGAGCGGCAGGATGCTCGGGGAACTGTCGAGGGTTCGGCTCGCCACGTCAGGCTCCCAGCAGGCTCTGGCCGCAGACGCGGACGGTGTTGCCGTTGACGCCGGTCGAGGCGGGGCTCGCGAGCCAGGCGATCGTCTCCGCCACGTCGACGGGCAGGCCACCCTGACTGAGGCTGGCGAGCCGGCGGCCGGCTTCGCGCGGGCCGATCGGCATCGCGGCGGTCATCTTCGTCTCGATGAAGCCGGGGGCGACGGCGTTGATCGTCGCCTTGCGCTTGGCCAGCTCGGGCGCCATCGATTCCACCATCCCGATCACGCCGGCCTTGGAGGCGGCGTAGTTGGTCTGGCCGTTGTTGCCGGCGATCCCCGCCATCGAGGAGACGCCGATGATGCGCCCGTTCGAGTTCAGCCGTTTGCCGTCGAGCAGGGCGTCGTTGATGCGCTCCTCGGAGCAGAGGTTGATCTCCATCAGCTGCGCCCAGCGCTCTTCCGGCATCTTCGCGAGCGTGCGGTCTTTGGTCACGCCGGCGTTGTGGACGACGACGTCGACGCCGCCTTTGGCGAAGTGCGAGGCGATCCGCTCCGGCGCGTCGTCGGCGGTGATGTCGAGGCCGAGCGCCTCACCGTCGATGGCAGCGGTGACCGCGCGCAGGTCGTCGGCGGCCTGGGGGACGTCGAGGCCCACGACCTTGGCGCCGTCGCGGGCCAGGGTGGTGGCGATCGCGGCGCCGATCCCGCGCGAGGCGCCGGTGACCAGGGCCACCTTGCCGGCGAGCGGGCGCTCCCAGTCGATCTCGGGCGTCGTGGTGACGCCCGTGCCGACGCGGACGACCTGGCCGGAGACGTAGGCCGAGCGCGGCGAGAGCAGGAAGCGCAGGGTCGAGTCGAGCTCGGCCTCGGCACCCTGCTCGACGTAGACCAGCTGCGCGGTCGAGCCCTTGCCGCCGATCTCCTTGGCCAGCGAGCGGGTGAAGCCCTCCAGCGCCCGCTGAGCGGTGTGGGCGCGGGCGGACCCGGCTGCGGCCGGCGGCGTGCCGACGACGACGACGCGGCCGCTGCGCCGCAGGCGGCCGACCGCCGGGTAGAAGAAGCGCTGCAGCTCGACCAGCTCGGTTGAGTCGACGATCCCGGTGGCGTCGAAGATCAGCGCCTTCGCCTTGCCCTCGGTCCCGGCCCGTTCGGCCTTGACCCGGTCGAGGAAGCCCGGCAGGTACTTCTCGAGGCGGCCGCCGGGGGCGGCGCCGCTGAGGACGGGCCCGGCCACGACCGGGGCGCCCTCCTGGTAGCGGTCGAGGCTGACCGGCTGCGGCAGCCCCAACTGCTTAGCGATCGTGCCGACGACGGGGGCGTTGACCACCTGTGAGTAACGGTCGCTCATTTGCTGCCTCCAGCGCTCTCGAGGATGGCGACGACGCCCTGGCCGCCGGCGGCGCAGATGCTGATCACGCCGCGGCCCTTGCCGTCTTCGTGCAGTTGCTTGGCGAGGCCGGCGACGATGCGGCCGCCGGTCGCCGCGAACGGGTGGGCGGCGGCCAGCGAGCCGCCGTTGACGTTGAGCTTCTTGCGGTCGATCTTGCCGAGCGGCTTGTCGCGGCCGAGCTTCTGCTTGCAGAAGTCGGCGTCCTCCCAGGCCTTCAGCGTGCACAGCACCTGCGCGGCGAAGGCCTCGTGGATTTCGTAATAGTCGAAGTCCTGCAGTTTGAGGCCGGCACGGTCGAGCATCACCGGCATCGCGTAGGCCGGTGCCATCAGCAGCCCTTCGCGCTTGTGGACGTGGTCGACCGCCGCGGCCTGGCCCTCGCTGACGTAGGAGAGGATCGGCAGCCCGCGCTCCTTCGCCCACTCCTCGGAGGCGAGCAGCACGGCCGAAGCACCGTCGCTGAGCGGGGTCGAGTTGGCCGCCGTCATCGTCCCCTCGGGGCCGCCGAAGACCGGCTTCAGCTTCGCCAACTTCTCCAAGCTGGAGCCGGGGCGCAGGTTCTGGTCGCGCTCCAAGCCCAGGTAAGGGGTGATCAGGTCGTCGAGGAAGCCGCGCTCATAGGCGGCGGCGAGGTTCTCGTGGCTGGCCAGGGTCAGTTCGTCCTGCTCGGTCCGGCCGATCTCCCATTCGGTCGCCATGATCGCGCAGTGCTCGCCCATCGAGAGGCCGGTGCGCGGCTCCTCGTTGCGGGGGACCGACGGCACGATGTGCCCGGGGCGGACGTTGGCGAGGGTGCGCAGCTTGCCCAGGGTCGAGCGCTGGCGGTTGGCGTCGAGCAGGGTCTCGCGCAGCTGCTCGTTGAGCGCGATCGGGGCGTCGGAGGTGGTGTCGGCGCCGCAGGCGATGCCGGAGTCGATCTGGCCGAGGGCGATCTTGTTGGCGATCAGGATCGTCGTCTCGAGGCCGGTGCCGCAGGCCTGCTGGACGTCGTAGGCGGGGGTCTCCGGGGCGAGCCGGGTGCTGAGCACGCTCTCGCGGGCGAGGTCGCGGTCGCGCGAGTGCTTGAGCACGGCGCCGCCGGCGACCTCGCCGAGCGTCTCGCCGTCGAGGTTGAAGCGGTCGACGAGCCCGTCGAGGGCGGCGGTAAGCATGTCCTGGTTGGACGCGTGCGAGTAAACGCTGTTGGAGCGCGCGAACGGGATCCGGTTGCCGCCGACGACGGCAACCCGGCGGGTTTTGCTGTTCATGGGGTGGGGGTTCCTTTTTCGGGTGGGTGGGAAGTGGGGGAGCCCGAGCGGGCGCGCAGGCCGGGCTCGATCGTGGAGATGAGAAGCTCGGCCGCCTCGCCGGCGCTGATCTCCTCGGTCCGCAGCCACCAGCGCGCGAGCGCCTCGGCGGCGCCGAGCAAGGCGCTGGAGAGGGCCTCGAATTCGACCCGGACCGCGTCGCGGCGATCTTGGGGGAGCTGGGCCAGGAGCGAGCCGGAGACCAGCTCGACGATGGCGCCGCGGTAGTCGCCGACGCGTTCGGCGACCTCGCCGCCGCGGGGGAGGGTCTCGTCGAAGAGCACCGCCCAAGCGGCGCGATCGCTGTCGAGGAAGGAGAAGAAGGCGCGGACGCCGGCCCCGAGCGCCTCGCCCGGGTTGGCGCTGTCGGCGACCGCCTCGGCCACCGTCGCCGTCAGCGAATCGCCCGCCCGCTCCATGCAGGTGATGTAGAGCCGCTCCTTGTTGCCGAAGTAGTTGTAGAGGAGCGGCTTGGTGACCCCGACCGATGCCGCGATCTGGTCCATCTTCACCGCCGCATAGCCGTGCTCGGCGAAGAGCGCATGCGCAGCGACCAGGGTCTGCTCCATCCGATCGGCCCGGGCAAGGCGGGTTCTGACGACTGATGCATCCATCTGTGTAGACATTACCCGGATATAAATTTATATATCGGTAATGTGATGCACGTCACGTAGGGCTGATTCCTACAGGCACGGGCCGAGATCGTGCCTGGCGGCACGCTCGACCCGTAGGCGCTGCTTTGGGAGAAGTCAGGCCTCGGAGAAACCGAAACGAAGCTGGAGGCGGCGGAGTGGGGCGGGTGCCCACCAGTTCCACTTGCCGAGCAGGCGCATCAGCGAGGGGACGAGGAGGGCGCGGACGATGGTGGCGTCGATCATCACGCCGACGGCCATGCCGATCGCGATCTGCTTGACGAAGAAGACGGAGCTGACGCCGAAGGCGAGGAAGACGACGGCGATCGCCAGGGCGGCGGCGGTGATCACGCGGCCGGTGCGACCGATCCCCAATGCGACCGCCTCCTCGTTGCTCTCGCCGTTGTCGTGGTACTCCTTGATCCGCGCCATCACCAGCACCGCGTAGTCGGTGGCAAGGCCGAAGAGGACGGCGAAGAGGAAGACGACGCTGGTCACCTCGATCGCCGCCGGGCCGGTGTAGTCGAGTGGCGTGTTCAGCCAGCCCTCCTGGAAGGCGAGGACGAGGATGCCGAGGGTGGCGCCGAGGGTCAGCGTGTTCATCAGCAGCGTCTTCAGCGGCAGCAGCACCGAGCCGGTCAGCAGGAAGAGCAGGACCAGGGTGGTCAGGCAGATGATCGCGACGACCAGCGGCGCGTGGTCGAGCAGGCTCTGCTTCTGGTCGATGAACCCGGCCGTGTTGCCGGAGACCAGGGTGGTCGTGGCCGCGGGCGGGCCGAGGTCGCGGATCGTGTGCACCGAGTCCTGGGAGGCGCCGCTGAGGGCCGGTTCGGCGAGGGCGAAGTTGGCGTAGGCGACCTCGTTCGAGGCGGGGATGAACGGGGTGCCGCGGACGACGCCGGGGACCGCTTCGACCCGGCGCTGGAAGGCGGCGAGCTGGCCGGGCCCGGCGCCGCCGTCGACCGTGACCGTGACCGCCTCGGTGACGTCGCGCGGATAGTGCGCTTCGAGGTAGCGGTAGGCGTCGTAGGAGGGTTTCCCGGGCGGCACCGCTTCGGCGCTGGGCCCGGTCAGCGTCGTCCACAGCAGCGGCGCCGCGGCGGCCAGCAGCAGCGCCGTGCTGGCCAGGGCGACTGCGACCGGCCGCCGCATCACCCCGCGGGCCAGCCGGTACCAGCCGTCGGAGGTGTCGGAGACGGCCGGGCCGCGGCGGATCGAGAGCATGTCGATGCGGGGACCGAGCAGGGCCAGCAGGGAGGGGACGACGAGGATCGCCATCAGCGCCGAGAGCACCGCGACCGAGGCGCCGGCGACCGCCATCGAGTAAAGGAAGCGCTGCGGCATCAGCACCAGCGCCGCCATCGCGGCGGCGACGGTGAGGCCGGAGAAGACCGCGGTGCGGCCCGCCGTTTGGACGGTGCGCCGGTGTGCCTCGCGGGTCGCTCCGCCGCGGCCGATCTCCTCGCGGTAGCGCGAGACCAGCAACAGGGCGTAGTCGACCGCGAGCCCGAGACTGAGCCCGGTGGCGATGTTGAGCGCGAACAGCGAGGTGTCGGCGAAGGTCGACATCACCCGCAGCACGAACAGCGTGCCGACGATCGAGATCACCCCCAGCAGCAACGGGATCGCGGCGGCGACCACGCCGCGGAAGACGAACAGCAGCAGCAGGGCCAGGATCGGGAAGGCGATCAGCTCGGCCTTGGTCAGGTCTTCGCGGGTCTGGTCGTTGGTCTCGTCGAAGCCGGCCGCGTAGCCTCCCAGCGCGGTGTCGAGCGGGCTCGTGGCGAGCAGGGCCGAGACGTCTTCGGCCGCGAAGCCGCCGGCGTCCTGGATGTCGTCGGTCGAGAGATAGGCGGCGATCGTCAGCGACTCGCCGTCGCGGGCGAGGAGGGTGCGGGCCGTGGCGCGGTTGCGCAGGGGGTTGACGACGCGGCCGACGTACTCGACCTGGCTCATCTCCCGGCTGAGTCGGTCGACCTGGCGACGGAGGGTCGGATCGGCGGGGTTCAGCCGTTCGCCGTCGGGCGCGCGCACGACCACGACCAGGCCCGGGTTGGGGTCGTACCCGAGTGAGTCGCGCAGAAGCGCGCCCGCGCGCTCGCTCTCGGAGGCGGAGTCGGTGAACCCGGCCGCCTTCAAGTGCTGCTCGACGTCGCGGCCGACCGCGATCGCGAGGAAGGCGAAGAGGCCGACCGCCGCGAGGACGAGCTTGGGGTGCTTCCAGGTCAGATCGGCGATCCGGTTCATGGCGCGGGCGGAACCGTACCAGAATTCAAAGTAAGAGCTTTGAATTCCAAAGTACCGCTGTTAGGATGCGGGGATGCCGCGACGGGAATACGGCCAGGAGTGCAGCCTCGCCTGCGCACTCGACGCGATCGGCGAGCGCTGGTCGCTGCTGATCGTGCGCGAGCTCTCGCTCGGCCCGCTGCGCTTCTCCGATCTCGCACGGGACGTCGGCGGGGCGCCGACCGACGTGCTGACCAAGCGCTTGCGGGACCTCGAAGGCGACGGGATCGTGGCGCGCCGCGAGCTGGCCGCGCCGGCCTCCTCCACCGTCTACGAGCTGACCGCGCTGGGCCGTGGCCTGGAGCGGCCGATGATCGAGCTGGCGCGCTGGGGGATGGAGCTGCAGACCGCGGCCGACGTGGTCGGACTTGCTCCCTCTTCCCTGCCGAACGCGTTGCGCGTGGTGCTGCGCCCGCCGTCCGCCGCGAGTTTCGACCTCGCCCTGCGCAGCAGCGGCCGCAGCTTCGCCCTGCGTGCGGGCGCTGGCTGGATCAGCGCGTCCCGCGGTGGGGCAGGCGATCCCGACCTGACCCTTTCCGGTTCCCCCATCGAGGTGCTTGCCGCGGTCGTCGTCGGCACCGCCGGCGTCCCGGGGGTCGAGATCGAGGGCGACTCCGGCTTGCTGGACGAGCTGCGCACGATGGTCGTCGTACCCCAGCGCCTGCGTGAGGAAGCGCGGATGATGGTCGAGTCGGGGGCGTTGCTGATCGCCGCCGCTGAAGCGACGGCAGAACCCGGCGAGCCGAAGCTCGCCGGGTCCCAGCTCTGAGGGAGGGCAGCCGCCCTCCCCGGCACTACGGGTGCAGCCAGCCGGATGAGTTCGACTGGAACACCTTGGCCGCGTTGAACGCGGCCGCGTCGCCGCCGTAGGCTTTGGCGTCGCCGCCGTCGCCCCCGGTCGCGTCGCCGCTGGTCGCCGTGGTGTCGCCACCGTTGGCGTTGGCAACGCCGCTTGGCTGATCTTTCGGGCCCTGGCAACCGCAGTAATCGCCCTTGCCGAACGGAATCGGCGGACCACCGCCGCCACCGGGCGGAGGTGGGGAGACGGCGATGCTGTTGCCGTTCCCGATCTGCGTGTTGCCGGTGTCGGCGTCGCCGCCGTCACCGCCCGTCGCGGTGGCCTCGCCACCGCTGGCTTCGGGCGAGCCCTGGTTGACAGCGGACTCGTTCTTCTGCGTGGAACCGGATCCCTTGCTCGGACCGCCTTTGCAGCCGCACCCTTTCGGGCTCGAGTGCTCCGAGGAGGAGGAGGACTCATTGCGCTGCTTGACGACCGCCACGTTGCCGGCGACCGCGTCGCCGCCGTATGCCTTGGCGTCGCCGCCGCTGCCACCGGTCGCGTCGCCGCTGGTCGCGGTGGTGTCGCCACCGTTGGCGTTGGCTCCGCTCGGATGGCCTTTCGGGCCTCCGCAGCCGCACTTGGACTGCTTGGCCTTGTCGGCCTCGGAGACCGATTCGGCGTGGGCGTTCCCGTTCCACTTCTGGGTGTTGCCGGTGCTGGCGTTGCCGCCGTTACCGCCCTTGGCGTCGGCCTTGCCGCCCGTCGCCTTCGGGTCACCCTGTTGCACCGTCGAGTGGTTGCTCTGCGACGAGCTCGAGCTCGGGTGCGAGCCCTTGCTCGGACCACCCTGGCAGCCGCAGCCCTTCGGACCGGAGCCCGTCGAGCTCGAGTGCTCCGGTGAGGAGGACTCGTTCGACTGCTTGACGACCGCGCCGTTGCCGGCCGCCGCGTCGCCGCCGTATGCCTTGGCGTCGCCGCCGTCGCCCCCGGTCGCGTCGCCGCTGGTCGCCGTGGTGTCGCCGCCGTTGGCGTTGGCGTTGCCGCCGGGCGCGACCGCGATCGAGTTGCCGTTCCCGATCTGGGTGTTGCCCGTGCTGGCTTCGCCGCCGTCGCCGCCGGTGGCCGTGGCCGCTCCTCCGGTGGCGCTCGGGTCGCCTTGAGTCACCGTGGAGGTGTTGACCTGTTCCTGGACCGGCGCCGGGACGGGCGGTGGTGGTGGTGTCGGGAGGTCCAAGCCCATCGCGGGGCTCGCAGCTCCTAGTCCCAGGGCGCCGCTGGCCGCTAAGGCAGCCAATAGCCGTTTCATGATTGTTCCTTTGCTCGATTTGGTCTCGCCGGGCGATTGAGGGCTCCCGGCGCAGCCCTGACTTGGCTCCAGCGGAGCTAGCCAGGGCGCTCGAGCGCGCAGACGAAGAGGGCCGACCGGTACCGGCAGGCGGCCGCCAGGCGTCTGGGCGGGCTTCTCGGCGCTGCCAGTGCGAAGGTCGCAATCAGGCCGAGGAGGAGAACGGAGAAGGCGAAGCCGGCGCCGCCGAGCGAGGAGGCGAGCGCGGCGCCGACGGGCGGCGCCGGCGACGGCGACGGGGTGTTCCGCGAGGGCGGGTCCGACCGCGGGGCGTCGCCGCTGCTGGGAGGCGTCACGACCGTCACGTTCAGCGATCGCCGCCCGTCTTCCAGGGCGAAGGGGAGGGTGGACCCGTCCCCGCTCGTGACGAAGAGGATCTCTTGCCGCGGGACGGGCCGGGCCAGGGTGCCGTTCGCGGGCCCTGGCACGGCCGCGGGCGGCCCCGCCCGACCGCTCCGCGGCGCCGGCTCGCCCCGTCCCTCTCCGGCCGTTCGGTTGCCGCTGTCTGGGACGGAGGAAGGACGCCGCGGTGCCGCATCCGTTCTCGTGCCCTGCGCGGCACTCTCGGTTAGAAGCCCCGCCTCGTCGCCGGCGCGACGAGCGACGTCGCCGACGATCGGAACCCGGTTGACGTTGCCGTCCTTCGCCACCGCCCCGACCGTTTCGACCGCCTGGTGCGCGGGCTCTGACACGGCGGCGCGCACCGGCTCGGGTACCACGTCCGCGGCCGGCGCGCCGGAGTCGGAATCAAGCGAACGGTCGACGGCGGCGGTCGGCGTTTCGGCAGCTGAGGGCGGGGGCACGGGCGCGGCGGCCGGCGGAGGAGTCGCGGCGCTCGACGCCGAGGCGGTCACCGCTTCTTCGGTGGCCGCGCCAGCGACGGGGGCGGCTTCAGGGGCCGTGCCCAAAGCCGCCCCCGCGTTCGGGACAGCGAGGAAAGAGGTCAGGGCGGCGAGGAGCAAGGGCCCCGCGACGACGGCCCGCCGTCGCGGCCGGTGGAATTCAGCGCGGATGTCCTGGGAGGGGTCCATGAGCGACTCGCTGCCGAGTTGAGGCAGATACCCAATTTTGGACACATATACGGGTATTGCTACTTAAAATTGTGAATTTAGTCGCTATTTGCGAGCTTTAATTCAGGAAGCGAGTAGCTGCCGGTTCGGGCCGCCGGCTCTTCCGGCTAGGAGAGCTCGGTGCCGTCGTAGAGCTTCTTGACGTGCACGGTGCCCGCCGGGGCCGCTTCGATGCAGAGCTTGCAGAGGACGCACTCGTCGAGATTCTCCGCGACGACCTCGACCCGGCCGCCGGCGTCTTTGAAGATGTCGACGGGGCAGACTTCCTCGAGCTTGGCGGCGAGGGCCGCGTCACCGGCGACGGAGGCGTCGACTTCGACGTCGATGAACACCCCGTTCAGCTTCTCGGTCATCAGGCGGCCACTCCCAGCTTCTCCTTGACGGCGTCGGGGATCTCGTCGATCCGCTCGACGACGCGGATGCCGGCGGCTTCGAGGCGGGCGATCTTCTCCGTCGCCGTGTCCTCTTTGCCCTCGACGATCGTGCCGGCGTGCCCGAAGCTCATCCCCTTCATCTCCTCGTCGTCCATGAACTTGCCGGCCATGAAGGCGACGATCGGCAGGCGGCTGTCGTTGTCGGCCACCCATTCGGACAGCTGGGCCTCCATGCGGCCGCCGGGCTCGGTGTAGATGACGATCGCCTTGGTCTCCTCGTCGGACTCGAAGTAGGGCATCAGCTCGGCGTAGGCGGAGCCGATGATCGCGTCGCCGCCGATCGAGACGGCGGTGGAGACGCCGAGGCCGGCCTGGGTCAGCGAGGAGGAGATCTCGGTCGTCATCCCGCCGGAGCGGCTCATCACGCCGACCGGGCCGGGGGCGTAAGCCTTGGCGGCGTCTTTGGCGGGGCCGCCGATGCCGCCCATCTTGCAGACGTCGGGGACGATCAGGCCGAGGCAGTTGGGGCCGATGATCCGCGCCCCCTCGACGTTCGCCAGCTCGACCATCTGGGCGACGTCGCGGCGCGGGATCCGCTCGGTGACGATCACGATCAGCTTGATTCCGTTGAGGATCGCCTCGAGCACGGCGTCCTTGGTGAAGGCGGGGGGGACGGTGACGACCGAGCCGTCGATCGGGCCGCCGTGGTGCTCGACCGCCTGGGCGACGGTGTCGAAGACCGGCACCCCGTGGACCTCGCGGCCCTTGCGGCCGGGGGTGACGCCGCCGACGACCTTGGAGCCGTAGTCGAGGCACTCGCGGGTGAGGTTGACCGCCTCGCGGCCGGTGATCCCCTGGACGATGAAGGTCGTGTCTCGGCTCAACAGGATGCTCATCGAACCCTCCGGGTCGATTTAGTGTCCTGTGGGGACACAAAGTCGCCCAGCGGCTTCATGCCGGGGCTCCCTGGATCTTGGCGACGGCGCGGCCGGCGGCTTCCCAGAGCGAGACCGAGCGGTCGCAGGTCTCGACCCCGTAGCGCTCGAGGATCTTGAAGCCCTCGTCCTCCCAGGCGCCGGGGATGCGGAAGATCGCGATCGTCTCGCCCGGGTCCCTGTCGAGCTCGAGGCAGGCCTTGATGACGCCGCGGGCGACGATGTCGACGCGGGTGTTGGAGACGATCGACATCATCACCGCGATCTTCTCGACGCCGTCCTTTTCGAGCACCTCCTTGGCCAGGCCGCAGGCCTTGGCGACGGAGGGGTTGCCGCCGATCTCGGAGTAGTTGGCGGGCTTGCCGCCCTGGCTGCGGACGGCGTCGGTCAGGGTCAGCGAGCCGCCGCCGGCGCCGATCACCAGGCCGAGGTTCCCCTCGAAGCCGTGGTCCTTGCCCTGGATCACGCCGCGGTGGTCGGCGGCGTCGATCGCGGCGACGTTGCGCTCGAACTCGGAGGGCTCGTAGGTCTCGCGGGTGTCCTCCTCGGCGATCTGCAGCTGCTTGCGCAAGAGGCCCTTCTGGCGGCCGACCGCCTCGGCCTCCATCTCCATGTGGGCGTCGAGGGCGACGAAGCTGCCGTCGGTGAGCTCGGCCAGCGGGTTGATCTCGGCCAGGGTCATGTCGTTGTCGCGGAAGAGGCGGGCGAGCTTGGCCAGGATCGGGGTCGCCCGGTTCAGCTGCGAGCCGGTGACGCCGGTGGCGGCGACGACCTGCTTGGCCTCGAAGTCGGGGATCGGGAAGAGGTTGGAGACGTGGCCTCTGCCGACGTGGTCCGGATGCTTCTCGGCGACCTCCTCGATGTCGATCCCGCCCATGTCGCTGAACAGCATCAGCGGTTTCTTGGCGGTGCCGTCCCAGACGACGCTGGCGTAGTACTCCTGCTTGACCTCGGCTTTGGGGTCGACGAGCACGCCCTTGGGCATGTGGCCGTTGATTTCGAGCTCGAGGATGTCCTCGGCGTGGGCCGCGGCCTCCTCGGGCGTGTCGGCGAACTTGACGCCGCCGGCCTTCATCCGCCCGCCGGAGAGCACCTGCGACTTGATCACGACCGGCCCGCCGATTTCCTCGGCGGCCACGCGTGCCTCGTCGGCGGTCGTGCAGAAGCCGTATTTGGTGACCGGGATGCCGGCCAGCTCGACGATCTTCCGCGCCTCGAACTCGTAGAACCTCATGCGGCGCGGAACCCTATCCGACGGCTCATCCGTCCGGGTTGTCGTCAGCGCTTGGAATACTCCCGCCGGTGAATCCCGCCCCCACGAGGAGGAAGATGCGTCTCTCGATTCGCTGTGCGGCAGCCCTGGCGCTGCTCGTCGTAGGTTTTGCCGCGGTGGGTTGCGGAGACACCGTGATCGACGACGTCAAGGCCGAGGGGGCGATACAGAGCAACCTCGAGAAGTCGTTAGATGCCAAAATCAAGTCGGTCGATTGTCCTTCCGATCAAAAGGTCGAGAAGGGCCAGACGTTCACTTGTACGGTGATTTTCTCCGATGGCAAGCAGGCAACTGCGACTTTGAAAATCCTCAACGAGGACGCCGACGTCAGCCTCGTCGGTCTCAAACAGAACAAATAGACACAGAGAGAGGCGAATGAGCGACCTGACCACGGCCCCCCCCGCGGCGCTGACCACCCACGCAAAACTGCTCGCCTGGGTAGGCGAGATCGCGGCGCTGACCCAGCCCGACGCGATCCACTGGTGCGACGGCTCGGCCGCCGAGTACGACGCCCTGGCCCAGGCCCTGATCGACGCCGGCACCTTCGAGCGCCTCTCCGACGCCAAGCGGCCGAACTCCTACCTCGCCCTCTCCGACCCCGCCGACGTCGCCCGGGTCGAAGACCGCACCTTCATCTGCTCCGAGAACGAGGCCGACGCCGGCCCGACCAACAACTGGCGCGACCCGGCTGAGATGCGGGAAGAGCTGAACGGCTTCTTCAAGGGCTCGATGGTCGGCCGCACCATGTACGTGGTGCCGTTCTCGATGGGCCCGATCGGCTCCGAGATCTCCGAAATCGGCATCCAGCTGACCGACTCGGCCTACGTCGCCACGAACATGCGGATCATGACCCGGATGGGCAAGGCCGCGCTCGACGTGCTCGGCGCCGACGGCGAGTTCGTTCCCTGCGTGCACTCGGTCGGGATGCCGCTGACGGAGGGCGTCGAGGACGTCTCCTGGCCCTGCAACGAGGACAACAAGTACATCGTCCACTACCCGGAGAGCCGCGAAATCTGGTCCTACGGCTCCGGCTACGGCGGCAACGCCCTGCTCGGCAAGAAGTGCTTCGCGCTACGGATCGCCTCGGCGATGGCGCGCGACGAGGGCTGGCTGGCGGAGCACATGCTGATCCTCAAACTGACCTCGCCCGAGGGAGCGGTGAAGTTCATCACCGGCGCCTTCCCCTCGGCCTGCGGCAAGACCAACCTGGCGATGCTGGTCCCGACCCTGCCCGACTGGAAGGTCGAGACGGTCGGCGACGACATCGCCTGGATGAAGTTCGGTGAGGACGGCCGCCTCTACGCCGTCAACCCCGAGGCCGGCTTCTTCGGCGTCGCCCCGAACACCAGCCACAAGACCAACCCGAACGCGATGGACACGATCGAGCGCAACTCGATCTTCACCAACTGCGCCAAGACCGACGACGGCGACATCTGGTGGGAGGGGATGACCGGCGAGCCGCCCGCGCACGCGATCGACTGGCACGGCAACGACTGGACGCCCGATTCCGAGACTCCGGCCGCGCACCCGAACGCCCGCTTCACGACCCCCGCCGCCCAGTGCCCCTCGATCGCGCCGGAGTGGGAAGACCCCGCCGGGGTGCCGATCGACGCCTTCCTCTTCGGCGGCCGCCGCGCCACCGTGGTGCCGCTGGTCCAGGAGGCGTTCGACTGGGAGCACGCCGTCTTCATGGGGGCGACGATGTCCTCCGAGACGACCGCCGCCGCGGCCGGCGCCGTCGGCCAGCTGCGCTTCGACCCGATGGCGATGCTGCCCTTCTGCGGCTACAACATGGCCGACTACTTCGCCCACTGGTTGAAGATCGGCAAGCGCGAGGGAGCCGAGCTGCCGCGCGTGTTCTACGTCAACTGGTTCCGCAAAGACGCCGACGGAAAGTTCCTCTGGCCCGGCTTCGGCGAGAACAGCCGCGTGCTGGAGTGGGTCTTCCGCCGCTGCGAGAACGCCGCCGACGCGGTCGAGACCCCGATCGGCCTGCTGCCGACCGAGGGCGCGATCAACACCGACGGCCTCAACGTCTCCGCTGAGGCGATGCAGGAGCTGCTCAGCGTCGACGCCGAGCTGGTCAAGGCGCAGCTGCCGCAGATCCAGGAGCACCTCGCCAAGTTCGGCGAGAAGCTGCCGGCGGAGATCTCCGCCCAGCTGCAGGCGCTCGAAGAGCGCCTGGGCTAGCCGCCCGCGAGGGCCGGGCCCGGTGCCTGCACCGGGCCCGGAGGCAGCTCGCTGAAGACGTTGGGGCGGTAGACGCTGCGGGAGATGCCCTTGGCGAAGGCGTTGGTGGCCGAGCGCGAGCTCTCGATCGGCCAGTGCATGCCCTGGTCCTTTTCGTCGAACCAGATCAGCGCCCGCACCTTGCGGTACTTGGTGGGGACGGTCTTGAGGGTGTTCTTGATCCACCTGGCCTTGGAGCCGCCGCGCTCTTCCGAGGCCACCTCGCCGATCACCATCGGCTTGTCCGGGGCGATCTTGACGACCCGGCGATAGGTCGACTCGAAGACCTGGTCGAAGCTCTGCCAGCCGGCCGAGTTGCGGGTCTTGCCCCAGTTGAAGCCGTCGATACAGGTCCAGTCGACGTAATCGCTGCCGGGGTAGAGGCCGTGCAGGGGGGTGAGGTTGCGGGTGAAGTCGACGTTGGGGCACCAGACCCAGGTCGCGTTGGTGGCGCCCATCCGCGTGAAGACGTCGTGGACGTGGCGCCAGGCGGCGACGTACTCGCCGCGCTTGTTGCCGTTGACGCCCTCGCCCCAGGGGAACCAGAAGCCGTTCATCTCGGCGTCGAAGCGGAGGAAGAAGGGCCGGCCCCAGTCATGTGCCGCTTCGGCGAATTCTTCGATGTAGGCGTCGTGGGCGCCGCTGGCCACGGCGGAGAGCTTGTAGTCCGGCTGGGCCAGGCTCGACGGCACCGACTGCGAGGCCCAGCTGAGGAAGGGGATGGTGCCGCGTTCGCGCAGGGCTTCCATCGTGAACTTGGGGAATTCGAACTTCCTGCAGACGGTGAAGCAGTCCGCGAACGGAGACGAGAAGGCGAGGATCGAGACTCCCTTGCGGGCGGAGCGTTCGAAGGCGTCGACCGCGCCCATGTCCCATGGCGCCGCTTCACCGGTCAGCTGGCTGCCGATCACGGCGCCCCAGTAGAGCGGCTTCGGCGCCGGCTTGCTCTCGGTGTAGGCGCTGGCCGGCACCATCGCGCAGGCCGCCAGTGCCGCCCCGGCCATCAGGGCGGCGAGCCGCGAACGACGTCGTTGCTTGTGGTTGGCTGACGTTTTCACGGTCTCGATGGGATTCGCCTTCGGGCTGAAAACCCTGCTCAGGGGCTTTCGCTGCGATGCGTCAAGGGTTACGGGGGGCCGGCCGGGCCGGATCAATCGGCGCCACGACTTTCGGCCCGCCGAGGGTCGAGTAGTCGTTGGGCTTGAAGCCGCGCTGGCGGATGCCGCGGCTGAACGCCCTGGTCACTGAAGGGGCGCTCTCGATCGGCCACTGCACGCCGCGGTCGATCTGCTCGAACCAGATCAGGCCGCGGATGCGCCGGTACTTCGTCCGCAGCACCTCGAACATGTCGTCGATCCACTTCGCCTTGGCGTGGGCGCGACCGCCGGAGGCCATCTCGCCGAGCAGCATCGGCTTGTCGGGGGCGAGCTTGTCGACGATCGTCCGGTAGCTGGGGCCGAAGATGTCGTCGAAGCTGGTCCAGGGCTGCGGATTGACTCCGTTCTTGGCCCAGTTGAAGCCGTCGAGGCAGGTCCAGTCGACGTAGGCGGTGCCGGGGAAGTAGCGGGCGAGCGGCCCCAGCTTGGGGGTGGCGTTGACGTAGGGGCACCAGACCCAGGTGGTGTTGGTGGCGCCGACGGCGCTGAAGATGTCGTGGACGCGGCGCCAGGCGGCGACGTAGTCGCCGGGCTGGTTGCCGTTGGCGTTCTCGGCCCAGGGGAACCAGTCGCCGTTCATCTCCCAGTTGAAGCGCAGGAAGAAGGGGTGGCCCCAGTCCCGCGCCCCTTCCGCGAAGCGGTGGATGTAGCCGTCGTAGGCGCCGGCGGCGATGTCGGCGAGCTGGAAGGCGGGCTCGTTGAGGTCACCCGGGACCGGTACCGACTGCGAGCCCCAGCTGAAGAAGGGGATCGCTCCGTAGCTGCGGATCGTCTGCATCTCGTAGGTCGGGAAGCGGTAGAAGCTGCAGGGGTCGGTGCCGCAGTCGGCGAACGGGGCGGCGAACTCGAGCAGCGAGAGGCCCTTGCCGACCATGCCTTCGAAATGGCTGACGGCGGACATGTCCCAGGGAGGCTGGTCGCCCGTCAGCTGGGTGCCGATCCAGGCGCCCCAGTAGGTGCCGCGCTGCTTGGGGGTCACTTTCCCTTCGGGCTTGGCGCTGGCCGCGGCGCCGTCTTGAGGGTTGCCGGCGGGAGCCGCGAGCGCGATCGGCAGCATCGCCGTGAGGGCGATCACCGCCGCCACGACGCCCGCTCCGATCTTTCCGCTCCGCGTCCGCATCTCCGTCTTTTCCTGTCCTCGGGGTCGGGGGAGTCTAGGGACCCGTCCAGCCGACCGGTCTCGGTCAGCCCGTGGGCCCGATCTTTGCGGCGCCGAGCGACGCGAAGTCGTTGCCGAGGTAGGACGGGCTCTGGATGCCCGCCGCGAAGGCGGCGGCGGAGCTGGCAGAGGTCTCGATCGGCCAGTCCATCCCGTCGTCGAACTTCTCGAACCAGAGCAGCCCCCGCAGCAGCGGGTAGTTGGTCCGGGCCGAAGCGAGGGCGTCGGCGATCCACTCGGCCTTGGAGCCGCCGTGCTCGGAGGAGCCGACCTCGCTGATGATCATCGGCTTGCCCGGCGCGATCGCCTCGACGATCCGGTCATAGGTCGCCTTGAAGAGCGAGTCGAAGCTGCGCCACTTGTCGGGGCGGGCGGGGTTGGTGCCCCAGTTGTAGCCGTCGAGGCCGGTCCAGTCGACGTAGGCGTCGCCGGGGTAGAGCGAGGCGAGATCCTGCAGCTTGCTTTCCGGGTCGACGTTGGGGCACCAGACCCAGGTCGCGTTGGTGGCGCCGACCTGGGTGAAGATGTCGTGGACGTGGCGCCAGGCGGCGACGTACTCGCCGGGCTGGTTGCCGTTGACGCCCTCCGCCCAGGCGAACCAGCCGCCGTTCATCTCCCAGTTGAAGCGCAGGAAGAAGGGCTTGCCCCACTCGCGCGCGCCTTCGGCGAATTCGCGGATGTAGGAGTCGTGGGCGCCGGCGATCACGTCGGCGAGCTGGAAGTCCGGCTGGTCGAGGCTGGCCGGGGTCGCCTGCGAGGCCCAGCTGAAGAACGGCATCGAGCCGTGGGCGCGAATGCTCTCCATCTCCGCCTCGGGGAACTTGTAGAAGGAGCAGGGAGACTTCGAGCAGTCGGCGAAGGGTGAGGAGAAGTGGACCGCCGAGGCGGCCTTGCCGGCCATGCCCTCGAACTTGGCGACCGCGCCCATGTCCCAGGGCCCCTCGGTCCCGGTCAGCTGGTTGCCGACCCAGGCGCCCCAGTAGAGCGGCCCGGTGGGTGCGGCGGAGACGGTCGCCGGCGGCCGGGCGCAGCGCTTGAGGCGCTTGCGGACGTTCTGGTTGCGGCGGGCGGAGATGTTGCGGCGGGCCAGGCGCTTGCAGGAGTTCGTACGCCCCAGGGTGCGGGCGGCGGCGATTCCGGTGCGCTTGGAGCCTGCCTGGCTGGCGCCGGCGCCCTTGGCGCTGCCGCTGGCCGGGACGGCGGCGAAGAGGGCTGCGGCGACGATCGCGACGAGGAGGCTCAGAAGGGCTGGGCGGGCGCGGTGGCTGCTCGACATGCAGTGCCATCGACGCCTTGCCGGCCAGCTTCAAAACTGCAAGATTGATTGGACGTTTGTCCAGCTTGCCTTGACAAAGGCTTGAGAAGCGGCGAGCTAGCTTGCGGCCTGGACCGGGCCGGCGCTCAGGGAGCCGAAGGTGTTGCCCGCGTAGGCGGGGTTCCGCATGCCTTCGGCGAAGGCGCTGGTCGCGGCGGTCGAAGTCGCGAGCGGCCAGTCCATGCCGTCGTCGAACTTCTCGAACCAGAGCAGGCCGCGGATCTTCGGGTAGGCGGTCGGGACCTTGGCCAGCATGTCCTTGATCCAGGCGGCCTTGGAGCCGCCGTACTCGGTCGAGCCGACCTCGCTGACGATCAGCGGCTTCGAGGGCGCGATCGTCTCGGTGATCTTCTTGTAGGTCGAACCGTAGAGCGAGTCGAAGCTGCGCCACTTGTCGGGGCGGGCGGGGTTGGTGCCCCAGTTGTAGCCGTCGAGGCCGGTCCAGTCGACGTAGGCGTCGCCGGGGTAGAGCGCGTCGAGGTTCTGGAACTTGTTTTCCGGGTCGACGTTGGGGCACCAGACCCAGGTCGCGTTGGTGGCGCCGGCGGCGGTGAAGATGTCGTGGACGTGGCGCCAGGCGGCGACGTACTCGCCGGCCTTGTTGCCGTTGACGCCCTCCGCCCAGGCGAACCAGCCGCCGTTCATCTCCCAGTTGAAGCGCAGGAAGAAGGGCTTGCCCCAGGCCTTCGCGGCTTCGGCGAACTTCTTGATGTAGGCGTCGTGGCGGCCTTCGATCACGTCGGAGAGCTGGAAGTTCGGCTCGCTCAGGTTGGCCGGCACCGGGATCGACTGCGAGCCCCAGCTGTAGAAGGGGATCGAGCCGTGGGAGCGGATGCTGTTCATCTCGTTGACGGGGAAGTTGTAGTACGAGCAGGAGGAGCCCGAGCAGTTCGCGAACGGGGCGGAGAAGTTGACGATCGAGAGCTTCTTCTCGGCCTTTTTCTCGAGCGTGGCGACGGCGTTCATGTCCCAGGGCGCCTCGGTCCCGGTCAGGTGGCTGCCGATCCAGGCGCCCCAGTAGATCGAGGAGCCGGCGGGGCTCGGGGCGGGAGCGGGCGTGGGAGTGGGGGCTGGAGCGGGGGGCGGCGTGGGCGTGGGAGCAGGGGTCGGCGCCGGAGCGGGCGTGGGATCGGGTGCGGGAGTGGGGGCTGGAGTTGGCGTCGGGGCTGGGGTGGGAGTCGGGGTGGGCGTGGGATTGGACACGGTGACGCTTATGGTCGCGCTTGCCGGCCGCGAGCCCCTGGCGTAGGCGGTCGCGGTGAGGGTGTGGCGCCCGTTTGCGAGCCTGGTCGTGTCGAGGATCCCGTAGGCGAAGGGCGAGCTGAAGTCGGAGGCGCGAACGGCGCCGTCGATGCCGAAGTCCACCCGGTACACGCGGCTGCCGGCGGTCCTGACCTCCCAGGAGATCGCGCCGGAGACGGTGGCGCCGTTGGCCGGCGACTGCGAGACGACGCTGAGCTTGACCGCGGAAGCGGTGGCGCCGCGAGCGAAGGTGCGCATCTGCACGGAGCTGGGCTTCGCGTCCGAGTCAGCGGCGGAAAAGGCAAAGGTCGCGAAAAAGGCGAGGACCGCGAAGGCCAAGAGGCCGATGCGGAAGTTGAGCCGAGTGGTCATGCATAGGGGATCGGGCCCCTGCATGGGGGACTTCAGCCGGAGGTCGTGGACTGGACGTTTGTCAGGGCCAGGGCAAGCCGAACTGCATCAAGTTTCCGGCCCAGTGGACGTGAAACTTGATGCAGTTCGGGGGTCGGCCGGCTACTAGTAGGCGGCGTGGGCGAGGCCGCGGTACAGCTCCAGCAGCCGTTCCGCGCACTCGTCCCAGGAGCTGAGCTGGGGACGTTTCTCCGGCGGCGGCTTGCCGAGCTCCTCGACGACCGCCTTGCCGACCGCGGCCGGGCTCTCCTCGAGCGGAATCGCCCGGGCGAAGCCCTCGCGGGCCAGCTCGCCGAGGCCGCTGGCGTCGGCGACGAGCAGGCGGCAGCCGGCCGCCGCCGCCTCGAGGGCGACCAGCGGGTGGGTCTCGAACTCGCTCATCAGCACGACCACGGAGATCTCGCTCAGCAGTTCCGCCATCGCCTCGGGCCGGTCGGCCGGGGTGCTGGTGAAGCGGACCCGGCCGGCGACGCCGAGCTCGTCGGCGAGGCGGCGCAGATCGTCCTCGTAGGGGCCGCTGCCGACCACGGTCAGGGTCGTCTCCGGCTTCAGGCTCAATATCTCGGGGAAGGCTTCGATCACCCGGTGGTGGCCCTTGTAGCGCTCCAGGCGCCCGATCGAGGCGATTGCCGCCGCGCCGTTGCGCCTGGGAGCGGCGCCGGTTGCGGCGAAGGCGAGGTCGGTGCCGTTGGGGATCAGCGCGAAGCGCTCCGGCGGCAGGCCCAGCTCGCCGCCGTACTCCTCGATCTCGAAGCGGGCGACCGCGACCAGCCTGGCGGCGCGGCGAAGCAGCGGCCCCAGCAGCCGGCGCTGGGCGCCGCGCGCCTGGTTGCGGTGGGCCTGGGAGTGGCCGCCGCCGTGAAAGGTGACTACATAAGGGATGCGCAGGGTCAGCGCCCGCAGCATCGCCAGCGGCGCCACCAGCGTGTGGTAGCTCTGGACGTGGACCACGTCCCAGGGCCGGCGCGACATCTCGCGCCAGAGCCGCGGCGCCAGGCACCAGTCGCGCCCGGCGGGCCAGGAGCGCACGGTGCGGATCCTCACCCCGTCCCGCACCTCCTCGGCGACCGCCGGCCCGCCCGGCTCGGTGCAGAGCACCTCGACCTCGGCGCCGCTGGCGGCCACCCGCTTGCTCGTTTCCATCACGTGGCGCTCGACCCCGCCCTGGAGCAGGGGGCTGCGCGGGGTCACCATCAACACCCGCAGGCGCTCCGGCGGGGCTTCGGCGAGCTGGCGGCGCCTGCTCAGGCGCTTGGCCTCGCCGCGGCCGTCGAGATAGCCCCGGGTCGTGGTCGCCAGGCCGACGACCAGCATCGCCGCCCGCGCGAGGCCGTCGACGTCGCCGCGGAAGGCGTCGCCGATCCCGCGCAGGAAGCCCAGCGGCAGCGTGCGGCGGGTGTAGGCGCGCTCTTCGGCGAGGCCGTCGTCGCTGCCGACCAGGCCCGCGAGGATCGCCTTCGAGCGCCCCTCGCCGCGGCAGCGCGAGGTGAAGTACTCGAGGCTGGCGCGGGCGGCGGGGACGAAGTGGTCGACCGCCGCTTCGGGGTCGTAGACGATCTCCCCGGCCGGGTTGCCCTGGCCGACCCGGATCGAGAGGTCGGTCTCCTCGGCGCCCGCCGGGATCTTGCCGACCCGGCCCAGCTCGTGGCGGAAGCCGCCCGCCTCCAGCAGCGCCCGGCGGCGAAAGGACATGTTGGCGCCGACCAGGTTGCGAACCGCCTGGCGCCGGCGCGGCATCCCCGAGTGGGTGCAGCCGACGACCCAGTCGAACTCGGGTGGGAACCAGCCGGGCCGCTCGCTCTCCCAGTTCGGCCGCACGGCGCCGCCGGCGCCGAGCACGTCGGGGTCGGCGTAGGCGGCGCCGAGGCGCTCGACCCAGTTCGGCGCCGGGGTGGCGTCGTCGTCGAGGAAGGCGACGACCTCGCCGCCGCACTCGGCGACGCCGGTGTTGCGGGCGCCGGAGAGTCCCTGCTGCTCGCGATTGGCGACGACCAGGGCCTCGGGCCAGCGCTCGCGGGCGATCGCCTCCAGCTCCGGCGCGTGGTCGATCACGAGCACGAGCTCGTGCGGGGCCACGGTCTGGGTGCGGAGGGCGTCGATTCCCGCCGCGAGCAGCTCGAGGCGCTCGTCGGTGTAGGCGCAGATGACGACGGAGATCGTCGGGACAGCGGTCTCTTCTTGTTTGGCGGCGTTTGGCAAGGGCGCGATTTTGGCGGGATTAGCGTTGCTGTCGTCTTTTGTAGCGCTATGCGCACCAAAGGACGACAGCAACTGGGCCGGCTAGGGTGGCGCGGATGCGGATCTTGATGGTCGCTCAGTCGTTCTCACCGATTGTCGGCGGCGAGGAGCGGATAGTTGAGGACCTCAGCGCCGAGCTGGCGCGGCGCGGCCACGAGGTCGAGGTCGCGACGCTGCGGCAGCCGCTGGGGGAGCCGCCCGCGCGGGAGGACGGGGTCGGGATCGAGCTGCTGGAGAGCTCGGTCCACCGCATCCCCGGGGTCCCGGTCGACGAGGAACGCCGCTACGCGCCGCCGGCGCCCGACCCGCTCTCGGTCCGCGACCTGCGGCGGGCGGTCCGCCGCTTCCGGCCCGACGTCGTCCACGCCCACAACTGGCTGGTCCACTCCTACCTGCCGCTCGAGCGCCGCGCCGGCGCCGCCTTCGTCCTCTCCCTGCACGACTACAGCCTGGTCTGCGCGACCAAGCGCTTCTTCTACAAGGGTGGCGTCTGCAGCGGCCCGGCGGCCGGCAAGTGCCTGGCCCACTCGGTCGATTTCTACGGCGTCGCCAAAGGGACGGTCGTCGCCGCCGGCGTCGCCGCAGCCGCGCCCTGGCTGCGCCGCCGCGTCGACATGTTCCTGCCGGTCAGCGAGGCGGTCAGCCGGCTCAGCGGGCTCGACGAGCGGGTCGCGCACCGCGTCGTCCCCAACTTCATCGGGGCGCTGCCGGCGCCACCGCCGGCCGGCGACCCGCGGCTGGCGGCGCTGCCGGACGAGCCCTTCGTCCTCTACTTCGGCGACGTCGCCGAGGACAAGGGGGTGGGTTGCCTGGTCGAGGCCTACGCGGGCCTGGAGGGAGCACCGCCGCTGGTCCTGATCGGGCGCCAGCTGATCGACGGGGTGGCGGACGTGCCCGGGGTCCTCGCCCTCGACCCGCTGCCGCATCCGTTCGTGATCGAGGCCCTGCGGCGCTCGCTGTTCAGCGTCGCCCCCTCGCTGCTGCCGGAGTCGTTCGGGATCGTCGCCCTCGAGGCGGCGGCGGCGGGCAAGCCGGCGATCGTCTCCGACGTCGGCGGCCTCAGCGACATCGTCGTCGACGGCGAGACCGGCCTCCTGGTCGCGCCCGGCGACCGCGAGGCGCTGCGGGCGGCCCTGAGTCGGCTCTGCGAGGGCGAGGAGCTGCGGCGGCGGATGGGCGCGGCGGCGCGGCAGCGGGCTGAGCTGTTCAGCGCCGAGGCGATCGTGCCGGAATTCGAGGCTGCATACGCTCTTGCCAGGGAGTACCGCCTCAAGTCCGGCGCCCGTGGCGGCCGATAGAGACGCACGAGCCCGCGCCAGGGGTGTGGCGCTTGGCGCCGAACCTATCCTCCAGACCAGGAACTGATGCCGCACCTGACCGCCACCAAACCGACCGACGAGGTTGAGAGCTCGACCCCGCCGCCGGAGACGATCCGCCTGCAGGCGACCCGCGGCTTCGGCCGCGTGCTGGCGCCGCGCGAGCTCTGGCGCTTCCGCGACCTCGCCTTCCAGATCGCCGCCCGCGACGTCACCATCCGCTACCGCCAGACCGCCTTCGGCGCCGCCTGGGCGATCCTGCAGCCGCTCGCCTTCATGGCGGTCTTCACCGTGATCTTCGGCCGCCTCGCCGGGATCGCCTCCGACGGGCTGCCTTACACGCTGTTCAGCCTCGCGGCGCTGGTCCCCTGGATGTTCTTCGCCAACGCCTTCCTGCTCGGCTCCGAAAGCCTCGTCCTCAACCAGGCGCTGATCTCGAAAATCTACTTCCCGCGGATCTTCATCCCAGCCGGCGTGGTCGCCGCCGGTTGCGTCGACTTCACGATCTCGCTGCTGATCCTGCTGACGATCGTGCTGGTCTACGGGATCGTCCCCTCGGTCGCGATCCTCGCCCTGCCGCTGCTGGTCGCGATCGCGATCATGACCGCGCTCGGCGCCGCCGCCGGGCTCTCGGCGGTCAACGTCCGCTACCGCGACGTCCGCTACGTGATCCCCTTCGCCACCCAGATCTGGTTCTTCATCACCCCGATCGTCTATCCCAACAGCAGCCTCAGCGAGCCGCTGCAGACCCTTTCCGCGATCAACCCGATGGTCGGCGTGGTCGAAGGCTTCCGCTGGGCGGTGCTCGACTCCGGCAGCGCCCCCTGGGACCTGATTGGGATCTCCTTCGCCGCCGCCGCCGTCCTGCTCTTCGTCGGCCTCTCCTACTTCGACCGGGTGGAGCGCAGCTTCGCCGACCTGATCTGATGGCCGCCGTCGCGATCAAAGCCGAGGGACTGGGCAAGAACTACCAGCTCGGGCTCAACGCCGCCTACGGCTCGCTGCGCGAGGCCGTCTCCGAAGTCGGGCGGCGCACCGCCGGCCGCCTCGTCGGCCGCGGCGAGAAGCCCGAGGTCGACGTGCTCTGGGCGCTCAAGGACGTCTCCTTCGAGATCGAGCAGGGCGAAGCGATCGGCCTGATCGGCCACAACGGCGCCGGCAAGAGCACGATGCTGAAACTGCTCTCGCGGATCGCCGAGCCGAGCACCGGCTATGCCGAGGTGACCGGCCGGGTCGGCTCGCTGCTGGAGGTCGGGACCGGCTTCCACCCCGAGCTGACCGGGCGCGAGAACGTCTTCCTCAACGGTGCCATCCTCGGCATGCGCCGGGCCGAGATCCGCAAGCGCTTCGACGAGATCGTCGAGTTCGCGAACATGGAGCGCTTCCTCGACACGCCGGTGAAGCGCTACTCGAGCGGGATGCAGGTGCGGCTCGCCTTCGCCGTCGCCGCCCACCTCGAACCGGAGATCCTGCTCGTCGACGAGGTGCTCGCGGTCGGCGACGCCGCCTTCCAGCGCAAGTCGCTGACGAAAATGGCCGAAGTCGCGCGGGCCGGCAGCACCGTCATCTTCGTCTCCCACAACCTGGCGACGATCCAGGCGCTCTGCCAGCGGGCGATCCTGCTCGAGCGCGGCACCGTCGTCACCGACGCGCCGGTCGAGGAGGCCGTGACCGGGTACCTGCGGGCGCTCGAGCGCGCGGCCAGCGACGACCTCCTTACCCGGACCGACCGCGACGGACGCGCCTGGGAAGAATCGAAGGTCAGCCGCCTCGCGGTCTACGACGGCGACAGCGGCGAGGCCGACGTGGTCGTCGGCGGTCGCGGCGCCAGGTTCGTCGTCGAGGTGACCGAGGTGCTGCCGATGATGGAGTGCTCGCTGACGATCCTCAACAGCCTCGGCCACCCGCTCACCACGCTCGACAGCGAGCTCAGCAGCCCCGCCGACTCGCGCGACAGCTCCGGGCCGCGGATCGAGTGCCGGGTCGACTCGCTGCCGCTGATCCCCGGCCGCTATCGCGTCGACGTGCTCCTGCGGGGCCGTCAGGAGATCCAGGACGGGCTCCAGGCCGCCGCCTACTTCGACGTCGAGCCGGGCACCATCGACGGCCGGCCGATGCCCTCGATCGGCGCCGACGGCGACGTCGTCTTGCCGCACACGTGGCAACTTCCGGTTTGACCGGGCGTTAGTTGGACACCGTGTCCACGCCCCGCCGCTCCCTGCTGTGGCTGATCGCCGCCTTCGCGCTGCTCGCGCTGCCCGTTTCGGGTGCGTCCGCCGCGCCCTGGATCGGGGTCAGCGGCAACCAGCTCGTCGACCAGTCCGGAAAGACGGTGCGCCTGCTCGGGGTCAACCGCTCCGGGGCCGAGTACGCCTGCGTCGAGGAAGGCAGGATCTTCGACGGGCCGACCGACTGGGCCTCGATCAAGGCGATGAAGGACTGGAAGATCAACGCGGTGCGGGTGCCGCTGAACGAGAAGCTGCTGGCTCGGGATCAACGGCGTCAAGCCCCACCTCAGCGGCGCCACCTACCGGTCCGCAATCCGCGAATACGTCTCCGGCCTGCAGCGCGCGGGGCTCTACGTGATCCTCGACCTGCACTGGGCGGCGCCCCGCGACGGGCTCGCCACCGGCCTGCTTCCGCTGCCCGACGCCGAACACGCGCCGGACTTCTGGCGCAGCGTCGCCACCGAGTACCGGGACGACCGCGGCGTCATCTTCGACCTCTACAACGAGCCCCACGACGTCACCTGGGAATGCTGGTCGGCCGCCTGCACCAGCTACGACGCCTACTTCGGCGCCTATCACAGCGTCGGCCTGCCGGAACTGCTGGCGGCGGTGCGGGAAACGGGGGCGCAGCAGCCGGTGATGCTGGGCGGCCTCGACTGGTCCCGCGACCTGCGCGGCTGGCTGGCCCACGCGCCCGACGACCCGGCCGACGCCCTGGTCGCCTCCAACCACACCTACGACTTCTCGCGCTGCGAAAGCGCCTGCCGCAAGGCGCTGACCAACATCGCCCGCCAATACCCGGTGGTCACCGGCGAGCTGGGGCAGGGCGGGTGCGCCCACAACTACATCGACCCCTACATGAAGTGGGCTGACCACCATGGCATCTCCTACCTGGGCTGGACCTGGAACACCGGCGGCCGCTGGGACTGCGCCGGCGGCCCCGCCCTGATCGACAATTTCGGCGGCCACCCGACCCCGTACGGGAAGGGCTTCCGCGAACACCTGCGGTCACTGGCGAAGCAGCGCGCCCGCGCCGCCGCCCTGGCGCCTTAGACGCCGCCGAACCAGAGCTTGCGCAGGAAGGTGCGGATCGTGTCGCTGCCGCGGATCTCGAGGCGGGGGATCTCGAGCGGGTCGTCGCCGAGGCGGGCGAGGCGGCTCTCGACCGTGCAGGCGGCGGCGTAGCCGCGGGTGGCGGCGACGACGACGGGATCGAACTTGCCGTAGGGGTAGGCGAAGGTCTCCATGGGTTCTTCGAGCAGCGCTTCCAGGTCCTCGCCGGAGCCGCCGATCTCGTCGCCGAGTCGCTCGGCCTCGATTTCGGTCAGCGGCGGGTGGGTGCGGGTGTGAGCCCCGATCGCGACCCACTCGCCGCGCAGGCGCTGCAGTTCCTCGACGCTCAGCAGCGCCCGGCCCGCGACCGCGCCCTCGGCGGTCCAGTCGTTGGCGCCACCGAGTCGCCGGCTGACCACGAACAGGGTCGCCGGGCTGCGGTAGCGGGCGAGCAGGGGCAGGGCGATCCCGAGGTTGTCGGCGTAGCCGTCGTCGATGGTCAGGACCACCGAGCGGGGCGGCGGCGCCTCACCCGCGCGCAGCATCCGCGCCAGCTGCTCGAAGCCGAGCACGCGGTAGCGCATGGCCCTCAGCAGGCGCAGCTGAGCGGCGAAGCGGCGGCGGGAGATCACGTAGCGATCGCCCTCCTCCTCGTCGCTGAAGGCGTGGTACATCAGCACCGGCACCCCGCGGGTGGTCTGCCGCCAGCGCTTGCGGCTCATGCCGGAGCGGGCGCCGCGCCAGAAGACGTAGCGGGAGACGAAGCCGAACCAGACCTGCTTGCGGCCGGCGCCGGGGATCAGGGAGCCCAACGAGGCGAGCGCTCCCGGCGGCACCCGCAGCGCCAGCAGCGCCCGCCGCAGCGTCACGTCGCGCGGGGTCGGCTCGAGGAACCAGCCGAGCAGCTGCGGGCGGGCGTCCTGCCGCTGCTCGGCGAACTCGGCGCAGAAGGCGCCATAGCGCTCGACGTCGGCGATCAGCCTGGCGCGCGGCTTCTCGTCTTCGTGGATGCCGCCGGCCGCGGGCAGGTAGCGGGGAACGCAGCCGGCGGCGGCGAGCCGGTAGCCGAGCTCGATGTCCTCGATCGCCGGCAGGTCGGTGGCGAAGCCGCCGACCGCGCGCAGGGCCTCCAGCGGCGCCGAGAAGTTGCCCCCGTAGCACTCGCTCCAGCTCAGCTTGCGGCCGGCGAGCTCCGCGTAGCGCTCGTTCCAGGCGGCGGCGTGGGCGCGCCCGAACCAGTCGCGCCCCTCGGGCTGCGGCTGGGTCAGGGGGCCGATGCCAAGTGCCTTCGGGTCCTCGCGGTGGGCGGCGAGGTGGCCGGCGACGAGGTCGGGAGAGGCGACGACGTCGTCGTCGATGAAGAGGCAGACCGGCGCCGGGTCGGCGGCGATCGCGGCGTTCAGCGCCGCCGACTTGCCGCCCTTCTCGAGGCGCAGGACGCGCAGCGCGAACGGCATCCGCAGCTGTTCGATCATCTCCGCGCTGCCGTCGCTGGAGCCGTCGTCGGCGATCAGCACCTCGAAGGCCGCGGGGTCCTGGCTCTGGGCCGCGAGCGCGTCGAGGCAGCGGCGCAGCATGTCGCGGCGGTTGTGGGTCGCGATCACGACGCTGAGCTGGGGAGCCGCCCCTGGGCTCAAAGGGGGAGCCCCACGATCAACAGAGGGAAGCCGCTGGCGGTGGCTGGGGTCGGCACGGCGGCGGCGGTCTGGGTCAGCCGGCGCCAGCGGCGACCGTCGACGCTGGTCCTGACGCCGCGCCAGAAGGCGATGCGGCGGACGAAGTGCAGCCAGGTCATCTTGCGGCCGACGCCCGGCAGCAGCCGGCCGGGGCTGGCGAGCGCCGCCGGCGGGACCCTGGCGGCGACCGCGAGGCGCCGCAGCAGCAGCTCGATGCGCCCGGCGCCCTTTTCCCAGTCCAGCAGCTCGGCTTCGCGATCGGGATGACGGCGGCTCAGCTCGACGTGCATCGCGCCCTGGCGCGCGGCGTCGCGGAGCATGACCTTCGTGTCCTTGCCTTTGTCGTCGTGCACGCCGTGCGCCGCGGGGAGGAAGCGCGGCACGCAGCCCTGCTGACAGAGGCGCAGGGCGATGTCGAAGTCGAAGGCGACGTCGAGGTCGGTCGCGATCCCGCCGACTTCGAGCAGCCCCTGCCGCGGCAGGGAGACGTTCGCTCCGAAGCAGTCGGTCCAGCGAGCGGGGCGGCCGGCGAGGTCTTCGTAGTGCTCGGCCCAGCCCTGGGAGACCGCCTGTGCGAACCAGTCGTCGTCGGCGATCGGCTGCTGCGTGAGCGCCCCGACCCCGATCGTGCGCGGATCCCGGCGGTGGGCGGCGAGGTGAGCGGCGACCAGCTCCGGCGAGGCGATCACGTCGTCGTCGAGCAGCAGGCAGGCCGTGCCCGCCGCCGCCTCGATCGCCGCGTTCTGCGCCGCCGCCTGGCCGCCCCGGTCCAGTTGCAGAACCCGCAGCGCGAATGGAGCCTCGAAGCCTTCGGCCAGCGCCGCCGTGCCGTCGTCGGAGCCGTCGTCGGCGACGATCACCTCGAAGCGAGCCGGATCCTCGGTCTGGGCGGTGAGCGAGTCGAGACAGCGGCGCAGGACGTCACGCCGGTTGTAGGTGGCGATCAGGACGCTCAGCTCGACGGGCCCGTTCTCGGTCATCGCAATCCCTCCGCTATTGCCTCGATCACTTGACTGTGGGTAACCAGAATCCAGCTGTGCCGGGTCAGGTTTTGCCGCACCCCGCGCCAGAAGGCAAACCTCCTGATGAAGTGCAGCCAGATCATCTTGCGGCCTTCGCCGGGGAAGAAGCGGCCCAGCCAGACCAGCATTCCCGGCTGGACGTGAAGCGCGATCGCGACTCGGCGCAGGAAGATCTCCAGCGGCCCGGCACCGGCGTTCCAGTCCAGCAGGAGTGGCCCCGCCTCGGGGAACCTGGTGGCCAGCTCGACGTGCATCGCCCCCTGGCGCCGCACGTCGGCGAGCATCTTGCTCGAGCGCTTCTGGTCGTCGTGGACGCCGTGGGCGCGTGGCAGGTACCTGGGCGTGCAGCCGGCGGTGAACAGCCGGTAGCCGAGGTCGAAGTCTTTTGCGGCGGGCAGGTCGACAGAGACGCCGCCGAGGTCGAGCAGGGTCTGGCGCGGGAAGGAGAAGTTGGCGCCGTAGCAGTCGGTCCATAGCGCCTCGCGTTTCTCCATGTCCTCGTAGTGCTCACTGAGGCCGCGCGCGAAGGAGTGGGCGTACCAGTCGTCGGCGTCGACCGGCGTCTGGGTCAGGGCGCCGATCCCGATCGTCGCCGGGTTCTCGCGGTGGGCCTCGAGATGGGCGGCGACGAGCTCCGGCGAGGCGATCACGTCGTCGTCGAGCAGCAGGCAGACAGGCGCGGCGGCGGCCGCGATCGCAGCGTTCTGCGCTGCCGCGTGACCGCCCTTCTCCAGGTCCAGCACGTGCAGTCGGTAGGGGGTCGCGAGTCCCTCGGCCATCGTCGCCGTGCCGTCCTTGGAGCCGTCGATGGCGACCACGACCTCGAAATCGGCCGAGTCCTGGGTCTGAGTGGCAAGCGCGTTGAGGCAGCGCCGCAACAGCTCGCGGCGTTCGTGGCTGGCGACGATCACGCTCAGCTGCGGGGCTTTCTCAGGTGGATGCATGGGCTCCTGCCTCTTCGTACACGGCTTCAAGCCGCGCTGCCCAGGCGGCGGGGCTGTGGTGGCGCTCGGCGAACTCGCGACCGCGGCGGCCCAGCTCGCGCCGCTCGCGGTCGTCGCCGAGCAGGGCGGCGATCGCGGCGGCGATCCCGTCGGCGTCGTCGGCGACGCGGAAGGGGAGCTGCGGCTCCAGGCCGGCAAACCCTTCGGCGCCGAGGCCGGTCGTGACCACCGCCTTCTCCCGTGCGATCGCCTCCAGCACCTTCATCCGCATGCCGCCGCCGTTGCGGACCGGAGCCACGACCACGGCGGCCGCTTCCAGGTGCGGCTCCATCGCGGGCGCGTCGGCGACGACCTCGACGCCGTCGCCGGCCAGCGCCCGGACCTCGGCGGGCGGGGCGCTCCCGACCACCCGCAGTCGCGCCCCCGGGTGGCGGGCCCTGACCGCCGGCATGATCTCGCCGGCGAGCCAGCGGGCGGCGTCGCGGTTGGGCAGGTGCGCGAAGGTGCCGGTGAAGAGGACGGTGCCCGGCTGCTCGCGGGCGGGGTCGCAGGGGGCGGGCAGGATCATCCCGTAGGGATTGACGCGAACCCGCGGCGCCAGCGCCGGCGCCAGCCTGCGCACCTCGGCGGCGTCGGCCTCGCAGAACACCTGCAGCAGGTCGAAGCGCTTCCAGATCGTCGGCAGGAACCTCTCCCAGCGCCGCCAGTCGTGCGCCCGCAGCGCCCGCAGGGGGCGTTCGGCCAGTCGCGTCGAGCGCCACTGGTCCGCCGGCGCGCGGATCGCCTCGTGCTCGGTGAAGACGACCGGGACGCCGGCCGGGAAGCGCAGCACGGCCAGCGGGTTGTCCTCGACCGCGACGACGTCGAACTCGCGGCTCGCGGCGACGCGGTCGATCAGCGGCTGCATCCCGGCGGCGCCGAGGACGACGCGCCAGGGCCAGCGCCTGGTCGCCCAGACGGCGGCGAGCTCGCCGCGGACCCGCCAGCGCCGCCACGGCGAGGGCGAGCGGCGGCGGTCGACGACGTGCGCGTCGAGGTCCGATGCGAGCAGTCGCGCCGCCGCCTCCGCCTGCCCGGGGTCTTCGCCGAAGCTGGTCACCAGGGTCACCTCGTGACGCTCCCGCAGGCCGGCCAGCTGCGCGGCGAGGAGCTTCGGGATGGCGCCGATGCCGCCCGCGTCGGGCACCATCGAGGTGACGAGCATGATCCGCATCCTTCAGGCTGCGGCGGCGGTCCCGGCACGGCCGCCGCGCTGGAGGAAGCCGAGCAGGCGGTTGAGGGCCGGGCGCCGTTGGGGGAAGAGGAACCAGATCGCGAGGTGGCGAGCGAGCGAGCGCGGCGCCATCGCCATCGCCGTGAACCAGGCGACGAAGATCAGCTTCATCGGCGCCGAGACGTTGGCGCGGCGCCGGGCGGCGCGGCCGGCGTCGAGGAGCAGGCGTCCTACCCTGTCGCCGCCGACGGGATGGAGGCCGGGGTCGAGCCGCAGCGAGATCATCCGGTTGGCGAGGTCGGCGATCGAGAGAATTCGCTGCGGCCGGGGCAGGCCGAGCCTGGTTGCCAGAGCCAGCAGCTGGGCCGAGGTGGCCTGCGCGTAGCCGATCGTTTCCCGCAGCTGGTCCAGGTCGAGGACCGGCGCCTGCGGCTCGTAGTTGTTCTCGCCGTGGAGGCGATAGGAGCCGCCGGTCCAGTCGAGCGAGAGGACCGGCCCCAGCAGCGCCGTGAGGTGGACGAGGTACCAGTCGGCGCAGGTCCGGAAGGGGCCCTCGGGGATCGGCAGGATCCGGCGCAGGGCCTCGCCGCGGAAGGCATTGGCGCTGGTCGCCATCCAGACCAGGTCGTAGGGGTGGGCCAGCTCGGCGGTCCGCACGTCGCCGTTCGGCATCGGCAGGTGCGCGGCCGGCTTGATCGCCCCGGTCGGTTCGCCCGCGGCGTCGATCACCGCGGTGCGGAACTGCACCTTGACCACGTCGGGGTCGGCCGCGAAGGCGGCGGCGACGGTCGCCGCCGCGTCCGGATCCAGGAGGTCGTCGGCGTCGAGGAACATCACCACGTCCCCGTTGCAGCGCTCGGCGCCGGCGTTGAGCGCGGAGGCCTGGCCGCCGTTCTCCTTGAGGACGACGGAGACCCGGTCTTCGTACTTCGCCAGCAGCTCGCGAGAGCCGTCGCTGGAGCCGTCGTCGACGACCGTGACCGTGACCTTCCCGTGGGTCTGCGCGCAGGCGCTCTCGATCGCGGCGGCCAGGTAGCGGCCGTAGTTGTAGTTGTCGATCACGATGTCGACCGTGAGCTCGGCGGCGCCGGCGGTCATCCCGTCCCCGTGGTCGGGGCAACCCAGGTCGTGACCCGCCGGAAGGGCTCCTCGGGATCGGGGCTGTCTTCCTTGAAGAGGGTCGCGCTGGCGGGTATCGCCCCGCCTTGGCCGGCGTTGCGGGGGGTGCCGCCCCGCAGCTCCAAGATCTGGCTCTGCCCGGGCTCGAGGCTGAAGCGACGGGTGAATTCGCCGGCGCCGCGGCCGAAGCTGACCAGCAGGCGGTAGGAGGAGTCGTCGCGCTCGCCGCTGCCGACTCCGACCCGGACCCCGGCCGCGGCTCCGTCAAGCGGCTCGATCCACATCTCGGTGTAACCGGTCGCGTTCTCGGCCGTGACCGGCGTGAAGGCGAGGACCAGCGCGGCGAAGATCGCCACGGCGCCGCCGGCGAGCAGGGCCGCCTGGGGGGCGTTGAAGCGGGGCAGGGCCCAGCTGACCGGAGCGCCGGCCCGCCGCGGGCGCCGCAGGGCCGCGCCGCGGCAGGCGGCGAGCACGACCAGGAAGAGCAGCACGGCCCAGGACCCGGAGCGGATCCCCCCCGGCACGTAGTTGAGGACGAGTCCCCCGAGGGCGAGCACCGCCAGGCTCAAGCCGAGGCTGAAGACGAGGTAGTAGCGCCGCTCGATGCGGCCGTGGGCGAAGATCGCCGCCGAAATCGCGTAGCCCGGCAGGAAGAGCGCCAGCGGCAGGGCCAAGAGCACCCGCAGCAGCTCGAACGGGAGCGCCAGCGCCAGCAGGCCGCAGAGCGCGGCGGCGCCGACGGCGGCTTCGAGATCGCCGTGGCCCCTCATCGCCGGGCCTCGAGGTCGTAGACCGTGATCGGGCCGTTGGTGTAGACGCGGGCGACGCCCGGCACCGCGTTGAACTTGCTGGCGACCGTGGTCGGCCGCAGGCCTTCGTCCCGGTCACGGCGCGAGAAGTAGTAGCCGCGCAGGCTGTCGGCGCTGACCTCGCGGCGGTCGACGGCGACGTAGCGGATGTCGTTGCGGCGCAGCAGCGGCAGCATCCAACCGGCGAGCTGCTCTTCGTCGAGGATGTCTTCGACGTCGGGTGAACGGCCCGCCAGCGCCATTTTCCCGCCCGGGACGAGCAGCAGGCCGGCGTCGGCGGTGCTGGCGGCGAACCGACCGCCGGGCAGGTCCCGGGCCCATTCGGCCATGCTCAGCGGCGGCGAGGAGATCGTCGACCCGGCGGCCGAGGCACGCAGCGGCCGCGCCAGCTGCGAGTCCCAGGGCCAGCCGGAGATCGCGCCGCCGACCAGCACCAGGGCGATCCCGGCGGCGACCAGGGAGCGGCTCAGCAGCTTGCGCCGCGGCCAGCGCCGCAGCGCCTCGACGGCGGCGCAGGCGACCACGAAGGCGAGGCCGACGAAGAGGAACTCGCTGGCCCGGTTGGCGGTCTCCCAGGCGGCCGGGGCGAGGCGCAGGGCGAGGGTGGCGAAGAAGGCGAGGGCGGCGAGCCCGAAGAGCCAGGCGAAGGGCTGCTTCGGGTAGCGGCGCCAGAGGATCCGCAGCCCGAACGGCAGCGCCGCCGCCAGCAGCGCCACCGCCAGCAGCGCCACGGCGCGGGCGCCGAGCGGCGTCGCGGCGACGGTCGAGCCGCCGCCCTGGAACAGCCCGCGCGGCTCGTCCTCGCCGCCGATCGTGCTGCCGATCGCCGAGAAGGCGTCGCTGAGGACCGGCGAGAGGTAGCCGACCGTGGAGCTGGCGACGACGAAGAGCCAGAAGGCGGCGAGCAGGATCCCGAAGACCGCGAACGGCCACGGGTTGGGCGGGCCCCACTTGCGGTGGATCCACCAGTAGGCGAGCGAGAGGCCGACCAGCAGCGCCGCCACCGCATAGGAGGTGAGGTGGTGGGTGACGACGATCGCCATCATCGCCAGGACGACCGGGGCGCCCCAGGCCCGCAGCGCTTTTCGCGGCGCCGCTTCGCGCTCGGCCAGCGCCATCATCGTCAGCAGCAGCAGCGGCAGGGCCAGGGACTCGTAGGAGAACTGCGCGCCCCAGAAGAGGAAGTTGAAGTTGCCGGCGTAGATCGCCGCACCGAGGCCGGCGACGCGGGCCGAGTCGCTGACCCGCTGGAAGAGCAGGAAGAGCGAGGCGACGAGGACCAGCCTGGCGGCGCCGACCAGGATCGCCCCGGCCGCGTAGACCGAGAGCCCGGTCAGCTTCATCAGCGCCGTCGCGGCACCCTCCAGGCCGGGGTAGTAGGGCGTCGCCGTGAGGATCGGGTTGTCGCGGAAGAGGTGGTGGTGGTCGGCGATCTGGTTGGCGTTGAAGGCGTGCACCAGCTCGTCCGAGAAGGTGAAGACGGGCGCGTCGCGGAAGAGCTTGACGCAGTACAGGCCGAGGCCGAGCAGGCAGACCAGGGCCAGTCGTTCGCGGGCCGAGGCGTCCTCGGCGGTGAGCCGGAAGAAGATCGGCACGGCGAGCACGAGGATCCCCAGCCAGTAGACCGGCATCGCCGGCGCCAGGGTCGCACGCGAGAGCGCGTTGGCGATCGAGCAGAGCAGCAGACCGCCACCGGTCGCGAGCACGATCGGCGCCAGGTGGCCGACGTAGGGCAGGGAGCGGCGGGGGCGAGGCACGCCCTTTCGCTCCGCGGTGGCCCGTCTACGCTGCTTGGAGGCTGCCTCCATGAGCTGGAAGGTAGCGGCGTCGGCGGCTTGTGCGCCACCGTCGGGAGCCATGAAATTCGCTCGCCGTCAGACGGCGGAGGCGGTCTTCCCGGCCTCCCGGGCCTCAGCGCTGAGCTTCGGCAGGCGCTCGCTGTGGATGCTGCGCCGGCGCCTCGACTCGCTGAGGATCGTGCCCAACACGCGGAAGCCGTCGCGGAAGGTCTTGAGGTTGCTGTCGCCCGAGATCCGCTCCTCCTCGTAGCTCGGCACCTCGGTGATTTTCATCCCGGCGCCCGCGATGCGGAGGTTGATCAGGGTCTCCACCTCGAACCCGGGAACGTCGAGCGAGATGAAGGGCAGGCAGCGCGCCCAGAAGGCGTTGTAGCCGTAGCAGAGGTCGGTGAAGCGGGTGCCGTGGAGGAGGTTGGCGGTGCCGCTGAGGCAGGTGTTGCCGAGCTTGCGGGTCCAGGTGATGTCGGCGCTGCCGCCGCCGTCGAGGTAGCGCGAGCCCTTGGCGAAGTCGGCGCCGGCCTCGAGGGCGGCGACGAAGCGGGGGATCTCGGCCGGGTCGGCGGAGCCGTCGGCGTCGAGCATGACGACGAGGTTCCCGGTCACCGCGGCGAAGCCGGTGCGGAAGGCGTCGCCCTTGCCGCGGCCGCTCTGGGTGGTGACGCGGATCTCCGGGTAGGCGCGGCGGGCGGCCTCGACCGTGTCGTCCTTGGAGTTGCCGTCGACGAGGATCACCTCGTGCAGCCCCTCGGGCAGCCGTTCCAGCACCTGGCCGATGTTCTGGCCCTCGTTCATCGCCGGCACGACGACGCTGACCTTGGTGCTGCGGCTGGCGCGCCGATCGGGACCGGTGTAGGGGACGGCGTCCTGGGAGGCGAGTGCCTCGACCTCGATCAGCGGCACGCCGCCGACCCGGTTCGGGGTCACCGCCTGGGCCTCGAGCAGATCGAGCGGGCGGGGCAGCAGGCTGACCGGGACCCCGATCGACTTGAAAGCGCGGACCAGCTCCAGGAGACCTTCGTCGTCGGCGTGCTGGCTGGAGATGACGATGCGGTCGGCGTGGTAGCGCTCGACCACCTCGAGCGCGGCGACGCGGCCGGAGGAGCCGGCTTCCTCGCGCTCGGCGGGGGGGACGGTGCCGACCACGGTCGCGAACTCGCTCAGCGGCGCGTAGGCGCGGAGCCTCTCGCTGGTCGCCTCGTCGCCCACCAGCACCCAGCGCTCGGTGCGGTTGAGGCGCTGCAGGTAGGGGGCGCTGAACGAGCGCGAAGCGGTGTCGAGGGCGACGAACCCGGCCCAGAGGGCGAGCTGCTCACCGGCGCTGATCGAGGTCATCAGCGACGCTGCCCAGGCGAACAGGGCCGCGACCACGAAGCGGATCACCGGCCAGCCAGCCCCGTCGGCGCTGCGCGAGGGGTTCGAGCCGTAGACGCCGAGGAAGCTGTAGACCACGACCAGGACGAGCGGGGCGACCGGAAGCGCCGGGAAGAGCGAGGAGCCGCTGAAGTAGGTGACCAGGGCCAGCGCCAGCGAGGAGGAGACGAAGTCGATGCCGGGCAGCAGCCACCAGCCGGCGCCGCGGTGGGCGAGTGGCATCGTGCCGAGGGTTGGCCGGTCCTGGACGACGGCTTCCTGTCGCGACGAGCGGTTCTGAAACGGCGAATTGAGGGGGAGGTCGCTGGGAGTGTGCATTTTTAGAGGGCTCTAGTTCCTAAGGCGGGCGGTGGACGGGAGTTGCGCTGAGTTGTCCTCCGTATCGGCAACGGTTTTGGATCACGTTAGTCAGGGCAAAGAATTGCCCAGACCCGCTGAGGTTACGGCATGAATGCTGGACAAATAGGGCTTCCCGTTTACCCGGAAAGCCCGGGCAGAACCCCCTACGAGCCGTAGGAGGCGGCCAGCTCCGGGTCCTTCTCGGCCAGCATCTCGGCCAGCTCGACCACCACCTTGCACTGCTTCCAGGTGGCGTCGTCCTGCATCTTGCCGTCGATCATGTGGACGCCGCGGCCGTCGGGGATCGCCTCCAGCACTTTCTTGGCGAACCTGACCTCGTCCGGCGGCGGGCTGAAGACCTTCTTGGCAATGTCGATCTGGACAGGATGCAGGGACCAGGCGCCGACGCAGCCCATCAGGAAGGCGGCGCGGAACTGGGTCTCGCAGCCGGCGGTGTCCTTGATGTCGCCGAAGGGGCCGTAGAAGGGCAGGATCCCGGTCGCCGCGCAGGCGTCGACCATGCGGGCGATCGAGTAGTGCCAGAGGTCCTGCTGGGCGCTGACCCGGTCGGCCTCGGGGTTCTCCGGGTCGGCGGGGTCCTCCATCACTCGGTAGCCGGGGTGACCGCCGCCGACGCGGGTGGTCTTCATCCGCCGCGAGGCGGCGAGGTCGGCGGGGCCGAAGCTCATGCCCTGCATGCGCGGGCTGGCGGCGGCGATCTCCTCCAGGTTGACGACGCCCTGGGCGGTCTCGAGGATTGCGTGGACCAGGATCGGGCGCTCGAGCCCGGCCTTGGCCTCGAGCTGGGCCAGCAGCCGGTCCACGTAGTGGATGTCCCAGGCTCCCTCCACCTTGGGCACCATCACGACCTCGAGCTTGTCGCCGATCTCGCTGACCAGGGTGGTGAGGTCGTCGAGCACCCAGGGGCTCTCGAGGGAGTTGATCCGGGTCCAGAGGGAGGTGTTGCCGAAGTCGGACTCGGTCGCCGCCTTGATCAGGCCCTGGCGCGCGGCCTCCTTGCGGTCGACCGGGATCGCGTCCTCGAGGTTGCCGAGCAGGATGTCGGTCTTCTCGGCGATGGCGCCGGCCTTGGCGACCATCTTCTCGTTCGAGAAGTCGAGGAAGTGGATCATCCGCGAAGGGGTCACGGGGATCTCGCGCAGCGGCTCCGGCGCGCCGATCGCCTGCGGCTGAAAGAAGTCTCTGGGGTTTCTCAAAACGCTCCTCGGGTCGTCCACTATCTGGGGCCTCGGAATCTACCGGCCGATGCGCCTCGCCGGCTTGGCGCGCCTTTGCCGCCTGCGGCGCCCGTAAATTGGGCGAAATGGAGGGCGCCGAACGCGACACCACGCAGGACTGGCTGCTCCCCGAGGGCTCGGCGCCGCCGCTGCTGAGCGAGCTCGAGGAGCGGATCGACGAGGCGCTGATCATCGCCAAGGCCTCTGAAAAGGCGGTGATGGCGGTCGGCGACTCCGCGCTCGACGCCGCCGAACAGGCCCGCCGGGCGGCCGACATGGCCGAACGCGCCGCCGATGCGGCGCTTGCCGCAAGCTCTGTGGGCCCTTCGGGGCCCCGTTCGGCTGCCGACGTCCCTTACGAGGACGCCGCGCTGCGCAGCTTCAGCGAACGGGCCGACCGCGTGGTGGCGCGCCTGCGGGCCGTCTAAACCAGACTAGTCGCAGTGGGTGCCGAAGTGCTGGGCCCAGACACGGGCCCGGTCTGAGTCGCCGAGGGCACCGGACTGGAGGTCGATGCCGATCTCGGCGTAGTCGCCGAGGATGTTCTCGCGATGCTCGGGTGAGCGCATCCAGGCGCGGAATATCGACCTGACCGTGCCGAACTCGCCGGTGCCCCAGGCGAGGTTCTCGCCCACCCTCCAGCACTGCGCCGTGAGGTAGCCGGTAGCGCGCATCCAGTAGGTGAACTCGCGCCCGCAGGCGTAGTGGCTGAAGCTGTCGCACTCGAGGATGTCGCGCGCCTTGTCGCCGGCCGACACGTCCAGGGCTGGATTGTCCGCCAGCGCGCCCGCGCCCGCCTGTTCGCGGGCGAAGTTGGTCATGCAGAGCATCGCCTGCTCCTGGGTCGCGGCCGGGACGTCGCGGCCGTCCTGGTTGGGGCAGGCGCCGGCCGGGGCGATCAGGCCGGCCGCGGCCGCGGGCACGGCCCAGACGGCGACGGCGACCAGGGTCGCCGCCAGCGTGGCGAGGGGGGTGGACCTGCGGGGCACGTCGCTTCTATCGCCCGGTGGGTTCCGTTCACCCACGCCTGGGGGGTCACTCTGGACGAACATTGGAGCACGAGCCTAAACGGACGACCGGGGCCGGTTTGAGGGGGTCGCGAACTTTGGCTCTACGAAAGCCTTTGCGGCGTTCAAAGCGACCCCGGATCGGGGTCCCCGAACTTGAGGGCAAGTACCAAATTTAGCCAGATGTTCTATCGCCAGATTCATCCGAATGTCCTACCTTCGCCGCCGGCTCGGGGATCGCGAGTGGCGCCTCCCAGCTTTCCGAATTGCCTAAAAACCAGTTAGAGGAGAACCACTGATGACTTCCCCGTTGCGTGCACCGATCCGCCTCAGGTGGCTGACGTTTGCGATCGCGGCCTGCCTGGCGCTGACCGGCCTCATGGCCGTTTCGTCCGCCCAGGCGGCGAAGACGCTGCCGACGATCAATCTCTGCGTCACCAAGAGCGGCCCCGACAAGGGCATCGTCCGCTTCGCCAGCAAATGCAAGAAAGGCGAGCAGGCCGTTCAGGTGATGGCCGGTTCCGCCCAGCAGGGCGTGCTCGGAGTCGAGGAAAGCAGCAGCGGGCAGCCAGGAGCTGCCGGCGCCCAGGGCCCGGCGGGCTCGAAGGGCGAGACCGGCGCCAAGGGCGAGACTGGTGCCAAGGGTGAGACTGGTGCCAAGGGTGAGACCGGTGCGCCGGGTGAGCCCGGCGCGGACGGCGATGCCGGTGCTCAGGGCCCGCAAGGCCCCGAGGGCGACGTCGGTCCGATCGGTCCGCAGGGCCCCCAGGGTCCCGCCGGCGAGAAGGGCGAGGACGGTGCCGCTGGCGAGCAGGGCCCCCAGGGCCCCGCTGGCGAGGACGGCGAGCAAGGCGCCAAGGGCGAGACCGGCGACGTCGGTCCGCAGGGCGAGCAGGGCCCGCAGGGTGAGAAGGGCGAGCAGGGTGAGAAGGGCGAGACCGGCGACGTCGGTCCGCAGGGCCCGGCTGGCGAGAACGGCGCTCCCGGCGCTCCCGGGGCCGATGGCAAAAACGGCCTCGGCGTCCTCAACGGCGAGGGCGCCCCGAGCGCCGAGACCGGCTCCGAGGGCGACTTCTACATCGACACCACCACCCACGACATCTTCGGCCCGAAGCTGGCCGAGGACTGGAGCGACGGCGTCTCCCTGATCGGCCCGCAAGGCGAGCAGGGCATCCAGGGCGAGACCGGCGCGGTCGGTCCGGAAGGCCCGGCTGGTCCCCAGGGTGAGCAGGGTCCCCAGGGCGAGACCGGCGAGGTTGGCCCCCAGGGTGAGGCCGGTCCGCAGGGTGAGCAGGGCCCCCAGGGTGAGACCGGCGAGACCGGCCCCCAGGGTGAGCAGGGCCCGCAGGGCGAGCCCGGTGAGGCTGGTCCGCAGGGCCCCGCCGGCGAGCAGGGTGAGAAAGGCGAGGCCGGTCCCGAGGGACCTGCCGGCCCGCAGGGCGAGCCCGGCGACACCGGTTCACAGGGCCCGAAAGGCGACACCGGTCCGCAGGGACCGAAAGGCGACACGGGCGCCCAGGGCCCGAAAGGCGACACCGGCCTCGGCGTCCCCTCGATCGCTTCCACCGCGACGGCCGGGACCCGGGCCTCCAGCAGCTACGGCACGCTGACCGGCGGCGGCACCAACCCCGCCGTCACGCTGACCACGGGCACCAAGGCGATGGTGATCGTCACCGGCTTCGTGGATCCGTCCAGCAAAAACGTCGGCTACCTGAGCTATGGCGTCACCGGCGTCACCACCCAGGCGGCAAGCGACGATCGCGCCGTCATCCGTGCTCACGGTGAAAGCAGTGACACCGGTGGGGTGCAGGCCAGCACCACTTCGGTGATCACCAACCTGACCGCCGGCTCGAACACGTTCACCCTGCAGTACAAGGGCACCGCGTCGTTCTCGAACCGGACGATCACGGTAATTCCGCTCGGCTAGGGAGGGCTCTGGCGCTCCGGCGCCAGTAGTCGATTGCAGCAACGCGAACCGGCCGCCATGAGGCGGCCGGTTCGTCGTCGTCGCGGCCGCCTCGCGAGGTTCGGGGATAGGGTTCGATCAGCCGATGAGCAAGCCCCAACGAACTCTCCTCGCCGTGCTGGTGATCGCGCTGCTCGCCGTGATCGCGATAAGCGTCTTCCACGACGATGACCAGGCCGCATCCGCGCCCGGCGCGCCCGAGATCGTCAGTCCCGCGGAGCTGGCCGACTTCGCCGCCGAATCCGGCAGGGAGATCTACTGGATCGGTCCGCGCAGCGGGGCAAGGTACGAGTTGACGGATGCCCCCCAGGGCCGGATATACGTTCGCTACCTGCGCGGCGGGGCCGAAGCGGGCGACGAGCGGGCGGATTTCGTCACCGTCGCCACCTATCCGGCCGAGGACGCCGTCGCCAGGCTGCGCCAGGCCGCGCGGGATCAGCCGGGGGCGGAGCTCGGCCGCACCGCCGACGGGGCGGTTTTGCTGACCGAACCCTCCTCTCCCCTAAACGCCTACGTCGCCTACCCCGGCGCCGACCTCCAGGTCGAGGTCTTCAGCCCGCTGCCCGATCACGCGCGGCGGCTTGCCGCCAGGGGCGAGGTGCAGCGGGTCCCATAGGGCTACCGCCCTGCGGGGGCGGCCGCCGTCTCCAGCTTCACGCCCCAGCGCCTGCGCAGTCCGATGCCGACGCGGCCCGTGAGCTCGGTCGCCGCGGGCAGCGGGACGCCGTCGAGCGAGCGGGCCGGCTCGACTCCCCGAACCGACCCGGTCAGGAAGACCTCGTCGGCCGCGAACAGGTCGTCACGGGTGAGGCGCCGTTCCCACACCTCGATGCCCTCGTCCCGGGCGACGTCGATCGCCGCCGCTCGAGCGGTCCCGGGAAGGATCCGCCCGTCGGCCGCGGGTGTCCTCAGCACTCCTTCGACGGCCACGAAGAGGTTGCCGCGGCTGGCCTCGAGCGCCTCGTCGCCGCGATCGAACAGGAGCGGCACCGGCTCCCCGGGGACTTCGCCGAGCCCACGCCGGTCGGCCCACTTGTGGGAGCCGAAGCCGCCCTCGCGGGAGAGCGAGCGTAGCTCTACCCCGCGCTCCGGCTCGGGGAAGACGGCGGCGGGGTCGACGTCCTCCGTCTCCAGCCTCGCTTCCCCGTCGCCGCCGACGGTGATCCGCATCCGCCCCAACCGCAGGCCGACGGCGCGTTCGCGGGCGCGCTCGGCGAGCGCCGGGGGCAGCTCCCCGCCGCACAGCTCTGCCAGGCTCGCGCCGAGGCGCTCGAGGTGGGCGTCCAGCTCGACCGGCTCCTCGTCGAGGATCAGCAGGGTCTCGAACAGGCCATGGGCCGGGTCGGGGGTGGGGAGGCTCGTCATCTCAGGGGTATTTTGCTGGGCTGGGGCCAGACATGCTGACACTGCTGATCGACAACTACGACTCCTTCACCTACAACCTCTTCCAGCTGCTGGCGGAGGAGAACGGCAGGGAGCCGATCGTCGTCCGCAACGACGAGGCGAGCTGGGAGGAGCTTGCGCGCCTCGGGTTCGACAACGTCGTCCTCTCGCCGGGCCCCGGGCGCCCCGAGCGAGAGCGTGACTTCGGCGTCTGTGCCGAGGCGATCCGCCGCTGCGAGGCGCCGCTGCTGGGGGTCTGCCTCGGCCACCAGGGCCTGGGCTGGGTGAGCGGCGGCGCGGTGGTGCGGGCGCCGGAGCCGATGCACGGCCGGGTACGCACGGTCGAGCACGCCGGCGCTTCGCTCTTCGCCGGCATCCCCAACCGGTTCGAGGCGACCCGCTACCACTCGCTCTGCCTGCAGCGGCCGCTGCCGCCCGACCTCGAGGAGATCGCCTGGGCCGACGACGGCGTGGTGATGGCGGTCGCCCACCGTTCTCGTCCCCAGTGGGGGGTTCAGTTCCACCCCGAGTCGATCGCCACCGAGGACGGGCGCCGCCTGCTGTCGAACTTCCGCGAGCTTACGGCGGCGCGGTGACGGCGGTCAGGCGCATCGACGGCCCGCTCGATCCCGAGCGCGCCTTCGTCTCTCTCTTCGGCGAGAGCAAAAGCGCCTTCTGGCTCGACGGCAACCGGGCGGGAGAGGCATCGCGCTTCTCGTTCATGGGCGATGCCTCGGGCCCGCTCGGGGCGACGATCGCCTACGACGTCGACGCCGGCGAGGTGTCGGTCGAGCGCGGGGGGGAGAGAGAAGTCCTCGCCGAGTCGATCTTCGACTACCTCGAGCGGGAGCTGGCGCGCCTGCGCCCTCTCGCCGCCGCGCTGCCCTTCGACTTCGACTGCGGCTTCGTCGGCTACCTCGGCTACGAGGTCAAGGCCGACTGCGGCAGTCCCAACACCCACAGTTCACCACGCCCCGACGCCGCCTTCATCTTCGCCGACCGCATGCTCGCCTTCGACCACGAGCAGAACGCCACCTATCTCCTCAGCCTGACCCAGCCGGGAGAAGAGAGCGCAGCAGAAACCTGGCTCTCCGCAACTGAAAGTCGCCTCGCCGCTCTCGCGGAGAGCGCCTCGTCGGGGGCGACCGGGGAGGACTCGATGGAGCCTCCCCGCTGTTGCGACAGCGAGTCCTCCCCGGTCGCCCCTCGCCTGGCCCGATCCCACGCGCAGTACCTCGAGGACATCGGACAGTGCAAGCAGCACCTGCGCGAAGGCGACAGCTACGAGATCTGCCTGACCAACTCGCTCGCCGCCGAGACCGCCGCCGACCCGCTCTCTCTCTATATGGAGCTGCGCCGGGTCAACCCGGCCCCCTTCGCCTCCTACCTCCGTTTCGGCGACCTCGCCGTGCTCAGCTCCTCGCCGGAGCGCTTCCTCAGGGTCGATCGCCAGGGCGGGGCGGAGGCGAAGCCGATCAAGGGCACCAGTCCGCGCGGGGGGACCCCGGAGGCGGATGCCGCCCTGGCGGCGCGCCTGCGCGACGACGAGAAGAGCCGGGCCGAGAACCTGATGATCGTCGACCTGATGCGCAACGACCTCGGCGCCGTCTGCGAGGTCGGCAGCGTCGAGGTTCCCTCGCTGATGGAGGTCGAGAGCTACGAGACCGTGCACCAGCTCGTCTCCACGGTGCGCGGCCGCCTGCGCCCGGGGACGAGCGCGGTCGGGTGCGCCCGTGCCTGCTTTCCCCCGGGCTCGATGACCGGAGCGCCGAAGCTGCGCGCGATGGAGATCCTCGACCGCCTCGAGGGCCGGGCCCGCGGCGTCTACTCGGGCGCGATCGGCTACCTGGGGCTGGGCGGCGGCTGCGACCTCAGCGTCACGATCCGGACCATCGTCCTCGAGGGCGCCGCCGCGACGATCGGCGCCGGCGGCGCGATCGTCCTCCAGTCCGACCCCGAGCGCGAGTACGAGGAGATGCTGCTGAAGGCGCAGGCACCGCTGCGGGCGATCGGTTCCGGGGCCGACCGCGCGTCTATATCCTTGACGGACCCGCGCCGCGCGGTGCCCTTTGCGCCGCCGCCGGCATCAGCCCACGACTTGACGAGCTAGGAGCCATGGCCGTAGACACCGCCGCCTACAGCGAGCAGACCGACCTTCAGCGCGACATCACCGAAATGGTCCGTCAGTTCGCCGACGAGAAGATCATCCCCAACGCCGAGCACTTCGACCACGAGGACGCCTTCCCGGAGCAGATCGTCGAGGAAATGAAAGAGCTCGGCCTCTTCGGGGTCACCATTCCCGAGGAGTACGGCGGCATGGGACTGGACCTGACCACTTACGCGATGATCGTCGAAGAGCTCTCGCGCGGCTGGATCTCGATCTCCGGCGTCGTCAACACCCACTTCATCGGCTCCTACCTGCTGATGAAGTTCGGCAGCGACGAGCAGAAGGACTACTTCCTGCCGAAGATGGCGACCGGCGAGATCCGCGCCGCCTTCTCGCTGTCTGAGCCCGAGGTCGGTTCCGACGTCCAGGGCATCAAGTCCAACGCGAAGAAGGGCGAGGACGGCAACTGGGAGCTGAACGGGCAGAAGATGTGGGTCACCAACGGCCTCGGCTCCAGCGTCGTCTTCGTCTTGATGAAGACCGACCCGAAGGCGGAGCCGGCCTACAAGGGCATGACCTGCTTCGTCACCGAGAAGAAGCCGTGGGAGGAAACCCAGACGGGCGACTTCGAGGGCCTGGTCGTGCCGCCGAAGATCAAGAAGATGGGCTACAAGGGGGTCGAGTCGACCGAGCTCGTCTACGACGGCTACAAGTGCCCGCCCGAGCGGGTGCTCGGCGGCGAGGAGGCCGGCGTCGGCGCCGGCTTCACGCAGATGATGGACGCGCTCGAGGTCGGCCGCGTCAACGTCGCCGCCCGCGGCGTCGGCATCGCCCAGCGCGCGCTCGAGCTGGCCCTGCGCTACAGCCAGGAGCGCAAGACCTTCGGCAAGCCGATCGCCCAGCACCAGGCGATCCAGTTCAAGCTCGCCGACATGGCGACCAAGATCGAGGCCGCCCGTCTGGTCACCCGCAAAGCGGCGCAGATGAAGGACGCCGGCATCCGCTCTGACCTCGAGGCGGGGATGGCGAAGCTCCTGGCCTCGGAGACGGGCAAGGAGTGCGTCGAGGAGTGCTTCCGCATCCACGGCGGCTACGGCTACTCGAAGGAGTACGAGATCGAGCGCCTCTACCGCGACGCGCCGCTGCTGCTGATCGGCGAGGGGACCTCGGAGATCCAGCGCATGGTGATCGGCAAGAAGCTCCTGCAGAGGTACAAGATCTAGGCGAATGGCCTCGACCGCAGACCTGATCCGCACCGCCGTCGAGCGCTTCCAAGCGGAAGTGCCGGCGCTGGAAAAACTGAAGCTGGTCTTCGGCCTGCAGCTCAAAGCCCACCACGACATCCAGCTCTACCGGGTCGAGCTGCCGGGGCCGAAGATCAAGAAAGACCTCTCCCAGGACGAGCGGGTGCTGGTCGAGATCGATCGCCCCCAGTTCAACGAGCTGGCCGAGAAGGGCACGATCAAGAGCTACCGCAAGGCGGTCGAGACCGGCCACATCAAGGCCTCCGGTGATTCCAACGTCCTCAAGCTGATCGCCCAGGTGGTCGAACGGCAAGAGGAACGGGCAAAACTGAAAAAAGTCCACTGAGGCGCCCGTCCCTCGGCTGCGCGCGTGGATAGCATCCCGCGCCGTCCAACCCAGAGGAGATTCCTGAACCGATGAGCGAGAAGCACGAGCTGAGCACCGACCAGGCCGAGCGCGAGGCGTCCGGAGCGCATACCTACGGTCGCTACCTCGAGGAGTTCGAGGTCGGCGCCGTCTACAAGCACTGGCCGGCCAAGACCGTGACCGAGGCCGACGACCACCTCTTCTGCCTGATCACGATGAACCACCACCCGCTGCACATCAACGACGTCTACGCGAAGCAGTCCCAGCAGGGGCGCAACGTCGTCGTCGGGCCGCTCGTCTACTCGCTGGCCCTGGGGATGTCGGTCTCCGACGTCTCCGGCAAGGCGATCGCCAACCTGGCGACCGAAGACCTCAGCCACCCCAACCCGGTCTTCCACGGCGACACCCTCTTCTGCGAGACCGAGGTCCTCGACGTGAAGCCGTCGAAGTCGAAACTCGACCGCGGCATCGTCAAGGTTCAGACCCGCGTCCTCAACCAGGACGGCGTCCTCGTCGCCGAGTTCAAGCGCCTGGTCCTGGTCCCGCGCCGCGAGCACGGCGAGCCCACGGCCGCCGACAGCGTCGACTGATTCGCTCGGACCGAAGTCACGCTCCCGCCCAACTTCGGTCCCACAATCGTTCGACTCCGCGCGCCATAAGCGCGCTGTTCCCGGCAAGGGTTCCGACCCATGCCCGGCTCCCTGCCCGCCCCACCCGAACTGCATCAACTTCTCCATCCAGGAGATAGGCAACTTGATGCAGTTCGGGTGGGGGAGAGGGTGGGATGAAGGATCGGGAGGCAACGGCCGCGATCCGGGCTCTCGCCGAGAGGCAACACGGCGTGATCGCGCACCGGCAACTGCTTGACCTTGGGCTCGGTAGGGGCCTAAGCCTGCGTCGTCGCGAAGGCGGTCTGCTGATCCCACTCCATCGGGGGGTTTACGCGCTCGGGCACGAGCGACTCTCTCGGGAGGGGAGGTGGATGGCCGCGGTGCTGGCCTGTGGGCCGGGCGCAGTGCTCTCGCATTTCAGCGGCGGACACCTTTGGAATATCTGCGGCTCGTCCGGGCCGGTGGAGGTCCTGCGGCAATCGGGTGGAGCAGCCCATAGAGGGCTGCGACTGCATCAGACGCGACGATTGGAGCCGTATGAAGTGACGCTGGAGAAAGGAATCCCAGTGACCTCGGTCGAGCGCACCCTGCTCGACCTGGCGGGCCGGATGGGCGCGAGGCGGCTCGAGCGCATCCTGGTCCAGGCTGACAAGACCGGCAGCCTCTCATGGCCGGCACTGGCCCGCATCCTCAGCAGACGTCGCGGGCGAAAGGGGGCAGGGCGACTGAAGCGTATCGCCGCCGAAGTCGACCCTCGGGCGGTCGATGCGCTTTCGGTGACCGAGATCGACTTTCTGGCGCTATGGCGCGAGACATGTCTGCCGCTGCCTGCGGTCAACGTGCTGGTCGAGGGCCATCTGGTCGACTTTCTCTGGCCGCAGCAGAAGGTCGTTGTCGAAACCGACAGCTGGGGCTTCCACGGAGACCAACCCACCTTCGAGCGCGACCACCAAACCGACGTCGATCTCGTCGCTGCCGGCTACGACGTTCACCGAGCCACCTACAAGATGCTCGACCGCGACCCGGACCCATTCATCGCCAACGTTCGCCGCGCCCTCCTCACCCGAACTGCATCAAGTTCTCCACCCGGGAGATAGACAACTTGATGCAGTTCGGGTGAGGGAGGTACTTAGTGGGCCTCGTCGGAGGCGTGGGCGGGGGGGCGTGACTCCTCGGCCAGGGAGGTGATCTCGAGCTGGCCGTGGGCGGCCTCCTCGAGCACCTCGGTCGCCTCCTGGGCGGAGCGGGCGTAGAGCTCGACCAGGAGGTGGACGACGATCTGCTCGTCGTCGTGCTTGTGGAAACGGACGTGGGTGAAGAACTCGCGCACGCCGGCGTCGCCGAAGGCGCCGTAGGTGAGGAACTCGATCGCCTCCGGGCCGGAGCAGGTCTCGACCCGGTCCTGGTCGACCCTGACCGTGCAGGAGGCGACCCAGGGGGTACCGGCGACCATCCGCTGCCAGCGGTCTTCGATCGGGACGACGCGATCGTCCTGGAAAGTCAGGTGGGGCTGGTCGTGCATGCAGTCGAGGCACTGCACGACCGATTCCTGCACCTCGTCGACCCCTTCGGCGAGGACTCCGGTCTCGGAGTCGACGCGGCGGATCGCGTCGTAGTGGATCTGGATCTCGAGGCGCTGGGACCAGCAGCGGTAGCAGCGCAGCCAGGCCGCCCGATCCCCGTTCAGCTCGCTCATGCCCACATTGTCGCGCGGTCGCGGCTTCGGCGCGACGCGGGGCGCTCAGGCGGGCGCGACGCTGCCGGCCCGCTGGCCGACCAGGGCGACGATCTCGCCCATGATCTTGTTGATGTCGAAGTCCTTGGGCGTGTAGACGCCGGCGACGCCGCCCTCGCGCAGGCGCTCGGCATCGGCGACGGGAATGATGCCGCCGACCACCACCGGGACCTCGACGCCGGCCTCGTCCAACAGCCGCACCACCTCGGGAATCAGCTCCAGATGGGAACCGGAGAGGATCGAGAGGCCGACCACGTCGACGTCCTCCTGCAGCGCCGACTCGGCGATCTCGGCCGGGGTCAGGCGGATCCCCTGGTAGATGACCTCCATGCCGACGTCGCGGGCGCGCAGGGCGATCTGCTCGGAGCCGTTGGAGTGGCCGTCGAGGCCGGGCTTGCCGACGAGGATCTTGATCCGGTGGCCGATCCGCTCTGAGGTCTCCTCGACCTTGGCGCGGATCGCGTCGAGCTGGTCGCGGTCGGCCGGCGGGGCGGCGCCGCTGACGCCGGTCGGGCCGCGGTAGGCGCCGAAGGCCTCGCGCAGGACCTCGGCCCACTCGCCGGTGGTCGCCCCCGCCTTGGCGGCGGCGATCGTCGCCGGCATCACGTTCTGGCTGTCGTCGGCGGCAACCGCGGCGAGCTCGGCGAGGGCGGCGCCGACGGCGTCGTCGTCGCGCTCGTCCTTCCACTGTTCGAGCGCCTCGATCCGTTCGCGCTCTACCTCGGGATCGGGGGTGAGGATGCCGCCGTCGGCGCCGGCGGTCAGCGGCGACTCCTCCGTCTCGGTAAAGCTGTTCTGGCCGACGACCTTGAGCTCGCCGCTCTCGATCCGGGCGACCCGCTCACGGTGGGACTCGACCAGGCGGGCCTTCATGTACGGGACCGCCTTGACGGCGCCGCCGTGCTCCTCGACGACAGCCATCTCGGCCCGGGCCCCCGCGGTCAGCTCCTCGACCAGCCCGTCCATGACCACGGAGCCCTCGAAGACGTCGGGGTACTCGAGCAGGTCGGTCTCGTTGGCCAGCACCTGTTGGATCCGCAGGCTCCACTGCTGGTCCCAGGGGCGGGGCAGGCCCATCGCCTCGTTCCAGGCGGGCAGCTGCAGGGCACGGGCGCGGGCGTCGCGGCTGAGGGTGACGGCGAGCGCCTCCAGCACGATCCGCTGGACGTTGTTCTCCGGCTGCGCCTCGGTCAGGCCGAGGCTGTTGACCTGAACGCCGTAGCGGAAGCGCAGCATCTTCTCGTCGCTCACCCCGTAGCGCTCACGGCCGATCTCGTTCCAGAGCGCCCCCATCGTCCGCAGCTTGGCGATCTCCTCGACCAGGCGGATGCCGGCGTTGACGAAGAAGGAGATGCGGCCGAAGACCTTGGGAAAGTCCTCCTCGGCGACCTGGCCGCGGGCCTTGACCTCGTCGAGCACGGCGATCCCGGTCGAGAGCGCGTAGGCGATCTCCTGCACCGGGGTCGCCCCGGCCTCCTGCAGGTGGTAGCTGCAGATGTTGGTCGGGTTCCAGCTCGGCACCTCGTTGACGCTGAAGGCGACCATGTCGGCGATCAGCCGCATCGAGGGCTCGGGCGGAAAGGCGTAGGTGCCGCGCGAGAGGTACTCCTTGATGATGTCGTTCTGGGTCGTGCCGGTGAGCTTGGCGCGCTCGACGCCGTTCTCCTCGGCGACGGTGACGTAGAGGCCGAGCAGCCAGGCGGCGGTGGCGTTGATCGTCATCGAGGTGTTCATCGCGTCGAGCGGGATGCCGTCGAAGAGCTGGTGCATGTCGCCCTTGTGGGCGATCGAGACGCCGACCTTGCCGACCTCGCCGCGGGCGAGGACGTGATCGGGGTCGTAGCCGGTCTGGGTGGGGAGGTCGAAGGCGACGGAGAGGCCGGTCTGGCCCTTGGCGAGGTTGCCGCGGTAGAGCTCGTTGGAGCGACGGGCGTCGGAGTGGCCGGCATAGGTGCGCATCACCCAGGGGCGGTCGCGCTCGGGGAGTCGGTGGTCGCTCATGTTGCGCATGATATTTGGCTGACCGCCTTTTGCGTGGAAAGGCACGAGGAAATCCATCGTTCAGCCAGTGCCGGCCCGCATCATTCTTCGGCGCCTGTGTTTAGGTTGCGGACCATGAAGACTCGCTTTGGAGCGATATTTGCCGCAGCATGCCTGGCTGTCCTTGTTGTCGCCGTCGCCGCCGGCGCGGCGATGATCGGGATCTATCGCAACGGGATGGAGACGACCGCGCAGCGGGCTCAGCTGATCAAGCTGGCCGGCTCCAGCTGCGCCCGCGGCGGTTCCGAGGGGGCCCTGCGGATCACGATCGGCAAACGCACCGACGCCTGCTCCTACCGCACCCCGGTGATCGGCCGCGACCTCGAGATCTCCGCCACCGAGCGGTTGCTGAGCGGCACCCCGGACTCGCTGCAGCGCAAGGCCTACCTGGCGCTGGAGCTGCGCGCCGGCGGCGGCGCCAAGTACCAGCTGCTGGCCTTCCCGCTGCAGCGCAAGGTGCAGCTGGCCAAGGTCACCGGCGCCGGCACCGAATACCTGGCGATCGCCAAGGACGTCAAAACCCTGATGGGAGTCAACAAAGCCAACGCCCTGCGCCTGCAGGCCGTCAACGTCACCAGCGGCCCCGAACGGGGACACGCCAAGCTCCTCGGCTACGTCGGCGGCAGCTTGGTCAGCGAAGCGACCGACGAAGCCGCCGGCGACCTCACCGGCGGCGCCTCGGCTGTCGCGGTCGGCGCCGTCAAGGGCGGCAACGGAGTCGTGGCCAGCGTCGACGACGTCGTCGTCCGCGTTCCCAGCCCGTTCTAGTCTCCCTCGTGCCGTCGTAAGTTCTTCGACGCTGACACGTTGTTTCTCCAGGTGCGTGACATGTGCCTTTGCGGGCGCATGACTGCATAATCCGCGGCGATGTCGACCAGCACGATCGAGCGACCGCGTACCGCCGGCCCGGGCTCCGACCTGGGGGGCGAGTGGAGAGTGATCGTCTGCAACGACAACCACAACACCTTCGAGCACGTCGCCGCGACCCTGGCGCGGGTGCTGCCGGGCGTGAACCTGGACCAGGGGCACCGGATCGCCGACCAGATCCACCACAGCGGCCAGGCGATCGTCTGGACCGGCCCGCGCGAGCCGGCCGAGCACTACTGGGCCGAACTCGATGGCGCCGGATTGACGATGGCGCCGCTCGAGCGGGCGTGAGAGGCGGCGCCCGAGCGCTGCCTCTGGCGCTCGCCCTGTTCGTCCTCGGCGTCCTCGCGCCGGCAGCGGTGGCGGGCGACCTGCCCGTCGGCTTCCAGGACACGATCGCGATCGACGGCCTCGACGCCCCCACCGCGGTCCGCTTCGCTGCCGACGGCGAGGCCTTCGTCGCCCAGAAGAACGGCGAGATCCTCCGCTTCGACGACGTCGACGACCAGACGCCGACGGTCTTCGCCGACCTCCGCAAAGAGGTCTACGACAACGGCGACCGGGGGCTGCTCGGGCTCGCGGTCGATCCCCAGTACCCGGCCCGCCCATACGTCTACGCGCTCTACACGTTCGACCACGTGCTCGGCGAAGACGCACCGGGCTCGTTCCCGCGCTGGGGCCAGGGGCCCAGCTACGAGGGCGACCCCTGCCCACAGCCCGGCAACGTCGGCGTCGACGCCTGCCCGGTCAGCGGCAGGCTGGTCCGCTTCACCAACGAAGGCGGTCAGGCGGGGAGCCAGAAAGTCCTGATCGAAGACTGGTGCCAGCAGGACTCCTCGCACTCGATCGGCGGCCTCCAGTTCGGCCCGGAAGGGGCGCTCTTCGCCAGCGGCGGCGAGGGGGCGAGCTTCCTCCAGCCCGACTACGGACAGCTCGGCTGGCCGCACAAGAACCAGTGCGGCGATCCTCCCGGCGGCGAAGCGCTGAAACCGCCCAGCGCCGAAGGCGGGTCGCTGCGCTCCCAGGATCTTCTTCACCCCCTATCCCGCCGACCCGACCGGACTCGCCGGCACCCTGATCCGGATCGACCCCGACACCGGCGCCGGCCTGCCGGGCAACCCGCGCTACTCGAGCCTCGACGCCAACGAGCGCCGGATCGTCGCCTACGGCTTCCGCAACCCGTTCCGCTTCGCGATCGACCCCGAGCGGGAAGAGGTCTTCGTCAACAACGTCGGCAACGGCACCGACGAGGAGATCGACCGCATCGGGCTGACCCCGTCCACCCCCTACAACTCCGGCTGGCCCTGCTACGAAGGCGGCCACCGCAACCCCGACTTCGACAACCTCAACCTCGGCCTCTGCGAGAGCCTCTACACGCAGCCCGGGGCTGCCTCGACCCCGTTTTTCTCCTACGACCGCGACGACCAGGTCGCGCCGGGCGGCCCCTGCCCCAGCCAGTACGGCTCGGCGATCACGGGCTCGACGATCTACCCCGGCGGCACCTTTCCGGCCAAATACGACGACGCCCTCTTCTTCGCCGACTCGGTGCGCGGCTGCATCTACGCGATGCTGGCCGGGGACGACGGGGGCCCCGACCCCGATCAGGTCGAGACCTTCCTGGCCGACGGCGGCCCCTACACCGGGGCGGACATCGAGATGGGCCCCGACGGGGACCTCTACTACCTCAGCCTCTTCGCCGACGAAGCCGTGCACCGGGTCAGCTACGACCCGACCGCGCCGATTGCGAAATTGACCGCAGACAAAGAATGGGGCGGGCTGCCGCTGACCGTCAAATTCGACGCCGGCGGCTCGAGCGGGAATGGGCTCCAGTACGCCTGGGACCTCGACGGCAACGGCAGCTTCGAGATCAACGGCAGCTTCGCGAGCAACGGCAGTGCCACGCAGACGGGGGTCTACAACACCGCCGTCAACAGGACGATCTCGGTGCGGGTGAAAAACCTCGGCGGCCTCACCAGCACCGCCGCGATCACGATCTATCCGGGCGACTCCCCGCCCAAAGTCAGCATCGCCAGCCCGGCCGCATCGCTGACCTGGCGGGTCGGCCAGCAGATCGCCTTCAGCGGCTCGGCGAAATCCGACTCGGGCAACGGCGCGGCGATCGCGCCGAAAGGACCGGGCTCCTCGCCGGAAGGGCTCTCCTGGCGGACCAAGATCCTGCACTGCCCCGACAACGAGAACGAGTGCCACGCGCACTCGTTGCCGGACTTCGACAAAACCGCCTCGGGGGTGCTGACCGCCGTCGACCACAACCTGCCCTCGCGCCTGCGTTTCGAGCTGACCGCCACCGACTCGCGCGGCCTCTCCGCCACGGAGTCGGTTGAGATCTACCCGCGCACGGCCACGCTCACCGCCGCCTCCAGCCCGCCGGGAGTGACGCTCGGCCTCGGCGCCCGCAGCGGCCCCGGGACGCTCTCGCTGCCGCTGATCGAGGGCGCCAGCGCGACGCTCTCGGCGCCCGAGACGGCCGAGATCGGCGGCGTCACCTACGGCTTCCAGAGCTGGTCCGACGGCGGCCCGCGGGTGCACTCGGTGCTGGCCAACGAGTCGACCGCCTACACCGCCATCTACGCCGGCCCGGCGGGGCCGACCCCGCCGGGGTCGGGAGCCGGTGGCGGATCGGCAGCGGGAACTGGGGGGTCGCCGCCGCCGTCGCGCCCGCTGCTCGGGCTGCGTCCGCCCAAGCGGGCGACGAGCTCCGCCGCGCGGTTCGAGTTCGCGTCACCCGACGCGGACGTCGGGTACGCCTGCAAGCTCGACGAGGGCTCGCTGGCGCCCTGCCGCTCGCCGCGCGTGTACCGGAAGCTGAAGCCCGGCGAGCACGTCTTCCGGGTCTACGCCGAGGCGCCGGGCGCCAGCGTCGAGTACTCCGCCGCCACGGTCTTCCGCTGGCGAGTGCTGGCGAAACGCGACTGAGCAGGCGCTCGCCGCCGTTATTCAGCGGCGAGCAGGGTGTGCCAGGTGGGGAGGAGGGGGATGTCGTAGAGGTCGATGACGCTGGCCCGGGCGGCCTCGATCTCGGCCGAGAACCAGTAGCGCTCGAAGTCGGAGCGACTCTCCCAGACCGAGGTCTGCTGGAAGGACAGCGGGTTGTCGACGGAGCGCGTCAGCGACCAGCTCTGGGCGCCATAGGCCGGCATCTTCGCCGCGGCCGGCTCCCAGAGGTCGAGCCAGCGGTCAGCGCGCAGCGGGGCGATGTTCCAGTCGAGCCGGTTGACCTCCGCCATCAGTGACCCCTCTCCGGTTGAAGTTGCCTCATGCGCCGACCTCGGCCCGGATCGCGCCGGGGCCCTCCTCGACCTTGCCCTCGTCCTCGGACTCGGCGCCGACCAGGATCGCGATCTTGCCGAGGTGCTTGTTTTCGTGCAGCAGCTGGTGGGCGCCGGGGACGCCGTCGAAGTCCATCGTCTGCCAGAGCACGGGGCGGACCTTGCCCTCGGCCATCAGCTGGTTGGCGCGCATGCACTCATAGGCGTTGAAGGCGTGCGAGCCGATGATCTGCTTCTGGCGCATCCACAGGTAGCGCACGTCGAAGTCGAGCTGGAAGCCCGAGGTGGCGCCGCAGATGACGACTTTGCCGAACGGCTTGACGGTGTACACCGAGGTCGGGAAGGTCGCTTGGCCGACGTGCTCGAAGACGATGTCGGGAGCGTCGCCGAGGATCTCCTTGACCCGCTTGGCGAAGCCGCGCGAGGCCTTGAAGCGCTCCTTGTCGGCGGCCTTGTCGGCGAGGTTCTCCGGCGTCCGCATCATCTCGCCGAACTCACTGCGGTTGATGTAGTCGACGGCGCCCAGCTGCTTTGCCAGCTCGCCCTTCTCGTCGGAGGAGACGACGCCGACCGCGTTGGCGCCGGCTGCCTGGCAAAGCTGCAGGGCGAAGACGCCGAGGCCGCCGGCGGCGCCCCAGACGAGGACGTTGTGGCCCGGCTGCAGCTTGCATTGGTCCATCAGCATCCGGTAGGCGGTGAAGTAGGTGAGCCCGTAGGCGGAGGACTCGGCCCAGGACAGGTTCTGCGGGCGCGGGAGCAGCTGCTGCGCCTGCACTTTGGTGAACTGGGCAAAGGAGCCCCAGGTCGTCTCGTATCCCCAGATCCTTCTGGCTGGGGGCCGCCAGGGGGTCGAGGCCATGGACCTCGACGTCCTCGTAGGAGGCCTGGTTGCAGTGGATCACGACCTCGTCGCCCGGAGCCCAGCGGGTGACGCCCTCGCCGACCTTCCAGACGACTCCGGAGGCGTCGGAGCCGCCGATGTGGTGGCCGAACTCGGGGTGGTCGCCGTAGGGGAAGACCGAGACCGGCTTGCCCAGCGCCGCCCAGACGTTGTTGAAGTTGACTCCAGCCGCCATCACCCGGACGATCACCTCGAAGGCACCGGGCTCGGGGACCTCGATCTGCTCGAGCTGGAAGGCGTCTTTGGGTTCGCCCTCGCGCTCCTCGCGGATCACCCACGCCGCCATCGTCTCCGGCAGCGTTCCGGGCTCTACGTCCAGCTTCGAGATCGCACTGCTGTCCACTGCCAAGGGAGTCCTCCGCGAGTCGTTGATGACGGGCGGCGAATCCTAGTTAAGAGCTCCGGGTCCCGGCGCTACGCGGCGTCGGAAGCCTCGCGCAGCTCCGGAGCAGAAATCTCCCGCACCGTGATCTCGACCGGTTCCGGCGGTTCGATCGCCTTGCCCGGAGCGATGCCGAGGTCCTCGACCTTGCGCAGCTGCGGCAGCAGCCGGCCCTCCATCGAGCCGACCGCGGAGTTGTAGGACTTGGTCGCGGACTCGAGGCGCCGGCCGACCGTGTCGAAGTCGCTGATGAACTTGCCGAAGCGCGCGTGCAGGGTGCTGGCGGCCTCGGCGATCTCGGCCGCCTCGGCGACCATCCGCTCCTGGCGCCAGCCCAGCTCCATCGTCCGCAGCAGCCCGATCAGCGAGGTCGGGCTGACCAGCAGCACGTTGCGCTCCAGCGCGTAGTCGAAGAGCTCGGGGTCGGCGCCGAAGGCGGCGTGCAGGGCGGGCTCGTTGGGGATGAAGCAGATCACCAGGTCCGGCATCTCGCCGGCCTTGAATTGGCCCTGGTAGTCCTTGGAGCTGAGCGCGCGCACGTGCTCGCGAGCCTGGCGGGCGTGGCGGTCGAGGTGGACCCGGCGCTCGGATTCGACCTCCGACTCCTGGGCGTCGAGGAAGGCGTCGAGGGGGACCTTGGAGTCGGCGACGAAGCTGCGGCCCTCGGGCAGGAGGAAGAGCGCGTCGGGGCGCAGGCGGCCGTCTTCGGTCCGCAGCGTCTCCTGCAGCTCGAAGTCGACGTGCTCGGTCATGCCGGCGATCTCGACGCAGCGGCGCAGCTGCAGCTCGCCCCACTGGCCGCGGGTCTGGGGCTGGCGCAGCGCCTTCTTCAGCCCCGCCGTCTCGGAGTTGAGGTTGCCGACCGTCTGCCCCATCTGCTCCAGCAGCGTCCGGGTCTGCAGGTCGGTCTCGCCGCGCTTGCGGACCTCGGCCTCGATCTTCTCCTGGCCCTTGGCGATGCGCTCGGCCAGGCCTTTGATCTCGGCCTGGCGCCGGTCGATCTCCGCCTGGCGCTTGTCGAGCGCGGCCTCCGAGGTCTTGGCGTCGAGCTTGCGCGACTCCTCGTTCATCCGCAGCAGGTCGGCCACCGCCCGCGAGGTCGCCTCCTGGATCGCGGGGCCGAGGTCGGGCTGCTCGAGCGGCTCCTGGCGCCGCGAGACGAGCAGGTAGACGAGCCCGGCGGCGAGCAGGACGACGGCGATGGCGAGGGCAGCAGTCACGACCACTGATGCTGACAAGGCCCCCAGACGGGTTCTCCCGCTGCCGAGCCGCAGAAAACAGCGCGCGCCGTTTGGCGCGCGCGCCAAACCGCCGGGTCCCGCTTGCAGGGCATAGGCAAGAACGCGGGGCCGAGCCGGCCCTTAAACGCAGCATTTGTTGATCGGTCGGCGGGTCCGCGTTATGGATTGGCCGTTTCAATTGGCCGTTTCACATCCAGTCGATCTCAAGCGAAAAGGAAGTCTTATGACCCACAGACTCAAGGCCCTCGGGCTGGCCGTGGTCGCGGTGCTCTCGATGAGCGCGGTGCTTGCCTCGGCGGCGCAGGCCGAAACAGGAGTGCTGACACCGCAGGTGCCCCCGGCGATCGTGACAGGCGAACAGCTCGGCGGCGGCATCACCTTCGATATCGGCGCGGCGCCGCTGAAAACCGTGTCATGCGGCACATCGGATCTCGACGCCACACTTTTCGGGCCCATGGATCCGGTCACATTCACGCCGACATACGAAGGCTGCACCTCGCTGCCCGGGTTCCAGCCGGTGACAGTCACAACCAACGGCTGTGACTACACACTGGGCTTTACCCGGCCCGGCTCGACAAACGATCCTCCCGGGACAGGCAAGCTGACGGCGGGGATCGATTGCCCGGTGGGCCAGCAGATTGAAATCCACATCTACGAAAACGCTGTGAAACACGCGGAAAACGTCTCGCTCTGCACATACGACATCGGGCCGCAAGCACCGGTTCCCGCTGGCACCTACCACGCCAGGATGGGACCGCCCGCGGACATCGAAGCCACAATCGAAGCGAGGTTCACAGCGAAAAGCACAATTCCGCTGGGTGGCTGCGGCGGCATGCTTCCCAATCAGCACCTCCCGATCACTCTCACAGGCACCTACACACTGAGGGCGTATCAGGACTTCGGGGGACTGGAGGGGGCGCCGATCGGCTTGCACGTCGGCTGACTCTCTGGATGTGCCGTCCGCGCTGAGTTGGACGGCTGCGGGAAGGAGGGTGCGGGCACGGGCTCGCACCCTCCGCCTGTCGGCCGGCTCTCGCGTTGGGAGGGCTGGCCCTAGGGCAGCAGGACGTCGTTCTGGGAGGAGGCGCGGTACGGGCCGATCACGAGTTTGGCCGGGCGGGCGCCCGGGACGTTGCCGGCGGCGATCACGTAGGTGCCGGTGGGGAGGTCGGTCTGCAGCGTGCCGGGGCTGCCGGCCGGGATCGGGGGCGAGCTGACGTCGCGCGGGCCGCGCAGCTCCAGCTGGACCTCGGAGCGGGTCTGGTTGGCGGTGACGATGGCGACGGTCAGCGGACCGCGGTCGCCGCGGATCGGCGGCTGCGGGTGATTCTGGTTCTGGGGGATCTGCTGGGTGCGGGCGGGGCCGACGCCGACCTTGGTCGGCTGCACCGTGATCCCGCCCGGCGTGATCGTGACGCTGACCCGGGTCGCGACCTGCGGCCGCTGCTCGTTGGGGTGGCTCTCGGCGCCGCAGCCGGCGCCAAGGAGCGCCAGCGCGCCGAAGGCGCAGCTCACCATCGCTCTCGCTCTCCCACGACCCATCGCGGCGGAATCTAACCGAAGGGCAAGTCGACCACGCGAGCCGTAACCCCATCTTCACCTACGGCGAGCTCGGCGCCGGGCTCGGCCTCGCGGCGCAGGATCGCCAGCCCGATCGGTCCGAAGGCGGGGGAGACGGCGACTCCCCCGAGCCTGCCGACTTCCTTGTCGCCGAGCCGCAGCGTCGCGCCGGGCGCGGCCGACGCGCTCAGGCGCAGGCCGCGCAGGTGGCGGTTGGGCCGGCCCTTGTAATGGAGCCGGGCGACCGTCTCCTGGCCGATGTAGCAGCCCTTGGTGAAGCTGACGGCGGCCTCGACGATGCCCGCCTCGGCCGGCATCGTCTCGGTCCCCATCTCGGCCCCGAAGCGGGGGATGCCGGCCTCGATGCGAAGGATCTCGGCGGCTGGGGCGGTGACTTCGACGGCGCCGGCTTCGCGCAGGGCTCCCCGCAGGCGCCCGGCCTCGGCGGCGGCGACGATCAGGTCGACGCCGTCACGCGTCCCCGCCGCCAAGCACTCGACGCCGGCGACCGCGGTCGCCTCGCAGGCGTTCTCCGGCAGCACCGCGGTACCGGCGACCTCGACGGCGCGGGGACCGATCAGGGAGAGGATCGCGCGTTCCGCGCTGACGTCGGCCACCTCCACCTCGCGGCCGATCGAGTACGTCTCGAGGTGGCGGCGGGCAGCGGCCAGCGCCTCCGGCTCGGTGTCGACCCAGATCTCCTCGGCGCCCGGGCGCAGCACCCGCATGTCCGCCTGCATGTGCCCCTTGCGGTCGAGCAGCGCCGCGTACTGCCCCTCGCCCGGCTCGAGCGCCTCGACGTCATTGGTCAGCTGCCCCTGCAGGTACTCCGCCGCATCCGGCCCACTAACCAGCAGCACCCCCCGCTCAGACCGATCCAACAGCCCACACTCCTCCCGCAGCTGCCGGTACTGCCCATCCAGCTCAACGGTTGCCGCTTCGCTCATGACTTCATCTTAGAAAGCGCCCGCGACGGGCGGTGAGGAGGACCCGAACGAGCCTCCCCGCTGTTGCGAGAGAGGGTCCTCCTCACCGCCCGCCCACTGCGCTCTTTTTTAGACAAGTCAAAACCCGTCTTTTAGATGTGTCAAAATCCCAGCCCGTGAATTCTTCGACGAACGAGAACGCGATCAGCCGCCGCCGCCTCCTCGGCGGCGCCGCCGCCGTCGCCGCGCCGGCGGCGATCGGGCTCAGCGGCCTGCTCGGCGGCCGCGGCCCGGGCGCCGAGCAGGCGCTCGCCGAGGGACCATCGGCGGCGACCGGCCACGCCGGCCACGGCGAGTTCCCGCACGCCAGCTTCGCCCCCGGCGCCACCGTCGACCACCGCGCCAACGGCTTCGACCCGACTGCGGTCCTGCGCGACTTCGACTACGGCAAGACGCGCCGCCTGGCCGGCGGGCGGGTCCTGCGCGAGTGGACGATCGTCGCCCAGGACAAGGAGATCGAAGTCGCTCCGGGCGTCAAGTACGAAGCCTGGACCTACAACGGCCGCGTCCCCGGGCCGACCCTGCGGGCGCGCGAGGGGGAGCTGCTGCGGGTCCGTTTCGTCAACGCCTCCGAACACCCGCACACGATGCACTTCCACGGCATCCACCGGGCGCCGATGGACGGCATGCCGGGGATCGGCGAGATGGGCGGCGGCGGCCAGGTCGAACCCGGCGAGGACTTCACCTACGAGTTCGACGCCTCGCCCTTCGGCCTCCACCTCTACCACTGCCACGTCGCCCCGCTCGCCGCCCACATCGCCCGCGGCCTCTACGGCGCCTTCGTGATCGACCCCAAGCAGGGCCGGCCGGAAGCCGACGAGATGGTGATGGTGATGAACGGCTTCGACACCAACTTCGACCTCGCCAACGAGGTCTACGCGGTCAACACGGTCGGCTTCCACTACATCAACGAGCCGATCCGGGTCCAGCGCGGGAGCCTCGTCCGCGTCTACCTGGTCAACGTGCTCGAGTACGACCCGCTCAACTCCTTCCACGTCCACGGCAACTTCTTCCAGCACTACCCGACCGGGACCTCGCTGCAGCCGAGCGAGTACACCGACACGATCATCCAGGGGCAGGGGCAGCGGGGGATCCTCGAGCTCGAGTTCCCCTTCGACGGCGACTACATGTTCCACGCCCACGTCAGCGAGTTCGCGGAGCTGGGCTGGACCGGGTTCTTCCGCGTCGGCGATCCCTCGCGGCTGCCCGCGGCCGCCGCGGCCGCCTACTGCGACCTGCCCTGGGGCAAGGGCGGGGGGCAGGCCTGATGGAGGCGGGGGCACGGGCCGAGCGCGGCGCCGGCGGGGGCCTGCCGGCCTGGGCGCTGGGCGCGATCCCGCTGGCCCTGATCGTCGTCGCGATCGGCGGCTTCGCGCTGCTCGGCGGACCGGGGCTGGGCGAGCGCACCGGGCCGCCGGTCGAGGAGGTCGCGGTCGAGCACACCGTCCTGCACCCGGGCGAGATCGAGCTGACCCTGCGCAACGACGGCCCCGACCCGGTCCGGGTCGCCCAGGTCGCGGTCAACGACGCCTACGCCCCCTTCGTCGCCAGCGGCGGCAACGAGATCGAGCGGCTCGGCGCGACCACGCTGGAGATCTCCTACCCCTGGATCGAGGGCGAGGCCTACGAGATCTTCGTCCTCACCTCGAGCGGCGGCACGGTCGACGCGACGATCCCGGTCGCCGCCGAGACGCCTGAGGCCGACGCCGGCTTCTACGGCCTGATGGCGCTGCTGGGGATCTACGTCGGCGTCATCCCGGTCAGCCTGGGGATGCTCTGGCTGCCCTTCCTCGGCCGCCTCGGCCGGCGCTGGATGAGCACCCTGATCGCCTTCACCGTCGGCCTGCTCGCCTTCCTGGCGATCGACGCCGGGCTCGAGGGCCTGGAGATCGCCGCCGAGGCGCCGGCCGCCTTCGGCGGCACCGGCCTGGTCTTCGTCGGCGCCCTCGTCGCCTACCTGGTGCTGGCCGGGATCGACGCCCACCTCTCGGCCCGCCGCCGCGCCCGGGCGCCGGGAGTCAGCGGCGGCGCCTACCTGGCCCTGCTGGTGGCGATCGGGATCGGCCTCCACAACCTCGGCGAGGGCTTGGCGATCGGCACCTCCTACGCGACCGGGGCGCTGGCGCTGGGCGCCTTCCTGGTCGTCGGCTTCGCGATCCACAACACCACCGAGGGGCTGGCGATCGTGGCGCCGCTGCGCGGGGGCGCCGAGGGCACCGCCGAACGGCCGGGCCTCTCCCGCCTGATCGGCCTCGGCCTGATCGCCGGCGCGCCGGCGATCCTCGGCGCCTGGATCGGCGCCTCCGCCTTCGACCCCAGCCTGGCGGCGCTGCTGTTCGGCGTCGGCGTCGGCGCGATCGCCCGTGTGATCGTGCAGCTGGCGCCGGCGATGCGCGACGAGGACGGCCGCCTGCTCTATCCCGCAACCGTCGCCGGGATGCTCGGGGGCATCGCCGTCCTCTACCTGACCGGCCTGCTGGTGTCGGTCTGATGGCCGCGGCCGAGGGGCGCGGCGGGCGCCCGCCCAGCACCGAGGCGATCGAGGACTACGCGAAGGCGATCTACGCGATCTCGCGCGAGCGCGACGGGCTGGTCCTCAACGGCGAGGTGGCGCAGCGGCTGGGGGTGACGCCGGCAACCGCGACCTCGATGCTGAAACGGCTGGCCGGACTGGGACTGGTCGACTACATGCCCTACAAGGGGGTCAGCCTGACGCCGGCCGGGGAGAAGGTGGCGCTGGAGATGATCCGCCACCACCGCCTGATCGAGGCCTACCTCTCGGAGGCGCTGGGGATGCCGGCCGACCGCGTCCACGAGGAGGCGGAGGTGCTCGAGCACTACATCTCCGAGGAGCTGGAGCTGCTGATGGCGGCCAAGCTCGGCGAACCGAGCCACGACCCGCACGGCACCCCGATTCCCGGCCCCGACCTGCTGCCGCCGGCGGGCGAAGGCAAGAGCGGGTGAGGCCGGCCCGGCGCTTCGGCGTCGGGCCGCCACCGCGCTAGGCTTGCGCCGTGCCTCTGGCCGACGACTTCCAGCGCGTCATCGACGCCCTGCCGCCCGACTGGACGGACCTCGAGCTGGACCTGCGGATCGACGACGAGAGCCAATACGTCGACACCGCGGTGGCGCTGAGCCAGGTCAACGCCCAGCCCTACTCGCGGGCCGAGTGGCACTGGCGGCTGCTGGTCGCGCACAGCTTCGGTCACGCCGCCGCGGCGGAGAGCGTCAAGGGCGTGCTGGCGAAGCTCGACGGCGAAGGCGTCGGCGGCGAGCTCGCGGTTGCCGAGGTGCGCGAGGGACGCTCCGAGGTCGTGCAGATGTGGGGCCGCCCCGAGAGCGTCCGCGAAGAGTTCCGCCAGCGCCGCTCGATCTAGTGGCGCGGGTGGTCGCGATCGCGACCGACCTGATGCTCGGCAGCAAGGTCGAGGCGACGCTGAGCGCCGCCGACCATGAGGTGACGCTCGCGCCCTCCCTGCAGGAGGCGGATCTCGACGGGGCCGAGCTGCTGGTCGCCGACCTCGAGGTCGAGAACCCCGAGGCCCTGGTCGGCCTGGGGATCCCGGTGCTCGGCTACTACTCGCACGTCGACGTCGAGACCCGCGCGCTGGCGGAGGCGGCCGGAGTCGACCTGGTGGTGCCGCGCTCGCGGATGGCCCGGGAACTGCCGACGTTGGTCGCGGGCCTCCTTCAGGGCTGAGTCGGGTGCACCTCGGCGGACGCCCTTCGGGCTGAGTGTCCGGCGAGGTACACCCGACTCAGCCCAAGTCGAAGGCCCTGTCTACGTCGAGCTGTCTCTCCAAGAGGCCGTGTTCAAGGTCCCAGGCGGCCCATTGGCGGAGGACGGCTGGGTCGAATGGGCGTGGATCCAGATCCGGGAGCAGGGCTTGCATTTGGACCTGCTGTTCGGCGCGGTCCAAGGCCGGATTGGCGGCGAGCAGGGCGTCGAGGGCGGCGGCCGGTTGCCGCGCGGCGAAGGCGTAGCCGCGGCGGGTGCCGGCGACGACGGCGCGGACCAGGCCCGGCTCGTCGTCGCGCGTCCGGCGCGAGGTGGTGAGGATCAGCTCCGGGTAGGGCGGGGCGCCGTAGTCGTCGACCTTGAAGATGCGGACGGGTATGCCCTGGCGCCGCAGCGCCACCCCCTCGGCGTTCCAGAAGCCGGTCGCGGCGTCGACCTTGCCGGCGGCGAGGGAGGAGACGGCGTTGAAGCCGATCGTCACCTCGTCGACCTTGGCCGGGTCGCCGCCGTCGGCGCCGACCTCGGATTCGACGACGGCGTCGTCGGAGGGCAGGCCGGTGACGCCGACCGTGCGGCCCTCGAGGTCGCGGGGCCGGCGCACGCCGCCGTCGGCGCGGGCGATCACGGCTGCCAGCGGGCGCTGCACGATCGGCGCCACCCCGACCAGGTCGAGGCCGCGCTCGCGGGCGATGCCGAGGTCGTGGACGTCGAGGATCGCGAACTCGGCACGGCCGGCGGCGAGCAGCTTCGGCGCGTCGGTCGATTCGCCCGGCTGGCGCACGGTCAGGCCCACCCCGGCGTCGTCGTAGAAGCCCTCGCCCTGCGCCGCGTAGATCCCCGAGTGGACCGCGTTCGGGGTGAAATCGAGCACGAGCGTCGCGCCTTTCGGCACGCCCGGTTCCGCGCCGCCCCCGCCGCAACCGGCGAGCCCGGCGAGCAGGAGGACGGCCGCCAGCAGCGCGACAGCACGTCTCATCTGCCCGCGAACTTAATCCATTGACCAAATATGAGTACACTGCCGCCGCTTACCTGATCACGGGATCGAGGAGGGAATAAGAGTGCAGGAACGAGGTCTGGCCGCATATCTTGCTGAGTTGATCGGCACGCTTCTGCTGGTCTTTTTCATCAGCAGCGTCATCGTGCTGTTCCTTTCGACCGGAAGCCAGGCCCAGTTCGGCACCGACTTCGCGGTCATCGGGCTCGTCCACGCCTTCCTGCTGTTCGGGCTGATCGTCATGTTCGGCGTCGTCAGCGGCGGTCACTTCAACCCGGCGGTGACGCTGGCCGCGCTTGCGATCAGGCGAATCAGGCCCCTTGACGGAGTCATCTACATGCTGGCCCAGCTCTCCGGAGCCGTGCTCGGCGCCCTGCTCTGCAAGGGCCTGTTGCTCGACGAGGGTCGAGCGACCCACTACGGCGCCGCCGAAGTGAGCGCCTTGCTCTCCGGCAACTTCGCCGGCTCGATCGTCGAGGGAATCGGGACCTTCTGCCTGGTCCTCGTCATCCTCACCGCCGTCTACTCCGAGAAGAGCTTCAAGGAGTGGGCGCCGCTGGCGATCGGCACCACCCTCGGTTTCATCGTCATGGTCGGCGGCCCGTTGACCGGCGGCGCCTTCAACCCCGCTCGCTGGTTCGGTCCCGCCCTCGTCGGCAACGAGTTCGGCGGCGTTTGGCCCTACCTGGCCGGCCCGATAGTCGGTGCCCTGCTGGCCGCGGCCGTCTACAGGTTCGTGCTCGAGCCGGGCGGGCTGCCGCCGACCGAAGCGCCGGAGAAGATCCGGCCGCCGCTGAAGAAACGGGCTGAGCCGGACAACCCCACCAAGCCGGCTCCCTGAGCTGACGCTTTGACCGCCGGGCCTGACCGGCCCGGCGGTGCAGTAGCTTGGGCGGCGTGCGCCGGGTCACCTTCTCCCGCAACTACACGCTTTCCCTCTCCCGCACCTGCCAGTGCTACTGCAAGTACTGCGCGTTTGCGACGCATAAAGCGCACGTCCATGCGCCGGAGAAGGTCGAAGAGCTGCTCGACGAGGCGCTCAAACGCAACACCAAGGAGCTCCTCGTCCTCACCGGCGAGCGGCCGGAGGTCAACCCTGAGGTAGCGGCCCGGCTGGCCGAGTGGGGGCACGAGGACTTCACCTCCTACGTCGTCTGGGCCTGCGAGCGGGCGCTGGAGCGGGGGATGCTCCCGCACACCAATCTCGGCGTGCTCAGCAAGGACGATCTGGCTCGCCTCCGGGAGGTCACCGCCTCCCAGGGCCTGATGCTGGAGTCGACCGCGGAGCGGCTGATGGAGACGGTGCATGCCGGCTCGCCGACCAAGCACCCGGCGAGGCGGTTGGCGACGATCGAGGCTGCGGGCCAGCTGAAGATCCCGTTTACGAGCGGGATCTTGGTCGGCATCGGAGAGACCGAGGACGAGCGCGTCGAATCTCTGGAAGCTCTCGCGCGGTTGCACGCTCGCTACGGACATCTGCAAGAGGTCATCCTGCAGAACTTCGTTCCGCACCCGCGGTACTACGGGGCTGAGGTCGGGGACATTGCGGATGCGGCTTCGCGCGAGCGGTGGGGGGGCGATGGGGATGACCCCTCTCTCGCAACAGATGGGGAGGCTCGTTCGGGGTCATCCCCATCGCCTTCGAGCGCTGCCGGCGGGCTGGCGATGCCGGAGTGGGCGAGTCCGGTGGGAATCGGGGAGATCAAACGCTTGATTGGGGAGTGCAAGCGGCTGATGCCGGATGTGGGGGTTCAGATCCCGCCGAACCTGTCCGATTGGTGGCCCGAGCTGGTTGAAGCGGGGGCGACTGACTTGGGCGGTCTGTCGGCGAATGGGGACCACATCTCTCCCGAGGAGCCGTTTCCGAGCCCGCACCAGGTGCGGAAGGAGCTGGCGCCGCGGGGGTTTGCGCTGACCGAGCGGCTTTGCGTCTATCCCCAGTACATGGATCCGGAGTGGATGGAGCAGGGGGTTCTGGACGTGGTGAAGCTGAAGTACTGGAGCTTCATTCCCCGGCGGGGGTCAGGGCGCAGGAGCGACGAGACGCTCGAGGCGGGCCTGAGCGAGCGCGCGATCGCCAAGGGGCGCGAGGGGGTCGAGCTCTCCGAGGACGAGCTGACGGCGCTGTTCATCGAGAACCGGCCGCAGGTCGTGGAGGAGATGCGGATCGCCGCCGACGAGCTGCGGGCGGAGCTGCACGGGGAGCGGGCGACCTTCGTGGTCAACAGGAACATCAACTTCACGAACATCTGCGTGGTCGGGTGCGCGTTCTGCGGGTTTGGGCAGGGAAAGCGCTCGCCCGACGCCTACGAGGTCTCCGAGCAGGACTTCGCGGCGCGGATCGAGGAGGCGGTCGAGTTCGGCGCCACCGAGCTCTGCATGCAGGGCGGGATCCATCCCGACCTGACCCTGGAGGAGTACGGCAAGTGGCTGCGGCTGGCCAGGGACGTGGCGCCGCAACTGCATCTGCACGCCTACTCGCCGATGGAGGTCCACTACATGTGCGAGCGCTCCGGCAAGCGGCCCGGGGAGGTCTTCGAGTACCTGCTCGAGTGCGGCCTCGGTTCGACTCCGGGAACCGCCGCCGAGGTGCTCGACGACGGCGTGCGGCAGCGGATCTCACCGAACAAGCTGCCCGCCGACCGCTGGGTCGAGATCATCGAAGCCTCCCACCGGGCCGGGCTGCGCTCGACCTCGACGGTGATGTTCGGCCACATCGAGGAGCCGCGCGAGCTGGCCCGCCACATGCGGGTGATCCGCGCCCTGCAGGAACGGACCGGCGGCATCACCGAGTTCGTCCCGCTCAGCTTCATCCCCTTCAACACGATGCTCGGCCGCACCCACGGCATCGAGGAGATCTCGATGGCGGACAACCTCAAGCACACCGCCGCCTTCCGCCTGGCCCTGGGCCGGAGCATCCCCAACCTGCAGGCGAGCTGGGTGAAGATGGGCCTCGAGGGCGCGACCGAGTCGCTGCGCTGGGGCGTCAACGACCTCGGCGGCACCCTGATGGAGGAGAACATCTCGCGCATGGCCGGCTCCCAGCACGGCGTGCGGCTGGAGCCCGAGCAGCTGATCGAGGCGGCGCGCGCCGCCGGCCGTGACCCGGCCCAGCGCACGACGCTTTACGAGATCGTCGAAAGCTACGAGCCAGTGGCGCTCTGAGCCCGTTGCACTGATTCGCTTGCCGGTTAGCCGTCGCCGATCCGGGTAGCCGGGTACTCGAAATCGAAGATCACGGAGGGATGCATGAGCGACGAGATTCGCAATAGCGACGATGCCAAGGGGCGCGTCAAGGAGGCCGCAGGCGACCTCACCGGAGACAAGGACTTGCAGCGGGAGGGAAAAGTCGACCAGGCCGGAGGCAAGGCCAAGGAGGGCGTCGAGAAGATCACCGACAAGATCAAGGACGCGCTCAAACGGGACTAGCACCACCCGCCGGCGGGCCGGCCTGGGAGGCGAAAGGCACCGGTCGGCCCGTCCGGCTTTGACTAGCGGAAGAGATCCTCGTCGCGGGGGCGGCGCAGGGCTGCGGCGCCGGGTCCGTCCTCAGGGCTGACGTAGCGGCCGAGGCCGCGCACGATCGCGGCGGGCACGCCGCTGCCCTTGTCGCGGACGAGGTCGGCCGCCGCCGCCGCCTCGTCGGCGATCGCAATCAGGGTCGCCTCCAGCTCCCGGCCGCTGGCGTCGCGGCGCCCGCGCCAGTCGTCCAGCGGCGCCAGGCCAGCGCAGCCGATCGCCACCTCGGCCTGACCGAGCCGCCAGGGACGTCCGAAACTGTCGGAGATAACAACTCCGATCGTGGGGGGGATCCGGGGATGGGGGTCGCCGGACACTCCCCGCTTTTGTCCGCCGACCCCCATCCCCGGATCCCCGGCATGCGCCGTAGTCATTTCCTCTCGGATGTGGCGGGCGGAGGCGTCCGGGTCCTCCGGCAGCAGGCAGACCGTGTCCGGGTCGGGGAGGTTGGAGCCGTCGATGCCGGCGTTGGCGCAGACGAAGCCGTGCTTGGTTTCGACGATGAGAACGCCGCGCTCGGCCCGCAGCACCTCGCCGCTCTCCTCCAGGATCAGCTCGACCAGGTTCGGCTCTTTGCCCAGCAGCGCGGCGAGTTTGCGGGCCTCGGCGCCAGGGAGGACCGAGGAGAGCTTGCGGATGCGGCCCTCGGCCTTGGAGACGATCTTCTGCGAGACGACCACGACGTCGCCGTCTGCGAGTTCGGCCCGCGCGGCGATCTCCGCGCCGACCTTCATCCCCTCCGTGAACTCCGGCAGGCCAGCGACGGGGATGATCCGCAGCCCGTCGCCTCCGTTCATATTCCCAGCGCCTTCGCCGTGCGCTGGGCGCGGCCGGGCCGCGCATCCAGCTCGCGGGTGAGGGCGATGACGTCGGCTGGGGTGTCGAGATCGAGGCCCAGCGAGGGAAGCTCCTCGACCTCGAAGGGGATGCCCGCCTCGCGGGCGAGGGCGACGTGGCGGGCGCGGCTGTCCTCGCCGAAGGCGGGGACGATCGCGCCCGGAGGGCTGAGCACGAGCGCGTTGGTGCCGCTGCCGTGCCGGTCGGGGACGATCCCGACGTAGCGCTCGGGCACGCCGGTCAGCAACCGGTCCAGCTCCCGCGGTTCCAGCAGCGGGCAGTCGCCGGGGAGCAGGACGACGCAGCCGGCGCCCTCGACTTCGGCGCGGGCGATGCCCGCCAGTGCCGCCTCGACGTGGCCGGAGTCGCCGGGGTCGGGGACCACCTCGGCGCCCACCTCGGCGGCGAGCTCCTGCGCCACCGGGTCGCCGCTGACGACGATCGTGCGCTCGATCGTCCGCGCCGCGCCGATCGCCTCGAGGACGTCGCCGACCATCGCCGCCGCCAGCGTCCGCCGCTGCTCCCCGCCGAGCCCCGCCGCGAGCCGCTGCTTGGCGGTGTTGAAGCGCTTGACTGGGAGGATGGCGGTCGCGTTCAACTCGAGGCGAGGGTAGCGACGGCGCTCAGGCGGCCAGGTCGGCTGCGTAGTCGAGCACGATGCGGGCCACGCGGGCGCGGCCGCCGGCGCCCTCCATCAGCGTCGCCGCGGTCAGGCTCGCCACCTCGACCGGCGGCGGGTCGGGATCGCCCTCGTCGACGACCATGGCGTCGATCAGCCCCGCGTAGAGCGAGGCGACCCCGGCGGCGGTGGTGGGGCGGTTGAGCGCTTCCATGAAGCGGTCGGTCGGCCCCTTGACGACCGCGCCGGCGACGTAGGGGCTGACCGCGACGACCGGGGCGGGCGAGGCGGCGATCGCGTCGCGCATGCCGGGCACGGCGAGGATCGGGCCGATGCTGATCACCGGGTTGGAGGGGCCGATCACGATCGCCTCGGCGCCGCGCAGCGCGTCCAGCGCCTCGCGGCTCGGCTCGGCCCGCTCGATCCCCTCCAGCTCGACCCCGAGCACGTCCGGCTCGCCGCGGTCGACGATCAGGTACTCCTGCAGGTCGCGGCGCCCGGCCGCGGTCAGGACCTTGGTGCGGACCGGCGAGTCCGACATTGGCAGCACCTTCGCTTCGACGCCGAGGCCGCGGGCGATCTGCGCCTGTGCGTCGGTCGGCCGCCCACCCTCCTCGATGAACTGGCGCCGGTAGAGGCAGGCGGCGAGGTCGCGGTCGGCGAGGCTGAACCAGCTCGGCGCGCCCAGTCGCTGCAGCCGCTCGAAGACGGCGAAGGTGTCGTCGCGGATCCCCCAGCCGCGCTCCTCGTCGATCTCGCCGCTGAGCCAGTAGGTGACGAGGTCGGGATCGGGGGAGACGTGGACCCCGAGCAGCTCGACGTCGTCGCCCGTGTTGGCGATCACGGCGAGATCGGAGCCGAGCTCCTCCTGCATGCCGGCGGCGAGTTTGGCGCCGCCGGTACCGCCGGCCAGGAGCGCGACTCGCATCGCGCCTATCCCCAGTGGTCGGCGTCGGGCAGGCCGGTGAGGCGGATGCCGGCGTGGGCCTTGTAGCGGCTGTTGACGGAGATCAGCATCGGGGTCAGCTGCTCGACGATGCGGGCCATCTCGAGGGCGCCGGCGTTGACGGCGCGCAGGCCGGGGATCAGTTCGATCAGCCGCGCCACCCGTGCCTTGTCGGCCTTCTTGTCGCCGCAGACCAGCACGTCCTCGCCGAGCTCGGCCCCGGCGTCAGAGAGGGTCGGGGCGCCGACCGTGTGCAGGGCGGCGACGACGGTGACGCCCTCGGGAACCATCTCCTGCGCCTGCTGGGCGGCCGACCCCTGCCAGACGCCGAGCGAACGGGTCGCCTTGCCGCTGACCGCGGCGGCCAGCGGCACCGTGCAGTCGACCAGGATCTGGCCCGGCGCCAGCGCCTCGCGCAGGTTGTTGAGGTTCTCCGACTGGGCGCGGAAGGGGACGGTGAGGAAGACGATCTCGCCGCGCTGCGCGGCCTCGCCGTTCTCCAGACCTGTGACCTCGGCACCCGGCACCGCGGCGCGGACCTTGGCGGCGGCCTCCCCGGCTCGCTCGGCCGAGCGCGAGCCGAGCACGACCGGCACCCCGGCCTGCGCCCAGCGCGTCGCCAGGCCGGCGCCGAGGGCGCCGGTGCCGCCGATGATCGGGATCGGTTCACGGTCCATGGAGCGGGCCAGTCTATGCTCCGGGAGTGCGGCGCGACCGAACGTCACAGCCTGGTTCTTCGTGAGGGAGCAAAGCGCGAGCTGGGTGTCTGCATGAGGCTGGAGGGACGCAAAGCGTTGGTCACCGGCGGCGCCAGCGGCATCGGCGCCGCGATTGCCGCCCGGCTCGCCGCCGAGGGCGCCGAGGTCTGGGTCGGCGACGTCGACGTGCCGGGGGCCGAGCGGGTCGCGGGCGAGGTCAACGGCCACGCGCTCGAGCTCGACGTCACCGACCCCGAGTCGGCCCGTGCCGCCGTCGCCGCCACCGGCACGCTCGACGTCCTCGTCAACAACGCCGGCACCGACGAGTTCGGCTTCTTCACCTACACCACGCCCGAGCAGTGGCAGCGGGTGCTGGCGATCAACCTCGTCGGCGTCCTCAACTGCACCCACGCGGCGCTGCCGGGCATGCAGCAGGCGGGTTACGGCCGCATCGTCAGCATCTCCTCCGAGGCGGGCCGGGTCGGCTCCAAGGGCTCAGCCGTCTACTCGGCGGCCAAGGGCGGCATCGTCGCCTTCATGAAGGCGATCGCCCGCGAGGACGCCCGCTACGGCATCACCGCCAACTCGATCGCCCCCGGCCCGATCGAGACGCCGCTGCTGATGGGCGCCAAGGAGTTCGGCGAGATCGGCGAGAAGGTGATCGAGACGATGAAGGGCTCGACCCAGATGGGCCGCCTCGGCCAACCCGACGAGGTCGCCGCCGCCGTCGCCTTCCTAGCCTCCGACGACGCCACCTACGTCACCGGCGAGACCCTAGGCGTCAGCGGCGGCCTGGGCATGGTCTAGCCCCCGGGGGAGAGAATCGACTTCTGTCGACTTAGTGACCCTATGGGGTCATCAACTCGACAGATCGCGAGGACGGCTAGGGGGTTGGCGCGACTGCAGCATGGGGTGATCAGCACGCGACAGTTGCGGGAGTTTGGGTTGAGCACGCAGGCGATTCAGCATCGGGTTGCGCGGGGGAGGCTGCACCGGGTGGAACGGGGCGTATATGTCCTCGGCCGGCCGGAACTCACCCAGCGGGGACGGTGGATGGCGGCTGTGCTGGGCGGTGGTGCGGGCGCCGTGCTGAGCCACGGAAGCGCCGCGGCGCTCTGGGGTGTCGTCCCCGCGTCCGGGCCGCCGGAGATCACCGTGCCGGTCAGCGGCGGGCGCAAGCGGGTCGCCGTCGTCGTGCATCGACGTCCCGGACTGCGTGAGGAAGAGGTCACCGAACGCCACCGCATTCCGGTCACCTCGCTTGTCCGCACGATGATCGATGTTTCCCGCTGGCTCGAGCCCGCTGATCTGGAGCGGGCAGTTAACGAGGCCGACCGCCTCGACTTGATTGACCCAGGGACGTTGCTCGACGCGCTCGAGCGCCGTCGTGGCGAGTATGGAGTCCGGGCCCTGCGGGATCTCCTCTCCCGCCACGTCTTCCGACTCACCGACTCGGAGCTGGAGCGCAGGTTCCTGCGGTTACTCGCAAAGGCGAGGATGCCGCTGCCGGTGACCGGGATGCGCCTCAACGGCTTCAAGGTCGATTTCTACTGGCCTCACCTCGGTCTCGTGGTCGAGACCGACGGGCTGCGGTACCACCGTACTCCCGCGCAGCAGGCGCGCGATCAGCGGCGAGACCAGGCGCACGCCGCGGCGGGGCTGACGGCGCTTCGCTTTACCCACGAGCAGGTTCGCTACGAAGGGCAACACGTGATCGGGACCCTGCGGGCGGTGGCGACAAGGCTCGAAGAAGGCTGGCCTGACTGCACCTCAACCCCCCGGGGACGGACGTGAACCCGGCGGCATAAGCTGGATCCATGGTCGAGCTGCCCAGACAGGTGCGGATCCGCGAGGTCGGGCCCCGCGACGGCTTCCAGAACGAGCCGGAGACGATCGACACCGCGGAGAAGGTGCGGCTGATCGACATGCTCTCGGCCACGGGGGTGGGGCGGATGGAGGTCACCTCGTTCGTGCGGCCGGACGTGATCCCGCAGCTCGCCGACGCCGCCGAGGTGCTGCTGGCGGCGCGGCGCCGCGAGGGGGTCTCCTTCTCCGTCCTGATCCCCAACGAGCGCGGGCTGGAGCGGGCGCTTGAGATGCGCGACCGCTTCGACGAGGTCAGCGTCTTCCTCTCCGCCTCGGAGACCCACAACCAGCGCAACGTGAACAGCTCGATCGCGGACTCGCTGCGGGGGTTGGAGGCGACGCTTGGCACGGCCGGAGAGGCCGGGCTGCGCCGCGAGGGCGTCATCGCCACCTCCTTCGGCTGCCCCTACGAGGGGCAGGTGCCCTCCGAGCGGGTCTTCGAGATCGCCGAGCGGCTGGCCGCGGCCGGCTGCGAGGAGGTCGGCTTCGGCGACACCACCGGGATGGCCAACCCGCGCCAGGTTCACGAGTTCTTCGCCGCGGCCCGCGAGCGCCTTCGGGGGGTCGAGCTGACCGCCCACTTCCACAACACCCGCGGCCAGGGCCTCGCCAACCTGCTGGCGGCGCTGGAAGAGGGGGTCGAGTCCTTCGAGTCGAGCTTCGGGGAGCTGGGCGGCTGCCCGGTGCCGCCGGGGTCGACCGGCAACGTCGGCAGCGAGGACGTCGTCTCGATGCTGCACGAGATGGGCGTGGAGACCGGGATCGACCTGCCACGGCTGATCGCGGCCTCGCGTGCCGCCCAGGAGGTCCTCGGCCGGCCGCTGGGCGCCCACGTGCTCCGCGCCGGTCCCGTCGACTGGCGAGCCGGCCAGGACGATTAGGCTCTCGCCCGTGTCCGACTTCGCCAAGGCGCTCGAGGCCGCCCTCTCCGGAGGGCCGCGGCGCCACCACGAGAAGACCGAGGGGCAGGGCAAGCTGCCGGTCCGCGAGCGCGTCGAGCGCCTCGTCGACGCCGGCTCCTTCGCCGAGGAGGGCGCGCTGGCCAACTGGGAGCAGGACGGGCTCGGGGCCGACGGCGTCGTCACCGGCCTGGCCACGATCGACGGCCGCCGCGTCGCTCTGATGGCCAACGACCCGACCGTCAAGGCCGGCTCCTGGGGGCCGAAGACGGTGGAGAAGATCCTCCGCATCCAGGAGCGGGCGCTGAGCCTGCTGCTGCCGCTCGTCTACCTGGTCGACTCGGCCGGGGCGCGGATCACCGATCAGGTGCAGATGTTCCCCGGCCGCCGCGGCGCCGGACGGATCTTCCGCAACGAGGTGCGCCTCTCCGGCCAGGTGCCCCAGGTCTGCCTCCTGTTCGGCCCCAGCGCCGCCGGCGGTGCCTACATCCCCGCCTTCTGCGACGTCGTGATCATGCGCGAGGGCAACGCCTCGATGTACCTCGGCTCGCCGCGGATGGCGGAGATGGTGATCGGCGAGAAGGTGACTCTGGAGGAGATGGGCGGGGCGAGGATGCACACCGCGGTCTCCGGTTGCGGCCACTTCCTGGTCAAGAGCGACGAGGAGGCGATCGACCTGGCGCAGCGCTACCTCTCCTTCATGCCGGAGAACTGGCATCAGGAGCCGCCCGCCGCCGAGCCGGCGGGGCCTGCCTCGCAGGCGGCGATCGCCGAGATCGTCCCCGCCGACGAGAACCAGCCCTTCGACATGCGCGAGGTGCTCGACGCCCTGCTCGACGCCGACAGCTTCCTCGAGGTCCACAAGCGCTGGGCGAAGGAGCTGATCGTCGGCTACGGGCGCCTCGACGGCCGCGTCGTCGGCGTCGTCGCCAACCAGCCGAAGCAGAAGGGCGGCGTCCTCTTCGTCGACTCCGCCGACAAGGCGGCGCGCTTCATCCAGACCTGCAACGCCTTCAACGTGCCGCTGCTCTTCCTCGCCGACGTGCCCGGCTTCATGATCGGCACCGCGGTCGAGCGCCAGGGGATCATCCGCCACGGGGCGAAGATGATCAGCGCCGTCTCCGAGGCGACCGTGCCGAAGCTCTCGGTGATCGTCCGCAAGGCCTACGGGGCGGGCCTCTACGCGATGGCCGGCCCCGCCTTCGAGCCCGACTGCTGCATCGCCCTGCCGACCGCCTCGATCGCGGTGATGGGACCGCAGGCCGCCGTCAACGCCGTCTTCTACAACCAGGTCCAGGCGATCGAGGACGAGGCCGAGCGCGAGCGCTTCGTCGCCGCCAAGCGCGAGGAGTACGCCGAGGACATCGACATCCTCCACCTCGCCTCGGAGCTGGTCGTCGACGCCGTGGTCGAGCCCGCCGACCTGCGCGCGGAGCTGATCCGGCGTTTCGCCCACGCGGCGGGCAAGGACCGCTCCTTCTCGGCACGCCGCAACCCGATCACCCCGGCCTGACCTGCGCCCGGGCCCTTCTCGCTACCGTTTTGGGGTGGCGAAGAGAGTCAAGGCCCCCCTCGCGGCGTGGATCGCCTGTGCCGGCGCCCTGGTCGGGCTGGCGCTGGTCGCCTACGGGATCGACGCGGCGCAGCGGGCGGACGCGACCCTGCTGACCAAGTTCATCGCCCGCGACGGCTCGCTCGGCCCGTTTGCCGACGCGATCGCACACCTGGCCGATCCGCTGCCGCTGCTGGTGATGCTGGCCGCCGCCTGCGGGATCGCGCTCTGGCGCGGCCGGCCGCTCGACGCGCTCGCCGCCGTGACCGTCGTCGCCGGCGCCAACCTGACCACGCAGGCGCTCAAGGTGGCGCTCGCTCATCCTCGCTTCCAATCCGTGCTCGGCTCCCACCAGCTCGGCCCGGTCGCCTTCCCCAGCGGCCACGCCACCGCCGCCGCCTCGATCGCGATCGCCTTCGCCTTCGTCGTCCCGCCGCGCCGGCGCGTCGCCGTCGCGGCGATCGGGACCGGGTTCGTCCTCTCCGTCGGCTGCTCGGTCATGGTCCTCGCCTGGCACTTCCCCAGCGACGTGGTCGGCGGCGTCCTCGTCGCCGCCGGCTGGGGCTTCGCGGTCCTGGCGGCGCGCCGGGTCGCCGCGGGCGGGGACTCCTCGCGCCCGGCTCAGGCCTCGAGCCGGCCGGCCATCTCGGTGAAGTAGTCGAGCGCCGCCGGGTTGGCGAGCGAGTCGCGGCTGGCCGCCTGCTCGGCCGGCGTCCCCATCAGGATCCGCTTCACCGGGACCTCGAGCACCTTGCCGCTGAGCGTGCGGGGCACCTCGGCGATCTGGAAGACCTGGTCGGGGACGTGGCGCGGGGAGCAGCGCTCGCGGACGCGCCGGGCGATCTCCCGCGGCAGCTCGGCGTCCAGCTCGGCGCCCTCGCGGAGGACGACGAAGAGCGGCATCCAGCCCTCGGTGCCCGCCTTCGGGATGTCGACCACGAGGGCGTCGACGATCGCGTCGATGCTGAGCACGGCGCGGTAGATCTCGCTGGTGCCCATGCGGATGCCGGAGCGGTTGATGGTCGAGTCGGAACGGCCGTAGATGATCGCGGTGCCGCGCGAGGTGATCTCGATCCAGTCACCGTGGCGCCAGGTGCCGGGGTACCGCTCGAAGTAGGCCTCGGCGTAGCGGCTGCCGTCCTCGTCCCCCCAGAAGCGGACCGGCATCGAGGGCATCGGCTCGGTCACGACCAGCTCCCCGACCTCGTCGATCACCGCGTTGCCGTCCTCGTCCCAGGCCTCGACCGCGGCCCCCAGCGCCCGCGCCTGCAGCTCGCCGCGGTAGACCGGCAGCAGGGCGACGCCGCCGACGAAGGCGGTGCAGAGGTCGGTGCCGCCACTGGTCGAGAACAGCCAGGTGTCGGCGCCGAGGTGCTCGTAGACCCAGTCGAAGCCCTCGGGGGAGAGCGGCGAGCCGGTCGAGCCGACGGCGGCGAGCCGGCTGAGGTCGCGCCCGGCGCCGGGCTCCACGCCGGCCTTCATGCAGGCGGCGATGTAGGAGGCGCTGGTGCCGAACGTCGTCACCCCGGCGCGCTCGGCGAGGTCCCAGAGCACGTTCATGTCCGGGTGGCCGGGGCTGCCGTCGTAGAGGACGATCGCGGCCTTGGTCAGCAGCCCGGAGACGAGGAAGTTCCACATCATCCAGCCGGTCGTGGTGAACCAGAAGAGGCGGTCGCCGGGGTGGGCGTCGACGTGGAGATGGAGCTTCTTCAGGTGCTCGAGCAGGATGCCGCCCTGCCCCTGGACGATCGCCTTCGGCAGCCCGGTGGTGCCGGAGGAGTAGAGGACCCAGAGCGGGTGGTCGAAGGGGACGCGCTCGAAGCCGAGCTCGGCGCCCTCGCCGCCGGCGAGCAGCCGCGCCCAGGTGGTCGCGTCGCCCAGGCCGGAGAGGTCGGGCTCGGGGTCGAGGTAGGGGAGGACGACGGTGCGGACCAGGCTCGGCATCTGCGCCTGCAGGGTCGCGATCGTGCCACGGCGGTCGAAGTCCTTGCCGCCGTAGCGGTAGCCGTCGACCGCGAACAGCACCTTGGGCTCGATCTGGGCGAAGCGGTCGACCACGCTGGCGGGGCCGAAGTCGGGCGAGCAGCTCGACCAGACGGCGCCGATCGAGGCGCTGGCGAGGAAGGCGACGATCGCCTCGGGGATGTTCGGCAGGTAGGCGACGACGCGGTCGCCGCGCTCGACCCCGAGCCCGCGCAGGGCCGCGGCGCAGGCGGCGACCTGGGCGCGCAGCTCCCCCCAGGTGAGCTCGTCCAGCTGGCGCAGCTCGGAGGCGTGCAGGATCGCCGTCTCGGCATCGTCCTTGCCGGCGAAGACGTGCTCGGCGTAGTTGAGGCTGGTGCCGGGAAACCAGCGTGCGCCCGGCATCTCGCGGGAGGCGAGGACGGTGGCGCGGTCACCGTCGGCCTGGACTTCGAAGAAGTCCCAGATCGACGCCCAGAAGGCGTCGAGGTCGTCGACCGACCAGCGCCAGAGGGCGTCGTAGTCGTCGAATCGGAGCCCGCGCTCGGCTTGCAGCCAGCGCCTGAACTCGGTCAGCCGCGCCCGCTCGACCAGCCCGGCCGACGGTTCCCAGAGCGGCTCGGGGCCGGCTGGGGCGCTCACGCCGCGGCGGCGAGGCGGCTCGCCGCCTGCTCCCGCTCCAGCTCGTGCGGGTCGTGGGAGCAGAAGAGGCTGACCTCGTCGCCGTGGGCGGCGGCCAGCTCGCGCAGCCGTTCGGTGTTCGCGACGCGGGCGCCGTGGTCGGAGGCAAGGGCCCGCTGGAACAGGCTGAGGCCGGGCGGGCAGCTGGGCGGGGTGGCCACCTGCCCGCGGTTGAAGTAGGCGTCGCCGCAGTGCAGGAGCCAGCGCTCGCCGTTGTTGACGGCGACGCCGGTGTGTCCGCGCGAGTGGCCGATCAGCGGAATCAGCGCCACCTCGACGTCGAGGTCGGGCAGGATCCGCACGCTCTCGAAGCCGAACCAGCGCTCGCCGCCGGCCTCGGAATCGTGCTCGACCCAGTGCGGGCCGTGCTTCAGGTGGGCGTGCAGGTAGCGGCCCCGTTCGCGCAGGCTGGGCTGGAAGGCCGCCGCCAGCTCGGGCGCGAGGACGTGGACCTCGGCGCCGGGGAAGTCGGGCAGGCCGCCGGCGTGATCGGGGTCGAGGTGGGTGGCGACGACGTGGCGCACGTCGGCGGCAGCGAAGCCCCGCGCCTCGACCTGGGCGATCGCCGTCTCGGCGAGCCGCGGCCGTGGCCGCAGGACCGCCCGCAGGGGCTGGCCCAGCTGGGCCGGGTTGCGGGCATCCTCGCTGCCGAAGCCGGTGTCGACCAGGACCAGGCCGGCGGAGGTCTCGACCAGCAGGCAGTGGCAGACGACGTCGACGGTCGCGAGCGGCCCGCCCTCGCCCCCCAGCAGGCGTCCCCCGTGTGGGCACAGCGACCCGCAGCTGAGGTGATCGATCCTCATCCCGCGCGCAGTCTAGTTCGCACTATCGTTCGCACCGCGCCGGAGTGGCGGAACTGGCATACGCGGTCGGCTCAAAATCGACTGCCCTAACGGGCTTGTGGGTTCGAATCCCACCTCCGGCATGTGAAAAGGCAGGCGTCGTCAGGCCGGCTGCGGGGCGTTCGGCGCCGCGCCGGCGCCGTAGTCCTCGCCCGAGCCGATCGGGCGCTCCTCCTCGACCTGCCATTCCTGGTTGAAGCCGAAGAGGGCGAAGGCGATGAGGACGATCTGCAGCAGGCCGAGGATCACGACCAGCAGGCCGAGCAGCGAGGAGGGGAGCAGCGCCTCGTCGAAGCCCGCCTTGTCGCGGGAGAACCAGCTGCCGGCGCCGACCGCGCAGAAGATCGCGAGGATCATCGAGAGCGCCGCGGCGACGGGCAGGATGCCGCGACTCCAGCGGGCGACGAGGAAGGCGAAGAGGACGTAGAGCAGCGCGTAGATCGCGCAGACCAGCCCCATGCCGCCGCCGCCCTTCAGCAAGGACCAGCCGCCGATCGTGATCACGGCCGCGATCACCGCCGTCGCCAGCAGCAAAAGGGCGATCACGAACTTGGTCGTGACCGACCCAGCTTTCTCCCGATTTGGCCGCCACAGTTCGTAGCCCGGCCTCACCTCTCCAACAGCCATGCCGCCGATCATAGAATCTGTCAGCGACGACGCGGCATTGGTCGCGCGTTAAGCCCCGATTCGGGGCGCCACGCGGGCGTGGCGGAATTTGGCAGACGCGCCAGGTTTAGGTCCTGGTGGGCTTCGGCCCGTGGGGGTTCAAATCCCTCCGCCCGCATTGCCGGACCGGACGGGGGCGACGCTCGTTACGATCCGACTTCCTCTGGGGCAGTGGCCCAACTGGCTAAGGCACCGGTCTCCAAAACCGGCGATTCCAGGTTCGAGTCCTGGCTGCCCCGTTCGCCGCCGACGCCGGGATGAAGATGGACGCCAGTCAGCACAACAAGATCGTCAACTTCGTCTGGGGGATAGCCGACGACGTCCTGCGGGACCTCTACGTGCGCGGCAAGTACCGCGACGTGATCCTGCCGATGGTCGTCCTGCGTCGCTTCGACGCGGTCCTCGAACCCACCAAGCAGGCGGTCCTCGAGACGAAGGCGCTGCTCGACCAGGCCGGGATCAACGACCAGGACCAGCCCTTGCGCGACGCCGCCGGCCAGGCCTTCTACAACCATTCGCAGTTCACCCTGCGGGACCTTCGCAACCGCGTCAACCGCCAGCAGCTGACCGCCGACTTCGTCGCCTACCTCGACGGCTTCTCTCCCAACGTCCAGGAGATCCTCGACAACTTCGAGTTCCGCAACCAGATTCCCCGGCTCTCGAAGGCGGATGCGCTCGGCGACCTGGTCTACAAGCTGCTCGACCCGGCGATCAACCTGGGCTCGGAGCCGATCCGCGACGCCGCCGGCAACGAGCTCCAACCCGCTCTCGACAACCACTCGATGGGCACCATCTTCGAGGAGCTGGTTCGGCGCTTCAACGAGGAGAACAACGAGGAGGCGGGGGAGCACTGGACCCCCCGCGACGCCGTGCAGCTGATGTCGCGGCTGATCTTCGATCCGATCGCCGACCGGATCGAATCGAGCACCTACCTGCTCTACGACGGCGCCTGCGGAACCGGCGGCATGCTGACCGTCGCCGAGGAGACCCTGGGAGGGCTCGCCGCCGCCCAGGGCAAGGAGGTCGTCACCCACCCTTACGGACAGGAGATCAACGCCGAGACCTATGCGATCTGCAAGGCGGACCTGCTGCTGAAGGGGGAGGGGGAGGGGGCCGACAACATCGTCGGCGGGCCCGAGCATTCCACCCTCGCCAACGACGCCTTTCCGACCCGGCAGTTCGACTTCATGCTCTCCAACCCCCCGTACGGCAAGAGCTGGAAGGGCGACCTGGAGCGGATGGGCGGCAAGAGCGGGGTCCAGGACGAGCGCTTCCTGATCGAGCACGACGGCGACCCGGAGTACTCCCTCGTGACCAGGGTCAGCGACGGCCAGATGATGTTCCTGGCCAACCTCGTCTCGAAGATGAAGACCGACACGCCGCTCGGCAGCCGCATCGCCGAGGTGCACAACGGCTCCTCGCTGTTCACCGGGGACGCCGGCCAGGGCGAGAGCAACATCCGCCGCTGGGTGATCGAGAACGACTGGCTCGAGGCGATAGTGGCGCTGCCGCTCAACCTCTTCTACAACACGGGGATCGCGACCTACGTGTGGGTGCTCGGCAACCGCAAGGCCGAGCACGACCCGCGCCGCCGCGGCAAGGTGCAGCTGATCGACGCCACCAGGTGGTTCAAGCCGCTGCGCAAGAACCTGGGCAAGAAGAACTGCGAGCTTTCCGCCGAGGACGTGCAGCGGGTGATCGGGACGTTCCTCGCCTTCGAGGAGACCGAGCAGTCGAAGATCTTCCCCAACGAGGCCTTCGGCTACCGGCGGGTCACGGTCGAGCAGCCGTTGCGGCTGCCCGGCATCGACCCGGAGCGCGCCTACGCCGCCAAGGAGGTCAAGGAGCTGCTCGCCGCCGGCGCGGAGCCGGACGCGAGCGGCGAGCCGGTCATCCGCAAGATCCACAAGCCGGGGGCGGAGGCCGATCCGCTGCACGGTCGCTTCGAGCGCGAGATCGGCGGCGAGCAGCTCGTCGTCGAGTACCAGCCCGACAGCGACCTGCGCGACGCGGAGCAGGTGCCGTTGCTCGAGGAGGGCGGGGTGGAGGGGTTCATCCGCCGCGAGGTGCTGCCTTATGCCGCCGACGCCTGGATCGTCCCCGCGTCGGTCAAGGTCGGCTACGAGATCAACTTCACCCGCCACTTCTACAAGCCGGCCGAGCTCCGCGCCCTGGAGGAGATTCGCGCCGACATCCTCGCCGTCGAGCGCGAGAGCGAGGGCCTGCTCGAGGAGATCGTCGGGAAGGAGGGGGACCGGGGATGATCGCGGACCTGAAGCCGTACCCGGCCTACGGGGATTCCGGCGTCGAGTGGCTGGGCGCGCTTCCGCAGGGCTGGGAGGTGAGGCGGATGAAGACGCTCCTGCGCGAGCGGGTCGAGCGGGAACGGCCCGACCAGCCCCTGCTCGCCGCCACCCAGTCGGAGGGCGTGATCCCAAAGGACAGCTACGAGCAACGCACCGTGGTCGCCACCGGCGATCTCTCGCTGCTGAAGCTGGTGCGCAAGGGCGACTTCGTGATCAGCTTGCGCTCCTTCCAGGGCGGGATCGAGTACTCGCGGGCGGAAGGGATCATCTCGCCGGCGTACACGGTTCTCTACCCACGCGACCCGGTCTACCATCCGTACCTGGCCCTGGTCTTCAAATCGAGCAGGTTCGTCGACGGGCTGAGGCTGTTCGTCACCGGAATTCGGCAGGGGCAGAACATCGATTACGACCGTCTCGCGCGCTCACCGCTCCCGGTCCCCCCCGCGGCGGATCAAGCCGCGATCGCCAGGTTCCTCACCCATGTGCTCGGGCGAATACGGAGATTCATCACCGCGAAGGAGCGGCTTCTGGAGCTGCTCGAAGAGGAGCAGCGGGGAATCATCCACCGCACCGTCACCCGCGGCCTCGAGGCCGACGTCGCCCTGCGGCCTTCGGGCATCGACTGGCTCGGCGAGATGCCGGAGGGGTGGGATGCCGTCCCCCTGCACCTGCGCTACTCGGTGAGGCTCGGCAAGATGCTCGACGCCAAGCGCATCACCGGGGCGTTCCTCGTGCCCTACCTGCGCAACACCGACGTGCAGTGGGACCGGGTCAACAGCGATGGCCTGCCCGAAATGGACATTCCCCCCGAGCAGTACGGTCGCTACACCGTCAGCCGCGGCGACCTGCTGGTCTGCGAGGGGGGAGAGGTGGGTCGAGCCGCGATCTGGGATCGGCCGGAGGTGGTCGGATACCAGAAGGCACTCCATCGCCTGCGGCCGCATCGAGCCGACCGCGACGAGCCTCGCTTCCTCTACTACGTCCTGCGGGCGATGGCCGAGCGCGGCGTCTTCAAGGCCGACGGCAGCGAAAGCACGATCGCCCACCTGACCGCGGAAAAGCTGCGCCGCCACCGCGTGCCCCTGCCGCCGATCGCCGAGCAGCGCGCGATCGTGGAGTCCCTCGACCGCGAGCTGGAGGAGCGTGAGAAGACCATCGCGGTCACGTCCGCCCAGGTGGATCTCCTGCGCGAATACCGCACCCGCCTGGTCGCCGACGTGGTGAGCGGAAAGCTCGACGTCCGCGCGGCCGCGGAGGGGCTTCCAGAGGACCCGGGGGCGGGCGACTCGTCGCCGGACGAGCGCCTGCGGGAGCTGGTGGCGACGTGAGCACGGACGTCAGCGAGGCCGGGCTCGAGGCGACGATCGTCGCGCAGATGACGGCGGCGGAGGTGGGCTGGATCGAGGGGGATCCGGCCGCCTACGACCGCGAGTTCGCGCTGGACCTGGTCCAGCTCGCCGCCTTCCTGGAGGCGACGCAACCCGAGGCGGCCGAGGCCACTGAGATCGACCGTGACGGGACGAAGCGCCGGCGCTTCCTGGCCCGGCTCCAGGGCGAGATCACCTCGCGCGGGATCGTCGACGTGCTGCGCGGCGGCGTCAAGCACGGTCCGCTGAACGTCGATCTGTTCTACGGAGCGCCGTCGCCGGGGAACGCCGCCGCGGTCGAGCGGTACGCGGCCAACCGCTTCGTGGTCACCCGCCAGCTTCGCTACAGCGGCGACGAGACCCGGCTCGCGCTCGACCTCGCCTTGTTCGTCAACGGCCTGCCCGTCGCCACCTTCGAGTTGAAGAACAGCCTCACCAAGCAGACGGTCGAGGACGCGGTCGAGCAGTACAAGCGCGACCGCAGCCCGAAGGAGCTGATCTTCAGCCACGCCCGCTGCCTCGCCCACTTCGCGGTCGACGACGCCGAGGTTCGCTTCTGCACCAAGCTCGACGGCGGCAAGTCGTGGTTCCTGCCCTTCAACCGCGGTTACGACGGCGGCGCCGGCAACCCCCCGAACCCCGCCGGGCTGAAGACCGACTACCTGTGGCGGCAGACGCTCGCCCGCGACAGCCTCACCGAGATCATCGAGGACTACGCGGCGCTGCTCACGACCAAGGAGCCGAGGACCGGGCGCAAGGCCTCGACGCAGATCTTCCCGCGCTACCACCAGCTCGACGTGGTCCGCAAGCTGCTGGCCGACGCCGGCGAACACGGCCCCGGCCGCCGCTACCTGGTGCAGCACTCGGCCGGCAGCGGCAAGTCGAACTCGATCGCCTGGCTGGCCCACGGCCTGATCGAGCTGGAACGCGCCGGCGCCCCCGTCTTCGACTCCGTCATCGTCGTCACCGACCGCCGCATCCTCGACCAGCAGATCGACGCGACGATCAAGCAGTTCTCCCAGGTCGGGGCGACGGTCGGACATGCCCGGCGCTCGGGCGACCTGCGCCAGTTCATCGAGAGCGGCAAGAAGATCATCGTCTCGACGGTGCAGAAATTCCCCTTCGTCCTCGAGGACATCGGCACCGCCCACGCCGACGGCTCGTTCGCGATCGTGATCGACGAGGCGCACTCGAGCCAGGGCGTCAAGACCACGAAGGCGATGAGCCGGGCGCTTTCGGGACAGGCGGCCGACGACGATCTCGAGGAGACCGACGAGGACCAGGTGAACCGTTTGATCGAGGCGCAGAAGATGCTCCCCAACGCGAGCTACTTCGCCTTCACCGCCACCCCGAAGAACAAGACGCTGGAGATCTTCGGCGAGCCCGTCGCCGAGGGTGGCGAGACCAAGCACCGCCCTTTCCACACCTACACGATGAAGCAGGCGATCGAGGAGCGGTTCATCGTCGACGTGCTCGCCAACTACACGCCCGTGGCCAGCTACTACAGGCTGGTCACCACCGTGGACGACGATCCCCTGTTCGACACGCGCAGGGCGAGCCGCAGGCTGCGGGCGTTCGTCGAGGGCAACGACCACGCGATCGGGATCAAGGCGAAGATCATCGTCGACCATTTCCACGACGAGGTCCTGGGAACGCGGAAGATCGGCGGGCAGGCGCGGGCGATGGTGGTGACCGGCGGCATCGAGCGGGCGCTGGAGTACTTCCACGCGATCAAGGCCTACCTGCGCGAGCGCCGCAGCAGCATCGAGCCGATCGTCGCCTTCTCGGGCGAGCACGAGTACGCCGGCAGGTCCGTCAGCGAGGCTTCGCTCAACGGTTTCCCGTCGAAATCGATCGCCGAGAAGATCCGCGAGGACCCCTACCGGCTGCTCGTCTGCGCCGACAAATTCCAGACCGGATACGACGAGCCGCTGCTGCACACGATGTACGTCGACAAGGTTCTCAGCGGCGTGCAGGCGGTGCAGACGCTGTCTCGCCTCAACCGCGCCCACCCGCACAAGTACGACGCCTTCGTCCTCGACTTCGCCAACGAGGCGGGGGCGATCGAGGCGGCGTTCTCCGACTACTACCGGACCACGATTCTCAGCGAGGAGACCGACCCGAACCGCCTGCACGATCTGCTGGCGCGACTCTACGTGGCCGAGGTGTTCGGGGAGGCCGAGGTGCGCGGGCTGGTCCGCCTCTTCCTCGGCGGCGCGCCGCGCGAGCAGCTCGACTTCATCCTCGACACCTGTGTCGCCAACTACAACGAGCGGCTGGACGAGGGCGAGCAGGTCGAGTTCAAAGGGGACGGGAAGGCCTTCGTGCGCGGCTACGGCTTTCTCGGCTCGATCCTCCCCTACGCGAATCCGGAGTGGGAGGAACTGTCGATCTTCCTCAACCTGCTGATCCCGAAGCTGCCGGCGCCGAAGGAAGAGGATCTCTCGCGGGGGATCCTGGAGACGGTGGACATGGACAGCTACCGGGCCGAAAAGCGCGAGACGATCGCGATCGCGCTCGAGGACGAGGATGCCGAGGTGGCGCCGGTCCCGGCGGACGGGGGCGCCGGCAGGCCCGAGCCCGAGCTCGACCGCCTTTCCAGCATCGTCAAGACCTTCAACGACATGTTCGGGGACATCGACTGGGACGACGCCGACCGCGTCGCCCGCACCGTCGCCGAACTGCCGGGAAAAGTGGGGGCGGATCCCGCCTACCGCAACGCGATGCGCAACAGCGATCGCCAGAACGCCCGCATCGAGCACGACCAGGCGCTCAACCGCGCGATGCAGGGCCTCCTCCGCGACAACACCGAGCTGTTCAAACGCTTCAGCGACGACCCCGAGTTCAAGCGCTGGCTCGCCGACGTCTCCTTCGCCGAGTCCTACGACCCGGATCGCCGCTAGAAGTCGGCCGGGCCCTCACGCCCTCCACGCTTCCTCCACGAAGGCGGCCAGCTCGTCGTCGAGCCGGCCCGGCGAGATCCGCCACTCGAGCAGCGACTCGGCCTCGACCAGGCGGGCGTTGGGCAGCTCTTCGGCGAGCATGCCGGAGTCGCTGAAGGGGTGCAGCGGGTCGCGCGGGTGGCCGACGATCAGGGCCGGCTGGGTTATGCGCCGGCGCTGCTCGCGGTGCGGCGCCGTCTCCCCGAGCAGCAGCCCCTCCAGCACGGCCAGCGAGGGCCCCGGCCGCTGGCGGACCCAGTCGAGGCCGATGTCGACCAGGTGGTTGGTGCGGGGGAGGGCGGAGGTGAGGCGCGAGACGAGCTCGAACGCCGGCCGGCCGAAGCGCAGGCCGAGCATCACCGGGGTGAAGGTGGCGGCGACCGCCGAGAGGGCGTTGTCGAGCACCGGCATCTCGAGGAAGAGGCCGCTGGCGCGGTCGGGGTGCCGGGTCGCCAGCTCGAGGGCGACGTTGGCGCCGAGCGAGGTGCCGCCGATCACGGCGGAGTCGATGCCGAGGTCGTCGAGCAGGGCGACCACCTGGCGGGCGAAGAGCGGCATCGAGTACAGCCGCAGGTCCTCGGGCCGGTCGGAGCGGCCGTGGCCGAGCAGGTCGACGCAGATCGCCCGGTTGCCGCGCTCGGCCAGCGCCGGCCCCAGCCGCTCGAACATGCGGCGGTTCATCAGCAGCCCGTGGACGAGGACGATCACGCGGTCGCCCGTCCCGTAGCTGTCGTACTCGATCGTGTGGCCCTCGTAGCTGAGCTTGCCCATGGCGAGGCAGCCTAGCCGGGCCGGCTCAGTTGCCGACCGGCTCCAGCCCGACCACCACGTAGTAGCCGACCAGGTAGACGCGCCTGCCGTCGGAGACGACCGGGGTGTAGCCGGACTGCTTCAGCTCGAAGTTCTTCTCGTGGGTGGTGACGTCGATGCCGACCGTCTTGTCGGCCTTGAAGCTCGAGGTGTAGACGGTGCGGCCGATGACGACGGCGGTGCCGGGGATCGGGCCGCCGACGTCGTAGTGCCAGTGCCGCTTGCCGCTGGCGGCGTCGAGCGCGAAGAGGCGGCCGTTTTCGGCGCCGATGTAGACGCTCGGCGGGGTGCCGGGGACCTGGGCGACGGCCGGCGAGCCGTAGACGTAGTCGCCGGTCTGGAAGGACCAGCTGACCTTGCCGGTCTTTTCGTCGAAGCCGTAGACGGTGCCGTCGTCGCGTCCGGCGTAGACCCGGCCGAAGCCGATCGCCGGGGAGGAGAAGAAGCCGCCGCGCCCGAACGGCGCCACCCTGGTCGTGTTGGTGCGCCAGATCGGCTTGCCGCTCTTGGCCTCGAGGGCGAACATCGACCCCTCGTAGTCGGCGACGAAGAGGCGGCCGTCGTGGTAGCTGGGACTGGCTTTGATCGCCCCCGGCGAGTCGAAGCGCCAGACCTCCTTGCCGTCGCCGGCGTCGAGGGCGACGACGTCGCTCTCGTCGGTGCCGAGGTAGAGGGTGCCGGCGACCGCCATCGGCGAGGATTCGAGGTGGGCGTGGAGGTTGCGGGCCCAGACCCGCTTGCCGCTGGCGGCGTCGACCGCGACCAGGTTGCCGTCGAGGTAGGCGAAGAAGACCTTGCCCTGGTGGTAGACCGGCGCCGTCACGTCGGTCGGCTTGCCGTGGTCGGAGGGGTCGGTGAGGCGCCGCCAGAGCACCTTGCGGTCGCTCAGCCGCACCGCGCTGGCGTTGCCGAACTTGTTGACGACGTAGGCGACGCCGCCGGAGATCGCCGGCGGGAACTCGATCAGCGCGTGGGTGTTGATCGACCAGGCCTGCCGCAGCGGCGGGTCCAGCAGCTGCTGCTCGGTCGGCAGGTAGTGGGTGCGCTCGGGCACGCGGCCGAACAGCGGCCAGGCGACGTAGCCGGCGTCGCTCTTGGTGACGGTGACGCCTTCGCCTTCGGAATCGCCGGAGCCGCCGCAGCCGGCGAGGGCGATCGCGGCGAGGGCCAGCACGATGCAAGGCCAACCGAGTCGTGGTCGATGTTCCCGTCGCGTCAAGAGGGGCTGTATCGGCAGTCGCGGCCGTGCCCTTCAGAGCCGCCGGACGGCAATTCGAAAAGCGGCGGACGGGAATCGAACCCGCGTCATCAGCTTGGAAGGCTGAGGCTCTACCGTTGAGCTACCGCCGCGCCGCAGGGAGGGTAGCCGCCTCTCGCCCGATTCGTCAGAATGCAGAGACCCACGGGGAGTGGCGCAGTCTGGTAGCGCACTCGGCTGGGGGCCGAGCGGTCGCAGGTTCAAATCCTGTCTCCCCGATATTCGAGAGCCCGCTTGGGAAGCGGGCTGTCAGTCCAATCGCCTGGCAGTATGAGAGCGTCAATGATCTCGTGGTACCGGCTTTGATACCGAGCCCTGTGGAGGGACCGGCTTAAAGCAGAAGCTGCCGGCCGACACGTCCGAAGATCTGGCTACTTTGGGTCGCTCAGTCTCGACGCCCAGCCGATAGCGGAGCCCGGCAGGGAGGAAACCGACCGAGAGACAGGAAGACCCCAAGATGCCCTCGCTCGACTCCGTGGCCCTTGCGCGGGTTCGCGATGCGGCGCTTAGTTGCACGCCGATATCTCTCGGCGTCCGCCGCACGGCGTCACCTCACGAGTTCTATCGCTATCCGGCCCGCTTTTCACCAGAACTCGCGGCGGCCGCTATCGATGCCTTCAGCAGCCCGGGCGACGTCGTTGCCGATTACTTCGTCGGCGGCGGCACCACCTTGGTCGAGGCACGGCGAGCCAGCAGGCTTGCGGTTGGCAGCGACATCAACTCGCTGTCGGTCTTCGTAAGCGGCGTCAAGACGCGCTTGTACTCGGCATCCGAGCTCGACCAAGTCGTTGCTTGGGCGAAGCGCGTCGTTGACGACGAGCCGGCGTCGGACGAGGCACCAGTTGACGACGTTGCACGCAGCTACTTCCGCAATCTTATGTCGGTCGATACCGTCGAGCATCGGGGCATGGCTCTCAACGCGATTGCTCGCCTCGACGAGGTTGATTCCCCCAAGGCGCGGGCGTTTGCAAGATGCGTCCTGTTGCGCACCGCCCAGTGGGCGTTCGATATGCGGCGCGACATCCCGCCCGTGGATCTCCTACATAAGGCTCTCGTAGACAACGCATCAATGATGACCACTGCTGCGCACGCGTCGACCAGGCTTTACCGGGCTGCTGACAAGCGCGTCAGAAGCTTCTGGGCTACCTCACTGTCTCGTACTGCACAAGGGACTCCCGGGGGTCGCCGATCACCGCAGCGTCTCGCGCTATCCCGCACCCCGACTAGTGCTGACCTCACCCCCTTATCCAGGTGTCTACGTGAACTACCATCGCTGGAAGGTTCGTGGGCGCCACGAGACTCCGTTCCCGTACTTTCTTGCCGGTCAAGAGGATGGCAACGGTTTGGCCTACTACACGATGTCCGCCCGGAGCGACCCGTCCCTCCGGACGTACTTCTCCAAACTGGAAGTCGCTTTCACCGATATCGCGCGGATGTGTGACACGAACACCCACGTCGTCCAGGTAGTCGGGTTCAATGACGTTGCCGACCAGCTCGTCCGCTATTTAGAAGCAATGGAGCGCGCTGGTTTCACAGAGGTGAAGTTCGACGACCTTGCGACCGCAGGGGATGGTCGGCTATGGCGTGACGTTCCGGGACGCCGGTGGTGGGCGCATGCTGGCGACCGAGCGGACATCGCACCGTACACCGCCCATGAGGTCGTTCTGGTCCATCGACCCGCGCTCTAGACGGGCGTCTTCTCCTCCGCGAGCCCACCTATCGCCTGAAGCATTGGCAGAAGAATTGGGCCGAGCGCGGTCGTGATCCGATGCACTTGCTCCTCAATGTCGGCATTGCTGGCATCGTGCTTTTTGCCTTTTGCCCGTTGATGATGCTCCTGCAACAGCGCAAGCCCGACGAGCACCATTCCGTAGACGAATTGCTTCTCGAGGACTGCTGCATCAGCGCCCCGCTGCTTGTAGCTGTGTAGCAAGTACTTATTGTCGTAGTTCACATAGAAGTCGTAAAGCGACTCGTTCGCCTCCGTTCCGGCGTGCACGATTTTGAGCGCGCTCGTCTCGTCGAAATCATGAGCCGACCAATCCTCGCGACGAACAGGCGTGATGTCCGGCAGGCTGAGCGTCGAGCTCGATCCTCCCCGTTTGCCCTTTCCACTGTTCGCGTTGTCCGGACTAGGGGGACCCGGGGGCGGTTGGTGCGTGCGTTCGCCCGCTACGTCGAGCATCAGCTTGAGCTTGAATGCGTCAAGACGGCTGGGGTCGGTCACCTCGATGAGGTACTCGATCCTGGAGCCGGCGATGGCGTCCTCGGGCAGAGTGTCGAACCAAAGCTGCGCAATGCCCGATTTGGGACCCGTCGCGCTCCAGCCAGCCGCGTCGCTGAAGTCGTCACCGACTCGGCGTCGGACGTTCCACGCTCCGGGCTCGACGTCGCGTACGAAGTAGATGTCCTCTGCGTCCGTCTCAAGCGCAATTCGGACGCGTGAGCCGAGGTGCGCCGCGCGGGTCAGCATTTCGCCGTCCTCGTGATCTTTGAAACGGAAGAACGTCGGGAACCGCTGGCCGACGAAATCGCCGCTGCTGCCATTGCGACTACCACTTGGCGGAAATGGAGTCGAGATGTTTGCGCCCTTCAAGAAAAGCTGGTTCAGCAACGGGTTGCTCTTCATCAGCGTCTCAAGGACATTGCTCAGCGGCTTGTCGTCACTCAGCTTCTCCTGCGTCGCTTGCTGACGACGGCGGTTCTGGATCTCGCGCAAGGTCGGCTCGTCATGCAGGAAGACCGCCAGCTTCTCCTCCAGTTGTCGCGCGACAGGATTGACACGCAAGCGATCCCGACTATTCATGAACAAGTCCTCCCGCGTCTGCCCGTCGATTGCGCTGCAGTCCGCGAAGACCAGCAATGAGTCCTTCAAGTAGCTCAGATTCACTCGCTCGCGTGAGAAGAACGCGGTCGGGTAGGCGGCGTGCATCTGGCCGTTGACGCCGAAAACGACGCCATGCCGAGCGTTGCGGTAATTCTTGGCTTTGTCCTTATCCTTAAAGACGTAGACGCGAAGGCGGATCTGCTTGCCATCATCGAGGGCGATAACACCGCCAATTGGCTCGCCGGTATCGAGGTTGTTCCCACTGTCGCTATCCAAGCGGGATACGAGCCCGAGAGCGTTGGTTGCGAAGCTCGCCGGCCCACCCTTGTACCCGGGACGACACTCGAAGACGCGAACGGGAAGGCCTAGCTCCGGCAGGCCAATGTCGATGCGACGCAGCAGGCCCTCGCCGGATTGCACGATGTTGGACTTAACGCCTTCCCACGCGTACTCGTACAGCTTCACGAGGGAGCCGTACGGCGACTGGCGATGGTAGGCGTCTCGAATTTCAGCGTCGGCCTCTGGGAAGATCGGCCACTCGGCGGCGTCGAACGCCAGTACGCCTCGCTGGTTACTGTCGGGGATCGGCACCGGCGCGAGGTATCTGTATACGGAGCTCTTCGCGCCGTCGCCCGGTGGCTCGCGCCGCACGACGCTGAACCCCCACTGCTGGTCGCGCGACGAGCCATCAGCGGGAACGAATGCCGGATTCCGGCGAGACACAATTAGTTGCAATTTGCTGAACTGAAAGGCGCCGGTTCCGCCCATGTTGAACTTGCCCTGGACGAACGGAATGCGCAACTTATTGTTGCCATGGGTCGACATGAACGTGGTAGGGAAGTCATCCGGTGCCTGTCCTTCGCCCTGATCAGCTACGGTTAGGCTCGGCTGGCCTTCGCGTGGCATGTAACCGGTGGCCGCGACCGTGAGAAGCCGACCCTCTGGCGTGGCCTTGGTTTTGTTCAGCCACGCGGCGATGTGTCCGTCGGATGGCTTCGGATGAGCCTTGCCCTCAAAGAACCGGGCAACGGCTTCTCGCATCGTCTGAGGTGCGTCTGGTCCCTCGGGGTCGACGCCAGCCAGCCGGCAAGCGTTCACGAGCCGCGCATCGACGGAGTTGACAATCTTCTCGACAAAAGCGGCGACCGCCTCCGCCTGCTGATTGCCAATCACCGAGAAACTGTTGTCGTCGTCGCTGAACAGCCGCCAGGCATCGTCATCGTCCCAGTACCCTGCCTCGCACAGGATGTCGGTTACCTCGGACTCCGAGTCGACCCGCATCAGCCGCATGCACAGCGCTGCGTTGTCGGACGACGAGTCGCTCATCATCAGGCCTCCGTTTCGTTGACAAGCGCTTGTCGACCGGTGTCAGTGATTCGCCAGACGCCCCTCGGCGCGTCGCGGTCAAGCTCGCCCCGCTCGATCAGCCGGAGCCGGACGAACTGGAGCCGTGAGTGCCAGCGGATACCTCCAGACGTGAGCTTCTCGAAGTCGGCTGGCATAAGTGCCTTCTCGAGCGACTGACCGACCGAGTCCAGGACGTTTCGGTAGGGGGCCTCGCCTCCCGCATCGACAAGCGCCTGGAGCAACGGCTTCTCGTACGCTTGCTCGGGCAGAAGGGTGCCAGAGGCGGCACGCGTCCGTCGCCCCTGTTTCTTGCCCTTCGCTTGCTTACCGGAGCGGGCTGGCGGTTTCTCTGGACTGTCCGACCGAGCGGTCGAGGTGGGCTGAGGCGGCGATGCAGATCGGCCGTCCATGTTGAGAAGTCGGCGTAGCACGGTGTTAGGCGTGTCTGTGAACGGCTCGGCTTGCGACTTCAGGTGCTCAAAAATGTCGTCATCGATCTCGATCGAAGGGCTCATTGCAAACTTCCTTGTTAGGCAATTTCTTATTTGCAAAGAGCAACATAGGGAACTCCAAGTTAGATTGCAACTGCATCTCCAAACTTCCTTGGAAACGCCGCCGAAGTCCCGGCACAGGCGAGCGTCTGAGCGTACCTGTCATCCTCGCCCCTCGGTCCAGGGGCGCACTCGGTCTAACCGGGCGCTCGATCCGACAGCGGTAGAAGCCTCCGGTCAGGACTCTCCTCTCCACATTTCCGCGCCCCAGTACGTCTTCTCGCTCCGGAGGTTGCACCCGGTGGGGGACTGAGAGGGCGCGATTGCTGGGCCGGGGGCTGTTCGAGCAGCGCCCCGGCCATTTGCGTTGTCATCGTCAGTAACAGAGTGGTGGATCTGGCTTCCGAGGCTGCCTGACCACTCCGCGCCTCTCCGTCATCTTCGGTGGTCTGCGGCTATCCGGGCCTTTAGGAGTCCGAGGAACCCACGGGAATGCCGCGCGTGGCTTCCGAGATATATGTCGGGACGAGGCAGAGCAGCAGCATGCGCGCCATGAGGGTCATCGGAATCCTTGCTGTTCGCAACGGTAGGCGATCTGGGCCAAATGACCATTGCCAGGTAGGACGTTGGGGATCTGGAGAACGCGCTCGCACATTTGCCGCGAAGGGCGGCGGCACGTTGCTGAGCCTCCCGATTTAGGTGAATCAGAGACGCAGCCCTTTCGTGCTCTGTGTTACTCAGATATTCCTTGCCCTGTTGTATGCATCTCGAGTTATCTGCATAGTTTGTCGGAGATATTTCTGAGCCATTTCGTGCTGAAGGGCGGCTTCGTGCTCAAGCTGGCTGATCGATAGGGGGGCGGGGGTGGACTGGGCCGCGGTTGATTGCGATCCTCCGTCACCACATCCAGCGACAGCCAGGGCGACGACGATCGCGAGCGATGCAGCGAGCTTCATATTCACGGCCTCCTACTGGTTGATCTGATCCATCGATTTTTCATGGGGTTCCCAGCGAGCCAGCGCTTTTATGAGGTTCGGCTGTTTGCGCAGCGTCTTGGTGGCTGACGAAACTTATTGTCTGCGAAAGGAAATCAGTTCTTGACGTTTCCTGTCAAGTACCGTCCAGATGACTCGATCTCGCTAAATCTCCGTCTACGGATTGACTTGGCTGCGACAATGAGAGCTCTGATGGTCAGCACCGTATCTCGTCGCTCTGATGGCGCTGATAGCTATCCTTCCTCGTGAAAGGTAGCTTGATGACGGCTAAATCCCATGAGTTCGAGGTCGTGTTGCAGCCCGAAGAGGAGGGCGGCTTCAGCGTGTCCGTTCCGGCTCTGCCGGGCTGCCATACCCAAGGCGAGACTCACGACGAAGCCTTGGCGATGGCTAAGGACGCCATCGAGGGCTATCTCGAGGTGCTGGAGGAGGAGGGGCGTCCCCTGCCTCAGCCAGCGCTGATCGAGCGGGTTACCGTCGCCGCGTGAGTAGCCGGCTGCCGTCGGTTCGACCCCGGCAGCTGATTCGGGTTCTGGAGCAGAAGGGCTGGCGCCTTGCTCGTTCTAAGGGCAGTCATCATCACTTCACCCACCCGGACAGCCACAACATCGTCACGGTCGCGGTTCACGCCAAGGACATCAAGCGTGGGACGCTCAGCGGCATCCTCGCCGACGCGGGCATCGATCGCGATGAATTCCTTCGCTTGCTGAAGTAGCAAGAGCGGTAGCGCGGTACCGCTTCTGGTACCGGATGCATCGTCCGATGACTCCAGTGTGGCTGGCGCCGGGGGCGCTGGGACGCGTGGGGACGCGGCCGGACGGATAGAGCACTGACTCAGGTCGGCTGGGGGCCGAGCGGTCGCAGGTTCAAATCCTGTCTCCCGATGAAGACAATAAGTTCCGGCGTGTTTGCCATCATGCCGGAATGGCCGAATCATCAAAGGACGCGGCGGGTCTGGCAGACCTTTACGGCGTTGAGACGAAGCGCCTGGTTCAGCAGGTCAAACGAAACCTGAAGCGCTTCCCGGAGGACTTCATGCTCCAGCTGACCAAGGCCGAGACGGAGGCTTTGAGGTCACAAATTGCAACCTCAAACGATGGCCGGGGTGGTCGTCGCTACGCGCCCTATGTCTTCACCGAGCAGGGAGTGGCGATGCTCTCCGGGGTCCTCCGCAGCGATCGAGCAATCGCGGTGAACATCGAGATCATGCGGGCTTTTGTCGAGCTGAGGCGCGTCGCCGGCTCGTTCGAGGAGCTTCAAAAGCGGCTCGATCAGATGGACTTGGACATCGGCGCTCGCTTGAGCGAGCACGATGAGCAGCTTCGCCAGATCTTCGAAGCACTACGGCAGTTGATCGCGCCGCCGCCCCGTACGAAGCGCCCCATCGGGTTCACGGTTCGCGAGGGTGACGAGTAGCCGGACCGACCGTCGGCCAACGGAAGGAGCGGCTAGCCTGTGCGCAATGACTCAATCGCGAGGCTCAGGCCCGGTTGCGCCAGGCAACGAGGAGGCGGTAAGGGCCTGGGACACCGTGCTCTATGAGCGGTGGAAGAAGAATCGCGAGGTGTTCGTCGGCGCGCTGGACGAGGTCACCCGCGACCTATTCGACGGCTATCCGCCACCGGAGGGCGGCAGCTGTATCGACATCGGCTGCGGGTTCGGCGAGACGACGCGGCAACTGGCCGCGCTGGTCGGTCCCCGGGGCTTCGCGCTCGGGACCGACTCCTCCTCTCGTTTCATCGAGGATGCGCGTCGGGAGGCGGCCGAGGCGGGTGTCGGCAACGTCGAGTTCGAGACCGTCGATGCACAGACGGCGGCATGGGATCGGGCGTACGACTACGCCTTCTCACGCATGGGAACCCAGTTCTTCGCCGCGCCGGTGCCGGCGATGCGTGCAATCAGGGGAGCCCTGAAACCAGGCGGCGGGCTGCGCAAGATTTGCTGGCGGCGCAAGGAGGAGAGCCCTTTCTGGGCGGAGACCGAGCAGGTGGTGGAGCGCTTCCTCGCGCGCCCGGAGGAGTACGAAGCCGACACCTGCGGCCCCGGGCCGTTCTCCCTCGGCAATCCCGACACCCTGCGAGGCATCCTTGAGGCCGCCGGGTTCGCCGCGATCGAGCTGCACCGGCGCGACTTCGACTACTTCATGGGCAAGGACATCGCCGAAGCCGTCGACTCCCTGCTTGCGATCGGCCCCGGAGCCGAGCTGATTCGTCTCAACGGAGAGCACGGCGAGAGCCTTCGAGGGGAGATAGCCGAAGCCCTTGCCGACCACTACGCCGCCTGGCAGCGGGCCGACGGATCGATAGTCGGCCGCGGGTCCGTCTGGCTGGTCGCGGCCACGAATCCCGGTTAGGGCCCCGAGACGACCTACTTGCTGCTGGGGAAGTGCGGCTGAGCAAGGTCGGCCTGCACCATGGCGTCGGACGCGAACGTCCGCATCAGCGCCTCGTCACCGCCGAACACGGTGCGCCGGGCGGCCTTCCAGCTCGCGATCCGCTCGCGGCCGTACATGTACTCGAGTTTGGCCAGATCGATCCCGGAGTTCTTCGACCAGTGCATCGTGTACCGGATGCCGGCCGCGCGGAACGCCTCGTCGAGGCGGCGCTCGAACTCCGGGAACCCGTCGTCGTTGATCAGGCCGACCTCGAACACGGCCGTGCGCGGCTGATGCTGGGTGAAGCCGAGCGTGGCCTCGGAGGCGCGCACGAGCCGCACCTGGCTGATCGACGGCAGCCGGGTCTCGCGCGCGACCTGCGAGACGAGGTCGATCGTCGCCGGCGCGTCGGCCAGGGCGACGGCGAAGGCGCTCTCGGTGTAGCCCTCGAGGTAGTAGATCGACGACGTGTACAGCTGCCCGGGGGTGCCGCGAACCTGGTTGAGCAGCGCCAGCTTGCGGTACTGCTTGAAGGCGAGGCCGGTGACGAAGCGCGGCGGCAGCAGGCGCAACACCAGCGCGGCGAGGCGCAGGATGTTGTCGCCGGGGGCGTAGCCGAGTTTGTCGCGGATGATCCAGCGCGGCTGCGGCGTCGGATGCCCCGGCTCGAACGGCACCCGCGGCGCGCTCGCCACCATCGCCATCTGCTTGCGGCCCTGGGGGTCGAAGATGAACTCGTAGTGGTCGACGCCGGCCGGATCGGGCTGCGCGAACGCGCGCAGCTGCCGCTTGAGGTCGTCGTGGCGGACGTCGGCGATCGCCGGGAACGCGAGCTGGTAGATCGGCGCGGTCTCCAGCGCCATCGCGGCGATGATCCCGAAGCTCCCGAAGCTGACGACGGCCGCGTTGAAGACGTCGTCGTCGCGGATCACGTCGGCCCCGATCCGCTCGGCGAACTCGTCGTTGAGCACGGGCCTGGACGCCCGCTCGATCCACAGCGTGCGGCCGCTGCCGGTGGCGACGTGGAGGCCGACGACGAAGTCCGGCATCGCCCCGAAGTCCAGCTGCGAGCCGTGCGTGTTGCCGGACACGGCGCCGGCGATCGTCTGCCCGTTGCCGATTCCGGCGGCCTTCAGCGCGCGCTTGTCGCCGACGTCGGGCGGCGTCATCTCCAGGAACGCGTTCAGCTCGGCGATCTGCATGCCCGCCTGCGCGAGCACGACGCCGCGCCGGTCCGCGGCCGGGTAGCCGTCCTCGAAGTAGCGCTCGCCGATCCTGCAGCAGCCGTTGAGGAGCTTGGTGTTGACGAGGTGGCCGTCGGTGATGTTGATCTTCGAGAGCGCCCAGCCCGACCCGATCGCGAGCACCCGCTGCTCGGCGTCCCGCGCCCGGCGGATGATCTCGTCGAGGCTTTCCCCGGCCTGGCGGAACATCTCGAACCCGCTCAGCAGCGTCCCGTCGCGCCCGACGTTGTCGACGTCGATCAGTTCGGCGACGGTCGTCCTGTGCGTGACGTGGACGCCGTTCCACTCCTGTGAGCCGCGGTCGTCGGTGTGGATCATCGCGTCAGTCCAGCGTGCCCGACTGCGACGGCGGGCGACAGCAGCGCCAGCTGATCTGCGTCGGCGCCCAGAGGCCGAGGGTCAGCGCGGTGGCGATCATCTGCCGGTGGGTGCGCCCGATCCGGATCTCCTCGATGCCCAGTCGCTGCCCGTTGCCGAGCCGGCAGTTGGTGATCGGCAGGTCCTGGCGGATCAGGCCCCAGAGGAAGCTGTTGACGTTCCGGGTCTTCCACTCCGTGCCCGGCGAGTTCTGCGGCTGGGAGTCCCCGGGCCCCAGATCCTGGTAGACGTGGAGCGTTGCCGCTCGCCCTGCCATAACGAAAATCTATCACTCAAACTAAGGTTGTCCATGTTAGGAGCAGCGTGAAGATCGAGATGCTGAACGTCGGCTGGATGACGGCCTCCGCGGCCCTCTGGCGCCAGGACGAAGACCCCGGGGAGCGCACCCGCCTGCCGGTGCCCGCCTACGTGGTCGAGACGGACGACGAGCGGATCCTGATCGACACCGGCCTGCATCCCGGCGCCTGCGCCGACCCGTCGGCGTTCTACGCGGGCGCGACGACGATGAGCCTCTTTTCGTTCGAGCTCGACCAGCCGGTGCACGAGCAGGTCGACCCTGCGGCGATCACCAAGATCGTCCTCACCCACCTGCACTACGACCACGCCGGCGGCCTCTCGCTGCTGCCCTCGAGCATCCCGATCGTCGTCCAGCGCCGCGAGTGGGAGGCCGGCCACGACCCCGGCGCCGTCGAGCGGAACTTCTTCCAGCCGCGCGACTACGTCGACGAGGAGCGCGAGGTGATCCTCGTCGACGGCGATCACGACCTCTGCGGCGACGGCTCGGTCAAGCTGCTGCTGACGCCCGGCCACACCCCGGGCCATCAGTCGGTGCGGATCGGCGGCGACCTGGTCCTCGCCGCCGACGTCGCCTACTTCGCCTCCGGGCTCGACGACCACCGCTTTCCCGCCTTCGGCGACGACAGGGACGAGCAGCGTCGCTCCGCCGAGCGCCTGCGGACGCTGCGGGACGGCGGCGCCGGCGTCATTCCCGGCCACGACCCCGACGTGCTTCGCCCGGGCCCGGTGAGCGCGTGAGTCCGCTCGTGTCGAAGCCGGTCGAGATCGGCAAGCTCCGCCGCGTGCCGCTGCGGGAGGTGTGGCCGCACGAGGCGCGAGATTTCACGACCTGGCTCGAGCAGAACCCGGACGTCCTCAGCGACCTGCTCGACTTCACCCTGGAGAACGTCGAGCGAGAGCGCCGCGCGGGGACGTTCAGCGTCGATCTCGTCGCCGAAGATCAGTCGGGGGACGCGGTCGTGATCGAGAATCAGCTGGAGAAGAGCGATCACGACCACCTCGGGAAGCTGGTCACCTATCTCTCGGCGCTCGAAGCGAAGGCGGCCATCTGGATCGTCAGCGAGCCGCGCCCCGAGCACGTCGCCGCGATCACCTGGCTCAACGAGTCGCCCCTGGCCGGGTTCTACCTGCTGAAGGCCGAGGCGGTGCGCATCGGGGACTCCCCGGCGGCGCCGCTGCTGACGCTGATCACCGGGCCGAGCCGGGAGACTCGAGAGGTTGGTGAACAGAAGCAGGAGCGGGTCGAGCGCCACGATCTGCGGGAAGCCTTTTGGACCTCGCTGCTCGCCCGAGCGCGAGCGATGACCTCGCTCCACTCTGGGGTTTCCGCCAATACCGACACTTGGCTCAGCGCCGGCTCCGGCCGCAGCGGCATCCATTTCACGTACGTGCTGCGACAGCACGCCACCGACGTCGAGGTGCGGATCGAGAGGAGCAGCGAAGAGGAAAACCACCAGATCTTCAACGCCCTTTTCGCTCACCGCCCGGAGATCGAGGAGGTGTTTGGAGAGCCCCTCGAATGGAATCTCGTCGAAGGCCGCAAGAAGTGCGTGATCAGGAAGAATCTGCTCGCCGGCGGCTATCGCAGCAGCGCCGGGGCCTGGCCTGAGATTCAGGACGCCATGGTCGACGCGATGATCCGCCTGGAGACCGCCTTCAAACCGCACGTGGTGGCTTTGCCGACCTGACGGGCCGACTTCGGTCCGCCGGACTCCGGGGTTAGCTCAGCGGCCTTCCCGGGGACTCGTCTTCCGTGCCGCGTGAGGATTCCAATTCAAATCTGGTCCTCGGGCCGCTGCTGCGCTACGTCGGCGCGACCGAGGCGACGGTCTGGGTCGAGACCGACGCGCCCTGCGAGGTCGAGATCCTCGGCCGCCGCGAGCCGACCTTCACGGTCGAGGAGCACCACTACGCGCTGGTCCGGATCGAAGGCCTGGAGCCGGCCAGCTTCAACGAGTACGAGGTCAGGCTCGACGGCGAGCGGCGCTGGCCGCCGGCCGGCTCCGAGCTGCCGCCGAGCGTGATCCGCACGCTCGGCGGCGACGACCCGATCGACGTCTGCTTCGGCTCCTGCCGGGTCGCCCTGCCGCACGAGGAGCCGTACACGCACAGCAAAGACCGCCACGAAGACGGCAAGGAGCACGATGCGCTGCGGGTGCTGGCGGCGGAGATGATCGGCGGCGAGCACAGCCGGTGGCCGGAGTTCCTCTTCCTGCTCGGGGACCAGGTCTACGTCGACGAGGGCTCGCCGCGGACGCGCGAAAAGATCCGCCGGCGGCGCGGCACCGAGACCCCGCCGGGCGAGCAGGTGACCGACTTCGAGGAGTACTCGTGGCTGTACGAGGAGTCGTGGAGCGATCCGCTGATCCGCTGGCTGTTCTCGACCGTCTCGGTCTCGATGCAGTGGGACGACCACGACATGAGCGACGACTGGAACATCTCCCGTGCCTGGCTGGAGGCGACGCGGCGCCGGTCCTGGTGGCACGGGCGGGCGACGGCCGGGGTGATGAGCTATTGGGTCTACCAGCACCTCGGCAACCTCTCGCCGCGGGCGCTGGACGAAGACGGCCTCTACGGGCGGGTCCGGGGCAACGTCCACGCCACCGCGGAGCTGCGCGAGTTCGCAGCCAACGCCCACACGACCGGTTCCGGGACCCGCTGGAGCTTCTGCCGCGACCTCGGCACCACCCGGGTGATCTTCATGGACTCCCGTGCCGGCCGGGTCCTCGACGAGGGCGAGCGCTCGATCGTCGACGAAGACGAGTGGGAGTGGATCTCCGAGCACGCCAAGGGCGACTTCGACCATTTGTTGATCGCGACCACCGTGCCCTGGCTGCTCTCGCCCGGCTTTCACCATCTCGAGGCCTGGAGCGAGCGCGTCTGCGACGGGGCCTGGGGGGGACTGGCGGCCCGGGCCGCCGAGAAGCTCCGTTGCGCCGTCGACTTCGACCATTGGGCCTCCTTCGGCAAGTCGTTCCGGATGCTGCGCGAGCTGCTCGAAGAAGTCGGCGCTGGCAAGCGGGGTAAGGCACCGGCGTCGATCGTCGTCCTCTCCGGCGACGTCCACCACGCCTACCTGGCGGAAACCGCCTTCGCGCCCGGGACGGAAATCGAGAGCGCGATCTACCAGGCGGTCTGCTCGCCCTATCGCAATCCGCTCGAGCTCAACGAGCGGCGGGCGATCAAGATCGGCTTCTCGCGCCCCTTCATCGCCGCGATGCGTGCGCTGGCCGGCTCCGCCGACGCCCCCGACCCGGGATTGCGCTGGCGCCTGGCCGAGGGGCCTTACTTCGACAACCAGGTTGCGACCTTGCGCCTGGACGGTCGCGAAGCGCGCATGAAGCTCGACAAGACGGCGCCCGGGGAGGAAGAGAAGCGCCACCTGGACTGCGTTTTCGAGCGCCGCATCGCCTGAGCAGCGGCGAAACCACGGCGCCGGCCGCCTGACCGGGAGCTTTTGATCAAGAAACTTGGCGGCAGACAGTATTGCTGTTATGCTCGCGGCCGAATCGACCAGTCAAAGTTTCTGACGGGCCGACCACATAGCCAGCACCAGTGCCTTAATCGGTTAAAGGGACGGCGTTGTAAGCCGTAGATCCGGGTTCGAGCCCCGGCTGGTGCATTCGTAAATCGGGATTACGAATGGGCTATGTGAACATTTTCGACTACATCGAGGACGGGGCGGTTCAGGGGGAGCAGGCCCGCTGGTCGGCGCGATCGCCCTTCCGCCCCCGCGGCGACTTCGACCTGATGCTGGTGCCGCGGACGCCGGACTGGCGCGGGGACGAGGACTCGCGCCGGGCGCTGGAGCGGATCGAGGCCGAGCCCTGGGTCGAGACGGTTGCGGCCGAGGGTGACGAGGTCCTGCTGCGGCTGGACAGCGCCTGGATCGAGGAGAAGGGCGCCCAGCTGGAGAGCGGCGAGGGGATCGAGGGCGCCAACGCGGACCTCGCCGAGGGCCGGCGTTACGCCGTCTACTTCTGGGGGGCCAACACGACCAAGGCGCTGCACATCGGCCACCTCCGCAACCTTGCCGTCGGCCACGCGCTCGGCGCGGCGCTGGAGCAGGCCGGAGCCCAGGTCGAGCGCCGCAGCTTGATCTGCGACGTCGGCCGCAGCATGGGCGAGGCGATGGCCGGCGTCGTCCACAGCGGCCGCGACCAGCAGGTCTGGCCCGAGGGAGAAGAGAAGAGCGACCATTTCGTCGGCTCCTGTTATGCCGACTACGTCACCGCCGGTCGGGCCGCCGGCGTGGTCGGGGGCAGCGACGCCGACGACGGCGCCGAGGACTCGGTCGCGCGCGAGTCCTCGATGTACAACGACAAGGCCGACGAGCTGATGCTGCGGGTGCTGCGGGGCGACCAGGAAGCGCTGGAACTGTGGTCGAAGACGCGCGCCTGGGTGATCTCCGGCCAGCGCAAGACCCTGGCCCGGCTCGGGATCGCCTTCGACAAGGTGATCTTCGAGTCCGATTTTTTGCCCGAGGTGCTGGAGCTGACCAACCTCGGCCTCAGCGAGGGCAAGCTGACCAAGCGCTACGGCGACGACATGGTCATGTACGAGACCGAACGGGAGGAGCTGGAGGAGATGCCGCTGGTCCGCTCCGACGGGCTGCCGACCCAGCACATGCGCGCGCTCGCCTACTGGTCCGCCGCGCCGGAGCTCGACGACTTCATCTCGCTCCAGGTCTGCGGCAACGAGTGGGTCTCCCACGTCACCTGCCGCCGCAAGCTGATCGACGAGCTCGGCGTCGTCAACGGCAACGGCAACGGCAGCGCCAAGGGCGGCGGTCCGCCGACCTACGACGTCTTCCACGGCATGGTCGCCCGCGACCGCACCTCGATCACCTCGAGCAAGGAAGGGGCGCTCTTGATCGACGACCTCGCCGACTGGGTCGAGCGGGAGATCGAGTCCGATCCCGAGCGGACCGAGGTCTGGCGCTCGCATGCCGAGGCCGACCGGCTGCCCTCGCGGATCGCGCTCGCCTACTTCCTCCTGCAGCCGACCGCCAAGCGGGTCGACTTCGAGCCGGAGAAGCTGCTGCGCGAGGAGAAGGGCAGCCTCGGCTGGGACCTGGCGCGGGCGCAGGCCCACCGCGGGACCGCCGAGCTCGGCGCCGAGCGCGCCGCCGAGGACGCCGACTACCGCTTCGCGGTCGTCCAGTCCGAGCTTTACCGCCGCCACCTGCGCAGCTCGGTCGAGGGGCTCGACGTGATCCCGCTGGCCCGCTACGTCTCCCACTTCGCCCGCTGGTACCGCGAGGGCGAGCGCTCGCCCGAGGTCGAGCGGGTGGCGCGGACGGTGCTCGAGCAAGGGGTGCGCGGGCTCGGCTTGGAGGGGGCGTGAGATGAGGACGCTGCTGGTCGACAACCACGACTCCTACACCTACAACGTCTTCCACCTGCTGGCCGCCGCCGCGGGGGAGGAGCCGGTCGTGGTCAACAACGACGCCGTCTCCTGGCGCGTGCTCTCGCGCTCGGACTTCGACGCGATCGTGCTCTCGCCGGGGCCGGGGCGGCCGGAACGCTGGCACGACTTCGGCGTCTGCCGCGACATCCTCCGCTACAGCGAGATCCCCGTGCTCGGCATCTGCCTCGGCCACCAGGGGATCGGCAACCTGCTCGAGGGCGGGGTCAGCACGGCGCCGATGGCGATGCACGGCCGGCTCAGCCACGTGCGCCACTCCGACAGCGGCATCTTCGAGGGGATCCCGCAGGACTTCTCCGTCGTCCGCTACCACTCGTTGGCGATCACCGGCCCGCCCGGCCCCGAGGGCCACGTCACCGCCTGGGCCGACGACGGCGTGGTGATGGGGATCGAACACACAAAGCGCCCGATCTGGGGCGTCCAGTTCCACCCCGAGTCGATCGCCACCGAGCACGGCCGCGCGATCGCCGAAAACTTCTACGCCCTGGCGGCCCGTCTGCGCAACAAGCCCCTCCCCCAAAAAGCCGGCCGACGGGCCGCAGACGTCCGCGATGCAGACGTCTCGAGCCCACCGACCGCGGGACAGAGGGGAGCGGGGGAGAGCCCGATGCGGCTGCGGCTGCGGGCGCTGGACGGCGAGCCTTCGACGGAGGCGCTGTTCGAACGGCTCTTCAAAGACGAGGAGAACGCGTTCTGGCTGGACAGCGTCGACGCCCCTACCCGCCTCGCGCAGAGCTCTTACATGGGCACCAGCGCCGGGCGCGATCGCTGCCTGCTCTCCTACGACGTCGACGCCGGCGAGGTCGCGGTCGAGCGCGCCCGCCGCAGCACCGTCGAGCGCAAGTCGATCTTCGACCTGCTCGACCGCGAAGTCGCCAAGCACGCGGTCGAGCCGCCGCCGGAGCTGGCGCGCGGGCTGATCGGCGGCTTCGTCGGCTACCTCGGCTACGAGCTCAAGGCCGACTGCGGCTCCCCCAACGTGCACAGCTCCGACATGCCGGACGCGCTGATGATGCTCGCCAACCGCGTGATCGCGGTCGACCACGTGCGCCGCTGCACCTACGTCTGCGCGGTCGGCCGCGAGGACGACGCCGAGGCGGACGCCTGGCTGGAGACGGCGGCCGCGGTCGTCGCCGAGACGCTCGCCGACCCGCCGGCGCCGGTGCCGACGCCGGACCCCGAGGAGCCCAGGGAGCACGTCAGCTTCCAGAGCGGCCGCGGCCGCGAGCAGTACCTCGCCGACATCGCCCACAGCCAGGCCGAACTGGCGGCCGGCGAGTCCTACGAGGTCTGCCTCACCGACCAGTTCTCGACCGACGCCAGCCCCGACCCGTTCGTGCTCTACCGGCACCTGCGGCGCAGCAACCCGGCTCCCTTCGCCGCCTACCTCAAGTTCGGCGAGCGCGCGATCGTCAGCTCCTCGCCGGAGCGCTTCCTCTCGGTCGACCGCGAGCGCCGGGTCGAGGCGCGCCCGATCAAGGGCACGATCTCGCGCAGCGACGACCCCGTGGTTGACGCTGCCCATCGCGCCGAGCTGGCCGAAGACGAAAAGACGATGGCCGAGCACCTGATGATCGTCGACCTGCTGCGCAACGACGTCGGCCGCGTCTGCGACGTCGACAGCGTCAGCGTCCCGGAGCTGATGGTGATCGAGCCCTACGCGACCGTGCACCAGATGGTCTCGACGATCCAGGGCTACCTCGAACCCGACCGCAGCCCGGTCGAATGCGTCCACTCCTGCTTTCCCGGCGGCTCGATGACCGGGGCGCCGAAGCTGCGGACGATGGAGATCATCGACGGCATCGAGGACGAGGCGCGCGGCGTCTACTCGGGGGCGATCGGCTACTTCGGCCTCGACGGCAGCACCGACCTCAGCATCGTCATCCGCACGATCGTGATGCGCCCGGGCAAGACGACGATCGGAGCCGGTGGCGCGATCGTGATGCAGTCCGACCCGGTCGACGAGTTCGACGAGATCCTGCTCAAGGCGCGGGCGCCGATGGCCGCGGTGGCGCGCGTCGCCACCGGCCGTGAGGGTCCCGAGGCCTGGAGCGTCGAGCTGGAGCCGCCTCCGCGTGTCCTTAGTAGCCCAGAGGGCGAAGAAGGACACGCGGAGAGCTGGGCGCGGGCGGCCGGGACGGTATGAGCGACCCGACCGCGACGGTGCCGGCGACGATTCGCCCGGCCAGCGACGGCGATGTCGCCGCGGTGGCCGCGGCGGTCGAGCGGCTGCTGGTCGAGCTCCGCGGCAGGCGGCCGCCGCGGGCCGATCTCGAGACCGAGATCGAGGCGGTGCTCGCGGACCCGGGGGTCGGTGCCCTGCTGGTCGCCGAGGCGGGCGGGGAGATCGTCGGCGTGCTCAGCGCCAGCTGGCAGCGCGCCCTGCACGTGCCGGGGCGCTACGCCACGATCCAGGACCTTTGGGTCGACGACGACTGGCGCAGCCGCGGGGTCGGCGCCGGCCTGGTCGACGAGCTTGTGGCCCTGTGTGGGAAACAGGGGGTGGCGCGGATCGAGGTCGGTCTCCCGCGGGAGAGCTTCGACGCGATCCGCGCCACCGAGGCTTTCTACCTCGGCAACGGCTTCGAGCAGCTGGGGCCGCGGATGCGGCGGTTGTTGCCATGAGCGAGCTGCTGATGGTCGAGCAGCGCCGCGGCTCAGACGACGCCGCCCACTGGATCCGCGAAGGCGGGCGGACGATCCCCGGCCAGGACAGCAACCTGCGCCTTGACGAGCTGCGCGCCGGCCTGGTCCGCCACGCCGGCGTGCGGGCCGTCGCCGCCGACGCCGGCGACGAGGAGCTGCAGCGGACCCTGGGCGCGATGCACGAGCCCGCCTATCTCGACGCCCTGGGCGCGGTCAACGGCGAGCCGACGATCCTCGCCGCGCACGCCCCGCCCGGGCTGGTGCCCGACATCCCCGTTGACGCCGCCCTCGTCGCCGCCGCCCACGAGGGCGTCCGCACCGCGATCACCGCGGCCGAGCGGCTGGCGGGCGGCGCCCGCTTCACCTACGCGGTCTGCCGGCCGCCGGGCCATCACGCCGGCCCCGACTTCCTCGGCGGCTACTGCTACCTCAACAACGCCGCCGCCGCCGTGCGGACCCTCTACGAGGCGGGCGTGAAACCGGTCGGGATCCTCGACCTCGACCTCCACTACCCGAACGGGACCGCCGCCCTGGTCGAGCGGATCGAGGACGCGACCCTGCACTCCCTGCACGCCTCGCCGGTCACCAACGTCGCCGCCGGCACGGTGCTGCCGCAGGCCGCCGGCGAACGGGCGGTCGCCTTCGAGGACAGTCCCGGCGCCGAGGCCTACCTGGCCGAGGTCGCGGCCTCGGTCGACGAGCTGGCCGCGAACGCCAGCGCCCTCGTCGTCTCGCTCGGCTACGACACCGTTGCCGGCGACCCGCACGGCTGCTGGGACTTCGAACCGGCGATCTTCGCCGACGTCGGCCGCCTGCTGGCCGACTCCGGCCTGCCGGTCTGCGTGATCCAGGAGGGCGGCTACTCGTTGCCGGTTCTGGCCGAGTGCAGCCATGCCTTCGCGACGGGCCTGCTCGGGGGGGACGTGGAATGAGCGGGCTGGAGCCGTTCCGCCGTCGCCTCGACGTGATCGACGACGAGATCGCCCGGCTGCTCGGGGAGCGCTTCGAGATCTGCCGCGAAGTGGCGCTCTACAAGAGCGCCCACGGGATCCCGATGATGCAGCCCGATCGGGTCGAAGAGGTCCGTGGCCGCTACCTCGCCCGCGGTGCCGAGGCGCAGCTTCCAGCTGACTTCACCGGTGACCTCTTCGACCTCCTGATCGCCGCGACCTGCAAGGAGGAGGACGAGCTGATGGCCGCGCGGGAGCAGAGCGCATGAGCCTGCCACCGGGGCCGCGGATGCCGCGGGCGCTGCAGGCGATCGGCTGGACCCAGCGCCCGCTTCCCTACCTCGAGCGCTGTCAGCGGCGCTACGGCGACACCTTCACCCTGCGCATCCTCCACTGGGGCGACTGGGTGCTGCTCTGCGACCCCGACGACGTCAAAAAGGTCTTCACCGCGGGCGATGCGGTCGGCGTCGCGCTCGCCAACCCGATGCTCGGCCCGGTGCTCGGCCCGCACTCGGTGATGCTGCTGGAAGAACCGCGGCACATGACCCGCCGCAAGCTGATGCTGCCGGCCTTCCACGGCAAGGGCATCGAGACCGACGGCGAGATGATGATCGAGGTGGCGCGGCGCGAAATCGGCCGCTGGCCGGTCGGCGAGCCCTTCGAGCTCTGGCCGCGGATGCAGGCGATCACGCAGGAGGTGGTGATGCGGGCCGTCTTCGGCGCTGAGGAGGACGAGCACCTCGGCCGCCTGCGCGAGCTCCTGCACCGGCTGACGATCTGGATGAACAACCCGCGAAGCCTTGCCCTGCTCGCCACCTTCGGTCCCCGCTGGGTCGTCCGCAGTCGCCAGTTCCGCCAGGCGATGCGGCCGGTCGAGGCCGCGGTGCTGGACGAGGTCAAGCGACGCCGCGCCGAGGGGGACCTGCGCCAGGACGTGGTCTCGATGCTGGTCCAGGCGCGCTACGAGGATGGCTCGCCCCTGAGCGAGCAGGACCTGCGCGACGAACTCCTGACCCTGCTCACCGACGGCCCGACCTCGAGCTCGCTGGCCTGGACCTTCGAGCGGCTGCTGCGCAACCCCGACAAGCTCGCGCGCGCCCAGGCCGAGGTCCGCGACGGCGGCGACGGCACCTATCTCGACGCGGTGATCAAGGAGACGCTGCGGGTGCGCCCGCCGGTGCCGGTCGTGGTCCGGCGCCTGCTGGAGCCGATGCGGCTGGGTGGCTACGACCTCCCGGCGGGCACCGTCGTCGCTCCCTGCATCCACCTGATCCACCGCAGCGAGGAGATCTACCCCGAAGCCAAGAGCTTCATCCCCGAGCGCTTCCTCGACCGCCAGCCCGGCACCTACACCTGGATCCCCTTCGGCGGTGGCACCCGCCGCTGCCTCGCCGCCAGCTACGCGGAACTGGAGATGAAGCGGGTGCTGCGGACCGTCTTCTCCGAGGTCAACCTGCAGCCGGTCGACAACCGCGCCGAGCGGATGCGCAAAAGCGCGATCTCCTTCAGCCCCGACCGCAGCGGCCTGGTGATCGCGCAGCCGTGGTAGCCGAATCGGACATCCTCATCGTCGGCGCCGGGGCGAAGGCCGCCGGGATCGCGACCAAGGTCCACGTCCTCAACAGCCTCGGCCTCGGGCCGATCAGCCTCAAGGTCGTCGAGGGGACCGAGCGCGCCGCCTCCTGGCTCGGCCTCAACGGCATGACCTCGGGCGAGGAGCCGCTGGCGGTCACCCCGATCAAGGACATCGGCTTCCCGTACCAGAGCCATTTCGAGTTCGGCGAGGCGGGCGAGGCGATCGACGCCTCGGCGATGGGCTTCTCCTGGCAGCAGTACCTGATCGGCAAGCGCCGGTACGCCCGCTGGATCGACGCCGGCTCGCCCTCGGTCCGCCACCGCGACTACGGCGAGTACCTGACCTGGGTGCTGTCGCGGGCGACCGAGGGAGTCAGCCACGTCGACGGCCGCGTCAGCACGGTCTGGCTCGAGGAGGACGAGGAACGCTGGTTGGTCGAGGTCGAGGGGCCCTCGGGCCGCTCGCGACACGCCGGCGGCGCCCTGGTGCTGACCGGTCCCGGGGTTCACCGCGCCTTCCCGCACGAGCCGGGGATCGCCGACAAGGTCTTCCACTGCGACAGCAGGCGTAGCGAGTTCGCCCAGCTCCCCGCGGACCGCGGCTGCGACATCGCCGTCGTCGGCGGCGGCGAGAGCGCGCTCAGCTGCGTGATGTTCCTGCGCGGCCTGCGTCCCCGCTCGCAGTTCACCGTCTACACGCCGATGCTGCCGATGAGCCGCGGCGAGAGCTTCCTCGAGAACCGCGTCTTCTCCAACCCCGACGAGGTCGAATGGGGCTCGTTGGACCTGCAGACGCGGCGCGACTTCGTCAAGCACTCAGACCGCGGCGTCTTCGATCCCCCCAGCCTGGCGGCGATCGCCTACGACGACCGCTGCCGCTTCGTCACCGGCCGCGTCGTCGACGTCGGCTCCGCGCGGGGCGGCGACGGGGTCCGGCTCGAGTACGAGTCGCCGGAAGGCGTCGCCGGGCGCGAGCACGACTACGTCGTCAACTGCACCGGCTTCGACCTGCTGCGGCAGCTGCGCGACCTCTTCCCCCCGCCCGTGCGCGAGCAGGTGGAGAAGCGAGCGGGGCCGATCTGGGACCGCCCGCAGGGGGCCGAAGTCCCGATCGGCCGCGCTCTCGAGCTGGAGGGGATGTCGCCGCGCCTGCACATCCCGGGGCTGGGGGGGCTGAGCCAGGGACCGGGGTTCGCGAATCTCGGCGCCCTGGGCCTGCTCTCGAATCGCGTCCTGCAGCCGCTGTTCAAGGAAAAGTCCTCTACGCAGGCGATTGGCGCAGGCGATAGCTTGCAAGATAAATCCTTATCGTTCGAGTAAATATGACGTATTTTAAATTTCAACCGGGGGGAGTGGACGTGAGTCTGGAGAAAGTTCGGAAGGCCTGTCTGGCCGGGGTGGGCCTGGTTCTCGTCGTGCTGGCCGCGGCGCTTACGGGCTGCGGCTCGTCCTCCTCGGGGGAGGAGCTCAAGCTCGAAGGCTCGGGCTACCCCGGCGTCGACGCCGCCAACAGCCGCAACGCCGAGGGCACGATCGACAGCTCCAACGTCGCCGATCTGGAGGAAGCCTGGTCGCTGCCGCTGACCGCGCAGAGCTCCTACGGGGCCCACTCGTCCTCGCCGGTGATCGTCAACGGCGTCGTCTACTCGCAGGACCTGGAGTCCAACGTGCAGGCGATCGCCCTCGATTCCGGCGAGGTCCAGTGGACGAAGAAATACGACGAAGCGAGCGAGGGCCCGAACGGCGTCGTGGTCGGCGAGGGCCTCGTCCTCGGCGCCACCGCGAAAGCGGCGTTCGCGCTCGACCAGAAAACCGGCAAAGAGGTCTGGTCGACTCCCCTGGTCACCAAGCCCACCGGTGAAGGCATCGACATGGCGCCCGGCTACGACGACGGTCTCGTCTTCGTCTCGACCGTGCCGCTGACCGCGACCGAAAGCTATCCCGGCGGCGGCGTCGGCGTCCTCTGGGCCCTCGACGCGAAGACGGGCGAGAAAAAATGGCATTTCAACACCGTCCCGGACAGTCTCTGGGGGGACAAGAAAGTCAACTCCGGCGGCGGCCTCTGGCAGCCCCCGTCATTTGACGACAAGGGCTTCATCTACTTCGGCACCGGCAACCCGGCTCCGTTCCCGGGGACCTCGGCCGAGCCGTGGGGAAGCAGCCGGCCGGGCCCGAACCTCTACACCAACTCGCTGGTCAAACTCGACGCGAAGACCGGCGAGATGCAGTGGCACTACCAACAGACGCCACACGACATCTATGACTGGGACTTCCAGGACCCGCCGCTCCTGATCGACGCCGGCGGCAGGGAACTGGCGGTCGGGGCCGGCAAGTCGGGGTTCGTGGTGGCCCTCGACGCGAAAACCGGGAAGCCGGTCTGGAAGCAGTCGGTGGGCAGGCACAACGGCCACGAGAACGACGGCCTCCTGGCGATGCGGGGGGAAATCTCGAAGATCAAGGAGGGGAAAGTGTTCCCCGGCATCCTCGGCGGAGTGATCGCGCCGATGGCGACGGACGGCTCGCTGATCTTCGTGCCCGTCGTCAACCACTCGGCGACGATCTCCGCCACGGCCGGGCTGGGCGAAGGCCCGGACATGTCCGGCGAACTCGTCGCGATCGACGCGGCGAGCGGCGAGATTCAGTGGGAACAGGAATTCAAAACGGCCGCGTTCGGGGCGCCGACGGTGATCAACGACGTCGTCTTCGCCACCTCCTTCGAAGGCGGGGTCTATGCCTTCGAGACGGCCAACGGCAACGAAGTCTGGGCGGAAACGCTGCCGGCGAACATCAACACCAGCGTCTCGGTCAGCGGCGACACGGTGATCGCGCCCGCCGGCCTGGCCGGTGCCGAAGGGCAGGCGCCGGCCATCGTGGCCTACCGCCTCGGCGGCTAGGCGGGGTCGGCAGACCGCCGCTTCGGCGGCAGCTCGAAGCAGGTCATCGAGGCGATGGCGGGGAAGCTCTCCCCGCGATCCGCCTTGGTCAGCCGTTCGGCGCTGGCGGCCTGCACTTGGAGGACCGCCTTCAGGGCCTCGTTCTGAATCTCGACCAGTTCCTTCCAGCCCTCCTCGTCGAGGAGCAGCGGGGTGCGGCTGAGGTGACGGTCGCTGCGGGCGTCGAAGCTGCCGGCGCCCATCGCCTGCGAGGCGTCGGCCAGCAGCAGCTGGATGATCCAGGCCGAGAAGCCGTGGCGCTCGGCGAGGCTGAGCTTCTCCCATTCGGCGCTGCTCAGCATCGGCCGGGTGATCGCCCGGTAGAAGTGCTCGACGGCGCCGCGGCGCTTTTTTTCGTCGACCAGCTCGATCAGCCCGACGTCCTCGAGCTCGCGCACGTGGTAGCTGACGTTGCCGACCGGAGCTCCGAGCTCGGCCGCCAGTTCCTTCGGGCTGGCCGAGCGTTCGGTCAGGACCGACAGCGCCTGCACGCGCAGCGGGTGGGCGACCACCTTCACCAGCGTTTCGTCGACGCCCTTGCGCTGTCTCGTCTGCGAAGCCACGGATCCTCCTCGTAAGGTTTGAATACCGCATCGTATTCGTATCCCCCGTGGATACGTTTTAGCCGCCGCGCCGACCCGGGTACCGTGCCTGCATGGCCACCAAGCGCAGCGCCGGCATCCTCCTCTTCCGCTTCGTCGCCGCGACGCCGCAATTGCTATTGGTCCATCCCGGCGGGCCCTACTGGGCAAAGCGGGACCTCGGCGCCTGGACGATCCCGAAGGGCGAATACGAGCAGGGGGAGCTGGCCCGCGAGTGCGCGCTGCGCGAGCTGGGGGAGGAGCTCGGCGCCGCTCCCGACCTCGACCTCGAGGCGCTGATCGACCTCGGCTCGGTGCGCCAGAAATCCGGCAAGGTGGTCGAGGCCTGGGCGGCCGAAGGGGAATTCGACCCGGCGCAGCTGCGCAGCAACGCCTTTGCGATGGAGTGGCCGCCCCGCAGCGGCAGGGAGCGCGAGTTCCCCGAGGTCGACCGCGCCGAGTGGTTCGCTCCCGCCCGCGCGCGGGAGAAGATCTTGCCGGCCCAGGTGGAGCTGATCGACCGCCTGATCGACCGCCTCGCCAGACCCTCCTAGAGCTTGGGGGTGGCCAGGTCGCAAAGCCGGACGTATACTCGCGGCGGCATGGAAAACGGCTCTACTCCGCCATCTGCCAACGCTGGCGAGGCTGACCAGAACGGCCACCTGCCGCTTTCCGCCCGCCTGCTCGGCGTCGGCGTCCGCGGCGTCCGCAGCGTCGGCAAGGTGACCGGGGTCGACCGCGCCGTCGAAGTCGCCGCCGAGGAGGCGATCGTGGCCGCGGTCGAGAGCGAGGCGGTGGAGCGGGCGATGGCGCGGGTGCTGCAGGGGCCGATCGTCGAAGAGGCGGTGCAGGGGGCGCTGGAGAGCGAGGCGGTCAAGAAGGCGCTGCTGGAGGCGATGGACAGCGAGCTGGTCGACGAGGTCTGGCGGCGGCTGCTGGCCAGCGAGGAGGCGCAGCAGCTGGTCGAGCGGATCGCCGAGGCGCCGGAGGTGCGCGCCGCGATCAGCGCCCAGGGCGCCGGCCTGCTCGAGGACATCGGCCGCACGATCGGCAAGCTGACCCGGCGGCTGGACGACAGCTTCGAGCGGGTCGCGCGGCGGCTCGTCTTCCGGCGCCGCCGCGCCGTCGCCAGCGACCACGCCGGCGCCGTCAGCCGCACCCTGGCCATGGTCGTCGACGGCGTCTTCGTCAACCTCGGCTTCACCGCGATCGTCGCCGTCGCGACCCTGGTCGACAACGCCTTCGGCGGTGGTGGCGGCGGCGCCTCGAACTTCGCGATCGCGGTCGGCTCGACCGCTTGGCTCGCGCTCGGCGCGCTCTACCTGGCCAGCTTCTGGTCGCTGGCCGGGCAGACCCCGGGGATGCGCTTCGTCGGCATCAGGCTCGGCGTCCAGCGGCTGCCGCCCTGGCGCTCGGTCAAGCGCCTGATCGGCCTCGGCCTCTCCGTCGTCACCTTCGGCATCGGTTTCCTCGGGATCGTCTTCCGTGAGCAGCGCCGGGCCTGGGAAGACCGCTTCAGCGACACCGACGTCCTCTACGACGAGCGCCGCCCGCAGCCGGCTCCCTGGTCGCGGCCGGCGCTAGACGGGCGTTTCGGCGCGGCGGGTGAGCCAGCGCTGCACGAGCAGGGTGAGGCTGCCGGAGAGGATCAGCAGCGAGACGTTGATCAGGAGCACGACGAGGGCGCCGAGCGCCTCGCCGCCGCCGCCGGTGCCGAGCGCCACGCCTAGGTAGGCCGAGGCCGGCATCGTCGTCACCGAGATCGCGACGCCGACGGCGGCGCTGGCCCGCGACTCGAAGGAGAGCATCGCCGCGATCCCGGCGGCGAACGCGATCAGCACCGTCGAGTAGTCGGTTTTGGCGAGGCTGCTGAGGCTGCTGTCCTCGACGTCGAAGCCGGCCGGCAGCAGGTCGACGCCCTTGAGCGCGGCCGCCAGCACGCCGGCGGTCACCACCACCAGAGCCAGGCCGAGGGTCAGGGTGACGAACGAGCGCCGGGCGAGCGCGGTGCGGCGGCCGACGAGGCCGACGCAGGTGGCGCAGATCGGCAGCAGGTCGGGGCTGACCGCCATCGCGCCGACGATCAGGATCGAGCTGCTGTTGATCACGCCGAGGGCGGCGATCACGGCGGCGACGTTGATCAGGGCCAGGTAGCGGGCGAGCGGGCGGGAGTTGGCCCGCGCCTGTCCCATCACCTCGACCCAGGCGAAGCCTTCGATCCCGTCCTCGCCGCCGAGGTGCCGGCGCAGCGGCGCCACCACCTCGACCCGGGTCAGGAGGTAGTCGTCGACGCCGATCCCGAGCTCGGCGATCGCCGCGACCAGGCGGTCGGCGGCGGCCGGCTCGACGTCGGCGACGAAGACGATCGCGCTCGTCGCCGAGGCCTCGTCTGGCTGCTGGACCACGCGCCGCACTCCCTCCAGGTCCCGCAGCAGGTCGCCGAAGCGCTCGGCACGCCCGGCGTCGACCGATGAGCGCAGCCTCAGCACGCCGTCACCCTCTCAGGAGACGAGCTTGACGACCTTGAAGGCCTTGGTGCCGCGTGGGGTCTCGACCGCGACGGTGGCGCCGACCTTGGCGCCCATCAGGGCTTTGCCGATCGGCGACTCGGCCGAGAGGCGGCCTTCGGTGAGGTCCGCCTCGGTCGAGCCGACCAGGGTCCAGACGTTGGTCTTGCCGCTCGCCTCGTCTTCGACCTCGGCCGTGAGCCCGAAGGCGAAGGAGTCGGCGGCGCTGGCGTCGACCTCAACCACGACCGCGTTGTGCAGTCGCTCCTGAAGCCGCTTGATGCGGGTCTCGAGGTGCGCCTGGTCCTCTTTGGCGACGTGATACTCGGCGTTCTCCTTGAGGTCGCCCTCCTCGCGGGCGACCTTGATGCGGGCCGCCATCTCGTGGCGGGCCGGCCCTTCGAGCTGCTCGAGTTCGGCTTTGAGGTCTTCGATCCCCGCCGCGGTGATCGGCTCCCCGCCCATGTCTGGCCCGCTCATATGGGCCAGACTGCCAGAAATGGCTAGTCGCCGCCGTTTTCGCCCAACAGACCAGGCGCGAACGACTTCACCTTGGCGTCGCCGGCGTTGCCGAGGCGGGAGAGGCCGAAGAGGTCCTCGGTCGAGGCCAGCAACGAGTACGGATCGTAGGCGACGCCGTCGGTGGCGCCCGGGGCGGCGAATCGCGACAGCAGCAGGGCGCCGACTTTGAGTGGGTCGGCGGCGGCGGGCGCGGGCAGGCCCGTGGCCGGGTCGGTCGGCCCCGGGTTGACCTGGTTGAAGGCGACGATCAGAAGTCCGTCCTCCTTGTAGGCGGGGGAGGCGAGGATCCTCGGCACCCAGGTGGCGAGGAAGGCGTCGGCGGCGGCGGCGCCGTCGGCGGCGGCGGGCGGGCACTGCCCGCTGACGCCGGCGTTGCAGAGGTTGGGCGAGACGTAGGAGTAGTTGGGCGTCGTCTCGACCTTCCGCAGGTCCCGCTCGAGCTCGGTCAGGGGCACGTCGTTTTCCGCGCAGTCGCCGAGATCGAGCAGCGAGTGGAAGTAGGCGAAGGGGTTGAGCCGGGCTGAGTAGCCGCCCTGGACCGGGACCTCGGCTGCGTCTGGTTCCGGGTGGACGCAGGTATCGGGCTTGCCGGTCTCGTCGACCATGCTCTCCATGTAGGCGTGCCATTTGAGGCGGGCGCCGACGAGCTGGTCGGCGAAGCTCAGGGTTTCGACCGGGTAGACGCAGCCGCTGCCGGCGACGACGCCCTTGCCGTTCGCCTTCGACCCGGCCGGGAATTCGGTCCAGGTCGGGCAGTCCGCCTCGGTCTGCGGGTTCGGCGGCTGGCCGCTGACGGCGGCGATCGCGTTGGGCAGGGAGGCGGTGCCGAGCAGCGAGTAGTTGCTGAGCAGGACGCCCTGGGGGCGCAGCGTCGTCGCCAGGTAGGGCATCTGCGGGGCCGTTCCGAACGAGGCGTCGAAGCCGGAGCTGGCCACGGAGACGACGAAGACGTGCTTGACCGGGCCGGCTTCCGGCGCTGGCGCTTCGGGGGTCGTGGGAGCCGGTTCCCGCTCTTCCTCAGGGGCCGGTTCCGGGGCGGGGGCGGGCGCCGGCACGGGCAGGGGCGCGGACGCGGACGAGGCCGGGAGCGGGGAAGGGCTGGAGCCGCCGCCGAAGTCGCCGGCTGGTTCGGGGCTGGGCGCCGGGGCGTTGGGCGCGGGCGCCGTGTTGGCGGCGAGGCTGCGGCCGAGCAGCGCCGCCAGCGGCCCCGAGTCGCCGGAGGTGGTCGTCGCCGCGGCGACGATCCCCGTCGTGGCGACGAGGGAGGAGGCGACGAGCAGGTTGAAGCGCTTGCCGCTCAGGCTCGCCATCGCCGTCAGCGCCCGCTGGCAGGGGCCCGAGAGCGACTTCATCACCGGGTCGCCTCCGTCGGCACCAGGGCGTGCCCGCACTGGGCGCAGAAGCGGACCGCGTGCCCGTAGGGGGCGCCGCAGCCCGGGCAGAGCCCGGCCGCGTCGGCGCGCTCCAGCTCGAGCACCCGCTCGACCGCCAGCAGCTCGGCGTCGACCCGCTGCAGCTCCGCCGCTTTGCGGGTCAGCACGTCGAGGCGGACGTGGTCGCGGATCGCCATCTCGTAGAAGGCGCCGCCGAGGTCGGCCTGCATCACCGTGAACTTCTCCAGCAGGCGATCGCGCTGAGCGAGCAGCTCCACGCTCTCTTCCGGCTTGGCGGGCTCTTTGGAAGCAGGCGGCTTGGCCGTCGCCTTCGCGGTTGACGCCGGCCTGGCGGAGGGTCGCCGCAGCAGCTCCGCCGGGCGGCGCTTGAGCCCGCTGAGGCGGCTCACGGTTCCACCCCGCTGGTCGGGGCGGGGGCGGCGCCGGGGTCGCCGCCGATCACGGTCACGTCCGGGAGGTTCTGCTGGGCCTTGATGTAGTCCTCGCCCTTCTGTTCGGGGTTTTCGGCGACGATCTGCGTGTCTTCCTCCGTCTTCTCCTCGCTCGCTTTGAAGCCGGTCACCGCGTGCACCGTCCCGTTCGCGGTCTCGGCCACGACTTTGCCCTCCCCTTTCGCCGGGGCTTTCGCGGCTTTGCCGGCCTTCTTCTTCGCGCCGGCGGCGCTCGGGCCCGCCGTCGCCGGGGTTCCCGCGGTGCTGGCCACGGCCGCCTCCTGCTGGCGCAGGGCCTGCAGGAGCGCCTCGTCGTCGCCGTCGCCGGAGTCGCCGCGGCCGACGACGACGCCGAGCGCGACCGCTACGGGCAAGAGCGCGAAGAAGGCGACCGCCGCGGCACGGCTGCCGGGGCCGGACTTGGCCGGCGGCCGGGTCAGCGGCCGTCGCGCCTTTTTGCTCATCGCCGCGAAGTAGCGGGAGGAGGGGTTGGCGCCGTTGCCGCGGCGGGCCGCGCAGTTGACGCAGTAGCGCTGCTGCGGATCCAGCGGCGCGCCGCACTCCTCGCACGGCTCGTAGGTGCCCTGGAGGACCGAGATGGTCGGTTTTTCCTGTTGCTCGCTCATTGCTTCTCGCTCCCGTTCTGCTGCGCCTGGCGCGCCTTCGCGCGCTTCTTCTGCTTGCGGGCGTCGCGCGTCTCGAGGACGTGTTTCGCTCGCGCCTGCTGCCGTTCGGCCTTTTCCTGCGTCGTCGAACAGCCGCCCGCCGCGGCGGCGAGCAGCGAGGCGCCGACGGCGAGGGCGGCCACGCGGTTGATCTGTGGCCTAACCGAAGGCACCGCTGACGTACTCCTGGGTCCGTTTCTCGCGGGGCGAGCCGAACAGCGCCGTGGCGCTGCTGTACTCGACCAGGTCGCCGAGGTACATGAAGGCGACGTGGTCGGCGATCCGGTAGGCCTGCTGCAGGTTGTGGGTGACGATGACGACGGCGACGTCGTCGCGCAGCTTCACGATCAGGTCCTCGATCACCTGCGTCGACTGCGGGTCGAGCGCCGAGCAGGGCTCGTCGAGCAGCAGCACCTCCGGCTCGGCGGCAAGGGCGCGGGCGATGCAGAGCCGCTGCTGCTGGCCGCCGGAGAGCTTCAGCGCCGGGTGGTCGAGGTTGTCCTTGACCTCCTCGAAGAGGCCGGCCCGCTCGAGGGCGCTGTGGACTTTCGGCTCCAGCGCCTTCTTGCGCTGGCGCCGCGAGCCCTGCTCGCGCAACACGTAGGCGATGTTGTCGAAGACGCTCATCGGGAACGGGTTCGGCTGCTGGAAGACCATCGTCACCCGGCGCCGCAGCAGGGTCGGCTCGATCTCGGCGATGTCGACGTCGTCGAGCAGGATCCGGCCCCGCAGCTTCGCCGTGCTGGTCAGCTCGGTGAGCCGGTTCAGCGAGCGCAGGAGCGTCGTCTTGCCGCAGCCGGAGGGCCCGATCAGCGACAGCACCTCGCCCTGGCGGACCGGCAGGCTGACGCCTTTGACCGCGTCGCGGTTGGAGTAGGAGACGGAGACGTCGTCGATCTCCATGCGCCGGATCGAGAACTGCGGCGCGCCAATCGAGCGCCTGGCGCCGGTGAAGCCGCCGGGCGCGGCGGCGCCGTCGCCGTCCGCGTGGTCAGCGGGAGGGACTGCCTGCTTGGCTGCCGCCGGGTCCTCCAGCGGCAACCGCCGGATCGGTGGTGGGGGGGAAGTCAGGAACTCCACGTTCCAACCTTTCGGGCGCGGCGGTGGACGACGTCGACGGCCGCGTTCAGGGCCAGCACCATCAGCAGGAGGACGAAAGCCGCCGCATAGGCTTTCTCCGGCTGGTTGAGGTTCCCGGTGGGGGAGGCCTCGTAGACGAAGTTGGTCAGGGTCGTGCCCGCCCCGCGCAGGTAGTTGAGCGGGAAGGAGGCGCCTTCGACCGGGGCGAAGTTCTGGGTGGCGCCGAGCAGGACGATGATGATCGCGGTGTCGCCGATGATGCGGCCGAGGCCGAGCATCGCCCCGGTCGCGACCTGGGGCCGGCTGGCCGGCAGCAGGATCCGCCGCGTCGTCGCCGCCTTGGTCTTGCCGACCGCGTAGGAGGCCTCGCGGACGTGGCGGGGGATCGAGTTGAGCCCCTCGCGGGTGCTGGCGACGATCAGCGGCAGCGCCACCAGCGACAGCATCGCCGAGGCGGCGAAGAAGGAGCGGCCGAAGACGACGCCTTCGGAGCTGCGGCTGAGGAAGCCGAGCGCGGTGCTGGAGAAGATCACCGTGCCGAACAGGGCGAGGACGATCGAGGGGATGCCGGCGATCGCCTCGATCGTCGACTCGGTGATCCGGGCCAGCGCGACGGGCCGGCCGTACTCGACCAGCCAGACCGCGATGCCGACGCCGGCCGGCAGCGCCAGCGCGATCCCCATCGTGGCGACGATCATGGTTCCGAAGAGGGCGTCGGAGAAGCCGCCGCTTTCGCCCTGGGTGAAGCCGGCGGAGGCCGGGGTAACCAGCATCGAGGGCTTGAGGAACTTGATGCCCTGGACGAACAGGTAGGCGACGATCGCGACCGCGATCGCGCAGAAGAGCAGGCCCAGGGCCCAGCAGATCGCCAGGCCGGCGCGGTCGCTGAGGCGCCAGGTGGCGCTGCCCTCGACCGCGTCCTTGCCGGGGCGGGGAGAGCTCGGGGCCGGCGGTGGCGCCGCCGGCGGCGTGGCGACGGAGCTGTCCATCAGGCCGACCCGTATTTCTGCATCGAGCGCCGCGCCAGCCAGCCGGTCAGCGAGAACAGGGTGGCCGAGAAGAGCAGTACCGAGGCGATCGCGAACAGGGTCGCGTTGGCCGGCGGCGAGCTCAGCTGGTCGATGTTCTTGACGATCGTCGGCGCCAGCGGGCGCGAGGGCTCGAAGATGAAGATGAGGCCGTCGGCGGGGTTGGGGGCGAAGCCGACCGAGCCGGAGATCATCGCCAGCATCACCGCCTCGCCGATCGCCCTGGCCGTGGCCAGGACGGTGCCGGCGACGATCGCCGGGCGGGCGGTGCGGACGCCGATCTTCCAGGTCGTGCGCCAGCGGTTGACGCCGAGCGCCAGCGAGCCCTCGAGCCAGCCCGGTTTCACCGAGCGCAGCCCGTCGCTGAAGATCGAGACCATCAGCGGCGCGATCATCACGGTCAGCACCGTGATCGCCGCCAGCAGGCTGTAGCCGGTCAGCGAGATGACGCCGGCCACCGACTCCTTCTGCTCCTCGCTGACCAGGTGGTTGCCGATGAAGGGGACGAGGACGACGACCCCGATCAGGCCGTAGATCACCGATGGCACGCTGGCCAGGAAGCGGACCACCGGCTGGAGGACGTTGCTCATCCACTCCGGCGCGAACTCGACGATGAAGACGGCGACGAAGAGGGCCGAGAAGAGGGCGATGAGGATGGCGCCGCCGGTGATCAGGATCGTGCTCCAGATCAGCGGCCAGGCGTGGAAGGTGTAGATGTATTCCGCGCCGCCCTGCCCGGAGAGGAAGATCGCGTTGAGCTGGTCGTCGACGCTGCCGCCGGGCCCGAACCAGGCGAGGCCGTTGTGGGAGAACGACGGCCAGGCCCGGACCAGGACCGTGGCGATCATCGCCAGCAACAGCCCGACGACGGCGATGACCAGCGCGCCGAGCATCCGCTCGACGCGCTGGTCCGACCACCGGGGGCCGTACTCGGGGGGGAACTCCTCGTTCAACTGGGAACCGCTAGCTCTTCTTGTTGAACGCGGGGACGCCGCCGGCTTTGGAGATCACCGAACCGGCCAGCGGGCTGAGCCGCATCCAGTCGATGAACTTCTTCAGGGCCGGAGGGCTGGAGCTGCCGTCGCCCGGCAGGACCATGAACAGGTAGCGCGAGAGCGGGTACTTGAGCGGCTCGACGCTGATCTTGCTGGCGGTGCAGGGGACGCCGTTGACCTTCAGCGGCTTCACTCCCGACTGCCAGGCGAGACCGGCGTAGCCGATCGCGTTCGGGTCCTGTTTGACCGCGTTCTGGACGAGGCCGTCGGCGGTCAGAGCGTTGACGTTGGACGCCGGCGGCTCGTTGTTGAGGACGGCCTGGAGGAAGAAGTTGTAGGTCCCCCCGTTGGTGTCGCGGCCGACCGGGTCGATGGTCGTGTCCAGGCCCCCGGGGGCGACCTGGCTCCAGTTGGTGATCAGCCCGCGGTAGATGTCGTGGGTCTGCTGGATCGTGATGTTCTTGAGCGGGTTCTTTTTGTTGACGTCGAGGCAGAGACCGTCCATGAACATCTTGATGTAGGTCGTGCCGGCGTCGCTGGGGAGCGGCGTGCGGGCGTTGCCGGCGAACTGGCTGGTGCCGTTCTGCACGTCTTTGACGCCGGCGTTGCCGCCGTTGGCGGTGTAGACGAACTTCACCTTGGGATTGACCTGTTTCGTATAGGTGGCGAAGAGCGCCTGCAGCACGGGCTGGGCGGCCACCGATCCCGACCCGATCAGGGTTACGGCGCTGGCTGAAGCGGGGGCGGCGAGCCCGAGAAGGGTAAACGCCGCAATGGCGAGGGACTTGCTTCTCATCAGTTGCGCTTCCTTTCTGTTGGGGGTTAACCAGAGTTTGTTGACCAACTTGGTGGCCTTAAGCTAGCAGTTTCTGTAGCTTATTGACCTACTTAGTAAAGAAAGGCCACCCGGCAGGAGTAGGCGGACCTCCGGCAAGGCCCTGAAATGGAGGTTCAATTGCTGAAGAGAAGGATTTCGTCCCCCCGCGCGGCGACCGTGGTCGCGGTCGCGGCCGTCGTCGCCCTGGCGGTGGCGGTGACGCCGTCGCTGGCCAAGAAAGCGCAGTCGGTGCTGACGCCCCAGAAGGCGGCGGCGACCTACGTGACCAATAAAAAAGCAGCGACGCTCTACCTGAAGAAAAAAGCGGCCTCGAACCTGTTCGTCGCCAAGGCGACGGCGCCGCAGCCGCCGGTCGTCGGGATCGCCGCCGGCACGGCGCAGTTCGGGCCGGTTGTGGCACCTGCCGCCGGCTACATCCCGTCCGCGTTCACCTCGTTCGCGACCAAGACCCAGGCCAGCTCGACCGTGATCACGTTCTCGGGCAACGTCAGCTGCACGGCGCCGAAACCGACCGCCGCCCTGGCCTGCCCGATCCAGATCCTCGTCGACGGCCAGTCGCAGGGGAAAGTCAACGTCGCCCCCGCGGTCGCCGCCTCGCCGACCCCGGCTCTCATCTCCGGGTCGGTCACCACGACCACGGTGCTTGGCAAGGGCGGTCACACCGTCGCGATCCAGTACGCCGGCGCCAAAGACGTGAGCTTCACGCTGAAAGGCTGGAATCTGGCGGTTCAGGCCTACCCGCAGCCCGAAGAAGCTCCGGTCGTGGAGACGACGACCAAAGGCAGCTAGCGCCGCCGCCCGGGCCGCGCCGCCGGCGCGGCCCCGGGCTCGGCGTCGCATCCGACTTTGCCCACACCAGGGTGGGGCAAAAGTCGGATGCGCATCTCAGCGGTTGGGGCGGGGGAGGGCGTCGCCGAGGATCAGGCGGGCCCGGTAGAAGAGCGCCTCGTCGGCGGCGGAGGGGACCGAGTCGCGGTTGGCGACGCGGCTGGTCCGGTTTTGGCCGATGCCGGCCGGCGCCTCGTCGCGGACCAGCCCGGTGATTCTGCCTCTCGATACGAAGGTCGTGTTGCTCACCCGCTTACTCATGTCTCGCTCCTTTGTCTAGTTTGTTGAGTATCTAACTCAAGAATAGCAGAGAGCGAAATTCGGCCGAGAAGAGGCGCGCGACGATGTGGGGGCGGCGAATTGGGGCGGGGCGCTACCCGGCAAAAGCGCGCCCCGCCCCTCGCCTCTTCAAACGGCTGCGGGTTTCTCCGCGTCGTCGCCGTCCCGCGAGCCGAGGGGAGTCGAGGCCCCAGGGTCCTTGGACGGAGACGAACCGTTGAAGCTCTTGGCCTGGGCCGGGCGCAGGTAGGCGATCTGCCCCTCCCGCAGCTCCAGCCGCTGCAGCTCGTTGCGGGTCAGCTGCGCCCACACCTCGGTGCCGTCGGCGAGCACGAACTCGACCCGGATCTCGAAGCCGAGGGCGACGATGCGCTGCACCAGCCCCTGCTCGGTGCGATCGTCGGCATCGAGCACGACCTCCATGTCGTGCGGGCGCACGAACTCCTCGCCGAGCCGGTTGACCTCGCCGACGAAGCTCATCACGAACTCGTTGGCGGGCTGCTCGTAGAGCTCGTCGGCGCTGCCGGACTGCTCGACCCGGCCGCGGTTCATCACCACCAGCTGCTCGGCGACGTCCATCGCCTCCTCCTGGTCGTGGGTGACGAAGATCGTCGTCACGTGCATCTCCTCGTGCAGCCGCCGCAGCCAGGTGCGCAGGTCCTTGCGGACCTTGGCGTCGAGGGCCCCGAAGGGCTCGTCGAGCAGCAGCACCTGCGGTTCGACCGCCAGCGCCCGGGCCAGGGCCATGCGCTGGCGCTGGCCGCCGGAGAGCTGGTCGGGGTAGCGCTGGGCGAGCCCGTCGAGCTGGACCAGGCGCAGCAGCTCGTGCACACGGTTGTCGATCTTGGCCTTGTCCCACTTGCGGATCTTCAAGCCGAAGGCGACGTTGCCGAACACGGTCATGTGCTTGAAGGCGGCGTAGTGCTGGAAGACGAAGCCGACCTCGCGCTTCTGCGCCGGCGTCGCCGTCGCGTCGTGGTCGTTGATCACGACCCGGCCGGCATCGAGGTCCTCGAGCCCGGCGATCGCTCGCAGCAGCGTCGACTTGCCGCTGCCGCTGGGCCCGAGCAGCGCCGTCAACGAGCCATCCGGCACGTTGATCGAGACGTCGTCAAGAGCCTGAAAGTCACCGAAGCGCTTGTGCGCTCCCTCGACTGTGATTCCCATCAGGAACCCTCCTTTGATTTGGACAGTTGCTCGCCGGTCTCGGGGACGATCACCAGCGTGCTCGGTGAGCCCGCCTTGGCTTTGCGGCCGCCGACGCTCATCAGCAGCAGCGTGGTCAGGGCGAGCAGGGCGAGGACGATCGCGCCGGCGTAGGCCGCTTCCTCGTTGAACTGCTCGAAGGCCTTGGCGACGAACAGCGGCAGGGTCTCGGTCTCACCCGAGATCGAGCCGGAGACGATCGTCACCGCGCCGAACTCGCCCAGCACGCGGGCGGTGGTGAGGACGATGCCGTAGGCGACGCCCCAGCGGATCGCCGGCAGGGTGATTCGCCAGAAGGTCTGCCAGCCGTTGGCGCCGAGGGTCGACGCCGCCTGCTCCTGCTCGGTGCCGATCTCCTGCAGCACCGGCACCACCTCGCGGACCACGAACGGCAGCGAGACGAAGATGCTGGCGAGGATCATCCCCGGGGTCGAGAAGAGGACCTGAATCCCCCATTCGCCCAGGGTCGGGCCGAACCAGCCGTCGTTGCCGTAGAGCAGGAACAGCGCCAGGCCGACGACGATCGGCGAGATCGCGAAGGGCAGGTTGATGATCCCGTCGAGGATCGCGTTGCCCTTCCACCTGTGGCGGACCAGCAGCAGCGCGCAGCCGATCCCGAAGAGGGTGTTCAGCGGCACCGCCACCGCGACCATCAGCAGGGTCAGCCAGATCGCGTGGATCGCGTCAGGTGAGGTCATCGCTTCGACCGGCGGCCCGAGGCCGTGCTCGAAGGTCTTGTAGAAGATCATCCCGACGGGGGCGAGCAGGAGCAGGCCCAGGTAGCCGAGGGCGAGCGAGCGCAGGCCCCACTTGGCGGGCTTGGTCGGCGTCATCGGCCGAACACCCCCCCGGCACGGTCGAACCCCCGCTTGAAGAGACGGGCGAAGACCCCGCGCTTCTCGCCATGGCTGCCAGAACGGGCGAAGAGGCTGACGCCGATCAGCAGCGCCAGTGAGATCGCCAGCAGCACCACCGAGACAGCGGAGGCGCCGGCGACGTTGCCGGTCTCGATCTGGGTGCGGATGAAGACCGAGGAGACCTCGGTCTCGAAGGGGATGTTGCCGGAGATCAGGATCAGCGAGCCGTACTCGCCCAGCGCCCGCGCGAAGGCGAGCAGGATGCCGGCGATGATGCCGGGCATCAGGTTGGGGAAGATGATCCGGCGGAAGACGGTGAAGCCGCCGGCTCCGAGCGACGTCGCCGCCTCCTCCATCTCCCGGTCCATCTCCATCAGCAGCGGCTGCACCGCGCGCACGACGAAGGGCAGGGTGATGAAGCAGAGCGCGACCACGATCGCGATCCGGGTGAAGGCGATGTTGAGCCCGAATGGGCTCTCGGACCCGTAGAGGGTCAGCAGGGTGAGGCCGGCGACGATCGTCGGCAGCGCGAACGGCAGATCGATCAGGGCGTTGATCGCGCCCTTGCCGCGGAAGTCGTCGCGGACCAGGACCCAGGCGATGACCGTGCCGAAGACGGCGTTGATCGCGACCACGATCAGCGAGCAGACGACGGTCAGTTTCAGCGCCGCCAGCGACTGCGCGCCGGTGACCGAGTCCCAGAAGGCGCCGAGGCCGCCGCTGGTCGACTCCGCGACCACGGCGGCCAGCGGCAGCATCACCATCAGGGACAGATAGAGGACGACCATGCCTCGACCGAGGCCGACCCCGAGCCCGGGCAGGCGGATGCCTGCCCGGGGTGCTGCGGTTGAGGGGATGCTTGCCGGGTGCGCGTCCATCAGCCGCTCGTCGAGACTCCGAGTTCCTTCTCGATCTTCGCAACCGAGCCGGTTTCGTCGTCGAAGAACTCGTCGTTGACTTTCTCCCAGCCGCCGAACTCGGCGATCGTGAACAGATCGTCGGGAGTCGGGAACTGTTTCTCGTCGACCAGTTTCGGGTTGACCGGGCGGTAGCCGTTCTCAGCCCACAGTTCCTGTCCGGCGTCCGACCAGACGTAGTCGAGGAACTTCTGCGCCGACTCCGGCGCGTCTTTGGTCACCGCGATCGGGGTCTCGATCAGGATCGTGCTGGGCGGGATCACGTAGTCGACGTCCTCGCCCTCGGTCTGGGCCTTGATCGCCTCGTTCTCGTATCCGAGCAGCACGTCGCCCTCGCCCTGGGTGAAGGCGGCGAGCGCGTCACGGGCGCTGCCCGGCTGGACCACGGTCTTCTCCAGCACGGTTTTGACCGCGGCAAGCGCCTCGTCGGGCGATTTGCCGGCGTGCAGCTGCGAGCCGTAGATCGCCATGATGTTCCAGCGGGCGGCCCCGGAGCTGAACGGGTTGGGGGTGATGATCTCGACGTCTTTGCTCAGCAGGTCGTTGATCGACTCGAGACCCTCGGGGTTGCCTTTGCGGACCGTCAGCACCATCACCGAGTCCTGGGCGATGCCGTCGTACTGCTGTTTGTTCCAATCCGGGGCGACCTGGCCCGATTCGACCAGGCGGATCATGTCGCCGCCCTGGGCGAAGTGGACCACCGATGCGGGCTGGCCGGCCTCGACCGCGCGGCTCTGATCTCCGGAGGCTCCGAACGAGTTGCTGAAGCTGACGTCGGCACCGTCGGGAGTGGCCTCGAAGCCGGGCTCGAGCGCTTCCTCGTAGACGGCCTCGGGGGTGGAGTATCCGACGACGTCGAGCGTGCTGCTGCCTCCTGAGCTGCCAGAAGCGCCTGACGTGCTGTCGTCGCTGCTGCCGCATCCGACGGCGAAAACGGCGATGAGCAGAGCGAGAAGTGCGGCCGGGAGGCCGATCTTCACGCTGCGCCGCCGGGAATTGCGAGCGTTCCGCATCTAAAGTTTCCTTCCTATGTCGACTGACTTACTGCTGAATTGAGTTGGCCACCGTAGCACAAAGTCGATAAACAAAGTAGAGAATGCTGATCTGGATTCGGCCGTTTAGGCTTGGGGCGCACTGGGAGCGGGATCTACGGGAGGAGCGCAGGATGAGTGTCGAGGCGATTCGCACGCCGGATGAGCTGCTCGAGGAGCTGCCGGATTACCCCTTCGAGTCGGTGTACCGCGAGGTCGACGGCCTGCGCCTCGCCCACCTCGACGAGGGGGAGGGCAAGCCGGTCGTCTTCTTCCACGGCGAGCCGACCTGGTCGTACCTGTGGCGCAAGGTGATCCCGCCGGTGCGCGAGGCCGGCTATCGCTGCATCGCCCCCGACTACGCCGGCTTCGGCCGCTCCGACAAGCCCACCGACCTCGGCTGGTACACCTACGACCGCCACGTCGAGCTGATGGCGCTGCTGCTGGAGGAACTCGATCTGCGCGAGGCGACCGTGGTCGTCCACGACTGGGGCGGGCCGATCGGGCTGCGGCTCGCGGTCGAGCACCCCGAGCGCATCTCCCGCATCGTGATCATGGAGACCGGCCCCTTCACCGGCCACCAGCGCATGAGCGACGCCTGGTTCGCCTTCCGCGACTTCGTCCGCGACAACGAGGACGTGCCGGTCGGGATGCTGATCCGCGGCGGCTGCAAGGACGATCCGGGCGACGAGGTGGTCGCCGCCTACGACGCTCCTTACGTGGACGGTCCCTCGAAGGCCGGTGTCCGCGCCTTCCCGCTGATCCTGCCGACGACTCCCGAGGCAGTCGGCGCCGCCGAGGGCAAAGCGGTCGCGGACGGCCTCCGCGAGGACGGGCGCCCGGCGCTGGTCCTCTGGGCCGACTCCGACCCGATCCTGCCCTTCTCGGTCGGCGAACGGGTCTCCAGCGAGCTCAACTTCCCGGCGCCGCGACCGATCGCGAACGCCTCACATTTCCTCCAGGAGGACGCCGGGCCGGAGATCGGGCGGGTTATTGCCGAGTGGCTGGGCTAGAGCGAGGGTCGGGGATGACTCGCCGGAGCAACAGCGGGGAGGCTCCGTCGAGTCATCCCCGACCCTCGCTCCCGCGCGTCCGTTCAATCAGCTCGAGCAGCTCCGGGTGTGAGCGGTCGAGCAGCAGCTGCACGCGCCGCGGCGGCCCGTCGTCCTCGAGCCAGGTGACAGTCCCTGGCCAGTAGGCGTTGGGCGGGACGCCGGGCCGGTGGAAGGCCGAGGCGAAGACCCAGCTGCCGGTGTTGTGGAGGCTGCCGCCGCCGGGCAGGGGCCAGGCCGCTTCGTCCTCGTTGGGACCGCCACGGTGGGTGTGGCCGGTGATCAGGTGGACGCCGTCCAGCTGCAGGCGCCCTCCCAGCTCGGTAGCCGCCGCGACACCGGCGGCGAAGATCGCGTCGGCGGAGACGTCGGCGTCGAAATCGGCGCGGAGCAGGCGGTTGAGGGCGCGGATCCCGAGCGGGAAGCCGGCGCGAAGGGCGGCGGTGCGCAGGCGGCGTGCCGCTCCGCCGCGACTGCGGCTGCCGGCGAGGACCCGCCAGGCGGCTTCGCCGGGATGAGCACGAGGGCGGGGGATCGCGGCGCGAGCCTGGGCGACGCCGAAGCTGAAGCCGTAGATCGGCCGCAGCACCCGCTCGTAGTCGGCCGGCGCGGCCGGGCTGGGGAGGGGGCCGTGGGCGCGGATCAGCGCCGCCGTCGCCAGGCACTCCGGCCGCGGCAGCCTCAGGTGGGCGTCCATGTAATGGCCGTGGGTGGCGTAGGCGTCGTCGCGCAGCCAGACCCCCGGGTAGGTGATGCGCAGGTTGGCCGGGCCGAGCCAGCCGTCGATCGTGGCGCCGGCGCCGTCGCCGGGCGCGTCGTCGTGCTGTTCGAGCCCCAGCTCCGCGGCGCCGGCGAGAGAGAGCCGGTCGAGCAGCGGCTCGGCCAGGCGATGGTCGTGGTTGCCCGGCACGATCGTCACCTCGCGCTCACCCAGCGCTTCCCCCAGCTCCTCGAAGAACGGCCGGGCGGAGTCGAGGGCGACGCCGAGCGCGAGGTCGCGCAGCTCGACCACGTCGCCGAGCAGGACGACGCGGTCGGCGCCCGCGATCTCCTCGAGCAGGAGGCGCCGGACCGCCGGGTCGCGCAGCACGTCCTCGCCGCTGGCGGCGCCGAGATGGAGGTCGGAGACGATCGCCGTCCGCATCCCCCTAAGCTTCGCGGATGCACTCTTTCGGCGACGAACAGCTCGCCGCGGCCAACGGGATCGAGCTCTGCTACCAGGAGATGGGCGACGCCGACGGTGAGCCGCTGCTGCTGGTGATGGGCCTGGCGACCCAGATGATCGCCTGGGACGAGGGCTTCTGCGGGCTGCTGGTCGAGCGCGGCTTCCGCGTCATCCGCTTCGACAACCGCGACATCGGCCGCTCGACCAAGCTGCAGTCGGCCGGGGTGCCGCGGCGCGCCGACCTGATGCTGGGCCGCCGTGCCAGCGCGCCCTACCTGCTGCGCGACATGGCCGCCGACACGGTCGGCCTGCTGGACCATCTGGGCGTCGATTCGGCCCACGTCGTCGGCGCCTCGATGGGCGGCATGATCGTGCAGACGATGGCGATCGAGCATCCCGAGCGGGTCCGCTCGATGGTCTCGATCATGTCCAACACCGGCAGCCGCTGGACCGGGATGCCGAGCCGCAGGGCGATGGCGATCCTGCTCGGCCGGCCGCCGCGCGGACGCGACGCGGCGATCGAGCGCGCCGTCAGGACCTTCGGCGTGATCGGCTCGCCGGGCTACCCCTTCGACGAGGAGCGGGTCCGCAGGATCGCCGGCCGCTCCTACGACCGCGGCCACAGCGCCGCCGGCGTGCTCCGCCAACTGCACGCGATCACCGCCTCCGGCGACCGCAGCCAGGCCCTGCGCGGCGTGCGCGTCCCGACCACGGTCATCCACGGCAACCGCGACCCGCTCGTGCGCCCGGCCGGCGGCCGCGCCACCGCACGCGCCATCCCCGGCGCCCGCCTGAAGCTGATCGACGGCATGGGCCACGACCTGCCGCGCGACCTCTGGCCCACCTTCGCCGAGGAGATCGCCGACACCGCTTCGCGCGCCGGCTCCGGGGTCAAGCAACCGGCTTGACCTGGCGCTAGCCTTTGCTCGGTCAGTTTCGAGCTACTGAGGGGGCGTTTAATGGTGGGAGTGCGGGGGAAGAGCGGGCGTCCGATGCTTTTCGCGGTCGCGGCGCTGGCGTGCATGGCGCTGCTGGGGCCGAGCGGCGCCGGCGCGGCGACGGTCGTGAACGGAGATTTCGAGTCCGGGACCCTGAACGGCTGGAGCGTCCACCGGGCGACCCTGGGCGGTAACTGGTTCGCCTATCGGGGCAGCAGCGAGCCGATCGCCGAGCAGCGGGGCAAACCGGTCGTGCCTCCTCCGCAAGGCGCCTACGCCGCGATCGCCGACGAGATCAGCCCCGAGACGCTGATCCTCTCCCAGAACGTCGTTCTCGAGCCCGGCCTCGACCACCGGCTCAGCCTGCTCGCGTATTACGAGTCCAAAGTCCCGATCGCCGTGCCGGCGCCGGACACTCTGTCGGTCAACGGCGAAACGCTGGCGGGGCAGGCCAACCAGCAGTACCGCATCGACGTGATGAAGCCGGGTGCGGCGATCGAATCGGTCGATCCGGCCGACGTCCTTCGGACGGTCTTCCGGACGGTGCCGGGCCGCCCAAAAAAAATGCTGCCGACCACGTTCACGGCTGATCTCACCCCGTTCGCAGGGCAGACCGTCCGCCTGCGCATGGCCGTCGCCGCCCACGAGGAGCTGCTCAACGCCGGCGTCGACGCGGTCTCGATCCTCAGCGCTCGCCCGGGTCAGCTTCCCGGCGCCTCGGGCCGCATGCGCCTCGGCAAAGCCAAAGCCAACCGGAGCAACGGCACCGCGACGTTGCCGGTGTCGGTTCCGGGGGCCGGGCTGCTGAAGGCGAAAGGCAAGGGCGTCCCGGTTCCCGCCCCGAACGCGGGCGTGAGCAAGGTCAGGAAACGGAGCCCGATCAAGCCGGCGAGCGTGCGGGCAGCCAGGGCGGGCACGGTAAAGCTTCTCCTCAAACCGACGCCCACCGCCCTCCAGATCCTCAGGGAGAAGCACAAGCTCCGGGTCCAGGTGACGGTGACCTTCAAGCCGGCTGGCCGGGCCCTGCAAAAGGCAACCGTGCCAGTGGTGCTCAAGCTCGCGCCGCGCCCGTCCTCCCGGCACTGAGCCCGGGGCGATGCGGCTGAAAGGAGTCGAACCTTCACGGGCTCTCGCCCACACGGACCTGAACCGTGCGCGTCTACCAGTTCCGCCACAGCCGCGGGGAGAGGGCAATTTACCGGTTGCGCCCGCGCCGACCGCCGCCGCCTCAGAAAGCGAGCCGAATCCGTCTATGGCTAGAATGCTCGTCCCTCGCCGCTATCGTCTAGGGGACTAGGACGCTGGCTTCTCATGCCAGAAACCGGGGTTCGAATCCCCGTAGCGGTACTGCTCGTTGCGGTGGTCGAAGTGGAGATCGACAATTCCGATCGATCAGACTGAAGATTCTCCCTGGTCTGCCTGGGCCACCACGTTGTACTCGGGGACATCGGTCTGAGGGTCGCCACCCGCTTCGGGCTTGACCATATAGAGCCACGTGTTCAGCGGAGGCAGGTCCAGGACGCCGCGGACCGTTCCTCGTTTGACGGCGGTGATCTCGCCCGGAAGGCTCTGGTCGACCAGTACCGCCTGCCCAATCTCGAAGTGTGGGGGCTCGATGCCGTTCATCGCTTAATCGCCCGATTAACGGGGGTTCGGAGGGTGGGGAACGCCCAGCTGCTGGCAGATCGCTTGGGCAAGCCCTGGGCCGATCTCCTTGTGTCGTGGCAGGGCCGAGACTTGCTCTTGCGGCCCGCGCCACTTGGCGTGCTTCGATCCGCCGATCTCGCGGCAGCCATGGTTGCGCAGGTGGCGCTCCAGGTCGCGGCGCTTCACGCTGCGGCGACGAAGCGCAGGTGCTCTCGATCAGCTTGAGGAACCTGTCCGGCAAGCTCCTCGTCGGGGGTCAGCACGGTGCGGAGGGCGTCAAGGACGTTCTCCCTGGCTTCCTCGCGAGTGCGGCCCTGGCTCATGGCTCCAGGAACCTCCAGGATGCGCGCGACGATCCAGCCGTCGTCGTCGGGGCTGTCGAAGGAGATCGTGAAGTCGACCGATGCGGCCATGCGGAAACCGTAGCGCGTGCGCCGGTTCAACGACGAAAGATCGATCTCGGCCTGGTCCCTCGTCAGCGGCTTGTGCGATGTGCCAGCGAAACTGGGTCAGCCTCGATCCGCGCTACCCGGTTCGTCTTGTGTTCCGCTGGGGGGTACTCCCTCCCGCAGTAGGTTCTCTCTGATCCGCCCTATTCGCCGGCGTCAGGCAGCAGGAAGGGTCTGGCGGCTAACCCATCGGGGTGCAGGGCAGGATGTGAGTTCCCTGCAGGGTGCTGCCGTCCGAGAAGAAGATGTTCCCTTCGGTGTAGTAGCGCCCGGTCGGGCAGCTGGCGGTCAGGTAGCTCTCCTGCTTGCCCTTGTAGGTGAACTTGCGGCCGATGGTGAGCTTGAACTTGATGACCGACCCGGCTCCGCCGGCGATCCGGGGGATCTGCGAGACGGTGTGGGTGCCGTAGTGGCCGCGGTGGATGCGGGTGATCTTGACCGTGGCGACGATGGCAGTCGGCGCCGGGATGTCGACGTAGGCGTGGACGAACAGGAGCGTGGTGGAGCCGTGGACGCCGCCGTTGAAGAGGAGGATCGGGCCCGTGGCGACGATCGGCTTCTGTTCGGGGAAGGAGACTTCGACCTTGCCCTCTCCGGAGCCGACGATCGCATCGGGGCAGGCCTTCCTGACGTCGGTGGTGGAGCGCGCCGCCAGCTGGCCCCCCCTACAGGCAGGCAGGCCCCTGGCATTCACCCGGATGCTCTTGTCGAAGTCGATGTTCAGGGTCCTCACCGCCGGGGGATGACTGCCGTCGGTCGTGCCGATTTCAGCGTCGATGCGCGCTGAGATCGGTACCTGGCCGTGCCTGGGCAGCCTGCTCGGAAAGATCCCGCCGTCGTCCTTGAGAAAGAGGTTTCCCGCGCGGATTACGTGTGGCTGGGCCAAGGCGCCGGCCACGACGATCAGCGCGAACCCGGCCCCGATGGCGATGGCGCAGATCAGGTACTTCCTCATGCCTTCCCCCTGTCTCGTGAGATGAGTCGAGCCGATCCTCCCTGGCCATGCGTGCCGCCGCCTCACCAATATGGGGCCTTGTTCAACCGGGATTCAGCAAACCGGGAAAGCGCGAGTCAGTCGTCTAGTCGCAACGCGGTCTCCAGCTCCGTCGCGAAGTCCTTGAGGGGGTGGCCGAAGAGGTCCTCGACGGCGCGGATGCGATTGGTGACCGTACGACGATCGACGCCCAGCACGGCAGCGGTCGAGGAGACGTTTCGCTCGGCTGCGAAGTAGGCGCGCAGGGTCTCTCGCGCCACCTTGCCGCCGTCCCGCGCCCTTTCGAGCGGCTCCAGGTAGAGCTGGCGCAGCGAGCTGGTGACGAGGTCGTCGCGGAGGATCGATGCCAGCAGGGCGACGTCGGCATAGCGGAGGACGGGCTGCCCTCTGCGCTCGGCGATCGGCAGCGCCGCCTTGGCCTGGCGGTGGCTGAACCGCCAGCCCGGGAGTCCCTCGCCCGGCTCGCCGAGGGTCACGAAGACCCGGTCCGGGGATATCTCGTCGAGCGCTCGCAGGGCCTGCTCGGCCCCGAGTGGGCTTCTGCCTCCGAGCCAGCAGGCCCAGATCGGCTCCTCCTCGCGGCAGACGGCGAGGTAGCGACGGTCGAGACCTCCCGCCAGCACGCGCAACAGCTCCTGCGCCCCCTCTCCTTTGATCATCAGGGCAAGGTGGTGGGCGTCGAGGTCATATCCGAGCTCGGAGTGATCGACCAGCTCGCCGGCGAGCAGGCTCTTGACGCACTCTCGGCGCCGCTCCGCGGAGCTGCTCGGCCAGCTCTTGGCCTCGCGGACGTGCTCGTCGCTCACCACCTCGAGCAGGCGATCGAAAAGAGTCGCCTGCCTGCGCAGCAGCTGGCGAAGGGCGGAACTCGAGAGTTCGACCCGCTCCGCCTCCTCGATGAGGAAGTCCCCAAAGAGAGCGTTGCCGGCGGAGTGGCGACGCAGGGCCGTCTCGAGGGAGACCCCGTCGCGCGCATCCAGACGGGCTTGTGCAAGCAGGATCGGTGGAACGGTTGGGAAGCGGCGCTCCCCGGCCTCGAGCACGGCAAGCCGGTGATCGATGGCGGCGGCAAGGGCTGCGTCAAGGCTTTTGCGGTAAGCGGGGTCGGCAACCTCGTGGGGGTCGGAGATCGCGTAGACGCGAGTGGTGACAGCCCTCTGAATCTCGGGGAGCCGCTCGCGCAGGCGGGATGCAAGCGCGGAGCAGCCCTCGTCGAGGGAGCGCGCGGATGCCGATGCCCGGCTGGGCTCTGCGAGGGCTGTGACGCGCGAGCGGTTGGCGATTGAGTGCACGCCACGCTTGCTCACGCGCCCACCTTAGCGCCGGTCGTCCGCGCCGGCGCCGGCGATGTTCAGCGGCGCTCGAGGACGACGACTGGGATCTCGCGCTCCGTGTTGCCCTGGTAGGCGTCGTAGTGCGGCCACTCGGCGATCATCGTCTTCCACATCGCCGGCTTCTCCTCGGCGCTGGCGGTGCGGGCGCGAGCGGGGAACCGGTCACCTTTGAGCTGGACGTCGACCTCGGGGTTCTCGGTCAGGTTCAGGTACCAGGCGGGCGGCGCGTCGGTGCCGCCGTTGGAGGCGACGATCGTGAAGGCGTCGCCGTGCGGCGCGTAGATCAGCGGCGTCGTTCGCGGCTCGCCCGACCTGCGCCCGGTGGTCGTCAGCAGCAGGGTCTGTGCTCCCTGCCACTCGTGGCCCTCCTCACCGTCGGTGGCGCGGTAGCGCTCGACGTGCTCTTGGCCGAACAGGACCATGGCCCGAAATGCTAACCAAGTCGGCCGGCCCCCCCGAGCCGGCCCTCGCCTCCCGCGGCCGCGTAGATTCTCGTGCATGGAGACGCTCTTTGAGATCGGAGCGCGGTACGAGCGCCCGCCGGGCGAGGGGCCGTCGTGGTTCCACGAGGTCCTCGAGGCGGTGCGGGGCGAACGCGAGGGGGACGTGCCGATCCGGGTCGAGGCGACGACCGGGCACCGGGTCGACGGGATGCTGGTCGAGGGGGATCCGGCGATCTCGCCGGGGCCGCACGGGAAAGTCAGCCTCAACTCGCATGGGGAGGACCTGGTGATCGGATCGGAGATGATCGCGGCGTTCACGCTGTTGCCCGGCGAGACCGCCAAGCGCGAACCCGAAGACTGACGCGCTCAGCGACCGCGCGCGGGCACTCGGACGCCTTCGACGAACCAGAGTTCGCGCCCGTCGGGGTAGATCGCGGCGGGGCCGCCCTCGCGGTGGCGTACCCCGTCGCGGTAGTACTTGACCGAACCGTTGGCGTGGAGCACCGCCGGGCCGTCGTCACGGTGGCGACGGCCGTGACGGAACCATTCCTCGCGGCCGCTGGGGAAGACCCGGGCGGGACCGCCGGCGCGATGCAGCCGCCCCTCCGCGTCGCGCCACTCGATCACCCCGTCGGCGCCGACCGTCCCGGCGTCGCCTGCGGCCACGGGAGTTCGTCCTACTTGCAGGCCTTGTCCGGCGCCGGCAGTTTCAGCCGCTGGCGCGCGGCGGCGACCGCCGAGACGGAGGAGCGGCAGGCTTTGGCGATGGCGCCGTCGCCGTGGTCGGGACGGCGGCTGACCTCGAACTCGATCAGGGCCGCGCGACGCAGTTTGGCGCGGACTTCGATCGGGCTGTCGTCGGGCGCCGACTCCAGCGCCGCCTGGGCGGCGCGGTCGCGCCGGCAGTTGAGGCAGAAGATGCCGTCCTCGCAGCGGTCCCAGGTCTCCGGGAACTCGACGCGACTGCCGTCGATCTGGCCGATCGAGACGCCGCACTGGTTGCAGGTCCACTTCTTCGCGGTTCCGGGTGCGGTTGCAGTGCTCATGCGGCCACCTTTGCCTTGCTGCGACGACGACGGCGCCGGCGCTTCTGGGCGGCGGAGGCGTTGCCATCGCGATTGGGGTTCGAGTTCCTGCGGGGGGTCGACGCGGTGGAGGTCTCGCCGGAGCCGGCCGGACGGCCCAGGTCGAACTCGCGACTGAGCCCGAGCTCGCGGGCGATCCGGCGCATCTCGCCGACCTGGTCCTCGAGCACGAAGCTGATCCCGGCGCCGCGGTTGCCGGCGCGGCCGGTCCGGCCGATCCGATGGGTGTAGGCGTCCTGGTCGCCGGGGGCGTCGAAGTTGATCACGTGGGTGACGTCGGCGACGTCGATCCCGCGGGCGGCCACGTCGGTGGCGATCAGGGTGTCGACGTCGCCCCGCTCGAAGCGCGCCAGCGCCCGTTCGCGCTGCCCCTGGGTCTTGTCGCCGTGCATGGCGACGGAGTCCAGCTCGCGGCTGCGCAGCCGCTTGACCAGGCGGTCGGCGCCGCGCTTGGTGCGGACGAAGACCAGCGTGCGGCCGCGGTCGGCCTCCTGCAGCTGCACGGTCAGGTGGTCGAGCTTGGCGCCCTGGGACTCGACGTGGACGAAGCTGTGGGCGATGTCCCGCTCCTTGTGCTCGGTCGGTGCCTGGGTGTGGCGGCGGGCGTCACGGGTGTAGGCGGCGGCGAGCTTGCCGGTTGCCCCCTCCAGCGTGGCCGAGAAGAAGAGGGTCTGGCGGTCGCCCGGGGTCTGGGCGACGATCCGGCTGACTGCCGGCTTGAAGCCCATGTCGAGCATGCGGTCGGCCTCGTCGAGGACGAGGACGCGGACCTGGCCGAGCGAGATCGTGTTGCGGCTGAGCAGGTCCTCGAGCCGGCCCGGGGTGGCGACGACGATGTTGGCGCGGCGGGCGGCGTTGCTCTGCGGGCCGAAGCCGACGCCGCCGTAGACGGCGGCGACGCGGAGGTTGCGGGAGCGGGCGATCGAGTCGAGCTCGTCGACGATCTGGCTCGCCAGCTCGCGGGTCGGCGCCAGGACCAGGGCGGAGAGGCCGTCGTCGGGCTCGATCAGGTCGACCATCGGAATCCCGAAGGCGAGGGTCTTGCCCGAGCCGGTCGGGGACTGGACCAGGAGGTCGTTGCCGGCGAGCGCGTCGCTGACGACCAGCTGCTGGACGGGGAAGGGCTTGGTGATCTTGCGTGCGGCGAGTGCGTCCACCACAGGACTAGAGATGCCGAGATCGGCAAATGACTTCAAAGTTATGTGCTCCTTATGTATGGCGATTCAGGGAGATCCAGCAGCCCCAAACGCCAAGAAGGCACAGAGGAAACGGAACCTCTCGGGTGGCGTTGAGGCCGAACCCGACTTCACAACCGTAGCAGGCCGGCCCTTTTGGCCTGCTTTTAGGCACTTTTTCGCCGTTTCCTACACTTGTTCGATGCCTTCGCAGGGCGATACCGAAGCCACCTATACGCTCTACCGGCGCGGTCTCGAACTGCTCGAAGATGGCGATTTCGCCGACGCCACCGAGCCGTTGGCGGAGGCGGCGCGGCGGGCGCCGGAGAAGTCCTCCGTGCGCGAGGCCCTCGGCCGCGCCTACTACCGCGCCGGTCGCTTCGCCAAGGCGGTGGTCGAGTTCGAGGCGGTGGTCGAGGCCCATCACGTCGACGACTACGCCCACTTCTGCCTCGGCCGCGCCCTCAGCATGACCGGGGAGAAGGAGCGCGCCCGCCATCACCTGGCCCTGGCCGCCAACCTGCGCCCCGACCGCAGCGACTACCGCTTCTACCGCCGCCTGCTTGACGCCCGAGGGCACTGACCTCAGTAGCCGCTGACCAGCTTGCCTACGGTTTCGCGCGAGAAATAGGGACCGAAGGTGCGCGACCTGTTGTTGAGGTGGAGGTAGGTGTTGACGCCGTTGATCTGGGTGCCGTCGCCGATCAGCCAGCCGCCGCCGCTGGCGCCGGGAGCCCAGTGGCAGCGGATGCCGAGCGTCGGCGGGCCGGGGAAGGGGTTGGAGAGGAGGTCGTCGCCGATGTAGGGGGAGAGGCATTTCTGCATGTACTTCGTGCGGCCGGGATAGCCGAAGGTCTGGAAGGTCTGGTGGCGGGTGAGGTCGGTGACGATCGTGGCGCCGCCGCCGACCGCGTCGGCGACGTTGATGCCTTCGGAGTTGGGCAGGGTGAGGAAGGCGCCGAGGTCGAAGTCGGGGTTGCCGAAATTGGTCCACTGCTTCGGCGCCCGGATCTCCTCGCGGCGGGCGACGAAGGAGCCGAACGGGGCGAGGCCGCCGTGGTAGGCGGGCACGAACTGCAGGTAGTCGGACCAGACGCTTGCTTTGCCGTCTTCGCGGCCGCTGTTGATGCAGTGGCCGGCGGTCAGCACCAGCTGCCGGGTGGGGCTGTTGATCGCGGTTCCCGAGCAGTAGCCGGCGAGTTTGCCGCGGCGGATGAAGATGCGGCCGTTGAAGGAGAAGGGCGGCACGTCGGGGGTGGAGACGGAGGTGAAGCTGGCGCTGGCGCCGCCCGTTTCGGCGGCGCCGACCCGGAGCCGGGCCTCGCCGTCGCCGCCGACGACGAGGTCGAGCGGGCGGGCGGCTCGCATCCGCGCCGGGGTCCAGTAGCGGGCGACCCGGGCCGCGTCGGCGCTCGTTTGGCCGGGGCTGGCGACGGCGGCTGGCGGCTCGGGGGACGGCGGCGCGGCGAGGGCGCCGGGACAGGCGGCGAGCGCCGCGAGCAGGGCGACCGGCGCCGCGAGCAGGCCCGCGACGCGAGAACGGGCACGGTGCGAGCGCCGCTGCATCCCCAGGGAGGATAAAGGTCCCGCCGCCGCGCCTGGACGGTCTGGCCGCCGGCAGCGCCGGCTCCGCGTCAGGTGACGAGCGGGATCACGCAGCGGTATTTCCTGGTTGCGGTGGAGACGGCGGAGCCGATTTCGGCAGTCGCCGAAACGGTCGCGACGCTGTACGAGTTCAGCGACGTGTAACTAGCCATCTCCCCGGTCCACTCGTCCCCCGATGCCAGGACGATCCCCGGCTGCTGCGAGAAGGCCGCCAGCGAGAGCGCGTCGGGCAGCTCGCCGCCCTGGCTCGCGCAGGCGAGCGCCGCGGCGGGCGCCGAGACGGCCGCTTCGCTGTGGTTGGCCTGCCAGCAGGCGCCGGCGAAGAAGCGCGCCGACGCCTTGCAGCCGGCGCTGTGGCCGTTGACCCGGACGGCGTCGAGGGCGTTGACGGCGTTCAGCGCGGTCTGGGCGTCGCGGGCGCTCTCAGCGGTGTCGGCGTGGACCGCGGTCGGCACCTGGCCCAGGGTCGAGGCGTCGATCTGGATGCCGGTGACCGACCCCGGCGCCAGGTTGTGGCCGGCGATCGCGCCGGCCTTGAGCCGGTTGCCCGGGACCGAGCCGAGTGCCAGCCGGTTGCCGGGCAGCGACTTCACCTTGATCGTCTTGCCGTTGATCTTCGCCGCCGCGTACACGGTGCCGCCCAGGGCGGCGACCAGCGCCGCGCACGCGACCAGCAGCGCCGGCGCCTGCCGGCGGAGTCCCCTGCCCATGATCTCTCCTCGCTTCGCTCTCGACGTTCGTAAACGTCCGGGTTCCTCGATGCGCCACGAGCCTAGCCCGGCGCCCGCGAGCGCTGGACGAAAATCCGGGCGGCGGGGCGGCGGGTAGACTCGCGACCGTAAATACGGTCGGTGGTCAAGGGAAGTCCGGTGCGAAACCGGCGCGGTCCCGCCACTGTGACCGGGTCAAGGAAGTCGCGGGCGCCTGGGCGCCAGCCACTGGGGACGACACCGAATCCCCGGGAAGGTGCGGCCGACCACCCCGGAAGCCAGGAGACCTGTCCCCGGCCAGCCAATTCAAACCCTCGAGGAAGGGGTGGCTTAAATGCCAAGACTCATCCCGATCAGGCTGGTCGCCGCGTGCGCACTGGCTCTCGTTCTGTCCCTGTCGCTGGCCGCGAGCGCGGTCGCCAAAGGCGTCGCCGTCGATCTCCGCGTCGTCGGCAAGGGCGGCAAGGTCCTGACCGAAGAAACGCTCAGCACCGGCACCGCCAAGATCAAGACCAGCCCCAAGGCCAACTGCTTCGGCGCCGGCACGGCCGGCAGCGGCAAATCGGTCACGGTTCCGGGAGCGACCGCGCTCGGCGCCCTCGCCCAGGCTTCGCAGTCGACCGCGGCGCTGCGGCCGCTGCTGATCACCGACGCCTTCGACTTCGGCCTCGGCATCTGCGGGGTCGGCGGCAGCGTCGTCTCCGGCAAGGCCTCCTGGTACCTGAAGGTCAACCACAAGGGCGCCACGGTCAGCGGCGACGCGGTCAAGCTGCGCGCCGGCGACGAAGTGCTCTGGGACCTGGCGCCGTCCTACCCCTACCCGAACGAGCTGGCGCTGGTCGCGCCGGAACGGGTGGAGAGCGGCGTGCCGTTCGAGGTCCGCGTCTTCTCCTATGACGAAAAAGGCAAGCGCAAGCCGGTCGGCGGCGCCAAGATCGCCGGCGTCGGCACCGACGCCGGCGGCGCCGTCACCGCGGCCGACGGTCGCGCCACGGTGACGCTGACCGCCGCGGGCGGCGTCCCCCAGTACGCGACCCTGCGCGCCACCCACGGCAAGGAAGTTCCCTCGCCGATGGAGCCCGTGTACCTGTGCGTCAGCGGGGCCTGCGTCCAGACCGCGAAATGAGCCGTGGCCGCGGCACGGCGGTCGCGACGGCGCTGCTCCTGGCAGCGCTCGCGGCCGCCGGCTGCGGCCTCGGCCCGGGCGCCGGCGTCGACGCCGTCGAGCTGACGGTGACGCGGGAATTCGGCGCGACGCCGATGCTGCACGACTCGCTCGAGGCGAACGAGTCCGACACGGTGATGCGGCTGCTCGAAGGCAGGGCCGAGATCACCACCCGCTACGGCGGCGGCTTCGTGCACTCGATCGACGGGGTCGAGCAGGCCCAGCGCGACGGCGATCCCTACGACTGGTTCTTCTACGTCGACGGGGTCGAGTCGCCGATCGGCGCCGCCGACTACGGGCTGGAGGGCGGCGAGCGGATCTGGTGGGACTACCGCGACTGGGCGGCGACGAACCACGTGCCGGCGGTGGTCGGCTCCTGGCCGGCGCCCTTCGCCGGCGGCTATGAAGGCAGGCGGCATCCCGTCGTCATCGAGTGCGAGGGCGGGGGAGGGGCCTGCGCGCGGGCCCGCGCGGCGCTGGACGGCGCCGGGGTCGCGGTCGCCGCCGGCTCCCCGGCCGGCGCGATCCGCCTGCTGGTCGGCCCTTGGTCGCGGCTGCGCTCCGACCCGGCGGCGGCGCTGATCGAGGCCGGCCCGGGGGATAGCGGCGTCTTCGCGGACTTCGAGCGCCGCGGCGGGGGATACGCCCTCGTCGGGCTCGATCAGGACGGTGAGGCGAGGCGCCGCTTCGGCCCTGCCGCCGGCCTGGTCGCGGCGACCCGGCGCTACGAGGCGCCGCCGGTCTGGCTGGTGACGGGAGCGACGCCGGCCGCCGTGCAGGCCGCCGCGGAACTGCTCGGCGGGGCCGAGCTGCGCGACCATTACGCGGTGGCGACCGAGGACGGGAAGGAGACGCCGCTGCCGGTGAAGGTGGGATGAGATGAGATCGCCGTTCGCCTACACCCCGCGGGACGGGCCGCTCCAGGCGGCCTCTCCGGGCGCTGCGGTCTCCTACCTGGGCGCCCTGGTCGCGGTCGCCTTCCTCTACCTGAGCCCGCTGGTGCTGGTTGCCACCGGCCTCGGCCTGGCGCTGGCCGGGCGGCTGGCCGGGGCCGCGGCGGCGGTGCGGGCGGCGGTCCGGCTCGGCCTCGCGGTCGCGCTGCCGATCGTCGTCGTCAACGCCCTGGTCGTCAACCGCGGCGAGACCGTGCTGGCCCGGCTCGGCGAATGGCCGCTGCTGGGCCAGGTCGACGTCACCGCCGAGGCGCTCGCCGACGGCGCCGTGTTCGGCCTGCGGGCGCTGGTGGTGATGATCGCCTTCGCGGTCTACTCCGCCTGCGTCGACCCCGACCGCGTGCTGCGGGCACTGCGGCCGCTCGCCGGCCGCAGTGCCCTGACCGCGGCGCTCGTCTCGCGCCTGGTCCCGGTCGCCGCCGCCGACGCCGCCCGCCTGCGCGACGCCGCCCGCCTGCGCGGGCCCGGCGCCGCCGCGGCCGGCCGTGCGCCACTGGCCCGCCGCCTCCTCGCCGGCTCCCTCGACCGCGCCGTCGACGTCGCTGCCACCCTGGAGCTGCGCGGCTACGGCTTCGAGGCGACGAACCGCGGGAGCCGCCTCGACGAAAGGCAATGGGGCCGCCGGCAACCGGGATCCCTCAGGCGCGGGTCGCGGTTCGACCGGCGCTTCTACTGCGCCGGCGCCGTGGTCCTGGGGGCCGCCATCGCCGCCAAGCTCCTCGGCGGCGACGGTTTCGACGCCTACCCGACGATCCAGCTCGGCGCCGGTCCGGCGACGATCGCCCTCGCGGCGCTGCTCGTCCTCAGCGGTCTCACGCCGTTCCGCCGCAAGCCGAGGCGTCGTGCCACCGCCCCCCTGCCGGGAGCGTCCCGTGTCTGAGCTGGCGATCCGCCGCGGCGCCGCCCCGGCCCTGGCGATCGCCGGGCTGGGCTACACCTACCCGCGTGCCGCCGCCCCGGCGCTGACCGCGGCCTCTCTGGAGATCGCCCCCGGCGAGTTCGCCCTTCTCGCCGGCCGCTCCGCCAGCGGCAAGTCGACCTTGCTGAAGGCGGCTTGCGGCCTGGTCCCACACTTCCACGGCGGCGAGATCGAAGGGACGGTCGCCGTCGCCGGCCTCGACGCGATCGAGTCCGGCCCGGGGGAGCTGGCGGCGGCGGTCGGCTACGTCGCACAGGATCCCGAGACCCAGGTCGTCTCGACCACCGTCGCGGCGGAGATCGAGCTGCCGCTGGAGATGCGCGGCGACTCACCGGCCGCGCGGGCCCGGGCCGTCGAGGAGGTCGCCCTGGCCCTGGCGATCCCGCATCTGCTCGCCCGCACCGTCGACACCCTCTCCGGCGGCGAGCTCCAGCGCGTCGCCCTCGCCGCCGCCCTCGTGACCCGCCCCGGCCTGGTCCTCCTCGACGAGCCCACCTCTCAGCTCGACCCGGTCGCCGGCGACGAGCTGATCTGGCTGCTGCGGAGGCTGAACGAGGAGTGGGGCGTAGCCGTCCTTCTCGCCGAACACCGCCTCGAGCGTTGCCTCGCCGCCGCCGACCGGGTCATCGCCATGGCGGCCGGCGCGATCGCCTTCGACGGCTCGCCCGGCGACTTCCTCTCCTGGTCGGAGATCTCCGACCCGGCTCTGACCACTCCCGCCGCTCGCCTCTTCTCCCGCGCCGGAATCACGCCGCTTCCCACCGGCGTCCGTCAAGCGCGCCAGCTGCTCGCCGCGGCCGGCCCGGCTGTGGAGGGCGCGCGCGGCCGTTGCGAGCGGGGACGTCCTCGCGGCCGGCCCGCACCCTCGGGCCCGGCGCTGTCCAGCCGCGACCTTTGGGTGGAGCTGACCCGCGACGACAGCGCCCACGACGTCCTCCGCGGCATCGACCTGAAGATCGGCCGCGGTGAGCGAGTCGCGCTGATGGGCCGCAACGGCGCCGGCAAGAGCACCTTGCTGAAGGCGGCCGCCGGCCTGGTCGACCCGGTCCGGGGCAGGCTCGAGGTCTCCGGCGGGATCGCGCTGCTGACTCAGAACCCGAGCGACTACCTGGTGCGGGAGCGGGTCGGGGACGAACTGCCCGGGGACGCCGGCACGGCGGCGCTGCGGATCGTTGGGCTCGAGCAGGCGGTCGACGCCGACCCGCGCGACCTCTCCGGCGGCGAGCGCCAGCGGCTGGCCCTGGCGATCGCGCTGGCGGGGCAGATGGACGGCGAGGCGCTGCCGGGGCTGGTCGCCCTGGACGAGCCGACGCGGGGGATGGACCGCGCCCGCAAGGGCGACCTGGTCGCCCTGGTCGACGACCTCGCGGAGCGCGGCGCCGGCGTCGTCGTCGCCACCCACGACGTCGAGTTCGCCGCCGAGTTCGCCGCGCGGGTGGTCCTGCTCGGCGCCGGCGTCGTGATCGCCGACGGCCCGGCGCGGGAGGTGCTCTCCGGGGGCTGGTACTTCGCCACCGAGGTCGCCCGCGTCCTCGACCTGCCCGGGGTCGTCACCCCCGAGCAGGGCGCCGCCGCGCTGCTCGGAGAGGAGGAGGTCGGGTGAGCTGGGAGCTGGCCAGCTTCCTCATCCTCGGTGCCGTCCTGCTCGGCGGCTTCGCCTGGTATGAGCGCTCGCGGCCGCCGTCGCAGGTCGTCGCCCTGGTCGCGGCGCTGGCGGCGCTGGCGATCGCCGGCCGGATCGCCTTCGCCGCCTTCCCCAACGTGAAGCCGACGACCGACGTCGTCATCTTCGCCGGCTACGCCCTCGGTGGCGCCCCCGGCTTCGCCGTCGGCGCCCTTGCCGCACTGGTCTCCAACCTCTGGTTCGGCCAGGGGCCGTGGACGCCCTGGCAGATGGCGGGCTGGGGCATGTGCGGGGTCCTCGGCGCCGCCCTGGCCCTGGGCGGGCGCAACGTCGGCCGCCTCGGCCTCGCCCTCACCTGCGGCCTCGCCGGCATCGCCTACGGCGCTCTGCTCAACTTCTCCCTGATGGCGACCTACGGAGGCGACCTATCACTGGAGCGCTTCGGCGTGCTGCAGGCGCGGGCGCTTCCCTTCGACCTTGCCCATGCCGCCGGCAACGTCGCCTTCGCGCTGATCGCCGGACCGGCGATGGTGCGGATGCTGACCCGCTTCCGCGAGCGCTTCGAGTGGGGCCGGGGGCAGCGGCCCGCGGCGCCCCCAGCTGCCGGCGGCGGCCTCGGCCCCGGCCTGCGCGGTGCCGGCGTCGCGGCGCTGCTGCTCGTCGCCCTGGTCCTCGGGGCGCTGGCGCCCGCCCGCGCCGGGGCCTCCGAGGTCAGCCGCGCCGCCGCCTGGCTGCAGTCGGCGCAGAACCGGGACGGCGGCTTCGGCTCCTCACCGGAGGACGAGTCCGGGGCGGAGATGACCGCTTGGGCGATGCTGGGCCTGGAGGCCGCCGGCCACAACCCGCTCGACCTCGCCCGCCGCGGGCGCACTCCGGTCGACTTCCTGCGCGCTCACCTCGACGAATTGAAGAGCCCCGGCGACCTCGCCCGCACGATCGTCGCCCTCGAGGGGTCGGGGGTCGACCCGCGCGAGTTCGGGGACGCCAACCTCGTCTCCCGGCTCCTCGCCAAGCGCCGCGCCGACGGCTCCTACGAAGGCTGGCCCAACTCGACCGCCTTCGCGGTGATCGCCCTGCGAGCGGCCGGGGCGACCGGCAGCCTGGAGGAGACGCTCTCCTGGCTGGTCAAGGCCCAGAACGAGGACGGCGGCTGGGGCGACGTGCCCGGCTCGCCGAGCACCGCCGACGGCACCGGCGCCGTGATGCAGGCGCTCTCGAGCGGATCCAAGGCGGTCGATCGCGGCCTCTCCTACCTGCGCCAGGCCCAGCGCCCCGGCGGCGGCTTCCCGCTCGGCGGCAACGGCTCGGTCAACACCCAGTCGACCGCCTGGGCGATCCAGGGCATTCTTGCCGCCGGCGGCGACCCCGGCTCCTTTCGGCGCGGCGGCAGCAGCGCCCCCGAATATCTGGCCCGCCAGCAGCAGGACGACGGCCACTACCGCTACTCCAAGTCCAGCGACCAGACCCCGGTCTGGGTGACCGGCCAGGCCCTCGCCGCCGCTGCCGGCAAGCACCTCCCGATCGAGCCCCCGGAGCGCGAAGCCAAACTCTCCCAGGGCACCGCCACCGGCGGCCTCATCCCCGGCCTCTCGGCCGCTCCTCCACCCGATGCGCCAGCCTCGAGCCCGCCGGGTGCCTCTGCGCCCTCGTCCGTCCCCCCGGCCACTGGCCAAGGCGGGGGCGGAGGACCCCTCCCGAACGTTTTGCGGCCCCCGGGCCAGCCACCCCCCGAGGCGCCAGCCGAGATCCTCCCTCCCGGGGGACGAGAGAGGGAGGGGTCCTCCGCCCCCGCGCCGGACGAGTCAACCGAGGACGACTCGAGCCCGCTCGGCGCCGCCGCCCTCGGCCTGCTCGCGGGCGCCGCGCTGTTCGCCGCCGCCCTCGGCGCCCGCCGCCTCTGGCTGCGTCAGCGCTACGGCCTCTAGCGAACTGCATCAAATTTCCCGGCTCCGGGCCAGGGAACTTGATGCAGTTCGGGAGGGGCAGGGCTATACCCTCGACCGATGGACGTCGAGACGGCGATACGGACGCGCCGCACGCACAAGGCCTTCGGCCCCGAGCCGCTTTCTCGCGCGCAGCTCGAGGAGCTGCTGGCGCTGGCCGACTGGGCCCCCAACCACAACCTCACCGTGCCCTGGCGCTTCCGGGTCGTCGGTCCCGCCGCGCTGGCGCGGCTCAAGGCAGCGGCGGGGCCCGAGGGCGCCGCCAAGCTCGACCGCTGCCCGACCCTCGTCGTCGTCTCCTCGCGGTCGCACGAGGACCCGGTCCAGAGCGAGGAGGACCTGCACGCGACCGCCGTCGCCGCCTACATCGTCCTGCTCGCCGCCCACGCCCGCGGCCTCGCCGGCTACTGGCGCAGCCCCGGCCTGCTGCGCGGCGAGGCGGGTCGCGTCGCCGTCGGACTCCCCGACGGCGAGCGCTTCGTCGGCCTGCTCCATCTCGGCCATCCGCGCCAGGAGCGGCCGGCGCCGCCCCGCCCCGTCACCGAAACCACCCTCTTCCTCGACTAGATGGCCCGCCGATGCTGACCCGCGCCGCCGCAATCGAGTCGATCGCCGGCCAGCACTTCGAGGTCGTCGTCATCGGCGGCGGCATCACCGGCGCCGGCGTCGCCCTCGACGCCGCCTCGCGCGGCTACTCGGTCGCCCTGCTGGAGCGCGGCGACTACGCCGTCGGCACCTCCAGCCGCTCCTCGAAGATGATCCACGGCGGCCTCCGCTACCTGCAGAACTTCGACCTCGGCCTGGTCCGCGAGGCGCTGCTCGAGCGCCAGCTGATGGTGCAGCTGGCGCCGCACCTCGTCTATCCGACGCCGTTCCTGGTCGCCGCGCTGGGGGAGGAGCGCCGTGACCGCAAGCTCGGCCTCGGCCTGAACATGTACGACGTGATGGCGACCACCCGGGTCGGGCGCAGCCGCCGCGAGCTGCGCACCTCCAAGGAAGAGGACGAGGACTTCTACTGGTCGCCCGACCGCCACCGCACGATCGACCGCGACGAGGTGCTGGAACTGGTCCCGGCGCTGGCCGCGCGCGAACCGAAGGACGCCTACCTCTTCTACGACTGCCAGACCGACGACGTGCGCCTGGTCCTGACCATCCTCGGCGAGGCCGAGCGGTTCGGGGCGGTGATGCTGAATGGCGCCGACGTCACCGAGGTGCTCAGCGACGACGGGCGCGCCAGCGGCGTCGCCTTCGTCGAGTCCGAGTCGGGCGAACGGCTGCAGGTGGGCGCCGACCACGTCGTCAACGCCACCGGGGTCTTCGCCGACCGGATCCGCCCCGAGGAGATCGCCGGCGAGGAGGACGTGCCGCGGATCGCCCCCAGCCGCGGCACCCACCTGATCCTCGACGCGGCCGACCTGCCGATGGGCCAGGCGGCCTGCATCGTCCCGGCCGGAGCGGGCCGGATGATCTTCTCGCTGCCCTGGTACGGCCGCACCCTGGTCGGCACCACCGACAACGACTTCGACGGCGACACCGCCCATCCGCGGCCGGCCGAGGACGACGTCGGCTACCTGCTCGAAGCCGCCAACGAGTTCTTCGGCACCTCGCTCACCCAGTCCGACCTGGTCGGCGCCTACGCCGGCGTGCGGCCGTTGATCTCCAGCGGCGACCCCCGCAAGTCGGTCGACATCTCGCGCAAGGCGGAGCTGTACGAGACCTCGTCGGGGATGGTGACGATCACCGGCGGCAAGCTGACCACCTGGCGGCGGATGGCGAAGCAGACCGTCGACCGCCTGGTCGAGCGCGAGGGCCGCGCGGCGCCCTGCCACACGGCGGAGATCCCGCTCGGGATGGAGGCCCGGGCCGAGGACCTGAAGGCGCCCGCGGGCGTCAGCGAGGACTCGCTGGCCCAGCTCGCCTTCCGCTACGGGCATGCCTCCAGAGCCGTCCTCGAGCTCGCCCGGGAGGACCCGAAGCTGGCTCGGCCGATCGTTTCCGACCGCCCCGACCTGCTGGCCGAGGTCGCGGTCGCGGCCCGCCACGAGCAGGCCCGCTGCGTCGCCGACGTGCTGCTGCGCCGCACCCGGCTGGGGATCCTCGCCGCGCCGCAGCTGCGCGACGCTGCCTCGGTGCGCCCCGTCGCCGAGGCGCTCGGGGCCGAGCTGGGCTGGTCGCGGCGCCAGGTCAAGAAGGAGGCCGAGGCCTGGCCGGAGGCCGCCGCGCTGGAGGGCATCGACCCCGCCGCCACGGGTTGAATAACCTGCCGCTTCGATGAACAGGGCAGAGTTGGAGAACAAGCACATCGCCGAGCTGCACGCGCTGGCCGCTGCGGCCGGGGTCGAGCGCTACCGGATGCTGTCGCGCACCGAGCTGATCGCGAAGTTGGCCGACGGCGATTCCGGGTCGAGTCGCCAGCCCGCGCCGCGCCGCGAGTCCTCCTCCGGTCGTCAGCCCGCCCCGGGCGGCGGAGGAGAGCCGCGCGGTGACCGCCCGCCGCGCCGTCGCCGCCGTCGCTCCGGCGCCAAACCGGATTCCGGCGGCGAGGGCCGTCCGGGCGGGTCGGGCGGCCGCGAGCCGCGGGGGCCGCGTCAGCCCGAGCCGGCGCCAGAGCGCGCTGCGGAGCCCACGCCGGCGCCGCCGGCGTCCATTCCCGCCGCGTCCGGCGAGTCTTCCCGTCCCAAACGTCGCCGCCGGCGCCGCTTCGGCCGCCGCGGCAAGCAGGAGGGCGTCACCCTCCAGGGCCTGCTGCTGCCGCCCGAGGCCGGCCGCCAAGCGCTGCTCTGCGCCGAGACCCGCGAGGCCTGCACCACGCTCCTGCGCGGCATCGCTGCCGATCTCTCGAACGACTCCAACGGCGGCCCAGATCCAGTCGCGCTGCTAATCGACCCCACTCCCGAGGAGCTGGCCGACTGGCGTCGCGACGCCCCCAAGGCCGAGATCGTCGCCGCCGGCCAGCCGCGCCACGCCAGCGACGCGCTCGCCCAGGCCAGCGCCCGCGCCGCCGCCGGCGACGACGTGATCCTCCTCGTCGACTCCCTCACCCGGCTCGGCGAGGCCTACGAGGACGCCGATGCCGCCAAGCAGTTCTTCGACGCCGGCCGCGTCGTCACGGGCACGGGAACGCTCACCGTGGTCGCCGCCTTAGAGCGCTCCTGAGTCAGCTGATTTAGCGGCGGTAAGCGATGCGGCGCCAGCTGGGCTCTTTGGAGAGCTCGATCAGCTCGGAAGAGCGGTCCGGCTGCACGTAGCCGAAGGTCTGGGTGCGCTCGTCGAAGACGACGTCGAGCTCACCCTCCTTGACGCGCTGGTCGAGCCAGGCGCCGCGGAAGACGAGGCGGCGGATCCAGTGGACGAGGCTGCGGTTGGAGGGGCCGACCAGGTCCTCCCAGTTCTCGTTGATGTGCTCGCCGAGGCGAGAGCTGGGCTCGGCGATCTCGCCGCTGACGGCGAGATCGAGAAGGTCGTCGAGCTCCTCCTGGCTGAGGCCCTGATGGACGAAGCCGAGCTTGACCGCGGCCTGCTCGACCCGCTGGCCGAAGTCACCCTCGTTGAAGGCGAAGCGAAGCTCCCCGTACTCGAGCACGTAATCAGAGCCAGACTCGTAATTCCCTCGGCGGGTCGTTTTCTTGTCCATGTGAGTTGAAGCCCAACCGCTCCCACAAGCCCAGCGGGAACAGGTCCATGATCTTGCCGGTCATCGTACGCCGGTGCCTGCTCGGGCCAGGCACTGAACGGCTGTTTGCACCCCGGGCGGAGTCGCCCAGGCGGAACCGGTCGCCGGGTGGGGGGAGATCCGGTCCCGGCTCGCGCCTTGACGGGCGGTGATCGCACGACGGCTCCGCCGGCTTCCCCAGCGCCCCGTCTGCGGTCACGTGGTTCCGGTCGCCGAGGGCTGCCGCGCTCGCCTGCTGGGCCTCGCCGGGTTGGCCTGCGAGGAGGCGGGACCGGGGCTGTTGATCCCGCGTTGCCGCAGCGTCCACACCTTCGGCATGCGCTTCGCCCTGGACCTGGTCTTCCTCGACTCGCGCCTGCGACCCGTCGCGGTCTACCGGGCCGTGCCGCCGCGCCGCCTGGTCGGGCGACGCGACGCGGCCGCCGTTCTCGAGCTTCCCTGCCGGCAGGGGGGAGAGTTCCCGGCCGGCCAGGACTTGGCACGGGCATGTTGCCGCAAAGACAGGAGCTGGCCAGCGTCGTCGTCTGCGAGGACGACGCGGTGACCCTGGAGCTGCTCTGCGATCACCTGATGGCGGACCGCTTCGGCGTCCTGCCGGCGCCGAGCGCCTCCGACGCCCTACGGCTCTGCCGTTTCAACCAGCCAGACCTGCTTCTTCTCGATCTCTCGCTGCCCGACGCCTCCGGCCTCGACGTCCTGCGCGAGATTCGCGCTGCCGACGGCGTCGAGTCGCGCTTCGACCCGGAGCTGCCGGTGATCATCCTCACCGGTCGCGGCGCCCAGGCCGACCGGGTCCGGGGGCTCACCGCGGGCGCCGACGACTACCTCACGAAGCCCTTCAACGTCGAAGAGCTGCGGGCGCGGATCGGTGCTGTGCTGCGTCGTCGCGCGAGGCGCCGCGAGGGCCCCTGCCGGGTGGGCGAGCTGGTCGTCGACCCCGTCCGGCGCAAGGTCTCGATCGGCGCCCGCGAAGTGGCGCTGGCGAAGAAGGAGTTCACGCTGCTGCGGGTCCTTGCCGGTGACCCGACCCGGGTCTTCTCCAAGGAAGAGCTGCTGCAGGAGGTCTGGGGGTACCGCAGTCCCGGGCGGACCAGGACCTTGGACTCGCACGCGAGTCGCCTCAGGCGCAAACTAGACCCGGAGCACAGCCGCTACGTCGTCAACTGCTGGGGAATCGGCTACCGCTTGATCGACGGCTGAGCTCCGGGTCGTGCCGCTACTTGGACTCGCTCTCGGGCGACTCGAAGTGGAAGATCGCCAGCTTGGTGTTGATCGAGTCGGAGCTCTCGTCGCTCAGCCGGGTGGCCGACTCCTCCTGGATCTCGATCGCCCTGTTGAGCGTCTCGGCGAGCAGGGCGGTGATCTCGGTCCAGCCCTGATCGTCGAGGACGAGCGGGGTGCGGCTGATGTGGGTGTCGGTTCGGGCGTCGATGCTGCCCGCCATCAGCGCCGCGGTTGCGTCGTGGCCGACGGTCTCGAGAATCGATCCGGAGATCCCTTTGCGCGCCGAGGCCGGGATCTTTTCCCAGTCGTTGGCGCTGAAGAAGGCCCGCTCGGTGGCGCGGTAGAAGTGCTCGACCGCACCCCGGCGCGGCTCCGTTTTGACCAGCTCGACACAGTCGTACTCGAGCAGCGTTTTGACGTGGTAGCTGACGTTGCCGAGCGGCTCGCCGAGTTCCTGGGAGAGCTGGTTGGGGCTGGAGACGCCTTTATGAAGAGAGGTGAGGATCCTCACGCGCAGTGGATGGGCGAGGGCCTTGGCGAGTTGCTGGGTGATGCCCTCTGGGGAGGTTCGGGTTTGGGCCACGGGGGAATTCTCCGATCATTGGTGGGGGGCCGGGGCAGGGTGGCAAGAGCTGGTTTCCACTCCGGTTTCTAGATCAAGTATTCCAAAACGCTCCGTCGTTTCCGCCATCGAGGGCCTTTTCCAATGCGAAAAAGACGTAGCGAAGGTCTTCTTTTGCCACCAATCAAAGGAACATATGAACCGGTTTTAACGTTAAGCCGGTCTTATCCATGCGCACCCGCTGGCTCGAGGCGCCTGGCCGAGACCGCTTTGGGACGGTGGGTGCGCGATTTTGGAGGCTGCGCGGGGAGAGATCGCGGGCTCTGGGCTCTTGGGTGAGCATGTGGACGGGGATCACCGGGGGCGGATCAAGTTGAGCCTGGAGCTGGGAGAGGTCGTCGCCGCTTGGCCGTTCGGCGCTTCGCTGGCGGCGGCGGCTGTCTGGCGGGTCATGCACTCGGGCCGGCGGCGGACCGCTCTCAACGAGGCCCTGCACGAGCTGCGCCGGCCGTTGCAGGCGCTGGCTCTGGCGAGCCCGGAACCTCACTCGCAGGGGTCGGCGGCGATCCGGGGGTCGGTGCAGCTGGCCGCCACGGCGCTGGAGCGCCTGCAGCGAGAGGTCAACGGCGAAGCTCTCCGGCCCGTCCGGGTGTCGCTGCCCGCGCGCCCGCTGCTCGATGCCGCGGTCGGTCGCTGGCGAGCGCGGGCGGTGGGCGGCGGCATAGCGCTGCGCTGGCAGGCGGGAGAGGCGCGGATCGAGGCCGATCGCTGCGAGATCGCCCAGGCGATCGACAACCTGATCGTCAACGCAATCGAGCATGGCGGGCCCGAGATCGTCGTCGCGGCGAGGCAGCGACTGGGCAGGCTGCGGGTCGCGGTGATCGATTCCGGCCGCGAGCCTCGCCCCGGCCGCCGGCGCCAGGGCCCGGCCGGGGCGATCGCTCGGCTCTCGGGCCGGGCGCGCCGCGGCCACGGGCTGCGTCTCGTGCGGCGCACGGCCGCGGCCCATGGCGGCGAGTTTCAGCTGCGCGCCTCGGCGAGCGGAACCGAAGCCGTCCTCGAGCTGCCGCTGTCGGACCCGGCCGGGAGCGGCGCGTGAGCCGCAGGGGACGCGCCCTCGCCTTCCTGCTCGCGGCGCTGTTCGCCGCCGCCGCAGCGGCGGCGATCGCCGACGGCTACGGAGCAAGCGTCGCTCAGGGCTACGGCGCCCTGCGCACCGTCGTCGTCGCTCGGAACGCCTTCGAGGCCGGTCGCACGATCGACCCGCGCCAGGCGGCCGCGGACCTGGAGGTGCGCCGGGTCCCGGCCCGGTTCGTGCCGCCGGGATCTCTCCGGGCCACGGCGGAGGCGATCGGGCTGGCACCCGAGGCGACGATCCCGGCCGGCTCCTACCTGCTTGCATCGCAGCTGCACCCACCGCGAGCGGATGCCGCGGCCGCCATGGGGCTCGGTCCCGGGCGCCACCCGGTCGAGATCTCGGTCAGCGGCGCCGAGGCCCTGCTGCTCGCCGGCGCCCAGCCGGTCGGGGAAACGGTCGACGTGGTGGTGACGACCGAACCGAGCGGCCCGGGGAGGGGCCGCACCTACGTCGCCGCCGCGGCCGTGCCGCTCCTGGCGCTGGCGCCGGGCGCCGGGGGCGTGGCGGAAGGGCTCGCCGCGGCCACCGTCGGCTTGACCCGTCCGCAGGCGCTGCGGTTGATCGCGGCCGAGAGCTTCGCCCGCCAGCTGACCTTGCTGCCGAGCGGCTGAGCGATGGCTGCGCGAGAGCGGAACGTGGCCGCGCTGGCCGCTGTCCTGCGGGCCCGCCTGGTCGAGCGCCGCCGCGCCGAGGCGGCGAGTGGCGGCAGCGGCGGCGACGACCTCGACGCCGCGGTGCGCGACCTCGTCGCCGAGCAGGCGATCTTGCTCGGCGAGGCCGATCGCGAGGAGGTCGCGGCGAGGATCGTCCGCGACAGCATCGGCCTCGGCCCGCTCGAGGTGCTGCTCGCCGACCCCGCCGTGGAGGAGGTGATGGTCAACGGGCCGGGCAGCGTCTACGTCGAGCGCGGCGGCCGGATCGAGCCCACCGACGTCGCTTTCGCCGACGAGGAGGAGCTGCGCAACGCGATCGAGCGGATCCTGGCGCCGCTGGGCCGGCGGGTCGACGAGCTCAGCCCGATGGTCGACGCCCGCCTCGACGACGGCTCGCGAGTCAACGTGGTGATCCCGCCGCTGGCGATCGACGGGCCGCTGGTCTCGATCCGCCGCTTCGGGGCTCACCGGCCCGGTCCCGACGAGCTGGTCGACCTCGGCACCCTGACGATCGCCCAGCGGCGGGCCCTGGCGGCGGCGGTGGCGGGTCGACGCAGCATCCTCGTCAGCGGCGGCACCGGCTCCGGCAAGACGACCCTGCTCAACGCGCTCTCCAGCTTCATCGCCGTGGGCGAGCGGGTGGTGACGATCGAGGACGCGGCCGAGCTGCGACTGCAGCAGCCGCACGTGGTCCGCCTCGAGAGCCGTCCGGCCGGGGTCGAGGGTCGGGGCGCGGTGTCTATCCGGGACCTGCTCCGCAATGCCCTGCGGATGCGCCCCGACCGGATCGTGATCGGCGAGGTGAGGGGAGCTGAGGCGCTCGACCTTCTGACCGCGCTCAACACCGGCCACGACGGCGCCCTCTCGACCGTTCACGCCAACTCGCCTGCCGACGCGCTCAGCCGGCTGGAGACGCTGGCGCTGATGGCCGGGGTCGGCTTGCCGCACGCGGCGGTGGCCGAACAGGTGCAGCGCGGGATCGACCTCGTCGTCCATCTCGAGCGCCGCGCTGGCGGCGCTCGGGTCGTCACCGAGGTCGCAGAGGTGGTGCGGGCGGCGGGAGCGACCGCGGTGCGGACGCTGGACCCGCGGTGAGCGGCGCCTCCGGCCTGCTGCCGGCCTTGGCCGCCGCCGCCGGCGGGTTGTTGGCGCTGGCGGCGCGGGAGGCGCTGCTGGCGAGCCCGGCCGCCGCGCACTGGCTGCGCCAGGCCCTCGAGCCCCTGCGGCGGGCGGGGCGCGAGGGCTACGCGCCCTCGACCGTCGAGCGCCGCCGGCTCGCCGCGCTGGGCGCCGCCGCGGCCGTGCTCGCCGGCTGGCTCCTGGTCGGGGTCGAGCTGGCGCTGCCGCTCTCGGTTGCCGGGCCGGCGATTGCCGGCTGGGCGATCTCCAGTCGCCGCCGCCGCTACCGCGTCGCGGTCGAGCGCTCGCTGCCGGCGGTGGCGACCGCGATCGCCGACTCGCTCAGCGCCGGCCGCTCGCTGCGCGCGTCGCTGCCGGCCGCCGCGACCTCGCTCGACGGACCGCCCGCCGCCGAGCTGGCGCGGCTCGGCGCCGAGCTCGACCTCGGTGCGGCGACGGTGGCGACGGTCGAGGGCTGGCGGCGGCGGATGCGCTCGGCGCGGGTCGACGCCTTCGCCGCCGCACTGCTCAGCCAGCGGCGCGCCGGCGGCGACCTGGCCGGATTGCTGCGGCGCTTCGCCAGCGGCGCGGCGGAGCGCGATCGGGTCGCCGAGGACGCCCGCTCGGCGACCGCCCAGGCACGCTTCACCGGTTTGCTGGTGGTGGCGATGCCGAGCGGCGGCGCCCTCTTCGCCGAGTTGATCCAGCCCGGGTTCGTCGCCAAGCTGATCGGATCGCCCCCTGCCGCCGTGCTGCTGGCGCTTGCGGCGGCCTTTCAGCTCGCCGGCTTCGTCGCGATCAGGCGACTCTCGCGGGTGGCCGAGTGAGCGCCGCCGGCCTGCTGGCGGCGCTCGCGGTGCTGCTCGGCTTCGCCGCGGCTCGCGAGCTGCTCAGGAGCCGAGCCGGCCCCGGCCTGTCGCTGCCGTTCGGCCTCGCCGGACGCTCGGCCGGGGCGGCGTTGCGGCTCGGCCTGCCGGAAAGGTTGCGGCGCTCCGGGCTCGAGGCCCGGCTGTCGCTCGGCGCCATGCTTGCGGCAAAGCTCGCCGGGAGCGCCTGCGGAGGCCTCGCCGCCCTGGCCGCGGCGCCGGCGGCACCGGGCCGGACGGCGCTGCTGGTGGCGATCGGGCTGCCGGCCGCCGGCTTTCTCGTCCCCGACGCGTTGCTGGAGCGCGAGGCGCGCCGCCGCAGCCGGCGCTTGCTGGCGGCGCTGCCCGACGCCCTCGACCTGCTCGCGGTCAGCGCCGGTTCGGGGCGGAGCCCGGCGGCGGGGCTGGAACAGCTGGCGCGGGCGGGGGAGGGGCCGTTGGCCGGGGAGCTGCGCCTCACGGTCGCCGAGCTCTCCTGCGGCACGCCGCTCGGCGCCGCCCTGCGCTCCCTGCGCAGTCGCGTCCCCGGCAGCGAGCTGGCGACGCTGGTCGCCACGATCGAGCGCTCGCGTCGCTTCGGCTCGCCCCTGGCCGACCAGCTTCACCGCCAGGCCGCCTCCCTGCGTCGCGACAGCCGTCGTGCCGTCGAGGACCGCGCCGCCCGCGCGGCGCCGAAGATCCAGCTCGTCGTCGCCCTGGTCCTCGTCCCCTCGGTCCTGTTGATGATCACCGCCGCCCTGATCGCCAACGCGGATTCATTGCTCACAGGGTTTTGAAAGCCGCCCCCGGACGCGGGAGGGCGGGCGCGAGCATTCCGGTGTCTATTAGCGCGCCCGCCCGGGAGCGGAGGAGGCGGCGCTTTACTCCAGCGACTCCTCACGCAGGCGCGCCGCGACCGCGGCGGTGGCTACGCTGATCTCCTCCAGCTCCGTAGCCGTCTTCTTGTGGCCGCTGACGTAGCAGCAGAGGGTGCCGCCGACCAGCTCGAAGGCGAACTTCTCCGGCGCCGACTCGGTCAGCCAGACGATGAAGGTGGGGGAGAAGAGTCGCCGCAGCCAGATCGCGTCCTGGCTCTTGCCGGCGAAGACCTCGTACTTCTCGCCCATCACCGTGCTCTCCAGCTCGACCCGCTCTTTCCTGGTGCGGAAGGCGTCCTCGAACTTCTCCAGGGAGCGCAGGCCGAACTTGCGCTGGCAGTAGAGCTCCGGGACCAGCTCGGCGCACTCGGGGACCGGGGCGAGGCCGACCGTGTAGCGGTAATAGTTGGTCTGCTTGTTGCCGTCGCTGTCGCGGCTCTCTTCCTCGTAGGTATAGAGGGCGAGGATCCCTTCGACCCCGGCGGCGAAGGGGCCGGAGAGGGTGCGCTCGGCGTAGCGGTCGTCGCCCTTGCGCAGCAGCGGCGTGGTCGGCGGCAGCGGCGCCCGCCCCCCTAGTTCCAGCCCATGGTCCTGGGCGTAGACCTGGAAGAAGGCGTCCTCGGCCCGCGAGTCGGCGATCGCGAAGACGACCAGCAGCGAGAGCAGCAGCATCCCCAACGCGGCGGCGCCGCCGACCGCCGGGCCGACGAGGACGGCGCCGGCGACGCCGGCGGCGATCGCGAAGACCGCGACCAGGACCCAGGTCAGCGTCTTGCCCAGCAGCTGCTTGAAGTGGAAGCCGCGCAGGTCGTCGGCGTCGTCCGGGGCCGGCGGCGGCGCAGCTTGGGCCTGCTCGGGGGTGCTCACGGGCGGAACCTACCGCGCGGCAGCGGATGCAAATCGGGTTGCAGCGGGAGGTCGTGTTGCAAAGTGGGGGACTGTGGGTTATTGTGGCGCTCGAGTTGAAGCCCAGGACCGGGGTGGTGAGGTTCCTCCCACCTCATCACTCCGGTCCCAACTCTTTCCTGGCCCTCCCGCTCAGAAAGGACTCGCCGAGGTGGCTTTTCGGGGTCTCTACGAGCACAGTCTCGATTCCAAGGATCGGCTCACGGTTCCCTCTCGGTTCCGCGCCTCGCTCTCCGACGGCATCGTTCTCTCCAAGGGCTTCGACCCCTGCGTCTGGGTCCACACGACCGCAGAGTTCGAGCAGCTCTCCGACACCTTCCTCTCGCCGCACAGCCCCTTCGGGCGCGACGCGCGCCAGCTGCGCCGCCGCTTCCACGGCGGCTCCTTCGACGAGAAGCTCGACGCGGCCGGGCGGATCCGCCTGCCCAAGCCGCTGATCGAGCACGCCGGGCTGGACGGCAACTGCGTCGTGATCGGAGCCGGGGAGTACCTGGAGATCTGGAACGCCGAGGCCTGGGCCAAGCAGGAGGCCGAGCTCGACGCCGCCGCCCCCGAGATCGCCGAGGGCCTCGCCGCCGCCGGCAGCGCGTGATCATGAGACTCAATGCAGCCCACGCCCCCCACCACAACCATCCGTCGACGGGCCGATATCCCACGCAGGTCGTGGGCAGTCGGCCGATCGACCTCGACGCGATGACTCACGAGCCCGTACTGGCGCCGGAGCTGACCTCGCTGCTCGCTCCCGAGCCGGGGCAGACCGCGGTCGACTGCACCTTCGGCGCCGGCGGCCACGCCCGCGCGATCGCCGCGCAGCTGGGTTCGGCCGGGACCCTGATCGCGATCGACCGCGACCCCGCCGCCAAGGCTCGCTTCGCCGAGTTCGCGGTCGCTGCGCCCTGCCGGACTCGCTTCCTCAACGTCGACTTCGCGGCAGGACTGCGCACCCTGCGCGGCGAAGGCATGCGCCCAGAGATGATTTATGTAGACCTCGGGATGTCTTCGATGCAGGTGGATGCCTGGGAGCGGGGCTTCTCCTACGCCTATGACGCGCCGCTCGACATGCGCATGGACACCCGCCAGGACTTCGACGCCGCCAAGCTCGTCAACGAGTGGCCGGAGGCGCGGATCTCGCAGGTGCTGCGCGAGTTCGGGGAGGAGCGCTTCGCCGGCGGGATCGCCCGTGAGATCGTCCGCCGCCGACCGCTCAGCACCACCGCCGAGCTGGTCGCGGCGGTCAAGGCCGGGATGCCGGCGGCGGCCCGCTTCGGCGGCGGCCACCCGGCCAAGCGCAGCTTCCAGGCGATCCGGATCGCCGTCAACGGCGAGCTCGACTCGCTCGAGCAGGCGCTGCCGCTGGCCTGGGGCATGCTCCCGGCGGGCGGGCGCTTCGGCGCGATCGCCTTCCACTCGCTCGAGGACCGGCCGGTCAAGCAGTTCCTCGCCGGCAAGGCGCGCGGCTGCGTCTGCCCGCCCGAGCTGCCCGTCTGCGTCTGCGGCCACGAGCCGGAGGCGGAGCTGCTGACCCGCCGCGCCGTCGCGCCCGGCCCGGCCGAGGTCGAGGCCAACCCGCGCTCGCGCTCGGCCCACCTGCGCGTCGCCCTCAAGCTCGAGGACGCGACGACGGGGGAGGCCGCCTGATGGCCGTCGCCGCTCCCGCCCGTAAAACCGCGCCGGCGCCATCGCCGTCGCGGACGACGCCGCCGGCTAGGAAAACCGCTCCGGCCCGTCCGGCGCCGCGGAAAAAAGCCGCCCCCGCACGCCGCCCCCGCACCCGCCCGACCCCGAAAGGGCGCGCCGTCGCGGCCCCGGCCCCGGCTCGCAAGTCTCCTGCGCGCAGGTCGCCCGCTCGCAAGGCCCCGGCTCGCGCCCCGCGCAGGGCGAAGCCGGCGAGTCGCGCCGCCGCCGTCGGCGGCCAGCTGATCCCGTTCGCCGGCCGCACCGCGGTCGCCGTCGGCCAGCTCCCCGACTCCGGCCTGGTCGTGCGGCTGACCCGCGGCCGGGCCTGGATCGCCGTCCTCGGCGTGCTGCTGGCCGGGATCGTCACCCTCAACGTGATCACCCTCAGCTTCGCCGCCTCCTCCGGCCAGATCGACGAGCAGATCACCGCCCTGGATCAGGAGAACTCGATCCTGCGCAGCCGCGACGCGCGCCTCTACGGGACCGGTGCCGTGCGCAACGCCGCCGGTCCGCTGGGGCTGGCGATGCCCTCCAGCGAAGAGATCCACTTCACCGACGCCGGTCCCGACGACGTCGCCACGGCGGCGCAGCGCCTCGCTGCCGCCGACCCGGGCTAGGGACGGGCGCGAATGCGCTTGATCGAGCGCCGGATCGGCCTCCTCTTCGCCGGCTTCCTGCTCTGCTTCCTGGTCATCGTCGGGCGTGCCTTCTGGCTGCAGGGGGTGCAGGGCGGGGCCCTCGCCTCCGAGGCGATCTCCCAGCAGACCGAGACCGTGACCGTGCCGGGCCTGCGCGGCAGCCTGCTCGACCGCAGCGGCAACCAGCTCGCCGCCTCCGAGGACGCCGCGACGATCTTCGCCACGCCGTACCAGGTGAAGAACCCGGTCCACGCGGCGGACAAACTGGCGCCGATCCTCGACCTCGACAAGAGCGAGGTGCTGAAGAGCCTGACCGCCGACGGCGGCTTCTCCTACGTCGCCCAGAAAGTCAGCCTCGAAGCCGCCGGCCGGGTCGAACGGCTGGAGCTGGAAGGGATCGGCGAGTTGCCCGACAGCCGCCGCACCTACCCGCAGGGCGAAATGGCCGGCCAGGTGGTCGGCGCGGTCGGCTCCGAAAGCCAGGGGTTGTCCGGGCTTGAGGAAGGGCAGGAATCGGTGCTCAGCGGCAGCGACGGCGAGCGCCGGATCGTCAGAGACGCACTCGGCGAGCCGATCCGGCTGGAAACGGTGACCGAAGCCGAGGACGGCGAAGACATCCAGCTGACCCTCGACCCGCTGATCCAGGAGAAGACCGAGCGGGTGCTGGCCGAAGTCGGCGAAAGCTACTCGCCGAAGGGCGCGACGGCGATCGTCATGGACCCCAACAGCGCCCAGATCCTGGCGATGGCGAACTGGCCCCCGGTCGACCCCAATGACCTCTCCAACGCCAGCAACGAGGACCTCGTCAACAAGGCCACCGCCTTCAACTACGAGCCGGGCTCGACCTTCAAGGCGTTCACGGTCGCCGCGGCGCTGGAGGAAAAACTGGTGACCCCGGCCTCCTCGTTCACGCTCGCGCCCAGCATCCAGGTTGCCGACCGGGTGATCGAAGACTCGCACCCGCGCGGCACCGAAACGATGAGCGTCGCCACGATTCTCGCCCACTCCTCCAACGTCGGCGCGGTGACGGTCGGGCTCGAGGTCGGCGCCGAGAAATTCGACCGCTGGATCAGGCGCTTCGGCTTCGGCCGTCCGACCGGGGTCCAGTTCCCCAACGAGGAACAGGGCATCGTCCCCGAGCTCGACGAATACTCCGGCTCGACGATGGGCAACCTGCCGATCGGCCAGGGCCTGGCGGTGACGCCGATGCAGATGATGGCCGGCTACGCGGCGATCGCCAACGGCGGCATTCTCAAGCAGCCGCGGCTGATCGAGCGGATCGGCGACGAGCCGGTTGACGAGCCGCAGGGGCGGCAGGTGATCGACCCCGGGGTGGCGGCGGAGGTGCGGGAAATGCTCGAGGGGGTGCTGGCGCCGGGCGGAACGGCTTCGGAGGTCAGTGTTCCCGGGTACTCGCTGGCCGGTAAGACCGGTACGGCTGAGGTGGCGGAAAACGGAACTTACTCCGAGACGAAATTCGTCGCTTCGTTCATCGGCTTTGCGCCGGCGGACGATCCGAAGCTGCTGGCGGCGGTGATCGTCGACCAGCCGCAGGGGGATTACTACGGGGGGTCGGTGGCGGGGCCGGCGTTCGGGGCGATCGCGGGGTACGCGCTTCCGTACCTTGGCGTTGCTCCCGAATAGGTGGGTCGCCGCGCGTTGCAGGGGGCACCCGACCTCCGACCTAGAATCGATTCGATGAGGCTCGAGGAGCTTGTCGCGGGACGTGACGCTCGGATCGTGGGCGATGGCTCGATTGAGGTTGCCGACCTTGCTTATGACAGCCGAAAAGCCGGGCCCGGGACTCTGTTCTTCTGTGTTCCGGGGGAGAAGTTCGACGGGCATGAGTTTGCCGCTCGGGTGATTGGAGCTGGGGCGGTGGCGCTGGTGGTGGAGCGGGAGCTGGAGGTGGCGGTACCGCAGGTGGTGGTGGCGGATGCGCGGGCGGCGATGGCGCCGGTGGCGGCGCGGTTCTACGGGGATCCGACGGGGGAGCTGCGGGTCGTTGGGGTCACGGGGACCAATGGGAAGACCACGACTGCGTTCTTGATTCGGGAGATCTTGGAGGGGGCGGGGGTTTCCTGTGGGTTGCTGGGAACGGTGAAGCAGGTGGTCGGGGGGGTCGAGGAGGAGGGCGAGCGGACCACGCCGGAGGCGATCGACCTGCAGAGGACGTTCAGGCGCATGCTCAAGGCGGGGGACGAAGCCTGCGTTATGGAGGTCTCCTCCCACGCGATGTCGCTGCGGCGGGCCGACGCAATCAACTGGCGTGTGGCGCTTTTCACCAACCTGACCCAGGACCACCTCGATTTCCACGCCGACATGGAGGACTACTTCCTCGCCAAGCGCAAGCTCTTCGAGGCCAGGCCCAGGAGGAGGGTGGTCAACGTCGACGACGAGTACGGGCGGCGGTTGGCGGCGGAATTCGGATGCGTGACCTTCTCCGCCGCCGGTAGGGAGGCGGACTTCTCAGCGCGGCACGTCTCCTTCGAGGCCTCCGGCGCCAGCTTCACCGTCCGCACCGAGTCGCAGGCGCTGAAGGGCGCTGTGCGGGAGGCGGACTTCGTGCGGCCTGACGAGTTCGCGGTGCGGACGAACCTTCCGGGCGATTTCAACGTCGCCAACGCGCTTGGCGCGATTGCCGCCGTCGTCCAGATGGACGTGGGGGCGCGGACCGCCGGCGACATGCTCTCGATGGCAGCGCGGGTGCCGGGGCGCTTCGAGCCGGTCGACGAGGGGCAGGGGTTCTCGGTCCTGGTCGACTACGCACACACCCCCGACTCGCTGGAGAACGTGCTGCGGGCCGCGCGGCGCCTGACCACAGGGCGGCTGATCGCCGTCTTCGGCGCCGGCGGCGACCGCGACCGCGACAAGCGGCCGAAGATGGGGCGGGCCGGGGCGGAGCTGTCGGACCTGGCCGTCGTCACCTCCGACAACCCGCGCTCCGAGCGGCCCGAGGAGATCGTCGCCGCGGTGTTGGCCGGGGCGGGAGAGGGCGCCGGGGTCGAGGTCGAGGTCGACCGCCGGGCGGCGATCGCGCTGGCGCTCGGCCGGGCGCAGCCGGGCGACACGGTGGTGATCGCCGGCAAGGGGCACGAGCAGGGCCAGGAGTTCGAGGACGGGCGCAAGGTCCCCTTCGACGACCGCGAGGTGGCCCGCGAAGAGCTGCGCAAGCTGGGCAGCCCGGCGTGAAGCTGTCCGCACAGGAGGTCGCTGCGGCGCTCGGGGCCGAGGTGATCGCCGCGGGTCAGGGCGGGTCTCCGGCGAGGGCCACGATCGACTCCGCCACCAGCGGTCCCGGCGACCTCTTCTTCGGCCTGTGCGGCGCCAACCGCGACGGCGGCGAGTTCGCGCCGGCGGCGATCGCGGCCGGCGTCTGGGGCGTGGTCGTCCGCGACGAGTTGCTGTCGTCTTTTGGTGCGGATAGCGCACCAAAAGACGACAGCAACGGAGAAGGTGCTTGGGTCTTCGCCGTTTCCGACCCGCTGGCGGCGCTGCAGGCGCTGGCACGGACCTGGCGCCGCGATCTCGGCGCCCGCGTGGTCGGAGTCACCGGCTCGGTCGGCAAGACCTCGGTCAAGGACATCGCCCGGGCGCTCCTGCCCGGCAGCGTCCACGCCAACCGCGAGAACCTCAACACCGAGATCGGCCTGCCGCTGACCGTGCTCGAAGCACCCGAGGAGACCGACGTGCTGGTCTTGGAGATGGCGATGCGCGGCCCCGGCCAGATCGCCGAGCTGGCCGCGATCGCCGAGCCCGAGATCGCGGTGATCACCAACGTCGGCCCCGTCCACGTCGAGCTGCTCGGCTCGGTGGCGGCGATCGCCGCGGCCAAGGCGGAGGTGCTCGACTCGCTGCCCGTGGACGGCGCCGCGATCGTCCCGGTCGCGGCCGGCGAGCTGGAGGCGCACTTGGAGCGGGCGCCGCGGCTGCTTCGTTTCGGCCCCGGCGGCGACGTCGAGGCGACCGGGGCAAAGGTGGTCGAGGGTGTCACCGAGGCACTCGTCTCCACTCCCGCGGGGAGCCAGCTCTTCCACTTCCCCTTCGCCGAGGCGCACAACCTCACCAACGCCCTCGCCGCGATCGCCACCGGGGTGGCGCTCGGGGCGCCGCTCGCAGAGATGGCCGACCGCGCGGCGGACATAGGATTCTCCCGCTTCCGTGGCGAGCGCATCGAGCTCGGTGACGGGATCGTCCTCGTGAACGACTGCTACAACGCTAACCCGGTGTCGATGCGCGCGGCGCTCGATCATCTCGCGACGCTCGGCGCGCCGCGCACCATCGCCGTGCTCGGCGAGATGGGCGAGCTGGGCCCCGGCGCCGCCGGCTTCCACCGCGAAGTCGGCGACCACGCCCGTGCCGCCGGCGTCGACCTGGTGCTGGGAGTCGGCCTGCCGGCCCGCGACTACGGTCCCGACGAGCTGGTCGCCGACCCCGCCGAGGCGGCGGAGCTGCTGGCGGCCCGCCTGCAGCCGGGCGACGCCGTCCTCGTCAAGGGCTCGCGCTCGGCCGGGCTCGAGGAAGTCGCCGAGGAGCTGGCGGAGCTGGTGGGCTGATGGGGGAAGTCCTGATCGCGGGGATGGCGGCGATGCTGATCTGCATCTTCCTCGGCCCCAAATTCATCGAGTACCTGCGGGTTCGCGAGTTCGGCCAGCACATCCGCGAGGACGGGCCCCAGGAGCATCACGCCAAGGCCGGCACGCCGACGATGGGCGGGCTGATCATCTTCGCGGCGATCTGCGTTCCCTTCCTCGTCCTCTCCGACCGCGACCCGCAGAGCCTGGCCGTCTTCGGCGTCGCCCTGGGCTGTGCCGCGCTGGGCTTTGCCGACGACTACATCAAGATCGTCAAACGCCGCTCGCTCGGCCTCCCGGGCCGCTGGAAGCTGCTCGGCCAGCTGATCCTCGCCCTCGGCCTCTGGTGGGTCGCCCGCCACGAGGTCGGGCTCGAGCCGACGCTCGACTTCCGCATCGGCGAGGCCAGCTTCGACATCGGCCCGGTTTTCTACTTCGTGCTCGTCTTCCTGGTCATCGCCGGCACCTCCAACGGGGTCAACCTCACCGACGGCCTCGACGGCCTCGCCGCCGGCTCCTGCGCGATCGTCCTGCTCGCTTACACGGCGATCGCCTTCGTCGCCAACGAGCAGCAGGACATGGCGCTGCTGGCCGCCTGCCTGGTCGGAGGCTGCATCGGCTTCCTCTGGTACAACGCCTTTCCGGCTTCGATCTTCATGGGCGACACCGGCTCGCTCGGCTTAGGCGGGGCGATCGGGGCGCTGGCGGTGATGACCCAGACCGAGGTGCTGCTGATCATCATCGGCGGCATCTTCGTGATCGAGGCGCTTTCGGTCCTGCTCCAGGTCTTCTCCTTCAAGACCTTCCGCAAGCGAGTCCTGCTGATGGCGCCGCTGCACCATCACTTCGAGATGATGGCCTGGTCGGAGACGAAGATCATGCTGCGGTTCTGGATCATCGCGGCGGTTTGCTCGGGGATCGGGTTCACGCTTTACCAGCAGAGCATCGGCCGCTGAGGTCGACTCCCTCCAACGGGCGCACAGGGTCTTTCGGTTAGGGGGCGAACCTCTTTCCTGATGAGTGCGCCGCCGACTAGGAGACTTCGCCCGGAGATGCCCGAGGGCCCGTTTCTGGTGGTGGGACTCGCGAGGTCCGGACAGGCGGTTGCCCGCCTCTTGGCAGAGCGGGGGGAGCAGGTGCGGGGGGTTGATTCGGGGGCGCCGAAAGGGGCGGGAAGGCTTTCGGAGGTCGGTGTCGAAGTGTTTTTGGATACGGATGGACTTGCATTGCTCGAGGGGACGCGGACGGTCGTCAAGAGCCCGGGGGTTCCGCGGGAGGCGGTGGTGATCGCGGCGGCCCTGGAGCGCGGGATCGACGTGGTGGGTGAGCTGGAGCTGGCCTGGCGGGCGCTGCCCAACCGCTTCGTCGGCGTCACCGGGACCAACGGCAAGACGACGACGGTCGAGCTGCTCGGGAACGTCTACCGCGAGGCCGGCGAGCCGGTCGCGGTCGCCGGCAACGTCGGCAAGCCGCTCTCGGAGCTGGTCGGCGAGGTCGAGGACGACGCCACCGTGGTCTGCGAGTGCTCCAGCTTCCAGCTCGAGGACACGAGCTTCTTCGCGCCCGAGTGCGCCGTCCTCCTCAACCTCGCCCCCGACCACCTCGACCGCCACCACGACCTCGAGTCCTACCTGGCGGCGAAGCTGCGGATCTTCGCCAACCAGGGCAACGACGACGTCGCCGTCTACAACGCCGGCGACCCGGCCCTGAGCGGGATCGACCTCGGCGGCTGCGCCCGGCGGATCGCCTTCTGCGCCGGCGGCGACCCCGACTGCGAGGTGGCTCTGGCCGAGGGGACGATCTTCTGCGACGGCGAGCCGCTGCTGGCGGTCGCGGAGCTGGCGCTTTTCGGCGAGCACAACGTCGCCAACGCAATGGCCGCGGCCGCGGCGGCGCTGGCGATGGGGCTCGACCGCGACGCCGTGCGCGCGGGCCTGCGCGGCTTCGCCGGCGTCCCGCACCGGCTCGAGCTGGTCGCCGAGGTCGACGGCGTCCGCTTCGTCAACGACTCCAAGGCGACCAACGTCGCCTCTGCCGCCGTCGGCCTGCGCGCCTTCGAGGGCGGGGTGCACGCGGTCCTCGGCGGCAGCGAGAAGGGCGAGTCGTTCGCCCCCCTGCTCGACCCAATCACCGAGCATTGCGCCGCCGCCTACCTGATCGGCGAGACCAGCGAGCGGATGGCGGCGGAGCTGGCGCCCGCGGCCGGCCGCGGCGTGCCGCTGGCGCTGCGCGCCGACCTCGAGGACGCGGTCCTTCGTGCCGCCTCCCTGGCCCGCCCCGGCGAGGTCGTCCTGCTCTCCCCGGCCTGCGCCAGCTTCGACGCCTTCGAGAACTTCGAGCAACGCGGCGAGCGTTTTCGCGAGATCGTCGCGGGGCTGCGATGAGCTCCTTCCCGCTCGCCCTCGGGCGCCTCGGCTGGCCCGCCAAGGGGAAGGCGAAGAAGAAAGCCCGGAAGCGATCGCGTTCGCGGACCGTCTCCGCCGAGTACAACATGCTGCTGACCGCGACCCTGTGCCTGCTGGCGCTCGGCGCGGTGATGGTCTTCTCGGCCAGCTCGACGACCCGGGTCCTCCAGGACGGCGGTCTCTCCGACAGCGCCTTCTACCTGAAGCGGACGCTGATGTTCGGCGCCGTGGGACTGGTGATCATGCACCTGACCGCGCGCCACGGCCTCAAGGTGGTCCGCAATCTGACCCCGGCGATCCTCGCCGTTTGCTTCTTCGGGCTCCTCGCCGTGCTCGCGATCGGCACCACCGTCAACGGCGCCAGCCGCTGGATCGGCTCCGGCTTCCTGCAGATCCAGCCCTCGGAGATCGCCAAGGTGGCATTGATCCTCTACGGCGCCGACCTGCTCGCCCGCAAGCCGAAACGGGCGCGCTCGATCGAGGGCTTCATGCCGTTCCTGGTCGTCGTCGGCCTGGCCGCGATCCTGATCATGCTCGAGCCCGACATGGGGACGACGATGGTCCTCACCTTCGCCGTCGGCGCCACCCTCGTCGCCGCCGGCGCCCGGCCCCGCGACCTTGCCCTGATTGCCGCCTGCATCGGCGCCCTGGCGCTGCTGATGACGATCGTCGAGCCCTACCGGATGGCGCGCCTGACCGGCTTCCTCAATCCCGGCGCCGACGCCGCCGGAGCGGGCTTCCAGGCCGCTCAGGCGAAGATCGCGCTCGGCTCCGGCGGCCTCTTCGGGGTCGGCATCGGCAACGGCGTCCAGAAGGCCTTCTACCTGCCCGAGGCCCACACCGACATGATCTCGGCCGTGATCGGCGAGGAGCTCGGCCTGGTCGGGATCCTCGGCGTCGTCGGCCTCTTCGCGATGTTCGGCTACGCCGGCCTCAAAGTCGCCCAGAAGGCGAAGGACACCTACGGCCGCCTGCTCGTCGCCGGGCTGACCTCGCTGATCCTCGTCCAGGCGACGATCAACCTCTTCGCGGTGATGGGCCTGGCGCCGCTGACCGGCGTGCCGCTGCCCTTCGTCTCCTACGGCAACAGCAGCCTGATGACGAGCCTGTTCGCGGTCGGCCTGATCCTCAACGTCGCCCGCGGCGGCACCGCCAAGGCGGCGCGGGCCTCGACGGGGTCCCGCGCTGGCAAACTGCGCGTCGTCGAAGGCGGGCGCCCGCCCAGCCGCGAAAGGAGTCGAGCGAGCGGTGCCAGGAAAGCCAAAGGTCGTGGTGGCAGCGGGGGGAACCGCGGGTCACGTGGTGCCCGCCATGGCGGTCGCCGCCGAGCTTCGAGCTAGCGGCGCCGAGGTCTCCTTCCTGGGGACGCGGGAGAAGATCGAGGCCGAGCAGGTCCCGGCCGCGGGCTACGAGATCGATTTCGTCAAGGTGCGCGGCATCGACCGCAAGCACCCGCTGCGCGCGGCCCGGGCCGGGTTCGAGGCGCTGGGGGCCGTCGGGGCGGCCCGGCGGGTGCTGCGCGAGCGCGGCGCCGACGTCGTGATGGGCGGCGGCGGCTACGTGGCGGGGCCGGCCGGGTTGGCCGCCGCGTTGACGGGGACGCCGCTGGTCCTGACCGAGGCCGACAGCCACCTCGGGCTCGCCAACCGGCTGCTGGCGCGACTGGCGCGGCGGGTCTGCCTCGCCTTCCCGATCGCGGGGCGCGAGGGCGATCGCTACCTGGTCACCGGGCGCCCGGTGCCGCGGCAGATCGTCGAAGCCGACCGCGATGCGGCGCGGCGGCGTTTCGGGATACCCCCCGAGGCCCGCTGCCTGTTCGTTGTCGGCGGCAGCCAGGGCGCGCGCTCGGTCAACTTCGCCGCCCTCGAAGCGTTCGCCGAGCGCGACGGGCGGGACTTCCAGGTCCTGCACCTGAGCGGCCGCCGCGACCACGACGAGCTGGAGGCGCGTCTTCAGGCCGCTCCCAACCGCGACGGCTACACGCTGATCGACTACGACCCAGCCGGCCTCGGCGACTTCCTCGCCGCCGCCGACCTCGTCCTCGGCCGCTCCGGCGGCTCGATCTTCGAGGTCACTGCGGCCGGCCGGGCCGCGGTCCTCGTCCCTTATCCCCACGCGACCGGCGACCACCAGGATGCCAATGCCGCCTGGATGGAGCGGGCCGGGGCGGCGAGGGTGCTGGCCGACTCCGAGCTGGGCGGTGCGGCGGGGGCCGAGCGACTGCGGGCGGTGGTGGCGGGGGCCCTCGGCGACCGGGAGCGGCTCGAGGCGATGGCCGCGGCTTCGCGGGCGCTGGCCAGGCCCGATGCCGCCCGGCGGATCGCCGACGAGATCCTGGCGACGGTGCGATGAGCGAGGAGAGACGCGATTGGTCGGGGCGCCGGCTCCACTTCATCGGCATCGGCGGCGCCGGGATGAGCGGCCTGGCGCTGGTCTGCGCGCGGCTCGGGGCGACGGTCACCGGCAGCGACCGCGGCGACTCCTCATATATGGAGCGGCTGCGCCGGGAGGGCCTCGACCCCGTCGTCGGCCACGACGCCGCCAACCTGCCGCAGGGAGCCGAAATCGTGGTCTCGACCGCGATCGGCGCCGACAACCCGGAGCTGGCGCTGGCCCGCGAGCGCGGCACCGAGCCGATCCACCGCGGCACCCTGCTGGCGGAGCTCTGCGCCGGTAAGCGCCTGATCGCGATCGCCGGCACCCACGGCAAGACGACGACGACCGCGATGGCGGTCTGGGCGCTGCGGGCGATCGGCGCCGACCCCGCCTTCTTCGTCGGCGGCGAGGTCCCCGGAGTGGGCGAGGACGCCGCCGCCGCCAACGCCGGCTGGGGGGAGGGCGAGTGGGTGGTCGCCGAGGCCGACGAGAGCGACGCCAGCTTCCTCGAGCTGAAGCCCGAGATCGCCGTCGTCACCAACGTCGAGATGGACCACCACGCGCGCTGGGGCTCACTGGCCGAGCTGCACCGGGCCTTCCGCCGGTTCCTGGCTCCCGCCGCGGCGACGGTCCTGCCCGCTGACGGGGGGCTCGACGACCTCGCCGCCGCCGCCACGAAAAAGCTCGGCTTCGACGCCGGCGTCCCCGGCCCGGCCGACCTCGACCTCGCCGTTCCCGGCCTCCACAACCGCGCCAACGCCCGCGCCGCCCTGGCGGCGATCGAGCTGGCGGGGCTGGACGTCGACGCCGCCGCGCTCGCCCTGGCCGATTTCCCGGGGGTGCGGCGGCGGCTCGAGTTGAAGGGGTCGCGCGGCGGCGCTCGCATATACGACGACTACGCGCATCATCCGACCGAGGTCCGCGCCGCCCTCTCGGCCCTGCGCGGGCTTGAGCCGACCCGCCTGGTCGCCGTCTTCCAGCCGCATCTCTACTCGCGCACCAAGGCCTTCGGCGAGCAGTTCGGCGCCGCCCTCGCCCTCGCCGACGAGGTCGCGGTGCTCGACGTCTACCCGGCCCGCGAGCAGCCGGTCGGCGAGCTCGCCGGGGTCAGCGGCCTGCGGGTCGCCCAGGCCGCCGCCGAGCGGATGGGGGGGAGGCCGGTCTGGTGGCTGCCCGGCGCCGACGCCGCCCGCCGCGCCCTCGCCGGGCTCCTCGACGGCGACGAGGTTGGCGGGAGCGTGCTGGTCACGATCGGCGCCGGCGACGTCTTCGCGCTGGGCGAGTCGCTGCTGGAGGAGCCGTGAGCGCGCCGCCGGCCGGGATCGAGCGCGACCGCCCGCTCGCCCGGCTGACCACGATCCGCACCGGCGGCGCCGCCGACTGGTTCGCCCGGCCGGCCAGCCAGGAGCAGCTGCTGGAGATGCTGCGCTGGGCCGAGGTGGAGGGGGCGGCGGTAGGACTGATCGGGTCCGGCTCGAACCTGCTCGTAGCCGACGATGGATTTCACGGACTCGCGATCAAGCTGGACGGCGACCTCGCGGCGATCGAGCGCGACGGCGACGGCATCCTCTGCGGCGGCGGCGCCCGGCTGCCGTCGGCGGCCGCGAAGGCCGCCGGCTGGGGCCTCTCCGGCCTCGAGTTCGGGATCAACATCCCCGGCACCGCCGGCGGCGCGGTGCGGATGAACGCCAACGCCTACGGCGGCCAGCTGGCGCGCGTTCTCGACTGGGTCGAGGTCAGCACCGGCGCCGGCACCGAGCGCCGCGCCCCCGACCAGCTCGCCTTCTCCTATCGGCGCTCCAACCTGGCCCCGGGCGAAGTCGTCTCCCGCGCCTCGTTCCGGCTGCGCCCGGGCGATCCGGACGAGATCCGCGCCACCCTGGCGGCGATGCGCGAACGCCGCCGCGAGGCCCAGCCGTCGGGGATCAAGACCTTCGGCTCCACCTTCAAGAACCCGGATGACGAGCGCGCCGAGGGCCGCTCGGCCGGGCAGCTGCTCGAGGCGGCCGGGTGCCGGGGCCTGCGCCAGGGCGGCGCCCGCTTCTCCTCCAAGCACGCCAACTTCGTCGAGAACGGCGGCGGGGCGACGACGGCGGACGTGCTGGAGCTGATGGCCGAGGGCCGCCGCCGGGTCCACGCCGAGTTCGGGGTCGAGCTGGAGCCGGAGGTCCAGGTGCTGGGCGAGGTGAGCTGGCCCGGTGGCTGGGAGCTGTGAGCCGCCTGCTGCGTAGCTCGATCGGGGTCGTCCTGCTCGTGATCGTGGTCGCCTTCGTCGCCCAGCGACTGTTCGGCGACAAGATCGTCAGCGGCGCGGTGAGGGTGCCGGTGCCGGTGGCGACGATCGGCAGCGGCGAGGAAGCCGTTGCGGTGGCCGCCGACGGCGCGGTCGTTCCCTGGTGGCCGCTCGCCGACGAACCCGAGCTGCCGCGACTGCCCCTCGCCGAACCGCCCGAGAACGGTCGCCTCGCCGGTTCGATGCTCGAACAGGCGCGTGTACTCGGCGCCGCTCCAGAAGCCCTTCGTCCCTATCTCGCGGGCAGCTACTACGGCGAGAGCGGGGTCGACGTCGAAACGACTTCGGGGATCGAACTGCGCTTCGGCGACGCTTCGCAGGCCCCTCAGAAGTGGAAGGCCGCCGCCGCCGTGCTCGCCGACCCGACGATCGAAGCGCTCGATTATGTAGACCTGCACGCGCCGGGGCGCCCGGCGATCGGCGGCTCTGGGCATACGCTTCCGCCCTCACCCTGAACCCTCGACCAGAGAGTTAGGGCTTATCAACTCTCAAGTCAACATCGAGAGTTTGCCCTTGCAGGATGCCTGCCGGCGGTTTGACAGAGGCGCGGAAATGCCCTACGTTCAGCGGAATTTCCGCACTTGAGGCGGAGGCTCGAACCCTAGAGCCTCGCTGAAGGCTCGGACGGAACTAAGGCTCAACTCAAACGCCGACCCTCGAGTTGGCGAGCTGGAGAAATCGGGAGATGGAATCCACTTACCTTGCGGTCATAAAGGTCGTCGGAGCTGGCGGCGGCGGTACCAACGCGGTCAGTCGCATGATCGACGCCGGCATCCGCGGCGTCGAGTTCGTCGCGGTCAACACCGACGCCCAGGCGCTGCAGGCCTGCGATGCCGACATCAAGCTCTCGATCGGGCAGGAGCTGACCCGGGGCCTCGGCGCCGGCGGCAACCCCGAGGTCGGAGCGGGCGCGGCGGCGGAGAGCCGCGACGAGATCAAGGAGGCGCTGAAGGGCGCCGACATGGTCTTCGTCACCGCCGGCGAGGGCGGCGGCACCGGCACCGGCTCGGCTCCCGTGATCGCCGAGATCGCGAAGGAAGAGATCGGCGCCCTCACCGTCGGCGCGGTCACCAAGCCGTTCGAGTTCGAGGGCAAACGGCGGATGCAGCAGGCGCTCGAGGGCATCGAGAAACTGCGCAACAACGTCGACACCCTGATCATCGTCCCCAACGAGAAGTTGCTGCAGGCCGTTGAGCGGCGCACCAGCGTGCTGGAGGCGTTCCGCCAGGCCGACGACATCCTCCGCCAGGGCGTCCAAGGCATCACCGACCTGATCACGATTCCCGGCCTGATCAACCTCGACTTCGCCGACGTGCGCACGATCATGCGCGACGCCGGCTCGGCCCTGATGGGAGTCGGCTCCGCCTCCGGCGAGGCCCGCGCGCTCGACGCCGCCAAGGCGGCGATCACCTCGCCGCTGATCGAGGAGTCGATCAAGGGCGCCACCGGAATGCTGCTGAACATCACCGGCCCCGAGGACCTCGGCCTGTTCGAGGTCAACGAGGCGGCGCAGCTGGTCCAGGCCGAGGCCGACGACAACGCCAACATCATCTTCGGCTCCGTCGTCGACCAGTCGATGAAGGACGAGGTCCGGGTCACCGTGATCGCCACCGGCTTCGAGGGCTTCGAGCTGCTGGCGCGCTCGCCGCAGCGGGTAAGGCGGCGTTACGAGGCGAAGCCGCGGATCGCGGCCGACGACACCGACATCCGCAAACTGCGGGTCTCGGACGACGACATCGACGTGCCGGGGTTCTTGAAGGACTAATACTGAAGAATTCTTGACTTATCAGTTACGGGCATTATGCTCGCCTGATGCATCGCCATCTCAAGTTTCTTCTGCCTGTCGCGCTGGCGCTGGGGCTGATCGCGCCCATCTCCGCCCAAGGAGCCGTCTTCACAAACGTGAACGGGGGAAACACCATCATCACAGGGCTTCCCGACGGGACGGGAGCCACAGCGCACCACGTGATGAACTTCCCCGGCAACGGCACGCTCACATGCAATTCGATCAATCTCCAAGGCACAGCCAGCAACAAAGAATTCGCGGAAATGACAATGACGGTCGGATATGCCGGCTGCACCTTTCTCGGCAAACTCGCAACCATCAACATGCAGGGCTGCGACTATCTGTTTCGGGCGAACGGCGGGTTCAAAATCGCGAGCAGCGTGGAAAAAAACTGCGCGACCGAACCGATGGAAATCACCGTGACCGGCTGCACGATCACCTTGGGTGAACAGGAATTCGCCTCCGGGATCCTCTATCACCCGTCAGGAGCCGAAGAAGGCACAATGGAAATGAAACTGACCAAAATTTCAGGAAAAGCCACTGGTGTGGGCTGCCTCGCCCCCGGTGCATTCGCCAATGGTGAATACACGACAGGCAACACGATCCTCACAAGCGAGAGTGACGACGGCAAACAGACGATGAAGCCCTTCGGGATGGACACACCCTAGGCAGGCGAGTCGCGCCCGATCAATAGCCTGCGGGTCGTGAAGACTCCGCTCTATGAGAAGCACCTTGAGCTGGGCGCCAAGATGGCCCCGTTCGCCGGTTGGGAGATGCCCGTGCAGTACGAGGGCATCAGGGAGGAGCACTCGGCGGTGCGTACGCATGCGGGGATGTTCGACGTCTCGCACATGGGCGAGGTCGAGGTCGAGGGGCCGGGGTCGCTCGATTTTCTTCAGCTGGTCCTCTCCAACGACGTCGCCAAGCTGGAGATCGGCGGGGCGCAGTACTCGTGCCTCTGCCAGGAGGACGGGGGCGTCATCGACGACCTCTTCGCCTACCGGCTCGGCGGCGACCGCTACCTGATCGTCACCAACGCCGCCAACCACGAGGCCGACCTCGCCTGGCTGGGCCGCTGGAGCCGTGGCTTCGACGTGATCGTCCGCGACGTCGCCGACCGCTACGCGATGCTCGCCGTCCAGGGCCCCCACGCCCGCGCGATCCTCGGCCGCGCGCTCGGCCTTGAGCTGCCGCCGCGGATGCGGACTTCCCACGTGCGGATCGGCAACCGCCCGGCGCTCGCCTGCGGCACCGGCTACACCGGCGAGGACGGGGTCGAGCTGTTGCTGGACCCCGAGGTGGCGACGCCGATCTGGGCCGAGCTGCTCGACGCCGGCATCGTCCCCTGCGGGCTCGGCGCCCGCGACACCCTCCGGCTCGAGGTCTGCTTCCCGCTGCACGGCCACGAGCTCAGCTCCGAGCGCAACCCGATCGAGGCCGGCCTCGGTTGGTGCTGCGCCGAGGCCACCGGCTTCCTCGGCTCCCAGGTCGTCGCTCAGGCCCGGGCCGAGGGCACCGTCGAAAAGCTCGTGCCGTTCCTGATCGAGGGCGCCGGCATCCCCCGTGACGGCAACCCCGTGCTGGCCGGCGAGGAAGCGGTCGGCGTCGTCACCAGCGGCACCTTCTCGCCCTCGCTCGAACGAGGCGCCGGCATGGCCTTCGTCCGCGCCGAGCTGGCCGAGCCCGGCACCGAGCTGGAGATCGACGTGCGCGGCAAGCGTCGCGCCGCCCGGGTAGCTTCCAAGCCCCTCTACCGAAAGTGAGCCGAGCCTTGTCCGAAGCGAATTACCCCGACGACCTGCGCTACCACGACCAGCACGACTGGGCGCGGCTGGAGGGGGACGAGCACGCCGTCTTCGGCATCACCTGGTACGCCCAGGACTCGCTTGGGGAGGTCGTCTTCTACGACCCGCCGGAGCTGGGCGCGACGATCCAGAAAGACTCCTCGTACGCCGAGGTGGAGTCGGTCAAGGCGGTCTCCGACGTGATCGCGCCGATGTCGGGCGAGATCGTCGCCGTCAACGACGCGCTCGAGGACACGCCCGAGCAGATCAACCAGGACCCCTACGGCGAGGGCTGGCTGGTCAAGGTCCGGCTGACGGCGCCGCAGGAGGCCGAGGGGCTGCTCGGCGCCTCTGAATACCGCAAGCTCCTGGAGGGCTAGCGGCGAAGCCCGCTGCGCCCTTCCGTAGCCTTAGCCGCGTGACCCGCTACACCTCAGCGACGCCCGACGACCGGGCCGAGATGCTGGCCGCGATCGGCGTCGACTCGGCCGCCGACCTCTTCGAGCAGATCCCCGAGCCGCTGCGGCTGGGCCGGCCGCTGGCGCTGCCCGACGGGCTCAGCGAGGCCGAGGTGCACGAGCGGCTCGCCGGTCTGGCGGGGCGCAACGCCGACGCCGAAGCGGAGGTCTGCTTCGTCGGGGCGGGGATGTACGACCACTACGTGCCGGCGATCGTCGACGCGATCACCTCGCGCTCGGAGTTCCTCACCCCCTACACGCCCTACCAGCCGGAGATCTCCCAGGGCGGGCTGCAGGTGATGTTCGAGTTCCAGACGGCGATGTCGGAGCTGACCGGGCTGCCGGTCTCCAACGCCGGTCTCTACGAGGGGCCCTCGTCGGTCGCCTCCGCCGGCTACCTGGCGATGGGGGCGACCAAGCGCCGCCGCTTCGTCGTCTCCCGCGGCGTCCACCCGCACAGCCGCGAGACGCTCGCGACCTACTCGGCCGGCTACGGCGCCGAAGTCGTCGAGGTCGGGCTCGAGGGCGGGCTGACCGACGCCGCCGCTCTGGCCGCCGCGGTTGACGGCGAGACCGCCGCGGTGATCCTGCAGAGCCCCAACTTCCTCGGCGCCGTCGAGGACGTCGAGGCGCTCGGCGCCGCCGCCAAGGAGCACGGCGCCTTGCTGGTCGTCGCCTGCGACCCGATGACCCTGGGCATCCTCAAGCCACCCGGCGAGTGCGGCGCCGACATCGCCCTCGGCGAGGGGCAGCCGCTGGGCAACCGGCTCGACTTCGGCGGCCCCTCCTTCGGCTTCTTCTGCGCCACCCAGGAGCAGATCCGCCGCATGCCGGGCCGGATCGCCGGCGAGACCGAGGACGTCGACGGCCGCCGCGGCTTCGTCCTCGCCCTGCAGACCCGCGAGCAGCACATCCGCCGCGAGAAGGCGACCAACAACATCTGCACCGCGCAGGCGCTGAACGCGCTCGGGGCGATGGTCCACCTCGCCTGGCTCGGCCGCCACGGCTTCCGTGAGCTGGGCGAGCTGCTGGCGCGGCGCACCGCCTATGCCCGCGAGCGCCTTACGGCCGTCGACGGCGTCTCGTTGCTGCACGAGGCGCCGGTCGTGCGCGAGTTCGCGCTGCGGCTCGACGCCCCGGTCGCCGCCGTGCTGGATCACTGCGCCGAGCGCGGCATCGCCGCCGGCTATCAGCTCGGGCGGGAGTACCCCGAGCACCCCGACGGCCTCCTGGTCGCGATCACCGAGCGCCGCACGCCCGAGCAGGTCGACCAGCTGGCCGAGGCCCTCGCCGCCGCGATCGCCGCATTCCGGGAGGAGGTGACGGTGGGATGACCCTGGTCGAGACTCCGATGCAGAGGGAAAGGGCCGAAACGATCTACGAGAAGTCGAAGCCGGGCCGGCGCGCCGCGGTGCTGCCCGCCGCCGGCGTCCCCGAGAGGCCGCTGGAGGAGCTGATCCCCGCCAACCTGCTGCGTTCCGAGCCGCCGGCGCTGCCGGAGATCGCCGAGCCGGAGATCGTCCGCCACTACAACAGGCTCTCGCGCCGCAACTTCGACCTCGACAGCGGCTTCTACCCGCTCGGCTCCTGCACGATGAAGCACAACCCGCGGCTGAACGAGCGGGTCGCGGCGCTGCCCGGCCACGCCCGCCTGCACCCGGCCCAAGACCCGCGCCGCGCCCAGGGGGCGCTGGAGCTGATGTGGCTGCTGCAGCAGTCGCTGGGGGAGATCTGCGGCCTGCCGCACGTCAGCCTGCAGCCCTCCGCCGGCTCCCACGGCGAGCTCGCCGGCCTGCTGCTGACCCGCGCCTTCCACGCCGACCGCGGCGAAACCCGGACCAAGGTGCTGGCGCCCGACACCTCGCACGGCACCAACCCGGCCTCGGTGACGATGGCGGGCTACGAGGTCGTCAAGGTCGCGACGAACGAGAGGGGTGGGGTGGAGATGGACGATCTCCGCGCCAGGATCGACGAGGACCCCGACCAGGTCGCCTGCCTGATGCTGACCAACCCCAACACGCTCGGCCTCTTCGACGAGAACATCGCCGAGATCGCCGGCCTGATCCACGCGGCGGGGGGGACGCTCTACTACGACGGCGCCAACCTCAACGCGGTGATGGGCCACTCGCGCCCCGGCGACATGGGCTTCGACATCGTCCACGTCAACCTGCACAAGTCCTTCAGCCAGCCGCACGGCGGCGGCGGCCCCGGCGCCGGGCCGATCGCCGTCTCCGACCGCATCGAGCCCTTCCTGCCGCGGCCGCAGGTGGTGCGGCGCGAGGGCGACAACGGCGGCGCCCCCGATTACGACCTCGACTTCGAGCGCCCGCAGTCGATCGGCCGCCTGCGCGGCTTCCAGGGCAACTTCGGCGTCTTCGTCCGCTCCTACGCCTACATCCTCAGCCTCGGCGCCGACGGCCTCGCCGAGGCCTCGGCGACCGCTGTGCTCAACGCCAACTACCTGAAGGCGCGGCTGGCCGCCGGTCGCGCCGGCACCCGCCTGCCGGTCGCCTTCGACCGCCACTGCATGCACGAGTTCGTCCTCTCCGGCAAGCCGATGAAGAAGGAGCTGGGCCTCGCCACCCTCGACCTCGCCAAGCGCCTGCTCGACTTCGGCTTCCACCCGCCGACGGTCTACTTCCCGCTGCTGGTCGAGGAGGCGCTGATGGTCGAGCCGACCGAGACCGAGACCAAGGAGAGCCTCGACGCCTTCGCCGACGCCGTCGAGCAGATCCTCGAGGAGGCCGAGTCCGACCCCGAGATCGCCAAGAGCGCCCCGTACACGACCCCCGTCCGTCGCCTCGACGAGGTCAAAGCGACCCGCCACCCGGTCGTCCGCCAGCCGCTGGGCTAGAGCTCTGGTAGCTCCTGCTGCAGCTCCAGGACGGGGGCGAAGAGGTCGCCTTGCCTCGCGATGCGGTCGAGGACCGCGTCGGCCTCGAAGACGAGCGCGCTGCCGTCGCCGCCGTCGGCCGCGGCCTCGACCTCGTCCCAGCTGATCGGCGTCGAGGCGGTCGGCCGCTCTCGTGCCCGCAGCGAGTAGACGGCGATCGTCGTTTTGCTGCGGTGGTTCTGGGACCAGTCGACGAAGACCTTGCCGCCGCGTTCGACCTTTTTCATTTTCGAGACCACCAAGTCCGGGGTCTGCTTTTCCAGCAGCTGGGCGATCGCTTTGGCGAACGGTTTGGTCACGTCGTAGTTGACCTCTTTGGAGTTGAGCGGGACGTAGACCTGCATCCCCTTCGAGCCCGACGTCTTCGGGAAGCTCTGGACCCCGAAGTGGCCGAACATGTCGCGCAGGCGCAGCGCCACCCGGCAGCAGTCGACGACGTCGGCCGGCGGGCCCGGGTCGAGGTCGAAGGCGAGCACGGTGGGCCGCGTCGGCGCCCGCCCCAGCGAGAGCGAGGGGTGCAGCTCGATCGCCGCCAGCTGCGCCATCCAGACCAGGGTCGGGCGGCCGTCACAGACGCAGAAGTCGATGTTGCCGGCGTTCGGCCCCGCGCGCACGCTGGTCGTCTTCACCCATTTGGGCCGGTGCTTGGGACAGCGCTTCTCGAAGAAGGCGGAGTCGAGGTCCTCGACCCCTTCCGGGAAGCGGCGCAGGGTCACCGCCCGGCCTTTCAGGTGAGGCACCATCGCCTCCGCCACCTTGGCGTAGTAGTCGACCACCTGACCCTTGGTGAAGCCCGCCTTCGGGTAAAGGACCTTGTCGAGGTTGGTGAGCTTCAGCTCACGCCCGTCGACCTCGACCACTTGGCTCGAGGTCACGCCTACTTCGAGGACTTCGCCTTGGAGCGCGACGAAGAGCTTTTCCTCGTTTTCGCCGCTTTCGCTTTTTTGGCGGGAGCTTTGGGTTTCTTCGCCGACGCTTTCCTGGGTGCGGTGCCCTTGCCCTTGACCGCGGCGATGCTCTCCTCCAGGGCCGCCATCAGGTCCGGGGCCTTGGTCGCCTGCGGCGCCTCGGCCTCGGAGGCGACGATCTCCTTGCCTTCGGCCTTGCGTTCGATCAAGCCCAGCAGCTGCTCGCGGTACTCGTCGCGGTAGGCGGCGGGGTCGAAGTCGGTGCTGAGCGACTCGATCAGCTGCTCGGCCATCTCCTGCTCTTTTTTCGCGACCTTGGGCGCTTTGTCCGGCAGCACCTCCTCGAGTTCGCTGGTCGGCACGACCTCGTCGGCGAAGCGCATCGTGGTCAGGGTGAGGACGCCGCCGGAGGTGCGGATCGCCGCCAGGTGCTCCTTGTTGCGGAAGACGAAGCGGGCGACCGCCACCTTGCCGGAGGCCTTCATCGCCGCGGCCAGCAGCGAGTAGGCCTTCTCGGCGCCCTCGGCCGGCCCGAGGTAGTAGGGGCTGTCGAAGTAGATCGGGTCGATCTCGTCGAGGTCGACGAAGTCGACGACGTCGATCGCGCGGGTCTTCTCCGGCGCCATCGCCGCCATCTCGTCTTTGCTCAGTGGCACGTACTGGCCGGGGGTGATCTCGTAAGCCTTGATGATCTCGTCGTAAGGGACCTCCTCGTCGGTCCCCTCGGCGACGCGCCGGTGTTTGATCCGGGCGCTGTCGGACTCGCGGATCTCGCGCAGGGCGATGTTGCGCCGAGCGACGGCGCTGTACATCTTCACCGGCACGTTGAGCAGCCCGAAACTGATCGAGCCGCTCCAGATCGCTCTAGCCATGGAAGATCACCTACCCGGATTGTTCCAGTCGATCCCAGAGTCCGGGGAATCATCACCCGCGGCGGGAGCCATCTTGCGATCGGCGGGGGCTCGCTGCCGCCACTCGGACCGGAAGGGAGCCCTGCATACACTCGCCCGGTGTCCCGCCAGCAGCGCCTGACCCTCGTCGCGACGATCCTCGGCTCGACCGTCGTCTTCCTCGACAGCACGGTGGTCAACGTCGCCTTGCCGGCGATCAACGACGACCTCGGCGCCGGCCTGGCCGGGCAGCAGTGGGTGGTCGAGGCCTACATGCTGACGATGGTCACGTTGCTGCTGGTCGGCGGCTCGCTCGGCGACCAGTTCGGGCGGCGGCGGATGTTCATCGCCGGGCTGGTCGGGTTCGGCGCCACCTCGGCGCTCTGCGCGGTTGCGCCGTCGGACGAGTTCCTGATCGCGGCGCGGGCGCTGCAGGGGGTGGCGGGCGCGTTGCTGGTGCCGGGCTCGCTGGCGATCGTCGCCGCCACCTTCGAGGGCGCCGAGCGCGGCAAGGCGGTCGGCACCTGGACCGCCTGGACCGGGATCGCGACCGTGATCGGGCCGGCCGGCGGCGGCGCCCTGATCGGCGTCCTCTCCTGGCGGGCGATCTTCTGGGTCAACCTGCCGCTGATCGCGGCGACGGTGGCGCTGTCGCTGTATGCGGTCGAGGAGAGCCGTGACCCCGATGCCGCCCGCGGCATCGACTGGACCGGGATCGGCCTCTCGGCGGCCGGGCTCGGCGGGCCGGTCTTCGCCCTGATCGAGCAGCCGGACCACGGCTGGGGGAGCCCGCTGGTCTGGGCGCCGCTGCTCGGCGGCATCGCCTGCTTCGTCTTCTTCCTCGTATACGAGGCGCGCGCCCGCCACCCGATGCTCGACCTCGAGCTCTTCCGCATCCGCAACTTCGCGATCGCCAACCTGACCACGCTCGCCGCCTACGCCGGGCTGATCGGCGGCCTCTTCTTCGTCAGCCTCTTCCTCCAACAGGTGGCCGGCTACTCGGCCCTGGAGGCGGGCCTGGCGACGACGCCGATCTCGGTCATCCTCTTCCTCCTCTCGCCCCGCTTTGGCCGCCTCGCCTCCGGCACCGGGCCGCGCCTGCCGATGACCGCCGGCCCGATCGTCGGCGGGGTCGGGCTGCTGCTGATGCTGCGGGTCGGCTCCGACGCCGACTACGTGGCCGATGTGCTGCCGGCGATCCTCGTCTTCGGGCTCGGCCTGGCGGCGACGGTGGCGCCGCTGACCGCGACCGTGCTCGACTCGGTCTCCGAACGCCGCGTCGGCATCGCCTCCGGCGTCAACAACGGCGTCTCGCGGGTGGCGGGCCTGCTGGCGATCGCCGTGCTCGGCGCCGTCATCTCGGCTCAGTTCGACGCCGGCGCCGGCGGCGCGGTCGGCGGCCCGCTCACCGCGGCGGCACCGGAGGCCTCGACCTCCGCCTTCCACCTCGGCGTTCTCATCGCTGGCCTGCTGATGATTCTCGGCGGCATCGTCTCCGGCATCGGGATTCAGAACCCACCCCGCAAGGTCGACCCCATCTCTGAAGAGCCGGCATCAAGACAGCCCGCCTAGTCGGGACGGGGTGCCCCTCAACCGAACCTCCCCGCAGTTCGTGAGGGCGAGGGGCACCCCGTCCCGACCCCGAATAGGCTGCCTTCCATGCCTGCGCCAATCATCTTCTCCGGCATCCAGCCGACCGGCCGCAAGCACCTCGGCAACTTCATCGGCGCGATCCGGCATTACGTCGAGGGGCAGGACCGCGGCGACCCGGCGATCTTCTGCATCGTCGACCTGCACGCGCTCTCCATCGCCTATGACCCCTTCGATCTGCGTGAGCGGCTCTACGACACCACCGCGATCCTGCTCGCCGCCGGCCTCGATCCGGACCGCTGCATCCTCTTCCGCCAGTCCGACGTGCGCGAGCACACCGAGCTGACCTGGCTGCTCTCCTCTGTCACCGCCCACGGCGACCTCAACCGCATGCACCAGTTCAAGGACAAGTCGGCGCGCCAGCGCGAGCTGGTCTCCGCCGCGCTCTTCTTCTACCCGGTGCTGATGGCCGCCGACGTGCTCGCCTACCGCGCCACCGAGGTCCCGGTCGGCGACGACCAGCGCCAGCACGTCGAGCTGATGCGGGAGATCGCCCGCCGCTTCAACGAGCGCTTCGGCGAGACCCTGGTCGTGCCCGACTTCAAGATCCCCGAGGTCGGTGCCCGGATCATGGACCTGCAGGAGCCGGAGCGGAAGATGTCGACCACCGGAGGCACCGAGGCCGGCACCGTGCTCGTCCTCGACGAGCCCGTGGCGATCCGCAAGAAGCTCGGCAGCGCCGTCACCGACTCCGGTCGCGAGGTGCGCCGCGGCGAGGACAAGGCCGGGATCACCAACCTGATCGACATCCTCGCCGTCGCCCGCGGGATCAACCAGGACGAGGTCGAGCGCGAGTTCGAGGGCGCCGGCTACGGCGACTTCAAGCAGGCCGTTGCCGAGGCGGTGGTCGAGCTGCTGAACCCGGTCCGTGAGCGCTACGCCGAGCTGCGCCCCGACGAGGCGGCGCTGGACGCGGTGCTGGCCGCCGGGGCCGAGAAGGCACGCGCGATCGCCGCGCCCACGCTGGCCGACGTGCGCGGGCGCATGGGCTACGGCCCCGGATAGTTCAGACGGCATCCAAGCCGGGCGTTACCGTCCACCTGTGGCCGTTGCGGATCTAGACCTCGACCTGGACATCTTCGCCGGGCCGTTCGACCTGCTGATGGCGGTCGTCCTGCGCGAGGAGGTCAACCTGCTCGACCTGCAGCTGGGCGAGGTCGTCGTCGCCTACGTCGAGCACCTCGAGCGCGAAGGCGAGCTGGAGCTGGAGGTGGCGACCGAATTCCTCGTCCTCATCGCCGCCCTGCTGGAGCTGAAGTCGCGGCTTATGCTGCCCGGCCCCGAGGACGAGCTCGACGACCTCAGCCCGGAAGAGGCGATCGAGGAGCTGCTGGCGCGGATGCTCGAGTACCGCCGCTACCGCGACGCCTCGGCGGTCATCGCCGATCGCTTCGAGAGCCAGCGCGGCTACCTCTATCGCTCGGCGCCGCTGCCGGCGCGGCTGCGCCAGATCGCCGTCGACGCCGCCACGGCCGTCTACGACCCCGATGCCCTCGGCGCCGCCCTCGGCGACCTGCTGACCGAGCCACCCGGCGTCGACGTCAGCCACATCCGCCCGACCGTCTCCCTGGAGCGCCGGTTGCGCGCCCTGCGCGACGTCCTCCGCCGCCGCGCCAGCTTCGACTTCGACGAGGAGTTCGGCGGCGAGGACCGGCTGACCCAGGCGGTCACCATCTTCGGCCTCCTGGAGCTCTACCGCAGGGGCGAGATCACCTGGGAGCAGGGTGCGCCGCTCGGCCCGATCCAGGTGCGCAGGACAGCGGCATGAGCGACCTCTCCCGCACCGTCGAAGCGTTGCTCTTCCTCTCGGCCCAGCCGGTCGCCGTCGTCGATCTGGCGCAGGCGACCGAAGCGACCGAGGGCCAGGTCGCCGAGGCGATCGAGCTGCTGCGCGAGGACCTCGCCGAGGGCAAGCGGGGGGTCGTCCTGCGCGAGGTCTCCGGCGGCTTCGCCCTGGCCAGCGACCCGGCCAGCGAGGTCGCGGCGCGGCGCCTGCTCTCGAAGCCGCGGACGCCGCCGCTGACCCAGGCCCAGGCCGAGACCCTGGCGATCGTCGCCTACCTGCAGCCGGTCACCCGCCCCGAGGTGGCCCGGATCCGCGGCGTCTCCTCGGAGTCGGCGGTTCAAGGGCTGGCCGAGCGGGGCCTCATTGAAGAGGCGGGGCGCTCGCAGTTCGGCGCCGCGATCTTCAAGACTTCGGAGTTGTTCGAGCGGCTCTTCGGGCTGAGCGGGTTGGACCGGTTGCCGGATCCGTCGCGGTTTGATCCGAGTCCCGAGGACGCGCGGGAGTTGCGCGAGCGTCTACTCAAAGCGGGCGAACAGCGGTCCGAGCCATGAGGGGAGAGAGCCGGGGGAGGTCTCGCCGTCACGAACTGCGGGAGGTTCCGTCGAGACCTCCCCCGGCTCTCCTCTCGTGAGGCTGGCCAAGTTCCTCGCCCACGGCGGGGTGGCGTCGCGGCGGCTCTCCGAGAAAGTGATCGCGAATGGACGCGTCACGGTGGACGGCAGGGTGGTTACGGACCCCGCTCGCGACGTCGATGAGGACAACGACGTTCGCGTCGACGGGAGCTCGGTGGGCGTGGAGGCGCATGAGGTTTGGGCGGTGAACAAGCCGGCGGGGGTGGTGTCGACGGCGAAGGAGCCGGGGGAGAGGCCGGCGGTGGTCTCACTGGTGGATACCGAGGCGCGGCTCTATCCGGTCGGGCGGCTCGACGCGGAATCGACCGGGTTGCTGCTGCTCACCAACGACGGCGAGCTGGCGAACCGGCTCACCCACCCCCGCTACGAAGTCGCCAAGGCCTACCGGGCGAAGTTGTTGCGGCCGCCGAGCGACCGCGATCTCGAGCGCCTGCGGCGCGGGGTGGACCTGGAGGACGGGCGCACGGCGCCGGCCGAGGTGAGCCGGGTCGGCGACTGCGAGATCGAGATCGTCCTGCGCGAGGGGCGCAACCGCCAGGTCCGCCGCATGGTCGAGGCGGTCGGCAACAAGGTGGTGGACCTGCGCCGGGTCCGCTTCGGCTCGCTGGCGCTGGGACGCCTGGCGCTGGGCGGCTGCCGCCGCCTCTCGCAGGGGGAGATCGCCCGGCTCTGGAAAGATGCGGAGCTATGAGCGAGATCGACGTCGGCGCCTACGAGGGACCCCGGCAACGGCTCTTCGCCGTGCGCGGGGCGACACAGGCCGAGGCCAACGAGGCCGGGGCGATCCTCGAGGCCACCGAGGCGCTGATGCGCGAGCTGATCGAGCGCAACGGCGGGATCGAGGCGGAGGCGATGGTCAGCTGCCTCTTCACCACCACCGACGACCTCGACGCCGAGTTCCCCGCGGTCGCCGCCCGCGGCCTCGGCCTCGACGCGGTGCCGCTGCTCTGCTGCCGCGAGATCCCGGTGCCGGGCGCGATGCCGCGGGTGATCCGGGTGATGCTTCACTTCTACGCTCCCGAGGACCACGTCCCGGCCCACGCCTACATCGGCGAGGCGCAGAAACTCCGCGCCGATCTCGAAGCAGCCCAGTAGGCGCCCGGGCGGCTCGCCGTCGAGCGGGCCGTACGTCAGAATCGACGCATGAGCGTCACCTTCGCGGAGAAGCTGGCCCGGATGCCGGGCTATCAGGCCGGCGTGCCGACCGGGCAGGCGCCGGAGGCGATCGCCTCCGGCGGCATCGCCCAGCTCGCCTCCAACGAGTCGTCCTTCCCGCCCCATCCGGAGGTGGTCGAGGCGATCGCCCGCACCGCGGCGGCGATGAACCGCTACCCCGACCCCGACGCCACCCTGCTGCGCCGCCGCCTCGCCGAGCGCTACGAGACCGATCCTAGCCGGATCGCCGTCGGCAACGGCTCCTGCGAGATCCTGCTCGCCGCCGCCGAGGCGCTCTGCGAGCCCGGGGCCGAGATCCTCTATGCCTGGCCCGCCTTCTCGATGTACCCGTACCTGCCGGCCCTGACCGGCGCCCGCGAGGTTCGCGTGCCGCTCGCCGCCGGCGACGTCCACGACCTCGAGGCGATGGCGGCAGAGATCACCGCCGCGACCCAGCTGCTGCTCGTCTGCAACCCCAACAACCCGACCGCGACCCACATCCCGGCCGTCGAGATCGCCGCCTTCTGCGAGCGGGTGCCCCCGCACGTGACCGTGATCCTCGACGAGGCCTACGTCGAGTTCCAGACCAACGACGACCCCGACGCGACGCTCGGCCTGCTCGCCGACTTCCCCAACCTGGTCGTCCAGCGCACCTTCAGCAAGTGCTACGGCCTGGCCGGCCTGCGGGTCGGCTACGCGATCGGGTCGCCGAGCTTCCGCGCGGCGGTCGACGCCGTGCGCCAGCCCTTCAGCGTCAACGCCCTCGCCCAGGCGGCAGGGGCGGAGGCGATCCTGCACCAGGACGACGTCCTGGCGCGGGTCGAGGCGACCGTCGCCGAGCGGCTGCGGGTCGAGGAGAGGCTGGCCGCGATCGGGCTCGAGACCAGCGAGACCCAGGCCAACTTCTCCTGGATCGACCTCGGCGGCGCCGCCGAGAGCGAGGTCGTCGGCGGCCTCGCCGAGCGCAACGTCGCGGTTCGCCCCGGAACCCCCCTCGGCGACCCCGGCCACATCCGCGTCAGTTACGGCACGACGGCGGAGAACGAGCGCTTCCTGGCCGGTTTGTCAGAAATACTCGACTAATCGCTCGCCGCGTGCTACTCCTAATGCTCGGCGCTGGCAGCGAGCGACCAGTAAGTACGATTTCCTCGGTTTGGAGAAAGGCGACGGCAAAATGATCATCGGGATGCGGGGTTCCAAATCAGACGGGGTGCGGGACCAGCGGATCGCGAAAGTCGTCGAGCTGGCCCCCCCGGAGAAGCTGCTGGAGGAGCTGCCGCTCGGCAAGGAGCAGGCGAAAGCGGTCGTCAAAGCCCGCGAAGAGGTCGTCAACGTCCTGCACGGCAAGGATCCGCGGCTGCTGGTCGTGGTCGGGCCCTGCAGCGTCCACGACCCGAAAGCGGCGCTGGACTACGCGCGGAGGCTGGCCGCCGTCGCGGACGATCTGCGTGAGCGGCTGCTGGTGGTGATGCGCGTCTACTTCGAGAAGCCGCGCACGACGACCGGCTGGAAGGGCCTGATCAACGACCCCCACCTGGACGGCTCCGGCGACGTCAACGCCGGCCTGCGCATGGCCCGCAAGCTGCTGCTCGAGGTCGTCGACCTGGGGCTGCCGGTCGGCTGCGAGTTCCTCGACCCGATCACGCCCCAGTACATCTCCGACACCGTCGCCTGGGGGGCGATCGGGGCTCGCACCTCGGAGAGCCAGACCCACCGCCAGCTCGGCTCCGGCCTCTCGATGCCGATCGGCTTCAAGAACCGCACCGACGGCAACATTCAGGTTGCCGTAGATGCCGTCCGTGCCGCGGCCGTCCCCCACGCCTTCGCCGGGATCGACGACGCCGGCATGCCGGCGATCCTGCACACGACCGGCAACGCCGACTGCCACATCATCCTCCGCGGCGGCCACGGGATGCCGAACTACCACGTGCCCGACATCGAGGACGCCCTGGTCACCCTGGGCATTTCCGGGCTGCCGGAGCGGCTGGTGATCGACGCCTCCCACGACAACAGCGGCAAGGACCCCGAAAAACAGTTCTTCGCCGCCGGCGAAATCGCCGACCAGATCGCCGACGGCAACAAGGCGATCGTCGGGGTGATGCTGGAGTCGTTCCTGGCCGGCGGCCGCCAGGACCTGGTGCCGGGGGAGAAGCTCACCTACGGCCAGTCGGTCACCGACGCCTGCATCGACTGGGAGGACACCGTCGTCGTCCTCGAGCGCTTTGCCTCGGCTATCGAGGCCCGCGGCAATTGAGCCGGCGGTCCGGCTCCAGGATCACGGTTCTCGGGGTGGGCCTGATCGGGGGTTCGATCGGGCTCGCCGCGCGGCAGCGGCTGCGGGTGGAGGTGGTCGGCTTCGGCCGCAACCCGGCGCGGCTCGAGCGCGCAGTCGAGCTCGGTGCCCTCGACCGTGCCGCCGTCTCCGTCGCCGAGGCCTGCGAAGGGGCCCAAGTCGTCTTCTGCGCGGGCCCGGTGGCGGCGCTGCCGGGCCAGGCGCGTGCGGCGCTGGAGGCCTCGGGGCCTGACACGGTGGTGACCGACGTCGGCTCGACCAAGGGCGAGCTGGTCGAGCAGCTGGGCGAGGACGAGCGCTTCATCGGCGGCCACCCGCTGGCCGGGGCCGAGACCGCCGGGGTCGAGAATGCCCGTGCCGACCTCTTCGAGGGCGCCCGCTGGTTCCTGACCCCGACAGATCGCTCCAGCGGCCTTCTCTACGATCGCCTGCAGCGGCTCGTCGCCGACCTCGGCGCTCGCCCGCAGGCGATCGACCCCGCCGCTCACGACCGCCTGCTGGCGACGATCAGCCACCTGCCGCACGTCGTCGCCAACGCGCTCGCGGCCGAGGCGGCAGCGGAGCTGACGCACGACTCCGAGCGGATGCCCGAGGTCGGGCCCAGCTTCCGTGACACGACCCGCGTCGCCGGCTCCAATCCGGCGATCTGGGCCGACATCTTCGCCAGCAACCGCGAGGCCGTCGCCGATTCGGTCGAGGCCGTCGCCCGGCGCCTCGGCGAGGCGGCCGAGCTGATCCGCCGCGGCGACCGCGAGGCCGTCGCCGCTTGGCACGCCGCCGCCGGCGAGGACCGGCGCCGGCTGCTGGAGAGCGACCTCGAGGCCGGGCCGCTGCGGGAGCTGCGGATCGTCGTCGCCAACGAGCCCGGGACGGTCGCCGCGCTGGCGCTCGCGCTCGGCGAGGCCGGCGTCAACATCGAGGACATGGCGCTCTACCCGGCACCCGACATGAGCTCGGGGGCGGTCACCCTCTGGGTCGCCGGCGACGAGCAGGCGCGCCGGGCCGAGGCGCTGGTGCGCGATCTCGGCCACACGGTGACCGTGCTCGGCGCCGGGGAATAGCCTCCGCAGCGATGACCCGCTTTGATCCCTCGGGCCCGCTGCGCGGCTCCCTGCGCCCGCCCGCCGACAAGTCGATCTCCCACCGGGCGGCGCTGATCGCGGCGATGGCGGAGGGGGAGACGAGGATCGAGGGCTACCTCGACGCGGCCGACACGCGCTCGACCCTGGCCGCCGTTCGAGCTCTGGGTGCATCCGTGGGAGGGATTGGATCGGACGTAGTCGAGCCCGTGATCACGATCGGGGGAGTGGGCCGAGCCGGACCGCGATCGGCCACGGTGGACGTCGGTAACGCGGGTACGTTGCTGCGCTTGCTGCCGGGTTGGCTGGCGGGGCAGCGCGGTGAGTGGACTCTCGATGGAGATGAGTCGATCCGCCGGCGTCCGGTCGATCGGATCGCCGTGCCGTTGCGCGAGATGGGCGCGAGGCTCAGCTGTGTCGAGGACAGGCTGCCGCCGCTGAAGATCGAGGGCGCTGGGCTGAAGGGGATCGAGTATCGGCTGCCGGTCGCCAGCGCCCAGGTCAAGTCGTGTCTCCTCTTTGCGGGACTGTTCGCCGACGGCGAGACGCGGGTGATCGAGCCGCTGCCGACCCGTGACCACACCGAGCGCATGTTGGCTGCCGCGGGCGCGCAGGTTGGACGGGAAGCGGACACCGTGGTGATTCGACCGGCGAGGAGGCTCGAGGTCGACCGCATCGTCGTCCCCGCCGATCTCTCCTCGGCCGCCTTCTTCATCGTCGCCGCCCTCCTGGCCGGCGGCAGCGAGGTCTCGATCCGCGGCGTCGGCCTCAACTCGACCCGGACCGGCCTGCTGACGATCCTCGAGCGGATGGGGGCTGAGATAGAGGTGACGGCGGGCGGGGCGGAGGGCGGCGAGCCGATCGGCGACCTGCGGGTGCGCGCTTCGGAGTTGCGCGCCACCGAGGTCGGCGGGGCCGAGATCCCGCTGGCGATCGACGAGCTGCCGCTGGTCGCGCTCGCCGCCTGCTTCGCCGAGGGCACGACGACGATCCGCGACGCGGCTGAGCTGCGGCGCAAGGAGTCGGACCGGATCGCCACCGTGACCGCGGCGCTGACGGCGCTGGGTGGCGGGGTCGAGGCGACCGAGGACGGCATGGTCGTGACCGGCAGCGGCGGCCTGCGCGGCGGCACCGTCGACTCCCACGGCGACCACCGCATCGCGATGCTCGGCGCGGTGGCCGGTCTGGCGTCGCGCGAGGGCGTCGAGGTCCGCGGCATGGACGCGGCCGCGGTCAGCTATCCCGGCTTCGAGTCGGACCTCGCCTCGCTGCTCTAGCCGCATCCATACCCTGCCCGCATGGTTATCGCGATCGACGGCCCCGCCGGGGCCGGCAAGTCCACCGTCGCCCGCGCCGTGGCGGAGGAGCTCGGCTTCACCTACCTCGACTCGGGGGCGATGTACCGCTGCGTGGCGCTGGCCGCGCTCGAGGGCGGCGTCGGCCTCGACGAGGGCGAGGCTCTCGGTGAACTGGCGCGGGGGTTGGAGATCGGCCTCGACGGCGAGCGGGTCCTGCTCGGCGAGCGCGACGTCGGCGCCGCGATCCGCGAGCCCGGCGTCACCGCCGCTTCCTCTCGCGCCTCCGTCCACCCGCAGGTGCGGGAGGCGATGGTCGAGCGCCAGCGTCAGCTGATCGCGGCCGGCGACTACGTTGCCGAGGGCCGCGACATCGGCACCGTGGTCAGCCCCGGGGCGCCGCTGAAGGTCTTCCTCACCGCCTCTGACGAGGAGCGCGCCCGCCGCCGCGCGGCGCAGACCGGCGAGGACTTCGAGTCCGTCCTCGACGCCCAGCGCCGCCGCGACGCCCGCGACACCGAGCGCGAGCACGGCGCCCTGCGCGTCGCCTCCGACGCGGTCGATCTCGACACGACGGGGCTCGCCCTCGAAGAGGTCGTGGGGCGAGTCGTGGGGCTCGCCCGTGAGCGGGGCTTGGCATGACGCTGGTCGACTTAACGTCCCCATGGGACGCAAACTCGCCCAACGCCGGGGTCGCGCGGTGAGCCGCCTGCCCACCGTCGCCGTGGTCGGCTTCCCCAACGTCGGCAAGAGCACCCTGGTCAACCGCCTGGTCGGCGGCAGCGAGGCCGTGACCGCGGCCGAGCCCGGCGTCACCCGCGACCGCAAGCGGCTCGCCTGCGAGTGGAACGGGGTCGCCTTCGAGCTGGTCGACACCGGCGGCATCGACCTCGAGGACGAGGCCGAGCTGGCTCGCGACGTGCAGAGCCAGGCGCGGTTGGCGATCGCCGAGGCCGACGCGGTGGTGATGGTCGTCGACGGTCGCGCCGGCCTGCGCGCCGGCGATGCCGAGCTGGCCAAGACCCTGCGCGGCGGCGAGGTGCCGGTTCTGGTCGCGGTCAACAAAGCCGACCGCCCCGACGACTTCGGCGTCACCGCCGAGTTCCACGGCCTCGGGCTGGGCGAGCCGCTGGCGCTCTCGGCCACCCACGGGCTCGGCACCGGCGACCTGCTCGACGCGATCGTGACGGCGCTCGGCGACCGCCCGCCGCGGCTCGAGGACGACGACGCCGTGCGCGTCGCCGTGATCGGCCGCCCCAACGTCGGCAAGTCCTCGCTCGTCAACGCCTTCCTCGGCTCCGACCGGGTGATCGTCTCCGACCTCGCCGGCACCACCCGCGACGCGATCGACACCGAGCTCGAGGTCGACGGCCGGCGCACGATCCTGGTCGACACCGCCGGCCTGCGGCGCCGCGCCAAGGTCGCCGGCACCGTCGACTACTACGCGCAGCTGCGTTCCGAACGGGCGGTCGAGCGCGCCGACGTGGCGATCGTCGTCTGCGACGCCGCCGAGGGCGTCACCTCGGAGGACCTGCGGGCGGCGGAGCTGGCGATGAAAGCCGGCTGCGCGACCCTGCTCGTGCTCAACAAGTGGGACCTGAGCACGACCGACATCGACGACGCCCGGGCCCGGGTCGAGCGCAAGCTGCGGCTGCGGCCGGCGGTGATCACCTGCTCGGCGACCCGTGGCCGCAACGTCGGGGCGCTGCTGCCGAAAGCGCTGCGGCTGGCCGACCGGGCCGGCGAGCGCATCCCCACCCCGGAGCTGAACCGCTTCGTCGCCGACGTCGTCGCCAAGGTCCCGCCGCCCTCGCGCCGTGGCCGCCGCCTGCGGCTCTACTACTCCGCCCAGGTGGGGGAGCGGCCGGTGCGGGTCGCGATCCAGGTCAACGACCGCAAGCTGATCAGCCGCGACTGGGCCTACCACCTGGAGAACCGCATGCGTGAGAACTACGAGCTCGAGGGCGTCCCCTTGGTGATCGATTTCGTGCCCCATTCCGGCCGCCGCGGGCGCCCCGACTGACGGCCGGTCCAACCTATTCGCGGATTCTCTAGGCTTCCCGCCATGCCTACCAAGCCGCTCGCCGAGAACGAGCATCTCTTCACCTCCGAGTCCGTCACCGAGGGCCATCCCGACAAGGTCGCCGACCAGATCTCCGACGGGGTCCTGGACGCGATCATGGCCGAGGATCCCGAGGGCCGCGTCGCCTGCGAGACCCTGGTCAACACCGGCATGGCCGTCGTTTCCGGCGAGATCTCGACCGACGTCCATCTCGACATCCCCGAGCTCGTGCGCGAGACGGTGCGCGGGATCGGCTACGACCACGGCGACTACGGCTACAACTGCGATCACATCTCGATCCTCGTCTCGCTCGACAAGCAGTCGCCCGACATCGCCCAGGGCGTCGACGTCGCCTACGAGACCCGGGTCGACGACGCCGACGACGAGCTGCTGATCGCCGGTGCCGGCGACCAGGGGATGATGTTCGGCTACGCCAGCGACGAGACCGCGGCGCTGATGCCGATGCCGATCCACATCGCCCACCGGCTGGCCGAGCGCCTCGCCGCCGTGCGCAAGGACGGCACTCTCGAGTACCTCGGCCCCGACGGCAAGACCCAGGTCAGCGTCCGCTACCGCGAGGGCCGGCCGGTCGGCATCGAGAAGCTGCTGATCTCCACCCAGCACGCCGAGGGCGTCGACTCGCAGACGACGATCCGGCCCGACCTCTGGCAGCACGTTGTGCTGCCAGTGCTCGAGGCCGAGGTCCCCGGCATGTACGACGAGGCCGACCTCAACGAGGGCTTCCTGGTCAACCCGACCGGCAAGTTCGTGATCGGCGGCCCGGTCGGCGACGCCGGCCTCACCGGCCGCAAGATCATCGTCGACACCTACGGCGGCATGGCCCGCCACGGTGGCGGCGCCTTCTCCGGCAAGGACCCCTCCAAGGTCGACCGCTCCGCCGCCTACGCGGCCCGCTACGTGGCCAAGAACGTAGTCGCCGCCGGCCTCGCCGAGCGCTGCGAGGTCCAGGTCGCCTACGCGATCGGCGTCGCCCACCCGGTCTCGCTGATGGTGGAGACCTTCGGCACCGGCAAGCTGCCGGACTCGCGGATCTCCCAGATCGTCGAGGCCGAGTTCGACATGCGCCCCGGCGCCTTCCGCCGCTACCTCGACCTGCACCGCCCGATCTTCCAGAAGACCGCCGCCTACGGGCACTTCGGCCGCGAGGACGCCGACTTCACCTGGGAGCGCACCGACCGCGCCGACGCCCTCCGCGCCGCCGCCGGCCTCGAAGCCGCAGCCGCCTAGCTTCATCTCCCCGAAGGGGGAGGATCAGGCCCGCGTTCTGACTTTGGGTCCCTATGGGGTCCCAAGTTCAGAATGCGCGGAGTGCTGCTGCTTGGGGTCTCGCCAGACGACAGCACTGGGTGCTTACGCGAGCTGATCTCTTGGGGCTTGGGTTCAGCCCGGGATCGATCAAGCATCGAGTCGAGAGGGGTCGGCTGCATCCGGTTGCGCGCGGCGTCTATTTGGTCGGTCGGCAGGAGTTGACACGCGAGGGTCGGTGGATGGCAGCGGTTCTGGCCTGCGGAGCAGGCGCAGCACTCAGCCACGGCAGTGCGGCGGCGCTATGGCGGATTGGGAAGGAGCGAGGAAGTCAAGTCGATGTCGCCATTCGCCGCAGGAGCGACCTCCGTCGCCCCGGGATTCGCGCTCATATCCGCCTAGCGATATCCGCCCGGGACGTCACCGAGCACCACGACATCCCGGTCACCACGCCGGTGCGGACGCTGATCGACCAGGCGACCGAACTGTCGTCGAACCGGCTGGAGCGGATGGTGAATGAGGCGGACAAGCGCGACGTGATCGACCCCGAGACGTTGCGAGAGGCGCTCGACGGCTACGTGGGCGAGCCTGGCGTCAAGCCGCTCCGCGCTTTGCTCGACCGCCTCACCTTCCGCCTCTCGGATACCGAGCTCGAAGTCCTCTTCCGCCCAATCGCCGCTAAGGCCGGGCTTCCCACGCCACTCACCAAAGAGATGGTCAACGGCTTCGAGGTTGACTTCCACTGGCCCGACCTCGGCCTTGTGGTCGAGACCGACGGCTGGCGCTACCACCGCACGCCTTCCGCCCAGACCCGCGACGCCCTGCGCGATCAGACCCACACGGCTTCCGGCCTCACCCCGCTGCGCTTCTCCCACTACCAAGTCGCACACGAACCCCAGCACGTCCTCCGCATCCTCACCCGAACTCTCGCCAACCTCAGGCTCGGTTGGTCTGCACCCAGACCCGATCGGGGGTGCAGATCGACCGGGCCTGAACCCTGAACCTCAGGCGTTCGGCGCCGCTGGCCCCCCCGGCGGCTGCGCCTCGCCGAGCCCGTGCGTCCCAGCCGAGTGCGTGCCGGTGGCCTGGTCGACGGCGTGGACGACGTCGGCCGGATCGGCGACGCCGGCGAAGACGAAGTTGTAGTCGTCAGTTGCGGCGGTGTCGAAGTCGACGTCACCGATCTGCATTAGGCGCTGGTAGACCGACTGCCGGTAGTTGACGTTCTGGACCCGCTCCAGGCGGGTCTCCTGGATCTCCCGGGAGATGATCCCGCGCTTGATGTTGAGGCGGCGGTTGGTGATCGTGTAGGTGGTGGCCACTCGCTTGACGAAGCCGATCACGACGGTCAGCGCGATCACGACCAAGATCACCAGGAAAGCGGTCCCGTTGTCGTCGACGACCTTTGCGACGAAGCCGAGAATGGCCGCCACCGCGACCCCCTTCAGGTAGAAGCCGAGGATCGCCCGCCAGGACGGGTGGCCCTCGAAGATCACCTGCTCTCCGGCGCTGAGATTGAGGCTCACGGCGCGCAGCATATGCCTTCACCGTGCCGCCCGCCAGGGCTGGAGGCGGGTCGTCCCCCGGCGGCCATACGCTCGACCGATGGCGATTTTGAAGGTCGAGCCGCTGACCACCGCCCGCGCCCTGCGGGGCCCGTTCGACTACCGCCAGCCGGAGGCGATGGAGGATCTGGAGGTCGGCAGCGTCGTCCGCGTCCCCTTCGGTCCGCGCAAGCTGCTCGGGGTCGTGGTCGCGCTGGCCGAGACTTCGGAGCTGGCCCCGGAGCGGCTGGCGGAGCCGATCGAGGCGCTGGAGTCGGGCGCCCCTCCCGAGCTGGTCCGGCTCGGGCTCTGGGTCGCCCGCGAGTACTGCTCGACCCCCTCGCGCGGCCTGCAGCTGGTGCTGCCGCCGGGGACCGGGACGGGCGGCCGCACGGTCCGCTCCAAGGTCGAGCTGCGGGCGGAGATCCTGCCGGCCGGGGAGGAGGCGCTGAGCGGCGGCGGCAGGCTCGGCGTCAAGCAGCGGGCGGCGCTGGAGGCGCTGCGCGCCGGCGAGATGTCGGGCGCGGAGCTGGCCGTCGCGGTTGGCTCGGACCGCCAGACGCTGCGCCGCCTCGAGCAGCGCGGCCTGGTCGCGACCCGTCGTTCGCGCCTGCGCCGCGCCCCGGCGCTCTCCGGTCTGACCGCACCCGTCGCCCGCCCCGCGCTGCTGCCCGAGCAGGAGCGGGCGGTGGAGTCGATCGTCGCCGCGCTCGACGGTAAGGCGGGGGGCGAGCGCAAGTTGCTGCTGCACGGGGTCACCGGATCCGGCAAGACCGAGGTCTACCTGGCCGCCGTCGAGGCGGCGCTGGAGCGGGGGAAGGGGGCGATCGTGCTCGTCCCCGAGATCGGCCTCGCGCCGCAGGCGGTCGCGCGCTTCCGGGCCCGGCTCGGCGACCGCTTCGCGGTCTTGCACTCGGCCCTCTCGGCCGGCGAGCGCTACGACGAGTGGAGGCGGCTGCGCAGCGGCGAGGCGAGCGTCTGCGTCGGGCCCCGCTCGGCGGTTTTCGCCCCCGTTCGCGACCTCGGCCTGATCGTGGTCGACGAGGAGCACGACCCCTCCTACAAGCAGGAGGGGGACCCCTGCTACGACGCCCGCACCGTCGCCCGTCGCCGCGCCGAGGACTGCGCCGCCGTGCTGGTCGCCGGCACCGCGACGCCGCGCCCGGAGTCCTGGCTGGAGCTGCCGCGCCTGGAGCTGCCGCGCCGGGTCGACGGCTTGCGCCTGCCGCCGGTCGAGCTGGTCGACATGCGCGAAGCCGACCCCCGCGGCGGGCCGCTCCACGCCGACACCTGGGAGGCGCTGGAGGGCGTCCGCGGCACCGGCGCCAAGGCGATCGTGATGATCAACCGCCGCGGCTTCGCCCCCTGGCTGACCTGCCGCTCCTGCGGGCACCACTGGGACTGCCCCAACTGCGACGTCTCGCTGATCGTCCACCGCCACAGCGGCCGCCTCGTCTGCCACCACTGCGCCCACGCCGAATCGCAGCCGCGCGCCTGCCCCGAGTGCGCCTCGACGACCCTCTCGCGGGCCGGCGCCGGGACCGAGCGGATCGAGGGCCTGCTGGCCGAGCGCCTGGCGCCGATGCCGGTATTCCGGCTCGACTCCGACACCGCGGCCGCAAGGGGTGCCCACGCCCGCATCCTCGCCGCCTTCGGCGAGGCGCCCAGCGGCGTCCTCGTCGGCACCCAGATGGTTGCCAAGGGGCACGACTTCCCGGAGGTGACGCTGGCGGCCATCCTCGATGCCGACGCGACCCTGCGCTTCCCCGACTTTCGCGCCGAGGAGCGGACCTTCGCCATGGTCGCCCAGCTGGCGGGCCGCAGCGGCCGCGGCGAAGCCGGGGGCGGGGTGATCGTCCAGACCCTGGCGCCGACCGCCTCCAGCATCGAGAGCGCCGCCCGCCACGATTCCGCCGGCTTCCTCGCCGGCGAGCTCGAGCGGCGGCGGCGGCTGCGCTACCCGCCGTACTCCCACCTGGTCCGGATCGGCTTCGCCGCCGAGCAGGAGGGGTGCCTGGAAACGGCCGCCACCGCCCTCGCCGGGGAGCTGCGCCAGGCGCTTCCCGGCGACTCCGAGCTGCTCGGTCCGGCGCCGATGTTCCGGGTCCGCAACCGCCACCGCCGCCGCATCCTGGTCAAGGCCGCCGACCGCGAGACCACCGTCGCCGCGATCCGCGAGGTAGTCGAGCGGCGGGCGGCCGACCGCTCCCTGCGCGGGGTCTCGATCGGCGTCGACGTCGACCCCCAGTGACCGGCCGGGCGGCGCTGGCCAGCGCTTAGACTCAGGTTCGGATGGGCGACGGAGTCGACACGGACAGGACGGACAGCGACGAGCAGCAGCTTGAAGCCGAGCTGCTGCAGCGACGCGAGGCGGCACTCGCCAAGGTCGTCAAGTTCGGCGACCCGGTGCTGAAGAGCGTGGCCTCGCCGGTGGTCAACTTCGGCCCTGAGCTGCGGGCCGAGGTGGAGCGCATGATCGCGATCATGCGCGACGGGTTGGGCGTCGGCCTGGCCGCCACCCAGCTCGGCGTGCTGCGCCGGCTGTTGGTCTTTCAGGCCGGCCCGGACGGCGAGCCGACGGCGCTGGTCAACCCCGTGATCGAGTGGCTCTCCGACGAGGGCTCGCTCGCCGAGGAGGGCTGCCTCAGCCTGCCGCGGGTCTCGATGGACGTCGAGCGCCCCCTGCACGCCCGGATCAGCGGCCGCGACGCCGAGGGCGAGCCGATCGAGATCGAGGCCTCGGGCCTGGAGGCGCGGGTGCTACAGCACGAGATCGACCACCTCGACGGCGTCCTCATCCTCGACCGCACCAGCCGCGACCAGCGCAAGGGCGCCCTGCGGGCGCTGCGCGCGGGCGGCGGCTACAGCCCTCCCGGCGATCATGAAGCCGAGGACGAAGGCGAGCTTCGCGAGCCGCGCACCGACGCGTGAGCACGGTCTACCTCGGCACCTCCGACTTCGCCGCCACCGTCCTCAGGGCGCTGGCCGGGTCCCCGCACAAGCCCTCCCTGGTGGTGACGCCCCCCGACCGGCCGCAGGGGCGTGGGCGCAAGCTGACCCCGCCGCCGACCGCCGAGGCGGCGCGGGAGCTGGGGATCGAGCTGCTGCAGGCCGAGGACGTCAACGCGGAGGCGGCGCGGGAGCGGATCGCCGCGGCACGCCCGCGGGCGGTCCTCGTCTGCGCCTTCGGCCAGCTGATCCGCGAGCCCCTGCTCTCCGCCCACCTGATGCTGAACGTGCATCCCTCGCTGCTGCCGCGCTGGCGCGGCGCGGCCCCGATCGAGCGCGCGATCATGGCCTGCGACGCTCGCACCGGCGTCTGCGTGATGAAGCTCGTCGCCGGGCTCGACGCCGGACCGGTAGCGCTCAGCGCGGAGGCGCCGATCGGCGCCGACACCGACTTCGAGGCGCTCTCCTCGACCCTGGCCGGGATCGGCGGCGGACTGCTCGTCCAAGCCCTCGACCTCGAGGCCGAGGACAAGCTCGAGTTCAGCGAGCAGGACGAGGCGGCGGTGACCTACGCGGAGAAGATCGACCCGGCCGAGCGCCGCCTCGACCCCGCCCGACCCGCCGCCGAGCTGGCCGCGGTGGTTCGCGCCCTGACTCCGCACGTCGGCGCCTACCTCGAGGTCGCCGGCGGCGAGCGGCTCGGCGTCCGCCGCGCCCGCGCCGTCGACGTCAGCGTCACAACCGGCGCCGTCAAGTCGGAGTGGGGGGCGCTGCTGGTCGGCTGCTGCCGCGGCGCCCTGCGGCTGGAGGTGGTGCAGCCGCCCGGCGGCAAGCCGATGCCGGTGGACGCCTACCTGCGCGGCCACTCGCTGCCGAAGCTACCGTGATTGCCCCCGCCCGCTCGCTCGCCTTCGCGACGATCCGCGAGACCTTCGAGCGGGACGCCTTCACCGAGCGCGCCTTCCGGGCCGGCGCCGAGCGCCTCGAGCTCGACGGGCGCGAGCGCGCCCAGGCGCAGCGGCTCGCCTACGGCGCGGTGCAGCGCCGGGGCACCAGCGACGCCGCGATCGAACGGCTGGCCGGACGCTCGACGCGGCTGCTGGACCCGCCGGTGCTCGCCGCCCTGCGTCTGGGCCTCTACGAGCTGCTGTTCGCCGACGGCACGCCCGACCACGCCGCCGTCGACCAGGCGGTCGAGCTGGTCAAGGACGCCGGCGCCGCCCACGCGTCCGGTCTCGTCAACGCCGTGCTGCGGCGCGCGGCCCGCGAACGCGGCGAGCTCAGCGCGGCCCTGTTGGAGGACGATTCGACCCCTGAGGCAGCCGCGGTCGCCCACTCGGCGCCGCTCTGGCTGGCGCGGATGTGGTGGGAGGAGCTGGGGCCCGAGGTGGCGCGCTCCCTGCTCGCCGCCTGCAATCAGCCGGCCGAGGTGGCACTGCGGGCCAGCGCCGCCCCGCGGGTGACTGGCAAGGACGCAGGGAGCGTGGTGTGCTCTGCACGCGAGCGACCGAGGACGCCGCCAGCCACCCGCGGGGCAGCGCTGGAAATGCTGAGTGCTGCTGGAGTCGAGGCGAAGCCAGCAAGCGGCGGCTGGCCGCTCGACGCTCCGGAGCTGCTGGTTTTGACTGGGCGGATGGGAAAGACCGTCCCGGCGATGGTCGCGGCCGGAGAGCTGACGCCCCAGAGCCGTGGCTCGGCTGCAGTGGTCGAGGTGCTCGACCCGCGCGAGGGGGAGCAGCTGCTCGACCTCTGCGCCGGGCCGGGGATCAAGACCGGCCAGATCGCGGCGCGGATGGGCGACCGCGGCGAGGTGATCTCGGTCGAGGTCGACGCCGGCCGCGCCGAGGAAGTCGCCGCCCAGGCGCGGCGCCTGGGCCTGCGCAGCGTCACCGTGATCGAGACCGACGCGGCGGCGATGGCGATGGCGCCCGGCTTCGACCGGGTCCTGCTCGACGCGCCCTGCTCGGACCTCGGCGCCCTCGCCTCGCGCCCCGACGCGCGCTGGCGCAAGTCGCCGCGCTCGATCGAGCGCCTCGCCGAGATCCAGGCCCGGGCGCTGCTCGGGGCGGCCCAAGTCCTGCGTCCCGGCGGCACCCTCGTCTACGCGACCTGCACGATCTCCCGCCGCGAGAACGAGGACCGGGTCGCCGCCCTGCTTGCCGCGGCGGCCGCGGGAGAGGTGCCGGGGCTCGAGCTGGAGGACCTCGGCGCCCGCGCCCCGCAGCTCGCCTCGGCGCTCGAGCCGCGCTGCCTGCAGCTGCGCCCGGACCGCGATCGCACCACCGGATTCTTCATCGCTCGCCTGAAACGCCATGATTAGGCGATGAGCGAGCCGGGAAACGTCGGACCGGGAGAAGGGACCACGCTGGGACGGGCGCCTTGCCCAAACTGCGGTGAGCCCTGGCTGCGCCCGACCCAGCTGCCCGGCCGCCTGCGCTGCGTCAACTGCCTCAGCCGCTTCGAACTCGTCTCCCAGTGCCCCAACTGCGGCGAACACCAGACGATCGCGCGGATGAGCCACACCGAGGACATGCAGTGCCAGGCCTGCGGGGCTTCGATGTTGCGCTCCGCCTGATCGCATCCGGACGCGCTCAGTAGGCTCACGCCCGTGAGCGAGCGGATGCGTCAGTTGATCGAGTCCTCCCGGGTCGCCCCGTCGATCCTCTCGGCCGACTTCGCGAAGCTGGGCGCGCAGGTGGCGGAGGTGATGGACGCGGGGGCGCGGGTGATCCACTTCGACGTCATGGACGGTCATTTCGTGCCGCCGATCACGATCGGCCCGCTCGTCCTCGGCGGCATCGCCGACCAGGTCCACGACGCCGGCGGCGCCGTCGACGTGCATCTGATGATCGCGACCCCAGAGCGCCAGATCGAGGAGTTCACCAGGGCGGGGGCCGACTCGATCACCTTCCACGCCGAGGCGACGCCGCACGCCAACCGCACCCTGCACGCGATCCGCGAGCTCGGCTGCCTGGCCGGTGTCGCGATCAACCCCGGCACCCCCGCCGAGGCGGTCGCCGAGCTGCGGGGCTACGCCGACGTCGTTCTCTGCATGACGGTCAACCCGGGCTGGGGCGGCCAGTCCTTCATCGCGACCTCGCCCGCCAAGATCGAGCGCCTGCGCGGGCTCGTCGGCGAGGCCCGGATCGAGGTCGACGGCGGCATCGACACCGCCACCGCCGGCTCCGTGGCCGCCGCCGGCGCCTCGCTCTTCGTCGCCGGCTCCGCGGTCTTCGGCGCCGACGACCCCGCGGCCGCCTACAAGGCAATAGCCGCAGCTGCCGGCGCTATCTGAGGCCGCTGGTTACATCTCGTGGCCGCGGGCGATCAACGCGCCCGTGACCTCCTGCCACCAGGACCGCTCGACCGCGTCGACGCCGGCCCGCTCGGCCCGGCGCTCGCACCAGTCGGCGAGGGCGCGCCGGCCGCCGATCGCGACCACGGCCTCGCCGGTCACCGCGTAGCGCCCGTCGGCGAGCGCCAGCATCGCGCCGCTGCCGTCGCCGCGGGTGCGCATAACGGCCAGCACCGGGATCCCGTCGACCTCGTTCGGCCTCGGGTCGGCATCCGGGCCCGCCGGCCGCACCGAGAACACCTGCGAAGCGCCTCGTCGCGGCAGCGCCGGAGGCCGGGGCCGGCCGATCGGGCCCTTCGTCCAGAGGCCGGTCAGCGCCTCGACCTGCTCCCGCAGCTCGCTGCGGACGAGGACGTGCAGCTCGTCGCCTTCCCGCAGCTCGGTCGACCCTCGTGGCGGGATCGCCCGCCCGTCGCGGACGATCACGTTGACCAGCGCCTCGCGCGGCAGCTCCAGGTCCCGTACCGGGTGCCCGGCCGCGGCTGCGCCGCCGGGCAGGCGGAAGGCGATCACGTCACTGCCCATACGGCGGATCCGGCCTGACTCCAGCAGCCGCCGCGGCAGCGCCGGCTCGTCGGTGGTCAGCCCCAGACGCTGCGCCAATGGCTCGAAGGAGGCTCCCTGGACCAGGGTCGAGCTGACGACGACGAAGAAGACGATCGAGAACAGCTCCTCGCCGGCGCCGACGCCGGCCACGACGGGGAAGGTCGCGAGCCAGATCGGCGTCGCTCCACGCAGCCCGGCCCAGCCGAGCATCAGCTTCTCGCGCACGTTGAGCGGCGTCAGCACCGTCGCGGCGAAGGCCGCGATCGGCCGGGCGACGAGGATCAGCACCGCCGAGAGCGCTAGCCCCTTCAGCGCCACCTCGTCGAGGCTGCTGGGGAAGACCAGGAGGCCGAGCAGGATGAAGAGGGCGATCTGGGCGACCCAGCCGAGGCCCTCGTGGAAGGCGACGACGGTGCGGCGGGCGGGGATGCTGGCGCCGCCGATGGCCAGCGCCGCCAGGTAGGTGGCGAGCAGGCCGGAGCCATGGGCGACCTCGGCCAGGCCGTAGGCGAGGCCGGCGATCGCGATCGTCGCCACCGGGTAGATCCCGTCGGTCGGCAGCCGGGTGGCGTTGAGGGCGAAGACGGCGAGGCGCCCGATCGCCATCCCGACGAGGATCCCGATCGCCAGCTTCAAGGCCAGCAGGCCGGCCATGTCGGCGAGGCCGTAGCCGGGCTCCTGGATCCATTCGATGAAGCCGATCACCAGCAGCAGCGCGACCGGGTCGTTCATCCCCGACTCGCCCTCGAGCGAGCGGGCGAGGCGCTTCTCCAGGGTCGAGCGGCGCAGCACGGCGAAGATCGCCGCCGAGTCGGTGGCGGCGATCGCGGCGCCGACCAGCATCCCTTCCAGGGTGCTGAGGTCGAAGATCAGCTTTGCCGCGAAACCGGCGATCACGGCGGTGACCGCGGTGCCGACCGTTGCCAGCGAGGCGGCGGTGCCGAGCACCGGGCGGATCTCCGACCAGCCCGCGGTCAGCCCGCCCTCGAAGAGAATCAGGATCAGCGCGATAGTGCCGAGGGTGCGGGCCAGCTCGGCGTCGTCGAACTCGATCCCGCCGACCCCCTGCGAGCCGGCGAGCATGCCGAGGCCGAGGAAGAGCAGCAGCCCGGGCACCCTCACCCGGTCTGCGAGCAGCGCGCCGAAGATGCCAGCCGCCAACAACGCACCTGCGATCAGGATCAGCTCGGCGTCGTGTCCTCCCATCGACGGACCCTAGTCAACCGCGCTCAGACGTTCTCGTCGATCGCCGCCAAGCGCGCCTCGAGCTCCTCCGGCGAGCCCGCGCTGGGCACGTCCTCGGCGCGTTCGTGGGGGCGGCGGTAGACCAGGTAGAGCAGCCCGAAGAGGGCGCCGGCGGTGAGCGCGAAGCCGATCTCGACCCGGCGGAACTCGTCGCCGACCAGCGGCACGAAGTTCCAGGCGATGAAGAAGGCGGCGCAGCCGAGCCAGCGGGCGGCGGCGCGCCGCACCTGGCCCTGGGCCAGGCAGGCCTGGTTGAGCGTGACCGAGCCGAGGTAGAGCCCCATTCCCAGCGTCACCAGCAGCAGCCCGGCGCGGTCGTAGCTGAACTTGTCGCTGAAGGCGAGCTGCATCAGCTGCGGACCGGCGATCAGGACCACGAGCGCCGTGAAGGCGGCGAAGCCGGCGACCCCGAGCAGCACCCCCCGCACCGAGCGGTGGAACTCGCGCTCGCTGTCGGGCGCGGTCGAGGTGTGGAGGCTGGTCAGGTGGGGGAGGATGCTGGTCGAGACCGCCTGGAACAGCTGCAGCGGCGCCCTGGCGATCATCAGCACGTTGAAGATGAAGCCCGCCGCCGCCGCGCCCTCGAGGCTGCGGGCGATCAGCGGCCCGGCGTTGAGGAAGGCCTGTTCGCTGAACATGATCACCAGCACCGCCGCCGCGAAGCCGCCGCCGTGGCGCATCGAGAAGTCCTCGTGCTCGGCCGGCTCGGCCGCTTGCTCCTGCTCCCTCGCCTTGCGGGCGCCGCGGGCGAAGGCCAGCGGCACCACCAGCAGCGAGAGCGAGGGCGCGGCGACGATGCCGATCGCCACCGCCGACTGGCCGCTCAGGAGGCTGACCGCGACCAGCACCGCGAACGAGGTGCGGAAGATCGACTCGGAGAGGATCAGCGCCGTGAAGGGGCCGAACTGGCGCTGGCCGGCGAGGTAGCCGCGGGCGAAGTAGCTGGCGGCGTAGAAGAGGACGGCGCCGAAGAAGACCCAGTAGAGGCTTTCGTTGCCTTCCAGCAGGCCGTCCTGGATCGGCCCGCGCAGGACCAGGGCCACGACCGCGAAGGCGGCGGCGAGTCCGAGCTGGATCGTCGAGGCGACCCGCATCTCCTGGCCGATCGGCTCGCGCCGCTCCAGCCGTTCGGAGATGTGGCGCGAGAGCAGCTGTTCGACCGGCCGGTAGAGGGTCGAGATGGTGATGAAGACGGCCGACCAGAGCACCGTGATCTGCCCGTAGTCGGGCTTGGAGAGCACGTGCGAGGCGATCAGGAAGTAGGCGTAGGTGATCAGGCCGGTGAGGCCGACGCCGACGGCGAGGAAGCTCGCCGTCTTGCCGTACTCGGCCGAGGCCGAGCGTCCCTTGCCCGCCTCCATCAGTCCTGGCGGCGGCCGGGCTCGTAGTGCGAGGGCTCGACGCCGAGCGCCAGCTCGACCCGCCGCACTCGCTCGAAGACCCGCTGCGTCATCACCCGCTGGCCCGCCAGGAGGTCGCCGATGACGCCGAGCGCGAACAGCTGCACGGCGGCGATGAAGAGGACGGCACCGAGGATCAGCGACTGCACGTGTCCGGTGCTGTCGCCGTTGAAGATCCAGTCGATCAGGAACGGCAGCCAGGCCGCCAGCGCCAGCAGCAGGACGATCAGCCCGGCGGTGGCGAAGGCGCGCAGCGGCTCATAGCGGGCGTAGATGCGCAGGATCGCCGGGGCGTTGCGGCGCACGTAGGCGCCGGTCGAGTCGAACAGCCGCGACTCGCGGGTCTGCGGGTTGGTCCCGATCGCCACCTGGTCGACCGCGACCAGCATCTTGCCCGCCTGGATCAGGCTCTCGAGCGTGTAGGTGAAGTTGTCGACGACCGAGAGCTGCAGGGCGGCCTCGCGGTTGTAAGCGCGGAAGCCGGAGGTGGTGTCGGTGATCTCGGTCCCGGAGAGCCGCCGCACGACCCAGCTGCCGAGCCGCTGCAGGCCCTTTTTGGAGCCGGAGAAGTGGTCGATCTGGGAGACCTGGCGGTCGCCGACGACCATGTCGGCCTCGCCGGCGAGGATCGGCGCCACCAGCTTCGCCACGTCGGCACCCTGGTACTGGTTGTCGGCGTCGGTGTTGACGACGACGTCGGCACCGAGCTTCAGGCATGCATCCAACCCGGCCTGGAACCCCGCCGCCAAGCCCTTGTTGTTGGTCAGGCGGACGATGTGCTCTACCCCCTGCTCGCGGGCGACCGCGAGCGTGCGGTCGCTGGAGCCGTCGTCGACGACCAGCAGCTCGATCGTGTCGATGCCGGGGATCTGGCGGGGGAGGTCGGCGAGCGTCGCGGGGAGCGTCGATTCCTCGTTCAAGCAGGGGATTTGGATGATCAGCTTCATGGGGCGGTGGGTCAGGGTATCCGCGTGGTCGGCGCGCGGGGCCTGTCGTTGGGGTGGTGGCCTCCCTTGCGCTGCGATCTGCTCAGGGCAGAGGGATGGAATCCACGCGAGGGATGAAGCCTTGCCCTTCGCAGACTCCGCGCCGCGGGACACCACCACCCCAACGCCACCCGCGCGAGCCGCGCCTTGGCTAGCGAAGGGCGCGATACCATTGGTTGACTGACCAGTCAATCAGTGCGATGAGCAACCAGGTCACAGCCACGGATCAAGGGCATCTGCGCCGGGCGTTGGAGCTGGCTGAGCACGGGCGTGGGCGGGTTAGTCCGAATCCTCTCGTCGGTGCGGTCGTGGTGCGTGAGGGCGAGATCGTGGGCGAGGGGTTTCACGCGGAACTAGGTGGGCTGCATGCGGAGCGGGCGGCGCTCGCGGATTGTCGGGAGCGGGGGGAGGACCCGGCCGGAGCGACGATGTACGTGACGCTGGAGCCGTGCGCGCATCAGGGGCGACAGCCGCCTTGTTTCGAGGCGATCCTCGAGGCGGGGATCGCGCGGGTCGTGATCGCGTCGGAGGACCCGAGTGAGAAGGCGGCGGGGCGCGGGCCGGGGATTCTGCGCGACGGCGGGGTGGAGGTCGCCTTCGCCGCCGGCGCCGAGGCGGCCGCGGCGCGGCTGCTCAACCAGGCTTTCCGCAAGCACGCCCGCACCGGGCTGCCGCTGGTGACGCTGAAGCTGGCGATGTCGCTGGACGGGCAGACCGCGACCGCGCCCGGCGACTCGCCCTGGATCTCCGGCGAGCTCAGCCGCGCCCTCGTCCACCGCTGGCGCGCCGAATCCGATGCGATCGCCGCCGGCATCGGCACCGTCCTCGCCGACGACCCCCTATTGACCGTTCGTACCGTGGATCCGGAGAGCGGCAGTCCTTTCGCCCGCATAGCGGACCAAAGGACTGCCGCGGGCACTATGCGGCAGCCACCTCGCGTCGTCTTCGACTCCCAGGCCCGGCTCCCGCTCAACTCCCAGCTCCTCGCGTCCCTCGAGCAGTCCCCGGTCCTCGTCGTCACCTCGTCCGATGCCGATCCCACGCGCGTGGGCGCACTCCGCGACGCCGGCGCCGAGATCCTCGTCGCCGGCGGAGCAACGCCCGCCGACCGCCTCACATCGGCCCTCGCAGACCTCGGCCGCCGGGGCATCACCAGCCTCTTCCTCGAGGGCGGCCGCACCCTCGCCTCATCCTTTCTTACCGCCGACCAGATCGACGAATCCCGTACCTTCATCGCGCCCATGCTCCTTGCTCCCTCGCCACCGGATCCTCGCGCGGGTGGCGCGGGGGGAGGGGGGGTCGAGGACGAGCCCGCCCGCAGCGCCCCCCCTCCCCCCGTGACAGGACCCGCGCGCCGCGTCGCCCTCGAGTCGAGCACTGAGAGGGTCGGCGAGGATGTCCTGATCACGGCCAGATACAAGGAGTGGTGACGTGTTCACCGGACTGATCCAGGACATAGGCAAGGTCGAGGCCCTCGACTCCGGCCCCGCCGGAGCCCGCCTGCGCATCGCGACTTCGCTCGGCCCGGAGATCGCCCTCGGCGACTCCGTTGCCGTCGACGGCGTCTGTCTGACGGCGACGGCGTCCGACGCCGGCGGCTTCGAGACGGAGGCGATGAACCAGACTCTCGACGTGACCGCGCTCGGCCGGGTCGGCGCCGGGGACGAGGTCAACCTCGAGCTGGCGATGCAGGCCTCCGACCGCCTCGGCGGCCACATCGTCCAGGGCCACATCGACGGCGTCGGCGAGGTCCTCGCGAGCGACGAGGACGGCTTCGCCCGCCGCCTCCGCGTCGGCCTCGGCCCCGAGCTGCTGCGCTACGCCGTCGACAAGGGCTCGATCACCCTCAACGGCGTCAGCCTCACGGTTGCCGCGCTGGGCGACGGCTGGGTCGAGGTCTCCTTGATCCCGGAGACCCTGGAGCGGACCAACCTCGGCGAGCTGGGCCCGGGCGACAACTTGAACGTCGAGTGCGACATCGTGGCGAAGTACGTGGAGCGGTTGCTGGCACCATTCGTCGGAAAGGAACGGGCGTGAGCCATATGACGGAGACCGAGAAGAAGGACAGCGCGGTGACCGAGGCGGGGGGGAGTCCCTTCTCGACGATCGAGGAAGCGATCGAGGAGATCCGCCGCGGACGCATGGTCGTCGTCTGCGACGGCGAGGACCGTGAGAACGAGGGCGACCTGGTGATGGCGGCGCAGTTCGCCACTCCCGAGGCGGTCAACTTCATGGCCAAGGAGGCGCGCGGGCTGATCTGCCTGGCGCTGACCGCCCAGCGCTGCGAACGCCTCGGCCTCAACCTGATGGCGGCCAAGAACGAGGCGCCGCTGCAGACCGCCTTCACGGTCACGATCGAGGCCGCCGGCGGCGTCAGCACGGGGATCTCCGCCCACGACCGCGCCCACACGATCCAGGTCGCGATCGACCCCGAGTCGGGCCCGCGCGAGATCGTCGTCCCCGGCCACATGTTCCCGCTGCGGGCCAAAGACGGCGGGGTTCTGGAGCGCACCGGCCACACCGAGGCCAGCGTCGACCTCGCCCGCCTCGCGGGCCTCACCCCGGCCGGAGTGATCTGCGAGGTGATGAACGACGACGGCACCATGGCCCGCGTCCCCGACCTGATCCCCTACTGCCAGAAGCACGGCTTGAAGATGATCACCGTGGCCGAGCTGATCGCCTACCGGCGCCGCACCGAGAAGCTGGTCGAGCGGGTCGTCGCGACCGCGCTGCCGACCTCCTTCGGCGACTTCACCGCGGTCGGCTACCGCTCGCTGGTCGACGACAAACACCACGTGGCGATGGTCAAGGGCGACGTCGACGGAGCCGAGGACGTGCTGGTCCGCGTCCACAGCGAGTGCCTCACCGGCGACGTCTTCCACAGCATGCGCTGCGACTGCGGCGAGCAGCTCGCCGCGGCCCTGGCGATGATCGAGGAGGAGGGCCAGGGCGTCCTCCTCTACCTCTCCCAGGAGGGCCGCGGCATCGGCCTGCTGAACAAGCTGCGCGCCTACAAGCTGCAGGAGGAGGGGGCCGACACGGTCGAGGCCAACCTCAAACTGGGCCTGCCCGCCGACCTGCGCGACTACGGGATCGGCGCCCAGATCCTCGGCGACCTCGGCCTCACCAGCATCCGCATCCTCACCAACAACCCGAAAAAGATCGTCGGCCTCGAGGGCTACGGCCTCTCGGTCTCCGAGCAGGTGCCGATCGAGTCCGACCCCAACACCCACAACGAGGCCTACCTGCGCGCCAAGCGCGACAAGATGGGCCACTCGCTGCACCACCAGGGCCTGGCCCTCGACGAGGAGATGATCCACGACGAGGAGGAACGCGACGCGCAGGCCGAGAGTGCGGATGGCTGAGTCGACCGCCTTCCTGGAGGAGTTCAGCGACGAGGAGCGAGCGGCGCTGGCGAATCGGCGTTTCGCCGTCTGCGTCGGCCGCTTCTACGAGGACCTCGCCCAGCGCCTGGTGGCCGGGGCCCGGCAGGGCTTCGAGCTGGCCGGCGTCTCGGCCGAGAACGTCGTCGACGTCTCGGTTCCTGGCGCTTACGAGCTGCCGTTCACGGCCAAGCTCTTCGCCGAACGCGACGACGTCTCCGGGGTCGCCTGTCTCGGCGTCGTCATCCGCGGCGAGACCGACCATTACGACTTCGTCTGCGCCGAGGCCGCGCGCGGCATCCAGGACGTCCAGCTCGAGACCGGCGTCCCCTGCGCCTTCGGCGTGATCACCTGCGACACCATGGAGCAGGCTCTCGCCCGGGCCGGCGGCGACAAGCGCGACCAGGGCCGCAACGCCGCCCTCACCGTCGCCCGCATGGCCTTGCTGAAGCGCCAGCTCGCCTGACTGGGTACCATCCACGACCCGATGGCCAAGGTATGTCACAGCTGCGGCAAGGGACCGGCGTTCGGCCAGTCCCGAAGCCACTCGATGGTCGCCACCAAGCGCCGCTTCGAGCCGAACCTGCAGAAGGTGCGGATCCAGGAGAACGGCCGCCCGTTGCGGACTTACGTCTGCACGCGCTGCTTGAAGTCCAACAAGGTCACCAAGGCCGCCTGAGGCCGTAGGACGCTGCGCGAGAGCGCACCGTCGGCTTCGCGTCGTGCGGAGCACTGCCGCTTCGCCGCCGCCGCGCTCTCGCTTGGTCCTACGACCTCAGGGACGCTGGTCGAACATCCCGGGAAGTTCCCGTAGGGAGGTGTCGGGGGTCCCCGCAGCGCGCGGCGTCCTGATTTTCGCAGTGCCGGTCAGCGAGAGCCGGTGTCCTCCCGGCGAAAATCCCAGCAAGCGGAGGGGACCCCCGACACCTCCTCCCTGACAGCCCCTACTCAGTCAGCCTGCGCCACAACCGGATGCTCGCCCGTCGGAGCCGGATCGCCCTCTGCCGGCTCGACGTGGAGCTTCGGAAGGATGCGGTCGAGCCAGCCCGGCAGCCACCAGGCTTTCTCGCCGAACAGCTGCATGATTGCCGGGACCAGGACCGAGCGGATGATCACGGCGTCGATGAAGACCGCCGCCGCGAGGCCGAGGCCGAAGAGTTTGATGATGCGGTCGTCGCCGATCATGAAGGAGGCGAAGACGGTGACCATGATCGCCGCCGCCGCGGTGATCACCCGCCCGGTCAGGGCGAGGCCGCGGGTGACCGCTTCGGTCGCGTCCTTGCGGTGTTCCCACTCCTCGTGGATCCGCGACATCAGGAAGACCTCGTAGTCCATCGAGAGACCGAAGACGATCGAGAAGAGGAAGATCGGGAAGAAGGAGATGATCGGACCGGTGCTGTCGACGCCGATCAGGCTCGCGCCCCAGCCCCACTGGAAGACGGCGACGATCAGGCCGAAGGCGGCGCCGATGCTGAGCAGGTTCATCACGATCGCCTTCAGCGGCACCAGCACCGAACGGAAGACGGCCATCAGCAGCAGCGCCGAGAGCAGGACGACGACGCCGATGAAGAGCGGCAGCTTGTCGGCGATCGCGGTGCCGAAGTCCTCGAAGATCGCATTGATGCCGCCGACGTGGATCTGGGCGCCGGTCTGTTGCTCGACCGCGGGGATCGCCTCTTCGCGGATGCGATCGAGGAGCTCGGTCGTGTCCTCGCTCTGCGGCGAGGTGGTCGGGTAGAGCTGGAAGACGCCGGTATTTTCGGCCTCGTTCAGCGTCACCGAGGTGGTCCCCGCGACCCCCGGTTCTTCGTCGAGCGTGCTCCGCAGCTCGGTGAGCGCGGCGTCGTCGCCTTTCTCCGGCAGCGCCGCGACGAGCTGGAAGGGACCGTTGAAGCCGGGGCCGAAGCCTTCGGCGAGCAGGTCGTAGGCTTCGCGCGTCGTCGTGCCGGCCGGGTCGGTGCCGGCGTCGTTGGTGCCGAGGCGCAGGGAGAGCGTGGGGATGCAGAGGACGATCAGCAGGCCGCCAGAGAGCACCGCCGCCAGCACCGGCCGCGCCTGGATGCGGCGGCTCCAGTGGAACCAGCGGGTGTCTTCGGGGTTCGACGGGGTACGGCCGAGGCCGGGGATGCGCAGCCGGTCGACCCGCCGGCCGACGATCGTCAGCAGCGCCGGCAGCAGGGTCAGCGCGGCGATCATCGTAAAGAGGACCGCGACCGCCGCCGCCATCGCCACGCCGTAGAGGAAGCTGAGCCCGAGCAGCATCATCCCCATCAGGGCGATGATCACGGTGATACCCGCGAACAGGACCGCACGGCCGGCGGTGTCGATCGCCGCGATCGCGGCCGGGCGCGGCTCCATGCCCTCGTCAAGGCCGTTGCGGAAGCGGGTGAGGATGAAGAGCGCGTAGTCGATGCCGACGCCGAGGCCGATCATGAACGCCAGCTGCGGCGCGAACTCGGCCGTGGGGAAGACGTGGGTTGCGAGCGTGACCAGGCTGAGCCCGACGCCGAGCGCGAACAGCGCGGTGAGAACCGGCAGCCCCATGGCGACGACCGAGCCGAAGGTCAGCAGCAGGACGACTATCGCGGCGAGCAGACCCACGGCGCCGGAGATGTCCGCTTCTTCTTCTGCGCGGTATTCCTCGATTGGCTGCCCACCAAGCGCCACCTGCAGGCCGTTACCGGCCGCGAGCTCGGCGGTCGTCACCACCTCCTCGGTTTCGCCGTCCCTGAGCTTTTCGGTGGTGACGTCGAACTGGACCGTCGCGTAGGCGATTTTGCCGTCCTCGCTGACGGCCGCGGCACCGCCGCTTTCGTACGGGCTGGCGACTTCGCTGACGTGCGGGACTTTCGCCACCTTGGCGAAGACGTCTTCCATCTTGTCCTTGACCGCCGGGGTCTCGACCCCGGAGTTGGCCTTGTAAACGATCTGCGCCGTTTCCCCGGACTGCGCAGGGAACTTTTCCTCGAGCAGGTCGAAGGCTTCCTGGGAGTCCGAAGACGGCAGCTTGAATTCTTCGCTGAAGTCCGAGCCGGCCGCGCCGGCCAGCATCCCGGCCCCGATCAGGGCGACGATCCAGCCGATGATCACGGTCTTGCGGTGCCCGGTGCACCAGGTGGCAAAGCTTCGCATCGGCGGGCACGCTAGCAATGGCGATTCACGGCCGCGTCGCAACATCTCCGGCGGCGGCTAGATTCCCCGGCCAGATGCCAGATCCTTCGATCGCCCGGTTCCGACGGGTCATCACCTCTGCCTACGCCTCGTTGGAGGCGAGACGCCAGGAGGTCAACGACCTCAACGTCTTCCCTGTCGCCGACGGCGACACCGGCGACAACATGGCGATGACCCTGCGCGCGGTGATGGAGGAGCTCGACCGGCTCGACGGGCAGGAGGTCGACGAGGTCGGCCGCACCCAACTGGTCCAGGCCCTGGCCCGGGCGGCGCTGATGGGGGCCCGCGGCAACTCCGGGGTGATCCTCAGCCAGATCGTCCGCGGCGCCGCCGAGGAGCTTGCCAGCCGCCCCGGCGAGCTGGTCGACCCGGTCCTGGTCGCCGCCGCCTTCGCCAGGGCCGCCGACGCCGCCTACGAGTCGGTGCGCGAGCCGGCCGAGGGAACCATGCTGACCGTCTTCCGCGAGATGGCCCACTCGCTGACCCGCCAGCTCGCCCACCTCGACGCCGACAAGCAGCGGCTCGGCCGCGACGTCAGCGACGAGCGGCAGGACGCGATCCTGGCCGAGGTCCTGGAGCGGGCGATCGAGGACGGCGAGCGGGCCGTCGCCCGCACCCCCGAGCAGCTCGAGGTGCTGCGCGAATCGGGTGTCGTCGACGCCGGCGGCCACGGCCTGGTGCTGATCCTGGCCGGCGTCGTGGCGGCGCTGCGCGGCGACGACGAGCTGCCCGAGGTGTCCCACCACGAGGCGCCGCGCCTGAGCCTGCCCCACCACGAGGACAGCCGCTACCGCTACTGCACCAACTTCATCGTCGCCGGCAGCGGCCTCTCCTCGCGTGACTTCCTGCCCCGGCTGGAGGGGCTGGGCGACTCGGTCCTCGTCGTCGGCGACGAGGCGACCCTCAAGGTCCACGTCCACACCGACGAGCCGGAGGCCGCCGTTGCCCTGTTTGAGGGCGCCGGCGCGGTGACCAATCTCGACGTCGCCGACATGCGCGAGCAGATGGCCCAGCGCAGCGCCCGCCTGGCCGGCCGCACCGGGGTGCTGGCGGTCGCGGCCGGGGAGGGGATCGAGCGCCTCTTCGCCGAGCTCGGCGCCAACGTGATGCCGGGCGGGGAGACGCTCAACCCCTCCACCTACGAGCTGCTGGCGGGGATTCACGGCGTCGCCGCCGAGGAAGTGCTGGTCCTGCCCAGCTCCTCCAACGTGGTGATGGCCGCCGAGCGGGCCTGCGAGCTCTCCGAGAAGCCGGCTCGGGTGGTGCCGGCGCTCTCACAGCAGGCGAGCCTGCTGGCCCTGGTCGAGCTCGAACCCGCCGCCTCGGCCGACGAGAACGCGACCCGGCTCGAGAGCGCCTTGGACGGGGTCGCGATCGGCGGCGTCGCCCCCGCCGCGCGCGACGACGCCCAGGGGCGCTTCAAGCAGGGCGACGCGGTCGGCTTCGCCGAGGGGGAGATCGTCGCCTGGGGCGGTTCCGGCTCAACCCTGACGACGACCATCCAGCACCTCGCCGAGGGGGCCGAGATCGTCACCGTGATCGCCGGCGAGGGGGCGCCGATCCCGCTTTCGGAGATCGACACCCATGCCCCCGACGGCGTCGAGGTCGAGACCCACGAGGGGGGCCAGCCGAGCTGGTGGTGGCTGCTCGCCGCGCAGTAGTGAGGTCGTTCGCCGGCGCCCGCGAGCTGAGCCGCGCCGAACTCCGCGACGCCCCCGTCCACTGGCCCCGGCCATCCGTCCTCGACGTCTCGATCGAGGCTCTTGGCGGAGTCGGCCCCAAACTCGCCGCCGCTGCGGCCGAAGCCGGCATCCGCACCGTCGCCGACGTCCTCCTCCGCTTCCCCCACAGCCACCGCGACCGCACCGTCCAGCCGCTTGCTGAACTGGAGGAGGGCCAGACGGGAACCGTCCTGGTCAAGGTTCTCGGGGCGAAGCCACGCCCGTTCCGGCGCCCCGGCCTGTCGATCACTTCGGTCAAAGTCGGCGACGACAGTGGCCACACCAAGGCGACCTGGTTCAACCAGCCCTGGGTGGCCGACAAGCTCAGTCCCGGCACCCGCCTTCTGATCACCGGCAAGTTCTCCAAACGCGGTCTTGGGGTGAACGAGTACGAAGTGCTCCCTGACGCGGGTGGCGAGGGGGAGGGTCCGAGAACGGACGCCCTCGCCCGCCCGCAGGACCCTCCCCCTCGACAGGACCCGCGTCCCGGGGCGTATGTCCCTGTCCATCCCGCCACCGAGGCCCTGAAAGCGCAGCGAATCAGGGACTGGGCGGGGCAGGCCTGTAGATGGGCGCCGAATGCGATCGAGGGGTTGCCGGCGGAGTTGCGGGCGCGGCGGCGGCTTGCCGGCGTGGGTGAGGCGATCAGGGCGGCGCATTTTCCCGAGAAGCCCGAGGAAGCTGATGAAGCCTTGGAGCGGATCCGCTTCGAAGAGCTATTCCTCTATCAGGCGATCCTGGCGACCAGGAAGCGGACGCATCGGGCCGCGCGCCCGGCGCCCCGACTCGGCAAGCCCGGAGAGGCCGTGGGTCGCTGGGTCGAGTCGCTGCCGTTCGAGCCGACCAAGGACCAGCTGCGGGCCTTCGACGAGATCGACGCCGATCTCGACTCCGGCGAGCCGATGCAGCGGCTGCTGATGGGCGAGGTGGGTTCCGGCAAGACCGTGGTCGCCGTCTACTCGATGTTGCGAGCGCTGGAAGCCGGCTACCAGGCGGTGCTGATGGCGCCGACGGAGACCTTGGCCGAGCAGCATGCGATCACGTTGGGGCGGCTGCTGGCGGCGGAGGCGACGCCGTTCGCGCTGCTGACCGGTGCAACGCCGGCCGCGGCTCGCAAGCAGGCGCTGAACCAGCTCGCCAGCGGCGAGCTGGGGCTCATCCTGGGCACCCACGCCCTGATCGAGCCGGACGTCGTCTTCGCCCGCCTCGGGCTCTGCGTGGTCGACGAGCAGCACCGCTTCGGGGTCGCCCAGCGCCGCGCCCTCGACTCCAAGGGGGTGGAGGGGATGGCCCCGCACGTCCTCCACATGACCGCGACCCCGATCCCCCGCACCCTCTCGCTGACCGCCTACGGCGACCTCGACACCACCGCCCTGCACGAGCTGCCGGCCGGGCGCCAGCCGGTCGAGACCTGGCTCGTCGGCGAGGACCGCCGCGCCGGTGCCTACGAGTTCGTGCGCGAGCGGCTGCGCGAGGGCCGCCAAGCCTTCGTCGTCTGCCCCCTGGTCGAAGAGTCGGACAAAATCGCGGGCAAGGCGGCGACGATCGAGGCCGAGCGATTGCGGGCGGGCGAGCTGCGCGACTTCCAGATCGGCGTCCTGCACGGCCAGATGCCGTCCGCCGACAAGGCCGAGGCGATGCGCGCCTTCGCGACGGGGGAGACCGACGTGCTGGTGGCGACGACCGTGATCGAGGTCGGGATCGACGTGCCCAACGCGACCGTGATGGTGATCGAGGGAGCGGAGCGCTTCGGCGTCTCCCAGCTGCACCAGTTGCGCGGTCGGGTCGGCCGTGGCGAGCACCCCTCGCAGTGCTTGCTGTTCGCGGCGGAGGCCGGGGGGCTGGGCCGGCGCCGGCTGCAGGCGGTGGCAAAGGAGCGCGACGGCTTCAAGCTGGCCGAGATCGACCTCAGCCTGCGCGGGGAGGGGGAGATCCTCGGCACCCGTCAGAGCGGCCTGCCGCGCTTCGCCGTCGCCAGCCTGCCCGAGGACTCGACCGCCTTGATCGCCGCCCGCGACGAGGTGCTGGCGTTGCTGCACCGGCACGGCTCACTCGCCGACCCCGCCCTGGGACCGCTGCTCGACGCCGCCCGCCGCCGCTTCGGCGCCGGCGCCGCCGACCCGATTCCCCTCTAATACGGGGATGCGGGTGATAGCCGGAGAGCTGAGAGGGCAGCGCCTGGTCGCGCCGCGCGGCTGGAAGGTGCGCCCGACCTCCGACCGCGTCCGCGAGGCGGTCTTCTCGGCCCTGGGCGAGCGCGTCTCCGGCGCCGCGGTCCTCGACCTCTATGCCGGCACCGGCGCCCTCGCAATCGAGGCGCTCTCGCGCGGCGCCCGGCACGCCGTGCTCGTTGACCGCGACACCCGGCCGGCGCTGGGGAACGTCGAGCGGCTCGGCCTGCGCGAGCGGGTACAGCTGGTCCGCGCTGACGTCGGGCGCTGGCTGGACGAGGTTTCTCCGCCGTCGCAAACGGAGGAGTTCGACCTCGTCTTCGTCGACGCCCCCTATAGACTCGCCGACCGCGTGGCGCAGGATCTCAATACCCATCTGCCCCGGCTGCTCTCCGCCGGCGGCCGAGCGATCGTCGAGAGCGGCGCCGGCCGGCCGCTGCGGATCGATTCGCTCGAGCCCGTGCGCCAGCGCCGCTACGGCGCCGCCGACGTCTCCATATACGGGGAGCCGGGCGAGTGAGCGAGCGCAAGAACGGCACCGTCGTCTGCCCCGGCAGCTACGACCCGGTCACCAACGGCCACATCGACATCATCACCAGGACCTTCGAACGTCTTCGACCGCGTCGTCGTCGGCGTCGTCAACAACCCAGTGCGCAAGGCGAAGACCCTCTTCAACGCCGAGGAGCGCCGCGACTTCATCGCCGCCGCGACCGCCGACCTGCCCAACGTCGAGGTCCAGATCTTCGCCACGCTGCTGGTCGAGTTCGCCCGCGACAACGGCGCCAAGGCGATCGTCAAGGGCCTGCGGGCGATCTCCGACTTCGAGTACGAGTTCGAGATGGCGCAGCTCAACCGCAAGCTCGACCCGGGCATCGAGAGCATCTACGTGATCGCTTCTCCGCACTACAGCTTCCTTTCCTCGACCGGGGTGAAGGAGATGGCCACCTTCGGGGGCGACGTCTCCGACCTCGTTCCGGGCCCGGTCGCGGCCGCGCTCGCCGACCGCCTGGCCGACAGGTAGGCTTTCGCCCTTCGAGTTGGCCCGCCTGGGCGACGGCTTGCAAAAAACAGCCTGGACAACGGCATCTTCACTAAATCCCCCGCATACACGTAGGCTTACGACCTGCAAATGGACGTTCTCGTTCTCATAGACAAGCTGGACGACGTCGTCCACAACGCCCGACCCGTCCCGCTGACGGACCAGGTGCGTGTGGACCGCGAGGAGATCTACGACCTCCTCGACCAGATGCGCGCGACGATCCCCGAGGAGATCAAGCAGGCGCGCTGGATCGTCAAGGAGCGCCAGGAGATGCTGGCCGAGGCCAAACGCGAGGCGGAGCGGATCGTCCGCGAGGCGCGCGAGCAGCAGGCCCGCCTGATCTCCGACGAGGAGGTCACCAAGCAGGCCGAGCGCGCCGCCGACGAGATCGTCGAGGACGCCCGCACGCGCGAGCGCGAAATCCGCCTCGGCGCCGAGGACTACGCCGACGAGATCCTCAACACCCTCGAAGTCAACCTGCAGAAGTTCCTCGCCGCCGTGCAGCGCGGTCGTGACCGGCTCGCCGGGCGTGACGACGAGCAGCCGGTGGCGGAGCTCGACGAGCAGTCCTAGGCCGCCGGGGCGGGGTCCGGGTGCCCCTCCTCACTCGCCTGACTGGCTGGGTCGCTTAGGGCCGTCCGAGGTGGCCTGTTGGCCAGCGGCGCAAAACGTTCGGAGGGGCACCCGGACCCCGCCCGCATGCGGGGCTATTCGAGCTTCAGGTCTTTGAGCGCTGCCCAGCGGGGGTCGGTGGGCTGCTCGTGTTCGTGGTCGGCCGGGTCGGCGTCGTTGAGGGAGACGCCGCAGACCGCGCAGAGGCCGGCGCAGTCGGGGCGGCAGAGGAAGCGGGTGGGGAGGGCGAGCAGGGTCGCGTCGTGGGCCCAGCGGCCGATGTCGAGCTCGTCGTCCTCGACGTAGGGGCTGCGCAGCTCCTCGTCGTCGGTTGCCGCCTGGTCGACCTCGCGGGCTTCGACCTCGAGGTCGAGCGCGCCCGGCTCGAGGCAGCGCATGCACGGGCCCTCGAGGTGGACGGGGAACTGCAGACGGAAGGCGAAGCCGCCGCTGGGTCGCGAGACCTCGAGCCGGACCGTGGGCGAGACCGGGTTGGCGAGGTAGGTCTCGCCGCCGAGCTCGAAGGGCTCGAGCTCGACCGGGACCTCGATCCGCTTGCCCTCGCCGTGTGCCAGCGAGAGCCGCGAGAGGTCGATGATCGTCGTGCGCGCCTGTGACATGAGCGACCTCCGCTGGGGTACGGGCTTACGATGACTCCCTCCCGACGAGGTTACGAGATGGGTCAATTCGACTGGACACCCGAGGTTTACCTGGAGCGGATCCGTGCCGAGATCCCCGGCTACGACGATCTCCAGGACCAGGCCGTGGCGGCGGTCCCGTTCCCGCCCGCCCGCGTGCTGGAGCTGGGAATGGGCACCGGGGAGACGACCCGGCGCCTGATCGAGGCCCATCCCGACGCCTGGGTGGTCGGGCTCGACGCCAGCCCCGACATGGTCTTCCGCGCCCGCAAGACCTACGACGACGTCCAGCTCGCCCGCATGGAGGATCCCCTTCCCGACGGCCCCTGGGACCTGGTCGTCTCCGTCCTCTCCGTCAACCAGCTCGACGACGACCAGCGCAGGAACCTCTGCCGCCAAGTCAAGCGCCAGGCCCGCTCGCTCGTCATCGGCGACGTCTTCGTCGGGACCCAGCTGGCCGACCTCGTCGAGTGGTCCGAGGGAGAGGTCACCTGGCAGCAGGGCGATCTGGCCGTGATCCGGGCGGCGTACTGAGTCGCCGGCTGGCGACCGGCTACTATTCCGCGACCGATGGCCGTCCCGAAGAAGAGAACCTCCAGCGCCCGCCGCGACAAGCGCCGTGCCAATCACAAGGCCGGCAAGGCGCGCCTCAACAGCTGTCCGCGCTGCCACAGCCCGCGCCTGCCGCACCGGGTCTGCCCGACCTGTGGGACTTACGCCGGGCGTGAGGTCATCTCTCACAAAGTCGCCGAGGCACCGGCGACCACCGCCGACTCCGAGTAGTCGTGGCGCCTGGGCGCCGGGTGACCGTCGCTCTCGACGGGTACGGAGCGGAGCAGGGGTTCGACGTGCTCGCCGAGGGGGCGCGACTGGCCGCGGCCGACGGGGTCGGGGTCCGCGTCTTCGGGCCGCCCGCCGAGCTCGGCCTGGAGGGAGTCGACGGGGTGGAGGTCGTGCGCACGACCGAGTCGATCGCCAACGAGGAGGATCCGGTTCCCGCGGTCCGCGCCAAGCCCGGGGCCTCGGTGGTGCGGGCGGCGGCCGACGTCGCCGCCGACGCCGCCGACGCGCTGGTCAGTTGCGGCTCGACCGGGGCGGCGATGGCGGCTGCCACCTTCGGCCTGCGCCGCCTCAAGGGGGTGCAGCGCCCGGCCCTGGCGGTGCGGGTGCCGATCCCCGGCAAACCGGTGCTCTTCCTCGACGTCGGCGCCAACGTCGAGGTTCGCGCCCAGCACCTGGTCCAGTTCGCCTTCCTCGGCGCCGCTTTCAGCGCCGCGGTGCTCGAGGTCGAAAAACCCACCGTCGGCCTGCTCACCGTCGGCGAGGAGGCCGGCAAGGGGCGCGAGGAGATCGTCGAGGCGCATCGTCTGCTCTCGGCCGCGCCGGGGATCGAGTTCGCCGGCAACGTCGAGGGCCGCGACCTGCCGGCGGCGACGGTCGACGTCGTCGTCACCGACGGCTTCACCGGCAACGTCGCCCTGAAGCTGATGGAGGGCACCGCCCGCACCGTCGCCGCCGCGGTGGGCGAGGCCGCCCGCTCCAACCCGGTCTCGCTGGTCGGCGGCCTGCTGCTGAAGCCGGCCCTCGGCGGCCTCCGCCGCGAGCTGCACCCGGACACCACCGGCGGCGCGATCCTGCTCGGCCTGCGCGGCATCGCCGTCGTCGGCCACGGCAGCTCCGGCGCCGACGGCGTCGCCAACGCGATTCGCCTGGCGGCCCGCTGTGCCGAGGTCGACGCGGTCGGCCGCACGGCGGCGCTGCTGCGCGAAGGCGGCGCCGGTCGCGGCGCCCTCGCCACCGGGGGGAGCGCGTGATAGGAAGGGTGGGATGAAGCGCGACGAAGTCCTCACCCTCGTCCGCGAGCACCTTGCCGAGGAGCTCGAGGTGGACGTCGGGAAGATCAACGAGGGGACCCGTTTCAAGGAGGATCTCGACGCCGACTCGCTGGACCTCTACGAGCTGGTGATGGAGCTGGAGGACCGCTACGGCGTCGCCGTCTCCGAGGAGCAGGCGTCGCGGATCGAGACCGTCGGCGACGCCGTTGGCTTCGTGGTCGAGCACGCGCCGGCCTGAGCGGGTGACGGCGGATACCGAGCCCGCGATCACGCCGCTGGCGGCCCTGGTCGACGAGCTTCCCGAGGACCTGCGGGCGCAGGCGCTGACCCACTCCTCCTGGACCGAGCGCCGGGTCGACTCCTTCGAGCGCTTGGCCTTTCTCGGTGACAGCGTGCTCGGCCTCGCCGTCGCCACCGACGTGTTCGCGCGCTTCGAGATCGCCGCCGGCGGCCTCACCAAGATCCACAACCAGGCGGTCAGCGGCGTCTCCTGCGCCGAGGTCGGCCGCCTGCTGGGCGTGCCGGAGATGCTGCGCGGCAACGAGCCGGAGAGCGTCGCCGGCGCGATTCCGGCCGAGGTCCTGCTCGACGGCGAGCGGCCCCTGCCCGAGGCGACCGAGGCCCTGATCGGCGCCTGCTACCTCGCCTTCGGCTTCGAGCGTACGGCGGCGGCGGTGGCGGCCGCCTTCGAACCGCGGATCGAGCACGCCGCCGAGACCCGGATCGACTTCAAGTCAGCCTTGCAGGAGTTGCTCGCGCGCCGCGGGGCACGCGTAAGCTACGGGGTGATCGCCGCCACCGGCCCACCGCACCGGCGCACCTTCGAGGTCGAGGCACTCGTCGATTCCGAGCGCGTCGGCGTGGGAGCGGGACGGAGCAAAAAGGCGGCCGAGCAGGTCGCCGCCGAGCAGGCCCTGAAGCAGCTCGGGGCCTAGGCGGATGGCGAGCGTCACGTCCGACTCAACCGCGAGCCTAGGCGTCAGCAGTCCGAGGAGAACATGTATCTGAGATCGATCACGATGAAGGGGTTCAAGTCGTTCCCCGAGCGGGTGAGCCTCGAGTTCTCGCCCGGCGTCAGCGTGATCGTCGGCCCCAACGGGTCCGGCAAGTCGAACATCACCGACGCCGTCCTCTGGGCGCTGGGCGAGCAGAGCCCGGGGGCGATCCGCGGCGCCTCGATGCAGGACGTGATCTCCGCCGGCGGCAAGGGGATCAGCCAGCGCCGCGCCGCCGAGGTCGAGGTCGTGATCGACAACGCCGACGGCCGGGCCGCCACCGACTTCTCCGAGATCGCCGTGCAGCGCCGGCTCGACCGCTCCGGCGACGGCGTGTACCGCCTCAACGGCGCCCGCTGCCGGCTCGCCGACGTCACCGACGTGCTCTCCGACACGAATCTGGGGAGGGAGATGCACTCGGTGATCAGCCAGGGGCGGGTCGAGACCATCGTCCACTCCAAACCGCGCGAGCGCCGGCTCCTGGTCGAGGAGGCGGCGGGCCTCGGCAAGCACCGCAAGCGCCGCCGCCGGGCCGAGCTGAAGCTGCGCGCGGCCCGCGACAACCTCGACCGCGCCCTCGACGTCGAGCGCGAGGCCCGCGCCCGCCTGCGGCCGCTGAAGCGCCAGGCGCAGGCGGCCGAGATCGGCGCCCGGATCGAGCGCGAGGAGCTCGGCCTGCGCGGGCAGATCGTCTCCGAGGAGCTGCGCTTCGGCGCCGACCGCGCCGCCGCCGCCGAGGGGGCGGCGGCGAAGGCGCGGGCGACCCGGGCCCGGGTCGAGGAGCGCTTGGCCGCGGTCGGCAAGCGCCGCCGCGAGGCGGAGGAGCGCTTTGCCGCCCGCGACCGCGAGCGCACCCAGGCCTGGGGGCTGGTCACGAAGCTGCGCGGCGAGCAGGAGCGGGTCGCCGTCCGCGCCGCGAGCCTCTCCGGTCGCGAGACCGAGCAGGAGGCGAAGCTTGAGTCGCTGCGTTCGGAACTGGGCCCGCTGACCCTGGACGTCGGTTCCGGCAGTGCCCCCGCCGAGCGGGCCCGCAAGCTGGAGGAGGAGCTGGGCGAGATCGGCGCCGGCCTCGACGACGCCGCCGCCGGCCTTGCCGTCGCCCGCTCCGACGCCGCCGCCGAGCCGGCCCGCGAGGCCGCCCTCGGCGACGTCCACGGCGGCGCCGAGCGGGCCTCCCGCCACGCCCGCCGCGCCGAGGGCCTGCTCGGCGAGCGCCACCGCGAGGCGATGCGCAAGCGCGTCGCCGACGGCGAGGCCCTGCTCGACGACACCCGTGCCGCGCTGGCGGCGATCGAGGCGGTCGGGGCCGCGATCCGCGCCCGGGTCGAGCGCACCGAGGGCAAGGTCGTCGGCGGCGAGGACGACGGCGACGAGATCGCCGAGGAGCTGCGCGCCTGCTCTGGCCAGGAGTTCGAGCTGCAGGCGGAGATGAAGTCCGTCGCCGACGAGCTGACCCGAGCCGAGGTCGAGGCCGCTCATCTCGGCGACCGTCGCGCCGAGGCCGAGCGCGAGCTGGCGGGCATCGCCGAGCGGCTCGGGGAGGCGGTGCCGCCGGCCGAGCAGGCGATGAGCGAGGAGGAGCGGGCCGAGATCGACCGCCGCCTCGAGCGCCTCGAGCGCCGCCGCGCCCAGATCGGCCCGGTCAACCCGCTGGCCGAGCGCGAGTACGACGAGGCCCGTGAGCACGTCGAGGGCCTGCAGGCCCAGCGCGAGGACACCGAGCGGGCGATGCGCGAGCTGGAGACGCTGATCCGCGAGATCGACGCCGAGATCGAGCGCGCCTTCGAGGAGACCTTCGACGCCACCGCCAGGAACTTCGAGGAGATGGTCGAGCACCTCTTCCCCGGCGGTCGCGGCGTCCTGCGCCGGGTCGCCCTGCGGCCGGTCCGCGACGAAGACCGTCCCAGCGGCGAGCAGGAGGCGCCAAGCGACGACTCCGAGCCGGAGCCCGAGGACGAGGAGGAGGCGCGCGAGGAGCTGGGGGTCGAGATCGAGGTCACCCCGGCCGGCAAGTCGACCCGCAAGCTCTCGCTGCTCTCCGGCGGTGAGAAGTCGCTGGTGGCGCTGGCCTTCGTCTTCGCCGTCTTCCTCGCCCGGCCCTGCCCCTTCTACATCCTCGACGAGGTCGAGGCCGCCCTCGACGACGCCAACATCGACCGCTTCCTGCAGCTGATCCGGCGCTTCTCCGATCGCGCCCAGTTCGTGATCGTCACCCACCAGAAACGGACCATGGACGCCGCCGACGTCCTCTACGGAGTGACCATGGGGGGCGACGGCGTCACCAAGGTCGTCTCACGCCGACTTCCCCGCGACCTCGCCGAGGCGGGGGACGAGGGCGAGGACGACGCGGAAGCCGGCGAGGATGACGGCGGCGCCCTGTCCGCCGTCGCCTGACTTAGCCAAGTCTCAATACGACGGGAGTCGGGGGACCGACATCCAGGCATTACGCTCTCCCAGGGACAGGGAGGAGTAGATGGCACAACGCCACATGGACAGGCTGACGTCGTTCGACACGTCGTTCCTGGCCAACGAGAAAGCAAACGGGCACATGGCGATCGGCGCCCTGCTGATGTGCGAGGGCAGCGCTCCGAGCGAGGAGGACTTCCTCACCCACATCCGCAGCCGCGTCCACAACCTGCCGCGGCTGCGCCAGCGGCTGCTCTACCCGCCCCTGGGACTGGGCACCCCCTTCTGGGTCGACTATCCGGCCTTCGACATCCACCAGCACCTGCGCCGGATCTCCCTGCCCGCGCCGGGGACCGAGGCCCAGTTCCGCGCGCTGGTCGGGGAGTTGCTCGCGCCACCACTGGACCGCGCCAAACCGCTCTGGGAGCTGGTCCTGGTCGAGGGCTTCGAGGACGAGCGCTTCGCGGTCGTCTACAAGACCCACCACGCGATGGCCGACGGCATCTCCGCGGTCGACATCGGCATGCTGCTCTTCGACGTCGAGCCGAAAGCGGAGCCGGCCCGTGAGGAAGCCCCCTGGGAGCCTGCTCGCACGCCTTCGCGCATCGCCCTGGTCGGCCACGCGGGCAGCGGCATCGCGGCGACCCTGCGGCGGCTCTGGCGCTGGCTGCGGCGGGCGGGCCGGGACCCGGGGCGGGCGCGCCGGCGTGCCGCCGACGGCCTCGCCGGGCTCTGGGAGGTGACCTGGAACCTGGCGCGGCCGGCGCCGCGGGTTCCGCTCAACGCCGAGATCGGGCCCCGGCGCGACATGTGCTGGGCGAACTTCGACCTGCCCAGCTTCAAACACGTCAAGAACGCCCTCGGCGGCACCGTCAACGACGTCACCCTGGCCGTCGTCGCCGGCGCCCTGCGGCGCTGGCTGCTGGAGCGCGAGGTCGCCGTCGACGGGCTCGAGCTGAAGGCGTTGGTGCCGGTTTCGATCCGGACCGAAAACGAGCACGGCGAGCTCGGCAACAAACTGACGGCGATGCGCGGGCCGCTGCCGGTCGGCGTCGCCGACCCGGTCGAGCGCCTGCGTGCCGTCTCCGTCGCGATGGACGCGCTCAAGGCCTCCAAGCAGCCGCTCGGCGCCGAGGCGATCTGGGGCCTGAACGACTGGTTCCGCGACTTCGCGCCGCCGGTCTTGCTGGCGCCGACGGCGGCGATCAACTTCTCCACCCGCCTCTTCAACCTCCTGGTGACGAACTTTCCCGGCCCGCAGGTCCCCTTCTACGTGCTCGGACGCGAGCTCACGGCGGTCTACCCGATCGGGTTCCTTGCCCACCGCCACGCGCTCGCGATCGCGATCCTCAGCTACAACGGCAAGGTCGGCTTCGGGCTGCTGGCCGATCCGGACTCCCTGCCCGACGCCGATCGCCTCGTCGACCACCTCGCCGCCTCCGTGGCCGAGCTCGAAGCCGCCGCGCAGATAGCCTCTCCCGCCAGCGATGGCGACGACCTGGCAGGAGATGATCGACCTCGGTTCGCGCGGGAGCGCGAACGCCTCGGCGGCGGCTGAGGCCGAGCCCGAGCGCCGCGGCGTCTTCAAGCGCCTGCGCGAGAGCCTCTCGAAGAGCCGCCAGGCGCTGGCCGAGGAGATCACGGCCAGCCTCTTCGACCGCATCGACGAGGAGACCTGGGAGCGGCTGGAGGAGGCGCTGATCCTCGCCGACGCCGGCGCCCCGACCACCGCCGCGGTGGTCGAACGGCTCGAGCACGAGGTCGAGGCCGGCGCCGTCCCGGCCGACGGCGTCGCCGTGCGCGACCGCCTGATCGAGATCCTGGCCGAGGTCGCCGCCACCGGCCGCGCCCCGATCGACCTCAGCGCCGAGCCGGCGGTGCTGATGATGGTCGGCGTCAACGGCACCGGCAAGACGACCACGATCGGCAAGGTCGCCTGGCACCTGAGCAAGGAGATGGGCCTCTCCGTGGTCCTCGCCGCCGGCGACACCTACCGGGCCGCCGCCTCCGAGCAGTTGGCCGAGTGGGCGCAGCGGGCGGGGGCCGACCTGGTTCGGGGGGAGGAAGGGGCCGATCCCGGCTCGGTCGCCTTCGACGCGATCGCCGCCGCCCGCGCCCGCGGCGCCGACGTGGTGATCATCGACACCGCCGGTCGTCTCCACACCCAGGACAACCTGATGGAGGAGCTGGCCAAGGTGCGGCGGGTGATCGACAAGCAGATGCCCGGCGCCCCGCACGAGACGCTGATCTCGATCGACGCCACCACCGGCCAGAACGGGCTGCGCCAGGCCAAGGTCTTCTCCGAAGCGGTCGACGTCGACGGGGTGGTCCTGACCAAGCTGGACGGGACCGCCAAGGGCGGCATCGCCCTGGCGATCGCGTCTGACCTTGGGATCCCGGTGAAACTGATCGGGGTGGGCGAGACGCTGGAGGATCTGCGGCCCTTTGATCCCGCCGAATACGCGGCTGCGCTGCTCGCTGAGTAGTGCGAGGGGAGGGTGGTGGTACCCCTCCTCCCTCGCCTGACTGGCGGGATCGCCTAGAGCCGTCCGAGATTGCTTATCGGCCAGCGGCGCAAAACGTTCGGAGGGGCACCACCACCCTCCCAACGGAGCGCTCATCTCGCTTCGTAGGAATCAAGGGCTGGAACCCGCGGGTAGTTCAGCTCCCGAACCCTGGGCCGTCCTGAGAGCTGAGCATGCGCCGTCCCCAGCTGAGTGTTGATGGAGGATCCGGTTGTGCCTTGGGCGAATGTCGCGAAGCGGCGATATGCAATCTGATTCCTGCTCGCCATAGGCGAGCAGCATGTTGCGGAGCAGTCCGCTTCAGCGGACGCGACTCAATTCGCCCAAGGCACAACCGGATCCCTCTACCGGCAGCCCTCTAAGCTGAGCGCCCATGTTCGACCAGCTCTCAGACCGCCTGCAGGCAACCCTTTCGGACGTTCGTTCGCGTGGCAAGCTGAGCGAGTCCGACGTCGACGCGGCGATGCGGGAGATCCGGCTCGCGCTGCTCGAGGCCGACGTCAACTTCAAGGTCGTCAAATCGTTCACGAAGACGGTCAAGGAGCGCTGCCTCGGCGACGAGGTGATGGAGAGCCTCGATCCCGGCCAGCACGTGGTCAAGATCGTCAACGAGGAGCTGGCGGCGCTGATGGGCGGCAGCGGGCGCGAGCTGGCGATGGCGTCCAGCGGCCCGACCGTGATCCTGATGGCCGGTCTGCAGGGCTCGGGCAAGACGACCGCCTGCGCCAAGCTCGCCCTCTACTTCAAGAAGGAAGGCAAGGACGTCGCCCTCGCCGCCTGCGACGTCTACCGGCCCGCCGCGGTCGACCAGCTCGTCACCGTCGGCAAGCGCGCCGGCGCTCACGTCTACCAGCAGGGGACCGACCGCGACCCGGTCGAGATCGCCGAGTGGGCGTTGCAGCAGGCGCGCACCGAGCGCCGCGACGTGCTGATCGTCGATACCGCCGGCCGCCTCCACGTCGACCAGGACCTGATGGCGGAGCTGGCGAGGATCCGCAAGAAGACGCAGCCGCACGACGTCCTCCTCGTCGTCGACGCGATGACCGGCCAGGACGCCGTCGGCGTCGCCGAGTCCTTCGCCGAGGTGGCCGAGTTCGACGGCGTCGTGATGACCAAGCTCGACGGCGACGCCCGCGGCGGCGCCGCGCTCTCGGTCAACGCCGTCACCGGCAAGCCGATCCTCTTCGCCTCGACCGGCGAGAAGCTGGAGAACTTCGACAAGTTCCACCCCGACCGCATGGCCCAGCGCATCCTCGGCATGGGCGACGTCCTCAGCCTGATCGAGAAAGCCGAGCAGCAGGTCGACGAGCAGCAGGCCGTCGACCTGCAGAAGAAACTCGAAAAGGACCAGTTCACGCTCGAGGACTTCCTTCAGCAGATGCGCCAGGTGCGCAAAATGGGCCCGCTCAGCGGGCTGATCGGGATGTTGCCCGGCATGGGGGCGATGAAACAGCTGAAGAACGCCGACGTCGACGAGGGCGAGCTGGACCGGGTCGAGGCGATCATCCTTTCGATGACGCCGGCCGAGCGGGCCAATCCGGGGATGATCAACGGCTCGCGCCGCAAACGCATCGCCAACGGCTCTGGAACGCGGGTTCAGAACGTCAACCAGCTGGTCAAGCAGTTCGACCAGATGCGCAAGATGATGCGCTCGATGGTCGGCGGCAAGATGCCCGACGCGCAGCAACTGGCGCAGATGACCGGCGCCGCGCCGCGCCCGAAGATACGTAGGCGCTAACCTGCCCCGTCCAAATGGCTGTGCGAATAAGACTGAGACGAGTGGGTTCCAAGAAGAACCCGATCTGGCGGATCGTCGTCGCCGACAAACGCTCCCCGCGCGACGGCCGCACGATCGAGACGATCGGCCAGTACAACCCGCAGACCAATCCCTCGCTGATCGAGTTCGACGAGGAGCGTGCGCGCCACTGGCTCGAGCACGGCGCTCAGCCCTCGGAGACCGTCGCCGGTCTGCTGCGCACCAAGGGCATCGCCGCCTCCGGCAGCTAGGCCGGGCGTCGCGATGACCGAGCTGATCGAGTTCCTGGTCAAGGCTCTGGTCGAGGACCCCGAGGCCGTGGTCGTCGAGGAGCTGGAAGAGGACGGCGACCTGGTCTACGAGGTAACGGTGGCCGACGGCGATCTCGGCCGCGTGATCGGCAAAGGCGGCCGGGTCGCGAACGCGATCAGGACTATCGCCAAGGCGGCGGCCGTCCGCATCGATCGCCGCGTCATCGTCGACATCCTCGATTGAAACTCGACGTCTTCACCCTCTTCCCGGAGGCGTTCGACTGGTTCCGGACGCAGCGGTCGGTCGAGAACGCGGTTCGCGAAGGAAACGAGTTGCGGCTGTTCGACTACCGCGAGACGACCCCGCTCAAAGCCGGGCAGGTCGACGACTCGCCCTACGGCGGCGGCGCCGGCATGGTGCTGCGGGTCGACGTGGTCGACGCGGCGCTGCGGGCCGCCTACGGGGAGGGGGAGAGGCCGCGGGTCGTGCTGCTCTCGCCGACCGGCCCGCTGCTCGACGACGCGATCGCCGACGAGCTGACGGCGGAGCCGCACGTGGCGCTGCTCTGCGGCCGCTACGAGGGCTTCGACGATCGCGTCCACCGCCACCTCGCCGACGACGAGCTCTCGATCGGCCGCTACGTGCTGGCCGGCGGCGAGCTGCCGGCGATGGTCGTCGCCGACGTGCTGATGCGGAAGCTGCCGGGCGCCCTCGGCCACGCCGACTCCGCCAGCGAGGAGTCCTTCAGCCAGGTCCTGGAGGGCATGCCGGAGTATCCGCACTACACGCGCCCGGCCGTCTACAAGGGCTGGGACGTGCCCGAGATCCTGCTCTCCGGCGACCACGAGAAGGTGCGTCGGTGGCGCCTCGAGCAGAGCCGCCTCCGAGCCGAGCAGTTCGAGTCGGGCGCCGAGTAGCTACCATTCCGCCAGCCGCGCGGCTCCCGCATTCGGGTCCGGCGGTTTTTTCTCGCCAATGAGCTCCGTAATCGACAGCATCGAGCGCGCCCAGCTGAAAGAGGGACTTCCCTCCTTCGGCCCAGGCGACCGCGTCCGCGTCCACTTCCAGGTGATCGAGGGCACGCGCAAGCGCACCCAGGTCTTCGAGGGGGTGGTGCTGCGGCGCCAGGGCTCGGGCGTGCGCGAGACCTTCACGGTTCGCAAGCAGTCGTTTGGCGTCGGCGTCGAGCGGACCTTCCCGCTGCACTCGCCGAAGATCGAGAAACTCGAGGTCGCGGCCCGCGGCGACGTGCGCCGGGCCAAGCTCTACTACCTGCGCGGCCGGATCGGCAAGGCCGCCCGCGTCGCCGAGCGGCGCTGGGGCATCGACGACGACGTGGTCGCGGCTCCGAGCGCGGCCGCGGCGGTCGCGACCGATGCCGAGGGGGTAAGCCAGGACGAGGTCGTTCCGACCGAGGCCGAGGCGGCGGAGGCGAGCGAGGCGCCGGAGCAGGACGCGGCGCCCGAGGCAGACGCGGCGCCCGAAGCGGAGGCGGCGCCTGAGGCAGAGGCGGCGGCGGAGACTGAGGCAGCGGCGGACACGGACGCAGAGGCGCCCGCGGCCGGGGAGACCGAGGACAACGCAGCGTCAGAGGATGCCGAGGACGAGGAGCCGGCCAAAGCCGGCGACTCCGACGAGGATCCAGCCTGAAACCCCTCATCCCGAAGCCGAAGGGCAAAGGCGGCGGGCTGGTCGAGTTGGTCGTCATCGTCGCGCTGGCCTTGGGGCTGGCGCTGGCGATCCAAGCCTGGGTCATCAAGCCCTACCAGATCCCCTCGGAATCGATGGAGCCGACGCTCGACGTCGGCCAGCGGGTCTTGGTCAACCGCTTCATCTACCACCTCAACGACCCCGCGGTCGGCGACATCGTCGTCTTCCACCCGCCCGCCGGCGCCGACAACGGCACCGAATGCGGGATCCAGCCGCGCAACGGAGAACCGTGCCCGAAACCGACCGCGGCCGAGTCCGATCAGAACTTCATCAAGCGCATCGTCGCCACGCCGGGGGACACCCTCTCGGTCAGGAACGGCCACCCGGTCGTCAACGGTGTCGAGAAGAAAGACGAGTCGTACATCATCCCCTGCGGCAGCGCCGCCGCCTGCAACATGCCGCAGGCGATCAAGATCCCGCCCGACCATTACTTCATGATGGGCGACAACCGTGGCGCAAGCGACGACAGCCGTTTCTGGGGACCCGTCCCGCGAAGCTGGATCATCGGCGAGGCCTTTGCCACCTACTGGCCACCCGACCGCGTCGGCACCCTCTAAGTCGCGGACCGGACGCCGCCGGCTGGCCCGCAGCCGCCGTCTGTTCGCCTTCGACCGCGGCCTTCAGAGTCGCTTCGTCGCCGGCACCGATGAGGCCGGTCGTGGCTGCCTGGCCGGGCCGCTGGTCGCCGCCGCCGTCCTGATCGACTACGAGCAGCTCTCCCACGCCGACCGCCGCTCGCTCGGCGGCCTGCACGACTCCAAGCAGATGACCGAGGAGCGGCGGCTGGAGATGTTCCCCTGCGTGCTGCGGGCGGCGACCCGGGTCAGCGTCGTGATCCGCTCCGCCGCCGGCATCGACCGCCGCGGCCTGCACGTGACCAACATCGAAGCGCTCTCGGTGGCGCTCGAACGGCTCGAGCCACCCGCCGAGGCGACCTGCCTGTCCGACGGGTTCTCGCTGCCGCGCTGCGCGGTCCCGCACCGCGCGGTGATTCAGGGCGACGGCACCAGCGCTGCGATCGCCGCCGCCTCGGTCCTCGCCAAGGTGACCCGCGACCGCTACATGCACGACGCCGCGCGGCACCACCCGGGCTGGGGATTCGACGAGCACGTCGGTTACTCGACGCCGGAGCACCGCGCCGCCATTGAGCAGATCGGGATCTCGCCGCTGCACCGCCGCTCGTTCCAGAGCGTCGCCTACACCCAGATGGGCCTGACGGGCTAGAACGCGGCGCGGATGTGCTCGACGTCGACCGCCCGGTCACGGCGGTCGAAGGTGACGCCGACGGCGTCGAAGCGGATCTCGGCGTAGGGCGGGACGCCGCGCCGCTCGGCCATCCAGGCGGTGGCGAGCCTGCGCACGCGGCGCTGCTTGCGGGCGTCGACGGCGAGGATCGGGCGCTCGGGGCCGAAGGCGGCGCCCTCGCGACCGGCCTTGACCTCGAGGAAGACGAGGGCGGGGCCGTCGCGGGCGACGATGTCGAGCTCGCCGTAACGGGTGCGGGCATTGCGCTCGACGATCTCCCAGCCGGAAGCGGCGAGGCGGCGGGCAACCAGCTCCTCGGCCCTCGCGCCGGTTCTCTGGCGGGCGGCGGTCATCGCTCTGCCTAAGGCCGCGGTAGCGACGAAGTCTCCCCACCCCTAACCCAAAGTCCTTGCGATCTGCCGTTAACGCGTGCGCCCTCTCTCCGTAGCGTCCTTGCCGTGCTCGCCACGGCCCGAACCTTCACGCTCGACGGCATCTCCGCTCGCCCGGTGCGGGTCGAGGTCGACGTCCACCGCGGCCTGCCCAGTTTCGCGATCGTCGGTCTCGCCGACACCGCGGTGAGGGAGGCCCGCGAGCGGGTGCGGGCGGCGCTGGTCAATTGCGGCTTCGAGTTCCCGTTGCGGCGGATCGTCGTCAACCTCGCCCCGGCCAGCCTGCGCAAGGCCGGACCGGGGATGGACCTGGCGATCGCCGCGGCGCTGCTGAGCGCCTCCGGTCAGCTCGAGTGGGAGGGGCTGTCGCGGGTGGCGCTGGCCGGAGAGCTGGCCCTCGACGGTTCGACGCGGGCGGTCAACGGAGCGCTGGCGATCGCCGAGGCGGCGCGGGAGGGCGGGGCGGAGGCGATCGTGGTGCCGGCCGAGAACGGCCCCGAGGCGGCCCTGGCGGAGGGGATCGACGTGATCCCGCTCGACAGCGTCGGGCGACTGCCGGCGCTGGTCGCTGGCGAGTGGGAGCCGGCGCGACCGGCGGCGCTGGTCCTGCAGACGGGCGCCGCGGCCGGGGGGCCCGACCTCGCCGACCTGCGCGGTCAACCGCATCTGCGACACGCGCTCGAGGTGGCGGCCGCCGGGGGCCACAGCCTCTTGATGATCGGGCCGCCCGGGGCCGGCAAGTCTCTGGCCGCCAGCCGCCTGCCCTCGATCCTGCCGCCGCTGGCCACGGTCGAGGCTCTGGAGGTGGCTCGCATAGCCAGCGCCTGCGGACGCCTGGGCGGCTCCCTGCCGGGAGGACGGCCGTTCCGCTCGCCCCACCACACGATCAGCCCGGCGGGGCTGATCGGCGGCGGCAGCCCGCCGCGGCCGGGCGAGGCGACGCTGGCCCAGGGGAGTGTCCGACAAAGTCTCTAGATTCCGCGCTATGCGAAGTCTGCAACTGCGCCTCCTGGCCCTCAACTCTCTCCGCTGGAACTACAAGCGGCGGGGGGTCTGGGTTCTGGTTGAAGGGGCGCCACTGCTTCACCTGCGGCGGCAAGGGGAAGGTGATCCGGTACGAGCTGAAGTTCCCACGCGGATTCACCGGTGGCGGCGGCCTGCTGGGGAGGTGGCGCTTGCACACGGGTGAACCGGGCCGCGTCCCTCCGACCCGAGGAGCGCGGCAGACCGCGGGGCAGCGGCGCTACCACGCGAGGCGCCGTGCAGAATACTGCCGTGCCTTCACGGCCCCAGAGCTAGCGGCTCGTTTCGGCTGGTCACTGATTCGGACCCACTCCGTCATTTATCGGCTAAGGGCCGACGGCTATCGCTTACAGCGCAGGGCGGTTGGTCACGGCGAGCTTGCCGCGCTCATAGCCGAGCAGCAGGACGAGGCAAGCAAGGAACAGCGCTTTGGCCCTTCCGCTCCTTTCGAGCGAGGCCATTGGAAGCGCCGTTCCCTTGACGCGCCAATAGCCGACAGCGGACTAACCATCTTGGACACCTTGGGAGACGAGGATGAGGCCTTGACCGAACTCGTTGGGGAGGCAGCATGACCGTAGCCGCACCAGCCGAGTTCACCCTGACACCGGAGCAGCGGAACGCCATCTTCGCCGGCGACCACACCGCGATCAAGATGGCCCCAGGAGAGGGCAGGCCCAACGTCGAGGCCGGTCAGCGCATCGTTCTCGCCATGTCCCGTGGCGGCAAGCAGTTCCTTGCCAAGACGGAGAAGGAACGCCGGGCGCTGGTTGAACAAGGCGAGGATCTTCTAACCGAGATTCCCAGCGAGCCAACCGTCTGGATCGAGCTACACGAGCCCAAGCTGAAGGAAGGCCGCTGGCAGGTTTCCTTTGATGCGAAGGACACTCGAGAATCGACCCGCACGCTCGCCTCGGCCCCACCCGGCAACCGCCAGCCGGGACTGAAGACGAGGCTGCGAAAGCGCGTCCCCACGAAGAGCGAGAGCAAGGAGCCGAAGCTGACCGACGATGCAGCCCGAGGCTACGGAGGAGGCGGCAAGTCCACCGTGGATGAGCGCGAAGGCGTGGATGACGGCACTCTCGATCGCTTTGCCCGCCAGGCCGAGGATGACGGCCTCAAGAAGCGGATGAAGCACCGTCAGGCAGCCAAAGGGATGGAACGGGAGATGCGCACCGCCGAACTCCGCAAGCGCAAGCTCGCGACCGGCATCAACCCGCCTCACAAGCCCCTGACGGTCTCCGATACCGCCGCGCCCTTGAAAGCGTCCGCCGACACCGTCTAGACTTGCGGTGTTCTGATCCGAAGTCCGCTGCGGCCACGAGAGGCCGTCGCCGATCAAGAAACAACCTGAGGTACCTCTTCTCCCAGTCTTCGATGCCCTCGCCCGCTCGGGCCACTGGCATCGCTTCCTACTTCGGACCGACGTCGGCTCCTTCGGGGGTCACTCGGTCTCACACCTTCGTCAGGCCCCACCGTGGAAGCCGGTAGGGGACCAAACGACAGCCCGGGGCAAGACTGCCCCGCGCCTGGCGAACCACCTTGGGGTTCATCCCGCTCTAGCTCAGCAGGTAGAGCACCGCTTGATAGCGGAGGCCGCCGGTTCAAATCCGGCGAGCGGGCGCTGGCCCCGAGTTAAGGCACGCGCCACAAGCTGCGCGGCCCAGGGCAGGTAGAGCCTCGCCTTATCCAGCGGGGTGATGTGCGCACCCTCTGCCTGCCCGCCTCTTCTTCACCGTATCAACCCACCCACCCACAGCCGGCAGAACACGCCTCTGGAGCGCGAGACGCTCGTTCGAGGCGAGCCCCCGGATCTGCCCACCGAGACTTCGCCCAGGTTGGAACAGGGGCAGGCCAAGCCGGTGGCCGCTTCTTCCACCGCATGAAAGGACCGCAGCCGATGAACCGTCCGCTCTTTAACGAGTGCCCATGCGGCGCCGCAATCAGCCTCCCGATGGGTCACCCGCATCGCGACGAACTCGCCGGGCGGTTCGAGGACAAGCACCGCCCTCATCGGATCGCAGCCGCGCAGAAAGCCTTGGACGAAAAGACCGAGGACTGAGCCATGGAGTTGGTCACTCGCACCTCCGCCACCCAGCACCTACATGGAGCCCCAGTCGCCCGCATCTCCCGGAAGGCAGACCTACTTCCGACCTTCCCGAAGGGTCGCATCTGCTCAGAGCCAGGCTGCGACACGATCCTGAACCAGTATCACGAGGGCCCGGAGTGCCATGGCTGCTGGTTGAAGGGGTTGCCGGGCGAGGAGAGGGAAGCAGCATGAAGCCTCGCCTCAGCTACCTCGACCGCCGCAACCTCTCCCGAGAAGCCAAGGAGAACATCTTCCTCACCTGCATCTTCTTCGGATCTCTTGCTGGGATAGCGCTGTGCTGGTGGCTTTCATGAAGCCGGTCGTGTCGCCAAGGATCCCGAAGGGCCAGCGAGCAGACGCGGTGCGCAAGGCAACCTCCCGTCTCCCGAAGCTGCCACCCATCGACGTCGAGCAGTGGCGGCGAGAGGAACGGGGTTAGCGGTGAGCGACTCCTACCACGTGATCCCGGTGGAAGACCTGATCGAGCACGACTCGAGCGGAGAGGCGGATTGCATCTGCGGTCTTGGTACCGAACCGGTCAAGCGCGATGACGGGTCGATGGCCTGGCTGATCCCACCGCTCCCCGAGTTCCACGAGGCGGCTACCTGATGGACACCAGCACCCTCGGAGTAGTCGCAGCCAATCTCATGGACGACCTGGCAAAGGACCAGGCAGAGATCGGAGACGATCAGGAGCTCGGTGAGGTGATGCTGCTTGCCGAGGTCCGAGGCCAGGACGCGGAGGGCGCATACACCTACATCCGCTTCCGCTGCTCAGACGAGCGCGAGTGGATACAGCGAGGGATCCTGCATGCTGCACTGGATCAGGAGCGTCAGGGCAGCGACGACGAGGACGAGTAGGTGCCTCGCCCCACCGCAGCCCAACGCGGCTACGACTCCCGCTGGTCCCGCGTACGCCGCCGCTTCTTACGAGCCAACCCGATCTGCGCCCTATGCCCAGCGCCCTCCGAGGTTCCCGACCACTACCCAAGGTCACGCAAGGAACTGCTTGCCGCCGGAGTGCGAGACCCCGACGCCTTCGAGTTCCTACGCCCACTCTGCACCTCCTGCCATAGCAGGGAGACGGCTAAGCATCAGCCGGGTGGATGGGCCAGGAAGGCGAGTCGCAAGCGGGCGGGGGAGAGGCATCCGGGGTTGATCTGATGGCCGCGCAAGCTGCGGGCGCACCGTCTACCTCAACGGCGACGGCGTGTGGGTTGAGGACCGACCGGGCGGCAAGGTGGTCTGCGCAAGCTGCGGACCCACGCTGGTCGAGCCGAGCAATGAGCGGCGCTGGAACTCCGAGAAGGGCTGCTGGGAAATCGCCGGGGCCTGAGTCCTCGCCCCTTCGGGCTGACCGGGACGAGACGGCCTGAGACGTTCCGTCTGCGAAGCGTTTTGTCTACCCCCCTCCCCCCGGGTGGACAGCAGACCGCCTGAATTAGCACCCGAGATCCTGTACGGGTTATGAAGTTCTGGGGGCGCGCCCGAAGGGCAGCGCCCCAACCTCCGCGAGCGCCCGAACGGGGCTCGCCATCATCGAAGGGAGCCCGAATGGGCGAACGCGGACCCCCGCCCAAGCGCTCAAGCGAGCGCCGGCGTCGTAACAAAGGATCGAAACCGGCCGAGGGCAAGGCAGCACCCGTCGTGAAGAAGCCGCCGGCCTCAAAGGGCTGGCACCCGATCGCAAAACGCTGGTTCAACTCGCTCGCGGACTCCGGTCAGAGCAAGTTCTACGAGCCGTCCGATTGGGCAATGGCCTACGTGGTAGCCGAGTCGATCAGCCGCGACTTAAAGCCCCAGGTCGTCGCGGTCCCCGAGAAGACCGGCGAACCAGTCTTCGAGACCGTGCCGATGAAAGGCGCCTCGCTCTCGGCTTACTTGAAAGCCATGACCGCGCTGATGGTCTCCGAGGGCGACCGTCGGCGGGCGGGCCTCGAGTTGGAACGTCCCGACCCGAGTGCAGGGGACGATGAGCAGGACAGCGACAAGGTCGTCGCCATGGAGAATTACCGCAAGTCCGCGAAGGGGTAGCGCCCATGGCGGCGATTGCCGAGCCGATCTCACCGGTCTCGCTCGGCCCGACCTGGAGACGGCAAGAGAGCGGCGAGTGGGACCTACCCGCAGAGAATCGAACTCTCGGCTGGCAGGTTCTCGCCTGGACCTTTGAGTATCTGCGACTTCCCGATGGGCCGAACGCCGGAGACCCCTGGGTCTACACGGATGAGCAGATGCGGTTCATCCTGCACTGGTTCGCGATTGATGACCAGGGACGCTGGATCCACCGGGGCGGGATGCTGCGGCGGGTCAAGGGCTGGGGCAAGGACCCGGTTGGCGCTACCTTGTGCGCTGTCGAGTTCGTTGGGCCCTGCCGGTTTGACGGGTGGGACGCAAATGGCGACCCAGTCGCGGTGTCCCACCCGGCTTCCTGGGTTCTGACCGCCGCCGTCTCCCAGGACCAGACGCGGAACACGATGACGCTGTTCCCTTCGTTGCTGTCGTCGGCATTGATCGATGAGGAGTCGATCGACATCGGCAAAGAGGTCATCTACGCCAACCGTGGCCGCCGTCGACTCGACGCAGTCACCTCCTCACCACGCGCGCTTGAGGGACCGCGCTCCACCTTCTGCCTGAAGAACGAGACCCAGCATTGGCTGGCCGCCAACGAGGGTCACAAGATGGCCGAGGTCATCAACCGGAACCTCGTCAAGGCGCGAGGTGGCTCGGCCCGGTCGCTTGCCATCTCCAACGCCCACATGCCCGGCGAGGATTCGGACGCCGAGCACGCCTGGGAAGCCTGGCAGCAAATCGAACAGGGCCGAACGAAGGCCAAGGGCTTCCTCTACGACTCGCTCGAGGCGCCGGCGGGAACGGACCTCGGCGACGAGGAGCAGTTGCGCATCGGGCTCAGGGCTGCCCGAGGGGATTCGCACTGGTTGGACGAGGATCGGCACGTCGAGGAGATCTACGACCCTCGCAACAGCCCGAGCACCTCCCGGCGCTTCTATTTGAACCAGATCGTCGCCGCCGAGGACGCCTGGATCGACCCCTTCCAGTACGACGCTCTCGGGCCGCAAGGCGACGAGACCGCCGAGCCCCTAGAGGACGGCGACGAAATCACGATCGGGCTCGACCCCTCAAAGTCCGACGACCACACGATCTTGACGGCTGCCCGTATCGAGGACGGCTACACGGTGACACTGAGGGCATGGGATCCGGCCAAATACGGCGGTGAAATCCCCCGCGACCAGCTTGACGAGGCAGTCGACGCCGCGCACGAGAAATACCGCGTTTTCGGCTTCCGCTCCGACCTTCACCCGCTGGAGTCCTACGTGGACAAGTGGGCCGAGAAGTACGGCCGCAGCTACGTGGTCAAGGCGTCTCCGAAGCACGCCATCGCATGGGACATGCGGGCGCTGAAGAAGGAGACGACGATCGAGGTGGAGCGCCTCTACGACGAGATCGTGGAGGGCGCATTTCGCCACGACGGGCACCCGCTGGTTCGCCAGCACTTCCACAACGCTCGCCGCCGTCCCGACCAGTGGGGCGTGTCGGTCGGCAAGGAGCACCGCGAGTCCGCCCGCAAGGTGGACGGGGTGTTCTCGACGGTGCTGGCCCGGAGCGCTCGCAGGGCAGTGCTGATGAAACGCGGTCGTAGAGGCAAGGCGAAGGTGACCGTTCACGCGGGCTGAGAGGAGGTGGGCACGAATTGGCAGAAGGGAAGGCGCTCTCCAATAAGCAGGCGGTCGACCAGGTCAAGGAGCTGTATCCACTTCACCTAGGCGAGCGCGAAGAACTGAACCTGCTGCGCCGATACTGGAAGGGGCGCCAAAAGCTGCCCGCCGTGATTCCCACCGGCACCCCTGGAGAGGTCCGCGTCATGGCCCGCAGTTCGCGGGTTAATGTCATGCCGATCGTCATCAACTCGCTCGTACAGGCGACCTACGTCGATGGCTACCGTTCGAAGCGCGAGAGCGACAACGAGGCGGTGTGGGCTGCGTGGCAAGCCAACCGCATGGATGCCCGACAGGCGGCGATCCACAGGGCCGCCTACGCCTACGGCGTTTCCTACGCGATCGTCTTGCCGGGCGATCCTGAGCCTGTCATTCGTGGAATCTCCCCCCGCAACGGCACTGCCATCTACGGCGAGGACCCCGATTGGCCGATGTGGGGCCTCGAGCGTGGCGATAACGGCCTTTGGCTTCTGTACGACGACACGGCCACCTACTACGTCCAGTATGAGCCGGACGAGTCGAAGCCCGCGGAGTTCATCGAGCGTCGCGAACATCAGCAGGGCGTTACTCCCTGGATCCGCTATCTCGATGAGCACGACCTAGACGACGAAGATGAGGTCGAGCCAGCAGACAGTCGGGAAACCCAGGTGCCGACGCGGGGTCAGATCGCCCCGCTGATGGCGCTGCAGGACCAGATCGACCTCACCACCTTCGGGCTCCAGATTGCCCAGCACTACTCGGGCTTCCGCCAGCGCTACATCATCGGCTGGACCGCCGAGACCGAGACCGAGACCCTGAAGGTGGGAGCGAGTCGGGTCGTAGCCCTGAAAAGCGACAACGCGGAAGACAACGAAAATATTAAGGTCGGCGACTTCGCCCAAACTGAGCTTCGCGGCTTCATCGAATCGCGCGAGTCCTCGCTGCGACATACGGCGACGCTCTCCCAGACGCCGGTCTACGAGATTGTTGCCGGGATGGCGAATCCGCCCTCTGCGGAGGCCTTGGTCGCACTCGACATGAGCCGAGACCGCAAGGTTGGGGAACGGCACCAGAGCTTCGGCGAGAGCCACGAGCAGACCTTCTCGGCGGTCGCGCGAGCAAAGAACATCCCCATCACGCCCGACGCCGAGGTCAAATGGCGCGATACCTCAGCACGCGCATTCACTACGGCCGTTGAGGGTCTTGCCGTGATCGCGGAGAAACTCGACGTCCCCGTGACGGAGCTTTGGGAGCGGATCCCAGATGTGACGAGGCAGGAGCTTGAGCGCTGGAAGAAGGCAGCGCAGCAAGAGTCGGCATTTGATCGCCTCACTGCCGCGCTCGACCGCCAGGCGGCATAGGTGGCGCGCTCGGAGGCCGGGCGCCTGCTGACTGAGCGCCATCGCCAGGCCCAGCTTCAGGTCCGCTCCCGCGCGCTCCGTGACTACATTCGACTCTGGCCGATTTGGCTGGGTGACGAAGAGACCTTTGTGGATCTGACCACCGCCTCGATCGTCATCGCCGGCGCCTACAAGGTGATGTCCGCGACCCTCGCCGGCAGCTACTTCCAGAGCTACCGACTGGCCGAGGAAGTCAGAGGAGAGACAGCGACGCGCCTCGCCGCGCCGATCGATGAGCGAAAGGTGACCGCAGGGCTCGTGGTCACCGGCCGCAACGCCGTGACTTCGGCCCTCGACGCCGGTAAGCCCGCCGAGGTGGCCCGCGAGTTGGCGCTGGTTCGGACCTCGGGCAGCATCTCTCGGCACGTCCTAAGCGGCGGCCGCGAGACGCTTCTGCGCTCCGTTGCCGACGACAAAGAGGCGTTGGGGTGGGGGCGCGTAACCGATGGCGATCCCTGCGCCTTCTGCGCGATGCTCGCCGGCCGCGGTCCTGTCTACGAAGAGGACACGGTTGACTTCGAAGCCCACGACGAATGCGGCTGTGGGGCCGAGCCCGTGTACTTCCGCGACTCCCCTTGGCCAGGGCGAGCGCGCGAGTTCCACGACATGTACAACGAAGCCCTGATGCGGGCCCGCCAGGACGGCACGATGGCCACCGGCACCAGCAATGACCTCTTGAACACCTTCCGCCGGTTTTACGACCGCCAGCGCGCAGCGCAGCGGTAGCCGGCTCCGACTCGCGCAGAACCGCGAGTCCTTAGCGCATCGCCCCGAACGGGACGGGCGCGAACTCGTGTGCCCGAACGGGCGCACTCAACAGCAAGGAGAACCCGAATGGGTGACGAGAGCACCGAGACCACCGAGGTCGAGGAGACGACGGAGACCGAAGGGTCGACGGAGAAGACCACGGAGGAGAACCAGGAGTCGACGGAGACGAAGGTCGCCGCAGACGACGACTGGAAAGCAAAATCCCGCAAGAACGAGGACGCCCTAAAGGCCGAGCGCAAGAAGCGTGAAGACGCCGAAGCGAAGGTCAAGAAGTTCGAGGACGCCAAGAAGTCGGAGGGCGAGAAGCTCACCGACCGCGTCACCGAGGCGGAGAAGGGTGAAGCCGAGGCGAAGGCCGAAGCAGCCAAGCTCCGAGTGGCGATGAAGTACGACCTCAGCGAGGAGGATCTCGACTTCCTCGGCAGCGGTACTGAGGAGGAGATCGAGGAGCGGGCCGAGCGGCTTTCAAAGCGTCTGAGCCCCAAGAAGGACGACGAGGAAATCGAGGAGGAGACCGAGGAGGTCAAGCCCGAGGTCAAGCGTCGGCCCACCGAGAAGACGAAGCGCACTGGCGCGACGTCTCGCAAAGAGCCCGAGGAGATGGACCCGGACAAGTTGGCCGAGGCCATCCCCGCTCAGGGCTTCTAGTCCGTCTCGTCTAGCACCGCCATTGGTGGTCGCTCGCGAGCACCTCAATACAGAGATAGGAGCGATCGCCAATGGCGAATGCATTTGAAAACCCCCAGAAGCTGACCAACCAGGGGCTTGGGCTACTCAAACGGAACCTGCTGCTGGTTCGACTCGTCGAACGCAAGGGCATCGACGAATACAAGGGCGCCAAAAACTCAACCGTGGATATCAAAATCCCGTCGCTCCTGAAAGGGCGCGATTACGAGTGGCGTACCCGCAACTCCGCGATCCAGACGGATGACCTCGAGGAGTTCAGCATTCCGGTTGCGCTGAACAAACACCCGTACAGCGCCGTGGGTCTTACTGACGAGGAGAAGACCCTCGACCTGATCTCCTGGGGCGAGCAGGTTGCGCGTCCCCAGATTGGGGCGGTGGCCGAGAAACTTGAGGGCTACGTCGCGGATTCGATGGAAAAAGACGCGAACTATCGGCACGAAGTCGACTGGGATCAGGGCGACCCCGAGGGCGATGACCGGTCGTTTTACCGCATGGCGATCCGCTGCCGGAAACTCCTCAATGAAGAGAACGTGCCAGCCGAGGGGCGCGTGCTTCTGGTCGGTTCCTCCGCCGAGGAGGCGGCGCTCAGCTCCAAGCACCTGCTGGAGGCGGACAAGTCCGGCACCACGGGTGTTCTGCGCGAGGCGATCATTGGTCGCATCGCCGGATTCACGGTCATCGGCAACTGCAACTCGGTCGATCCCGAGTTCACGGTGGCATTCCACTCGACGGCGTTTGCCCTGGGCAATGTCGCGCCGACCGTGCCGGATGGCGTCAGCGCCGGAGCGACGATCGTCTCCGACTCCATGGCGATGCGGTGGATCAAAGACTACGACTCGGATCACCTCCGGGAACGCTCGGTCTACTCCGCGTTCGCCGGCGCGGTGAGCGTCGAGGATGGTCGGGATCTCGACCTGGAGAGCGCCGACTTCGGCGAGCTGACCGAAGAGAACGTGCGTGCGGTGAAGGTCAACTTCACCCCGTTCGAGGCGTCCTAAAGCCGAATTGAGGCGAGGACCCCGGCTTGCGTCGGGGTCCTCGCCTTCGGTTGCCTATGCCGACGCTAGCTACCACCGAAGACTTCGAAGTACGGCACGGCCCCCTTGCTGGGGATGAAGCCGACAAGGTAGAAGCCCTGCTCGAAGACGCCTCGGCGCTGATCGGACTCGAGCTTGTAGGCACGGAGGTTGCGTGGCTGGAAGAGAACTCCGAAGAGATTGTTCCGGCCGGGGTCATGGCGGTCTGCATCCAGGTCGCATATCGCGCCTGGGCCAATCCCGACAGCGTCGCCCGCGAGGAACTCGGCGCCGTCGCTCGGACCTATCGCGGCACCGACCAGTCGGATGCTCTCTGGCTGACGCAGAACGAGGCCCGCTTGCTCCGCAAGGCAGTTGGCGCCTCTTCAATCACTTCAATCCCTGTTGAAACACCCTTTTCGGGAGACCCGGAAGAAATTCACCCCATGGACTTCTGGCCGATGGATGAGGCTTCGTGAGCGCGGGCCTCGCCATCCTGGTTCCCGTTCTCGGGAGGCCGCACCGTGTGGCGCCTCTTCTCAACTCGATTGAAGAGGCAACGCCGGGCGCTCTAGCCCTGTTCCTCGCCGAGGCCCATGATCGCCCGGAGCACGAGGCGCTCGAACGAGAGTTGGGACGAGAGGCATTGCGGGTCCGGGTCGACACGGGCGGCGGTAACTACGCGATGAAGATCAATCGCGGCGTATCGCTTTGCGACGAGGCTCTCCTTTTCCTTGCCGCCGATGACCTTGCTTTTAGACCCGGCTGGCTCGAGGTGGCCAAGTCCAAGTTGACTGATGGCGTTGGCGTGGTCGGCACCAACGACCTCTGCAACCCCCGCGTCATCACGGGCGAACACTCGACGCACTCCTTGGTCACTCGCGAGTACGCGGCCCAGGGCACGATCGACGAGCCGGACAAGCTTCTGCATGAGGGATACCTCCACGAGTTCGTGGATGACGAGTTCGTGGAGACGGCGAAGTTCCGAGGCGCATACGCCCATGCTGACGACGCGATTGTCGAGCACCTGCACCCGATGGTCGGCAAGGCGCCGACCGATGCCCTCTATGCGGCTCAGCGTCGGCGGATGCGGAAGGGCCGCCCCATATACGCGAAGCGGAGGCAACTGTGGATGTCACCGTAGTTGTCGGCACCTTCGGCGAGGTGGAGTGGGTCAACCTGGCCCATGAGCGTGCTGTTCCATCGGCCCGGTCTCAAGCACCGGTCATCCACCGGCATGACGACTCGCTCGCGCAGGCTCGAAATGAGGGCGCGGTACTGGCCAGGACCGAGTGGTTGTGCTTTCTCGATGCCGACGACGAACTGGCACCCGGCTACTTCGAGGCGATGGGGCGAGCGACAGGGGATTTGCGTGGCCCCGCTGTCTCCTACGTCCGACACGGTCGCTGCGCTACTCCGAAGCTTTGGCCGCCGCAGGATTTGCGCAATGGCAACTACCTCGTTATCGGAACGCTGATTCGCAAGTCTCTGTTCGATCAAGTGGGCGGCTTCAAGACATGGCCGCTCTACGAGGACTGGTGCCTCTGGCAACGCTGCGCGCGGGTCGGAGCCACGGTGGAGCTGGTTCCCGATGCCGTCTATGTCGCTCATGTCCGGGCGAAATCTCGGAACCGCGAGCCGAATCGCGCGGAGCGGCTGCGCTGGCACCACGAGATCCGCTCGGCGAACCACCCCGAGCTGTATGAGGCGGCGGCAGCATGACCCGCGCTGAACGATGCGCCGATGTCTTCTTGATGCTCACTTTTTGGCCGGTCATCTGGCTTCTTGACGAGGGAGCAGCGCGTGGCTGGTGGACTCGCCCATGAGCGTCTGTCTTCTTGTCATTGACGACGGCCGTGAGGACTACCTCGACCGCTGCCTTGAGTCGGCCGCCCACAACCTTCCCCCGGTGGACGCCTGTGTGATGGTGGGCGACCCGGATCACGAGCTCGGCTTTGCCGGTGCCATTCAGGCTGGATGGGAAGCCGTGCTGGAGGCGGGCTGCGAGTGGGTCTTCCACTTGGAGTCGGACTTCGTCTTCACGTGCCCAGTTGACCTCCCGAAGATGCAGGCTGTACTGCAACAGTTTCCGGATGTCGCTCAGGTTGCGCTCAAGCGACAGGCTTGGAATGAGGCGGAGAAAGCGGCCGGGGGGATTGTGGCCGTCGACCCGCAGAGCTTCAAGACCAAGGCGTGTTCGATGGGAAACTTCACGGAGCACCGCAAGTTCTTCACGACGAATCCGAGCCTATATTCGGCTTCTCTTTGCCAGGCTGGCTGGCCTCAGATCGAGCACTCCGAGGGCGTCTTCACGCATCGGTTGGTTGCACAGGGCCGGAGCTTTGCCCTTCTTGGGCCCGCTCCCGAGCCGCCGCGGTGCTGGCACATCGGTGAGACAAGGACGGGGACCGGCTACTGATGGCGACGATGGCGATAGCCACCGTGAAGGACGAGGTCGACATCATCGGGGAGACGGTGAGGCAGATGCTCACCCAGGTCGATGGCGTGCTCGTTGCCGACAATGGCTCCACTGACGGAACCCGGGAGCTGCTCGCGGAACTTCCGATCACGCTTCTGGATGACCCAGAGGTCGCCTACCACCAATCGGCCAAGATGTCGCGGCTTGCGGTTCGAGCCGCCGATGCCGGCGCGGAGTGGGTGATTCCCTTTGACGCCGATGAGATCTGGTACTCGCCGTTTGGGCGCATCACGGAGATGCTGAGCGAGCAGAAGGAAGCAGCGATCATCGCAGCGCCGATCTTTGACCACGTCGCCACCGGGGGCGACCCAGCCGGGACTCCGGTCGCTCGCATTGCTTGGCGCCGACGCGAGCCTTGTCCCCTCTCAAAGGTCGCATGTCGTGCCCGGCCGGCGGTGAGAATCCACCAAGGCAACCACGGCGCCGACTACGGCACGACGGTCGACGGGCAACTCGTCGTTCGACACTTCCCCTATCGCTCGGTCGAGCAGTTCGTGAACAAGGTCCGAAACGGCGCGGCGGCCTACGCCGCTACCGACCTTCCTGAGCACGTCGGGCAGCACTGGCGCGACTATGGCCGCATTCTCGACGAGAAGGGCGATGAGGGTATAGCCGAGGTCTTCCGACGCTGGTTCTGGGTCAGCGATCCGAATACCGACGACACGCTGATCTGCGATCCCGCGCCTTGTCCGTCGCAGTAGTCGTTCCACGCCACGGGCGCTGCCCATACCGAGAGCGAGCATGGGAGTGGGTCCGGGCCTTTTACGACCAGCGGCACCCTGGCTGGAAGGTGATCGAGGCGCGGCTTGACGCTTCGCTGTGGAGCAAGGCGGCCGCCGTCAACCTGGCTCTTGCTGACCTTGAATCTGAGGTGGTCATCGTCGCTGACGCCGACGTGTGGTGCGAGGGTCTCGAGCGGGTCGTCTTCGAGGTCGTCGGCGGCTCGGGCTGGGGGATGCCTCATCAGAAGGTTCACCGGCTTGACGAGGCAGGCACGGCGGCAGTCTATGCCGGCGCCCCTTGGCGGAAGCAGTCTCTCGCCCAACGTCCCTACGACGGCGTTTGGGGAGGGGGGGTCGTTGTCGGACGCCGCGATGTGCTGCTGGATGTTCCGCTCGACTCGCGTTACGTCCAGTGGGGGCAAGAGGACACGAGCTGGGCGCTGGCGCTCGACACGCTTCACGGTCCAGGGTGGCGTGGTGACGCCGACCTGATCCATTGCTGGCATCCGCCACAGCCGCGGCTCGATCGACAAAGGGGCTCCCGGGAGAGCTGGGCGCTCTACCGCCGCTATCGCGGGGCCCGGTGCGATCCCGAGACCATGCGAGCGCTGATCCAAGAGGGGCGAGAGGAGGCAGCATGGGCGTCGACCGGATGATGACTCGCACCGCAACGCTGATCCGCCGCGTCCCGACTGGCGAGAAGGATCGCTACGGCAACGCGACTACCAAACCGGTCGAGGAAGTGGTCCGCTGCGCCCTCCAGCAGCGCCAGCGCAAGGAGCACGAAGAGGGCGGCGAGATCTCGGACACGCTGTGGGACCTGTTTCTGCCCTTCGGAACTGATGTCGGGACCGGTGCCGCGATCCGCGTGGATGGTGAGCAGTACGAGCTGGTCGGGGAGCCTTGGGATGCATGCGAAGGATCTCGCAGCATGTGGCATGTGGCCGCGACGGTTCGACGCACCTCGGGGACCTCATGAGCGAGTCGGTCGAGATCCTTGACATGACCGCGATCGTCTGCGACTACCTGCGCGAGCATTCGGCGGTGTCAGCGATCGTCGGCGACCGCGTAGCGAGTCGTTCACCGGGCGACTTCGACGAGCCTTGGGTCCGCGTCACGGAAATCGACCCGCAGAACGTTACGGGCACGACCCGCGTCGAGTGGCTCGTCTCCTACTACATGCAGATCGACTGCTACGCCGGGGCCGAGAATGCGCAAGAGGAAGCGCGGGACCTGGCGGTAGCGGTGAGGACGGCGATCGTCGCGATGCCCGATGCAAGCTTCGAGGGCGCCGTGATCACGGATGCCGTATTTGCCTCGATGCCGAGCCGGCTGGATGCCGACCTGAAGCCAGCTCGCGAGCGACGGATACTCGACGCCGAAATCTTCGCCCACCCCCGCTGATGGCCCTGGTCCGCTACGTGCCGAACCCTCTCTTTGACGAGGAGGTTCGCGAGCAGCCCCAGCACGAGAAGGGGATGCGGGTGATTACGAAGAAGGTGGCTCGCGCCGTGCGCATAGCGGCTCGCGCTTCGCGGAACACCGGCTACTACGAACGGCGCGTGAAGGCGAAAGCACAGGGTGTCGTCGCCTCGGATTTCGCCTGGCACTGGGTCGAGTTCGGCTCCGTGAATAACCCCCCTTATGCGCCTTTTCGCCGCGGTCTTCGTGCCGCAGGCATCCGCTTGGTGATGGATCCCAAGCCCCCGCGCTGACCAACTTCCCGATCTAGCACCCGCCGCCCAGTTCGGGCCGGCGGTTCCTCGCCGTCAAGCAGGGCGGCTCCATAAGCAACGACTAACCGCCCTGCAAGGGGCTGAAGGAGGTACTGCCTTGGCGCAGGATTCCAAACAGATCAAGGTGGCCGCCAACGGCGGCCTCTACATCGCCCGACTCGAGGACGAACCGACGCTCCCGACCGACGCGGATACGGTTCTGGACTCGCTTTTCAGCGAGGTCGGCTACATCGGTGACGATGGCGCGACCTTCACCAAGAGCGAAGAGGTCGAGGACATCATGGCGTGGCAGTCTCCGAACGCCGTTCGCAAAATCGTCACCTCGCGCAACTTCGGCGCGTCCTGCCCGCTGCTCCAGTGGAATCGAGACACCGTTGCCCTGGCGTTCGGTGGCGGCGAATGGACGGAACCGAAAGTGGGCACGTTCCGCTTCGACCCGCCATCCGACTACGATGCCCTCACCGAGTGGGTCGTCGTCCTTGAGACGATCGACGGCGACCGCACCGACCGCTGGGTGGTCGAGCGGGGAACTATCACGGGCGATATCGAGACGCAGGCCACCCGCAGCGGGGCCATGGTGGTCCCGGTCGACGTCTCGGCCCTGACGCCGAGCGGGAAAGATAAGGCCTGGTACTACCTCTCCAACGATCCGGCGTTCGAGGTCGGTTCGTGAGCCAGGCGAAAGCAGACGCGAAGAAAGCCGCCGCCCCTAAAAAGGCGGCGGCGGCGCGTGCCGAGAAATCCAAGGATGCAAACACCTTCGACTTCCGTGGTCTTACGGTGAAGCTTCCCAAAAAGATCCCGCTTTCCTTGGCCATGAAGTACCGGCGGATGACGAGGGATCGATCTGGGGCGGATCTTGCGTTTCTAGACCTCATCGAGGGCTTGGTGGGGCCGGATCAGTACGAGGCGATCGAGCGCAAGATCGATTCAGAAGGTCTGACGCTCGATGACGACGCCGAGGTCTTGGTGGAGCTTGCTGAGCAGGCGATGGGCGTCTTAGGGATGAGCCCGGGGGAATAGAGGGCCTCGGCGAGATTCTCACTGAGAAGTGGGAGCTGGTCGAGGCTGATTTTCAGCGCTTCTATGGCTTCGATCTCCGGGACGAGGCTGAGAGTGCTGGGTGTAGGCGTCTCTGGGCACTGATTGACGGCCTCCCCCCCGAGGCGGCTGTTTGGCGCCTGGATGGCCAGCAGTGGACTCCGGTCCACGAGCTGTTGGCGATGACGCTGGAACGGGTTGACGCCTGGGGCTTGACGAACGCCCGCCTGCAGGCGCCGAAGAAGGCCCAGAAGTACCTGCCGGACTCGCCGCTTGAGGTTCCGCGGCCCGGCGAATCGGTCACACGAGAGGAGCGCGATCGCGTGGTCACCGACCTACGTGAAATCGCGGCCTTCTTCAACTGATGGAAAGGGGGTGAGCGCATGGCAGCAGTAGCGGGGACCAAGGTGGGCACCGGTTACGTCGAGATCCGCCCGGATTTCAGCGGCTTCCAGAAAGCCGTCGGCAAAAAGCTGAACGAGACGCTCGCCCCCGCCATGCAGAAAGTTGGGCAGGGCGCCGGCAAAGAGATCGCCAAGGGAGCCGAGCGCGGGAATCTCCAGCGGTCGCTCTCCCCGCTGCTCAAGCGCTTCGAGGCATTCGGCGGCGAAGCGAATGCCGCCATTGTCAAGGGCATGCAGAAGCGGCGGGGGAGAGGACAGGCAAAGGCGATCGCCGCAGGTCTCGGGCTCGATGAGATGTCTTCGTTCTTCGACCGCGCCAAGAAGGACGCTGAGCGGGGGCTGTCCCCGATCGAGCGGATCGCCTCTCGGGTGCGTGGCCGCCTTCGGGGACTGAAAACCGACTTTCGGGGTGTCGGCGGTGAGATCAGGCAGCTGGCCGGCACCCATCTCCGTGGGCTTACCGGGGAGCTAAAGCGGGTCTCGAGCGAGTTCCAGAAGACCGACCGGAGAGCCCGCGTCACCTCTAGCGGCTTCGGTGGCTTCGACGGGGTTATGTCCCGCGTCAACCGCGGCGCCCAGTTCTTCCGCAACGTCCTTCGCACCATCAAATGGCCTGTGTTCATCGCCGGCCTCGGCCTCTCCCTGCAGGGCCTCTCAGCCCTCGCAGCGGGTGCGGTCGCAACGGCCGGGTCGCTGGGACGGCTTTCCGGCGCCCTGGTGATCCTTCCCGCCCTCGCCCTTACTGCCGCGCAGGCCTTCAGTGTCCTCAAGCTCGCCACGGCGGGTATCGGGGATGCACTAAAGGCAGGTCTCGATGCCGAGATCCAGGGTGGCGCGCAGGCCGTCGACACGATGCGCCAACAGGAAGACGCTGCGGAACGGGTCGCGGACGCCAAGCGGAACCTGACCAGCGTCCAGAAGCAGGCCCTGACGGCCCAAGAGGACCTGACCCAGGCCCGTGAGGATGCTCGGCGCGAGCTGGAGGACATGCGGCTTGCTTCCGAGGCGTCCCGTGACTCCGAACAGGCAGGGTCGCTCTCGCTGATCCAGGCCCGGAAGGATCTCGCCCGCACCCTTCGTGACGCGGATTCCTCGGGCCTCGATATCCGCTTTGCCGAAGAGGCCGTCGACCAGGCCCGTAACGACCTTGAGGGCACCCGACTAGAGGCGAAGCGCACCCGCGAGGACTATCGCAAGGCGCAGCAGGATGGCGTCAAGGGGATGCCGGGGGTTGTCGCGGCCGAGCAGGCGAAGGCTGACGCGAAACAGGCCGTCACCGATGCCGAGCGCGATCTGACGAAGGCGGTCCGCGACAGCACGGACGCGATGAAAGAGCAGGGTTCGGCCGCCTCTGCCTTCCAGGACAAGATGTCTCAGCTCCCGCCCGCGGCCCAGAAGTTCGTTCGCGTGCTGCTGTCGATGAAACCGCGTCTGGACGAACTTCGCTCCACCGCCGCAAGCAACTTCTTCCCCGGTGCCGAATCGGGCCTCAAGGGGCTGATGGGGAACTTCGGTCGGGTCAAAGCCGTGGTGGGCGACACGGCGGGAACGATCGGCAGAGTCGCTGCGAAGGCAGGGAAGAAGCTCGGGTCGGCGGTGTGGGGCAAAGATCTTTCCCGCCTGGGCGAGCTGAATACGCGCATTCTCGACCGCATGGGCGTGTCCGGCCTAAACCTGGCCGACACCCTGCGACATGTGCTGGTCACCGCCGAACCGTTCCTCGATTGGCTCAGTGCGAGCGGGTTGAAGCTCACCGAGTGGGTCAAGGGGGAGGCCGCGGCTGGGCGGGAGACCGGGCGCCTCGGCGCATTCTTCGATCGCACGCGGCAGACCATGGAACGCCTGGGTCCGATCCTGAAGGGGGTCGGCGGTGCCTTCCTGAACATCAGCAAGGCGTCAGACGACCTAGGCAACGACATCCTGATTTCCCTCGGGGGCGCCGCTGAAGGCTGGCGGAAATGGACCGACTCCGTCCAGGGCCAAAACCGGCTCAAGAACTACTTCACCGAAACCCAGCCGGCCATCTTCGAGATGGGCCGTTTGGTCCGCGACGCCGGTAAGGCATTTTTCGAACTGGGCAAGCAGGATGGAGTTGCGCACCTGCTCCGAATGGTTCGGGTTAACCTCGTCCCAGCCCTTCGCGATCTCGTCGGCGCGACGACCGGGTGGGCCAGTGGCTTCATGAAGCAGTTTGGCCGGCTCCGTCGGGAAGGCGTCCCCACCTTCGACGCCTTCCTGCAGACCTTGGTGGAGCACGCGGGAGAAGCCGGCGTGAAGATCGCCAAGGGGCTGGTGACTGGGTTCGTGAACTCGGACATCCTTGGCAAGCTCGCGATCGGCGGATGGCTGTTCGCCAAATTCGGAGGGCTAGGCGCTTTCGGTGGGGTGGGCAAAGGCGCGGGCATGAAATTCGCCAAAGGCTTTATTGCCGGAGTTCTCCTGTTGGAAATGGGCAAAAAGCTCAAGGAGATCGCCGAAGGCGAGAAGCTCGGAGCACCCAAGTCCGAGCTATTCATGATGGACTTCAAGAAGTTCTTTTCCGATCCCAAAGTCGGCCTCGACCAGCGTGGCCAAGTCGAATTCTCGACTGCCTTCGGAAAACTGATCTTCAACCCGGTCACCCGCCGGGTGGTGGAGGCTCAAGGCGAGAGGCTTAAGCAGCTCGTCGGTAGCACCCTCAGTAGCAAGCTCGCGCAAAGCATCAAGTCGATGGAAGCCGGAGTGGGGGACGGGACCGGCGGAGTCGTCGACCGGTTCCGCGACAAGCTCCGCCCGCTCGCGGGTACTGGCGGTAAGTCGATCGATGATGCGACGCGAGCGATGCTCCCCAAGCTCGACACGCTGGCCGTGCGAGGGGGCAGGAAAGCGGATGAGTTCGCAGACCGCGTCGGCGGGGCGTTCAACCGCCTCACCGGCACCGCTACGACGGCCATGGAGACGCTCGGCTTCAACGTGAGCCAGATGCTGAAGACGCTCGGTGGGAAAGCGCCTCAGATCAACCTGAAGAAAGCCCTTGGGTCCCTGCCGGAACTGAAGCCGATGGGCAATCAGCTCAAGCCGGTCGGGCGACAGACTGGCGGACTCGTTCCGGCATTCGCAACGGGCGGCCTTGCCAGCATGGTCCCCGGTGACAGCACCGGCGACCGCCACACCCTTTCCCTGAACGGAACCCCTGTCGCAAAGGTGGAGTCTCGAGAGGGCATCTTCGTCGGCAACCGGAACCTGATGGCCAGGATGCAGGAGGCCAACGCCCGGGTACCGCGCTTCCAGAGGGGCGGGTTGGTTGACGGGGCAGTCCAGCGCCTTCGCCGCGGCGGACTGGTTGAACCGAAGCTCGCCGGCGAGGGCGGCGCGCTGAAGGATCTCGGCCAGTCGGCTATCCACAAGGTCTTCGAGGGCGCGAAGGACTTCGTCGAAAAGCATCGCCCCCAGCTCGGCGGAGGCATGACCGGGAGCGGCCCCGTTGAAGCGGTCTTCGCGAAAGTCGCTAAAGCTCTGTCGAAGAGCAAGATCGCCACCCTTGCCTTGGGCATGGCGGGCTTCGCTGAGTCGAGGATGCGCGACCTACCCTTCGGCGACTCCTCATCAGAAGGACCGCTTCAACTCCTCGCCTCAACGGCAGCGGCGTTCGGCATCGATCCCCATGACGAGGCGGCGGTCTCCTCCCACTTCCTGCTGCGCGGGTTCTACGGACGTGGGGGCGCCAACAAGCTCGCCGCCCAAGGCCTCCCGGCGCACCTCGTGGCGCAGAACGTCCAAGGCTCCGCATTCTCGGACGGCTCCAACTACCTCGCGCAGGAAGCATCGGCGAAGGGGTGGATGAAGCGGTTCGGGCTGCAGGCAGGTGGGCTCATCAAGCTGGCCAAAGGTGGGGAGCTCGGCAACCCCTTCAACGCCCAGGCCATGCGAGGCGGCCCGGCCTTGGGTGCCTCCCTGCTGTCTGGGCTGACCGGCTTCAAGCCGAAAACCATCGGTCGAATCAAGAGCAAGGCCGAGGCCATCGCGAACGCCTTTACGGGTTATGTCTGGGGCGGCGGCCATTCCGAAGGGACCAATGTCACCGCCAACGGCCTTGACTGCTCAGGTGCTATCGCCAAGCTGATGCAGCAGGCGGGGTGGCCCGAATTCGCGGTTGGCCATTCGAGCGAGTATGCGTCTCGGTTCATGTCAGGCGAGGGCGATCTCTTCACGATCTGGTCAAACAACGACCACACCTTTGCGGACGTCGAAGGGCAGCAGTGGGGGACCAACACCTCGACCGGCCTCGGCTACCACTCGCACACGCATGCCGGATTCACGCCTCGCCATCCGCAGCTCGCTCCTGAAGGCGCCACGGGCACGGCCGCAACTGGCCCCGAAGCGAAACCCAAGGAAGACATCCCCGATAGCTACAAGGGCGCCAAGGCGGGCGCTCAGATCGACTTTGGGTCGATGCCCAAGGACCTCGAGGGCGTGAAAGCCGAGATCAAGAAATGGCACGGGCAGGTCAGCACTTACCGCAAGGCCAAAGCGCACGCCGAGAGGAACGGCAAGCCGGGAGTCGCACAGGCGATCGGGCGCAACCTCAGCGCCATCGAACAGCGTCTCGCCGGACTCCGCCAGCTACAAACTCGCCTCCGTCTCCAGGGCGCCAAAAAGGCGCTGAAGAAGAGGCTGGGTGGGGCCTTCGGAAAGATGGCCGGCTACGACCAGATGATCGAAGGGGCTCAGCGGGAGTACCTGTCAGCTGCGCAGAACGCCGAACAGGTTGTGGCACTGGAGCCGCAGAGTCCTGAACTACCGGCGACGGCGACGGATGCCCAGCGCGAGTCGGCCGAAAAAGCCTACGTCTCGAACTTCTCCAACTACGTGGACGGCCCTGAGCGCAGCGCTTACGGGCGCGTCTTGGAGACCGTCGCCGAGTGGCGGAACCGGATCCTCAAAGCGGAGAAGTTCGGCTTCGGGGACAAACAGCCTTCGGTGGCTCGGATGCAGACCGGCTGGGAAGGCGAAGCCCGGAAGGCCACAAGTGGCATCGAGCAGATCAAGGAGTTCGCAGCCAAGGTCAAAGAGCGCATCGCGACCTTCAAGCGTGAGAACCCGAAAGCGAAAGAGCTGCCCGACTGGCTCAAGCTCCAGATCAAAAAACGCGATGACGATCGCCAAGAGCTTCCGCTTCTTCAGCTGAAGAACAGCAAGCTCCGAGAGGCGGTCGGCAAGGCTCGGGAGGCTTTCTTCCCAGGAGGCGCAAATCGCCTTATCCCCCCGACCCTTCCCCTTCCTGGCTCAGGCTCCCTCGAGGAGAAGCTGACCGAGGTCCAGGGCATCCACTGGCCGGATCAGCATGAAGTGCTCCCGGCCGGCGCACTCGCGCCTCCTCGAGTCGCGGGGCGCTTTGGTGGTGTTGTCTGGGACGTGCAGTCCTCTATTGAGGAACTCGGCCTGAAGCTCCGACAGACTTCGAACGGCCTTGGCGGTGGGGGGTCCGACGGGGATGGTGAAGCCGACAACTCACTGCTGGAAGAGCTGCTACGCCAGGCCAACCAGCGCAATCTTCTCCGGGGGATTGAGGAACGGGTATTCAGCGGGATGCCGAGACCCGGCGGGCTCCAGATTGGTGGGCCCGCTCTGCCATTTGCTGGCACGTTCCACAGCGGGGGCGTGACGCCGGGTCCTCGCAATCAAGAGAGCGTGGCCCTTGTCCGCGGTGGCGAGCCGATCTTCACCCCTGATCAGGCGATGGCTTTGGGCAGCGCAATCCGCGAACCATCGGAGGCGGACGCGCCGCTCCCGCAGGTGAAGGTCATCGTCGAGAAGGGTGCTGGGGTTGACATCAGCAAGATTCGGACGGAGATCGCGAAGGCCGATCGCCGGGGTGCCAGAGGAGCAGCTCGGAAACTGGCACCGGCGGGGGTATTCGCCAAGTGAGCAACCGCAAGGAGCGGGTTGTGCTCAACCCAGTAGAGGTGGCTACCACGGATCGCATCGAAATCGATCTGCATGCCGGAGCAACGCAGATTGGTGAGGAGGGGGTTGATTGGGGTCAGGCTGAGGTCGATGCCTATATGGCGAACGGCACCATGGGATCCAAGCCGATTGACAACGTCTGGCCTAATCGTGTCATCACGATCCCGCTACTTCTCGGCGTCACCGGAGACTTTGACGCTGCGCGGATAGCCATTCAAGCCGAGGTCAGCCGGATCAACGAAGAAGGCGGGACGATTAAGCGCGAAATCATCGGCGGGAGCTACGGCGAAGCTGGGAAGCATGTGTTCGCCGATGTTGTCAAAGCGAACCTGAAACTGAACGGGGGTACGGAGCAGGCGACGTTAGGCCTTGACTCTGACGCGGAAGTTATCCTCGAAGTGCTCCCCGACTTCTATGGGGATCCTGTGGCACTGCCCGCCTTCGAAGGGACGGGGGACGCATCGTCATCGTTCCAGATCATAGGCAACCTTCCGGCCCGCGCAGACTTGACGGTCGTCAACAAATCGGGTAACGACCAGCTTGGCCTTGGCTGGTGTTTCCGTTGCCGGAACTACTCTGCCGAGGAGAGCGCAGGGTTTGCCTACGAGGCAGAGGATCTGACGCCGCTCGATCTCGCCGAAATTACGACCTTGAGTGGCGCGAGTGGTGGAAGTGCGGTTCAGCATGGCAACCTAGGCACTGGGTGGACGCCAGTCCTCGGCACGAATATTCCCCCAAGGGTTCGGAGTGTAGCCGCTGCCGCCGCCAGCACGGGGGCGATCAAACCACCGCTGCCAGCCAATGTTAAAGAGGATGACATTCTGGTCATGTTTATCGAGACCGCGAATCAGCCGGTCGCGGTTCCTTCCGGGTGGGCGCATGTCGCGGGTTCTCCTGTTGAAGTCGCGAGTGGCAACACTACGTGTCTGACAGTTCTCTGGAAGAGGGCTGGTGCGAGCGAGACAGCACCTGATATCGCAGACCCTGGCGACCACATCATAGCCCGAGTCATGGCCGTTAGTGGCTGTATTAAGATTGGTAACCCTTGGGATGTGGCAAAAGCCGAAACCGAGCTAGTCTCAGATACGAGCGCGTCCGCGCCGACCGCAACGACCACGGTAGATAGCTGCCTTGTCCTGACCGCCATTGCGACCGGGTCCGATGTCTCAAGTTCTGCCAACGTCTCAGCGTGGACGAACCCGAATCTTCAGGCGCTTACCGAGCGCATGGACTCATGGACCGCAGAAAGTGGTGGCGGTGGATTCGGGGTCGCCTCCGGAATCAAGTTAAAGGCAGGTGCCATCGGCGCGACGACGGCCACGATCGCTGCGCCCAACTTCAAGGCCTTGATGACTATCGCCCTGAAGCCCGAAACAGGTGGCAATTTCCTCTCACATATCGGCACTTATGACGTGTGGTGCAGGGCCTATACGACCAGCGCGATCCCTCCTTGGCTTCGCATATTGTCTGATGTTGGCGATCTAGTTGCGCCGGCCGAAGGCGTCGCGGTACAAGTCCCGGGCCCAAACAACTATTACCTAGTCCCGCTAGGTCAGATCAACTTGGGTCGCTTCCCTGTCGGCGAGCACCGATGGCAGGGCTCGATACAGGCCCGCGGTGCAGAAGGGGGCGAGAATCTCTGTATCGACCGACTTTGGTTCTTCTGTGCGGACGAGAGTTCCGGGATTCCGAGGGGCGTGTCTCCATCACCGATTTCGCTTTCGCCTTCCCAGGCCTCTATACAAGTGCGTGATGAGTTCAACCAGCCCCCGGGCTCGGCCACTGGAAAGGTTGCTGCTGTTGGAGGGCCGTATGAAGCCTTACCGAACTCTGATACTACGGACTTCGAAGTCGATTCCACCACCCATAGGTTGAAGCGAAACGCGGTGTCTGACACGGGAACCAATGGCGCCGCCAGCTTGCTTAAGGGGCGGGGCATTGCACCGCCAGTAGAATTCACAAATTTGGCTATGCGGTCGGATTTCACGATCGAAACCGCAAATGCTGAATCATCGCTAACCCGTTGCGGGCATGTACTGGGCTATACCGGAAAAGAACAGGCGGTGTTCGTTCAGATCTATATGTCGAACGGGGTCTGGTGGGTGCGCGCGATGCATGCATCGGCCGTGCTGTTGGCCGCAAGCGAAGTACCGAGGATTGGAAGCAAAGAGCTGGCCAGCGGAACCCTGGCATCTGTGGTCACCGGAAACCGGTTGACCGTCTATTGCGGCGGTGCTGGGCAGCCTCTTGATCTTGTGTTTGTGGTCGAACATGCTGCCATTGGCATCAAATCGAAGGCATATATCTTCGATGAAAGCCAAGGGGCCGCTGCGGCGACCCGGTGGTACGACAATCTTTCAATTTGGGCCCCGGGTGAAAATGCGGCGATATTCGCGAATAGGAATGCGCGGCTCGGGACGCAAGGGCTGTTTCGCCAAAGCAGGGATGGCATTGGCTACGGGCCGATCGCATACCCAGGCTCTGATTTGCCCCGAATCCCAGTATCCGGACCGGAGAAACGCCCTGTTGAGATTGCTTTGAAGCCCTCGCGGGGTGACTTCGGGTCGTTTCCAGACTTCGGTCTTGACGGAGTGCAGGGCGGCGGGTCCTACCGCCCCTGCTGGTCCGGCGTTCCAGAGTCCTGAGTCCTCGACTCATTAGCTGCTCCCCCTACCTCGGAGGCACCTCTTGGCTGTTCGCGTCCTCGAGCGCCCGCCCATGCGTCAATACATCCTGGCCACCACCCCTGGAGGGAAGACCTATCGCTGGGGAGAGGACGAGTTCAGTCCGGACCGGGTCTTCGAGGATCTCCAGGATTCCGACTCCGTCCCCGGTGGTTGCAAGGAACTGAACTGCTCGCTCCCCCGCAAGGCGGGCGTTGACTATGCCGATATGCAGGGGGGCACTCAAATACAGCTCTTCGGCGCCGCTCAGTACAAGGTTTGGGAGGGAACGCTGCAGGACGCGCCGCGGACCTCCGGTGATCGACTCGTGATGAGCCCGGCTGCGGTCGGCTACCAGTCATATCTGAGCGATGACGAATCGGCGCGCGAGATCTTCATCGACGCGGATATGACGGCATGGGGAGCGCCATCCACTGATCGACTTGTCGGTGTTGGCTCCAGCCAGCAGACGAATGCCAATGCGCAGGTCTCCTTGGTTCCCGCTGGCGACGTCAATAGCCCCTACGGGCCATCCGTCGACCATAAGTGGGCAATCATCGACAACACCCCCGCCGATGTTGCTGAGAGCTGGTATGACTCGGGTGGCATCGAGATCGGGCGTGTTGAACTCACCTTTGGAGCGGTGGTCAACAGTTTGGGCCCGGGCTGGTCAACCCGCGTGGTGGCCTGCGATGACTCGAAACCCTCGACCTTTGAGCAGCTCGCTCAGTTCAACGGAAACAGCTTCAACAACTGGGCCGGTGAAGCAGTTGCGAACCGTCGGTTTCTAGGGCTCATCAGCTACTTCACCGGCCCCGCTGAAAAACCCATTCAGTCCGACTTCCAATACCGCCAGATCAAGGTTCTCGGACGTCATGGGCTCCCGCTTTATGGTGCACATCCCCAGGTTGGCGTCCTCGCCTCCGACGTCATCGCATACGCGCTTGCAAGCTGGGCACCTCTAATCAACTTCAGCACCGGGTCAATGGGCACGATCCGCCCGACCAGCTTTCCGATTCCCCATCTGCCGTTCAAAGAGTCGACGACTGTGCAAGACATGATCGACAAGGCGAATCGCTTCGAGCTAAACGAGTGGGCAGTGTGGCCCGGGCAGTTCGGGCCGACATTTCATCTGAATCCTCGTGGCGAGCGGGAAGGACGCAAACGCTGGAGAGGACGAGTTGGCCCGACGCAGTTGCGCGAGACCGGGCAGTCAATGAGGCGCGTGTTCAATGGGGTGGTGGTGCAATACCAGGATGTCGATGGCGCCACGCGCGTGATAGCTCCGACGGGTTCGGGTTATCAGCTGACCAGCGATCGATTGCTCGACGGTGACCCGCTTAACCCGGCTAACCAGATTCCCGGCCTTCGCAAGTGGGCGAAGATCGCGATGAAGCGGGTAGCAACCAACCTGGGAGCCGAAGAAACCGCCGAACGCTTCCTCGAGCAGACGAAGCTACTCGATGGCTCAGGCGAAGCGACCCTCACCGGCTTCGTTGAAGACGAGCACGGTGCCGAATGGCCCTATTACTACGTCAAATCCGGTGACCTATTTGACCCCATGGACTCCTCGAACCCTGGCTATCGCTACATCATCAGCGCGAACCGGACGCGCTCGTCGCGCTCCAGCGCAATCGCGCTCGATGCGCCCCTGGACTCCTATGAAGCACTCCTTGAACGCCTCGATGTCGAAGAGATGGGAATTGGCTAGATCACTTGCTCGCTGATTACAAAGGTCTGGTTGATGCCAGCCGCAGCGGGACCCACCGTGCATTGATTAGCGGCGGGGGTGTCGACGACGATCCTTGCCCAGATTTGTATCTGATGAAGTCCCGCGCCGACAGCGGGGAACAGCGCGGTTGCCGCGACGCTCGTAAGGCCCGTTCCGAATACTTCACCGCCGCCCATGGGGCTCGGCTGCCCGTCCACGCGAAGTTGGAAAACGCAGCCCGAAACTTTGCCTCCGTTTTCACCGAATACCGAGCCAGTCCAATCGACCTCGAGAGTGGAGGCCGGATCCACCTTTACATAGGACCCGACGCTGTCGAGCAAGGTGAAGCTGAGCGTCGGGGTGATCGTCGTCGAGTCTACGTCCTTCAACTGCATCGGATCAGGCATCGTGACGTCTTGCGGCGTTACCTGGCCCGTCCCTATATCGCTGGAGTCGACTTGGCCCGTTCCGATATCGGAACTCTCGACAGATCCCGTCCCGATGTCAGTTGAACCGACTGCGTTGTTGCCGATATCACTCGATTTCACAGCGGACCTATGGATGTCCTGAGATAGGATCGCCCCATTCTTGATCGACTTCGAAGTGACCACGACGCCAGATGCAATGGCGCCAGCACTGGTCAAAGCGATGACCACGGCTACCGTAGACATCACCGCTGAGTAGTTGTCCTTCAGCTTCCGGGAGAACGGCTTGTTACGTTGGTCTGGCATGGAGCTAATCCCTCCGTGTCATGCCCCCGGACGCCTTGTATCGTCGCGGGGGCGTTTGGCGTAAGTGAGGCTGAGCATAGCGCAAGACTAGAAGCTGGGAAGCTCCTCCACGACGAACTTCACGGGGATGTAGAAGGTGTCAGGGGCGAACTGGGCCAGCAGCCAGACGACGAACCATGCGGCAAGGACGCCAACGAGGACAGCGCTCGCGAGCGCACGCTGGCTGATGGGCTCGGCTGGTTTGGGGGCGCGCTGGTCAGTCCACTGACTGCCATCCCAAAAGCGAAGTCCGACGTCGTCCTCATACCAGCCGGCGGTTGCTGTGCCCTGTGACGAAGCGGGTCTTTGTTGGTCCATGGCTCCCTTTCGTACAAATGAGTCCCGCCCGTGCGGGAGCACGCGACTGTACCCAAAGCCAACGGAGCCACGTCGCCAGCTTCCGCCCCCGACCCCCTGAGAGGACTCCGTTGACCAACGACCCCCAACCCTGGAGGAGACATGCATGAAGTTTCGCCTCGGGCCAACGTTCTTCTTCCGGGCGGTGGGGGTAGGCGTCCTTATCCTGGAGGCGAGCCTTTGGCCCAATATCCACGGCCAGGTGATCATCGCCGCCCTGGGCTTCATCGGGTCAGCGGAGTTCTTCGACAAGGGGAAGAAATGAGCATCGCGCTCTTCTATTCCCCACTCGCCCGCTGGTGGGCCTCCGTCTTCTATGCAATGGCGCTATGGGGAGGGCTGCACCTATGAGCCCCTTCGGAGCCAAGCATCCGATCAGCGAGACGCAGTGGCGCCGCGGTGGTGCTGCGGCCTTCCTCGTCCTCGTGGTCGTCTTCGGCGTGCTGCTCGAGCGGGCCGAAGACCAGACCGACCGGGTCGAGAAGCAGGTGACGAAGGTCGAATCGCCTTGCCTCAAATATGGCCCGAAGTCGGAGGAGTGCGAGAGAGCCTTCGACGCCGCAGTCTCCACGATCACCCACCCGCAGGCCTGTGCGATCGAGCGCAAGGCGGGCACGTTGCGGGCTATCCGGGAACTCGCGGACGGTCTCGGGGTGGACTTCACCGAACCCTGTGCAGGTGCTCGGATAGCTCAGGAACGCCAGCGAGGGAATGAGCGAGAGGCGACTTCTCAGCGCCTCTCGCAGGAGAACAGCGGCAGTGGCGGGGGAGGGGTGCCGGCGTCTACCGGTGGCCCGCCAGCCCCGTCTACCGGCGCGGGTGACGGAGGCGGCCGCGACGATGGCGCGGAGCCCAAGCCGCCCCGCAATCCTCAGCCGTCACCGGCACCGCCTCCGGGCTCAACCAGCGGACCGCCGCCGCCAGCGCCCGTCGCCCCGCCTCCACCTGCAGCAGTCCTCAACCCGGCCGGCAAAGAAGTTCCAGCCCAACCACCCGGCCTGCTCCCCAAAGCCCTCGAAGGCATACGCGGGACGGTCAACCGAGTGGAAGACGAAGTACTGGCGCCCGCGCTCTGTCTCGTGCGCGGCTTGCTCAAACCCTGCTCCTAACTCTGCGCCGGCACTCGGTCGGCTCCATATCGAAAGGAAGCGTCCATGGACCGCCTGAAACGTGCCCTGGCAAAAGCCAGGAAGCGGCTCGCTGCCCGGATCGTCGAAGCCAACCTGGCAGGCAAGAAAACCCGGCGCCTCAACAAGGAGATCAAGGTTCTCCGGGCCGAGCTCGACATGCTGGTGCTGGGTAAAGCTTCGCCGGCCAACTCGGTGCTCGTCAAGGCCACGCTTAAGAAGCTGGAACACAAGGTTGGCAGGCGTTCCTCGCTCAGGATTCGCCGGCAGAAAGCTCGTAAGCGGGGCGCCTGGTGGCTGCGTCGCAAGACGATCATCGGGAAGAAGTTGAAGGCAGCAGAAGAGAAGTGGGCCGCCGAGCATAGGCTGGACTTCGCGCCGTGGATGCTTAATGGCTGCCCTGGCAATCTGCATCCCGACCTAGAGGACGTTGTCGCATTCCAGGTCGTGGTCTGCGGCCAGTACGTGACCGCAACGAGCAACGGCGGGCACACGGTCGGTAGCTACCACTACTACAGCCCCGTGAGGGCGGTGGACACCGGAGCCGGTTCGGTCAGCTCGATGCAGGAGGCGGCCATCAAGACCCGCGAGAAGTTCGGCCGCGCCTCCTTCACCGAGCTATTCAGCCCCTGCGGCTGGTGGATCAAGTACGGCACCGAATACGCCGGATTCTTCCCGGGCCATGGTGATCATGGCCACTACGCGGTGAATGCGTGATCCCCTCCAGCACCGTCTACACCGTCGAGCGCGGTGACCGAGGCATCGTCGTTTGGGCGATCCAGCGGGGCCTCAACGATGTGGCTCGCGCTTCCACCGGTCCGCCCCTCGGCGAGGACGGGGTCTTCGGCGGGCAGACGCTCAGGGCGGTCGGCGACTTCCAAGGATCGACCGGCCTGAAGCGCGATGGTCGCTTCGGCCCGAAGACCTCCGAGAAGATGGGCGTGGTCCTCTCCCAGTTCGTCTCGGTCGCGATCCCGAAGGGGCTGCTGCAGGGCGTCATCAATGCCGAGAGCGGCAACTTGATCGGCGCCGTCAACCACTCCGTCGCCGGCGGGATCGACTGCGGCTACACCCAACGGCGGGTTCTCGCGGGCGACTACGGCAACGAGGTCGTGGTGCGGAGAGCCTTCGATGGGCTTTACCAGATGAATCTGCTCGCTCGGTCGCTGCGAGATCGCCACGACGCCTTCTTCGGCCGCCCCGGAGCTCGCAGCCACCAGCGTGCCTGGCGCCTGGCGACTCTGAACCACAACTACCCCTATGCGGCCGACTTGATCAGCCGCAGCGGGACCGGTTCGCTCTCGAACTACTGGACGACCGAGCAGTCGTGGGTCGTCGCGATCGGTGCCAAGTACCCAGATGGGGTGCCGGTCAGGACGCCACTTGAGTGGTGCCAGCACTACGCACTCGGCTCAGCTGCTCATAACGACCCCGGAGTGACGACCCGATTCGTCACCTCCTGGGCCGCGTAACCGCCGTTCTCCCTAACGAAAGGAACCACCATGCTGGACTCAGTCCGGAGCTTCCTCGCGCGTCTTTTCCCGCCCGGCCTCTCCGCCTACATTCCCGGCTCCAAGCTCGTCGCTGGAGTAGTCCTCGCTGGGCTTGCTGCGCTAGGAGTTGGTGGCACCGAGACCGTGGAGCTGCCGCTTATCGGCGACGTCGATGTGACGACGCTGGCCCTCGGCGTCGGCGTCTACCTCTTCCCGACGCCGAAGGGCGAGGAGTAGACGATGCAGATCAACGTCGCCCCAGATGAGAAAGGGCGCTGGAACTGGGAGCGCGTCGATGACGACGGCAAGGGTGCCGACAAAGGTCCCGGCTTTGACGATCGCGGCGTGGCCATTGCTGCCGCTCGCGCCGAGGGAGGCGCCGAAGAGGTGACTGTGACCCGCGGTGGCGGGAACCCGGAGAGCTACTTTACGCCACCGGCCTGCCGCATCGTTTTGCTCCGTGCCGATGGCTCCAAGGTTGGCGAGCTCGACTCTGCGCCCGGGGACGGCTCGGTCGGTCAGACCATCACTTTGGCTCCTGCTACCGAAAGCGGAGAGTCCGTCGATCTAGAGGAGGCCGACCGTGGCTAACTTCGTCCTGAACATCGCCAAGGGCCGGCTGGTCGAGCTCTTCAACCGGGTCGACCAGAACGAACCGGCCAACTCGGCCATCATCCTGATCCCGCTGAGCACCTCTGACACGGAGGCCAACTGCCAGGACTTTGCGTCGGTCGAAGCGTTTCTCGGCGGTACTCCGAATGAGCAGGCGGAAGGCTGGTCCCGCAAGGTGCTGACGGATGCCGATATTGCTGCGCTGGCGCCCGACAACACCAACAACCGCGGGCAGGCTTCAATCCCAGCGACGAAATGGACGGCGCCGACCGCTGGGAAAAACACCACCGGGTTGCTGATCGCCTACGACCCAGACACGACGGGCGGCACGGACGCCAACCTGATCCCCTGCGAGCACCTCGACTTCGCCGTCACGGCCGACGGCAACGACGTCGAAATCAACGCGGGCGAAGTCTTCCGGGCGACCTGATGTGGGGGCGATTGTTGTTCCTCGTCATCGTCGTCTTCCTAGCCTCGATCGCGCAGCCTGCCGTCGCGGCTACGACCGTTGACCAGAAGCAGAACGAACGCATCACCACGCTCGTGCAGAGGGTGAACAGCCTCAAGGCTCGCGTCGTCGCGTTGGAGGCTCGCGCACCGGTTCCGGGCCCGCCTGGGGAGAAGGGCGACCGCGGTGAGCAGGGACCGCCCGGTGAACGTGGACCTGAAGGCCCGCAGGGCCCGCAAGGCCCCAAGGGCGACCCCGGAGACCCGGCGCCAGAGCCGGAACCTGAAGAGCCACCGGTCGTTGACCCCGCGCCCGAACCGCCGGCGGGGAACTGCACGGCCGTGGTCTCCTCGCTCGCTTCGGTGCAGGCCAACCTCGGGGCAGGTAAGGCCGTCTGTCTCGCTGATGGCCCCTACGGGACGCTGAGCTTCAGCGGACCGGGAACGGTGGTCGCTCTCCATCCGGGTGCCGTAACCCTGCAGCGCGCCGTGATTAGCGGCACCGATGGGAAGCTGGAACGGGTCAAGGTCACGGGCGGCGTGCAGCTCGCGGTCGGCTCAAGTGGGGCGACGATCGCACGCTCGACCATCACGGGTGGCGGCCAGGGCATCGACGCCTGCCCCTCCAGCGCCACCTACTGCTCCGACATGCGGATCATCGGGAACCGTCTGGTTGGCCCTTTCGGAGAGGACGCAATCCACGCGAACCGCTATCGAGATGGCGACGGCAACGGGGTAGGGATCACCGTCGAAGGCAACGAGATCACGCAGGTTCGCGAGAACGGGAACCACTCCGATTGCTTCCAGACCGTCTGGGAGGGCGACGGGATTCTCTTCCGCCGCAACTACCTGCACGACAACCGCTGCCAGGGCTTCTTCGTCAAGGATCAGATGCTCGGCGGAGGAGGGGCGGTCGACGGTATCCGGCTCGAAGACAACCTCTTTATCCGCAACCAGGAACCGTGCTATCCGACAACGCTCTCGCCATGCGGGCAGCCGAACATCGTTCAGATCTTCGGGCCCTACACGGGTCTTGCGATCAAGCGGAACACGATCTGGGGCGACGGCGGTACGAGCATTCTTGCACTGCGCAATGGAGTCGCTTTGGGCACGGTCCTTGAGGGCAACCAGATCTACCGAATCTGGACCGACTCCAACGCCTCTGGGGCGACGCTTCGAGACAACACCCGCTGCTCGCAGGAAGGGACCTGGGGGGCCGCGAGCGGGAGCGTGACCGCTTGCACCGCGGCTCCTCCGCCTGAGCCGAACCGGGGCGTGACCTGGGGGCCGGCGGGGCAGGACTACGGGGCGTAGTTCGCCTTCGCCTGCTTCACCGCCGCGTTGAAGGTCGCCTCGTCAACGGGCTTATCGTCGATGAAGTAGTTCCGCAGGGTCGGCACGGTCATGACTCGGGGGCCGGGGTGCAACATCCCCGGTGAAACCCGCTCGCCGCACTCGCGGCAGCGGCACTCGCCTTCCTCATGCTCTTCGTCGTGCATCTCGCACCAGTAGGTGCCGGTGATGACCCACTCCAGGGTCGGCCAACCGTTATCCCAATAGTGCTCGTGGCCGTTGCTATCGGTCTCGCGCCAGTCCTTGTCGGTTTTTGGGCCAGCGGTCCTGACCTCTTCGTAGTCCTGCTCGATGCGGAACGTGGCTTCGGGAGTGACCAGCTCGGAAGTAGACATGGATCAACTGTAGCGCCAGCCAAGGAGACTCATGTCGGCCTTTTCCAAAGCCGTCGAAGCGGACTCGCCGCTGCGCTACTGGCGACTCGCCAAAAACTCCGGGACGGAGAACAAAGGCGGGACCGGGATCACCCTCAACGGGTCAGCGGCCGAAAACACGGGACCGTTGACCAAAGGCGACGAGGGAGCGACCTCCTTCGACGGCGTCAACGACTGGGGGCAGGTCGCCGTAGACCTCTCTGCTGCCTCCACGCTCACCGTTGAGTTCTGGCTGAAGTGGGATGTCAACGGGACGAACGACGACTTCGCCCTCGAGTACACGGCCACGGCCAACTCCAACAACGGCTTCAACGTCGACCCGAACAACTCGACCGGTGGTGCCGAGGCAAACACGGTCTCGGTCAAGTGGCGCATCGGAGCGGTGGACAAACGCTATACGTTCGCTCGCCCCTCCGCTGCGGTTTGGCATCACTACGTGCTCATCATCCCGATCAACGGCGCTCTGACCGCCTACGTCGATGGTGCGGTAGCCGCGACCACCTTACGTCAGTCGGGGGCGCAGTCAGGGAGCTTTGCCAACTCCACGCTGAATGTCATGTCCCGCAACGCCGCCTCGCTGTTCGGCGCCGGCGACATGGCTCATTTGGCGCTCTATTCAGGGGCTCTCTCGAAAGCTCGGGTGGAAGCCCACTATGCGGCAAGAGCGGAAGAAGAAGGCGGCGGCCAGAAAGCCACTCTCGGCCAGGCCGCCGAGGCCGATGCCGCGCAGTCCCTCGGTTTCACGAAGACGATCCGCAAGACGCTCACGCCGGCGGCTGAGACCGGCGCGGCTCAGGTATTGGTCCGGTCAAAACGGGTTGCTGTGGCGCCGGCCGGTGAGGCAGACGCAGCCCAGACGCGGAGCTCCCTGAAGCGGGTCTCGTTGACGACTGTTGGCGAGACGGACGCTGCGGTTGCCCGCTCGACTGGAAAGCAACTCTCCCTAGCTCCCGTCGCAGAGAGCGACACGGCACAGGCTCCTTCACGGTCAAAGCGCATCGCGTTGGCTCCGCCCTCAGAGGCAGATGCAGCTCAAGGTGTGACAGTTCTACGCCGCGTGTCGCTGGCCCCCTCGGCCTCGACCGAGGGCGGACCGACCCTCTCATTCCGCAAGCTGTTGGCCCTGGCTCGCGCCAGCGAGTCCGAGACCGCAGCGGCTGTGACCCCGGTCAAGGTGATCCACAAGCTTCTGAGCGCTGCGGGCGAGTCCGACGAAGCCCCGGCGCTGGAGTTCGGCAAGCGCCACTCTCTGGCCGCTGCGGTCGAGGGCGATGCTGCTCAATCAGTGGCGGCAACTCATCGTCTCGTGCTGGTAGCAGCCGGTGAGGCTGACTCAGCGGTGCCGCGCTCACTTCTCCGGCTGGCGGCGCTCGGCACCGCCGAAGAGCACGACGAAGCGCAAGAACTCTCCTACCACAACCTCTCCGGTCCGGTCAGCCTGACCCCGGCTCAGGAGAGCGACCAGACCCACGGCCTCAACTTCCTCAAGCCGATTCGCATTGGGCTGACTCCGGGGCTTGAGGCGAGTCAGACCGTGCCCTTGACATACGGCAAGCCGATCCTTGTTTCGGTCGTGCCCGCACAAGAGGTCGAGGCGCCGGTCCCAGTAGGCTTTCTTCACCGCCTCGACCTCCTGCCCTCTGTCGAGACCAGCGCAGCGATCGCCCTGAAACTCTCGAAGCGGCGTCTGCTCGGACAGGCGGTTGAGACGAGCGCGGCCGCGTCGCTCTTTCTGCGGCGGGTGATCGGACTCACCCCGGCGCAAGAGGTGGATCTCGCCCTAGCGCTGATCCTCGGCGGCGACGTCGACCTTGAGCACGTCCGCATCGTGCTCACCCACGAACCCGTCACCGCGCTCTATCTCTCGACGGAGCTCGTCACGGCGCTGTCGTTGAGACACCAGCCCGTGACCCGCCTCGAGCTAGACGACGAGGCGGTCACCCGATTGGTTCTCTCCCACAAACCCACTACCGCATTGACCCTGGAGGACGAATGAGCAGCCGCTACTACATCGGGCAGGTCGTGAGGGTCAGGGGGAAAGCGACGATCACGGCGCTCGACGGAACCACGAAACCGGCCGATCCGACCAAAGTCATCGGGACGCTCATCCGGCCGACCAAAGCGTCCAGCGAGATCGCAGCCACGAAAGTCGTTTCGGGCGAATACGTCTTCGAGATCCCGCAAGACGAATCGGGGAAGTGGGAGCTGATCGTGGATGGAATCGGTGGGGCGGATACGGCCAACCATGTCAGGTGGACCACGTATTCCCGCACCAAACCGAGGCCGAGCGGGTGAGCGAGCGAGTCACGCTCCGCATCCCCGGAATTCCCCCTTCGCTGAACCAGATCGGCTGGCGCTCTCACTGGGCGGTGGGACGAAAGGCCAAGCAGGACTGGGAACAGTGGTTGTCGATCGCCCTGATGGAGCAGCGGGTGCCGAAGGGGTTGAAGCGGGTGGAGGCGACGGCGACGCTCCGGTTCAAACAGAAGCGACGACGCGACGAAGGGAATTTTCGAGCGCTTCTCGAGAAGGCACTTGGCGATGTGCTCCAGGCGGGCGGCTGGCTTGCCGACGACACGCCGGACTTCTACCGGTTCGGCGCCGTGACCCTCTTTGCTCCGGTGCCTCAGCCAGAAACGATTGTGCTGCTGGACTACCAGCGGTAGCCCTTATCCGCCCGGTGCTTACTGGGTGGGCCGTGAGAAACGGTTCAGCGCGACTGCGTCGGCTCGCTGGAGCGCCTGCCCTTTCGCTGCACCACAGCTTCTCCGGCCAGCGCTCCGTATTCCTCGCCGCCGTCGAGGAATCGCTCCGCTTCCTCTGGCGTGTCGAACTCTTCGACTTCGAGCGAGTGGTAGCGCCAGAAGACGGCCAGCACCGAGTCTGCCTCTTCCGGCTCGTACTCGGCGAGGAGGCACTCGGTTCTTGGGTCCAGCTTGCGCGCAGGCCGTGGCTCTTCGGGGACGTACTCGGTGCGGACCGTGCCGCCGAACCGCTTAACCAGATCGAGGATTGACGCGCCCTCCTCAATGTAGGTAACGCCGAGTGGCTCGGTGCCGAGGCCATCTATGTGGATGTCCTGGGGCATCAGGCAAGCGGGGGTAGGTCGAAAAGTAGAGCCGCGACTGCGTAGATCCCGGCGAGGTAGGCGAGTTCGACCCTCCAGTTCTGCGCCATGTGTCGCAGCACGCGCACATTGGTCCGGGCGATCAGCGTGAAACTGTCCCAAAGCGCTGCGGCTATGTGGGTGATCTGGAGCATTAGGCGCGAGCCTCTTTCCGGCGGGCGCGAGCGATCTTGAAGCGCTTCACGGGGTGCTTGCGCCACGCCGGGATTTCGTAGACGGCGACACCGCCGGCCGGCCGCATCACCTCGACCCGATCCTCGCCTTCAAGCATGCGCCGTTCGACGATGGCGAGATCAATCTCAGCCCGGTCCCATGCGGCCCGGTCGATGGCGTACTGGATTCCGCCGGTACCCAAGTCCAGGTCGGGGAGGTCGAAGCCGTCGTCGATGACCAGCCGGTCCATTCGCTCAAGGTACCACCCGTCTTCTCGGTAAAGCCGCGGACAGTGCGGCTCCCCTGAAAACCACCGGAAGGAAATATCCGACTCCGGAACACCCTGATATCAGGGGCCATCGTCCTGCTCTGCCTCCCACTGGCAAGCTCGACTCAGGCTCTACGTCCGAACACGACCATCGATCCCTGCCCTCGCCAGGTCTCAGCCTCGGCCTTTGAGAAGTTTGCCGAAAGGGTCTGGGAGCAACCGCGATGGGAGAGGGGGGCGCCGAAAGCGAAGACGATTGCCGTGGCCCGCAACTTCATCTACTGCTCTCGAGGCTCCGGGAATCGCGGGGCCCTAAAGCAGCGATGGGAAGGGTTGCGGGAGGCTTTCTACGAGCACCGGCGGGTCGAACTTTTACGCCAGGCAGTCACGCCCTATGCCGGCGGAGGACGCTTCTGGGCGATTCCGTTCTACATCGTGGCCTGCGAGAGCGGTGGCGACTACAACGCCCAGAACCCGACGTCCTCGGCCCGCGGCGCCTATCAGATGCTCGACACGACCTACGCGAGCTACTGCAGCGCCTGTGACTGGTCGCCAGCGGATCAAGATCTCGCGGCGCATCGCCTCTATCAGGAGGCTGGCGCCGGTCCGTGGGTTTGCGGCTGAAGCCGTGTCGAGCTTGTGCAGTTCTTCAACCCTCGCCGCTTGCGAGCGGCCCTCATACCGAAAGGATCCCGCCCATGCTGGACCTCGTTCGTCTGCGCGAGCGCTTCGCCGATCGCCTCCACCCACGTCGCCCCTGCAGGGAGACCCATGGCTCCGACTCCTGGATCTTCGAAGAGGTCGTGAAGGAGGACGAGGACGGCACCTCGGCCCTCGTGCGCGTCTCCCAAAACGGCTCCTACCAGCCCGTGCAGAAGTGGCCCGAGCAGGGCCAGGTGCTTGTGGTCGCCAACTTCGAATCCAACAATCGAAAGGATCGCCGATGAACATCTCCCCGAAGGTCTACCTGCCCGTGCTGGCCGCGCTGCTGGCCGCCATCGCGCTGTACCTGGTGACCGGCGACAAGACGTATCTGGTGACGATCCTGATCTCGCTCACCGCAGGCGGGGTCGGGGTCGCCGCGCCGCCGGCGCCCTATGTGAAGCAGGCCGAGGTGGCGCGGATTTCCGAAAACCGTCGGGGATGATGGCCCGCTAGGAGGGATTAGCGAAACTCGGCAGCCCGCTCTGCGTTTCGCTAGTCGTTTCGCTCGACCCTCCTAGCTAGCTAGCCTGCGATTCAGCCCCCGGAACCTCTCTGGCCCCTCGCCCTCGTGGCGGGGGGCTTTTGTCGTTCTAGCAAGGACCCCGACCCCCATGCCGCAAGATCTCGCTGCCGCGCCATACGGTCGGCCAGCTCGCGCAATTCTGCTCGAGCGTCAGCACCCATGAACCCGTCACGGCTACTTGCTCTTAGCGCCTCGGCGACCATTCCGATCAGCTGCAGGGACGGCGCGTACTCGCGGATGAAACGCTCGAGGAACCGCCGAGCGAGGCGTTCGGCGCCGGGACCTTTCTCTTGGCTCATCAAGACCGTCAAACGCAAGGCCCGATCCATGGAGACATAGGGCAGGAGCTTCGCGTTCTGCCAGGCGGCGTCGAGCTGACCCTCTGCGACTGCGCGATCGAAGTGTTTCTCGACTAGGCCTTGTTGAACTCCCGATCCGCCCACGAACAAATGTTCGCATTCGGGTCAGGCAATTGTGTACGTGTGACACGTACCGCGCTGCTCGGGCCGTTGCTATTGGCCTGTCCGGCCTTTGTCGGGCCTTCAACGCGTTGAGAGGGACATCCGTGCCACTCCCGACGCCTTCTGCCTGGAGCGCTAGCCTTGTCCTTAGGTCAGCTATGAGCCCCGCTCGCAAGCGCCCAGCCAAAACCCGCCCCACGCCGCCAGAGGCCGACGTGAAGCAAGACCCCGGCCACAATGAGGCCGACTTCCTCCGCGACTTGGCGAAGGCAACTTCGAATCAGGCTAAGAAGCGGCTGGCAGCCGGTCGCGCTGGACGCGGTTGAGCATCGCCCAGAAGATCGGCTGCTTCGAGTAGCGCCGGTTGTATCGGAAGGCGTACTCGTCTAGGTAGGACTGGAGGTAGTCGGTGCTGATCGCGTGATAGACGCCGCGCACGCCGGTCTTGAAGAGACCGAAGAAGCCCTCGACCGTCTGGGTATGGGTCTCGCCGATGGCGTAGATCTTCGCTTCGTGTTTGATCCGGCGATGGCCCCGGTAGCCGGGGGCCAGCGTTTTGTAGGCGTCCCATTCGTCGGTAAAGAGCATCGAGGACGGCAAGACGTGCTGGTTGACCGCCATGTGGATTGAGCGGGTGCCCCGGTCGGGGATCACCAGCGGCCGGACCCGCCCGCCGCGCTCGACCATCGCGAGGATCGTCGGCCGATAGCTTTTCTTCTTCATTTTCTGTCGATGGGTTTCGGTCGCTCGGACCCCGCCGCCGTAGGCCGACTCGTCTACCTCCACGTCGCCACCGAGAGGTCCCTCGTCATCGTCGGCCAGCAGCGACCGGATCAGCTTGAACATGCGGTGAGCGGTCTTGTAGGTGACCCCGATCTCCCTCTCTAGCTGCTTCGCGCTGATCCCGCAGCGGGTCGAAGACATGAGGTAGACGGCGAAGAACCAAAGCTGCAAGCTCACGCTGCTCTTGTGAAAGATCGTGCCGGCGGTGGGGTAGACGTGATGCCCGCAGAACTGGCAGGAGTAGGCCGAGCGGCCGCTGATTCGGTGAAATTTGCTGGCCTTGCTGCACTTAGGGCACTCGGTGCCGTCGACAAAGAAGCGCTCCTTCAGATGCTCCAAGCAGGCATCGTTGTCGGGGAACAACTCAAGAAACCGCGTGTAGGTCATTTGGGATTCGCTCGACCGAGACGGGGCGAGTGAGTTGCGGTTTCGGGCTGCCATGACGTTTATCATGATACCAAACACACGTAATCCATGACAGGCCGTGAGTTCGACTGATGGAGCGTCTATATTTGAGTTCGCGGTGAGAAGAACCCAAATTCAACTCACCGCCCCACAGACTGGTATTCTCAACTCACGATGACTCAAGCGCCCGAAATCCTCAAGCAGCTACAGACCGTCCTTGCCTCGGTCAGCCCCGAGCAGGCCGAGCATGAGATCCAGCGGATTGACGCTGAAATCAAGGCCCTACAGGAAGAGCAGAGCACTTGGCGGACTCTTTATGGCTTGACGCGTCAGCTTGGCGAGATGCCCACGAACGGCCAGGCGACCAACGGCACCCCCGGCAAGGAGATCCCCCCGCTTCGGAAGGCGGTCCTGTCCGTCATGACCGAGAAGCCGCAGGGATTGGGGATCAGACTGACCGAGTTGAACAAGGATCTTCAGGAGCGGGGCTGGCTGACCGACTCCAAGAAAGACCACCATCGTCTTCAGATGATGGCTTCAACCCTGGTCAAGGAGAACAAGCTTTCCAGGCCCGCCAAGGGCTACTACGAACTTGCTTCCGAAAGCGAGGCCGGTCAGGCCGCGCTGCCGGGGGCTCCAGAGAATGGGAATGGCGAGCCACTGTCAATGGCCACGCGTTCCCAGGAGGGTCATACCTAAGGTACCTGGGTCACTGACTAACAGGGTGTCGACCCGGGTCGGCCGTCCAGTTTGGCCGGCCCGGAAGCCCTTTCCTGCTTAGGACTATACAACGCATCCCGGCGTTTCCCTGTTGACCCCTTCTTAGGGGCGGGTGCTCTCATCCTCGGGTTTGAAGGAGCCGCGTCGAGACTCACCGGGCGTCCACGCGATCCCCTCCGGCAGCTCACCGGCGGTGGCTTCAAGCGCCCCCATGAGCTTCACGAGCGTGTCGATCCGGGGAATCCGCAGACCTCTCTCGATCTGGCTGATCTCGGTCCTGTGGACCGAGGCGCGGATGCTGGTCTCGTCCTGAGAGAGGTCGGCTTCGCGACGAACGCGGGCGAGGTTGTCGCCAAAACGACCGGCTACGTCGATCATGCCGCAAGCCGGTCGAAGTGGAGCGCGGCACGGGTCGGGAGGACCGATGCACCGACCCGTCTAAGTAGGCCGGCGCGCCCAAGATCGTCAACGGCCTGATCAACAGCGGGGCGGTTGTCGATCTCCCTCCCGATCTCCGAGACGGTCATCTGACAAGGGTGTTCAGCGAGGACCAGGCCGAGCACGACGCGCTGCACGTCCTCGAGTTCGATAGCGCCGCCCTCAGGGCGCGGAATAGCCTTGTGATGCATCGAGAGGCCCAACCTTTCGGTGCCACGGCCCCGGGGCGTTCCACCGCCGCCGGGGCCATTGATTTTCTGATGGCGGGAAGGCTAGGCGGGGGGCGGCGCAGAGCGGTACGTGTCGCGGCTACACAATTGCCTCGGGTCAAGCGCCGCGCTACCCTGGTCTAAGGCAGGCGAGTTCCAAACAGGGATCGCCAGGGATGCAGGAGAACGGACATCGAGTCCGATTTACCAGAGGGCAGGATGTCCTTGCCCGAGGGGCCGTGCTCGTCACCGTGCTCGAAGACTTCCCCGATCGCCCGACGATCCCCGAGCTTGCCACGGAGATCAATCGCGAGCAGTCCTTCGCTCGCTTTGATGCGGTGGAGCGGGCAGTGAGAGATCTCGTGGGGGAGGGGCTACTGCGCTGTCGCGGGGTCTCGGTGTCGCCGACCTGGCTGGCGCGGTCGCTGTGGCCGGGGCGGTGGTAGCGGGCGAGCAGCATTTCTGAGCATTTTCGTGCTCGACTAAGCCAGTTGGCTCTGGTGCCTTCCGCCCGGGGCGCATTGGCTTGTCGACGTGTCCGCTGCCTCTCAAACGACGCCTGGCCTCGCTCAAGCGATCCGGCAGATTCGCCTCCGCGAAGGATTGACGCAGGAAGATCTAGCTGCAAACGCGGAACTTCACTTCACCTTCATCTCCAGAATTGAGCGAGGGGAGCGCGACCCCAGCTGGTCATCGATTCAGTCGGTTGCCCGTGGGCTAGGTGTCTCGGTGCTCGAGCTAGTAGCCCTGTCCGAGCGTTTGAAACTTGACTGAGGGGCTAAGCTAGTCATCGGCTTGATTCTCCCTTGCCACCCGAAGCAGCCGCAAGGGCGCCCCCACCGAGTAGTACGGCCGAGACCCACGGTGGGGGCTCTTGCGGAGCTGGATACTCCGTCCGTCTAGCTTTGGAGATCCTGCGGTACCATCGCGGCCCTGAACGCAAAACGCCGCCCGCGGAGCTTGCAACCCCCGGGCGGCTTGGCACAAGGAGCAGAACCTCCCCATGCGCCCCTCAAAGTATCTGTTTTATTCCAGGGCCGACCTCCAATGACGAGGCAGAGGCCGGCCCTAGTTCGCAGACGCTCAGCCCGTCTTGCTGATCTTGAGGGCGGGAATGATCTCGCTCGTCGTCTTGATGGTCATGGATTCACCCCCTTTCGTGGCTCGGGTGATCTACTGACCATGACGACGCGCTACGACGTTGCCGTGCGCGAGAGATCTAGCGTGCTTTACTTCCCATCTTCCAGAGCAAAGCGACTAGGCTCCAGCACTCCGAAGGTTTAGACGGCCGATGGCGACCAAGACGGAAAACCTGACCGCAGCGCAAAAGCGCCTACTTGCCTATGCACATCCTCTGCGCGAGAAGATCTTTACGATCCTCACCGAACGCGTTGCGAGCCCGGCCCAGATGACGCGCGACATGGGCCTGCCCCGTGAGCAGATCTCGAATGTCGATTACCACACGAAGAAGCTAGTGGAATTCGACTGCGCCGAACCAGTCGGTGAGCGCAAGGCGGGCAGTCTCACCGAGACCCTCTACAAAGCGACCGATCGCGCCTTAGTTGAGACCAGCGAGTGGGAGAAGCTAGCCCGGGATAATCCAGCCTTCGCGGAGTATCAGCTCGGCCGAGCGTTCCAAGTGCAGTTCGACGACGGCCTGTTGGCTTTCAGAGCAGGGACTATCGGGGAGGACAGCGCTTTCCATTTGACGAGGACTCGCCGCATTCTGGATGCCGAGGGCTACGCGGCTGCCCTCGAGCTTAAGGAACGGTCGCTACGTGAGATGGACGAGATCGAGAAGCAATCCGCCGAACGTCGAAGCGAGAGCGGAAACGATGCAATCATCGTCTCAGACAACCTCGCCCTCTTCAAAGTCCCATCACCATCGCGCGATGAAATTAGCGCGCGCAACGTTTGACAAGCAGTCGCGCCGTCAGGAACACTCAACTCCGCCGACGTATTTGAGTGGTCTGGGAGGCTTCAACGGTGCCTGAGTTTTCTGCATAACGGCGCTAGGCTTCCGTCAACGAGAGGGAGAAATGGCGCGCGACGAAACGCAGGTGCTGGGGGAGTTGCTGCTAGCGGTGCGACGAGCACGTCGGGAACTTAACCCTATGTCTCCGTGGAGCGACGCTTGTGGCGTTTGGGCTCATGAGATCGCCGGCTCGCTGCCCCAGCGTCCCTTGCAGCTTGTGACGCCCGAGCTGCACGGGCAGTCTGCCCGTCAAGCCCGCTCGCGTTAACGGGTGCGACGAAGTCTTCGAGGCGTACGCGCGCCTCTTTCGCCCGCTTGATTGCTCGGCGCCAAGGGTCGAGCCAGTCCACATCTCCTTCCGCGACCTGGGCTACGGCAGTGACCATACGGTCGAGATCCTTACTGCGCGGCACCGTCTGTGCCCGCAGAAATCGATCGACGGTGTTCTGAGACACGCGGGCTTTTTGCGCTACGTCGACTCGCACGGTAGGGGGGATCTGTTTCGGATCCGCGTCCCCTAGAAGCTCGCAGCATGCCGCAGCCAAGTGCGGGAGGAGGCGTTCGTCATCTGCCATTGCCATTTGCAGACTACGCACAAATGGCGCTCATTGCTGAAAATAGTTGTTTAGCTGTTGACATCTGCTGTCAACAGCTGTAGGTTCCCGTTCGTGGAGATCCCCACCAACCGAATCGAAGAGCTTCGGGTAGCCGCTGAGAAAACCCGCGTCGAGCTAGCGGTTATCTGCGAGGTCGGCGAGATGACGATTCGCAGATGGGAGCGCAACGAATCAGGCGTTCCAGATGAGCAGAAGTTCCGGCTCGCCGAACTGCTCGAGGTTTCACCCGCGCATCTCATGGGTTGGGATCGCGTCGACTCACCAGCGCCGGAAGCGAGTGCTGCCTGGTGCCGGGCGGGATCGTGACGAGGACCCGGCAGGCAGGCAGGGGCATCGTGGGCTACCCGACCCCCTCGATGCTGGGCCTGGGCCGGCCTCTGAAGTTCCAGGGCAAGGATCACTCCGACCGCCCCGCCAGTTCCACGAAGCGACCCGGTCGACGTCGGGGTAAGGGCGGGGGCGGGGTTCAGGGTGCGATGTGGCGACCCAAGACCTCGCTGGAGGACGCGAGCTGATGGCCCGCCTCCAGGTCGAACTCCCGGTCTGCGATATCTGCGGCCACATCGGAAAGCTCCCCGCTGGTCTCTTCTCGGGCAAAGGCTTCTGCAGCGGACCCAAAGACGCTCAGCACAAGCGGGTGGCCATGAAGCCTCGGGTCTTCAAAGAGATTCGGGCTTCGGCTGAGACGAGGGCGAAGGTCTGATGGCCGAGGCGACGGCTCTGGCACTCCCCGACACGGTCACGATGACCACGACGGGACTGCACATTCCCGCTGGCATCACCCGTGACGACTGGGTCGAGGTGGGGACGGCGCTCGGGCAGATCGACCGGAAGCTCCAGTGGATGGTCGGGGACTGGATCAACGCCGGCGAGCGCGAGGGCTACATCGATCGCGATACCTACGACGCCGCCGAACGCCTCTTCCCCCAGTTGAGCCGCAAAACGCTCCAGGAGTACGCGCACGTCGCCTCCAAATCTTCCATTCGAATGGAAGACGTGAGCTTCGCCCACCACCAGGTGGTTGCCGCTCTTGAGCCCGAGGAGCAGGCTGAGCGGCTCGAGGAAGCGCGCGATCACAAGTGGCCCGTTTCAGAGCTGCGCGAGCAGATCAAGGCCGAGCCCGATCTCCCGGTCGGGGAACTGCGCCCTCGCAAGCGCCAGCACCAAGAACAACTTGTTGCCTCAGTCGCCAGCCGGATGGAGGACATCCGGATGACCGTTGGCGAGATCGACCTAGCCACCGCCAAGCAGGCCCTACCCGAAGGGAAGCACGACGAATGTCGCCAGCAACTACGGAGCGCACGAACAGCCGTAACCGGACTGATCAACGCTCTCGCATGAAGGCCCCGAAAGCCAAACGCGTGCGCTGGAGTGAGCTGGAGCCGTTCCCGGACAATCCACCTGTCTCGATGCCCCGAGTCGCCCGGCTCATCAAGGAGCGCGGGGGATACTCGCCGACGGCAGTCGGGACCCCTGAGGTAGGGGACAACTCCGCCCTGGCATTTCCCGACTTTCCGGAGCACACGCTGTTCGTGCTCGATGGCAACAACCGCCGGGTAATCGCAGAGCAGGAGGGCCGGCTTGAGGACCAGATCATCGTCAAGCTCTGGACGGGCCTGAGCGAGGGCGAAATGCACGAGCTTTGCGACGGCATCAACGACCGCCGCACCACCAAGCCCGCCGAGCGCTTCCTTCGACGTTGTAAGTCAGGTCCCGGCGGGGCAACTCAGCGGGCGATCAAGGCGACCGTGGAGGAGTCGGGATGGAGCATCGGCTATGTCCGAGGCCCCGGGCAACTCACCTGTACCAAGGAGCTGGAATGGATCTGGGCGGGCGGTAGAAAGCCTAGCCTCAACTCGGGCGTCCACGCCACCGCTGTATCTCGTGCCCTCGAGACCTACGAGGGTGCATTCGGCGCCGACGCCAACTCCCATACCGGGCGACAGGCCAGTCTCATCAAAGGCCTAGGCGCGTTTTGGCTCCTCTACCCGGACGCAGTTCTCGAGGGGGTCATCAAATCGATCTCCGACCTAGAGCCGATCGAGCTCTACAACAAAGGGCGCTCCCGAAAACTCGACCTTCGCCTGAGCAACTTGTGCGGCGGAATTGTCGACGTACTACGTAATCGCTACAACAAGAACCGCCGGGGGGGGCGCCTGCCGGAGCGCCGGACGGGACGCGGCGGGGTCGCCAGCTGGAGCGAAGCCGCGTGAACACGGTCACCGCCATCGTCCTCGCCGCTACATGGCAGAGGAGCCTCGCCCTCCTTTCCTGGTTTGCCCTTCGTGCCCCTGTAGTTCAGTTGGGAGAACGCGCCCCTTGTAAGGGCGAAGTCGCCGGTTCGATCCCGGCCGGGGGCTTGCTGCTGGGTGGGGGCGAGCGGTAGTGGCGACGAACTCACTCGGCGCCATCGGCTTCCAAGCTGCTGAAGCAGCGAACGGATTCCTGGAGCGCGCGGTGGATTCGGAGACGCCTAAGGCGGCTGCGGACTGGAGCCTCGCCGCCAAGAACGCGATCGCCGTCGCCCTCACCTGCGAGCAGGCCAAGAAGACGAGGAATACGCGCTGATGGGCGTTGTCGCTTCGAGCAGGCAATACACCCTGGTCGGCTTCCGCTACGACGGCTCCTTCCCGCTCGACTTCCTCCGCAGCGACGAGGCGGTCGCGTCCACGAACGGGGCCGGCTGTTGCGTCATCACCTCGCCTCGAGGCCACGTTCGCCTGCAGCCTGACGATTTCATCGGCCACCGCCCCGACGGCTCGCTCTTCACGACTTCCTCCAACAGTCACCCCCGGGATGGGGCATCGATTCCTCGGGAGGGAATTGCCGATGCTCCACCTGGAGGGTGCAATCACTGCTCCTGCGTGACGGACGAGTCGCCGTGTTGCCTGTGCGAGTTCGTTCCTGACGGCTTGCGGGCCCCAGAGGGGAGCGTGATCTGAGCCGTGAGTACCCCGCTCATCATCGCCCTCGGTTTCATCGGCTGGTCCTTGCTCGTCATGTCGCTCGCTCGAATCGTGGGTGGGGCCGCAGAACTCGGAAACGACCTTGACGCTGCAGCCGCTCGTGAGTTCGCGAAGAAAGGGGAGGACTGGTGCTAGGCCAAGCGTTCTCCCAGCTCGCCATCACCTTCCTGGCCGGCTCCGTGCTCGCAGGCGTCTTCTTTGGCCTCTGCCGTCTTGCCGGATGGGCCTATGACGTCAGCGAGCGGCGGAAGCTGAGGAAAATCGGGCCGCACGTTCGTCCCGCTGCGATCGCGGCCCTTGAACGCCTCGAAGCTCGGCAAGATGAGGAGATCCGCTGTATGGGCGGTCGTCGACACCTAGAGGCGCCGCGATGACGCGCCGGAATATCAACGATCTGATCGCAGAGCGCGACGCCAAGCTTGCCGCGGCGAGTGACCAAGAGTTGATCGAGGCGCGCGAACGGGCCGACGCCGGCATCCGTGCCGCGATGCCCCGGTTCGTGGAGAGCCTCGACCGCAGCGGGACGACCCCTGCTCCAAGCGCCGACCCGGTCAGCGCGAAGGCCATTCAGAGGATCGGCAAGCGCTTCCCACTGGCCGACAAGCAGGTCCACCTTCACATCAACGGGATGCTCAACCAGAGCCGCGATATGGGCGCGTACCACCGCGGCGCAGATCGCCAACCCCTAGAGACCGGGAAGGCGGCGTAGGGGAATGGCCGTCTCGCTTCGCCAGGGCCAGATCTGGGAGCTCTTCCGGAGCACCACCGTCGGCGACGGCTCGCTTGTGGGCCGCTTCGAGTTGAGCAAACACGGGCGCTCTCGACCGCATCGTGCACCTCACCAACCTGGAGACGGGGGGGGTCGCCAAGATCTACTCCCGGGCTCTGCGAGAGGGTCCCAAGCGAGCTCCTCACGCCCACTGGCGGCTGGCTGACTGATGCCTGCGTTGCTCGCCACCCTCCGCGACCTTCTGATCGGCCTGGGCATCGGCATCGTCGTCGCCCTCGTCATCTGCGCGGCGATCTATCTCTATGGCCTCTGGCTCCGGCAGGGGCGGCTGATCGAAGAGGAGCGCCTTCGTCGAGAGCCAGAGCCGCCAGTCGACTTCCACCAGGAAATCGCCAACTACCTCGCCAGCCGTGAACGGAACGACGCGGGGGAGAGGCGGGCTGCCTAGTGGACGCCCGAGACCTTCATAAAAAGAGTGCCGGCGACGTATCAGCGTCCCGGCACGTGAGCCAAGGAGACGAGTCCATGGCTGTACGCAGACTACCCGACCTCTTTGAGGCCATGGAGCGCCTCGACGGGGGAGATCGGCTGGCAGTTGTGCTGTCCGGGGTCCCAGTGGGGCCGGTTCCCGAGAAGCGCGAGCCGCTTGATCCCGAAACGGTCGAACGGGTTGCCGATCACATCGCCACGGCCCGGCAAGAGCTGATGATGGCGATGAAGCGCCTGTACCTCGACATGGAGCGGGACGGCGCCTCCGATCTGCACATGCGAATCGGGTTCCAGGCGCTTGACCTCGACGAGATTCTGCGGGTGCTCGCCGAGGGGTACGGGTCATGAGCAACCCGACCGATGCTCAACGCGCCGAGGCGATCGCCTCCGAGCAGGAAATCGCCGACGAGGCGGCTGAGATCCGCAGCGAAGCGAACGCTGACGACGGGCTGACGGCTGAGTTGTTCATGAAGCTCTACCCGCTCCTCTGCCTTCCAATTCCGAGCGGCTTCATCCAAACGATCCCGCCGACCGAAGGCAAGCCGTACGAGTCGACGGGCGTCCGATCGGTGCAGGTTCAGATCGACCGCATGAACAACGTCCTCACGCCTCTGTGGTGGTGGTACGACGAACACTTCGAGGACGGCGGGAAGCTCGCCCTGGTCACCGTCATCGTCGGTAATCGCTTCCACAAAGAAGAGCACCGGGAGATCATGGTCCGCCGGACCAGCCACGGTGGCGTCGGTCGGGGCTCCGGGAGCGGCAACATCTACAAGGGCTCGTTCACCAACGCCGCCAAGCTGGCGATCGCCCGTGTCGGCCCTGGCCACGAGGTCTACCTGGGCGCCGCCGACCTCGACCCCGATGTCAACCGGGAGGTCGCGGAGCAGAAGGTTGCTTCGAACGGCGCTCCGGCCGCCGACTCTCACATCGGGCCGGGCATCGCCGGCAAGCTGGTTAACCGAGCTTGGAAAGTCGCGAGCGCTAAGACGTCGCTTCGGCTCGCCGCTTCACACGCCGCCGATAGTGACGTAGGCGACTGCTCCAACAAGAAATCTGCGGTAGAAGGACTCGCCGGGCTCACCTACGAGCAGGCCGAGAAGCTCGACCGCTGGCTGACGAAGAAGGAGACCGAGGCCGAGGTCGACGCGCCTGCACCGAAGGAGAGCGGCGATGAGTAGCGCGCCTGGCGAGTTCGTGACGCTCCCGAGCGGCGATGCCCTCTGGTACTTCGACGAGGACCACTCCTACTGGCGCCATAACCCGAAGACCGACAAGAAGGGCAAGCGGCTCACCGGCGTCACCACCGTGGTCAAGCCGCTCGACTACAACCCGGAGAACTTGCTGCGCTGGGCTGCCCGGACGCAGTGTCACGGGATTGCCCTCCTCTATAGCGAGACCGAGGACGCTGAATTCCTGGACTGGCTGTCCAATGCCGATGCGATCTGGCGCCAGCTCAATGACCACGGCCTGACTTACGACAACGTCCGCGACAAGGCTGGTCGGGAAGGCACCAACGCCCACGTCCTCGCCTTCCAGGCGCTTGCGATGGGCCGACCGGTCCCCGACTTTTCCTCACTGAACGATCGGGAGAAGAAGCTGGCCAGCGCCATCGCCCTGTTCTGGCTCGAGCACGATCCCGGCGCCTCACAGGTAGAGCAGATCGTCTATTCCGAGCGTCTCGGCGTTGCAGGCCGCCTCGACTTCAGAGGCAAGCTCAACGCCCGCTGCGACAACCCGATCTGCGCCTGCCACGAAGCGGACGGTCCCGGGGTCATCGACCTCAAGACGGGCGGCTACATCTCCGCCGCTGCGCACGCCCAGGTCGGTGGTGGCTATCCGCTTCTCTCCGGGGAGTCGGGATTCGGCAAGTCCAACTGGGCGGCGATTCTCCAGGTCTCCGACGACGGAACCTACGAGTTCTTTAAGGCTGAGTCGGACGCCGAGTGCTTTGAAAACGCGGTGAAGGTCTACCGCGACGCCGGCAAGACGAACTACGCGGCGACGAAGGCTCGAGAGGCGCGCCAGGTCGCCCGGCAGCTCCAACAGCAGACGGACGCGATGGTTCAGGCGGTGAGCGGCTGATGTGCTGGACCGAGACCGAGGCCCTGCAGGACGCCCACGAGCAGGCGGTCGGAGTCGACGTAGAGCTCGGCTGCCCGAACTGCGGTGAGGCCTGGTCAGTCCGCGTCTTCGAGGGCGAGGGCCTGACCGACGAGCAGACCGAGTGTCCGACCGATGACTGCAACGGGATGGGGCGGGAACTGTGAGCGGGTTCGGCGACAACACCATCCAACCCCTCCTCATCGAAGACGCCCGCGCCGCTGCCCACCGCGCCTCCGAGGTGCAGCGCGAGGTGGAGAATCTGATCCGCGACGCCAGCAAAAAGCTGGCCGAGGCCGAACGGGCCTACCGCCGGCGCCTCTCCGAACGGATCGTCCAGCTACACGCAGAAGAGCACTACGCGATCACGATGTGCGGGGACATTGCCCGCGGCGAGGCCGACGTCTCCCAGCTGCGCTACGTACGCGATGTCGCCGACGGCGTCCTTGAGGCCGCCAAGCAGCAGGCGTTCCGTCGTGGCGCCGACCGCAAGGACCTTCACGAGCTGATCGTCTGGAGCGAGAGGCGTGACCTCCGGGTGGACACGCCCCCGGCTGACTTCGATCGCCGAACCGGAGAGCTGAGGTCAGCCGCATGACGCTCCCCCTCGCAGTCCTCTGGGCCTGGACACTCCGCCACTTCTTCGCCCTTGCGCCCTTCTGTCTTCTGATCGGAGCACTGGTCTAGATGCCGAACTGGGAGAAGTTGGCGCGAGCTGAAACCCACCCTGAGCGACTTGCGATCCTCGAAGCGCTTGAGGGCTCACAGGAGCCACTATCGGCGGTTGATCTCGCACCAAGAATCGGCAGCTACAGCGGCAAGATCGCCTGGCACCTGGCGAAGCTCGTTGATGGCGATCTGATCGAGCTCGTATGCACCAAACAGGGCCGCGGCAATGCGGAGAAGTTCTACAGGGCGGTGCGCTCGTGAGAGCGCTCAAGCGCAAATACGCGTTGCACCGACTCGAAGCCGGCGACTACCTGCTGATCGCCTACGCGCACCCAGGTGGTCAGGGATGACCCGCTACTACCTAGGAATCCCGGTTCAGGCCGAAGACTTCGACCCATTCTTCGGGGGCGAGCGCTGGGTGTGGGCGACCTGGCCAGATGGCCGCTGCTTCAAACACTGGGGCGATCAGCTCGAGCTGACGCCTTGGGGAGACGAGTGATGGCGGCGAGGGCAATGGAGGGAGTTGGCAGTCGAGGCGGCAACGTCCGCACGTTAGACGAGGCCCGAGACGTACAGGCCGAGGTCAAAGCCAAACGCGACTGGGCCGGAGCAATCGATGAGCAGATCGCCCGCACGCTCCTCGCCACCGGCGCCTTCCACGCCGATGACCTGGACGAGCTTTGCGTCCCACCCGAGCACGCGAACACCAAAGGCCTTCGCATCGGCTCCTTCTCCCAGCGCAAGCTCATGGAATCCACGGGCGTCTACAGGACCGTCTCCCACGCTGCCGCCAATGCGAGGAAGGCGCCCGTGTATCGGGTCACTGCGAAGGGACGCCGGGAGCTGTCGAAGCTCGTCGGGGTCAGTGCAGAGGGCGCCAGGGAGCCGGGGCCGATGCCCGACGTGGCTCCTGATGGTCATCGGGCCAGCGCTCGCTGCACTGATTCGGGCGATAACGGCGCAGGTGTCTCGGAGTCCGTAAGGCCCGAGGAGGTCCCGACTGTCGACCTCGAGAGCGCCAGTGCTGCTTCGCCCGACCAATCACGCGCCCGTAGCTCAATGGAAGAGCAGCGGACTTCTAAGCCGACGGTTGCTGGTTCGAGTCCAGCCGGGCGCTCTCAGCGGCAGGGTGGTGTAGCTAGGCGATCCATAAATGAGCACGCCCTGGACGAAGCGGCATCGGCGCAGGCGGTTGCTCCTGCGGGTGGGGAGGAGCCGGGTGGCAGATCGGAAATCCCGGCCCCTGCTGCTGAGCCCGAGACTCTGTCCCTACTCCCTGAGCCCGACCCGGAAGCGTGGGCGGCCTAGTGGGCGATCTGTATATCGAACAGCAGGATCGCGCCATCGCTCGGATTCGAGCGGTCGCCCGAGAGTGCGGGTACGCCGTCGCGGTCCACGGGAGCCGGATGCGCGACCTCGACCTGATCGCCGTGCCGTGGACTGAGGAGGCGGTGAGCGATCGGGATCTCCTCGATGCCTTGAGCGGCACCTTGGATTGCATGTATGGCCCCCGCAACGAACGCCCTCACGGACGCATCGGCTACGTCCTCCACGGCTTCGCTGGCTGCAAGTACGTGGACCTCTCCGTCACGCCGCGCAAGGCGAGGCTGCCCGCCCGCGTCGTACTAAACGATCCGACGAAGCCGCCTCCGCTCAAAGCCATATCCGCTAATCCCGACTCCCCGAGGGCGGCGTAGGTGCCATGGCTACTCGTACACAGGACGGGACGGGTTTGATCCCCAATGGTCTGGGCGAAATTCGACGACTCGTTTCACTCGCACCCGAAAGTGCGCGAAGCCTGGTACCGGTGCTCGGCTTCCATCGGCCTGCATGTGATCGCGACGACCTATGCGGCCGATCACGAAACGGACGGTGCCGTACCTGCCTGGTTCGTCGCCGGCTTATTCCAGAAGCCCAAGGAGATGCAGGCGGCGGTGTCCGCCCTGGTCGAGCTGGGCATGTGGGAGAAGCGAGCCGACGAGTTCGTGATCCACGACTTCTTGGACTACCACCCTTCAAAGGAGGAGTTAGACGAGAAGCGTGCCGCCGACGCGAAGCGCAAGAGAGAGGCGCGCGAAAAGAAGGAACGCGAAGAGGCCGAACTCCAGGAGGCGGCGTGATGTCCGCAGTGTGTCCGCCCGGACAAACCACGGACACCGACCGGACGGCGTTCGGACTCTGTCTGGAGTCCGTGCGGACCCTAGACCCGACCCGACCCGACCCGACCCGAGACCGCTCCGAAGAAGGGTCAGGGCTGTCGAATTCTACTCGGATTGATCTGGATAGCCCTAACCCTTTCCCCGCGCAGCGTGAGGTCTGGCACCACCTGACCGCCGGCCTGCGGATGCTCTCGCCGAACGATCACGGTCGCGATTGGCCGAACCCGAAACGCTCTGCGATCTGCGCCGCCCTTGCCGAGCACCCCGACGACCTCTGCATTTCCGCCGCTCGAGAAGCCCGAGAGATCGTCCAGTCCCAGGGCCGCGCGCCGAACATCACGGCGCTGTTCGAGAAGAAGCTCGCAGAGCTAGTCGAGGTGCGCAATGTGGTTCGCGGTTCGTTGGAGGCAGCGTGAATCCAGCCACCCTCGAAGCCCAGCGCTCCGCCAGCCTGCGCGAAGCCAACGAGGTCCGCACTCGCCGCGCAGTGCTGAAGGCAGCCATCGCCTCGGGTCGCATCACCCTCGCCGAGGCCCTGACCGCCGACCACGACTGGACCCGAACGATGCGGGTCGTGGACCTCCTGCGGGCCACCCCCGGGTTGGGGCCGGACCGAGTCAGACGCGCCAGGGTCGCCGGCAAGTTCGGCCCTTCACTGACCCTGGAGAACTTCTGCCATCGCCGCCGGCAGGAGCTACTTGCCTGGCTCTCAGTGAACTGTCCTTCGGCCCCGATCTACCCGAAGGGGGCTGGGGAGTGAGTCGCCGGGAGCCAATCGAGGACCACTACGGGACGCAGATCGAGGTCAACTGTGCCTTCAAGTCCGGTGGTCCGACCGTTTATTTGGAACGCCAGGGCGGCTTTGTGGAGGAATTTGATCGTTTCACGCCCGGCCAGGCCCGAGACCTAGCCAAGCGGTTAACGGATGCAGCGGATGAGATCGAGGGGCGTTCGTGACCAAGTTTCTCACCCGCGACTGCTCCTGCACCCACCGGACCTATAACGGCCAGAAGCGACCGGATGAATGCCCGCATGGCAACCGCTATCTGACGGAGGCCGAAGCCAAGCCGAAGGTCCGCAAACCGTTGGCCAGGAAGTCACCCCGGCGTCAGGCAGAAGAGGAGGCCGGGACCCGACCTCGCCGGCGATCAACGCTGAAGCAGGGCAAGGGCTTTCAAGCAAGTCGCGCCCAGCGCGACAAGGTCCGGGGGCTGCCCTGCCTGGGTTGCCGCCAGGAGATCCCCGTCGACCCCGCCCACATCTGGCCCCAGGGGAAAGGCGGCTGCGACCACTCCGACTGCGTCATCCCCCTCTGTCGTACCTGCCATCGGTCGTTTGACGAAGGCAAGCTCGAACTCCTCGAGCGCCTAGCCGGAACCGAGGCATGGGCCGAGGAGCAGGCACACCCGATCCTCGTCCACGGTGTGAGCCCGGTCGAACTGGTCCGGCGCCTCAGCGGTGGCGCGTACGAATTTGTCAAGCGATCCGATCTTCCTCTTTCAAACCACAACGAAAGGAACAGAGATGCCTAGGCGTGCTCCCGGCTTTATGACCCGCGTGGCGACCACTTCGCACGGATGCTGGGAGTGGATCGGTCCTCGGGATCGCTTGGGCTACGGGCGCCATGGCTCGGTGCTTGGCATTCGACTATTCGGGACCTCGCTTGCCCACCGGATCATGTACGCCATCGCAACGGGAGACCTGCCGCCGGTCCTCGACCACCTCTGCCGCAATCGCGCCTGCGTCAACCCGGCGCATCTTGAGCCGGTTGCCCAAGCCGAGAACGTTAGGCGGGGCATCTCAGGAACCGTCAACGGAGCGCGGCAACGGGCAAGGGCCCATTGCAAACGGGGCCACGAGTTTACCCCAGATAACACCTACATCTACCCCAATGGTGATCGCGCGTGCCGAGAGTGCGCCCGCATGCACCGTCAACGACGGGAATCCCGTCAGAAGGAGACACGACGATGAACGTAGGACAGCTCAGACAGGGAGATATTCTGCTCGTGCCGGTCAAGGATCTGCCGGATGGGCTCAAAGAGGTACCCCGCCAGAAAGGCCGGATCGTCCTCGCAGAGGGCGAGATTACGGGCCACTTCCACGCAATCGAGGACGAGGCCGCCACGTTCCTTGTCAAGAACCTGGAGGAGGTCGAGGGTCGGTTCCTCGTTATCGAGGCAGAGGCCATTACGGCCGAGGCTGCCGGAGTAGACCTGGTCCACCCGGAGCACGACACGATCACCCTGGCCCCAGGCAACTACGAGGTTCGCAGGCAGCGCGAGTACAGCGAGGCGGGCGGAATCAATCTGGTAGCCGACTGATGGCGACGGCCACCAAGAAGAAGGTCCGCACCGACCCCCTTACCGCTACCGAGCAGCGAGCCCTAGAGGCCGCTCGTTCGGAGTGGTTGGGCCACGGACTCTCCACTGAGCCGGCCGATAGGCAACAGGCGGAGGCGGGAGCCAAAGCGCTGTACGCGGTCATGGGTCTCAAGGAGCCGATGATCATCTGGATGGAGTCACCGCTAGGCGGCGCTTGCGCTGCCGCATGGTTCGAGGAGGTGATGAAGAACCGCGACTTCCGGGATCTGATCGGGGATCAGATCGGGGATCAGATCCGGGATCAGATCCGGGGTCAGATCTGGGGTCAGATCTGGGGTCAGATCGGGGGTCAGATCGGGGATCAGATCGGGGATCAGATCGGGGATCAGATCCGGGGTCAGATCTGGGATCAGATCGGGGATCAGATCTGGGGTCAGATCCGGGGTCAGATCCGGGGTCAGATCCGGGGTCAGATCCGGGGTCAGATCTGGGATCAGATCGGGGGTCAGATCGGGGGTCAGATCGGGGGTCAGATCCGGGGTCAGATCCGGGGTCAGATCGGGGGTCAGATCGGGGGTCAGATCCGAAACGCTTGGTGGGGCCAGCACGAAGCCGGCTGGATCGCTTGGGCGCGTTTCGCTCGGGAGGTAGGGGCCACCTACGACAAGCACCTCGACCGTGGCCTAGAGGCGATGTCACTCATTGCCCGTTCCAGCGGATGGTGGTGGCCCCGGGAGGGTGTTGTCATCCTCACTGAGCGCCCACAGCACGTTCACCGCGACCCAGCCAGTCGCCTTCATAGCGATGAGGGACCGGCAATCATCTACCCAGATGGTTGGGGCGTTTGGGCCTGGCATGGAGTCCGTGTCGAGCAAGAGATCATCGAGGACCCAAAGGCCCTCACGGTCGAGCGGATCACCAAGGAGTCAAACACCGAGCTCCGGCGCTGCTACATGGAGATCTTCGGGGCGGCGGACTACATGGCTGCTGCCGGCGGCGAGCTGATCGACAAGGTCCGCGAGCCGGACTTTCCGGGTCTGATTGATGCCGAGTTGTGGCGGATGCCCAACCCTGAAGGCGGAGAGCCATTCGTCTGCGTCAAGTGCCGGAACTCGACCCCGGAGCCAGACGGCTCGCACAAGAATTACCACCTCTGGGTCCACCCGCAACTGCGTCCGCTATTGCCAGACGACACGCTAGGCGATCCGCAGGAGCTCACTGCACACAACGCCCTCGCCAGCACTTACGGCGAACGCGGCGAGACCTACAGGCCGCTGGTCGAGTCGTGATCTCACCAGCCATGAAAGCGGCAGAGCGGGCTAGGAAGAAATTCCAGCCCGCCTCTGCCCCGCAGCGCAGGACACTGGCAAGGCTCTCGAAGAGGGCCGGCATTGAGCTACCCCAGGTCCGCACCAAGAAGCAGGCCGGCAAGGCCCTTGATGGTCTTGAAGCCTTTCTCTCCTCTCCACCGCAGTTGGAGGGGTTCAGCAGCTCTACAGATCCAACCGGGGGTGGGAAGTGAGCTGGGAGATCCGCCAAGGCGACGCGCTCGATCGACTACGCGAAATGCCCGACGAATCGGTCCAGTGCTGCGTCACCAGCCCGCCCTACTGGGGGTTGAGGGACTACGGGGTCGACGGACAGATGGGCCTCGAGGCGACGCCCGAGGAGTTCGTGGCGCAGCTGATTGAAGTCTTCGCTGAGGTGCGGCGTGTCCTGCGGAGCGATGGCACGCTCTGGCTGAACATCGGGGACAGTTACGCAGGGTCTTGGGGCGCGCAGAGCCGAGAGCACGCTGGCATGCATGCGCCGAATGTCTCGGCTATCTCGGCCAATCAGACCAAGGCGGCCCGCCGTCAGACGCACACCGGCGCCATTCCCCCGGGCACTGGCCTCAAGCCGAAGGATCTCGTCGGCATCCCGTGGAGGTCGGCTCTAGCCCTATGCGCCGACGGCTGGTATCTGCGCAGCGACACGATTGAGGAGGTCGAGCTCTACTGCCCATGTGGATGCGGCCACGTCATGGAGGAGCGGATCTGGCGGCACTCACCCGATCGGGAGATCATATGGAGCAAGCCGAACCCGATGCCGGAGAGCGTCACCGACCGACCGACGCGGGCCCACGAGTACCTTTTCCTGTTCACGAAGTCGCGGCGCTACTTCTACGACGCCGACGCGATCCGAGAGCCTGCGACCTTCGCCGGACCCAACGGCGCTCAGAAGAGTCCGCATAGTCAGGGCTTCGGTCGACGGAGTCCCGAGGAGGAGAAGGTCCGCCAAGACAAGCAGCGTGGTCACGGTCGACGCCATGACGGCTTCAACGACCGCTGGGACGCGATGACGAAGGACGAGCAGCAGGCGCTGGGCCGCAACAAACGTTCCGTCTGGACGATCGCCAAGAAGCCGTTCAGCGGCTGGCGACTAGGCGACCGTCGGGTCCGTGTTCCTGCGGATGCCGCCGACGGTGACACGGAGCGCATAACGTCAGCAGATTGTCCAGTGCATGGGGATCATCCTGCCCTGGCTCCCACGGCGTCAGGTGGTGGACATGGAGACGATCCGTCGCGTCGCAGTCCTGGCAGCGATGACCGTCCCGTTCCAGCGCCGCGAGGCGAGCGCGCTCCCACTGACCGGCGCCCCGCGCCGAGCTCTGGGCCTGAAAGTTCGGGTTCGCCTGACCCTTCGTGTTCTCCCGCTGCCACGCCCCATAGCAGTCGAAGCCGCAAAACGGACCGCGATCCTGGGACCAGGCAGCCATATACGCCTTTCGCTCGAACTGCGTGCCGCACTGGCGACACGTCAGGGTCACCCGCGTCCGCTGCGCCGCATCGCGGCACGCCCGAGAGCAGAACCGAGCAGGACGATTCGCCCGATCCTCGCGAGTCTGAAAGTCCGAACCGCACTGTTCACACGTCTTCGTCTTCAGGCGCCCCGGCATGTACTTGCGAGTTCTACAAGGTCAGCCGGATTGACCACTTCGCCACTTTCCCGCCCGACCTAGTCGAGCCCTGCATCCTCGCCGGCAGCGCCGAGGGCGACACGGTCCTCGACCCCTTCGCCGGCGCGTCAACCACGGGTCTCGTTGCCCTCCGCCACAACCGCTCCTTCATCGGTATCGAGCTGAACCCGGACTACGTCGAACTCGGACGGCGCCGCATCCTCGACGACGCACCGCTGCTCAACACGCCAGCGGAGATCTCTGAGCCCCCCATACTGAGAGCGGTCGGCCAGTGAAGCCGCGCCTCCTCGACCTCTTCTGCGGCGCCGGCGGCTGCACCAAGGGCTATCAGGAAGCCGGCTTCTACGTGGTCGGAGTGGACATCGAGCCGCAGCCGAACTACTGCGGGGACGAGTTCCACCAAGACGATGCACTCTTTCGTCTCCGACACGACCTCCGCTGGCACAAGAGCAACGACTTCCGTTCATTCGACGCTATCCACGCTTCACCGCCCTGTCAGGCCAGCACGTCGCTTCGCAGTCTCCACCCTGACCGTGAGCACCCCGAACTGATTCCGGAGACCCGCGAGCTGCTGAGCGCGACCGGCCTTTCCTACGTCATCGAGAATGTCCCTGGTGCAGCCCTCCGTGACCCCGTCCTGCTTGAGGGTCAGATGTTCCAGGGACTGAGGACGCGCAGACCGCGTTACTTCGAGACGAACTGGCCGTTAGAGGTGCCGTTCTTCCGGGAACCCTGCTCCACGCCGCATGCTCCGCTCGGAGTCAAGCCAAAGCATTACGAGTGGATGCACGTAGTTGGCCACGTGAACCTGCCCGAGGCTCGCGAGGCGATGGGAATCGACTGGATGGGCCAGAAAGAAATCGCCCAAGCGATTCCGCCCGCCTACACCCGTTTCATCGGCGAGCAGCTTCTTGAGCACGTTCAGACCCGCGCCCTGGAGCAAGCAGCGTGACCCCCCCCGTACTCGACGCCTCCGGCAACCAGCTAGAGGCCGGGATGCGAGCGAACCTCCACGGCCGAAGAGGAACCGTAGGCGAAACGGTGCTCGGGGTGCTCGGAGACGACGGCGGTCGCTTCGTCTACTTCCTCCCCGACCTCGTCCCCGACCCGGTGCCCTGCTGGGTCAGTCCTGGGACGAATCGAGCCCTTGACCTGAAAGCAGTACTTACCCCTGACCCTGAGGAGAAGCGATGAAAACGGCCACCCCCCTCCACACCGTAGTCACCGCCCTAGAGCAGATGTCCTGTCGGGATCTCGTCAATGCAGGCTTGACGAAGCAGCAGATTGCCGAGGCCCGGGGGGCACTCTCTGGGCCAGCCCAGGATGGCGTAGAGCGGCTACGAGAGAAGCTGGGCGACGCGATCGAAGACGCCTATTGCGCCCCGGTGCGGCCGCCCGTCGAGGGCGAGGACCCGGCGACCGTTCGCGGCCTCGCCCGGAGCGCCGTCGTCGCTGACCCCGACCGGATGCGTCACCTCGCTGGGATCACGAAGGCGGCCTGGGAGATCGTCGCCCCCGCCCCAGACGTAGAGCGTCTAGGTGGGGAGGAGGGGCAGTGCCCCTGTCACGCGGGGCGAGAGGCCGCGATGGTCGAGGCGTCCCCCGGCGCCTGGTGTGACCCCTTTCCTGGCGATCTCGCGCAGCCGTATAAACGCAGCGGCTACGAGGTCCGCGGTTACCTGCCGCGTCCGACCGCCGAGAACCAGCCCGCTTCCCCTTCCGAGGAGGGGCTGACCAGCGGCGATATCGGCGGCCTGCTCGAAGCCATCGACTGCCGTCTGGGCGGCCCGGACCCCCTGAAGAATGGGCAGGTGCGGCGATACGGCGAGATCAGGGCGAAGCTCTCCGCTGCCGTGGCGAGCCGCCAACTCGACGCACTTCTTACCGATGAGCCCGCTTCCCCTTCACCAGTAGAGGAGGGTGACTGGCCGGAGATCACGCTGGTTAGGGCGGTCCCTCGGAGCGCGTCGAACTACACGCGGGCCTACATCGACGAGGAGCCGCCCCTCAGGGAGCGCTTTGACCCAGAGCTTTACGAGGTCCGCCGCTACGTCCCCGCCACTTCAGATCAAGAGGCTGGAGAGGTGGAGGGATGAAGGGACGGTCGAACTACGACACGGACCAGCCCTGGGTCGTCTACCACTACGGCTTGACCCATGACCGCTACTGGCCGCCGTGGCGCTCGACGCGAGTCCTGGGCGTCGCCAAGGTCAAATGTGAGTGCGCTGTCTGCGGTGAGGTGCGTGTTGTCAAGGCTCAAATCCCCCGGTTCGGTGATCCGAACCCGAGCGGCGCGCATCACCCCGAACGCCTCCGCTTCCTGCTTGACCACCTTCACAGCGACCGCCCATCGCCGATGGCGTGGGCAAAGCCCCTGCTGAATCCTGCGGCGCACCCCGGGGGCCGGATTGACCTTGATGCGCTCGCCCTTCGACTCGAAGCCGACCTAGCCGCCGCCACCCTCGACTCCTCAGGGGAGAAGGACTGATGGCGATCCCGAAATCCCTCGGCGAGGTCCCTTGGGGAGAGCCGGAGCAATGCCCCACCTGCACCGGCGAGGTCCGCCGTCGCGAATACGAAGGCACCACCGAGTTCGACCCGATTCGGCTCGACCCGACCGATATCGAGGAGTGCCTCCGGGTCGCCGAGATTTTCGTCGGGTTCGTCCGCGACAGCGTCAACACGCTCGACAGCTTGGACGACGAGGGCGCGGATGTGCTCGGCGCCGATGCCAAGCGCCTGCTGCTGCTCTGGACCCGGTTCTCCACGATCGCCCAAGCGCGGGTAGAACGAGCTCGGGCCGCAGCTGAGGAGCTACCGCCGGCGCCCGAGAAGGAGGCCCCAGGTGGCTGCTGAGGGAGATCATGGCCAATCGAAGTGTCGAGACTGCGGTTACTCGCCCGCTGTCCCGTTCATCCATAAGGACGGCATTTGGTCCCGCGATGAGGGCAATGGTTATGCCGCGGTGCCCTTGACGGGTTGGCGCTGCCCCCGTTGCGGTTCAGCGGATCTTGAGGTGGTCCCGCGATGATGGCCACCTACCGGATTCGCCGCGAGAAGCGAGACGCTGAAGCCAATCGCCTGCGGTCGATCCACCGGAATGGTGGCCGCTACATCACTCGGTCTTGGCGAGGCTGGGGCGTTGCTGCTCATACTCGGCGTGGCCTGGCTCTGATGCTTCGTGGGGGATCGCTTCCCGCGCCCGTCTATGAGATCGAACGCGTCGATCCAGGGATGGTCCGTCACCGCCTGCCTGAACTGATCCTTACACGGCGCCTCGACATGACCGAGGCCGAGACGCGTGAGCCTGAACCGCTGGAGACCGCCGATGCCCACTAGCTCTACCCCCGAAGAGAACGCCCTGGACAACATGGGCTCGGTTTCAAACACGGAAACGAGGAGGCCCAGCCCTACCCCGATACCTGACGAGGCGGTGAGGCTCGGCACTGACGAGGCGCATCGCCAACTCGGGGAGCCGCTCGAAAACGCCATGGACCTCGTCGCCGTCCGCCAGCGCGTTGAAGCCGTCCTCCAGGCCGCCTACCCAGCCATCCTCGCCGACCTCTGTGAGCACCTACTAGGAGACGAGGCTGTCGAGGCGGTAGCAAAGGCCCGATGGGACCGCGGATGGCTTGACCCAAACGGCATGGCGGATTGGGACGAGGCCAAGCGCCGTGGAATGCCGGGGGTGGCGAAAGCGCTGAAGGAAGCGCGGGCTGACCTCGAAGCCGCCCTCTCAGAGGTGACGGGCTAGATGCGACGCTGGCCTGAGAAATGGGTCACGGCCTCCGGTCGTCGGTGGCATCGAAGCCGCGCCTGCGCCGCCAGGTCGTTTGGTTGTTTTGGGGAGCCGTTCCCCCTCAGTCAGGCTAGCAATCCAAGCTTCTACACCCCTTGCAAAAACTGCTCGCCAAGGGACAGGGAGCAGTGATCCGCCTGCTCTTCACGATCACCATCACCCTCCTCCTCGCAGGCTGCATAGCCAGCTACCTGGACTCCCCAGAGCGCCAGGTCCATAGGAAGGCAGCAGAGAAATGCGGCTCTGAGGAAGTCCTGAAGATCTTCTGGCTGGGCTCCAAGAAGAAGAGGGCCCTGGTGATCTGCTCGGGGTTGGAGCCCGGTGGGGTGGTGGGGGTTCGGTGAGCGACTTGAGGAATTACACCCTGGCTCGAGGCGGCGGCTCCCCGATTCCCAAACTCGCCGAATTGATGATGCTCAAAGAGTCCATCGCCTCTGTCTCGCTATCCCACGACCAGGGCTGCGACTGCGATACCTGCAAGGCGGCTCAGGGTGATGAGGAAGCCTTCGCTCGGGTGGTCAACCGGCTGGAAGCGAGCCGCCCATGACCACCCTCAGACCTTCACAGATAGAGACGCTGAAGGCCCTCGAAGAGCTTGAAGGCGAAGCGAGCTTGGAGGAGTTGGCAAGCCGCCTCGGCAAATCCGAGCGCACCGTAGAAGGCAGGCTCATGCGTCTCCTTGATCGCGACGAGCCTCCCGTCGCCTGGCGCTATGGCGGACCGCGGTGGTCCTGCGAAGTGATCTACCGCCTCACCAACAAGGGTCGATCAGAGTTACCGAGGGGAGAGCAGTGAAGCGCTGCAAGGCATCGGGGAAGCGCAAGTTCAGGATGAAGACCGACGCGTTGATCACGTCCCTGCACGTCTCTGCCAGCCCAGTCGGTGCAACTACTGGCGGGGCTTATGTCTGCCCGCATTGCGGGTTCTGGCACCTGACCAGCAAGGTGAAGGCCCTCTCCGAGAGTGGCGGTGGGTCGTGAGCGGCTGCGTTCCGAACTGCATCGCGTGCCGCTGTGACGCCGATTGGCCGATTCGGCTCCCGGACCTTTCGGGCGTCGATGCGCTCGCGGCCAAGTGGGAACGCCTGCGCCGCTGGGAGCCCATTGCCCAGGTCTACCTCGGCGGCTATAGCTGGTCCATCGCGGGCGTTTGGCGCAGTAAGACATCGGGTCGTTTGTATGGCGACACGGATGCAGGGTGCTCGTGCTACGGCCCCTTCGAAGCTTCCACGTACACCTTCGGCGAGTTGACCGAAATCACTAGCCGCGGGCAGGCGGCTGGGTTGCTTGATGACCTCTATGGCGAAGACGGCCAGGCTTCAACGACCGAGCGTCTCGACTTCGCGCGAGCCGTTGAGAGAGCGCTATCGAAAGGAAGTGCGTCCGCATGAGCGTCAAGATCTACGGAGAGGCCGACGCGCGCACCGTCGCGCAGATCGAGCGCTGCCAGGCGGCCGAGGAGGGCTCGAAGGCGGTCCTGTGTGCAGATAACCATTTGGGCTACAGCCAGCCCATCGGCGGCGCCGTTGCCTATCGCGACCACATCAGCCCGAGCGGGGTCGGCTACGACATCGGCTGCGGCAATAAGGCGGTGCGGACCAACATCAAGATCGGAGATCTCCTTGGCACTCGCCCCAGTCAGACGGTTGGCCAGGTCATGGACGAGATCGTCAAGCAGGTCAGCTTCGGGGTGGGGCGCAACAACAGCGAGCCCGTCGACCACCCGGTGCTGGATCAGATCCGCGAGGCGTCCTTCGCCCCCCAGCGCCAGCTCTACGACCTGGCTGCCAAGCAGCTGGGCACGGTCGGCTCGGGTAACCACTACGTAGACCTCTTCGCGGACGAGGAGAGCTACCTATGGATCGGCGTGCATTTCGGCAGTCGTGGCTTCGGGCACAAGACGGCGTCGGGCTTCCTCGCCCTGGCCGAGGGCAAGAAGTTCGAGGATCACGCGACCGAGGGAGAGATGGACTCACCGCCCATCGTCTTCTCGATTGACTCTGACCTTGGCCAGTCCTACATCGCAGCGATGGAGTTGGCGGGTGCCTACGCCTACGCCGGCCGTGACGTGGTTGTCAAGACCGTGCAGACGATCCTCGGTGCCTTCGTCGACTTTGAAGTCACAACCACCATAACTTCGCCTGGCACGAGGAACACGACGGCGAGATGTTCTGGGTCGTGCGGAAGGGCTGCACCCCGGCCTTCCCCGGCCAACAGGGGTTTGTCGGTTCCACGATGGCAGAGAACAGCGTCATCCTTGAGGGGACCGAGACTGCGGCAGCTGCGCTCTTCTCGACGGTCCATGGTGCCGGGCGGGTGATGAGCCGCACCGACGATGGCGGGCCCGGACATCCACGACCCGTTCAAGGACTGAAGAAGGCGATGGATTTCGAGGGATCCAAGGGGGAGAGGTCGGCTTGAACCCGGTGGCGACAGAGCTAGATCTCAAAGAGGCAGCCCGACGCATAGTCGAGTCCTCCTGCCACGAGCAAGGGGTGGAGGTGCAGATCACCGATCCGGTCGTCATCGGGAAGGTCGCGACGATATTGAGGGTCGACTCAGCCCCGCCACTTCGGCGCAACCCGGCTCGGGTCAAATCGATTGAGACCTCGGACCGCAGTGCTGATCGTGATCGAGTCGAGGACCGCAAAGAGCACGGCGCGTTTGCGGCTTAGCGAGAGGCCAGACCAAATCTCGCGGACGTTCGCACCGCCGCTGAAGAATTGCTCGAGGGCGCTGGTGCCGGTGGTTCGGGCGAGATCGACCTTCGCCCTGCTCAGCCGCTCCTCAATCGGACTCCGCGCTGCCATCCACTCAGAGACGGAGATGCGTTGCTCGGCGTAGAGCGCGGCCAACTCCTCAAGATGCCCGTTGGCCTCGTCGATCGCTCGCTGGTGATTCTCCTCGCCACTGCCAGCTTGAGCGGCAAGAGCGCAGGACAGCGCGGGTCCTTCGAGTCGTTGGAAAACCATCTCGGCAACCAACGCCTCCAGGTCATCGGAGAGGATGGCCATCTTCCCGCAGGCAGGGGAGCCGGGCCTACGAGCGCAGACGTACCGACGTCGCCCGTCACCACGTGGTCGCGAGACCATCGGCTCGCCGCAATGACCGCAGAGGAGCAGGCCGGGGAGGAGGTAGCTACGCACCCGCTCGTTCTTGCGGCGCCCGGGGTCGGCGAGAACGGCTCGGAGTCGGTCGCTGTCGGCCGGGCTGATGATCTCGGGCCACTCAGCTTTCGCGACGATCTCGCCTTTGTGTTCCCGCCGCCCGCTGATCCGGCCCGAGCGGAGCATCCGCTTCAGGACGTTCGGAACCCATTCCCCACCGGTCGACGTTCGGATGCCCCTCTCGTTCAGGTCGAAGGAGAGAGACCGAAGGCTCTCGCCCGCCAGGAACCGGTTCGCCAATTCAACGATTACGACGGCCTCAGAAGCCCGGATCGTCTTGCGATCGCCATCGAAGCCGAAGGGGCGCGTGCCGCCGCCGCTGAGCTTGCCGTCTTGCGCCATTTCGAGGGCCTTGCGTCTGATGCGCCGGCTCTTGTCATCGGACTCCTTGACGGCCACTGCCGCCTTGATCCGCAGGGTCAGTTTCCCGTCGGTCGAGCCGAGGTCCACATCCCCGGTGACCTGCGTCAGCTCGGTCACCTTGGCGCCCTCGCACACGTCGAGAAATTCCTCCAGCTCGCGAGGCTGCCGGTAGAAGCGGTCACTGTCGTAGACGATCAGGGCATCCACCGGGCCCGCCTTGATGTCGGCGAGCAGCCGCCTGAAGTCGTCGCGGACCACGGTGCGCTTCCAAGCGCTCTTGTCGTTGTCGTTGTAGACGGCGGGCTTCGGCCACTCGCGATCCGCAGCCAACGCGAAGCAATCTTGAAGTTGTCGGCCGACCCCTTTACCCTCCCCCTCTCGGTCATCGCTGATCCTGACGTAGATGGCCGGATGGGAGGGCTTCACGACGCGGGGGACCCTACCCAACGCTGGCCCATCGCGGCGTCCTCTTCCTCGACGAGCTCTGCGAGTTCCGCCGCGACGCCCTGGAGGCGTTGCGGGCGCCGCTGGAGGCGGGCGAGGTCTCGATCGCCCGCGCCGCCAGCCGCCGCACCCTGCCCTGCCGCTTCATGCTGGTCGCCGCCGCCAATCCCTGTCCCTGCGGACGCGGTGAAACCGATCCAGACTGCGGCTGCGCGCCGGTCGCGGTGCAGCGCTACCAGGGCCGGCTCAGCGGCGCCCTCGCCGACCGCATCGACATCCTCGCCGCGGTGCGCCAGCCGAGCGCCGCTGAGATCGGCGGCGGGCCGGGGGAGGCGTCGGCCGATGTCAGGGCCCGGGTGGCGGCAGCCCGCGTGCGGCAGGAGCGCCGGCTTGGCCCTGGTCGCTGCAACGCCGAGATGACGCCCGGCGAGGCGCGCGAGTGCTCGCTCAGCAGCACGGCGGGCGCGCTGCTGGCAGAGCTCTACGCACGGCAGCGCCTCAGCGGCCGCGCCCACGACCGCGCCCTGCGGCTGGCCCAGACGATCGCCGACCTCGAGGGCACGGAGTCGATCGGCGAGGACCAGATGGCGCAGGCGCTGCAGCTGCGGAGGCGCGACCGTGGTTGAGCCACGCGCCTGCCCCGACTGCCTGCGCCGTGCCTGGCTGCTGGCCTTGCTCGGCCCCTACATCGAAAAAATCGCCACCGGCGCCGTCGGATCGCGTTCGCCGGAACTGCTGCGCCTCGACAACGAGGACCTCCTCGCCGCCGCGGCGCCGAAGGTCGCCGGCCAGTTGCTGGGCAGGGTCGAGGCTCTTGACGAGAGGCACCTGGAAGCGGAGCTGGCGGCCGCGCGGTGCTGGGCCTGCTGTCGCCACGGCGACCTCTACCCGCCGGGGCTGCGCGACGCGCCCGACGCGCCCTGGGCGCTGATCGGGCGTGGCGACCCGGGCCTCCTCGACGGTCTCGAGCCGTTCGGCGCGGTGACTGTGGTCGGCGCCCGCCGCGCCACCTCTTACGGGCGCGAGGTCGCTCGCGAGCTGGGCCGGGAGCTGGCGGCGGCGGGGCTGATCGTCGTCAGCGGCCTCGCCTTCGGGATCGACGGCTGCGCTCACCGCGGCGCCATCGACGGCGGCCGCACCATTGCCGTCCTCGGCTGCGGAGCAGACACCGCCTACCCGGCGGCGCACCGCTCGCTCTGGCGGCAGATCTGCGAGAAGGGCCTGGTGATCTCCGAGTTCCCGCCGGGCGCCGCTCCCTGGCGCTGGACCTTCCCGGCCCGCAACCGGATCATGGCGGCGCTGGCCGGCATGACGGTGGTGGTCGAGGCCGCCGCCCGTTCCGGATCCCTGATCACCGCCGACCTGGCCGCGGACCTCGGCCGCGACCTCGGCGCCGTCCCCGGCCCGGTCACCTCCCGCGCCTCGGCCGGCCCCAATGACCTGCTGGCCGGCGGCGCCTGTCTGGTCCGCGATGCCCAGGACGTGCTGGACGCGATGCTCGGGGCAGGGGCGAAGCGGATCGAGCGCGGCGGCGCGGTCCTCGACCAGGACTTGGTCGAGGTCCTCGCCGCCGTCGAGGCGGGGGAGAGCAGCTGCGACGGCGTCGCCACGGCGCTCGGCCTCTCCGGTCCCGAGGCAGCCGCCGCCCTCTCCCGCCTCGAGCTGCTCGGCTACGTCACCTGTTCGACGGTTGGCATCTACTCCCGAACCCTGCTGGCGTCCCCGGGAGGCGCCGGTATCTAGGCTGAGGTTATGGCGACACGGGTTCCAGCAGTGCTCTCGATAGCCGGCTCCGATTCCGGGGGCGGCGCCGGGATCCAGGCCGACCTGAAGGCGTTCGCGCGCTGTGGTGTGCACGGGATGACGGCGATTACGGCGATTACGGCGCAGAACACGGTGGGGGTCGAAGCAGTTGAACTCGTCCCCTCGAAAATGGTGCTGGATCAGATTTACGCCGTTGGCTCGGACATCGGCATCGATGCGATCAAGGTCGGGATGCTGGGAACACCAGAAACGGTTGAGGGCGTGGTCGCCGCGATCGCGTTGACCTTTGACAAGGCCCCGGTCGTCGTCGATCCGGTGATGGTCGCCGAGAGCGGGGCTGTTCTCCTTGACGACGACACCAGGGAAAGGCTGATCATCCGGCTGCTTCCGATGGCCACGGTGGTGACCCCGAACATCCCCGAGGCACGGGTACTGACCGGGCTGGGGGAGGAGGCGAGCCAGGTGGATCTGGCCCGCGCGGTTCTTGCGCTCGGGTCGAAGACGGCGGTCGTCACCGGCGGCCACAGCAAGGAGATGGTCGACCTCTTCTTCGACGGCGAGCGGCTGGTCGAGATCCCCGGCGAGCGGCACCCGGACGGCGCCGCCCACGGGTCCGGCTGCACTCATTCCTCGGCGCTGGCGGCTTTTCTGGCCCGCGGTGAGGAGCCGCTGGAAGCCGCCCGTCACGCCCGCGAGATCGCCTCCGCCGCGGTCGGCGCCGGCCTGCGCGAGATCGGCGCCGGCGCCGGCCCGGTCGACGTCTTCGGCCTCGAGTGATGAGTTGTGGTTGCCATAGGCACCACAACTCATCAGTCGTGCGCCTGGACGCCCTCGGTAGATTTGCCCGATGAGCACTAACGGCAGCACCGCGACCAAGCTCCCCCGTCCCCGCTCCGCCACCGTCTTCGACGGCCCCGACCGCGCCCACTCGCGCGCCTACATGAAGGGGATCGGCTTCGATGACGAGGCCCTCAGCCGGCCGACGATCGGGATCGCCAACACCTGGACGGAGGCGATGCCCTGCAACTTCCACCTGCGCGGCCTGGCCGAGCACGTCAAAGAGGGGGTTCGCGCCGCCGGCGGCACCCCGATGGAGTTCAACACCGTCGCCGTCTCCGACGGGGTGACGATGGGGACCCAGGGGATGAAGGCCTCGCTGGTCAGTCGCGAGGTGATCGCCGACTCGATCGAGCTGATGGCCCGCGGCTACCAGTTCGACGCGATCGTCGCCCTCTGCGCCTGCGACAAGACGATCCCCGGCTGCGCGATGGCGCTGGCCCGGCTCGACGTGCCCTCGGTCCTGCTCTACGGGGGCTCGATCGCCCCCGGCCACTGGCACGGCCGCGACGTCACGATCCTCGACATCTTCGAGGCGATCGGCGCCCACAACGCCGGCGACATCAGCGACGAGGAACTGCACGAGTTGGAGGGAGTCGCCAGCCCCGGCGCCGGCGCCTGCGGCGGCCAGTTCACCGCCAACACGATGGCCTGCGCCTTCGAGGCGCTCGGGATCAGCGCCGGCGGCTCGGCGATGGTGCCGGCCGAAGACGACGGCAAGAGCACGGTGGCGGAGAGAATCGGCGAGCTGGTGATGCGTGTGCTCGTCGACGACATCACCCCGAGCAAGGTGATCACCCGCGACTCGCTGGAGAACGCGATCGCCTGCGTCTGCGCCTCCGGCGGCTCGACCAATGCAGTGCTGCACATGATCGCGCTCGCCCGCGAGCTCGGCATCGAGCTCGCGATGGACGACTTCGAGCGCATCTCCCGGGCGACGCCGCTCTTCGCCGACCTCAAGCCGGGCGGCCGCTTCGTCGCCACCGACCTCTTCGCCGCCGGCGGCGTGCCGGTGATCCTCAAGCGCCTCGCCGAAAAGGGCGTGCTGCACGAGGACGCGATCACCGTCACCGGCGAGACGATCGGCGAGGTCGCCGCCGCGGCCACCGAGGCGCCCGGTCAAGAGGTGGTGCGGCCGCTGGAGGATCCGCTGAAGGCCGAAGGCGGCCTGGCGATACTCGGCGGCAACCTCGCCCCCGAAGGCGCCGTGGTCAAGCTCGCCGGTACCGAGCGGACCCGGCAGACCGGCCCCGCCCGCGTCTTCGAGTGCGAAGAGGACTGCTTCCGGGCGGTCAAGGAGCAGAAGGTCAAGGCGGGCGACGTCGTCGTCATCCGCAACGAGGGGCCGGTCGGGGGGCCCGGGATGCGAGAGATGCTGCAGGTCACCGCCGCGATCGTCGGCGAGGGCCTGGGGCAGAGCGTGGCGATGGTCACCGACGGCCGCTTCTCCGGCGCCACCCGCGGCCTGATGATCGGCCACGTCGCCCCCGAGGCGGCCAAGGGCGGCCCGATCGCGGCGATCCGCGAGGGCGACGAGATCACCGTCGACGTCGACGGCCGCCGCATCGACGTCGACCTCAGCGACGAGGAGATCGCCCAGCGGGTCGCGGCCTACGAGCCGCCGCCCTCGCCCTTCGGCCCCGGCGTCATGGCCAAGTACGCAGCAACCGTCTCCTCCGCCGCCCACGGCGCCGTCACGGGCTAGCTCAGGAAGTCGGCCAGCACCGCGTTGAAGCGCGCCGGCCGCTCCAGCTGCGGGACGTGGCCGGTGCGCTCGAAGATCTCCAGGCGGGAGTGGGGGATGCGGCGGTGGTAGCTGAGCGCCGCCGCCATCGGGACCACCCGGTCCGACTGGCCCCAGACCAGCATCGTCGGCATCTCGATCATCCCCAGCCGCTCGCGGATGTCGTGGCGGATCACCGCGTGCAGGGCGTCGCCGAAGCCCTCGGCCCGCCGCAGTCCGCTCTCGATCTGCTCCAGCAGCAGGTCTTCGCGCAGCCGTCCCGGATAGCGGACGAAAGGGCGGAAGACGAGCTCGCGGGCGCGCGGCCGCGAGACGATGAAGCGGCTGCGCCGGGCGTAGTGGGGGCCGAAGACCTTCCAGGCCCAGGCCGTCACCACCGCCCGCTCCTCCGGGTTCCAGGTGTTGATGATGCCGGCAGCCGAGACCAGGACCAGGCGGTCGAAGTGGCCCGGTGCCGCCGTCACCGCCTCGACGGCGATGAAGCCGCCCATCGAGTTGCCGACGATCGTCGCTCCCTCGACGCCGAGTTTCTCGCAGAAGTCGTGCAGCAGGCGGCCGTAGGCGGGCATGTCGATCGCCCAGGACGGCATCGGGCTCGCCCCGAAGCCCGGCAGGTCGAGCGCGATCGCGCGGCGCCCGCGGCTGAAGTGGGGCAGGTTCTCGAGCCAGTTCTGCCAGCTGCCGGAGATGCCGTGGACGAAGACGATCGGCTCTCCTTCGCCGATCTCCACGTAGTTGACGCTGGCGCCGGGCAGCTCGACCCGGTGCAGGTGCCGGCGCCAGTCGATCCGCCGCCACTCGGGATCGGGATTGCCGTAGTCCGAACCGGCAACGATGCGCGGGTCCCAGTTCAGAGCCGCGGGGGAGTCAGCCCTTTTGGCCGCCATCCTTCTGCTTCCCCTCCGAGACGGTTCTGATCGTGCCCGCGTTGACCAGCAGTTTCGGCCCGTCGGCCCGGGTCACCGCGAAGAGCGGGATCCGCGCCGCTTCGGCCTCGCGGATCCGCGACTCGATCTCCTCGAAGCTCTCCAGCACGACTACCGAGTGGTCCTCGCTGAAGCGGATGTAGGTCGGCATCAGGCGTAGCCCATCCGTTCGAGCACCGGGATCTCGCGGATCTGCGGCGGCTGCAGGTGGTCCCAGAGGATGCCGCGCGGCCGCTCGTACTGGCGCTCGACTTCGATTACCGCCCGCGGCGTCGCGATCAGGTCGACCGGCAGGTCGTGTGACGTGACCATCAGGTGCTGGCGCAGGATCTGCATCGGGTGCACGGTCGTGGCGACGGTCGTGTGGCCGTCGATCTTGCCGGCGTCGACCAGGATCCCGTACTCGAGGTCGTGGTAGCCGCCGCCTTTGCCGACTCTTGCCCCGCTCAGGTTGACCGCGACCGAGCCGCAGAGGACGAAGTCGATCTCCGGCAGGTCGTCGAGGGCGACCACGCGGCCGTGCTTCAGCGCCCCCTTGATCGTCGCCGCCTCCTTCATCGCCTGCTTGGTGAGCTTCTTCGGGTTGAGGACGCGGAAGGGGTGGGGGTCGCGCAGGCGCGGTACCGCCATGATCACTGTCTTGCCCTCTTCGAGGGCGATCCGCCGCGCGTGCGTCTGCGGGGAGTCGGGGTTGGCCTTGATCACGCGGGCGCGCTTCCAGAGCCGGTGGCCGGCGAGCTTCTCGGCCGCCATCTTCGCCCCGGCGAAGTTGGGAATACGGCCCTCGGCCCCCGGAAAGCGGGAAACGTTCTCGCGTTCCATCGCCTTCCAGACCTCCTTGCGGACCTCGTCCTTCGTGCGCACCGACGAAAGATATCCGCCCGGCTGCCGATAAGACCGATGCAAATGCGAAATTGCAGGGAAGACGACCTGCCGGGCCGAATGATCCGAATGCCTAAACTTTTCGCAACCGGGCGCGAGGACACGTCGAGGATGATCCAAGAGGAGCGATGGGACGCAAGACGCAGATAGCCGTGATCGTCGCCGTCCTGGTCGTCGCGCTGGGCGCCGCGGGCGCCTATGCCTACGACAGCTCGCAGAAGGACAAGATCGCCGAGGGGGTCCGCATCGCCGGCGTCGACGTCGGCGGGCTTGACGAAGAGGAAGCGGCACGGCTCGTCCGCCGGCGCCTGCTGGCGCCGCTGCGCCACTCGCTCCGGGTCAGCTTCGACGGCGAGAGCTGGGAGCTTCCCGGGGCCGAGCTGAAGGTCCGCGCCGAGGTCGACGAGGCGGTCGAAGAGGCCGTCGCCGACAGCCAGGACGGCGGCTTGCCGGTGCGCTTGGTCCGCTACGTGACCGGCGACGAGGTGGCGACCGCGATCACGCCACAGGTGACCTACTCCGAGCGCGCGATCAACAGGTTCGTCCGCCGCGTCGCCGGGGAAGTCAACCGCGAACCGCAGGACGCCGGGGTCGAAGCGAGCGGTGAATCGCTCGAAGTCGTTGCCGGCGAGAACGGCCGCAAGCTGCGCGACAACCTGCTGACGAAAGACCTCAACGCCGCTGTGCTGAGCGCGAACGCGCCGCATACGATTGCCGCCCGGGTGCACGCGACCAAGCCGGAAGTGACGAAGAGCGAGGTCGCGGCGGAGTATCCGACCTATCTCACTCTCGATCGTGGCAGCTACACGCTCCGCCTCTGGGAGGGCCTGAAGCTGGCCAAGACCTACACGGTCGCGGTCGGCCAGGAAGGCCTGGAAACCCCGGAAGGCCTCTACGAGATCGAGGCGATGGAAGAAAACCCCACCTGGAACGTGCCGGAATCCGACTGGGCGGGGAGCCTCGCGGGTCAGTCGATCCCGCCGGGACCGTCGAACCCGATCAAGGCACGCTGGATGGCGATCTACGAAGGCGCTGGGATTCACGGCACCGAAGAAACCGAATCCCTCGGCACGGCCGCCTCGCATGGCTGCGTGCGGATGTCGATCCCCGACGTGGAAGAACTGTACGACCGCGTCGACGTGGGTACGCCGATCTACATCGGCTAGTCGCTCTCGCAGGACGAAGAGTCGGGAGGCCGAATCCAGTTCTGTGAACTGGGAAGCGGCTCTCGCCGACTACGACCGCGACCTGCGGGCGCGGAGTGCCGCCGAGCGCACGCGGCGGGCTTACGGGGTCGATCTGGCCGGATTCGTCGAGTGGGCCGAACCGCAGGGGATCGCCCCCGGCGACGTCCGTCACCGTGACGTTCGCCGCTACGGCGCCGGGCTCTCCTCGGCCGGTGCCGCGCCCGCGACCGTCGCCCGCAAGCTGGCAGCGATCCGTGGGCTTTACAACTTCCTCGTCCGTACCGAGCGCAGCGGGCAGAACCCGGCCGAGCTGGTCTCCAGCCCGAAGCGGGCAGAGAAGCTGCCGAAAGTCCTCACCGCCGAGCAGGTGCGTTCGCTGCTGGAGCGCATCCCCGCCCACACGCCGCTGCAGTTGCGCGACCGGGCGATGCTGGAGCTGGCCTATTCCTGCGGCCTGCGCTGCGAGGAGATCGTCAATCTCGACGCTCGCTCGATCGACTTCGAGAGCGAGCAGCTGCGGGTGCTGGGCAAGGGCTCCAAGGAGCGGATCCTGCCGGTCGGCGAGCCCGCTCAACGGGCGCTGGAGCGCTACGTCGGACGCGGCCGCCGGGCGCTGGCGACCGATCCGCGCGAGCAGGCGCTCTTCCTCTCCAAGAGCGGCCGCCGCCTCTCCAACTCCGACGTCACCCGCAGGCTCGGCCTCTGGACCCGCGAGGCGGCGATCGCCGCCGGCGTCTCGCCGCACTCACTTCGCCATTCATTCGCGACGCATTTACTCGAAGGCGGCGCCGATCTGCGTACCATCCAGGAGTTGCTCGGCCACGCGTCGATCTCGACCACCCAGGTTTACACCAGAGTCGACGCGGCAAGGCTGCGTGACACCTATGCCGCCAGCCACCCCCGTGCATGAGCCAATGAACCCTGACGACCGTAGAATCGCCTAGAGGATGGAAACCGGCGTAAAAGAGGTCGAGCTGCGCGATTTGTGGCGCCGCTACAAGGACGACGGGGACGGGACCGCGCGCGAGCGCCTGGTCGTCGCCTACTCGCCGATGGTCAAGTTCGTCGCCGGCCGCCTCGGCGCCGGGCTGCCCTCGCACGTCGAAGACGCCGACTTGATCTCCTACGGCCTGGTCGGGCTGATCGGCGCGATCGAGCGCTTCGAGCCGGAGCGCGGGATCAAGTTCGAGACCTTCGCGATGACCCGCATCCGCGGCGCCATCATCGACGAACTGCGCTCGCTCGACTGGGTGCCGCGGTCGGTGCGCTCGCGGGCGCGGGAGATCGAAGCCGCGCAGGCCAAGCTCGAGCACGAGCTGCAGCGAGCCCCGACCGAGGCCGAGCTGGCGGCGAAGCTGAACATGTCCGAGGAGGAACTGCAGGGCTCGCTGCTGGAGATCGCCAACTCCTCGGTCTACGCGCTCGACGAGCTCTGGACCGTCTCCGACTCCTCCGGCGACCAGGTCTCGCTGCTGGACACGATCGCCGACGACGGTGCCTCCGACCCGCAGGAGGCGCTCGCCAGCAGCGAGGTCAAAGACCGCCTCACCGAGGCGATCAGCGGCCTGCCCGAGCGCGAGCAGCTGGTCGTCGCCCTCTACTACTACGAGAACCTCACCCTGAGGGAGATCGGCGAGGTCCTCGGCGTCACCGAGTCGCGGGTCTCGCAGCTGCACACCAAGGCCGTGATGCGGCTGAAGTCCCACCTCCAGCAGGACTAGCGGTGCGCTGGCGCCTCCGCCCGATGCGCGAGGTCGACGTCTCCTCGCTGGAGCCCTTCGAGCGCGCCGCCGCCCGCTTCAACGCCAGCGAGGCCGGTCGCGCGGTCGCCGGGCTGGTGCGGACGCTGGGCGTCCCCTCGGCTTCGGTCGGGGCCTCGGCCGGTGATCCGGAGGCGGTGCGGATCACCGTCGCCTGGGAGCTGTCCTGGTACCAGTGGGGCGTCGACGTCGGCGACGAGAGCCGCCCGGTCGTCCAGCTCGGCAAGGGCACCGAGGTCGACCAGCTCGACCCCGCCGCGCGCCAGTGGAACGCCTCGGTGGTCGAGGGCGGCCGCGTCGTTCTCGCCGCTCCGAACAGGCGCCGCTCCGCCCCCGGCAGACCAGTCCGCCGCTGACGGTGTCGAAGCTGACGGTCAACGTCGACGGGGGCGCTCGCGGCAACCCCGGCCCGGCGGCGATCGGCGTCGTCGTGCGCGACGCCGAGGGGGAGGTCCTCGAGGAGCGCGCCGAGCGGATCGGCCGCGCCACCAACAACGTCGCCGAGTACAGGGCGCTGTTGCTGGGGATCGAGCTGGCCGCCGCCAGGGGGGCGGGTGAGCTCGAGCTGGTCGGCGACTCGGAGCTGATCGTGCGCCAGGTCGAAGGCCGCTACAAAGTCAAGGACGCGACGATGAAGGAGCTGCACGGCGAGGTCAAGGCGGCACTCGGAGCTTTCGAGCGCTGGTCGATTCGCCACGTGCGCCGCGAGCACAACGCCGAGGCCGATCGCCTCGTCAACGCGGCCCTGGACGGGGAGTAGGCTCGGGCTGATGGCCGAGCGCGGCGTGGAGCCGATCGACCCCGGCGTGGACATTGGGCACGTCCACCTCAGGGTGGCCGACGTCGACCGCTCGCTCGACTTCTACTGCGGCGTGCTCGGCTTCGAGCTGATGCAGCGCTACGGCGAGGACGCGGCGTTCGTCGCGGCCGGCGGCTACCACCACCACCTCGGGCTCAACTCATGGGAGTCCAAAGGCGGCTCGCCGCCGCCCCCGGGCGCCACCGGCCTCTACCACACGGCGATCCGCTACCCGACGCGCCGCTCTCTGGCCGACGCCCTGCGGCGGCTGACCGAGGCCGGGATCCCTCTCACCGGCGCCTCCGACCACGGCGTCAGCGAGGCGCTCTACCTGGACGACCCCGACGGCAACGGGGTCGAGCTCTACTGGGACCGGCCGCGGGACGAGTGGCCCGAGCCGAAGCCCGGCCAGAAGGTGGAGATGTTCGTGCGCCCGCTCGATCTCCCCGGCCTCCTAGCCGAGCTGAACTCCTGATAATTATTCGGGAATTCCTAAGCGTTTCTAAACGATTGTCCCGATTGGAGACCTCTTGCAGCGGATTCAGAAGGTGTTCTCGTTCTCGAACGTCGTCGCCGTTCTGGCCTTGTTCCTGGCCCTCGGCGGCAGCGTCTACGCGGCGTCGAACAAGGCCAACAAGATCAACGGCAGCAGGATCAAGCCGAAGTCGATTCCCGGCAACCGGATCAAGGCACGCAGCCTGACCGGGGCGCAGGTCAAGGCCCGCACCCTTACCGGAGCGAAGATCAAGCCGGGCTCACTTACGGGCAAACAGGTCGTCGGCCGCAGCCTCAGTGGCGTCAGCGCCAGCAGCCTCGCCTCGGTGCAGTACGCCGTCACCACCATCTCGCTCGCTACCCGGGCGCCGGGCGGCACCTCCACCACCGCCGGTTGCGGGCCGGGACAGAAGGTCATCGGTGGCGGTGCGGTCGTCAGCAACGACCTCCTTGCCTCTGTCAACGACAGTGGGCCCTCCCGTACCGGCTGGGAAGCGACGGCCTACACCGGAAGCGACGGAGTGACGATGACCGTCACCGCTATCTGCACCGCCGTGGTCTCGACCTCCGGGCTCGAGCGGCTCGAACCCCGGCCAGCCGTTCGGTACGAAGTGCCCTAACGGCTGCGGCTGACGTATTGCCGTCGGGACGACCGGGTCCGGGGCGTTAGGCCGCCGGACTCGGCGTCTCGACGCCGCTCTGCACCGGGTGGCCGCCGTCGCGCCAGACGCCGACCCCGCGGCCGACGTGGACGACGTCGGCGAAGCCCGCGCGCTGCAGGATCGAGGCGGCGAGGCCGCTGCGCTTGCCGCCGCGGCAGATCGCCGCGATCGGGCGGTCGCGGGGCAGCTCGTCGAAGCGGTCGGCGAGGTCGCCGTAGGGGATGTGCAGCGAGCCCGGAATGTGCTCGCCGGCGTACTCGGCGGCGTTGCGGACGTCGAGGATCAGCGGCGGCTCCGCACCCTCGACCCGCGCCGCCAGCTCGTCCGGGTCGATCAGCTCGATCCTGCTCACCGGCCGCTCCTCCGTGCGCCAGGCGGTCATCCCGCCCTCGAGGAAGCCCCGGACCGGCATTCCCACCGCCGCCAGCAGCTCGGCGGCGTGGCGCTCGTCGCCGTCGGAGCCGCCGACGACGACGATCTCGGCGCCCGGCGGGGCGACCCGCGAGACCTTGGTCGCGAAGCCGGTGTCGTGGGAGGAAGTGCTGAGGGCGCCGGCGATGTGCGCCTCGTCGAACTGGTCGTTGGTGCGGCCGTCGATGACGACGGCGCCGGCGGCCACGGCCTCTTCGACCTCGTACGGGGTCAGCGCCGCCGGGGTGCCGAAGTCGTCGACCAGCGGCCCGCGGTTGAGGGCGACGATCTGCCCGACGTTGGGCGGCTTGTCGCTGAGCGAGCCGACCGCGTCCTCGATGAACTCGCCTTCGTCGTCGATCGCCAGCGCCCGGTTGTGGCGGCGCTCGAACCCGATCGTCGAGGAGCTCTTGAGGTCGAGCCCGGAGCCGCCGCAGAGCGAGCCGCCGAGGTGGCCGGGCCAGACCTCGACCTCGTCGTCGAGCTTCAGCAGCCGCTCGTGCAGGGACCGGAACATGTCGGCGGCCCCTTCCCGCGGTTCCACCGCCAGATCGGGCCGGGCGACGTCGCCGATGAACAGCGAGTCGCCGGTCAGCATCGCCCAGGGCGCGCCGCCGCGGCTCGCGTCGCTGAGCAGGAAGCAGGTGTGCTCGGGCCGATGCCCGGGCGTGTGCACCGCCTCGATCGTCAGATCTCCCAGCTCCAGCTTCCAGCCGTCGCCGAACGGCTCGTGCTCGTACCCGGCCTCCGCCAGCTCGTGGATGTGGATCCTCGCCCCGGTGCTGTGCGCCAGCCGCCCGTGCCCGGAGACGTGGTCGGCGTGGTTGTGGGTCTCAAGCACGTGCCCGATCCGCACCCCGTGCAGCCGCGCCAGCCGCCGGTAGGGCTCGACGTCCCACTGCGGGTCGACCACCACGGCCACGCCGCTTTCCCGGTCGGCGACCAGGTAGGAGGCACAGCCCAGGTCCTCGTGGATTATCTGACGGAAGAGCATGGTCGCTGAAGAGAGGTCGAGCGATCAGGCTACCGCGGAAACCAGGAGCGAGCCCCCGCAGCTAGAATCCCGCCCCGTGCGGCTGTAGCTCAGCTGGCTAGAGCGTCTGCTTGCCATGCAGAAGGTCGAGGGTTCGAATCCCTTCAGCCGCTTTTTCAAGAATTTCCTGCATCCGAGCGGTGAGGTGGACCGAACGCCCGATCGACTGGCCTTGACAGGCAAGCGTGAGCCGGTGGTACCTTCGTTCGTTCAGCGAGGAGGGGCGGTTCGCTGTAAATCTTTCGTTGGGAGCCCCGGATGGACGCGATTAGCGCCAAAGGAGGTTCCCATGCGTAGGAAGATGTTGGCTTTGGCCCTCACCGCTGGGGCTCTGACCATCCCGGCGTCGCCGGTCCTCGCCGATCCGGACTTTGGTCCCGGTAACAGCAGCAAGGGACCAAACGACCCTGGCGCCAAGTGTCATGCCCCTGGTCATGGCACCGGCCCTGGGATCAATGACCCGGTCCCTGGTTGCAAGGGCTAGTAGGAAGGCCCACCCTTTGGGGTGGGCCTTATCTGCCCAAATCTGGCTAGCCACTGCGCCCGCTAGCCAGGCTCGCCGGGCCTGTTGCGCGACGCGGCCGCGCGGGCTATCGCACGCGCGTCGAGCCGCATCAGGCGAAGCTGGCCGGAAAGCTCGGCGCGAAAGCCGGTGAAGAAGAGGCCCGGCGCGGCCGGGTGCTGGCGTCGGCCGTGCACGAGCGGCATCCCCCGCTTGTCCAGCACGTCCAAGTGGCCGACGAGCGGCTCAAGCCCGCGCCGGTAGCCGGTCGCAGCGATGACGACGTCGGGTTCGGCGCGCGAGCCATCGGCGAGCAGCACATCGCCGCCATCGAACCCCTCGACGGCGGAGATGATCTCAATGCGTCTTGCCTTGACCGAGGCCACAAAGCCAGCGTCATAGGCCGGCGCCTGTTGCGTCTTGGCCGACTGCGACGCGAGGCCACCGGCGGCCGGGGCAAGCCGTAGCGCGAGAGGTTTCCACGGATGGTTCGCTCCACCCCCCAAGAGATCTCGTCAGCAACGCGCAGCGGCAGATGATGGAGGACAACACCAGGGACGTTGACCGAGACGCCCAGCCACTTGCGGCGGATGATGTGGGGCGGGGTGCGGCAGGCAACCCGAACGCGGGCCGCCCCGCCCTCGGCAAGCAAGTGGGCCACCTCCGACCCGGTCACGCCGGGCCCGACAACCAGCACGTCCTTGCCCCGGAAAGGATCGGGGTTGCTGTACGCGGAGGCGTGGATCAGCTCCCCGCTGAAGCTCTCGCGCCCAGGCCAGTCGGGCATGTAGGGGTCGTGATCGAAGCCGGTGGCGACCACGACAGCCTGCGCCTCCAGCACGCTGCCAGTCGTCTGGACTTGCCAGCCGCCGTCGATGCGCTCGATGCGCTCGATCTCAGTGTCGAAGCGCACGTCGAGGCGGTGGTGCGCGGTGTAGTCCTCCAAGTATTGAATCCATTTGTCGCGGGAGGGGTACTCGCCATAGCGTCGGCGCGTCGCGCGATAGCCCGGCTGCGTGGACATCCAACCTGGCGTATTGAGACGCAAGGCGGCGTAGCGAGATCGCCAACTCGCCGCGACCCGATCCGAGCGCTCGATCACGAGCGTGTCGACGCCTGCTCGGCCCAACATCGCGCCCGCAGCGAGCCCCGCCGCCCCTGCTCCGCAAACAACCGCGCCGCGCATACCGCGACCCTACTACTGCTTTCAGGAGGATTCGCTGGACACTCGACGGTTCGGGGCGGACCGAATAGGGTCGAAGTCCCCACGAATCGAGGAGGCTGTCATGTATGTGCGTGCCGTCAGGTTCACCGACGTATCGGCCGAGCGAATGCAAGGGCTTCTTGCGCGCATCGAGGAGTCCGACGGTCCACCCCCAGGGGTGCCGGCCACGGGTCTTAAGGTCTTGTTCGACAGCGCACAGGGAACGGCCGTAGTCCTTCAGTACTTCGAGAGCGCCGAGGACATGGAGGCCGGAGGCCAAGTGTTCAGCGCGATGGATTCGTCAGAGACGCCCGGCACGCGCGCATCGGTGGACATGTGCGAGGTGAAGCTCGAGCGAACGCTCACCTGAGAGCGCGTTGCCCGTTGCGCCATTTACAGACTGCCAGCCTCGCCATCGTCAATCACCTTCCCGATGATCGCGCGGGCGGGTACCGGTCCCCAAAAGCGGCTGTCTGAAGAAGCGCCACTGTTGTCGCCCATGACGAAGTAGTGATCCGGCGGAATCGTGATGGTGCGTTTCATGTTGCAGCCCCCGTAGTGACGACAGGGCTGGATCACATCGGCCAGGGCCAGTGAGCCATTGACGACCGGCCGTCCCTGGCGGATGCTCAAGCGATCTCCCGGCGTTGCGACGATGCGCTTCAGAAGACCTGTGAGCTCAGCTTCGGGGTTGGCACGCGACAGGGCTTTTTGGGCTGGATCGGGACACCGCATCTTTCGGTCTCCGCGCCCCGTGGAGGGTGGAACACCACGGCATCGCCGATTGCCGGCGTTGCGCTGTCGTACGCATCGAGGTCAACCGTGACCACCTTCCCCCGCTGAGTATGCAGGCTCCATCGATTCGCTGGGCATCGTGTAATCCCTCGTGTGGCCGGATCCGAAACCGGCGAGCACGACGGCGAGTGCGATCAGAAGAAATGCACGGGCACGTCGATCCACGGAGGGAGGCTAGCGCGACACGGGCGGCCCTAAGGGGTGGGCGCGGTTCGCCCCGCTCCGGCCGACTGCCTCCCTGGTTCACGCTCGATGGAAAGGCCACGCTGCACGGTGACCTGCTCGAAGGCCGCGACGACCTCAGGATCAAACTGCGAGCCGGCGCTGCGGCGTAGCTCTTCGAGGGCTCGCGTGGGACGCATCGCAACGCTGTAGGGGCGCTCTGAGACCATCGCCGCATAGGCCTCGCACACGGCGACCACCCGCGAGCCGAGTGGGATCTGCTCACCGCGCAGCGAGTCCGGGTAGCCACTGCCATCCCAGCGCTCGCCACTGGAGCGAACCAGGCGCGCGACCGGCACAAGCGCCGCCGCCGAGGCGATGATCCGCTCGCCGATCAAGGTGTGCTGGCGGACGAACTCCCACTCGGACTCCTCGAGCGGGCCTGGCTTCTTCAGAATCGCGTCGGGAATCGCCATCTTTCCCGTCTCGTGCAGCTGCGCGGCGCGGTAGGTTTCATCGCGTTGCTCGGCCTCCATTCCCAGCCCTTCGGCGACCGCTAGCGCCAGTTCGGCGACATCGACGGCTCGCTTGGCCATCTGCGGTTGGCGCTCGCGCAGCGCCGTCAGCAGCACGTCGCGCGACTGCGAGCCGGCTGAAGTTCGCTCGCTCACCTTGTTCGCGTACATTCGCCTGTCGGCGAGCTGCATCGCCTCCTCGACCGAGCTGGCCTCGCTCGGCAACACGACGTTGCCCTGTGAGGCCGTGATCACGAAGCCCTCGCCACGCTCAGAGAGCGCGCCGAGGGCGCCGGCGACGATCGCGTCGACCTCCGCCGCCGTGCACTCGGCCAGAAGGCAGAACTCGTCGCCACCCAGTCGGTAGGCGCTGCCTTTCGAGACGATGAAGCGCTCCAAACGTCTGCCGAGTCGCTCCAGCAGGGCGTCTCCAGCTGGGTGGCCGAAGGTGTCGTTGTAGAGCTTGAAGCCATCAAGATCGAAGAGCGCGAAGAGCTGCAGGGACCCGGCTGCCGCCGGCCGCCTGACCGCGTACTCCAGGTCCAGCATCAGCGCCCTGCGGTTGGGCAGCGCAGTCAACTCGTCGGTGCGTGACTGTTGCACGCTCGTGCGGGCTTCCCCCTGGCTCTCCCTCAACGAGAGGACCAGCCGCACGACGACCGCAATCAGCGTGAGCAGGGAGATGACTGCCGCCGCGGTGGGGGCCGTGACGAATCGTTCCGCTGCCTGAATGCAGATCGCGACCAGGGCCGCAGCGGCTGGTATCGCGATGATCCGCACCGCCCGCGATCCCAAGGGCTCCGGAGTGCCCGGCTTGACCCATGCCGCGCATGCCACCAGCAGAACACCGCACGGCCAGCCGGCGTCGAGAATCGTTCCTTCGACGTAGGTCCCCTTGGCAGCCTGCAGCAGATAGACGCCGTCGGAGACGGCGAGCAGCAAGAGGCCGGCGCCGAGGACCGCCCAGCTACGTCCCGGTCGCCAGCCGGTGAACGAGGCGGCGGTCGCCACCATCGTCAACAGGGTCAGGTCGGCGATCGGATAGGCCAGGTTGGTTGCGACGGCGAGCGTCTGACCTTCGTTGGAGGCATCGACGATCGGTCCCAGCGCGAACGCCGCCGCCAGCGCTGCGACGGCAGAGCCGACGATCAGGCCGTCCAGCCAACGCGCGACCGGGAAGGCCCCGATCCTCGCCCGCAGCAGGGCGATCAGTGCCGCATAGGCGAGTGGATAGAAGGCGAGGTAGCCGCCGTCGGCGGGAGAGGGGATCGGCACCGAAGGCTGCCCGGCGAGCACTGCGGCGTAATAGATTTCTCCGCCGGCGTAGAGCAGCAAGCCGACGCCGAGTAGTCCCCAGGTAGCTCGCTCGCGGCGGATCGACGCGGCTCGCAGCAGGCAGGCGGCGGCGCTCGTCAGCATCAAGGCGCTGTAGATCCAGGTGTTGAAGAGCGCATCGGTGCTGGGGCCGCCAAACCCGACAGCGACGTGCGCGGTGAAGGCAGCGAGCAGGCAGAGGGCAAGGAGACCGCCGACAAGGACGGTCCTTCGCTTGTGCTCGCTCAGCCCGGATATCACTCCCCAACAATCGGAACCCGGAGCCTCAACCTTGACTGGTGAGACCTGCTCACCAGGCTCTCGAGCATGCGGCGGGACCGCGAATCGACCCCGCCTCGCTTCCCTCGCATGCCGGTCTCGAGGTCGTCCCCTACGTGCACAACCTCTACCGCCACCTGGCCGCCTGTGACCTGGCAGTCGTCCAAGGCGGTCTGACGACGGCGATGGAGCTGACCGCGCAGAAGCGGCCGTTCCTCTATTTCCCGCTGCGCCACCACTTCGAGCAGAACTTCCACGTCCGCCATCGGCTCGAACGCTACGGAGCCGGTCGTCGCATGGACTTCGACGACTCCCCGCCAGAGCGGATCGCGGCGGCGATCGCCGAGGAGATCGGCCGTGAGGTCGAATACCGCGATGTCGAGGTCGACGGCGCCGCCCGTGCCGCACGACGCCTCGTAGAGCTGCTCTAGCTCCCCGCGCCCGGCCTTCTACTACCTAGCGTCAACCCCTCCTAGCTAGGAGGCCCGGATGCCTTAGGAGTACCTACCTAGCCGTTCATCCGAGAGCGGTCCCGGGCGTCCAACCCCTGTGGAACGCTGACGGCATGTCGCGAGCCGTGTCCGCCAAACCGACTCCGAGCCGTCACAAGGCGCGCGCTTGGTCACATGAGGGAACCAGCCCGACGCTCAGGTTCGCGGTGGCGTTCGGGTTGACCGCCGCCTACGTGGCATTCGCCGTCTGGGCGTCATCGCCATGGCGGGCCGAGCTGCGCGACGCGATCGGTCCGGTGATGTCCTGGGTGATCCCGATCTTCCTCGCCTACGTCCCGGCCGTGCTCGTCGGGTTCATGGTCTTCACGCTGGTCACGCTGCGCTATCGGGTCCCGTCGCTGGATCCGCCGAGTGGCCCTTGGCCGGTGGGTGGGTGGCCTCCGCTAACCGTCGTGATCGCCGCCCGGAACGAGGAGTCGGCCATCGGGCCGACCCTGGAGCGGATCGCGGACCTCTCCTACGGCGGGCCGCTCACGGCGATCCTCGCCGACAACGACTCGGCCGACCGCACTGCCGAGGTCGCCGAGGAAACGGCGCGGCGCCGTGGCCTGGAGCTGCGGCGCAGCTTCGAGCCGGAGGCGGGGAAGTGGCGGGCTCTGAACAGGGCGTTGGAGGGCGTCGAGACTCCGATCGTGGTCACCGTCGACGCCGACACCCTTCTGCACCCAGAGGCTTCTGAAATATCTGATCGGCAGGTTGATGCGCGAACCCGGAGGGCAGCACGTCTGCGCCTGCGCGGGCGCCCTGGTGGTTCAGAGCCCCACGCGCAACCTGCTGACCAGAATGCAGAGCTGGGACTACCGGCTCGGCATCAATGGGGTGAAGCGAATGCAGTCGGCCTACGACAGCACCCTGGTCGCCCAGGGCGCCTTCTCGGCGTACTGGACGGACGACGTTCGCGCGGTGGGGGGCTGGCCGGACGCGATCGGCGAGGACATCGTCCTCACCTGGTCGCTGATGAGATCCCGCGGGCTGGTCGAGTACGAGCCCTGCGCGCTCGGCGCCACTGCCGCGCCGGCGCGGGTCTCCCCGCTCATGCGCCAACGATCGCGCTGGGCGCAGGGGATGCTGGAGGGCCTTCAGCGCAACCCGCCCGCCGGGCAGCCGAGAGTCTTGGCCAAATTCGTCTCGGGGCTCGACTACCTCGTGCCGCTCCTCGACTTCGGCTATGTCTTCTTTTGGATCCCGGGCGTCATCCTCTTCGTCATGGGGTATCCACTGTTGTTCTCCTGGTGGTCGATGCTGGTGCTGCCGATCACCCTCGTCATCTATGGCCTGCTGCGCAGATGGCAGGAGCGACACGTCTTTCGTCGCCTCGGATTCCATCCCCGGCACGACGTCTTGGGTTTCTTCGGCTACCTGTTCGGCTATCGGGCGCTGGTCTCGCCGGCTGCCCTGCGGGGATACGCGGAATACCTGACCGGGGCGCCACGACGTTGGAAATAACGGACGGCGCGCTTTCTTCCCGCCACTCGAAATAGAGTGATCCTTCATGAAGACCATGCGCTACGTCGCGCTCACCGAGGCGACCAGCTTCATCGCCCTCTTGGTCGCGTCCTTCCTCAAACGCCAAGGCGAAGGGGAACTCGGGGTGCAGATCCTCGGGCCGATCCACGGCCTGCTGTTCATCGCCTACGTCGTCGTCGCCCTCAACCTGCGCCCGAAGGCGGGGTGGTCGAACAAGGCGACCTTCTGGATCCTGGTCGGCGCGGTGGTTCCGTTCGGCGGCTACGTCGTCGACTGGTGGTTAGTGCGGCAGGCGCGGCAGACTGCGGAGTAGGAGAATGCGGTGATGGCCGAGCGGCAATACGACCTGGCGCTGTTCGGCGCCACCGGCTTCACCGGCGGGCTGACCGCCGAGTACCTGGCGGCGAACGCGCCCGAGGGGTTGCGCTGGGCGCTGGTCGGGCGCAACCGGGCCAAGCTGGAGGCGGTGCGCTCGCGCCTCGCCGGGTCTTTCCCGGAGGCGCCTGAGCCGGATCTGCTCGAGGCCGACGCCGCCGACGCGGTGGCGCTGGCGAAGGTCGCCGCGGCCGCACGGGTCGTGCCCACCACCGTCGGCCCCTACGCCCTCTACGGCGAGCCGCTGGTCGCGGCCTGCGCCGCGGCCGGAACCGACTACCTCGACCTCACCGGCGAGCCGGAGTTCGCCGACCGGATGTGGGTCGAGCACCACGCCGAGGCGGAGCGGACCGGGGCGCGCCTCGTCCACTGCTGCGGCTTCGACTCGATCCCCCACGACCTCGGCGCCTACTTCACCGTCCAGCAGCTGCCGGAAGGGGTGCCGCTGAAGGTGGACGGCTACGTGCGCTCCAACGCAAGCTTCTCGGGCGGGACCTACCACTCGGCGATCAACGGCTTCGCCCGCTTCCGGCAAACGCTCGGCGCGGCCAAGGAGCGCCGCCGCGGCGAGCAGCGGCCGGCCGGTCGGGAGATTCATTCGACGCCGTTCGGCATCCGCCGCGACCCCGAGCTGGGCGGCTGGGTGGTGCCGCTGCCGACCATCGACGGCGCCATCGTGCGCCGTTCCGCCGCCGCGCTCGATCGCTACGGGCCGGACTTCACCTATGGCCATCACATGGTCGCGAAGCGCCTGGCGACGGTTGCGGCGCTTGGCGCCGGAGTCGGGACCGTCGCCGCGCTGGCGCCGCTGCCGCCTACCCGCAAGCTGCTGCTGAAGATCAAATCGCCCGGCGAGGGCCCGGACGAGGCCGAGCGCGCCAGGAGCTGGTTCAAGGTCAAGTTCGTCGGCGAAGGGGGCGGCAAGCGTGTCGTCACCGAGGTCTCCGGCGGCGACCCCGGCTACGGCGAGACCTCGAAGATGCTGGCCGAGTCGGCGCTCTGCCTCGCCTTCGACGAGCTGCCGGAGACCGCTGGGCAGGTGACTACCGCGCAGGCGATGGGCGACGCCCTGCTCGAGCGCCTGCAGCGGGCGGGGATCTCCTTCCGCGTGCTCGGGCCGGCTTCGACCTGAGGATCGGCCGCGCGGAGCTTCAGGCTTCCGGGGCGGCGCCGTAGATCGCCCGCACCCAGACGTCGACCAGGACGTCGAGGATCCTCTCCTCGGCGAGCGCCGGGCTCTCGCCGGCGAAGGTCGCGTACTGGGCCCGCTCGTTCATCTGCAGCAGGGCGATCGCGAGGTCGCGGGCGGGCTGGCCGGCGGGCGCGACTCCACGGGCCCGCTCGGACTCGATCACCTCGGTGACGTCGGCGACCCAGCCCTCCATCACCCGTGCCCAGAGCTCCCGCGCCTCGGCGTTGGTCGTGCGCAGCTCGGCCGCGGCGAGGATCACCGCGCGGCGGGAGCCGAACGCCTCGAAGGAGGCCTGCAGCGCCATCCGCCAGCCCGCCCGCGGTTCCTCGGCGAGCTTTGCCAGCGCCTCCTCACGGCTCTCCGCGCCGGCCTCGACCATGCGGTCGACCAGGGTCAGCAGGACCGCGTCCTTGGAGGGGAAGTAGAAGTAGAAGGTGGGGCGGGAGATGCCGGCGCCGCGGGCCAGATCCTCGACCGAGACCTCGCTCAGCGGGCGTTCCTCGAGCAGCCGTTCGGCGGTGGCGAGGATCGCCCGCTCGCGCTCGTCGCCGCTGGCGCGAGGGGTACGGCGGCCTCGTGGGGCGGCTTCGGAAGCGGGTAGGGGGGTGCTCATGGTGCTGCCCACGATACACAGCGTTGATGATCCCGACAAGTGGTTGACGTTCTCGACATGGTGTTGATACGCTCCGTGCAGATGGCAATTCGCGAGCGGACAACCGAAGAGGGGAACAAGATGCCCGACGACCACGTCGAGGTGCTGATCGTCGGCGCCGGCCTCTCCGGGATCGGCGCCGCCCATCATCTGCAGCAGCGCTGTCCCGGCAAGAGCTACGCGATCCTCGAGGCGCGCGAGGCGAGCGGCGGCACCTGGGACCTCTTCCGCTACCCCGGCATCCGCTCGGACTCCGACATGCACACGCTCGGCTACCGCTTCCGGCCCTGGACCGACGACAAGTCGATCGCCGAGGGGTCGAAGATCCTCGACTACGTCCGTGACACCGCGCGCGAGGCGGGGATCGACCGCCGCATCCGCTTCAACCACCGCGTGGTCGACGCCGCCTGGTCGAGCGAGGACGCCCGCTGGACGGTCGGCGCCGAGCGCGCCGACACGGGGGAGACGGTGACGCTGACCTGCGACTTCCTCTTCATGAACAGCGGCTACTTCCGCTACGACCAGGCCTACACGCCGGAGTTCCCCGGCCTCGACCGCTTCGCCGGCGAGGTGGTCCATCCGCAGCACTGGCCGGAGGGCCTCGACTACGCCGGCAAGCGCGTCGTCGTGATCGGCAGCGGCGCCACCGCGATGACCCTGGTCCCGGCGATGGCCGAGGACGTGGCGAAGGTGACGATGCTGCAGCGCTCGCCCACCTACGTGATCTCGATGCCGGGCGAAGACGGCCTCGCCAACCGGCTGCGCAAGCATCTTCCCGACCGCATCGTCTATCCGATCGTGCGCTGGAAAAACGTGCTCGCGCAGGGGATCTTCTACCGGCTCAGCCGCAGGCGGCCGGAGCTGATCAAGAAGCTGCTGCGCCGCGGCGCGATCAAGGCGCTGCCGCCGGGCTACGACGTCGACACCCACTTCAAGCCCAAGTACAACCCCTGGGACCAGCGCGTCTGCCTGGTCCCGGACGCCGACCTCTTCCGGGCGCTCGGCGACGGCAGCGCCGAGATCGTCACCGACCGGATCAAGACCTTCACCGAGGGCGGGATCGAGCTCGAGTCCGGCGCGGAGCTGGAGGCGGACGTCGTCATCACCGCGACCGGCCTCAACCTGCTCTTCCTCGGCGGTGTGAAGCTGACGATCGACGGGGTGGAGCCGGACATGCCGCGGGCGCTGACCTACAAGGGGATGATGCTGAGCGACTTCCCCAACTTCGCCTTCACGCTCGGCTACACCAACGCCTCCTGGACGCTGAAGGCGGACCTCACCTCCGAATACATCTGCCGCCTGCTCAACCACATGGACGCCGGCGGGTACCGGATCTGCACGCCGCAGGTGAGCGACCCCTCGGTCACCGAGGAGCCGCTGCTTGACTTCAACTCCGGCTACGTCCTGCGCTCGATCGAGCACCTGCCCAAGCAGGGCTCGAAGGAGCCCTGGAAGCTGCGCCAGAACTACCCGGTCGACCTGCGGATGCTGCGCCGCGGCCCGGTCGACGACGGCACGATGAGGTTCTCCAACCCGGCGCCGCGGCCTCAGTCCGAGGCGGCGACCCAGGTCCTGGCCTCGTCCTCCTGATCGAGGTCGAAGACCCTCACCTCGCCTGGGTCAGATAGTTCGGCTGAGCGTCGCTAGGCTTGACCAGCTTCCGGCGCCCTGGCGGAGTGGTTACGCAGCGGCCTGCAAAGCCGTTTACACCGGTTCGATTCCGGTGGGCGCCTTTTCGTCTGAGCAGGGATTTTGGCTCCGAGGGCGGGTTGCAAGCCCGTTTTTCCGTGGCTTCGCTGGCCCATGACTGGCTCACAGGGTGATCCGAGCGCCTCGCTATCGTCGTCGCGATGAGCCCATTTCCATCCCTCAAGGCGAAGAAGCTCCTCGCAGTTCTCGAACGCTCGCCTCTGCGCTATCGGACCGTGAGTCAGGCTCCCATCGCCGGATGGAGTCGCCGAGCCACCCGCCCTTGACCTTCGCCTTTCATGACAAGGCAACGATCCCGGCCGGCCTCGTCCGCAAGATCCTGGTCAGCCAGGTGGGGCTTGCCGAGGACGAGGCGCGGAAGCTAATCTGAACGAGGAGAACCAATGGAGACCGTACGAGTCATTTACCACCACGAAGCCGAGGGTTGGTGGGCCGAGTCGCCCGACGTAGAGGGCTGGTCTGCCGCTGGCGACGACTTCCCCGAGGTCCGCAGTCTGGCCGTTGAGGGGATCCCCTTTGCGCTTGGCCGGGATGCCGAGCTAGAGCATTTCGTGCCCGCTGGAGAGCGGGTCGCTGCCTAGCGGAGGCCAGGGAGCCCCTCCGCCTATGCCTTGACTTTGACAGAGCGCGCCGGAAGTATCTCGCCGTGGACGATTCACCAGAGGCGTCGGGCGCGGAAGACCCCAAAGGGAGCTTGGGCGGCGACTACGGGCCCCAGGCCGCTTCGCCGGGCTCGGCTGCCGGGTCCGCGGACGTCGCTTCTGAGTATGAGGACGTCTCCGGTGAACTAGACGAATTGCTCGCAAACCTGGCGTTGGCTCCGAATGTGTCCGATGCGACGTCTGCGAAGCAAAAGCAGGCTCGGCAGCGCTTCATGCAGCGTTCACGGTTCGTTCTTCCCGCTCGGACCGCGGCCGTAGCCGCGTCGTTCGTGGCGATCGCGTCCCTGACGGCCCTTGCCATAGTCGCCGACTCACACGATGCGAATGCGCTTTCGACCATCGCCTTGGCTCTGGCCATCCTGGCCTTCGTCGTGCAGATAATGGTCTTCATCTACCAGTCGCAGACCTCCCATCAGCAGATGCTGCAAGGCGAGCAGCTCTACACGGAGACGAGGGCTCTGCTCACGGAGGTTCGGACGGCTGCGAATTCAACCGAGACCCTTGTCCGCGAGCAATTTCGCGACCTCCTCAAGGCATTCATGGACGCTGCTCCATCTTCTTCCGAAGGTGACGGCATCGATAGTGATGCGTTTGAAAAGAAGCTCCTGGCGGGTCTGCGGCGGGAGATGGTCTCGGCCTCTCCGCCGCGGCCGCCGATCGTGGACCGGGCGACCAGCAGCGTCTCGAATCGGGTTCAGGAGAATCGAAACAAACGCGCCCGCGACGCCCGTGCGATTTTCAGGTCATTCCCCGAGGAGGACGAGGGCCGGCCCGCGCTCGAGAAGCTCACCCAACTGTCCGTGCCGGCGCGCGAGCGCCTGACTGCGCTCGCGAACGATGAGATCGACAGCCGAGCGTCGGGCACCTATCTCGGCCTGGAGCCGGAGGACTTGGACCTCGATCTCTTCTCGAAGGGGCTGGCGAGCAAAGCGAGGGTCAGGGTGGGCGACGACGATTTCCAGATCGTCACCAGGCTTTCTGATCAGGGCAAGCCGGTGGCTCGACTGCTGACCGGCATCGGCGACGTCCCGGACTATGCGAGTGAGTTCTTGGAGTAGCGGCCTGCCACGAGTGCGAGGTAAGTCAACTCAATCTCAGGGGCACGGTCGCGCTGTTGGCGGCGCCGATGGCGACGATGCGGACGGCTCCTCGCCGTAGGGCCGGCAGCTGCAGGCTCACCGTGGCCGACCCGGGGCGGAGCTTGCGGGCGGGGAAGCGGACCGCGGCGCGCCACTGACCGCCTTTGCGGCGCTGCAGCTCGAAGCCGACCTTGTCCCGGGCGCCGGTCAGGGTGACCTTGACCTTGACGGTGCGGCGCTCTCCGGCGGGCAGTTTCCCCGGGCTGACGCGGAGCGCCTTCAGGTAGGGCACCGGCCTGGAGTCGGGGAGGACTCCGGTGGGACTGACCGCGCTGGTGTCCGGCGAGGCGGCGTTCGGGTTGAGGAAATGCGGGGCGCTGAAGGCGACGTCCGGGACGCCGGCCAGGGCGAGGATCGCCTTGCCGTCGTCGGCCGAGCTGTCGTCGCTGATCCGCCACACGGCGTCCTGGGCGCCTTCGGTTTTCGTCAGCGCCGCCGGCTGCAGCGCCGCCGCCACGTCCAGCACCCGCTGCAGGTACTGCAGCGCCGGCTCGGGCTGCTGGCCGGCCGAGCCGAGGACGTCGAAGCCCTGGCCCTCGCTGGGGACGTGGCGTTTGAGGTCGATGCAGTAGGCGACGAGGCCGTCGGCGTGGCCGGGCTTGCCGGGTTCGACCGTCAGCTCGAACGGCGCTCCGACGGCGAGGTTCTGCGCCCCACCGTCCTTGTTCAGCAGCAGGTCGCCCGGCTTCGACTCGATCGTCAGCCTCCTGGCTCCGGCGAGCGCGAACTTGTCGACGTCGAGCTGGGTCAACTTCTCGGTCCCCTTGAAGACGTCGCCCATGATGTCCTTCTCGTGACCCGGCTTGGCCTTCGTCCCCGCGTTGCCGGCTTTCGGGTCCAGCCCCTTGCTCTTCGCCCACGCTTCGACCGCCGCCGGGTCGGCGATGTCGACGCTGTCGGGGATCGGATAGTCCTTCTTGCCGATCCGGAAGTAGGAGCTGTACTGGTCCTCGAGGCCGGCCAGGTGAAGCGCCTCGTGGGTCCAGATCTGGCGGTCGCCGGTCGGGCCACGCCCGGTCGGCCATTCGCCGCTCTGCGGGATCGTCAGCGGGTTGCTGTCGGCCTCGCCCGCCTCGCCGCGGAACTTGGAGTCGGGGGTCAGCTGGGTCTGGTGGAAGCAGGGGGAGGGGGTGGCGCCGGGCGCCCGTTCGCGGGCGACGACGTCGAACTGCACCTTGGTCCCGTCGACCGCGGTGCGCGGCGGCAGCCGGCTCTCGATCGAGGCTTCGACCTGGGCGGCGCTCGGCCCGCCGGGGAAGCTGCTGAACTCGATGTCGATCTGGACGGTGACCGGGAGCTTGGACGGCTTCCAGGTCGCGTCGACGGCGACGGCATCGCCGTTGTAGCCGCCCTTCGAGGTCAGCTTGACGGCGCCGAGCTTGGCCGCTTCGCCGAGCGAGGCGCGGCGCGAGATCGTCGTCGGGCCCTGGCCGGGCGGGCAGGGAGACGTGCTCGGCCCGGCCGAAGTCGTCGCCGGCGACGCCGCGCCTGCGCCCGGCGCCGTGGCCAGCGCGGCCAGGACCGCGAGCGCCGCGAGATGCCGGGTTCTGGCCTGTCGCCGCCGCACAGCGGCCACGGTATCGCGTCGAGTACACAAGTAGACTGACCCCAATGACTAGGCCGGGCCAGGGGGCTCATCGGGCGCTCGCGGCATCGGTTCTCTCGCTCGCGGCCACGATGATCTTGACGTTGCCGACGTTCGGCACGCCCCTGGCCGGAGCCGCTTCCTCGAGCGGGGTCACCGCGGGTTCGTTCTCCCCCGAGCAGGCCCACGATTTCTGGACGCCGGCGCGGATGAGACGGGCGCAGCCGCTGGAGATCCAGCCGACGGTTGAGCCCGGGGCCGCTCGGGCTTCGGCCGCCAGTAGCTCGGCCTTTGCCGAGGTGGCCGATCCGACCACCGCGGTCTCACGCCGCAACGGCGTCATCTTCTTCGAAGTCAGGGGCAGCCTCGGCCGCTGCTCCGGCACCTCTGTCAACGCGCCCAACTTCAGCGTCGTCTTCACGGCCGCGCACTGCATCAACAGCGGTGGGCCATGGGGGCGGTGGTATCGGGGTCGGTGGGCCTTCGTGCCCGGCTACCGCTTCGGCCAGCGCCCGTTCGGCGTCTTTCCCGCCAAGTGGCTGGACACGACGCTGCAGTGGCGCCTCGGCGGCAGCGAGAACTTCGACGTCGGCGCCGCCGTGGTGATGCGCAACGAACGCGGCCAGCGCCTCGCCAAGGCGGTGGGCGGAACCGGCATCGCCTGGGGCTTGAAGGCCGATCAGGTCTTCGACGTGCACGGCTACCCGGCGGCGCCGCCTTACGACGGCGAAACTCAGCATCTCTGCCCGGGGACGCCGTTCCTCGGGCACGATCCCGGCTCCTTCCTCTCCGCCGGACCGCTCAACCTCGCCGTCGACTGCGACGTCACCGGCGGTGCTTCCGGCGGCGGCTGGACGATCCGCGGCGACGTCCTCAACGGCGTCACCAGCTATGGCTACCCGGACGACAAGGCGACCGACTTCGGTCCCTACTTCGGCAAGGAAGTGGCTCGCCTCTACGGCCGGGCGGGGAACGTCCGGTGAGGCCGCCAAGGGTGATCCGGCGCCTGCTGGTCGCAATGGCGTTGAGCCTGCTCGCGGCCCCGGCGGCGGCGAGCGCGGGCCCGCTCGACCTGGCGCTGCGCCTTCCCCTCGGGATGCCGCCGCACGTTCGCGACCTGCTGACGCGCGCTCAGGGTGAGACGCGCCCGCCCGGGCCCCGGTCTCCCTCTTTTCCCGGGTTCACGGTCAAAGCGCAGGACGGATTCCGGATCGGCGTCATGGGGGTCGGCAGCAGCGTCGCCGTCTACGTCACCCGCGGTCGCGCGCTGGCGGCGACGGCATACGTCGTCCGCGGAACCGCGACGCCATGGCAGCTGCGGGCTTCTTTCGGAAAGTACGGGGAGGTCTCGATGCGCTTCCGGCCGTCGTCGGCCGAGCCCCGCCGCGCGCCGCGCGCCGACTGCAGGGGACGAGGCCGGTTCGTCGACCGCGACGGAGTCTTCGTCGGCAACTTCCGCTTCCGCGGCGAGGACGGTTACGTCTCCGTCCGCGCTCACCGGGTGGCGGCGCGGGTTCGCACCGTCGACTCGAGGTGCCGGCTCCGGAGCGGCGACGGACGCCAGGAGCGTGGCGTCCGCCCGGCCCAGGAAAGCCCGTGGGGGCTGGATCCGTCCTTCCTGGGCGCGAGCTGGCGCCGGGCGGTCGCCTCGGCGCGCTTCGGGGCGATCGGCATCGTCGGGGAGCGCCTCTTCGTCGCGGCGACGGAAGAGAGCGAAGGCGCTCTGGCGAAGCTCCGGGTGGCGATCGCGACCGCGGGCGCGAAGACGTTCACGATCGACGACCCGCTGACCGTGGCCCGCGTCGCCCCGCCGAAGCCCTTCAGGGGTGTCGGGACCTACCGGGCGGCGCCGGACGGGACCAAGACCTGGGATGGCACCCTGTCTGTGAACTTCCCCGGCGCCGCGCGCTTCCCGCTTGCCGGGCCGCCCTTCACCGCCGAACTGGGGGCCTCCGTGTTCGGCGAGGAAGGCTCGCCGCCGTTCAGCGGTCTCGGCGGTCCCTGAAATTCGGCCGCAGGTAGGCCTCTTCGAACCCGGCCCGGAGGATGTTGCGGTAGCTGGCCGAGGGGCGGCCGGGGACGCGCTCGCCGGTCTCGACGAAGAGGGTGTGGCAGCCGGCCTTGGCCGCGTCGAGGATGCGGCGGTGCAGCAGGGCGAGCTGACAGCCGCGCCCGCGGGCCGGCTCGAGCGTCGCGGCGACTCCGAACTCGGCGACTCCGTCGTGGACGTGCATGGCGGCGCAGGCCTGGGCCTCGCCGTCGATCCGGGCGGCGTAGCAGCGCCAGCCCTCGCGACCGGGGAGGTTGGCGAAGAAGGCTGACCCCCAAGCCGGCAGGTCGAAACCGGTCGCGGCGATCATTCCGAACGGCGCCTGGGCGGGGTCGCCGAGCTCGACGACTTCGACGGCGGGCGCCTTGAAGCGGGGCGCATGAGGATCGCGGACGAACTTCATCCAGGCGTAGCCCTTGTCGTAGCCGTTGGCTGCGAGCAAGGCCTCGGCCGCGTCGGAGTCGGGAAGGCCCGGCGTCACCGGGACGTAGCCGGCGACGCCGCGCGATCGCATCCACTCGGCGGCCGCCGCCAGGTGACCGTCCGCGACCGCTCCCGGCGCGGTCGCCCCGAGGACCAGGTTCATCATGCCGAGGTCGGGAAGCCCCGTCACCAGCGAGGCCTGCACGGGGCCGAAGTCGCGCAGCTCGATGCCGTGCTCGCCGGCGACCTCGGCGGGGACCGACTCCCAGACGTCCCGCCAGAAGCGGCGCTCGGAGGCGTCCAGCTGCGGGCGGTCGTATTCGACTCCGCGATCGGTCCGGTCGGGGGCCATCGAGATCGCCAGCATAGGTCGCGGATCGTCCCTGGCCAACCCGCGCATCTGTCAGCCTGGGAGCGTGAGCGTCGAGACCGCGAGCGCCCCGGCGAAGAAGAAGACGGCGGAGACTCCCGTAAACCAGGTGATCGTCCTCTTCGGCGCCACCGGTGACCTGGCGAAGCGGAAGCTGTTGCCGGGGATGTTCCACCTCTCCCAGGTGGGCTTGATGCCGGAGCGGTTTCGCATCATCGGCGCGGCGCGGCACGCGGTCGACCTCGCGGAGTTCCGCGAGCTCGCACGGCAGGCGATCGAGGCCTCGGGCCGCGAGGACATGTCCCCCGCGACCTGGGACCCCTTCGCCGACTCGCTACGGTTCGTCGGCGTCGGCAGCGGCTTCGACGCGCTCGCCGCCGCCGTCGCCGAGGCCGGCGACGAACTGGGGGACGAGGCGCGCGTTCTCTATTACCTCTCGCTGCCACCCAAGGCGACCAAGGGCACGGTCGAGCAGCTCCGCGACTCCGGCCTCGGGGAGGGCGCTCGCGTCATCACCGAGAAGCCGTTCGGCACCGACCTCGCTTCGGCGAGGGAGCTGAACGCGCTGCTGCACTCGGCCTTCGAGGAGCGCTGCATCTACCGGATCGACCACTACCTCGGCCGCGAGGCGGTCCAGAACCTGCTGGCGCTGCGTTTCGCCAACGGGATGTTCGAGCCGGTCTGGAACCGCAACCACATCGACCACGTCCAGATCGACGTCCCCGAGACCCTCTCGATCGAGATGCGCGGCAGTTTCTACGAGCAGACGGGTGCCTTCCGCGACATGATCGTCACCCACCTGTTCCAGGTGCTGGGCTTCGTCGCCATGGAGCCGCCGATCTCCTTCGAGCCCAAGGCGCTGGGCGTCGAGCGGGAGAAGGTCTTCGAATCGATGCCGCCGCTGCGACCGGAGAACGTGGTCCGCGGCCAGTACGCCGGCTACCGCGAAGAGGAGGGGGTGGCCGCCGGCTCCGACACCGAGACCTTCGTCGCGATTAAGGCCTTCGTCGACAACTGGCGCTGGGAGGGGGTCCCGTTCTACCTGCGCTCGGGCAAGCGCCTGGCCGAGAACCGGCACCTGCTGACGATCGCCTATGCGCAGCCGCCGCGGCGGATGTTCCCGCTCGACTGCGATCAGATCGCCGAGTCCTTCGGCCATGACCACCTCACCTTCGAGCTGGGCGACCCCGGCAGCATCTCCGCCTCCTTCCTCGCCAAGGTCCCCGGCCCGACGATCCAGCTCGGCGAGGCCCACATGCGCTTCAGCTACGCCGACACCTTCGGCGGCGCCGAGCACGCCCTCGACGCCTACGAGCGCCTGATCTATGACGTGATGGCCGGCGACCGCACCCTCTTCACCAGCTCCGACGCGATCGAGCGGCTCTGGGAGATCTCCGAGCCGGTGCTGGAGGATCCGCCGCCGACGCTCGGCTACGAGCCGGGCTCGTGGGGGCCGGAGGCGATCGACGGGCTGATCTCTCCGCGTCGCTGGCATTTGCCCAGCGACCACGTCTGAGTCCGCGCCGCGCCGGGGAACCAGAACGGAAAAGGGCCCCATGAGGGGCCCCTTGTTTCCGAAGGACGTGCCACCAGAGAGTTCTAAGTCGCTGGCTCGTCGGTCCTCGAGCTTTGAAGTTCTAGCTGCCGCTACTCGTGCGACCTACCCATAAACACTGGCGGGACTGAAAAGTTGCACCGGTTGCATCGGCCGCCGCCGGCCCGACCTTTAGCCGGGCGGCGACCACCGCCCGGCTGCTGGTTTGCCGCTGCTAGATTCCGGTCTCCCGGGCGTATAGCTCAGTTGGGAGAGCGCCGCCTCGACAAGGCGGAGGTCACTGGTTCGAGCCCAGTTACGCCCATGTCGTTTCCCGGGGCGGCCGCTCAGGCGGTCGCCGGCAGCTTCACCTCGGTCAGGCGGAAGCTGTTGCCCGACGGGTCGCGGAAGCCGGAGTCGATGCCGTAGGGACGCTCTTCCGGAGGCTCGGTGAACTCGACCCCGCGCGCCTTCAGCTCCTCGTAGGAGGCTTGGCAGTCATCGGTCGTGAGGAAGACCGTGCCGGCGAATCCCTTCGCCATCAGGGCGTGGACCTGCGCGGCGCTCTCCGCGTCCATGACCGGCTCCCCCGGGATCGCCATCAGGCAGATCGCGACGCCCTCCTGGCCGGCCGGGCCGACGGTGAGCCAGCGGAAGTCCCCCATCTCGGGCAGGGTGACGTCGGCGCGGACCTCCATGCCGAGCTTCTCGGTGTAGAAGGCGAGTGCCTCGTCCTGATCGTGGACCCAGAGCTGCGCGTTGGCGATCTTCATCGGTTTCTCCTTGGTTGAAATCAGCTTGGCGCCGATGCTAGGTCGCCGCTTTGGCGCTGTCTTCTCGAAACGTGCGGTGTTGAGGGCGGCCGTAGGCGCGCACCACGCAGGCCGGCACCATGACCTGGCTGGCGGCGGGCGGGAAGGCGGCCCGATAGGCGGTTGGCGTCATCCCGTAGGTTCGCTTGAAGCTGGTGGTGAAGGAGCCGAGCCCCTGCAGGCCGACGGCAAGGCAGATCTCGGCCACCGAGTTGTCGGTCGTGCGCAGCAGCGCCGCGGCCCGCTCCAGGCGGCGCGTCAGCAGGTAGGCGTGGGGCGACTCGCCGAATGCCCGCCGGAACTCACGGCTGAAGTGGGCCCGCGAGAGCCCGGCCGCTCGCGCCAGGTCATCCACCCCCAGCGGCTCGAAATAGCGGGCGTCGGCCAGGTCCTTGGCGCGCAGCAGATGGCGGGCGGGAGGGACGAACGCCATCTCCGCAGTTTAGGAGCGGCCGGGGGCTGGGGCGGCTAGTAAGTCACCACGCAGGATGGTTCGCCGGTCAGCACACGGACCACATCGGATGGCAGCAATTCCGCATGTAGTTCAAGCGAGCAGCTTTCGGGCGTAGTGGGAGTGGGGCCCGGTCGTCTCCATTCGGCCCTGCCTTCGAATTCGAGCCGGTTGATGCGGGTCAAGATGATCGAGACTCGTTTGCCGGCGATCGGGTTCGCCGCTTCCAGCATCGATTGCTTTGCCCTCTCGTAGGTGAGTAGGAGAAGAGATTCGGTGCGGCACTCGGGGGACGCGAGCCGGCCGGCGGGATGACGATCCTTCGCCCGTACGGTCACTCTGAGGTTGCAGGTCGTGCGCTGCAGCGGAGTGCTGCCGCGCACGGTGAAGCTGCAGTCGATGCGCCTGGTCGCCAGCCGACGGCAGCCACCGAAGGAGAGCGAGTCAACCCGCGCGTTGCCTCGCACGAATCGCCTGACGATGCGCTTCGACTCCGCTCTGGCAGCGCTCTTGCTGAGGTGGTAGGGAGGTGGCGGGGGTGGTGGCGCCGGGACCGAGGGCTGGCTGCCTTCATCGCCTCCGGTGGCACTGCCACAGGGACATGGATTGTCCTCACAGGCAATGCCGTCGCTATCACCGTCGAGTCCGTATGGGTCGCCGGGCAAGAGGTTTTCCTGTGCTTCTGCCTGGCTGGAGAAGTCGGCGCAATCGAGATCGGCGGCGGATGCCGAGCTCGGAAGCTGGGCGTCAAGGCCTAGCGCAACCAGGGCAATCACACAAAACAAGATTCCCAGGGACTTCATCGCTTCCCTTCCGATTGGGATTTCAAAAAGTTCAATGAGTAAATCTAGGAAGCCTTTGCATACCTGGCTGTAGGACTAGGGCAGGTCCGATGGCTGATGCTCGGCAGCCGGTCCTCTAGGCTCGCCGCCTCGTGATCGCGACCTACGCAGCGGTGTTGGCGGTGTGCGCGGCGTCGCTGACGATTGGCCAGACGGCAATCGGGCTCTGCGGAGAACGGCGTTGGTCCTGGTTGTCGCCAGCCGTCGGCCTGGCGCTGCTCTGCACGATTTGCTGGGGGACGGTGCGGGCCGGCGGCGACGGAGTCCTCACGGCGATCGTCGTGGCGGTTCTCGTCATCGCCTCGCTTGCGTACCTGTGGGGAAGACTGGAGGGCGGGGGGGAGGCATTACGAGCCGGCTGGCTCGTTGCGCTGGTGGCGCTGGCCGCGGCTTCGCTGCCCTTTATCGTCGAGGGGCACTTCGGGATCCTCGGCACCAGCTTCAACCCGGACATGTCCCAGCACCTGCTGGCGGCGGACCGCCTCGCCCATGGGCACGGCTTCCAGCTCCTCCATCAGGGCTATCCGCTGGGGCCGCACGCGATCGTCGTCTCGCTCGAGAAGGGGCTCGGCACTGGCCTGGTCCAGGGCTTCAGCGGTCTCACCGTCGCGGTGATGGTGCTGGCCCCGCTCACCGCCTTGGCGGCCTTCGCCGAGTTCAGGCCCGTCCCCCGGACGGCGGCCGCCTTGGTCGTGGGTCTCGCCTACATGGTCGCCTCCTACTTCGCCCAGGGCGCCTTCAAGGAGACGATGGCGGCGCTCCTGGTCCTCGCCTTCGCCCTCGCCCTCCGCGAGTCGACCCGCTCCTGGCGCGACCTCCCCCTGCGCTTCGTCCCCGCGGCCCTGCTCGCCGTCGGCGCCGTCTACACCTACAGCTTCCCGGGCCTCATCTGGCTGGTCGGCACCGCAGCCATTTGGGCGATTTCGGAATTCGCCGTCAGCCGAACCGGACCCTCCGACGGGGCTGACGTGGGCCGGGGGTCCGAGAACGGAGCCAGTTTGCCCCGCCCGCAGGACCCCCGGCCCGCGGCGGCCCCGTCGGCCGCGGCGATCCGCCCGGCCGCCCGCCCCGTCCTCTTGGCAATCCTCACCTTCGCCGTCCTGACCGCCCCCGAGATCGGCCGCATGCTGGACTTCCAGAGCTTCGAGACCTTCGACCCCAGCGGACCGGGCCTGGGCAATCTCTTCGGCCAGGTCTCGCCCTTCGAGGCGCTCGGGATCTGGCCCTCCGGGGACTTCCGGCTTGCGCCCGGAGACGGCGTCGTGCCCGCGCTCGGCTATTACCTCGGGGCGGCCTTCGCGCTCGTCCTCTTGCTGTACGGCGTCGCCGCTTGCTGGCGCAAGCGCGAGTTCGCGCCGCTCGCCGCCCTTGCCGCCGCCGTGCTCGCCTATGCCGCCGCGCGCGCGGTCGGCACGCCCTACGCGGCATCCAAGGCGATCGAGATCGCCGCGCCGCTGGCGAGCCTGATCATCCTCTTGCCGCTGTTGTCAGGGGCCGATGGGCGCTTTTCCGTCCCGACAGGACACAAAGTCGCCCAGGGCCGAGTTGCCGCGGCCGCGGCCACGGTCTTCCTTGTCGTCGCCGGTGGCTGCTCGTTGCTCGCGCTCGCCAATGCGCCGGTCGGGCCGACTTCGTACTCGCCGGCCCTGACCGGCCTGCGCCCGCTCCTCGCCGCCGACTCAGCCCTGGTGCTCGCCTCCGACGAGCTGCTCGCCCACCAGCACGGGGCCCCGTACGTCTCCTGGGAGCTGCGCGGCGGCCGGGTCTGCATCGAAGCTGAGGGCGAAGCGGGGGACCGGCCGCCACCCGGCGTGCGCTTCGTCGTCACCCGCGGTGTGCCCGGCCAGCCACCCTTCCCAGATCTCCGCATGCGTCGCGTCGCCTCCCCATACGTCCTCTGGGAATCGACCCAGCCGGTGCGCGGCCAGAGTCCCTGCCCGCTGATCGCGGTGCGCCAGGCGCGCCAGGGACCCGCCCGCTAACTACCATGGCCCGCGTGGAGGCCGCAACCGACAAGATCGTCGTCACCCTGCCCGACGGGAAGCCGCTGGAGCTGCCCGCGGGCGCGACCGGGGGCGACGCCGCTGCGGCGATCGGGCGGGGGTTGGCCAAGGCCGCCCTTGCGATCAAGGTCGATGGCGAGCTGCGCGACCTCTCAGCGCCCCTGCCCGAGGCGGGGGCCGCGATCGGGATCATCACCGACCGCGACCCCGAGGCGCTGGAGCTGATCCGCCACGACGCCGCCCACGTGATGGCCGAGGCGGTCATGGACCTCTATCCGGGGACGAAGGTGACGATCGGCCCGCCGATCGAGTCCGGCTTCTACTACGACTTCGAGTTCCCGGCCGACACAAAGATCACCGAAGACGACCTGCCGAAGATCGAGCGGGCGATGCTCGAGCACATCGGCGCCGACGAGGAGTTCGGCCGCCGCGAGGTGCCGGCGGCGGAGGCGATCGAGATCTTCAAGGGCCAGGACCAGGGCTTCAAGGTGGAGCTGATCGAGGACCTCGTCCGCGACGAAGGCGTCGAGACCGTCTCCCTTTACAGGAACGGTCCCTTCGAGGACCTCTGTCGCGGCCCCCACGGTCCCTCGACCGGGCGGATCAAGGCGATCAAGCTGAGCTCGGTCGCCGGCGCCTACTGGCGCGGCGACGAGAACCGCGAGCGCCTGACCCGGATCTACGGGACCGCCTTCTTCTCGAAGAAGGACCTCGAGCAGCACCTGGAGCAGATCGAGGAGGCGAAGGCCCGCGACCACCGCCGCCTCGGCCCCCAGCTCGGCATCTTCATGCTGCGCGACGAGGCGCCGGGGATGCCGTTCTGGCTGCCCAACGGCACCACGCTCCTGCACCTGATCGAGAACGAGGTCCAGGAGCAGCTGCGCAAGCGCGGTTACCAGGAGATCGCCACTCCGCAGGTGCTCGACGAGCAGCTCTGGCACCGCTCCGGGCACTGGGACAACTACCGCGACGAGATGTACTTCATGGACGACGGCGAGCGCCGCTTCGCGCTGCGGCCGATGAACTGCCCGGGCGCCTGCCTCGTCTACTCCTCCGACCGCCACTCCTACCGCGAGCTGCCGCTGCGCCTGGCCGAGTTCGGCCGCGTCTCCCGCAACGAGCGCGAGGGGGTGTTGCACGGGTTGCTGCGGGTGCGCGCCTTCACCCAGGACGACGCCCACGTCTACTGCACCGAGGACCAGATCACCGACGAGGTCGCCAGCATCTGCGAAGCGATCGACGAGCTCTACGCACGCTTCGGCTTCGAGGACGTCCACGTCGAGCTCTCGACCCGGCCGCAGAAGTCGATGGGCTCGGAGGAGCAGTGGGACAAGGCCGAGGCGGCGCTGAAGGAGGCGCTCGAGCGCCAGGGCCGGGAGTACGAGCTCAACCCCGGCGACGGCGCCTTCTACGGCCCGAAGATCGACTTCCACGTCACCGACGCGCTCGGCCGCTCCTGGCAGTGCGGCACCTGTCAGCTCGACTTCCAGATGCCCGAGCGCTTCGACCTCTATTACACGGGGGCCGACGACGCGCCCTACCGGCCGGTGATGATCCATCGCGCCCTGCTCGGCTCGATGGAGCGCTTCGCCGGGATCCTGATCGAGCACTACGCCGGCCGCTTCCCGGTCTGGCTGGCGCCGGTCCAGGCGATCGTCCTGCCGATCTCCGACCGCCACAACGAGTACGGCAAGAGGGCCTTCGAGGAGCTGCGCGAACTCGGTGTCCGGGTGGCGCTCGACGACCGCTCCGAGTCGATCGGCAAGAAGGTCCGCGACGCCGCGATCGGCCGCTACCCCTACATGCTGGTGGTCGGCGACCGCGAGCAGGAGACCGGCGCCGTGGCGGTGCGCTCGCACGAGGACGGCGAGCTGGGGGAGATGTCGCTGGCGGACTTCGCGGGCCGCGTCAGGTCCGAGACCGGCACAGGCTGAGCGCCGTCGGGGTTGCCGAGCTCGCGGATGCCTCTATACTCCGGCCGACTTGACTGCTGGCACGCCAAATCACCGCCGCCGCTGAGCGCCCCGTGCCCGCCTCCCGACCTCTCGTCCTCTTGAAGCTCCACCGCTCTTCTCGATAGTGCCGGTCCCGCGTAGGTTCGATCGGCGCCCACCAGAGCGCGACACGACTCGGATAAACGAGCGGATCCGGGTGCCGCAGGTGCGCCTGATCGGCGCCGACGGCGAGCAGCTCGGCATCGTCGAGATCAACGACGCCCTCAAGCGCGCCCAGGACGCCGACCTCGACCTGGTCGAGGTCGCGCCTGGCTCGAAGCCGCCGGTGACCCGCCTGCTCGACTACTCGAAGTACAAATACGAGCAGGAGCAGAAGCAGAAGCAGGCCCGCAAGCACCAGCAGCAGGTCAACATCCGCGAAATCAAGCTGCGGCCGAAGATCGCCACCCACGACTACGAGACCAAGAAGGGTCACGTCGAGCGCTTCCTCAAGCACCACGACAAGGTCAAGGTGACGATCATGTTCCGCGGCCGCGAGCAGGCCCACCCCGAGCGCGGCCGGGCGTTGCTGCAGAAGCTCTTCGAGGACCTCGGCGGGATCGCCGTGATCGAGTCGGCGCCGCTGCAGGAAGGCCGCAACATGAGCATGCTGCTGGCCCCGAGCAAAGAGGTCGACAAGCTCGACGACGCCGCTCCGGCCGGCGAGGCTGCCCCGACTGGAGTCCCGGCTCCGGCCGAGGAGGCCGCCGCCGAAGCTCCGGCCGATTCCGCGGCCGACGTACCCGCCGACTCCTAGCGCCAATCCCTCCTAGGCCCCCGCGACCACCACGTCGGCGATGCGCTCCGCCGCCCGCCCGTCCCAGAGCGGGGGCGGCGCCGACGGCGCCCCGCCGCGACCGGCAAGCGCCGCCGGGATGCCGGCGATCGCGGCCGGGTCGAGCCCGAGCAGGGTGTTGGTGCCGGCGCTCACCGTCACCGGTCGCTCGGTGTTGTCGCGCAGCGTGAAGCAGGGGATGCCGAGGTAGGTGGTCTCCTCCTGGATGCCGCCGGAGTCGGTCAGCACGGCACCGGCGTCGGCCAACAGGGAGAGGAAGTCGAGATAGCCGAGCGGCTCGCTCAGCAGCAGCCCGGGGTGGTCGGAGTCGAGGCTCTCCATCATCTTGCGGGTGCGGGGGTGAACCGGGAAGACGACCGGCATCTCGGCGGCGAGGGCGACGAGCTGCGCGAGGGTCTGTGGCAGCAACGGGCCGTCGACCAGCGCCGGGCGGTGCAGGGTGACGAGCGCGTAGGCGCCGGGCTCGACGCCCAGCCCCCGTGCCGCTCCCGCGGCCCGGAAGCGCTGTTCGAGCGCGACCAGGGTGTCGATCATCGTGTTGCCGACCATGTGCATGCGCTCGTCGGAGATGCCTTCCGCGCGCAGGTTCCCGACCGCCTCCTCGCTGTGCAGGAAGAGCAGCTCTGAAAAGCGGTCGGCGACGATCCGGTTGACCTCCTCCGGCATCGTCAGGTCGAAGCTGCGCAGGCCGGACTCGACGTGGGCGACGGGAATGCCCATCTTCACCGCGGTCAGGACCGCCGCCAGGGTCGAGTTGACGTCGCCGGGTACGACCACCAGGTCGGGCGCCTCCTCGAGCAGGACCGGCTCCAGGCGCTCCATGGTCCGGGCGGTCATCTCCGCATGGCTGCCGGAGCCGACCTCGAGCATGTGGTCGGGCGCCGGCACGCCGAGCTCCTCGAGGAAGACCTCCGACATCAACCGGTCGTAGTGCTGGCCGGTGTGGACGAGCGCGTGCCGGCCCTCGGGCAGGCGTGCCCTCAGGGCCCCGATCACCGGGGCCGTCTTGACGAAGTTCGGTCGCGTCCCGACCACGTAGACAATCCGCATCGCGGCGCCAGCGTACCCACGGCGGAGGCCGCCACCCCGCTCAGCCGTCGTGGTCTGCTTCAATACCCACCCCGATGCCGAAGATGAAAAGCCATTCAGGCGCCAAGAAGCGCTTCCGCAAGACCGGTACCGGCAAGCTCCGGGGCCGTCGCGCGTACTCCAGCCACATCCTCGAGAAGAAGTCGCCGAAGCGGAAGCGGCGGATGGCGAAACCGGTCGACATCTCCCCGAACGACGCGCCGACCGTGCGCAAGCTGCTGGGGGGCAAGTAGATGGCCCGCGTCAAGCGTTCCGTCCACGCGCGCAAGAAGCGCCGCAAGGTCCTCAAGGAAGCGAAGGGCTACTTCGGCCGCAAGCATTCCTCCTACCGCTTCGCCAAAGAGCAGGTGCAGCGGTCGGGCATGTACGCCTACCGCGACCGGCGCAACAAAAAGCGCGTTTTCCGGCGGCTCTGGATCACCAGGATCAACGCCGCCGCGCGGCTCGAGGGCATGAGCTACTCGGAACTGATCCACGGCCTGAGCAAGGCCGAGGTCGAGGTCAACCGCAAGATGCTGGCCGAGATCGCCGTCAGCGATCGCGACGCCTTCCGCCGATTTGTGGAGCTGGCCCGGGAGGGTGCGGCCGCCTAGGGGCTGGCCGACACTCCACTTTCCCGGGCGGGCCGTGAAGACGGCCCGCTTTTTCGTTCCAGGAGAAGAAACGAGAGACAAGAAACACCCTGAACAGGACCCGCCGATGATCGTCAGCCAACAAAACGAGAAGCTGAAACTGGTCCGCAAGCTGCGGGAGCGCAAGCACCGTGAGCGCGAGGGGCTGTTCGCGAGCGAGGGCGAGGACCTGGTCGAGGCCGGGCTGGCGGCAGGCGCCGAGCCGCGCTTCCTGCTCACCGCCGCCGGCTCCGGCCTCGGCGGCGAGGAGGTCGAGCCGGAGCTGCTGGCGGCGACCTCGTCGCTGGGTTCCGGGACGCGGGCGATCGCGGTCTGGCCGCTGCGCTGGTCCGAGTCGGCGGTCGCGCCCTGCGCCTACCTGCACGGCGTCGCCGATCCCGGCAACGTCGGCGCCGTCGTCCGCACCGCCCACGCCCTGCTCGCCGGGCCGGTCACGCTCGGGCCCGGCTGCGCCGACCCCTTCTCGCCGAAGGCGGTGCGGGCCAGCATGGGCTCGATCTTCGCCCGGCCGCCGGCCAAGGGCGGGGTGGAGGCGACTCCGGCACCGCGGGCGGCGCTGGTCGCCCACGGCGGCACCGGACTCGAGGCCCTGGACGGGGCGGCGACGCTGTGCCTCGGCGCCGAGCGCGAGGGCCTGCCGGCCGAGGTGCTCTCCCAGTGCGAGGTCGAGGTGACGATCCCGTTGCGCGCCGGCGGTGCCGAGTCGCTCAACGTCGCCGCCGCGGCGGCGATCGCCGCTCAGCGGATATCGTCGGCCGCCATGGAGGCCGAGCCCGATGCTTGAACGGATCGACGAGATCAGGGGCGAGGCCGCGGCGGCGATCGGCGCCGCCGACTCGAGCGCTGCCCTGGAGGAGCTGCGGGTCCGCTACCTCGGCCGCAAAGCCGAGCTGACGACGATCCTGCGCGGGATCGCCGACCTCCCCCCGGAGGAACGGGGCGCCGTCGGCGGCGGCGCCAACCAGGCCCGCAAGGAGCTCGAAGCCCTGCTCGAGGCGAGTGCCGAGCGGCTCGACGCCAGCGAGCTCGAGAGCCGCCTGGCCGGCGACCGGGTCGACGTCACCCTGCCCGGGGCGCCGCCGCGCCCGGTCGGCCACGCCCACCTGATCACCCGCACCACGAGGCTGATCGAGGACGTCATGGTCGGCCTCGGCTACCGGGTGATGGAGGGGCCGGAGGTCGAGCACGACTACTACAACTTCACCGCCCTCAACCATCCCCCCGGGCACCCGGCGCGGATGCTTCAGGACACCTTCTACGTGCAGTCGCACCCGGACGTGCTGCTGCGCACCCACACCTCGCCGGTGCAGGTGCGCTCGATGGAGGCGCAGGCGCCGCCGATCTTCATCGTCGTCCCCGGCAAGGTCTACCGGCGCGACTCCGACGCCACCCACAGCCCGATGTTCCACCAGATCGAGGGGCTGGCGATCGCCGAGGGGCTGACCCTGGCCGACCTCAAGGGAACGCTGCTGGCGCTCTGCCGGGCGATCTTCGGCGACGAGCGCGAGGTGCGCCTGCGGCCGCACTTCTTCCCCTTCACCGAGCCCAGCGTCGAGGTCGACGTCTCCTGCTTCCAGTGCGGAGGCAGCGGCGCTCTGTCCTCGGGCGAGCGCTGCAACCTCTGCAAGGGCCAGGGCTGGATCGAGATCCTCGGCGCCGGCATGGTCGACCCCAACGTGCTCGGCTTCGTCGAGGCCAACGGCTACGACTCCGAGCGGGTGCAGGGCTTCGCCTTCGGGATCGGAATCGAGCGGGTGGCGATGCTGCGCCACGCGGTGCCCGACCTGCGGCGCTTCTTCGACAACGACGTGCGGATGCTGGAGCAGTTCGGATGACCGGGAGTTCGAGATGAGAATCCCGTACTCATGGCTGCGCGAGTACTGCGACCCCGGGGCCGGGGTGGCGGAGATCGCCGAGCGGCTGGTGATGACCGGGACCGAGGTCGAGCGGATCGGCACCGTCGGCCCGGCCTCGCCCGAGGGCTTCGTCGTCGGCAGGGTCCTCAGCGCCGAGCAGCACCCGAACGCCGACCGCCTGCGGGTCTGCAAGGTCGACACCGGCGACGAAGAGCGCACGATCGTCTGCGGCGCCCCCAACGTCGCCGCCGGGCAGGCCGTCGCCGTCGCCCTGCCCGGGGCGCGGATGCCGGGCGGCGAGAAGCTGCGCAAGGCGAAGCTGCGGGGGGTCGGCTCGGAAGGGATGATCCTCTCGGTCTCCGAGCTGCAGATCGGGGGCGATGCCGACGGCATCCTCGTGCTCGACGACGAGGCCGCCGCCGGGACTCCGCTGGCCGAGATCCTGCCGCTGTCAGAGCCCGTGCTGGAGCTGGAGGTGACGCCGAACCGCTCCGACTGCTTCGGCGTCTGGGGTGTCGCCCGTGAGATCCACGCGATCTCGGCGGCGCCGCTGGCTCCCGAGCCCTGGGCCGAGGACGCGCCGGCGGAGGGGGAGGGGCAGGTTGAGGACTACGCCTCGGTCGCGGTGCAGGTTCCCGAGCTCTGCCCGCGCTTCACCGCCCGCGCCTTCACCGGCGTCACCGTCGCGCCCTCGCCGCTCTGGCTGCAGGCGCGGCTGACCGCGGCCGGGCAGCGGCCGATCAACAACGTCGTCGACGTCACCAACTACGTGATGCTGCTGACCGCGCAGCCGCTGCACGCCTTCGACCTCGACAAGGTCCCGGGGGGGAAGCTGCTCGTGCGGACCGCTTCCGCGGGAGAGACGATGGCCACGCTCGACGGCGTCGAGCGCAGGCTCGACGCCGAAACCGTGGTCTGCGACGGCGACGGCCCGACCGGCATCGCCGGGATCATGGGCGGCCAGGCCTCCGAGGTCTCGGACGGGACGACCCGGGTCCTGCTCGAGGTGGCGAACTGGAACGGCACCAACATCCTCCGCACCTCGCGGCAGCTCGGGCTGCGCTCCGAGGCCTCGGCCCGCTTTGAGAAGCAGCTGCACCCGGAGCTCTGCATGCGGGCGCAGCGGATCGCCTCGCGGCTCCTGGTCGAGCTCTGCGGGGCGAAGTTGGTGCCTGGCACGATCGACGTGGCCGGCGAGATTCCCTCGCCGCCCGAGCTTTTGCTGCGCGCCGCCCGGGTCGAGGGCCTGCTCGGGATGGAGATCGGACAGTCCGCCCAGACGGCTTATTTGGAGCGGCTCGGCTTCGGGGTCGAGCCCGAGGGCGGGGACCTGCGGGTCACGGTGCCGCCCGACCGCCACTACGACGTAACCCGCGAGGTCGACCTGATCGAGGAGGTCGGCCGGGTCCACGGCTTCGACGAGCATCTGCCGACGACGCTTCCGGCCGTCGCCGCGAGAGTCGGCGGCCTCAGCCGCGCGCAGCAGCTGCGGCGGCGGGCAGAGGACGTCCTGCGCGACCTCGGCTTCGACCAGATCGTTGGCTGGAGCTTCACCGACCCCGGCGAGACCGGGCGCCTGCGGATCCCCGCGGACGACCCCCGCGCCGACGCCGTCCTGCTCGCCAACCCGCTCTCCGAGGACCAGTCGGCGATGCGCACGACCCTGCTCGGCTCGCTGCTCGACGCCGCCTCCCGCAACCTCGCCCGCGAGGCCGACGCCGTCGCCCTCTTCGAGTCCGGCCAGGTCTACCTCAACAGCCCGCCGACGGGCCTGAAACGTCCAAATGACGGACGGGCGAGGCCCGTCGACCCCCTGGCTGGGGCGTTTGTGGGGGAGCGGGGGGCGCCAGTCGCCGAGCCGCACCGGGTTGCCTGCCTGGCGGTTGGGCCGCTGGTCGCGAAGTCCTGGCGCGGCGGCGGCGAGCCAGCCGACTTCTTCGCGCTCAAGGGCGTGCTGGAGGCGCTTGCGGCGCAACTTGGCGTCGGGCTGGGTTTCGTCGCCGCGGAGGAGCCGTTCCTGCATCCCGGGCGCTCGGCTGCGGTCGAGATCGACGGCGCTCCCGCCGGCTGGATCGGCGAGGTGCATCCGCTGGCCTGCCGCGAGTGGGACCTGGAGGCCGCGGTCGGATTCGAAATCTCCACCGCCGCGCTTCTGGGCGCCGCCGACGTCGGCGAGGAGACCTACGAGGACGTCACCACCTTCCCCTCGGTTCACCAGGACCTGGCGATCCTGGTTCCCGCCGAGGTCAGCGCGACCGCGGTCCGCGACGTCGTCCTCGAAGGTGGCGGCGAGCTGCTCCAGGCAGCCGACGTCTTCGACGTCTTCGCGGGCGAGCAGCTCGGCGCGGGACGCAAGAGCCTGGCGCTGCGGCTCGAGTTCCGGGCGCCCGACCGCACCCTCACCGACGAGGAGGTGACCGGCGTGCGCGCCGCGATCATGGCCGACCTCGAGCGGATCGGCGGCAGCCTCCGTGAATGATCTCGGCGCACAACCCTTGAACGGCGAGCCCGCCGCGCGGGTGCTGGTCGCCGGCGCCTCCGGCTTCACCGGGGCCCTGGCGGCGCAGATCGTCTGGCGGCACCCGCGGCTGCAGCTGGTCGCCGTCACCTCGCGCAGCGACGCCGGCAAGCGGCTCGACAGCCTCTACCCGCGCTACCGGGTGCCGCTCGAGCTGACCGAGCTCGACCCCGAGCGGGTCGAGGGGGTCGACGCCGCGATCGTCGCCTACCCGCACGGGGCCGCCGCCCCGACCGTCGCCGCCCTGCGTTCCCAGGGCATTCTCGTCGTCGACCTCTCGGCCGACTTCCGGCTCAGCGACGTCGCGACCTACGAGCGCTGGTACGGCCAGCACGGGGCGCCGGAGTTGTTCGGGACCGGGGTCTACGGACTGACCGAGCTGTACCGGGAGCAGCTGCGCGGCGCGAAGCTGGTGGCGACCCCCGGCTGCTACCCGACCGCGAGCGTGCTGGCGCTGGCGCCGCTGGCGGAGAAGGGCCTGCTCGCCGACGTCGTCGTCAACGCGATGCAGGGCACCTCCGGCTACGGGCGCAGCAGCGACGACGACGTCCACTTCACGGCGATGACCGAGAACGCCTTCCCCTACAAGGTCGAGGGCCATCGCCACCGGCCGGAGATCGAACAGGAGCTGGCCGCGCTCGGCAGCCCGGCGCCGGTGACCTTCGTCCCGCACCTGCTGCCCCTCGACCAGGGCGAGCTGGCGACCTGCTTCGCCCAGACCACCGAGCCGATCTCCAAGGACGCGGCGCAGGCCCTCTACCGCGAGCGCTACGCCGGCGAGCCCTTCGTCAAGGTGCTCGACGGCCCGCCCAACCTGCGGGCGGTGCGCGACGGCAACGAGTGCCACGTGTACGTGACCGTGGAGGAGCGCGGGCGGGTGATCGCCTTCGCCGCGATCGACAACATCTGGAAGGGCGCCTCCGGTCAGGGGGTCCAGAACCTCAACCTGATGCTGGGCCTGGACGAGACCGAGGGGCTGCTGTGAGCGAGACCTTCTTCAGGTCCCGCTGGGTCGCGGCCCCGGCCGGGGTGGAGGAGCTCGACCCCGCCCAGCTGGCGCCGGGCTTCCGCGCCGGCGGCGCTCACTGTGGGCTCAAGGGCGGCGGCAAGACCGACGTCGGCCTGGTCGTCTGCGACGAGCCGGCCGTCGAGTCGGCGCTGCTGCTGACCCGCAACGCCTCCGCGGCGGCGCCGATCCGGGTCTGCCGCGACCACTGCGACCGCGGCCACATCCGCGCCGTCGTCGTCAACAGCGGCAACGCCAACGCGGAGACCGGCGAGAAGGGCTACGCGGACGCCTTGGCGATGTGCGAACGGGCGGGCGGCGCACTCGGCCTCGCCAGCGAGAACGTGGCCGTCGCCGAGACCGGAACGATCGGCGTGCCGCTGCCGATCGAGGCGGTCCTGCCGGGGATCGACGAGGCCGCCGCCGGCCTTGCCGCCGCCGGCGCCGGGACCTTCTCCGACGCGATCACGACCACCGATCGCTGGCCCAAGCGCTGCACGCTGCGGGCCGGTGGCGTCACCCTCTCCGCCCAGGCAAAGGGCGCGGGGATGATCGAGCCTGACATGGCGACGATGCTCTGCTTCGTCCAGACCGACGCCGTCGTCGAGGAGCCCGACGCCGCCCTGCGGGCCGCCGTCGACGCCTCCTTCAACCGGATCACCGTCGACGGGCAGATGAGCACCAACGACTGCGTCCTGCTGCAGGCCACCGGGACCAGCGGCAAGGCGCTGCCGGAGGGGTTGCTGGAGGCAGTTCTCAAGCAGCTGGCGATCGAGATCGTCCGCGACGGCGAGGGTGCCGTCCGGGTCGGCCGGGTCGAAGTCGCCGAGGCCGCTTCGGCCGCCGAGGCCGAGCGCGTCGCCAGGGCGATCGCCAACTCGCCGCTGGTCAAGACCGCCCTGTTCGGCCGCGACCCCAACTGGGGCCGGATTGCCCAGGCGGCGGGGGCGGCGCTGGCCGGCGAGGATCTGGAGGAGATCGGGGCCGACTCGATCGACGCCGCCGAACTCGGGGCGGAGACCGCCGAGGCCGAGATCGGCCTGCGGCTCGGGCGCGGCGAACACCGTGCCCACGTCTGGTTCTCCGACCTCGGCTACGAGTACGTCCGAATCAATGCCGAGTACACGACGTGAGGGAGACCATGAACCAGCCATCCGATCCAAACGTCGCGGTCCTGCTCGAGGCGCTGCCCTACATCCGCGAGTTCCACGGCCGCACCGTGGTGATCAAGTACGGCGGCGCGGCGATGCTCGACGAGAGCCTGCGCCAGGACTTCGCCGCCGACGTGGTCCTGCTCAAGTACGTCGGCCTCAACCCGGTGATCGTCCACGGCGGCGGCCCGGAGATCACCCGCTACATGGACCGGCTCGGGCTCGAGGTCAAGTTCCACGAGGGCCTGCGCGTCTCCGACGCGGAGACGGTCGAGGTCGCGAAGATGGTCCTGGTCGGGAAGCTCAACTCGGAAATCGTGCAGCGGCTGAACCGGGCCGGGCAGCCCGCGGTCGGACTCGCCGGGGAGGACGGGACCCTGTTCGAGGTCGCGCCCGCCGCCAACGCCGACCAGGTCGGCTTCGTCGGCTCCGTGGAGCGGGTCGACGTCGACGTCCTCAACCACATCGCCGCCGACTACATCCCGGTGATCGCCTCCTCGGCCTCCGACCGCGAGGGCCAGTCCTACAACGTCAACGCCGACGAGGCGGCCGGCAAGGTCGCCGCCGCGCTCGGCGCCCACAAGGCGATCTTCCTCACCGACGTCGAGGGTTGGCTGGCCGACCCCGGCGACCGGGCCTCGCTGATCTCGCGGGCCGCGGTGAGCGAGGTCGAAGCGCGGCTGGGGGAGATCGACGGGGGAATGCGACCGAAGCTGCAGGCCTGCGTCGATGCGATCCGCGGCGGCGCCCAGTCGGCCCACATCATCGACGGCCGCAAGCCGCACAGCCTGTTGCTGGAGCTGTTCACCGACGCCGGCATCGGGACGATGGTGACGCCGTGAGCCTGGCGGCGACCCAGGCGCTGGAGGAGCGCTACCTGATGCGGACCTACAAGCGGGGCGCGGTCGACTTCGTCCGCGGCGAGGGCCCGCTGCTGTGGGACGCCGACGGCAAGGAGTACCTCGACTTCCTGACCGGGATCTCGGTCTGCTCGCTGGGCCACTGCCACCCGGCGGTGGTCGCGGCGGTCCAGGAGCAAGCGGAGCGGCTGATGCACGTCTCCAACCTCTTCTACACCGAGCCGATGGCGCGCCTGGCCGAGCGGCTCTCCGAGTCGAGCCTGGGCGGGCGCGTCTTCTTCGCCAACTCCGGCACCGAGGCCAACGAGTGCGCGATCAAGGTCGCCCGCAAGCACGCCCACGGCCGCGGCGTCGCAGCGCCGGAGATCGTCAGCTTCGAGGGCGACTTCCACGGCCGCAGCTACGGGTCCCTGGCCGCGACCCCGAACCTCGCCCGCAACGAGGCGCTGGGGCCGATGCTGCCCGGCTTCCGCGCCGTTCCCCGCGACGACGCCGACGCCCTCCGCGAGGCGGTCGGGGAGAACACGGCGGCGGTCCTGATCGAGCCGATCCAGGGCGAGGCCGGGATCCGGCCGATCTCCGACGAGGCCCTGCTCGCCGCCCGTGAGGCCTGCGACGAGGCCGGCGCCCTGCTCATCCTCGACGAGATCCAGACGGGGATGGGGAGGACGGGCTCGCTCTGGGCCTACCAGCAGACCCCGGTCCGGCCCGACGTCATCACCAGCGCCAAGGCGCTCGGCGGCGGCGTCCCGATCGGCGCCTGCATCACCGGCCCGGCCGCGGCCGACGTGCTCGAGCCCGGCGACCACGGCTCCACCTTCGCTGGCGGTCCGGTCGCGACCGCGGCGGCGCTGGCGGTGCTGGACGTGGTCGACCAGCCGCAGCTGCTGCGCGCGGTGCGGGAGCGCGGCGCCGAATTGCGCGACGGGCTCGCCGCCCTCGACGGCGTCGCCGAGGTGCGCGGCCGCGGCCTGATGCTCGGCGTCGGCCTCGCCGAGGGGATCGACGCGGCGGAGCTGGGCGCCGACCTCCTGCGCCGCGGCCTGGTCGTCAACGTCCCGGCGCCGGCGACGCTGCGCTTGCTGCCGCCGCTGCTGGTCGACTCCTCCCACGTCGAACGGGCGGTTGGACTGATCGGCGAATCGCTTCTAGGCTTGCGCCGACCGTGAGACGCAAAGACCGCCAACCGCCCCCGGAGCCGCTTGCGGGCAACACGGCGGAGCGGCTTGCCGCGATCGTCGAGGCCGCCGAGCGCGCCGCGGTGACCGTCATCGACGACGCTGAAGCGCAGGCCCGTCGTCAGCTCGAGGAGGCGGAGGTCGAGGCAGCCCGGCTCGTCTCCGATCGCCTCGCCTCGCTCTCCGGCTTGATCGACTCGCTGGTCGCCGAGGCGGAGGCGGCGCGGAACCAGTCCGAGCACCTGATCGCCTCGTTGCAGGAGGCCAAGCGCCGGCTCGACGCCGGCGAAGCGCCGGGCGAGATCGGCCGGCACGGGTACGGCGAGCAGTCGCGACCCTCGCACCTGACGGCGGTCGACCCGGTCGAGGAGCCCGAAGTGGCGGAGCCGATGGTTCTCAGGCCCGCCGCGAGCGAGTCCGGCACGGCGGCCGGGGCGCGCCTGCTGGCAACCCAGATGGCGGTCTCCGGCAGCAGCCGGGAGGAGATCGAGGCAAGGCTGCGAAACGGATTCGAGATCGAGGACACCGCCTCGATCCTTGACGCGATACTCGGACCGGAGGGCTAGAGAGTGCACGAGGACCCGACCCGCCTGATGGGGCAGCCCGACGATCGGGGCCCGGACGGCCACAAGCCGCACGGCAACATGCGCCTGGTGGTCGCCTGCCTCGTCGCCGTGATCGTCGGCCTGGTCGTGGCGGTGATCGTGATCGCGGGAAGTGACGACAGCGGCAGCTCGACCGCCTCGACGAGCGAAGTGACGACCTTGCCGAGTACCACCGAAAGCACCGAGTCGACCACGACGACGGAGCCGACCACGACCGAGTCGACGACGACCGAAACGACGGAACCGACGACCACGACGGAACCGACCACCACGACCACCGAAACGACGCCGCCGCCGGAAGAAGAAAGCGGCAGCGGCGGCATCCCGGCGCCCTGAGGCTGTCTGACCGCCTTAGCCTCGTCCTGCGAGACTTGCGCCTCTCGTGAGCGCCCAGCCCCCTCAATCCAGTCCCACCGCCAGCTACGAGGCCGACCCCGCGCAGGTCGACCGGGTGCTCCTGCTCTACTCCGGCGGGCTCGACACCAGCGTGATGCTGAAGTGGATCCAGGACTCCTACGAGGCCGAGGTCGTCTGCCTCACCGTCAACCTCGGCCAGCCGGGCGAGGACTACGGGGTGATCGAAGAGAAGGCGCGCCGGCTCGGCGCCGTCGAGTGCCACGTCGTCGACGCCCGCGAGCGCTTCGCCGCCGAGTTCCTGGCCCCGGCGATCAAGGCCAACGCCGTCTACGGCAACGGCTACCCGCTCTTCACCGCGCTGGGCCGGCCGCTGATCGCCGCCCTCGCGGTCGAGTACGCGCGCAGGACCAACTGCGACACGATTGCTCACGGCTGCACCGGCAAGGGCAACGACCAGGTCCGGATCGAGGCCACGGTGGCGACGCTGGCGCCGGAGTTGCGCACGATCGCCCCGGTGCGGACCTGGGCGATGGGGCGTGACGAGGAGATCGCCTACGCGCGTGAGCACGGGATCCCGGTCAAGGGCGGGACCGAGGTGACCCCCTACTCGATCGACGACAACCTCTGGGGCCGCTCCTCCGAGGGCCGCTGGATCGAGGACCTTGCCCGCGCGCCCGAGGACGACGTCTTCCAGCTCGTCACCCGCCCCGAGCGGGCCCCCGACGAGGCGGAGACGGTCACGGTCGGCTTCGAGGCCGGCCTGCCGGTCTCGCTCGACGGCGAGCGCCTGGGCCTCGTCGACCTGCTCGAAAAGGCCGCCGAGATCGGCTGTCGCCACGGGGTCGGCATCGTCGACCACATCGAGGACCGCATCGTCGGCCTCAAGGTGCGCGACATCTACGAGGTGCCCGCCGCGGCGATCGTCCTCACCGCCCACGAGGAGCTGGAGCGGCTGGTCGGCACGATCCACCAGAACCAGTTCAAGCCCGGCCTCGACCAGAAGTGGGGCTACCTGGTCTACGCCGGCCTCTGGTGGGAGCCGCTGCGCAGCGACCTCGACGCCTACATGGACGCCGTCAACGCCCAGGTGACCGGTGAAATCGGCCTGCGGCTCTACAAAGGCAGCGTCAGGGTCGTCACCCGCTCCTCGCCCAACGCCGTCTACGACGCCGACCTGGCCGGCTTCGCCGAGTCCGGTGGCCTCTTCGCCCAGACCGCCTCGCCGGGCTTCATCGAGCTCTGGTCGCTGCAGTCGCGGATGGCCCACCGGATCCGCGAGCGCGGGGAGGGGGAGAGCTGATGTACGACAAGCTCGGCAAGGCCGCGATCCGCTTCGCCTTCGGCTACGCCCGCCGCCGCTACCGGCGCGAGCTCCGGATCGGGATCGGGGTCGCCGCGATCGCGGTCGCCGTCGGCGCCTATCTGGCGAGCCGCAACGTCCCCGAGGGCTAGACCTCCAGCCAGTCGACGCCCCACACCTCGCCCGAACTGCATCAATTTTCCGGGCTGGCAGGCGGGTAATTTGATGCAGTTCCGGGGAGCCCGGTAGGGGCGTGCCGGGCGGCGCTAGCCTCGGATGTTTCGTGGTGTCGGTTCGTGCCAGAAAGGACCTCGTGGCCCTCGGCGCCGCCGTGGCGCTTTTCTGTGCCCTGATTACCGCGGTGGCGCTGGCTCCGCGCGCCGGAGCCGCCGACGCCGATGCGCTCGAAGCGAAGCTGACCAGTGCCCGCGAAGAGGCCGGATCGATCGCCGCCGGGCTGCGCACGAGCCGTGAACAGCTCGCCGTCGCCGAAGGTGAAGCCACCGCAGCCGCAGCCCGCGAGGAGCGCCTCTCCGGATTGCTCGCCGACGGCAGGGAGCGCGCCGCCGAGTTGAGCCGCAAGCTGGCCGCCACCCGCGACCGGCTGGCCGCCGAGAAGGCCCGCCTGCGCCGCTCGCGCGCAGCCCTCGCCGCCCGCCTGGTGGCGATCTACGAAAGCGGCACGCCGAGCACTGCCAGCCTGGTCTTCGGCTCCGCCGACTACCAGGAACTGGCGACCCGCACCGACTACCTGAGGATGATCGAGGACTCTGACAGCGCCCTCGCCGACCGGGTCGAGCAGGTGCGCGACGAAGTCCGCCGCGAGGCCGAGCTGGTCGCCGAGCTGGAGGCCCGGGCGCTCGCCTACAACGAGCGCCTCGCCGCCGCCCGCGCCCAGATCGCGACCGTGCGCGAGGCGGCCCAGGCCGCCGCCGCCCGCCAGCAGTCGATCGCCGCCGAACGCGAAGCCTCACTCGCCGGCCTCAAATCCAGCATCGCCGAATGGGTCGAGGAGATTCAGCAAGTCCGCGCCGCCGAAGCCCGCGCCGCCAGCGAAGCCGAAGCCGAAGAAGAAGTCGGTCGCTGGCTCGGCGGCCCCTACTCGATCCCCGCCTACATCGTGATGTGCGAGTCCGGCGGTGACTACGGCGCCCTGAACCCGTCCTCCGGCGCCGGCGGCGCCTACCAGATCCTGCCCAGCACCTGGGACCTCTACGGGGGCCAAGGCGAGCCCCAAAACGCTGCCAAGGAGGAACAGGACCGCATCGCCGCCGAAATCTGGGCCGACTCGGGCGGCAGCGCCTGGGTCTGTGCGTAGGCGAACCCCCAACGGGCGCAGGTCCGGTTGAGATACCCACGGAAGTAGCGCGGAAGACGCTCAAAAGGGCCTCGTGCCATCTGCCCCGCTTGGCATGATCGCCCGACCTCGATGAGCACTCCCGCCGCCGTCCACCTGCATGCCCACAGCGAGTACTCGCTGCTCGACGGCGCCTGCAAGATCGACGCGATGGCGGCGCGCGCGGCGGAGCTCGACCAGCCGGCCCTGGGGCTGACCGACCACGGGGTGATGAACGGGGCGGTCGACCTCTACAAGGCCTGCAACAAGCACGGCATCAAACCGATCGTCGGGCTCGAGGCCTACCTGGTCGAGGATCGCAAGGCGATCCGGGAGCAGCCCCGCTACGAGCGCAACCACCTGACCCTGCTGGCCGAGAACGACCGCGGCTTCGCCAATCTCGTCCAGCTCACCTCGGCCGGCTTCCTCGAGGGCTTCTCGCGCGGCAAGGCGAACGTCGACATGGAGCTGCTGGAGCGCCATGCCGAGGGCGTCATCGTCCTCACCGGCTGCCTGCAGTCGCGCTTCTGCCGGCGCCTGGTCGAAGAGCGTGCCGACGACGCCCGCGCCCACCTCGACGACCTAATCCAAGCCTTCGGCCCCGAGCAGGTCTACTTCGAGGTGCAGAAGAACGGCATCGCCGAGCAGGACAAGGCCAACGAGGGGATCGTCCGCTTCGCGCGGGAGCTGAACCGCCCGGTCGTCGGCACCGCCGACGTCCACTACCTGCGGCGCGAGGACTTCGAACATCACGCGGCGTTGCTCTGCGTGCAGACCAAGTCGACCCTGGAAGCGCCGAAGATGAGCTTCGACACCAACGAGTTTTACATCAAGAGCTCCGAGGAAATGATCGAGTCCTTCGCCGAGTGGCCGGAGGCGGTGCCGACCTCGCTGGAGATCGCCGAGCGCTGCTCCCTGGACATCGAGCTCGGCAGCCTGCTGCTGCCGCGCTACCCGACCGAGGACGGCTCCGAGCCGGAGCAGATGCTGCGCCGGATCGCCGGCGAGGGATTGCGGGCCCGCTACGGCGACCCGGCGCCGGCCGAGGCGGTCGAGCGGATGGAGTTCGAGCTCGGGGTGATCGAGGAGATGGGCTTCGCCTCCTACTTCCTGATCGTCTGGGACTTCGTCCGCTACGCCAAGGAGAACGGCGTCGCCGTCGGCCCGGGCCGCGGCTCGGCGGCGGGCTCGATCGTCTCCTACGCGCTCAAGATCACCGACCTCGATCCCCTCGCCGAGGGCCTGATCTTCGAGCGCTTCCTCAACCCCGGCCGCAAGTCGATGCCGGACATCGACATCGACTTCTCGGTCCGCGGCCGCGAGCGGATGATCCGTTACGTCGGCGAGAAGTACGGCCGCGAGTCGGTCGCCCAGATCATCACCTTCGGCAAGATGGCGCCGCGCGCCGCGACCCGCGACGCCGCCCGCGTGCTCGGCTACGACTACGCGACCGGCGACCGCCTGGCGAAGCAGATCCCGGAGCCGATCATGGGGCGCAGCCCATCCTTCGCGGAATGCCTCAAGAAGGGTCAGGAACTCAAGCAGACCTACGATTCCGAGCCCGACGCGAAGAAGATCATCGACGTCGCCCAAGGGCTCGAGGGGATCATCCGCAACAACTCGATCCACGCCGCCGCGGTGGTGATCGCCGACCGGCCGCTGCAGGAGGTGGTGCCGCTGCAGCTGGCCGAGGACCGCACCGCCCCGGCGGCGCCCGGCGGCAACGGCTCCGGCAAAGCCGAGCGCCAGTACAAGATCGTGACCCAGTACTCGATGGGGCCGATCGAGGAGATCGGGCTGCTGAAGATGGACTTCCTCGGCCTCCGCAACCTCGACGTGATCGAGGACGCGATCGACATCATCCGGCGCTCGCGCGGGGAGACGATCGACATGGAGCAGATCCCGATCGACGACGCCAAGACCTACGCGATGCTGGCCAAGGGCGACTCGACCGGGGTCTTCCAGTTCGAGTCGGAGGGGATGCGCGACGCGCTGCGCAAGGTCGGGCCGACCGAGTTCGCCGACCTGGTCGCGCTCGGCGCCCTCTACCGGCCGGGGGCGATGGCCTACATCCCCGCCTACGCCAAGGGCAAGAAAGATCCCTCGACGGTCCGCTACCCCGACCCGCGCCTGCGCGCGATCACCGAGGAGACCCACGGCTGCGTCATCTACCAGGAGCAGTTGATGGAGATCTCGCGCTCGATGGCCGGCTTCACCGGAGCCGAGGCGGACGACCTGCGCAAGGCGATCGGCAAGAAGAAGCGCGAGCTGATGGCGACGATGAAGGACAAATTCATGCAGGGCCTGGCGGAAACGAACACCGCCCCGAACGTCGCCAAGGACCTCTGGAAGCTGAACGAAGCCGCCGCCGACTACTCCTTCAACAAGTCCCACGCCGCCTGCTACGGCCTGATCTCCTACCGCACCGCCTATCTCAAGGCCAACTACCCGGCCGAGTACATGGCGGCGGTGATCTCCTCGGTGATGAGCACCAAAGACAAGGTTCCCTTCTTCGTCAACCGCTGCGAGGAGATGGGGATCGAGGTGCTGCCGCCCGACGTCAACTCCTCCGACCACAGCTTCGTCGTCAACGAGAAGGCGATCCGCTTCGGCCTCGACGCCGTCAAGAACGTCGGCCACTCGGCGGTGGAGGCGATCCTGCGCGCCCGTGAGGACGCCGAGATCGCCTCGATCTGGGATTTCTGCGAACGGGTCGACTGCCGCGCCGTGAACAAAAGGGCGATCGAATGCCTTGTCAAGTGCGGTGCCCTCGACTCGACCGGGGCGACCCGCAAAGGGATGCTCGAGGCCCTGCCCGCCGCCCAGTCGGCGGGCCAGAAGGCGCAGGCGGACGCGCAGATGGGCCAGGGCTCGATCTTCGACTTCGGCGAAGAAGCCGGCGCGACCGGGTCCTCGCCGGCCCAGGCTCATCACCGCCCGCCGATCTCCGCCGTCGAGTTCGACCGCGCCGAGCTGCTCTCGCTGGAGAAGGAGACGCTGGGGACCTACCTCTCCTCCCATCCGCTGGCCGAGGTGCGGGGGGCGCTGCGCGCTCGCGTCGACTGCAGCCTCGCTCAGCTGGGCGGCAAGGCCGACGGCTCCTGGGTCACCGTCGGCGGCATCGTCGTCGAGTGCAAGAAGATCCGCACCAAGAGCGGCAGCCAGATGATGTTCGCCACCCTCGACGACGTCGAGGGCCAGGTCGAGATGCTGGTCTTCAAGGCCGACGAGTCCGAGAACGCGCAGGTGATCGCCCCCGACGCGATCGTCGTCGTCCGCGGCCGCCTCGACCACAAGGACCGCGGCGAGACCAAGCTGGTCGTGCAGGAGGCCCAGCGGTTCGAACCCGACGGCGACGAGATCGCCCGCGGCAACAAGGGCGCCGTCCCCTCGGGGCCGTTCAAGGTCGAGGTCGACCCGGGCCGGCTCGACGCCGGGCTGGTCGACGAACTGAAGGCGGTGCTCGAACACCACAAAGGCGACGCCGAGGTGCACCTGGTCCTGGAGACCAGCGAGGGCTCGAAGAGCCTGCGGCTCGGCGACGGCTACCGAGTGCGGCCCTCCAGTGGTCTTCTCGCCGAGATCGACCACGTCTTGGGCCAAGCTGCGCTTGCCGCCTGAAACGGCCAAACCGCTTTGTTCCGCGGTCTCGGCTCCCTAGACTTTCCGCATGAGCGTCACGAAGACCCAGGTCGGAGAGTGTCGCCAGTGCCGATCCTTCTGCGACAAGATGGTCGAGCCGCGCGGCTGCGTCGAAATCGGCTGCCGCTATCTCTACAGCTACGTCGACCGCTTCAGCGGCGAGCAGTACGTCGGCTGCATGCAGGAGGTCTTCGGAGCCGAGGTGGAGCTGTCGGCGGTGCTCGAGCCCGGCGGCTTCGGCGGCGTGAAGATGACAGGCGAGCCGCTGCCGCACTGCCAGTTCTCGGTCGAGCAGGCCTACGAGGGCTCCGGCGAGTCCTACGACTGCGTCAACCGGCGCTTCTTCGACTGCACCGACGGCGGCGCCGAGGGACTGCGCGCCTTCGATTTGCGCGACATTTGATGGTCCACGATTCCGTGTAATAGGCGACACGGTCTTATGTAAGATTCGTCGCCATGGCTGAGACGGCGGCAGTGGCGGAGATGGACGCGAACGAGGCACTGGCGGCGGCGACCGGCGGCGAGGGCGACGCGGAGCAGGGCGGCCCCAAGTTCACGCTCGAGCTGAACCAGGACCAGAAGGACATCCGCGAGTGGGTCCACGGCTTCGCCGAGGGCGTCGTTCGCCCGGCCGCCGAGGAGTGGGACGAGCGCGAGGAAACCCCCTGGCCGGTGATCCAGGAGGCCGCCGGCATCGGCCTCTACAGCTTCGAAGCGCTCGGCCAGTTTTGGGCCGACGAGACCGGCCTGACGCTGCCGATCGCCAACGAGGAGCTGTTCTGGGGCGACGCCGGCATCGGCATGGCGATCATGGGTACCTCACTCGCCGTCGCCGCGATCTTCGGGCAAGGGACGCCGGAGCAGATGGGGGAGTGGATCCCCCAGTGCTTCGGCACGCCGGACGACGTCAAGCTCGGGGCCTTCTGCGCCTCCGAGCCTGACGCCGGTTCGGACGTCTCCGCCATTCGCACCACGGCCAAGTACGACGAGGCCAAGGACGAGTGGGTGATCAACGGCCAGAAGGCCTGGGCGACCAACGGCGGCATCGCCAACGTCCACGTCGTCATCGCCAGCGTCGACCGTGAGCTCGGCTCACGCGGTCACGCCGCCTTCGTGATCCCGCCCGGCACCAAAGGCTGTGAGCAGGGCGCCAAGGTCAAGAAGCACGGCCTCCGCGCCTCCCACACCGCCGACGTCCACCTCGACGACTGCCGCGTCCCGGGCGCCTGCCTGCTGGGCGGCAAAGAGAAGCTCGACGAACGCCTGGCGCGGGTCCGCGAAGGCAAGAAATCGAAGTCGCAGGCGGCGATGCAGACCTTCGAGGCGAGCCGCCCGACCGTTGGGGCCCAGGCGCTGGGGATCGCCCGCGCCGCCTATGAGTACGCCCTCGATTACGCCAAAGAGCGCCGCCAGTTCGGCAAGGCGATCATCGAGAACCAGTCGATCGCCTTCGATCTTGCCAACATGAAGATGGAGATCGACGCCGCCCGCCTGCTGGTCTGGCGCGCCGCCTGGATGGGCCGAACCGGGCAGACCTTCGAGAACGCCGAGGGCTCGATGTCGAAGCTCAAGGCCGGCGAGGTCGCCGTCTGGGCGACCGAGCGGGCGATCCAGATCCTCGGCGGCAACGGCTACACCCGCGAGTACCCGGTCGAGCGGATGCACCGCGACTCGAAGATCTACACGATCTTCGAGGGCACCTCAGAGATCCAGCGCCTGGTCATTTCGCGCGCGATCTCCGGCGTCCACGTCAAATAGAGAATTTACGGCGGGAGAGCAAGGGCCGGCTGATGCCGGTCCTTGTCGCCTGCTCTGAACTGGGGTTGCGGCAGTCCTTTGTACCCCTATGCGTCACAAAGGACTGCCGCAAGCGCTCAGCTGCTGCGGCGCTTTAGGCCTTCGCGGCGGAGCTTCTTCGCCAGGGTGACTTCCTTGCGGTCGGAGCCTTTCTTTTCCGGGCCGGGCGTCTCGAGCGTGGCGGGGAGGCCCTCGAAGCGGGGCTCGGAGAGGAAGGCGGCGAGGCCGCGTTTGCCCATCTCGCCTTTGCCGACGTTGGCGTGGCGGTCGAGGTGGGAGCCGAGGGGGACGGCGGCGTCGTTGACGTGGACGCACTGGAGGCGCTTGAGGCCGACCTTGGCGTCGGCTTCGTCGAGGGTGGCGGCGAGGTGGGCTTCGTCGGTGACGTCGTAGCCCTGGACGAACATGTGGCAGGAGTCGAGGCAGAGGCCGAGGCGCTCGCCGCCGCCGGCCAGCTCGATCAGCTCGGCGGTCTCGTCGAAGTCGCGGCCCAACAGGCCTTTGTGACCGGCGGTCTGCTCGAGCAGCAGCGGGCAGCTCTCGCTGTCCTTCAGCGCCGCCGCGATCACCTTCGCCGCCCGTTTCATCGAGGGCGCGTGCGGCTCGCCTTTCTGGGCGCCGGGGTGGAGGATGACGCCGCCGGCGCCGATCGCGTCGCCGATCCGCAGCGCGTGCGTGAGCGAGGCCAGCGACTTCTTGCGCAGGTCCTTGTCTTTGGTCGCGCAGTTGATCAGGTAGACCGCATGGATCACCACCGCTTCGACTCCGGAGCCGCCCATCGCCTCGCGAAAGGCGGCGAAGTCCTCCTCGCCGTATTTCGTCGGCCGCCACATGCGCGGGCTCTGGTGGAAGATCTGGATAGATTCGCAACCGCGCTCCTCGCCGCGCTCGATCGCGTTGGCGAGCCCGCCGGCGGTGGAAACGTGCGCCCCGATCAACATGACCAGCGATAACCCCCGATTGAGATTTGCCCCCTCGCCGACCGGTGCGCTGCACATCGGCGGAGCGAGGACGGCACTCTACAACTGGCTCGCGGCGCGCCACGAGGGCGGGGCGCTGGTGCTGCGAATCGAGGACACCGACCGCGAGCGCTCGACCGCGGAGAACGTCGAGCAGATCCTCGACGCGCTGCGCTGGCTGGAGCTGGACTGGGACGAGGGACCGATCTCCCAGGCCGCGCGGGCCGAGAGCCACGCGGCGGCGCTGGGGCGGTTGCTGGAGTCCGGGGCGGCCTACCGCGACTCCGCCACGGCCAAGGACGTCGAGGCCTGGAAGGCCGAGCAGGGCGCCGGGCGCGGCTACCGCGGCGCCCCCACCGATGAGGCCGGCGCGGCGATCCGGCTGCGGGTGCCCGACGCGGGGGAGACCGTGGTCGAGGACCTGCTGCGCGGTCCCGTCGCCTTCCCCAACGTCAGCTACGACGACTTCGTAATTGCCCGCGGCGACGGCTCGGTCCTCTACAACTTCACGGTCGCCGTCGACGACGCCGAGATGGGGATCACCGAGGTGGTCCGCGGCGACGACCATCTCTCCAACACCCCGAAGCAGCTGCTCGTCCTCGCCGCGCTCGGCCACGAGCCGCCGCGCTACGCCCACCTTCCCCTGTTGCACGGCCCCGACGGCAAGAAGCTCTCCAAGCGCCACGGCGCCGCCTCGGTGCAGGAGTTGCGCGACGCCGGTTATCTGCCGGCGGCGGTGCGCAACTACCTGGCCCTGCTCGGCTGGGGGACCGACGACGACACGACGCTGATGTCGACCGACGAGCTGGCGCGGCGCTTCAAGGTCGCCGACGTCGGCAAGTCGGCGGCGATCTTCGACGAGAAGAAGCTGCGCTGGCTGAACGGGCGCTTCATGCGCGAGCTGCCGCTGGAGGAGTACACGGCGGCGGTCGCCCGCCACCTCGGTCGCGAGCCGGACGAGCGGCTGCGCGAAGCCTGCGCGATCGCCCAGGAGAAGGCGCAGACGCTGGGCGAGGTCTGGCCGCTGATCCGCTTCCTCTTCGAACCGCCGGTCGACGACCCGAAGGCCTGGGCGAAGGTGATGAAAGAGGGCTCGGGGGAGATGCTGGAGGGTGCGGCAGAGGCCTTGGAGACGGTCGAGCCCTTCGAGCCCGAGGCGATCGAGGCCTCCCTGGCGCCCCTGCTCGAGCGCTTCCACGTCAAACCGGGCAGGCTCTACCAGCCGATTCGGGTCGCGATCACCGGCAGTTCGGTCTCGCCGGGCATCTTCGAGTCGTTAGCGGCGCTGGGACGGGAAACGGCCCTGAAGAGACTGAAAACGGCCGTCGAGCGGCTGTCGGTTGCCGAAATGGACGAATAGCCTAGGTACGAGCCGTTGCAAAGGTACTTTCGGCTAAACCAAACGTCTTCACGTGCCGATGTGGAGGCCAATGGCGGTCACTACCAAAAGCCAGACCATTGGCAAGGTCTCTGCGCATGAAGCTCCCGCGAAGGCAAACGGGTCGAACGGGTCCAATGGCTCGCGCGGCACCGCCGCGCCCGGCAGCCGCCTCGCCGAAGCTTTCGAGGCGGTCGAGCGCTTCCCGGTCCTGATCGAGTCCCGCGAGCGGGTGATCCGCGCGGCGACCGCCGAGACCGCCCGCATCGGCGACCTGGTCGAAGCGGTCGAGTCCGACGTCGCCCTCTCGATCTCAGTGCTTCGCTTCGCCAACCGCAGCGGCGTCGCCGCCACCGGCGTCGGCGGCATTCCCGAGGCCGTCGAGGTGCTGAAGCCCTCCGGCGTCCTGGCGATCGCCGGCACCGCGCCCAGCTTCGACTTCTTCGAGTCCAACGGCGGCTGGGAGTTGAAGCCGGAGCGCTTCCGCGTCCACGCCCTCGCCACCCAGCGCGCCGCCGACCAGATCGGTCGCGTGGTCGGCTGGGTCGAACGCGACGAGCTCGCCGTGGCGGCGCTGCTGCACGACGTCGGCCGCCTCGTCATCTCCCGCCTGCACCCGGGCTACAAGGTCTACTTCGACGCTGGCTCCCGCACCCCCGAGCAGCGCCTGCGCGACGAACGCGAGCAGCTCGGCATCGACCACACGCTGGTCGGCGGCGTGCTCGCCCGGCGCTGGAACCTGCCGCAGCGGATCGCGATCGCGATCGAGCGCCACCACGCCGAAGACTCCGACGGCCTGGCGGCGATGGTCGCCACCGCCGACATGGTCGCCCACTACTCCCAGGGCGAGGCGATCTCGCCGGAACGGCTGCGGGCCAGCGCCGAGCGCTGCGGCCTCGGCCCCGACGGCCTGCGCGACCTCCTCTACGAGATGCCGCTGCCGCGCGAGGGCTCCTCGCGTATCAGCGAGCCCTGCCCGCTCTCGGCCCGCGAGCTCGACGTCCTCCGCCTCCTCTCCGAGGGGATGGTCTACAAGCAGATCGCCGGCGAAATGCAGCTCTCGGTCTCGACCATCCGCACCCACCTGCACAACGTCTACGGCAAGATCGGCGCGGTCGATCGCGCCCAAGCCGTGCTCACCGCCCGCGATCGCGGCTGGATCTAAGCCGCTAGTCGATCAGGCACTCGCGCAGGGCAATCGCCACTGCGTGGGTCCGGTTCCTAGCGCCGAGCCGGGCCAGGGCGGTCTTGATGTGGGTCTTGACGGTCTCTTCGCTGAGGTCGAGTTCGCGCGCCGCGACCGTGGTCGATTCGCCGTTGGCGAGCAGCTGCAGGATCTCGCGCTGGCGCCGCGTCAGCTTGCCGCGGCTGCCCTTCGGCGGCACTGCGGGGTCGACGAAGCTCTCCTGCGCGGCGGCGGCGTCAACCGCCCGGCGCAGCTCCTCGGTCCCGGCGGTGCGGGCCACGTAGGCGCTGGCCCCGGCCTGCAGGGCGACGTTGGCGATGTGCCGCTCGGGCCGCTCGCCGTGGGCGACGATCCCGATCCCCGGCGAGGAGCGCCGCAGCATCCGGATCGCATCCGGGCCGCTGATCGAGGCGATCGGGCCGTCCTGGCGCCAGCGCATGTCGACGATGGTGACGTCGAAGTCGCCGATGTCGCGGACCAGCTCGAGCGCCTCCTCGCGGCTGACCGACTCGTGCACCTCGAAGTCGTCCTCGAGCACTCCGCGGACTCCGAGCCGGACCAGGGGGTGATCGTCGATCACAAGGCAGTTGGGGCGCTCGCTCAGGACTGCTTCCGATCACTCGTTTGCGGGAGGGGCCCCCGTTGGCCGGTGACGACCCCGTCGATCCGATCCTAGCCCAGCCCGGAATGGTGCGGTAGAAAGGACTCTTGATCTCGATCACCTCCAAGTCGCGCTATGCGGTCGTCGCTCTCGCCGAGCTCGCCCGCTCCGGCGATCGCCCGGTCCCGATCAAGGAGCTGGCCGAGCGCCGCGAGATCCCCGAGCAGTTCCTCGAGCAGCTTTTCTCGACCCTGCGCCGGGCCGGCCTGCTGACCAGCCACCGCGGCATGAAAGGCGGCTACACGCTCTCCAAGCCGGCCGAAGAGATCACGGTGCTGGAGGTCGTGCAGGCCCTCGACGGCAAGATCGGCCAGGAGGCCGACGAGGCCGGCGGCATCTGGTCGGAGGGAGTGACGGCGCTGCGCAAGGTCTTCGGCCAGACCACGATCGCCGAAGTCGCGCGCCGCGAGGCCGAAGAGGCCGGCAGCGGGATGTACTTCATCTGATGCGGGTCGGGGCGGAGGCATCGGCGGTCGTCGGCAACACGCCGCTGGTGCTGCTCGACCGGCTTGCCGACGGTCTGCCGGGGCAGGTCTGCGCCAAGCTCGAGTACTTCAATCCCGGCGGCTCGGTCAAGGACCGGATCGGGGTGGCGATGATCGACGCGGCCGAGGAGCAGGGGCTGGTCAAGCCGGGGCGCTCGGTCGTGGTCGAGCCGACCAGCGGCAACACCGGGATCGCTCTGGCGATGGTCTGCGCCGCCCGCGGCTACGAGCTGATCCTGACCCTGCCGGAGGGGATGAGCCGCGAGCGGGCGAAGCTGCTGCGCGCCTACGGCGCCGAAGTGCGGGAGACGCCGTCGCTGGGCGGGATGAACGAGGCCGTTGCCCTGGCCGAAGAGATCCGCGAGCAGCGCAAGGCCTTCATGCCGATGCAGTTCTCCAACCCGGCCAACGCCGAGGTCCACCGCCTGACCACGGCGGAGGAGATCTGGAAGGACACCGACGGCGAGGTCGGCGCCTTCGTCGCCGGGGTCGGCACCGGCGGCACGATCACCGGCGTCGGGCGGATGCTGAAGGAGCGGGCGCCGGAGGCGCTGGTGGTGGCGGTCGAGCCGGCCAGCTCGCCGGTGCTCTCCGGCGGCGCCCCCGGTCCGCACAAGATCCAGGGGATCGGCGCCGGCTTCGTGCCGGACCTGTTCGACCGCTCGGTGGTCGACGAGATCCTCGCGGTCGGCGACGAGGAGGCGCTGGAGACGGCGCGGCTGGTCGCCCGCGAGGAGGGGGTCCTGGCCGGGATCTCGGCCGGCGCCAACATCAGCGCCGCGCTGCGGGTCGCGGCGCGGCCGGAGCTGGCCGGCAAGCGGGTGGTGACCATCGTCTGCGACTCGGGCGAGCGCTACATGTCCCTACCCTTCTTCTCACCATGAGCAGGTGGAAGCGGGTCGTCTCCGAGGTTCGCGCCGACGTCGCCGCGGCGCGCGACCGCGACCCCGCCGCGCAGGGCGTCTCCACCTTCGAGATCCTCAGCAGCTGGGCCGGCGTGCAGGCGCTGCTGGCGCACCGGGCGGCGCACGCGCTGATGGAGGCCGGGGTCCCGGTCCTGCCGCGGGTGATCGCCTACATGACTCGCGCCGTGACCGGGGTCGAGATCCATCCGGCCGCGGTGATCGGCGAGCAGTTCTTCATCGACCACGGCGCCGGCGTGGTGATCGGTGAGACGGCGCGGATCGGCAACTGCGTGACCCTCTACCAGGGGGTGACGTTGGGAGGCACCGGCTTCCAGCGCGGCAAGCGCCACCCGACACTCGGGAACAACGTCACCGTCGGCTCCGGCGCCAAGCTGCTGGGCCCGATCGACGTCGGCGCCGGCGCCAAGGTGGGAGCCAACACGGTAGTCGTCGAGGACGTGCCGCCGGGGGCGACGGTGGTCGGCAACCCCGGCCACACGGTCAAGGTCGAAGGCAAGCGCGTCGAGGGCCCCGACGCCGACTGGATTCACCTGCCGGACCCGATCGCCGAGGCGATCAAAGCGCTCGCCGAGCGGATCGCCGACCTCGAGCAGCGCCTCTCCGACCTCGACGGCGGCGATGGCCCGGGCGCGGGTTCGCCGGATATCCGCCCCCGCACCGGTCGCTCTTCCGCCGGCGGTTGAGCGCCGGGGCGCTTTAGTGTCCTCAAGGGACGCAAAAGCGCCCCATTCGCCAGCCGCCCGCCACACTATTCTCGGAGGCGATGCTGCAGAGCGAGTTCGAGATTCCCGCTGACGCCGAGTCGCCGAGTGGCGGAGCTCCCACCGAGGCCGGCGCCGACCGCGTCGAGCGACTGCTGGCCGGGCTCAACCCACCGCAGCGGGCGGCCGCCGAACACGTCGAGGGGCCGATGCTGGTGGTGGCCGGGGCGGGCTCGGGCAAGACCCGGGTCCTGACCCACCGGATCGCCTACCTGCTCGCCACCGGCGCCGCCCGCCCTGGCGAGATCCTCGCGATCACCTTCACCAACAAGGCGGCGGCGGAGATGCGCGAGCGGGTCGGCGAGCTCGTCGGCCGCTCGGTGCGGGCGATGTGGGTGACCACCTTCCACTCCTCCTGCGCGCGGATGCTGCGCGCCGACGCCGAGCGGCTCGGCTACTCGCGCAGCTTCACGATCTACGACCAGTCGGACTCGCTGCGGATGCTGAAGCGGGTGATGCGCGAGCTCGGGGTCGACCCCAAACGCTATCCGGCGCGGGCGATCCAGAACAAGGTCTCCGGCGCCAAGAACCAGCTGATCGACTCCGACGTGTACGCGGAAACGGTCGGCAGCGTCTTCGAGGAGGTGGTCGCCGAATGCTTCCCGCTTTACGAGAAGCGGATGCTGGAGGCCAACGCGATGGACTTCGACGACCTCCTGGTCCGCACGGTCAACGCCCTGGAGCTGTTCGAGGAGGTGCGCGAGCGCTGGCGGCGGACCTTCCGCCACGTCCTCGTCGACGAGTACCAGGACACCAACCACGCCCAGTACCGGTTGCTGCAGCTTTTGGCTTCAGAGCACGGAAATCTGATGGTCGTCGGCGACGAGGACCAGTCGATCTACAGCTTCAGACATGCTGATATACGCAACATCTTGAGCTTCGAGGAAGACTTCCCGGACGCCGCCGTGGTCAAGCTGGAGCAGAACTACCGCTCCACCCAGACGATCCTCTCTGCCGCCAACGCCGTCGTCGAGCGCAACCGCGAGCGGCGGCCGAAGGAGCTCTGGACCGAGATCGAGGGTGGCGAGCTGGTTCAGCTCTCCGAGCTCGGCGACGAGCATGAGGAGGCGCGCTGGGTGGCGGCGGAGATCCAGCGCCTCGGCGAGGAGCACGGGATCAAGCGCTCCGACGTCGCCGTCTTCTACCGGACCAACGCGATGAGCCGGGTGCTGGAGGACACGCTGGTCCGCTTCGACCTGCCTTACCAGGTGATCGGCGGCACCAAGTTCTACGACCGGTCCGAGGTCAAGGACGCCGTTGCCTACCTCAGCCTGCTGCTCAACCCGGCCGACCAGGTCTCCTTTCTGCGTATCGTCAACTCGCCGCGGCGCGGGATCGGCAACACCACCCAGGGCCGGCTCGCCTCCTACGCGAATACCGCCGGGCTGACGATCTGGGAGGTCGCCGAACGGGCGGACGAGGTGCCGGGGCTGAGCGCCGGTGCGGTCAAGAACGTCTCCCGCTTCTTCGAGACGATGGACCTGCTGAAAGCGCGGGTCACCGCCGGCGCCGCGGTCGCCGACGTCGTGCAGGCGGTGCTGAGCGAGACCGGCTACGTGGAAGCGTTGGAGGCCGAGCGCACGGTCGAGGCGGAAGGGCGGATCGAGAACCTCGACGCCTTCACCGAGGCCGCCGCCGAGTTCGACCTCAACCGCGAGCAGGAGGGCGAGAGCGAGGTGCCACCGCTGGAGGAGTTCCTGCAACAGATCTCGCTGCTCTCAGACCAGGACTCGATCGAGGAAGAGCAGGACCAGGTGACGCTGATGACCGTGCACAACGCCAAGGGGCTCGAGTACGACACGGTCTTCGTGATCGGCTGCGAGGACGGCTCCTTCCCGCACATGATGGCGCTCGAAGAGGGTGGCGAGGAAGAGGAGCGCCGCCTCTGTTACGTCGCCATCACCCGCGCCCGTCAGCGCCTCTACATGACCTGGGCCCGCGAGCGGCGACTGTTCGGGCGCTCGGAGCACAACCTGCCGTCGCGCTTCATCGACGAGCTGCCGGTCGAGCTGACCGAGCGCCACGCGACCGCCTCCAGCTCGGTCGGCGGGATGACCTGGGCGCCCGCGCCGGGCGCCGACCCAGCCCAGCCCGTCGATCCCGGGCCGGCGCTGGAGATGCAGACCGGCGACGACGTCGTCCACGCCAGCTTCGGCGACGGCATCGTCACCGCGGTCGAGCCCGGCGGGGTGGTCGTGGTGCGCTTCTCCGGGGACGGCGCCGAGCGCAAGCTGATGGCCGACTACGCGCCGATCCGGAAGCGGTAGCTATGGCGGCGCGGACGATCGACGGCAAGGCGGTCGCCGCCGCAGTGCGCGAGCGGGTGCGGCAGGACGTGACCGCCTATATCGCGGAAACGGGACGAACACCGACCCTGGCGACGGTGCTGGTCGGCGACGATCCCGCCTCCGAGATCTACGTCCGCAACAAGCACCGCGCCTGCGAGGAAGTCGGGATGCGCTCGTTGCACCACGGGCTCGCCGGCGCCACCCCCGAGCATGAGCTGCTGGAGCTGGTCGCGGCGCTGCGCTTCGACGACGAGGTCGACGGCATCCTCGTCCAGCTTCCGCTTCCCGCGCAGATCGACTCCGACGACGTCGTCGCCGCGATCGACCCCGGCAAGGACGTCGACGGGCTGACCCCCGTCAACGCCGGCCTGCTCGCCCACGGGATGCCGGGCCTGGTGCCCTGCACGCCCGCCGGGGTGATGGAGCTGCTGGACCACGAGGGAGTCGAGCTGGAGGGAGCCGAGGCCGTCGTGGTGGGGCGCTCGAAGCTGGTCGGGGTGCCGGTGGCGCGCCTGCTGCTTGCCGCCAACGCCACCGTCACCGTCTGCCATTCGCGGACCCGCGACCTTGCCGCGACCTGCGCCCGCGCCGACGTCCTGGTCGCCGCGGTGGGGGTGCCGGAGTTGCTCGGCGCCGACGCGGTCAAGCCCGGAGCGGTGGTGATCGACGTCGGCATGAACCGCACCGAGGACGGCCTCCGCGGCGACGTCGACTTCGAGGCCGCGGCCGCCGTGGCGGCGGCCGTGACCCCGGTCCCGGGTGGCGTCGGGCCGATGACGATCGCGATGCTGCTGGTCAACACCTTGCAGGCCGCCCGTACCCGCACCTTGGCCACCAAGGCCTAGAAGGGGCGGCCATTCGTCCGGCGAATAGGGCCTGAGCGGTTATAGGGTCGAGTGACGGCGAAGTCACCACGGAGGGATTCGAAATGGACGTAGACAAGCTCAGCACCGGAGAGAAGGTCGCCGGGGTATCGGCCGTCCTCCTCTTCATCTTCATGTTCTTCGACTGGTTCGGGGTGGAGGTATCCGACTCGAACGGGTTCTCGGGCACCATCTCCGGCTCGGGCGGCAGCGCCTGGGATGCGCTCGACTTCATCCCGATCGTGCTCGTGATCGCGATCGTGGCGGCCCTGGTCAACGTCTTCCTGCGACTCAGCGACTCCGACTACGAGCCGCCGATCTCGATGAACGTCGCGGTCGCGGTGCTCGGCGGCCTCTCGGCGCTGCTGGTCCTGTACCGGATCATCGATCCGCCCGGGTTCGGCACCTTCGGCGGAGTCTCGATCGACGCCACCCGCTCCTTCGGCATCTACCTCGGCTTCATCGCCGCCGCCGGCATCGCCTACGGCGGCTATCGCGGCATGCAGGAAGAGGGGTCGAGCTTCAGCGGCACCGCCGACCGGCTTTCCGGCGGCGGCCCCGGCGACAACCCGCCGCCCCCGCCGAGCGGTGGCACGCCGCCGCCACCTCCGCCCCCGCCTCCCGCGCGGTAGCGGACAGACGTCTTCGCGAGGGCTAGCCGGAGTGCTCGGTTAGCCCTCGCGCGATCTGCTTCGCGAAGGCGATCACGGTCATCATCGGGTTGACGCCGACCGAGGTGGGGAAGAGAGAGGCGTCGGCGACGTAGAGGCCGTCGGTGCCGTGAACCGAGCCGTCGATGGAACAGACGCCCTCGCGTTCGTCGGCCGAGATGCGGGCCGTGCCCATCGGGTGGAAGGCCTCCAGCCGCAGCTCCGAGGGCTTGAAGGAGGTCGCCTCGAACTGGGCCAGGTCACCGGGCTTGAGGATGCCGACCCGGGCGATGTTGGGGTAGACCTCGGTCGCGCCGGCGGCGAAATGGACTTCGGCGGCGCGGGCGATGCCGAAGGCGAGGCGGCCGGCGTCCTCGCGGGTCAGCTTGTAGCTGGCCCGCAGCGAGCCCTCGGCGCCGAGCCCGACCCGGCCGGAGGACCTGTCGCAGAGGTGGACGCCGATCGAGCCGACGTGCCCGAAGTCGAGCATTGCCCGCTGATGGGACTCCCCGGCGCCCATCAGCCAGGCGCCGCCGAAGGCCAGCGGCGTGAAGGTCGCCTCGAGCAGGATCCCGGTCGGCTCCCACTCGTCGACGTAGTAGCTCTGCATCACCCCGTCCCAGCCCCGCACTTCCTCCTCGTAGCGGGCGCCGACCCAGCAGGCCGGGTGGATGTGGAAGTTGCGGCCGACCTGGCGGCCGCCGAGGCCCGAGCGCAGCAGCAGCTCCGGCGTGCCGAAGGAGCCGCCGGCGGCGATCACGGCACGGCGGGCGCGGACGGTGAACGGGCGCTGTTTGGCGCCGGCGCCGGCCCGGGTCGAGCAGGCGACCCCGACTGCGCGGCCGTCCTCGACCAGGACCCGCTCGGCCTCGACGCCGGCGCGGAGCCGCGCCCCGGCGGCGACGGCCCGCGGCAGGTAGCTGACGTGCATGCCGCGCTTGGCGTCGATCTCGCAGCCGAAGGGGCAGGAGCTGCACTGCACGCAGTCGCCGGCGTTGCGGTGGATCGGGGCGCCGCTGGCGCCGATCGCCGCCGCGCCCTCCATCGCCAGCTGGCCGTTGCGCCCCATCCGCTCCGGGTCCAGCTGCTTTACCCGCAGGGTCTGCTCGGCCTCGGCGTAGTCGGCGGCCATCTCGCCGGCCCAGGAGATGCCGAAGCGGCGTTGCCAGTCCTCGAGCACCGGCTCGGGCGCGCGGAAGCAGGTGCCGGAGTTGATCACCGTGGTGCCGCCGACGACTTTGGCCACTGGCACCGGGATCGGCGGCCGCCCTTCGGCGATCGTCAGGCCGCCGTCGCGGTAGAGCTCGGCGATCGCGTCGAGGTGGTCGGCGGGGTAGCTGTCGCGGTCGTAGTGCTCGCCGGCCTCGAGCACGATCACGTCGAGCCCGGCCTCGGCCAGCTCCGCCGCCGCCACGGCGCCGCCGGCGCCGGAGCCGACGATGACGACGTCGCACTCCTCGCCCTCCCCGGGCGGCACGGTGTTGCCGAGCGTCCCCGCCGGCTCGGGCAGCGTCCCGTCGGCGGTGGCGCAGCGGATCTCGAAGCCGATCCGCTCCTGCACCTCTGGCGTGACCGCGTAGCCGAGGGTCGAGAAGAGCTTGGCCATCAGCAGCAGGTCGTGGTGGAGGGAGAGGCGCGACCCCTCGAGCTTCTCCAAGAAGTCCTCGCGTGCCTCCGGGTCGAGGCGGCTGAAGCGCCAGGGGAAGGGCAGCCACTCGAAGGCGCGCAGGCCGAGCCGCAGGCGGGTCAGGACCCGCGGCGAGACCGAGCCGAGAAACCTCGCCACCGGGCCGGAGACGTCGACGTCGCGCTCGGCCACCGGCAGGCCGTCGATGCCCGGCGCCATCGCCGCGCAGATCGCGCTGAGGGTGCGTTGCTCAGTGGCTGAAAGCCCCGGCGCCCGCTGTCAACCGGGGTCGGTGGGGCGGCCGATGCGGCCGGCCAGAGCCCAGAGCCCGAGCGAGACGAAGACGAGGGAGCCGTCGACGAGGAAGTTGAGCAGGTAGGCGAAGACCTGTTCGTCGAAGACGAAGAAGGCCAGCGAGGCCAGCGAGGACGCCGCCTTGCCGACCGCGAGCACCAGCAGCAGCGCCCGGTAGCGGACGACGTCGGCCTGGGCGACCAGGCAGATCGCCGTGATCACGACCATGTAGGAGAAGGCCAGCGCCAGCCAGAGCTGGGCCTCGCCGTGCGGGGCCCGGGTCTCGTTGCCGAACCATTCGCCGAAGTCGGAGAGCGTGTCGAGCACCCCGTTCGGCACGGCGATGAAGAGGATGCCGACGACGGCGAAGCTCAGCGCCAGCAGGCGCAGGCTCACGACGACGAATCTCTCAGCGGCCGGCCCCTGCATCGGCGGCACTCTAACTGGCTGGGCAGCCAGTGGGGGTCCGCGTCGGTGCCTGCGGCTCGGAGGCCTGCTGCTACCTTGCGACGATGAGGCAGCTGGGAGCGGTGATTGCCTCGATCGCAGCGATCCTGGTCGTCGTCACCGCCGCCTCCGGGGAGACCACCCACACCTATCCCGTCACCCTGACGATCAGCGTCGACCGCGCCGCCCACAAGATCAGCGGCACGATCGTCACCGACGCCCCTTCGGAGTTCTGCGAAATCAGCACCATTCGCGTCCGGCGCGAGATGCCGGGGCACGACAAGGTCGTGACGGGCATTCCCCCTTACGGCGGTGAATGGCGGATGAAGTCGCCGCCCGCCCTGCGCGGCGCCCGGATCTACGCCGAGGTCTCGACCTACCACCTCCCCAATCGCCCGGTGGTGTGCCTCGGGGCTCGCTCCCGCACGGTCACCGCCCCTTAGAATCACGCCGGTGATCGACCGGGATCAGGTGCTGCACGTGGCGAGACTCGCTCGTCTCCGCCTCTCCGAGGAGGAAGTGAAGACGATGACGGGGGAGCTCTCGGGCATCCTCGAGCACGTCGACCGGATCGGCAAGCTGGACCTGGAGGGGGTCGAGCCGACCTCGCACGTGGTGGCGCTGGAGAACGTGCTGCGGGCGGACGAGCCGCGGGCGAGCCTGCCGCGGGAGATCGCGTTGGCGTCGGCTCCCGAACCGCAGGACGGCGCCTTCAGGGTGCCCTCGCCCCAGGCCGACGCTTGATGGCGGGCCTACTCGACCTGACCGTCGCGCAGGCGGCGGCGAAGATCGCGTCCGGGGAGATCGCGGCCGCGGAGTACTTCCAGGCCTGGCGCGGCGCCGCCGCCGGCGACGAGCTGAACGCCTACCTCTGGCAGGTCGAGGAGGGCAACGGGTATGAGATCGAGGAGGGGCCGCTGCGGGGCATCCCGGTCGCCGTCAAGGACATCTTCTGCACCGAGGGGGCGCCGACCACCGCCGGCTCGCGGATCCTCGAGGGCTACTGCCCGCCCTACACGGCGACCGCGGTGCGCCGTCTCGACGCGGCCGGCGCCCGGGTGCTCGGCAAGACCAACATGGACGAGTTCGCGATGGGTTCCTCGAACGAGAACTCGGCCTACGGGCCGGTGCTCAACCCCTGGGACCGCGGCCGCGTGCCCGGCGGCTCCTCGGGCGGCTCGGCCGCCGCCGTCGCCGGCGGGCTCGCCCCCTGCGCGCTCGGCACCGACACCGGCGGCTCGATCCGCCAGCCCGCTTCGCTCTGCGGGATCGTCGGCCTCAAGCCGACCTACGGCGCGATCTCGCGCTACGGGATGATCGCCTTCGCCTCTTCGCTCGACCAGTGCGGCCCGCTGACCCGGGACGTCACCGACGCGGCGCTGATGCTGGCGGCGCTGCAGGGGCGCGACCCCTGCGACTCAACCTCGGTCGGGATCGAGGGGGGGATCGCGGCGCCCAGCCGCGAGGATCTCAAAGGCCTGCGTTTCGGGGTGCCCGGCGAGCTTGCCCGCGACAGCTTCGAGCCGGGCGTGCGCGAGGTCTTCGAAGCCACGCTGACGCGGATCGAGGACCTCGGCGGCGAGATCGCCGAGGTCGGGCTGCCCAGCGCCGAGCACGGCATCTCCGCCTACTACGTGATCGCCCCCGCCGAGGCCTCCTCCAACCTGGCCCGCTACGACGGCGTCCGCTACGGCAGGCGCTCCGAGCGCGCCGGCGACCTGCTCGAGATGTACGAGAACACGCGGGCGGAGGGCTTCGGCGCCGAGGTCAAGCGGCGGATCATGCTCGGTACCTACGCGCTCTCCTCCGGCTATTACGACGCCTATTACGGCCAGGCCCAGAAGGTCCGGACGCGGATCGCCGAGGACTTCGACGGCGCCTTCGCGACGGTCGACTTCGTCGTCACCCCGACCTCGCCCTCGGTCGCCTTCGGGCTCGGCGAGAAGACCGACGACCCGCTCTCGATGTACCTCAACGACTTCTTCACGGTGCCGATGAGCCTGGCCGGGATCCCGGCGATCTCGATCCCCGCCGGGCTGGCCGAGCCCGAGGGCGGCGGCCCGCGCCTGCCGGTCGGCTTCCAGATCGCCGCCCCCGCCTTCGCCGAGCAGAAGCTGCTGGAGGCGGCTTACGCGCTCGAGCAGGCGCTCGGCTTCGACGCCAGGCCAGGGGGCGGGGATGGCTGAGCTGGAGGCGGTGATCGGGCTGGAGATCCACGTCCAGCTGGCGACCAGGACGAAGATGTTCTGCGGCTGCGAGCTCTCCTTCGGCGACGAGCCCAACGTCCACACCTGCCCCGTCTGCCTCGCCCACCCGGGGGTGCTGCCGACCGTCAACGAGCAGGCGATCCTCTACGCGCTGCAGATCGCCGCGGCGCTGGAGTGCGAGGTGGCGCCGCGCTCGATCTTCCACCGCAAGAACTACTTCTATCCCGACAGCCCCAAGGCCTACCAGATCAGCCAGTACGACATTCCGATCGCGGGCCGCGGCAAGCTCGGCGACGTCCGCATCCACCGCGCCCACCTCGAGGAGGACGCGGCGAAGATGATCCACGTCGGCGAGTCGGGGCGGATCCACGGCTCCGGCGCCTCGCTGGTCGACTTCAACCGCGGCGGCACGCCGCTGGTCGAGATCGTCACCGAGCCCGACCTGCGCAGCGCCGCCGAAGCGGCCGAATGGGCGCGGCTGCTGCGCGAGACGGTGCGCCAGCTCGGCGTCTCTGACGTCAACATGGAGGAGGGCAGCCTGCGGGTCGATGCCAACGTCTCCGTGCGCCCGGCCGGGTCGGACGAGCTCGGCACGAAGACCGAGCTGAAGAACATGAACAGCTTCCGCTTCCTCCAGCGCGGGGTCGAAGCGGAGCTGGAGCGCCAGCGCGAGCTGATCGCGGCGGGGGGGACCGTGACCCAGGAGACCCTCCACTTCGACCCCGCCAGCGGCAGCCTCACCTCGCTGCGCTCCAAGGAGGAAGCCCACGACTACCGCTACTTCCCCGAGCCCGACCTGGTCCCGCTGGCGCCGAGCGAGCAGATGCTGCGCGCGGCTCGCGCGGCGCTGCCGGAGCTGCCGGCGGCGCGGATCGAGCGCTACGTGGGACTTGGCTTGGCCGGGGACGTCGCGCTGACGCTCGCCACCGACCCCGCCACGGCAGAGTTCTTCGAACAGGCCGACGCCGCCGCGGCGGGGGTCGAGTCGCGCACCGTCGCCAACTGGGTGGTCGGCGAGCTGGCCGCGGCGCTGCGCCAGGGCGATGAGCAGCTCAGCGCCGCCGACTCGAAGGTCGAGCCCGCCGCCCTGGCGGCGCTGGTCGCGATGGTCCAGGAGAAGCAGGTCTCCCACGGCAGCGGCAAGACCGTCCTCGCCGCCCTGGTCGTCGAGGGCGGCGACCCGGCCGCGATCGTCGAGCGCGAGGGCCTCGCCCAGATCTCCGACAGCGGCGAGCTGGAGGACGTCGTCGACGCCGCGATCGCGGCCAACGCGCGGGCGGTGGAGGAGATCAAAGCGGGCAACGAGAAGGCGATCGGCGCCATCGTCGGCCACGTCATGCGCGAGACCAAGGGCCGCGCGGACGGCGGCGAGGTCAACCGCTTGATCCGCGAGCGGATCTAGATCCACGAGTCTGCACTTAGGCATCTATAGGGGGCCTTACAGCAGATTCACGTGTCACGAAAGTGTGATCTAGCACTTTGTGACACGTTGTTACAAGGTGCTAAGTTCAAGGCATGGCCTGGAGCGTCGTCATTGCCGGAGGTGGGTTTGGAGGGGCGGCGGCGGCGCGGGAGCTGGAGCGGAGGATGCCGCGGCAGTCGGCGCGGCTGGCGCTGGTCAACGAGACCAACTTCCTGCTCTACACGCCGTTCCTGCCGGAGGCGGCGGCGGGAACGCTGGAGCCGCGGCACGTGGTGACGCCGCTGCGCGACATCCTCAAGCGCACCTACCTGCGGATCGGTTCGATCGTCGGCCACGACCCGGAGGCGAAGACGGTCCAGTTGCGGGCCAAGTACGGCGAGGTCGAGACGCTTCCCTACGACCAGCTGCTGCTGGCCCTGGGCTCGGTCTCGCGGACGTTGCCGGTGCCGGGACTGGCCGAGCACGCGATCGGCTTCAAGGGCCTCGCCGACGCGATCTGGCTGCGCAACCACGTCGTCGAGACGCTGGAGGAAGCCAACGCGACCGAGGACCCGGCCCGCCGCGACAAGCTGCTCACCTACGTCTTCGTCGGCGGCGGCTACGCCGGCCTCGAGGCATTGGCGGAGCTGCAGGACTTCGCCGCCGACGCGATGGAGAGCTACCCCCGCGCCCGCCTGCACGGGATGCGCTGGGTGCTGGTCGAGGCGACCGGCCGGGTGCTGCCGGAGATCGAGATCGAGCTCGCCGACTACGCGCTGCGCGAGCTGCGCGGGCGCGGCATCGACATCCGCCTCGAGACGACCCTGGAGGAGGTCGGGCCCGATTCCGCCCGCCTCTCCAGCGGTGAGACGCTGCCGACCCGCACCGTCGTCTGGACCGCCGGCGTCGCCCCGCAGCCGGTCCTCAGGGACCTCAGCCTGCCGCTCGACGAGCGCGGCCGGGTCCCGGTCGACGAGCACCTGCGGGTGCGGGGGATGGACTCGGTCTGGGCGATCGGCGACTGCGCCGCCGCCCCGGACCCGCGCGGCGGCACCTGCCCGCCGACCGCCCAGCACGCCGTCCGCCAGGGCCCGGTGGCCGCCCGCAACATCGCCGCCGAGCTGGGGATCGGCAGGCCGGAGCGATTCGAGTACCGCAGCGAAGCCTCCTTCGTCAACCTCGGCCGCCACAAGGCGGTGGGCAGGATCGGCGATCGTACCTTCCGCGGCTTCCCGGCCTGGTGGCTGGCCCGCAGCTACCACATGAGCCAGATCCCGGGTACCGCGCGCAAGGCCCGCGCCGTGCTCGACTGGACCGCGGGCCTGCCCTTTCCCCGCGACATCTCCGAGCTCGGCACGATCGGCCACCCGAAGCGGCTCGGCTAGCCGCCGCCGACCGTCAGGCTCGCGTTCATGCCCCATTCGTCGTGTTGGGGCAGGCTGCACCAGAGACGGTAGTCGCCGGCGGGCAAGGTGAAGCGGGCAACCCGCCGCTCGAGCGGGCCCGCCTCCGGCACCGCCAGCGGCGGCCCTTCGCCGCCTTCGAGCTGGAGGTTGAGGTTGTGCGGGTCCTCGCCCTGGTTGTTGAGCTCGACGATCACCTCGCCCGGCGCAAGGGTCGGGCGCGAGAGGGTGTAGCTGAACTCCAGGGCTTTGACGCTGAGGCGGGCAACCGCGGGTTCGGGTTCTGCTTGTGGCGCTGGAGACGGTGGTGCGGGGAGGGGCGATGGGCTCGGTGCGCCGGCACCCGGCGCCGCCGCCAGCGGTACGCAGCTCCACCAGTGCCTGCGGCGAACGACCCGGCGCAGGCGCCCGTCGCGCTTGACCTGCTTGAGGATCCGCTTCGAATGCCGCTGCCAGGAGCAGTCCGCTGCCGCGGCGCGGCTGTCGGCGCCGATCGGGCCGGGCACGGGCAGCGCGCTCACCCCGCCGGCCAGCGCCAGGGCGAGGATCGCCGTCAGCGCCCTGCTCACGCTTCCACCAGCGTCGGCCGGGCGAAGCCGGAGGCGCCGGGGATGATCGGGCCGGCGTCCTGGTCGAGCCATTGCTCGAGCAGCGAGCAGTACATCGCCCGAAAGTCGCTGGTCGCGCGCAGGTTTTCGTTGCCGTCGAGCGTCGCCAGGCCGGGGAACTCGCCGACCATCTCGCCCTTGGCTTTGGCGCCGATCACGAAGGCGCAGCCGGCGGCGCCGTGGTCGGTGCCGGCCGAGCCGTTCTCCTCGGGGCGGCGGCCGAACTCGCTCCAGATCTCGGTCATCACCCGGTCGGCGAGGCCGCGCGACTCGAGGTCGCGCTGGAAGGCGAGCAGCCCCTCGCAGGTCTCGCGCAGGTTGCGGTCGAGATCAGTGGCCTGGTCGGCGTGAGTGTCGTAGCCGCCGGGGGCGCGGATCGTCACCGCCCGCATCGGCAGGCCGGCGGCGATGAAAGCGGCCAGCCCGGCCAGCTTGTGGGCGAAGCGGGTGTCGGGGTAGGCGACCGGGCTGGTGAACTCGCCGATCCCGCCCAGGTCCTGGCGCAGCTTGTCGGTCTGGGCGGTGGCGCGACGGACCTGGGCCAGCCCCGGCGAGTCGGAGGGAAGGGTCCCGAAGCGGGCGAAGCTGTTGTACATCTCCTCGCGGACCGGGTCGCTGACCGCTGACCAGAGGTCGTAGCCGTCGACGCTGTCGATCGCCGCCACCGGCCGGTTGGCCGTGGCCAGCATCGGCGAGAGCGAGCCGTCCATGGAGAGGCCCTGCAGCGGGTTCTCGTCGTCGCCGACGAGGTCGACGTAGCGGCCGAGCCAGCCGGTGCGGAAGCCGACCGCGAGCTCGCCGACCTCGTAGAAGTGGCGCGAGGTGAAGTGCGACTGGTCGGGATGGTCGTAGCCGATCGCCGGGAAGGCGCTGACCTTGCCCTCGGCGTGGAGGGTCGCCAGGCCGGCGGCGGCAGGGTGCCAGCGCAGGCGCGTGTCCTCGCTGAAGGCGGTGCCGTCGCCGGCGCCGAGGGAGAGGTTGGGCCGCAGCTGCGAGTAGCGGGGGTCGCCGACCGGGGCCAGCACGCTGAGCGAGTCGATGCCGCCGTCGCAGAAGACCGAGACGAGGACTTTGTCTCCCGGCGCCGCCTGGGCGATGCCCTCTTCGAAAGCGGAGAGGGGGATCTTGGAGGCGCCGTAGACGGCCAGCGCCAGGCCCGCGGCGCGCGAGAGAAAGGTGCGGCGCGAGAGACCGGTGCCGGCCGGCTCCGGCATCCCGGGCTCGATCACCGGCAGGCCCTTGCCGGCCTCCGCCGCGGCCGAGCGCAGCAGCTGCGAACGCGTGTAGTCGCTGCAGCAGTTGTGCGGGCGCGGGCTCATTGCAGGATCGTGTCCGGGCTGACGCCGATCAGCTGCAGCAGGGCGTTCTGGCGCATCGCCCGGTAGGGACCTTTCTGCCAGCCGGCGACGACCCGCTGCTCGGCCCGCCGGGCGAAGGCGAGCAGCTCGGCCCGGTGCTCGGGTCGCAGCGCCGGCGAGCCCCAGGAGGCGAGCGCCCGTCCCAGCGCCTCCTCGGCACTCTCGGTGGTGCTGTAGGAGCCGTCCCAGGCGTCGACCGAGATCTCGTCGAGGGCGTAGTGGACGATGTTCCAGCGAGCCCGCATGCGCGAGGTGTCGAGCCAGCGGCTGTCGTCCCAGCCGGAGACGTTTGGCGGCCGGAAGAGCACCTGCCCGGCCGGTTCGCAGAGCCAGGTCCAGGCCTCGGTGTCGAGCGGGCGGCCGAGTGCCCGCAGCATCCCGGCGAGCTGGACGACGGGGGGTTTGACCATCGCCGGCCCTTCGTAGAGGTCGGGGCTCATCAGGATCGCCTCCAGCACCGGGAGAATCGCCCAGCCGGAGCCGCGGTAGGTGCTCGCCAGCGTTTCCCGCACCGCCGCCGAGGGCGGCTGCGGGACGAAGTAGCTCCACAGCTTGCCGACGAAGAAGGAGGGGTGGAGGGGGTGCTCGACGCAGAGCCGGCAGGCGTCTTCCCAGCCCCAGCCGCCGCTCCTGCCGAAGACCGTCTTCTGCCCGGGGTCGTGGCGTTTGGGGTCGAAGCGGAAGTTGTGGGCGCCGAGCTCGGCGGACCAGTCGCTGCGCCACCCGGTCAGCGCCCGCGCCGCTTCACGGACGTCGTCCTCGCTGTAGGCGCCGCGGTCGGCGCCGAGCGAGAACAGCTCCATCATCTCCCGCGCGTAGTTCTCGTTCGGCGCGCTTTTGCGGTTTTCGTGACCGTTCAGCCACTGCAGCATCGCCGGGTCGACGGTGACCGCCCGGAAGAGGTCGAAAAAGGAGCCGAAGCAGGCTGAGCGGAAGAGGTTGGACTGGTCGATCATCTGCTGCTGTTTGGAGACGCCGTCGATCGAGGTCGCGAACCAGTCGTGGAAGACGAGCGCCATCCGCTCGACCAGCGGCTGGCTGGTCCTGACCATGCGGTCGAGCCACCAGATGTGGTCGTGGCCCCAGGCGTCGGCCGGAGCGATCGGATTGCCGTCGTCGTCGACCGGAGCAGGCCCGGAGAGGGCGGCGGCGCCGCTGGGGCGGGTCAGCGACCGCACCGCGCCGACCAGGCCCAGCGAGGCGAGCTGCTCCGCCTGGCCGGGAACCGGGCCGAAGCCGGCTCGGTTGAGCAGCCGCACCGCCTGGGCGGCGCCGAAGGGGCCCTGGTAGGCGCCGGGCGGCCGCGGGTCGGGGTTGACGGGCGCGACGGGCGCCGCCGCCGCGGCCTGGCTCGGCGGCTTGCGCCCGGGGCCTCGGGCATGACCGCGGCGCGGCTTGTGGCGGTGGCGGACGACGTAGGCCTGGACCCGCCAGCCGCCCTGGCCGTCGGGCACCCAGCGATAGTGCTTGTCCTTCCAGACCTGGCGATGGCGCCGGCGTGGCTGCCGTTTCGGTTTAGCCGCGCTCTCTTTCGCCTGAGGAATCGCCATGCGCAAAGGGAGCCCCGCACGGGCCCTTTTGTGTTTGTCGGACCTCCCTCATGCGTCTTTAGGCAGATTCGCCTGCCTGGACGTAAGACCCAGGCCGCCGAAGCGCAAGAATGGGGTCGTGGAGTACCTCGTGATCGCCTTCTTCTTCGGCCTCGCCACCGGCTTCGTCGCCAAGGGCAAGGGCAGCTCCTTCTGGATCTGGTTCACGATCGGCGCCGTCGTCCCCCTGATCGGCCTCGTCGCCGCGGTCCTCTACCGGGTCGAGAAGAACGAACCGGAACGGCAGTGTCCGAGCTGCGGCAAGGAGCTCAAGCTCTACGTCCAGGTCTGCCCGCGTTGCGGCACCGACCTGTATCTGCCTGACCCGGCGGCGGTCAGGCACCCGGGCGTGCGGTAGAGGGATCCGGGTACCCCCGATTCGAATTCAGTCGCGCCCGCTGAAGCGGGCTGCTCCGCAACATGCTGCCCGCCTATGGCGGGCAATAGACAGATTGCATATCGCCGCCGTTCGGCGACATTCGAATCGGGGGTACCCGGATCCCTCCAACTGACACAGGTCACCGGGACGGCCGAGGGTTCGGGACCTATGCGGAATGAGGCAACGGGATGGACCTTCCCTCGCAGATGGAGAAGTAGCGCGATGCGCTTGTGAGGAGGGTGGCGGTGCCCCTCCCCGTGAATGTGCGCGAAGCGCGCGATATGCAATCTGTCTATTGCGCGACCTTTAGGTCGCGCTCCAACATCCGGAGCGACGCGCCCATAGGGCGCGGAGCGACAAATTCACGGGGAGGGGCACCGCCACCCTCCTCCGCCGACCTACCGCAGCCAAGTCCGCACTATCGCGTTCGCGAACCCCACCCCGTAGCGGAAGACCGCCGGCTTCTTGGAGTGCCCATGCAGCCGCTGTTCGACCGTGATCGGGATCTCCTTCGCCGGGATTCCCCGCTTGATCGCCTCGATCATGAACTCAGAGGTGTGGAACTGCTCCTGGCGCAGGACCAGCTGGGGGAGCACGGTGGTGCGGACGGCGCGGTAGCCGTTGGAGCAGTCGGTGACGTGGGTGCGGGTGATCAGGGAGACGAGGCGGTTGAAGAAGACGATGCCGAGCTCCCGCGCGAAGTGGTTGCGGTCGGCGTGGCCGAGCACGCGGGAGCCGTGGGCGACGTCGACCTCGCCGTCGAGCACCGGCTTGACCAGCCGCTCCATCTCCGAGGGCAGGTGCTGGCCGTCGGCGTCGAGGGTGACGACGATCTCGGCGCCCGATTCGACCATCAGCCGGTAGCCGGTCCGCAGGGCCGCGCCGCCGCCGCGGTTGGTGACGTGGCGGGCGACCGCGGCCCCGTGGGCGGCGGCGACGTCGCCGGTCCCGTCGCGGGAGCCGTCGTCGACGACCAGGGTCTCGGTTGCGACGCCACAGACCGCGGCCGGCATCTGCTCCAGCACGTGGCCGATGTTCTCGGCCTCGTTGTAGGCGGGGACGAGGATCGCGATCTTGCCGCGAAAGCGCTCCGGCAGCCCCGCCTGGCGGAACTCCTCCCAGGCCAGGCCCTCCAGCGCCGCCGAGAGCTGGCGCGAGTTGCGGGACGCCTGTGAGAGCGCCCGCAAGGTCAGCGCGAAGAGGATGAAGATGGCGAAGACGGCGAGGCCGAGGATGCGGCCGCCGTTGCCTTTCTCGAAGGAGAAGGCGGAGAGCAGCCCGTCGACGACTTCGGTGCCCGAGACGACGACGAGCCCGAGTCCGGCGGCGAGCAGGATCAGGACGTCGACGTTGCGCAGCGAGCGCCGCCGCAGGACCGCGTAGGCGACGATCGCGATGCCGATCAGCAGACCGGCGCTGCGCAGCGCGGTCAGTTCGGCGGGGAAGATGCCTGCTCGGGGGACCATCGGCCGGGAGAGGATAGGGCCGAGGCCGCCCGCGACAGGGTCAGGGCGGCGAGAGGAAAGACGAGCGTCATCAGCACCTCGTTGCGGCGCGGCGCCGCCAGCGAGGCGGCGCCGATCGCGGTGACGAGGACGATCGGCGTCGCCAAGGCGACCAGCTGCCACCAGGAGCGGCGCAGTCCCAGCAGCACGAAGCCGGCCAGCCCCAGCGCCACCAGGAGGATCTGCGCCGCCCGCCCGAGGCCGCTGCTCATCGCTGCGCCGACGCCGCTGCTCCACATGCGCCCGACCTTGCGGGCGGTCATCGCCGCGTAGCCGAGCGGGTCTTCGTCGAGGTACCTGGAGAGGTTCTCCTTGCCGACCTTGCCGAGGGCGGAGTCGCGCGGCAGGTCCGGGTAGCGGGCGGCGACGCGGTCGAACAGGGGCGTCGGGTCGACCGCCTCCAGGGCGGCCGAGTGCGGGTCGAGCCGCCGGCCTTCGTAGCGCTCGACCAGGATCGCCTTGACCCGCTGGTATTCGCCGTCGGCGGGCAGGTAGGTGCCGACGTAGAGGGCCTTGCCGCTGCCGGTCGAGATCGGCACCACCCGGCCGAGGACGTCGACGTTGCGGATCGTCCAGGGCACGATCGGCAGCAGCAGCGCCAGAGTCAGCAGGCCGGCGCCGGCCAGGCCCGGCCGCCAGCCGCGAGCCGCGCCGATCCGGATCGCGGCGAGGACGACGAAGGCGACGCCGACGAAGAGGTACTCGGGCCGGAACATCGCCGTCAGCCCGAACAGCAGTCCGGGCAGCAACCAGGCGCGTAAGCGCTCCTGCTCGCTTGCCCAGAGAAAGGCGAGGACCGCTGCGGGCAGGGTGAAGATCGCCGGCGGCTCGCTCATCAGCTCCCCGGTGGAGTGGATGAACGGCGGGTAGACGGCGACCGCGAGGGCGGCCAGCAGCCCCACGGCCCGCCCGCCGAGACGGTTGCCGAGCAGGAAGACGACGAGGATCGCGGCGACCCCGAGCAGGGCCTCGACGATCCGCGCCGTGCCTTCGCGGGCGCCGCCGCTGGCGTAGAAGCCGGCGGCGTAGAGCAGCGGCGCCCCCGGCGACCAGTCGCTGGAGTCGCGGAAGCTCGGCCCGCCGAAGCTGCCTTCCTCGTAGAGGGCCTTGGCGAGCGCGTAGTAGGCGTGCGAGTCGTCGGCCGGGTTGGCGACCGGGTTGGCGACCACGTAGGCGCGAGCACCGAGCCCGACGACCGCGATCAGCGCCAGCAGGATCAGGGTCGACCTGCCGTGGCGCTGCGGCAGGGCGCGGATGCGATCGGCGACGGCGGTCAAGACAGCTGAGGCTATCCGGGGCGCAGGGCGACCTTCGTCAAGCTGGTCCTCCAGATCACGTAGAGCCAGGTCGCTCCGACTCCCGCCAGGGCGGCTACCAAGGGCAGCATCACCAGCCCGCGGCGCGGCGAGGCGACCAGCAGGGCGCTGAGCGCGGTGATCCCGAAGAAGACCGTGGCCAGTACGAGCGCCTCCCAGCGCCGCCGCCAGGCGAGAACCGCGAGGCCGATCAGGCCGAATCCGACGAGCGCCCAGTGCAGTGCCGCCCAGCCCGGCTCGCGCATCACGTCTCGCGGTCCGTGGAACCAGATTCGGCCGACCTTCGTCGCGACGAAGCCTGCGTACTCGAGCGGCTGGTCGGAGACGTCGTCCCAAAGCTGTTCGCGTCCCATCCGCGAGAGCGCCTGGTCGGTTTCCAGCTCCGGGTAGCGGGCGTCGGCAAGCCGGGCGAGGATCTGCTCGAGGCGCAGCCGCTCGGCGTCGATCGGGTCGAAGAGGCCTGGGTGGCGGGCAACGACCTCGGCCCCGACCTTTTCCGGGTCCCCCTCGGAGGGCAGGTAGGCGCCGGCGAACAACACCTGGCCGCCGCCGGTCGAGATCGGCACCACCCGGTCGAGGGCGACGAGGTTGCGGATCGTCCATGGCGCGACGACGAGCGCGACGCCGGCGAGCAGGATCGCGGCCTGAGCGAGGGAGCGATGCCACTCGGCGCGAGCGCCGCGGGCAAAGACGACGATCCCAAGCAGGCAGGCGACCCCCAGGTACTCGGGGCGGACCATCGCCGTGGCGCCCAGCAGGAGACCGGGGACGAGCCAGGCAGTGCGCGGGCGGGACGAATCGCTTGCCCAGAGCATCGCCAGGACGGAGGCGGAGAGCAGGGTCGCCGCGAACGACTCCGACATCAGCATCCCCTGGTACTCGAGTAGCGCCGGGTAGATCGCCACCGCGGCCGCCCCGATCAACCCGGCCGCGACCGAAGTTGGCGAATTAGTGACCCCCTGGGGTTCATTAATCGCCAAAACGGCCAGGCGACGGGCCAGGAGGTAGGTGAAGAGGATCGCTAGGGAGCCGACCAAGGCTAGGAGCACACGGGCGGTGCGCTCGTGGACGCCGCCCGTCACCCGATAGATGCCCGCGACGAACAGCGGCAGGCCGGGGGAGTAGTTGCTGGAGGGCTGCGTGGCGGCCGCGCCGACCGTGAAGCCCTCTCCACGCTCGAGGTTCGCCGCGATCGCCGCGTAGGCGGCGGCGTCGTAGACCGGTGCCCGCCCCTCCCAGGCCTCGCCGGCGCGGAGGCCGAACCCCAGCACCAGGATTGCGACAAGGGCGGCGAGGCCGACCCGGCCTCCATTTCTCGCCGCCAGTCCGTTTTCCATCGGGCGGATTCAACTAGGACGGTTGGTCTGGCGCCCGCTCAACCGTCTAAGCTGCCGCGTCCTATGCGAATCCTCATCCTCGGGGGTGACGGGTACCTGGGCTGGCCGACCGCGTTGCGCTTCTCGGCCGGCGGTCACGAGGTCTCCGTCGTCGACAACTTCTCGCGCCGTCGCTGGCACGAGGAAGCCGGCACCGGTTCGCTGACCCCGATCGCCGATCTCGACTCGCGCATCGCGGCCTGGGAGGAAATCTCGGGCAAGGAGATCCGCAGCTACGTCGGCGCGATCGAGGACGGCGACTTCCTCGACGAGGTCGTCGCCGAGACCCGTCCCGAGGCGGTCGTCCACTACGGCCAGCAGGCCTCGGCGCCCTACTCGATGGCCTCGCGGGAGAAGGCGGTCGAGACCCAGCACGCCAACGTGATCGGCAACCTCAACCTGCTCTTCGCGATTCGCGACCACGTTCCCGACTGCCATCTGGTCAAGCTGGGGACGATGGGCGAGTACGGCCAGCCCGACATCGACATCGAGGAGGGCTACATCGAGATCGAGCACAAGGGGCGCAAGGACACGCTGCCGTTCCCGAAGCTGCCGGCCTCGCTCTACCACTGCTCGAAGGTCCACGACTCGACCAACATCCACTTCGCCTGCCGGGTTTGGGGGCTGCGCGCCACCGACCTCAACCAGGGCGTCGTCTACGGCATCGACACCACCGAGACCGAGGGCGACGAGCGCCTGATCACCCGCTTCGACTACGACGAGATCTTCGGCACCGTGCTCAACCGCTTCTGCCTGCAGGCCGTGATCGGCCACCCGCTGACCGTCTACGGCGCCGGTCATCAAACCCGCGGCTTCCTCAACATCCGCGACACGATCGCCTGTGTCGAGCTGGCCGTCGCCAACCCGGCCGAGCGCGGCGACTTCCGCGTCTTCAACCAGTTCACCGAGCAGTTCTCGGTCCTCGAGCTGGCCGGGCTGGTCAAGCAGGCCGGCGAGCATCTCGGCTACGCGGTCGAGATCCAGCACTACGAGAACCCCCGCGTCGAGAAGGAAGAGCACTACTACAACGCGATCCACACCAAGCTGCTCGACCTCGGCCTCGAGCCCACCTTGCTGGGCGAGGAGCTGGTCGAGTCGATGATCCACATCATCGAGCGCTACAAGGGAAACGCGATCGAGGGCTCGATCGACCCCCGCACCCGCTGGAACCCGGCGAAATCGCCTGCTGGCCAGGCGTAGGCCCACTGGTACCATCGCCAGTCCGATGAGAGCCGCGGACACGCTGATGGAAAGCCTCAAGGCGGAGGGCGTCAAAGACGTCTTCGGGATCCCCGGTGGGGCCAACCTGCCGACCTACGACGCCCTCGTCGACGCCGACTTCCGCCACGTCCAGGTCCGCCACGAGCAGGGCGGCGGCCACGCCGCCGAGGGCTACGCCAAGGCCTCGGGCCGGGTCGGGGTCGCCTTCGCCACCTCGGGGCCAGGCGCGACCAACCTGATCACGGCGATCGCCGACGCGATGCTGGACTCGGTCCCGACCGTCTTCATCACCGGCCAGGTCCGCACCGACCTGATCGGCACCGACGGCTTCCAGGAGGCCGACATCCTCGGCGCCACGCTGCCGTTCGTGAAGCACTCCTTCCAGGTCACCGACGCGCGCCAGATCCCCGAGTACGTGCACGAGGCCTTCCACGTCGCCTCGACCGGGCGGCCGGGGCCGGTCCTGCTCGACATCCCGCAGGACCTCTCCCGCGCCGACATCGACTACTCGCCGCGCACCGAGCCGGTCGAGCTGCCTGGCTACAGGCCCTCGACCGAGGGCAACATCAAACAGATCCGGATCGCCGCCAAGGCCCTGGCAAACGCGCGCCGGCCGATCTTCTACACGGGCGGCGGCGTCGTCAACGCCAACGCCGCCGAGGAGCTGCGCGAGCTCGCCGCCTCCGACCGCTTCCCGGTCACCTCGACCCTGATGGGGCTCGGCGCCTATCCCGCCTCGGGCGAGAACTGGCTGGGGATGCTGGGCATGCACGGCACCTACACCGCCAACACGGCGATGGACAAAGCCGACCTGATCGTCGCGATCGGCGCCCGCTTCGACGACCGCATCACCGGCAAACTGGCCGAGTTCGCGCCGCACGCCAAGATCATCCACGTCGACATCGACCCGGCGGAGATCTCCAAGAACGTCGGCGCCCACATCCCGATCGTCGGCGACGTCAAGCTGGTCCTGCCGAAACTGACCCGCGAGTACCGGGCGCTGCAGACCGACTCCTCACGGCTCGACGCCTGGTGGAACCAGCTGCGCAGCTGGCAACAGGACCACCCGCTCTTCTACGAACCCGGCAAGGACGGCGAGATCAAGCCCCAGTTCATGGTCGAGGCGATGCACCGGGCGACTCAGGGCGACGCGATCGTCACCTCCGACGTCGGCCAGCACCAGATGTGGGCGGCCCAGTACTACGGCTTCGACAAGCCGCGCCGCTGGATCAACTCCGGCGGCCTCGGCACGATGGGCTTCGGGCTGCCCTCGGCGGTCGGCGCCAAGGTCGCCTGTCCCGACGAGAGCGTGGTCTGCCTGGCCGGCGACGGCAGCCTGATCATGAACGCGCAGGAGCTCGCCACCTGCGTGACCGAACAGATCCCGGTCAAGGTCTTCCTCATGAACAACGGCTACATGGGCATGGTCCGCCAGTGGCAGGAGCTGTTCTGGGACCGTCGCTACAGCTCGGTCGAGATGGGCGCCAGCCCCGACTGGGTGAAGCTGGCCGAGGCCTTCGGCGCCACCGGCCTGCGCTGTGACAACGCCGCCGACCTGGAGGAGACGATGGTCAAGGCGCTGGAGACCGACGGCCCGGTCCTGCTCGACGTCCGCGTCGCCCAGGAGGAGAACTGCTATCCGATGATCCCGCCGGGCGAAGCCGCCCGCGACATGGTCGAGGCGCCGCGGGCGACTTCGACGGGGGCGTGATGGAGGCCGGGACGCCGCAGGCGGTCAAGCTCGAGGACCTGCACCTGCCGGGCCAGCTCAGCGGCCGCAAGCACATCCTCTCGATCCTGGTCGAGAACAAGCCGGGCGTGCTGGCCCGCGTCGCCGGGCTCTTCTCGCGCCGCGGCTTCAACATCGACACCCTTGCGGTCGGGCCGACCGACGACCCCAGCGTCTCGCGGATCACGCTCACCCTCGACGGCGCCGTCCACCCGATCGACCAGGTGACCAAGCAGCTGCACAAGCTGGTCAACGTGCTCAAGATCCGCGACATGGAACCGGAAGAGACCGTGGCCCGGGAGATGGCCCTGTTCAAGGTCTCCTCCGCGGTCGAGAACCGGGCCGAGATCATCCAGTTCGCGGAGATCTTCCGGGCCAAAATCGTCGACGTCGCCCGCCGCACGATGACGATCGAGGTGACCGGCTCGGCCGACAAGATCGAGGCCTTCGAGCGCATGGTCCGCCCGCATGGGCTCGTTGAAATGGTCAGGACCGGAGAGATCGCAATTGCGAGAGGCAGCGACTGACGAAGTAGTGGCCCGCCTGCGCGAGAGCGTCGAGCGGGCTGTGCGGAGAAACCGGAGGGCCTTGGTCAGCGTCACCGCCGAGGTCGAGGTCGTCGACCCCTGCGCGGCGGTGTTCGCCTCGCGACTGGCCTCGGATCGCTGGTTTTGCTGGGAGCAGCCGGACCGGGAGTTCGCGCTGGCCGGGCTCGGGGTCGCGCACGAGGCGGAGTCGCGAGGCCGGGACCGCTTCGGCGACGTCGCCGAGGAGTGCCTGCGGACAGGCCGTGACGCGGTCCTCGACGAGCCGCGCGGGCTGCCCGCCGGCGCCGGGCCGGTCTGGCTGGGGGGCTTCGCCTTCGACCCGGACGGCGGTTCCTCCTCGACCTGGTCATCGCTCTCACCCGGCTCCCTGATTCTTCCCCAGCTCTCGCTCTGCCGCAGCGGCGGGCGCGCCTTCCTCACCGTCAACGCCGTCGTCCAGCCAGGCGACGAGGCGGGGGAGAGGAGCGCCGGGTTGGAGGCGAGGCTGGCCGGCCTGCGCGGCGAAGCGCCGCTGCCGATGCTCGACCCGCACCCGACCGCTCACGCGGCGATCAGCAGCGCTCGCCCTCCCGGAGACTTCGAAGCCGCCGTCGCCGCGGCCACATCGCGGATCGCCGCCGGCGAGATGAGCAAGGTCGTGCTGGCCCGCGAGGTGGTCGTCGGCGCCGCCGCCGCCCACGACCCCGCTGCCCTGTTCGGGGCAATGCGCGAGCAGTTCCCGGCTTGCTTCTGCTTCTGCGTCGGCACCCCCGAGGCCGCCTTCATCGGCGCCAGCCCGGAGCTGCTGGTGCGCCGCGCCGGCGCCGGCGTCTCGACCGTGGCCCTGGCCGGCTCGACCCGGCGCAGCTCCGACCCCGCCGTCGACGACCACCTCGGCGAGCAGCTACTGCGCAGCGACAAGGACCGCCGCGAGCAGCGCATCGTCTGTGAGCGCATCGTCCGTGCCCTGCGCCCGCATGCGGTCTGGGTCGAGGCAGCGCCCGAGCCGGAGATCGTCAAGGTGGCCAACATCCAGCACCTGGCGACGCCGGTGATCGCCCAGCTCGCCGACCCGCACTCGGCGATCGAGCTGGCCGGGATGCTGCACCCGACCCCCGCCGTCGGCGGTGAGCCCTGGCCGCGGGCCGCCGCCGCGATCGCCGACCTCGAGGGCATGGACCGCGGCTGGTACGCCGGCCCGGTCGGCTGGATGGACGCGACCGAGGACGGCGAGTTCTGCGTCGCCCTGCGCAGCGCCCTCCTGCGCGACCGCGAGGCCCACCTCTTCGCCGGCGTCGGCGTCGTCGCCGGCTCTGACCCGGCGGCCGAGCTGGCGGAGACCGAGGTCAAGTTGCAAGCTCTTTTGCCGCTGCTGGCCGAGTAGCGGTGGAGGCATCGGGAGAACATCGGCGGAGCAACAGCGGGGAGGCTCCGGCGATGTTCTCCCGATGCCTCCTGGTCTGTCTGATGCTGTTCGCGGTGCTCGCGACTGGGAGTGCGGTTGCGGCAGGGCCCGCGGGTCCACGACTAGCGATCAAGGCGCACGACTCATGCTGCGGGTCCGAGCTGATCACGGTAGGTCCCACCGGCGAACAGCCCCAAAGCCTGGCCGGCGACTCGTGGCCGCCGCTCTTGGTCGTCGGCGACCGCCCTTCCTGGTCTGCGGATGGCAACTTGCTTGCTTTCTCTGCATCGGCATCCGCTCTGGGGATCGGGGATGAAGGGCGGGTAGTCGCGGTGGCGAGAGCGGACGGCGGCGGCCTGCGGGTATTCCCGCGCTCCTTTTTTCGCGAAGGCGCCGATCCCGTCGTCTCTCCAGACAGCAGCTCTGTCGTCTTTCAGCGGGTGCAGCTGGTCAAGGTGCTGCCGGGCAGAGAGAACCTCCTTCTCAAGAGCTCCTTATGGGTCCTCGATCTCGGGGACGGCTCGGTGAGGCAGCTGACCCGGTGGCGACTCGGCAACTTCCTCTGGCCGAGCTCGTTCTCACCCGATGGTTCGACGCTTGCCGCCACCTCATTCAGCCGTCGTGGATTGAGGGCCGTGGCAATCGACCTGCGCAGTCGCCGCCTTTCCGTGATCGCTCGCGACGCCTGGGAACCGACCTACTCGCCGGACGGTTCTAGAGTGGCCTTCGTGCGCCGCACGCACTGGCTGGACCCTGGGCGCGACGAAGGTCCGCGTACGGTCGACGTGCTGGTCGTGGCTCACGCCAACGGCGGTGCTCCTAAGTCGCTGTTTCGCCGTCGCGCCATCGTCGCCTGGCCGAGCTGGGATCCGTCCGGAGAGCGCCTCGCCTTCACCCTTTCGCCCGCCGAGGAGGGCTCTGGGGACCTATCTCCGGAAGAGGGCGACAAGGTGATGGCGATCAACGCCGACGGCACCTGCCTGACGAAGGTCTTCTCCGATCCCGAGCTGACCCTCTTCGGCAGCGCCTGGCAGCCGGGAGTCGGGCGCGAGGCGGGGCCGATCAGCTGCTGAGCGCCGCTTGGACGGCCGCGGCTAGATGCCGGTGGGCCTCGACGTTGGCGTGGCGGTCGGTTCGCACCTCGATCAGGCCGGTGCCAGCCGCCAGTGCAGCCGGGAGTTCGGCGAGCGATCCAAGGCTGCGGTGAGGGAGGTCGAAGAGGGCCGCGGCCTTGGCTGCGTCGACGCTCCGGGGCGTGCCCAGTAGCGCCTCGAACTCCTCGCCCTCCAGTGCCTGCTCCTGGGGTAAGAAGTGGAAGATGCCGCCGCCGCCGTTGTCGATGACGACGATGCGGACCGGGGTGGAGACTTCGCGCAGGGCGGCGAGGCCGCCGAGGTCGTGGAGCAGGCCGAGGTCGCCGCTGACGATCGTGGTCGGGCGGCCGCTGGCGTGGGCGGCGCCGATGCCGGAGGAGACGAGGCCGTCGATGCCGTTGGCGCCGCGGTTGCAGAGGAAGAGGGCATCGGTATCTCCGGCGGAGATGAAGGCCTCCTGGTCACGGATCGGCATGCTCGAGGCGGTGTAGACGAGGTCGCCGTCGCGGTGAGCCTGGCCGAGGGCGCGGTGCAGGGCGGGCTCTGAGATCGTCGCTCCGTTGTCATCAATGTTGGGGCCCGCGCCGCCCAGCTCACCATCGAGCGCCGATTGCGCCGCCGCCTCCGCGGCGATCCAGGTCTCCGGCGCTCCCCGCGGTTCCTTCTCCAGCCGCGCCGCCCAGCCCGAGGCCAGCTCGGTCGGGTCCGCCCGCAGGATCGCGGACGCGCGGTTGCTCGGCTCGTTCCAGCCCCCGTAGGGGTCGATGACGATTTCGCTGGCGCCGCTCGCCGCCAGCCAGGTCCGCAATGGCTTGCTGGTCGGCATCGCGCCGAAGCGCAGGACGAGGTCGGGAACGACCGAGCGGGCGAAGCGCTCGTCGCACAGCAGCAGGTCGTAGGCGGCGATCACCCGCGAACGATCGTGGGGCCCGCAGCGCAGCTGCGAGGTCGGCTCGGCGAGGATCGGGAAGCCGGAGACGCGGGCCAGGTGGGCCAGCGGCTCGCGTAGCTCCGGGTCGAGCTGGCGGCCGGCGACGATGACGCCGGCGATCGCGTCGCCGATGTGTCCCGCCATCTCCTCGAGCAGGAAGGGGGAGGGCTCGAGGTCGATCCGCGTCACCGCGGTCAGCGGCCGCTCGTCGCGCCCTTCCAGCGCCAGCGGCTCGGTGGCGCTGACGGCTCCCTCAACCGCGACCGGCGCCAACGGCTCGCGCCAGGGCAGGTTGAGATGGACCGGCCCCGGGCGCGTCTCGCCGCGGGCGGCCGCCAGCGCCCGGCAGGCAACCGAGCGGTAGTGGAGCAGGCCGTCGTCGTCGGCCTCGTGCGTCCCGACTTCGCAGAACCAGCGCACCGAGTCGCCGAAGACCTTGATCTGGTCGACCGTCTGGCCGGCGCCGATCCCGCGCAGCTCCGGCGGCCGGTCGGCGCTGAGCACGACCAGCGGCAGGCCCGATTCGTCGGCCTCGATCACAGCCGGGTGGTAGTTGGCGACGGCAGTGCCGGAGGTGCAAAGCAGCGCCACCGGCATGCCGCTCGCCTGCGCCGCCCCGAGCGCGAAGAAGGCGGCCGAGCGCTCGTCGACGATCACCGTCACCTCGATCTCCGCCTGGCGCCACAACGCCACCGCCAGCGGCGTCGAGCGGGAGCCGGGGGAGACGACCGCGTGGCGCAGCCCGCTGCGCGCCAGCTCCTCTACGAAGGCCGAGGCCAGGGCGGTGTTGGCGTTGGTCGGGTCCACGCGGTTGGGGCGCTTTAGTGTCCTGTGGGGCAACTAAAGCGCCCCGCCAGGCTAAAGCCGGTGGAGGTCGAGCGCCCGCTCGTCGATCTCGACGCCGAGGCCGGGGCCGGGCGGCGGCTGCAGCGTCCCGTCGCGCAGCTCACACTCGACGCTCGCGACCGTCGAGGAGAAGAGGCGCTGCGTGGCGAGGCCGTGAGCGAGGTCGAGGCCGCCTTCCGGGGCGCTCTCCCGCAGCGTCTGCGCCACCTGGGCGGCGGCGGCGATCCCGACCGGCCCGTCGAGGGCGCTGGAGAGGTAGGAGGGCAGCACGTCGGCGATCCGGATCGCCTCCTCCGGCCCGCCGACCTTGGAGAGCTTGAGGCCCGCCAGCGCGCAGGCGCCGAGCGAGACCGCCCGCTCGGCGTCGGCCCGGCTCTCGATGCTCTCGTCGCCGGCGACCGGGATCGAGGTCGACGCCGCCACCGCGGCCAGCTCCTCCAGCGTCGCCACCGGTTGCTCGGCCAGCTCGACGTCGAGCTCCTCCAGCTCGCCGAGAACGCGTTCGGCGTCCGTCACGCCCCAGGCGGCGTTGACGTCGACGCGGATCCGCGCCTCGGCCCCGAGCGCTTCGCGCACCGCCCGCACCTGACCCGCGTCGTCGCCCGTGCCCAGCTTCAGCTTGAAGGTGGAGAAGCCCTCGGCCGCCCAGCGCCGGGCGTCCTCGGCGACCGCCGCCGGCTCGCCCGCGATCAAGGTCGCGTTGCAGCGGACCGGCTCCGGGGGCGCGGCGGAGGAGCGCCCCTCCGCCGCGGCGCGGCGCCCGCGCAGGTCCAGCAGCGCGGTCAGCGCCGCGCAGCGGGAAGGGGGGGAGAGGTTGGCGAGGCCGCCGCTCAGCGACGTCTCGTCCAGCTCCGTCAGCTCGCCGAGCAGCTCCAGCTCACCTACGACCCGGGCCAGGGTCACACCGCCGCGCATCGACAGCGGCACCGCTTCGCCGAGGCCGGTCAGCCCGTCGTCGGAGCGCAGTCGCAGCAGCGCCATCTCGCGCTGGGCGAGGCTGCCCCTTGCGGTCACGTAGAGCTCCCGGAAGGGCAGCGCGTAGGGGATTACCTCCACGGAGGTGATTCGCACCTCTACAGCTTCCCACTCGACGCCGCGCGGACGCCCCGCTCAGCTGGAGATCAGCAACCCGGCGGAGACCAGCATGCTGTAGACGGCGAGCACGACGCCGGTTGCGGCCAGGGCGCCGTTGAGGGCGGGGCCGTCGGTGCGGTTGGTCATCGCCCGCATCGGCGCGAACGCCAGCGGCAGCGCCAGCAGGCCGATCAACGGCAGCGCGCTGGCCTCGCCGGCGACCAGCGCAATCGGCAGGACGGCGAAGCCGCCGAGCATCAGCAGCCGGTAGAGCATCACCGCGTTGCGGCGCCCCATCCGCACCGCCAGCGTCATCTTGCCCGCGCGCCGGTCGGTCTCGAGGTCACGGACGTTGTTGACGACGAGGATCGCCGTGGCGAGGAAGCCGAGTGAGATCGAGAGCCCCAACGGCAGCGCGTCCAGCTGCTCGACCTGGACGTAGTAGGCGCCGTTGACGGCGACCAGTCCGAAGAAGAGGAAGACGAAGACCTCGCCGAGGCCGGCGTAGCCGTAGGGACGGGGGCCGCCGGTGTAGAGGACGCCGGCGGCGATCGAGAGCACGCCGACGACGAGGATCACCGGCCCGGCCACGGTCGTCAGGTAGATCCCGCAGGCGACCGCCACCGCGAAGGCGATCCAGGTCGCCCGCATCACCCGCTGCGGCGTCACCAGACCGGCCGAGGTGACCCGCACGGGCCCCAGCCGGTCGGCGGAATCGGCGCCGCGCTTGGCGTCGGAGTAGTCGTTGGCGAGGTTGGTCCCGATCTGGATGAAGACGGAGCCGACCAGGGCTGCCAGGAACGCCCCCCAGCGCGGCAGCTCTCCAACCCACTGCACCGCCGCCGCGGTGCCGACAAGGACCGGGGCAATGGCCGCCGGCAAGGTGCGTGGCCTCGCGGCCATCAGCCAGATTCTCACGGCCGCCTCGGGAATTTCGAGAAGTCCGGCTGCCGCTTCTCCTTGAAGGCCTCGCGTCCCTCGCGGGCCTCCTCGTTGCCGTAGAAGAGCAGGTTCGCGTCGTGGGCCAGCTGCTGGATTCCCGCGTAGCCGTCCTCGTGGGCGTTGAAGCTGGCCTTCGTCAGGCGCAGCGCGAAGGGCGAGAGCGCGAGCATGTCGCGGCACCAGGCGACCGTCTCGCGCTCGAGCTCGGCCAAGGGCACGACGGTGTTGACCAGCCCCATCTCCAGCGCCTCCTCGGCGTCGTACTGGCGGCAGAGCAGCCAGAACTCCTTCGCCTTCTTGGTCCCGACCAGGTCCCGCAGCAGGGAGGCGCCGAAGCCGCCGTCCCAGGAGCCGACCCGTGGGCCGGTCTGGCCGAAGACGGCGTTGTCGGCGGCGATCGTGAGGTCGCAGCAGACGTGGAGGATGTGGCCGCCGCCGATCGCGTAGCCGGCGACCATCGCGACCACCGGCTTCGGCAGCCGCCGCATCTGCACCTGCAGGTCGGTGACGTGGAAGCGGCCGAGGGAGGCGCCCTCGGCGACGTAGCCGCTGTCGCCGCGGACCGTCTGGTCGCCGCCGGAGCAGAAGGCCTTGTCTCCCTCCCCGGTAAGGAGGATCGCGCCCACCTCGGTGTCCTCCCGCGCCAACTCGAGCGCGGCCGAGACCTCGACCAGGGTCTGCGGCCGGAAGGCGTTGAGGACCTCGGGCCGGTCGATCGTGATCTTGGCGATCCCCTCCGCCTTCTCATAGCGGATGTCGGTGTACTCCCCGACGCTCTGCCACGCGATCGGCGCGTAGAGGTCCTGCTCGGGTGGGGCGTCCTTGTGGCGTTTGGGCATGATGGGCACGATATCCCGCCGATGAAGCTCGACGACTGGCTGGCCCAGAGATCCCAGAGTTGCCCCGACCGCACCGCGCTGGTGGCGGACGGCGCCGAGATGACCTACGCCGAGCTCGAGGCGGAGGCGACCTGGGTCGCCCGCCGCCTCGCCGCCCACGGCGTCCGCCGCGGCTCGACCGCCGCCCTGACCATGCACCCGCGCCGCGAGCAGGTCGTGCTCGCCCACGCGCTGATGAAGGTCGGGGCGAAGCTGCTGCCGCTGAGCCCGCGGCTGACACTCGAGGAGCGCCAGGCGATCGTCAACGCCGAGGAGCCGATCGTCGACCTCGACGACGCCGGCGAGCTGACCCAGACCGAGGCCGACATGCCGCTGCTCGGCGAGCACGACATGGACGAGGTCTGCGCCCGGGTGCTGACCAGCGGCAGCACCGGCGCTCCGCACCCGGTCGGCCTCACCTACGGCAACTTCCTCTGGAGCGCCGTCGGCTCCGCCTTCAACATCGGCGTCGAACCCGACGACCGCTGGCTCTGCTGCTTGCCGCTGAGCCACATCTCCGGCCTCGGGATCGTGATCCGCTCGGTCATCTACGGCACCACCGCGGTGGTCCACGAGGGCTTTGACGTCGACCAGGCCGGCGCCGCGCTCGAAAACGACGGGATCACCGTCGTCTCGGTGGTGGCGACGATGCTGACCCGGCTGCTCGAGGCCGGCGCCGACCTCTCCGGCCCGCGGGCGATCCTGGTCGGCGGTGGGCCCGTCCCGGCGGAGCCGCTGCAAGAGGCGACCGCCAAGGGCGCCACCGTCGTCCAGACCTACGGCCTGACCGAGACCTGCTCGCAGGTGACGACCCTGGCCCCGGCCGATGCGCGCCGCAAGCTCGGCTCCGCCGGCCGGCCGCTGCTGACCACCCACCTGCGCATCGAGGAGGGCGAGATCCTCGTCCAGGGGCCGACCGTCGCCCCCGGCCACGCCGACGCCGACGGCTGGCTGCACACCGGCGACCTCGGCCACATCGACGAGGAGGGCTTCCTCTACGTCAAGGACCGGATCGACGACATGATCGTCAGCGGCGGCGAGAACGTCGTCCCGGCCGAGGTCGAGGAGGTGTTGCTGCGCCATCCCGAGGTCGCCGACGCCGCCGTGGTCGGCCGCGAGGACCCCGAGTGGCAGCAGGCCGTGACCGCCGTGATCGTGCTGGAGAGCGGCTCCCAGGTCACCCCCGACGACCTCCGCCGCCACTGCGCCGAATCGCTGGCCGGCTTCAAGGTGCCGAAGCGGGTCGAGCTCGCCGCGGCCCTGCCCCGCACCCCCTCCGGCAAGCTGATGCGCAGGGCGCTCCGATAGAGCGGTCGGATAGCCTGGCGCCCATGCGCACCGACGATATCTTCTACGACAAGGACGCCGACCTCGGCAAGCTCGACGGCAAGACCGTCGCGATCCTCGGTTACGGCTCCCAGGGGCACGCTCACGCCCTCAATCTCAAGGACTCCGGGGTCGACGTGGTCGTCGGCCTGCGTCCCGACTCCTCCAGCCGCGCCAAGGCCGAAGCGGCCGGGCTCGAGGTGCTCGACGTCGCCGAAGCGGCCAGCCGCGGCGACCTGGTGATGATCCTGCTGCCGGACGAGAAGCAGTCCGAGGTCTGGAATGCGGAGATCGCCGACGGCATCGCCCCCGGCAACCTCCTGCTCTTCGCCCACGGCTTCGCGATCCACTTCGGCGAGATCGAGCCGCCGCCCGGCGTCGACGTCGGCATGGTCGCCCCCAAGGGCCCCGGCCACCTGGTCCGCCGCCAGTACGAGGAAGGCAACGGCGTGCCCTGCCTGATGGCGGTCCACCAGGACGCCAGCGGCAACGCCCACGACCTCGTCCTCGCCTACGCCTCCGGCATCGGCGGCGGCCGCGCCGCGGTGATCGAGACCAGCTTCAAAGACGAGTGCGAGACCGACCTCTTCGGCGAGCAGGCCGTCCTCTGCGGCGGCGCTTCGGAGCTGGTCCAGGCCGGCTTCGAGACCCTGGTCGAGGCCGGTTACGACCCGCGCCTGGCCTACTTCGAGTGCCTGCACGAGTTGAAGCTGATCGCCGACCTGATGTACGAGAAGGGCATCCAGGGGATGCACTACTCGATCTCCAACACGGCCGAGTACGGCGACCTCACCCGCGGCAAGCGGGTGATCACCGACGAGACCAAGGCGGCGATGAAGCAGATCCTCTCCGAGATCCAGTCCGGCGACTTCGCCCGCGAGTTCATCGCCGAGACCAAGGCCGGCAACGAGAACTTCGACCGCATGCGGGGGGAGCTCCAGGGCGCCGAGATCGAGGACGTCGGCAAGGACCTCCGCACGATGATGCCCTGGATCGACCAGGGCTTCAAAGACACGAAGTAGCCCACGCCATCTGCCGCTAGCGGTGCTCCTCGCCAGGCGCCAGGTTCCCGTCCCGGCCTACGTAGCCGTCCTTCGCGCCCACGACGACGTAGACCGCGTCTTCCATGTCGCTGAGGTTGCGCACCTTGCGGTGGGTGGGGGCGTCGACCCAGGCGATGCCGCCGGGACTGAGATGGTGGACGGAGCCGTCGCCGAAGGTGAACTCGACCTCGCCGCTGTGGATGAAGTAGAGCTCCTCCTGCTCGTCGTGGTAGTGACTGCCCGTCTCGTAGGAGGGCGGCAGCACGATCGCGTTGACCCCGAAGGCCCTGACGCCGAGTTCCTTGCGGATCTTGCGGAACCCCGGCCCTTCGCCGAGGTCGGCCAGGTTCGAGACCGAGTACCCGTCGCCTTTGGAGACTTTGCTCTGCTGACTCTCGCTCATCGCCGGCTCCTCAGATCGCGGGGGTTGCGGGGGGCTCGGTGGCGGGCGGCGCCGGTGGTGCGGCGGCCGCCTTTGCCCGCTCGAGGCCGATCGGCGGGTAGTCGTCGGTGAGGATCGCTATGTAGCCGAGGACACGGGCATGGAAGCCGTTGACGAAGGTCAGCATGCCGTTGACCCCCTCCGGCAGGTAGCCGCGGAAGACGATCGTCAGCCAGGCGACGACCCCGGCCAGCATCTGGATGTAGCTCGTCCCGTAGGAGAGGACGAGCGCTACCGGCAGCACCAGGACGAGCCGGAAGAAGGCCTTGAGGCGGCTCTGGCGCTCGGCCGCCGGCCCGATGTTGACCCTGATCGGGTAGCTGGGGTCGTCGCTGAGGCCGAAGGGCGGCCAGACGTCGGTCTGCAGGTAGATCCAGGCCGAGGTGCGGATCGAGAAGCGGACGATGCCGGAGTTGAACTCGTACAGCCACTGCGGGTAGCGCCCGAGGATCACCACCGCGACCCAGGCGATGAGGTGGGTGAAGATGAAGAGGATGCCCCAGAAGGTGGCGACGATGAACCACGGGATCGCCAGTAGCAGTCGGAAGAAGGTGGTCCAGCGATTCGGTTCCGGGTTGAAGTCGGCTTCGTAGCTAATCGGATACACGGTTCCCCCTCGGGTTGGACGGGACAGCCAGCAGGGCGTCGCGAGCCTATCCCCGGTTCCGGCGGGAGTCCACCCGCGGCGGTCAATAACCTGTCGAGCCCGATGGCGACCCCGGCAACCGACACCGCGCGGATCCCCGCTGAGCTGAAGCCGGCCGACGGCCGCTTCGGCTGCGGCCCCTCGAAGGTGCGGCCCGAGGCCCTGGCGGCCCTGGCCGAGCGCTCCGACCTGATGGGCACCTCGCACCGCCAGGCGCCGGTGCGCGATCTCGTCGGACGGGTCCGGGCTGGCCTCGGCGAGCTCTTCACGCTGCCCGACGGCTACGAGGTGGCGCTCGGCAACGGCGGCACGACCGCCTTCTGGGACGCCGCCACTGCCTGGATCGTGCGCGAGCGCGCCCTGCACCTGACCTACGGCGAGTTCTCGGCCAAGTTCGCCAGGGCGACCGCGGGTGCGCCGTTCCTCGCCGACCCGATCCTGGTCGAGGCCGAGCCCGGCGATGCGCCGGCGCCGACCGCCGACCCCGCCGCCGACGTGATCGCCTGGGCCCACAACGAGACCTCGACCGGCGTCATGGTCCCGGTCGAGCGCCCCGCCGACCCCGGCGACGCGCTGGTCTTGATCGACGCCACCTCGGGTGCCGGCGGCCTCCCGGTCGAGGTCGCCGACGCCGACGCCTACTACTTCGCCCCGCAGAAGTCCTTCGGCGCCGAGGGCGGCCTCTGGCTGGCGCTGCTGAGCCCGGCCGCGATCGCCCGCGTCGAGGAGCTCGACGGCGCCGCCGGCCGCTGGCAGCCCGAATTCCTCTCGCTGGCGACCGCGCTGGAGAATTCGCGCAAGGAGCAGACCTACAACACGCCCGCCCTGGCGACCCTGCTGCTGCTCGCCGAGCAGGTCGAGTGGATGCTCGGCAACGGCGGTCTCGACTGGTGCGTCGCCCGCACCACCGAGTCCTCCGACCGCCTTTACGGCTGGGCCGAGCGCAGCGACGCAGCCACCCCCTTCGTCGCCGATCCGGCCAAGCGTTCGCTGGTCGTCGGCACCGTCGACTTCGCCGACTCGGTCGACGCCGCCGCCCTCGCCGCCGCCCTGCGCGCCAACGGGATCGTCGACGTCGAGCCCTATCGCAAGCTCGGTCGCAACCAGCTGCGGGTGGGGATGTTCCCCGCCGTCGAGCCCGACGACGTCGAGGCCCTGACCGCCTGCGTCGACTGGGTCTTGGCCAACGTCGAGGGCGTCGCCAAGTGAAGGTCCTGGTCAAGGAGAAGATCGCCGACACCGGCGTCGACCTGCTGCGCGCCAACTTCGACGTCGACCTCGGCCTCGAGATGTCCGACGAGGAGCTGCGCGAGCGGATCCCCGCCTACGACGCGATCCTGATCCGCTCGGCGACGAAGATGACGCCGGAGCTGATCGAGCTGGCGACCAACCTGAAGGTGATCGGCCGCGCCGGCACCGGCGTCGACAACGTCGACATCCCCGCCGCCACCCGCCGCGGCATCATCGTCGCCAACGCGCCCGAGTCGAACTCGGTCGCCGCCGCCGAGCACACCCTCGCGCTCGCCCTCGCGCTCTTCCGCAACGTCCCCCAGGCCCACGAATCGCTGGTCGCGACGCGCTGGGACCGGGCCAAGTTCAAGGGCGCCGAGCTCTACGGCAAGACGCTGGGGGTGATCGGCTTCGGCCGCATCGGTCAGCTCGTCGCCAAGCGCGCCCAGAGCTTCGAGATGGACGTCGTCGCCTTCGACAAGTTCGTCTCCGCCGAGCGCTTCCGCGAGCTCGGCGTCGAGGGGCTGGACAGCGTCGAGGAGGTCCTCGGCCGCTCCGACCTGGTCACCCTGCACGTGCCGAAGACGCCGGAGACGATCGGCCTGATCGGCGCCGAGACGATCGCCGCGATGAAAGACGGCGCCCGCCTCGTCAACTGCGCCCGCGGCGAGCTGGTCGACCTCGACGCCCTCCAGGCCGGCCTCGAGTCCGGCAAGCTGGCCGGCGCCGCACTCGACGTCTTTCCCTCCGAGCCCTTCACCGAGCACCCGATCTTCGCCCGCGACGACGTCGTCGTCACGCCCCACCTCGGCGCCTCGACCGCGGAGGCGCAGGACCGCGCCGGCGTCGTCACCGCCGAGCAGGTGACGGCGGCGCTCAGCGGCGGCGTCGTCACCAACGCCGTCAACATCGCCGCCGTGCGCCCCGAGGCGATGGAAGCGCTGGCGCCCTTCGTGCCGCTCTGCGAAAAGCTCGGCCGCCTCGCCGCCGGTCTCGGCGACGGCTCGGTCGACCGCGTCAGCGCCGAGTTCCGCGGCCGCATCGCCACCCACGACACCCGCCTGCTCGGGATCGCCGTCCTCGCCGGCATCCTCGCCGGCAACACCGAGGAGCCGGTCAACCTCGTCAACGCGCCGCAGATGGCCGAGGAGCGCGGGATCGAGCTGATCGAGACCAAGGACGCCAGCACCGACGACTTCACCGAGCTGGTCACGGTCCGGGTCGGCTCCGGCGAGCACGAGGTCGAGGTCGCCGGCACCAGCGTCGGCCCCCGCAACGAGCCCTACCTGGTCTCGGTCTGGGGCGAGGGCTTCTACCTGCCCTTCGCCGAGCACCTCTCGGTCTTCCGCTACGCCGACCAGCCGGGGATGATCGGGCGGGTCGGGACGATGTTCGGCGAGGAGGGGGTCAACATCGTCTCCGCCGCGGTCGGCGCCGAGCAGGGCGGCGACAAGGCCGTGATGGCGCTCACCACCGACGCTCCCGTGCGGGCCGAGACGATCGAGAAGATCCTCGGCTTGGGTGGGTTCGCAGTCGGTCGCTCGGTGGACCTCTAAGGTCTCCCTATGCGGGCGGTGGTATTGACGGGGACCGGAGGTCCCGAGGTTCTCCAGGTTCAGGAGCGGCCCGACCCTGCCGTCGGCCCGGGTGAGGTGCGGATCGCGGTGCGCGCCGCCGGGATCAACTTCGCCGACACGCTGGCTCGGGTCGGCCTCTATCCCGACGCCCCGAAGACGCCCTGCGTGCTCGGCTACGAGGTCGCCGGCGAGGTCGAGAGCTTGGGGGAGGGGGTGACCGAGCACGCGGTCGGCGACCGCGTCGTCGCCGGCACCCGCTTCGGCGGCCAGGCGGAGCTGGTCACCGTCCCCGCCGAGCAGGTGCTGCCGCTGTCCGACCGCCTCAGCTTCGAGCAGGGCGCCGCCTTCCCGGTCAACTACGGCACCGCCTACGCGGCGTTGATCCTGATGGGGAGCCTGCGCCAGGGCGACCGGGTCCTGATCCACGCGGCGGGCGGCGGCGTCGGCATCTCCGCGACCCAGATCGCCCGCAACGTCGGTGCTGAGATCTTCGGCACCGCTTCACCGGGCAAGCACGAGGCGATCCAAGCCCAGGGGGTCGACCACGCGATCGACTACCGCAACCAGGACTTCGAGGCCGAGGTGATGCGGATCACCGACGGCGAGGGCGTCGACCTGATCATGGACGCGCTCGGACCGACCTCGTTCCGCAAGGACTACCGCCTGCTCCGCTCGGGCGGGCGCCTGGTCATGTACGGGCTGTCGGAGAACTCCGACAACGGCGTCCGCAACATCCCGGCGACCCTGAAGAGCCTGGCGAAGATGCCGCTGGCGACGATGCCGTGGTGGAAGAGCCTGATGATGATGAACGAGAACAAAGGCGTCTTCGGCCTCAACATGCTGAGCTGGTGGGACCGCGAGGGCAACCTCGACCGGGTGACCGAGCCGCTGATGGCCGACCTCGAGGCCGGCCGCCTGGAGCCCGTGGTCGCCGAGGCCTTCCCCTTCGACCGCGCCGGCGAGGCCCATGAATTCATCGGCCAGCGCCGCAACGTCGGCAAGGTCGTGTTGTTCCCCTCATAGGGCACGGCATCCGAGGCCGGAGCCATTCTGCGATGAAGAGGGCGATCCTGACTGCGACGACGGTGCTGGTGGCATGGGCTGCCACGACCGCCCATGCCTCCGAACCGAAGCTGACGGTCCTGCTCGCCGGCGGCTCGGAAGCGAACATGATCTCGATCGCGCTCAGCCCCGACGGGCGCGACTACGTGATCAACTCGGTGGTGCCGCTCGACGTCGGCGGCAACCTCTGTGCCCATCCTGAAGGCAGGGAAAACGAGCTGATCTGCGCGGCGACGTCGATCGGCGGTTTCGAAGTCAATTCCGGCGCCGGCGACGACTCGGTCGTCGTCGGCCGCGAGGTCCCGGTCCCGGTCACCTTGCGCGGCGGCCCGGGCGCCGACAGGCTGGTCGGCGGCAGCGGCGCCGACAGGCTGGTCGGCGGCAGCGGCGACGACGTCCTGGTCGGCCGCCTCGGCGACGACTCGCTCTTCGGCGGTCCGGGTAGGGACACGCTGCTCGGCGGCCCAGGCAGCAACCAGCTGGTGCAGTAGGTGAGGCTTCCCAGCTAGCCGGGCTGTGCGGCCCCGCGCCGGCGCGAAAGCAGGTTGCCGCCGACGAACAGCAGCGAGATCGCGAAGCCGACCAGGGAGAGGGCGGCGTCGAGGCGGAAGCCGGCCTGGACGCCGTCGACGAAGGGCGGGATCGCCCCCGAGAAGACGGTGGTCGTCAGGCCCAGGCCGATCGAGCCGCCGGCGATCTGGAACATGTAGATGATGCCGCCGGCGAGGCTGGTCTGAGACTCGTCGACCGAGGTGACTCCGGCGGTCGTGGCGGTCGGGTAGAAGCTGCCGACCCCGAGGCCGAGCACGACCATGCCGGGGACCAGCGACCCGTAGCTGGAGCCGCCGTCGACCTGGGAGAAGAGGAACGGCGCCACGGTGATGCAGCCGGCGCCGAAGACGGCCAGCGCCTTGGCGCCGAGCCGGTCGTAGAGCGGTCCGGCGACGAAGGAGACGACGGCGAAGACGCCGAGGAAGGGCAGGATCCCGACTCCGGCCTCCAGCGGCGAGTAGCCGAACTGCTTCTCCATCAGCTGTGGCAGGTAGAGCAGCGAGGCGAAGAACGTCGCCGACATGAAGAGGATCGCCACGCAGGAGGCGGTGAAGCTGCGGTTGCGCATGATCTTGCGCGGGACCAGGGCGTGGGGGCCGGCGCGCCGCTCGATCGGGATGAAGGCGAGAATCAGGACCCCCGCCAGGGCCAGCAGCGCGACCACCCGCGGATCTCCCCAGCCCCAGTCGGCGACCTGGTCGAGGGCGATCAGCAGCGAGACCAGCCCGACCGAGAGCGCCGCGATCCCCCCGTAGTCGATTCGCCGGTCCTCGCTTTCGGGTTCCTTGACGTGGACGAGGAAATAGGTGACGAGGACGGCGAAGACCGAGATCGGGACGTTGAGGAAGAAGATCCAGCGCCAGCTCAGCGCATCGGTGAGAACGCCGCCGATCAGCGGGCCGACCGCGTTGCCGAGGCCGGCTGCGCCGAGGATGATCCCGCCCGCCAGCCCCGCCTTCTCTGCGGGCAGGATCGCGAAGGTCATGCCGAGGATCGCCGGCCACATCAGGGCGCCCCCGATCCCCATCAGGGTGCGGCAGGCGATCAGCCAAGCCTCCGACTGCGCGGCGCCGCCGAGGGCCGACATCGAGGCGAAGATCGCGGTGCCGAGGAAGAAGGCGTTGCGGCGCCCGAACATGTCGGCGAGGCGGCCGCCGGTGACGATCATCACCCCGAAGGTGAGCGCGTAGGCGTTGACGACCCACTGGATCGTGTTGATGTCGGTGTCGAAGTCCTTCTCCATGGTGGGAAGGGCGACGTTGATCGCCGAGAAGTCGTTGGCGATCACCACCACGGCGATTCCCATGGCGAAGAGGGCGAGCCAGTTGGTGCGCTGCTGGGCCTCGATGCGGACCAGCCTATGAAAGCCCCCCGACACCGTGTTGCTCTGCGCTACCCTGCGTGGAGCGAATGACCCGCCGGCTCGACAGCCTCGCCCTACTCCTTCTCCTCCCCCCTCGGGGGGAATAGCGCTGGGCGGCGCGATAGCCGCGAGAGACAGAGGTCATTCAAACGCAGCAGAGAAGGAGGAGGTCCGCATGGGACCCGCAGCTGACGCCAATCGCGTCCACATATTCGACACCACCCTGAGGGACGGCGAGCAGTCGCCCGGCATCTCGCTGAACACCGCCGAGAAGGTCGAGATCGCCCAGCAGCTGGCGCGGCTCGGGGTCGACGTGATCGAGGCCGGCTTCCCGATCACCTCGCCCGGCGACTTCGAGGCCGTCCAGAAAATCTCGCGGGTGGTCGAGGGCCCGGTGATCTGCGGCCTCGCCCGCACCCACAAGGCCGACATCGACGCCGCCTGGGGGGCGATCCGCGACGCCGGCCGCCCTCGCATCCACACCTTCATCTCGACCTCCGACATCCACATCGAGCACCAGTTGCAGACCGACCGCGAGGACGTCAAGGGGCAGGCTCGCGCCGCCGTCTCCCTGGCTCGCTCCTATTGCGAGGACGTCGAGTTCTCGCCGATGGACGCGACCAGGGCCGACGTCGAGTTCACCGCCGAGGTCTGCGCGATCGCGGTCGAGGAGGGTGCGACCGTCGTCAACATCCCCGACACCGTCGGCTACACGACGCCGGAGGAGTACGCGGACTACTTCCGGCGTCTGTGCGAGCTGGTGCCGGCGCTGCGCGAGGTCGAGCTGTCGGTCCACTGCCACGACGATCTGGGTTTGGCTGTCGCCAATTCCTACGCGGGTGTCCTGGCCGGCGCGCGGCAGGTCGAGTGCGCCGTCAACGGGATCGGCGAGCGCGCCGGCAACTGCTCGCTGGAGGAGATCGCGATGCTGGTCAAGGTGCGTGAGGACGTCCACGGCCTCACCACCGGGATCAACAGTCGTGAGATCGCCCGCACCAGTCGCATGGTCTCGCGCCTGACCGGCTACGCGATCCAGCCCAACAAGGCGATCGTCGGCCGCAACGCCTTCGCCCACGAGTCCGGGATCCACCAGGACGGCGTGCTGAAGGAGCGCAGCACCTACGAGATCATGGACGCGACCGAAGTCGGCCTGGAGTCGAACGCGATCGTGTTGGGCAAGCACTCCGGCCGCCACGCGCTGAAAGACGCCCTGGAGCAGTTGGGCTTCCAGGTCGAGGGCAACGCCCTCAACGCCGCCTTCAAGGCTTTCAAGGAGGTCGCCGACCGCAAGAAGCAGGTGACCGCGCTCGACCTGGAGGCGATCGTCTCCGACGAGATGCGCGAGCGCTCCGACGCCCACGATCTGGCCTGGTTCGAGGTCGAGGCCGGCTCCCGCCGTGAGCCCGTGGCCAAGGTGGCGGTAACGCTGCCCTCGGGCGAGGAGGTGGTCGGCGAGTCCGGAGGCGACGGCCCGGTCGACGCGATCTTCCGCGCCATCCAGTCGGCGACCGAGAGCGAGTGCGAGCTGCGCCAGTACACGGTCGAGGCGGTGACCGGGGGGGAGGACGCCCTTGGCGCGGTGACCGTGATGCTGCGGATCGACGGCTTGCTGGCAACCGGCCAGGGCGTCGCCACCGACATCCTCGAGGCCTCCGCCCGCGCCTACGTGCGAGCCCTCTCCAACGCCCTCGAAGGCGCCGCCACCCGCGAGGCCGAATCGGCCACCGCCGAAGCCGCGGTGGAACGCACCCCAGGCCCCTAGGAACCCGAACGCCTCCGTCCCACGGGGGGGCGAGTCCGGCACGAGTCTGCACTTAGGCATCCCATGGGTGCCTCAGAGCAGACTCGTGGACTGGATTCTCGGATCGCACGGCTGGCGGACGCGCAGCATGGGGTGGTGGGGCGACAGCAACTGATTTCTTTGGGGGTGGGGAAGGGGTCGCTGGAGAAGCGCTTGAGGATGGGGCGCCTGCACCGGCTCCACCGGGGTGTCTACGCGGTTGGACACCGGGTGCTCTCGCGGGAGGCGCGGTGGATGGCAGCCGTCCTCTTCGCGGGGCCGGATGCGGTGCTGAGTCATCGCTCCGCGGCGGCGCTGTGGGAGGTCCGAGGGGCTTCGAGCGGTGCGATCGAGGTGACGACGCCTAGGAAGAGTCGCTCGCATGGCGGCGTCCGCCGTCATTTCGCGGTCCTGCCTGCGGACGAGGTGACGACCGAGCGCGGAATCCCGGTTACCACCGTGCCGCGGACCATCTTCGATCTCGCCGCGACCTCGACCGTGGACGTGGTGGAGCACTCTCTGCGCGAGTCGGAATATCGGCGCCTCCACGACGCCCTTTCGCTGCCCGATCTGCTCACTCGCTATCCCCGACACCGGGGAGCGCGGGGCGTACGGGCCAGTCTTGCCCGCCGCGCCGAAACGCCTGGTCGCAGCCGCAGCTGGCTGGAGGAGCGGTTCCTGCCCTTCCTCCGCGAGCAGCATCTCCCACCGCCACAGCTCAACGCCTGGATCGAGGCGGGAGACAGGCGCCTTGAAGTGGACTGCTTCTGGCCCCGTCGGCGAGCGGTCGTCGAACTCGATGGATTCGCCGCGCACGGCACCCGCATTGCCTTCCGTGAAGACAGGGCGCGGGATCGGCGCCTGCGGGTCGCCGGCTATGGGGTGACGCGGATCGCCCCGGAGCAGTTGGAAGACGAAGCCGAGGAGATCGCCGCCGATCTCAGAGCGTTGCTGGGAAATACAAACGTCCGTGATAACATACAATGAGATGACTGCCACGTGAACCCCGTCAAGGCCTTGAAGCCTGCCGCGCATGTCTCCGCCGGCGCCCCCGACTCAGCCGCCCCTTCGACCACCGTCGGCCCGCGCGTAAAGGCCCTGCGCGACGCGATGGGCTTCTCGCTGCGCGACCTGGCCGAGCGCTCCGGCGTCAGCGCCCCGATGCTCTCCCAGGTCGAGCGGGGGGAGACCAGTCCGACGCTGGCGGTCGCGGAGAAGATCGCGGCCGGGCTGGAGCTGACGCTTTCCCAGCTGCTGCGCCTCGACGAGGGTCAGCACGTCTCGATCAGCCGTGCCGGCGAGCGCCGCCACTCCGAGCGCGGGGGGCACCGCTTCGAGGAGCTGACGCCGCCGTTGCCGGGACAGCGCGCCGACGTCTCCGTCCACACCCTGGAACCGGGCGCCTCGACCGGCGGCCGCGAGGACCCGCCGATGCACGAGCCGGGGAGCCGCGAGACCGCGGTGGTACTCAACGGGGACTTGGCGCTCTTCGTCGAGGGCGCCCGCCACGACCTTGCAAGCGGCGACAGCGTCACCTTCGACGCCGACCTGCCACACCATTTCGAGAACGATGGCGAGCAGCCGACCAGGTTCATCGCCGTGATCGCCGCCGGCCTCCGGCGCGGATAGAGGAGCCAGAGATGCCCCAAAACATGTTCGAGAAGATCTGGGAGGCCCATGAGGTCTCCGAGGGCCTGATCTACATCGATCTGCACCTGGTCCACGAGGTCACCTCGCCGCAGGCTTTCGACGGGCTGCGCTTGGCGAACCGGCCGGTACGGCGGGCCGACAAGACCCTGGCCACCGCCGACCACAACGTGCCCACCGACGGCACGATGGCGGCGCGCCTGATCGCCGACGAGCTCTCCCGCGTCCAGGTCGAAACCCTGGAGCGCAACTGCGAGGAGTTCGGCATTCCGGTCTACTCGCTGGGCTCCGACCGCCAGGGCATCGTCCACGTGATCGGCCCGGAGCTGGGAGTCACGCAGCCGGGGATGACGATCGTCTGCGGCGACAGCCACACCTCCACCCACGGCGCCTTCGGCGCGCTGGCCTTCGGCATCGGCACCTCCGAGGTCGAGCACGTGCTGGCGACGCAGTGCCTGGTCCAGAAGAAGCCGAAGACGATGCGGATCTCCTACGGCGGCGAGCTCGGCGCCGGGGTCACTCCCAAGGACCTGATCCTGGCCACGATCGGCCGTCTCGGCACCGGCGGCATGACCGGCTACGCGGTCGAGTACGCCGGGCCGGCGATCGAGGCGCTGGAGATGCCCGGCCGGATGACGATCTGCAACATGACGATCGAGGGCGGCGGCCGTGCCGGCATGATCGCCCCCGACGAGAAGACGATCGAGTGGGTCCGCGGCCGCCCCGGCGCCCCCGCCGACTTCGACGCCGCCGCCGCGCGCTGGCGCCGACTGCCGAGCGACGAGGGCTCGAGCTTCGACACCGAGGTCGAGGTCGACGCCGGCGCGATCTCGCCGATGGTCACCTGGGGGACCAACCCGGGCATGGTCTGCGAGGTCACCGACACGGTGCCCGACCCGGCGGCGATGGACTCGCCCGGCGACCGCGAATCGGCCGAACGCGCCCTCGCCTACATGGGCCTGGCCGCCGGCACCCCGATGACCGAGGTGGCGCCGGAACGGGTCTTCATCGGCTCCTGCACCAACTCCCGGATCGAGGACCTGCGCGAGGCCGCCGCAGTGGTCGACGGCCGCAAGGTCGCCGCCACGGTGCGGGCGATGGTCGTGCCCGGCTCCCAGCAGGTGAAGGCGACCGCGGAAGCCGAGGGCCTGCACGAGGTGTTCCGCTCCGCCGGCTTCGAATGGCGCGAGGCGGGCTGCTCGATGTGCCTGGGGATGAACCCCGACATCCTCATGGAGGGCGAGCGCTGCGCCTCGACTTCCAACCGCAACTTCGAGGGGCGGCAGGGGAAGGGTGGGCGCACCCACCTGGTCAGCCCGAAGATGGCGGCCGCGGCCGCGATCGAGGGGCATTTCGTCGACATCCGGAACTGGAGCTGAGCATGCGACCGATCGACGTGATCGAGGGCAAGGTGTCGGTCCTGGACCGCCACGACGTGGACACCGACCAGATCATCCCCAAGCAGTTCCTCAAGCGGGTGGAGCGCACCGGCTTCGGCGAGTTCCTCTTCTACGACTGGATCCGCGACGGCGAGATCGAGCTGGAACCGAACCCGATCCTCATCACCGGCCGCAACTTCGGCAGCGGCTCCTCCCGTGAGCACGCCCCCTGGGCGCTGGAGGACTTCGGCTTCCAGGCGATCGTGGCGCCGTCCTTCGCCGACATCTTCTACTCCAACTGCACCAAGATCGGGCTGCTGCCGGCGATCCTCGACGAGGAGCACTGCCGCCTGGTCGCCGAGGCCGGGGAAGCGCGCATCGACGTCGACGACGAGACCGTCACCTGCGCCAACGGCGTCTTCAACTTCGCGGTCGAGCCCGACGTCAAGCACCGGCTGCTGAACGGCCTCGACGACATCGCGATCACGCTCGAGAACGGGGCGGCGATCGACGGCTTCGAGTCGGCCGGCGGCGCCGAGCGCGGCCCGGTGACGACCAGCCTTTGACCCCGGAGAAGCCCACCGGCGCGATCAACAGCGGGCCGCGCGAGTGGGACGCGGAGACCTACGACGCCGTCTCCGACCCGCAGTTCGAATGGGGGATGTCGGTGCTGAAGCGGCTTGAGCTGCGCGGCGACGAGGTCGCGCTCGACGCCGGCTGCGGCTCCGGCCGGGTCAGCGCCGAGCTGCTGAAGCGGCTGCCGCGGGGCCGCCTGCTCGCGGTCGACGGCTCTGAGGCGATGATCGCGAAGGCGCGGGAGCGGCTCGGCGACGACGCCGCCTACCTGGTCGCCGACCTCTCCGAGCTGGAGATCGCCGAGCCGGTCGACCTGATTTTCTCCACCGCGACCTTCCACTGGATCGCCGACCACGAGCGGCTCTTCGCGCGGCTGCGGGCGGCGCTGGTGGCGGGCGGCCGCCTCGTCGCCCAGTGCGGGGGAGAGGGCAACGTCGCCTCCCACGCTGCGGCGATCCGCACGGTCGCCGCCCGGCTCGAGTTCGCCCCCTACTTCAAGGACATGAGCGGAATGTGGAACTTCGCCGCTCCCGACGTCACCGAGGAGAGGCTGCGCGGTGCCGGCTTCACCGAGGCCCGCTGCTGGCTGCAACCGTGGCCGGTCACCCCGGAACGTCCCTACGAGTTCATTTCGACCGTGACCATCGGCCCGCACCTGGCGCGGCTGCCGCAGGAGCTGCGGCGCCCGTTCACCGAGGCGATCCTCGACGTCTCCGAGCAGCCGTTGACCCTCGACTACGTGCGCCTCAACATCGAGGCGACGGCGTGAGCGCCCGCCCGCGTTCCGACGCGTAGAGTCCCGCCGCGTGAGCGATGCACCCCGCATAGTCGTTCTGCCCGGCGACGGGATCGGCCCGGAGATCGTCGCCGCGGCGCAGCTCCTGCTGGAGTCCCTGGGCGAGTTCGAGTTCGACGAGCGGCTGCTCGGGGGCGTCTCGATCGACGCCCACGGGGTCGCCCTCACCGACGAGGTCCTGGAGGCTTGCCGCGCCGCCGACGCGGTCCTGCTCGGCGCCGTCGGCGGTCCCAAATGGGACACGACCGACCCCGAGGCGCCGCGCCCCGAGCAGGGCCTGCTCGGCCTGCGCAAGGGCATGGGCCTCTACGCCAACCTGCGCCCGGTGCGGCCGAGCCCGGCCCTGATCGGGGCCAGTCCGCTGCGCGAGGAGCGGATCGCCGGCACCGACCTGCTGGTCGTCCGCGAGCTCACCGGTGGCATCTACTTCGGCGCCAGCGGCCGCTCCGGCGACGTCGCCCACGACACCTGCGAGTACAGCGCCGAGGAAGTCGAGCGGATCGCCCGCGTCGCCTTCGAGGCCGCCCGCCGCCGCGCCGAGAGCTCCGGCCGCGCGCCCCGCGTCACCTCGGTCGACAAGGCCAACGTGCTCGAGACCTCGCGGCTCTGGCGTGAGGTGGTGACCGGCATCGCCCCCGACTACGACGACGTCGCCCTCGACCACCTGCTGGTCGACAACGCGGCGATGCAGCTGGTCTCGCGCCCGGCGGACTTCGACGTGATCGTCACCGAGAACCTCTTCGGCGACATCCTCAGCGACGAGTCGGCGATGCTGACCGGCTCGCTGGGGATGCTGCCGTCCGCCAGCCTCGGCGCCGCGGGCGCGCCCGGCCTCTTCGAGCCCGTTCACGGCTCCGCTCCCGACATCGCCGGCAAGGGCATCGCCAATCCCCTGGCGACCTTCCTCTCGGTGGCGATGATGCTGCGTCACGGGCTCGAGCGCCCCGACGACGCCGCCCGGATCGAGGTTGCCGTCGACGCGGTCCTGGAGCGCGGCCTGCGCACTCCGGACCTCGCCGCGGGGACGCTGGCACCGCCTCCGATGCCAGACGTCCCCGCCGAGGTCGAGGTCGGGACCGCCGAGATGACCGACGCGGTCCTTGAAGCGCTCAGCGCTTAACTAGGGAGCGGTCACCGCCCACTGGCCCTGGACGAAGTTGTCGCCAGTGGCTTTGAATTTGGCCAGGAGGCCGAATCCAAGCCGGTTGACGCTGCCAGCGTCGAAAGCCAGGCTTTCGAATTCGGTCGAGGCCGAGGTGATGTAGACGCAGAGCTGCCCCGCGGTCGCGCCGGGGGTCGCTCCGCCGCCCAAGCCTGGGCAGGCGGGCGAGGTCGTGCCAGCCGCGAGCACGTTGGTGGTGGGTGCCGCCGGCGCGTTGAGCAGCGGGAACTGAAAGCTGCTCGCCGAGCGGGTGAGTTTGCTTTCGTCGCCGAGGTCGAACACGCCGCGCAGCGTCTGCCCGGTTTTCAGCGTCGCCACGATTGGGCCGAAGGTGTCGCTGAGCTTGTTCGGCGTGACCGAGCCGTTGGCGAGAATCGGATTGGTCACCGCGTTGGCGGCGAGTTTGTCCGTCGTCACGGCTTTGCCGTTCAGCTTGTTGGTGGTGATGACGCCGTTTTTGATCGAGCTGGCGATCACCGCGCCGGCGCCGATCTTGGCGCTGGTGACGGCGCCGTTGCCGATGTTGCCGGGCAGCACGGCGTTGGCGCCGAGCTTGCCGGCGACCACCGACTTCGGGGCCAGCTTGCCGCTGGTGACCGCGCCTTTCTTGAGCTTGGCCGCAGTTACGGCGCCGCGCTTGAGCTGTTTGGTGCCGACGCTGTTCTTTGGCAGTCCGGCGGCTACGGCGACGCCACCGAGGGCGATGAACAGCGCCATCGTGGCGATGACGTTGGAATAACTGAGCTTTGGAAGTCTCGATTTCATTTCGGGCCTTGCGCCTCCTTCGTTGCTTTCAGCCGTCATTCGCGGCTCTGGGGGTGAAGCCCTTCGTTTGATCGGGCATACTTCCCTCCAACATGGACCAGGTGGATTTGATTTGGAAGAACGGCGAGTTCGTGCCCTGGGAGCAGGCCCAGACCCATGTGCTCAGCCATGGCCTGCACTACGGAACCGGCGTTTTCGAGGGGATTCGCTGCTACGAGACCGAGCGCGGCCCGGCCATCTTCCGCCACGCCGACCACCTCGCCCGGCTCGAGAAGTCGGCCCAGCTCTACTACCTGGAGCTGCCCTACTCAGGCGAGGAGATCCGCCAGGCGACGCACGAGCTGCTGACCCGCAACGGCCTCCGCTCCGCCTATATCCGCCCGCTCGCCTACCGCGGCTACGGCAGCCTCGGCCTCTACGCGAAAGACGCTCCGATCGAGGTGATCGTCGCCGCCTTCCCCTGGGGGGCGTATCTCGGCGAGGAGAGCAAGAACGGCGGCATCCGCGCCAAGGTCTCGAGCTGGCGGCGGATCAGCCCCGGCGGCTCGATCCCGCACGCCAAGGCCTCGGGTTCCTACCTCAACTCGATCCTGGCCAAGACCGAGTCGCACAACGCCGGCTACGACGAGGCGATCCTGCTCGACGAACGCGGCTTCGTCTGCGAGGGCTCGGGCGAGAACATCTTCCTGGTCCGCGACGGCGAGATCGTGACGCCGCCGCACGTCGCCTCGATCCTCGACGGGATCAACCGCAAGTCGGTGATCCAGATCGCCCGCGACCTCGGCTACACCGTGGTCGAGCGCGACGTCGCCCGGGCCGAGCTCTACCTGGCCGAGGAGGTCTTCCTGACCGGCACCGCGGCCGAGCTGGTGCCGGTGCGCGAGATCGACGACCACCCGCTCGGCGACGGCAAGCCGGGGGAGATCACCACCCACGTGCAGGCCAAGTTCGAGGACGCGCTCTACGGGCGCGCCGAGGAGTACCTGGAGTGGCTCGACTTCGTCGAGGCGCCGGCCGAGGTCGACAGGGCGAGTAAGGTGAACTCCTGATGCGCCTCTTCATCGAGTCAATCGGGCGAATTACCGCAGCCGCCTAGCGGCTGGCGCGGCTTCGTGCCGCGCAGGCAGGCCCCCGTGGCCTCTCCCCGAACTTCAGACTCGAAAGGCAGCAGATGGAACAGGTGAAGCTCTACGACACGACCTTGCGTGACGGCATGCAGGGCGAGGGGATGTCGCTCTCGGCATCCGAGAAGGCGCGCGTCGTCCTCGCCCTCGACAAGCTCGGCGTGCAGATGATCGAGGCCGGTTTCCCCAGCTCCAACCCGAAGGAGGTGGAGCTGTTCGAACGGCTCTCCGAGTTGGAGCTGGAGCAGGCGACGATCTGCGCCTTCGGCATGACCCGGCGCCGCGACACCGCCGCCGAGGACGATCCCGCCCTGGCGACCCTGGTCGGCAGCTTCGCCCCGGTCGTCACCCTGGTCGGCAAGACCTGGGGGCTGCACCTGGAGAAGGTGACCAAGGTCTCGCACGAGGAGAACCTGGCGATGATCGCCGACTCGGTCCGCTTCTGCCGTGAGAGCGGCAAGCGCGTGATCTACGACGCCGAGCACTTCTTCGACGGCTATCGCGACGACGCCGGCTACGCGCTGGCCTGCCTCGAGGCCGCGGTCGCGGCCGGCGCCGAGAACCTCTCGCTCTGCGACACCAACGGCTCCAGCCTGCCCGACCAGGTCGCGGCGGCGACCGCGGCGGTGGCGGCGAAGCTGGGCGAGCGGGCGGAGATCGGCATCCACGTCCACGACGACGCCGGCTGCGGGGTCGCCAACTCGCTGGCCGCCGTGCGCGAGGGCGCCCGGCTCGTCCAGGGCACGGTCAACGGCTACGGCGAGCGCTGCGGCAACGCCAACCTGACCTCGATCCTGCCCGCCCTGCAGCTGAAGCTGGGCTACGAGGTCGTCTCGGCGGAGCAGCTCGCCTCGCTGGCCGAGACAGTCCACTTCGTCGACGAGCTCTGCAACCTGACCCCCAACCCCGACGCTCCCTACGTCGGCCGCAACGCCTTCGCCCACAAGGGCGGCATGCACGTCGCCGGGGTGGCCGCCGACGCCCGCACCTTCGAGCACGTCGATCCCGCCGCGGTCGGCAACAGTCGCAACGTCCTGCCCTCCGAGCTCTCGGGCAAGGCGACGATCCGCGACCAGGCCGCGCAGGCCGGGCTCGAGATCGACGACGAGGCGGCCGGGCGGGCGATCGAGCGCCTCAAGGAGCGCGAGCACCACGGCTACCACTACGAGGCGGCACCGGCCTCCTTCGAGCTGCTGCTGCGGCGCGAGGCCGGCAGCTACAAGCCGCTGTTCAAGCTGGAGAGCTTCCGCGTCGTCACCGAGAAGCGGGCCGGCGGCGAGGTCGAGACCGAGGCGACGATCAAGGTCGAGGTCGACGGCGAGCGCTACGTCCGCGTCGCCGAGGGCAACGGGCCGGTCAACGCCCTCGACCAGGCGCTGCGCGGCGCGATCGCCGACCGCTACCCGCACCTGGCCGAGATCGAGCTGACCAACTACAAGGTCCGCATCCTCGACGAAGCGCACGGCACCGGCGCCGTCACCCGGGTCCTGCTCGACTCCGCCGACGGCGAGCGCGAGTGGGGGACGATCGGCGTCTCCGAGAACATCATCGAGGCCTCCTGGGAGGCGCTGGTCGACTCGCTGGAGTACGCGTTCCAGTGAGCGACCCCGAGGAGATCCCGCTGGCCCGGCCGGACGTCGGCTCGCGGGAGGAGGAGCTGGTGCTGGAGGTGCTGCGCTCCGGCCGGCTCTCGCTGGGGCCGATGGGAGAGCGCTTCGAGCGCGAGTTCGCCGCCTGGCTCGGGGTCGAGGACGCGGTCATGGTCTCCAGCGGCACGACCGCCCTGCACCTCGGCGTGCGGGCCCTGGGCTGGGGTCCCGGCGACGAGGTCCTGACCAGCCCCTTCAGCTTCGTCGCCTCCGCCAACTGCCTGCTCTACGAGGGGGCGAAGCCGGTCTTCTGCGACGTCGACCCGGTCACCCTCAACCTCGACCGCGACGCCGCGGCGGCGGCGGTGTCGGAGCGGACCAGGGGCATCCTGCCGGTCCACATCTTCGGCTACCCCGCGGCGATGCCGGAACTGGAGGCGCTCGCCGGCAAGCACGATCTCGGCCTCCTCGAGGACGCCTGCGAGGCGATCGGCGCAACCGACTACGAGGGTCGCGGGGTCGGCACCCGCGGCAACCTCGCCACCTTCGCCTTCTACGCCAACAAGCAGATGACGACGGGGGAGGGGGGGATGATCGTGCCCTCCGGCACGGAGATCGCGGCCCGTTTGCGCAGCGAGCGCAACCAGGGACGGGCCGCCGACATGGGCTGGCTCGATCACGGCGGCCTCGGCTTCAACTACCGGCTCTCGGACCTCGCCGCGGCGCTCGGCGTCGCCCAGGTCGAGAAGCTCGACTCGCTGCTGGAGCGGCGGGCCGCGGTCGCCTCGCTCTACGAGCAGCGGCTGGCCGGCGTCGAGGGCGTCGAGGTCCCACTCGCGAGCCGGGGCAAGGAGCGGCGCAGCTGGTTCGTCTACGTCGTCCGCCTCGCCGACGGGGTCGACCGCGACGCCACGATCGCGCGGCTGGCCCGCAACGGCGTCGCCAGCAAGGCCTACCTGCCCTGCATCCACCTCTTCCCGCACCTGCGCGAGCTCGGCTACTCCGAGGGCCAGTTCCCCGTCGCCGAAGCCGCCGCCGCCCGCTCGCTGGCGCTGCCCTTCTTCCCGGCGATGAGCGAGGCCCAGGTGGACCGTGTCTGCCAGGAGTTGGCGACGGCGCTCGGCCAGCCGCCGGTAACGGGATAATCGCCCGCTCATGTCCCGCTTCCGCAAGGACCCCGACCCGCGCTTCTGGGCGCTCAACCGCTCGCTCCCGTTCGACTGGCAGCTGGCCGCCTACGACATCGACCAGTCGCGGGCGCACGCTCGCGGCCTGCTCGGGATCGGCGTCCTCGAGCAGGAGGAGCTGGCCCAGATCGACGCGGGCCTGGAGCGGGTGCGCGCGCGCATGGCCGAGCACGGCTTCGCCTTCGAGGACGCCGACGAGGACATTCACATGGCGATTGAGCGCCTGCTCGGCGAGGAGATCGGCCCGCTCGCCGGCAAGCTCCACACCGGCCGCTCCCGCAACGACCAGGTCGCGACCGACGTGGCGATGGTCGTCCAGGTCCACTCGCTGCAGGCGATCGAGCTCTGCGGCGCGGCGATGGAGCGGCTGCTGGAGCTGGCCGAGACGCACAAGGACTGGCCGATGCCCGGGTACACCCATCTGCAGCGCGCTCAGCCCGTCTACCTCGGCCACCACCTGCTCGCCTATTTCTGGATGCTGGCCCGCGACGTGCTGCGCTTTCAGTTCGCCCTCGACAGCGCCAGCGTGATGCCGCTCGGCTCCGGCGCCCTGGCCGGGGTCAACTGGGAGATCGACCGCGACGCCGTCGCCGCCGACCTCGGCTTCGACCACGTCAGCCACAACTCGATCGACGGCGCCTCCAACCGCGACTTCGTCCTCGACTACCTCGCCGCCGCCTCGACCTGCTCGATGCACCTCTCGCGGCTCGGCTCGGAACTGGTCATCTGGTCCAGCACCGAGTTCGGCTTCTGCGAGCTCGACGAGTCGTTCTCCTCGGGCTCCTCGATCATGCCGCAGAAGCTCAACCCGGATTCGGCTGAGCTGCTGCGGGCCAAGAGCCCGCGGGTCGCCGCCAGCTACGCGACGCTGCTCGGCGTCATGCACGCGCTGCCGCTGACCTACGGCAAGGACATGCAGGAGGACAAGGAGCCGCTTTTCGACGCGATCGAAACGGTCGAGCTCTGCCTCGACGCGACCGCGGGGATGCTGGCCGGGATCGAGTTCGACCGCGAGCGCATGGAGAGCGCCTCCGGCGACGAGATGCTGGCCGCGACCGAGGTCGCCGATCTGCTGGTGCGCAAGGGCGTGCCCTTCCGCGAGGCGCACGGCGTCGTCGGCGGCCTCGTCCGCGAGGCGGTCGAGCGTGGCGCCGCGCTCTCGGACTTCACCCCGGAGGAGCTCAAGGCCCGGTCCGAGCACCTCGACGAGTCCTTCTACGAGGTTCTCGAGCGCAGCAGCTGGCTGGAGTCGAAGCGGATCGCCGGCGGCACCGGCTCGGTGCCGCTCGCCGCCCAGCTCGGCGAGGCCCGCGAGACGCTCGCCGCCGTCCAGGCCCGGGTCCTCGACGAGCGCTCGTGACGGCCGACGGGCCGCAAGCGTCCAAATCGCGGACGCCTGAGGCCCAGCGGCTGCAGCGCGCTTTCTTCGCGCGCTCGGTGCATGACGTCGCTCGCAACCTGGTCGGCTGCCGTCTCTTCTTCGACGGCGTCGGCGGCACCATCGTCGAGACCGAGTCCTACGAGCGCGACGATCCCGCCTGCCACGCCTACGTCGGGTTGACCGACCGCACCGAGGTCCTCTTCGGCCCGCCGGGGCGGGCCTACGTCTACCTCTCCTACGGGATCCACAGCCTGCTCAACGCGGTCGCCGAACCGGAGGGCGAGGCGGCGGCGGTGCTGATTCGCGCGCTCGAGCCGAGCGCTGGGCTGGAGGTGATGCGAGAGCGCCGCGGCGACCGCCCGGACGGCGAGCTCTGCTCGGGCCCGGGCAAGCTGACCGAGGCGCTCGGGATCGGCCTCGAGCTCAACGGCGCCGACCTCGGTCGCGATCCCTTCCTGCTGCTGGCTCCCGACGGGGCGGCTCCCGACGTCGTCACCGGCCCCCGGATCGGGATCACCAAGGCGGTTGAGCGGCCCTGGCGCTTCTGCGCCGCCGGCAGCCGCTTCGTCTCGCGCCCGCGTCCTACCTAGCCGGCGGTGACCCCGCCGCCGCCCCCGCTGGATTCGGGCGCCGCTTCCGGGGCCGCTTCGGGCGCGGCTTCGGCTTCCGGCGTCGCATCGACTTCCGGGGCGGGTTCGACCACTTCCGGTTCCGGCGTCGCTTCCGATTCGACCGGCGGCACGTAGGTTTCGGTTTCGCCGGAGTCGTCCTCGTCGGCTTCGCGCCCCTCCTGCCTCGCCTTCTTCTCAGCCGCGTTCTCCGCCTGGATCTCCTCCCAGGCCGAGATCACGCTGGCCCAGATCAGCGCCGGGAAGGTGCCGCCCATCACCGGACCGCCGTTGTAGAGCGTCGTCATCGGCGTCGCCGAGTCGGGGTAGCCGACCCAGACGCAGGCGGTCACTTCATCGCTGACACCGCCGCAGAACCAGGCATCCACGTTTTCCTCGGTCGTGCCGGTCTTGCCCCACTGGCCTTCGGCCCCGATCTGGGCGTTGGTGCCGGTGCCGCTGGAGACGACCGTTTCGAGGATTCGCTTCGCTTCTTCGGCGACGCCCTCGTCGATCACCTGTTCGTGGGTGGAGTCGTTGTCGCCGCCCTTGATCGTCTTGTCATCCTGGTCGGTGACCTGGGTGTAGGAGACGGGGCTGTCGCCGGGACGCGGCGCCAGAGTGCCGCTGACGCGGTCGCCGTCGTTGCCGAGGGTGCTGTAGGCGTAGGTCCAGCCGAGCGGGGTGACCCCTTCGGCGAGGCCGCCCAGCACCATCGCCGGGTTGGTCGAGATCGGGTCGGCGTAGCCCATCTTGTGGATCGTCGCCGCGATCGAGCTGGTGCGGTCGTGGACCGTCTTGCCCTCCAGGCCCTCCAGCGCCAGCTGGGCGTAGACCGAGTTGTCGGAGTTGGTCGTGGCGCAGATGATCGAGCAGGAGCCGGCGTAGAAGTCGCCGTCGTTGGTGACCGTGAAGGTTTCCTGCCCGTTCTTGCCGAAGCTGAATTCCTGCGGCGCCGATTCGTAGACCGTTTCCGGCGAGATCCCCTCCTCCAGCGCGGTCAGCAGCGTGAAGGGCTTGATCGAGGAGCCGGGCTGGCGGTGTCCCTGGGTCGCCAGGTTGAAGGGCGCGGTCTCGAAGTCGGGGCCGCCGACCATCGCCTTGATGCCGGCGTTGCGATTGTCGATCACGACCACCGAGGCGGTGGCGGGGGAGTAGCCGAGGTAGGAGTTGACCGCTTCCTGAGCCGCTTCCTGGAGGCCGAGGTCGAGGGTCGACTTGACTTTGAGGCCGGCGAAGAACGCCTTCGAGGCGCCGTAGCGTTCGACCAGCTGCTGGCGCAGGTAGGCGGTGAAGTAGGGCGCCTTGGAATCGATCTTCGGCGGTTCGATGTCGTCGGGGGAGGGCAGTGCCCGCTTGCTTCCTTCGGCGAACTGCTCCTGCGAGACGTACCCCTGTTCGTACATCTTTTCCAGCACCAGGTTGCGGCGGCCGAGGCTGTTTTCGGGATAGATCTTGGGGTCGTAGGCCGAGGGCGAGGCGATGCTCGCTGCCAGCGTCGCCGCCTCCCACGGCTCCAGAACAGAGGCGCAGGGCTCGGTCGGGGTGCCGCAACCGGGGTGGGCGTCGCCGAAGAAGGTGCGCGCCGCGGCCTCGATCCCGTAGGCGCCCTGGCCGAAGTAGATCGTGTTCAGGTACTGGGTGAGGATCTTGTCCTTGCTCCAGTGCCGCTCGAGGCGGTAGGCCAGCGCCGCCTCCTTGAACTTGACGAAGAGGGTCCGCGTGTCCTGGGCTTCGAGCGCGTTCTTGACGAACTGCTCGGTGATCGTCGAACCGCCCTGGGCGGCGCTCTGGCTGAGGATGTCTTTGACCAGGGCGCGGCCGATGCCCTGGAAGTCGACGCCGCTGTGCTCGTAGAAGCGGGCGTCCTCGATCGCGACCACCGCGTTCTTGACGTTGGGGGAGATCTGCCCCGAGTTGAGGAGGATTTTGTTCTGGTCGCTGGTCAGGGTGCCGAGCGGGACGCCGTTGGCGTCGTAGATCTCGCTGTTCTTCGAGGCCTTGTACTGGGCGAAGTTGTAGATCGCCGGCAGGTCCTGGGAGACCGCTGCCATCATCCCGAAGACCGTCGAGACCATCGCCAGGATGGCGAGCCCGAGCAGCACGAAGAGCACGCGCAGCTTCTTCAGCCGTGGCTTCGCGGGCTTGGTCGGGGGAGCCGGAGGGGCGGGCGGAACCTCGCCGCCACGCCGCCGGCGCTTTATTCCTAGGGCCGCCATCAAAGAGGTGCTGCTCGGCGCAGCTAAACCCGCCGAGCGGAGGCGGCAGTCTAGCATTCGCGAAATGGCGGATCTGACGCGTAATGCGGTCGACGTGCTGCCGGCGGGGCGGCTCGCCGAGCAGCTTGCCGGGCCGCGGCCGCTGCGCGTGAAGCTGGGGATCGACCCGACCACCGCCGACATCCACCTCGGCCACACGGTCGTGCTGGAGAAGCTGCGCGAGTTCCAGGCCGCCGGTCACGCGGTCGTGCTCATCATCGGCGACTTCACGGCCAGGGTCGGCGACCCGAGCGGTCGCTCGAGCACGCGGCCGCTGCCCTCCGCGGAGGAGATCGAGGCCAACGCGGCGACCTACCAGGAGCAGGCCTTCAAGCTGCTCGACCGCGAGCGGACCGAGGTCCGCTTCAACAGCGAGTGGCTGCGGATGGAGCCGGAGGCCCTGCTGGGGCTGCTGGCGCAGACCACCGTCGCCCGCCTGCTCGAGCGCGACGACTTCCAGAAGCGGCTGGCGGCGAGCCGGCCGATCGCGGCGCTGGAGCTGCTCTACCCGCTGCTGCAGGGCTACGACTCGGTCGCCGTCGAGGCGGACGTCGAGCTGGGGGGGACCGACCAGACCTTCAACCTGCTGTTCGGCCGTGACGTCCAGGCCGCCTATGGCCAGGAGCCGCAGTCGATCCTGACGATGCCGATCCTGGTCGGCACCGACGGCGTCCAGAAGATGAGCAAGTCGCTCGGCAACTACGTCGGCGTCAGCGATGCCCCGGAGGAGATGTTCGGGCGGCTGATGAGCATCCCCGACGGGGCGATGGCCGAGTACTACCGGCTGTTGCTCGGCTCCGAGCAGCCGGCGGCGGCGCCCAACGAGGCGAAGCGGGAGCTGGCGCGGCGGATCGTCGACCGCTTCCACGGCGACGGCGCGGGCGCCCGGGCGGAGGACCACTTCAACCGGGTCATCCGCGACCACGGGGTGCCCGAGGACGTCCCCCGCTGGGACATCGACTCCGCGGCCGCGGGCGAGCCTGGCGTGATCCTGCTGCCGCGGCTGATCGGCTCCGGCTTCGAGCTGAGCTCGAGCGAGGCGCGGCGCCTGATCAAGCAGGGGGGGGTCAAGCTCGACGGCGAGACGATCGCGCCCGACGTTCTCGAGCTGCCCCGCGAAGCGCTTGACGGGAAGGTCCTGCAGGTCGGGAAGCGGCGCTTCCTCAGCCTCTATGACGGCGCCGCCTGAGCCCCGCCGCCAGGCACTAGGCAAACGTCCGCCGGAGCGCTATACTCCCGCGTCCTTCTGGGGCTGCCTTGTGCGGCTCCATGCGTGAAGAGCGTCGAGTCCCGGCGTTGAGGCGCAACGGTCTTTGAAAACTGAGCAGCGTGCACTCCGTGGACCCATCAACAGGTCCGCGGAATGTTTGAGCCCGATCCATTCGGTCACGTCAGCGTGCCGGATGGTCTGATTTACCCGTCATGCCGGTCACCGAGTTTGTGTACCCGGTGGCCCGCCAGGCATGGCAACTCTTTGTGAGTACCTTTCACGGAGAGTTTGATCCTGGCTCAGGACGAACGCTGGCGGCGTGCTTAACACATGCAAGTGGTGCGACGAACCAGGGCTTGCCCTGGGGCTAAGCCGCGAACGGGTGAGTAACACGTGAGTAATCTGCCCCGATGACCGGGACAACCCGAGGAAACTCGGGCTAATACCGGATGTGGTGCACAGGTTTAAGCTTGTGTACTAAAGGAAGCTTCGGCCTCCGCATTGGGAGGAGCTCGCGGCCCATTAGCTTGTTGGTGGGGTAACGGCCTACCAAGGCAACGATGGGTAGCTGGTCTGAGAGGACGATCAGCCACACTGGGACTGAGACACGGCCCAGACTCCTACGGGAGGCAGCAGTGGGGAATCTTGCGCAATGCGCGAAAGCGTGACGCAGCAACGCCGCGTGGGGGAAGACGGCCTTCGGGTTGTAAACCCCTTTCAGGAGGGACGAAGGTTCACCGGTGAATAGCCGTGTGGATTGACGGTACCTCCACAAGAAGCTCCGGCTAACTACGTGCCAGCAGCCGCGGTAATACGTAGGGAGCAAGCGTTGTCCGGAATCATTGGGCGTAAAGCGCGCGTAGGTGGCTCTATTAGTCCGTTGTGAAAGTCAAAGGCTCAACCTTTGAAAGCCGATGGATACTGTAGAGCTAGAGTCCGGAAGAGGCGAGTGGAATTCCTGGTGTAGCGGTGGAATGCGCAGATATCAGGAGGAACACCAATAGCGAAGGCAGCTCGCTGGGACGTGACTGACACTAAGGCGCGAAAGCGTGGGGAGCGAACAGGATTAGATACCCTGGTAGTCCACGCCGTAAACGATGGGCACTAGGTGTGGGAGGTGTCGACTCCTCCCGTGCCGTCGCTAACGCACTAAGTGCCCCGCCTGGGGAGTACGGCCGCAAGGCTAAAACTCAAAGGAATTGACGGGGGCCCGCACAAGCAGCGGAGCATGTGGTTTAATTCGACGCAACGCGAAGAACCTTACCTGGGCTTGACATGTTGGTGACCGCCGTGGAAACACGGTTTTCCTTCGGGACACCATCACAGGTGGTGCATGGCTGTCGTCAGCTCGTGTCGTGAGATGTTGGGTTAAGTCCCGCAACGAGCGCAACCCCCGTTCCATGTTGCCAGCATTAAGTTGGGGACTCATGGGAGACTGCCGGTGACAAACCGGAGGAAGGTGGGGATGACGTCAAGTCATCATGCCCCTTATGTCCAGGGCTACACACGTGCTACATTGGCGCATACAAAGGGCAGCAATACCGTGAGGTGGAGCAAATCCCATAAAGTGCGTCTCGGTTCGGATTGGAGGCTGAAACTCGCCTCCATGAAGGTGGAGTTGCTAGTAATCGCGGATCAGCAATGCCGCGGTGAATACGTTCCCGGGCCTTGTACACACCGCCCGTCACACCACGAAAGCGAGTAACACCCGAAGCCGGTGGCCTAACCGCAAGGAGGGAGCCGTCGAAGGTGGGACCCGTGATTGGGGTGAAGTCGTAACAAGGTAGCCGTAGCGGAAGCTGCGGCTGGATCACCTCCTTTCTAGGGAGATTTCTCTAGAACGTCGACCGGGCTCCCCGCTGGCACCTAGTGCCTGTGGGAACGCTGCTCAGTTTTGAGAGACCACCACGGAAGAACTCCGTGGTGCGCCTCGGTGGACCTTGAAAACTGCACAAGGCAAGATGGGTAATTTAATTTCGGCCTGTACACCTCGGTGTGCGGGCTGTATCACCGTCAAGATAGTAAGAGTTTACGGTGGATGCCTTGGCACCAGGAGTCGATGAAGGACGTGGACGGCTGCGATAAGCCGCGGTGAGGCGCTGAACAGCCTTTGACCCGCGGATCTCCGAATGGGAAAACCCGGCGCCGGTAATGCGGCGTCATCCAGCGATGAATACATAGTCGTTGGAAGGGAACCGGGCGAACTGAAACATCTAAGTAGCCCGAGGAAAAGAAATCAACCGAGACTCCCTTAGTAGTGGCGAGCGAAAGGGGATCAGCCCAAACCTGACAGATGCAAGCGGGCACGCGTTGTCTGTCAGGGGTTGTAGGACGTCATGCCCGAGCCGTGCCTGGCTCGGCAACAGTTACAAAATCAGGTGTTAACCGAAGCGAGTGGAACCTCGCACCACAGAGGGCAATCGTCCCGTAGGTGAAAACGCACTGATCTGTTGATTGATGTTCCTGAGTAAGACCACACCCGTGAAACGTGGTCTGAATCTGGGGGGACCACCCTCCAAGGCTAAGTACTACCTGGTGACCGATAGTGAACTAGTACCGTGAGGGAAAGGTGAAAAGCACCCCTGAAGGGGAGTGAAATAGTACCTGAAACCGTAGACTTACAAGTGGTCGGAGCACCTTCGGGTGTGACGGCGTGCTTTTTGCATCACGAGCCGGCGAGTTACGCGTCAGTGGCAAGGTTAAGCGATGAGCGGAGCCGTAGCGAAAGCGAGTCTGAATAGGGCGAATCAGTCACTGGCGGTAGACCCGAAACTGAGCGAGCTATCCATGGGCAGGCTGAAGCGGGGGTAAGACCTCGTGGAGGGCCGAACCGACCTAGGTTGAAAACTGGGCGGATGACCTGTGGATCGGAGTGAAAGGCTAATCAAGCTCAGAGATATCTGGTTCTCTCCGAAATATATTTAGGTATAGCCTCGAGTGATTGCGTTGCGGCCGTAGAGCACTGTTTGGATTAGGGGCCCTACCAGGTTACCGACTTCAGGCAAACTCCGAAGACCGTTACGGTTAGCTCGGGAGTCAGTGTGCGGGGGATAAACTTCGTACGCGAAAGGGAAACAACCCAGACCATCAGCTAAGGACCCTAAGTGCTAGCTAAGTGGCAAACGATGTCCGAATGCAGAGACAACCAAGAGGTTGGCTTAGAAGCAGCCACCCTTGAAAGAGTGCGTAACAGCTCACTGGTCAAGTGTTCGGGCGCGGATAATTCAACGGGGCTCAAGCTAGCCTCCGAAGCTATGGGTGTGCAGGCCTGCGGGCTCTGTACGCGGTAGGAGAGCGTTCCAACTGCGTGAAGCGGCGTCGTAAGGCTCCGTGGAGCGGTTGGAAGTGAGAATGCCGGCATGAGTAACGAAAGTGGGGTGAGAATCCCCACCACCGATTGTCCAAGGTTTCCTGAGTAAAGTTCGTCTGCTCAGGGTTAGTCGGGACCTAAGGCGAGGCCGAAAGGCGTAGCCGATGGCCAACAGGTTGATATTCCTGTACCACGTCGATTCCGTTATGACCGATGGGGGGACGGGGAAAGGTAAGGGAACCCAGGCGATGGTCGTCCTGGGGCAAGCACGTAGCTAGTCGCTGTAGGGAAATCCGCAGCGGCGTTTTGACGCGAGGTGCGATGCCAGCTGGCTTGACCGCCGGCAAGTCCCCGATCCTATGCCTCCGAGAAAAGCCTCTAGGCAGGATTCGCGTGCCCGTACCGATAACCGACACAGGTGGACAAGTAGAACATACTGAGGTGAGCGAGCTAACTATCGTTAAGGAACTCGGCAAAATCGTCCCGTAACTTCGGGAGAAGGGACGCCCCAGTAGGGTGAACTCCATACGGAGGAAGCCCGAGGGGGCCGCAGTGAATTGGTCCAAGCGACTGTTTACCAAAAACACAGGCCTCTGCTAAGTCGTAAGACGACGTATAGGGGCTGACGCCTGCCCGGTGCCGGAAGGTTACGCGGACTTGTTAGCGCTTCGGCGCGAAGCAGCGAAGCTAAGCCCCGGTAAACGGCGGCCGTAACTATAACGGTCCTAAGGTAGCGAAATTCCTTGTCGGGTAAGTTCCGACCTGCACGAATGGCGTAACGACTTGGACGCTGTCTCAACGATAGGCTCGGTGAAATTAAAGTCTCGGTGAAGATGCCGAGTACCCGCAGCTAGACGGAAAGACCCCGTGAACCTTTACTGCAACTTGATATTGGAGTCTGGGGTATCTCGCTCAGGATAGGTGGGAGACTGTGAACCAGTGGCTTTGGTCACTGGGGAGTCACCCTTGAGATACCACCCTTGGTAGTCTGGGCTTCTAACACCGCGCCGTAATCCGGGCGGTGAACAGTGTCAGGTGGGCAGTTTGACTGGGGCGGTCGCCTCCTAAAGAGTAACGGAGGCGCCCAAAGGTTCCCTCAGCACGGTTGGAAATCGTGCGTAGAGTGTAAAGGCAACAAGGGAGCTTGACTGCGAGACCGACGGGTCGAGCAGGAACGAAAGTTGGGCTTAGTGATCCGGCGGTAGCAAGTGGAAGCGCCGTCGCTCAACGGATAAAAGGTACTCCGGGGATAACAGGCTTATCGGTTCCAAGAGTCCACATCGACGAACCGGTTTGGCACCTCGATGTCGGCTCGTCGCATCCTGGGGCTGGAGTAGGTCCCAAGGGTTGGGCTGTTCGCCCATTAAAGCGGTACGCGAGCTGGGTTCAGAACGTCGTGAGACAGTTCGGTCCCTATCTGCTGTGGGCGTTGGAGAGTTGAGAGGAGTCATCCCTAGTACGAGAGGACCGGGATGAACGTGCCGCTGGTGTATCTGTTGTCCTGCCAAGGGCATCGCAGATTAGCTACGCACGGAACGGATAACCGCTGAAAGCATCTAAGCGGGAAGCCGTCCTCGAGATGAACTCTCCCATCCCCTTGAGGGAGTAAGACCCCTGGTAGACCACCAGGTTGATAGGCCGGCGGTGTAAGCACAGCAATGTGTTCAGCCGACCGGTACTAATGGGTCGAGGGCTTGACGGATATTTTAATTACTTTACTTTGAAGGCCTTGTGCAGTTTTCAAGCTTCACCGAGGCGGTCGTCTCGCAAAATTCCGGTGGTGCATGGCGAGTGGGAAACACCTCTTCCCATTCCGAACAGAGCAGTTAAGCCACTCTGCGCCGATGGTACTTGGGGGGCAACCCCCTGGGAGAGTAGGTCGCCGCCGGTTCTTTTTTGAGGTCCGCGACGGGGTGTGTCGCGGACCCTGACGCCCGATAAGCCGCGCGGATAAGCCACCCGCCCGCGGCTTGCGTGGCGCTGCCACGCGGCGCCACGTGCGTGCGTCTTCCCGCTTGCTTCTCGAACGTCAGGGCTCCACGCCTCACCCCGCCACGAACCTCGGAGAGGTCTTAGGGGGCGAGGGACGGAGGCTGGGCGTATCAGGGACGGAGAAGGAAGGGACCCTCGATCTGGTGCCTCCGCCGTGGCCGCGGCCCTTCGATCGCCAGGACCAGGGTGGGGGCGCCAGGGCGGCGTCGCCGGTTGGTCGCGCTCGAAGCGGGGGAGACGGGACGATGGCGGGTCTCGCAGGCCGAGGGCGCCTTGGCCACGGGCTCGAGGCCGTACTCGCCGAGGGTTGCGAAGTCGATCAGGAGGTCGGTGGCGTCGGCCAGCCGGGTGCTTATGTTTTTGCTTGAGTCGAACATAGGTTCGTAAGGTACGGAGGGCTTCGGACGGCAAGCCCCGATTGCAACGAAGATTGCGTGGAGGGACAGCGAACGGCTCTGGAATGCGGTTCGCATGGATAGCGCTACTGGTCGTCCTCGGCAAATCCGAGGATCAGGCGAGCGGTCTGGGCCGGCTTCTCGACGTTGGGCGAGTGACCGGCGCCGGTGATCAATCGCGTCTCGGCGCCGGGCACGCTGCCGTACTGGTCCAGCGCTCGCTGCGGGTCGTTGACGATCTGCTCTTCGGCTCCCATGATCACGAGCAGCGGCTTGCCGGTCGCCGCCATTCGGCGGTCGAGCGACTCTTCGTCGAGGAAGTCGTCGGTGCCGCTCGGCGATTGGTCGTAGACGGTGTAGGTCAAGCGCTTGACGTCGTCGACGAAGGCGTCCGGGACGTCGAAGCCCGGCGCGAAGGCGACGCCGAGCCCGTCGCGGACCGAGAAGTCAGGCTTGATCGTCCATAGCGCCTCGCCCAGCACCGGCTGGAAGGCCAGCCCGGCGATGAAGCCTAGGTCGCCATAGGAGTGGTCGGGCGGCATGTCGATGATCGCCACGCGGTCGACCAGCTGCGGATGCCGTTCGGCAAGCGCGACGGCCACGCTTCCTCCCAGCGAGTGGCCGACGACCTCGGCGTCATGCACGTCCAGCTCTCTCAGTGCCTCCGCCACCAGTTTCGCCTGGTTGGCAGGGGTGTATCCGTCGCCCGGCTTCTCCGAGCCGCCGTGTCCGAGCAGGTCGACCGCGACCACCCGGTGGTCGGCTTCCAGTCGTGGCCGCACCCCGTCCCACCAGTCGATCGCACAGCTGAAGCAGTGGATCAGCACGATCGGGGCGCCGTCGCGCGGGCCGCCTTCGACCACCTGAATTTCACCATCGGGAAGGTCGAGGACCCGGCCGCCGGGCATCGTCACCGCGGCCGACTCGGTCTTGCCGCCGACCAGCAGGGCGTTGACGAGCAGCAGCGCGATCAGCGCCACGGCGACCCCCATGCCGATCTTCCAGCCTCTGCCCATCTCGGCCGTTACCCTAGCCGTCGTGAGCGAGAAATTCGTCATCCAGGGCGGCGCGCCGCTCTCCGGGGAGCTGACGGTCGCCGGCAACAAGAACGCGGCGCTGCCGATCCTCGCCGCCTGCCTGCTGACCGAAGAGGAGCTGCTGCTGCACCGGGTGCCGCGGATCCGCGACACCGAGGCCCAGATCGCGCTGCTGGAGCAGCTCGGAGTCGAGGTCGCCTGGGTGGCCGACAACAGCGTCCGCCTCTGCGCCCGCGGCGTCACCGAGACAACGGTCGACGAGGAGCTCTCGAGCCGGATCCGCGCCTCTTTCCTGCTCGCCGGGCCGCTGCTGGCGCGTTTTGGCGAAGCCCGGATGCCGCCTCCCGGTGGTGATTTCATCGGCCGCCGCCGGCTCGACGCCCACCTCGACGCCTTCAAGGACCTCGGCGCCCGCGTCGACGGCAACCGCTGGATCGAGCTGGTCGCGCCCGGCGGCCTCTGCGCCTGCGAGATCTTCATGGACGAGCCCTCGGTGATGGGGACCGAGAACGCGCTGATGGCGGCGGCGCTGACCCCGGGCCAGACGAAGATCTCCAACGCCGCCTCCGAGCCCCACGTCCAGGACCTGGCGCGGCTGCTGACCAAGATGGGCGCCCGCGTCGACGGGATCGGCTCCAACGTGATGGTCGTCAACGGCAGCGAGGGTCTCGGCGGGGCCGAGCACACGATCTCGCCCGACCACATCGAGGTCGGCAGCTTCATGGCGCTGGCCGCCGCGACCGGCGGCGAAGTGAGGATCCGCGACGTCGAGGCCGCCGACCTGATGATGGTCCGCCGCCAGTTCCGCCGCCTCGGGCTGCGCTCGGACATCGACGGCGCCGACATGATCGTTCCGCGGGGGCAGAGCCTCGAGGTCGAACTGGACCTCGGCGACGCGATCCCGAAGATCGAGGACGGCCCCTGGCCGGCCTTCCCGGCCGACCTCACCTCGATCGCCCTTGCCCTCGCCACCCAGGCCAAGGGGGAGATCCTGATCTTCGAGAAGATGTTCGAGAACCGCCTTTTCTTCGTCGACAAGCTGGTTGCGATGGGCGCTCGGATCACGCTCTGCGATCCCCATCGGGCGATCGTCAGCGGTCCGAGCCGGCTTCACGGCGAGCGCGTCGAGAGCCCCGACATCCGCGCCGGAATGGCGATGCTCATCGCCGCCCTGGCGGCCGACGGCACCTCCCACATCGGCAACATCCGCCAGATCGACCGCGGCTACGAGCAGATCGACGAGCGCCTGCGCGGGCTCGGCGCCCAGATCGAGCGCGTCTCTGCAGAGGTCCCTGCGTAGCAGGGCTTTTGCTCCGTCTCTCGTAAGGTCAGCCGGATGATTCATCCGATCCCGCCCGGAACCCGTGACGTCCTCCCGGAAGAGATGCGGGAGCTGCGACGCCTGCAGCGAGCCCTCTTGGAGGTCTTCGAAGACCGTGGTTTCGGCGAGGTGGCGACGCCGGCGATCGAGTACGACGAGGTGCTGGCCCGGGGCGACGGCCGCACCGCCGTCAGCGCCTATCGCTTCTTCGACGAGAGCGGCGACCTGCTGGCGCTGCGCTCCGACATGACCGTGCCGATCGCACGCCTCGTCGCCGGGCGCCTCGCCGGCGCCGAGCCGCCGCTGCGGCTGAGCTACCTGGCCAGCGCCTATAGGGCGGTGCGCCCGCAGCGCGGCCAGATGCGCGAGTTCATCCAGGCCGGCGTGGAGCTGATCGGGGCGCCGGCGCCGCAGGGCACGGCCGAGGTGGTCGAGGTGCTGGAGGCGGCGCTGGACGCCGCCGGCCTCGACCGGGCGGTGATCGGGCTCGGAGACGCCGACCTCTACCGGCAGCTGCTGACCGAGTTCGGCGTCGAGGGCGAGGCGCGGGACTCGATCATCGGCCGGCTGGCCACACACGACCTGGTCGGCCTCGAGGCCGAGCTCTCGGCGGTCGCCGGGATCAGCGACGAGCAGTGCGCCACCTGCGTGGCGCTCTCGCAGCTGCGCGGCGGCAGCGAGGTGCTGGAGCGGGCCCGTGGCCTCGGCGGGGCCGCGGTCGAGCGGGCGACGGCGCGCCTGCAGGAGACCTATGACGAGCTCGAGCGCCGCGGCGCCGCCGACCGGGTCCAGATCGACCTCGGCCTGCTGCGCGACCTCGGCTACTACAGCGGCGCCATCCTCGAGGTCTACGACCCGGCCCTCGGCCACGTGCTCGGCGGCGGCGGCCGCTACGACGGCCTGCTGAAGCGCTTCGGGGTCGACCTGCCGGCGGCGGGGTTCGCCCTCTACCTGGAGCGCGTGCACCTCGCCCAGATGGAGGAGGAGTCGCGACGGGGGAGAGGGCGATGAGCGTCGAGGTGGCCGGCACCAGCCGGGCGAAGAGCGACGGGCCGTTGAAGCTGGCCGTGCCCCGCGGGGCCCTGCTCGGCGAGACGCTCGACGTCCTCGACCGCGTCGGGGTCGACACCGCCGGGGTGCGCGGCGACTCGCGCTCGCTGATCTTCGAGACGGAGGGGATGACGCTGGTGACGATGCGTCCCTCCGACGTTCCCACCTACGTCGAGGCCGGCGCCGCCGACGTCGGCATCACCGGCAAGGACGTGCTGCTCGAGCAGTCCGACCGGATGGTCTACGAGCTGCTCGACCTCGGCTTCGGCCGCTGCCGCATGGTCCTCGCCGGCCGCGTGGGCGACGAGCGGCTGGGGGAGTCCCAGCGGCGCCTGGGGATGATGCGGATCGCGACCAAGTACCCGCGGATCGCCGAGCGCCACTTCGAGGCGACCGGCCGCCAGATCGAACTTATCGAGGTCAAGGGCTCGGTCGAGCTGGCGCCGCTGATCGGGCTCGGCGACGGCATCGTCGACCTGGTCGCGACCGGTCGCACCCTGGAGGAGAACGACCTCGAGGTGCGCGAGGAGATCCTCGAGTGCAGCGCCCGCTTCGTCGCCAACCGCGTCGCCCACAAGCTGCGCGCCGCCGAGGTCGACGAGCTGACGGCGAAGCTGAGAGAGGCGGCGGCGCGGTGAAGGTGCGCCGCTTCGAGTGGGAGGGGGCGCGGAAGACGGCCGCGGAGATCAGGCGCTGGCCCTACGCGATCGTGCTCCCGCCCGACGTCGGTGAGATCGAGCAGGAGGTCCTCGTCCACGGCGACGCCGCCGTGCGGAGGCTGACGGAGCGCTTCGACGCCACCGAGCGGATGCCCGACTCGCTGCGGGTCGAACAGGGCGAGCTGGACGCGGCCCTGGCCGGGCTCGACCGGGGGCTGCGCGACTCGCTGGAGGTCGCCGCCGCCAACGTGCGGGCGGTCGCCGAGGCGCAGATCCAGAGCGAGGCACGAACGGTCGACCTGCCCCAGGGCCAGACGGTGACCCTGCGCGAAGTGCCCGTCGCCGCGGCCGGCATCTACGCCCCCGGCGGACGCGCCGCCTATCCCTCCAGCGTGCTGATGTGCTGCGTCCCCGCCCGGGTCGCCGGGGTCGAACGAATCGCCCTTGCTTCGCCGCCCGGGCCCGAGGGGAGCGTGCACCCGCTCGTGCTGGCGGCGGCGGCTCTCTGCGGGGTCGAGGAGGTGCACGCGATGGGCGGTGCCCAGGCGATCTTCGCGCTCGCCCACGGCACCGCCACGATCGCGCCGGTCGACGTGGTCGCGGGGCCGGGCAACGCCTGGGTGCGGGAGGCGAAGCGGGCGGTTGCCGGAGAGGTCGGCATCGACTCGCTGGCGGGCCCTTCGGAGCTGATGCTGGTGGCCGGCCACGACACCGACCCGGAGTGGGCGGCGCTCGACCTCTGCTCCCAGGCCGAGCACGGCGGCGAGGGCCTGCTGCTGGCCGTCGCCGTGGAGGAGCACGTCCTCGAGGCGATCACCGCCGCCACCGAGAGCGCGGCGGCGGCGCGGCCCGGAGTGGAGGACGCGCCGCTGGCGCTGGTTCAGGTCCCCGACCTGAGCGACGCGCTCGATCTCGCCAACGCCTTCGCGCCCGAGCACCTGCAGTTGTTCGAGGAGGACGCGGCGCTGCTGGCCGGGCGCGTCACCACCGCGGGCTGTGTCTTCGTCGGCCGCTACGGCGCCACCGCCTTCGGCGACTACGCCGCCGGCTCCAATCACGTGTTGCCGACCGGGGGCGCCGGCCGCTATTCGGGCCCGCTCGGGCCCGGGACCTTCCGCCGACCGATCGCCACCGTCGAGATCGACGCCGCCGCCGCGGCGGCCCTGGCGCCGCACGTCGACACCCTCGCCCGCGCCGAGGGCTTCCCCGTCCACGGCGAGTCAGCGATGATTAGGCGATGAGCCGAACCGCAAGCAGAGAACGCGACACCGCCGAGACGCGGATCAAGCTCTCGCTCGACCTCGACGGGGGGGAGGCCAGCGCCGCGACCGGCGTCGGCTTCCTCGACCACATGCTCGACCTGCTCGCCCGCCACGGGCGGCTGGGGCTGAAAGTGGAGGCCGACGGCGATCTCGAGACGGGTGCCCACCACACGGTGGAGGACGTCGGCATCGTGCTCGGGCAGGCGCTCGACGAGGCGCTGGGGGACCGTGCCGGGATCCGCCGCTACGGCGCCGCCGTGGTGCCGATGGACGAGTCGCTGGCCGAGTGCGCGATCGACGTCTCCGGCCGGCCGCTGTGCGTCTTCGACGCCGAGCTGCCGGCGACCTCGATCGCCGGCTTCGACACCGAGCTGGCCGAGGAGTTCTTCCGCGCCGTCGCCAACAGCGCCAAGCTGACCCTGCACGTCTCCGTCCGCTACGGGACCAACGCGCACCACATGATCGAGGCCTGCTTCAAGGCATTCGCCCGAGCGCTGCGCGTCGCCGTCTCGATCGACCCCGAGGAGAGCGGCGTGCCCTCGACCAAGGGGACGCTGAGCGAATGACCACGCGGATCGCGATCCTCAACTATGGGATGGGCAACCTGCGCTCGGTCGAGAAGGCGCTCGAGCACGTCGGCGTCACCGCGACCGTCACCGCCGAGGCGGACGAGGCCCGTGCCGCCGACGGCGTCATCCTGCCCGGCGTCGGCGCCTTCCCGCGGGCGATGGAGCGGGTGCGCGAGATCGGCCTGGACGAGCTGATCGCCGAGCGCCGCGACTGCGGGGTGCCGATCCTCGGCATCTGCCTCGGCCTGCAGCTGCTCTTCGACTCGACCACCGAGCTGGGCGGCGCCGAGGGGCTGGGCCTGTTGGACGGGCCCGTCGCCGAGCTCGAGGCCGACGGGCTCAAGGTCCCGCACATCGGCTGGTCGCCGGTTCGCTGGGAGCGCGAGTCCCGGCTCACCGAGGGGATCGACTCCGAGACCCCGTTCTACTTCGTGCACACGTTCGCGCCGCGGCCGGCCCCCGGCGAGTTGCTCGGCAGCGCCGCCTACGGCGCCCGCTTCGCCTGCGCGGCGGAGCGCGACAACGTCTTCGGGGTCCAGTTCCACCCCGAGAAGTCGAGCGCCGCCGGGCTGCGGCTGCTCGCCAACTTCGCCGGGATCTGCGCTTCAGTCCCGGCCTCGGCCGGCTAACTCCGGATGGAGCACGCCCGAATGACGGCCCTGACCAGCGCCTGGCCACGTCCTCGGGTTTCCCCTTGCAACCAGCAAGGGCTGCACCCTGCGTCCTCGCCAGGCTTGGTCCGGACCGCCCTCGGTCGCACCCCCTCCGGAGTTAGCCGGCCGTGATCCTCTACCCGGCCATCGACATCCGCGGCGGCCAGGCGGTGCGGCTGCTGCAGGGCGACTACGAGCGCGAGACCGCCTACGACGCCGACCCGGTCGACGCCGCGACCCGCTGGGCCGGCGAAGGGGCCGAGTTCCTCCACGTCGTCGACCTCGACGGGGCCAAGGCGGGCGAGCCGCAGAGCCTCGAGGCGGTGCGGCGGATCGCCGCCGCGGTCGGATGCCCGATCCAGGTCGGCGGCGGGCTGCGCGAGATGGCCTCGCTCGACGCCGTTCTCGACGCCGGCGCCGACCGCGTCGTGATCGGCACCGCGGCGCTGCGCGACCCCGAGCTCCTGGCCGCAGCGCTGAAGAGGCACGGCGACCGCGTCGTCGTCTCCGTCGACGCCCGCGGCGGCAAGGTCTCCCTCTCCGGTTGGGCCGAGACGACCGACCGCGACGTCGCCGACGCGGTGGCCGAGCTGACCGATCGGGGCGTCGTTCGCTTCCTCTGCACCGAGATCGAAGTCGACGGCACGATGGAAGGCCCTGCCATCGACGAGCTCAACCGCATCGCCGCCGCCACCAGCGCCCAGATAATCGCCTCCGGCGGCGTCGGGACCCTCGCCGACCTCAAGGCCCTGGCCGACGCCGCCGCCCCCAACGTCGAGGGCGCGATCGTCGGCCGCGCTTTGTACGAGAAGCGCTTCACTGTTGCCGAGGCCCTCTCTACGCTTCACCGATGGTCTTAAAGCGAGTCATTCCCTGCCTCGACGTCGACGCCGGCCGCGTCGTCAAGGGAACCAACTTCGTCGGGCTGCGCGACGCGGGGGATCCGGTCGAGCTGGCGGAGCGCTACGACGCCGAGGGCGCCGACGAGCTGGTCTTCCTCGACATCACCGCCTCACACGAGCAGCGCGAGACGATCGTCGAGCTGGCCCGGCGCACCGCTGACAACGTCTTCATCCCCTTCACGATCGGCGGCGGCATCCGCTCGGTCGAGGACGCCCAGGCGGTGCTCGACGCCGGCGCCGACAAGGTCTCGGTCAATTCGGCGGCGCTGGCCCGCCCGCAGCTGCTGACCGAGCTCGCCGACCACTTCGGCGCCCAGTGCGTGGTGATCGCGATCGACGCCAAGCGCGAGGAGGACGGCTGGGGCGTCTACGTCAACGGCGGCCGCAGGCGGGTCGAGGACCGCGATGCCGTCGGCTGGGCCGTAGAGGCGGTGCGACTCGGGGCGGGGGAGGTGCTGCTGACCAGCATGGACCGCGACGGCACCAATGATGGGTATGACATTGGTTTGACCCGGGCCGTCGCCGATGCCGTCTCAGTGCCGGTGATTGCCTCCGGGGGGGCCGGCGAGCTGGCGCACCTCAGTGAGGCGATCGCCGCTGGTGGCGCCGACGCCGTCCTCTGCGCCTCGATCTTCCACTACGGCCAGCACCGCGTGCGCGAGGCCAAGGAGCGTCTCGCCGCCGACGGCATCCCGGTCCGCCTGTGAATCTCGGCGAAGCGCTACGAGCTGCCTACCCGGAGCTGGCGACCATTCGCGCGGCGGCCGAGGCGCCGGTGTTCGTGGTCGGCGGCGCGGTCCGCGACCTCCTGCTGGGCCGCGGCCGCGCCGACCTCGACGTCGTCGTCCTCGGCGATGCCCTTGCCCTGGCGACCCGGCTCGGTGCCGAGCCGGTCGAGCACGAGCGCTTCGGCACCGCCAAGGTGGTGCTTGACGGACATCAGCTCGACATCGCCAGCGCCCGCACCGAGGCCTACCCGCATCCCGGGGCCCTGCCTGAGGTCGCGCCGGCCGCCGAGATCGAAGCGGACCTGGGTCGCCGCGACTTCACGGTCAACGCGATGGCGATCCCGCTGGAGGGAGAGCCGCGACTGGTCGACCCGCATGGCGGCGAGGCGGATTTGAGGGCCGGCCTGTTGCGGGTGATGCACCCCCGCTCCTTCGCCGACGACCCGACGCGGGCGATCCGCGCTGCCCGCTATGCGGCCCGTTTCGGCTTCGAGCCGGAGTCGGAGACGATGGCGCTGCTGGGCGAGGCCGATCTCGACGCGGTCTCTGCCGACCGCCGCCGGGCGGAGCTGTCGCGTCTCGCCGACGAACCCACGGCGCCGGCTGGAATGGCGCTGCTCGGCGAGTGGGGCCTGGTCGAGCTGCGCGAAGGAGGGATCGCGCTGACCGAGCGGGTCGCCGCGCTGCTCGCCGCCCCGCCGTGGGACGAGGTGGCCCCGCGGCCGCAGGCGCTGCTCAAGGCGGCTTGCGGCCCGGCCGGCGGCGAGGGCGGCCTGGCCGCCGCGCGCCCCGCGCTTCCCTCGCAGGCGGTCGCGCTGGCGCGGGGTCGCGACCCGGTCGAACTCGTCCTGGCGCGAGCGCTGGGAGCGGCATGGCTCGATGACTACGTCCGCAGCTGGCGCTCGGTGACGCTCGAGATCGACGGCGCCGACCTGATCGCCGCCGGGGTGCCGCAGGGCCCCGCGCTCGGCAGGGGGCTCGACGCGGCCCTGCGCGCCAAGCTCGACGGCGAGGCCGACGGCCGCGAGCAGGAGCTCGCCGTCGCCCTAAAAGCCAGCCGATGAAGTGGCGTGAGAGCGGGGGCGTGCGGTGGCTGGAGGCGGACCTCGTCACGGCGCGCGCGGCCTTCTCCACCCGGATCGGCGGCGTCAGCGAGGCGCCCTTCGACAGCCTCAACCTCGGTGTTCTCACCGACGACACGAGCGAGGCTGTGATCGAGAACCGCAGGCGGCTCGCCCGTGCGCTCGAGCTCGACCCCGCCCGGATCCCGATCGGCCTGCAGGTGCACGGCGCGGAGCTCGCCTTCCACTCGCGCACACAGGAACCGAGCCCCTTTGCGCAGCCGGGCAGCGCGATCCCCGAGGTCGACGGGCACGTCGTCTCGAGCGCGGGCCTGGCGCCGCTGGTCCTCACCGCCGACTGCTTGCCCGTCGCCCTCGCCGGGCCGGGCGGAGTGGCGATGCTGCACTGCGGCTGGCGCGGCCTGGCGGCGGGAATCGTCGCCGCGGGCGCCGCGGCGGTCGCCGCCACCGATGCGGCGATCGGTCCCGGGATCGGCCCCTGTTGCTATGAGGTCGGCCCGGAGGTCCTCGACGCCTTCTCGCCCCTCAGCGAGGGCATCACCGCCGGCGATGGGCCGGAAAGTCGAGCTGGGGTCGACATATCGGCCCGTCGACGGCTGGATCTGCCTGAGGTCGCTCGGCGGCTCCTGCGGCAGGCCGGGGTCGAGCGGGTGCAGTCGGCTGACCTCTGCACCAGCTGCGAGGAGGAGTCGTTCTTCTCCCACCGCCGCGACGCCGGGCGCACCGGCAGGCAGGGCGGGCTCGTCTGGATCGAGCCGGGGGAGGGCTGAGGTGGCCGGCCTGATCCACGGGATCGACCCGGTCAAGGTGCGGGCCAACCTGGAGCGCGTGCGCGAAGCCGCCGGCGAGGGCGTCGAGATCCTCGTCGCCGCCAAGTACGTCCCGCTCGAGGAGATGAGCATCCTGGCCGAGGCCGGAGTCCGCCTGGTCGGGGAGAACCGCCAGCAGGACCTCGCCGCCAAGCACGGCCGCTGGGGCGACGCCTTCGCATGGGACTTCATCGGCAACCTGCAGAGCCGCAAGGTCAAGCAGGTGCTGCCGCTCTGCCGCCTCGTCCATTCCGTCGCCACCGACTCGGTCCTGCGCGAGCTCGGCAAGCACGGCGGGCCGGAGACGGAGGTCCTGATCGAGGTCAACGTCGCCGCGGAGGAGGGCAAGGGGGGCGTCGCTCCGGCCGACCTGTCCGCCTTCATCGAGCGCTGCCCGGTCGCGGTCGGCGGGCTGATGACGATGCCGCCCTTCAGTCAAGACCCGGAGGCCTCGCGGCCCTACTTCGCCCGCCTTGCCGAGCTCGCCGCCGCCAACGGTTTGGAGCGCCTCTCGATGGGAACCTCGCAAGATTGGCGGGTCGCGGTGGATGAGGGAGCGACGATCATCCGCCTCGGCACGGCGCTGTTCGTGTGAATCGTCGCTAACCTGACGAAAATCCCTAAAGGAGTCGGCCCCGAGAGGCCGAAACACCGATACCGATGGCCCTTCGCGACACCTGGCATAAAGCGCTCGTCTACTTCGGCCTCGCCGAGGACCACGACTACGGCCCTGAATACGAGGAGGACTTCGAGCCGGAGACCGGCTCCGAGGAAGTCTTCGAGGGCCGCCGCGAGCGCGACCAGAGCTCGGTCCGCCGCCTGCCGACCTCGCGCCGCGCCCGCCGCGACGAGATCGACGACATCTTCGCCGACGACGAGCCGATCGCCGCCAGTCGCACGCGCACCCTGCGCCCGGTCGACAACGGCGGTTCCGAAGGCAGCTCCGACATCCAGGTCCATCTCGTCATCCCCCGCAACTTCAACGACGCCCAGCAGGTCGCCGACCAGTTCAAACGCCAGGTGCCGGTGATCCTCAACCTGCAGACCGCCGATCACGAGCTCTCGAAGCGGATGATCGACTTCTGCTCCGGCCTCACCTACGCTCTCGACGGGGGCATGCAGCGGATCGCCGAGAAGATGTTCCTGCTGACGCCGCGCAACGTCGACGTCTCCGCCGAGGAAAAGGCGCGGCTGATCGACAAGGGCTTCTTCAACCAGTCCTAGCCGGCGGCCGGCCACTAGGCTGGGCGCATGATCGTTGGATTCGTCGGGTCCGGAAGCATGGCCGCGGCCATGGCCCGGGGCTGGAAGGGGCAGTTCGAGGGGATGCTGTTCTCCGACTCGGGCTCCGGCCGGGCCGCCGAGCTGGCCCGGGAGCTGGACGGAGAGGCGGTCTCCAGCACCGAGATCGCCGCGCGCGCGGACCTGGTCGTGCTGGCGGTGAAGCCGGCGAAGCTGGCCGAGGTGGCCCCTGACCTCGCCGCCGCCCAGGCCGTCGTCTCGCTGCTCGGCGCGACCAGCCTGGACACGGTCGCCGCCGCCCTGCCCGGAGCCGCCGTGTCACGGGTGATGCCGAACGTCGGGGTGGAGGTGCGCAAGGGCGTGCTCTGCCTCACCGGGGAGTTGGCCGCGGAGGCCCGGGCCAAGCTCGAGCTGCTCGGCCACGTGGTCGAGCTGGCGGACGAGGACTTCGACGCGGCTACGGCGGTGATGGGTTGTGCGCCGGCCTACCTGGCGCTGGCGGTCGAGGCGATCGCCGAGGCGGGGGCGGAGGACGGCCTCGACCCGGAGCTTGCGCGCGAGCTGGTGGTGGAGACCACGGCGGGCACGGCTGAGCTGCTGCGGATCCGCCATCCCGCCGACGTCCGCAAGGCGGTCGCGTCGCCCGGGGGCAGCACCGAGGCGGGGCTGGAAGCGCTCGACCGCGAGGGCGCCGGAGCGGCGTTCGAGGCCGCCGTGCGGGCCTCGCTGGAGAGGATGCGGGGATGATCGCGCTGGCCCTCAGCCGCGGTGACGTCGCCGACTACGTGGACGCGCTCTTCATCGTCTACATCGTCCTGATCTTCGCCAACATCCTCATCTCCTACGTGCCGCGGATGCCGTACAACCCGACCCTGCGCAAGGTGCTCGACTTCGTCACCGAGACCACCAATCCCTACCTCAACTTCTTCCGCCGCTTCCTGCCTCCGATCGGCGGCGGCGGCTTCGCGCTCGACCTCAGCCCGGTGATCGGGATCATCCTCCTCTTCGTGGCGCAAAAGATCGTCGTCGACCTGATCGCCGGGTGAGCGCCGGCGCCCGTGCCTGGTGCCTGGCGGGCTTCCTCGCCGCGATCGTCCTCGCCGCCGACCAGGCCGCCAAGGCGATCGTCGAGGCGCAGCTGGTGCCGGGCGAGGACGTTGGCGTGCTGGGGCCGCTCGGCCTCACCCTGACCCACAACCGCGGCGTCGCCTTCGGGCTGGCCGGCGGCGCCGGGGCACCGCTGGTCCTGGTCACCCTGGTGGCGCTGACGGTGGTCGTCTACCTCTTCGCCCGCAATCCCGCCCGCCCGGGGATGTGGGTCGCGGCGGGGCTGCTGGCCGGCGGCGCGATCGGCAACCTCGCCGACCGCGTCCGCAACGGCGCCGTCACCGACTACGTCGACCTCTCGCCCTGGCCCGCCTTCAACCTCGCCGACGTGGCGATAGTCGCCGGCGTCCTGCTGCTCGTCCTCCTCTACCTGCGCGACGCCGAGCGCGAGCCCGGACATGGCTGAGCCGGAGCTGCGGATCGTCCACCTCGACGAGGCGCTGGCCGTCGTCGACAAGCCCGCGGGAATGGTCGTCCACCCGGCTCCCTCGCACAGCGGGCCGACCCTGGTCTCCGAGCTCGCCGACGTCCTCGGCGGCGGCGGCGACCCCGAGCGCCCCGGCATCGTCCACCGCCTCGACAAGGGCACCAGCGGCCTGCTCGTCGTCGCCCGCAACGACGAGGCCCACGCCGCCCTGCAGGCGCAGGTCCAGCGCCGCCAGGTCGAACGCGTCTACCTGGCCCTGGCCGGCGGCAAGCTCGGCTCGCGGACCGGCACGATCGACGCGCCGATCGGACGCGCCTCGCGCCAGCGCCACCGCATGGCGGTCTCCGGAGCCGCCTCGCGCCAGGCCCGCACTCACTTCACGGTGCTGGAGCTGCTGAGCTTGGAGAGCTACCTGGAGGCACGCCTGGAGACCGGCCGCACCCACCAGATCCGCGCTCATTTCGCCGCGATCGGCCACCCGCTGAGCGGCGACGTCACCTACGGCGGCGCCCGCCGCTACGGCCTCGAGCGCCAGTTCCTGCACGCCCACCGCCTCGCCTTCGACCACCCGGGCGGCGGCGAGCGCCTCAGCTTCGAGTCAGAGCTCCCGGCCGACCTCGCCGCCGCCCTCGACGCGGCCCGCGGTTCTCAGCCTTAGCTCTCTACAATCAGCCGTCCTAAACCAACCCCCGTTCGGTAGCGAACCGGATCCTGCCTGGCGCTCGACGCCAGGTCCGGCAAGCGGGAGCGGGAGAGCTCCACCAACAGACCAAGGAGATTCGATGCCAGAGGCAGGCCTCACCGAGCTGCTCCAGGCCGGAGTGCACTTCGGCCACCAGACGCGCCGCTGGAACCCGAACATGCGCCGCTTCATCTTCGGCGAGCTGGACGGGATCCACATCATCGACCTGCTGCAGACCGAGGCGCTGCTGGAGAACGCCCGGCGCTTTGCCGGCGAGCTGGCCAGCGGCGGCGGCACGGTGCTCTTCGTCGGCACCAAGAAGCAGGCCCGCGACGTCGTCCAGGAATGGGCCGACCGCTGCAAGATGCCCTACGTCAACAAGCGCTGGCTGGGTGGCCTGCTGACCAACTTCAACACGATGTCGACCCGGATCGCCCGCCTGCACGAGCTCAACGGCTGGAAAGAGGACGGCAAACTCGCCTTGCTCCCGACCAAGGAGCGGATGGGCATGGAGGCCGAACTCGCCAAGCTCGAGTTCAACCTCGGCGGCGTTCGCGACATGGACCGGCTGCCGGACGCGGTCTTCGTCACCGACCTCAAAACCGAGGAGATCGCGGTCCACGAGGCGGCCCGCCTGCGGATCCCGATCATCGGTCTGGTCGACACCAACTGCGACCCAACCCCAGTCGACTTCGTGATCCCCGGCAACGACGACGCGATCCGCGCCTGCCAGCTGATCATCGGCACGATCGGCGGCGCCGTCGACGAGGGCTCCAGCGCCTGGCGCGTCCAGGAGGAGAAGCGGATCGCCGAGGAAATGGCGCGGCGCAAAAAGGACGAGGAAGAGCGCAAGAAGCGCGAGGAGGAAGAGAAGGTCCGGCTCGAGGCCGAGGCCGCCGCGAAAGCCGCCGCCGAGGCGGAGGCTCAGGCCAAGGCGACCGCCCAGGCTCAGGCCGCGGCCGCGGCGACGCCGTCCCAGCCCGCGCAGAAACCGGCCACTCCGGATGCGGCGCCGCCCAAAGCGGCCCCGCAGGCGGCCAAGCCGGAAGAGCCGGCCGAGAAAGAGGCGGAGCCGCAGGCCGAGCCCAGCGAGCCGGCAGCGGCCGAGAGCAAAGAGGGAGACGATTCGTGAGCATCACCGCCGCTGACGTGAAGGCGCTCCGGGACCGCACCGGGGCCGCGATGATGGACTGCAAAGCCGCCCTGACCGAGGCCGACGGCGACACCGAGCGGGCGATCGAGCTGCTGCGGGTGAAGGGCCAGGCCTCCGCCGCCAAGCGCGAAGGCCGCGGCACCGAAGAGGGCGTCGTCTCCTCCTACATCCACGCCAACGACAGGGTCGGGGCGATGGTCGAGGTTCAGTGCGAGACCGACTTCGTCGCCCGCAACGAGGACTTCAAGGCCTTCGCCTACCAGGTGGCGCTGCACGTGGCCGCGACCGCGCCTCGCTACGTCTCCTCGGAGGAGATTCCCGAGCCCGAGCGCGAGGCCGAGAAGCGAGTCTTCGAAGAGAAGGCGCGCGAAGAAGGCAAGCCCGACAACGTGGTCGAGAAGATCGTCGCCGGACAGCTCTCGAAGTGGGCCAGCGAGGTGGCGCTGCTCGACCAGTCGCACGTCAACGCCGAGAAGCACGACTCGAAGACGATCGAGGAGCTGCGCCAGGAGCTGGCCGCCAAGACCGGCGAGAACGTCCGCATCGCCCGCTTCGCCTACTTCCGCGTCGGCGAGGAATAGGCTCACCGCCAGTGACCGACTCCCCCGAGCCACGCTTCGGGCGCATCCTCCTGAAGCTTTCCGGCGAGGCGCTGATGGGCAGCCTCGACTTCGGCACCGACGGCGCCGAGGTCGACCGCATCGCCCAGCAGGTCGCGGCGCTCCGCGACCGCGGCGTCGAGGTGGCGATCGTGGTCGGCGCCGGCAACATCTACCGCGGCCTCGACGGGGCGGCCAGCGGCATGGACCGCGCCACCGGCGACTACATGGGGATGCTGGCGACCGTGCTCAACGCGCTGACCCTGCAGGACGCGCTGGAGCGGCTCGGCCAGCACACGCGGGTGATGTCGGCGATCGACGTCAAGGAGGTCGCCGAGCCCTACATCCGCCGCCGCGCCATGCGCCACCTCGAGAAGGGGCGGGTGGTGATCTTCGCCGCCGGCACCGGCAACCCGTTCTTCACCACCGACACCGCCGCGGCGCTGCGGGCGCTGGAGATCCACGCGGAGGCGATCCTGATGGCCAAGAACGGGGTGGAGGGGGTCTACGACGCCGATCCCGCGACCCATCCCGAGGCGAAGTTCATCCCCGCCATCACCCACCGCGAAGCGATCGAGCGCGGTCTCAAGGTGATGGACTCGACCGCGCTCTCGCTCTGCATGGACAACGACCTGCCGATCTACGTCTTCAACATGGGCGACGAGACGAACATAGATAGGATCGTCTGCGGCGAGAAGGTGGGCACGCTGGTCGCCAGTGCCCCCGCCGAGTGAGCGAGGACGGGAACCAGTGGAGCTGATCGACGAACTGCTCAAGGACGCCGAAGGGCGCATGGCCAAGTCGGTCGAATCGACTCGTGGCGAGCTCGCCACGGTGCGCACCGGCCGCGCCTCGCCGCACCTGCTCGACCGCATCGTCGTCGACTACTACGGCACCGCCACCGCCCTCAAGCAGCTGGCCAACGTCGCCACGACCGACGCTCGCCTGCTCACCGTCACCCCCTTCGACAAGGGCGCTCTGGGCGGGATCGAGAAAGCGATCCAGGAGTCCGACGTCGGCCTCACGCCCAGCAACGACGGCAACGTGATCCGCCTGCAGATCCCCGAGCTGACCGAGGAGCGGCGGCGCGAGATGGTCAAGGTCGTCCACGGCGTCGCCGAGGAGGGCCGGATCGCGATCCGCAACGTCCGCCGCGACGTCATGCACGACCTGCGCGAGCTGAAGAAGGACGGCGAGGCGGGCGAGGACGACGAGCGCCGCGCCGAGGCGGCGCTGCAGAAGCAGACCGACGACGCGATCGCCGAGATCGACTCGCTGCTCAAGGGCAAGGAAGAGGAAATCCTCGAGGTTTGAGGCGGTCCACCGCAGCGTGACCGCGCCCAGATACGTAGCGATCATCACCGACGGCAACGGTCGTTGGGCCCAGCGACGCGGCCTCGAGGTCGCCGCCGGACACAAGGCCGGCGCCGACGTGGTCAAGGCCCGCCTGCGCGACGCGGTCGAGCTCGGAGTCGAGGAGCTGACCGTCTTCTCCTTCTCGACCGAGAACTGGACCCGGCCCGCCGAGGAGGTCGAGGGCCTGATGCGGATGATGGGCGAGCGCATCACCGAGGAGACGCCGGAGCTGGGCGACGAAGGCGTGCGGATGCGCTTCGTCGGCCGCCGCGAGGGAGTGCCGCCGCAATTGGTCGAGCAGATGGAATGGGCCGAAGCGAGGACCGCCGGCAACGACCGCATCGTCTTCTTCGTCGCCTTCAACTACGGCGGCAGGGCGGAGATCGTCGACGCGGCGCGAAGCTTCCAGGGGGGCTCCGAGGAGGAGTTCCGAAGCCACCTCTATGCGCCGGAGATGCACGACCCAGACCTCCTGATACGGACCAGCGGCGAGCGGCGCATATCCAACTACCTGCTCTGGCAGTGCGCCTACTCGGAGCTGGTCTTCCGCGACGAGCTCTGGCCGGACTTCGACCGGGCCGCGTTCGAGCAGGCCCTGGGGGAGTACGAGACCCGCCAGCGACGATTCGGAGCCCGCTCGTGAGGACGGACCTCTTCGACGACGAGATGTTCGAGGACGAGCCGGCGCCGGCGCCGAAACCGCCGCGGCCACCGCGGCGCAGGCGCGGCATGCGGGGGGAGACCGCCAAGCGGGTGCTGGTGGCCCTGCCCTGGATCGCCTTCGCGATCGCGATCACCGTCGCCGGCGGCCTCGTCTTCGCGGCCGCGATGATCGCGATCGGGGCAGTCTGCATGCGTGAGTACGTGGCGATGACGGAGAGCTCGCGGCCGCTCGCGATCCCCGCCTACCTCGCCGTCGCCGCCCTGATCGTCGCCGCCCACTTCGGCACCGCCTTCAACGTGCTGATGATCCTCGCCGCCTCCTTCCCGTTGCTCTTCTTCTTCGGCGCCAGGGCGCAGCGGCACGACAGCGTCACCGTCTCGATCGCGGTCACCCTGCTGGGGGTGGCCTGGATCGGCATCCCGCTGGTGCACGCCGTGCTGTTGCGTGACCTGCCCGACCACGGCGCCGGCCTGCTCGTCGACGTCCTCGTCGGCACCTTCGTCGCCGACACCGCCGCCTATGCCACCGGTCGCATGTTCGGCAGTCACAAGATCGCTCCCAGCATCAGCCCCAACAAGACGATCGAGGGCCTGGTCGGCGGCTTCCTGATCGGGACGATGGGCTTCTGGTTCGCCGGCCTCTACCAAGACTGGCTCTCCGGGGTGGACGCGCTGATCATCGGCGCCGCGGTCGCCGCCATCGCTCCGGTCGGTGACCTCTTCGAGTCGATGCTGAAGCGCGATCTCGGCACCAAGGACACCGGCTCCCTCTTCGGCCCCCACGGCGGCATCCTCGACCGTCTCGACGCCGTCTTCTTCACGGTCGTCGTCGGCTACTACCTGTCGGTGGCGCTTGTCTACTGACACGAGTCTGCATTTGGGCATCTCCTGGGTGCCTCAGAGCAGACTCGTGCTCTCCCTATCCTCTGGGGACGCATGAAGAAGGTCTTGGTACTCGGGTCGACCGGCTCGATCGGCACTCAGGCGCTCGACGTGATCGGGCGCTCCGCGGGGCTGCAGGCCGTGGGCCTCGCGGCCGGTCGTGGGTGGGAGCTGACGGTGGAGCAGGCGCGGGAGCACGGGGTGCCGGCGATCGCGCTGGCTGACGGCGACGCGGCCGCCCGCGCGGGCGAGGCCTGGAGCGGCCGGGTCTTGGCCGGCGAGGAGGGCGTGAGAGAGCTGATCGCGTCCTCGGGCGCCGACCTCGTCCTCAACGGCATCGTCGGCGCCGCCGGCCTCGGCTCGACCGTGGTCGCTTTGACCGAGGGGATCGACGTCGCCCTGGCCAACAAGGAGAGCCTGGTCGTCGGCGGCGAGCTGGTGATGGCGCTGGCCGAGGCGACGGGGGCGCGGCTGCTGCCGGTCGATTCCGAGCACTCGGCCCTGCACCAGCTGATCGGCGCGGAGGCGCCGGGGACGGTGGAGAAGCTGGTCCTGACCGCGTCGGGAGGGCCGTTCCGCGGTCGCGACGACCTCGCTGGGGTCAGCGTCGAGGAGGCGCTCGCGCACCCGACCTGGAAGATGGGCGGGCGGATCACGATCGACTCGGCGACGCTGATGAACAAGGGCTTCGAGGCGATCGAGGCGCACCACCTCTTCGGCGTGTCCTACGAGCGGATCGACGTCGTCGTCCACCCGCAGTCGCTGGTCCACTCGCTGATTCACCTCAACGACGGCTCTTCGCTCGCGCACCTCGGCTACCCGGACATGCGGGTGCCGATCTCCTACGCGCTGAACTTCCCCGAGCGGGCCGACGTCGACGTGCCGCGGCTCGACCTCGCCGCCGCCGGCGCCCTGACCTTCGAGGCCCCCGACCTCGACACCTTCGCCTGCCTGCGCCTGGCCCTGGCGGCCGGCGAGGCGGGGGGGACGGCACCCTGCGTGCTCAACGCGGCCGACGAGGTTGCGGTCGCGGCCTTCCTCGACGGCCAGATCCCCTTCACCGGCATCGCCGCGGTGATCGAGCGGGTCCTGGAGGAGATGCCGGCCCGACCCATAACCCACTTCGATGACCTCTTCGCCACCGACGCCGAGGCCCGCCGCCGCAGCGCCGACCGGGTTCGCGGGTTGACTCCAGCATGAACTGGCTCTACATCTTCCTCGGCTTCTCGCTGCTGATCATCCTCCACGAGGGTGGCCACTTCGTCGCCGCCAAGGCGACCGGAATGCGGGTCGAGCGCTTCTTCCTCTTCTTCGGGCCGACGCTGTGGTCGTTCAAGCGCGGCGAGACCGAGTACGGGATCAAATCGATCCCGCTCGGCGGCTACGTGAAGATCACCGGGATGAACCCGGAGGAGGAGGTTGCGGCGGAGGTCGAGGACCGCGCCTACTACCGGCAGTCGGTCTGGAAGCGGATCGTCGTCATCGCCGCCGGCCCCGCCGTGAACATCGCCCTCGCCTTCGCGATCCTCTTCTTCGTCTACTTCGTCAACGCCCAGCAGGTCGACCAGAAGGTGGGCGAGGTGAGGAGCGGCACCCCGGCGGCGAAGGTCCTGCAGCCGGGGGACGAGATCCTCGCCGTCGACGGCAAGGCTTTTCCCGGCCTCGCCCAGGAAGCTCGCCTGGAACGCTTCGGCGAGCAGGTCGCCTCGCACGAATGCGCCGGCAGGCAGGTCGACGGCTGCCTGGCGGCGACCCCGGTGGCGCTGAGGATCAGCCGCGACGGACAGGTGCGGACGATCTCGGTCCGGCCCGAGTACGACAAAGCCAACCGGCGGGCGCTGATCGGGTTCTCCTACGGCAGCCGGCCGGAGACCATCGGCGTCGGCACCGCCGCGACCCGCGCCTGGGACTCGATCTGGCTGGTGACCGAGAAAACGGCCTCGATCTTCTCCCGCATCTTCGAAGAGGAACAGCGCAAGCAGATCTCCGGGATCGTCGGCGTCAGCGACGTCGCCAACCAGACGCTCGAGGTCGGCATCTACCCGTCGCTACTACTGCTCGCCCTGGTCAGCCTCTCGCTGGGCCTGATCAACCTGCTGCCGATCCTGCCGCTCGACGGCGGTCACATCTTCTGGGCGCTGGTCGAGAAACTGCGCCGCGGCCGGCCGGTTCCCCTGCGGGTGATGGAGCGGGCGACGGTGATCGGCTTCGCGCTGGTGATGGTGCTGATGGTGATCGGCCTGACCAACGACATCGGCCGCCTCGGCACCGACGCCTACGACGTCCGCTAGCCGGCCCGGCGGGCTGCACAGATACCCTGTCCAGATGGCTTCCAAGCGCCAAATATTCGTCGGAGGGGTGCCGATCGGCGGCGGTGCCCCGGTCGCCGTGCAGACGATGACCAAGACCGAGACCGCGAACCTGGCGGCGACGATGGAGCAGATCCACAAGGTCGCCGACGCCGGCGCCGACATCGTCCGCTGCGCGGTCCCGCGGGAAAAGGACGTCGAGGCGCTGAAGACGATCGTCGCCGAGTCGCCGATCCCGATCATCGCCGACATCCACTTCAACCACACCCTGGCGCTGAAAGCGATCGACGCCGGCGCCCACTGCATTCGCCTCAACCCCGGCAACATCGGCGGCCGCGAGAAAGTCGCCGAGGTCGCGGTCAAGGCCAACGCGGCCGGGGTGCCGATGCGGATCGGCGTCAACTCCGGCTCGCTGCCCAAGCACCTGCACGCGCTCGAGCGCGAAGCGCCGGTCGAGGCGCTGGTCGCCGCCGCGGTCGAGTTCACCGAGCTGATGGAGAGCCTCGACTTCGAGAACTTCAAGGTCTCGATCAAGTCGACCAACGTGCCGAACACGATCGCCGCCAACCGCCTCCTGGCCGAGAAGGTGCCGTACCCGCTGCACCTCGGCATCACCGAGGCGGGGACGAAATGGGCCGGCTCGCTGAAATCGGCGGTCGGGCTCGGCACCCTGCTCGCCGACGGCGTCGGCGACACGATCCGGATCAGCCTCTCGACCTTCCACGCCGAGGAGGAGGTCAAAGTCGCCTGGGAGATCCTCAAGGCGCTGCAGCTGCGCGAGCGCGGCCCGGTCCTGATCGCCTGCCCGACCTGCGGCCGCCTGCAGTTCGACATGGACTCGGTCGTGGCCGAAATCGAGCAGCGGCTGGAAGGCTACGCCGAGCCGGTCGAGGTGGCCGTCCTCGGCTGCGCGGTCAACGGCATCGGCGAGGCCAGCCACGCCGACTTCGGGATCGCCGGCGCCAAGAACGAGGGGCTGATCTTCGCCCACGGCAAGCCGCTGCGGAAGGTGCCGCAGGAGACGCTGGTCGACACCCTCTTCGAAGAGATCGACAAGTCGCTGGACCGCGGCGGCAAGGTCGAGTTCGACGAGGCGGAGTCGCGCGAGGGGGCGGAGTGGGTCGCCAGCATCGAGCAGGAAAACGAGGGGGAACTGACGCCGGAGAAGATCGCGCAGATGGAGAGGGAAGCGGTCGAAAGAGGCGAGTCGGACAAGGTGCTCTTGGATGAGGCGGATTCGCCGACTGCCGGGAGGCGGTTTACGCGGGCCTAGCGCTTGCGGCGGGCGGGTCCTGTCGCGGCGGCATCCCCCACGGTGCTCGGCGCTGCGCGCCTGCGCGCCGCGGGGGACCCCCGCCACCGCGCCACCCGCCCGAGCAGGGGATAGGTTTCACGGGTGACTCGACTTAGCCAGGCATTTGTTCCCACGCTGAAGGATGCGCCGGCCGATGCGGAGGCCGTTTCTCACAAGCTGATGGTGCGGGCTGGTCTTATCCGCCAGCTCGGCGCGGGGCTGTGGACTTATCTGCCTGCCGGCTGGAGAGTGGAGCGCAAAGTCGAGGGGATCATTCGGGGGGAGATGGAGGGGATTGGGTGTCAGGAGATGCTGATGCCCGTGCTGCAGCCGGCGGAGAATTGGGAGAAGACCGGTAGGTACTCGATCGACGAGCTGTTCAAGCTGGAGGATCGCAAGGGGTCGCCGATGGTGCTGGCAATGACGCACGAGGAGGCGGTGACCTACCACGTGGGGCGGGAGGTGCGGTCGTATCGGGACCTGCCCTTGATGCTCTTCCACATCCAGACGAAGGAGCGGGACGAGCCGCGGCCGCGGGCCGGGGTGCTGCGCACGCGCGAGTTCACGATGAAGGACGCCTACTCCTTCGACCGCGACGAGGAGGGGCTGGCGCGCTCCTACGAGGCGCAGGCCGGCGCCTACGAGCGCATCCTCGACCGCTGCGGGCTGCGCTGGCACAGGGTCGAGTCCGACGTCGGGATGATGGGCGGCTCCGGCGCCGACGAGTACATGGCGCCCTGCCCGGCCGGCGAGAACGAGGTGGCGCTGGCGCCCGGCTACGCCGCCAACGTCGAGGTCGCCTCGGCGCAGGCGCAGGCGGTCGAGCTGCCGGCTCCGCTGGCCGCGCCGGAGCCGGTCGACACGCCGGGGCTGGCCAAGGTCGAGGAGGTCGCGGACCACCTTGGGCTTCCGCGGGGAGCCTTCATCAAGACCTTGCCGATCGTCGTCGAGGGACGGGGAATGGTTCTCGTCCTGCTCCGCGGCGACCACCGCCTCAACGAGATCAAGCTGCGCAACGGGATGGGAGCCGACTTCCGTCAGGCCAGCGCCGAGGAGATCGAGGCCCAGCTCGGCCCTGTCGGCTATCTCGGGCCGGTCGACAGCGGCCTGCCGATCATCAGGGACGCGGCCCTCACCGGCAACTCCTACGTCTCTGGCGCCAACCGGCCGGACGCCCATCTGCGGGGGATCGACCCGGCGCGCGACTTCGAGTCGTACGAGCTCGACGTGCGCACGGTCGAGGCCGGCGACACCGCCCCCGGCGGCGGCACGATCGAGATCGAGCCGGCGATCGAGGTCGGCAACATCTTCAAGCTCGGCACCCGTTACTCGGAGCCGCTCGGCGCCACCTTCCTCGACGAGAGCGGGGTGGAGCGGCCGATCGTGATGGGCAGCTACGGCATCGGCCCGGCCCGGATCGTCGCCGCGGCGATCGAGCAGCGAGCAGACGAGCGCGGCATCGTCTGGCCGCCGGCGCTGGCGCCCTGGGACGTCCACCTCGTCTCCCTCGCCAAGGCCGGCGAGCCCGAGCGCGAGGCGGCCGACCGCCTCTACGAGGAGCTGCGGGCGGGCGGCGCCGAGGTCCTCTACGACGAGCGCGACGCCGGGCCGGGGCAGAAGCTGACCGACGCCGAGCTGCTCGGCTGCCCGCTGCGGATCGTCGCCGGCCGCCGCGGCCTCGCCAACGGCGTCGTCGAGGCCGGCGAGCGCGCCTCCGGCGCCGAGCACGAGCTGCCCGTGGAGGAGGCCGCCACGCGGGCGCTGTCCCTTCTCCAGGGTCTCGATGCCTGACTCGGCCCCCTTCGGTCGCGGCCGCGTACGGCGCCTCTTCGGGCTCGATCGCAGCGGGCCCAAACCACAACGCACGCGCAAGGGCGAGCCGCTCAACCCCTGGACGTTGCCCAACCTGGTCGGCTACGTCCGCCTGGCGGCGATCCCGCTCTTCCTCGCCCTCGCCTACTCCAGCGACGACGGCACCTCCTTCACGGCCGCCATGGTCTTCTGGGCGATCGCGGCCGGCGACTACCTCGACGGCTTCCTCGCCCGCGTCACCGGCCAATACAGCCGCATGGGGGCGCTGCTCGACCCCCTGGTCGATCGCCTCACGATCCTCTCCGGCGCCGTCGTCTGCTGGAGCTTCGAGCTGCTGCCGCGCTGGCTGCTGGTCGTGCTCGCGCTGCGCGAGCTGGCGATGCTCTTCCTCGCCCAGCACGGCCTCCGGCACGGGGTCGACGTCGAGGTCAACTGGCCGGGGCGGATCTCGGTCTTCCCGATCATGGGCGGGATCTGGCTGGCGCTGTTCGCCCCCGGCTGGGTGGCGACGGCGCTGGTGATCTGGGGCACGGCGATGGCGATCCTCGCCACCGTCATGTACGCACGCACGGGCGTGCGCACCGTGCGCGCCCGGGCTGCAAGCTCGGAGCCAGAAGCATGAACCTTCAACCTTCAGTTGAACCTTTGGCGGTTCTCGACCTATAATCGTCGCCTGCGCAAACGGGGGCGCCCACGCCTCTTTCGACTAAGGAGCGAGATGGAGGACACCTTTCCCGATCTGGGATCCCTCAGCGACAAGGAGCTGAAGGACCTGATCGACAAGCTCACGGAGGAGGAGAACGAGATCTCCTACAAGCGGCGCGTGCTGCACGGGAAGATCGACATCCTCCGTGCCGAGCTGGTCAACCGCCTGCGCGACAAACACGAGCGCGGCGACTCGATGATCACCGGCGACGACGTCAGCAAACTGACCGAGATCCTCGCCGGCAAGGCGCCCAACGGGTCGGAGGACGAGCCCGCCGCCTGAGCGGAGGGGGTCCGAGATGGCCGTCCACTGTCCCGAGTGCGGGTTCGCCAACCCCGAGGGCGCCAACTACTGCCAGAAGTGCGGTGCGTACCTGGGCGGTCCGGCGGAGTCCGGTGAGGACCCGACGACGATGACCTACACCGTCGACGACACCGGCGACATGCAGCCGGTCGACATCGACGAGGTGGTCGAGCAGGTCGGCGCGGCGCTGGTGATCCGCGCCGGCGGCGGTCGCGCCGGCGAGAGCTTCAGCATCGACGAGGAGCGGGTCAGCATCGGCCGCAGCCCCGACGCCGGGGTCTTCCTCGACGACGTCACCGTCTCCCGTAACCACGCGCTGCTGGTGCGCCGCCGCGACGGGCTCTACATCGACGACCTCGGCTCGCTCAACGGCACCTACGTCAACCGCCGGCGGATCGAGTCGCACCGACTCGGCGACGGCGACGAGATCCAGGTCGGCAAGTACAAGCTGAGCTACCTGGAGCGCTGAGCCATGCCCGTCTCCGAACAGCCCGCCCGTCCGCCCGAATCGGCCAGCCGGCCGCGCAAGGCGCTGACCATCGGCGCCGTCTGCAAGATCCTGCAGGGCGAGTTCGACGACGTCTCGATCTCGAAGATCCGCTACCTCGAGGACCAGAAGCTGCTCAACCCGCGCCGCACCTCGGGTGGCTACCGCCTCTACAGCCAGTCCGACGTCGAGCGCCTGCGGACGATCCTGCGCCTGCAGCGCGACGAGTTCCTGCCGCTGCGGGTGATCCGCCAGGAGCTGGCCGGGGGCGGCGAGCTGATCCTCGGCGACTCCGAGCGCAAGCCGGCCAACGGCGCCGCCCGGCGGGCGATCCTGGTCGACACCTCGCGCGCCTACCTGGCCCTGGAGGAGGTGGTCGAGGAGACCGGCGCCCGCGAGGAGCTGATCGGCGAGCTGGAGAACTTCGGCATCGTCCAGCCCGAGAAGCGCGAAGGCAAGACCGTCTACGACGAGACCGACCGCGAGATCGTCCGCGCCGCCAACGAACTGTCGCGGGTCGGCGTCGGCGCCCGCAACCTGCGCGTCTTCCGCTCCTCCGCCGACCGCGAGGCGCAGTTGCTGGAAGCACTGCTGGGCCCTTCACTGCGCTCGCGCAACCCCGAGCGCCGCAAGGAGGCGCTGCAGAGCCTGGAAAGCCTGGCGGCCACCGTCAGCCACCTCAAGCACCTGCTCCTGGTTCGCGACCTCCGCCGCCTCGCGGGCGACTGACGGTTCAGCCCCGCCGTGCCACGCGTAACCCGCCGCCGTGTGATCTCGGCGCCCGTGCCGGAGGTCTGGAGCCTCGTCTCCGACCCCTACAGCCTGCCGCGCTGGTGGCCGCGCACGAGCCGGGTCGAGAACGTCGAGCGCCGCGGCAGCGGGCGCCGCAGCCAGTGGACCAAGGTGCTGGAGACCAGCGAGGGGCGCGGGGTGCGGGCCGACTACCGCTGCCTCAGCGCGGCCGAGAACGAGCGCTACGTCTGGGAGCAGGAGCTCGAGGGCACGCCCTTCGCCCGCCATCTGCGCAGCTCGCGGATCGAGGTGGCGCTGCGACCTGGCGACGGCGGCACCCAGGTCGACCTCAGCTCGGTGCAGACGCTGAAGGGAATGTCGAGGCTGGGCTCGCCGATGATGCGCCGCGGCCAGGGCGAGATCCTCGACGAGGCGCTCGACGGGCTCGAAAGGGCGCTGACGTGAGGGGCCTGGTCGAGTTTGTGTCCCTATGGGACATTAAGTCGCCCAGGGGCGTGGGATGAGCCAGCCTCGCCGTGACTCGAATTGGTGGGGCTGGGGGGACCCTGCGATTGCGCCGGAGCTGGACGCGGAGGCGCTGGCGGTGCTGCGGGAGCGGATCGGCGAGCTGGAGCCGTGGTCGCTGGCGCGCCAGCTCGAGGACTTCGAGCTCCCCGCCGCCGAGCCGCTGCCCGCAGCGCTGACCGCGGCGGTCGGCGCCGATGCGATCTTCACTTCGAACGAGGATCGCCTGCGGCACTCCAGCGGGCGCGGCTACGCCGACCTGGCGCGGATGCGCGGCGGCCGCCTCGAGGCGGCACCCGACGCGGTGGTGATGCCCGCCGACGCCGACGCCCTGCGGTGCGTCCTCGACGTCTGCGCCGCCGAAGGCACCGCCGTGGTCCCGTTCGGCGGCGGCACCAGCGTCGTCGGCGGGGTCGAGCCGCTGCGGGGGGGCCACCGGCGCCTGATCAGCCTCGACCTCGGGGCCCTGCGCGAGGTCGAGGTCGACCGTCGCTCGCTGACCGCCCGCCTCGGCGCCGGCCTGCGCGGGCCGGAGGCGGAGGCGGCATTGGGCCGGGAGGGCCTCACCCTCGGCCACTTTCCCCAGTCTTTCGAGTACGCGACGATCGGCGGCTTTGCCGCGACCCGCTCGGCGGGCCAGGCCTCGAGCGGCTACGGACGCTTCGACGCCCTGGTCAGCTCCGTCCGCCTCGTCGCCCCGGCCGGAACCCTGCAAACCCTGGAAACGCCCCACACCGCGGCGGGACCGGCGCTGCGCGAACTGGTGGTGGGATCCGAGGGCGTGCTCGGCGTCATCCCCGACGTGACCGTGCGGGTGCGGCCGGCGCCGGCGGTGCGCCGCTACGAGGCCTGGATGGCGGCGAGCTTCGAGGCCGGTGCCGAGATCGTCCGGGATCTGGCCCAGGGCCCGGGCCTGCCGGACGTGGTCCGGGTCTCCGACGAGGAGGAGACGCAGGGCTCGCTGGCGCTCTCCGGGCCGCGCGGGATCACCGGCAGGCTCTTCGGCGGCTACCTCGGCTTGCGCCGGCGCGCCGGCGGGGCGCTGATGATCGTCGGCCACGAGGGCGAGGAGGAGTCGGTGGCCCGGCGCCGGGCGCTGGCGGTGCGGGCGCTGCGTGGCGGCGGTGCCGCCTACCTGGGGCAGGCCGCCGGGCGCTCCTGGGAGCACGGCCGCTACCAGGGGCCGTACCTGCGCGACACCCTGATGGGAATGGGGGCGATGGTGGAGACGCTTGAGACCTCCCACACCTGGAGCCGCCTGGACGAGCTGCACGACGGCGTCGCGGCAGCCATTCGCGGCTCCCTCGAGGGGCAGGGCACGCCCGGCCTCGTCTTCTGCCACCTCTCGCACGCCTACGCCGACGGCGCCTCGCTCTACTTCACCTTCATCTCCCGCAGGCGCCGCGGCGCCGAGCTCGAGCAGTGGGGGGAGGTCAAGCGCGCCGCCTCGGAGGCGATCGTCGCCAGCGGTGGCACGATCACCCACCACCACGCGGTCGGCCGCGACCACGCGCCCTACATGGAGGCCGAGGTGGGGGAGACGGGCGTCGACCTGCTGAGGGCGGTCAAGGAACAGCTGGATCCCGCCGCGATCATGAACCCGGGCAAGCTCCTCGGTTAACGCGGCGCGGCGCATCTCTGCGTCCTCGGTCGCTCGTGTGCAGAGCACACTTCGCTCCCTGCGTCCTTGACCTGCTTGACCGCGTTAACCGAGGCCTATTTGCCGGCTTTGACCCTGTCGGCGGCGCCGATGATCGGGCCGACGATGGTTCCGCGCAGGACGTCGGTGCCGGTGTAGATCGGCGCCTTCTTTTCCTTAGTCGCTTTGGCGAGCGACGCTTTCAAGGTCGCATCCGAGGTCAGGGAGATGTCGATCTGGTCGAAGGTTTCGTTGGCGAGGTAAGCCAGGACTTCGGTCGGGACTTCGACCTGGGCGCCGATCTTGCCGTCCTCGCCGACGATGGTCGAGGCCAGCGGCAGCATTTTCTGCGGCGACTCGTAGAGCCAGACCGTGTAGGACTCCCCTTTGTCGGTCGGCTCCAGGCCTTCCGCTTCAACCTGCAGCGCCAGCGAGTTTTTGACCCGGCCGAAGGTGGCGACGCCGGCGGCATCGCTGCCGTCGACGGAATCGAGGGCCGCCTGGGTGAGCTTCGGGTTAGTGCTCGTGTTGACGGTTTCCTCGGCGGTGGTGCCCTCGCCGGCGGCCGAGGTCGTCGTCTCGCCGGAATCGCCGCCGCCGTCGATTGCGAAGACGACGATCAGCGCCACCGCGATCAGCGCCGCGACAGCCAGCCCGGCGCGTGCGCGGGCACCGCCTGGGAGCGCAGGCTTGGGCCGCGACACGGGCGGCGACTTTTGGAGGGTTTTGCGGGGTGGTTCGGGAGCAGTGGCCGCGACCGGCGCGGCTGCCGGCGGCGGCTCGGCCCCTGCTGGAGCCGGGATCGCGGGCGCCGGGATCCCCTCGGCTTCGAGCTGGGCCGCCGCCGCTTTGGCCCGCTCGTGGACTTCGGCGGCGTCGATCCCCAGCAGGGCGGTGAGGTCGTCGTAGCCGGCCGCGCCGCGTTGCGCGAGCAGCCGCAGGATCGCCTTCTGGTCGTTGCTCAGCTCCATCCCGGACCGAAACACTATGGGGCGAGGGCGATGCGGTGGACGCTCGCGGTGAGGGTCGCGAAAGCTTAATCTCGGCCCCGCTAGGGTTCGCGCCGATGGCCGAGGACCCGCGCGGATTGCGCTCCCGATTCGACGAGCTCGTCGGCACCGAGTGGCTCGACGACGATCCCGACGACGCTCGGGTCCGGGTCGAGCTGCGCGACGAGCTGCGCCAGCCGGTCGGGCTGCTCCACGGCGGCGTGATCTCGAGCCTGGTCGAGAGCATCTGCTCCCGGGCCACGGCGCTGGCCGTGGTCCCCGAGGGGATGATGGCGATGGGCCAGTCGATCAGCGTCAGCTTCATCCGCCCGGTCACCGCGGGCAGCGCCGAAGTCAGGGCCCAGGCCCGCCACCGCGGCCGCACCACCTGGGTCTGGGACGCCGAGGTCCTCGACGACGAGGGCAAGCTCTGCGCCCTCGCCCAGATGACGATCGCAGTCAGGCCACGGCCGAAGAGCTAGCCGCCGAAACGGTTCGTTATCGGCAGGCGGCGGTCCTTGCCGAAGGCGCGCGGGGTGATGCGGATTCCCGGCGCCGCCTGGCGGCGCTTGTACTCGGAGCGGTCGACGAGGCGGATCACGTCGTCGACGATCGCCGCCGGCATCCCGGCGGCGATCATCTCCTCGCGGCCCTGGTCGCGCTCGACGTAGGCCTCGAGGATGCGGTCCAGTAGGTCGTAGGGGGGGAGGGAGTCGCTGTCGAGCTGGTCGGGGCGCAGCTCGGCCGAAGGCGCCCGCTCGATCACCGTCGCCGGCACCAGCTCGCTGGCGGCGCGCTCGTTGCGGCGCCGGGTCAGTTCGTAGACGAGCGTCTTCGGCACGTCCTTGATCACCGCGAAGCCGCCGGCCATGTCGCCGTAGAGCGTCGCGTAGCCGACCGACATCTCGCTCTTGTTGCCGGTGGTCAGGACCAGCCAGCCGTGGCGGTTGGAGAGCGCCATCATCAGGTTGCCGCGGATCCGCGCCTGGATGTTCTCCGCCGCCAGGTCGAGCTCCCGATTGCCGCCGAGCGCCCGCTCGAACCCGTCCATCATCGGCTCGATCGGGACCTCGATCAGCTCACAGCCGAGGTTGGCGGCGATAGTTCGGGCGTCGCCCTGGGTTTCATCGCTGGAATGAGGCGACGGCATCACCACGCAGCTGAGTCGCTCCGGGCCGACCGCGTCGGCGGCGAGCAGCGCCACCAGGGCGGAGTCGATCCCGCCCGAGAGGGCGACGCCGACGTGGTTGAAGCCGTTCTTGGCGACGTAGTCGCGCAAGCCCAGCACCAGCGCCCCGTAGACCTCGTCGAGGTCGCCGAGCGGCTCGGCGAGAGGACCGGGCTCGCCGTCGGGAATCTCGCAGACGAGCAGCTCCTCCTCGAACTGGGCGGCGCGGGCGATCAGCTCGCCGTCGGGCCCGGTGACCAGGCTCTGCCCGTCGAAGACCAGCTCGTCCTGGCCGCCGACCAGGTTGCAGAAGGCGAAATAGGTGCCGTAGGCGCGCGAGCGCTCGGCGAGCATCTCCACCCGCTCGCGCCCCTTGCCGCGGTGGTACGGCGAGCCCGACGGGTTGGCGATCAGCTGCGCCCCTTGCTCGGCCTCGGCCTGAGCGGGCGGTCCGGGCGCCCAGACGTCCTCGCAGATGGTCAGGCCGACGGAGAGGCCGCCGGCCTCGATCGTCATCGGCTCCTCGCCGGGCACGAAGTAGCGCTGCTCGTCGAAGACGGCGTAGTTGGGCAAGCGGTTCTTGCGGTAGACGCCGCGCACCTCGCCCCGGGAGAGGACGGCCAAGGAGTTGTGGGCGCGGCGGGAGTCGCCGCCGCCCGCCACCGACTCGGCGAAGCCGACGAGGACGGTGGCGTCGCCGACCTCGCCGGCCAGCTCCTCGACCGCCTGCCGGTTGGCCTCGAGGAAGTGCCGCTTCAGGTAGAGGTCCTCGGCGGGATAGCCGGGCAGGCAAAGCTCGGGGAAGATCGTCAGCTCGGCCCCCTGCTCGGCGGCGCGGCCGATCCAGGCGGAGATCTTGGCTGCGTTGCCGTCGACGTCGCCGACGGTGGGGTCGATCTGGGCGAGCGCTATGCGCATGTCAGCCTCGGGGCGGGCACGCGGCAAGTATCCCGATCCGGCACGGCCGAGTGGGCCGAGGCGCTCGCTAGGCTGCGGCCGATGCGGGGCCGTCGCCACCTGGTCGGTTTCTCGGCGGCTGCGCTCCTACTCGCCGCCGCCGTGCCCGCCGCCGCCGCTTCCGGCCACCTCGCGGACGGCGTTCCCAGCCTCGCCTCGCCGAGCCAGAAGCCCTTCCTCGCCCCGCAGTCGCGGCCGACCGAAACCCGCCCGCGGCCGACCGACGATCCCGACCCCAACCGCAACGCCTACACCGTCCCGCAGGCGCCGCGATCGCCCAAGTGCGGACGGCATTTCTGCGTCCACTGGGTGGCGGAGGGGATCGACGCCCCCAGCCTCGCCGACTCCGACGGCGACGGCGTTCCCGACTTCGTCCAGCAGGTGCTGCGAATCGCCGAACACGTGCACGACGTCGAGAACGACGAACTCGGCTGGCGCGAGCCCAAGAGTGACGGCCGCAGGGGGGGAAAGCTCGGCAAGACCGACGTTTACCTCTCCCAGATCGGCGGCGAACTGTTCGGCTACGCCGCCCCGGATCGCGGCCAGGCGAGCAGGGAGCACCGGATCCCGCGCCGCCTGCACGGCTACCTGGTCCTCGACAACGACTACAGCCCCTTCGAGTTCCCGGGGACCTCGCCGGCGGACGACCTCGAGGTGACGCTTGCCCACGAGTACAACCACATCCTCCAGTTCGGCTATGACGCCTTCCAGGACCCCTGGTTCGCCGAGTCGAGCGCGACCTGGATGGAGGACCAGGTCTACGACGGCATCGACGACTACCTGCGCTACGTGCGGCGCTGGGTCAAGCGCTGGGACACGCCGCTGACCGCCAGCTCGATCAAGGAGTACGGGTCAGCGGTCTGGAACCAGTGGCTGGCCCGCCGCTACGGGCCGGAGATCGTCCGCCGCGCCTGGGCGCGGGCGATTCACGTCAAGCCGGGTGGCTTCTCGGTCCGCGCCTACGAGTCGGCGATCCGCGCCGCCGGGCGCTCCGACCTCGGCCACGACTTCGCCCGCTTCGCCGCCGCCGTCGCCGAGTGGCGCACGGGAGAGGTGTTCCGGGAGGGCCGCCTCTTTCCGAACATGCGCAGGCAGGGGGCGTTGCCGCTGAACGGGCGGACGCTGACGCGGTCGCTGAACCACACGACCTTCTCGCTGCTGCGCGTCCACGCGCCCCGCGGACGCGCCGTCGTCGTAACCGCGGCGGCCCCACCCGGGACCGCGGCGGCGCTGGCGCTGGTCGGACGGATCGGCGGCGAGCGCCGGGGACGGTCGGTCACCCGGCTCGACTTCGGTCGCGGCGGCGGCAAGCTCGCGGTCCGCCTCGCCGACCCCGGCCGCTACAGCCGCGTCACGGCGGTCCTGGTCAACGCCGACGCCAGCGCCAGCGGCTTCAGCGCGCGCCGGCTCGACTGGCACTACCTGACCGATCAGGCCCGCTTCGAGATCCGCGGCCGGCTGGTCTTCTAGCCGCGCGAGGACTACGAGCGCGACCGCGAGGCGACGGCCCCGCTGCCGTTCGACGCCGCCTTCGCCTTCCCCTTGCCGCGCTTTGCCTTGGCCGGCGCCGTGGCCACCACCTCGGCGGTCGCGGCCTCGAGGTCGAGGGCGAAGCTGTCGAGGTCGGCCATCGCGTCGTAGTCGCCGATCAGGCCGAAGTTGACCTGGCCGTTGTAGGACATGATCCCCACGCAGAGCGCCTGGCGGCGGGCCAACGGCACCATCGGGAAGATCGACTCCATCCTGCGGCCCAGCACGTAGAGCGGGAACTGCGGGCCCGGCACGTTGGTGACGACGAGGTTGAAGAAGCGCTGCGCCGGCTGCAGGCGAGCCGCCTGAGAGGCGATCGTCGCGGGCGCGAAGTCGGTCAGTTTGGTCAGGATCTCCGCCCCGACGGCTTGGCCGGAGGACTTCAGGTCGCCCATCTCCTCGGAGACGAGGTGCAATCGCTCGACCGGGTCCTCGCACCAGACGGGAAGCGGCGCCATCATCGCCGAGATGCGGTTGCCGAGCGCCCCGTGCTCCTCGGCGGCGCGGACGCTGACCGGGACCAGCGCCCGCAGCTCCAGGCCCTCGGTGTCGTGGCCGCGGGCCCGCAGGTACTTGCCGATGCCGCCGCTGACGATCGAGAGGATGACGTCGTTGACGGTGCCGCCGTGAGCGTCCTTGACCCGCTTCAGCTCGGCCAGGTCGGCCTGGGTGATCGCGAAGCGGCGGTGGGGGCCGATCTCGACGTTGAAGACGCTGCTGGGCGCGGACATGCCGGCGCCGATCACCTTCGAGGTGGCGCCGACGCCCCGCAGCACCTGGCGCGGGCCGCGGAAGACGGCGCGGACGCCGCGGACGATCTCCTTGGGACTGGTCAGGCGCTCGCGCACCGCGTCGCCGAGCAGCTTCAGGTCGGTCGGTTCCGGCCGGGCCAGCCAGGGCGGGGCGGAGGCCGGCGAGCCCTGCGGCTCGGCGTCGAGGTCGAAGAGGACGGTGGTGATGTCGACCCCGGAGACGCCGTCGACCAGGGCGTGATGGCTCTTGCCGACGATCGCGAAGCGGTCGTCGCGCAGCCCCTCGACCAGCCACAGCTCCCAGAGCGGCTTGCTGCGGTCGAGCTGCTGCGAGAAGATCCGCGCCGCGAGGTTGCGCAGCTGCTCCTCGGAGCCGGGCGCCGGCAGGGCGCTCTGACGCACGTGGTAGTCGAGGTTGAGGTGCGGGTCGTCGACCCAGACCGGGCGGCCCTGGTCGAGCGGGACGAAACGCAGCTTCTGGCGGAAGCGCGGGACCAGGTGCAGGCGCGAGGCGATGTGGTCGCGGAACTCGCGGTGGGAGGGCGCCGGGCCCTCGAAGATGATCGTCGAGGCGACGTGCATGTGGGCCCCGGCGCGCTCCATGTGGAGGAAGGAGGTATCGAGTCCGGTCAGCCTTTCGGTGCCCATCGGTTCATCTTAGCCCGGCAGGCTGAGCTGGAGCTGCGGCTCCGGCTCGGTGGGCTCGGCCTCCGCCTCGCTCTCGAAGGAGGCGACGCGAACGCCGAGCAGCCGCACCGGGCGCGGCGGGTCGTAGGCCCGCAGCAGCTCCAGCGCCAGCGGCGCGACGACGGCTGGATCGTTGGTCGGCTCCTCGACCGTGTGCGAGCGGGTGACGTTGGTCCAGTCGTCGAGCCGGACCTTGATCCCGATCGTCCTTCCCTCCAGCTCGCGCTTGCGCAGGCGCCGGCACAGCTCCTCGGCCTGCTCGGCGAGGACCGCCTCGAGCTCGCCTCGGCGGCGGACGTCGACGTCGAAGGTCGTCTCCACCGACTGCGACTTGGTCTCGTGGGAGACGCTGATCGGCGTCTCGTCCCAGAGCCGGCCGCGGGCATGCAGCCAGGCGCCGGAACGGGGGCCGAAGGAGGCTTCGAGCTCCTCGCGCTCGCGGGCTCGCAGGTCGGCGAGCGTGTGGACGCCCATCCCCTGCAGCCTGAGCACCGTTTTCGGCCCGATTCCCGGCACCAGGCCCGGCGACTCGGCGGCGAAGCGCTCCAGCGCGTCCTCCCGGGAGAGCACCACCAGCCCGGCCGGCTTGCCGAGCTCGCTGACGATCTTGGCCAGCATCCGGCTCTCGGAGATCCCGACCGAGCAGGTGAGACCGGTCTCGCGGCGGATCGCGGTGGCGACGCGCCGCATCGTCGCCTTCGGCGAGAAGATCCCGGTCAGGTCCAGGTAGGCCTCGTCGAGCCCGACCACCTCGACCGTCTCGACGTTGCGCCGCAGCACCTCCATCACCTGCGCCGAGGCCTCGCGGTAGGCGGGGAAGTCGGGTCGCAGGTAGACCGCGTTCGGCAACCGCCGCCGCGCCACCGCCGCCGGCATCGCCGAGTGGATCCCGGCCAGCTTGCGCGCCTCGTAGCTCGCCGTCGTCACCACCGCCCGCGGCCCCGACCCGCAGACCACCACCGGCTTCCCCTTCAGGTCCGGCCGCTTGCGCAGCTCCACCGACGCGTAGAAGGCGTCCATGTCGAGATGCGCGATCGTCCGCGTGGCAGCCACCGTTCGATGGTAGGAGGGGGGAGGGACGGAGTCCCTGGCTTTCCCCGGTCCTAGACTTGTCGCGTGGCTTCCCCCGAGGCGAAGAACCTGGAGGCGATCTCCAGGGCGATCGACCAGCACAACTCGAACTGCCCGTTCCCGGCGGCCGAGGTGCGGATGAACCCGTTCGAGGTCGAGCGGCTCGGCTGGGAGCAGATCCGCGGCCTGCCGGTGGTTCCCGACGGCGAGATCGGCACCGGCCGCTTCCGCATCGTCTGCTCCCGCGACGTCGACGACGGCGGCCTCGAGATCACCGAGGCGGTCGGCAAAGATTTGGAGACGGTGGCGCCGGTTCAGAACTGAGAGTTCTGTCGATTTAGTGACCCTATGGGGTCATCAACTCGACAGAACGTCGCTAAATCCCGTTCCAGAAGTCGAGGCCGGCTTCTTCGGCCCAGATCCCGATTTCGCCGTTGAGCCGGGTCAGTTCGCCGGTCCAGATCAGCACGCCCATCGCGATCAGGATCACGCCGCCGACGGCGACGATCAGCTGGTAGTGGCGCTTGACCACGGCGAAGGCGGTGGTCATGCGGGAGAAGGCGAGGGCGGTGAGGACGAAGGGGATCGCCAGGCCGGCCGAGTAGACGGCGAGCAGGAAGGCGCCGCGGGCGGCTGAGTCCGAGAGCGCGGCGGCGCCGAGGATGGCGCCGAGGGTCGGGCCGATGCAGGGAGTCCAGGCGATCGCGAAGGCGGCGCCGGCGACGATCGGGCCGCCCTTGCCGGCGCGCTCGAGCAGAGCGTCGACGTGCCACTCCTTGTTCAGCCGGGTGATGAAGAGGGAGGCGACGAAGAGCACCCCCATGGCGACGATCAGCGCCCCGGAGATCTTCGTCAGCAGCTCCTTGTGGTCCTGCAAGGTCGAGCCGACCGCGGTCGCGGTGAGGCCGAGGAGGATGAAGATCGCCGAGAAGCTGGCGACGAAGACCAGGCTGGGGCCGAGCACGCGGCGCCAGCCGGCGTCGTCGAGGTCCGCCGCGGAGACGCCGGTCACGGCCGAGAGGTAGCCGGGGACGAGAGGAAGCACGCAGGGAGAGAGAAAGGAGACGACTCCCGCCGCGAGGGCGGCGAAGATGCCCACTCCAGCGGCAGGATCGGAGCTGAGAACCGCGGTGACCAAGACCCCTGAGAATAGCCCCGGCGAGCGGTCGACCGGCCAGAGCGCCGGCGGGCTCTTCAACGCCTCAGGCCTGGCGACGCGGCTGCGCGCGTCGCCCCTGTTGGCCCTCGGGCCCAGCGCGCCCGGGCCGGCGCTGCGCCGCGGCGCCCTGATCGCGGTTCCGATCGGCGTCACGCTGGCCATCGAGCTCGGCTTCGACGCCCCGACCAAGGGCGCGATCGCGACCGGAGCCTTGCTGGCGGGCTTTCCCGGCCTCGACGCGCCGGCCCGCCCGCGCGCCGCCTGGCAGGCGGTCGCGGCGCCGCTGATCGGGGTCGCCGCGGCGCTCGGCGTCCTCAGCAGCCAGTCGGCGCCGCTGGCGGTGCTCTTGATGGGTCTGGTCGGCGCCGCCGCCGGCTACTGCTTCTCGGTTTCGCTGCGGCTGGCGATCACCGGGCTCTCCGTCTCGCTGGCGCTGATGATCGGCCAGGGCCTTTTCCTGGCGCCCGGCGACGCCTGGCCAGCGCTGCTCTATGCCACCGTCGGCGGCCTCGCCCAGGCGCTGTGGTCGCTTCTGGTCTGGCTCGTCGCCGACCGCTCCGAGGACGACGAGGCGAGTGGCTGGGACACCGCCGCGGCGTTGGCGGCGCTGCGCTCGAACCTGACCATGCGCTCGAGCAGCGCCCGCCACGCAGTCCGCTTCGGCGTCTCGCTCGCCCTCGGCGTCGCCCTCTACCGCCTGCTGGGGATGACCGTGCACGGCTTCTGGATCCCGCTGACGATCCTTTTCGTGATGCGGCCCGAGCGCGACGAGACCTACCACCGGCTCGCCCTGCGGGCGATCGGCACCGTGCTCGGCCTGATCGTCGCCACCAGCCTCGCCGAGGCCTTCCCCGGCGACGACCTCGTGGTCGGCGTGGTGCTGACGGTGGCCGCCGCGCTCACCTTCGGCCTGCTGACCGTTCAGTACGCGCTCTTCACCGCCGCCATCACCACCTACGTCGTCCTGCTCAGCGACACCCTGGGGGAGGGCCCCTTCGAGGCCGCCGGACAGCGCTTGCTCGGCACCGCCCTGGGCATCCTGATCGCCTTCGCCGCCTTCGTCGTCTGGCCGAACCGGGGGAGGGGGGCGGCGGTCCGGTAGATTCCTGGCTACGCAGCCAAATCCGCCAGGCGCGGCAGACTTCGAGGAGAGACAGTGAGCAACCGCACGTTCGTGATCGGTGTCGGCATGACCAAGTTCGAGAAGCCCGGCACCAAGGAGGGCGACTACCCCGACTGGGCCAAGGAGGCCGGCGAGAAGGCGCTCGCCGACGCCGGCATTCCCTACACCGACGTCGAGCAGGCCTACGCCGGCTACTGCTACGGCGACTCGACCTACGGGCAGCGGGCGCTCTACCAGCTCGGCCTCACCGGGATCCCGGTCGTCAACGTCAACAACAACTGCTCGACCGGCTCCTCGGCGCTGTTCCTCGCCCGCCAGGCGGTCAAGGGCGGCCTCGTCGACTGCGCCCTGGCGCTGGGCTTCGAGAAGATGGAGCCGGGCAGCCTCGGGGTCAAGTACACCGACCGCACCAACGCGCTCGACAAACACGCGATGCGGATGTTCGAGATCCGCGACCCGGAGCAGTCGCCGCCGGCCCCGCAGATGTTCGGCAACGCCGGTCGCGACCACATGCAGAAGTACGGCTCGACCCCCGACCACTACGCCTGGATCGGCTGGAAGAACCACAAACACTCGGTCAACAACCCCTATGCCCAGTTCCAGGACGAGTACTCGCTGGACGACATCAAGGGCGCGAAGATGATCCACGACCCGCTGACCAAGCTGCAGTGCTCGCCGACCTCCGACGGCTCGGCCTGCGCGATCGTCGCCTCCGAGCGCTACGTCGACGAGCACGACCTCTGGGACCGGGCGATCGAGATCGCCGGCCAGTCGATGGTCACCGACCTCTCCTCGACCTTCGCCGAGGACGCCAACTGCATGACGATCGTCGGCGCCGACATGTCGAAACTGGCCGCAGACCGCGCTTACGAGGAGGCCCAGGTGGCCGCCGCCGAAGTCGACGTCTGCGAGCTGCACGACTGCTTCAGCGCCAACGAGCTGATCACCTACGAAGCGCTCGGGTTCGCGGCCGAGGGCGAGGCGCACAAGCTGGTCGAGGCGGAAGCCACCACCTTCGGCGGCGACGTCGTCGTCAACCCCTCCGGCGGGCTGATCTCCAAGGGCCACCCGCTCGGCGCCACCGGGCTGGCGCAGTGCTCCGAACTGACCTGGCAGCTGCGCGGCGACGCCGAGAAGCGGCAGGTCGAGGGCGCCAAGGTGGCGCTCCAGCACAACATCGGCCTCGGCGGCGCCGCCGTGGTCACCGTCTACAAGCCGGCGAGCTGAGGCTCGCCGCACCAACCAGGAGGCTCACGATGGCGAAGCAGCGGCGATCACTGAACGGCAAGGTCGTGGCGATCACGGGTGGGGCCCGCGGGATCGGCAAGGCGACCGCGACGGCACTGGTGCGCCGTGGCTGCCGCGTCGCCATCGGCGACCTCGAGCTCGAGCTGGCGGAGCAGACGGCGGCGGGACTGGGCGGAGGCACGATCGCGCTGCCGCTCGACGTCACCGAGCGCGAGTCCTTCGCCAAGTTCCTCGACGAGACCGAGCGCCAGCTCGGCCCGGTCGACGTCGTCGTCAACAACGCCGGGATCATGCCGGTGACGGCCTTGGTCGACGAGTCCGACGCCTCGATCAAGCGCCAGCTCGACATCAACGTCTACGGCGTCCTCGTCGGCACCCAGCTGGCGATCGAACGGCTGCGGCCCCGCGGCACCGGGCACATCGTCAACATCGCCTCGCAGGCCGGCAAGACGGCGATCCCCGGCATCGCCACCTACTCCGGCACCAAGCACGCGGTGGTCGGGATCTGCGAGGCCGTGAAGGCGGAGCTGCGCGGCAGCGGCGTCGAAGTCCACTGCGTGATGCCGACCGTCGTCAACACCGAACTGACCGCCGGCGTCGGTCAGAAACTGATCAAACCGGTCGAGGCCGAGGACGTCGCCGACGAGATCGTCGACGCCCTCGAGCTCGGCCGCTTCGACGTCTACGTGCCGCGCTCGAACGCGGTCATAACCCGTTTTTCGGCGCTGATGCCGCGCCGCGTCAACGAGGCGATCGGGCGACTGATGAAGGCCGACAAGCTGATGTTCGAGGTCGACCACGGCGCCCGCCGCGCCTACGAGGAGCGTGCCGCCGCCAGTGAGCCCGGCATCGAGGAGTCGAGCAGCGAGACTCCCGCGGTCGAGCGCGACGCCGCGTAGCGCCTTGGGCCGGTTCTACGACGCGACCTGGGGCCGCCTCTTCGCGGCGCTGTACGACCGCAACTTCAAGATCGCGGAAGAGGCGGGGCTGCGGCAGATGCGTCGCGAGCTGCTGGCGGCGGCAGGGGGGAGGGTCCTCGAGCTGGGCGCCGGAACCGGCCTCAACCTCGATCTCTACCCGGACGGGGTCGACGAGCTCGTCATGCTCGAGCCCGACCCCCACATGGCGAAGCGGCTGCGGGCGAGGACGGCGACGTCGCCGCGCCCGGTGAGCGTCAGCGAAGCTCCAGCCGAACGCCTGCCGTTCGAGGACTCCAGCTTCGACACCGCGGTTTCCACGCTTGTGCTCTGCACGGTTCTCAACCCGAAGCGGGCCCTGGACGAGGTGGCCCGCGTGCTCAAGCCCGGCGGCCAGCTGCTGTTCCTCGAGCACGTCCGCGCCGAGAACCCCCGGCTGGCCCGCTGGCAGGACCGCTTCGAAAAGCCCTGGCGCTTCGTCGGCGACGGCTGCCACTGCAACCGCGACACCGTCGCCACGATCGGGTCCTCGCCGCTGCGCCTGGGGGACGTCGAGCGCGGCGAGTTTCCCAAAGCACCGCCGATCGTCAAGCCGCTGGTCAGCGGCAGCGCCCGTGCCGCTCCCTGAAACGTCGATTTAACGCACGATAATGGTGGTTATGTCAACTCGAAGGAGAAAAGGCCGAAAACAGGGCGGCGGGTCGCGGGAATTGCCCCGTCCGCCCCGTTCGGGAGATCAGCTGGCTTCTTCAATCGCTTGTTCGACTTCCTCCGGTGAGCTCGGCGAGCCGAGGAGTTCGAGACCTTTGCTGCCTTTGATCGCAAAGGACGGAGTGCCGGTGAAGCCCAGTTTCTGAGCCTCTTCGGTCGTGGCGACGACTTCGTCGGTGAATTTGGCCCCTTTGCGTTCCTGGTTCCATTTGGCGATGTCTTTGACGCCGGCGGCTTTGGCCACCGCGGTGAGGAACTCGTCGTCGGCGTATCCCGAGTTCTCTATGCCCTGGTTGCGGTAGAAGATCCCGAGGAACGACCAGCCCCGGCCCTGCGCGCCGGCGGCCAGCGCCGCGGCGCCCGCCGGTGCCGACTGCGGCCCCAGAAACGCGAAGTTGCGGAAGGAGAGCTTCGCTTTGCCGTCTTTGACCTGGCCTTCGATGATCTGCGGCAGGAAGTCTTCCGAATACGCTTTGCAGACCGGGCACTGCAGGTCGCCGTACTCGATCAGTTCGACTTTGGCCTTCGGATCGCCGAGCACCATGCCTTTCTGGGCAATGCCGCCGATCTCGTTTTCGACCACCGCCACCTCCTTCAGGTTCTGCGCGTCGCCACCGCCGTCGCCACCGGAGTTGACGACGATCAGCACAACCACGGCGACGACGACGAGGAACACCGCCCCCGCCCCCAACTGGAGCAGCCGCGTGCGGCGATCGCCGGCGTCGACCTGCGTTTCTTCCTGCAGCCGCTCTTCGCGACGTTTCTCCCGCTCCCGCTTGTTACTCATCTCTCCTCCATGTGGTTTTGCCGTTGGTCGAAACGAGGCTGTCGGCGCCCCCTGGCGCCGGGCACAAGCTAAGCAGGCTCGGCGCCCGAGTCGGCCTCTTCGGGAACCCCATCGCTGGTGTCCTCGGGGGCACGATCGCCGCCGGTGCCGGCGTAGCCGATCAGACGGGTGGCGTTGAGCAAGAAGAGGAGCGTCATCAGCACGGCACTGGCGACGCACCACTGGCAGATCGCTTCGATCGTGAACAGCTCCAGGTAGGTCAGGTAGACGCTGAACCCGAAGCCGCCGAGGGCGGTGGCGAAGCCGACGAAGCGCGCCAGGTCGTTGGCGAAGAAGGCGGTTGCCAACAGGACGACGTAGCCGATGATCCCGAAGATCGCGATGTTGACCCCGGCGATGTGCGAGTAGGAGCTGTTGGCCACGGTTTCGCAGCCGCCGCCGCCGGCCAGGCAAGCGGGCGCCCCGCCGCCGGAGTCGGCGATCGTGATGTAGGTGGCGACCCCGATGCCGAGAGCCGCCACGAAGGCGATTGCGCGGCGCAAGTTGGCTTCGGTCGGAAAGTTCATAGTGATGAAGATAAAGCCTCTGCGTAAAAGGCGGCTAACTCGCGCGAGAGCCTGCCGCCCTGCCAGGCCAGCGGCGACTCCCCCTCCCCCTCGCTTGCCAGCCTCGCCCTCGGCAGGCGCTCCGCGTAGGCGGCTGCAACAGCGTAGGGATGCCCGGGGTCGGCGGCGTCATGGCTGGCCACGACCAGGGCCGGCATCTCGAGACGGGCGAGCTCCTCCATCGACCCGAAGGGGCGCGAACGCGGAACCTCGCGCAGAGCCTCGACCAGCGCCTCGGGATGGCGATGCAGGAGCATGCGGGCCTGGGTGAAGGCGAGGACCGACTCGCGCCAGGCGGGGTCGGTGTCCAGATTGCGGTCGACGTAGTCGACGAAGCCGTCCACCCCGCCTTGCTCCAGGGACGCGGCGAGCCCGTCCCAATAGGCCAGCGAGGACGGCGGGACCTCGCCCGCGTACACGGGCCCGATCACGACCAGGCCGGCCAGCCGCCGGGGATGGGCAAGCGCGTAGGCGACCGCGGTGTGCGCTCCCATCGAGTGCCCGGCGAGGACGAAGCGGCCCTCCCCCACCCGCGCGGCGACGACCCGTTCGAGGTCGCCGACCAGCTCCGGGTATCCATAACCCTCCCCAGACGGGGCGGGGTCCGACTCGCCGTGCCCGCGCGCGTCGTAGGCGACGACCGCGTGGCCGGCCCGCTCCAGCGCCCGCGAGCCATGGTGGACGTAGCGGCGGGTGGCGGTGATCCCGTGACAGAGGACGATCGGCGGCCCCTCCCCCGCCGCCTCGCCGTGGATCGCGGGCGCCTTCCCGATCACGAACGGCGCCGCCGCGGCCGCCGCCATCAGCCGATCGCGGCGAGGGCGCGCTCGAGGTCGTCGACCGACTCGTAGCCGAGCCCGGTCAGGGACACCTTGCGGTGGCGCACGATGCCCTCCTCGTCGACGACGAAGATCGCCCGCCGCACCAGCGGCCCGGCCAGGACGCCGTAGGCGCGGGCGACGCTCTTGTCCTCGTCGGCCAGCAACGGCACGTTGAGGCGCTTCTCCTCGGCGAAGCGCTCGTGCGAGTCGACCGACTGCGGCGAGATGCCGAGCACGTCGGCGCCGAGATCCTCGAGCCTGCCGCCCTGGTCGCGATAGGAGCAGAACTGCTTGGTGCAGACCGTGGTGAAGTCACCGGGGTAGAAGGCGAGGATCAGCTTGCGCCCGCGGTAGTCGGCGAGCCGGTACGTCTTGCCGCCGGTGCCGGGAAGCGAGAAGTCCGGAGCGGGGTCGCCTGCGCTGAGCTTTGCCACCGCGCCAGCCTCGCCGCCGGCTAGCCCTTTTCGATCGTGATCTCTTCGATCAGGATCGTCTGTTTCGGTTGTTCGGTCGACGTGCCCAAACTGCCGATCCGCTCGACGACGTCGAGGCCCTCGTCGACCTTGCCGACCAGGGCGTATTCGGGCGGCAGTCCGGCGTCGGCGCCGGTGACCACGTAGAACTGGCTGCCGGAGCGGCCGGGCGGCTCGGCGGAGGTCTTCGCCATCGCCACGGTGCCTTTCGTGTAGGCAAGGTTGGCGGGCGGTTTCTCGTCGACGCTGTAGCCGGGACCGCCGGAGCCGGTGCCTTCCGGGTCGCCGCCCTGGATCACGAAGTCAGGGACGATCCGGTGGAAGGTGAGACCGTCGTAGAAGCCTTCTTCGGAGAGGTAGGCAAAGGAGTTGGCCGTCTTCGGGGCGCGCTCGGTGTCGAGGGCGATCTCGAAGCTGCCGCAGCTGGTCTGGACCACCGCGGTCACCGCTTCGCCCCGCTTCAGGGTCTGCTTCGGCGCTTTCAGCGAGACCTGCTTCGGCGGCGGCGCCTCGACCTGCTTGCAGCCCTCGACGCCCGTCGCCGCCGTGCTCGAGTCACTCTCGTCGTCGCCGCCGCGCGAGAGCAGGATCGCCGCGACGACGGCGACCGCCACGACCGCGAAAACGGCGAGAATGATCCAGCGTCGGTCTGCCTGCTCCTCCATCGGCGCGAAAGCCTAGAGCACTTACGATCGGGCGGATGTCCACCCCACCGCTGACCCCGCTGGCGGCAGCCACCCTGCGAATCGCACCGCCGCCGGAGCGGGTGCTGGAGGTCGAATGCGGCGACGGCGACGGCGCCCTTTTCCTGGCCCGGGAGTTCCCGGCGGCGAGGGTGCGCGGAGTCGACCGGGCCGAGGAGCGGGTGCGGGCGGCGACCGCCCGGGTCGGGCTCGATCCCGAGGGCCGGATCGCCTTCAAGGCCGGCCGGCCGCGGTCCCTCCCCTACCCCGACGACTTCTTCGACCTCGTGGTTCAGGCCCACGGCCGCCCTGCCGCCGCCGAGCTCACCCGGGTCCTGCGGCCCGGCGGGCACCTCATCCTCGTCAGCCTGGATCAACCCGGCGACTCCGAAGGACTCGGCGCGCGCCTCCTGCGCCGGCGCCTCGCGCGGCGCGGGATCGAGCTGCTCGAGCGCGACCGGGCCGGCACCGGCAGCTTCTCTGTCGGCCGCCTGCGCGGCGGCGATCCGGCTTCGCCCGGCGACTAGGCTGCGTGCGGATGGACATCGAGGGGATGCCACTGGCGCTGCTGATCAACCCGGCCTCGGCCGGCGGGAAGACGCTGAAGCTGCTGCCCGACGTCGAGGCGGCGCTCGACGCGCGCCGCGCGGTCTTCCGCGTCCAGCGCACCAAGGACCTCGAGCACGGGGTCGAGCAGGCGCTGCTGGCGGTCGAAGCGGGAGAGCTGCCGGTCGTGATGTCCGGCGACGGGCTGCTCGGGGCGATCGGCGGCGCCATGGCCGGCTCGGAGACGCCGCTCGGCATCATCCCCGGCGGCCGCGGCAACGACCTGGCCCGCGTGCTCGGGGTCCCGAGCGAGCCGGAGGCCGCCGTCGAAACCCTCTTCTCCGGCCACAGCCGCCGGATCGACGTCGGCGAGGCCAACGGCAAGCGCTTTCTCGGCATCGTCAGCGTCGGCTTCGACTCCGAAGCCAACCGGCGGGCCAACGAGACCCACTTTCTGCGCGGCAGCTTCGTCTACGCCTACGCCGCCGCCCGTACCCTGCTCGGCTGGAAGCCGGCCCGCTTCACGATCCGTGTCGACCAGGAACGGATCCGGCTCAGCGGCTACTCGATCTCGGTCGCCAACAACAAAGCCTTCGGCGGCGGCATGTACATCGCGCCGGACGCCGAGCTCGACGACGGCGAGTTCGACATCGTCGCCGTCGGCGAGGTCGGCAAGCTGCGCTTCATAAGTAACCTGCCAAGGGTGTTCAAAGGCACTCACGTCGAGAAGGACGAGGTGCGTGTCTTCCGCGCGCCCCACCTCGAGCTGAGTGCCAGCAAGCCGTTCCCGGTCTACGCCGACGGCGAGCACCTCACCGACCTGCCGGCCTCGCTGCGGGTCCTGCCACGCGCGCTCAGCATCCTCGTGCCGGCGCCGGCCGGAGCCTGAGCCGACCGTTGGCAGCCGCGGCGGAGCCGGGCGGAGTGCTGTTCGGCGTCAAGCGCGCGCTGGCCCGAGCGATCGGCGCCGCCAGCAGGGCCAGCGGGCGCGGCGGCGGCACGACGCTGCCCGGCCGGGTGCTGCTGCGCCTCGACCCGGAGGCGATCGCCCGGCTCGGAGCCCGGCTCGACGGCGGCGCCACGATCGTCAGCGCCACCAACGGCAAGACGACCACCGCCGGGATGATCGCCGCCGTGCTCGCGGCGGACGGGCGCCGGCCCGTGCACAACCGCGCCGGCTCCAACATGACCTGGGGGGTGGCGACGGCGCTGCTGGAGCAGGGTGGGCGCGAGGGCCTCTTCGAGGTCGACGAGGCCTGGCTGCCGCGGGTGGTCGAGCAGCTCGACCCGGCCCTGATCGTGCTCGGCAACCTCTTCCGCGACCAGCTCGACCGCTATGGGGAGATGGAGGCGCTGGCCGAGGAGTGGGCCGGCGCCGTGGCCGGCCGCGCCGGCCGCACCGCCCTCGTCCTCAACGCCGACGACCCGCTGATCGCCGATCTCGGCCGCGATGCCGCCGAGCGCCCGCGCGAAGGGGTCGTCTACTTCGGCATCGAGGACGCCTCGCAGGCGCTGCCCGAGCTGCAGCACGCCTTCGACGCCAAGCACTGCCGCCGCTGCGGCCACCCCTACGCCTACGAGCGCGCCTTCGTCGGCCACCTCGGCCACTACTCATGCCCCAACTGCGGGGCACGCCGGCCACGCCCGGAGGTGGCGGCGACCGCGATCGAGCTGCGCGGCATGGACGGCTCACGCTCCATCGTCCGCACTCCCGCCGGGGAGATCGTGCTGGAGCTGCCGCTGCCGGGCCTCTACAACGTCTACAACGCCCTCGGCGCGGTGGCCGCCGGCCTGCGCCTGGGAGTGGCGCCGGAGCGGATCGCCGCGGCGCTGGGCGAGATGCGGGCCGCCTTCGGCCGGGTCGAGACGATCGCGGTGGCGGGCAAGCCGGTCTCGATCCTGCTGATCAAGAACCCGGCCGGCGCCAACGAGGTGCTGCGGACGCTGCGGCTGGAGGCGGGCGAGGAGCGGATCGACCTCTGGATCGCGCTCAACGACCGCATCGCCGACGGGCGCGACGTCTCCTGGGTCTGGGACGCCGACTTCGAGCTGCTGGCGGGGTCCGTGAGGCGGGTCTTCTGCGCCGGGACGCGGGCGCCCGAGATGGCCCTGCGGCTGAAGTACGCCGGCTGGCCGCCGGATTCGATCGAGGTCGTGCCGGAGATCGCCTCCTCGCTCGACGAGGCCGTCGCCGCGGCGCCGGGCCGTCTCTTCGCGCTCCCCACCTACACCGCCCTGATGGAGCTGCGCAAGCTGCTCGCCGACCGCGGCCTCGCCAGGGAGTTCTGGCGATGAGGAACGGGGCGGCGAGCAGCGAGGTGATCTGGCACGACGCCGAGAACGGTGCCTACAGCGGCGATCTCGCCCTCTGGGAGGAGTTCGCGACGGAGGCCGAGGGCCCGATCCTGGACCTCGGCTGCGGCACCGGCCGGGTCGCCCTGCACCTCGCTCGCCGCGGCCACGAAACGATCGGGCTCGACCTCGACCCGGCGCTGATCGCGGCGCTTGGCGAGCGCGCCCGGGGATTGCCGCTGCGGGCCGTCGTCGGCGACGCCCAGAGCTTCGAGCTGGAGGAGGAGGTCGCCCTGGCCCTGGCGCCGATGCAGCTGGCGCAGCTGCTGCCGGGCAGCGAGGACCGAGTCGAGTGCCTGGCCTGCGTCGCCTCGCAGCTGCGCCCCGGGGGGCGGATCGCGCTGTCGATCGTCGAGCGCCTGCCGGCGGCGGCCGAAGGCCCGCCGCCGCTGCCCGACGTGCGCGAGGTCGACGGCTGGGTCTACTCCAGCCTGCCGCTGGACGCGGTCGACGTCGGCGCGGAGATCGTGATCCAGCGCCTGCGCCAGACCGTTTCCCCGGACGGGGAGCTGAGCGAGGAGGAAAACGAGATCCGCATCCGCACCCTCGCCGCCGAGGAGCTCGAGCGCGAGGGCGTCGCGGCCGGACTGCGACCGCTGCCGCGGCACCGCATCCCCCCCACCGACCTCCACGTCGGCTCGACCGTCGTCGTCCTCGGCAGGGAGGCCTGATGGAGCTGCGCGTCCTCAGCCTCTACCCGGAGCAGATGAACATCTACGCCGACCGCGGCAACATCGTCTTCCTGCGGCGGCGCTGCGAGTGGCGCGGAATCGGCTTCTCCCACGCAGGGGCAGGCCCGGGCGAGCGGGTCGACCCCGCCGCCTACGACCTCTTCTACGTCGGCGGCGGGCAGGACCGCGACCAGCGCATGGTCGCCGCCGACATGGTGGCCAGCAAGCGCGAGGCGCTGGCGGCGGCGGCGGGCGACGGGGCCGCCCTGCTGGCGGTCTGCGGCGGCTATCAGCTGCTCGGCCACAGCTACCAGCTCGGCGAGGAGAAGCTGCCGGGCCTCGGCCTCGCTGATCTCGAGACCGTGCGCGAGCCGGGCGCGCGGCTGATCGGCAACGTCGCGATCGAGGTCGACCTCGGCGGCGGCCCGCGGCTCCTCGCCGGCTTCGAGAACCACGGCGGCCGCACCTATCTCGGCCCGGGCGCCGAGCCGCTGGGGCGCGTCGTCAAGGGCTTCGGCAACAACGCCAAGGACGGCCTCGAGGGAGTGCGGCGGGGCAATTTGATCGGGACCTACCTGCACGGGCCGCTGCTGCCCAAGAACGCCTGGCTCGCCGACCACCTGATCGCGGTCGCCCTGGAACGCCGCTACGGCCGCCGGCCCGAGCTGGAACCGCTCGACGACGCCTTCGAGGCCGCGGCCCACGAGAGCGCCCGCGCGGCAGCCGGCGTCTGACCCGACGGCCCGAACTACATCAACTTTCCTATCCACCAGGCCGGAAATTTGATGCAGTTCGGCCGGGTCAGCGGCCGCTGGAGCCGAAGCCGCCCGTTGCGCGGGAGGAGTCGGCGAGGACGGTCGCCTCGACCGGCGTCGCGAGGGCGATCGGGACCAGCACGAGCTGGGCGATGCGGTCGCCGGCCTCGACCCTGAAGGTCTCCGCGGGGTCGTTGTTGAGGAGCAGCACCCGCAGCTCGCCGCGATAGCCGGAGTCGATCAGGCCGGGGCTGTTGACCAGGGAGATGCCGTGGTCGCGGGCCAGGCCGGAGCGCGGCAGGACCAGGCCGGCGTGCCCGGCGGGGATCTCGACCCCGACCCCGGTCCCGACGCTCCAGCGCTCCCCCGGCCCGATATGCGCCGCCTCGCAGGCATAGAGGTCCAGCCCCGCGTCCCCCTCGTGTGCACGGGTGGGCAGCACGGCCTCGTCCTTCAGCTTCGCGACGGGAAGTTCCACGCGCGGCAGCCTAGACGACGGCGAGATCGTCGAAGCGGTGCAGCTCCGAGACCGGCACCTTGGCGTGAACGAGGACGCCGTCCTCGCGCTCGGTCCGTTCGAGGTCGCCGGCGACCTCGTGCAGCTCGTGCAACCGTCCGCCCTCGGCGTAGGGGACGAGCAACTCGACCTCGGCCAGGGTCTCCTCGAAAGCGGCCTCGATCCGCGCGCGCAGCTCCTCCAAGCCCTCCCCTTCGGCAGCCGAGACCAGAACCGCGCCGGGGTGGGCGATCACCACCTCGTGACGCTCCTCCTCGCTCAGCAGGTCCGCCTTGTTGAGGACGAGCAGGCGCGGCTTGTCACCGGTGCCGATCTCCTCCAGCACCTCGTCGACCGCGGTCATGTCCAGGCGCCGTCGCTGCTCTGGCTCGGCGGCATCGACGACGTGCACGATCAGGTCGGCCAAGACGGTCTCCTCGAGCGTCGCCTTGAACGCCTCGACCAGCTGATGGGGCAGCTTCTCGATGAAGCCGACGGTGTCCGTCAGCAGATAGTCGCGGCCGGAGAGCTCGAGGGCGCGGGTGGTCGGGTCGAGGGTGTGGAAGAGCCGGTCCCCCACCCCCACCTCGGCCCCGGTGAGGGCGTTGAGCAAGGTTGACTTGCCGGCGTTGGTGTAGCCGGCAAGGGCGACCCGCGGCAGCGATGAGCTCTCGCGCCGGGCCCGCATCACGCCACGGTTGCGTTCCAGCCGTCCGAGCCGGCGGCGCAGGGCGGAGATGCGGTTGCGGGCAAGGCGGCGGTCGGTCTCGATCTGGGTCTCGCCGGGCCCCCTGGTGCCGATGCCGCCGTCCATGCGGCCGGCGCCGAGGCGCTCGAGGTGGGTCCAGAGGCCCCGCATGCGGGCCATGTTGTATTCGAGCTGGGCCAGCTCGACCTGCAGCTTGCCCTCGGCCGAGTGGGCGTGGTCGGCGAAGATGTCGAGGATGACCGCGGTGCGGTCGATCACCGGCACGCCCAGCGCGCTCTCGAGGTTTCGCTCCTGCCGAGGGGCGAGCTCGTCGTCGCAGGCGACCAGGTTGGCGTCGCAGGCGACGATTTCCTGCTTCAGCTCGTCCAGCCGGCCGCGGCCGAAATAGCGGTCTGGGTCCGGCTTCGGGCGCTGCTGGGTCGCTTCGCCGGCGGTCGCCACGCCGGCGGTGCGCAGCAGCTCCTTCAGCTCGGCCAGCGGTGCTCCCGGCTCGCGCCCGTCGACGATGCCGATCGCCAGCGCCCGTTGGCGCGCCCGGGGGTTCGAGACGCCAGCGCCGTCGACGCCGGCCGCAGCTCTGTGCGTCGGGGTCTTGCGGCCATTTCTCGAACGTTGCACTCAGGGTGATTGTAGGCAACCGCCCCGCGCCGATAGGGTTACCGCCATGAAGATCTTCGTCACCGGCGGGACGGGATTCATCGGCGGCGAGATCGTCCGTCAGCTGCGCGAGCGCGGCGACGACGTCGTCTGCCTCGCCCGCAGCCCCGAGAAGGGCAAGGCGGTCGCGGCGCTCGGCGCCGAGCTGGTCGCCGGCGATCTCAGCGACTCGGCGGCGCTGCGCCAGGGCATGGAGGGCTGCGATGCCGTCATCCACGCGGCGGCGATGTACGAGGTCGGTATCCCCGCCAAGCAGCGCCCGGCGATGTGGGAGGCAAACGTCGCCGGCACCGAGCGGGTGATGGAGGTGGCGCTGGAGGCGAGAATCCCGCGCATCGTCTACGTCTCGACCGTCGGCGTCTTCGGCAACACGGACAAGAAAGTCGTCGACGAGAGCTATCGCAATCCCGAGCAGGGCTTCACCTCCTACTACGAGGAGACGAAGCTGGAGGCGCACAAGATCGTCGAGCGGATGATCTCCGAGCGGGACCTGCCGGCGATCATCGTCCAGCCGGGCGGCGTCTACGGCCCCGGCGACACCTCTCAGGTCGCCGACCTGCTGCAGGAATTCTTCGCCGGCAAGCTGCCGCTGCTGCCCTTCCCCGAGCTGGGGATCTGCATGACCCACGTCGAGGACATCGCCGGCGGCGTCCTGCTTGCGCTCGACAAAGGCGAGCTGGGCGAGACCTACGTGATCAGCGGCCCGGTGACGACCATGCGCGAGGCGGTCGAGCTGATCGCAAAAGTCAGTGGTCGCAAGGCGCCGAAGCGCGACCTCCCAACCGGCCTGATGAAGGCGATGATCCCCTTCGGGCCCCTGGTCGGGAAGCTGATGGGCCAGCCGCCGAACCTGCGCGAGCTGATCAGCTCCGGCGACGACGTCACCTTCTGGGCGAGCTACGACAAGGCCGCCCGCGAGCTCGGCTATGCCCCGCGGGGGATGGAAGAGGGGTTTCGGCAGATGCTTGCGGCGGACGATCGGTTTCCTGCTCCGGTTGCTTGAGGGAGTCGGGGGAGGTCTCGCCGTCACGAACTGCGGGGAGGTTCCGTCGAGACCTCCCCCGACTCCCGCGAAGCCGCCGGCGGGGTTCGCAATAGGCTGCTGAGCGTGCGCGTTATAGACGTCATGCACCTTGGGCAGCCGCATGTGATCGGTTGCTGGGAGGTGGACGGGATGCTGGTGGATCCAGGCCCGGAGTCCTCGATCGGGACCGTTATCGAGGCGCTCGGCGGTGAGCAGCCGCGGGCGGTGCTGCTGACGCACATCCACCTCGACCACGCCGCCGCCATCGGGGCGCTGGTGCGGCGCTGGCCCAAGCTCGAGGTCTACGTGCACGAGCGCGGCGCCCCGCACCTGATCGATCCCACGAAGCTGCTGGCCAGCGCCGAGCGCCTCTACGGGGACCGCATGGAGGAGCTCTGGGGCGAGATCGTGCCGGTGCCGGAGGCCAACGTGAAGGTCCTGTCCGGGGGCGAGGCGGTGCTGGGGATGCGCGTCGCCTACACGCCCGGCCACGCCTCCCATCACGTCTGCTACCTGCACGAGGAGAGCGGCACCGCCTTCGTCGGCGACGTCGCCGCCGTCCGCATCCCACCCGCGGACCTGATCGTGCCGCCGACGCCGCCGCCGGACATCGACGTCGAGACCTGGGAGGAGTCGATCGGAATCGTCGAGTCGTGGCGGCCCGAGCGCCTCGCCCTCACCCACTTCGGCCCGGTCGAGGATCCGGCCGAGCATCTGGCCACCGTCCGCAAGCGCCTGCGCGAGGAGGCGCAGCTGGCGCGTGAGCTCTCCGAGGCCGAGTACGAACGGCGCCACCGCGAACGGGTCGAATCCGCCGTCGACCCCGAGACGGCGGTGGAGCTGTTGCAGGCCGTCCCCGTCGACTACCAGTGGCGCGGCCTCGATCGCTACTGGCGCAAGCGCGCAGAGCACTGACGGCACGGCCCGAGCTGGATCATTCGATCCAGAGAGGAACAGGCATTCCCGTGCCAGGCTGCTCCGCCGACAAAATCACATTTCCTGTTGTGTACCTGCCGTCTTCGTGCAGTCCCGCCGATACCCCGCAACCGGTTCCGACAGCCAGATAGCGAATGCTGCTCAAGTTGATTTCCATTGTGATGGCTTTGACACCACCCACTTCGATGTTGTTATAGCTCACTTTGGTCTTTTCGGATTGTTCCGGGATAGTCAATTCACAGCTCAATGGTCCGCTAGCGAAATAGTCGATGGATTTACCCGGCGGGCATTCAATGTCCAATTTTCCGCTGGCGCGAAATAGATAGTCGCAACCTTCCATCTGGGGTGGAGCGATAACCGGAGAGCCCTGGAGGGAACAGGCACCGGCAGCGACGGGCAGATAGGACACCGCTGCCGTTTTCCATACGGTGAATGTCGTGCCCGCAACGGCGCCTATGGCTTCCATTCCGGCGCATGTGATTGGCCATGCGGCAATGTCGAAAACCTGATGTGCGGTTTTACCGGTTCCATCTGGGAGCGCTGTGATCGTTATTTCATTTGACGACGTATGAAAGGCTGCCGCATCGGCACTGGGACTGGTAGAGATGGACAGGCCCAAGACGATGGTCACCGCAATCACGATGGCATTTGGCAGGCGGGCCATATGCGAGCTTGTAACGGAGCCCAGGCCTGAAATCAAACGTCGCTGCCATCTCAGCCCATTCCCTTCTCAGCAGGAAGCGCCTTTCTCCTGCAAGCGCAAGCTGATCCGCTTTTCGAGCCCGCCGAACCGCGCCCGCGATCAGGCCAAGTGCTCGCGCATCCGCTCGACCGCCTCTTCGATGCGGTCGTCGGGAGCGGTCAGGGCGATGCGGAAGAAGCCCTCGCCGCTGGGCCCGTACATCGAGCCCGGTGAGACGACCACGGCCGCCTCTTCCAGCACCTTCTCGCAGAAGGAGGTCGAGCTGTGGCCGTCGGGGACGGGGGCCCAGACGTAGATCGTCCCTTTCGGCGCGGCCACCTCGACGCCGATCTCGCGCAGCGCGGCGACCACCAGGTCGCGGCGGCGCGTGTAGGTCTCGTTCATCCGCGCCAGCGGGCCGCCGGGGCCCTGCAGGGCGGCGACGCCGGCCATCTGCACCGCCTCGAAGAGCCCGGAGTCGACGTTGGTCTTGAGCCGCCAGTAGGTCTGGATCGCCTCGGCGTTGCCGAGGATCGCGGCGCAGCGCCAGCCGGTCATGTTGAAGCCCTTGGAGAGCGAGAAGACCTCGACCCCGACCTCCTTGGCGCCGGGGGTCTCGAGGAAGCTCGGCGCCACGTAGCCGTCGTAGGTCGTCTCCGAGTAGGCGTTGTCGTGGACGACGAGGATCTCGTGCTCGCGGGCGAAGGAGACGACCATCTCGAAGAAGCCCTCGGGGACGACCGCCCCGGTCGGGTTGTTCGGGTAGTTGAGGAACATCAACCGGGCCCTGGCGGCGACGTCGGCCGGGACGGCGCTGAGGTCCGGGGCGAAGCCGAGCTCCGGCACCAGCGGCAGCAGCTCGGGAGTGGCGCCGGCGAGGATCGGGCCGCCGGTGTAGACCGGGTAGCCGGGGTCGGAGGCGAGGGCGACGCCGCCGGGGTCGAGGAAGGCGAAGCAGAGGTTGTAGATGCACTCCTTGGCCCCGATCGCCGGGATCACCTCGGCCTCGGGGTCGATCTCGACGCCGAAGCGGCGCTCGTAGAAGTCGGCGAAGGCCTGGCGGAACTCGGCCCGGCCGCGGTTGCTCGGGTACTGGTGATTGGCCGGATCGGCCACCGCCTCCTGCATCGCCTTGACGACGTAGTCGTAAGTCGGGTGGTCCGGGTCGCCGATGCCGAGGCTGATCACGTCGATGCCGGCGGCGCGCTTCTCGGCGATGCGCCGCTCCAGTTCCTGGAACATGTAGGGAGGCATCGCCTCCAGGCGGTTAGACGGCGCGGCGATCCCCATGGGCGCGGACCCTAACGATTAGCTCACTGGTCCAGCTCGGCCAGCGCCTGCAGCAGCTCGGGCGAGAGCTCGCCCGCGTACACCGGCTCGGCCCAGCCGGTCAGCCGCACGGCCAGGTCGTCGCCGATCTCGACCTCCAGCTCACCGCCTTCGAGCTCGACGACGATCGGGCTGGCGGCGCCGAGCAGGTACGCGGTCACGGCGGCGCCGCTGGCGCCGGTGCCGGAGGAAAGCGTCTCCCCCACGCCGCGCTCGAAGATCCGGGCCCGCACCCGGGCGCCGTCGATCGCCAGGAAGGAGACGTTGGTGCGGTGGGGGAACAGCTCGTGGGCTTCGATCGCCGGCCCTATCTCACCGAGGTCGAGCTCCTCCAGCTCATCCGCGGCGACGAGGATCGCGCACTGCGGGTTGCCGATCGAGACGTGCTGGAACTCCCACTCCCGGCCACCGGCAGTCAGGCTCCCCTTGCCGTGCTCGGGGCCGGAGGGGAAGTCCTTGGAGGTCGTCGCGGCCCTGCCCATCTCGACCGCGCAGGTCAGCTCGCCGCTGATCGTCGGCACGATCGGCCCCGCCACGGTGCGGATCGCGAAGGTGTCCTCGTCGGTCCAGCCGTGGCGCCGCAGGTAGAGGATCGCCTCGCGAGCGCCGTTGCCGGACAGCTCCGCCTCGGAACCGTCGGGATTGAAGATCCGCAGCTCGGCGACGAACTCGGGGTCCTCGCTGCGGGCGAGCAGGAGAACGCCGTCGGCGCCGACCCCGAAGTGGGGGTCGCAGAGCCACTCGACCCGCTTCGGGCTCAGCTCCCAGGGGAGGTTCTGCGCCTCGAGGATCAGATAGTCGTTGCCCAGCGCCTGCCACTTCTCGAATCTCACCGGCGGGAGCCTATTGAGGCGATGATCCTCGCGGCCACGTCCGCGTCTGCGAGGCCGGTGCGGTCGATCGCCTGGAGGTCGGGAATCTTGCGCATCCAGGTCAGCTGGCGGCGGGCGTAGTTGCGGGAGCGCTTCTTCATCGCCTCGACGTCGCCGGCGAGCAGCTCGTCGAAGCCGAGCGCCTTGCGGGCGGTTCGGGACGGGCCCAGCGCCTCGGCACGGCGCGCCTCCCGCGCGGCGCCGGCGGCAACGATCGCCTCGGTGCGGGCGTCGATCCGCTCGTACAGCTGCGCCCGGTCCATGTCGAGGCCGAAGATCGCCGTCGGGTGCCGCGTCAGCGGGGACCAGAGCTCGGAATCGGCGGATTCGGGCGGGGCTTTCTCCAGTGAGAGGTCGGCCAGCGCCGCCCGTAGGTACAGGCCGGTTCCGCCGACCACGATCGGCGTCCTCCCAGCCGCCAGCGCCGCGTCGATCTCGGCGTGGGCCAACGGCATGTACTCGCCGACGTTGAAGGTGCGCGTGACCGGCACGAACCCGATCAGCCGGTGCTCCAGCCGCGACCGCTCCTCGGTGCCGGCGGCTCCGGTCAGGGTCTCGAGCCCTGCGTAGACCTGCAGCGCGTCACAGGAGATCGCGACGGGGTCCTCGCCGCCTTCCCGCAGCAGCTCACCGAGGGCGACCGCCACCCCGGTCTTGCCGACGCCGGTGGGCCCGAAGACGGCGAGGACGCTCAAAGGAGCTGCGAGAGCGGCTTTGCCGAGACCCCGGCAAGCGTCTGCGAGGTGGCGCCCTCGATCTCGACCGCGACGAACTCGCCGGGCGCGGCCACGCCCTCGAAGTTGACCGCCTTGTTATGCCTGGTGCGGCCCCGCAGCTTGGTCGGGTCGGTGCGGCTGGTGCCTTCCACGAGCACGTCGAGAGTGCGCCCGACGAAGCGCTGCGCCTGTTCCTTGGCCCTTCTCTGCACCACCTCGACGAGCCGCTCCATCCGCTCCGCCTTGACCGGATGGGGCAACTGTCCGTCCATCGCCGCCGCCTCGGTTTCCCGCCGCGCCGAGAAGACGAAGGTGAAGGCGCCGTCATAGCCGACCTCCTCGACCACTTCCAGGGTTTCGGCGAAGTCGGCCTCGGTCTCGCCCGGGAAGCCGACGATGACGTCCGTGGTGATCGCGCAGTCGGGAACGTGCTCGCGGATCAGTGCCACGCGGTCCATGTAGCGCTGCCGGTCGTAGGTGCGTCGCATCCGTTTGAGGACGGCGCTGGAGCCAGACTGCAACGGCAGGTGGATCTGCTCGCAGAGCGCCGGCAGCTCGGCGTGGGCGCGGATCACGTCCTCCTTCATGTCCTTGGGGTGCGGGCTGGTGTAGCGGATCCGCTCGATCCCCTCGATCGCGTCGACCCGGGCCAGCAGCTCGGCGAAGCTGGTGCGACGGTCCCGCGGCAGGTCGCGGCCATAGCTGTTGACGTTCTGCCCCAGCAAGGTCACCTCGCGCACGCCGTCGGCGGCGAGGCCCTCTGCCTCGGTCAGGAGCTCAAAAGGGTCGCGGCTGACCTCGCGGCCGCGGGTGCTGGGCACGATGCAGTAGGAACAGGCGCAGTTGCAGCCCTGGGAGATCTGCAGCCAGCCCTGGAACTCGCGCTCACGGCGGGTCGGCAGATGGCCGGAGAAGTCCTCGAACTCGAAATAGCCCTGGGCGCTGAGCGAGTCCGAATTGAGGAACTCGGCCAGCTTGTGGATCTGCCCCGGCCCGAAGGCGACGTCGACGAATGGAAAGCGCTGAAACACCTCCTCCTTGACCGACTGCGCCCAGCACCCCCCCACTCCGACGATCCGCTCCGGCTGTTCTGACTTCAGCCGCTTCGCCTCTCCCAGATGAGCGATGAAGCGGCTATCGGCCGACTCCCGGATCGAGCAGGTGTTGAAGAGGATCAGATCCGCCCCGTCCCGCGCCTCCGCCTCTTCGTAACCAAGCGACACGAGCATCCCCCGCATCCGCTCGGAGTCATGCACGTTCATCTGACAGCCGAACGTGGTTACGTGAAAGCTTTTCGCCATCGCGGGCAGATTAGCGCTGGCAAGGGGTCCCCGGGTGGGACTCGCCAAGCCTCCCCGCAGTTCGCGCAGGCGAGTCCCACCCGGGACCCCTCCCACACCACTACTTGACCGTCAGCGTCCCTTCCATGCCAGCCTCGCGATGCCCCGGCACGGTGCAGTAGAAGGTATAGGTGCCCGCCGCCAGCTCGGTGCTGACCGAGGTCTCGCTTTCGGCGATCAGTTCGGAGCCGGCGATCTCGTTGCCGTCGGCTTCGATCGCCACGTCGTGTTCGAGCGCGGATGGGTTGGTGAAGTCGATCGTGACTTTGCCGGGTTTACTGCTGAGGCTGGCCTTGTCATAGGCCAGATCGCTGACGTCGGCCGCGAGCGGGATCGTCGCGGCGGGCGCAGCGGCTTCGTCCTCAGCCTCAGACTCGCCGACGGCGTCCTCGTTGGCCTCGGCTTCGAACTCCTCGCCCGCCTGCTCGAACTCGGCCGCCTTCTCGTGCTCCTCGTCCTTGGCGTGCAGGACCGAGAAGGCGGCCGCACCACCGATCAGGATCGCGAACCAGAGCATCACCAGCGGAAAGGCGCGGCCCGGGAACTTCTTGGCTTTCAAGCCGATGAAGCTGATTAGCACCGCTGAAACCGCCAGCGCGATGCCGCAGATGTAAAAGAGATCTTCGTTGCTCATGTGCGGCGAGATCCTATCCAGTGAGGAGTGCGTCCGCCGCCCGGCGGAAGGCGACCCTAGGCCGCCTTCGCCTCCTCGACCACAGGCGCGGCCTCGCCCTCTTCGGCTAGGTCGGCCCCGGCGACCTCGCCGTCGATCCCGAGTGCGGCCCGAACCTTGGTTTCGATCTCCAGGGCCAGCTCCGGGTTGTCCTTGAGGAACTGCTTGGCGTTGTTGCGACCCTGGCCGAGGCGGGTCTCGCCATAGGAGAAGAAGGAGCCCGATTTCTGCACCAGGTCCTGCTCGATGCCGAAGTCGAGCAGCCCGCCTTCGCGGGAGATGCCGACCCCGTACTCGATGTCGAACTCGGCCTGGCGGAACGGCGAGGCGACCTTGTTCTTGACGACTTTGACCCGAACCCGGTTGCCGACCGCCTCGGTTCCTTCCTTGAGGGTCTCGATGCGGCGGATGTCGAGCCGCTGCGAGGCGTAGAACTTCAGCGCCCGGCCACCCGGCTGGGTCTCCGGCGAGCCGAATTGGACGCCGATCTTTTCGCGAATCTGGTTGGTGAAGAGGCAGACGGTTTTGGTCCGGTTGAGGTTGCCGGCCAGTTTGCGCATCGCCTGCGACATCAGCCGGGCCTGCAAACCGACGGTGGTGTCGCCGATCTGGCCGTCGAGCTCCGCTTTCGGGGTCAGCGCCGCGACCGAGTCGATCGCGACCACGTCGACCGCCCCGGAGGCGATCAGGCGGTCGGCGATCTGCAGCGCCTGCTCGCCGTAGTCGGGCTGGGAGACGAGCAGCTCGTCGGTGTCGACGCCGATCGCCCGCGAGTAGACGGGGTCGATCGCGTGCTCGGTGTCGATGAAGGCGCAGACTCCGCCCAGCGCTTGAGCCTGGGCGATGATGTGGTTGACCAGCGTCGTCTTTCCGGAGGACTCGGGGCCGAAGATCTCGACGATCCGGCCGCGCGGGACGCCGCCGATGCCGAGCGCCAGGTCCAGCGCCAGCGCCCCGGTCGGGATCGCGTCCACCTTGACCGTGCCTTTGTCGCCGAGCCGCATCAGCGAACCCTCGCCGAACTCCTTCCTGATGCCGCTGACCGCGCTCTCGAGCGCTGCGTCCTTGGCCTTCGCCTCCTTGGCGGAAACGTCGTTCAAGCTCACTTTTCCATCTGCCATCTCGATCACCTCACTGCCACCCTGTTCCGGGCAGCTGGACTTGGGCCAGGGGGACGTATCGCGCACCCGAAGGCTGGAGTTCAGAACGGTAAAGAGCCAACCGGACAGACCGGAAAGGCCTGGACAACGCCGCCGGGAGGACTCCCGGCGGTTTGGACACGGGTGACGGGCGCCGCGATCCGCGCCCCTCCGGACGTACCCGGGCGACCGTCACGTGCGGCCAGAACCGCCGCTTCTCCGGTTTGTAGAGCCGCTCGGAGATCAAGATCTTGCTCAGCTCGGCATGGAGCTGCTCGGCGCCTTCGGAAAGGGCCGGCAGGGCGAAGAGCCTGGCCCTCCCCCGCTCCGGCCGCGCCACCGGGTCGCGCAGGGCGATCGACGGCGCCATGCCGGCAACCGCCTCGAGCGCCTGCGCGACTCGGTCCGCGTCCTCCCGCGGCCGGTAGCCGAGGAAGGCGAGGGTGACGTGGAGCGACTCCACCCGGACTCGACGCAGGGCCGGGTCGGCCAACGCCGGGCGCCCCCACGCGTCGATCCGCTCTCGAACCTCCGCGGGAAGGTCGAGGGCAACGAACATGCGGATGCGTGGATTCTCAGGGCTTTCCTCTGCCATGGCAGGAACGCTACGGCCCGACGACTCATGAGTTAAGGCGCGTTCGTCAAAAAAGCGCCACAAGTCTGACGCTGCTTTGGAATTTGTCTCTAGAGCGACGGCTCGGCGCCGCCGAGCAGAATCCGCAGCAGGTGCATCCCGACCAGGGCCGAGCGTTCGCGGACGTCGTCGCGACCGCCGGGGATGACCGGGTCGCGAGCGATGCTGGTGCCGTCGGCGAGGCGGGCGTTGAAGCAGACGTAGCCGACCGGCTTTTCCTCCGTCCCCCCCGTGGGTCCGGCGATACCGGTGATCGAAACCGCGACGTCGGCGTCGAAGCGCTGCAGCGCGCCGATCGCCATCGCCTCGGCCACCTCGGGCGAAACGGCGCCCTTTTCCTGCAGCAGACGGGAGTCGACGCCGAGCAGTTCTTCTTTGGCCTCGTAGGTGTAGGCGACGACGCCACCGAGGAAGTAGTCCGAAGAGCCCGGCAGGTTGGTCACGCGCGCCGCCAGCAGGCCGCCGCTGCAGGACTCGGCCAGGCCCAGTCGCCGTCCTTTCAGCAGCTCGGCCACCTGAGCGTCGATCGTCTCGCCGTCGAGGCTGAAGAGGTGGCGAGTGTGACGCTCCTTGAGGCCCTCGCGCACCGCCTTGGCGACCGCCTCCGCCTCGTCGCGATAACGCACGTCGATCTCGATCTCGCCGCGGCGCAGGCAGGTGGTGATCTCGACCGCGCCGATCTCGACCCCGTCGCCCTCGATCTCGCGCAGGCTCTTGGCGATCTCCGACTCCGGCACGCCGAACATCCGCAGCGTGTAGCCGCGCAGGGGAGTCGCCCGCGCCAGCACCCCTCGCACCGGCTCGCTTTCCAGCGCCACCGGCCACATCGGCCGCAGCTCGCGCGGCGGGCCGGGCAGGACCACCACGACCCGCTCCCCGGCGGGGACCACCAGGCCCGGCGCGGTGCCGACGGGGTCGAGCGCGATCGCCCCCTCGGGGACCATCGCCTGCTTGCGGTTGGCCGCCATCACCGCCTCCTCGTCGAAGTCGAAGCCGCCGCGCTGGGCGAAGAGGCGCAGGATCTCGGCGATCCTCTCCTCGACCACCTCGTCGAGCAGCAGCCGGCGGCCGGCGAAGCGGGCGACCACCTCCCCCGTGAGGTCGTCGGCGGTGGGCCCGAGGCCGCCGGTGGTGACGATCAGGTCCATTCCCTCGGCGGCCATGAAGCGCAGGGCCGCCTCGAGGTCGTCGGGGCGGTCGGCGACGACGAGGATGTGGGCGACCTCCACCCCGCGCTCGGCCAGCCGTTCGGAAACCCAGGGGCCGTTGGAGTCGGAGATGCGCCCGGTCAGAACCTCGGTTCCCGTAACGACGATGCCGGCGCGAATCACGCCGGTGACGCTACCGAACGGGACTGATCAGAGGTCGGTGTCGGATTCGGCCGTGAGCGAGTCTGCCGGCGGCGGCCCGGCCTGCCCCGCCGGTGCCAGCACCCGGTTGAGGTCGGCCTGGGTGATCAGCACCTGGCGCGGTTTCGAGCCCTCGTAGCCGGAGATGACGCCGCGGCGCTCGAGCATGTCGATCAGCCGCCCCGCCCGCGTGTAGCCGACCCGCAGGCGGCGCTGGATCATCGAGACCGAGGCCGTCTCGGTCTGCACCACCAAGCGGATCGCCTCGTCGAGGAGGTCGTCGCTGTCGGGGTCGAAGTCGCCCTCGTGGCCCTCCTCGACCACCTCCTCGGGAGTCTCCAGCAGCTCGGCCTCGAACTCCGGTTCGCCCTGCTTGGCCCAGTGGTTGGTGATGCGGGCGATCTCCTCCTCGGTGATGAAGGCGCCCTGGACGCGCTGCAGCTTCGAGCTGCCGGCGCCGCGGAAGAGCATGTCGCCCTGGCCGAGCAGGGACTCCGCCCCGCCCTGGTCGAGAATCACCCGCGAATCGGTCTGCGAGGAGACGGCGAAGGCGATGCGCGAGGGGATGTTGACCTTGATCGTGCCGGTGATGATGTCGGTCGAGGGGCGCTGGGTGGCCAGCACCAGGTGGATGCCGGTGGCGCGCGACTTCTGGGCGAGGCGGATGATCGAGTCCTCGACTTCGGCCGGGGCGACCATCATCAGGTCCGCGAGCTCGTCGATCACGCAGAGGATGTGCGGCAGCGGCGCGTCGCCCTTCTTCTTGCGATAGCGGTTGAGCTCGACCAGGTTGCGGCAGCGGGCCTCGCTCATGATCCCGTAGCGGGTCTCCATCTCGCCGATCAGGTTGGAGAGGACGTTGGCGGCCAGGCGCGGCGAGGTGACCACCGGGGTCAGCAGATGCGGCACGTTCTCGTAGTGGTTGAGCTCGACCTGCTTCGGGTCGACCAACACCAAGCGGACCTCGTTCGGCGAGGCCTGCATCAGGATCGAGGAGAGGATCCCGTTGACGCAGGCGGACTTGCCGGAGCCGGTGGTGCCGGCGACGAGGACGTGAGGCATCTTCGCCAGGTCGGTCCAGACCGGGTTGCCGTCGATCCCCTTGCCGAGCCAGGCGACCAGCGGCGAGGTCTTCTCCGGGCGGCCGGCATAGATGTCGCCGAGGCGGACGATGCGGCGGCGGGCGTTGGGGACCTCGACCCCGACCGCCTGCTTGCCGGGGATCGGGGCGAGGATGCGGATGTCGGTGGAGGCCAGCGCGTAGGCGAGGTCGTTGGCGAGCTCGGTGACTTTCTTGACCTTGATCCCCGGCGCCAGGCGCAGTTCGTAGCGGGAGACGTGGGGGCCGCTGACGACGCCGACGATCTTGGCCTCGACGCCGAAATGGCCGAGCGTCTCGACCAGCTTGCGGCCGGTGATCTCCTGGTCGCGAGGGTCCGGGCCCTTGTCGCCCTTGCCCCGCTCCAGCGCCTTCGCCGGGGGCGGCCGGTAGTCGATCTCGTCCGAGGTCGTGACACCGCGCTTCGCGCCCATCGGGGTCAGGGCGATCTGCTCCGGTTCCGCCACCGGGTCGATCGCGACCGTGTCCTCCGCGATCGCGTCCTCTTCGGAGGTCGAGATGTCCTCCAATTCACGGTCGAAGTCGTCGGCCGCGATCGCCAGGTCGGGCTCGTCCTCGGGCTCCTCGGCCAGCTGCACGGTGGGCTCGAACTCGTCCGTCTCCGGGTAGGAGCTCATCACGTCGGTGGCCGCGGCCTGCGTCTCGGCCTCAGAGCGGGTCTGCCGCTGCTCGCGCCAGTCGGCATGGGTCCGGGCGGCGGTTCGTACCGCCGCGTCGCTGCCGTGGAAGACCGCGCGGAACGTCGCCCTGCTGCCGCGCCCGATTCCACGCGCCAAAGCGGAGACGGAGGTCCCGGTCAGGAGCATCCCTCCCGCCAGCACGATCAGGACCGTGAAGATCCGTGCCCCGACGGTGCCGAACAGGTAGGTCAGGCCGGTCTCGGTTCCGTAGCCGACCTTGCCCCCCTCCCAGCCGAAGTAGAGGACGAAGACGAGATAGACGCCGAAGGCGACCAGGAAAAGCCCGATCAGATCGAGGTGTCGCTGCTCCAGTCCCGCGGGCAGATGAAGCCTGCTCTTCGGCTTCGCCGCTTTGGCTCGTTTTTTTCCGGCTTTGGCTTTGCGCGCGGGCGCGCGCTTCTTGCGAACGAACATGCTGTCCCGGTTCGACGCGCAGGCACGCACCCCTGCGGATAAATTCGCTTTAAATCCTGCAGGGAGCGGCGGAATCCGGGGCTAACATCGGACGATGCTCGCCGAACCCGATCAATCCGGCGGCCGCGTGCTCGTCGTCGAGGACGATGCCGACATCGCCGACGTGCTGCGGCGATCGCTCCGCAACGAGGGCTACGAGGTGAAGACCTCCGCCGACGGCGTCGATGCCCTCGACGTCGCCGCCGGCTTCGTTCCCGACCTGGTCGTGCTCGACCTCGGCCTCCCCCGCATGGACGGGATCGAGGTCTGCCGCCGGCTGCGGCGCGACGGTGACGTGCCGATCCTGATGCTGACCGCCCGCACCGAGACCGACGACCGCGTTGCCGGGCTCGACAGCGGCGCCGACGACTATCTCGTCAAGCCCTTCGAGCGCCAGGAGCTGTTGGCTCGGATCCGAGCCCTGCTGCGCCGGCGCCCGCCGCGGGGCGCCGCTTCGCTGGAGGTCGCCGACCTCCAGCTCAACCCCGACACCCGCGAGGTCTGTCGCGGCGCGCGCGAGATCGAGCTGACCAACCGCGAGTTCGAGCTGCTCGAGTTCCTGATGCGCAACGAGCGCCTGGTGATCTCCCGCGAGCGCCTGCTCGACGAGGTCTGGGGCTATGACCCGCTGGCCGCCACCAACACGATCGACGTCTTCATCTCCAACCTGCGCCGCAAGCTCGAGGCCGGGGGCGAGCCGCGGCTGCTGCACACCAAGCGCGGGGCCGGCTACGTGCTCAAGGACTAGGCGGTGCGGGCGGCGGTCAAGCGGATCGTGAGGCGAGCGCTCCATCCGGGCAGCTGGCCGCTGCGCTGGCGGCTGGCGGCGGCATCGGCCACCCTGACCCTGGCGATCCTGATGCTGTTCGGGGCGGTCGTCGGCGGCGTCGCCACGCAGCGGATCCGCGACGACTTCAACAGCGAGGTGCGGACGGCGGCGCAGATCCTCGCCAGCGAATTCAAGATCGAATACGGCGCCTTCCGCACCTACGTCCAGGAAGGGCCGCGACTCAACGACTTCGTCCTTCCCGACGATGCCTCGGCCCGGGTCCTCGACGTCAACGGCGACCTGCTCAAGAAGAGCACCGGGACCGTCGACCTGGGGGCGCCGCAGGCGGGCCTCTCCGACCACGGCGAGATCAGGGTCGCGACCGAACCGGTCGTCGCCGCCGACGGCAGCACCACCGGCTACGTCCAGTACGGGCGCAACGTCGCCCACGTCGACTCGACCGTCGATCGCCTCTGGCTCTTCATCGCCGCCGGGGTGCTCTGCGGCACCCTGCTGGCCAGCTTCGCCGGAGTGGCGATCGCCGGCCGGGCGATGCGACCGATCTCCTCCCTGACCGCGGCGGCGCATGAGATCGCCGCCACCCGCGATCCCTCGCGGAAGATGCCGAAACCGGCGGTCGAGGACGAGGTCGGCGAGCTGGCGCTGACCCTGGAGGAGATGCTGCGCGCGCTCGACGCCGCCCGGGCCGAGCGCGAGGGGGCGATGCAGAAGCAACGCGAGTTCGTCGCCGACGCCTCGCACGAGCTGCGCACGCCGCTGACCAGCGTGCTTGCCAACCTCGAGCTGCTGCAGGCCTCGCTGGGCGATCCCGGCCAGGCGGAGGATCGGGAGGTGGTCGACTCCGCCCTGCGCTCCTCGCGGCGGATGAGCCGCCTGGTCGGCGACCTGCTGCTGCTGGCCCGGGCCGACGCCGGGAGGCTCGACAAGCACCGGCGCTGTGACCTCGCCGAAGTCGCCGGCGACGCCGCCGCCGAGGCGGCACCGCTGATGGGTGACCGCACCCTGACCGTCGACAACGAGCGGCCGTTGCAGGTGAAGGGGAGTGCCGACGAGCTGCACCGGATGGTCCTCAACCTGCTCGACAACGCGGCCCGGCACACGCCGGCCGGCGCCCTGATCGGACTCACCCTGCGCGAGGAAGGCGGCGCCGCGGTGGTCGAGGTGGCCGACGACGGCCCCGGCATCCCCGCCGCGATGCGGGAGCAGGTCTTCGACCGCTTCGTCCGTGGCGAAGGCCCCGCGGACACCGTCCGGGGCACCGGCACCGGACTCGGCCTGGCGATCGTCAGCGCCGTCGCCGCCTCCCACGGCGGCTCGGTCGAAGCCGCGGAGTCCGAATCGGGCGGCGCCCTCTTCCGCGCCCGCATCCCCCTCGCCGATTCTGAGCAACCCGTTAGCCGCCCTTTAAAAGCGGTTTAGGCCTCGGTCGTAATTTCCCTAGCGGACGAGACACAACAGGCCCGCCGGAAAACTCTCCCCAGACACTTCCGGCGGGTCTTTTTCGTGGCCCATGCGAAGGGATGTCGGTACCCCTCTCCGTGAATTTGTCGCTCCGCGCCCTAGGGGCGCGTCGCTCCGGATGTTGGAGCGCGACCTAAAGGTCGCGCAGGAAATCGGATTGCATTTCCGCACGCTTCGCGACATTCACGGAGAGGGGTACCGACATCCCTCCAACAGGCGCCCACCTTGCTCAAATGCTGAACAACGGGGTGATCGAGGGACGTGCAGTTCAGCTACTGACGGTGATCGGTGGGTCGTGTGGGGAGGGTCCGAGAACGGAGCCTGTTTGCCCCGCCCGCAGGACCCTCCCCACGCGACCTCCCACACGGCCCCCTTCGCAGACCTCAGACCTCGATAACCACCGGCAAAATCATCGGCCGGCGCCGGAGGCGCTGGAAGACGAACTTGCCGACCGCGTCGTGCAGGTCTTCCTCGATCAGGTGCGACTCGCGCGTGCCCTTCTCGGCCGCGTCTTCGAGCTGGTCTTCGATCAGGTCGCTGAGCTCTTCGACCATCGCGTCGGCCTCCTCGAGGAAGGCGACGCCGCGGAAGATCACCTCGGGGTCGGCGACGACGCTGCCGTCGTCGTTGGAGATCGTGACGACGACGATGAAGATGCCGTCGGCGGAGATCTCACGGCGGTCGCGCAGGGCGGCGTCGTCGGGGTCGCCGATGTTGACGCCGTCGACGTACATCGTGCCGGCGTGGATGTCCTCGCCGAAGCGGGCGCCGTTCTCGTCAACCTCCAGCGGCAGGCCGTTGCGGCCGCGGAAGATGTTGGCGGGGTCGACGCCGACCGCCTCGGCCAGCTCGGAGTGCAGCCGCAGCCGCTTGTGGTCGCCGTGGACCGGCATCACGTACTTGGGCTTGGTCAGGTTGAGCATCAGCTTGATCTCCTCCTGCCAGCCGTGGCCGGAGGCGTGGATCGGCGCGTCCTGGGCGGTGATCACGGTGGCGCCGATCTCGTAGATGCGGTCGATCGTCTCGTTCACGGCGCGCTCGTTGCCGGGCACCGGCGTCGCCGAGAAGACCACGGTGTCACCGGAATGCAGCTCGAGGTCGCGGTGGTCGTTGTTGGCCATCCGGCGCAGGGCCGAGAGCGGCTCGCCCTGGCTGCCGGTGGAGATCACGACGACTTTGTCGTCCGGGAAGTTCTCGATCTCACGCGGCTGGATGAAGATGCCCTCGGGCGCTTTCGCGATCCCCAGGTTGGAGGCGATGTTGAAGTTCTTGCGCATCGAGCGCCCGACCAGGGCGACCTTGCGGTCGAGCTTCACCGCGGCGTCGATCACCTGCTGGACGCGATGGATGTTGGAGGCGAAGGAGGTGACGATGATCCGCCCCTCGCACCCCGAGAACGTCCGCAGCAGGGCCGGGCCGACGCTCGACTCCGACGGCGCCACGCCGGGCCGGTCGGCGTTGGTCGAGTCGCCGCAGAGCAGCAGCAGGCCTTCGCGGCCGATCTCGGCCAGGCGCGGGATGTCGGCCGGGCGGCCGTCGACCGGGGTCTGGTCGAACTTGTAGTCGCCGGTCATCAGCATCGAGCCCAGCTCGGTGGTGATGAGGACGCCGCGCATGTCGGGGATCGAGTGCGCGAGGTGGACCAGCTCGAGTCCGAACGGCCCGCACTGGACCTTCTCCCCCGCCGGCAGCTCCTGCAGGGGCGCCGAGTCGGCGAGCTTGTGCTCGTCGAGCTTGGAGCGCACCATCCCGATCGTCAGCAGGCCGCCGTAGATAACCGGCGGCAGGCCGATCTCGCGCAGCACGTAGGGCAGGGCGCCGACGTGATCCTCGTGGCCGTGCGTCAGGACGATCGCTTCGATGTCGTCGGCGCGGTCGCGCAGGTAGGAGAAGTCGGGCAGCACGAGGTCGATCCCGTGCATCTCCGCGGTCGGGAACATCAGCCCCGTGTCGACGACGACGATCTTGCCGCCGTACTCGATCACGGTCATGTTCTTGCCTATCTCGCCGAGGCCGCCAAGCGGCAGCACTCGGAGTTTCTTGCTTGGCACTAGTTACTCACTCTCTTCTGAAGTTGGTTAGTTGGTGGCGAGCGGAAGACCGAGGCCCTCCAGCGCGGCTCTGACCGCGGCCCGCTGCTCGGCGTCCGCTGGAACCAGCGGCAGCCGCATCCGCTCCGAGACGAGGCCGAGCATTTCCAGCGCGGCCTTGATCGGAATCGGGTTGGTGGTCACCGAGAGCCCCTCGTAGAGAGGGGTCAGCTCGGCGTCGATCTCGCGGGCGCGGGCGATGTCGCCCGCCTGGGCCGCGTCCCACATCTCGCGCATGTGGCGCCCGGCGACGTGCGAGGCAACCGTGATGCCGCCGGCGCCGTCGAACTCGAGCACGCGAAGGAAGGTGTTGTCGTTGCCGGCGAGGATCGCGAGGCCCTCGATCGGGCCCAGCTCCTCGTCGTTGGCCTGCTTGACAGCGACGATGTTGTCGACGGCGCCAAGCTCGGCGAGCAGCTCCGGGGGCATGTTGATGACCACCCGCGAGGGGATGTTGTACATCACCAGCGGCAGCTCGGGAACGGCCGCGGCAACCGACTCGAAGTGGGCCCGCAGGCCGGCGGCGTTGGGCTTGTTGTAGTACGGCGCGACGACCAGGGAAGCGTCGGCGCTGGCCGCGGCGGCGGCTTTGGTCAGCTCGCGCGAGTGGCGGGTGTCGTTGGTTCCCGTTCCGCAGATCAGCAGGGTCTCGTCGCCGACCTCGGCTCTGACCTCGCGCAGCAGCTCGACCGTCTCCTCGTCGGTGAGGGTCGGGCACTCGCCCGTCGTCCCCCCCACCACCAGCCCGTGCGACCCGTGCTCGAGCAGGTGGACGGCCAGGTTGCGCGCCGCGCCATGGTCGACCGCCCCGTCCTCGTCAAAGGGCGTGGCCATCGCCGTCAGAACGCCGCGAATCTCCTTCATCGCTGCCAGGGTACCCAGTCCGCCGGCCTAGGCATTGAAGAGCAGCTTCTCAAGGCCGACCGTGAAGCGCTCCGGCAGCTCGCCGACCTTGCGCACGGCCAGCAGCACGCCGGGCATGAAGGAGCGGCGGTCGATCGAGTCGTGACGCAATGACAGCGTCTGGCCCTCGCCGCCGAAGATGACTTCCTGGTGGGCGACCAGGCCGGGCAGGCGAACCGAGTGGATCGGCTGGTGGACGTTGCCGCCGGCGGCGTCGATCAGCTCCTGGGTGCGCTTGGCGGTGCCCGAGGGGGCGTCGAGCTTGCGGTCGTGGTGCAGCTCGACGATCTCGCACTCAGGCATGTGCGGGGCGATCGTCTGCGCGACCTCCATCAGCAGGACGGCGCCGATCGCGAAATTCGGGGCGACGAAGCAGTTCGCATCGGCGGCGTCGGCCGCCGCGCGCGCCGCGTCGAGGTCGAAGCCGGTGGTGCCGACGACCGCGTGGACGCCGGCCTCGAGGCAGGCGCGGACGTTTGCCAAGGCGGTGTCGGGCACGGTGAAGTCGACGAGGACGTCGGCGTCGCCCAGCACCTCGGCCAGCTCGACCCCGAGCGCCGGGTCGGCCCTGCCGGCCAGGGCCATGTCGCCGGCACCCTCGACCGCCTCGCAGACCGCCTCGCCCATGCGGCCGGCGGCTCCCGCCACGGCGACCCTGATCACGCGGCTACCAGGCTCTCGCTGACCGGCGCCAGCGCCCGCCGGAAGAGCTCTTCCTCGGCGCCGACGCAGGCGGCCGAGAGGCGCTCGGCCCCGTAGAGCTCGGCCGCCAGCTCGGTCAGGTCGTCGACCTCGATCGCATCGACCTTGGCCAGCATCTCGTCGAGGCTTTCGATCGGCAGGCCGAACAGCGTCGCCCGCGAGATCCGCGTCATCCTCGCCGCCGTCGACTCCGAGGAGAGGACGAGGCGGCCCTTGACGCTCTCCTTGGCCCGTTTCAGCTCCTCCGCCGAGACCGGCTCGGAGCGCAGGCGGGCAAGCTCGGTGCCGATGATCGAGCAGGCCTCCTCGACGTTGTCCTCACGGGTGCCGACGTAGGTGGCGACCAGGCCCTGGTCGGTGAACTGCTCGTTGTAGGAGCCGACCGAGTAGGCGAGGCCGCGCTTCTCGCGCACCTCGCGGAAGAGCCGGGAAGAAGTCGAGCCGCCGAAGATGGAGTCGAGCACCGCCAGCGGATAACGCCGCTGGTCGTCGCGGCGCAGGCCCGGCGCGCCGAAGCAGATGTGGTACTGCTCGGTCTCCTTGCTGTGGAAGCAGAGCCGGCCGCCGCCCTCGAGCGCGGAGTCGGGCGCCACCCCTCCGCCTTCGCCGGGGGCGGTGACGAAACGCTCCGCCAGCTCGACGATGCGGGCGTGGTCGAGATGGCCGGCGGCACCGACGACGATCTCGGGACCGGCGTAGCGGGCGTGGCGGTAGCTCTCGATGTCGGGCACCGGGATCGAGGCGATCACCTCGGGCTCGCCGAGCACGCGGCGGCCGAGCGGGTGCGAGCCGAAGACGGCCTCGGCGAGGACGTCGTGGACGCGGTCCTGCGGCTCGTCGTCGTACATCGCGATCTCCTCCAGCACCACCTGGCGCTCGGAATCGATGTCGGGATAGGTCGGGGCCAGCAGCATCTCCGAGAGCAGGTCGAAGACCTCTTCGGTGTGCTCGTCGAGGAAGCGCGCGTGCAGGTGCGTGGTCTCCTTGCCGGTGGCGGCGTTGATCGAGGCCCCGAGCCCGTCGAAGCGCTCGGAGATCTCGATCGCGGAGTAGCGCGCGGTGCCCTTGAAGAGCAGGTGCTCGAGGAAATGGGAAACCCCGGCCTGGGCCGGGGTCTCGTTGCGGGAGCCGGTGCGCACCCAGAGGCCGAGCGCCACGGACCGGACCGAGGGAACCTCCTCGGTCACGACCCGGACGCCCGAGCCCAGCTCGGTGAGTTGCGGTGCGCTCAACGCTAGTTGCGCCGCTCGCGCTCGCGACGGGGCCCGCGATCGCGGCCGCCACGACCACGGTCACCGCCGTTGCGCCCGCCGCGGTCGCCGCCGCCGGAGCCGACCGAGGCCAGCTCCTCCGGGGTTTTGCCCGCGACCGAGGGGTCGTCGGAGAGGCGCAGGCCGATGCGGCCGCGCTCCTTGTCGACCTCGACCACGGTGACGTCGATCTCCTCACCGGCGCTGAGCACGTCGTCGACCGAGTCGACCCGCTCGCCGGGCTTGACGTTGGAGATGTGCAGCAGGCCGTCGGTGCCCTTGACGAGCTCGACGAAGGCTCCGAACGTGGTCGTCTTCACTACCTTGGCGGAGTTGTAGCGATCGCCGACTTCGGCCTCGCGGGTCATCGAGTCGATGCGGGCGACGCAGGCCTCGACCAGTTCGCCGGTCGGGGCGTAGATCCGCACCGTGCCGTCGTCCTCGACGTCGATCTCCGCTTCGAACTCCTCGCAGAGGGCGCGGATCGTTTCCCCGCCTTTGCCGATGACCGCCCCGATCTTCTCGGGGTCGATCTTGATCGACTCGATCGCCGGCGCATGTTTGGAGAGCTTCTCCCGCGGCCCGTCGATCGCCTCGGCCATCTTGCCGAGGATGAACTGGCGGCCCTTGAGCGCCTGCTCCAGCGCGTCCTCGAGGATCTCGAAGGTGACGCCAGTGATCTTGATGTCCATCTGCAGGGCGGTGATCCCGTCCACGGTGCCGGCGACCTTGAAGTCCATGTCGCCGAGGTGGTCCTCGACGCCGGCGATGTCGGTGAGGACGATGTAGTCGTCGCCCTCCTTGATCAGGCCCATCGCGACGCCGGCCACCGGAGCGCTTACCGGGACTCCCGCGGCCTGCAGGGCCATCGAGGAGGCGCAAACCGAGCCCATCGAGGAGGAGCCGTTGGACTCGAGCGTCTCGGAAACCGCGCGGATCACGTACGGGAACGACTCTTCGTCGGGGATGCTCGCCAGCAGGGCGCGCTCGGCCAGGGCGCCGTGACCGATGTCACGCCGCTTCGGACCGCGCATGAAGCCCGCCTCCCCGACCGAGAAGGGCGGGAAGTTGTAGTGGTGGAAGAAGCGCTTGGTGGTCTGCAGCCCGAGCGTGTCGAGTCGCATGTCCATCCGCGTCGTCCCCAGGGCCACGTTCGAGAGGATCTGGGTCTCGCCGCGGGTGAACAGAGCGGAGCCGTGCACGCGCGGGGAGATGTCGACCTCGCACTCGATCGGCCGGATCTCGTCCTGGGCGCGGCCGTCGGGGCGCTTCTTGTCGACGGCGATCGCCTTGCGGATCGTGTCCTTCTCGATCGAGCCGAAGATGGCCTTGACCTCGGCCTTGCGCTCCCCGTCGGCGTCGTCGGCCTCGGGCGCGTACTTGGCCACGACCTCGTCCTTGACCTTGTCGATCGCCTCGTAGCGCTCGAGCTTGCCCTCGGTGGCTATCGCGTCGATCAGGGCCTGGCCGTACTCGGAGCGGATCGTGTCGAGCAGGGAAGCGTCGAGCTCCGGCTCCTCGTGCTTGATCTTCTCTTTGCCGGCCTTCTCCTGGAGCTCCGCCATCGCGGCGACGAGCTTCTTGATCTCGCCGTGGGCGATGTCGAGCGCATCGAGGATCTCGGCCTCGGTGACGCCCTCGGCGCCGGCCTCGACCATCAGGATCGCCTCGTCGGTGCCGGCGACGATCAGGTCCAGCTCCAGCTCCTCGTGGCGCTCCTCGGGCGGGTTGACGACGAAGTCGCCCTCGAGTTTGCCCACCCGGACGGCGCCGACGTGCTTGGCGACGGGGACTTCCGAGATCGCCAGCGCCGCCGAGGCGCCGTTCATGGCGAGGATGTCGTAGGGGTTGACGTGGTCGACCGACAGCGGCATCGCGACCAACTGGGTCTCGTGATGCCAGCCCTTGGGGAAGAGCGGGCGGATCGGCCGGTCGATCATGCGCGCGGTCAGCGTCGCCTTCTCGCCGGATTTGCCCTCGCGACGGAAGAACGAGCCGGGGATCTTGCCCGCGGCGTACATCCGCTCCTCGACGTCGACGGTGAGGGGAAGGAAGTCCACGTCGCGCAGACTGCCGACGGTTGCGGTGCAGAGCACCATGGTGTCGCCGGCCTGGACTACGACCGCGCCACCCGCCTGCTTCGCGAGTTTGCCCGTCTCGAAGGAAATCTGGCTGTCGCCGACATCCACCGAGACTCGGCTTACGTCAAACATGCTCATTTAGTTGTCCTACCTCCGGCCGCCCGGTTGGCAGCCATTCGCTTTTCTTCAGAACTCTCGTTCTCTAACTGCGACAAGGGTACAGGCATCGAAAAGCGCTGGAGTGCCGGTCACACCGGCGCGAATGCCGGCTTGGAAGTCGCGCCGCACCCGAGCGGCGATCGCGTCCGTCCTGCGATCGCGCTCGAAGCGCTCGAGCTCGAGGTCGAACCGCTCCACCCGCTGCCAGAGGTGGGGGTCGTCGACCCGGCCGCGGTCGGCGTAGAGCGAGTCGACCATCTCGAAGAACCTCCCCTGCAGGCCGGCGGCCTCGGCGGCCGCGTGCAGGGCCGGTGAGCGGGGGTGCTTGCTGGCGATCGGAAAGTGGCGAAAGGCGATGCGGACGGGGCGCGCGGCGATCTCGGCCCAGGTGGCAGCGCAGCGCGGGCAGCCGAGGTCGGCATAGACGATCAGCCCCTCCTCCCCCTCGCCGCGCACATGGTCGTCGGGGCCGATCGGCGGTACGGCGGCGCTGGTCGGGTCGCTCATTCGAGCACGAGTCTGTCGCAGCGCACCCTATGGATGCCTAAATGCAGACTCGTGGGCTAGGAGGCGGCGAGTGCGTCGAAGATGACGTTGGCGCCGGGGAACTCGCCCGGGTTAGGCGATTCGTAAGTCCAGGCGACCACGCCCTCCTCGTCGACGAGGACGAGGGTGCGGTTGGCGATGCCGAAACGCTCCAGGTAAGAGCCATAGGCCCTGGCGACCTCCCCCTTGGGCTCGAAGTCGGCAAGCAGGGTGGTATCGATGCCGAGCTTCTCCTGAAAGGCCTTGTGCGCAAAGGAATGGTCGACGCTGATGCCCAGCATCTCCACGCCCGCGGCGGCGATCTCCGGCTTGACCTCCTGGTAGATCGAGAGCTGGTCGCCGCAGACCGGGCTGAAGTCCTGGGGATAGAAGACCAGCAGGACCTTGCGACCCTTGAAGTCCGAGAGCGAGACCTTCTCGCCGTCCTGGTCGCGCAGAGTGAAGTCGGGGGCCGGCGTACCGGCGGCGATCATCGCCGCAGGCCGAGATCGGCGACCAGGGCGCGGTAGCGCTCGAGGTCGATGCGCTCGAGGTAGCGCAGCATCCGCCGCCGTTTGCCGACCAGCATCAGCAGGCCGCGGCGCGAGTGGTGGTCCTTGCTGTGCTCGCGCAGGTGCCCGGTGAGTTCGTTGATCCGCGCGGTCAGCAGGGCGATCTGGACCTCGGCGGAACCGGTGTCGCCGTCGCCTCGGCCGTATTTGCCGATCAGCTCGCTTTTCTTTTCCTTGGTCAGTCCCATGGCTTCTCTACCTCAAACGATCTCAAAAAAAGCCGCCACCCCGGGGGTCACGGCCGCTGGAAAGTAGCACAGACGCGCTTGGCGTCCTCGACATCGCGCCGCATCTGAGCGACGAGCTCGTCGGCGTTCGGAAAGCGCTTCTCTCCCCGCAGCCGCTCGACGAAGGCAACCCGCAGAGTGCGGCCGTAGAGGTCTTCCTCGCGATCGATCAGGTAGGTCTCGATCAGGACCCCGCGACCGCTCTCGAAGGTCGGCCTGACGCCGACGTTGACCGCCGCCGGGACGCCGTCGGCAAAAGCGGCGTAGACACCGTGGCCGGGAATCGCAAGACGGTCGTCGGGGATGAAGTTGGCGGTCGGGAAGCCGAGCTCGCGCCCGCGCTGGTCGCCCTTGACCACTTTCCCCTCGACCATGAACGGAGCGCCCAGGCAGTGCCGCGCGCCCGCCATGTCGCCGGCCGCGACGAGAGCGCGAATGCGGGTCGAGGAGACGGTCTCGCCGTCGACCTCGACCAGCGGCACGACCCTGGTCTCGAACTCGTCCCGGGCCCTCAGCATCGCCGGGTCGCCCTTGGCTTTGGCGCCGAAGCGGAAGTTCTCGCCGACCGAGACCTTGGTCGCGCCGAGGCGCTCGACCAGGACGTGCTCGATGAAATCCTCGGCGCTGCGGTGCGCGAACTCGCGGTCGAAGGGGATCACGACCAGCTCCTCGACCCCCAGCCCGTCGATCACGTCGCGCTTGACCGAGAAGGGCATGATCAGCTTCGGCAGCGCCGCCGGGTGCAGGACCTCGAGCGGGTGCGGGTCGAAGGTGAGCACGGTGTCGGCATCGTCGATCACCGCCTGGTGGCCGAGATGGACGCCGTCGAAGGTCCCGATCGCGACGTGGCGCGAGCGGGGCTCCGCCTGCGGGAGCGAGGTGACCTCGATGCTCATCGCAACGCCGCCTCGACCGCCGGGACCAGCTCGCGCACGCGCTCGATCTCGATCTGCTCGCCAGCGGTCTCGACCCGGAAGGGGCCGATCGCGGTGCGGCGCAGCTCGGCGCAGTAGGCGTCGCCGAGGGTCTCGACCAGGGTGCGGACGTAGGTGCCGGCCGAGCACTCGATCTCGTAGTGCGCCTGGCCTTCGCCGGCCGAGAGCAGCTCGGCCCGGTGCACCTCGACGTCGCGCTCCGGAGTCTCCACCACCTCGCCCCGGTGGGCCTTCTTGTAGAGCCGCTCGCCGCCGACCCGCACGGCCGAGGTCATCGGCACCCGCTGGCGCACGGTCCCGGTCGGCAGCTCCAGGGAGGCGGGCATCGCCCCGGTCTCGGTCAGCTCGCCGTCGGGGTCGCCGGTGCTGGAGCGCCAACCGAGCCGGGCCGTCGCCAGATAGACCTTCGGCAAGCCGACCAGGAAGCGCTGCAGGCGGGTGGCGCCGCGGCCGAGCAGGATCAGCAGCAGGCCGGTGGCGAAGGGGTCGAGGGTGCCGGCGTGGCCGGCTTTGCAGCCGCGCTCCCGTCGCACCTTGGCGACGACGTCGTGCGAGGTGACTCCCGCCGGCTTGTCGTAGAGCAGCACCGCCCCTCCGGGATCGCCGCCGGCCACGCTCAGGGCCCCAGCTGGGCGGTGACCTCGCCGCAGAGGAAGTCGACCAGCTCGTCGAGTTCGAGATCGGTGGAGAAGCCGGCGGCGCGCTTGTGCCCCCCGCCCCCGTTCTTGCGGGCGATCGCGGAGACGTCGACGTCGCCCTCGCTGGAGCGCAGGCTGACCTTGCGGGCGGCGCGGCCGCGGTTGCCGAGGTCGCGGACGACGGCGGCGACCTTGGTCCCGTCGATCGAGCGCAGGTGGTCGATCACCCCCTCGGTCATCTCCTCCCCCGCCCCGGTCGCCTCGTAGTCGGCGGCGGTGATGTAGGTGAGGACGAGGCGGTCGTCGCAGTGGCGCTGGATGCCGTCGAGCGCGCGGGCGACGAGCCGCAGCTTCTCGATCGGCACGTGCTCGTAGAGGCGCCGGTAGGTGTCGTCGATGTCGACCCCGGCGTCGATCAGCGCCGCCGCCACCCGGTGGGTGTCGGCGCCGGTGTTCTCGTACATGAATTTGCCGGTGTCGGTGATCAGGCCGACGTAGAGCGCCGAGGCCATCCCCTTGGTGATCGTCGCCCCGAACAGCACCGCGAGGTCGTAGACGATCTCCGCCGTGCAGGAGGCGTCGACGTCGACCAGGTTGAAGTCGCCGAAACGGGTGTTGTCGTGATGGTGGTCAATGTTGATGATGGCGTTGCCGCCCGCGGTGAGGAAGTCGACCGGCATGCGGTCGATGTTGCCGCAGTCGAGGAAGACGACGGTGCGGTCGGCCATGTCGGCCGGGGGCTCGTGGAAGACCTCCTCCAGCGGCAGGAAGCGGTACTCGATCGGCAGCGGGAACTCCTTGGCGCCGAGAAACATCACCGAGTCCTTGCCGAGCTGGGTCAGCAGCTGGTGCATGCCCAGCAGCGAGCCGAGGGCATCGCCGTCCGGGCCCTCGTGGGCAGTCAGCAGGAAGCGGTCGCGGGCGCGCAGCTCGGCGCTGACCCGCTCCAGGTCGGAAGTGGCGACGCCGGCGACCTCGCTCATGCTTCGGGCTCCGGCTCGGGGCTGGCCGGCGTCTCGTCGAGCAGCTTCGAGATCCGCACGCCCTGCTCGATCGTGTTGTCGTAGTGGAAGGTCAAGGTCGGGGTCCGCTTCATCCGCGTCTCGGCGGCGATCCGAGTTTGCAGCACGCCGTGGGAAGAGCGTAGGCCGCTGAGCGTCTCCTCGCGCTCCTCCTCGCTGCCGAGCACGCTGACGTACACCTTGGCGGTGCGCAGGTCGGGGCTGGTCTCTACGGAGGTCACGGTGACGAAGCCGATGCGGGGGTCGCTCAAGTCGCTCGCGATCGCGGCGCCGAGCACCTCGCGGAGCACCTCGTTGATGCGCCGCATGCGATCGCCGGCCATCCTTACTCCAGGGTCTGCTCGACCTGCTTGGTCTGGAAGAACTCGAGCACGTCTTCCTCCTTGACGTCAGCGTAGCCTTCGAGCACGACGCCGCACTCCTGACCCTCCTCGACCTCCTGCACGTTGTCTTTGAAGCGCCGCAGCGAGCCCAGCTTGCCGGTCCAGATGACCGTGCCCTGGCGGACCAGGCGGACGCCGGCGGTGCGGGAAGCCTTGCCCTCGGTGACGACGCAGCCGGCGATGCGGCCGACTTTGGAGGCCTTGAAGGTCTGTTTGACTTCGGCCTCGCCGACCGCCTCCTCGACCTCGACCGCCTCCAACAGGCCCTCCATCGCGTTGCGCAGGTCTTCGGTGATTTTGTAGATGACCGAGTAAGTGCGGACGTCGACGCCCTCGCGCTCGGCGGCGCGGCGGGCGTCGGCCAGCGGCCGCACGTTGAAGCCGATGATGATCGCTTCGGAAGCCGAGGCGAGCATCACGTCGGACTCGTTGATGCCACCGGTCTGGGAGTGGATGATGTTGATCGCGACGCGATCCTGCGGGACTTTGGCGATCTCGTCCTGCAGCGCCTCGAGCGACCCGGCGACGTCGGCCTTGAGGACGATGTCGAGTTCCTTGATCTCGCCCTCCTGGACCCGGGCGAAGACCTCGTCGAGACTGACCTTGCGGGCCTGGCGACGGGCCAGGGCCTCGGTCTTGAGGCGGTTGGCGCGCTCCTGCGCGAGCTGGCGGGCGCGACGGTCGTTCTCGACCGCCTGCACGAACTCGCCGGCGTCGCTGACGCCGTCGAAGCCGAGCACCTCGACCGGCATCCCCGGCTCGGCCGCCTCGACCCGCTCGCCGGTGAAGTCGTGCATCGCCCGCACCCGGCCCCACTGCGGGCCAGCCACCAGCGAGTCGCCGACCGCGAGCGTGCCGCGCTGGACCAGGACCGTGACCACGGGGCCGCGGCCGGGATCCAGCTGCGACTCGATCACGGTGCCCGAGGCGGGCGCGTCGGGGTTGGCCCCGAGCTCCTCGAGCTCGGTCACGAGCAGGATCATGTCGAGCAGGTTGTCGAGGCCCTCGTGGGTCTTGGCCGAGACCTCGCAGAAGACGGTGTCCCCTCCCCACTCCTCGGGCGAGAGGCCCTCCTGGGCGAGCTCGTTGCGAACCCTTTCCGGGTTGGCGCCCTCCTTGTCGATCTTGTTGACGGCGATCAGCATCGGCACGTCGGCGGCGCGGGCGTGGTCGATCGCCTCCTTGGTCTGCGGCATCACCCCGTCGTCGGCGGCGACGACGACGACGGCTACGTCGGTGACCTTGGCGCCGCGGGCACGCATCGCCGTGAAGGCGGCGTGGCCGGGCGTGTCGAGGAAGGTGATCGTCTTGTCGTCTTTGTGGACCTGGTAGGCGCCGATGTGCTGGGTGATGCCCCCGGCCTCGCCGGCGGCGACCTCGGTCTCGCGAATCGCGTCCAGCAGCGAGGTCTTGCCGTGGTCGACGTGGCCCATGATCGTGACCACGGGCGGGCGGTCGACGAGATCCTCCTCGGCGTCGGAGAACTCCGGTTCCTCGGGCTCCTCGTCGGCGGTGGTGACGATCTCCAGCTTGCGGTCGTACTCGTCGGCGATCGCCCTGATCGACTCGTCGGTCAGGGTCTGGGTGAGCGTCGCCATCTCGCCCATCATCATCATTTTTTTGATCACCTCGGCCGGGGCCAGGCCCAGCGACTCGGCGACCTCGCGCACGGTGGCGCCGGAGTTGACTTTGGTCGCCTCGGCCTCGACCGGCTCCGCCGGCCCCATCGGCGGCTCCTCGAGCAGCGGCCGGCGGCGGCGCCCACCGCGGCGCCGGGGCGGGCGCTGGGGCGGCGGACCGCCCATCTGGTCGCGGCGGGCGGCCTGAGAATCGATTACGACGCGGCGTTTTTTGGCGCTGCCTCCTCCGGCTCCGCCCTGTTGAGGGGTGCCGGCGGGGCGCACCGGTTTGGTCGAGCCCGCGGGTTTGGCGGCCGGGGCGGCGGCTTTCTGGGAAGCGGCGGCGCCGGCCGGTTTCTGGGCGGACGGCTGGGAGGCGGCCGTTTTGGCGGCGGGCGCGGGGGCGGCTTTGCCCTCGCTCGGTGGCGAGGCTGCCTCGCCACCGTTGCGGAGCGCGGCGATGGCCCTCTTGGCATCCGCCTCGTCGACGCTGGACGCGGCGACCTTCGCCTCGACGCCGGCCGCTTTCAGCGCCGCAAGCACTTCCTTGCTGCTGAGGTCATTCGCCTTCGCGATCTCGTGAACCCGCTTCTTAGCCACTAAGCCTGCTCAGCCTCCTCGGGAACAGTCTCGCCCTCCACGGCACCCTCGTCGACAGCCACTTCGGCTGGGACCTCTTCGCTGGGAGCCTCAGGCACGTCTTCCGAAACCTCTTCCGGCTCAACCTCCTCCACGAAGCTCGCCGCCGCCCGCTCGACGATCTCGCCCACCTGACCCTCGTCGCCGTCGGGATCGGCGAGGATCGCCACCTCCGCCTCGGAGACGCCGGCGAGGACGGCGACCTGGCTGGTCTCGAAGCGGGTCAGCGCCTGGTGCGAGGGCAGGCCGCAGTAGGTGGACCCCGGCACGGCGGCGTTGGGACAGCGGCGGCCGTTGGAGAGGACCGCCAGGCAGCGCCCGTCGGACTGCTCTTCGCCCTCGTACTCGATCTCGGTTTCCTCGGAGGCGAACTCGGTCTCGGACTTGATGTCGACGCGCCAGCCGGTCAGGCGGGCGGCGAGGCGAGCGTTCTGGCCATCGCGGCCGATCGCCAGCGAGAGCTGGTCGTCGGGGACGATCACGGTCGCCTGGCGCTCCTCGTCGTCGACGATCACCTCGCGCACGCGGGCCGGGGAGAGGGCTTTGGCGACGAAGCGGGCGGGCTCGTCGTTGTGGGGGATGATGTCGATCTTCTCGCCACGCAGCTCGGAGACGACCATCCGCACCCGCGAGCCGCGCGGGCCGACGCAGGCGCCGACCGGGTCGACCCCGTCCGCGTGGGAGACGACGGCGATCTTGGAGCGGTAGCCGGGCTCGCGGGCGACGCCGACGATCTCGACCAGCTTGTCGGCGATCTCCGGGACCTCGAGCTCGAAGAGGCTCTTGATCAGCTCCGGGCTGCGGCGGGAGACCACGATCGCCGGGCCTTTGGTCGAGTCGGAGACGTCGGTGATCACGGCCTTGACCCGCATCCCGTGGTCGTAGCGCTCGTTGTAGACCTGCTCGGACTTGGGCAGCAGCGCCTCGACCCGCTCGCGCAGCTGGACCAGCGTGTAGCGCTTGTCGGACTGCTGGATGATGCCGGTGATCAGCTCGCCGACCCGGTCCTGGTACTCGTCGTACATCATCTGCCGCTCGGCCTCGCGGATCCGCTGCAGGATCACCTGCTTGGCGGTCTGGGCGGCGATCCGGCCGAAGTCTTCGGGGGTGACGTCGTGGGTGGTGATCTGATCCTCGTAAGGGGCGATCATCGCCGGGTCCAGCTCGGGATCCTCGGGCTCGCGCATTTCGCCCGTCTCGGGATCGACCTCGGGCTCCTCCTGCAGCTCGGCGGCCTCTTCGAGCAGCTTCTGCTCCAGCTCCGGCGGCAGGATCAGTTCGAAGACGCGGAAGTCGCCGGTTTCGTGGTCGAGGTCGACGCGGGCGTATTTGGCGGCGCCGGGGGTCTTCTTGTAGGCCGAGAGGAGGGCGTCCTCGAGGGCGTCCATCAACGTGTCGGCGGAGATTCCCTTCTCTGCCTCGAGCGCTTTGACTGCGTCGACGATCTCCTTGCTCACTGGTGCGGCTCCTTGGTCTCGGAAGTGGTGCTGGGGCGGCGGTACTTGGGGCCCGGCGAAGAGACCTCCAGCGAGTAGTCGACCAGCAGATGGTTGAGATGCTTGGTGACCCTTTCGCAGAGCGCCAGGTCGACGCCACCGGGGTGGTCGATGAAGATCCGCAGCGACTCGTTGCCGGGGCGCTCCACGGCGACCAGGTCGAGCCCCGAATCGAGGTCGGAGAGCTGCTGCTGAATGTTCTGCTGAAGGTCGGTCATGCCTGTGAGGGCGTAAAAAAAGTGGGCCAGGCCCACTTCTCGATACTGCGAAACTTTGAAAAGCTGGAGCGAGTATAGCTCGCGGCTCAAGCGTGCTCGGAGGGCGGTAGGCGGGCGGGTCCTGTCGTCGCGGCATCCCCCACGGTGCTCGGCGCTTCGCGCCTCCGCGCCGCGGGGGACCCCCGCCACGACGCCACCCGCCCGACTAGCGCTCTTGCAGGGACTGCTTGGGGCGGAGCTGGTTGACCTTGTCGAGGATTGCTTCTGCGATGGCGTCCTTGGGAGCGGTTGGGACGAAGGTCTCCGTGTCCTTGTCGATCAGGGTGACGGCGTTTTGCTCGCTCTCGAAGCCGATGGTGGGGTCGGAGACGTCGTTGAGGACGATTAGGTCCGCTCCCTTTCGGTCCAGCTTGGCGCGGGCGCGGGTGGTGGCGTCTCCCCCGTACTCGGCGGCGAAGGCGATCACGGTCTGGTTCTCGGCCTTGGCGGCGGTGAGGCCGGCGAGGATGTCCTCGGTCGGCTCGAGGTGGAGCGCGAGGGCGCCCTCGCGCTTGAGCTTTCCGGCCGCGGGCTCGGTCGGGCGGAAGTCGGCGGGCGCGGCCGCCATCAACAAGACGTCGGCGCTCGGGAACTCGGTGCCGGCGGCGGCGGCAAGCTGCGCGGCGGTCTCGACGTCGAGGCGGCGCACGCCGGCGGGTGCCGACAGGGCGACGTTGGCGGCGATCAGGGTGACGTCGGCGCCGCGGCGGGCGGCGGCGGCGGCGAGGGCGAGGCCCATGCGGCCGCTGGAGCGGTTGCCGACGAAGCGGACCGGATCGATCGGCTCGCGGGTGCCGCCGGCGGTGACCAGCACCCGCAGGCCGTCCCAGGGGCGATTGCCGGCCGGCAGTGCCGCCTCGACCTGGGCCAGGAGGCGCTCGGGGGCGGGCAGGCGCCCGCGGCCATGCTCGCCCCGCGATGCGAGCTTGCCCTCGTCGGGCTCGATCACCTCGATCCCCCGCCCCCGCAGCGCCGCCAGGTTGGCCTGCGTCGCCGCGCTCGCATACATGCGGTCGTTCATCGCCGGCGCCACCAGGCGCGGCGCCGAGCAGGCGAGGAAGGAGGTGGTCAGCATCGAGTCGGCGGCGCCGGCGGCCAGCTTGGCGAGCGTGTTGGCCGAGGCCGGGGCGACCAGGAAGGCGTCGCAGTTGGCCGCCAGCTCGAGGTGGCCGATCGGGTCGTGGCTGGGCTCACCCTCCCCGGGGAAGGCGCCGCGCATCGGGTCGCGGTCGAACTCGGAGATCAGGACGGGGGCGCCGACGATGCCCTCGAAGGAGGCGGCGCCGACGAAGCGGGTTGCCGTCTCGGTCATCAGGACACGGACGCCGTGACCGGCGAGCGTCGCCAGGCGGGCCAGCTCCAACGCCTTGTAGGCGGCTATGCCACCACTCACACCAAGCAGGACTCTGGCCATGGTTGCCTCCCGTGAGAGGGCTCGAAGCGCTGCGCGCTAGGAGCGGTACTCGTATTTGAGCTTGCCCTCGGCAAGCTCTTCAAGCGCCATCGTGAGGTAGTTCCTCTCGGCGTTGACCTCGACCATCGGCGGCGGGTACTCGCCGAAGCCGCCCTCTCCGAGGTTGTGGAAGTAGCTGTTGATCTGACGCGCGCGCTTGGCCGAGACGACGACGGCGGCGTAGTGCGAGTCAGCGTGCTCGAGGAGTTTGTCTACCCGTGGCTTAATCATCGGCCGGGGAGTCTAGTGATAGTCCGAGCTCGGCGCGCACGATCCCCTCCAGGTCGGCTGCCGCACGCGTCAGATCGTCGTTGACCACGCGGTAGGCGAACTCGTCCTGGGCGGCCATCTCCTGGGCCGCGACCTCGAGCCGGGCGTCGATCGCCTCGGCCGTATCGGTGCCGCGGGCGTCGAGCCGTTCCCGCAACACCGCGGGCTCCGGCGGCGCGATGAAGACCTGGATCGACTCCCGCATTGCCGCCCGCACCTGGCGCGCACCCTGCACCTCGATCTCGAGCACGACCGAGTGACCGGCCGCGAGCCGCCGCTCGACCTCGGTTCGCAAGGTGCCGTAGCGGTTGCCGCTGTAGGTCGCGAACTCGAGGAAGTCTTCCCGCTCGACCCGGCGATCGAACTCCGCGCGGCTGAGGAAGTGGTAATCGCGCCCGTCTACCTCACCCCCGCGGGGCTCGCGCGTGGTCGCCGAGATCGAGAGCTCGAGATCGGGCACGCGCTGGCACAGCTCCCTGATCAGGGTCCCCTTGCCCACGCCCGAGGGGCCGGTTATCACGAAGACTTTTGACATCTGCGGCCGGGGATATTGACCGGCGCGGCGGTCGGCTAACGGCGCAGGAGCGAGACCAGCTCGGTGCGTTGGCGCTCGGAGAGACCGCCGATCGTCTTCGAGGGCGAGATCCGGCACTGGTTGAGTATTCGATTGGTCTTCACCCGCCCGTACTTGGGGACGGCTAGGAGCATGTCGAAGACCTTCGCCGTGAGCACGTACTCGGGTGGGTCGAGCAAGATCGCGTGGATGCTCGCGCGGCTCGCCTTCAGGTCCTTCTTGAGCTTCGCCCGGGCGGTGCGAATGTCGTTCGCCCGTTTGAGCGCCTCCATCCTCTGATCCAGGGACCGCGTGGGGGCAGCGGCTGAAATCTTGACGGTGGGGGCGGGCATCTGGGCGGCGAGTATAGCCGCGGCTCGGAGCGGTGCAAGCGACCGAGTCCCAAATTCGCCTAAATTCACCTCAACCTCTACTGGAGGTTGAGTACGGGCGCGGCCCCGGCTCTCGCCGAGCCGCCCGCGGCGAGCTCCGCGGCCACGCGGGAGCCGGCTCGCGGATCACGGAAGTTCTCGGTCCCCACCGCCACCAAACTCGCTCCGGCGGCGAGGAACTCGCGGGCGTCGGCGCCGGTGGAGATCCCTCCCATGCCGATCACGGGCAGGGTCGCGGCCGCGGTCACGGCACGGACCTGCTGCAGGGCGACGGGGCGCACCGCCGGGCCGGAGAGGCCGCCGTGGCCCGCCGCCAGGGCCGGCTCACCCCTGGCCGGGTCGATCGCGCTCGCCTTCAAGGTGTTGATCAGGGAGACCGCGTCGGCTCCCCCCTGCTCGGCGGCGACCGCAACCGCGGCGGGGTCGGCGACGTTCGGGGTCAGCTTGACGATCAGCGGCTTCGCGGTCAGCGACCGCAGCGCCTCCAGCAGGGCCTCGGTCTCGGCGGGCTGCTCGCCGACGATCAGGCCGGAGTGAACGTTGGGGCAGGAGACGTTGAGCTCGATCGCGGCGACCTCGTCCCGCCCCCCCACCCGCTCGACCAATCGAGAGAACTCCTCGCGGCTGGTCCCCATCACCGAGACGATCAGCGGCACCGGCAGCTCGGCCAGCCGCGGAAGGTCCTCGGCGAGGAAGCCATCGAGGCCCTTGTTAGGCAGCCCGATCGAGTTGATCATCCCGGCAGGCGTCTCCCAGATCCGCTGCGGTGCGTTGCCGGTGCGCGGCTCGGGCGTGATCGTCTTCGAGA
>CAWKGJ010000003.1:0-479663 GCA_963849165.1 uncultured Solirubrobacterales bacterium | reverse complement strand
GAAGAAAGCGTCGAGTGCGCCGAGGAACGCGGCCGCTACGGCGACGAAGTGATGGTGACGGCGGTCGCCTGGATCAGCGTGTCGCGGTCCGGCCACTGCACTTTCTTCAGCTCTTGCCAGCAGGAAACCAGGAATCCGATCACGCCGCCGCGCTGGCGTTCGGTCTTCGCCTGTTTCTGTTTCTTCGCGAGCTGCTCCTCTCGCGGCGCTTCTGCTCGGCCCGCTGGCGCTTCTCCGCCTCCTTCTGAGCCTTCCCTTCGGTGCGCTTGGCCGAGCGCGGCTTCGGCGCGTCGGGAGTCTCCAACTGGGCCTCGTGCGCGGCGGCCATCCCGGCCTCTATCGCCTCGATCTCGGCTATGTCGCCGGAGACGGGGACCTGCGTGTCGTGCTGGGCACGGACTGGCGCGCCCGCCGTCAGAGCGTTTCCGCTCTTCAGCTTCCCGAGCCCGGCGCTGGGCCTTGCGCTGTGCGGGGTCTTGGCCATCGGGAACTACCGGGTCTCCTTGTGGGCCGTGTGGTGACCGCACCAACGGCAGAACTTGCGCAGCTCGACCCGGTCCGCGAGTTGCGCCACTTGTTGGTCTGGTAATTCCGTCGCTTTCTTCGCAAGCCAACGTCACCGCGATGCGGACATCTCCGCGAGCCATACTTCTCCCTCGTTCCTGAGGACGGTCGTTACAGAAGAAAACCCCGGGCCCACGCGAGGCTGTGCGAAGGATAGCGCCCTGCCGTAGCCCGAGCCGGGCGGTTCAAAGGCCGAGCGTCTTGGCGATGATGTTGCGCTGGATCTCCGAGGTGCCCGTAGATGGTGGAGACCAGCGAGGTGCGGACGAGGTCTCCATGTCGTACTCGGAGGAGTAGCCGTAGCCCCATCAGCTGCATCCCCTCGAGCGTGGTCCGCTTGGCGACCTCGGTCACGAAGAGCTTCACCATCGAGGCCTCCTGGGGCAGCATCCGGTCGGGTCCTGTCGGTGAGGGTGGCGACCCAGCGGGTATCAGGCGAGCCGCCTCGAGGTCGGTGGCAAGATCGGCGAAGCGGTGCTGGAGCGCCTGGAAGGAGCCGATCGGGCGGCCGAACTGCTTGCGCTCCTTGGCGTAGGCGAGGGCGTCGTCGAAGGCGCGCTGGCGATGCCAGCATCGTCGCGGCGAGGATCAGGCGCTCGACGTTGAGGCCGGACATCGTTGCGTCCAGCCCTGGTCGACCTGCCCGAGCACGGCGCTCTCGGGGGCGATGCAGTCGCTGAAGTAGAGGGTGTTGGTCTCCTCCCGCCCATCGTCTCGATCGGGACGATCTCCATCCCGTCGGCGTCGCGCGGGACCCAGATCATCGTCAGCCCCTCGTGCTTGGAGGCGCCCTGGGTGGTGCGCAGACGACGAGGACGTGGTCGGAGATGTGGGCGTTAGATGCAGACCTTCTGCCCGTTGACGACGAGCCGTCCTCGCTGCGCTCCGCCTTGGTGGTCAGCGAGCCGACGTCGGAGCCGGACTCGGGCTCGGTCATCGCGATCGCCTCGACCGCGCCGCCGGCGATGCCGCCGAGGATCTCGTTCTTCTGCTCCTCGCTGCCGAAGCGCTGGGTGGCGCCGGCGACGATCAAGGTCGTCGCGTAGCCGCCGATCGGGGCGAGGCCGCGCGAGGTCTCCTCCATGAAGAGGCAGGCGTCGAGCATCGAGCCGCCGGAGCCGCCGTACTCCTCGGGAATCGTCACCCCGAGCCAGCCCAGCTCCGCCATCTGCTTGTAGATCTCGAAGCTGTGGTGCTCGCGGTAGCCGTCGGTTAGCCGCTCGCGCTGATCCTGCGTGCCGCACTCGCGGTCGCAGAAGTCGCGGATGGCGTCGATGAAATCGCTCTGCTCGTCCGTTAGGGCGAAGTCCACGGGCGCACCCTATATCTGCGAGCGTCACGCTGGCCGCTCAGCCAGGGAACCCAGCGCTATTCCTGCAGCAACTCCTCGAGGGCGCGCTGATTTTCCTGGAGGTCCTGGAGACGCTTAACGAGACTCCGTCGCCCCCGGTGATTGAGGGCGTGCACGGAACTCTCCGACTTTTCCAGGGTGGAGGCGATCTCCACCGGCGAGAGGCCGGCGATGTGCCTGAGGACGAGCACCTCGCGCTGATCCTCGGGAAGGTCTTCCAGGGCCTTGCGCAGAGTTTGTCCGCGGTCGGAGGCGGTCTGGGCACCGCCGGTGTCGGCGATCCTGATCTCCTCGACCGGGATCGCCCGCTTGGCACGGAGGTGGTCGAGGGCAACGACACGAGCCACCCGCAGCAGCCAGGCGTCGAAGGGGACCTCGTCCTCCTCGTATTTATCGATCGCCTTCATCAGCTGGGCGAAGATGCTCAGAGTGATGTCTTCGGCCTCGGCGTGGTCCCGAACGAAGCCGGACACATAGCGGGAGACGTCGTCCTGGTATCGCACGCGCAAAAAATGCACCCCCTCCGGATCGCCGGCCTGGGCTTTTGCGATCGCCTGCTGGACCAGCATCGAGTTCCGCTTGCGGCGGCCGGCGCGGGGGGATTCTCCGGAGTCCTGAGGGCGCTGAGAGCTCCCTCGCGAAGTCGGTTTTTACTCGATTCGCTCATGGATCCAGGGTAGCGAGCGCTGCTGGCACGAGGTCGATTCTGGCGATCTGGTTGGCGGCGACGTAGATGCCCCTCTGGGGATCGATGGGTTGGCTGATGTTGCGGACGCCTCTCTCGTCTTCCTCGACGGTGTAGAGCGCCTCGAGGTAGATGTCGTGCGGCTGCGGGGTCTGCCCGATCGCGGAGTGCTGGCCATAGACGCCGCCGACGAGACGAGGGGCGTCGGGGCTGTGGCCGACCAGCTCGACGATGACCCAGACGCCGTCCTGGCGCCAGCGTTGATAGGCGTAGTCGAAAGCGTCTCTCGCCTCACCGCTGCCAAGGCCCGCGGCGAAGAGGTTGGGGGGCAGATCGCTCGCCTCGACGCTGGCCAGATACCGATTGAGGGCCACTCCAGCGGCAATCGGCACTCCCAGGAGGACGACTCCGACATCGCGCTGATCGTCCCCAGGTGGTTGACCCAGTCCTCGGGAGGCCCCACGGACTTGACCACGTCCGCCGTCCAGAAACCAAACGCCAGGTGGATATCAGCGTGTAGGCGAGCGCCCTGAGCGCCAGTTCCAGGTCACTGCGAGAGGAGCGCACCGACCGCGCCAGGCTCAGCTCGGCGACGATGAAACCAGGCATGAGAAAGGCCACCGCGGCCAGGATCGAGATGGCGGTGCTTAACACCAGCCGTTCCTATCAGGGCACGGAGACGGAGACAGGCGCGTGCCCCGGGACCCGGCGCCGGTACGGACCTGCAGGCAAGCCCGGAACGAGACTCGAACTCGTGACCCCTTCCTTACCATGGAAGTGCTCTACCAACTGAGCTATCCGGGCAGTTTTGCGCTCGCAGCGCTCGGCAATCTTAAAGCTTTGAGGGTCGCCGCGACTCAGCTGTCGAGGCCGGGGATCGGATCAATTGGCAGCTCACCGTAGATGGCCGTCAGCTCGGCGAGGTCCATCTTGTCTTGGGGGCGGCCGGCGAGACGCTTGAAGCCGACGATGCTGGGCAGGGCGGCGACGCGAAACGTCTGACCGTCCCATTCCGTCGTCTCAGCCCGCGCGGATACCGTTCCATAGTCGAGCGGTGGCAGGCCGCCGCGCATGATGTCGATGATTCCGCGGCGACTGTTGACCCGGAGGGTCTCCGCCCCCGCGATGTCCTCGAGGGTCAGGTCTTTGTCATCTCGGACCCGCCGGCCGTCGATACGCCTGAGGAAGCGCAAGACCGCCGCATCGGCCTCGGGGCCATCGGGCACCAGCAGATCGGAGTCCTTGGTCGCGCGCACATAGCCGTGGAAGATGCGCTGAAGCCGCCGATGACGACGTGTTCCAAGCCAACAGCGTTGGCGTCGGCGACGACCCCGGCTAGATCAGGACCAGAGAGCGCGTCTTGGGGCATGGCCGGCCTTGACCGAGGAAACAAGCAGAGAGACGGCCTGTTGCGAAGCTTCTGGCCCTGCTCCAATCGCTGGGCCGGCGTCAGCGCCATGTTCGAGGCGCGTAGCTGCTCGGCCTCTTCGCGATTGATCTCGGCCCACTCGGCCTCGTTCCCGGGTCCAAGCAGTGGCCTTGCACGGGTAGCCATGGGCTCAATGGTACGCCCATCGTTCAGGAAGCGTGACCGGAGTCGCGGCTGGGGCGCCCGTCTGCAGCAGCGTCGCGATGTAGATGACCACCGGGGTGGAGCCGCGGTTGGCGGCTTCGTGGACGTCGGAGGGCTGCTCGACGATCCACTGGCCGGCACGGATGCGGCTGGTCTGGCCGGCTTTGATCGTGCGGACGGTCTGCGGGTTCTGGTCGGACTCGCCCTTGCGCACCACGACCGAGCCGCGGCGGACGGTGTAGGTGAGGGTGCCGGCCTCGACGCGGGCGACCTGGGTGCCGAGATGATGGTGGAGGGCCAGCTTCGCGCTGGGCTCCACTTCCACCCGGCTGAGAACCATGGTGCGGTTCGGAGCGCCCTGGACGTGGCTGCTCTGGGCCAGGGCGTTGCGAAGCGCGGTCGGCGCGGCCTTCGTCTCGCCGAACGCTCCCGGCAGGACCGCCCCCAGCGCGAAGGCGACTACCAGGGCGAAAGCGATCGGGAGGCGTGGTCGTTGCAGGCGGGGCACGGTGGCGGGCAGCCTAGGCCGCCCGCCGGATAACTCAGTCGGCCACCGTGCAGGTCCTCAGCAGGTTGCCGCTGAGCACCGTGCCGTCGCGGTACTTGAAGGTGCCCCTGGCGTGGATCCGACCGTCCGGGCAGCGGCCCGAGATGACACTGTGCCGCTCGCCCTTGTAGTCGTAGACGCGGCGAGCGCTGAGGTTGGCCCTGACCACCGAGCCGGCACCGCCGGCGATGCGGGGGACGACGACCACGGAGTGCAGGCCGAAGGGCCCCTTCCGCTCGCGGGTCAGGGTCGCCGTGGTGACGACCGCGGTCGGGGCGGGAACGCTGACGTAGGTGTAGGCCAGGAACGTCACCGCCCCCTTCCTTTCGCCGCCGTTGAAGAGGAGCAGCGGCCCGGTCGCGTCGAAGGGAGCCTGTTCGGGGAAGGCGACCTCGACGGTGGCGCTGCCCTTGCCGAGGATCGCGTCGCCGCAGACCGCTTCCGCCTGCCTGGTGTCCCGCGCTTCGAGCTGATCGAGACGACAGGCGGGCAGGCCCTCGACGTCGACGACGATGTCCCTATCGACGTCGAAGACGGCTTCGCTCAACGCCGGCGGATGGGAACCGTCGACCGTGGAGAGGCTGCCGCTGGCGTAAAAGCCCAGCGGCGCGAAGGAGTGCTTCGGCAACGCCTTCGGCGTGACGCCGCCGTTGAGGTTCAAAACCATGTTCCCCGCCCGCACGACGACCGGCTGATCTGCGGCTACGGCGACGCCGACGGCTCCCAACGTGACGGCCATCCCCACGGCGGCCGCCCAACGCAATCGCTTTCCCATGTCCCCATCTCCCTTTTTTCGACAGGCCGCCGTGGATTTGCCGGCAGCACTATTTCGCGTTAATCTTACTCATATGAATATCTCAGACGTAACCACCCACCCGCCGCACCTCGCCCGGGTCTCGCTCTCCTTCGCGGCGGCGCTCAGCCTCGGCGACCTCGATGCGGCCACCGCCTGCTTCGCCCGTGACGGCTGCCTGATCACCCCCGACGCGACCGCCGTCCACGGCCGCGACCGGATCCGTCCCCTGCTTGCCCAGCTGGCCTGCCGCCACACCGAGATCGAGGTCGAGGTCAGCAACGTGGTCGGCGCCGGCGGCGTCGTCCTCGCCCACGAGCGCTGGAGGATCCGTTTCGACGGGCTGGAGGGGCGGCGGGTCGAGCAGGAGCTGAGCCCGACCCTCGTCCTGCGCCGGATCGAGGACGAGTGGAGGCTGGCTATCGCCGCCCCCTGGGGATGGGCGGCGCACTCTTACCGCTAGGGCTATTTCCCCCGGTTACCGTGTCGGACATGAGCGACGGGGACGTGGCCAAGAAGCGCCCATACCGGATGCGGGCGCGGGCGCGGGCGGCCGCGGCGACGAAGGAGAAGATCCTCGCCGCCGTCGAAGCCAGCTTCGACGAGCTCCTCTTCGACGAAATCACCCTCGCGGCGATCGCCGCGAGGGCGGGCGTCTCGGTCCAGACCGTCCTGCGCCATTTCGAGAGCAGGGACGGCCTCTTCATGGCGTCGCTCCTGCACTCCGGCGGCAAGATGGCCGCCGACCGCGGCGTGCTGCCGGCCGGCGACCTGGAGGAGATCGTCGACGGCCTGGTCGACCACTACGAGGAGTTCGGCGACCGGATTCTGCGAACCCTCGCCCAGGAGGAGCGCGAGCCGACGCTGCGGATGCTCACCGACCTCGGCCGCTCCTTTCACCTGGAATGGTGCAAGCAGGCGTTCTCCCCCGCCCTCAAGGGCCTGCGCGGCGCAAAGCGCGAGCGGCGAGTCGCCCAGTTCGTCACCGGCACCGACATCTACGTCTGGAAGCTGCTCAGGCGCGATCGCGGCCTCAGCCGGCAACAGACCAAGCTGGCGATGCGCGAGTTGCTCGAGCCGCTGATGAAGCCCTCCCGTTGAGCCGCGTCCTCGCCTACACGGCGCCCTCGCGCGGAGAGCTCTTCCCGATGGTCCCGATCCTGGAGGAGCTGCACCGTCGCGGGCACGAGATCGCGCTGCGCACCCTCGCCGGGGAGGTCGAGGCGATGCGCGGCCTGGGCTTCGAGGCGAGGCCGGTCGCGCCCGAGATCGAGGCGCTGGCGCTGACGGACTGGAGGGCGCGGAGCCCGGCCACCGCGATCGTGCGGGCGGCGAGGACCTTCGCCGCGCGGTCGCGGCACGACGCGGGGGACCTGCGCCGGGCGATCGCCGAGGAGGGCCCCGACGCGATCCTCGTCGACCTGATCGCCTGGGGCGCGCTCAGCGCCGCCGAGGCCTGGGGCGGGCCATGGGCTTGCTGCTGCCCGTTCCCCCTGCCGCTCTCCTCGTCGGCCGGTCCACCCCAGGGACCCGGATGGGCCCCGGCGCACGGGTCGCTCGGGCGTCTGCGCGATCAGCTCGCGCAGCCCCTCTTCACGGCTGGCTTCGACCGACTCTTCATGCCCTGGCTCGGGAGGGTGCGGAAGGAGCTGGGCCTGGCGCCCGTCGCCCACGCCGAAGAGGTCTTCCGGACTCCTCCCCTGCTCCTCTACCTGACCGCGGAGCCATTCGAGTACCCGCGACCGGACTGGCCGCAGAGCATCGCCATGGTCGGCCCCTGTTGCTGGGAGCCGGCCGGTGCGCTTCCGGCCGAGCTGGCCGACGTCGAGTCGCCGCTGGTGCTCGTCACCACCTCGACCGAGTTCCAGGACGACGCGCGCCTGGCGCAAACGGCACTGGAGGCCCTGGCCGACGAGCCGGTCCACGTCGTCGTCACGCTGCCGTCCGGGAACGAGGCTGGGTTGAGGCTCCCTGCCAACGCGACCGTCCTTCGCTTTGCCCCCCACACCCCGATTCTGCGCCGCTGCGCCTGCGCGATAACGCACGGCGGCATGGGCGCGACCCAGAAGGCCCTGAGCCTTGGGGTTCCGGTCTGCGCGGTCCCTTTCGGCCGCGACCAGCCGGAGGTTGCCCGCCGGGTCGAGGTCGCGGCGGCAGGCAGCCGGTTGCCGGCCTGGCGCCTCAGCCCGGAGCGGCTGCGCGCAAAGGTCCGCGAGGCGACCGCGCGACGAGCCGGAGCCGAGCGGGTGGCCGGGGCATTCGCCGCGGCTGGCGGCCCGAGCGGTGCGGCCGATGCCTTCGAGCGCCTGCTCTGACCCTGATCGGTCCGATCCCGAACTGCATAGATCCGCTACGGTCAACCGATGGTTTTCGACTTCAGGCACAAGAACATCGAAGGCAAGTGGAAGTCCAGCGGGCATCGCAAGGGCGACACCCGGGACGCCGCTTTCGCCGCCCTGGAGGCAAAGACGGGGCCCCTCCCCCCCGGTCAGTACATGTCCCGGCCACGTGATGGCCGGACCAAGAACTGGGACCTCTTCACCCGTCCCTGAGGCCGCGGCCGACTTGCCGGCCTGGGATCAACTGCCGCTGATCGCCTTGCCGGCGATGTTCTTCATCCGCGTCCTGTCCCGCTGCGAGAGCGCTCCGGGCCGGCCCTTGGACTTCTTCAGCAGAGTCCAGAATTCCCGCTGCTCCTTCACGGTCAGGTTGTCTTCGACCCGCTCGCGACCCTTGTTGCCCAGCCATACGACGACGGCCCAGACCATCTTCCAGGGGATCCGCTTCCAGACGGCGGGCGCGGCGCGGCGGGCGATCCAGAAGGGCACCGGGCCTACCTCGGCCGCGGTGCGCCGTGGTCGGCCCGATTGCCGATGACCACCCGGTAGATGCCCAGCAGCAGCAGGGAACCAGCGATCGCGATAAGCCAGGTGCCGACGTCGAAGAACTCGTCGAGATCGCCGACGCCGAGGGCGCTGGCGATTAGCCCGCCGACGATCGCGCCGACGATGCCGATCAAGGTGGTGACTATGAGCCCACCCGGGTCCTCTCCGGGCATGATCAGCTTGGCGATCGCTCCGGCAAGCAGTCCGAGCACTATCCATCCGATGATTCCCATGAGACCTCTCCTTTCAGCTTTCGCGACCCGTCGAGGAATCCGTACCCGTGGCGCTTTGGGATGAAACGGCGGCGGCTAGTCTAGGGCGATGGGAACGATCGACGGCACCGCCAGCGCCGAGATCGAGGCGCCGATCGAGGTGGTCTACGCGGTCGCGGCCGACGTCGAGGGCTCGCCGCGCTGGCAGCCCGAGATCAAGCTCGCCGAGTGCATCGAGCGCGACGGCGACGGCAACCAGGTGCTGGTGCGGATGGAGACCGACGCCAAGGTGCGCCGGCTGGGCTCGACGATGCGGTTCAGCTACGAGCGGCCGAGCCTGATCGCCTGGGCGCAGGAGGACGGCGACCTGAAGTCGGTCGAGGGACATTGGGAGCTCGAGGATCTCGGCGGCGGGCGCACGCTGGCCACCTACCGCCTCGAGGTCGACCTCGGGCGGGTGCTGGGGATGGTGATCCGCGGGCCGGTGGTCGGGGTCCTCCGCGGCCAGCTGGTCGACAGCATGCCCGAGAAGCTGAAGCGCTTCGTCGAGGCCGGCGCGGCCTGAAGACCTAGTTCTCAGCCGCGGCGGCGGACTTTGACCTTGATCAGCGCCGGGCTGGGGTCGGCGTTGCCGCTGCGGTCGACGGCGACGATCCGCAGCGCGTGGGCACCGAGCGCGAGCAGGTAGACACGGGGCGAGGCGCAGGATCTGAACGGTTTGCGGTCGAGCTTGCAGCGGAAGCGCGAGCCGCTCTCGCTGGAGGCGAAACGGAAGACGACGCGGCGGCGGGCCTTGTCGGTGACGAGGACGGGGCGGGGACGGGCGAGCACCCTGGTGCGGGGTGGCTTGCGATCGACGACCTGGACCGGGGGCGCCGGCTCCGCGAACGGCGGCGTCGGCAGCGGGAAGTCGGGCAGGAGCTGGAAGCTGTTCGGGTCCGCCTCGACCACCGCCTCGCAGTTGACCGGCGCCGCGTCGCCGCCGTATTGGGGACGGTCGACGAGGGCCCCGTCGACGTCGGGGCCGCAGTCGATGAGGGGATCGAAGTCGGGACCTTCGACGGCGGAGTTGGCGAGGATCGTGTCGGCGCCCGCCGCCGCGGAGTAGGTGTCGGGGCCTTTGTGGCCGAGCAGCTGATTGGGCCCGGCGTCTCCGTAGAACGCGTCGCCGGCCTCGGAGCCCTCCAGGTCCTCGATTTCCTGCAGCGAGTCGAGGTTGCCGGCGCCGCACGCCGGGGTGCCGCCGGCTCCCGGCTGCCCGGCGCTGCCGGTGCCGAGATTCGCGCCCACCGATTGCCCTTTCATCCTCGCCCAGGAGGAGTTGTCGCGCCCGGATTCGCCCCTGACGACCTCGCCGTCGCAGATCGAGACGGAGAGGAAGAGGTCGTTGCCGTTGCCGCCGAGGAGCTGATCGGGGCCGTCGTTGTGGAGCAGGGCGTCGTCGCCGTCGAAGCCGGTGAGGACGTCGCCGGCGCCGTCCGGGCCGTCGACGAGGACGTCTTCGCTTGCGACTCCGCCGCTGAGGGCGTCGCCGCCGTCGCCGCCGAGGACGACGACCGTGGTCGAGCTCGGGAAGCCGGTCGCCCTGAGGCTGTCTTCGCCGCCCATCCCCGCGAGGACGACGGAGTCGAGCGTCGCCAGCTGGCAGACGAGCTGGGTGGAGGTCGGCGGGCCGCAGCCGCCCTCGGTCGCGACGCTCGGGTCGAACGAGCCGGCCGAGCTCCCTTCGAGGGTGAAGGTGACCGTGGCCGGCGGGCCCGCCGAATAGCTGGCGGTGACCGTGTCTTTGCCGCTGCGCCCGGTCAGATAGAGCTGCGCGTAGGCGCCCTCGCCCGGCGTCATCAGGCCGGCGCTGACGGTGCTCGTATCGCGGGCGGAGGTGGCGCCGCCGTCGACGTAGTCGGCACCGGCGCCGCCGTCGAGGTCATCGCCGCCACCGCCGCCGAGAAGCGCGTCGGCGCCGGCGCCGCCGAAGATCGCCTCCGGCTTGCCGGTGCCGACGATGTAGTCCGAGAAGGGGGTACCGATCACGGCCTCGAAGTCCTCTCCATCGATTTCGTCGACGCCGCCGCCGGAGGCGGCGATGCCGTTGTCGCCGTTCTCGCTTTCGGCGGGGGCGCCAAGATCGAGGAAGACGCCGCGTTCGGCTGCCGGCGGGAGCCGTTCCACGTAGCCCGCGTTGACGACGGCAGCGGCGCCAAACCCGGGGGTGATGCCGGTCGCGTAGCTCAGGGTGTCGACCTCTCCGCCGGCCCCCGAATCCGCGATGCGGTCGATGGTGCCGTCGCCGTGAACGTAGTCGTTGCCCCCCTCGCCGTCGATCGAGTCGGCGCCGAAGCCGCCGCCGAGCCGGTCGTCGCCGGGGCCGCCGCGGAGGACGTCGTCGCCGATGCCGCCGAAGAGCTGGTCGTTGCCTTCGCCACCCCGCAGGGTGTCGTTGCCGCGCTGCCCGAAGACGACGTCGTCGCCGGGACCCCCTTCATAGGTCTGGCTGCCGACGCCGAGGAAGCAGCCGCTGGGACAGGGCGGGCTGGCGGCTGCGATCGGCGCCGGGATGATCATGTCGTCGCCACCGCCGCCGCGGACCGTGGCGACTCCCGCTGGCACGACGATCGTGTCCGCGCAAGGCGTGCCGACCACCACCGTGCCTCCCACGGTGACGGGGCCAGCCGCACAACTCGGGGCGGCCGGGGTCTCGGCCGCGGCGGCGGTCGCCGGCCGGAGTCCGGCGAACAGGAGGATGGCCGCGACAAGGGTGGCTACCGAAAGGCGCATCTCGTTCACAAGTACCCACGGCGGGCCGATCGATGCGGTGCGGGGCGGCAAGCGGCCTTGGATAGCCTGGCGGGATGCGCCTGCCCCGATCCGGCCGGACCCTCTTTTCGACCTGCGCGGCGCTGGCCGCGCTCACGGCGCTGGCCGCCGGCTGCGGCGGCTCCAGTGAGACCGCAGATCGGCCCGCGCCCGCGGCTGCCGAGTTCCCCTCGGCGCAGGGCAAGACGATCGGGCAGCTGCTCGACGGCTCGGGGGCGAAGCGGACGAAGCTGGTCGTCGCGCCGGCGGCGCAGGTCTTCGAACCCGGCCCCAACCGCTACCCGTTCGGCGTCTTCACGGTCGCCGGCGAGCAGATCGCCGACGCGGACGTGGCCCTCTACTTCGCCAGGGACAAACGCGGCCCGGTCCTAGGGCCGCTGCCGGCGCGGGTGACCTCGCTGGCGACGAAGCCGGCCTACCGTGCCCAGGGCAACCAAGGACCGGGCGAGGCGACCACCGCCTACGTCGTGCCCGAGGTCGACTTCGACCGCAGCGGGCCCTGGCTGGCGATCGCGATGCTGCAGGGGCCGAACGGCCTGGAAGCGTCGCGGGTGCCGAGCCCCGCCGTCGGTCCGCACCCCGGCGTGCCGAAAGTGGGACAGAAGGCGCCCCTCATCCACACCCCCACCGCCGCCGACGCCGGCGGCGATCTGGCCAAGATCGACACCCGGGTCCCACCCGACCAGATGCACGCGGTCGACTTCGCCGACGCCGTCGGCAAGAAGCCGGTCGTGCTCGTCTTCGCGACGCCGGCGCTCTGCCAGAGCCGCGTCTGCGGACCGGTGGTCGACATCGCCCAGCAGGTCGCCGACGAGTACGGCGACCGGGTCGACTTCATCCACATGGAGGTCTACAACGACAACGATCCCGGCAAGGGGATCCGTCCCCAGCTGCTGGCCTACGGGCTGCCGACCGAGCCCTGGACCTTTCTGATCGACCGCGACGGGGTGGTCCGCGACCGCATCGAGGGCGCCTACGGCGTCGCCGAACTGGAAGCAGCGACGCGGAAGATCCTCGGTTAAGGGCGGCGAAAGCTGGGAAGTAGGCGGGCGTGGGGCAGCTGATCGAGGACTTGACGCGGGGAAACGTGACCGAGGTGAAGGTCGTGCTCGCGACCGTGATCCTCGGCCTCGCCGTCTACCAAGTCGTCCTCGCCGCGGTCGCCTATGGCTGGCTGCGGCTCCCCTTCCTCGAATCCGCCACGGCCTCCTGGACGCACCGCGCCAGCGGCGACGCAATCGTCGTCCTGACGATCCTGGTGGCGACGGCCTGCATCTCCTTCTACGACTTCGAGGAGGGCGGCGCCCACGCGATCTTCGGCTGCATCCTGCTCGGTGTGATCGCCCTCAAGATCGTGGTGGTGCGAGCCGGTGGGCGCCTCTCCCGCCTCCTCCCCATCCTCGGCGTCTCCGCCCTCACCCTCTTCGGCCTCACCTGGCTCACCTCCGCCGGCGACTTCCTCGGGACGGGCTGATGAAGCGCCCGCACCCGCTCCTGCAGGTCTTTGGCTCGGTCCTGGTCGCTCTCGCGATCGCCGCGACCGCGATCGCGGTCGTCACCAACCACTTCGGGCCCACCAGCACCGCCAAGCTCGAGGCCCGCGAGGACGTCGTCAAGGAGCGGGCCGAGCAGCGCGAGGAGGCACGCGAGGAACGCCCGGAGCAGTCGGATGGCGGGTCCGGGCCAGGCTAGGCCGTGGCTTTCGTCCCTTCCTCCGTCAACGAACAAGGGCCGCCCGAAGGCGGCCCTTGCGCTGGTGCATGGAACGAACGCGGAAACCGCGGCCGGGTGGGACAACGCCCGGCCTTCCTTTGCTCGCCGGTGCCCGGGGTGGATTCCGCCGGGCGCCCAAACCAGTGCGGCGCCTAGCGGCCCTGCACCTCCAGAGTCCCTTCAAGCATGTGACTCAAAATTAGGACCACCTCCTTTCTCTGGTCCGCGAATTGAAGCAAACCGCCCCGTCGTGCTCTACAGGGCTATTTGCTCGCCGTCGCCGTCGCGCTGGTGTAGGCGGTGCCGGCGAGGACGGCGGCGGTGATCGTGTTGGTGAAGCTGCCGCTCGCCGGGGCGGTGTAGATGAAGGTGGTGGCGGAGACAGCCGGCCCGGTCTCCGGGATCGCCAGCGAGGTGCCGCCGATGACCGTCCCCCCGTTCGCCGTGACTTTTGCCGTATGGCCGCTGCCGACGGCGGAGACCGTGTTGCCGACGCTGTCGGTGACGCTGACGCTGGCGGTGACCGTGCCGCCGTTGCCGAGGCCGGTGACGGCGCAGGTGAAGAGACAGGGCGAGCCGATGGCGCCGGCGCTGGCGAGGACGCCGGTCAGCGCCCAGCGCGCGGCGGCCCCCGGCGAGACGGTGAAGGCGACCGGCGCCGCGGTCGAGATCGTGCCGTCGGTCGCGCTGACGCCAGCGGCGCCGGCTTTGTTCAGTTTCATCACGCGGGTGGCGGTGGCGCCGGCGGTGAACGTCAGCACAGTCGCCGCGCCGAAACTGATCGCGCTGCCGGCGCTGTTGGTGAAGGTCGCGGCGGCGCCGCTGGGGCTGGCTTCGGCACCGGAGAAGACGATGCTCTTGGAGCCGGCGTAGGAGGTGGCGGTGTTTTCGTAGGCGTCCCTGGCGGTGAGCGTGACGTTGTTGTTGGCGGCCGCGATCGGGGTCGTGGTGGTCGGGGTCAGGATCAGCTTGTTGGCGCTGCCGGCTGCGACCGTGAGCGCCACCGCGGTATGGGTGATCGAGCCCTCGGTCGCTTTGATCGTGGTGGCGCCGCTTTTGTAGACGACCAGCTCACCGTTGTTCTCCCCGCTTGCCGCGGCGACCCCGGCGCTGAAGACGATCGGCGTGGCGGTGCCGATCGGGACGTCGTTGCCGGCCGAGTCGGAGACGGTCGCGGCTTTGCCGCTGGGGCTGGGGCTGGCGGCGGGGCCGGAGAAGACGATGCTGTGGGAGCCGGTGTAGGAGGTGGCGAGGTTGCCGTAGGCGTCCTGGGCGGTGATCGTCAGGTCGTTGGGCGAACCGACCGTCGGCGTGGCAGTCTGCACCGCCAGGGTGAATTTGGTGGCGGCGCCGGCAGCGACGTTCAGCTCCAGCGGCGTGGTGGTCGTCAGCGTGCCCTCGCTGGCGACGATGCTGGCCGACCCCGCTTTGTAGATTTTCAGCACCCCGTTTTTCGCCGAGGAGACGCTGGCGACCCCGCTGGTGAAGGTGAGTGCGGTGTTGCTGCCGAAGGCGATCGGGGTGCCGGTACTGACGTTGTTGGAGACGGTTGGAGCGGTTCCGCTCGGGCTCGAGGAGGCGCCGGAGAAGACCAGGGTGTGGGAGCCCGTGTAACTGGTGACCGTGCTCTCTTTTTCGTCCTTGGCGGTGATCGTCAGGTTGTTGGCGGCGGCGACCGTCGGGGTCGTCGTAGCCGCCGTGATCGTGAAGTGGGTGGCGGCGCCGATCGCCACGGTCGCCGAGGAGGCGCCGCTGGTCGCGCTCCAGGAACGCCAGACCGCGGTCACCGTGTACGTGTGTTTGCCGACCTCGAGGCCGCTGTCGACGCAGCTGATGGCCGCGGCCGGGACGGCCGGCGCCGCGCAGGTGCCGCCGGGACTGCCGCCATCGCGGGTTACGTAGTACTTGACCACTTCTGCTCCCGGAGCGGTAGCCGCGCTCCAGGACAGCGAGACCGTTCCGCCCACGTTCGCGGTGGCGGCCGTGATCGACGGCGTCGTCAGTGCCGACACTTTCGCCTCGGCGCTCCCCAGGCCGGCGGCGGTGAAGTAGGCGAGGGCGCTGCCGGCGATCGCCGCCGCCAGGGTGACGAGGACGAGTGCCCCGGCAACGCGGAATGGGAGCGGCCGCCTCATCCGTGTGCCTCGCCGCTGAACGCGAGCGGGAAGTGCGCGCCCTGACAGGCATCCTGGTTGACGGGCAGGTTGCGCAGCGCGATCGCCGGCGGCGAGACCCCCTTGGCCGGCAACCGCACCGACGCACCGGCCGGGATCTCGACCGGGGTTCCTTTAGACGCGCTCGACTGGATCAGTTCGAGGTTCTCGGCGCTGGGACAGCCGGGGGGATCGGCGGTGACGACGACCCGCAGGGCGCTGACGAAGATCGGCGCCGGGTTGGGGTTGCCGAGGACGAGCGGCAGCGCCACCGGCGGCGCCCCCGGGTAGAGCCGGCTCATCCCCGCAAGCTCGGCGGCGATCGAGAAGCTCCTGGGCTGCCCCTGCACCCAGGCATAGCGGGCCGGCAGGCTGCGCCGGCCCCCGGCTTCTGCGCGGACGAGGAAGCGATGCGCGCCGACGGCGAGGCCGCGGTAGGCGACCCGCGGGCCGCACCGCTTCCAGCCGGCCTGGTCGAGCCTGCACTGGAAGTCCACCCCGGCCCGGCGATCGGCGAAGCGAAACGCGACCCCGGTGGAGAGGGTCGACCTGGCCGGGTGCCGGGTGATGCGCGGCCGGGGCGGTCGCGCTGGCCCGGGCCGGGCGTCAATGGTGAGCAGAGCGGTTCCCGTCCCGGCCATCTGGGAACTGCGGGGAGGGCCCGCCGCGCCATCGAGCGCCGAGGGAGTCGAGGCGGCGTATGCCACCGCCGCCAGGGTGCCGGTGGCACCGATCAGCGCCACCAGGACCTTGCCGGCGGTGACCCGCCTGCTCTGCCTTGAGGAAGTGAACATCCCTCGCGCCGCGCGATCTGCTCTGGCCTCGGGATCCGTGCGATCGCGGCGGCTTCGCGACTAGTTGCTGGTCAGGTTCAGCGTCAGGGTCGCGCCCTGGCAGGCGTCCTGGCTGACCCCGGTGTCGTTCATCGTCAGCGTCCCGGTCGGGGTCACGGCCTGGCCGTTGCCCGAGGGGAAGACTTTGTTGACGACGACGGCTGGCATCGCGAAGTCGGGGGTGCCGCCGGTGATCACTTTGCTGCAGGTCGAGTGGCCGGCGTCGACGGCGATGCTCGCCAGCGTGATCGTGCCGACCCGCTGGGCCGCGGAGGAGGGGTTGTCGATGGTGAAAGTGACCGGCGAGGACCCGCCCGGGTAGAGGGTCGACGAGACGGTGCCTTTGATCGTCACGGCCGAGCCGCTGCCGACGGTGGCGGTGGCGGTGCCGCTGCCGCTTGAGGTGAAGTACGCGTAGGCGCCGGCCGCAACCACCAGCACGCCGACCGTGGTGAGAGCGAGCGCTCGCTTCCTGGTTATCCAAAGCATCTGAGAGACCCTTCTGCTTGACGTTTCGATGGAGCGATCGCTCCCCCTGCTGCCGCTCCATCGGCACGCCTCGAGGAAACCTTGACTTCGGGGTTTGGACAGTCTTTTTTGGCTCTATCAAGCGAGATAAAGTGCGTTCGCCGTGGCGTCTAACAAGGCATATTTGGGTGCTCCGCAGAGGCAGGTGCCTGTTACTCAGTCGCCGTGCTCGAAGCGGACGTCGGACGGGGTGCGGTCGAGCCAGGAGGGCATCGACCAGGCCGCCTGACCGGCGAGCCGCAGGAACACCGGCAGCAGCAGCAGGCGGACCGGGAAGGTGTCGAGGAGGACGGCGACGGCGAGGATCACCCCCATCTCCTTCGGCGGCAACGGTCCCGAGAGCGCGAAAGTGAAGAAGACCGCGACCATCACCGCTCCGGCGGCGAGGACGACGCGCCCTGAGCGGGCCAGCCCGCCGACCATCGCCTCCTTCGCGTCTCCCGTCCGCTCCCACTGCTCCCGCACCGAGGAAAGCAGGAAGACGGTGTAGTCCATCGCGATCGCGAAGATCATCGCGAAGAAGAAGATCGGTGCCCAGGCGTCGAGAAAGCCCTGCGATTCGAAGCCGAGCAGGCCGCTGAGATGACCGTCCTGGAAGATCAGCTTGGCGACCCCGAAGGCGGCGGCGGTCGAGAGCAGGTTGGCGAGAACCGCGATCGCCGCCACCAGCGGCGCCTGGAAGGCGATCAGCAGCAGCAGGAACCCGAGCCCGACGACGAGCCCGATCGCCAGCGGCGCCCTTGCCGCAAGCGCCGACTCGAGGTCGTGGTTCTCGGCGGCCGCGCCGCCGAGAAGCGCGGCCGGGGGCAGCGCGTCTCGCAGCCGCTCGACCGTGTCGCCGAACTCGGCGGTCGCGGCGGCGCTGACCGGCACAGCGCCGATCAGGACCGCGTCGCCCGCGCCGGCGACGGGGGCGGCGACGGAAGCGATGTCGGGGTCGTCCTGCAGCGCCTCCACCACCGCCGCGCGGGCGGAGCGCGGCGTGGTGACCTGCATCGTCGCCGGCGCCCCCGCGCCGAAGGCGGCGCTGATCTGCCGGTAGCCGACTCGCGAGGAGTCGTCCTTGGGGACGACCACGATCGACGGCATCCCCGTCTTCAGGCTGAGGGCCGGGAGGGCGAGGCCGACGAGGAGGGCCAGCGCGAGGCCGCCGAACAGGAATGGACGGCGCCACAGCAACTCCCCCCAGCGAGCGAGCCGCGGCGAGCCGCGATCGCCGCCGCCGGTCCAGGGCAGGGACAGCCTGTCGACCCCGGGCCCGAGCCTGGCCAGAACCGCCGGCAGCAGCGTCAGCGTCGCGGCCAGCACGAACAGGACCGAGACCATGATCCCCAGCGAGACCGAGCGGAAGGCGGGGCTGGGGACGAGCAGCACCGCCGAGATCGAGACGAGCACGGTGAGGGCGGAGAAGAGGACCGCCTTGCCGGCACTGTCCATCGCCTCGGCAACCGCCTCGACCGCGGATGCCTCGCGCGCGAGCGCAGCGCGGAAGCGCATGACGACGAACAGCGCGTAGTCGATCCCGAGCGCCAGCGCGAACATCAGCGCGAAGTTCATCGCCCAGATCGAGATCGGCGAGATCAGGCTGCCGAGGTAGAGGACGCCGGCGGAGGCGACGAGGCCGGTGATCGTCAGCATCAAGGGCAGGCCCGCGGCGACCAGCGAGCCGAAGGCGAGGACGAGAATCGCCAGCGTCACCGGCCAGGAGATCAGCTCCGACTTCAGCATCGCCTCGCGGTTGGCTTCGTTGAAGTCCGCCCACATGGCGGCGGCGCCGGTCAGGTTCGCCTCGGTTCCAGGTCGGGCCGCGGCGGCGATCTCGGGCCTGAGGCGATCGGCGGCGGCGACCATCTCGTTCGGCCCACGGGCCGCGGTGCCGACCACGATCGCGGTCAGGCCGTCGGCGGAGATCGAGGCGCCGGGGCGTGGAGGGATGACGGCGCCGACCGCGGGGTCGGCGGCCAGCGCCCGTTCGACCGCGGCCACGGTGCCTTGGAGCCGCGGCGCGCTCGCTCCGGCCCCGGAGGAGCGGACCGCAACCTGGAGCGCGTAGGAACCGGCGCCGCCGAACTCGCGCTGGAGCTGGTCCCGGGCCCGCACGGACTCCGAGCCGCCGGCCTCCCAGCCGGCGCCGGAGAGCGCCGTCTCGACCCGGGGGGCGAGGAAGCCGAGGCCGACCGCGACCACGGCCCAGACGAGGAAGACGGTGCGGCGGTGGACGGCGGCCCAATGCCCGAGGCGCCCGATCGGTCCGAGTGGGGTGGTCGGTACGGTGTCGGCACTCACAAACTTCCTCTTTCTCGCGTTGACAAGTTCACAACTTAACAGTTGTACAAGGTACAATAACACCTAATGGCGAGCCGATCCGGAAACAGCGTCCAGAGCCCCCTGAACCCGCAGGCGGCGGAGCTGATCGCGCGCCGCTTTCGCGCCCTCTCCGACCCGACCCGGCTGCGGATCCTCGACGTCCTGCGCCGCCGGGACGAGGCCTCGGTGGGGGAGCTCGCCGAGCTGGTCGGGGGCTCGCAGCAGAACGTCTCCAAGCACCTCGGCGCCCTCCACGCGGAGGGCTTCGTCTCCCGCCGCAAGCGCGGGACCAGCTCGATCTACCGGATCGCCCACCCCGGCGTCCACCAGATCTGCGACGGGATCTCGGCCGGGATCGAGGCCCAGCTGGCGGAGATGGAGGCGATGTTCTCCGGCTGAGCCCAGCTCCTACGCCTGGGCTGGGGCAACGAGAAGCGCGCCAGACAGGATTCGAACCTGTGACCTTCGGTTTCGTAGACCGACGCTCTATCCAACTGAGCTACTGGCGCGGGATCGGGGGCCGGGCGGCCCCGCGGGGGGCGATTCTAGGGGTTCTCTGAGAGAACCTAGGCGGCGGCCGGCTTGTTGAGCCGGACGTGCCAGTGGACGGTGGCGGTGGCGACCCGGGTGCCGTCGGCGTCGGTGAGGACGACCTCGCAGGGAAACTCGACCTTGCCGGCGTTGTCGAGGGTGGCGAGGGCCTCGTCTTTGGGCATGCCGAGCGTGGCGCTGGCCTCGATCGGGCCCCTGGCGATCTTTTCGTAGGCGATCTCGGCGCTGCGGGCGAGCGGGGTGACGTCGCCCATGCGCTCCGCGAAGGCGGCGACGAAAGCGGCGCCGGACGCGGTCTCGGCGACGCTGAAGAGCGCGCCGGCGTGCTGGGAGCCGACGTGGTTCTTGAGCTCCTCGCGCTCGGGCAGGAGCGCGACCGCCTCGCCCTCGGCCATGCTGGTGACGGTCACGCCGAGATGACCGGCGAACGGGATCGCCATCGTCATGCCCTTTGCAATCGCGTCGAAGTCGGTCATCGGTGCTCCTGTCCGGCCGCTGTCAGCGGCCCTCGAATTTGGCGTGGCCGGGGCCACCGTGCTCGAGGAAGGTCTTGACCGCGTTCCGCAGGTCCTCGCTGGCGAAAAGCTGAGCGGCTTCGGTGCGGACCGCCTCGTCGGCCGCCGGCATCCCGCCTTCGCGGAAGCGGCGGAGGATGTGCTTGGTCATCGCGTGGGCCACGGTCGGCCCCGCGGCCAGCTCCTCGGCGAGGGCGCGCGAGCGCTGCTCGAACTCCTCGGCCGCGAAGATCGTGTTGACGACGCCCCAGCGCTCCATCTCCTCGGCGCCGAAGATCTCGCCGGACATCACGAACTGGCGGGCGCGGCCGCTGCCGGCGCGCTCGGCCAGGCGCTGGGTGCCGCCCATCGAGGGCGTCAGCCCGACCACCTTCTCGACCAGGCCGAACTTGGCCGCGGGGCTGGCGAGGATCAGGTCGCAGGCGAGGGCGATCTCGAAAGCGGCGGTCAGGGTCAGCGCATGGGCGGCGAAGACGATCGGCGCCGGCAGCCGCTCCAGCTGGTCGATCATCCCCAGCAGCTCGTCCCAGAGCCGGCTCCCCTGCTCCGGCGTCAGCCCCTCGAAGACGTGGACGTCGACGCCGCCGGAGACAGCGCGGCCCTCGGCCCGGATCAGCAACGCCCGCGGCGGCTGCTCGGCGAGGTCGAGGACCGCCGAGCGGAAGTCGTCGATCATCCGCTGGTCGAAGAGGTTGAGCGGCGGGCTGTCGAGGGTCAGCACCGCCAGGCCGCTCTCCTCGCGCTCCAGTCTCGCCGCCGGGCTCATAGCTCCGGCACCCTATGCACCTCGAACAGGTTCGTGCCCAGTTCCTGGCCGTCGAGCCCGGCGGTGATCGCGACCAGCTCGCCGGGCGCGGCGATTCCGTGACGGGCGGCGAGCCCGGCGCAGTGGCCGAGCAGCCCGCGCAGCTCGGTCCCGAAGTCGCTCTGCACCGCGGTGACGCCGAAGAGCAGGCTGAGCCGCCGCACGGTCTCGATGTAGGGCGAGACCGCCAGCACCGGCACGTCGGGCCGGTGGGCGGAGACGAGGCGGGCGGTGCGACCGCTGTTGGTCGGCACCACCAGCGCCTTGAGGCCGAGCCGGTAGACCGCGCCGACGGCGCTCTGGGCGACCGAGTCGGCGACGTCCTGGGTCGCCTGGTCGGTGCGGGTGAAGAGCCACTCGCCGTAGCGCAGGTCGGGCTCGGTGGCGCGGGCGATCCGGTCCATCACCTGGACCGCCTCGACCGGGTGCTGGCCGACCGCGGTCTCCTCGGAGAGCATGACCGCGTCGGTGCCGTCGTAGATCGCGTTGGCGACGTCGGTCACCTCGGCCCGGGTCGGCCGCCGCGCGGTCACCATCGAGGCCAGCATCTGGGTTGCCGTGATCGCCGGCTTCGAGGCCTTGCCGGCGGCGCGGATCAAGCGCTTCTGCTCGACCGGCACCTGCTCCAGCGGCACTTCGATGCCGAGGTCGCCGCGGGCGACCATGATCCCGGCGGTGGCGACGCGGACGATGTCCTCGGCGTTCGCCGCCGCCTCCTGCTTCTCGATCTTGGCGATCAGGGGGATGCTCGAGCCGAGCTCCCGCAACCGCTCCTCCACCGGCGCTAGGTCGGCGGCGGTGGAGACGAAGGAGACGGCGAGCAGGTCGACGCCGTGCTCGACCGCGAACTCGACCCAGCCGAGGTCGACGCCGGTGGTCGCCGGCAGATCGGCGCCGCCGGGGATGTTCATCCCCTTGTGGGAGGAGAGCGTCCCCCCCACCTCGATCTCGCAGTCGACGTCGCCCTGGTCGGGATCGGCGACCCGCAGCCGGATCGCGCCGTCGGCGAGGTAGACGAGCTGGTCCTCGCGCAGGTCCGAGACGCCGGGCCAGGAAACCGGGATCGTCTCGCGGTCGCCCTCGACCTGGCGCGGAGTCAGGGTCACGTGCATCCCCGTCTCCAGCTCGGCGAAGTCGTCGCGCAGCTCGCCGATCCGCAGCTTCGGCCCCGGCAGGTCGCCGAGCACCGCGACCTCGCGGCCGGCCCGGGCGGCGGCGGCGCGGATCGCCTCGATCGTCCGTGCGTGGCGCTCGCGGTCGGCGTGGGAGAAGTTGAGGCGGAAGACGTCGGCGCCGGCGGCGATCAGCTGCTCGAGGATGCGGGAATCCCAGCTCGCCGGCCCGACGGTGGCGATGATCTTCGTTCGCCGCTCGATGTGGACGCCCGTCTCGGGCCCGTGATTCGCCTGCATCTGTTGACTGTAATGGGCGCGCTAACCTCGGCTGCGTGACGACCGCCACCGAACCGGACGCGCCCGCCGCCGGCAACCTGATCGGGAAGGCCCCGCCCTCCCCCGCGGGCCCGCTCGAGCCCGCCGAGCTGGATGGTCTCCCCGCCCCGCCCCGCATCGCGCTGCCGCGCCTGGTCCAGGTCCTGCGCTTCAACCAGCGCCAGATCGAGTTCGTCTTCCGCGCCCGCCGCGAGCTGGGGGAGGTCTTCTCCATGCACGGGGCCACCGAGGACGCGGTCGTCGTCAGCAGCCATCCCGACCACGTCCGCTCGCTCTTCACCGCCAGCCCCGAGCAGGCGCCGTCGCTGACCGGCGAGTCGCCGCTGCGGCCGATCGTCGGGCCCGACTCGGTCCTGACCGCGGTCGGACCGCGCCACATGCGCCAGCGCAAACTGCTGCTGCCGCCCTTCCACGGCGAGGCGATCGAGGCCTACACGCAGATGATCACGGCGGCGACCGAACGCGAGATCAACCGCTGGCCGCTCGGCGAGCCCTTCGCCCTCGCCCCACGGATGCAGGCGATCACGCTCGACGTGATCATGGCCGGGATCTTCGGCATCGAGGGCAAGCCGCGACCCGGCACGCCCGAGCACGGCCTGCGACAGATGATCAGGCGGCTGGTAGCGGCCTCGACCCAGCCGGTGGCGCAGATCGGCGAGTTGCTCCACATCGGCCGCGACGAGGCGATCGGGCCGATGAAAGCCGGACTGGCGCTGCTCGACCGCCAGGTGTACGCGGTGATCGAGGCGCGCCGCCGCGCCGCCGACCTCGACGAGCGCCGCGACATCCTCTCGCTGCTGCTGCAGGCGCGGACCGAGGAGGGTGAGGAGCTGAGCGACAAAGAACTGCGCGACGAGCTGCTCGTCCTCGTCCTCGCCGGCCACGAGACCACCGCCAACTCGCTGTCCTGGGCCTGGGAGCGCCTGCTCCGCACCCCCGACGCCCACGAGGCGCTGCTCGGCGCGGTCCGTTCCGGCGCCGGAGCCGAGGAGCAGATCGAGGCGACGATCGTCGAGGCGATGCGCTCGCGCCCGGTGATCCCGCTGATCGGCCGCCGCGTCACCGTGCCCTGGCGCCTGGGCGAGCACGGCGTCCCCGCCGGCACCGCGATCACGATGAGCATCCTCCTCCTCCACCATCGCGAGGATCTCTACCCACAGCCTTTCGAGTTCCGCCCCGAGCGCTTCCTTGGGGGCCGCAAGCCCGGCACCTACGAGTGGATCCCCTTCGGCGGCGGCATCCGCCGCTGCCTCGGCGCCGCCCTGGCGATGGCCGAGCAGCGCGTGGTGCTCGAGGCGATGGCCCGCCGCCTCGACCTCGAAGCCGACGACCCCGCCCCCGAGCGCGCCCTGCACCGCAACGTGACGATGATCCCGGCCCGCGGCGGTCGCGTCGTGCTGCGCTCGCGGCGGGGCTGAACCCGCTCTTTCGCGGGAGGACCCGAAGGGCACTCGTCGCCCCTGCGCGACGAGTGCCCCATGCGAGGTGGGTCCCTGCCTCGACGCGCCAGTGACTGTCACTGGACGCCTCTCCCGCTGAGGCAAGCCTGGCCGAGGAAATGCAGCCGCATGCTTGCGCGATCGGGGGCTGAGCGCCACCCCAAAGCCGTTGACCGGTGAAGGGGGAGGCGCGCGAGATCGGGCGCTCTATCTATTGTCCTTTCCGTAGCTGAGACGAGCCCCGGGAGGACTTGTTGGCTAAACGAGGACCAGATCTCATCGATCCGCGCTTGGTGAAAGCGCTGGCGCATCCGACGCGCGTCGAGATCCTCAACATCCTCTGGGAGGGCCCCAGCAGCCCCGCCCGGATCCAGCGGCGGCTGGAGCACGTGAGCCTGAACCTGGTCGCCCATCACATGAAGGTGCTGAAGGAGCTGGGCTGCATCGAGCTGGTCGAAACGGTGAGCAGGCGGGGCGCCAAGGAACGCATCTATTGCGCCGTGGGACCGTTCATCATCAGCGACGAGGTCTGGAACGAGCTCACTCCCAAGATGCGGCAGCCGGTCACGGCGGCGATATTGCGGATGATCTCCAACGACCTGGCGCGCTCGCTGGGCGCGGGCAAGTTCGACGCGATCGTCGACAACCACCTCAGCCGCACGCCCCTGCAACTCGACCGGGAGGGCTGGTCGGAGGTCGCCACGATCCTCGAGCGGACCACGACCGAGCTCGTCGAAGCGGGAAAAAAGAGTCAGAAGCGGCTCGAGGCGAGCGACGAGGCGCCGGTGCCGACGATGGTCGCGATCATGCATTTCCCGACGGCCGAAACCGAGTGAGTGGTCACACGCGCGGGGTGGCGTGCGGGCCCCCGCGAACGGAGAGGGAGGGATTCGAACCCTCGAGAGAGCTTGCGCCCCCTACTCGCTTAGCAGGCGAGTGCCTTCAGCCACTCGGCCACCTCTCCGGGCACTGCGGCCCCGATTGTAGGAACTAACGGGGCACGGCGCGGCTAGTCTCGTGCGGGTGCCGTCCATCCCCGAGCAGTCCCACGAGCGCTACGAGCGGATCTTCGCCGAGGTCGAGGCGCCGTTCGCCTTCGTCGACCTCGAGGCGATGTGGGCGAACGCGGAGGCGATGCTGGGGCGGGCGGGCGACAAGCGGGTACGGGTCGCCACCAAGTCGGTCCGCTGCCGGGCGCTGCTGCAAGCGATCCTCGATCGGGACGGGCGCTTTGCCGGGCTGATGACCTACACCTTGCCCGAGACCCTCTGGCTGGCCGAGCAGGGGTTCGAGGACCTGCTACTCGCCTATCCGACCGCCGACGCCGGCGCGCTCGGCGAGCTGGCGCTGCGCTCGGTCGCCAGCCCGGACGGGGCGCCGGTGGTGATGGTCGACTGCGTCGAGCACCTGCAGACGATCGAGTCGGTGCTGGGAGCCGGGGCGGCGCCGGTCCGCGTCTGCATCGACGTCGACGCCGGCTGGTGGGCGCTGGGGGGCCGGATCAAGGTCGGGCCGAAGCGCTCCCCCGTCCACAGCGTCGAGCAGGCCGTGGCGCTGGCGCGCGAGATCGACGGCCGGCCGCAGCTCGAGCTGGTCGGGTTGATGGCCTACGAGGGACAGATCGCCGGCGTCGGCGACCGGCCGCCGGGACGGCGCCTGCGCGGCGCCGCGATCCGCTTCATGCAGCGCCGCTCCGCCGCCGAGCTGGCCGCGCGCCGCGGCGCGATCGCCGCCGCCGTCGGCGAGTTCACCGACCTCGAGATCGTCAACGGCGGCGGCACCGGCAGCCTCGAGCTCACTGCGGCCGAGGCCGCGGTGACCGAGGTGACCGCCGGCTCCGGCTTCTACGCGCCCGCCCTCTTCGACCACTACAGCCGCTTCACCCTCACCCCCGCCGCCGGCTTCGCGCTGCCGATCGTCCGCAAGCCGTCGGCCAGGGTCGCAACCGCGCTCGGGGGCGGCTATCTCGCTTCCGGCGGCGGCGACCCGGCGCGCCTGCCGGTCCCGTGGCTGCCCGCCGGCCTCGGCCTCGACCCCGAGGAGGGCGCCGGCGAGGTCCAGACCCCGCTGCTCGGCGACGCCGCGGCGGATCTCGAAATCGGCGACCGCGTCTACCTCCGCCACGCCAAGGCCGGCGAGCTGTGCGAGCGCTTCGACTCCCTCCACCTGGTCGAAGGCGACGCCATCGTCGACGTCGTCCCGACGTACAGGGGCGACGGCAAGAATTTCCTCTAGCCGAGGACGCGGGCGGCGTACTCGTTGGTGAAGACGCGGCCCGGGTCGAGCTCGTCGCGGGCGGCCTGGAACTCCGCCCAGGCCGGGTAGCGGGGCGCCAGGGTCGCGGCGGTCTGGAAGTGGCGCTTGCCCCAGTGGGGTCGGCCGCCGTAGGAGTCCATGATCTCCTCGACTGCCTCGAAGTAGGGGCGCCACTCCATGCCGCGGTACTGATGGACGGCGATGTAGGCGGTGTCGCGATCGTGGGAAGGGCTGAGCAGGGCGTCGTCACCGGCGGCGACGCGCATCTCGATCGGGAAGAAGACCGGGTAGCGGTTGGAGCGCACCCACTCGATCACCCGCCGCGCCGCCTCGGGCCCGTGCTCGCGCGGGACCCCGTACTCCATCTCGGTGAAGCGGACACGGCGGTCGTTGGCGAAGACGCGGTCGCTGCGGTCGACCGTGCGGCCGCCCGAGGCGAGCCGGCCCGCCAGCCGCGATAGCGACGGGATCGCCGCCGGGAAGCGCCTGCCGGTCGCCGAGAGCGCCCCCAGCGCCCAGTTCTCGACGACCACGTCGTTGAGATAGGCCCCGGCGCGGCCGCGCGGGCGCGCCGGCTCTTCGGTCCGGTTGCGCTCCAGCACCAGGGCGCTGTCGGCGTAGGGGAAGGTGAAGAGCTCGAAGTGGTCGTTGGCGTCGGCGCTCTCCTGGAAGGAGTCGAGGACCTGCTCACGCGGGCGCGGGGTATCGACCCGGTCGAGGGTGAAGGCGGGGACGCAGCGCAGGGTTACCGCGGAGATCGCCCCCAGGGCGCCGATTCCGACCCGAGCCGCCCGCAACAGCTCGGGGTGGGTGGCGGCGCTGAGCGCCCGCACGCTGCCGTCGGCGAGGACCAGCTCCATCCCCTCGACCTGGGCGGAGATGTTGCGCAGCCGCGCCCCGGTGCCGTGGGTGCCGGTCGAGATCGCCCCGGCGAGCGTCTGCCGGTCGATGTCGCCGAGGTTCTCCATCGCCAGGCCGAGCCGCGCCAGCTCCTCGTTGAGGTCGGCGAGCACGGTCCCGGCCCCGACCCGGACCAGGCCGGAGGCGGGGTCGGCGTCGAGCACGCCCTTCAGGGCCTCGATCCGCACCATCGTCCCGTCGGTCATCGCCGCCTCGGTGAAGGAGTGGCCGGAGCCGGCGACGCTGACCTTGCGGCCGGCGGCCGCGGCGGCGGCGATCGCCTCGGCGAGCTCGTCGCGGTTGGCCGGACGGGCGATCGCAGCCGGGCGGCAGGACTGGTCACCGGCCCAGTTGACCCAACCGCGCGAGTCCCCGCTTGCCTTCCCCGCCGCCATCGAGCCAGCCTAGCCCTCGGCTGGCTGTGTGGCCGCGACCGGCTCCAGCGAGCGGAACGCGTAGGCGACGGTGACCAGCAGCAGCGCCGCGATCACGATGCTGGGGAGGGCGTTGCCGGTGACGCTGGCGACGACGCCGCCGCCGATGCCGCCGATCACCTGGCCCGAGGCCCAAGCCATGTTCGAGAGGCCGGCGGCAAAGCCCTGGTGCAGGCTCGTCGACTCGGCGATGTCGGAGAGCAGGGTCAGCGCCGGCGCGAAGCAGAGGCCGGCGCCGAGCGAGGTGACGATCAGCGCCGCCAGCACGCCGCCGAGCGTCTGCACGACCGCGAAGGCGATCATCGCGACCGCGCAGATTGTCAGCCCGGTGACGTAGGGCAGGCGCCGGCCGACGCGATCGGAGAGGCGGCCGGCCAGCGGCGCCAGCACCGCCTCCAGCGCCGCGCCGGTGATGAAGCCGGCGGCGATCACGCCGTGGCCGCCGCCGAGGGAGTCGATCTCCAGCGGCACCAGCACCTCGATGGCGCCGAACATCACCGAGGGCACGGCGACGAACGCGACGCCGTCGCGGATCGGACGGCTGAGCAGGGTGGCGACGACCTCGCGCGAGCTCTGGCGTTCGGGCACCCGGCTCTCGGGCAGCCGGGATGCGAAGTAGGCAAGCGCGAAGGCGACGACCAAGACCGAGCCGAAGACCCATTCGGTTCCGATCGAAGCCGCCAAAGCACCCAGCACCGGTCCGAGCAGGGCGCCGGCAACCGCCGTGCCCAACGCCGTCCCGATCACCTTGCCGCGGTTCTCCTCAGGAGCGGAGGTGATCAGCCAGGTCAGCGCTCCCGCCCAGATCAGCGCTCCGGCTACCCCCTGGGTGAAGCGCGCCGAGTCGAGCAGGACGATTTCGTCGACCAAGCCGAAGATGAGGCTGGAAACGCCCAGCAGAAGAAGCCCCCAGATAACGGTACGCCGCGGCCCGGCCCGGCTGGCGATAAAGCCGGCCGGCAGCGAGGCGAGCAGCGTGCCCGCGGCGTAGGCGGCGGAGAGGATCCCGGCTTCGGCCTTGCTGAGGCCGAGCTGGTCGACGTACTCCGGCAGCAACGGGGCGATCGCCGCGAAGAAGGCGACGTCGAAGAAGATCATCGCCGAGGCCAGCAAGAGCAACCGCCGCATTCCTCAATCCAATCAGTACAAGCAGCCCTGAGCGGGCCTCGCGGCCTCTAGCATCCGGATTTCATCCTCGGAGGGGTGGCAGAGCGGTTGAATGCGCCGGTCTTGAAAACCGGTGGCCCTCGCAAGGGGGCTCGTGGGTTCGAATCCCACCCCCTCCGCTGAGGCCCCGGCAGGAAACCAGGATGGCCGCCCGAACGACAGGGAATGAGCAACGCCGCCATCCGCGCCCGTGAGCGCGAACGCTGGCTGCAGCGCGCCGAGCGGGTAAGTGATGCGTTCGGCCTCGTCCTCGTCCTGATTCTGACCACGTACGTGCTGACTTCGCTGCTCGCCAACCATGGCTGGGCGGCGGTGGTCCTCTGCGTCGCCACCAGCGCCACCTCGGTCGTGGCGCTGACCAGCTCCCATGCCCGGGCAGGGCTGGTCCGGGCGGCGATCTGGCTCTCGGCGCTGACGATTCTGCTGGCCGCGGTTGCGGCCCTCAGCGGCGAGCGCACCTGGCTCAACCTCGCCTCGGTGGTCCAGATCAGCCTGCTGGCGATCGCCATGGCGGCGGTCCTGCGCCGGGTCGTAACCACCGCCGAGGTCGGCTCGCGGACGATCCTCGGCGCGATCAGCGTCTACACCGCGCTCGGCATCCTCTTCACCTATCTCTACGGCATGATCGAGCGCATCCAGAGCGGGCCGTTCTTCGAAGGCGTCGCCCATCCCGCCGGCAGCGACTTCCTCTTCTTCAGCTACACGACCCTGACCACCACCGGCTACGGCAACCTCGTTCCCGGCGGTCAGCCGGGCCGGATGCTGGCCGGGCTGGAGATGATGATCGGACAGATCTTCCTGGTCACCCTGGTCGCCGGGCTGGTCAGCCTCTGGCGCCCGGGCGAGGCGCTGCGCCAGCGCCGAGCCAAGCGCGCCGAGAGCTGAATCGCGCGGCCCTGAGGCGGAGTTACTCGGAGAGCTCGACGCGCTCGATCGTCTTCGGCTCGAGCGGCTTGTCGGAGCCGTCGGTCGGCGTCGACTCGATCGTGTCGACGACGTCCATGCCCTCGACGACCGTGCCGAAGACGGTGTGCTTGCCGTCGAGCCAGGGCGCGGCGCCGGCGGTGACGATGAAGAACTGGGAGCCGTTGGTGTTGGGCCCGGCGTTGGCCATCGCCAGTGCCCCCCGCACGACCTTGTTGTCGTTGAACTCGTCCTCGAAGGTGTAGCCGGGACCACCGGTGCCGGTCCCCTGTGGGCAACCGCCCTGGATCATGAAATCGGGAATGACGCGGTGGAAGATGAGTTCGTCGTAGAAGCCGTCGGCGGCGAGCTTGCGGAAGTTCTCGACCGTCTTCGGCGCGTCCTCGTCGTGCAGCTCGAGGACGATCGCCCCGGCGTTGGTGTGGAGGGTTGCCTGCGACATCGGCGCCTACCCTACCGATCCGCGATCAGCCGGTGACGCGGACGGTCAGCGGTCGCGACGAACCCGGCACGTAGGGCCAGCGCTCCTCGGCCAGGGCCGTCGCCCGCAGGCGAATCGTGGCGGCGCCGCTGACGTAGCGGAAGCGGTAACGGGCGCGGAAACGGCCGCTGTGGTCGCTGCGGGTGACCAGGACCGGGCGCCAGCGCTTGGTCGCAGCCTCCAGGTACTGGATCGCCACCAGCTTGCCGCGCCGCGGCAGCGCCGCGCCACGACTGCGAACCCGGCCGCGGAGCCGCACCGTCTGGCCGGTCTTCAGCTGGCGCGGCGCCGCTTCCAGGGAGATGCCGGAGCGGACGCGCAGCTCGAGCGAGGGCCGGCGGGCCGGCTCCAAGCTCCCGTCGCCGGCGAAGGACACGGAGACGCGGCGGGACGGGCCGGGCCCGAGGCGGAGCTCGAACCCACCCTGCGCCCCGGTCACGGCCGTGGCGCTCGCGACCGGCGCCAGGCCGTGCGAGGGACGAGCGACGACCCGCAGCTCACGGCCGGCGACCCCGTCGCCGGCCGCCCGGGTGAGGCGGCCGCTGACCAGGGCCGGGGCGGCAAACGGCACCGTCAGCGCCTCCCCGCGCCGTCGCCCCCCGCGCAGACTCGCGAAGAGTCGCGTCTTGCCCCGCGGCGGCAGCGCCAGCTTCGGCGCCACCGGCGGCGGCGTCTTGCGGATCGCCATCTCGGTGCCGTCGGCGCGAAGCGTCGTCGACGCCGTGTTGCCGGCACCGTCCAGGGCGTCGGCACGGAAGACGTAGGTTCCGGGAGCGAGGTCGGGAGTGCGGGCGAGGAGCGTCGCCCTGCCGGCTCCGCCCGGATCGGCCCCCAGCTTGGTCGGCAGCTCGATCCAGCTCTCCGCATTGAGGCGCCGGTAGGAGATCGAGCCGGAGGCCGGGTGGGAATGGGCGTCGGTGACGGCGGCGGAGATCTGCGCGGGGACGGCCAGAGGGTCGCCGGTCGCGAAGGCCACCCCGGGCGGCACGTCGTCGAAGCGCAACGGCAGCTCGACCGCAGAGGAAGGCTCGGCGTTACCCGCTTCGTCGCGGAGCCAGAGGTGAAAGGAGTAGAGGCCGGGGGCGGGCACGAAGCGGTCGGCGATCGCGGCGATGTTGGCACCGGCGGCGAGCTTGACGCCGCTGTCGTAACCGGCGGGGCCGGTGATCCGCCAGTAGGCGCCGGCGATCGGACTGGCCGGGCCCTGGTCGGGATTGACCCAGGAGAGGTCGAAGTCGTCGACGCGCCGCCAGGCCTCGCCGCCGGCGAGCGCGAGGGCGCGCGGGTGGGCCGGGGGATTGTTGTCGATCGCGATCACCTGCTCGGGCGTGCATCTGAAGATGCCGCCGAAGTCGGTGACGCAGTGGCGGATGACGTGGCGGCCGTCGCTGAAGCGGGTGGTGTCGATGCCGGCGCTGCCGGCGACGCTGAGCTGGCAGGGACGCATATGGACTCCCTTCCAGACGCCGCCGATCAGCGCCGCGGCGCAGGGGTATTCGGCGAGGTTGACGCGCGCCCCGTCGACGCTCGTCTCGCCGAAGCGGATGCCGCCGCCGGCGTCGGCGCCGGCAAAAGCCACGTTCTGACCACCGCGGCGCCAGCCTCCGCCGAGGATTTCTCCGCCGATGCCGGCGGCGGGAGCGTGGTCGTCCTGGATCGTCAGCGTCAGGGCCCGGAGCGAGGACCATGAGCCCGGGTCGAGGCTGCACCACTTGGTCTCCGCTTTCGCGCAGAGCAAACGATCTTCGAAGGCCGGCTGGGGGCTGAAGCCGGCGACGAGCTCGCGCGGGGCGACGTTGGTGCCGCCGGCCGCGGCGAAGACGTTGAAGCCGCCGTCCCAGCCGACGAACCCGAGCCGTTGCTCGAGGCCGTCGTGCAGGGCATGCCACCAGGTGCCGCGCACCTGCGTGATGCCGGTGCCGGCCGGCGCGTCCCAGCGCCAGCGGGCGAAGCGGGTGCCGGAGACGGTGCCCTGGCCGTCGCGGGTCAGGCTCTTCATATGAGCGCCCTCGAAGGGGTCGGCGCCAGCGGGAGGCACGCACCAGGCGTCGGGACGGAACTTGGCGCCACCGGTCGTGTCGGCCCAGTTCGCGTCGGCGCCGACGTACCAGCCGCATTGGGCGACTTCGTAGGTGCCGGCGCGGGCCTCGCCGGCGAGCAGCAGCAGCCCGGCCACCGCCAACCCGATTCCCATCGCCGCGATCCGCGCCAGCCCGCCTCGCGTGCCCGACATCCGTCCTCCGTTCCTCGCTTGCGTACGGGGCGCTCAAGGCGCGGGCCGGCCGAATCTCTCCCCCCTTCGGGATGGATTGCGGTTGCCGCGTGCCCGCCTTTGCGAGAATGGCCGCGATGGCACTTCCGACCAAGGATCAGATCACCGACCGGCTGCGCGCGGTCATCGACCCCGAGCTGCGCAAGAACATCGTCGAGCTGGGCATGGTGCGCTCGATCGACGTCCAGGAGAGCGGCCGCGTCGAGGTGATCGTTTCGCTGACCACCGCCGGCTGTCCGATCCGCTCCCACTTCGAACAGGCGGTCGCCAGGGAGATCTCCGTGCTGGAGGGCGTGACCGGCGTCGGCGTCGGCTTCGACGTCCTCTCCGACCAGGAGAAAGGCGAGCTGCAGAAATCGCTCGGTCGCGGCAAGCTGCCGCAGGGCGCACTGGCCAAGGTCAAGAACGTGATCTGCGTCTCCTCCGGCAAGGGCGGCGTCGGCAAGTCGACGATGACCGCCAACCTGGCGGCGGCGCTGACCGCCGAAGGCCACCCCGCCGGCGCCCTCGACTGCGACGTCTACGGCTACTCGATCCCGCGCATGCTCGGCGTCAACGCCAAGCCGGAAGTCAACGGCGAGCGCAAGATCCTGCCGCTCGACTCCCCCAGCGGCGTCAAGGTGATGTCGATCGGCTTCTTCGTCGAGGAGAACGCGGCCGTCGTCTGGCGCGGACCGATGCTGCACAAGGCGATCCAGCAGTTCCTCGAGGACGTCGCCTGGGACGAGCTGGAGTACCTGCTGTTGGATCTGCCGCCGGGCACCGGCGACGTCTCGATGACGCTCGCCCAGCTGCTGCCGCAGGCCAAGTTCGTCGTCGTCACCACGCCGCAGCCGGCCGCTCAGTCGGTCGCCCGGCGCGGGGCCGAGATGGCGGCCAAATTCGACCTCGAGATCCTCGGCGTGATCGAGAACATGTCCGGCTTCACCACCCCCGACGGCGAGCGCTTCACGATCTTCGGCGAGGGCGGCGGCCAGCTGCTGGCCGACGAGCTCGACGTGCCGCTGCTGGGCAAGGTGCCGCTCTCGGAGCCGCTGCGCGAGCACGCCGACTCCGGCACGCCGCTGGTCACCGCCGAGCCCGACGCCCCCGCCTCGCAGGCGATCCGCCAGGCGGCGCGGGGCATCGTCGCGATGACGCCGCAGGACCTGCCGGTGCTGCAGGCGGCACCGAGCGCCGCCGCAGCGCCGCCGCTCAGCGGCACGCCGCTGCCGGTCGTCCAGTAGCGGCGCCGGGGCAAAGAAAAGGCCGCCCGGAGGCGGCCCGTTCGAAGCTGTGAAGACGCGAGCTGTATGGAGAGGTACGCGGCTTTGCTCTTGCATCAATTGTTCGGACCGATTCGTCTAAAGAGCAACCAATAAAGCGCCGTCGGCTTCCCGCGAGCTATCACCCAAGAAGCGCTTGAAGTCGCGTAAACCCGTTGCGTACCCAGTAGGCTGCCGCCACTCAAAGCCAACAGAGAGGGGCCATGTCGCGGCGTAGCCAAGAAATTCCTATCGTCGTTCTGTTGTTCACCATCGCTGTGATGCTCATGGCCGCGACTGCCTTGGCTAAGCAGAATCCCGTAGTTAAGGTTGCCGTGAATGCGTCGGCAAGGGAAAACGTTCCGACTCCCATCTCCTGGAGCGGGAAGCACCTCGGAAAAGGCCATCGACTCGTGATCCAGCGACCGGTCGGCACCGCCCGAATTTGGAAGACGGTCATGCCCCTGAAAACCGATCGAGGAACTGGCCACCTTCCTCCACAAGCCCTCGGCGAATACCGACTCCGAATCGCCGCCCTGCTTGGTGGGGATGTCATCGCAAAGCGGGTTTTCACGCTTCCGGTTTTCGGCGTCGTATCCTTCGCCGACCTTATCGGTAGCTCGGTGCGGAATTACGCCACTCCGACCAGCAGCTTCCCCTATGTCTCTGTTGAGGGACCAATCGAGCAACCGGCGCTCGCTGTCAGAGACAACCGCTGCATCTCGGCTCATGTGGAATTCGTTCCGGGCCAGCAACGCGGTCCCGGAACCGGGACGGTAACCCTCGTCCAAGAGACTCGCGATCCAGTCGCGGCCACGGCTGCATACGACACGATTGGCTCTCTCGACGCTGAACTGACGCCCGGTGAGACGTGGGCTCTGAATACCACCTACTCCACGACCACCGCAGCGGATTGGGAACCCGCTTTCTACGTGAACGGTTCTGCCGTCTGCAGCACCCGCGAGAAAATCATTTTCTATCGCTGACTCAACCCGGATCGGCTGGGCACGTCCGACAGCGCCTCTACCGACACTCTCTACATTAGGGCGGATACGCAGCGCCTACTTCAGGCGCTGGCCTTGCTCTTGTAGTAGTTCGCGTTGATCTCCGCGTATTTGGCCCACTCGGCCGGCAGCTGGTCCTCGGCGAAGCAGGCGTCGACGGGGCAGGCCTCGACGCAGGCGTCGCAGTCGATGCACTCGTCGGGATCGATGTAGAGCATCTCCACCGAGTCGTAGTCGGGCTCGTCCGGCGTCGGGTGGATGCAGTCGACTGGACAGACCTCGACACACGAGTTGTCCTTCTGGCCTATGCACGGCTCGGCGATGACGTAGGTCATTCGGGGGAAGTTCTCCTAAGTCGATTTCGGTGCTCGACCGAGGCCAATGGCCCCCGCCGAAAGCGAACACGCATTCTACGGATATGCGGCGGCGGGTGGCGTCATTAGGCTTGGTCGCTGCAATGAGACGGGCAAGGAGAGAGGGGCGGGAGCGATGCTGCTGCTGACCGGAGCGACCGGGAGCATCGGCTCGCGGCTGCTGCCGCTGCTGCTGGAGAGCGGCGAAGACGTGCGCTGCCTGGTCCGCGAGCCGCGGCGGCTGGGGGCGCGGCGGGTCGACGTGCAGATCGCGCTCGGCGACCTCGGGGAGATGTCCGATCCCTATCTGGTGCGGCAGGCGCTGCGCGGGGTCGACACGGTGATCCACCTGGCGGCGACGATCCGCGACCAGCCGCCGAAAAGAATCGAGGAGTTGAACGGGCTGGCGACGGTGCGCTTGCTGCGGGCGGCCGAGCGCAGCGGCGTCGAGCGCTTCCACTTCTTCAGCGCCCTCGACGCCTACGCGGCCCAGCGCACGCGCTTCTTCCGGGCCAAGTGGCTGGCCGAGCAGGCGGTCGATTCCTCGCCGTTGCGGACGACGGTCTTCGCGCCCTCGATCGTCTACGACCACAGCGACCCCTGGATCACCTTGCTGCGGCGCTTCTCCTTCCTGCCGGTGCTGCCGGTCTCGGGCGACGGGCGGGCGCGGTTCCAGCCGATCTGGGCGGCCGACGTGGCCCGCTGCGTGGTCGCGGCGCTCGCGGGTGAGGCGCGGCCGCGCTACGAGCTGGCGGGACCGGAGGCGCTCAGCTACGACCAGATGTCCGACCTGGTCAGCCGCATCGCCGGCCGGCCGCGACCGCTCGTCCACGTGCCGTTGCCGCTGATCCGCTCCAGCCTGATCGCCCTCCGCACCGTTTTCGGCGAGGCCGTGTTTGCAACCTGGGAGGAGGCCGAGCTGATGGAGGTCTCCATGGTCAGCGAGCGCGGCACGGCCGACGTGCAGGCGCTCGGCGTCGAGCCGAGAAGGATGAGCGATGTCCTGGAAGGTCCTACGTAGAGCTGTCGCGCTGGGCGCGGTCGGCGCCGCGCTGTTCGCCGGCCAGGCCACGGCGCTGACCCTGGCGCCGCCGAAGCCGAACGTCTTCCTCGGCGTCAGCGACCGCGGCACGACCACCGAGTTCAACGAATTCGCGGCCCTGACCGGCAAGCACCCGGCGCTGCTACAGACCTTCCACCCCTGGGGCAACAGCCTCAACGCCGCCTACGAACGCTGGCGCGAAACCGCGACGCGGCCGGTGCTGGCGATCTCGACCGCCGACGACCAGACCCTGGCGGAGCTGATCACGCCCGCGCAGATCGCCCTCGGGGCGGGCGACGACTATCTGCTGCAGCTCAACGACTTCTTCGCCACGAAGGGGCTGCCGGCCTACATCCGCCCGCTGGGCGAGCCGAACCGCTGCCTCAACGCCTGGTCGGCGGTCAACTGCGACGGCAGCCAGAAAGGCGGCGAACACACCACCGGCTGGTACAAGCAGGCCTTCCGCCGCATCGCCGCGATCGTGCGCGGTGGGCAGACGCTGGCAGGGATCAACCTGACCCTGGCGGAAATCGGGCTGCCGCCGCTGAACCGGACCAAAGGCCCGAACCCCGAAAGCCTGCCGCTGGCGCCGGTGAGCATGATCTGGAGCCCCCTCCCCGGCGGCTCGCCGCGGGTGAAGGGGAATTTCCCGGGCAACTACTGGCCGGGCAGCCGCTGGGTCGACTGGGCCGGCACCGACTTCTACTCCCAATATCCGGTCTGGGAGGACCTCAACCGCTTCTACGCCGGCAAGCAGTGGAAGGGCAAGCCGATCGCGATCAACGAGTGGGCCGTCCACGGCGTCGACGAACCGCGCTTCGTCAAACAGCTGGTCGCCTGGGTGGTCAAGCGCCCGCGGGTACGGATGTTCACCTACTACACCGGCTTCGGCGCCGGCAACCAGTACGACCTCAACCTCTACCCGCGCACCGCCAACACCCTGCGCCTGAAGATCCGCCGCCCCAGCTTCCTCCAGTACGCCGACTACAACGCCGCCCTCTTCCCGCCGCTGCCGCCGAAGCCGAAAAAAACGCCGGCGAAACCGGTGCCTACGCCCGTGCCGGTGCCCGAACCCACGCCCGAACCGGTCCCCGCCGTAACGCCCTAGCGCCCCTCGGGTCGGCGGGATTCGCGTTCGATCTCCCACCAGGTGCAGTGGGAGACGCGCCAGCCGGCGAGCTGCAGGCGCTGTTCGCGACGGCGGTCGTCAAGGAAGGCCATGTCGGTGTCGTGGAACTGGCGGCTGTCAGCTTCGACGATCAGCCCGGCGTCACGCCAGAGGAAGTCGGGCTTGAATTCGTCGCTGCCAATTCGTAACGCCACGTTGACCTCCGGCCTCGGCAATGCGGCCCGGGCGCACATCTCCAGGAACAGGCGCTCCATATAGCTGAGCGTCCGCCTCGTCTCCGGATGGATTTCATCGAGGACCATTCGCAATCGAGCAACGCCCCTGCGCCCTCTGCTGCGCTTGATCAGCTCGCGGACTGCGCCCTTGTCGAGCACCCGCTTCACCTCAGCCTTCCCCACCGCCTTCCGCAGCTCCCAGATCGGTGCGGTGCCGGCAAAGTCAAGCAACGTGCGCGCCACACTCGTGCAGGGAATGCCGCTCACCTCGGTCCTGTCGGCGGCCACGAGCGACCCATCTCGGTGGGCATGTATCCCACGCGGCGAACGCCCGCGCCGACCCGGTGCCGTGACGTCGATTCGAGCACGCCTGTTCTCTCCGATCCCCAAGAGGTCCGCCGCCGACCGGTGCGAGAGCACCGCATCCGGCCCACAGGCAAGTACCGCCGCCATGTATCGCACCTCCCGAGCTTTAGGCAAATGCCCGACCGCGTAAACACCCTCGTGCAGATGCAAAAGCGATCCCTCCTCCGCACGACTCCGCACCGCACTGGCGGTCAGTCCGAGCCCCCGAAGCTGCGCGAGCGTAACCACCCCGTGCTGCTCCACCGCAATCTTGGCGAGCCTCTTTCCGAGCCGCCGACGGGCCTCAGGCGTCCGCGATTCGGACGCCTGAGGCCCGTCGGCGGGCTGTTTGGGGTGCTGCGACGACATCGGGTAAGCCTCGCTCGCAGCGGCGCGCGGATGGTGCGCACTCAGTGCCGTCTTCGGCTTCAAAGGGCATCCGACTTAGGGACGCCCGGTCGATTCGCGAGGCTCCAAGCAAGAAAGAGGCCCCGGTCTCCCGGGGCCTCTCAAAGACCAACCACCCTTCGGCGGGCCTGAAACGTCCAAATGGCGGACGTTTGAGGCCCATCGGCGGGGGGTGGTTACATCATGCCGCCCATGTCCGGCATACCGCCGCCGGGCATGCCGCCGCCGGCGCCGCCTTCCTCGGGCGGCTCGGCGATGATCGCCTCCGTCACGAGGATGTTCTTGGCGATCGAGGCCGCGTTCTGCAGCGCCGAACGGGTGACCATGGTCGGGTCGATGACGCCGGCCTCGATCAGGTTGCCGTACTCGCCGTTGGCCGCGTTCAGGCCTTCGCCCGGCTTCAGGTCGCGGACGGCGTTGACGACGACCGAGCCCTCCAGGCCGGAGTTCTCGGCGATCTGGCGGACCGGCTCCTCGAGCGAGCGGTGGATGATCCGGGCGCCGGTGCGCTCGTCCGGGTCGTCGACCAGCTTGTCGGGGTCGAGGCCGGACTGGGCGTTCAGCAGAGCAACGCCGCCACCCGGGACGACGCCCTCCTCGAGGGCGGCGCGGGTCGCCTGCAGCGCGTCCTCGACGCGGTGCTTTTTCTCCTTCATCTCGGTCTCGGTGGCGGCGCCGACCTTGACCACGGCGACACCCCCGGCGAGCTTGGCGAGGCGCTCCTGGAGCTTCTCGCGATCGAAGTCGGAGTCGGTGTTGTCGATCTCCTGTTTGATCTGCTTGATCCGGCCTTTGATGTCGTCGGCGCCACCGGCGCCGTCGATGATCGTGGTCGTGTCCTTGGAGACGACCACGCGGCGGGCCTTGCCGAGCTGGTCGATCTGGGTGTTCTCGAGTTTGAGACCCATCTCCTCGGTGATGACCTCGCCGCCGCTGAGGACGGCGATGTCCTCGAGCATCCGCTTGCGGCGGTCGCCGAAGCCGGGGGCTTTGACGGCGACACCGGTGAAGGTGCCCCGCAGCTTGTTCACGACCAGGGTCGCCAGGCACTCGCCCTCGACGTCCTCAGCCACGATCAGCAACGGCTTGCCGCCCTGCATGACCTGCTCCAGCACCGGCAGGATGTCGCGCACAGAGCCTATTTTCTGGTTGGCGATGAGGATGTACGGCTCCTCCAGCACCGCCTCCATGCGGTCCTGGTCGGTGACCATGTAGGGCGAGATGTAGCCCTTGTCGAACTGCATGCCCTCGGTGAACTCCAGCTCCATGCCGAAGGTCTGGCCCTCCTCGACGTTGACGACGCCGTCTTTGCCGACCTTCTCGATCGCGTCGGCGATGACGTTGCCGATCTCGTCGTCGGCGGCGGAGATCGCGGCCACGCGGGCGATCTGGTCCTTGCCCGCCACCTCTTTGGACTGCTTGTCGCGGAGGTTGTCGACGACCTCGTCGACCGCCTTCTCGATGCCGCGGCGCAGGGCCAGCGGGTTGGCGCCGGCGGCGACGTTCTTCAGCCCCTGGCGGACGATGATCTGGGCCAGCAGGGTCGCCGTCGTGGTGCCGTCACCGGCGACGTCGTTGGTCGCCGTGGCGACCTCGCGGACGAGCTGGGCGCCCTGGTTCTCGAAGACGTCCTCGACCTCGACCTCGCGGGCGATGGTGACTCCGTCGTTGGTGATCGTCGGCGCGCCGAACTTTTTGTCGAGCACGACGTAACGGCCTTTGGGGCCGAGGGTGACCTTGACTGCGTTGGCGACGGCGTCGACGCCGGCCTGCAGCGCCCCCCTCGCCTCCTCTGCGTACTTCAGCTCCTTATGAGCCATGTGTATTCAGTCCTCCTTGGTTCTTCTAAGTCCGATGGATCGAGGGCTAGCTGAGCTTCGCCAGCACGTCCGACTCGCGCAGGACGAGCAGGTCGTCCCCCTCGACGGTCACCTCGGTGCCTCCGTATTTGGAGTAGAGGACTTCGTCCCCATCCGAGACGTCGAGCGGGCGGCGGCTGCCGTCCTCGTTGATGGCGCCGTCGCCGACCGCGACGACCTTGCCCTTTTGCGGCTTCTCTTTGGCCGTGTCGGGGAGGACGATGCCGCTGGCGGTCGTCTCCTCCTCCTCGATCGGCTTGACGATCAGCCGGTCCCCGAGGGGCTTCAGCTTCATCCGTGTACCTCCGTTATCGGTGCGTGTTTGCTGTCAAAGTCGAGAAAGCCCGTTCTGAAGCCAAATCACGGCTTCTCGCGGACTTGGCACTCTGGTGGTGCGAGTGCCAGGGGAGAAAAGATAGCCGAGTCAGTCCGTCGCCAGCAACCTGCAACCCAGCAACTCGGCGATTCCCTCGCCGCCCCGCGCCATCACCCAGTCGTGGTTCCACTCGAAGGCGGGGCGCAGCAGCGGCGCCAGCAGGTTCATCCACGGCTTCGTCGTCTGCACGTTCCACTCGTAGAGGACGGCGGTGACGCCGCCCTGCTCGTAGAGGCGCCAGCGGCCGACCCCTTCGAGATCGCCGGCGGCGCGGCCCTCGAGCAGGTGCGGCTCGACCCTGGTCGTCGTCACCTCGAATTCGACCCGGTAGGGCAGCAGGCTCTTCCAGACCATCCGCGCCACCGTGCCGACGTCGCCGTCGTCGCCGGACCGCAGCTCTTCGGCCTCCTCCACCCCGCGCCACCACTCGGGCCAGCGCTCCTGGTCGTGCAGCGCCTCCCAGACCGGCCGGCGCGGTGATTCGAGCAGCCAGGTGGTCAGGAACGCGTACTGCGCCAAGGTCAGTTGTGGTGCGGGGTCTCTCCGTTGCCCAGGTGCGGCCGCGGCGGCTCGGTGATCTGCGAGAAGCGGATCACGGTGACGGTGTCGTCGTCGGCGACCGGCCGGCTATAGATCTGTTCGAGGAACTTCTTGGTCTCCTCGATGCGGCGCAGCTCGGGATTGTCGTGCTCGATGTCGCGCCGCGAGAGGTCGCCGACCCGCTTCACCTCGACATCGTCGATGACGGCGGTGAAGATCTTCTCGCGGGGGCTGTGGCGGAAGCCGACCGTGACCCAGACGACCTGGCCCCGCTCGTACTTGCCGCTCTTGTCGCCGAGCCGGATCGTGGCCGTCTTGCGGCCCCGCTTCAGCTGGTCGACGAAAACCGCCGAGTAGAAGTTGAGTACGTAGGTGCCGCCTCTCATGCGCGCCGCGAGCGTATCTGACGGGTGACGCGGGGGGATCGCTCGTGTTTTGAACAGGCGTCGGGCCGGGGCATGGACATCTGTCCACCCGCGATTCCAGTTTTTCGCCTGGGAGCCGATGGAGGAGTCCATGGCCCTTGCGCGCCCCCAAACTCGCCTTTTCCTCGCTGCCCTGATCTGCGCCTGCGGGCTGCTGCTGGCACCGCTCGCCGGCGAGGCGGCGGCGATGAAGTGCGGCGGCAAGAAGGTGACGATCAAGGGCACCGCCGGCGACGACAAGATCGTCGGCAAAGGCGCCAGCGACGTGATCGACGGCGGTGGCGGCGACGACGTCATCACCGGCGGCCACAACGGCAACGACACGATCTGCGGCGGGACGGGCGACGACACGATCCGCGCCGGCCGCGGCTTCGACGCCGTCCATGGCGACGCCGGCGACGACAACCTCTTCGGCGAAACCGGCTCCGACATGCTCGACGGCGGCTCGGGCGACGACAAGCTCTCCGGCTTCAAAGGCGCCGACAACCTCGGCGGCGGCCCCGGCCAGGACTCCGTGATCGGCGCCAAGGGCCCGGACAAGCTCGACGGCGACGCCGGCGACGACTTCGTCGACGGCCAGCAGGGCAGCGACGCGATCGACGGTGGCGGCGGCGACGACCTGCTGCTCGGCGACAAGGGCAACGACACGATCGACGGCGGTGCCGGCGGCGACCGGATCGAAGGCGGCGCCGGCGACGACAGCCACCTCGAGGGCGGCGGCGACGCGGACACGATCCTCGGCGGCGCCGGCATCGACAACGCCGACGGCGGCGCCGGCGACGGCGACGTCGTCCGCGGCGACTCCGGCACCGACACGCTCTCCGGCGGCGAGGGCGCCAACGACATCGTCTCCTACGCCAGCGCGACCCGCAGCGGCGTCATCGTCAGCCTCGGCGCCAACAAGGCGAAAGGCGACGGGCACGACGACCTCGGCGGCTTCGAGGACGTGGTCGGCTCCCCACAGGGCGACACGATCGTCGGCGACGGCAGCCCCAACCGGCTCGACGGCGGCGTCGGCGACGACAACCTCGACAGCGGCGGCGGTGGCGGCGTCGCCTACGGCGGCCCCGGCAGCGACAACTGCAACGGCTTCTCGGTCGAGAACTCCTGCGGGCCGGAAATCGGCCCTCCCCCCGGACTCGCCTACGCGATCCTCAACCAGGGCCTCGACGGCTCCAGCCTCGTCGTCCAGGGCGGCCCCGACGGGGACGACATCCGCATCTCCCACGGCGGCCAGGGCTGGACGATCACCAACGGCGCCGGGATATTCGCCGGCGAAGGCTGCGTCAGCGTCACCAGCAACGCCACCGCGGTCAGCTGCGCGGGCGATGCGGCGCTGGTCGTCGTCACCGGCAACGCCGGCGGCGACAACCTCGTGATCGACCCGAGCGTCCCCGCCAGCGCCAAGGTGCGGGTCAACGGCAACGCCGGCGGCGACACGCTCGTCGGCGGCCCCGAGGACGACGTCCTGGAAGCGGGCGAGAACTACAACGGCCCCGACAACGGCAACGACGTGCTCGTCGGCAACGAGGGCAACGACGTCCTCTACTCCGACCCGGGCGCCGACCAGCTCGACGCCGGCCCCGGCGAGGACCTGCTCGTCTCCTCCGTCCCCACCTGCCAGGGCCACCGCTACGACGGCGGGCCGGGCGAGGACACCGTCTCCTACGCGCGCTCCAACGACTCCCTGCGCATCACCCTCGGCGGCACCGGCGGCCCGGTCGGCTGCGGAAACCTCGACCAGGTGCTCCCCACCAACGAGAGCCTGGAGGGATCCGACGGCCCCGACGTCCTCACCGGGGACAACGGCGAGAACAGCATGCTCGGCCACCTCGGCGCCGACACCTTCGTCGCCAAGGGCGGCAACGACTTCATCGACGCCGCCGACGGCCAGCACGACAAACAGATCGTCTGCGGCGGCGGCAACGACGAAGTCGTCAAGGACGGGTCGGACCCGACTTCGGGCTGTTAGGCCCTCTAGAACCCCTCCTCGCCGACCAGCGGCACGAAGCGGCAGGGGGCGATCGTCTCGGTCTCGAGCTGTGAGCCCCGGCGGCGCAGCAGGGTCAGCATCTCGGTCGACTCGTCGCCGACGATCGGCACCACCAACCGGCCGCCCTCGGCGAGCTGGGAGATCAGCGCCGGCGGCGGCGCCGGGGCGGCGGCATGGACGGCGATCGCCTCGAACGGGGCCAGCTCAGGGACGCCGCGGCTGCCGTCGCCGATCCGCAGCTCGACGTTGGTGACGGCCAGCGAAGCCAGCGCTTCCCGGGCGCCGAGCGCCAGCACGTCGTGACGCTCGACGCTGACCACCTCGGCGGCCAGCAACGACAGCACACAGGTCGAGTAGCCGGAGCCGGTCCCGACCTCCAGCACCCGCTCGGACCCGCCCAGCTCCAGCGCCTGGCAGATCGCGGCGACGATCCAGGGTTGGGAGATCGTCTGCCCGGCGGCGATCGGCAGGGCCGAGTCGGCGTAGGCCAGATGGCGCTGGCCGGCCGGGAGGAAGGCCTCTCGCGGCACCTCGCCCATCGCCGCCAGCACCCGCTCGTCGGCGATATCGCGGCGCCGCAACTGTCGCTCCACCATCCTCGCGCGGAGGCTGGCGAAGTCACGCATGGCTAGAAGATGTAGTTGTGGAGCTTGGCCGGGTCGAGCACGGTGACGCGGCCGCGGCCGGAGCGGACTACGCCGGCCCGCTCGAGGTCGGCGAGGAAGCGGCTGACGCTCTCGCGCGAGGTGCCGGCGAGCTGGGCCAGGTCGGCCTGGTTCATGCGGATCGTCACCTCGCCGCCCTCGCCGCTGCGGGTTTCCGAGGCGAGCTGGGAGAGCACGCCGGCGACACGGCTGGGCACGGTCTGGAAGGACTGCCGCGAGATCCGCTCGTTGGCTTCGCGCAGCCGGCGCACCAGCGCCGCCACCAACTTCAGCGAGATCTCGGGGTGGCGCGCCAGCAGCCCCTTCACGTCTGTGGCCGGCAGGGCCAGCAGCTCGCCGTCGCTGAGCGCTTCGGCGCTGGCCGAGCGGGTGTCGCCGTCGAGCATGGCCAGCTCGCCGAAGACCTCGCCGGGACCGAGCGTGGCGAGCGTGATCGCGCGCCCGTCGGAGTGCTCGCGGGTGACCCGGAAACTGCCCTCGCGGACGATGTAGCAGGCGTCGGAGCGGTCGCCCTCGTGAAAGACGCGGGTCCCGGAGGGGAAGGAGCGGGGCACGGCGACGCGCGAGAAGCGCTCCAGCTCGGCCTCTTCGAGGTCGGCGAAGAGCGGCACGCTCCGCAGCAGCTCCGCGCTGGTCTCGACTTCCTCCATAGAAGGATTATCGCCCCCTCATGGCCGATGGGCCTCAAACGTCCACATGGTGGACGTTTGAGGCCCATCGGCGGGCGGTTAGGCGCTGGCGGTGAGTTTGCGGGGGCCGCGGCTGAAGCCGGCGCCGATCAGCGCCTCCTCGTGGCCGGAGCCGATCACCGCTTCGCCGTCGAGCTTCTCGATTGCGAGTTTCTTCAGCTGGCCGGCGGAGACGGCGTCGGCGAGGGACTGCATCGCCGCTTCCAGCTCCTCCCCCTCGAGCGGCTGCAGGCGCAGGATGCCGCGTCCGCCGCGCTCGAGGAAGACGACGGGCTCGCCGTCGCGCAGCAGCAGGTGGGCGCCGGGGGTGCGGCCGGGGCGCCGGCCCCCGTTCAGCTTCGGCCAGGGCAGCGAGGCGCCGTAGGGGTTGGCCGGGTCGGTGGCGGCGAGCAGCAGGTAGGAGCCGTCGGCTTCGGGCAGCGAGCGCAGGCGCTCGACCGCGCCGGGGAGGGCGAACTGGGCGCCGCCGAGGCCCTCGACGAAGTAGCCGCGGCGGGCGGTGCCGAGCAGCTCGAGGTTGCCGAGCTCCGAGTAAAGGGTGGCAAAGCCGCCGGGGACGCCCTCGGCGAGCACGGTCTCGCGGGTGACGATACCGTAGCGCTCCAGCATCAGCTCGGCCTGGGCGCGCAGCTTGGCGCCGGGGCCGGGGGCGTTGGCGAAGAGCTGGTCGGTCAGCGACCAGCGGCCCTGCACGGCGGCGCCGGTGGTCGAGCGGCGGCGGCCGAAGCGGCGGCCGTGGCGCTCGGGTGAGCTGACCGCGCGCAGGCGCGGCGCCCGCAGCGGCGAGAAGGCGTCGTTGGTGACTCCGCCGGTCCAGGCGAGGTCCCAGAGGGCGTTGTGGAGGTCCTCGGCCGGGTGGTCGAGGTCGGCGAGCAGGTCGAGCCAGAACGAGGGGCCGGCGGCGAGGCGCTCGCGGATCGCCTCGTGCACCTCCCCCGTCGGCGCCTCCAGCTTGGAGTTGGCCGGAGGCGGCCCGGCGAGGCGGACGTCCTCGCGGAAGTAGAGGGCGACGCGGCCGTCGCTGCGCCCGCGGGCGCCGGCGCCGACCCAGACCAGCTCGCCGCTGGTGCAGAGCTCGTCGAGCCAGGAGGGCGAGTAGGCGCCGAGGCGGCGCGGCAGCACGTCCGCCTCCCAGACTTTGGGGGTGAGGGCAACGCCCTGCAGCGGCACCAGCGCTTCGCGCAGGCGGTCGGGGCCGGCGCCGGCGCGGCGGAAGGCGTCGACGTTCTGCCAGCTCGGCAGGAAGCGAGCGAGCTCGCTGCGGTCGGCGGCCTCGACCTCCTTGCGCAGGCGGGCGAGGCTGGCGCGGCGGACCCGGCGCAGGACTTCTGAGTCGCACCACTCGCGCTCGGTTCCCTGCGGCAGCAGCTCGCCGCGGACCATCGCCCCTTCGCTCTCGAGCTCGCGCAGGGCCGGTGAGGGGTCGACGCCGTAGCGCTCGGCCAGGCGGGCGGTCGGGAAGGGGCCGTGGGTGCGGGCCCAGCGGCGGACCAGGGCGCGCATCGCGTCGGGGTGGTCCTCGAGGAAGGTCTCCGGCAGCCCGCCCGGCGGCGGCACCCCGAGCGCGTCGCGGTAGAGACCGGCGTCCTCGGCGGCGACGTAGCGCTCCTCGCCGGCGATCCGGACCTTGGCGACGCGGCGCTCGGCGACCAGCTTCTCCAGCATCGAGGCGGCCGAGTAGCCCTCGGTGACGCGCTCCTCACACTCGGCCGCGGTCATGTCGCCGAGGTTGCGCAGCAGCTGCTGCAGGGCGTCGCGGTCGCCGGCGCGGCCGGCCTCGGTGCGGTGCTGGAGCTGTTCCTCGACCTCCTCCAGCGCCTCGGGGTCGATCAATTCGCGCAGCTCCTCCTGGCCCAGCAGCTCGCGCAGGAGGTCGCGGTCGAGGGCCAGCGCCGCCGCCCGCCGCTCGGCGTTCGGCGTGTCCCCCTCGTACATGTAGGTGGCGACGTAGTCGAACAGCAGCGAGGAGGCGAAGGGCGAGGCGGTCGGGGTTTCGACCTCGACCAGGCCGATCTGGCGCGAGTGCAGCTTGGTCAGCAGGTCGCCCAGCGCCGGCAGGTCGAGCACGTCCTGCAGGCACTCGCGGTAGGTCTCGAGGATGACCGGGAAGCGGGGGAAGTCGCGGGCGACCTCGAGCAGGCTCTGCGACTTCAGCCGCTGCTGCCAGAGCGGCGTGCGCTTGCCGGGGTAGGCGCGCGGGATCAGCAGCGAGCGGGCGGCGTTCTCGCGGAAGCGGGCGCCGAACAGGGCCGAGCCGGAGAGCTCGGCGACGATCAGGTCCTCGATCTCGTCGGGGTCGATCAGGACCAGGTCGGCGGGCGGCGGCTCGTCGGCGTCGGGAAGGTGGATGACGATGCCGTCGTCGGACCAGATCGCGTCGGCCTCGAGGTCGCGCTCGTCGCGGATCTTGGCGGCGAGTGCGAGGCCCCAGGCGGAATGGACGCGGCCGCCGAACGGCGAGAGGATGCAGAGCCGCCAGTCGCCGATCTCGTCGCGGAAGCGCTCGACCACGATCGTCTCGTCGGAGGGGACGACGCGGGTCGCCTGCTGCTGCTCGCGCAGGTAGGTGACGAGGTTGTTGGCGGCGCGCGGGTCGAGGTCGTACTCGGCGGCCAGCTCGGCCGGCTCGCGCGCGACCGCCTCGCGCGAGAAGGCGCCGATCGCCCGCCCCAGCTCGGCTGGGCGGCCGATCCCGTCGCCCTTCCAGAAGGGGACGGCGCCGGGGGCGCCGGGGGCCGGGGTGACGATCACCCGGTCGCGGGTGATTTCCTCGATCCGCCAGGTGGTGGCGCCGAGCAGGAAGGTCTGGCCGGGGCGGGCCTCGTAGACCATCTCCTCGTCGAGCTCGCCGACCCGGCGGCCGTCCGGCAGGTGGACGCCGTAGAGACCGCGGTCGGGGATCGTGCCGGCGTTGGTGACGACCAGGGTGCGGGCCCCTTTGCGGCCGTGGACGGTGCCGTTGGTGCGGTCCCAGACGATCCGCGGCCGCAGCTCGGCGAAGCGGTCCGACGGATAGCGGCCGTCGAGCATGTCGAGCACGTTCTCCAGCTGTTCGCGCGAGAGGTCGTGGAAGGACTCGGTGGCGGTGACCAGGCGCTCGACCGCGTCGACCTCCCACTCGTCCATCGCCGCCATCGAGACCAGGTGCTGGGCGAGCACGTCGAGCGGGTTCTGGGGAATCGTCGTCTCCTCGATCTCCCCTTCGCGCATGCGCCGCGCGACCACCGCGCACTCGAGCAGGTCGCCGCGGTATTTGGGGAAGATCCGGCCTTTCGAGGTCTCGCCGAGCCCGTGCCCGGCGCGGCCGATCCGCTGCAGGCCGCGGGTCACCGACTTCGGCGACTCGACCTGGATCACGAGGTCGACCGCGCCCATGTCGATTCCCAGCTCGAGGGAGCTCGTTGCCACGAGGCAGGGCAGCTGCCCCGACTTCAACAGCTCCTCCACCAGAGTCCGCTCCTCATGAGAGAGGGAGCCGTGGTGGGCTCGTGCGATTTCGACGTAGGGGCTGGCGGCGGAGGCTGCCCCCGCGGGTCCTGTCACGGCAGGGGACCCACCACCCCCTGCGGTAGCTAAAGCTTCCTCGGGGGTGGTACCCCCTACCGTGCCACCCCCGGGGGCAGCCTCCGAGGAGCCGTCGCTGTGACCCGCGTGCTCGGTGGCTGGTAGCTCTTGCTCGCCTTCGCCGTTGGCCAGCTCGTTCAACCTCTTGGCTAGACGCTCGGAGGCGCGGCGGTTGTTGACGAAGATGATCGTGGAGGTGTGGTCCTGGACCAGCTCCAGGAGCTTGGGGTAGATGGCGGGCCAGATCGAGCGGACGTGGGCGGATGGCTCGACTTCGGACGGGGGAACGCCATCCTCGCTCGGGTAAGCGGGAGCGCCGGGGTCCGACATGTCCTCCACCGGCACCACGATCTCCAGGTCCAGCTCCTTGACCCTGCCGGCATCCACGATCTTGCACTCCCGCTTCGGGCCGACGAGGAACTTGGCTATCCGCTCCAGCGGCCGCTGCGTCGCGGACAACCCGATGCGCTGGATTCCAGGCGAATCCGCCCCTCCCGCGGGTGGCGGGGAGGGAGGGGGGGTCGAGGACGAGCCCGCCCGCAGCGCCCCCCCTCCCTCCCCGACAGGACCCGCGGGCCGGGGTGCATCGCCCCTAGCCAGGTCGTCGAGACGCTCCAACGTCAACGCCATATGCGCCCCCCGCTTGGATTGCGCCACCGCATGGATCTCATCCACGATCACCGCTTCCGTGGTCGCGAGAATCTCGCGCACGTTGGAAGAGAGCATCAGGTACAGCGACTCCGGCGTGGTGATGAGGATGTCGGGCGGCGTTTTCGCCATCGCCCGGCGCTCTTTCTGGGAGGTGTCGCCGGTCCGCAGCCCGACCGAGATCTCCGCCCCGATGCCGCGTAGCGGCGCCCGCAGGTTGCGCTCGATGTCGTAGGAGAGCGCCTTCAAGGGGGACACGTAGACAAGGCGGACGCCCGTCCCCAGCTCCGGCGAGCGGGCGAGCTTGTCGATCCCCCAGAGGAAGCTGGCCAGGGTCTTGCCGGAGCCGGTAGGGGCGCAGATCAGCGCGTTGTCCCCGCCCGAGATCGCCTCCCAGCCACCCACCTGCGCAGGCGTGGGCCCCTCGAAGGAGGCCTCGAACCAGCGCCGCACGGGCGCGCTGAACGGCCCCAGCGGGTCGGACTTCGTCCTCTGTTTCGCCTTAGCGGCCAACCCATAGATCCTACGCAGCCACAGTCGTCGGCACGAAACTTGCCGCCGATGGGCCGAAAGCGTCCGCTATTTGGACGTTTGAGGCCCGTCGCCGCTAAGGGGTGCCGCCGGCGAACTTCACGTAGGCGAACCAGGACTTCTTTGGGGTGAAGGCCTGGCCGAAGAGGCCGGAGCCGTCACAGAAGTTGCAGGTGCCGGGCTGGTCGTCGACCGAGAACCAGTAGATGCGCTGCAGCTTCCATATCGCCTGGTTGCCGGCGAGCAGCGTGAAAGCGCCCTTGAGCTGGGCGGCCTGGCCGGCGGGACCTTTGGCGAAGATGTTCAGCAGGGGGTTGGCCGGCGGCGGCTGCGAGCTCCAGCCGAGCTCGGTGATCCAGATTCCCTTGCCGGCGTCGTTGCTGGCGACGAGGACGTCGCGGACTTCTTCGATCTCTTCGGTCAGTTCCTGGTAGCGGCCGGTGTAGGGATGCAGGGCGACGCCGTGGAACCTCGACTTCAGGCCCGGCGTCGTTTCGTACATCTGCTCGAGGAAGTCGGAGGCGAAGTAGACGCGCTTCGGTTTTTCTTTCGTCGATTTGCCGCCCTTGGGGCGGGAGAACATGCCGCCGAGGACGAGCCTGGCGCCCGGGTCGGCGCTCTTCAGGGCGGCGTAGGAGAGCTTCACCAGCTTGCCGTATTCGGCCGGGTTGGGCTTGGCGACGAAGTACTTGAAGTTGGGCTCGTTCCAGACCTGCCAGGTGCGGATCGGGCGCTTCGGGACGATCGGGTTCTCGGCCCAGAAGCTGCCGTTGGGCCCGTAGCGGGCGACGGCCGCCTTGGCGAAGTTCGACCAGGCGGTCGCGGCGGTGCCGGCGGCGGGCAGGCGGCCGGGGGCTTTGACGGTGTGGTGAGAGCCGGGCACCCAGACCGAGGGCACCGCCCAGGCGGGCGCCCCGTTGAGGAACGGCAGCACCTCGATGCCGGTGTTCGCGGCCTTGGTGACGACGCCGTCCACACCTGACCAGTTGAAGGCTCCCCCCGGCGCCGGCTGCACCGCTCCCCAGTCGATCGGGATCCGGGTGCTGTCGACGCCGCCGCGCTTGAGCCGCTGGAACTGTTCGTCGCTGGGCGTGGCCTGCGGAACCACGCCCCAGAAGCTCGCCGGAACCGCCTGCGCGGCGCTGGCGAAGAGCGCCAGCCCGAGCAGCGCCGCCGCGATCGCCGCCGCCCAGGTACGCGCTCCCCCGCGGATTCCCATCGTCGCTTTCGGCACCGGCTAGCTCGCCTTCGGCGAGACCGGGGCGCCCGGAGCGTCGCGCTGGCGCCGCTGCCTGATCACGATCACGCCGATCGAGATTGCCGCCAGAGCGGCGATCGCGATCAGGATCGGGACCAAGGGCGAAGAGGAGTCATCCGCAGCGGATTCGGAGGCGGGCGGCTGCCCCTGCGAGGTTTTCGGCTGCTGGTTGCCCTGGTTCTTGACGGCGGGTGAGGTATTGCCTGATTTGTCCTGGCCGGCGTCGGTGCCGCCGGGCGTGCTTGGATTGCCGTTCCCAGATGGAACGCCCGAGCCAGAGTCTCCCCCATCCGTTCCCCCGCCCCCTACCGGAGCCGTGGCGCCTTCCTTCGACGAATCCTTTGCCTTCGGGTCGGTTTCCTTCTCCTGCTTAGTCTTCCCTGGGACCGTAGGCACCTTCGGGTCGTACACGGGTCCGATCGATTCTTCAGCCTGAGCGAGAACCGGAAAGCAAGCCAATGCCAGCAGAGCAAGCACTGACAGAAGCGCGAAGGCGGGTCGGCCCGAGCCGCGACGGCGGGTCTGGAGGTGGGGGATCGAATTCATGGCGCGCAAGGTTAGAGGAATCGTCGGCGTTGATCGCTCCGCTCGCCCTGATCGTCGCCCTGGCGTTTGTCGGAGGCGGATTTGACCTGAGCGATCGGCACGTCGCCGGCCTTGCGGCATGGCTGATCGTGGCGGGCATGCTGGCCCTCGGAGCCGCCGCGCGGGCACGGCTCGGGAAGCCTTTCTACTGGGCGAGCGGGTTGATCTTGGGGCTGGCGCTTTTATCCGCAATCTCATCTCTCTGGTCGGGTTCGATCGAGCTGAGCGTGGCCGAGGCCGACCGCGTCCTGGTCTACCTCGGCTTCTTCCTTGCCGCATTCCTCATCGCCCAAACCGACCAAAGGCGCCAACGTTTCGCTGAAGGCCTGGCGATCGGCCTGGCCCTGATCGCCTTCGCCGCCCTCGCCAGCCGCCTGCTGCCGGACCTGCTGAGCGTCGGCCCGGAGCTCGGCAGCGGCCCGCGGCTGCGCTACCCCCTCGGCTACTGGAACGCGAACGGGATCGTCTTCGGGGTCGGGATCGCGATGGCGCTGTGGATGAGCCGGCATTCGCTGACGGCGGCCCTGCGCTGGCTCGCCGCGGCCGCGCTGCCGGTGCTGCTGCTGGCCCTCTACCTGACCTACTCGCGCGGCGGCCTGCTGGCGCTGGTGGTCGCTGGCGGCTGCCTGCTGGCTCTCTCCCACGACCGCCTGTGGCTGCTGGGGACGCTGGCGATCGGGATGGTGGGGGCGTTGCCGGCGCTGATCGCCATCCAGGACCGGCCCGGCATCGCGGACTTCGTCGAAGAACCGGGCACGGTCGACCAGGGCCTGACCGTGCTGGCGCTGCTGGTCGCCGGCATCGCCCTGGCGCTGGCCCTGTTCGCCGGCCTGCGGCGACTGGAGGGCAGGGAAGGAAGCCTGACCGGGCGGGCGGTCCAGATCTCCCGCAACCCGGTGGTGCTGAAGCGGATCGCCTTCGGCGCGGCGCTGGTCGCGGTCGGCGTCGCGATCGCGGTCGGCGGCCGCGCCTGGGACCAGTTCTCGAGTTCCGACCTGCAATTCCCCAGCGAGGACCCGAAGGCGCACTTCAGCGACCTCTCCGGGGCCGGCCGCCACGAATTCTGGCGAGTCGCCGTCGATGCCTTCGGCGAAGAGCCCGTGCTGGGCCAGGGCGCCGGCACCTACAAGTTCTCCTGGGACCAGCTGCGGGAGACCTCGATGCCCGTCACCGAGGCCCACTCGCTCTTCCTCGAGGCCTTCGCCGAGCTGGGCCTGGTGGGCGGGCTGCTCGTGCTCGCCCTGGTCGGGTCGTTGCTGTGGACCGGCTTCTCGGCCTGGCGGGCGGCCCGGGGGGCACAGCGGGAGCTGTACGCCGTCCTCCTCGCCGCCATGCTCGCCTTCGTCGTCGGCGCGGCGATCGACTGGTTCTGGGAGACCGCCCTGCTCGGCGCCGTCTTCTTTCTCGCCGGCGGCGTCCTCGTCGCCGGCCGCTGCGCCCAGCTTGCGCCAAGCGTGGAGGGCGCCGGCGAGAAGGACGGCCGTCGCTTCGGCCTGGCCGTTGCGGGCCTGGCGATCGCCTGGATCACCGCCGTCGCCCTGATCGGCCCGCTCCTGGTCGACCACGAGCTCAGGGCCAGCCAGACCGCTGCCGCGGCCGGAGACGTCGCGAGCGCCGTCGATCACGCCGACACGGCGCGCTCGATCGAGCCCTGGGCAACCACTCCCTACGTGCAGCTGGGCTTGCTCGCCCAGCTGCAGCAGGACTACGCGACCGCCTCGGGCCGCCTCACGCAGGCGATCAACCGGGAGGACCGCAACTGGGTCCTCTACTACCTGCGCGGCAAGGTCGAGCACGAAGCCGGCGACCTGGCCGCCGCCCGCGCCGACCTGCTCCGGGCCCAGCGGCTGAACCCCCGCGAAGGCTGCCTGCGAAAAGGATGGGACGGCTGCGGATGAGCCGGATCTCCCCCAGGGCGCAGACGACGGTGTCCCACGCCTCCGCGCCCGCTTCGCCGGCGCCGGCGCCGCGGCCGCGGAGCGCCGCCGGGCGGCTCGGGCTGACCGGTCCGGACGGCTCGCGGCGGCGTGGCGCGATGCTGCGGCGGCTGCTCGCCTGCGGCGACTGGGCGGCGCTGGTCGGCACCCTCTGCGTCGTCACCGCGACGACCGCGACCACCGACGTCGGAACCCTGTTCTGGGCCGTGATGCTGAGCCCGTCCTGGATTCTCGTCGTCAAGCTCCACGGCCTCTACGACAACGACCACCGGCGGATCCGCCACAGCACTCTCGACGAGCTGCCTTCGCTGGTCTCGGCGAGCGCGCTGGGCACCCTCGTCCTCGACGGGCTCCTGTCGCTGAGCCCGGTCGGGCCGCTCTCGCCGGCCAGCGCGATCGCCGTCGGCCTCGGCGCCCTGGTCGGCAGCTTCGTGCTGCGCGGGATGCTGCGCTTCCTCTGGCACCGCCTGACCGGGCTGGCGGCGGGGCTCGTGATCGGCCCGGCCGCGGCCGTCGACATGGTGGCGCGACGGGTCTCGACCCACCCGGAGACCCGGCTGGCGCTGGTCGGCTATCTCTCGCAGGGCGACGACCACGCCACGGAGCTGCCGCGGCTGGGCTCGATCGCCGACATCTCCGAGGTCGCCCGCGAGCACGAGATCGAGCGGGTCGTGGTGACCGAACAGGAGATGAGCGAGCCGGCCGCCGAGCGGCTGATCGAGGAGTGCAAGGCCGCGGGCCTGGCGCTCACCTTCCTGCCCCAGCACTACGGGCTGCTGGGGCCGGGCATCGAGCTCAACCGCCTGGCCGAGCTGCCGGTGCTGGACTTCCGCTTCTCCGACCCGTCGCGCTCGACCGAGGCGATGAAGCGGGGGATGGACGTGGTCGTCTCAGGCACGCTGCTGGCCCTGCTGGCGCCGCTGCTGGCGCTGATCGCGGGAGCGATCCTGCTCGACTCGGGGCGACCCGTCTTCTTCCGCCAGCGCCGCGCCGGCAAGGAAGGGGAGCCCTTCGAGATGCTCAAGTTCCGGACGATGGTGGTCGACGCCGAAGCGCGCCTCGGCGAGCTGGTCGACCTGGCGAAACTCGACCAGCCGGCGTTCAAGATCGTCGACGACCCCCGGGTGACCCGGATCGGCCGCACCCTGCGCCGCTACAGCCTCGACGAGCTGCCGCAGCTGATCAACGTCCTGCGCGGCGAGATGTCGCTGGTCGGGCCGCGCCCCGAGCAGGAGAGCGTCGTCGCCCTCTATGACGAGCGCCAGCGGGGGCGGCTGGCGATCAGGCCGGGGCTGACCGGGCCGATGCAGGTCTACGGCCGCAGCGACCTCACCTTCGAGGAGCGGCTGGCGATGGAGCGCGACTACCTCGACAACCTCTCGCTGGCCGGCGACCTGGCGATCCTGATGCGGACGCCACGAGCGGTCATTCGCGGCGAAGGTGCGCACTAGCGCCGCGATGCCCGGCCCGCCCGCCCTCGAGGTGGTGATCGTCAGCCACGGTGCCGGGGACCTGCTGCGGCGCTGCCTGCGCTCCCTGCGCGAGCATCCGCCGGCGGGGACGATGCGGGTGACCGTCGTCGACAGCGGCAGCCCCGACGGCACGCCGGACATGGTCGCGCGCGAGTTCCCCGAGGTGCGGCTGCTGCGCCGCGGCAACATCGGCTTCTCCGCCGCCAACAACCTCGCTTTGCGCGAGAACGAGGCCGCCGCGGTGCTGCTGCTCAACCCCGACACCGAGGTCTACGCCGGCACGCTGGACGCGGCGCTGGCGCGGCTGCGGGCGGAGGCGCGGATCGGCATGGTCGGGGTCAAGCTCGTGCTCGAGTCGGGCGAGCTCGACCATGCCTGCAAGCGCTCCTTCCCGACCCCGCTCAGCGCCCTCGCCCACTTCACCGGCGTCGGGCGCCGCGAGGGGGGCACCGGCGCGCTGAGCCAGTACCGGGCGACCCACCTCGGCGACGACGAGCCGGGCGAGGTCGACGCCGTCAACGGCGCCTTCATGCTCTGCCGGGCCGAGGCCGTGCGCGAGGTCGGCCTGCTCGACGAGGGCTACTGGCTCTACATGGAGGACCTCGACTGGTGCCACCGCTTCTGGGACGCCGGCTGGAAGGTCTTCTACGAGCCGGCCGGCGTCGCCCTCCACGTCAAGGGCGCGTCCAGCGGCGGCCGGCGGCGACCCAAACAGGAGATCGCCTTCCACCGCGGCATGGCCCGCTTCTACCGCCGCTTCGACGCCCCTAACCACAACCCGTTGCTCAACGCCGCCGTCTACGCGGGCGTCGCCGCCAAACTCGCCGTCAGCCTTGCCAAGACCATCGCAACCGCCGGCCGACGGGCCTAAGGCGTCCAAATAGCGGACGCTTGAGGCCCATCGGCCGGCGGTTAGGTGCGTTCGGCGACGACGATGTCCTGGAGGGTGAGGGCGTCAGGGGTGTTGGCCCAGGCGCCGTGGTGGATCGGCTCGCGGATCTTGAGGCCGACCGCGTCGAGGGCGGCGCGGAGGTCGGCGACGGCGAGGGCGACCGCCGCCTCGGGCTCGGCCGGGTTGGTGGTCATCCCGCCGGTGATCGGGTGGCGAAAGTCCATCATCGCCCGGCCGGCGGCGATCTCCGCCTCGGCCTCGGGGGTGAGCAGGAAGAAGGTCAGCAGGCAGGTCCCGCCCGGTTTCAGCACCCGCGCCGTCTCGGCCAGGTAATGGTGCGCCTCATCGCGCAGCAGGTGGGTGAAGAGCGAGGTGGCGAAGGCGAAGTCGAAGCTGGCGTCCGCGTAGGGGAAGCGGAACTCGGTGCCGGATTCCTTGCCGAACGGGTTGTACTTGCCGTTGTAGACGGAGGCCCAGGTGAACTCGAAGTCGGGCCAGCGGGGGGTGATCGTGCGCTGGCACCAGCGGACCATCTCGCGGCCGACGTCGAAGCCGGCGTAGGAGCCGCCGTCGAGATAGCCGGTCAACGGCATCGCCATGCGGCCGATCCCGCAGCCGACGTCGAGCACCCTGTCGCCGGGCTCGAGGCCGCCCAGCTCGCGGAAGTAGCCGAGGAACTGGCGGCCGGTCTGCTCGAAGTCGCCGCCGCCGACGAAAGCCAGGTGGCGGGGCGGCGTCAGCGGCCCCTCGCGGCGGCGGCGGATGAAATCCGACGGCCCCCAGAGCAGGCGCCGCGCCGCCGCCTTGGCCAGATAGATCGCCTTCGCCCGGGTCCGCGACGGCACTAGAAGGGGAGGGTCTCGGCGATTTCGGCGAGCTTCGGGGCCGACTTGTCGCGCTCGGAGAGCAGCGGGTCCTCGACCTGCCAGTCGACCCCGACGTCGGGGTCGTCCCAGGCGATGCCGGCCTCGGTCAGCGGGTCGTAGTCGCTGGAGAGCAGGTAGGTGACGTCGGCGACCTCGCTGAGCACGGCGAAGCCGTGGCCGAAGCCGACCGGGACGAAGAGCTGGCGGTGCTTCTCGTCGTCGAGCACGTGCGCCTCCCACTGGCCGTAGGTGGCGGAGCCGCGACGGAGGTCGACGGCGACGTCGAGGATCGCCCCGCGCGGGCAGCGGACCAGCTTTGCCTGCCCCGGCTCGGTCTGGAAGTGGATCCCGCGCAGCGTCCCCTGCGAGGAGCGCGAGTGGTTGTGCTGGACGAAGGGGACGTCGATCCCCAGCTCCGCCCAGGTCCCGGTCCGGTAGGTCTCGACCATGAAGCCGCGGCTGTCGCCGTGGACGGCGGGCTCCAGCAACACCACCCCGTCCAGCTTCGTCGGCAGCACCTCGGGCATCAGCCCAGAGCCTTCCCGTACTGCTTTTCGTAGTAGGAGCGATACTCGCCGGAGCGGATCGGGCCCCACCAGTCCTCGTTGTCGCGGTACCAGGCGACGGTTTTCTCCAGGCCCTCGGCGAAGTGGACCTGGGCCTCCCAGCCGAGCTTCTCCTTCAGCTTGTCGGAGGAGAGCGAGTAGCGGCGGTCGTGGCCGGGGCGGTCCTGGACGTACTCGATCAGCGACTCGTCCCTGCCGGTCAGCTCGATCACCCGCTTGATCACCTCGATGTTCTCGCACTCGTCGGGGCCGCCGACGTTGTAGGCCTCGCCCGCCTCCCCCTTCATCAGCACCGCGTGGATGCCGCGGCAGAAGTCCTCGACGTAGAGCCAGTTGCGGACCTGCTTGCCGTCGCCGTAGACCGGCAGCGAGTCGCCGTGCAGAGCGTTCAGCGTGATCAACGGGATCAGCTTCTCCGGGTACTGGCGCGGGCCGTAGTTGTTGGAGCCGCGCACGATCGAGGCGTCGATCCCGTAGGTGTGGACGTGGGCGGTGACCAGCAGGTCGCCGGCCGCCTTGGTCGCCGAGTAGGGCGAGGAGGGGTCCAGCGGCGAGGTCTCGGTGAAGGAGCCAGACTCGATCGAGCCGTAGACCTCGTCGGTCGAGACCTGCAGGTAACGCTTGACGCCGAGCTCGCGGGCGGCGTCGAGCAGGGTGCCGGTGCCGATCACGTGGGTGCGGGCGAAGGCGTCCTGGTCGTCGATCGAGCGGTCGACGTGCGACTCGGCGGCGAAGTTGACGACCGCGTCGGCGCCCTCCATCGCCTCGCGCACGATCTTCGGGTCCTCGATCGCGCCCTCGATCAGCTCCGTGCCGTCGGGCAGGTTCTCCGGCCGGCCGGCGTAGGTGAGCTTGTCGAGCACGGTGATCTCGTGCTCGTCGCCGGCGATCCGGACGTAGGTGGAACCGATGAACCCGGCGGCGCCGGTCACGAGCAGCTTCATGCTGCCTCCTCCGCTTGTCGTTGGGCGAGATAGCCGGCCAGACCGTCCTGCCAGGAGGGCAGCCGGATCGCGTGCTCGCGCTGGCTGGTCAGGGCCGAGAACGGCGGCCGCGGTGCCGGCCGGCCGAATTCCTCGGTGGTGATCGAGAGCACCTTGCACTCGATCTTGGCCTGCTCGAAGATTTCGCGCGCGAACTCGTACCAGGAGCACTGCCCGGCGGCCGCCATGTGGTGGATGCCGAACTCGATCCCCTCGATCAGGCGGACGATCCCGTAGGCCAGGTGCCAGGTGTAGGTCGGCGCGCCGACCTGGTCGCGGACGACGAGGACCTCGTTGCCGCTGGCTGCCAGCCGCAGCATCGTCTCGACGAAGTTGGGCCCGCCGATCCCGAACAGCCAGGCCGAGCGGACGACGAAGTGGCGCTTGTTGGCGGCCACCGTCGCCTCCTCTCCCGCCAGCTTGGTGCGGCCGTAGGCGGAAAGCGGCGCCGGCTGGTCGCTTTCCACGTAGGGAGCGCCCTTGGCGCCGTCGAAGACGTAGTCGCTGGAGACGTAGACGACGCTGGCGCCGACCGCGGCGGCCGCGGCGGCGACGTTGCCGGCGCCGGTGCCGTTGACGGCGAAGGACGCCTCCTCGGAGGCCTCGGCACCGTCGACGTCGGTCCAGGCGGCGCAGTTGATGACGACGTCGGGGCGCTCGAGGTCGAGCTTCTTCTCCAGCGCCGCGGGATTCGTGACGTCGAGCTCGGTGCGGCCGAAGCCGACCACGTCGTGGCCGGCGTTGCCGGCGGCGAGCATCACGTCGCGGCCCAGCATGCCCGCGGCTCCGGTGACGAGCAGCTTCATCGAGCCGCTCCCACTAGACGATTTTGATCTCGCAGTTGTCGCCGACCAGCAGGCGCAGCGTTTTCGGCGGGCCGTCGCTGCGGGTCAGCTTGACGTTGCGACCGAGCAGGCTCGCCTCCATCCGCGTTTCCAGGTCCTCGACCACCGAGTCGGCGAGGACGATCGAGTGCTCGACCTCGGAGCGGCGCACGTGGACGCCGTTGCCGATCGAGGTGTAGGGACCGATGTAGGCATCCTCGATGCAGGCGCCGGCGCCGATCACGGCCGGGCCACGGACGACCGAGCGGGTCAGCGACGCGCCCCGCTCGAGCACCACCCGGCCCTCGACCCGCGAGCTCTCGTCGACCTCGCCCTCGACCCTGGTCTCCAGCTCCTCCAGCACCAGGCGGTTGGCCTCGAGCATGTCGGCGAGCTGGCCGGTGTCCTTCCACCAGCCGCGCACGACCTCGGACTGGACCTTGTGGCCGTCGTCGATCAGGGCCTGGATCGCCTCGGTGATCTCGTACTCGCCGCGCCAGGAGGGCTCGAGGCTGCGGGCGGCGGCGAAGATCGCCGAGGTGAAGAGGTAGACGCCGACCAGGGCCAGGTTCGAGGGCGGTTCCTTGGGCTTCTCGATCAGCCGCACGATCCGCTCGCCGTCGAGCTCGGCGACGCCGTAGGACTCGGGGTCGTCGACCGGGGTGAGCAGGATCAGCGCGTGCGGCTCGTCGGCGCGAAAGCTGGCGACGAGGTCGCGCAGGCCGTCGCGCAGGAGGTTGTCGCCGAGGTACATGACGAACGGTGAGTCGCCGATGAAGTCCTCCGCGGTCAGCACCGCGTGGGCGAGGCCGGCGGGCTTGTCCTGGACGATGTAGGTGATCTCGGCCCCGAACTGGGAGCCGTCGCCGGCGGCCTCGCGGATCTCGTCGCCGGTCTCGGGGGCGATGATGATCCCGATCTCCTTCACCCCGGAGTCGACCAGCGCCTCGATCCCGTAGAAGAGCACGGGCTTGTTGGCGACGGGCACGAGCTGCTTCGCCGAGGTGTGGGTGATCGGGCGCAGCCGGGTTCCGGCGCCGCCCGAGAGGATGAGTCCCTTCAGAGGCTCCATGCGAGGCTGCAACCCTACTGAGCCGCAAAACCATGCGACCCGCCGTCTACATACCGAACTACAACGGCTCCGCCCACATCGGGCGGGCGCTGCGCAGCCTGCGCGAGCAGAGCCGGCCGCTCGACGTGGTCGTCGTCGACAACGGCTCCAGCGACGACTCGCCGGTACTGCTGCGCGAGGAGTTCCCCGAGGTGGCGGTGCTGGCGCTGGAGCGGAACGTCGGCTTCGGCCCGGCCCTCAACCGCGCCGTCGCCGAGCACCGCGCCGATCCGCTGATCCTGCTCAACAGCGACGTCGAGTGCGAGCCGCGCTTCGTCGAGGCGCTGCTCGACGCTGCCGCGGAGGGGGTCCAGTCGGTAGCCGGGGTGCTGCTGCAGGAACGCGCCCCGGGGACGATCGACTCCGCCGGGGTCGTCGCCGACCGCACCTTGATGGGCTTCGACTACCTGCACGGCGAGCCGCTGGCCGCGGCCGCCACGGCAGCCGATCCGCTCGGGCCGACCGGCGGCGGCGCCCTCTACGACCGCGCCGCCTTCGAGGCGGTGGGCGGCTTCGACGAGCGCATCTTCCTCTACTACGAGGACCTCGACCTGGCCCTGCGGATGGCGGCTGGCGGGGCCCGCTGCCGGCTCGCCCCCGGGGCGACGGCGCTGCACGCCTACTCGGCCGGCCTCGGTGCCGCCAGCGCCCGCAAGTTCGCCCACACCGGCTGGAGCCGCGGCTACATGCTGCGCCGCTACGGGGTGATGTCGCGCCCCCGCGACGCCGCCCGAGTGCTGGCCGCGGAGGGAGCGATCTGCGCCGGCCAGCTGCTGATGGACCGCACCACGGCCGGCTGGCGGGGACGGCTGCGCGGCTGGCGGGACGGCGGTGGGCTCGACCCACGCGAACTCGATCGCGGCGCGCTGCTCGACGTCTCCGCCCGCGAGGCGCTGGCGCTGCGCCGGCGCCGGCGCGGCTAACCCACCGCTAGAACTGCATCAACTTCTCCACCTGCCAGAGGTAGAAATTGATGCAGTTCGGCTGGGACTCGCGGCTAGGCGCCGAGCCAGCGGCGGGCGCGGGCGGGATCGCCCTCGCGGCGCAGGCGACGGCGCTCGCGCAGCAGGCGCGGCAGCCGGCGCAGGGCGGCGAGCTTGCCGGCCGCAGTCGCCCGCAGGCGGCGCTGGGAGGCGGCGCGGGCCAGCGCTCCGACCTCGACCGCGGCGATCCGGGGAACCGCGGACAGCGGCATGAACTTGACCTGGGTGGCGAGCCGGTTGCGCGCCACCAGGCGCGCGTTCTCCGCCCCCGGGCGTTCGAAGCCCGCCATCCAGGCGGCGTTGCCGAGGTGCCAGACGACCGCCTCGGGAACGTAGGCGAAGCGCCAGCCGGCGATCCGCGCTCTGACGTTGAGGTCGACGTCCTCGTAGAAGGCGAAGTAGCTCTCGTCGTAGCCGCCCAGTTCGGCGAACAGCCCGCGCCGCAGCAGGCAGGCGGCGCCGCAGACGCCGAAGACCTCGTGCACGTCGGGGAGACGGGCCGGCTGCGGCTCCCCGGCCCCGACCTCGACCGCCCGGCCGTCGGCTCTCAGCGCCTGGCCGGCGCTGTAGAGGCGGGCGCCGGCGGGATCGGGGGCGGCGACCCCCTCCTCGAGCTGGAGGATGCACGGCTGCACGCCGCCGAGGCCGGGGTCGGCCTCGAGCACGTCGAGCAGGCGCCGCAGGCAACCCGACTCCAGCACCGTGTCGGCGTTCAGCGCCAGGATCGCCTCGGCCCGCGTTCGCGCGACGCCGAGATTGACCGCGGCGGCGAAGCCGGTGTTGACCGGCAACGAGACGTGGGGCACGCTCTCGCGCTCGAGCAGCTCGACGGAGCCGTCGACGGAGCCGTTGTCGACGACCATCGGCTCGACCTCGACACCCTGGTCGCGCAGCGAGTCGAGGCAGCGCGGCAGCAGCTCCAGCGAGTTCCAGCTGGGGATCACCACGGCGACGGTGCGGGCCTCGTTCACGCCGCCCAAGCCTGACAGTTGCGGTGGCGCCGAGCAGGCCACGCACGGCCGGCCGCATCCCTAAGGTGCCCGCGATGAGCGGGCGCGTGCCAGGGGCGGTGTTGCGGCTGCGGAAGAGCATCGACCGCTCGCTGTTCGCGTCGGCGCCGGGGACCGGGTCGATGCTGGGGCGCGGCGAATTCGCCCTCGTCCTGCTCGCCCTGCTGGCGCTGGCGGCCGTCCTCCAGGTCTTCCGCATCGGCCCCTCGGCCGCGCTCAACGCCTTCTGGGCCGAGGACGGCCAGGTCTTCTTCCAGGGCGCGCTGCCGCAGGGCGCCTTCGACGCGGTCTTCACCCCCTACGCCGGTTATCTCGTCTTCGTCCCGCGCCTGATCGGGGAAGTGGGCAACCTGGTGCCGCTGGCCGACGCGCCGGCGGCGGTCTCGCTCACCGCCGCCCTCGTCGTCGCTCTCAGCGGCCTCGCGGTCTGGTGCGCCAGCGCCGCCCTGATCCGCAACCCCTACCTGCGCGGCACCCTCGTCGTCGTCATGGTGCTGGCGCCGGTGGCGAGCCTGGAGGCGGTCGCCGCCGCCGCCTACGTCTCCTGGTACATGCTGTTCGCCAGCTTCTGGCTGCTGCTCTGGCGCCCGCCGAGCACCCGCGGCGCCGCCCTCGCCGGCCTCTTCATCCTCGCCACCGCGCTCAGCAACCCCGGGATCTGGTACTTCGCCCCGCTCTTCGCGCTGCGGCTGCTGGCCGCGCGCGACCGCCGTGACGCGCTGATCCTCGGCTCCTACGCGTTGGGGACGGCGATCCAGTTGCCGGTGACCCTCGCCAGCGGCGAAAACACGGTCGAGCCGGTCTGGACCAGCGACATCTGGACCGCCTACGCCCAGCGTGTCGTCGACGGCGCCGCGCTCGGCGAAAGCCTCGGCGGCGAAGCCTGGTCCAGCTGGGGCTGGCCTTTCCTGATCGCCCTGCTCGTCGTCCTCGGCGCCTGTCTGGTCGCCGGGCTGATCCGCACCACCCCGGCTGCCCGCTACTTTGCCGCGATCGCGATCCCGACCTCGCTCGGGATGTTCGTGATTTCCACCTACCAGCGCGCGGTCGGCTTCGTCATGACCTGGCCCGACGGCGCCGACTCCGGCCTCGGCGGCCGCTACGCGATCGTGCCGGCGCTGCTGCTGGTCAGCGTCGCCCTCGTCCTGATCGACCGCTCGCCGCGGCCGCGGCCGGGGCCGCGGCGCCTGTCATGGCCGGGGCTGGCGGCGGTAGCCGTGCTCCTGGTCGGAGTCGTCACCTCCTTCAGCCTCGGCGACCGCGCCGCCCGCGGCGAACCCTCCTGGGACGCCGCGCTCGAAGCCGCGGCGGCGACCTGTCCTGCCGAACCGCCTCCCACCGATCCGAATCCCGCCGCCGCGGTCACGTCCGCCCCGGCCGGCTTCGTCGTCTACGTCCCCTGCGACCGGCTGGCGTCCTTCGACGACGGCGCCGCCGCACGGTAGCGTTCCGCCCCGTCCGCCTCGGGAGACACACCCGGGCCCCGCCCCGCACGCCCATGACGCCCGCCGACGACGCCATCGCAAGCCCGACCGACGCCGAACGGCCGACCCCGTTCGACCCCGCCGGCCCGCTGGCGATCCAGGTCGAGGACCTGCACAAGTCCTTCAGCATCCCGACCAACCGCGTCGACTCGCTGAAAGAGCGGATCGTGCGCCCCTTCTCGGGGCGCGACCACCGCGAGCTGCGGGCCCTCGACGGCGTCTCCTTCGACGTCCACCAGGGGGAGTTCTTCGGGATCGTCGGCCGCAACGGCTCCGGCAAGAGCACCCTGCTGAAGCTGCTCGCCAGCATCTACCGGCCCGACGCCGGCACGGTCCGCATGGCCGGCCGGCTGGCCCCCTTCATCGAGCTCGGCGTCGGCTTCAACCCGGAGCTGACGGCGCGCGAAAACGTCGTCCTCAACGGGGTGATGATGGGCCTCACCCCGCAACAGACGCGCAACCGCCTCGACGCGGTGGTCGAGTTCGCCGAGCTGACCGACTTCATCGACCTGAAGCTGAAGAACTACTCCTCGGGGATGCTGGTCCGGCTCGCCTTCGCGGTAATGATGGAGGCCGACGCCGACATCCTCCTGATCGACGAGGTGCTGGCCGTCGGCGACGCCGCCTTCCAGCAGAAGTGCGCCGACGCCTTCCGCGAGATGAAAGCGGCCGGGAAGACGATCGTCCTCGTCACCCACGAGATGCGGACGGTCGAGGAATACTGCCACCGGGCGATGCTGGTCGCCGACGGCCGCATCCGCTACATCGGCGATCCGGAGGAGGTCGGCCGGCGCTACCTGCAGCTCAACTTCGAGCACGAGCCCGAGCCGGCCGCGGCGCCACAGCAGGCCAGCGAGGAAGTGCGGATGCTCGACGCCTGGATCGAGGACGCCGGCGGCAACCGCCTCGACAACCTCGAGCACGGCCGCGAGCTGCGACTGCGTGTCGACCTGGAGATCCTTCGCGACACGCCCGGCCTAGTGATCGGCTTCATCGTCGCCAATGCCGATGAGGTTGGGATCTTCCAGTTCGGGACCGCCCTGGTTAACGAGCACGGGGGCAGCGAGCTGGCGGCGGGTGAGCGGGTCAGGGTCAGCGCCGAGATCGAGAACCTGCTGGTCCAGGGGCGCTACTTCGTGCACTGCGCGGTCAACCGGGCCAAGGACTCCAGCGTCGCTCTGCACGGCTACGACTGCGTCGAGTTCGTCGTTTACGGCGGCGAGCCGCAGGCCCACGGCAACGTCCGCCTGCCGCTTGAGATCGAGGCGGTCGTGAGCGACGAGGCGGGGAAATGAGCGAGAGGACGGTGAAGGTGGCCGAGCTGAAGGAGGTGCGTGGGCCGGCGGCGCTGGGAGGCGGCTCGCGGCGCTTCTTCGACCTGCTCTGGCTGATCTCGGTGACCGAGTTCAAGCGCGTCTACTTCGGCACCGTGCTCGGCTACCTCTGGTCGCTGATCCGGCCGCTGATGCTGTTCGGGGTCCTACTCTTCGTCTTCACCAAAGTCTTCAAAATCGGCACCGAACAGGCCGAGTACTACCCGGTGCTGCTGCTGCTGGGGATCGTCCTCTTCACCTTCTTCCAGGAAGCGACGCAGAACGCGGTCGGCTCGGTCATCGCCCAGGAGGGAGTGGTCCGCAAGACCCAGTTCCCGCGCCTGGTGATCCCCCTCTCCACCGTCATCACCAGCGGCCTCAACTTCTGCCTCAACATGGTCGTGGTCTTCGGCTTCATCCTCGCTTTCGGCGTCGATCCGACGTGGACCTGGCTGCTGCTCCCGGTCGCCCTGCTGGCGCTGGTCGTCTTCACGGCGGCGACGAGCATGGCGCTCTCGGTCCTCTTCGTGCGCTTCCGCGACGTCGCGATCATCTGGACCGTGGTCGCCCAGGTGCTCTTCTACGCGACCCCGATCCTCTACCCGATCGAAGCGCTCGGGGACGAGACCTACGAACGCCTGCTGATGGTCAACCCGCTGGCGCCGATCTTCCAGCAGGTCCGCGTCTGGGTGCTCGAACCGGGCGCCCCCAGCGCCGCCGAGGTGGCCGGCGGCGCCGCCGGCCTGATCCCCGCCGCCGTCCTCTACGTCGCCATCTGCGCCTTCGGCGTCTGGATCTTCAAGCGCGAAGCGCCCCGCATCGCCGAGGAGCTGTAGTTGCGGGTCAGCCGGGAGCGTGCCGCGATGCTCGCGGTCTGGGCCGCCGCCGCGCTTGCCTGCCTCTTGGGCGCGCTCGACCCGCCGCGGGCCGGTGGCCACGGCAGCGCCACCGGGCAGCTGCTCGACCTGGTCCGGGTGCTGAGCACGACGGCGCTGGCGATCACCCTGCTGCTCGGCCCGGGGATCCTCTGGCGGGCGCTGAGCGAGCGCCGCGTCGGCCTCGCCTTCCTGCCGCTGCCGGGGCTGGGGCTGCTGGTCCTCACCGCCTGCCTCGCCTGGGCCCTCTCGACCAGCGTCGACCCGCGCCTGGCCTGCTTCGCGGTCCTCGCCCCCACGCTGGGGCTGCTGCTCGGCGGCCTGCTCGGCGGCGGGCCGGAGGACATGCTCGACCGCGAGGAGCGGCGGGCGCTGCTGGTCGTCGCGCTGGCGCTCGGCCTCGCCGTCGGCCGCGCGCTATGGTCGCTGGGGCCGGTCGGCGAACTCTACGAAGGGACGATCTCCCGCACGCTGGTTCCCGAGGGACGGCCCGACAGCCGCATCCCCTTCCTGGTCCCGGAGATGATCGCCAACGGCGGCCACCCCTACGGCGAGGCCGCCAGCGCCCTCTTCGCCCCCTACAACTTCTCCAGCCGCGGCCCGCTGGCAGGCCTGGCGACCACGCCGGTGGTGCTGATGTCCGGCGGCAGCCCCGAACTGAACCTGCCGGAAGCGCCCTGGCGGCCGTTCGACCCGCAGGGCTTCATGGCCTTCCGCCTGGCGATGATGACCTTCACCTGCACCGTCTTCCTCTCGCTCTGGGAACTGGTGCGGCGGCTCGGCGGCATCAGGGCGGCGCGCTTCGCCCTGGTGCTCGGGGTCAGCACGCCCTTCCTGATGGCCGACCTCTGGTTCACCTGGCCGAAACTGCTCGGCGCCTCGTTCGTGCTCCTGGCCGGCCTCTACGTCGTCGAGCGGCGGCCCTTCCGCGGCGGCCTGCTCGCCGCTCTCGGCTACCTGACCCACCCGAGCGCCCTGCTGGGGATGTCCGCGGTCGGGCTGCTCTCGCTCTGGCCGCTGCGGGGGGCCAGCTGGAAGCGCCCCGACCTGCGCGCCGCGCTGCTGCTGGCCGCCGGCCTGGCGGTCGGCGTGGTCGGCTGGCGGCTCGTCAACGGCTCCCACTTCATGCAGGACGGCTTCCTCGACTACGTCTTCCAGGCCTACCCCGAATTCCGCCCCAGCCTCAACGCCTGGATCGAATTCAGGCTCACCTCGCTCGGCAACACCTACGTGCCGTTGCTGCTGCCGCTGGCCCACGGCCACGACATCTCGATCAACGCGATCGGGACGATCTCCCCCGGCGTCGTCCACTTCTTCTTCCAGCCCTGGACCGGGGTGCCGTTCGGGTTCGGGATCGTCTTCTTCCCGCTGCTCCTGATCAGCCTCTGGCGCGCCGGCCGCCGCTGGCCCTGGCCGGTCTTCGCGGTCGTCGTCGTTCCCGCCGTCAGCTTCGCCGTCTACTGGGGCGCCTCACTGAGCGGGATGCTGCGGGAGGGGATGCAGTCCTGGGCGCTGGCGCTGCTGGCGGTCGTCGCCCTGCAGCAGGCGGCGGCCGGCTTCCCCTGGTTGCGTTCGGCGCCGATCCGGGTGCTGCTCTCCCTGCGCGGCGTCGAGGTGCTGGCGCTCGCGGTCGGCGCCACCCTCGGCACCCGCCACTTCCACCTGCTCAGCGACGGCTTCCCCCTCGTCGACGCGGTCGCGGTGGCGACGATCCTCGCCTGCTCGCTGGGAATCGTCGGGGTGGTCTGGTCGGAGACCCGCACCTCGGCGAGAAGCGCTAGGAGGTTCTAGCGCCGGGGCAGACGTGAGCCGTCTGGCTCGCCTCGACGTGGAGGAACCAGGGCTGGCGGGATGCATCACGGGGGACGCGCAGCAGGGTCAGCGAGTCGCCGTCGGCGCCTTCGGTCTCGACCGGGTATTCGCCCGTGGCGAAGCGGCGCAGGGTGAAGTCGGCGTGTGGGCCCGGGGCCAGCGCGATCGTGTTCAGGCCCGGCGCCAGGCGCACCTCGCCGTCGCCGGCGAGGTCGACGCAATCGCCGCCGCCGGCCCCGGGGCCATAGGCGCCGAGCCGGGTCACGGTCGAGAGCGGCAGCGCCTGCGAGAGGATGACGTCGACCTGCTTGCGGGCTGCTGCGGGCGCCCCCAGCAGCTCCGCCTGGGTGTAGGCGGGGGAGCCGAACTCCTCGGCGGCGTCGAGGTAGGCGCCGGCGTAGACGTTGACCAGCGAGGGCGTGCCCGCCACCTCCGGGCTGAGCTGGAAGCCTTCCGGCACCGTCCGCTCGGCGATCTCGATCGCGGCGGTGTCAGCCCGGGTCAGCACCGACTGCGGGTCGAGGACGTCGCGGCCGTCCTTGAGGATGACCAGGTTCGGCCCGATCGCGCAGGCGGTGACGACGGCGCCGGCGATCAGCGCCTTGCGGTTCGGCCGCACCCCCTTCAGCAGGTTGGCGAGGATCAGCACGATGAAGACGGCGCCGGCGTACTGGTAGCGGCTCGAGGTCGGGTCGCGCCCCGGGAAGGCGTTGAACGCGGTCAGGAACCAGTTCGCCAGCGCCGCCGCCAGGACCGGCCAGAGGGTGGGAGCGAACGGCAGCTTCAGCCGCCACTGGCGCAGGCCGAGGAGGATCGCGAGGCCGACCAGCAGCGCCCGTCCCCAGGAGGGGTCGGGGGCGGCGCCGACCTGGGGGCCGAGCCCGAGCATCGAGGCGAGCGCGACCGAGACCGAGTTGAGCACGAAGACCGGCGACATCAGCAGGTTGTGCAGCGAGATGTGCGATTCGGCGTCGTGGCCGTAGCCCAGCCACCAGAGCGCGTAGAGCCCGAGCGGGACCGCGAAGACGTAGGAGCGGCGCAGCCAGGTCTGGCGCGGGCCCTGGGCGACGGCGACCGCGGCGGCGGCGATGAAGCAGATGCCGAGGCCGGAGAAGCCGATCGCGCAGACGAGGAAGACGCAGGCCCAGGCGTCGCCGCGGCGGTCGCCGCGGTCGAGCGCCAGCAGCATCGCCAGGCCGAACAGGATCGGCCCGATGAAGGTGATCTCGAACGGCCACAGCAGCACCTCCCAGGCGGGCCCGAGGCAGAGCAGCAGCACCGCCGCGAACAGGGCCAGCCAGCCGCCGACGCGGCGCCTCACGTAGACGTAGAGCAGCAGCGCGGTGACGACGAGGAAGAGCCCGAGCAGGACGTATTCGGGCAGGGCGCTGGACATCCCGAAGACCCGCAGCAGCAGCTGCTCGATCAGGACCGGGAGCACGACGATGTGCTCGTTGTGCGGCGTCAGCAGCGTGTCGAGCGTGATCTCGCGGCGGTTGATGAGGAAGGCCCAGGTGTCCTGGAAGAAGGTCATCTCCCGGGTCAGGACCAAGGTCATCGCGAAGGCCACCACCAGCGCCGCGGCCAGCAGCATCGTCGGCAGGTCTCGGTTCGTCCTCTCCATGGCGGTGCGGGAGTGTATTCCCGGCCCCGGCCCACCCGCGTGAATGCCGGCGCACCCCGGCTACACTGCGCCGCTATGCCCGAGCAGGCGACTTCCGCGCGCAGCGGCCAGAAGGAACTGCAAGAGGAGCTCGACCGCCGCCAGGAGGAGATCCTGCGGCTGCGCGACCTGCTGATCGGCATGGAGTCCGAACTGGGCGCCGCCAAGGGCCGGCTGGCCGAGCTCGAAGACCCGCGGGTGCTGGTGCTCGCCGCCAAACAGCAGATCACCACGCGGGCCCTGGGCCGGCTGAGCGGCATCGTCCTGCGCCTGCGCGGCAACTCCTAGCCCGCCGCCGTGGCCCCCAGGTTCTCGATCCTGACGCCGGTCTACGAGACGCCGGCCGCCGTCCTGCGCAAGATGCTGAAGTCGGTCGAGCGCCAGAGCTGCGGCGACTGGGAGCTGTGCCTGGTCGACGACGGCTCCCGAGAGCCCCACGTGCGGGCAATCCTCGAGGAGGCGAGCCGGCGCGACCCCCGCGTCCGCGTCTCCCACCAGGAGCAGAACGGCGGCATCGTCCCCACCTCGAACGCGGCGCTGGCGCTGGCCGGGGGCGAGTTCGTCGCCCTGCTCGACCACGACGACATGCTCCATCCCGACGCCCTCGCCCACGTCGCCGCGGCGCTCGACGCCAACCCCGAGGCCGACTACGCCTACACCGACGAGGACAAGATCGACCTCCGCGGCCGCCACTCCAGCCCCTTCTTCAAGCCCGACTGGTCGCCGGAGCGGATGCGGACGCAGATGTACAGCTGCCACCTCAGCGTCCTCCGCCGCTCGCTGGTCGAGGAGGTCGGCGGCTTCGACCCCGCCTTCGAGGGTTCCCAGGACTGGGACCTGGTCCTGAAGGTGAGCGAGCGCGCCCGCGCCGTCGTCCACGTGCCGCGCGTGCTCTACCACTGGCGCATGCTCGAGAACTCGGCCGCGGCCAGCGGCGAGGCCAAGCCCTACGCCGCCGAAGCCGGCGTCCGCGCGGTCCAGGCCCACTGCGACCGGATCGGCCTGGCGGCGCGAGTGGAGCTGGACCCGGTCGACCCCGGGATCCTCCACCTCGAGCCCGCCCTGAAGGAGCGGCCCCTGGTCAGCATCGTCATCCCCACCGGCGGCCAGCGGCGCGAAATCCGCTTCGAGCAGGTCGTGCTCGTCGTCAACTGCGTGCGCAGCATCGTCGAGCGCTCCACCTACGAGAACTACGAGATCGTCTGCGTGGTCGACGATGGGTTCGACCCGGCGCTTGCCGAGCAGCTGCGCGAGATCGCCGGCGAGCGCCTGCGGCTGGTCGAGTTCAGCGGCCCCTTCGACTTCTCGGCCAAGGTCAACAGCGGCGCCGTGCGCAGCGCCGGCGAGCACCTGCTGCTGCTCAACGACGACATCGAGGTGACGACGCCGGACTGGATCGAGCGCATGGTCATGTACTCGGCCGAGGAGGGGATCGGCGCCGTCGGCGGCCGCCTGCTCTGGGGCGACACCCGCATCCAGCACGTCGGCGTCGCCTACGAGGGCGCCCTGCCCCACCACCACTACCGGGGCTTCTCCGAGAGCTTCAACGGCTACGCCAACGCGGTCCGGATCGCCCGCGACTGCCTGACCGTGACCGCGGCCTGCCTGATGACCCGCCGCGACGTCTTCGAGCGGCTGGGCGGCTTCACCTCGACCTTCCCGGTCAACTTCAACGACGTCGACTACTGCCTCAAGGCCCACGTCGACGGGCTCCGCATCGTCTACGACCCCGACCTCGTCATGTACCACTTCGAGTCCTCCAGCCGCGACGCCGTGGTCGAGCGCTGGGAGGTCGAACTGCTGCTGGCGCGCTGGGGGCACGTGACCGCGGTCGACCCCTTCGTCAACCCGAACACGCGCAACGGCCTGCCCCGGCTCGCCTCCTACGTGTCCTGGGCCCGGCGGCGGCTGCCGCGTCCGAGGACGAGGGCGATGAAGCCCGCCAGGGCCGCCGCCGAGAGCACGATCGCCAGCGGCGAGTAGGCGCTGCCCGCCGGCGGATCGAGCGAGGGCGCGTAGACGGCGAGGCTGAGCAGGGCGCTCAGACCCACGTAGAAGAGGGCGAAGCGCGGGAACACCGCGCGCAGGCCCACCACCCCGGCGACGATCCCGATCAGCGGCAGTAGGTAGGAGCCGAAGTGGATCACGGTGGCGGCGGCGACGTTGCCGAAGCAGATCAGCGCCCAGCCGACGACGCCGATCGCGAAGATCGCCAGGCAGGTGAGAGCGAAGCTCCATTCGGCCGGGTTGAGGCCGCGGCGGCGCCAGCCGGCGGCCATCGCGAACGGCGTCAACAGCAGCAGCCCCAGCGAGGGGAAGAGGTAGAAGAAGGAGATGCCCCTGTACGTCCGCACCATCTCGTCCGGGTCGCCCCTGCCGACGACGTCTCTCACCGTGGTCCAGACCGACTCGAAGTTGGTCATCGTGATGAAGTTCTGCTTCTTGTTCACGTAGGTGCCGTGGAGCCCGGCTTCGCCGTAGGAGTCGAGGATCGTCTCGACGACGCCGCGGTCGTCGACTTCGGCGACGCCGGCGAGGGTCCACTTGACGAGGCGGTTGCCGGGCGGGTCCTCCCACTTCTGGTAGGCCGACCAGGGCGCCATCAGGGCGATCCCGACCGCGACGCCGACCCCGAGCCAGCGCCAGCTCGGCAGCCCGCGATAGGCGGCGACGGCAACCAGGGGGATGATCGCGAAGATGCTGGCGCCGTGCGCGAGCAGGGCGAACGCGCAGAGCGCCGCGACCAGCGCCGCGGCCCAGAGATTGCGCCGCAGGTCCGCCCAGAGGGGCGTCACCACCAGCGCCGCCGCGCCCAGCAGCAGCCCCGCGGGGAGCATCTTCGGCCAGACGAAGAAGCCGTTGAGCAGCGCCAGGCCGCTGACCAGGACCGTGATCATCGCCAGCGCCCGGGTGACGCGGCCGACCCGTGCCGCCAGGAGCAGCGCCCAGAGCCCGACGATCCAGAGCTGCTGCAGGACGACGCCGAGCAACTGGTAGTTGAGCAGCTCGAAGTCCCAGCCGAAGGGGCGCTGGAGGAGCGCGAACCCGGCCTGCAGCGGCGGGCGGTCGCTGAGCTGCCAGTCGCCCCCCTGTTCCGGCGGGTTGCCGTGGTGGCCGTGATGGAAGATCCATTCCGCGGTCAGCACCGGCACCCCGTTGTCGCCGGGCAGGCCGTGGGAGAAGCGGATCCCGGACGTCAGCAGCGGCGCGTCGGCGCCGCCGTGGGCGAAGCCGAGGAAGACGAGGAAGGCGGAGCCCAGCGCCCAGAGCGCCAGCGGCACGCCGAGGCCCCGCAGCAGCTCGCGGTCGAGGTGACCGCCGCGCAGGCACCAGACGACCAGCGCGGCCGAACCCAGGGCGACGAAATAGGAGAAGGCTTCGCCCAGCACGCGGTCGCCGAAGTAGGCCCAGAAGCCGAGCAGCCCGGCGGCACAGGCGGCGGCGAGGGCGATCGCCAGCAGCACCGGCACCTGCTTGACGCCCCCGCGCGCCGCGAGCAGCGCGGCCGCTGCCCCGGGCAGGGCGGTGAGGGCCAGATGCAACGCCAACAGCAGCAGAAGTTCGCCCTGTTCCACGCCTAGAGGTGCCCCCGCACCGGCCCAAGGTTCGCATATGTTCCCCGGCATGAACTACGAGCGTCTTTACTCATACCGCTTCCGCGACATCGACCAGGAGGGCCGCGCGGCCGTCTGGAACGAGATCGCCCCCCACGTCCACGGCCTGATGGGCAAGCCCCAGAAGGTCCTCGACCCGGCGGCCGGGCGCGGCGAGTTCATCGGCGCCGTGCCGGCGAAGGAGACCTGGGCGGTCGACGCGGTCAGCTACGAGGAGGCCGCGCACAAGCCCGACACCAAAGTCATCACCTCGATGATCATGGACGCGGAGCTGCCCGCGAACCACTTCGACGGGGTCTACGTCTCCAACTTCCTCGAGCACCTCTACGACCAGGAGGCGATCTCGGCCTTCCTCGAAAAGATGCACGGGGTGATGGAGCCCGGCGGCCGGATCGCGATCATGGGCCCCAACTACCGCTACTGCTCCGACGAGTACTGGGACTGCGCCGACCACTACGTGGCCCTCACCCACATGGCGATCGGCGAGCACCTCTACGCCGCCGGCTTCGAGCCCGAAAAGACGATCCCGCGCTACCTGCCCTACTCCTTCCGCGGCATCCTGCCGCCCTCCCCGGCGCTGACCCGGCTCTACCTGAAGACGCCGCCCGCCTGGCGGCTGCTGGGCAAGCAGTTCCTGGTGATCGGCCGCGCCTAGGGGGCGCTCAGCGCCGAGAGAATCCTCAGCAAGCGAGATCTTTGGCGGCCAGAGCAGGCGCTATTGTGAGGCCGGTGTTGGATGCGCCTCCCCCTGAGGGTCGCGCGAGCGGGGGCCGGCAAGAGCGCCGCGCACTGGTAATCGGGTGCGGTTTCATCGGCTCCAACGTCGCGACTCAGATCGCCAGCGGTGACCAGCCGCCGGTCGTGCTCACGCGCTCACGCCCGGCCGACGAGGTCGTCGCCGCGGTCGGCGAGTCGAACGTCCGGCTTGGAGACGCCGCCGACCTGGAGACGGTCGAAGCCGTGCTCGAGGGAATCGAGCACGTCGCCTTCTGCGCCGGCGGCCTCCTGCCCTCCGATTCCGAGCAGGACCCGGAGCGCGACCGCGAGCTGACGCTGAAGCCCGTTCGCACCGTGCTCGAGGCGCTGCGCAACCGTCCCGGGGCGAACCTGACCTACCTCTCCTCCGGCGGCACCGTCTACGGCGAGCCGGCGCGGTTGCCGGTCCCCGAGAGCGACCCGGTAGCGCCCGGCTCCGCCTACGGCAAGCTCCACCTGGCCTGCGAGCGGGAGATCGAACGGGCCCGGCTCGAGGACGGCCTGCGCTCCCGGATCCTGCGCTGCTCGACCGTCTACGGCGAGCACCAGCGCCCCGAACGCGGGCAGGGGGCGATCGTCACCTTCCTCTATCGGATCGCCCGCGGCGAGCAGATCGACCTCTACGGCGACGGCACCACGATCCGCGACTACATCTACGTCGGCGACGTCGCCGCGGCGGTGATCGCCCTGATGTCCCTCGACGCCGGGCCGCCGCTGGTCAACGTCGGCAGCGGCGAGGCGACGTCCCTGGTCGAGGTGCTGCGGCTGGTCGAGAAGGAGGTCGGCAGGCCGGCGCAGATCGTCCAGCACGAGGAGCGCGGCTTCGACGTCCACCAGATCGTCCTCGACACCTCGCTGCTGCACGAGACCGTCGACCTGGACGTCACCCCGCTGCCGCAGGGGATCGAGCGCACCCACCGCTGGCTGGCCAGCTCCGCTCCGGAGCCCGCGTGAAGTCCCTCGACGAACGCCTCAACGGCCTGCGCTGGCGACTGCAGGCGATGAGACGGCTCTGGAGCCCCGGCGTCAAACCCAACATGACCTTTCTTCCCCCCCGTCCTCCTGAGCATGGGGCGGTGGGCCAGATAGATCGCCCCTCCGCGGGCACGGAGATCGACCCGGGAACGCTCATGGTCGGCGGCTGGGTCACGTTCGATTCGGCACCGACGGGCCGCTGCGAGATCTGGCTGGGCGAGAGGCCGCTCGGCCGCGCCCGGCTGGGCGTCCCCCGCACCGACGTCGGCGAGGAGACCGCGATGCCGCACGCCGGCGTCTCCGGCTTCGAACTGAGCGTCGACCCCAGCCCACCGCTGGAGGCGGGCCCGGCGCAGCTGCGCGCGGTCGCCACCGCTGCCGACGGCCGCAGCTACGAAATGGACCCGGTCCCGGTCGTCGTCGGCGCCGCGGCCGCGGCGCCGCGGCCGAGTTCGCCGCCGGCACCGGTCCCGGTGCCCACCGGCGCCAAGGGCCCGGGACTGCGGACGCTGGTGATCACCCACCAGCTCAACCTCGGCGGCGCCCAGCTCTACCTGATGGACCTGCTGCGCGGGCTCGCCGCGAAGGGCGGCTACGAGCCGACCGTGATCTCCGCCATGGACGGGGCCCTGCGCGAGGAGCTGGAGGAGATGGGCATCCCCGTCCACGTCACCAGCGTCTCCCAGCAGGAGGACCTCAGCTCCCATCTCGGCCGGATCGAGGAGCTGACCAGCTGGGCGGCGCCGCGGGAATTCGAGCGGGCCTTCGTCAACACCGCGACGGCGCTGGTCTCGCCGCCCGCGGAGGCGGCGGCGCGCCTGGGCATCCCCACGGTCTGGGCGATCCACGAGAGCTTCGAGCCGGCGATCCTCTGGGGGCACCTCGACCCGGAGGTGCGGGCTCGCGCCGAAGCGACCCTGGCCGAAGCGGCGTTCGCGGTCTTCGAGGCGGATGCCACGCAGCGCATCTTCGAGCCGCTGCTGGGCGCCGATCGCTGCCGGATGCTCCCCTACGGCCTCGACCTGGCGCCGATCGACGCGAAGCGGGCGGACTTCGACGCCGCCGCGGCCCGCCAGCAAGCCGGCCTGCCCGCCGAATCCAGGATCGTCGTCTGCGTCGGCACGGTCGAGCCGCGCAAGGCGCAGATCCCCCTGGCGCTGGCCTTCGAACGGATCGCCGAGCGCCACCCCGAGGCCCACCTGGCCTTCGTCGGCGGGCGTGAGGGCGACCCCTACTCGCTGGCGCTCGAAGAGTCGATCGCCGCCTCTCCCCGCCGCAGCCAGATGAGCCTGATCCCGGTCACCCCCGACGTCGACTCCTGGTACGGCATGGCCGATCTGCTCGTCTGCGCCTCCGACGTCGAGTCGCTCCCCCGCACCGTGCTCGAGGCGATGGCCTGGGAAACGCCGGTGCTCGCGACCAGCGTCTTCGGCCTGCCGGAGCTGATCACCGACGGCGAGACCGGCTGGCTCTGCGAGCCGCGGGACGTCTCCGCGCTGGCCACGGCGCTCGATCGGGCGCTCAGCTCCCCGGCCGACCAGCGCCGGCGCGTCGCCGTCGCCTCGCGCCGGCTGGTCGAGCAACGGCACTCGCTCACCAACTACGCGGACGAGGTAGGAGCCCTCCTCGAGCGCGCCAAGGGCGCCGCCGCCGCGGGCAATCCAGATGTGGCAGCGAGCTAGCGCAGCCCAGCGCTGGGCGCTCGTCGTCGCGGTCGGGGCCCTGGTCCTCGCCGCCCTCAACGTCTGGTGGTTCTTCACCTATCGCCAGGGCTTCCCATTCGACATCGATGAGGCCGGCTACACGACGTTCGGCCTCGTCGACTATCTTGCCCTGAAGAGCGGCGGGCTGAGCAGCTGGTGGGACGCCATCCAGAACCAGCCAACCTTCGCTCCACTGGTTCCGGCTTTGACCTCGTTGGTGGTGTTCATCAAGCCGGGAACGCTGAACGGCTTCCTCGTCCTGACCGGCTTCATGGTCGTCTTGGTCATGGCCGTCTATGGGATCGCCGGGCGACTGGCCGGACCGCGCCTCGGCGCCGTTGCGGCCCTCGTCACCGCAACCCTCCCGGGGGCCTTTGCGTTCTCCCGAGAGTACGTCTACGCCATGCCCGTGGCCGCCTTCCTGGCCTGCGCCGTCTACGCGCTAATGCTCAGTGACGGGCTGCGGCGGCGGCGCTGGGTCATCGCTTGTGGCGTAGCGATCGGCCTGATGCTGCTGTCGCGCACGATGGCAATCACCTACGTCCCAGGGGTGCTGCTCGCGGCGGTGATCGTGGCCTTCGTGCGTGGTCGCGACGAACTCGGCAGGCGCTTCCTCAACCTCGCCCTTCTCCTCGTCTCCGCCATCGTGGTAGCTGCCACGTGGTATGCCAGAAACCTCCAATCAGTTATCGACTACCTGACCGACTACGGCTACGGAAGGAAAAGTCAGTTCTACGGCCAGGATCACACGCTGATCTCGTGGGGGCGCCTGCGCTCCGTGGCCGAACACATGACGGCGGAAGATTTCTTCCTGCCACTCGCCATAGTTCTTTCGGCTGGACTGATCGCCCTTGTGGTTGTAGTGGCAAGACGTTTGCAGCCGGAGGGCAGCCGTCGAGCCGAGCTGAAGCGTCTCGCGGGGACGGACGCCCTCAGCGTCGCGCTCGTGCTGGTGGTCGGGTATGCCGGGTTGATGAGTTCACAAAACGGGGGTAACGGTTTCACTTTTCCTCTGGCCGCCCTCCTCCCGGCCCTGGCCATCGTCGCCCTCCGACACTTCCCGTCCGCCTTCAAGCCCACCGTTGCGGCTCTCGCGCTCATCGCGGTGGTCAATGTCGTATCCACTGCGACGATCTGGGCGCCGGCATCACAGACCCGTCTAGTTTCGCTACCTGGAGTTGGCGAATCCCTCCCGATAACCAAAGGGGTTCCAAAAGCCGTCTTTGCCATCAGGGCTCAGGTTCCCGGCCCGGAGAGCATCTTTGACCAGCAAGACGCCCGCTGGCCTCAAGCCGACGTAGAAGTCGCCGACATACTTACCAGGCTCTCTCGGTCGAGTGAGGAGACGCCGATTATCGCCTATGCATCGCGCAATCGGGCGCTGAACACCAACACTGTCCAGCTGGCCACGGTTGTCAAATACCACCAAGGGCTTCCCCTTATCCAACTGGAAGCCGAACCGAACGATTCTGTGAAGGCCTACATCGACCAGATGACCGACCCCGAGTCTGGGATCGCCACCGTACTGATCACCATGAGCCGCAATACGGATGACTTCCCGCCCGTGATCACCCAATCATACGCGGAGACCGCGGCACGCAGACTGGGCTTCCACAGAATCCGGCAGCTCAAGCTGCCTGACGGCCGCATACTTTATGTCTGGCAAAAGCCGTGGCGCGGGCAATAAGTTAATTCTTACCGACTCCCGTCGCAGGGCGAGCAGGTATCTCCCCCTTGTCATCCGCAGGCCCGATCTCCTCACGCTCACTTGCTGTGCCCCGGACAATGGAGACCATCGTCCAGCCAGCGTCGCAGAGAGCAGCCACAAGGACGAGATTGCGGAATACGAGGTTGAATGCCAGACCGCCGTAGATGCCCGCGCTGAGGATGACGGCGGCGATGACCATCACCGCGGGTCGCACCAGGCGCGTTCGCGCAGAGCACAGCACGACCGCCGAAAGCCCCACAAGCCAGATCATGAACTGAGGGCTGAGCACCCGGCTGGTGACCACGAACAAGAGAACCACGGTAAAGACGAAGTCTCGGGCCAGATCTGCGTCCTCGAGGTCATATCTCCCATGCCGTATCGCGCGGTCTCTGGCCCACCACCAAACCGCGGCTCCTATGAGCGCCAGAACCGCTGCTAGATCGAGCGATTTGCCTACGGCGTCCCCGAGATCCGATCCGATCTCATTCGTGCCAAAGCGCTGAACGATCGGACTCGGGGTGCCGGTGACGGCTTCGCGGAGCTGCCACGGAGTGGCCGCGACGGCCTCGATCTGGAGACCCCGATTGCCCTGGTTGGTCAGGAACCCGGTCTGGTCGCCGAACGCGATCTGGGCGATGAGGAAAACCAGGGCCATCGTGGCTACGGCCCCGCCGATGCTTCGCAGGAGTCGCGCTCGGTCCCACTCGGCAAAGAGGACAAAGATCGGCCAGACCTTGATCATCGCTCCCAAGCCCGCCACGGCCCCAAACCAGAGTGGGCGTACTTGGACCATGACCAGGGCCGCGATCGCGACGACAGTGGGAACGATGTCAAAGCGAAGCACTGGGAGAGTGAAGAGAAGCGGCATCGCCAGCAGCCACACCCAAACACCCCAATCACGGCCACCACGCTTCGCTAGAAGCGTCAGGAGTCCGAGCCCGATGAGATCGATGACCAACATCGTGACCACGAATGAGATTCCGAAGTTGCCACCGCCAATTCGTGGCAACAACATAAGAAAGGCCGCCCCCGGCGGGTACTGCCACGAATCTTCAACTGGAAGTTGGTGCGTGGTCGCAATCGTGTTCGACCACGATTCGAACACGTTGACGTCTTCCAATTCGACACCTCTGACGTCCCAAAACCCAACCTGGGAGACGATCGAGAGACGAGTTAGAATCCAGACCCCGACCCAGATCAGGATCTTCTCCTCGCGACCCCAATTCATCCGACTAGTGAGCATGCTCTGGATCTAGTCCCGAGCCTTCTCCGCTTCCCGCTCCCCCGACTTCCGCACCGAATAGTCCCCCCGGCTGAGCGTGCTCTCGAGCCAGACGTAGAGGACGATGAAGAGGTAGCGGCTGCCCATCTCCTTCATCGCCAGCTTCGGCACGCCGCTGGTGCGGTTGGTCCAGGAGGTCGGGATCACCTCGTAGGTGTGGCCGCGGACGATCGCCTTCAGCGGCATCTCGACGGTCAGGTTGAAGTGCTTGGAGAGCAGCGGCTGGATCGTCTCGATCACCTCGCGCCGGTAGGCCTTGAAGGCGTTGGTGGTGTCGTTGTAGCGGTGGCGGAAGAGGATGCGGATGAACTGGTTGGCGAGCCGGTTGATCGTGTACTTGAGGCGCGGGTAGTCGTGGACCCGGGCCCCCGGCACGAAGCGCGAGCCGAAGGCGCAGTCCCAGCCGGCTTCGAGCAGGCGGTGGTAGCGGACCAGGTCCTCGGGGTCGTCGGAGGCGTCGGCCATCACGATCGCCACCGAGTCGCCCTCGAAGACGTCGAGGCCGGCCCGGATCGCCATCCCAAAGCCGCGCTCGTAGTGGGAGCGGTGGCAGCGCACCCTAGGGTTCGTCGCGCCGATCGCCTCGACCACCGCTTCGGTCGAGTCCTCGCTGTCGTCGTTGACGACGATCACCTCGTAGTCGATCTGCTCGCGCTCCAGGGCGGCGACCACCCCTTCGACCGTCGCCCCGACCGAGCCCTCCTCGTTCTGCGCGGGCATCACGACGGAGAGCTTCATGCCGCGCTCACGGTCCAGCGCTCGAGGTTCTGCTCGTACATCTCGCGGAGGATGTCCTCGACCCCGTAGCGCAGCTTCCAGTCCGGGTAGTCGGCCTCGAACGGGGCCAGGTCGGAGATCCACCAGCGGTGGTCGCCGATCCGCGGCTCCTCGCCCATCTCCCAGCTCAGCTCGCGGCCGGAGACCCGCTCGCAGATCTCGATCGCCTCCAGCATCGAGCAGTTGCTGAAGCGGCCGCCGCCGATGTTGTAGATGGCCGCCGCGCGGGGCGCCTTGCGGTAGGCGTCGAAGGCCGCGATCAGATCGGCGCTGTGGATGTTGTCGCGGACCTGTTTGCCCTCGTAGCCGAAGACGGTGTACGGGGTGCCGGTGACGGTGCACTTCATCAGGTAGGCGAGGAAGCCGTGCAGCTTGGCGCCGGCGTGCTGGGGGCCGGTCAGGCAGCCGCCGCGGAAGGCGACGGTGGGCATCTCGAAGTAGCGCCCGTACTCCTGCACCAGCAGGTCGGCGGCCGCCTTGGAGACGCCGAACAGCGAGTGGGTGCAGTTGTCGATCGACATCGAGGTGTCGATGCCGCTGAAGTAGGGGTGCGACTCGGGCAGCTCCAGCCGTTTCTCGAGGTCTTCCAGCGGCAGCCGGTTGGGCGTGTCGCCGTAGACCTTGTTGGTCGAGCAGAAGACGAAGGGGGCGTCGGGGCAGTGGGCGCGGGCCGCCTCGAGCAGGTTGAGGGTGCCGTTGGCGTTGACCCCGAAGTCGGTCTGGGGGTCGCTGGCGGCCCAGTCGTGGGAGGGCTGGGCGGCGGTGTGGATCACCAGCTCGATTGAGCTGACGTGCTCGGCGAAGATGCGGTCGATCGCGGCGCCGTCGCGGATGTCGGCGTTCTCCCAGCGGAACTCGGAGTGCTCGCTGACGAGGCGCTCGGTGACGTGCGAGGTCGAGGACTCGGGGCCGAAGAAGCTGGCCCGCATGTCGTTCTCGATCCCGACCACGTCGAAGCCCTCGGCGATGAAGTGCTCGACCGCCTCGGAGCCGATCAGGCCTCCCGCCCCAGTGATGATCGCAACCGGCATTCGCGCCTACTCCCTTCCCCCCGCGGGGGTCTCGATGTTGAGTGCCTGGGCGATCCGCTGCTCGTCCGCCGCTACCCACTCGTGGATGTCGGCAAGCACCTGCTCGGCGCTGCGCCGCGGCCGCCACTCGTCCAGGCCGAAGATCTTCGTGCAGTCGGAAAGGTATATGGGGACGTCCCCGGCCCGGGTCTGCGCGACCGGCTCGATCGGCACCTCGTTGCCGGTCAGGCGACGGCAGATCGCGGTCGTCTCGCGCAGCGAGAGGCTGCACTCGCGGCCGCCGCCGACGTTGACCGTGCGCCCGTCCCACTCGCCGGGGGCGAGCAGCTGGCGCTCGACCAGGTCGACCAGGTCCTCGACGTGGAGCAGGTCGCGGACCTGCTTGCCCTCGCCGCCGAAGCCGATGTAGCTGAGCGGGTTGCCGAAGTGGTGGGCCAGCATCCAGTGCGTGAAGACCCCCTGGTCGACCTTGCCCATCTGCCAGGGACCGGCGATGACTCCGCAGCGGTCGATCACCGCCGGCACTCCGAGCCCCTCCCGGTACTCCTCGATCAGCAGCTCGGCGGCGAGCTTGGTGGCTCCGTAGAGGGTGCGGGCGCCGTCGAGCGGGAACTGCTCGGAGATGCCCTCCGGCGAGACCCCGGGCAGCGCCTGCTCGGCGGCGATCTCGAAGCGGGTCTCCGTCTCCTCCAGCGCCAGCTCGACCTGCGGCGCCACCGGGTAGACGCGGCTGGTCGAGAGGAAGACGACGAAGGCGCCGTCGCGGCGGGCCAGCTCGAGGCAGTTGTAGGCCCCGGTGAGGTTGGTGTGGACGAGGTAGCCGGTGTCGCCGTCGACCCCGCTCATCACCGAGGGCTCCGCCGAGCACTCGATCAAGGCGTCGATCCGCGGCACCCGGGCCAGGTCTTCGGGCTCGCGGACGTCGCCGCGGACGAACTCGACCCCGGCCTCCTGCAGCCGCGGCAGGTTCAGTTCCGAGCCGCGCCGGTAGAGGTTGTCCAGCACGACGACCTCCCAGTCGGGGTGCCTGGAGGCAAGCGAGACGGCCAGGTTGGAGCCGACGAAGCCGGCGCCGCCGGTGATCAGCAGGCGATTCACGGCCCGCGACGGTATCGCAGAAAGGGAACGCGCCAGACCGCCTCGGCGACGATCGAGCGGCTCATCTTCGAGCTTCCGACCTGGCGGTCGCGAAAGACGATCGGAACCTCGACCACGTCGAACCCGAGCTGGATCGCCCGGTAGGTCATCTCCACCTGGAACGCGTACCCCTTCGACTGCACCGCGTCGAGGTCGATCGCCTCCAGAACCTCGCGCCGAAAGCACTTGAAGCCGCCGGTCAGGTCGCGCACCTCGAGCCCCAGCACCAGGCGTGCGTAGATGCTGCCGCCGCGACTGATCGCCAGCCGCAGGGCGCTCCAGCCCTCGGCGCTGCCGCCCGGCACGTAACGCGAGCCGATCGCCAGGTCAGCGCTCTGGACGGCTGCCAGGAGGTGCGGCAGCTGCGCGGGGTCGTGGGAGAAGTCGGAGTCCATCTCGAGGATGAGGCCGGCCCCGGCGGCCAGGGCGTGGCGAAAGCCGGCGATGTAGGCCGGGCCGAGGCCTTCCTTCCGCGGCCGGTGCAGGACGGAGGTCCCCGCGACCGTGGCAGCGAGCCGGTCGGCGATCTCGCCGGTCCCGTCGGGCGAGTTGTCGTCGACGATCAGGATCCGCGCCGAGGCAGGCAGATTTTCCCGCGCCGAGGCGGTGAACGACTCGATGTTGCCGGCCTCGTTGTAGGTGGGCAGAACGAGCCAGGCTGGACCCTGCGCCGCAGACTGGGGCATCCGGGCGATGCTATTGGCTAACTTGGGAGGAGTGATTCGAGCCGCAGGGACAGTCGTCGCGATCTCGTTGGCGCTGCTGGCCACGAGCAGCGCCCAGGCGCTGACGCTGGAGCCGGTCGGCGGCGGCTTCGACCAGCCGACCTACGTGACCTCGGACCCCGGCGACGCCGGCCGCCTCTTCGTCGCCGAGCGCGAGGGCACGATCCAGCTGGTCGAGGACGAAGTCGTGAGCGCGTTCGCGGATCTCAGCTCGAAAGTGGGCTGTCCCTGCAGCGGCGAGCGCGGGTTGATGTCGATCGCGCTCGATCCCGGCTTCGCCGCCAACGGGCGCCTTTACGCCTTCTATGGCAGCCAGCTGGACGGCCAGATCCACGTCGACGAACTCGTCTCGACCGACCCCGGCCATGACAGCGCCGACGTCTCCACTCTGAAACCGCTGCTGGCGATCCCCCACCCAGGTCAGGCGAACCATTACGGCGGCCAGCTCCAATTTGGCCCCGACGGCTATCTCTACGTCTCGACCGGCGACGGCGGCGGCAGCAACGACCCCTTCGACAACGCCCAGAACCCGGGCAGTCAACTCGGCAAGATCCTCCGGCTCGACCCCGACGCCCCCGGCTCGGAGGAAGTCTGGAGCCTCGGCCTGCGCAATCCCTTCCGTTTCTCCTTCGACCGCGTCAGCGGCGACATGGTGATCGGCGACGTCGGCCAGAGCGAAAGGGAGGAGGTCGACTTCGCACCGAGTCCCTTCCCGGGCGTGGTGGGTGGCCAGGGGGCCAACTATGGCTGGGACTGCCGCGAGGGTTTCCTGCCGGGTTTCGGTCCCCCGGATCCGCAATGCGCGACCCCGCCGGCGGCGGGGTTCGTCGACCCGGTCTTCGACTATCCCCATCTCCCCGACCCCGACCTCGGCGGCGACGACCGCTGTTCGATCACCGGCGGCTACGTCGCCCGCGATGCCGCGCTGGGCGCCCTTTTCGGCACCTACGTCTACAGCGACTACTGCTCCGGCGCGATCCGCGCCCTGCGGCTCCCCCCGGTCGCCGGGGGCACGGCGAGCGGCGACTGCTCGTTGGGCCTGAAAGTCGACAGCCCGGTCTCCTTCGGCGAGGACTCGGCGGGCCGGCTCTACGTGGTCGAGCAGGGCGGTGGCATCTACCGTTTCGCCGGCCTGCCGGCCGCCAATTGCCCCGCACCGCTGCCCCAGCCAGGGTCCTCGCCGATCCAAGCGCGCTCGCCGCTGGCCCCGACCTTCGTCGGCATCCAGCCGCAGCGCCGCCGCGTCGAACGCGGCAAGGCGGCGCTGCTGACCGTCTGGGTCTCACCCTGCAAGGACCGCAGGGGCGACTCGGTCGCGCTGCGGCGCAATGGCCGCCCCTTCGGCACCCGGTACCTCAGCCGCGCCTGCACGGCCCGCTTCACGCCGCGGATCCGCCGCGGCACCACCTTCGTCGCCTTCACCCACGAGCAGTCCGGCTATCTGCCGGGCGAGTCGCGGCGGCTGAAGATCCGCCTCGCACCCCGGCGCCGCAACTAGCGCCCCCTAGCCGCGCTGACGCCATTCGCCATCGGCAGGGCGTTCGCGTAACGTGGCAGCTCCTTGTGAGCACGACGGAAACTTCGTCCATTCCCCTGGCATTCGAGTCGGGGTGCTCGCTGGCCGGGCTCGTCGCCGCGCGCGCCGCGGAGCAGCCCCGTGCGATTGCCGTCGAGGACGGCGAGCGGCAACTGACCTACGCCGAGCTCGACTCCGCCGCCGCGGCCGTGGCGGAAGGCCTGCGCGCGGCAGGGGTGGGCGACCAGGAAGTGGTGGGCGTGTGCCTGCCCCGCTCCTGGCAGGCGGTCTGCGCCTTCGTGGGCGTGGTCCGAGCCGGGGCGGCGTACGTCCCGGTCGTCCCCACGCACCCGGCCGAGCGCCAGCGGACGCTGCTGGAGCTGGCCGGGGCGGACACGGTGCTGACCGGCACCGGTCATGACGCGGGCCTGCCGCCGGCCGCGCGGCGCCTCGACACGGAAGCCCTGGCTCTCTCCGGTTCCAAGAGCGAGGCGCCGTGCGCTCCGGGCGGCGACCGCCTCGCCTACGTGCTCTTCACCTCCGGCTCGACCGGCGTCCCCAAAGGGGTCGAGATCACCCACGCCAACATCGCCCACGTGCTCGGCTGCGGCTCGGACCTCATTCCCGAGCGGGGCGACGCGGTCCTCGGCGTCGCGCCGATCGAGTTCGACCTCTCCGTGCTCGAGACCTGGGGCGCCCTGACGGCCGGTGGGCGATTGGTGCTGGCGCCGCCGGGCCGGCCGGACCCGCCGGCGCTGGGACGGCTGATCGCGGCAAAGCGGGTCACCTACGCCCTCTTCGCCGCCGGCCTCTTCGAGCAGGTGGTCCGCGCCGCCCTCCCCGACCTCGCCGGCATGCGCCTGATCGCCGCCGCCGGCGACGTGATGTCACCGGCGGCCGCCAAAGCCGTCCTCGACGCCCACCCGGGCGTGCGGGTGGTCAACGGCTACGGGCCGACGGAGACCTCGATCGTCGCCTCCGGCTTCGAGGTCACCGGCGTCGACGGCTCTCCCCTGCCGATCGGCCGGCCGCTGGCCGGCTACGAATTCCACGTCCTCGACGAGAGCGGCGAGCCGGTCGCCGACGGCGAGCCCGGCGAGCTCTGGATCGGCGGCCCCGGCGTCGCCCGCGGCTACCGCGGCGACCGCGAGCGCAGCGCCGAGCGCTTCCGCCCCAGCCCGTTCGCCGCGGTCCCGGGAACGCGGATGTACGGCTCCGGAGACGTCGTGCGCCAGCGCGAGGACGGCGAGTTCGAGTTCCTCGGCCGGATCGACCACCAGGTGAAGATCTCCGGCCACCGGGTCGAGCCGGGCGAGGTCGAGCAGGCCCTGGGATGCCATCCCGAGGTCCGCCACGCGGCCGTCGTCGCCCGCGAGGACGTGGCCGGGCACAAGCGGCTGGTCGCCTTCGCGACCCTGCGCGAGGACGGCCGCGCGGGAGACCGGGAGCTGCGCGACCATCTCGCCGCCCGGCTGCCCGCCTACATGCTGCCGGCCTCGGTGGAGATCCTGCCCGAGTTGCCGCTGACCGCGCGCGGCAAGGTCGACCGGGCGGCGTTGCCGAGCCCGTCCCGCGCCCGCGGCGCCGATCCGGCGACGGGCACGGCCCTGGTCGTGGCGGAGACGATGGCGGAGCTGGCCGGTCTCGGCGACGTCGGGCCCGACGAGGACTTCTTCGCCCTCGGCGCCGACTCCCTGCTCGCCATCCAGCTGATCGGCCGCCTGCGCGGCCGCTTCGGCTCCGGCCTCGACGTCGGGGCGATCTTCGAGACGCCGACGGCGCGCGGCCTCGGCGCGCGGATCGACGCCGGCGAGGGCACGGGCCCAGGACGGCGGCCGTTGCTGGCGACGCCCTCGAGCGGACCGGCCCCGGCCAGCTTCGCGCAGCGACGAGCCTGGCTCTTCGAGCGGATGAACCCGGACTCGCTCGCCTACCAGTTCGCCTGCGTCCTCCATTTCGAGGGCGACCTCGACGAGAAGGCCCTCGCCGGCGCGCTCGCGGACCTCATGGATCGCCACGAGGTCCTCCGCACCGCCCTGGTCGAGCGCGACGGCGAGCCGGTCCAGGTCGTCCGCGAGAGGGTCCCCCTGCCGCTCGAGCTGGTCGACCTTCCCGGCGAGCGCGGCGTCGAGTGGGCGCGGCTCGTGCGCGCCCGGGTGCGGACGCGAATCAGGCTCGACGAGGCGCCGCTGGTGCGCTGGACCCTGGTCCGGCGGGGAGAGCGCCGCTGGTCGCTGATCGACGTCGAGCATCACGCGGTGCACGACGGCTGGTCGTTCATGGTCGTCCTCTCCGAGCTCGGCGAGCTGTACTCGGCGCGGGTCGAGGGCCGGAGCACGACCCTGCCGGCACCGCGCCTGCAGTTCGGAGACTTCGCCCGCTGGGAGCGCTCGTCGGTCGGTGACGAGCTCGAGCGCGCCCAGCTCGACTACTGGCGGCGGACCCTCGACCCCGACCCGGCGCTGCTCGACCTTCCTCTCGACCGGCCACGGCCCCGGCGCGAGTCGTTCGCCGGCGGCTCGGTGCGGCGGCCGCTGGATCCAGGCCTTGCCGCCGATCTGCGGCGCCTCGCCCAGGGCGAGGGAGCCACCTCGTTCATGGCCTGCCTGGCCGCCTTCGCCACGCTCCTCGGCCGCTACGCGGGGTGCGAGGACGTCCAGATCGGGTCCGGGCTGGCCAACCGCCGCGACCCCGCCGCCGAGCGCCTGGTCGGGATGACCGTGGCCACGGTGGCGCTGCGGATCGACCTCTCGGGGGACCCGACCGTGCGCGAGCTGCTGCGACGGGCCCGGGGTGCGGTGCTCGGCGCGATGGTCAACTCCGACGTGCCCTTCGAGCAGGTGGTGGAGGCGCTGGCGCCACGGCGCCAGGCCGGCCGTTCGCCGCTGGTCCAGACCCTCTTCTCCTTCGATGACGCGCCGGCCACCGCCCGGGATTGGGCGGGACTCGAGGTCGAGGTCGTGCAGACGGTCCCGAACGGGACCGCGAAGGCCGATTTGAACGTGATCGGCGTCGACCACGGCGACGGCAGGCCGTTCTTCATCTGGGAGCACTCGGACCTCTTCGCCGACGCTACCGTCGACCGCCTCGCCGGTCAGCACCAACGGCTGCTCGAGCAGTTCGTCACCGCGCCCGACGCGCCTCTCTCGAAGCTGGGCCTGACGAGCGCTGAAGAGCAAGGCGAGCTGCGCGCCTGGAGCACCGGAGCCGGCGAGTACGACCGCGAGGCGACGGTCCACGGCCTGGTCGAACGCCAGGCCCGGCGCGACCCCGCCGCCACCGCCGTCGTCGAAGCCGGCCGGCGCCTCACCTACGGCAGCCTGCTCGACCGCGCCCGGGCGCTGGCGGGCCGCCTGCGCGCCGCGGGCCTCGAACCCGGAGGCCGGGTCGGCGTCCTCCTGCCCCGCTCGCTCGATTCGGTGGCCTCCCACCTGGCGGTCCTGATCGCCGGCGGCGCCTACGTGCCGCTCGACCCGCAGCACCCGCCGGCGCGGATCGCCCGCACCCTCGCCGACGCGGGCGCCGCCCTCGCTCTCACCGACGGGGCGCTTGCCGCCTCCCTGCCCGACGGCGTCGCAGCGCTCGACGTCGAGGCGGCAGAGGCCGGCGCGCCGCTTGCAACCGCGGCGGCGAGCGCCGAGGACCTCGCCTACGTGATGTACACGTCGGGCTCCACGGGCGAGCCCAAGGGGGTCGAGGTGACCCACCGCAACGTCGTCCGCCTCGTCGACGATCCCGGCTACGTCGAGCTGGGCGCCGGCACGGTGATGCTGCACGCGGCCTCGACCGCCTTCGACGCCGCCACGCTGGAGATCTGGGGGCCGCTCGCCAACGGCGGCACGATCGCGATCCTCCCAGAGCACCCCTCCCCCGACGCGGTGGCCACGGCGATCGACGCCCACGGCGTGACCACGCTGTGGCTGACGGCCGGCCTCTTCCACGAGCTCGTCGAGCGGCGGCCGCAGTGCCTCGGCCGGGTGCGGCACCTGCTCGCCGGCGGCGACGTGCTCTCGCCGTCGCACGTCGCCCGCGCGCTCGCGGCGCTGCCGGCGGCGGGCCGCCTGACCAACGGCTACGGGCCGACCGAGACGACGACCTTCGCACTCACTCACGAGCTCCGCCCGGGGGACGTGGTCGACGGGCCGATCCCGCTGGGGCGGCCGATCCAGGGAACCAGCTGCGACGTCCTCGACGGCGCCGGCGAGCCCGCCCCGGTCGGCATGGCGGGCGAGCTCTGGATCGGCGGCGACGGCGTCGCCCGCGGCTACCGCGGCGACCCGGAGCTGAGCGCTGAGCGCTTCCAGCCCGATCCGCAGCGGCCGGGAGGGCGCCGCTACCGCAGCGGCGACCGGGTTCGCCGCCGGCCCGACGGCGCGCTCGAGTTCCTCGGCCGCGCCGACCGCCAGGTCAAGGTGCGCGGGGTCAGGGTGGAGCCGGCGGAGGTCGAGACGGCGCTGCGCAGGCACCCCGCGGTCGCCGACGTCACGGTGATCGCCCGCGAGGACGGCCCCGGCGGACTCTCGCTGATCGCCTACCTGGTCGTCGCGGCGGACTCGCCGGCCCCGGGCCCGGCGGCCCTGCGCGCACACGCCTCGGCCCGCCTGCCGGCGGCGATGGTCCCCGCGGCCTGGGTGACCCTGCCCCGCCTTCCGCTCACCGCCAACGGCAAGGTCGACCGCGACCGCCTGCCGGCCCCGGGTCGCCGGCACCTCGCCGCGACGAGCTCCGGCGGGCGCCCTCGTGGCCGCGACGAGCGCCGGGTGGCAAAGGCCTTCGAAGACGTGCTGGGCGTTCGCCCGGTCGGCGCCGAAGACGACTTCTTCGCGCTCGGCGGCCACTCGCTGCTGGCGCTCGAGCTGTTCGGCAGGCTGGAACGGATCGGCGGCCGGCGCCTGCCGCTGGCGACGATCTTCGACGCTTCGACGCCACGGGCGCTCGCCGCCTGCATGAGCGCCGGCCCGCCCGTCTCCCGCTGGGACAACCTGGTCGCCCTCAAGCCCGAGGGCAGCAGGCCGCCGCTGTTCGTCGTCGGCGCCGGCGACGGCAACATCGTCGGCTTCGGGGCTCTCGCGCGGGAGCTCTCGGCCGAGCAGCCGCTTTACGTGCTGCAGCCAAGCGGCCTCGACGGCCGGCACCCGCTCGACCAGGGCATCGAGGCGATGGCGCAGCGCTATCTGGAGAAGGTCCGCTCCGTGCGACCGCATGGCCCGTACCTGCTGGCCGGGCGCTGCAACGGCATCACCGTCGCCTACGAGATGGCCCAGCGGCTGCGCGCCGCCGGCGAGGACGTGCCGTTGCTGATCGCGCTCGACTCCGAGCCGCCGCCCGCCGGTCCGCACGAGCTCGCTCCCGAAGTCCCCTACGACGCGCTGATGGAGTCGGCCTGGGTCAGGGCGCGCGAGGACGGCGAGGACGTGCCCGACCTCGACGCTCCGGGCGGGGCGGCGGAGCTCGCGGCCTGGCTGCGGGCTCCCGTCGCGCCCGGAGTTTCGCGCTACCTGCAGGAGCTGCACAGGTGGCGCCCCGATCTGCGTGCGGGCTGGCCCGATCCGCGCGGCGCCGACGCCGAGCACCTCGCCGCCTGGGCCTGGAACCACGGCATCCACGACAGCCACCTGGCGCCGCGACTGTTGCGCCCCGTCCCGACCGACGGCTGCCGCCCGCCCGGGCGCCGCTCCTGGGACCACCTGATGGCCGCGGTCTGGGAGCAGCTGGGCGAAGAGCCCGCCGATCCGCTCTCGCCGGCCGGCTGGCGAGCATTCCGGCAGCGCCTGGTCGAGCCGCTGCAGGGGACGAGGATGAACCGGTACCTGCTCACCGCCTGGCGGCGACCGGACCTGGAAGCCGCCTTTCCCGAGCCGCTCGGCGCCGACGCCGAGGCGATGGTGACCTGGGCCTGGACCGCCGGGGTCGACGAAGGGCTGGCGCCTGACTTCCTCCCGCCCCCCGCCGTGCGGCTGCCGATCCGCCGCCGCCTCCAGCTGCAGGCGCGAGCGGCGCGTACGGCCGGCTTCCGCTCGCGCACGCGAGGTGCCCGCCGGGCCCGTGAGATCGGCGCCGAGGGACGGGCGCGGGCCGTCGGCGCGATCGAAAGGAGCCTCAAGCGACCCCTGCCGGGCGCCCGCGAGCGCACCGAGCGCGAGGTGGTCGCGGCGGCGCGCAAGGCCCGCGCCACCTACCGGGCCGAGCCGTGGCCGGGGCGGGTGGTGCTGGTGACCTCTCCGGAGTTCGCCGGCAAGCCCGCCTACGCCGCCTGGAACCTACGCGCCGAGCAAGGGGTCGAGCACCGGCAGATACCGGTCGGGCACGTCGAGATGCTCCGCGGCAACGGCGCCAAGTTGCTCGCCGCCTGCCTCGAGGAATGCGTCGAGGGCGTCCTCGACGGATGAGCCGCTAGTTGGGGCGGGCGCGGCCGCCGCTGAGGGCGACGAAGGCGCGCCAGGAGGGCTTCGGCTTGAACTTCGTCCCGGCGCGGAAGAAGCCGACCGAGTCGCAGAAGTTGCAGGAGCCCGGCAGGTCCTTCCAGGAGAACCAGTAGACCTGCTTGAGGTCGAGCCGGTTGCGGTTCGCCATCAGGTAGGCGTAGGAGTCCTTCAGCTGTTTTACCTGGCCCCGGACTCCCTGCTCGAAAGCGACTTCCTGGAAGTTGTTCTGGGAGCCCCAGCCCATCTCGGTGATGTAGAGCGGCACCCGGTCGCGGTTCTCTTTGGTCACTTCGACCAGTTCCTCGACCAGTTCTTCCAGCGTTTCCGCGTCGACCGCGTAGGGGTGGAGGGCGATCCCGTCGAACTTGCTCTTGATTCCCGGCGAGCGGTAGATGACGTCGAGGAACTTGGCCGCCGGCATGCCCTTGGCGCCGCGCGCGGTCGGTTCGCCGAAGAGGCCGGAGAGGACGACTTTGGCGCCCGGGTCGGCCCGTTTGATCGCCGGGCCGGAGATCTTGATCAGCTTCGTGTAGCGCTGCGGCGAGGCCGGGAAGGCGAAGTAGAAGAAGTTGGCCTCGTTCCAGACCTGCCAGGTGCGGATCGGTTTCGCCGGGATCGGCGGTTCCGGCTGGTAGGTGGGGCCGGGGCCGACGCCGCCGGTCTGGTGCTGCCGCCAGAATTCGCCGCCGGGGCCGTAGCGCTTGACCGCCGCCGTGAGGAAGGCCGTCCAGGCTTTCTTCGCCTGGCCGTTGATCGGCAGCGTCGTTTCCTTGGGGGCGGCCCAGCCCGGCGAGCCGTAGAAGAACGGCAGCACCGTCAGGCCCTGCCGGGCCGCGGTCGCCACGACCGCGTCGAAGCTGGCCCAGTCGTAGCCGCCTTTGCGGGTCGGCTGGATCCCGGCCCAGCCCAGCGGCCAGCGCACGTAGCCGATCCCGCCGGCCTTCATGTATTCGGCGTCCTCCGGCCCCAGTCCCGTCTGCGGAGCGATGCCGAAGAAGTCCTTGGGGGCGGCCGGCGGCGGCTTCGCAGAGCCCGCCTGGGCGCCGAGGAAGAGCGCCGTCGCGAGGGCGGCGAGGACGAGGATGGCTGGGAGGCGTCGTTTCATCGAGTCGAGAAAGGTACCGGTCGCGTCAACCTCCAACACCGGCACGGGCCGGTTGTAGCGATCCGGTGATCGCTCAGTAGGTGCCGCCGAGCTTGCGGTGGTCCCAGGTCGCGGTCCGCACCGGCTTGAAGTGGATCGCGACACGCTTCGGCGCCTGCGCTTCCAGCCCTGCCTTGGCGTCGCCGTCGATCGCCGAGATGCCGTCCGCGTAGCGCAGGGTCAGCTCCTCGGCGAAGCCGACCACGGTCTCGAGGTCGCGGTGCAGCTCGGCCTCGGCCTCGATCATCGCCCCGCGCAGCTCGCCGTACTCGTGGCCGGTCTCGACCAGCACCGTCGCCCGCGGGTCGCGTTCGAGGTTGCGCACCTTCTGCGACTTGGCGTAGGTCCAGATCCAGACCTCGCCGTCACGCGGCACGAACCAGAGCGGCATCGAGTGCGGCCAGCCGCGCGGGCCGAGGCTGGAGACGACGGCGATCCGCTCGCCCTCCAGCAACTGCAGCAGCTCGGCGTCGCTGAGGACTATCTGGTCGCGGCGGCTGATGCCGGGACTCTAGACGGCGAACGCCCGCCGGTAGGCGGTCGGGGTCGTCGCGGTGGCCCGCCGGAAGTGGTCGCGCAGCGAGGCGGCGGTGCCGAAGCCGCAGCGCCAGGCGACCGTCTCGACCGGCAGGTCGGACTCCTCCAGCAGCCGCCGCGCCTGCAGGACGCGCCGGGCCAGCAGCCACTGCAGCGGCGTCGTCCCGGTTTCCCCGCGGAAGCGGCGGGCGAAGGTGCGGGGGCTGACGCCGGCGTGGCCCGCCATCGCGGCGACGTCGAGCGGCTGGTCGAGTCGCTCGGCGGCCCAGCGGCGGGTCGGCTCCAGCGAGCCCGGCACCGGGGCGGGCTCGCGCTTGGCGAACTGGGCCTGGCCGCCCTCGCGGTGCGGTGCGGCGACCATGTGGCGGGCGACAAGCTCGCCGGCGGCGGCGCCGAAATCCTTGCGGATCACGTGCAGGCTGAGGTCGATGCCGGCGCTGAGCCCGGCCGAGGTCATCACCTCTCCTTCGTCGACGTAGAGAGCGTCGGGATCGACCGCAACCGCCGGGAAGCGCCGGGCCAGCTCCCCGGCCCAGGCCCAGTGGGTCGCCGCGCGGCGACCGTCGAGCAAGCCGGCGTGGGCGAGCGCGAAGGCGCCGGTGCAGACCGAGAGCAGGCGGGAGCCGCGCCCGGCGGCGGCGCGCAGCGCGGCAAGCGCCTCCTCCGGCGGCGGGGTGAGGACGGCGGCGTAGGCGGGGACGACGACCGTGTCGGCCTGGCGCAGGGCGTCGAGGCCGGAGCGCGGGCTGACCCCGAAGCCGCTGGTGGTGCGCACTTCGGCGCCGCCCACCGAGCAGGTCGAGAACTCGTACAGCGGCTCTCCCCCCGGCCGGGCGGCCAGCCCGAAGGCCTGTGCGGGCGCGGTCAGGTCGAAGGCGACGAGACCGTCGAAACAGAGCGCGACCACCCGGTGCATGGCAGAAATCTAGCGAACATTGGCATTCCTGCCGCTGGCGAGATCGGCCGGGAGACGCCAGGATTCCCTCCATGAAGACCTCGATTCTCATTTTCGACGGCATCACCGCACTCGACGCGGTCGGCCCCTACGAGGTGCTGCGCTCGGTCCCCGGCTGGGAGGTCGAGTTCGTGGCCGCCCGTGTCGGCGAGGTGCGGACCGACAGCGGCCACCTCGGGCTCAGCGCCGACCGCGCCCTCGCCGACGTGACCGAGACCGACATCGTCCTCGTCCCCGGCGGCAAGGGCAACCGGCCGCTGCTGGACGACGACGAGGTGCTCTCCTGGCTGCGCGAGATCGACCGCCAGACCAAGTGGACGACCTCGGTCTGCACCGGCTCGCTGGTGCTCGGTGCCGCCGGCCTGCTCGAGGGCAAGCGCGCCACTGGCCACTGGCTCTACCTGGAGCCGTTGCGCGCCTACGGAGCCGACCCGGTCGGCGGCCGCTTCGTCGAGGACGGCAAGGTCGTCACCGCCGCCGGCGTCTCGGCCGGGATCGACATGGCCCTGCACCTGGTCACCCGCGAGGCCGGGCCCGAGCTCGCCCAGGCGGTGCAGCTGGCGATCGAGTACGACCCCCAGCCCCCGCACGACGCCGGCTCCCCGAGCAAGGCCCCGGCGGCAATCGTCGAAGCCGTCACCGCCGTCTCCGAAGCCGACTCGACCCTAAACCTGCGGGACTAGCTCCAGCTCCTGCCACGGCCCCTCGCCGGACATCGGCTGGGTGCGGCCCTCCAGCCAGTCGGCCTGGAGGTCGTCGTAGTGCGGACTGGCGGGGTGGCCGGACTGGCCGGTGAACATCTGCCAGCGCGAGCGGTCGGGGTCGGTCGGGTCGGCGACCATCCGCCAGCTCGGCGCCCAGACGGCTTTGTAGGGGTTGTTGGGGTCGTAGGCGATCTGGCTGACGGTCTCCTGGGCGCCGCCGGCGCGCAGGCGGCGGTTGAGCAGGCGGCGCAGCAGCGGGTTCGCCTCGCCCAGCGCGTGCGGGAACTCCATCTCGTGGACGCGGCCCCAGCGCCAGCTCTCGAGGTCGGGGCCGAAGCGCTCTTCGAGGTCGTCGAGGGCGCCGGCAAGCGCCTCCAGCACGAGCCCCTCCCAGGGCCGGCCGATCAGCTCCTCGTCGCCTTCCTCCCAGAGCCGCATCAGGTGCGAGTGCCAGCGCCAGGGCGAGGTGATGTGCGGGGTGAAGCCGTTGTCGGCGCGGTCGAGCCAGCGCTCGCAGAGGTCGCGGTCGCCGATCGCGGCGCGGGCAACCTCGCGCGCCAGCCGCAGCAGGAAGGCCTGGTAGATGGTGCCGGCGATGGTGTCGGGGTCGAGCCGCCCGTCCCAGCTGCGCAGGCGCTCGATCGCGCTCAGCTCGCGCTGGCCACGCGGCGTCAGCCGGCCCAGCCGCTTCGCCGCCTCGATCCCCGGCAGCGAGAGGTTGTCGGACTGCATCGCCTCGAAGCCGTCGAGGTCGTGCTCCTCGCTCTCGGCCAACAGCTGCTCGATCCGCTTGGCGCGGAAGCCGTCGAGGTATTCGCTGGTGATGTGGTGCGGGTACTCGTCGCCGGCGATGCGGTTGTTGGCGGTGACCAGGAAGCCGCTCTCGGGGTCGACCGTCTCCGGCAGCTCGTCGTAGGGGACCGTGCCGTCCCACTCGAACTCGCCGCTCCAGCCCGGCTTCGGCAGGTCGGGGCAGCCGCCGCGGCGCAGCGGCAGGCGGCCGATCAGCTTGTAGCCGATCGAGCCGCGCCGGTCGGCCCAGATCAGGTTCGAGGCGGGGGCGGTATGGCCCTCGAGTTTGGCGACCAGGTCGGGGCCGGAGGCGATCTCCAGCATTTCGAACATCCCGGCGAAGGCGGTCGGTTCGCTCAGCGCCTGCCAGCTCAGCGCCAGCGGCTCCTCGTCGTCGGCGCCGAGCGCGGCGTTGACGATCGGGCCGTGGTGGGTGATCCGCACGTCGAGGACGACGGGCTCCTCGCGGCCCTTGACGGCGATCTCCTCGCGGACGATCCGCAGCGGCCGCCACTCGTCTTCGAAGAGGTAGTCGTCACCCTCGATTTTCTCGACGAAGAGGTCCTGGACGTCGGCCATGACGTTGGTGAAGGTCCAGCAGACGTCGTTGTTCTGGCCCATGTAGACGCCCGGCATCCCCGGCATCGAGGCGCCGCGGACGAAGCGGTCGCCGTGGCTGAGGCCGACCTGGTACCAGATGCCAGGCATGCTCGGGGGCAGGTGGGGGTCGCCGGCGATCAGCGGCTCGCCGGTGGCGCTGAGGTCGCCGCTGACGGCCCAGTTGTTGGAGCCGCTGGCCTCGGCGGCCAGCCCCATCGAGCGCCGCACTGCGTCGATCTGCTCGACGATCGCGAGGCCGTCGCCGCTCCAGGCTTCCTGGGTGACGACCGGGTTGTCGGCGGGATAGGTCGGGTCGAGGCGGGCGGTCAGCTCCGGGCCGAGCGCCCGCAGCATGTCGGCCCGCAGCAGCTCGCGCTCCCAGTTGGTCGAGAGGCCGAAGGCGAGCAGCTTGCCGAGGCTGAGGACGTCGACCGGCCGCCAGGGCGCCCAGTCGAGGCGCAGCAGCTGCATCTCGAAGGGCAGCGCCGGGGCCTCGGCGGCGGCGGCGTTGACGCCCTCGCAGAAGCGCTCGAGCAGGGCGCGCAGCTCCGGGCCGAGCGTCGCCGCCTCCGCCTCGGCGATGCGGCGAATGCCGAGCGTGCGCATCAGCCGGTCCACCGGCAGCCCCTCCTTGCCCGCCATCTCGGAGATCCGCCCTTCGACCGCGCGGCGGTAGAAGTCCATCTGCCAGAGCCGATCCTGGGCGTGGGCGAAGCCCTGGGCGAAGTAGAGGTCGCGCGGCGCCTCCGCCTCGATGTGGGGGACGCCCCAGCGGTCGCGGCGCACCTCCACCCTGTCGTCCAGCCCCGCCAGCTCGATCGTCCCGCGCTGTTTCGGCAGCGGCCGTCGCGCCAGCCAGTGCCAGGCGGCAGCCACGGCCACCGTCGCGATCCCGGTGCCCGCCACCCCGGCGAAGAAACCCGCCCGCGCCACCTGGCCTTTGGTCAAGCGACCCATGGCGATTGTTTATCAGTTGGCTGGCTAGCCAGGAAGGGTAAGCGCTACTTCTCATCGTCTGGCGGTTCTATGGTCGACAGGATTTTCGGCAAACAGATAGCGCCAAGGAAAGGGCAGCATGGGGAGACGCGAAGGATCGATCGGAGCGGCCGTACGGTGGGCGCTGCTCTTCGTACTCACGGTCTCGGTCCTCACCGCGCCAACCGCCAGCGCGAAGCCGGGGGCACTCGACTCGACCTTCGGTGAAGGCGGTAGAGCCGCGACCGCCCTCGATCTCGGCCCCTCCTGGAAGGACACTTCGATCGAGATGGCAACCGCCCCCGATGCCTCGATCGTCGTCGCCAGCAAGCGGCAGCTCATCCGCTATCTACCCGGCGGAGAACTCGACCGGAGCTGGGGCAGCGGTGGGATAGTTGACCTCGATCAGGTAGAAGGGCTCTCCTTCGAACTCGACGATGTGGCGGTCGACGGGGCAGGTCGTGTCGTCGCGTTCGGAACCGCGGTCGACCCGAACAGGACGTTCCGCATTCCGGGCTATATCGGCGCGATCGTTCATCCCACCTGGGCCGTCATCCTCCGCTTCAACGCTGCAGGGGACCTGGATCCGACCTTCGGCGGAGGCGGCATCGTCCGCACCGACCTCGGGCTGCCAATGAGTCAAGCCGAAGACGGGACCCGCCCTCCCCTCATCCAGGCGGTTGCCGGAATCGTCGACTCGCATGACCGGCCGACGCTGGTGGCGGCACAGTTCGAGCTCATCCCTACCGAAGGCCACTCGTCCCTGGGCTGGGTCAACCGCATCGTCGCGCGCCTGACTTCCAGCGGCCAGCCCGACCTTAGCTTCGGAGCGGGGAGTGGCGCCACCGTGCTCCCCAGCAGCGGTTACGACGACCTGGCCGCCGCCTCCACCGGCGGCGAGCCGCTGCTCCTCTGGAGCGGCTCCCTGGCTGACCCCCGCCCGCTCAGTCGGGTGGCGCGTCTCCGCCAGGACGGACAGCCGGAAAATGCCTATGGCAGCGCCGGCGTTCGCACGATCAGTGGTGGTGGCGGCGACGTCGCGCTCGATCGGTTCGGACGACTGTTGATTCTCGAGCGCCCGAGAGGCAATGCGGCTCGCGTACTGCGGCTACGGCCCGATGGAAATCTTGATCCCGGTTTCGGCCAAGGCGGTAGAGCAACTGTCGCGCTACCCATCAGAGGGAGCGCCGTCAGCTCAATCGCCGTTGACACCCGCGGCCGCGCGGTGCTCGTCGGGGCCGCGAGCCACGACCGGGCAGGCGCTCAGCCCAAGGCAACTGCGCTGATAGTCGCCACTCGCCTGCGGGCGTCAGGGAGAATGGATCCGACGTTTGGCAATGACGGCTGGGTCAGGACCGGCTTCGGACAACGCGCGAAGGTCACCGGCGTGCACGAAATGATTGGCCACAACCGCTGGCAAGTCGTCGGCCCCGTGGGCGCCTTTGACTCCCATGGGCGCCTCCTAGTCGTCGATAGCGCTCGCTCGCCCCAACTGCAACCCGGCGGATTGGTCCTCGCCCGTTACCGGATGAACTAAGGCTCGAGCTCTCCCGGCAGCCGTCCCTCTTCCTCGAGCTTTTCGAGGTGGGCCTCCATCGCCATCGCCGCCATCGGCAGCAGCTCGACCGGGACGTCGTCCCAGGTCTCGGCGAGCAGGGCGGCGCGGGAGCGCTCACCGCGCTCGAGGGCGGCGAGCAGGCGTCGCTCGCGCATCTCGCGGTGCTCGACGTACTCGGCGAGCTTGGCGGCGGGGTCGGTGACCCAGGGGCCGTGGCCCGGCGCGATCAGCTCGATCTCCTCACCCTGCAACAGGCGCAGCGAGTCCATGAAGGCGGCGAGGGCGCCGTCGCCGGGTGGGACGATCGTCGAGCCGAGCCCGAGCACGAGGTCGCCGCTGAAGCAGACGCCGTCCTCGCTGAGGAAGCAGACGTGGTCGGCGGCGTGGCCGGGGGTGGCGAGGACGCGCAGGCCGGCGTGAGTCTCGCCGCCGGCCGGCTGCACGACCTCGGCGCCGAGCCGGTCCGCGCCGGCGGCATGGTCGCCATGGGAGTGGGTGAGGAGGACCAGCCCGATCCCGCCGCGCTCGCCCGCGGCGGCGCGGATCGCCTCCAGGTGCCCCTCGTCCTCGGACCCCGGGTCGATCACCACGCAGGGATCCGCCCCGTATAGGTAGGCGTTCGTCCCTTCCAGCGTCATCGGCCCCGGGTTGGGCGCGACGATCCGAGCTACCTCGGGATGACCTGGAGCCTCAGACGACGAGCGATGCATTTGTCATCCCTGGGAGGACAAATGCATCGCTCGTCAGCCGGCAATCTCTTTGGCGATCGCTTCGCGGGCGTCCTCGGGCTCGAGCACGACCAGGTCGCCGGCGCCGCGCAGGATCTCCCGCACCAGCCAGGACTTGCCGGCGTAGGGAAGCTCGACGACGACGGCGCCGTCGGCCAGCTCCTCGACCACGGTGCGCTCCTCGCGCAGCCAGCGTGCCCGCTCCGGCGAAACCCAGACGCGGGCGACGTGGGCGGTCGGCACTTCGCCGTGGGTCATCCAGCCCTCGACCCCGGCCAACTCCTCGACCTCGGCCCGCGGCTCGAAGGTCTGCTCGGAGAGCGTCGCCTCTTTGACCCGGTCTAGCTTGAAGTGACGGACGCCGCCTTTGGTCAGGTCATAGCACTCGACGTACCAGCCCTCGCGCCCGTTCTCGAGCCGGTAGGGCTCGACCGAGCGGTCGGTGAACTGATCCTCGTTCTCCTTGTAATAGCTCAGCTCCAGCACCTTGCTGGCGGCGATCGCGTCGTTGACCTTGCGCGCGACCTCGGCGTCCCCGCCGCCGGCCGAGGCGATCTCCAGCCCCTCCTCGGAGGGGTCGTGGCCGAGCGCGTCCACGATCTTCTTGCGCGCCTTCTGCAGGTCGGTCTGCGGCAGGTGGTCGCCGAAGAGGTCGATCGCGGCGACCAGGGCCTTGGCCTCGAGCGGCAGCAGCCGCGCCGGGCGGGCGAAGTTGTCGCCGTAGGGCTCGGAGTCGACCTCGATCTCGTCGCCGATGAATTCGGCATAGAGAACGTAGGTGCCGCCGCCGAAGTTGACGACGTTGAGCAGCTCGACGTCCTCGCGCAGCTCCTCGTCGGTCAGCTCCAACCGCTGGCGCAGCTCGGCGACCAGCAGCCGCTCGCCCTTTTTCGCCGCTTCGATCAGCATCCCAGCGAGGGTGACGAGGCGGGCGAAGCGCTCGGGCCGGATCGCCGCCTCGCCGCGGCCGTTGGAGCGGGCGCGGCGGGGGGCGTCGCGCAGCGGCCGGTCGACGATCTCGGCCGGCTCGAAGCCGTTGTGGTGGCGGTCGTGGAGCAGCGCCAGCCGCGTCTCCGCCTCCTCGCGGAGGTCGTCGGGGCCTAGCACCTGGGCGTTCTGGCGCCAGCGCAGCACCCAGGCGATCAGCTCGCGCACAGAGGCGTAGCTGGTTTCGAAGACCTGCCCCTTGCCGGGCGCGCCGTCGGCCTTTTTTGCCGGGCGCAACGTCCCGTAGCTGCCGTAGTCGCGCTCGATCAGCCAGGCGATCCGCTCGCGGATGAAGATCTTCGCCGTGCCCTGGGTCTCCCCCAGCTGCCAGTCGGCGCGACTGCCGTAGTCGCGGCGGTCGAAGTCCTCCGGCGGCGAGAAGTCGTGCTCGGCCTTGGAGGCGTAGCCGACCTTGCCCTGGATCCGCGAGAGGCGGAAGACGCGCACCGCCTCGCGCTCGTGCGAGAGGCCGATCAAGTAGAACTGGCCGCCGCGGAAGACCAGGTGGTAGGGGTCAACCTTGCGCTTCTCCGTCTCGCCCCGCTCCATCGTGTAGTAGGTGAACTCGATCGTCTTGCGGCGGCTGATCGCGGTCTCGATCTTGGAGAGGCGCTGGGAGAGGTCGCGGCCGCCGGCGGAGGCGGTCATCGCCATCTCGACCGGGGCGCGCTCGGCGTCCGAGAGCGGGTTCGGGTGGCCCCAGGCGACCTGCTGCAGGGCCAGCCGCAGCGGCTCGGCGTAGGCGAAGCCGCCGTCGGTGAGCAGCAGCAGCGCCGTGCTCAGCGCCGCCAGCTCCTCGTCGGTGAATTTGATCGCGTCGAGGTAGAAGTTCTCCGGCGGCAGCGAGTAGAGCTCGGCCTCGAAGAAGCCCTCCCCTGGCTTCTCGACCCCGAGCTGGATGCCGAGGCTCTCCAGCTCGGCCCGGTCCGCGTAGAAGCGCCGCGCGAACGCGTCCTCGTTCATGTCGCTGTACCCCTCCACCTCCCGCTTGATCTCGAGCGCCGAAACCGGCCTGCCTTGGGCCATCAGGAACGAGATCAACGAGAGCTGGCGAATCAGCTTCTCGGTGTCCTTCGCCACGCGTCGCAGGATAGTCTGCGGCCGACGCCATGGACATCCTGCGCAACCTCTTCGGGAGCCTGACTTCCGGCATTATCCGGCTCCTGGTCACGGTCGGCATCCTCGCCGCGGCCTATTTCTTCATCGTCAAGCCGGTCCTGCACACCACCGACAACGCGATCAAGAGCGCCAACGAGAGCTTCGAGAAGTCCTTCGGCGAGAACGGGCTCGGCGGCCTGCAGAAGACCTTCGACGACGTCAACAGGCAGGTCGAGCGCGAGATCAAGCGCTCCTTCCACGTCGCCAAGCAGGACGGCAACCCGAAGCGCCTGGTCAAGTGCGTCCGCCGGGCCAACGGCGACGTGCACCGCATCCAGCGCTGCACCGTGAAGTTCTGAGCCTCCGCTAGGTGTAGATGCCAGCCACGTTGTTCCCGGTCAGCTCCCGCAGCCGCGCAATGGGCGGCCGGTGACCGATGGCGCCGTGTCGTCGCCTGAAGTTGTAGCGCTCGATCCAGCCCGAGAGGGCTGCGGCCCTCTCGGGCGAGGAGCCGTAGACAGCGGCGTAGGCCCACTCGCGCAGCATCGTGCGGATGAATCTCTCGGCCTTGCCGTTGGTCTGGGGCCGGTAGGGCTGGGTGCGGATGTGCCTGATCCCCATCGCCCGGCAGGCGATCGCGTGGGCGGTGGAGCGGTAGGCGCCGCCGTTGTCGGTCATCAGTCGCTCGACCGCGATGCCATGGGAGCGGTAGAAGGCAACCGCCCGTCGCAGGAAGCCGATCGCGGTTGCGCTCTTCTCGTCGGGCAGGACCTCGGCATAGGCGAGGCGGGTGGCGTCATCGACGCAGACGTGCACGCACTCCCAGCCGACCTGGCGGCGCTTGACGCCGGCCGCGTCGAGCTTGGTGATGTGGCGGCGGGCCTTGCGGCCGGTGACTCGGTGACCTGCGCCATGCGGGCCAATCCGGCCCAGCTTCTTGACGTCGATGTGGATCAGCTCCCCGGCACGGCGGCGCTCGTAGCGGCGAATCGGCTCCAGAGGATCCAGGCGGCTGAGCTTGCCGAGGCCGATCCGCTTCAACACCGCCGAGACCGTAGAGGTAGCCATCTCCAAGAGCTCGGCGATCTCGGGACCGGTCAGCGCCAGTCGCCGCAGAGCGGCGATCGCCTCCACGCGATCCGGCGGCGTAGTGTTGTGCACGGTGCGTGGCGCGGAGCTGCGATCGAGCAGCCCGGCCTCGCCTTCGGCGCGGTAGCGGCGCACCCATTTGCCTGCTGTCCTCGCGCTCATTCCGGCGGCCTCGGCCGCCTCCGTGAGCGCGATCCCATCCTGGAGCACTCTCTTGACCATGATCGCTCTCCCCTTCGGGCCGAGGGGCGCGTTAGCGTGGAGCTTCATCCGGTTCCTCCTTGTTGCTGGGGCTTCGACACCGCCAGCCTCCAAGGAGGCCCGGATGAACAACGTGCTTAGGAATTACAGCTAGGCATCCTTGCGCCCCTAGGGGGGAGAGAACCCGTTGCTGTCGCCCTTTGGAGCGCTATGCGCACCGAAAGACGACAGCAACCGGTGAGTCGGTGGGGGCTGGAGGGCTCACGGCTCGCGTTGGCGGAACTCGCCGAGCGGCAGCATGGCGTGGTTTCGATTCGACAGCTGGAGACGAAGCTCGGCTACTCGCGCTGGGCTGTCCAGCGCGAAGCGGCCGCGGGGCGCCTGCACCGGCTGTACCGCAGCGTCTACGCAGTCGGGTACCGGCGCATCCCGACCGAGGGCCGCTGCTTGGCAGCAGTCCTCGCCTGCGGACCCGACGCACTCTTGAGCCATCGGTCGGCCGCGTGGCTCTGGGGGCTGTGGCGCTACGGGCCTGATCCTCTCGCCGTTACCGGGCCGCAGCCCCGCAAGCCGCGCCTCCCGATCCAACTGCATCGCTCGGCGATCTTGACCGACGCCGATCGGGCGCTCGAAAAAAACATTCCCATCACCGCGGTACCGCGGACGCTGCTCGATTGCGCTGTCGAATTCCGGGATTCGCAGTTGCGGCGGATGCTCGAGCGGAGCGAGGAGCTGAAGTTGTTCGACCTGGGGCCGATCGAGGAGCTGCTCGAGCGCAGCGGGCGTCACAAGGGCCGGCGCCTGCTCCGACGAGCGATCGCGCTCTACCAGCCCGTCCCTTTCACCCGCTCCGGATTCGAGCGACGCTTCTTCGAAGCGGTGCTGCGGGCCGGGCTACCGCGGCCGGCGACCAACTTCGTCGAGGCCGGCTTCGAGCTCGACGTTTACTGGCCCGAGCATCGCTTCGCGGTCGAACTCGACAGCTACGCGACCCACGGCACGAACGCCGCCTTCGAGCGCGATCACCTCCGCGACGAGGACCTGAAGCTCGCCGGGATCGAGATGACCAGGGTCACCGACGTGCGCTTCCACCGTGAACCGAAGGCCGTGCTCAAGCGGGTCTCCGCGCTGCTGTCGCGGCGGCCCAGGAACTAGGCGGCGCGCTGGCCGAAGTAGGCCGAGCCTGACAGCGCCCGGTCAAAGCCCGACCAGGACTCGCCGGCGGGGAGCTGGCGCTCGAGGCGGTCGAAGCTGCCGAGGCGGCCGCCGAGGTTGTCGATCATGTGGACGAGGACGGCCTCGCGGGTGGCGGGGACGACCGGCGAGCCGTGCTCGAGCTGGCCGTGGTGACTGAGGATGATGTGGAGCACGCACTGCGCGAGTTCGGGGTCGAAGCCGGGGATGTCCTCGATCCGTCGGCGCACCAGGTAGTAGCCGAGCGGGATCTCGCCCTGGAGGCGACCGAGGTCGGTGAGGTCGATCGCCAGCGGGTCGTCGTTGTAGGCCTCTGTCTTGCCGATGTCGTGCAGGAGGGCGCCGGTGACGGCGACGTCGCGGTCGATGCCGGGGAAGAAGTTTGAGGCGGCGCTGACCGCCTGGGCAACCGAGAGCGTGTGCTCGAGCAGGCCGTGGCGGTAGGCCTGGTGGTAGACCTTCGCCGCCGGCGCGTCGCGGAAGCGCTCCCAGGCCGCGCTGCCGGCGGCGAAGAAGGAGTCGAGCAGCGCCCGCAGCTGCGGCTCCTGGATCGTCGCCAGCAGCGAGCGCAGGTCCGCCTCCAAATGCTCGAGCGAGACGTGCGACTCCGGCGCCAGTTCATCCGCCTCGTACTCGTGCGGCTCGGCCTCGCGCAGCTCCGCGACCTTGATCTTCGCCCCCCAGCGCTCGCTCATCTCGAAGACGCCGGTGACGAAGACGGCGGTGCCGGTGGCGCAGAGCGCGTAGCGCGGCTCGGCGTCCTCCCAGCAGACCGCCTCGGCGGCGCCGCTGGCGTCACCGACCGAGAGCCGCAGCCAGGGCTCGCCGTTGCGCTTGCGCCGCAGCTCGCGCTGGCGCACGGCGTAGACGCCGCGCACCCGCTGGCCGTCCTCGAGGTCGCCCAGCGCCACCCGTTCCGGCGGGGTCGGGATCGCCGTCTGCTCCGGAGTCGGGATAAGCGTCTGCTCGTCCATCGCCCGAATCAAGGTAGAGACGAATCCGGACGGCCTAGAGGAGTCCACCGAGCCAGTTAGATTCATCGATGACCATCGATGAATAGTGCTACCGTCTGCTCGGTGACCGACCTCCCCGTGATCGAGTGCTGCACGCCGCTGGCGGGCGCTTCGCTGGGCGAGGAGCGGGCGGCGGAGATGGAGACGGTGCTGAAGGCGCTTGCCGACAGGCACCGGCTGCGGATCGTCAACCTGCTGCTGCGGGCCGGCGGCGAGCCGGTCTGCGTCTGCGAGGTGCAGCCCCTGCTGGGGCTCTCGCAGGGGACCGTCAGCCACCACCTCAAGCAGCTGCTCGAGGCCGGCCTGATCCAGCGCCAGAGCCGCGGCACCTACAGCTACTTCAGCCTCGTGCCGGGCGCGCTCGACTCCGTGCGCGACGTCTTCAGGTGAGCGCGCGCCCCGACCTCGCCCGCCGCGCCGCCGCCGAGGCGATCGGCGCCTTCGCCCTGGTCTTCGCCGGCTGCGGCGCGATCGTCACCGAGGCCGAGCATCCCGGCGCCCTGGGCACGGTCGGCATCGCCCTCGTCTTCGGCCTGGTGGTGATGGCGATGGTCTACGCCACCGGCCACCTCTCCGGGGCGCACCTCAACCCGGCCGTGACGCTCGCCTTCACCCTCACCCGCCACCTGCCGGTCCGCGAGGCCGCCTCTTATATAGGGGCTCAGCTACTGGGCGCGGTCGCGGCGGCGGCGCTGCTGCTGGCGATCTGGCCGAACGAGCCGGCGGCGCTGGGGGCCACCCTGCCGACCGTCGGCGCCGGCAGCGCCCTCGCCTACGAGGCGATCCTCACCGCCTTCCTGATGTTCACGATCATGGCCGTGGCCACCGACACCCGCGCGGTCGGGGCGGGCGCCGCGATCGCGATCGGGGGCGTCGTCGGGCTCGACGCGCTCTTCGGCGGCCCCGTCACCGGCGCCTCGATGAACCCCGCCCGCTCGCTCGCCCCCGCCCTCCTCTCCGGCACCTTCCAGGACCTCTGGCTCTACGTCGCCGGCCCGATCCTCGGCGCCGCCGTCGGCGCCCTGGCCTACCAGGCGGTCCGGGGCGGAACCGCCAGCCCCGCGGAGGCCGGCTGATGGCACGAGCGCTGTTCGTCTGCCTCCACAACGCCGGGCGCTCGCAGATGAGCGAGGCGCTGTTCCGGCGCGCGGCCGGCGGCCGTCACGAGGCGCGCTCGGCGGGGACGACGCCGGCCGAGCGGGTGCACCCGGAGGTGGTCGCGGCAATGGCGGAGCTGGGGATCGACCTCGGCGACCGGGTCCCGCGCCGGCTCGGCCGCGAGGACGCCGAGTGGGCCGACGTCGTGGTGACGATGGGATGCGGCGACGAGTGCCCCTACATCCCCGGCAAGCGCTACCTCGACTGGGACCTGCCCGACCCCAAGGGCCGCTCGCTCGACGAGGTCCGCCGCACCCGCGGGGAGATCGAGCGGCGCGTCACCGCCCTGGTCGCCGAGCTCGACGCGGCGACTTAGCCCTACTGCCCCTGAGCCACGAACGAGACCACGCCCAGCGCTTCCCCGGCCACGAAGACCCCGTCTTTGCCCTGCGGCTTGGCGAAGAGCTCGTTGAAGGCGGCGGCGGTGGCTGGGTCGAGCGCCAAGGGCGTGCCGGCGACTGAGACGGTTCGGGCTTTGGCGTCGGCGGCCACCGCACTGGCTCCGAGCGTCGCCACCCCGATCCGCCCCAGCTTGCCGCCGTAGGGCGGCGAGGGCCGCGCCTCCACTTCGGCGGTCAGGGCCCTGGTCGCGAGATCGAGCCCAGCTTCGCCCCAGAAGAGCTGCCCGCCGCCGAGCTGGAGGAATTCCAAGGAGCCGGAGGTTTCGATCGTGCCCAGAGTTGCATTGGGGGCGATCGTCCCCCCGAAGAGCGGCAGGGTGAACTGGCCGGGACCGGGGCGTTCCGCGGGGTAGACGGGATTGACGGCAACGAAGAGTGAGGCGAGCTTGGCGGCAAGAACTGGCGCCAGGGCTAGTTCGGCTTTGTTCTTACCGAGCACGACCACGGTTTCCGGGTTGGCGGTGCTCTGGGTCTTGCCCAGCGCTTGTCCCTCTTTGAAGACTCCCTTCAGCCGCAGCTTCTTGCCCAGGCGGGTGGCGAGCTTTGAACTCAGGGTCAGGGAGCTGACCTTGACCTGCTCGGCGAAGCCCTGGCGGGAAACGCTGAGGCTTTTGGCGGTTGCCAGCTTCAACTGAGAGCCCCCGACCTTGGCCGAGAGCGGTGAGCGCTTCTGGGTGGTTTTCAGCTGCAGGGCCTTGATCGGGATCGAGCGCTTGCCGGCCTTGAAGACGAGCGCCCCTTCGTGCTCGAGCGTGCCCTTGGCGCTGGTGGGATCGAATTTGCCGGCGGTGACCGGAAAGGAGACAGCGCCTCCCTGCAGCTTGGCCGGGGCGGTGGCTGAGAGCTTGACGCCGTTGGCCTTCAGCAAGGCGAGGAAGCTCTTGTCGAGCGTCAGCTTCGTAGAGCCGGAGCCGAGCGGGTCATAGGCGGCCTGGACAGCAGGCGCTGCTAAGAGCAGCCCGGCCAGGGCGAAAAGGCAAGCAAGGCTCGCCGCTCTTGCCATCGCTCGAGGCCTCATTCCTTGACCCCGCAACTCTTGTTGACGGCGAGCCCGATCTCTTTGCGGGCGGCGAAGGAGAAGGTGGCGTAGGCCAGCGGGAAGGAGGTGATCTTGGTCCCGCTTGGCGCCGGACAGCCGGCGTTGAAGTAAGAGAGCTGGTGGCCTTGGTGTTGGTATTTGCGCCGCAGCGTGAGCTTGATGCGATCGACGAAGCCCCAGCTACCCAAGGCCTCGGGGAAGGAAGCAGTGAGTTCAGTGCCGTAGGGGCCTTTGTTGATGCGCTTGATCGCAAACGTGATCACGAAGGAAGTCGCGAAGGGATTGGTGGTGTAGATGTGGGCAAAGAGGACTGGGCGGCCGTTCTTGCGGCCGTTGAAGACCAAGAGCCTTCCCCGGGTCGGGTAGGGGCGCTGGTCGGGGAGGACGATCGTCGCCCAGAAGCGCCCGGAGCCGACCAGAGCGTCGCCGCAGGAAGACAGCGCCCTTTGCGTGGTCGTCGCCTGCACTTCGGGCAACTGACATACCGGCAGGCCCTGAGACTGCAGGAGCCCGTGGCGGTTGACCTTGACCGTCATCTTCTGCAGCTGCGGTGGCACTTCTCCGCTCGGGGTGGAGATGTGGCCGGCGATGAAGACGGCGATCGGGGCGGTGGTGGTCCTCGGCAGCTTGAAGGGCAGGATCTGGGAGAGCACGCTGATCCTCAGGCCCTGATTTTGGACCACTGCGCCTGAGGCCAAAGTGGCTCCCGTCAACGCCAGCACCGCCAAGGCCAGTGCCCCCGCCCGCCTGGACACCTGCTCGCCTACCGAGCCGGGCGCGAGCTGCGCTTGGCGCCTTTGCCCTTGTCGCTGGCCTTGCCCTTGCGCCCCTTCTTGCACTGGGGCTTTAGGACCGGGTTGAAGACGTGCTTCTTGCCGTTCTGCCCCTTGAAGTCGGCGATCGCCCGGTTGGTCGATTTGCAGAGGTTGGTCGAGTTGACCAAGAGACCCTTTTTGCCGCCCTGCATGGTCAAGGTGAAGGTCTTGACCGGGACGTCGGGGACGATCTCGAAGGTGTTTCTGATCTGCCCGTCTCCGACCGAGTCGATGCGGCCGACCAGGTTGAAGTCGATCTGGCCGTTGTGGAGGGCGGCGACCAAGTCTGGCAAGGGGTTAGAGGAGGACCTGAGGAAGACCGGCCCCTCGACCGGTTGATCGAGGATCGGGGTGATGGCTTTGGCGTAGCCGTAGATCGATCCGGCCGGGCATTTTTCACCGGGATGAGCGCCCTGGGCGAACTGAGCCCTGGTGCAGATCGTTTTGATGTGGGACTGATCGAGGAACTCGGAGTGCGGCAGGGTGACCTGGGCGCGGCCGATGTTGGCGTCACCGGGACGAGCGGTCAGAACGGCTTTGAAGGCCGGGTTCTGGTTTCGCTTGGTGCCGCCCTTGAGCGAGAGCGCCAGCTTCGGCTTGAAGCCAAGGGAGGCGCAATCGGCTGCCTGGAAGGGGCTGGTGACCGTGAAGGGACGGTCGTCGACTTCAGAGCCGAAGTTGGTCCCCGAGCCCAAGACCGTGGAAGCGGTCGAGGTCTTGGCGCAACTGGTCGGGTTGAGCATGAACTGGGAGCGATCGACGTAGGCCCTGATGTCCCTGGCGTGCACGGGGATGCCTTTGATGATGTGGGGTATTGGGTCCGATCCCGTGGCGTCGATGAAGACTTCGGCGGTCTCGGGGTTGATTTTCAAGGCTTGGCGGATGACCACGGTGCCGAGGTCGAAGGGGCCGACGCGGGCAGCAGTGATGGCGGCGATGCTCAGAGCAGAGCCGTTATAGGGGCCGGCGAGGTAGATCTTGCCGGGGGCGTAGGCCAGGCTGGGGCCCACTCCCGCCCCCACCAGAGTCCTCCCCACTTCAGAGGCGGCCGGGCAACTTGGGGCGGCAAGCTCTTCAGCGCCGCCGTGCGGACCGGTCCTCGCTTTGGCGGCGGCGATCGCCGCGTCGGGGCAGAAAGGGATGCCGGCCAGTTTGCCGACGATCCCCGGCGGCAGCTTGATCGAGAAGCGGGTGAACTCCTGTTCGCCGTCGTTACGGGTCAAGCGCAGGTTGAACGGCGAGTAGGCGCCGGCGGCGTTGTTGATCGTGCCGGCAAGCAGGCCCGGTTTGAAGGGGGCGGTGTTGCCGGGGGGGCAAGGGCCGGCGTTGGGACCGGCGATCACCGAAAAGGCCGAGGTAGTGGTGAGGTCGGGTCCTCCCGCCCAGGGAGTGAGGGTGGCTTTGACGTCATAAGCGCCGCAAAGGGGTGGGCTCGCCAATGGACTTCGCGTCCCCTCGCGAAAGTGCAGGCGGAAATGGCTGAACGGCAGCTGCGGCAGGTTGTCGGCGACCGTGGTGATGCGGCCGGTGACCGGGTCGTTTTCCACCTTCAAGGGCTGCTTGACGACGATGCCCAGGGTCGGGTTCTTGATCACCATGTAGAGGGCCAGGAGGGAGCCGAAGGGGTTCTCATAGGGCTTGGCGATGAACAGCGAGCCGTTGACGTTTTCCTCCAGCAAGGGCGTTTCGACTTCGACGGTGCCGATCTTGGAGGCATTGGGGCAGCCGGCGCCGGGATCGGAGAAGGCGCTCTCGCGCGCCAGCTCGGCCTCGGTGCAGACGTTCAGGCCTTCGGCCAGCGAGGGGTTGGTGGAGAAGCCCTCGGGCAGGGTGACGACGGCTTTCTTGATGTCGGAGTTGGCGATGCCGGTGGGGTTGGTCAGGCCGTCGTCTTTGACGTCGAGGGAGAAGTCCAGGCCGGTCGGGCTCGAGGCCGCTTTGGTCGTCGGCTTGGCCGTGATCGTCGGGTTGAAGCCGAGTTTGGAGCAGCCGCTCATGCCCTGGGGGTTGGGCGGTTCGGCACCGTCGTGGGTTTGAGCAAATCCTTTGGCCCAGACGCCGGGGTTCTGCCAGGAGTTGGCTTCGAAGCTGGTGCCGAGCGGCCCCTGGCAGCTTCGCGGCAAGGTCAGGAACGGAACTTCGGCGGCGTTGGTCGGGCAGCTCTCGCCGGTCGAGGCGAATTCGACCTGGTTGACCGTGGTATCCAGGCAGCTGCCGCGCAAGGAGTCATGGGCGGGGTCGGCGGGCACACCCCAGATCTGGATCTTGGATTTGTAGACAAAGACCGCCTGGGGGACGTTGGCCAAGGCTGCCTCGATGTTGTAGGGCGGCGAGTCGTTGACGCCGATCTCGATCGTCACCGGCTCGCGGGCGACCACGAAGCCGAGCTTTGCCGCCACTCCGGGCGGAGCCACGAGGTTGAAGATCGAGACGCTGCTGAAGTTTTCGCCCTGGTTGACGATCCGCACCCCCGCCGCGCCGACGACGCTGTTGTCGGGGCAATTGGGGCGTTCGGTCACGGGGTTCACAGTCAAAAAGTCAATGGTGGAGCAGCGCGGAGTCGCACTGGGCTGGCCGGCAAAGCCGACGGGCTGGGAAAGGCGGAAGTCTTTGGTTTCCCCGTCGGGGATCTCGTTGCCTTTGGAGTCGAGCCTAGTGTTGAAGTGCACCGTGGTGGTCATCGCGAAGGGATGTGAGCCCGCCTGGGTGGCGGTGGAGCCGTCGGCTTCGGTGAAGGTGAGGTCGAGGTACTCAAAGCCGTAATCGGCCTGTGCCGGCGCTGCGACGAGCGTCACACTCGAGAGCAAGACTCCGATCAATGTCAGAGCTGCACGCTTCATCGCCTCGTCCTCCCCTTGTGGTTTGCCTGCGCCTTCCTTTGCTTCTTCTTCTTGGCCTTCTTTTGCTTCTTCTTCTTTCTCGCAGCCGGCTTTTCGACCACGTTCCCCGCCCCCTGGAAGGTCGCCGAGGCAGGCGTCGGGTCGTTGGGCGGGTTGAACGGGCCCTGGCAGGCTTCGCCTTCGCAAGCAGGTGCCGGAGTGGGTGGCGCCGGCAAGCCGCCGCCCTCGCGGGCGTCATAGACGTCGATCAGGCCCGGGTCTTGACCCAGCAGGCTCGAACTGGTGGTGAAGAAGACGTCGCTCCCGCTGGGGCTGGCGTCGAGGAAGCGCGAGTCCGAGGGGCTCTCGCCACTGGAGATCAGATAGACGCAGCCGCCGTTGGTGGGGCTGAAAGCGGCGTCGGTCTCATCGCAACCGCCCGCTCCGGCTCGCTCCCACTCATAGACGTCGGCCTTGCCGTTGGTATCGCGTGGCAGCAGGGCGTCGTAGCTGTTGAAGAAGAGGCGGCTGCCGTCTTCCGAGAGGACGCGAGGAGCGTAGAGCTGATTGAGGGGGAGCGGGATCGACGCCGCAATGGCGAGGACGCCGCCGTTGCCGTTGGCTTGAACTTGCCGACCCACCGGCCGCGCCCCCGATGGATTGCAGGAGGCGCAGTCGAGCTCAGCGGAATCGGCGGAGTAGAGGTAGACCTCCGAGAGCGGCTCGCCGGTTTTTGCATCGAGGTTGTCGTAGCCGGTCGGGCTGGCGGTGGAGATGAAGGCCAGGTGGCGCCCGTCGGGGCTGACCCGGGGAGCGTGGAAGACCGGCTCGGACGCAAGGTTGGAGGGAATAAGGGCGCCCTGCGCGTCGGTGAGCAAGTCGACCGCGCTCAGCGTCGCGATGAAGACAAGGTCGCCTTCGTCGAAGAGGTAGAGGTTCGGTTTGCCCGCCGGCGCCCCCCCAGCGAGCGTTTCGCTGGAGACGAAGTAGATGCGGGAAAGATCCTCACTGGCACCCAGAACCCCGCTCACGCCTTTGGCGATCAGCTGCCGCCCGGGGGCCTCGGCCTCCGCGTCGAAGCGGTAGAGGTTGCCATTCAGCCCCGATTCTTGGTCTGCGATCCCGAAAAGCGCCATGGACCCGTCGGGGGTGGCGGTCCAGAAGCGTGCTTTGACGCCGGTCTGGGAGACGGCAACCGTGCAGGCCAGGTCGGGTTCGCTGCATTTGCCGGCGGCGATCGCGCTTGAGGGCTGGTCGGCGTTATCGCGCAGGTAGATGCGGCCGGGGCCTCTGTTGACGTCGGTCCAGTAGACACGGTTACCGTCACTGGAGATCGCGTGGGAGAGGTTCACCAAGCGGTCGAGGTTCACAGCGGCGCCATTGGTTGATTGGCTCGCTGAGGTGGAAGTAACCCCCGCCGAAGAACTCTGCCCATTGGCTACTCCACTGGGCAGCACACTGACCAGCCGCAGCCTACCCGGAGCATAAGAGAGGTAGAGCTGCTGCAGTTTCGGATCGGCGGCAGCATCGGCGGTCAGCCTGCCCTGGGTCAGGAAGAGTGCGTGGGAGCCATCGGCGGAGACGCCCTGCAGTTCGGAATCGAAGGGGGCCGGAGCCAGCGGTTCTTCGGCCGTGGTCAATGCCTCGTAGCTGGGGGTCGAGTCGTTCTCGCGCCGGTAGATCGTCGGCGAGTCCTGCACCGCTCCGGCCGCCAGCGGCGGATCGGCGTCAAGGGAGAGCCAGCTCTGGGAGAGGTCGGCAGAGAAGGCTTTGTAGGGGGTCTCGAAATCGAAGGTCGCGGCTGGGCCTTGAGGCGGAGCCAGATTCTTGGTCGACCAGCCGCCGGGGCCGCGGCGGGCCAGGTACTGGTTGGTGTAGGGGGCGCCCTGGGGGGTGCCGAAGGAGCGATAGGAGGAGTAGGTCAGAGCCTCGCCGCCGGTCGCGCTCTGCTCGAGGCCGTTGTCGAAGGTAGTGATGTCGGGAATCGTGAGGATGTCACCGTTGTTTTTGTCGATCGGGCTGACCATCTCGTAGGCGCGGCAGTCGGGCAGGCTGGCCGAAGCGCCGATGCGGAAGGCCTGGTTGGGGCAGCCGGCTTCCCCGCTTTCCGGCTCCGGGAAAGTCCTGAAGGTCCGGTCGGGGCCGGTGACCGGGCCCCCGCCCGAGCTCTGGGCGGTGAAGCGGTAGTGGTAGGTGGTTCCGGCTTTGAGGCCCTCGAGCAGGACGCCTGCGCTCCTCAGCGGCGCGTTGACAACCTTGCTCGTGAATTTGGAACCCGGAGGCAGCGGTTTAGCAGCACAGGCGGCGACTTCGCAGTCCTCGATACCGTATTCGAGGTAGTAAGTGGTGTCGTCCCAGAAGTGAGGGTTGATTTCGGCTCCCAGGGTTGCCCCGTGGCTCTCGACCGCAATTGCGTACTGGGCGGCGATAGTTGGTGGGACCGGGGGCGGCGGTTCGAATTTGACCGGCGGTGGGCCATAGAGGTCGACGTGCACAAGTTCGTTTTTGGGAGCGATGGTGATCGCGTAGAGATCGCCCACCGGATTGGTGGCAAGCGCTGAAAGCACAGACGGATTACTCGGTTCTACTTCCGGGATGCAACAGCTGAAGAGTTGACTGCCGCTGCTATCGAATCCGACGATCCTGGTTTCGATCTCTTCGATACCGAACCCAGGGGGATCGTTGACCGCGTAGACCTGACCGTCGACTCCGGTCGCCAGCGCGGTCGGGACTTCAAGCTCGAGCTGGTCCAACACGCTGCCGGTGCTGGGATCGAGTCTGAAGATGTTTGGGGTGCTACCTCCCCGGCTGAACGCAAAATAGATGTCGTCACTCGATGGATCGACATCGAGGGCTCCAGGGTTGCCGCTCGCGGGCAACGGGATCTGCGATTTGTAGTGACCGTCCGCTCCGAAGCGCTGGATTCGGTCCTTGTCGCCGACGATCACATCATTGACAGAGTCGACGGCGATGTAGTCGCCGTCGACTCCGAAGGTGCTGTCGATGTCGAAGTATGCGTTGGCGGTACCGCTGATCCCTTTTCCGCATTCGTCGCCAGCGTCCACCTCGGCGGCGGTACAAACGTTCTCGCCGGTGGACTTGTTTACTTCGCCGCCGAACATGAGCAGAAAGTCGCCGGCGGAATTGAACTTCTGGACGCGGCGGTTGGTTTCCTGAGTATTAGCTCGGCGTAATTCCGACACATAGACATTCCCGGCCGTGTCGACCGCCACCCCCTGGGGAAAGTGGAACTGTCCGGGCGCATCGCCGGGGATGCCTTGGAAGCAGGTCGTCGTGCAGACCTGCAGTTCCTGGGAGGTCCCGTCGGCTACCCCCCAGCCAAAGGCCTTGGCGAAGTTCCCCCATGGAGTGAAGACGCTGATGCGCTGGTTGGGAGTGTCGGCCACGTACACGAGGCCGGAAGACGGATCGGTCGCGAGTCCCCCCGGGCGGGCAAGCTGCCCCGCGCCACTGCCGAATTCCCCGAACTGAGCCAGATGTTCTTCCTCGGGTTTGGGGCCCACCGCCTGTGCCGCCGCTGCAGTGCACAGTGAAGCGAGGACGAGGAGGCCGGCTCCCAGAAGGAAAAGACCGGAGACTGCTCCCGGACGGCGAAAGCGCCGTCCGGGAGGCCGATTCAGCCTGACTCCGAGCATGCCGAGCTACGCTTCCGGCCCGGTTACTGCCCAGGTGCCCGACACGAAACAGGCTGCCGAACAGTTCATGTCGAGAAGCGTCCCGGTCTGCGAAGTCCCGGGCGCCAAGCCCCATTCCACGAAGCCGGCGTCGTAACGGTTAGTCGAAAACATTTGCGGTAAAAAGGTGGCGAACTCGATCGCCATTACGTAGACACACAGCTTTCCGGGGTCCGCAGCGGGGATAGTGGGTTCATACCCTTCGGTAAAGGTGCCGCCGCCGCGACCGGGACAACCCGGTTTGCTTTCTTCATTGGTCATGACCAGGATCGGCTCCGGAGCTTCCGTCAAGGGGAGTGGGAAGGAGATCGGAAAGGTCTTTCTCCCTGGGGGCGTAGTGGATCCGGTTCCCCAGGTTCCCGTCAGAGTCGCGTTTTCAGGCAGCGTGCCCTCCGGGGTCCAGGGCTCGCCTTTTGGTCCAGCAGCCCCAGTTGCGCCAGTTGCGCCGGTGGCCCCGACAGGACCCGAATCCCCTTTAGAACCCGCTGGGCCGGCAGGACCCTGCGGCCCTGCCGCACCTGCAGGCCCGACCGGACCTGCGGGGCCGGTCGGACCGGTCTTGCCGGTCTTGCCGCGTGGCCCTGGCTTGCCCTTGGCGGCCGAGGCGGTGGCCTTGCCGTTGTCCGAGCCGCCACTGGCGGCGTAGGCGCCGCCACCGAGGGCGGCGATCAAGGCGACGATGGCGACTATGAGGCCAGCGGTGCCGAAGTGGGTGCGTAGACGCGTGAGCATTCTCATCTCTCCTCCTGAGAGTCGTGCGTGGCGGTGGCTTTGGCCACGCACGCGAGTTGCGTTTTGGAGATCGCTTGGGTGGACTTGGAAGTCCGGTATTGGTGGCGGTGTCTCACCGTTGCTCTCTCCTTGTCCCTTGAGCCCGATTGCCTGCCGCTTCCCTGTTGCGGCGCTCCCGGCGGGGCTCGTTGTCCCTGTGGTCTCGGTGCTGCTTCCCTGCCCGTCCTAGAACGGGGACTGAACTACTTCGTACATCAACTGGTCGTGAAGGTAGACGAAGTGATACCCGGATGTCAAGTCCGGGAGGATTTCTCAGCGGGCGCAGGGCCCTGAAGATGGCGTGAAAATCCCTCTGGCGAGCCAGAAAAGCCGCGAGTGTCAGACCCGCGGAAACGGACGCGAGCGGCCCTTTGGAAGCAACGAGTTTCTGCTCAGCGACTGCGGCGCTTCGAGCGTTTCTTCGCCGGCTTCGCCGCGTTGCGCAGCGTCCGTTCGCCGGCTTTCTCGGTCGCCTCGCCCATCGCGATCTGGAACATCGCCAGGACCGCGTCGGAGGCGAGCGGGCGCATCCGGTCGAGCGCCTCGCGCACCTTCGGCCAGTCCTCTTCCGGGCGGCCGGCCTTGTCGAACGGCTCCCAGATCTCCTTGACGAAGAGGTCGACGAAGGTGCGCGCGGCGCCGTCGGCCTGGCGGCGCAGCTTGTCGGCGGTGGCGAGGGCCGCCTCGGGGCTGACGCCGAGCTCGACCAGGGCGCCGCCGGCCCGCTGCAGGCGCGGGCTCAGCGCTTCGATCTGGCCGTCGGGCAGCTCGCGCATGATCCCGAGCTTCTCGCCGCGCCGGACCAGCTTCGGGTCGAGCTCCTTGGCTCCCCAGATCTCCGCCAGCTCGGCCGCCGCGAAGATTTCCGGCGTCTCGTCCTCGAACGGGGCGCGCACGGCGCGAGCGAAGTCGACGATCTCCGAGGAGGAGCCCTCGGTGCTGTCGAGGACGCGGCGGATCGCCTCCAGGTTGAGGCCCTCCCCCTGCATTTCGCGGGTCAGCTCGATCCGCGCGACGTGCTCCTCCGTGTAGTAGCCGGTGCGCCCGTGCACCTGCGGTGGCGGCAGCAGCCCGCGCGTCTGGTGGGCGCGGATGTTGCGAACGGTCATGCCCGTGCGCCGCGCCAGCTCCCCGATCGTCATCTTGCCCTCGGGCGCTTTGGGGCGTTTGGGACGCGGGCTCACCAGCCCATGGTAAGCGGCAACAGAGGATTGCTAGCCGTTTGGGTACAGCGGGAGGCGCTGCCCGTTCGCCTTCTCCGCCGCGTCCGAGCAGAGGAAGGCGATCGCCTCGGCGACGTGCTCGGCGGGGGTGAAGGTGGGGAAGTCCTCGCCGGGATTCTCCGCGCGCATGCGCGGCGTCAGCAGGGCGTCGACGACGACGACGTTGGCGGTGGCGCCGCCGGGCTCGAAGCCGTCGGCGAAGGCGAGGGTCCAGGCCTCGGCGGCGGCCTTCGCCGCGGCGTAGGCGGCGTTGGTGTTGGTGGGCGCCTGGGCCTGCTTGGCGGAGACGAGCACGAAGCGCCCGTGGGGGCTGGCCGCCAGCTGGTCGTGGAAGGCGCGGGTGCTGTGCTGGACGGTGCGGACCAGGAGGTCGTGGAGCAGCTCCCAGTCGGCCAGCGGCGCCTCGTGCAGCGGCTGTCCGCCGCGCCAGCCGCCGACCAGGTGGACGAGCCCGTCGACCCGCCCGAAGCGCTCGACCAGCGCCGCGCACCAGCCCCGCACCGCCTCCTCGTCGAGCAGGTCGACCGCGCGCCCGTCCCAACGCTCGCCGATGCCGAGCTCGGAGGCGATGGATTCGAGGACCTCCGGGTGGCGATCCGTACCGGCGACCGTGGCCCCGGCCTCGGCGAGCCGCGCCGCCACCAGCGGCCCCAAGCCGCCGCCGGCACCGGCGACGGCGATCACGCGATCTGCGAGCGAGTCCGAGTTCACCGCCCCATCCTCCCTCATTCCGGTGCCGATACCCGGGGAGCAACTTTCTGTCTGAGCAAGTTGCGAACATGTGTTCGTAATGGAACTGCGACAGGCGAATCCACGAGACCAGGGCAGCATTGGAGAGGCAATTGCCGCGAGCTGGCTTACGCAGGCCGGTTACAGCGTCTGGGTTCCATTCGGCCACAGTCCCGACTACGACTTGGTCGCCGGTCGAGACGACTCCCTTTACCGAGTCCAGGTCAAGACTTCGACTCAACGTCAGAGGGAACGGTGGTCAGTTGCAATCTGCACTCGCGGCGGCAACCAGAGTTGGAGCAAGGTGATCAAGCGACTGGAGCCGACCCGGTACGACTACCTCTTCGTCGTTGTCGCGGACTGGCGCTGCTGGTTCATCCCGTCAAGTGAGATGGATGCCCGAAGCAACATCCGAGTGGGCGGTCCGAAATACGCGAGGTTTGAGGTCGATCCTCCACGCCCGTTCGCAACTGCCACCGTGGAGCGACTACTTCTGACTTAGTGGGGGAGACAGGATTCGAACCTGTGTAGGCAGAGCCAATGCGTTTACAGCGCATCTCCTTTAACCACTCGGACACTCCCCCTAGTGATTGCCCGCGATTCTAAAGGGGCTTGCCGTGATACGGCTACGCGGCTTCGAGCCGCGCCTTCATCTGCTCGTTGAAGGCGTTGATCGCCGAGAGCGGGCGCATGAAGACGGTCAGCTCGGCGACTTTGCCGTCCTCGTCGAGCTCGAGGAAGTCGATGCCCTCCAGCTCGCGGTCGCCGACCTTGGCTTTGAAGCGCAGGCAGACGCTGCTCTCGCCGGCCAGCTCGTCGACGTAGGTGAGGTCTTCGAGGGTGGCGGCGACGTGGCTCAGGACCTGGCCGACGACGTCGCGGCCCTCGAAGCCACGGAAGAGGATCGGGCTGTGCAGGACGACGTCCTCACGCAGCGCCTCCGTCATCAGGGCGACGTCTTTCGCTTCGGCGGCGACGCGGAAGGGGTGTGGGTTGGCCATCCCCACTACTCTAAGGCCCGTGCCGAGCGACCACTTCTACGCCCGCATCTCGAACTCGCTCGGCGCCACCGGGCTGCGCTGGACCGGGAAGCTCAACATCCCCCTCTACCGGCTCAGCGGCGGCCGCATCGGCGGCAAGGTCGGGCGCGCCCCGGTCCTCCTGCTCACCACCACCGGGCGCAGATCCGGCGAGCCGCGGACGGCGCCGGTGGTCTACCTGGCCGTCGGCGACGACGTCAGCCTGATCAACACCAACGCCGGCAACGCCAAGATCCCGGCCTGGTCGTTCAACCTCGAGGCCAACCCCGAGGCCGAGGTCGAGATCGGCCGCGAGCGGCGCCCGGTCCGCGCCCGCGTCGCCGAGGGCGCCGAGCGCGCCGACCTCTGGCGCCAGCACAACGAGCAGTACGCCGGCTTCGACGACTACAAGGCCAAGCTCGACCGCGAGCCCTCGGTCTTCGTGCTCGAGCCCCGCTGACGCGGCGCCCTAGCTTGCTTCGCGGAGCATCTGCGCCTCCGGCAGGCGCTGCAGCTTTTTCAGCGTGTTGTTCTCGATCTGGCGGATCCGCTCGCGGGTGACGCCGAAGGTCCTCCCCACTTCCTCCAGGGTCAGCGGCTCGCCGCCGGAGAGGCCGTAGCGGAGTTCGATCACCTGGCGCTCGCGTTCGGGCAGCGCCTGCAGCGCTCTCTGGACGCCCTCCTTCTGCAGGTGCTCGCTCGCTTCCTCGAAGGGCTCCAGCACCGCGTCGTCGGCGACGAAGTCGCCGAGCTCGGATTCGTCCTCGTCGCCGACCGGTTTCTCCAGCGAGACCGGCAGCTGGCTGACGCGGAGGATGTCGCGCACGTCGGCGACCGGCCAGCGCAGCTCCTCGGCGATCTCCGCCGGCTCCGGCTCGCGGCCCAGCTTCTGCACCAGCTGGCGCTCGACGTGGGCGACGCGGTTCAGCTTCTCGACCATGTGGACGGGGATGCGGATCGTCCGCGCCTTGTCGGCGATCGCCCGCGTCACCGCCTGGCGGATCCACCAGGTCGCGTAGGTGGAGAACTTGTAGCCGCGCCGGTAGTCGAACTTCTCGACCGCCCGGATCAGCCCCAGCGAGCCCTCCTGGATCAGGTCGAGGAAGCTGAGGCCGCGGCCTAAATAGCCTTTGGCGATCGAGACGACGAGGCGCAGGTTGGCCTCGACCATCTGCCGCTTCGCCAGCATGTCGCCGCGCTCGATCCGCTTCGCCAGTTCGACCTCCTGCGCCGCGGTCAGCAGGTCGACCCGCCCGATCGAGCGCAGGTAGAGGCGCAGCGAGTCGAGGCTGGGCTCGACCGTCAGGTCCAGCTCTTCCTTCTTCGGCTGGCCGTTCGCGTCGCCGCCGCGCTGCTCCTTGTAAGCGCTGACGCCGTCCTCGGCGATCACGTCGACGCCGTGCTCGACGAGGTGCGCGTGCAGCCCGGAGACCTGCTCCTTGGTGATCTCCACCTCCTCGAGGGTGGACGCGATCTGCTCGAAGGTCAGGTAGCCGCGCTCGCGGCCCAGGGCGACGAGACCGCGCAGCTCCTCGATATCCGCGACCGGGCTCGACTCCCCGTCGCGCTCCATCACGTCGGTCACCGTCTCCAACGGTTCGATAGCCACTCTCTCCCCCATTCCCGTGAGGCCGGCCCGGATGCTCCGGCCGCGTCGAAGTATAGGCAGAAGTTCTCCATCGCTTACGCTGCATAAGCCGATGGCAAGCCATTCGACCGCCACCACCGCCCCCGACGTGCAGGCCTCGCTGCCCGCCACGCAGGTGAGCCTGTCGCGGGTCGGCGTGACCGGGGTCGAGAAGGTGATCCGGGTCAAGGCCGACGGCGCCGAGAATCTCTTCTACGCCGAGTTCGAGTGCTTCGTCGACCTCAACCCCCAGCAGGCGGGCGTGCACATGTCCCGCTTCGAGGAGATCGTCGCCGAGGCGATCGACGAGGTCGTGCTGGGCGAGGCCTTCAAGGCCGAGGTGCTGGCCGCCCACGTCGCCGCGAAGGTGCGCGAGCGCCAGGGCGGGCTGCGGGCCGAGGTCTCGGTCACCGCCCGCTACCCGGAGACGGTCAAGGCCCCCGAGAGCGGCAAGAGCACCCAGGAGATCTACGTCCTCTTCGGCACCGCCGTCGCCTCCGAGCGCGGGACGCGGACGCTGACCGGCGTCCAGGCCCAGGGGATGACCGCCTGCCCCTGCGCGCAGGAGATGGTCGCCGGCCTCTCGCGCGAACGGCTCGCCGCCGAGGGCTTCTCCGCCGAGGAGATCGAGCGGGTGGTCGACGTCGTCCCGATCGCGACCCACAACCAGCGCGGCATCGGCACCCTCCACGTCGGCTGCCCGGAGGGCGGCCCCTCTTGGATCGACGCGCCGGAGCTGCTGCGGATCGTCGAGAGCTCGATGAGCTCGGAGATCTACGAGCTGATGAAGCGCCCCGACGAGCTGGCGGTGGTTGTAAAAGCCCACGAAAACCCGCGCTTCGTCGAGGACTGCGTGCGCGAGATGGTGCGCCAGGTGGTCGAGGGCTACCCCGACCTGCCCGACGAGGCCTTCGTGATGGCCAAGCAGGAGAACTTGGAGACGATCCACCGCCACAACGTGGTGGCCGAGCGCTACGGGACCCTCGGGGAGCTGCGGGCGGAGCTGGCCAGCGGCGAGCACACCGCCCGCCACCTCTCTAAACGCGAGTGGCTGGAGGCTTCCCCGCCGTGAGGCGCTGCGCCTCGATGCGCTTGCGCAGGCCGAAGAAGTAGTCGGCGCCGCTGACCACGGTCACGATTAGCGCCGCGTAGACGAGCAGGTCGACGCCGAGCGGGGCGGGGTCGGTGACGATCAGGGCGATCACGGCGGCGATCTGCAGCACCGTCTTCAGCTTGCCGAGCCAGCTGGCGGAGATGACGATGCCGCGCTCGTTGGCGATCGTGCGGAGGATGGTGACGGCGATCTCGCGGGCGATGATCACCATCGCCACCCAGGCTTCGAGCCGGTCGAGCGAGACCAGCGAGATCAGGGCGCCGGTGATCAGCAGCTTGTCGGCCAGCGGGTCCATCAATTTGCCGAAGGTGGTGACGGCGTCGCGCGAGCGCGCGAAGTAGCCGTCGAGCCCGTCGGTCAGCGCCGCCAGTGCGAAGACCGCCGCCGCCAGCGCGTCGCCGTTAGGCGTCTCCCCCAGCAAAGCCACCACCACCACCGGCACCGCCAAGATGCGCAGCAGCGTCAGCGCATTCGGCAGGTTGAGCGGGAACATCTCCCTACTTTGACCGTTCCGCGTCGCGCTTGGCGAAGTACTCCTCGCCCTCGATGCTGACGTGGGGGACGATCCGGTCCATCCAGCGCGGCAGCCACCAGGCGCGCTTGCCGAGCAGGACCATCACCGCCGGCACGAGCAGGCAGCGGACCAGGGTCGAGTCGATCGCGATCGCCACCGCCAGCCCGACCCCGAACTCCTTCACCACCGGGTCGCCGTTGAGGACGAAGCTGGTGAAGACGCAGACCATGATCGCCGCCGCCGAGGTGATCACGCGACCGGTGTTGGCCAGCCCTTCGATCACCGCCCGCTTCTCGTCGCCGTACTTGGTGAAGTGCTCGCGCATCTGCGTCAGCAGGAAGACCTCGTAGTCCATCGAGAGCCCGAAGAGGATCGCGAACATCAGCAGCGGCACGAAGCTGACGATCGGGATCGAGTGGTCGAGCCCGATCAGCGAGGAGCCCCAGCCGAGCTGGAAGACCGCGGTGACGACGCCGTAGGCGGCCGCTACCGAGAGCAGGTTCATCGCCGCCGCCTTGATCGGCACCAGCAGCGAGCGGAAGGCGACCAGCAGGACGAAGAAGCTGAGGGCGACGACGATCGCGATCATCAGCGGCAGCTTTTCGGCGATCTGGGAGCCGAGGTCGATGTAGCCGGCGGTCTGGCCGCCGACGTAGGAGCTGGCTTCGGTCCCCTTCAGGGCGCCGGGGATCGTGGTGTCGCGCAGTTCTTCGACCAGTTCGACGGTCTTGTCGGCCCACGGCTCCGATTTCGAGAGCACGGTGAAGACCGCCACCGTCCCCGCTTCGTCGAGGGTCGGTTCGCTGACCGCTTCGACGTCGCCGCTGCCGCCGACCGCTTTCTGCAGTCCCGGCAACACCTGTTTCGCTTCCGCCGGCGAGCTGAACTCGGAGGCGACCAGCAGCGGCCCGTTGACGCCGGCGCCGAAGCCCTTGTTGAGGCTGTCGTAGGCCTGGCGCGAGGTCGTGTCCTTGGGCAGGGCGCTGATGTCGTTCTGGCCCAGCTCGAGCTGGAAGATCGGCAGCGCCAGCACCACGAGGACGATGAGCGCGACGATCGCCGAGCGCCAGGGGCGGCCGGCGACGCGCTCCGCCCAGCGCCGCCAGCCGTGCGGCTCGGAGTCCTCCGGCTTGCCCTTGCCGCGGCGGATGCTGAGCGAGTTGATCCGCGGGCCGAGGGCTCCGAGCATCGCCGGCAGCAGCGTCGCCGCGGCGAAGACTGCGACGACGACGGCGACCGCGGCGGTGAAGCCGAGGGTGCTGACCAGCGGGATCCCGGCGAAGGCCAGCGAGCAGAGGGCGATCACGACCGTGAAGCCGGCGAAGACGACGGCGCCGCCGGCGGTCGCGGTGGCGCGGGCGATCGACTCGCGCAGCTCCATGCCTTCGGCCAGCTGCAGTTTGTGGCGGGTGACGATGAACAGCGCGTAGTCGATCCCGACCCCGAGCCCGATCATCGTCGCCAGGGTCGAGGCGACTCCCGGCACCTGCAGCACGTGCTCGAGCATGCGGATGATCGAGAGCGCGCAGGCGAGCCCGATCAGGGCGGAGACGATCGGCAGCATCATCGCGGTCGCGGTGCCGAAGGCGAAGAGCAGGATGATCACCGCGGCGGTCAGCCCGATCGCCTCGCTGACCTCGGTCGAGGGCTTGGAGAGCTGCTGGCCGACGTAGCTGCCGACGGCGGTCTCGAGGCCGGCGGCCCGCGCGGGCCGCGCCGCGTCGAGGATCCGCTGCGCCTCCTCTTCGTCGATTTCGCCGGGGCCGATGGAGAGGACGACGGGGATGTAGCCGACCCGCTGGTCTTTGCTGAGGAAGTTGGCGCCCTGCGGGCTGAGCGGGCTGGTGGCCGAGTTGACGTCGTGCAGCGCTTCCAGGTTCTTCGCCGTTTCGGCGACCGCGGCGCTGTACTTGGGGTCGGTCAGCTTGGCGCCCCTGGGCGCCTCCAAAACCAGCGGGTTGCTGCCGTAGGCCTGCTCGGGCAGGTTGTCTTCCAGCAGTTCGGTCGCGATCGTCGAGTCGGTCCCGGGCAGGGTCAGGTTTTCGCTGGTCTTGCTGCCGCCGGCCTGGCCGATCAGGACGAGGGCGATCGCCAACACCAGCCAGGCGCCGATCACCGGCCAGTGGTGACGCGAGCAGAACCGGCCGATCGCGTAGAGGGGGCCGGTCATTGCGCTTCCTTCGACGGCGACGGCGTAGTTCCGTCCTCGAAGGCACCTGGGATCGATTCGGCAAGATCGGCGCCAAGCGCCCGACGCAGCACGACCAGGTGCTGGGCCTGGTTGGCGGCGATCGAGCCGAGCAGGGCGCGCGGCCAGGGCGCGGTCAGGTGCGAGATCGCCCGCAGGTTGTAGGCGAGGGAGACGCTTTCGACTTCGTAGAGGAACTCGAGCGCGTCGGCCTGCGTCTTCGGGTCCTCGGCTTCGATCTCTTCCTCCTCCGGCGCGGCCGCTTCGCCGAGGCCACGCAGGGCCTTGACGACCGAGTTGACGTGCTCCTGTTCCTGCGCGCGGAATTCGCGGGCGCTCGTCAGGGCGCCGCCGCGGAGCAGCGGCAAGGTGCGCTCGTAGGCCCGCACCGCCGCCAGCTCGCGGGCCAGCACGTTGTTGAGGGTCTCGGCGTCGGCGGCTTTGTCGGGGACGGCGGTCGTACTGGACCCGTCGCCATCGCCGCAGCCTGCAACCAGCAGCGCCACGGCGATCACGAACCCCACAGCCAGGCGCCGAACTCCCCGCCGACGGGCCGCAAACGTCTCATCTGTGGACGTTTTCGGCCCGTCGGCGGTGGGGTTCGTGATTTGGTTCGCGGCCATGGAGGAGGGCAGCCTATGAGCAACGGGAGCGGCGGCGCGCTGGCGGAGCTGGCAGCCGAGATTCACGGCTGCCGCCGCTGCCCGCGGCTGGTCGAGTGGCGCGAGGCCTGCGCCGCGGATCCGCCACGCCGCTACCGCGGCCAGGAGTACTGGGCGAAACCGCTCGACGGCTTCGGCGACCCGGCGGCGCGGCTGGCGGTCGTCGGCTTGGCCCCGGCCGCCCACGGCGCCAACCGCAGCGGCCGCATCTTCACCGGCGATCGCTCCGGCGAGTGGCTCTACGCCGCCCTGCACCGCGCCGGCTACGCCAACCAGCCGGTGTCCGAGCGCCGCGGCGACTCGCTGCGCCTGCGCGACGCCTACGTCACCGCCGTCAACCGCTGCCCGCCGCCGGCCAACAAGCCGACCCCCGGCGAGCGCGACAACTGCCTTCCTTATCTTGAGCGCGAGCTGGAGCTGCTCGAGCGCTGCGCCGTGATCGTCGCCCTCGGCTCCTTCGCCTGGGACGGCGTTCTGCGCGCCGCCCGCGCCCTCGGCGCCGAGGTGCCACGGCCCAAGCCCCGCTTCGGTCACGGCGCCGAAGCCGACCTCGGCCGCTGGGCGCTGCTCGGCTGCTTCCACCCCAGCCAACAGAACACCTTCACCGGCCGCCTGACCGTGCCGATGATCGACGCTGCCTTCGCGCGGGCGAAGGAGCTGGCAAGCTAGGCGCGGTCTTTCGTAGAGCTAGGTCGAATGGCGGAACAGTTTCCAGCAATGAGTTGGTCTCTACCATTACAGGCTGGGGAACCAATTCCGGTGCCTCGGGGGAAAGCCAATGGGGAGCTGACGCATGCGCCGACCGCGGATCAAGCGCACCACCGAGTCGATCGGCTCGCCGGAGGGCGACGTCTACCTGATGCGGCCGAGCGCCGACAGCGACATCCGGATCGAGAAGCCGGACGAGGAAGAAAGGCGGCTGCTCGAGGCGCTCGACGGTGAGCACACCGTCGAGCAGCTGCAGGAGGAGTTCGGCGAAGAGGCGGTCGGCGACCTGATCTCGCAGCTGCAGGAGCTGGAGATCGTCGAGGACGCGGCCGACGACGACATGCTGCCGGCGGCCGAGCTGACCCGCTTCGACCGCCAGCTGCGCTACTTCAGCGACATCGGCAGCCAGGCGCTGACCCCGTCGGAGTGCCAGCGGCGGCTGCGCGACGCGAAGGTGGCCGTGCTCGGGGTGGGCGGGCTCGGCGGCTCGGCCGCCCTCTGGCTGGCCAGCATCGGCGTCGGCGAGATGTGGCTGATCGACGGCGACCGGGTCGAGGCCAGCAACCTCAACCGGCAGGTCCTCTTCGCCGAGGCGGAGATCGGCCTGCTCAAGGTGGAGGCGGCGACGGCGCGGCTGCGCGCCTTCAACTCGAGCATGCGGGTGACCTCGGCGGCGCGGCGGCTGGAGAGCCAGGCCGAGATCGCCGAGTTCGTCGCCGGCGCCGACGTCGTCATCGACGCCGCCGACTGGCCGGCACACGACATCGAGCGCTGGTGCAACTCGGCCTGCTTCGAGGCCGGCATCCCCTACATAACGATGAGCCACTTCCCGCCGATCGCCCGGGTCGGGCCGCTCTACGTGCCGGGGCGGACCGGCTGCTTCGCCTGCCAGGAGACCGCCTACCGCCGCGAGTACCCGCTCTTCGACGTGGCGGTCGAGCAGCGGCGCGCCAAAGCCTCGCCGGCGGCGACCCTGGGCCCCGCCTGCGGGATGATCGGCGGCCACGTCGGCCTCGACATCATGCACCTCCTGACCGGCCTGGCCAAGCCTTCGACGCTCGGCGTCGCCCACATCTACGACCTGCGGACGATGGAGGTCGACCGCGAGCCGGTGGTGCCTGAGCCGGGCTGTCCCGTCTGCGGCGAGATGCAGCCGGCGCAACCGCTCAAAGAGGTGGCTGAGGGCTAGCGCGGGCGAAGCGGGCGGCGGGGTCGAGGAAGAGGGCCAGCCACATCAGGGTGGCGATCCCGGGGGCGACGAAGGCGACCGGGATCGAGACCAGGAAGACCGCCGCGATGTAGAGCGAGCGGTTGCGCTGTTCGTGGTGGGTGGCGGCGTCGATCGAGGTGAGGCCGGCGTTGCGGGCGTCGGCCACCATCCACAGCCCGGTCAGCACCACCCCGCTCAGGTTCGCCGCATAGAGGACGATCGCGGCGGCTTCGCCCCCGTGGTCGCCGAGCACCTCGCTGCTGAAGGGGATCAGCACGATCCAGGCGAGGTAGAAGATGTTGAGCGCGAGCAGGCGACCGTCGAAGCCGGTCACTTCGCCGAAGAAGCGGTGGTGGACGACCCAGAAGCGCCCGATCACGGCGAAGCTGAGGGCGTAGGCGAGCATGTCCTCGCGCTGACTCCAGAGCGCCGAGGCGAGACTTTCGCCCTGCAGCTGGTCGGGAATCTCCATCGCCAGGACCAGCAGCGTGATCGCGATCGCGAAGACCCCGTCGCTGAAGGCGACGATCCGCGAGAACTCGATCTCGTTCCCCTCCCGCCGCTTCGAGTTCCTCTCCCTGGCCACGCCGGGATCATCGCCAGCGAGCGCGACGGAACCGCGAGCCGATCCTCCTACTACCGGCGGCCGGTACGGGCACTCGAGCTTTAGTCGCTGCGGGTCCGCATCAGTTCATAGCCTGAAGTGATGGCCTGGATCAAAGAAATCGGCACCAAGGGCGGCGGCGATGGTGGCTGGCGCGACGATCTGCCGCTGCACCACGAGCTGCCGGGCTCGCTGGAAATCGACTGCACCCGCCTACGCCTGCCGATTCAGCCGATGTTCTCGGTTCGGGTCCGCGTCTTCGTCGACTGGCACACCGAGCAGGGCCGCGATGTCCAGATCACCCCACCGACTGATCCCGAGGCTCGGCGAGTCTTCGAGGCGATGGCGATCGACCCCCGTAAGGCCGTCGAGCACGAAGATGACGCGATCGTGCCGGTGACGAGACTGACGGAGTTCGACGACGTCGAGAGCGTCGCCGCGCGCACCCAGGAGATCATCGAGTACCACCTCCCCGACGTCTCCCCGCTCGGCCAGGCCACCTTCATGGCGGTCTCCGAGCTCTGCGGCAACGCGATCGACCACGGCCACAACGACCTCGGCGCCTACGCCGCGGTGATGCGCTTCAGCGAGCCGCGTAAGAAGGTCTCGATCGCGATCAGCGACCTCGGTCTCGGCGTTCCCGAGCACATTCGCCAACGCTACCCAGAGTGGAGCGACGATGGCTGGGCGATCGCACATGCCACCGAGGAACGCGTCACCGGCACCAACGACCCCCACCGCGGCTTCGGCTACTCCTCCGTCTTCGAAGCCGCCCTGACCAACTCGCTGCACGCCGCGAAGATGGATCTGCTCTCCGCCAACGGCTTCTGCCGGTTCAGATCGTCCAAGAAAAGCGCAAGGTGGAGGTATTCCCCGCAACCCGTTTTCGGCGGGGAACCTGGATTGCCTACGATCTGATTTCCGTCTAGGCCTCCGACCCGGGGCCTAACATCGCCATGCACTTCAAAACGTTCGAGAGGAGAAAGCCAGTGCCGTACAGCTACGCACTTGCCGATCGTGGGAGCACTCTCGCAACCCGGCCCCTCGCCAAGGAACTTCGCAGCGACTTGGCTGAGCGCGCCGGCGATCAACAGCTGGTTGTCCTCGACTTCAGCGGCGTCGCCGCTGCCAGCCACTCTTTCGCCGATGAGTTCGTCGCCCAGCTGGCCGAGGACTCCAGGGAGGGCAAGGTTCCGTTCGCGATCACCGTCTGCGGCGCCTCCAGCGAAGTGGACAGAATCGTGCGCCAGGCCCTGCAGCGGCGCGACATCCATTTGCCCGCTCTCGTCTGAGCGCTGAGCTCGGAGACAGATGAGAGACGGAGCCAAGCCGACTGCGACGGAGCTGGCGCCGCTCCTCTTAGAATGGCCGGGTTGCCGGCGTAGCTCAGTTGGTAGAGCACTTCATTCGTAATGAAGGGGTCCCCGGTTCAAGTCCGGGCGTCGGCTCTAGAGGGCCATGTCCAGGTTCGCGCTCCAGTTTCCGGTCGCTGAGATCGCCCAGCTTGCTGCGCGGTTCTCCTACCCCAAGGACGATCGCGACTGCCTTGCCGCGGGTGCGGCCGCCAGGGAGCGCGGGCACTACAGCCGCGCCGAGCTGATTCTCATCTGCGCCTGGAAGACCGAGCGCTCGAAGGGCAGGGTCGCCGCCAACTCGGAGACCGCGGTTGAGCTTGCGACCTCTCGCGCCTTTCGCGCCGGCGGCGACGAGAGGAGGCGGCTGGAGTCGTTGACCGGGCTGGCGGGAGTCGGGGTGCCGACCGCCAGCGCGCTGCTCTACTTCGCCTTCCCGGACGATTACCCGATCCTCGACGTGCGGGCGCTGGAGAGCCTGGGGCAGCAGGCGCGGACGGCCTATCCGGCCTCCTACTGGATCGAGTACCTGCTCGCCTGCCGGCGGATCGCGGCTGAAGCGGCGGTGCCGATCAGGACGCTCGACAAGGCCCTCTGGCAGTGGTCGAAGGAGCGCGGTCCGACGCCCTAACGATGCTCCGGGTTCGGGAAGTCGAAGCGACAGCCCGCGTCCCAGGCGGTGCGTTGGTTGCCGTGGGCGGGGATGCCGCCGGCGTCCTTGAGGATGCGCGCCAGGTGCAGCATGTTCCAGGCGGCGAAGGTGGTGTTGCGGTTGGTGAAGTCGTTCTCCGGTCCGCCCGAGCCCTCGTCGAGGTAGGACGGGCCGGGGCCGGCCTCGCCGATCCAGCCGGCGTCGGCCTGGGGCGGGATCGCGTACCCGAGGTGCTGCAGGGAGTAAAGCGTGTTCATCGCGCAGTGCTTGACCCCGTCCTCGTTGCCGGTGACCAGGCAGCCGCCGACCCGGCCGTAGTAGGCGTACTGGCCGTCGTCGTTGAGCAGGTGCGAGTTGCCGTAGAGGCGCTCGACGACCTGGGTCGCGACCGAGGACTTCTCGCCCAGCCAGATCGACATCCCGAGGACGAGGATGTCCGCCGCCATCACCTTGGCGAAGATCGCCGGCCACTCGTCCGCCTCCCATCCGTGCTCGGTCATGTCCGGCCACACCCCGGTGGCGATCTCGTGGTCGACGGCGCGGATGCAGTCGACCGCGACCCCGTTGCGGCGCATGATCTCCATCGAGACGTCGATCAGCCCCTGCGTGTTGGAGGGCTCGGGGCTGCGCTTCAGCGTGCAGTTGACGAAGAGGGCCCTGAGGTCGGAGTAGTCGGTCTCGCTGCTCTCGCACAGCTCGGCCTGGATCGGGGTCAGCTCGGTCATCTCGTCTCCTTGGTCGGCGGACCGGCCGATCCTACGTTCTTGCGGCCGAGGCACTTCACCAATTAACTGCCTTCTTATATGCACGCCGATCAACTCCCCACCGGTTAGCGGCTCCGATGGCAAGCGCCGCGATGCTGCTCGGGGCCGGATACGGCACCCGCCTGCGCCCGCTGACCGGCCTGGTGCCGAAGCCGCTCGTCCCCGTCGGCCTGCGCCCCCTGCTCGACAGGCACATATCGCTCCTCTCGAGCCTCGGAGTTACCCGCGCCGCCCTCAACGCGAGCCACCTGGCCGATCAGCTCGTCGCCCACGTCGCCAGCTCCTCGCCCGAAAACGTCGAGATCGACGTTCTGGTCGAGGAGCGTCCGCTCGGCATCGGGGGCGGCCTGCTGGGAGCAAGGCGACTCCTCGAGCGTGAGGATCGCTTTCTGGTCCTCAACACCGACGTCTTCCACACGATCGACCTCGACTCGGTCATGCGCTCGCACGACGGTCGCGGCGCGGACGCCACCCTGGTGGTGCGCCGCGCCGACGCGGGCGAACCGGCCGACGAACTGACCGTCGACGGCGACGGGGTCGTCACCGGAGTTCCGGGAATGGGCATGCCGGCGAGCGGGTGGAAGTTCGCCGGCATCCACGTCCTGACCCCCGGCATCTTCGAGTACCTGGACCCGGCCGGCGCGATCTTCCCCGCCTACCGCCGCCTGCTGGCCCATGGCGCGAGGGTCGTCGCGCACGTCTGCGAGGACGTGACCTGGGTGGACGTCGGGACCCCCGCGGGTTACCTCGAGGCCAACCGGATGACCGCCGGCTCGGGCGCCCTGGTGGCGCCGAGCGCGAAGGTCGGGCGGGGCTGCGTGGTCGGGCCCGGGACGGTGATCGGAGAGGGGGCGAGGATCGGCGCCGGGGCCCGGCTGACCGAAGCGGTGGTCTGGCCGCGAACCGCGGTCCCGCCGGGGGCGGTCCTCGAGCGGGCGGTCGCCTATCCCGGCGGGATTCTGCGGGTGCCGGGCTCGCGCTGAGGCTGGCGCTCGTTCAACGCCGCGGGGGCACCGGCCAGCGCCTTCACCCGTGCCGCGATCGCATCCGAGTCGACCTGGACCAAGGGCGAGACTCCCTGGCCTTCAACCGCGATGGACCCGGCGGCGGCGCCGGCCAGGGCGGCGGCCCACAGCCGGCGCCGGGAAAGCGGCTGGCGCGAGGCGGCCATCGATGCCATGAAGGCGCCCGCGTAGGCGTCGCCGGCGCCGGTCGGATCGATCACCCTCTGGGCGCGATAGGCCGCCACGTGGTCGACCTGGCCGTCGTAGAGCAGCCAGGAGCCCTGGCCCCCTCCCTTGACGACCAGCACCTGCGAGCGCCTCAGCTCGAGCGCCGCCGCCACGGCGCTCGCCCGGGTGTGCCCGGTCAGCTGCTTTGCCTCGGTGTCGCCGATAAAGATCACGTCGGCCGCGGCCAGCACCAGCTCGACGCCGGCGCGGTCGTCGTCGATCCAGTGGTCGATCGTGTCGACGCCGACCAGCGTGTCGGACGCCAGCTGCCCGCGGGCATGGAGCTGGGCGGCCGGATTGCCGGCGCCGAGCAGCACGGCGCGAGAGCCGCGCGCGCCGGGTGAGAGCTCGGGCAGGTACCCCTCGGTGACCCCCCGGCTCGTTGCCATCGTCCGCCTCGCATCCAGACGCGCTCCGTATGCCCCCCACCACATCGCGGTCCGCCCCGGTCGCACCTCCACCTCGGAGACGTCGACGCCGACCTTCCTGACCGGGTCGAGGGTTCCGGACGAAAGGTCGTCGCCGATCACGGAGACGATCCTGACGTCGGCCAGAGGGGCGGCGGCCATCGCCGCGTAGGTGGCCGAGCCCCCGAGCCGTGGACCGAGCTGATTCGGCGGTCGCTCGATGAGATCGCGCGCGACACCGCCGACGACCGTCAGCGACATAGCTCTACGGCCTCGGCGATGCCGGACGCAAGGCCGACGGCCAAGCCATGCTGAAAATCGTCGCTGACGAGCAGACGCTCCTCACGGGGGTAGGTAAGGCACCCCAACTCGACGAGAAGTGACGGAATTTGCGACCAATTGAAGCCAGTAAGGTCAGTACGCGGCCGCACACCACGGTCCCTGAGCCCGGACTGCGAGACGACACTCCTGTGAACCGCGGATGCGGCGCGCACACTGGGAGCGACTATCTCGGGAGTTCCCAGGCAATCGCCGGCGGGCACCAGAGTGAGGACCCCGCGCCTCGTCCAACTCAGCGGTCGCAGGGCCGGCCTGACGCCGTCACAGTGCAACCTGACACAGAGGGCGGCCCCTGACTCGTTCGCCATCGTGGCGCGCTCACCGTTGCTGATGGAGGCATGTGCCACCTTTCTAGTTATCAACACATCTAGCCCGGCGGCGGCAAGCAGAGACTGGGCCTTGAGCGCGACGGATAGCACTACCTCATGCTCAGGTATGTCCGTTTTTCGTCCTTTAGTGCCGGGTGCGCAGCGCGCCCTCGAACCGGAACAGACAGGACTGACCGGCTCTAAGATCGGGTCCGGCTCAAGCTGATGCCCAGGATCGAGACACACGTCAGCCATGTGCAAAGGAATTAGTGCAACATATATCTTCGCGAATCAGTACGGTAGCAACCCGTTCTAACCCCGTAGCGACACGCTGTGCCATCTCCCGTGCAACCTCCCACGCCGCAAGTCGAAGCCGGAACCCGGGCGCTCCCGCGACGCCTTCGACGCACCGCGGAGATCTACCTGTCCCAGATTCGGCCTGACGGCGGCTGGGGGCTTTCACCGGGCCAGGCCTCCTCCCTGGTCAACACCGCAGAGGTGCTCACCGTTCTCGAGGCCGGGGGGATCCCCTACGAGCACGAAGGCGTCCAGCGCGGCCTCGGCTATCTCTCGGCGAACCTCGAGCCGCACCTGCTGGATGCGGATCGCGGACCCCGCACTAGGTATGTCGCGTTTGTCCTGCTCGGCCTCATCGAGTACCCCCAGGCGAGGACCCGGCCAGACGTTGCCGGGTGCATCGAGTTCGCGCGAGATTGGCTCGCCAACAACAACCAGACCGAAGGGGGGTGGTCCTCGGAGGCCGGCCAGCCCGCGCTCTCACTGTTCGCGACCTGCATGTCGATCAGCGCACTGGCGAGGTCCGGGCCGGACCACCCGACGATCGCCGAAGGCGTTCAGTGCCTCAGTGAATTCTCGCTCAGCGCCTCCACCTGGCCGCTGGCGGTGGGCTTTCCCCAGCCCAGCCCGGCCGTCACCGGGCTGGCGGCGCTGGCGCTGTTCGACGCGGGGCAGCCGGCCGCCGCGAAAAAAGCCTCACGCTGGCTTTCCGCGCGGAGCGGGCAATGGTCGAACCGAACCGAGGACGCACGCGACGAGCTCGGAACTCCCTGGCGGCACATGTCGTTTGGCATCTGCGCCCGAGCCGTCCTGCGGAGCGGCATCCCGCTCTACGATCCCGAGCTTCGACCGACCCTCCTGCACCTTGACTCACTCTGGTCCCAGCGCGAGGGAATGTGGTCCGATGGCGCGCCGGAAGGTCATCTCACCGTTCGCGGAGCCTACGCGGCGGCACTGCTCTACCAGGAGCTGCGCCAGAGCATGCTCACGATCGACCCGCTCAGCCTGGCCGAGGCGCTGCAGCCCGACAGCGCCCCTGTGGCCGAGACCCACCTGGCGCAAGCCAGAGTGTCAGGCCCGGAGATCATCCTCATCGAGTCGATCCACGACAAGAGCTATCAGGTAACGCTCGAAGAGGTGCTATGTGCACTCGTAGGGGAGCTTCTTAAAGACGGCCCGGTGCCGCCGCGAGACCTTTCCAGGCGCCTTAAGGTAAGACCTCCCGACATCAACTCCATGGTGGCTGAAATCAACGTCAAGGTCTGGTCTCAGACCGAAGGCGTGATCGACCGGTTCATCGTGAAACAGGTAGGCGGGCTTCATATCTTGGGCAAAACCCGGTGATGGCACAAGTCAGGCTTTTCAAGTACGCGCTGGCGGTGGTTCGCGACGGTCGTCTCCTGCTCTGCAGGCCTCACGCTTTTCCCGATCTGATCATGCCGGGAGGTGTCCGTGAGCGCGGCGAGTCCCACCTGCAGGGCCTGCGGCGGGAGATCAGCGAGGAGCTCGGCCCGGACGCGTCGCTGGACGAGCGCTCCTTGGAATGGTTCGGCCGTTACGAAGACCAAGCCGCGGGGAAGGTCGATACCGTAGTCGAGATGGATGTCTTTCTGGGCGAGGTCAGGGGCGCTCTGGTCGCGAGTTCGGAGATCGCGGAGCTGGTCTGGGTTGGTCCGGACGACGACCCCTCCCAGCTCTCCGCCATCGTGCGGAATCACGTCCTCCCGGCCCTGAGGAGTCGTGAGCTCCTCTGACCCATAACGGTTCAGAAGGCCAGAACGAGATTGCCGCGGCTTACGCGGCATACCGTCCCGAGGGCGCCGAGCCGGAATTGATCCCCTCCTGCGTGCTGTTCCTCGACGTCCTCGGGGTGGAGGACGGCGCCTGCAGTGAGGATCGGCTGGATTACCTTCGCAGCCTGCGCAGCGCCCTGGAGGCGGCCCGATCGGTGGGCGGCATCGAACAGCAGAACCTCCACGTGCGCGCCCTCTTCAGCGACAGCATCATCGCCGCGTTTCCACTACAGGGCGGCTTGGAGCACGCGGACGTGATCGGCGTCGCCGAGGTGATGGCGGCACGAGTGCAGGTGGAGTTGATCAGCCACGGGTTCTTCCTCCGGGGCGGGCTCTCGTTCGGCGAGCACTACATGGACCCGAACTTCGCCTTCGGCCCGGCGCTGGTCGAAGCGGCGCTCCTCGAGCGCAAAGCCGTGAGCCCGAGGGTGCTGCTCTCACCTGACGCCGCCAAAGCCGAGCGCGCCGCGCTGGAAAAGTTCGACGACAGCAACGACGCCCCGCAGCGGCAGTACCTGATCACCGATGCCGACGACATCACCTTCATCAGCTACCTCGACGTCCTGATCGACGTCGAAGACGAGGACGAGGCACGGAAATGGCTCGACCTGCACCGGTCCGCCGTCTGCGAGAAATTGCGGGAGTACGCCGGCCAGCCGAGGATCGAGGCGAAGTACCTCTGGGCCGCGCGCTACCACAACTACGTCTGCAGGCAGACCGCGAAGCAACCGCTCGGCTGCGAGCACCTGATCGACCTCGACTCTCAGCCGGCCGGGCTCGATCCCTTCGCCTCGGACATCCCCTCCCGCAACTGAGCGGCTTCGAACCTGCGCTCGATCGCCTCGGCATAGACGCCGTGGAGGGTGCTCGACGCCGGCGCGGCGGCGATCCCGTATGCCTCCGCCATCGCCCGCGCCAGCGTCGCCTTGAAAGTGCGGCCGTGCCAGGCGTGGGCCTCGGCGGCGCGGCCGACGTGGAGGTGGGTCAGCTCGTGGAGCAAGGTCTCGAGGACGTCGCCCGGGCGGATTCCGGGGTAGGCCGTGACGGAGAGGCGGAACTCGCTGGGGACGGCGAAGCCGAGCCGGTTCGGACGTGTGCCGGCGCGGCGGACTTTGAGCTCGGGCGGGCGGGGCGCGAGCGGGCCGTCCGCGAACGCGGGCAGCGCCCGCAGCCGCTCCATCTCGCGATCGAGCGCGACCCCCGCGACGAGGTAGTAGGACGGAGGCCGCCGGCGCCGCGCCGGCGCCGGCGCCGGGCGTGCGGCCCGCCGGTTCAGCCCTGGCACCGCGGGCACCAGTAGGTGGTGCGGTTGGCGTCGCCTTGGCCTCGCGCGGCGATCCGGCCGCGGCAGGCCGGACAGGGGCGGCGAGCCTTGTAGACGGCGTAGCCGTGACGACCCGAATCGACTGCCTCCCCCATCAGCGCGCGGGCGGCTTCGAGAACGGCGCCGAGGTCGTCGTCGCTGAGCTCGCCGAGCGGGCGCCAGGGATCGACGCGGGCGGCGAAGCAGGCCTCGCTCTTGAAGATGTTGCCGATGCCCGCGACCAGCGTCTGGTCGAGCAGCGCATCACCGAGCGTGCGGCTCGGGTCGGCGCGCAGGCGGGGGACGGCGGCGGCGAGGTCGAAGTCCGCAGCCAGGACGTCGGGGCCGAGGCGGGCGAGCTGGGGATCGCGGGACAGGCGCGAGGCCGGAATCAGCCGCAGGGTCGGGCCGCCGAACTGGACCGCTTCCTGGGTCTCCCCCGCCAGCACCGCCCAGGCGGAGCGGCGCGGCTTGCGCCAGGAGCCGCCGCGCGGGTAGACGTGCCAGGAGCCGTTCATCCCCAGGTGGCTGTGCAGCGCCAAGTCGCCGAAGCGCAGCAGCAGGTTCTTGCCCCGGGATTCGACGCGCTCGAGAAGGCGGCCGTCGAGGCGCTCGACGCCGGCGGCGCGACCGCGCGGGTTGGGGGCGCTGGCGGCAATCGCCTGGCCGCTCAGCGCCGCGTCGAGGCGCCGGGCCGCGCGCAGGATCGTGTCCCCCTCTGCCATCGGTCACATCATGAAGGTGGCTAGATTGAAGCGATGCTGCGCAGGCGCGAAATCGATCCCCTCGGCCGCCGGCTGGCGCTGGCGCTGGGCTCGGCCCGGCTGGGGCTCGGGGTAGGAGCCCTGTTCGCGACGCGCCCGACGCTGAAGCTGCTGCTGTTCGGCGAGACCGACGGCCCCGGCCGGGCGCTGGCGAAACTCGCCGGCGGGCGCGACCTGGCGCTGGGCCTGATGACCCTGGCCGCCCGCGACGACGCCGCGATGCTGCGGACGCTGGTTCTGACCACGGCGGTCCTCGACGCGGCCGACGCCTGCGCGCTCGGGCTCGCCGCCCGGGACGGCGACACCCGCCTCGCCGGGCTCGGCGGCGTCGTCTCCGGCGGCGCCGCCGCGATCGCCGGCGCCTGGGCCTGGCGCCGGCTCGGCGACTAGCTGCCGCTGCCGTTCGGGCTCGAGCCGACCGGCTCGGCCTGGAACTCGTGCGACTCGATCACGCGGTCGATCAAGCCGTACTCGACGGCCGCCGGGGGCTGGAAGAATTTGTCCCGTTCCATGTCCTCCTTGATCCGCTCCCGCGACTGCCCGGTGTGCTTTACGTAGATGCCGTCGAGGCGCTCGCGCAGCTCGAGGATCTCTTTGGCGTGGATCTCGATGTCGGTCGACTGGCCTTCGAAGCCGCCGCTCGGCTGGTGGATGAGGATGCGGCTGTTCGGCAGCGCCATCCGCTTGCCCTCGGCGCCGCCGGTGAGGATCAGCGAACCGGCCGACATCGCGATCCCGTAACAGATGGTCTGCACGTCGGGCTTGATGAACTGCATCGTGTCGTAGATCGCCAGGCCCGCGTAGGCGGAGCCGCCGGGCGAGTTGATGTAGAGGCTGACGTCCTTCTCCGGATCCTCGGACTCGAGGTGCAGCAGCTGGGCGATGATCAGGTTGGCCAGATCCTCCGTCACCTGTTCCCCGAGGAAGACGATGCGCTGCGCCAGGAGGCGGCTGTAGATGTCGAAGGAACGCTCGCCGCGAGCGGTCTGCTCGACGACCATCGGTACCAGTGGCATGGGGCCTCCGTTTCGGGGTTCGACTGCGCCCCTGACCTTATCCAGGCGGGGGCGTCGGCGCGATCGGCGAGAGCGGCACTGCAGGCCGCGCCTCGCGGCTCTGCTGAAATGAGCCGCGGTGATCGTCTCCGTGCACATCGCCGATCTCGGCCCTCGCGAGGCGGCGGCGGTGCTGCTGCGGCCGCCGCAACCGGCTCGAATCCCGGGCCTGACCTATGTCGAGACGACGACCACGGCGCCGCTGGGGGAGCCGCTGCTGCCGCCCAGGCAGCTCGGCCGGGTGGGGATGATCGCCGCCTGGGAGAGCGACGCGGCCTACGAGGATTTCACCGCCTCCCACCCTTTCGCCCGGCACTTCGGCGGCGGCTGGCGGGTGCGGCTGCAGCCGCTGCGCGTGTTCGGCCGCTGGGCGGGGATGGAGGGGCTGCCGGCGCAGGCGCTGCCGGTCGGCGACGAGGAGCCGGTGGGGGTGCTGACGCTGGGGCGCCTGCGCCTGCGCCGCGTCCAGGCCTTTCGCGCCAGCGCCGGCCCGGCCGAGGCCGAGGCGATCGGCCATCCGGCGCTGCTCGCCGGCACCGGCCTCGCGCGCCCGCCCCGCCTCGTCGCCACCTTCTCGCTCTGGCGCGGCGCCGCCGCGATGCGCGCCTATGCGACCGGGCCGGGCGGCACCCACGCGGCGGCGATGCGGGCCGACCGCGCCAAGGCCTTCCACCACGAATCGGCCTTCGTCCGCTTCCGCCCCTACGCCTCCGAGGGCCAGTGGGAGGGGCGCGATCCGCTGGCCGAGCCGGTCGCTACCGGCGCCTGACTCAGCCCTTCGTCTGGCAGGGGTTGAGGAACGTCCCCTGCAAGCGCGTGCCGTCGTTGAAGCCGAACTTGCCAACGGCCTGCAGGCGGCCGTCGGGACAGCGGGCGTTGACGTAGCTGTGCTTGACCCCCTTGTAGGTCCATTTGCGGCCGATCCGGATCGAGCCGGAGATGGGGATGCCGTAGCCGTTGGCGATCTTCGGGATCTCGGCGTTGACGCGGTAGCCGTAGCGGCCGTTGCGAATCGTTTCGATCCGGACCGGGACGACGAAGGCGACCGCGACCGGGACCGTCGTGTAGAAGTGGGCGAAGACGGTGGGGTCCCCTCCCTTGCGCGGCCCGTTGAAGATGGTGATCGGGGAGGAGACCGGGATCGGCGCCTGTTCGGGGAATTTGACGGTCGCGGTGCCGAAGCCTTTGCCGACGATCGCCCCCGGACAGAGTTTCCGCGCCTGCGCCACCGTCGTCGCCTGCAATTTGCCCGAGGTGCATTTCGGCAGGCCGGTGGTGTCGACCGAGCCGTGCTTGTCGAATTCGAATTCGATCGTTTTCAGGATCGGCGGCAACTCGCCGTCGACCGTGTCGAGCCGCCCCTGGCCGAAGATCGTGATCGGCGCGTCGACGTTGCGCGGCAGCGCCGAGGGCGAGAAGCCGCCTTCGCCGATGACGAGCAGGTTCCCCGCCTGGAGGTGGACCTTGGTGACGCTGCTGGCGGCGAGCGCGACGGCGGCCACGACGAGGACGGCGACGATGGCGAGCGCCGGCGCGAGCGCACGGATGGTTCTCCTGCCCATGGGTTCAGCTTAGCTGGAGCAAGAAGGGTCTCTCAACCTCACTGCCCCTGCGCCACAAAAGACACCACGCCCAGCGCTTCGCCGGCCACGAAGACCCCGTCTTTGCCCTGCGGCTTGGCGAAGAGCTCGTTGAAGGCGGCGGCGGTTGCGGCGTCGAGCGCCAGGGGCGTACCGGCGACTGAGACGGTGCGGGCCTTGGCGTCGGCGCTGACGACGCCCGACCCCAGCGTCGCCACCCCGATCCGCCCCAGCTTGCCGCCGTAGGGTGGTGAAGGCCGCGCCTCGACTTCAGCGGTCAGAGCCCTGGTCGCGAGATCGAGCCCTGCTTCGCCCCAGAAGAGCTGCCCGCCCCCGAGTTGGAGGAATTCCAGCGAGCCGGAGGTTTCGATCAGGCCCAGAGTTGCGTTGGGGGCGATCGTGCCGCCGAAGAGCGGCAGGGTGAATTGGCCGGGACCGGGGCGTTCAGCCGGATAGACAGGATTGACGGCAACGAAGAGCGAGGCGAGCTTGGCGGCGAGAACGGGAGCCAAAGCGAATTCGGCTTTGTTCTTGCCGAGCACGACGACGGTTTCAGGGTTGGCGGTGCTCTGCGTCTTGCCCAGCGCCTGTCCCTCTTTGAAGACTTGCTTCAGCCTTAGCTTCTTGCCGAGGCGGGTCGCGAGCTTTGAACTCAGGGTCAGGGAGCTGACCTTGACCCCGGAGCCAAAGCCCTGGCGGGAGACCTTCAGGCTCTTGGCACTAGCCAGCTTCAGCTGCGAACCGCCGACCTTGGCCGAGAGCGGCGAGCGCTGCTGGGTCGTTTTCAGCTGCAGGGCCTTGATCGGGATCGAGCGCTTTCCGGCCTTGAAGACGAGTGCCCCTTCGTGCTCGAGCGTGCCCTTGGCGCTGGTGGGATCGAATTTGCCAGCCGTAACCGGGAAGCTGACCACTCCCCCACCGAGCTTGGCCGGGGCGGCAGCGCTGAGCTTGACGCCGTTGGCTTTCAAGAGCGCGAGGAAGCTCTTGTCGAGCGTCAGCTTGGTCTGCCCGGAGCCGAGCGGGTCATAGGCGGCCTGTGCAGCGGGGGCGAGGGTGAGCAGCCCGGCCAGGGCTCCAAGCATTCCCAGCGCCAGCAGCCTTCTCTTCGGGGCCGTCCTCGTCTTCTCGCTCACTTGCTCGCCCTTCCTCGGTTGGTTTTCTGTCCAGCTCTTCCCCGCTGCCGCTCGGGCCCGCAGCTCCCCCGCACCGTGACCGCGACGGGAGTCCTCACCTGGGCGCCGTTTTGGCCGCCGATCCGGGCCGGGGCTACGAGCCCCCCGCAGGGGCTCGCCTGCAACTCCAGCAGGCCCCGCTCGCCACCAGCGAATCGCAGCCGCAGGGACGAGAGCGGGAAGTCGGGGACGTCGCCAAAGCGGGTCACAGCCCGCCCCTCCTCGAGCGCGGTCTCGCCCCGCAGGTTGACCTCGATCCCCTGGCCCTCGAGCTTTGCCCAGAGGTCGGGCAGGCCGTTGGCGGGCGGCTGGGCGAGGTAGATCGAACCCTTCATCGCCCCGTCCAGCAGCGGCGTCCGGGCCGAGGCGGAGCCGATCTCAGAGCCCTTGGGGCAGTCCCCCTGCAGGGCCTCCCCACGGGCGCAGATCTGCGCCGGGGCGCCTTGGTCAAAGCCCAGGGCCCGGGGCAGGGTGAGCTGCAGCGAGCGCAGGTTGGCGCCGCCGGCGCGAAGGCGGGCAGAGATCCCGAGGCCGGGCTTGTCCCCCGCCCGCAGCCCGGCACGACCCCTCAAGGCCATCGCCAGGGCGGGACGAAAGGGCAGGGCGATGCAGTTGCGCAGCGCGAACGGGGTCGAGAGCCGGGCCATGGCCCCCTCTGCAGAGCGCAGCTCGGCGCTGACCCGGGCCGGCCCGCAGGAGGTCGGATTGCGGATGAAGCCGGGGCGATCGAGGTCGAGGCCGATCGTCTGGAAGCGGATCGGGATCCCTTCGAAGACCCGCGGCAACCGGTCGGTCGTAATCGTCACCTGGCCTGAGCGGGGATCGACGCCGAGCGCGGCGCGCAGGACGATGGTGCCGAGGTCGAAGGGGCCGAGTGCCGCCCTGAAGGTGAGGGCCAGCCCGAAGGGGGCGCGGCGGTAGGGGCCGGTGAGGAAGAGGTTGCCCTCGACCCGGGCCGGGCTGGGGCCGGGGCCGAGCTCGGCGAGCGTCTTGCCGACCCGGCTCGAGGGCGGGCAGGTGCCGGCGGCCGCGGCGGGCCCCGGGCAGGGCGCCACCGAGCCCAGGGCGGCGCTGATCCCGGGGGGCAGGGTGAGGCTGAGGCGCTCGGGCAGCTGCTCGCCGTCCTGGCGGCGGACGGTCGCGGTGAAGGCGGTGGGGCGGCCGGGGCGAGTCTTGGTGGTGCCGGCGACCAGGGTCGGGGCGAAGGCGGGCGGGGTGCAGGCGCTGCCCCCCGGACCGACGAGGACGACGGTGCCCGCGCGGCTCACCGGGGCGCTGGCGCTGGAAGGGGTGAGGGTGGCGGTCGTGGTCACCGGGCCGCAGCTGAGCGGGGTCGCGAGCAGCGCGTCGGGGCCGCCGTCGAAGGTCAGGCTCATGCGCTCGAGCGCTGCCTGGGGCAGATCGCGCAGACTTGCGGTCAGCCGCCCGCTCTCGGGGTCTGGGCGCAGGGCGCCGGCGAGCTTCACGACCGCTCCCCTGGCGCCGGCGACCACGAACAGCCGGAAGCGCTCGCCCGGTGCTTGAGCGCCGAGGTAGATCGCGCCCACCATCGGCTTGTCGAGAGCGGGAGAGTCGAGCTCTACCGAGCCGACCCGCGAGGAGGGCGGACAGGTCGGGTCCGAGGAGCTGCCGAGCCCGAACTGGGCATCGCTGCAAAGGCTGAGGCTCGCGGCGGCGCCGGGGGAGATCGTCATCCCCGCGGGCATGAGGACGCTGACGTCCTTGACCTGGGCGGTGGCGAGGCCGTCGGGGTCTTCGTTCTGGGGGATCCTCGTGTCGATCCGCATCCCGCTCGGGGTGTCGGCGCTCGGAGCGCCGAGCGAGAAGTCAAGGCTCGGATCAAAGCGCAGGCCCCCACAGCCGACCAGCGGACCGCCGGTGCTGCCCGAGCCGCTGACCCAACGCCCGGGGTTCTGCCAGGTGCGCATCCTCACCGTCGCCGCCAAAGGCGGCCCATCGCAGCGGGTCGGGAGGGTGAGCAGGGGCTTGCGCGCGATCGCGGTGCCTTCCTGGTGGTCGGCGGGGATGCCCCAGAGCTCGATCTGGCCTTCGCGGACCGGGAAGATCGAGGATTGCGGGAAGTCGCCGGCTCCCAGCGAGAGGCCGAGGTCGCCGGGGCGCAGCGCCGCGACGAAGGAGATCGGGCTGAGGAAGGTGGCGGCGGCGAAGACGGCGACCTGGTTGGGCGCGGGCTCGACGCTGTAGACGGGATTTGATTCTCCGCCGGCCAGGAACGTCCCGATCCGGGACTCGGGCGGGCAAGAGCCGATCGGCGTATTGATCAGCCGCCGCGGGCAGGGAGGGACGGCGGCCGGGTTGCCGCCGAGGCCGGCCGGCAGGTCGATCGCCACCTCCTTGGCGTCTTCGGGCGCATCGTCGGTGACCGTGAACTTGAAGCTCTGCAGAAGGCGATCGGGGCGAGCGCCCGCGCGGACCTCGGGCTGGCCCGTGCGGTCGAGCACTTCGATCGTGGTGTCGCCGGGGAGGATCGTCAGGGCGGCGCTCGCCGCGGGCGGGGCGAGGCCCAGCGCCGCGACGGCGAGCAAGAGCAGCAGCGGGACGGTGAACCTCGTACCGCTCACTTTTGGCCTTCCAAGAGGAGGCCGGCGCGGTAGGCCTTGAGTCCCGCCAGGCGCAGGCGCAGGCCAAGGCGCAGGTCCTGGCCACCCGCCAGCGCCCGCCGGGCGTCTTTCGAAAGGCGCATCCGCAACTGCACCGGGCCCGGCTCGGCCACGCGGATCGCCGCCGCCGCGACCGTCAACAGCCGACCCTCGATCCCGGCCCGGGCCTCGACCGAGAGACGACCGCGCCCGGGGACTTCGGCGAGCAGGGAGAGCCAACCTGTGCGCGCCGCCTGGCGGCGAGCGGCGGGGCCGATCCGGGCCAGCCTGATCACGCCGCCGGGCAGGTGTGAGCTCGCCGGCAGCGGGCGCTCGAGCCGCCTTCTCGGCTCGGCCGCACAGGGCCCCGCCCCGCAGGCGGCCGGCGCCTTCGGTTCGGCGAAGCCGCCGCCGATGCGGGCAGCGTAGAAGTCGAAGTCGCCGCCGTCGCGATCGAGCGGCAGCAGGGTGTCGGGCGTGTAGATCACCGCGCTCTGCCCGTCGGCGGTCAGGCCGAGAGAGCTCGCCCCGCCGTCTCCGGCGCCGGAGCTGACCAGCGCCAGGGCCCCGTCGGCCCACTCGTAGACGTCGTCCACCTGATCGCCGTCCTGGGGCAGCAACGCCTCGGCGGTGGTGAAGAGGATCCGGGTGCCGTCGGCGGACATCGCCCGGTAGGGGTTGCTGTAGAGGGGTTCGATGTTCGGGTGGTTGAGGCTCGCGCCGAGGGAGCCGTCGCCCCCGCGCGAGACCAGGGCCACGGTGGCCGCCGCGGCGTCGTAGCGGTAGACGTCGGCCTGCGAGTCGGCGTCTTCGGGGAGGAGCGGGCTGGGGGTCGCGAAGACCGCGTAGCGGCTGTCGGCGCTCCACTGGATCACGGACCCGGTGCTGATCGGGGTCGCTCGCAGGCCGTTCTCGTCAGCCAGGTATACGGCTTCGGGTTTCCCCGCGGCCGCGCCGCGGAAGTACACCCGCGAGCCGTCCGGAGAAGGCCGCGCCGCCGCGGCGCTCAGACCCCCCGCGACTTCGACCTCGAGCCCTCCCTGCGAGGAGAGCAGGGTCAGCTCCCCGGATGCGACCTCGTAGCGGTAGAGGTCGGGGTGGGCGTTGGCGTCGTCGTCGGTCAGCGCCCCCTCGCTGAGCAGATAGACGACGGCGCCGCTGGGGGTGGCGGCGGCGAAGACCGTCTTCGCCGGCTCGCAGCTCAGCGCCTGGCACTGCGGCGACGAGACCCGTGTGGTCGTCCCGCTTTCTCGCAGGAAGACCTGCGGCGCTTCGGCCCCGCACGGCTTTGCGGTGAAAAGGATCCGCTGGCCGTCTTTGGAGACCGTGTTCGCGGCGGCCGCGTTGAACCCAAAGGTTTCCGCCCCGCACTCAGAGAGCAGCGAGCCGTCGTCGCCGACGTCGACGAGGCGCAGGGTCGGTCCGTCCAGCTCATAGATGGAGGACCCGCTGGTGCGGCCCGCGTCGGCGAGCAGCAGGTGCTTGTGGCTGCTGAAGAAGACGCGGCGCAGATCCGCGGAGGCGCCGATGAAGCTCGCGCCCGTCGCCAGCAGGGTGTATTCGCCGGCGCCCGAGAGCCGGTAGAGCGCCACTTCACCCGAGTCCAGTTCCCGCCGCCAGATCGAGTTCTCGAGCAGCGCGTCGGCGGCGAGGATTTCCGTAGTCGCTTCGGCGAACCCCGGAGCCGGCGGAACCTGCTCGTTGCTCCAGCCGCCCGCCCCCCGCGTCGCCAGGTCGGCCCCCAGCGCGGAGCTGCCCGCCGGCGCCCCGGGGAGGAGACCGAAGGCGTAATAGGAGATCCGCCTCCCATCCTGAGAAATTGCGTTGGCGTACGCGACCAACGCCGAATTCGGGTCGGCCGAGCTCACCAGCTCCCAAGCGCGACCGTTGCCGGGGACACCGGGGGCGACCGCTACCGGCGTGCCGGGCTCCAGCGCCGCGGCCGCCTGCGGGGGCGCGGTGAGGAGGTATGCCTGGGCGCCGAGGAGGAGTGCTAGAAGAGCCGGCGACCAGCGCCCCCTCATTCCTTCACCCCACAGCTCTTGTTGACGCTCAGCCCGATCTCTTTGCGCGCCGCGAAGGAGAAGGTCGCATAGGCCAGTGGGAAGGAGGTGATCTTGGTTCCGCTCGGGGCCGGGCAGCCGGCATTGAAGTAGGAGAGCTGGTGGCCCTGGTGCTGGTATTTGCGCCTGAGGGTGAGCTTGATGCGGTCGACGAAGCCCCAGCTGCCCAAGGCCTCGGGGAAGGAAGCAGTGAGTTCGGTCCCGTAGGGACCCTGGTTTATGCGCTTGATCGCAAACGTGATCACGAACGAGGTCGCGAAGGGATTGGTGGTGTAGATGTGGGCGAAGAGGACTGGCTTGCCTCCCGTGCGGCCATTGAAGACCAAGAGCCTGCCCCTGGTCGGGTAGGGGCGCTGGTCGGGGAGGACGATCGTCGCCCAGAAGCGCCCGGAGCCGATCAGGGCATCGCCGCAGCTGGACAGCGCCCGCTGGGTCGTGGTCGCCTGCACTTCGGGCAGCTGGCAGACCGGCAAGCCCTCGGATTGCAGCAAGCCATGGCGGTTGACCTTGACCGTCATCTTCTGCAGCTGTGGGGGGACCGAGCCGTCGGTGGCGCCGATATGGCCGCTGATGAAGACGGCGATCGGGGCGGTTCCCTGCCGCGGCAGCTTGAAGGGCAGGATCTGGGAGAGGACGCTGATCCGCAGGCCCCCGGATTGCACGACCGCGCCGGAGGCCAGGCCCCCTCCGGCCAGGGCCAACACGATTAGGGCCAGTGCCCCCGCCCGCTTAGGCATCTTGGTGCCTAGCGCGCCGGGCGCTGCTTGGCTTTGCCTTTGCTGCCCTTGCGCCCCTTCTTGCACTGGGGCTTCAAGACCGGGTTGAAGACGTGCTTCTTGCCGTTTTGGCCTTTGAAGTCGGCGATCGCCCGGTTGGTCGATTTGCAGAGATTGGTCGAGTTGACCAGCAATCCCTTTTTGCCGCCCTGCATGGTCAAGGTGAAGGTCTTGACCGGGACGTCGGGGACGATCTCAAAGGTGTTGCGGATCTGCCCATCGCCGACCGAGTCGATGCGGCCGACCAAGTTGAAGTCGATCTGGCCGTTGTGGAGGGCTGCGACCAGGTCTGGGAGCGGGTTAGAGGAGGAGCGCAGGAAGACCGGCCCCTCGACTGGTTGGTCGAGGATCGGGGTAATGGCTTTGGCGTAGCCGTAGATCGAGCCGGCTGGGCATTTTTCTCCGGGATGAGTTCCCTGGGCGAACTGGGCCCTGGTGCAGATCGTTTTGATGTGGGACTGATCGAGGAACTCGGAGTGAGGCAGGGTTACTTGTGCCCTGCCGATGTTGGCGTCTCCGGGACGGGCGGTCAGCACCGCTTTGAAGGCCGGGTTCTGGTTTCGCTTGGTGCCGCCCTTGAGTGAGAGCGCCAGCTTTGGCTTGAAGCCGAGCGAGGCGCAGTCAGCAGCCTGGAACGGCGAAGTGACCGTGAAAGGCCGGTCGTCGACTTCAGAGCCGAAGTTGGTGCCTGAGCCGAGAACCGTGGAAGCGGTCGAGGTCTTGGCGCAACTGGTCGGGTTGAGCATGAACTGCGGCCGATCCACATAAGCCCTGATGTCCCTGGCGTGGACCGGGATGCCTTTGATGATGTGGGGGATTGGGTCTGAGCCGGTGGCGTCGATGAAGACTTCGGCGGTCTCGGGGTTGATTTTCAAGGCTTGGCGGATGACCACGGTGCCGAGGTCGAAGGGTCCGACCCGGGCGGCGGTGATGGCGGCGATTGAAAGAGCGGAGCCGTTATAGGGACCGGCGAGGTAGATCTTGCCGGGGGCATAAGCCAGCGAGGGACCGACGCCGGCGCCGACCAGGGTCCTTCCGACCTCACTTGCAGCCGGACAGCTCGGAGCGGCCAACTCTTCAGCGCCGCCGTGGGGGCCGGTCCGCGCTTTGGCCGCGGCGATCGCGGCGTCGGGGCAGAAGGGGATGCCGGCGAGTTTGCCGACGATTCCCGGCGGCAGCTTGATCGAGAAGCGGGTGAACTCCTGCTCGCCGTCGTTACGGGTCAAGCGCAGGTTGAAGGGCGAGTAGGTGCCGGCGGCGTTGTTGATCGTGCCGGCGAGCAGGCCCGGCTTGAAGGGGGCGGTGTTGCCGGAGGCGCAAGCGCCGGCGTTCGGTCCCGTGATCACCGAGAAGGCGGAGTTGGTGGTGACCGGGGGTCCGCCGGCCCAGGGGGTGAGGACCGCTTTGACGTTGTAGGAGCCGCAGAGAGGGGGAGTCGAGAGCGGCGAGCGCGTTCCCTCGCGGAAGTGCAACCTGAAGTGGCTAAACGGCAACTGCGGCAGGTCATCGGCGACCGTGGTGATGCGGCCGGTGACCGGGTCGTTTTCGACTTTCAAGGGCTGCTTGATGACGATGCCGAGGACCGGATTCTTGATCACCATGTACAGCGCCAGCAGAGAGCCGAAGGGGTTCTCGTAGGGCTTGGCGATGAACAGCGAGCCGTTGACGTTTTCCTCCAGCAAGGGCGTTTCGACTTCGACGGTGCCGATCTTGGAGGCATTGGGGCAGCCGGCGCCGGGATCGGAGAAGGCGCTCTCGCGGTCGAGCTCAGCTTCCGAGCAGACGTTGAGGCCTTCCGCCAGCGAGGGATTGGTGGAGAACCCCTCGGGCAGCGTGACCACGGCCTTCTTCACGTCGGACTGAGCGATGCCGGTAGCCGAGGTCAGGCCTTCGTCCTTGAGGTCCAGGCTGAAGTCCAGGCCGGTTGGCGAGGAAGCCGCCTGGGTGGTCGGCTTGGCGCTGATCGTCGGCTTGAACTTGAGCTTGTCGCAGCCGGTGGTGCCCAGGGGGTTGGGCGGAGTCGAGGCGTCGTGGGTTTCGATCGTCGACGGCGCCGTCCAGGCGCCGGGTTTCTGCCAAGCGTCGGCGACGAAGGTGGTCTTGAGCGGCCCTTCACAGGATCGCGGCAGGGTGAGGAAGGGGATTTGGGGGAGCTGCGGGCAGCCCCCGGCACCGCATCCCCTTTCGGAGTCATGCGCAGGGTCCCCCGGGATCCCCCACAAAGTGACCTTGGAAGCAAAGAATTGAAGGAAGTTGGGAACGTTGGCGACGTCGGTGACCAGGCGATACGGAGCTCGATCGCTGACCGAGGTTTCGACGATCACCGGCGCGTTCGCGACCCAGAAACCGATTTTCGAGGCGACGCCGGGGGGCGGCACCAGGTTGAAAACGGGTACGGGTTCGGCGAGCGGGTCATTTTCGAAGCGGTCCTGTACCGACTCGATCGGCCCGAAGCCGATAACGATTCTCGCCGTTCCGACGGCGCTGGAGCGAGGACATGCAGAGGTGCCGTCACCCGGACGGGCGAAGTCTTCCGCGGCGCACTGGGGCACCGGCTTGGGGGTTCCGACCAGCCCGGGGGGCAAGTCGATCCTCACGTCCTTGACCTCTCCGTCGGGCAGGATTCCGCCCGACGCGGGCTTGGTGTTGAGGACGATCGTGGTGTTGAAGTCGAAGGGGTGCGAGCCCGCCTGCATCGACGGCCCACCGCCCGGCCCGGTGAAGCTGACGTCGAGCTCGCCGAGGCCGAAGGCGGCCTGGGCGCCGGGCGGCGCCACGAGCAGGGCGAGCGGGAGCAGGGCACCCGCGAGCAACCCCCCTAAACGTGAGCGACGGGCGTTCATCGGTTCCCTCCCCGGTTGCGTGCGGCTCGTTTCTGCTTGTCCTTCTTGCCACGTTTCTTGGCGCTCTTCTTCCGTTGCTTCTTCTTCTGCTTCTTCTCGACGACGTTGCCGGCGCCCTGGAAGGTGGTGGACGCCGGAGTCGGGTCGTTGGGCGGGGAGAAGGGTCCCTGGCAGGCTTCGCCTTCACACGCCGCGGGCTGGCTTGGGGGCGGCGGGAAGCCGCCGCCCGCGCGGGCGATGTAGATGTCTCGCTGGCCGGGGTCCTGGGGCAGCAAGCTGGAGCTGGTCGAGAAGAAGACGTCGGACCCGGAGGCGGAGGCGTCGATGAACTCGGAGTCGGAGGGGTTTTCGCCCGAGGAGATCAGGCTCAGGCAACCGCCTTCGCGGGCGAGGAAGAGTTCGGCGCCCACTGCTTCGCATTCCCGCTGGCTTTCACCGACCTCCCACTCGTATACGTCCTTCTTGCCGTTGGTGTCGTGCAGGACCAGCGCCCCGGCGCTTTCGAAGAAGAGGCGATCACCGCTGTCGGAGAGGACGCGGGACTGGTAGGCCTGGTTGGGCCAGGTCGGAATGCTGGAGGCGACCCAATAAAACGACCCACCACCAACGTCGACCGGTCGACCAACCGGCCGCGCGCCACCGGGATGGCAGGAGACGCAGCGCAGGCGGTTGGCGTTGACGTCGAAGAGGAAGGCCTCGCTGTCGGGCCTGCCGCTGTTGAAGTCGGTGTTGTCGGCGCCCGTGAGCGGGGCGTAGGACGCGAAGGCGGCGTGGAGACCGCTCTTAGATACGCGAGCGGTGCGGAACCGCGGCTCGGTGGTGATGGCTCGCGGCCCACCGCCGACGAAGGGGTCAAGGTATTCGACGTCGTCGGGACTGAGAATGGCGACGAACGCATAGGTCTCAGCCGTCACGTCGTAGACGTAGAGGTTCTGTTCACCCGCTTCCGCTTCCGCTCCGACGTTGTTGGGCTCCACCCCCGGCAGCACTTCGGGAGAGGTGAAGTAGACGATGCTCGCGTCGTCGCTGGCGCCCATAAAGCCGGTAGCGTCTTTTGCGATGCGCACTTTCCCCTGACTTTCGACGTCGTAGGCATAGAGGGGGCCCTCGACGGCCTCCTGGGGATCCGGCACGCTGAAGATGACCCGGCTGCCATCCGCGGCCGCGGTCCAAAATCGGGCTGGCGCCGCCGACAGCGTCAGGGTTTCGGATCCGTTGATGCGTGCGTAGAGCTGGCCCTTCCCCCCTACGCCTTCTTTGGTCCAGAAGATCCGCGAGCCGTCCGCCGACACCGCCTGATCGACACTGGCAGAGCGGAGGCCGCCGGCGGCAGATCCGCTTCCGAGCGAGCAGCCGCCCTCGATCCTCGTTCCGTTGGGTTCGACGCACACCTGCCGGGCGATGCCGTCGTGGTAGTCGAAGAGCTGGCTCGGGCAATTGGAGCCTGCGGCACAGGGAGAGCCTTGATCTCCGAGCTGGCCTCGAGCATAGAACACGGTGTGCTCGCCGTTGGCTGAGAATCCAGAGATAGAGGGGATGAAGTTTTCAGGAAGTAGTGGTTCGAACTGCCCGGGGGCCTTTTCGTACTGTGGCGTCAGGCGGGTCATGACCTCGTAGGAGCCCGCCCCACTGCCGCAGTTCGACCGCTTGTAGAGGTTCGGGTATCCCCGGATCGCAGCGCTATCCAGGGCTGGTTCGTAGACCCGGAATATCCAGCCGCTGCAGAGGTCCTCGGTGAACGCCTGGTAGCTGGTTTCGAGTTCGCCGAGGGCGGCTCCGCCCGTCTGGCGGGGCCCTTCCTGATACGGAGAAATCGCCTCGGTGACCCAGCCCTGGGGGCCCCTGGTGGCCAAGTACTGGGAGGTGTAGGGAGAGGACCGAGGGTCGGCAAAAGCCCGGAAAGCCGAGTAGGTGAGCCGTTCGCCGCCGGGGGTGGCCTGCTGAACCGTTGCCGGGAGGCCGTTGACTTCCAGCAGCGCGATCACGTCACCACCCTGCTTGGCGATCGGCGAGACCATCTCATAGGCCCGGCAATCGGGGAGCGCCGCTTGCGACCCCGTGCGGAACGCCTGGTTGGGACAGCTCTTGTGCGGCAGCGGCTGCGGGTAGGTGTGAAAAGTCGCGTCCCTTTCTTCCGCCCCCACCCCGAAGACCGGACCCCCACCGCTGCTTTTGGCAATGAACCTGAAGTGATAGGTCGTATCGGGCTTGAGTCCGGTCAGCACCACTCCAGCGGTGGGGGTGGGAACGTCGTTCTCGCTTCCAAGCTGGGCCCCGGGAAGCAGCTCGGTGTTCTGGCAGCCGGCGGGGTCGGTCTTGCAGTCTCCCTCGCCCCACTGCAGGTGATAGGTCGTATCCGGCCAGAAGTGGGAATTGATGTTGGCCCGCACTTCGGCGCTGCTGGAAGCGACCGAAGCCGCATACTGCGCGGTAATGATCGGCGCAACCGCGGGCGGTGGACAGAGATTTGGATCCGGGCTGGGGAAGTAGGCCCGAGTGAATGGGATGTTGGTGTTGACGTAGAGGCTTTCCTCCCCCAGTCCGCAGGCCGAGCTCGTCGCAATTCCAGTGATATATCTGAAAGCGCCCATGCCGGGTACGGGAAATGCCGAGGCTGGTTCATCGGCGCACGACGGGCTGAACCTGCGTATTTGCTGCACCGCCCCATTTGCCTGAGCGTTGCCGAAAGCCACGTAGAAGTGGCCGTCGGCGGCGGCGGTCAACGCCAATCCCCATTCGGTTGGAAGTAAGCGTGGCAAGGTCGCCGTGCACTGTTTTTCGCCGCCTGGGCCAAGCTTCTGTATCTCTCCTTTGACTTTCGCCGGCTCGAATTCCCCGGATTCGGCAAATCCCACGAAGAGGTTTCCCCCCGAATCGACGTCCAGCGCAAAGACCTGCTCTCCGGGTATCGTGACCTTGCTCAGGAAGGCGCCGTCCGAGGTGAATCTCTGGATCCGCTCCTGGCCGCCCACATGGATGACATCGCCCGGGCCGACAGCGATTAGCCCGCCCCGTGGTTCGTAGACGCTGAGAGCACCGGCACCGAACGCGCCGTCTTCCGTTCCTTCGACCCCACGGCCGCAGACGTCTCCGGATGCGGCCGTGCAGACGTTTTCTTCCTGAGCCGTGACCGTCACCGGTTCGCCGGCGGTTTCCTGCGCTTCGCGTTCGCCTACCTTCGTCAGGTTTACTTCACGACCGAACATGAGAATGAAGTCGCCGTCGGAGTCGAACTTCTGCACGCGGTTTGCCCGGTCGCTCGGCCCGCAATTTCCGCCGCTTACGCAGCTCCTGACGTCAAGTACGTACACGTCCCCGCTGGAGTCGACGGTGACGCCGGTGGGCGTCGCAAACTCGCCAACTCCAACACCGTGCAACCCGGCCCGGCAATCCGGCGCGGGAGGATCGGCGCTCGGGCCGCAGGTCTGGAATTCGGAGCTGCCGTCAAATACACCCCACCCCCAGGCTTCCAGGAACTCCCCCCAGGGCCCAAAGACGTTTATCCGGTTGTTCTCGTTGTCGACGACGAAGACGTTCCCGGTGAGGGGATCGGTGGCGACGCCGATCACCCCCCTGCCACACTCTCCAGCCCCGGAGCCTTCTTCGCACGTCTGCCAGAGAGTTTTAGGAGCCTCCGCCGCCCGAGCCTCGACCGAACCCAACGTAAGAGCGAGCAGCGCCACGAGCGCGAGGAAGATGAATGCCTCGAATCGAGCTTTGAGCAATTGCTTTCGCTTTAGCATCTGTCTTCCGATCGCGTCGTCGTGGTCTGCGCTGGACGTGCTCTGCCGCTATTCCGCCGCGGTCACTGCCCAGGTGCCCCAACCGCCAGCCTGGCCGGTGGGCGTCTCCAGCCAGACGACATTCAGAATCGCCCCGGTGGTACCAGCGTTGGAGCCTTCGAGGCCGGGAACCGGAAAGGGGCCCTCGGGCCTGCCGATCAGCTGCGAGGCCAGTGCGGTTTTCGCGCCGGCGTTCGAGGTGAGTGCGCTTTCGTATACGCAGAACTCGCCCGGTGCCGCTTCCGGTGCCGCCACGGTTCCCGGACACGGTTTCGGGTTGGTCTGCGGCACTTTCACGAATTCAATTTCGAACGACGAATTTTCTATGGCTTCGACCTCTTCACCCGCAAGGTTGATGAAGTGAGCGTGTCCTTCCTCGATCCCCGTTTCCAGTGGGATCGGGAAGCTGACGGGCACGACGACTCCGGGTTCGAAGAAGTCGGCTACCGGAGCTCCGTCCGCGGAGACGTATCCGAACGACCAGGTGCCGGTCTCGGTTTTGCCCGGGGGCAGCGTCTCGGTGAAGCCGCTCGTGCCTTTCGGGCCTACAGGCCCCTGCGGGCCGATCGGTCCCTGCGCACCCGTGTCGCCCTTGGGGCCGGGGTCGCCCTTGGGGCCAGCGGGTCCGGTGAGCCCCGCGGGCCCAACCGGTCCGGCGGGTCCTGCCGGACCCGTCTTGCCGGTCTTGCCGCGCGGCCCGGGCTTGCCTTTGGCGCTGGCGGTGGCCTTGCCGGAATTGGAGGTTGCGGCGTAGGCGCCGCCGCCGAGGGCGGCTACAAGCGCGACGATGGCGACGATCAGGCCGGCGGTGCCGACTTGGTTGCGTAGGCGTTCAAGCATTCTTATCTCTTCTCCTGAGAGTTGAGCGTGGTGGCGCTTGGCGCTACGCACGCAGGTGGCGTTCCGGGGATCGCGACGGTGGACTTCGAAGTCCGGTACGGGTGGCGATGTCTCACCGTTGCTCTCTCCTTGTCCCTTGAGCCCTTGCCTGCCGCTTCCCTGTTGCGGCGTTGCCGGCGGGGCTCTTTGTCCCTGTGATCAGCCGTGTTCGCTCCCTTGGCGAACTCGACTGCAGGGACTGTAAACGCTTCCTTTCATAAAGTCAAGAGAGCGTTTCTTGAGAGAAGGAGCGTGGTGCCGCGGGGCCTCGTCAGCGGCCGATGTGGAAGCCGATCAGCTCCGGGACCTTGGCCAGGGCGGAGCTGACCGGGTGCGGGCGGCGACCTTCCCCCTCGGCCCGCTCCTTGCTCATGATCCCGGCGTGGATCGCGCTGCCACCGAGCCAGTGGAAGGGCTCGGGCGGCACGCGCTGGGGGGAGGGGTCGACGAGCGGCAGGCGGGAGGGCTCGTCGCGGCGGTCGAGGGCGAGCGAGGCGAGGGTGCGGGCGACCATGTGCGAGGGGCCGACCCCGTTGCCGGTGTAGCCGGCGGCGGCGAAGGCGCGGCCGCCGGGCAGGGGGACGACGACCGGCAGGTGGGTCGGCGAGACGTCGATCGGGCCGCCCCAGGCGTGGGTGATGCGCCGGCCCTCGATGCCCGGGAAGTAGGCGCGCAGGCGCTCGACCGCCCGGGTGGCGACGGCGGGGTCGACCTCGACCCGCCCCCGCAGGCGCCCTCCCATCGAGATCCGCCCGCCGCCGAGGCCGAAGGCGATGCGCCCGTCCGGGGTGGTGCGGAAGTAGTGCAGCATCGTGCGGCAGTCGGTGATGCACTCGCCCCCCGTCCAGCCGACCTCCTCCAGCAAATCGGGGACAGGCTCGGTGAGGACGATGTGCGAGGAGGTGATCGTCAGTCGGTTGCGCAGCGGGCCGTGGTGCGCCGTGACGGCGCCCCCGAGGGCGACGACCGCCGCCCGGGCTCGCACCACACCGCCCGGGGTGCGCGCCTCGACGCCGTCCGGAGCGTCGCGCAGCGCCCGCACCGGGGTTCCCTCGCACACCTCCACCCCGCGCTCGATCAGCCGCGCGCGCAAGCCGAGCGCCAGGCGCGCCGGCTGCACCGTGGCCGAGCTCGGGTAGTAGGCGCCCGCGCGGAAGGCCGGCGAGGCGCAGCGGGCGGCGACCTCGGCCGGGGTCAGCGACCGCACGGCGTCGCCGGCCCCCAGCTCCCGGCACGCGGCCAGCGCCTCCGCCCAGACCTGGTCGTGCGCGGCCGCGGTCGAGACCTGCAGGTAGCCGCCCGTCCGGAACCAGGCGTCGACTCCCTCCGCCTCGCAGAACTCGCCGATCTCGTGGACCGCCCGCTCGGCGGCGCGAGCAACCGCCAGCGCCGCCGCGTCCCCCCAGCGCCGGCGCATGCTCGGCAGCGAGAACCACATCACGTTGCAGAAGCCGCCGTTGCGGCCGCTCGGCCCGCGGCCGCAGTGCTCGTCCGCCTCCAGCAGGACGACGCGGGCGTCCGGCTCCAGCTGCTTGAGGTGCCAGGCCGCCCAGAGGCCGGTGAAGCCGCCGCCGATTACGACCACGTCGGCGTCGCGGTCGGCGTCCAGGGGCGGCGCCGGCGCGACCGCTCCCGCCTCCTCCAGCCAGTAGCCGTGTGGGGTGTGCTTCATCGCCTCGTCCAGTGTCCCGGACCGGCTCCACGGGCGGCGTAGACTCGGCTCGATGCCCGCTCGCGATCAGGACTCGACTCCCTACGTCGATGCCCTGCTCGCCTACGCGGAGCTGGATCCCGGCCGCTTCCAGGTTCCCGGCCACAAGGGCGGCGCCGGCGCCGACCCGGCGCTGCGCGCGCTGGTCGGCGAGACCGGGCTGCGCAACGACGTCCCCTCGGTCACCGAGGGGGTCGACATCGGCCCTGAACCGACCCCGTTCCAGCAGGCGCAGCTGCTCGCCGCCGAGGCCTGGGGAGCCGCGCGCACCTGGTTCCTCGTCAACGGCGCCTCGCAGGGCAACCACGCGACCTGCATGGCGCTGGCCCACGGCGGCGACCGCGTCGTCGTCCAGCGCAACGTCCACTCCTCGGTGATCGACGGGCTGGTGCTGAGCGGGATGCGGCCGGCCTTCGTCGCCCCGGAGCTGGACGACGAGCTGGGGATCGCCCACGGGCTGACGTCGGAGTCGCTGGCGGCGGCGCTGGAGGAAACCCCCGGGGCGGTCGCGGCGATGGTCGTCTCCCCCACCTACTTCGGCGCCTGCGCCGACGTCGCCGCCCTGGCCGAGGCCGCGCACGGGCGCGGCGTGCCGCTGGTCGTCGACGAGGCCTGGGGAGCACACCTGCGCTTCCATCCCTCGCTGCCCGCCGACGCGCTCACCGGCGGCGCCGACCTGGTCACCTCCTCGACCCACAAGATCGTCGGCAGCCTCACCCAGGCGGCGATGCTGCACCTCGGGGCGGGCGGGCGCATCGACCCGGCCGTGGTCGACCGCTGCGTCAGCCTGGTCGAAACGACCAGCCCCAGCGGGCTGCTGACCGGCTCGCTCGACGCGGCGCGGCGCCAGGCGCGGGTCCACGGCGCCGAGCTGCTCGGCGAAACCCTCGAGGCGGCGGCCGCGACGCGGGCGGCGATCGAGCGCATCCCCGGCCTCGCCGTGCTCGACGAGAGCCTGGTCGGGCGGCCGGGGATCGCCGGCTGGGACCCGTTGCGCCTGGCGATCGACGTCCGCGCGACCGGCTCGACCGGCTACCGGCTGGCCAAAGCCGCCTTCTACACGAGCGGTCTCGACCTCGAGCTCTACTCCGAGAACGTCGTCGTCGCGATCTTCGGCGTCGGCGAGCCGGCGGCGAGCGCCGGTGAGCGCCTGGTCGCGGGCCTGCGCGAGGCGCTCGACAAGCTCGAGGCCGAGCCGGGGGCGCCGGACGAGAAGCTGGCCCCGCCGCCGCCCTGGGGCGAGCTGGTGATGACTCCGCGCGAGGCCTTCCTCGGCCCCCAGGAGGTGATCCCCTTCGACGCCGCCGCCGGGCGCGTCGCCGCCGAGGGTCTCGCCGCCTACCCCCCGGGCATCCCCAACGTCCTCCCCGGCGAGCGCCTGACCGCGGAGACCCTGGACTACATAAGGGAGAGCGTCGCGCACGGCGGTTACGTGCGCGGAGGGAGCGATCGGGAGCTGAAGACGCTGCGTGTGGCGCTGGCGTAGGGCAGGGGAGTCGGTGCTCCCTCGCGGGAATGTGCGCGAAGCGCGCGACATGCAATCTGTCTATTGCTCGCCATAGGCGAGCAGCATGTTCCGGAGCCGTGCGCGAAGCGCACGCGACAAATTCCCGCGAGGGAGCACCGACTCCCCTCTCGCACAGCGTCTGAACGACGAAGCAGATCATCTAGGCTGCCTCCGAATGGCCAGCTTCGACGCGATCGCCGACCTGCCGCTCGAGATCCAGTCCTGCGAGTTCGAGGGGCTGGGGGTCACGCTCGGGGAGTTCGAACGGCTGACCACGGTGATCAAGCTGAGCGGCGGCGGCCACGAGGGGATCGGCGAAGACGTCGTCTACGACGCCGTCGACCACATCGGCCAGCAGGACCACGGCCCGCCCGCGGGCATCGCCTTCTCCGGGACTTTCGCCGAGTTCTCCGAGCACCTCGACCCGATCGACCTCTTTCAGGCCGCGCCGCCGGTGCGCGAGGAGGCCTCCCGCGAGTACCGGCGCTGGGCCTTCGAGTCGGCGGCGCTGGACCTGGCGCTGCGCCAGTCCGGCACCAACCTCGCCGCCGCGCTCGGCCGCGAGGCGCGCCCGGTCAACTTCGTCAACTCGATGCGGCTCTCCGGCTTCGACCCCGACGAACGCTCCTCGATCGAGCCGCTGCTCGCCCGTCTCGCCGTCTACCCCACCCTGCGCTTCAAGCTCGACCCCTTCAACGACTGGGACGACGAGCTGATCGCCGCCCTTATAGAGACCGGCGCCGTCGACTCGCTCGACCTCAAGGGCTTCTACAAAGGCACGCCGGTGGACGTCGTCACCGACCCGGAGTTGTACGCGAAGCTGATCGAGGGCTTCCCGGAGGCCTGGCTCGAGGACCCCGACGTCACCGACGAGACCCGGCCGCTGCTCGACCCGGTCTCCGAGCGGGTTACCTGGGACGCCCCGATCCACTCGATCGCCGACATCGAGGCGATGCCCTGGTCGCCGCCGCGGACGGTCAACGTCAAGCCCTCCCGCTTCGGCCCGATCCGCAACCTCTTCGCCGCTTACGACTACTGCGAGGAGCGCGGGATCGGCGCCTATGGCGGCGGCCAGACCGAGCTCGGCCAGGGCCGCGGCCAGATCCAGTACCTGGCCTCGATCTTCCATCCCGACACCCCCAACGACGTCGCCCCGGGCGGCTACAACGACCCGCAGCAGGCAACCAAGCCCGGCCTCCCCTCCAGCCCGCTCGAGCCGGCGATCGAGCCGACCGGCTTCCGCTGGCGCCTCTGAGGTGAGAACGCACTTCTTCCCGGTATGCGGGAACAAATGTGTTCTCACGGTATTCGGCTAGCCGAACCCGCGCTTCGGCCGACCGAACTCACGCTTTCGGCTACGTTGAGGCGCACCAGCCCCGTCCCGCCGAGAAGGAGCCCGAGATGCCTGACAAGTCTTTCGCCGACGCACTCAACGAGCAGATCGCCAACGAGTTCGCGGCCTCGCAGCAGTACGTGGGGGCTGCCGTCTACTACGACGCCGCCACCCTGCCCCGCCTCGCCCAATTCTTCTACCGGCAGGCGCTGGAGGAGCGCGAGCACGCGATGATGATGATCCAGTACCTGCTCGACGTCGGCGAGGAGATCCACATCCCCGACATCAAGTCGCAGGAGACCACCTACTCCGACGGCAGCGCCCCGGTGCGGATGGCGCTCGAGCAGGAGAAACGGGTCAGCGACGAGATCTTCGCCCTCTTCGAGCTGGCGCGTGAGATCAAGGACTACCGAGCCGAGCAGTTCCTGCAGTGGTTCGTCAAGGAGCAGGTCGAGGAGGTGGCGCTGATGGGCGACCTGCTCAACGTGGTCGAGCGCTCGCGGGAGAACCTGCTGCTGGCCGAGGACTACATCGCGCGGGAGAGCCTCGGCGAGGAGAGCGGGGACCCGACCGCGCCGCCGGTCGCGGGGGAGTAGGGACGGGGAGACCCTCCCGTCCGCTATCCCAGCCAGCCCGCCCGTTTGCGCATCGTCTTGATGCGGCGGAACTCGGCGATGTCCTCGCGCAGGGCTGCCGGGGCGGGCGCGGGGAGGAAACGGGCGGGGAGCGGGGACTCGGAGACGGACTCGTCGCGGTTGCAGACCCGGTAGGCGCGGGCGCCGCGGCGGGCGGTGACCGCCGCGGGGGCGCCTTCTCCCTCCCAGAGCAGACCGGCGTAGTCGTCAAGGCCGTAGCCGCCCGGCATGCCGTTGCCGACGGCTTCGAGGTAGGCGGCGCGGCGCTCGGGCTCGTTGTTGTAGTGGACGCAGAGGCTGCCGTTGAGCAGGCCCAGGCCGGCCGCCGCCAGCGGCTTGCCGGAGGACTTGGTGATGCCGGCCTCGAACCAGCACATCGCGCCGGCGCTCTGGCCGGCGAGGACGATCCCCTGGCGCCAGGCGAGGCTGAGGATCGAGGCGACGTCGTGCGCCTCCCAGACCGCCAGCAGGTTGACCAGGCTGCCGCCGCCGACGTAGATCAAGTCCTGGGCCAGGAGGTGGTCGCGCAGCGCCATCGGCCGCCGGCCGAGCCGGAACAGGGAAAGGTCCGAGGGCTCGCAGGGCCGCTCGCCGAAGGCGGCGTAGAAGCGGCCGATCTGGTCGGAGGTGTCGCCGCTGGCGGTCGGCAGGATGCAGATCTTCGGCCGCTCGCCGCCGCGCTCGGAGGCCAGCCGCAGCAGTAGCTCGCAGACGGCCCGGTCCGGCGGGCGCGATGTGAAGTCGTGGCCTCCGAGGGCGAGGATGCGGCGGACCTCCATCAGGCGGCGACCGCGGTGGAGAGCGCCTCCGGTACCGGTGCGGTGGGGACGGCCCCGCGATCGCCGAGGAAGGCGGTGGCGATCCGCATCTCGACCACCCGCTGCCCGGCGACGTCGAGGCGGTAGCCGCGGGCCTCGGGCCGGGAGGCGACCACGCGGCTCAGTTCGGTGCCGGTGAAGTGCAGCGCGGCGCCGTCCTCGGCGGCGTAGCCGGCCCGCATCCCCTCGCGCAGGAAGCCGTGGTAGGACTCGCGCCGCCTCGACCTCGGCTCGTAGTGGACGCAGTTGCTGAACGGCAGCAGGCCCAGGCCCTCGAGCCGTTTCGGCGCCCCGTGGAACCCCGTCACCGCCTCGGCGAACCAGCAGAGCGAGCCGGCCGAGAGGCCGCAGAGGACGACCCCCGCTTCCCAGGCCTCGCGCAGGATCGCGTCGATCCCGTGCGCCCGCCAGACCCCAAGCAGGCTGACGACGCTGCCGCCGCCGACGTAGATCAGGTCCTGGGAGAGCAGGTGGCGGCGCAGGTCCTCGGGCCCCTGCTCGCGGCGGAAGAGGGAGACGTGGGTGGCCTCGCAGCGGTGGGCGGAGAAGGCGCGGTAGAAGCGGACGATGTAGTGGTCGGCGTCGCCGCTGGCGGAGGGGAGGAAGCAGACGCGCGGCCGCTCCGCCCCGGTCAGGCCGAGCACGTAGTCGTCGAGCAGGGGGTTCCCCGACTCCATCGAGAAACCGCCGCCGCCGAAGGCGACGATCTGGCGGGGCATCGTCTCCATTGGTAAATGGTCGACGGGAGGCGAGCCGGCCGGGTTGTACAGCGGTCCGAAGTTTTCGGTATCCCGCTCTCCCCCGTGTACAGCCATCCCGATGGCGTTCCTATTTAGCCGTCAAAAAAATAAATCGGTACTGGAACGTCCACAGAAGCCCGCTGGGGGTGTACAATCGCGTTTACCTAAACACGGCTGTCTGAGCGAGGAATCCACATGCCGCCCACCGCTTCCCCCAATGGAGCCAGGTCCAAGGCCGAGTCGGACGACATCGGCGGCCTGATCGAGCAGGAACGGCTGCCGGCCGGTCGCGCCGACCTGCCGGTGCCGCTGGTCGCCCACTCCCAGCGCGAACGGATTCTCACCGCGATGGCCGACGCCTGCGCCGCCAAGGGCTTCGGGGCGACGACGATCGCCGACGTCTGCGAGCCCGCCGGGGTCTCCCGCGCCACCTTCTACGAGCTCTTCAAGGACAAGGAGGACTGCCTGCAGGCCTCGATGGAGCTCTCGCTCGCCGACGCGATGAGCCGGGTCGTCGACGTCTACTCGCCCGACAAGCCCTGGGCGACGATGGTCCGCGACGCCGCCGCCACCTTCCTCGACCTGCTGGCGACCCGCCCCGAGTTCGCCCGCATGGCGCTGATCGAGGCGCCGGCGGCGGGCGGGCGCTCGCTGGAGCTGTACGCGTCGGGCAAGCGGGTCCTGCAAGCCCTGCTCGACCGCGGCCGCGGCGACCCGATGGAGGAACAGGGGATCCCCTCCAGCGCCGGCCGCGGCGCCCTCGCCGCCGCCGAGTCGCTGATCGTCGGCCAGATCCTCGCCGGCAACACCGAGCGGCTGCCGGAACTGCTGCCGGACATCGTCTACATCGTCACCATTCCTTACCTCGGCCAGGACGAGGCGCTGCGGCAGTCCCGGGAAGCGGAGAAGTCGCTCCGCCCCGGGACGGGCTGAGCGGTGCCGCAGGCGACCGGGCAGGGGGGGCGCTGGCGGCCGCCGCGGGGGCGGCACGGCCTGCCGCCCGAGGTCGTCGCCCGCTCCCAGCGCGACCGGCTGCTGGCGGCGACGATGCGGATCGTCGCCGCCAAGGGGTACGCGGCGACCACCGTCTCCGACCTGACCAAGGAGGCGGGGATCTCCCGCACCACCTTCTACGAGCTCTTCGCCGACAAGGAAGCCTGCTTCCTGGCCGCCTACGACGACTCGGTCGACCAGCTGGTGCGGCGGATCTCGGTCGCCTACGAGGGCGAGGAGCGCTGGCCGGACCGCGCCCGGGCCGGGCTGGCGACGCTGCTCGAGGCGCTGGCGGCCGACCCGGAGCAGGCTCGGCTCGCCTTCGTCGACGTCGCCTCCGCCGGGCCGGCGGCGCAGCGCCGCTTCCGGGCGGCGGTGCAGCGGCTGACGCCGTTCTTCGACGAGGGGCGCGACTTCGCCCCCGGCGGCCGCAACCTCCCGGCCAACACCTCGCGGATGGCGGCCGGCGCGGTGGTCGGCTTGATCTCCGACGAGCTCGTCGCCGGCCGAGCGGACAAACTTCCCAGCTTGCTTTCAGACCTGCTTTTTGCGACGCTGGTCGCGTATCTCGGCCCAGATGCGGCAGCACGGGAGGTGGGCGAAGAAGTAAGTAAACATCTTCGTACATGACGCCGCTATGATGAATGTACCCGGTAGTTCAGCCTCCCTCGAAAGCGGGCCGATGGCACCTCCCGAATCACGGCGTCAACTGATCCTGGCGGCAATGATCCGCGTCGTCGGCGCCAGGGGCTACAAGGAGACCGCCGTCGCCGACGTGATCGAGGAGGCCGGCACCTCCCGCACCACCTTCTACAAACACTTCGACGACAAGCACGACTGCTTCCTCGCCGCCTACGAGATGCTGGTCGAGCAGGTCTTCGGCGAGGTGGTCGCCAAGTGCGACGGCGAGGCCCCGTGGATGGCGCGGATGACCGACGGGCTGTCGACGATCGTCGACCGCTTCGCCCTCGACCCGGCGCTGGCTCGCACCGCGGTGGTCGAGGTCGCCGCCGCCGGCGCCGACGCCCGCCAGCTGCACCTCAACGCGATCGCGCGCTTCACCGAGTACCTCGACGCCGGCCGCGAGCTGGCCGGCGCCAGGGAGCTGCCGGAGAACATCTCGCTGATGTCGGCCGGCGCCGTCTCCGGCCTGATCTTCGAGGAGCTGCTGGCCGGCCGCGCCGGCGAGCTGCCCGAGCGCCTACCCGACCTGTTGTTCGCGATGCTGGTCCCCTACGTCGGGCCCCAGGTCGCCGCCGCGGAGATGCGCCGCGTCGCCGCCGGTCACTGAAGCACGTAGGCGCGGCGCAGTTTGTCGCGCGCCCGGTGCAACCGCACCTTGACGGTCCCTTCCGGAATCCCGAGCCGGCGGGCGATCGCCTGCTGGGTCAGGTCCTCGTTGTAGCGCAGCTCGAGCAGCTGCCGCTCGCGGTCGCTGAGCCGTTTCAGCGCCGCGTGCAGGTCGGCCCGTTCGACCGTGGCCACCACCTGGGCGTCCTCGGCCCCCTCCTGTGTCTCGATCAGCGATGTCGGGTCGGGGCGGGTGCGGGCGTGCTGGCGGAAGGCCTCGTTGCGGACGATCGTCGCCAGCCACTGGTTGCGGCGGTCGGCCTCGCGCAGCGTCGAGCGGCGACGCCAGGCGCGAAGCAAGGCGTCCTGGGCTATGTCCTCCGCCTCGCTCGGATTGCTCGCGTAGCGATACGCCAAGCGAAGACAGACCCTGTGCGCCTCACCCCACTCCCAGTCATCGTCCGGAACCGCCGCCCGATGCCCGTTCGGAGTGCTGATCAAACGAACTTACATAACCGATGACCAGACGAGTGAACTTAAGCGCTGAAACTGTCCTGAGCACGAGTCAGGTCTTCTCTCCATGGGGGTCGGAACGGCAGAGGAGGGGCGCCGGCGCGGGGCGGAGATCGCCTACGACGCGATCGCGCCGGTCTACGACGACTTCACCTCCCACCACGACTACGAGCTCTGGCTGGGCAACCTCCTGCCCGAGCTCGAGCGCCTCGGCCTGCGCGGCAACCGCCTGCTCGACGTCGCCTGCGGCACCGGCAAGAGCTTCGTCCCGATGCTGGAGCGCGGCTGGGAGGTGACCGCCAGCGACGTCTCGGCGCCGATGGTCGAGCTGGCCCGGGCCAAGGCCGGCGACCGTGCCGCGCTCTCCGTCGCCGACATGCGCGACCTCCCCCGCGCCGGCGAGTTCGACCTGATCTGGTGCCTCGACGACGCGATCAACTACCTGCTCGGCGGCGAGGAACTGGAACGGGCGCTGGCGGGGATGCGGCGCAACCTCGCCCCCGGCGGCCTGCTGATGTTCGACGTCAACGCGCTCACGGTCTACCGCACCTTCTTCGCCGAAGAAGTCGAGCTGGAGAAGGACGGGCGGAGGCTGGTCTGGAAGGGGCGCTCGAGCCCGGACGCCCGGCCCGGCGGGATCGCCGAAGCCAGCTTCGAGGTGCTGCCGGCGGCGGGCGAGGACGGCCCGCGGATCGCCCCGGAGATACACCGCCAGCGCCACTTCCCCGAAGCCGAGGTGCTGGCCGCGCTGGAGGGCGCCGGCTTCGAGTGCCTCGAGGTCTTCGGCCACGGCGCCGACGCGGTCCTGCACCAGCCGCTGCGGGAAGAGGTCCACAACAAGGCCGTGTACATCGCCCGGCCGGCCCAGCCGAGCGACTAGATTCGCGGGCGAGAATCCAACGCCCACCCGACCCCAGGAGCCAGCCATGACCTCAGCGACCACCGTCACCGGCGTCGACTTCCTCACCGTCTTCGTCAAGGACTACCCCGCGGCGCAGAAGTTCTACGGCGAGCTGCTCGGCCTCGAGCACACGGTCGACTACGGGAAAATCCCCGCCGGCGAGTACGAGACCGGCAGCCTCACCCTGCAGGTCATGGACGCCGCCTCGATCGGCCGCGAGTTCGAGCCCAGCGGCCACCCGATCGCCCTCCACGTCGACGACGTCGCCGCGGCCCGCGCCGAGCTCGAGGCGAAGGGCGTCGAGTTCTTCGGAGAGACGATCGACAGCGGCGTCTGCCACATGGCCCACTTCGCCGACCCCGACGGCAACGCCCTGATGTTCCACAACCGCTACGCGCCGAAGACGGGCTGAGCTAGCGGGAGCGCAGAGCCGCCACCTCTGCCCGCAGATGCATCACGTCGTGGTACAGGGCGGTGGCCTCGCGTCCCTCGCCGGGATCGATCTGCTCGAGCTGGGCTTTCGTCGGCGCGCCGGGCTTCTTGCGGAGGACGGCGACGCCGTGGTCGTCCTGCCCCGCGGCGGCCCGCGGATGAAATTCCCGTGGCTTCAGCCGCTCGAGCGCGAAGAGCCGACCCCAGTGCTCTTCGATCCACCAGGGCGAGTGCACGACCATCGGCCCACCGGCGCTCCACTCCTGCCCGGCCTCGTAGACGTTCATGCCGACGTTCCGCTCGTCCCACGCCTCCCCCGTCACCGCTTCGCACATCCCCTCTCCCATGAAGGTGGCCACCAGCAGGCCCCCGGGCGCCAGGATCCGGTCTACCTCCAGCAGCCATGCCGCCCACTGGTCGGTGATGTGGGTGAAGACCGAAAGCGCATAGACGAGGTCGAATTTCCCGTCCGGGAAGGGCAGCGGCGGCGCCTCGCCGTGCAGCTCGAACGAAGCGGGCGGGCTCAGGTGCCGGCGATCCCACTCGATGCAGGGGGCGCTGATGTCGCTGCCCCAGAGCTCGCACCCTGACGCCCGAGGGGCAAAGTGCCGCAGAACCCGCCCGGCCCCACAGCCGAAGTCGAGCATACGCTTGCCGTCCCAGTCCCAATCCTCGGGCAGGGCCGCTTCCACAGCACGAGCGCTCTGCCGTCCCCTCTCCAGATAGGCCTCGCGCTCCGCCCAGGTCCTGGGCGCCTGCGTCAGGCGAGCGGTCAGGTCCACCGGCGGAATCGGGATCTCGGCGGCCACGGCCGAAGGCTACCCGCGCGGGAGCGGGAGCGACGGGACTCGAACCCGCGACCTCCGGCGTGACAGGCCGAGGCGTGGCGAAGGCACGCTCAAAGCTTCGACCAAATCGCCGCTGTTCATGCGGGATTCTCCCGTCTCAGGGTTAGTACTTTGGGCTGGCTTGAACCCTTTTTGGCATTTGCTTGTTCGGAGGACGTTCGGAAACGTGCCTCTCGAATGACCTCATCCATCGGCCTCGCTGGCTGGCCCTCGAACTCCCTCATAAGGCGCTGGTAGACGTTCACGGAGACCGCGAGCGTGTGGCCTAGGCGCTCGGCCACTTCGGTCGGTCGCATCCCCGCAGCGATCATCAAGGAGGCAGCAGAGTGCCGGAGGTTCTTCGGCGGGTAGGGCCAGCCTGCCGCTTTGGCCGCTGGCGCGAAGTAGCGTCGCCGCCAGTTGTTGCGATCGACTTTCGTCCAGCCGTTGCCATCCTTGGCGCGAGGGAAGACGAGGCCAAGGGGACCCGTTTCCCGCCGCCAAGCCAACAGGTCTTCCGCCGCGGACTCGGGTAGCTCGACCAGTCTATCTTTGCCCGTCTTCGTCTGACGCATCGACCCGTCGTCCTCGAGCGAATGGGAGATCCAGAGGCGGTAGCCCTGTGAGAGGTCGGGCCACTGAAGGGCCAAAGCCTCGCCCATCCTCAGGCCGCCATAAGCCATGAGGGAGACCAACGTGGCGTCTCCCATCCGCTCCTCGGTAAGCAGGTAGGTCCGAATGGCCTCGACTCTCTCGGGCGACGCCGGGACGATGGCCTGCCGTTCGCGGGCGGGCGTCTCTAGGCCGTCGACTGGGTTCCGGGGGGCCTTGCCGCGTTTGACGGCGTAGTTGTAGAACTGGCTCAGGAGCTTGGCCGCCTTGATGACCCGCTCTGCCCCGGCCCCCGATGCGATGCGCGCAGCCTGCCACTCCTCGATTCGCTCAGCATCAATCTGCGCGGTGGGGACATACCCGAGCTGCTCGACCAGGTGGACTTCGAAGAGTTCCTCGTAGAGCTTTTTGGTGCGAGGGGCAAGAGAGTGGCGATTGGCAAGCCAGTGAGGGAAGTCTTCCTCCAGGGTGCCTCCGCCGCTCCGGGTCGGTATAGGTTCGCCTAGTTGGGATTTGCGCTTGGCGTTTGCATCAAAGGCCTGGGCGTCTCCCTTGCGATCAAAGCTCCGGGACCTGTTGCGCGAGCCTTCCCGCCAGCGCGTCTCGTGGCCGAGAATCTTGACCTTGATGTCGGGATATTTCGCTAGAAGCTCTTCGTAGCGTTTCTCCGAAGACGTGACGACGACCTCGTCCGTGGTCGCCTCGTATCGGGTCCGTTGCGCCTTCCAAGTGATTTCCCGCCTCGTGTGAACGCTCATGCCATTGCCCTCCTACGCTCGTTTGCCAACCTTTCGCGGAACCTAACGCGGCTTGGCTTGGGCATGGGGTCAGGCGAGGATTCGCGAGAGTGGACCGGCCGGTCGCGCAGGTGTTCTTTGAGGGGCACCTTTTCGATCCGCCAGTCATTGCCAAGTTTCCAGGCGAAGGCGTCCCAGCGTCCGTCCTCAAGGCGCCGATAGCAAGTGGCGACGTGGCAGCGCAAGAGCATGGCGGCCTCATCGACCTTGAGGAGGTCTGGGGCGTCGTCCCAGTTCATGACGCCTCTCCTCGTCTGATCGACTGATTGGCGCTGATGACCGACTTTTGATTTGAAACCCAGAGCTTCAGGGCGTTGATGCGCGACTTGGTCGCGTTGTATTCGGCCCAGAGATCGGGGCGCTTGACCCGGACCGCGCGCTCGGCCATTGCGGCGCGTACGTCTGTTGGTGGCGGTCGGCGATCCTCGGCGAGGGCGAGCTCGAAGATGGCCACGACCTCTTCGTCTACGGCAACTTTGTAGGCCAGTCCGAGTCCGTTGCTGATCTCTCCGCCGTCATCGACCTTGGCTGAATGGAAGTCCTCGGAGAGCTTGGAGAGTTCAGTGGAGGCAGCTTGAACGCCCTTGCTCGCCTCGTCTAGAGCCTCAAGGATTTCGCCGCCGGCTCTCATCGTCGCCTCCACTTCAGAGCAGCGGCGAAGAGGCGACGGAGCAACTTAAGGGGCGGGCGGTGGGTCGAGTATTCGCGGCTCACCAGATCTGCTCCGGCTTGCTCGGAGGGTGAAGGAGCTTCTCATGGAGGTCCACGTCGGATTCCATGCGCGTGTATGCCCGTTCGCGGCGGTCTTCAGCACGGGAGCCGGAAGGCAGGAACTCGCTCCGTTTCTCGTAAGCAGCTAGGGCACGTTCCTCGGTGGATGGAGTCGAGATGAACTCCCGGATCTCCTGCTCGTAGGTCGCATCGACCTGGACGCCGTTGATGTATCGGTCGGGCGAATAGAACATCAGGACTTGCCCCAGATCCGAATGCGCGTCAAAACGGTAGGTCCGATCCATCGGCAAGGTCACCGATCGGCAAGGGTTTGCCAGACCATTTCTCGGTCAGGGTCTTCAGCGAACCCAGCGCGCTCGACTGGGCTTCCGGGTTCGAGCCCGTCAATTTGCGAATCGTGTTGACTTGCTGCTCGGTTGAAAGCTGGGAGAGCATGTAAGAGGCGACCTGGGAGCGCGCAGGACCCATCAGCCCGGCCGAATCAAGCGCCTGCTCTATCTCAGTCAGCGTGGGGTCGGCAGGCTGCGAGGCAGACGCCGGGGGGGCGCTGGCCAGGGAGGTAGCCGCGCTCTCCCGTACCCCGGGGGTGGCATTACCCGGCGTCTGCCTCGCAGCCTCACCGGCCTGGTTTACGTCCTTCTCGTAGAAGTCGATCCAGTCTTTCAGCTTGCTCTCGATCTGGGAGGCGCTGACGCTCTCAAAGAGGCCCATCGCGTCACAGGTGAGGATGCCCATGTGCTGAGCGTGGGCGCGGCCAATGCGAGCCGTTTTCTCGGGGTCGTACTGGGACTCGGGTTTCCATTCGCGCTTCCCGGAGTTTGAAGACCCGGCAGAGCCGGTGCGGACTTCGCTGGAGGGAGTGCCGCTCTGAGGTTTGGATGCCTTTCGGAAACGCCAGTCCCCGTTCTTCTCAAAGAATTCGCCCTCGACCGTTTCGCCCACGGAGGGTTCCGTGTCTTTCTTGCCCCAGGTGCAGGAGAAGTCAGTGCCGTTGCGGTCGAAGACCACGTCCCAGTAGGTGATCCCGTGATCCCAGGCCTTCGGATTGCCGAAGGACTTGACCGTCACCGTCTCGGTCATCGCAGCGCAGCCTTGGAGTCCTCGATCGCGCAGGCGGCCGTTTCCATGCAGTTGGCCGCTTCGTCCTCGTGGAGCTCCATCATCTTGGCCTTGATCTGTTCGGCCTCCTTGAGATGACGGGTCAATCGGGCTTCAAGATGGGCCAGCTCGATGGAGTTGTGGACCATCTGGGTCTGCTTCTCCTGGGAGGCCAGCCAGGCCATGTCCTTGGCGGTAAAGCTCACGAGCGTCTCCCAAGATGGGTGCGGCCAACCGGGCCTACGTTGCGCTCTGGCCAGGACCAGTTCTCGATCTGCTCTTCGACCTCAACCCGGGTCGGCTCGGTGCGCTCTTTGCGGGCCTCGGCAATGATTAGGACCGCAGCGATAGCGGCGAGGAGGAAAACGGCGACTAGCATCAGCGTTGTCGCTCCTTGGCACCCATGTCTTCGTCTGCGTGTCCTGCTGCTGCGCAGATCCCGAGGCCGACGAAGATCAGCCCTGCGATCAAGACGAGGGCGGTGAGAAGGTAGACCCAAGTCGGCATCAGGCGACTTCCCTCGCTCGCGTTGCTTTGGCGCGCTCTACGTCAGACGTGATGTGAAAGCGGTTGCAGGAGTTGCAGCGATAGACGGCGAGAGGAGGGCCTTTGTCTCCCCGCGATCGCTCAGCGGCTCTTAGTGCCTTGCGGCGGGTGCGATAGCCCAACTTGCCGTGGGCGTTGCAGAGTTTGGCCCGGCGGGAGTAACGGAGGACCGACCGTGCTGGCATCGGGCCGGCTGGGGTCTCGTTGAGCTTCACGCCGCACTCGCCTTCTCGGGGAGGGGCCAGATATCGGTGACCTTGAAGCCGTAGAAGTCTGCGATGGCGAAGGCATTACTGGCAGTTGGCTGCGGGCCGCCGTTCTCAGCGCGAGCCAAGGTGCTTTTCGGAACTCCCGTCTCGGCTGCCAGTGCATCCAGACTGAGTCCGCGATTCAGGCGCTCGGCTTTGAGGTCGACACTCATGCGGGCACCGGCCGACGGTCGAGATGCCGGCGCTCATGGAGCGGCCAGATATCGAGCGGAAGAAGGTTGAAGACGCCAGCGATGGCGAACTGCACCCGAGGGCTAGGCGTATGCCCTGCCTCGACCATGCGGATGGTCTTTCCCGAGACCCCAGCCTGGTAGCCAAGGTCATTGGGAGACATGCCCGCGTTGATCCGCAGAGCTTGAAGCTTGCGATTGGGCTGGTACCGCAGAGTCGCTTTCGTCCCCGCCATGTCTCTATTTGTACCACAGAGTCTCCAGCAGTGTCAAGGAGTCTCCTCAATGAGACGCAGTGGGACGTATGGTGCAGCACGTGGCACCGGTTTACGACGACAAAGACGCTCTCGCCCGAGCCATCAAAGAAGCTCGCGGCCCAATGAGCCAGCAGGCGCTCGGCGAGTGGTTAGGGCGCGACAAGAAGACCGTTGGCCGGTGGGAGGCTGGTGAGGAAGCAAGCCTTGGAGACACTCCCGCGAAGCGCCGTGCAATCGCGATCCTTGTCGCTGAGGCGACTGGTCGCCGCGACCTTTTCGGCCTCAGCGAACCGGAGCCAGGAGAGGCTGATCAATTACGGAAGGCGCTGGGCGAGACGGTCGGTGCCTTGACGGAACAATCCGCAGAGCTGGTCGAGGTACGAAAAGCTCAAGAAGAGATGCTGAAGCGGATAGAGCGCCTCGAGCATGGCGGGGCAGGGACTGGCACTTAGCGGCGCGTCGAAGGCTCAGTAAGGCGTCCGCTAGAAGCTCTACTTCGTCGCGAGTTGGGGCAGTCTCCTCTACGGGCATCCGTGGCACGGTACCCAGTTTTGATGAGAAGGCAAGGAATAAGTCATTGGTCGCCGTTGAGGATTTCGTGAACCCTCGTCTGCGAGAGCCCGGACGCCTTCGCGATCTGGCCCTCGGTGTAGTTGGCGCCGGCTTCGCGAACCAAGCGGTCGCGCTCTTTCTTCAGCTTCTCGGCCTTGGATTCCAGCTTGCGGATCGTTCTCAAACGTGGCAACGGGTTCGACACATAGCCCCTCTCCCGGCGCCTCCCAGCCCGAGACAAACGTAGCGGTACCCACGCCTGATCTCAATGCCCTAAACGATTGTCCTGCCATTAGACGCCTCAGCTCCGTTGTTCGAGTCCTCCAGACCGGTCAAGAGTCTTTCTGAAGGACGAGGCATCTGTCAATGCGAATTGCCCCCACCGGTGAAACCTGGTCAAGCTGAACCGCCGGCCTGGCCTTCCGGCGCGGGCGGCATCTCGATGGCGAACGTGACCGTCGAGACATTGAACCCTTTCTCCCCCGACTCGGCCAGTCGGTCGGCGGCCTGGCCGGCGATTGCATCAACCTCCTCCAGATACCGCATGGCGGCCGGCTCAAGTTCCTCCCAAGCTTGCTCGTCAAGCACTCGCGGAACGCGAAGTAGCGTCCGCCCGACTCGGGCGTCGAAGGTCTGAGCCTCGATCGCTTCACGCAGATCTTCGACCACGAGCTGAGCCACCCATACTGAGTTGACTTCACGGAGGAGGCGGGGTAAGCGCTCCCATGAATCGACCTCGAGAATAGGTCTGGCAATAGCTTTGTAAACCTTCTGGGTGCCCCGCTTCGCGGGATCGATGCGAACCAGCTCAAGAAGAGGAGGGTCGGCCTTGGCCATGCTGCGTACGTGGTAGGCGACCTTGTCTAGGGGCTCGCCAAGACGATCCGCCATCTGTTTCGGGGACGCTTCTGACTCAGTCAGCAAGACCATGATCCGACCTTGGAGGGGATGGCTCAGCGCTTTGAAAAGCGCTGCGTTGATGCCAGCGGCATGTTTTGACTCAGGCATTCGCTCGTCTCTCCTCCGAAACCCTGCGCTCCTCAAGATAGCCCCTAGCATCCCCTCGCTTCACTAGGAACCTGCTTCACCGGTGGACAGGTCTCCAAGTAGAGACCGACCGGAAGGGGGTGAGCAGGGATGAAGATCTCGACGCAAAGCGCGATCGTGCCGAACAAGCAGGTTCACAAGGGGGCTTAACAGCCCAGCGGGCCGGCTCAAGAGCCGGCCCGCTTACTTTTAGGCGGCCTTGATCTCGGTACGCTGGGGGGTCTGCGGCTTAATCCACGCCTCGTCGCGAGAGAGGACAATCAGCCCTAGCGGATTCGCGAGTGAGCGGGCGGGCCGAACGGGATGACCGGTCGGCCCGCTTTAGGTATCCTCGCGGTCGTCCACTGAGGGGAGGCCGTAATGCAGGTCAGGCTGGCAGTGATAGCGATGGCGGCGTTCTTCGCCCTGGCGGGTAGTGCTGAGGCGTTCCAATGGCACATGCGCTACGGGCAGGCGAAGCACGCGAGCAAAGAATACGCCAAGGAAGGCTGCCGCGAAATCGCGGAATGCGTCGCCTACGCCGTAGGCCAGTGTTACCGGCAGAGCAGCAGCCGCTTCGATTGCACCGTCGGGCGCTTTTATCCCGGCGTCGAACCGGGAGAAGAAATTGAGTGCAACACCGTCCTTCACTGGGGAGTCAGTTACTCGGGGCGAGTCCAGTTGAAAAATGCCGGGGAACCGTATTGCTTTTCGATCTAGCCTAGAACGACGAAACCCCGCCGCCTCAGCGAAGAGACGACGGGGTCGATGATTCTATTGCTACTTATTAAGTATCAGGGCTAACTCCCAATCTTGGAGCAACTTGGAATTGGCTTGGAGCTAGGGCCAGTCTCGTTCGTGAACGTATTCGACGGACATTCGCTCATCTGAGCCCGTGACGTGGGCCAGGTAGCGGACACTGGCGAGAGGGAGCTGCGTTTCTTTCATCGCTAGGCGGTCGCCTCTCTTGAAGCCAGAGAAGCGGCCTTTGGTTGCCTTGACCTCGACCAGCCAGACTTCGCCGCTGGGATGGACCGCGATATGGTCGCCGGCGCCGCCAACATGCCTCCTCGAGCCGACGAGGAAGCCGCGGCGCTCGAGGTCCTTGGCAACGAAGCGCTCGGCTTCGTTGCCTTTGCGAGCGGTGTTCATCAGGTGTTTGTGAGGATGGCGGCGACAGCGGCGAGGACGCCGACCGCGCCGACGAGATAGCCCCAGAAAGCGTTAAGGCCTTCCTGCCGACCGCCCGTGTTGGAGACGGAGTTCTCAATCTTGGTGATCCGATCGCCGAGACTTGCCGTGGTTTGCTCGACCTCACGACGGGATGGGAGCTCGCGGTCGCGGTCTGACATTGCCCCGCGCCACTCATTCGCGTTCTCCCGCCATTTCTCCGCGTTGGTCTCGGCCTTGCTGATGGCTTTGTCCGACGCGTCGAGAGCAGCCGTGACGGCCTTCTCCTGGGAGGCAAGCGCAGCTTCGACGGCCTTCTCGCGCTCAGCGAAAAGCGCCTCCACATACTCGCGCAGAGGGACCGGGTCGGGCACGGTCTAAATGACTCCGAGGACCCGCAGGATGACCAGCAGCAGGATGATGACGATGAGCACCGTGACGAGGCTCATCCGGTCGGCGTGACCTTGGCACGCTGAAGGATTGCCGTCACGATGAAGACGCCGCTGATCAGAGCGTTTTCAATAGCCCCGGTATCGAGCACGATGCCGAAGAGGCTGGCGCCCCAGACGACGACTACTGCGATGGCTGCAAAGAGAGCTACGGGCTCGGTGTTCATTGGTGCCTTTCGTTAGATGTATTTGAAGAAGCGGTAGTCGCCATCGCCGAAGAGGTTGATGACGCCAGTGTCGACCGGAGCAGAGCCGTGGCCGATGGTTTTGCTGTCCGGCCCGACATACATCTCGACGTGATGGCCTGCGCCAGAGCCGTAGATGACTGCACAGCCAACCTCCGGCTCTGAAATCTGCCTTCCGTTGGCGACGAGGGTCCCCGTGTAGCCAGCGGTGTAGCGCTGACCACTCGGGTCGGCGAGTCCGGCCGAGCGGTAGGCGGAGGCAAACCAACTTGAACAGTCATCCCGGTGGCCGTAAGCGGGGCCGGTGATGCAATGATTGGCGTCAAAGGAGCCAACCTGCGAATAGAAGTTAGGCCGCTTGCCCGAGGCACACGCAGCAGCCGAGGCGAGCGCAACGGCTTTGAGTCGGCCGCGGCGACTTCCGCCAGTCGCCTGATCCCCCTTGATCGTGACCTTGCTGAGCTTCTGACGCTCGGCCTCGAGGCCGGCCTGCTTGGTCTCCAGATTGTGGATCTGCTGCGTCAGCGCCTTAATCCGTCCGAGCCAGAACTGCGCTCGCTGGTGATTCTTGAAGGCGACATGGCCCCTGCGCAAGGCGCGCTTGTCTTCAAAAGGGGCAGCGGTTGCGTTATATCCTCCTTCCGAGCGCAGCTTGTCGGCCTTTTCCTGGGCCATCACCTGTTGGTTGTGGGCCTTGAATGCGCGCCTGCGATTAGCTGCGTAACGGCGGCGTGCGCGGGCTAGTTGCGCCTGGCCGAGGCCGAGCTTTTCTGCGAGCTGCTTGAGCAGCCCTCGGATGCGAGCCATTGAGGCTCCTTTCGGTTATGGAAGCCGCTGGGCGGCTAGGTCTGAATCAGCAGTCGACGACGCTCAGAGCGTCAATCGAGCGTTCTTGGTTCTCGACGCTTTCGCGGATCGTGGCCGCGGGGATGCCGAAAGCTCCGTGGGGGTGTTCCTCGAGGAAGCGGCGTGAGCTTTCGGTGCGAGCCTCCAGGTCGGCGCTCAGGGCACAGATCGCTTCGTGGGTTTCGACCCCTTCGCTGCTTTTGACAGTGAGCAACCAGACAGCACCGCCGATACCGGCGACGAACAAAAAGACGCTCAGGGCAAAGGCCGCCACGGCGATGCGCAGCCCTTTGACTCGTCGGATCTCAATCTGATCCATGTCAGCTGCCGGCCACTTGAACGAGGAGGGTCGCGGCCGCGACGAAGAACATCATGAAAGTGCCGGCCGCCAGCCAAAGTCCTCTACGCACCCAGGTCATTTCTTCCTTCTGTTCAGAGCGAGCGTCGGCGAGGTCCCTTTTCATCTCGGCGATGTCTTCGCGGGTTTCCCGAAGCTCAGTGGTGACGACAGATAGCCGGGTCTCATGGTTGGCGGAGGCGTCGCGGAGACGTGAGACCGAATTGTGGTTGGCGTCGATCCGCGCTTCGTGGTTGCGCAAGCGGACCTCAATGGCGCTAGATGCCTCCACTAGATCCGTTGCTTTCTAGGCGAAGCTGGTTTTAGAGTCGAGTGAGGCATTGGAGGCCCGATCTCCGATGTCTAGGGGGCGGCGTTTCGGCGCCGCCCCTGTCCCTGCCCTTGCGGGCCTTATCTATTTGAGGCTGGGCAACTCGGTGCTGCCGAGCTTGTTCAGGTCAGGCAGTTCGTCTCCGCCCGCACCGAGGGAGCCGAGATCTGGCAGGCCGCCCTTGGATTCCTCCTCCACCGGGATCTGAATGACTCCGGTGATGTATTTGAGGATCTCTCCGGCCTCTTTATCGAATGGCTTGTCCGAGCCCCGGAAGAACGGGGACTCGGCAGCCTTAACGGTGTCGCCAGCCTTTTCGGCCTTGAGGCGCTTGGCTCGCAGCTTGCGAGCTAGCTTCCAGTCCTTGTTATAGGCCGCTTCCCAAATCTCGGCTGGGAGACTCGGAACAGGGTTGGAGTACTTCTCATCGAAGGCTTTGGCGAGCCGCTCGGAGGAGGCGAAGTCTTTGCCGCTCTGGGGGATGAAGGGGAAGCCGATTGAGCGTGCCTTCTTGTTCTTGTCGAACTGCTCGAAGGCTTTGGAGGCCACTGACTGTTCGTCGCTGACTTTCACGCCGGCCAGGCGCAGGGGGGCGGGCAGGGAGAGAAGCTGATTGAGTGCCGCCCAGCCCTTCTCCTCGGTTTTCTCTCCGGTGAAGGGCTCGATGCCCGTTATGCCGGTCAGCGCCGATCCGATGAAGGGGTTGGCGGAGCTGAGGATCTGCGCCGTGTTCCCCGTCGCGAGGGCCTGCGTCAAAGACGACTGGCCGGGAGAGATCCGAGATCCACCGGGAAGAACGTCCGTTTCGCCCTTGGCATTCTCGTAGGCGGGGAAGGCGTAAGCGATCGGGTTCTGGAGTGGACCCCCAGCTACTTTCTCTAGCTGATTCGCGTTGGCTTGGCCCAGCGTGTAGGCGAGGGTGGCGGTCACCGGATGCGTTTTAGGGAACGTCCAGAGCGACCAGCGCAGCGAGTAGCGCAGGAAGGGATAGAAGATCGCGAGCGGAGCTAGGGAGCGCTCGTAACGCGTGAAGGCCGTCCAGTTGCCCTGGATGTTGTCAACGTAGTCGGTGATCTTCTCCAGCTCTTTTTTGCCCTTTGGATCTTTGGTCAGCCAGGTCCAAAGCTCGTCGCGAGACTTCCCTTTGAAGCGATTGGAGAGGCGGGCCTGAGAGTCGAAGAGGCCCGTGAGGCTGCCGTGCCAGGACCGGAAACGCTTGTCGGCCTCGGCGGCCGCCAGGAGCGTGCGGTACTCGTTCTGGCGCTTCACGTCGAAGACGCCAAGCGCTCGGAGCTTGGCGAAGCTGACAACGGAGCGGGCTGCTTTCCCTCGGGTCAGCGCCCTTGCTCCCTTGTCGAAGAGAGCCGGCGTGTAGGTCTCTTGCATGTCCAGCGGCGTGCGATTGACCGCAGCGTTGATCGGCGAGGCGCCGGCCGTTGCCTGAAGCGCAAGCGCCTCCTCGGGATGGGTCTTCTTGAAGCGCTGGATATCGCGCTCGAGGCGGACGAACTTCACCGGGTTCAGCAGACTCGGCTTTGCCATCAACAAGGGAATGCCCTCGGCGGGGATCTGAGCGATGGCCCACGCCGGATTCGTTCCGAGCAAGAGGCGGCTGGAGACGCGAGAGGCGCGGTTGGCCGTCTGGGTTATGACGTTGTGTTCCGGGCTGATCTGGGCGCGGGCCTCCCTGATCGCCTCTCTAGGCATCAACACCCAGGGCTCGGAACCCCTGATCTGTCCGTTCTCGGCCTCGGTCAGAAGCTCGATCAGGCGGCTGTCCTGGGTGAAGGGGTCTCTGACCGCGTTCTTCCACTCACGCAGCGGGAAACGCGCCCAGGCCTTCGGATCGAACTGGCCGCCGTTGGGATTCTCTCTGGACTTCGGAGCGGTAATCGAGGTCCAGTCCTTCGACCCTTGCCCCACGACTTTCTGCTTGCCGTCGATGGTGAACGGGGTCTTGAACTCCTGGACGAAGTCTCGCCCGAACTGCTTGCCAGCGGCACGGAGGCGAGGCATCTGGACGGTTCCCCGTAGGAGCCCTTGGAGAGAGCGGTCGAGATTGTCGGCTTTGGCCAGGTTGCCCTCTCGCATGTGCTCGACCCGGCCGGGGTTGGTCGGGAAGCGGTTCTCCATACCAGTGCCCCGTCCGGCCGTGTTCGCCTCGGCGTGATGCGTCCAGATCGCCGGCGCCATCCCGGCGGCGACTCGGGAGGCCTCCACCGCCTGCTTGTACTCCGCCAGTTGGCGGGAGTCGTAGGCCGTCCGTTTGCTGGCGTCGATGCTCTGGCCGGGGCGCGTGTAGGGATCGAGGGCGTCGTAGAGTTTTTTGTTCTGAGCGCGCAGCTCCCGCGCCTGCGCGTAGAGAGCTTTGCCCTCGGTCTTCAGCCGCGCCTCCTCGGATCCTTTCACGACCTTGGCCTGATCGAACTTAGCCCGGCCATCTCGCCGGAGTTGGGTCAGCCGTTGGTCGGCAGCGGCGAGCTCGGCCCAAGCTCCCTCCCGCGTCTTGGCGGTGGTCAGATCACGTGCCTTCGGGGGAACCATGTGCTCAGGGCGAGTGTGGCCGAAGAGGTCTCCCTGCTGCATCAGCCGGGCGCGCTCCCCCTTCCCCACCAAGGCGGCTGGCGCGGTTCTCGAAGCCTCTCCCACAGCCTCCAGCGCTTTCGCAAACGACTTGCTCTGGAATACCTCGGGGTGCGCCTCGACATAATCGAGGGCCTTGGCGAGTTGGGCATCGCCTGGTCCTTTCTCGCGGACCAAGGCCGCGTGTCGCGTGTCGCGAATTCCGTACTCAGCGAGGGTCTGCAATGCGACCTCTGACCCCTTCGGGGCCTTGGCGATGTTCTGGGTGACTTGGCGCTCATGGTGAGCCGCTGCAACGCGCTGGGGGTTGTCGGCCCGCTGCTTGACCAGAGCAGTTCTCTTGCGGGCCTCCCGGCGTGCGGTTGACGCAAAGACGTTCTGCTCCACGTCCTTCGGAGCATGGCGAATTGAACGGTTGGGCGTCTCACCTTTAGCCGCGATCTTCCGCCGCACCGTCGCGGCGCCCTCTCGCGCCCGCCTCCGGGCCAGCTTATATGGGCGCAGGCGGGAGACTGCCGGAATCGGGGCGAGAAAGGCCAGGGAGCCTTCTTTCCGCGCAGCCATTTCCGCCTTCTTGGGATCTCCAGAGAAAACATTGCTCGCGATCTCGGCCATTCCCGCCGCCTGACCCTTCGCCTCGTTTATCAGCGGATCGGGGGTACCGTGGGCGGCCGACTCGACTCCCGATGCCAATAGCGCAGCTGGCGCCGTAATCGCGGCGGGGAGCGAACGCAGCGTCGTCTTGGCGGTCTCGCCGGGGTGCCCGGTGATCGCGTCGAACGTTCCCTCGGCCGCCGCTCGAGCACGTTCGCCGGCGTCTCCGGGGAGTGGGACAGGGGAGGCGGCGGTGGCCCCATAGCCAGTACGGACTGGGTGCCGTCGCGCCCTCCTTCCAGCGCCTTTTGCCGCAGCCCTACGCCCCTCCTTGGTCGCGGCCGCGCGCTTGGCCTTCTTCGGCGCGGACTTGATCCGTTTCGGAGTCTCACGGACACGTTTGACGGTGCGCTTAGGGGCAGTACGAATACGCTCGGCTTTGCTGGTCGCCCGGGCCTTGACGCTCTTGCCCGCCTTTGAGGCAGTCCGGGCAACGATTCCCTTGGTCCCGGATTCGGCCGCCTTCTCAGCCGCCGTAGTCCCGGCGGATGCCAGCTCTGACCCGGCTCGACCGGCAAGTGCGCTCTTGGCGAGCGTGGCAGCACCCTTTGCCGCGGCCCCCACTCCTGCGGTGGCCGCCGTGGAGATGATGAATTCAGCGAGGGGGTCTGCGTGAATCCCCTCTTTCCTAGCAATGTTCTGGAGGTAGGCGCGTTCTGATTTCTTGGCGGCGCGTGGGTTGGTTTTGCGCAGCTCGGCCGGTGGGGCAATACCCGCGTAGCGGGCTTGCTTGTATGCAGTCTGGGGGGCTGGCGGCGCCTTGAGAGTGCGGAGCGTCTTCAGCGCCTTCTTTTCCAAGCGCTTGACCTCACGCGCGCTATCCCGGCGCTGCGACGTAACACGCTTTTTAGCTGCACTAGTTCGCCTGGCCCGTCTCTTGGTCTGCCGTTCAACCCCCGCAACCGTCGTCGGTTCGGTGCGATGTTCGCGCTTCGTCGCCTTCTTGCGGATTGAGGGGACGGAAGACTGATCCCGATAGGGCCCGGCGACTTCTTTGCGCTTTGCCTTGCGCTTCTTGGGCTCGGGAGAACCGCCGCCGCGCAGCATCAGGGAGCGACCAGTGGGGGATGAAAGACCTTGCGCCGCAAGCGAGAGACGGTCGCTTTAGCGACGGCGTAGTCGCAGCCGGTTTGTTCAACCACCAGTTTCGTCAGCCCGGCCCATTCAGTCTCAGAGCGCGGCGCCTTCCCCGCCTCTTTGTAGCTGTTGTAGAGATCTACGGCGGCAGAAGCAGCGGAGTTCCGTTCCCGCTTGGAGTCCTGCTTTTCGTTGCGGACCGTCCGCTGTTCGCTGGGGGTCAGCCCGTCTTTCCCTTTCCCGACATTCTTGTCTTCGTTGAGTTCACGCTGCTTGAAGCGATTGTCGATCTTCTGCTGGCGGCGATCTTCCGCTCGCTTGCCAGCATCCGCCGCTAGCGACGCAGCGCCTTCGCGCGCTTCCTGGTTGGCCTTTTTCTTGTCGAGGCCAAATGCCTGGCGCTGGATCAGATAGTCGCGCTCCTGGCCACGCAGCTCTCCGCGTTGCGTGGCTGCGTAGTCGCCCCGTTCCTTGCGCACGTCCTGCATGTCTTTACGAATCGATCGGCCTCGGCGCTGCTCTTCTTTACGGGCGGCAATTTTCTGACCGACGCCGATCACCTTCTGCTGGTTCAGATAGCCGCGCTGATTGGCTCCCATCTGGGCGGTGGCTCCACCCTGAGCTGAAGCGAGGTAGTTGCGTTGGGCCTGCATCGCGGCCTCGCGCTCTGCTGGGGCCGTGGTTGGAGCCACGCCCCGCAGCTCCGCCGATTTGGCAGCTTCGCCCTGAAGGCGGTCGGTGTTGGCCGTATCGATCGCAGAGGACTGTGCAATCTGAGCCTGACCCGTCTGTGCGGCCTGAGCGTAAGCGGCCGAGGTGTCGGCCTGACCGGCGTTGACCGTGTCGAGGTACTCCTGCCACCAATCGCCCTCGTCGTCGACACGGCGTTCAGAGGCACGTAGGTCTCCAGCAATCGCCTTTTCGAGAGGCTTGAAACGCAGGTTGGTCGAGGCGCGGGTCTCCTGCCGCACGCCTTTCGGAGTGAGCGGTTCAGTGACCCGATGCTGTTCTTCCTGGCGGGTTCGCTGTTGTGCTTGGCCCGCGCCCTTAGGTTTCTTGGCACGACGCTCATTCTTGGGAGCAAGGTAAGAGCGGTCCTGCTGGCGCGGCTTATTCTGCGTGCGCGGCATCTACCTTCTCCTCTTCGGGGCCGGGGCGGGCCGATTGTTTGCGATTGCCTGGTTGGTCATCTTCTTGCGAGTTGGCTTCTTGGGCTTGGGGCCTCCGCCACCGCTAGCGGCCGGTGAAGCTTCTGCCTCCGGCTCCACGCCTTCGGCTGCGGCGATTCGTTCCCACTCGGCTTCGCGTTCCCTTTCGGCCTTCTCTTCAGCCGCCTTCGTACGCCCGGCGCTGATTTCACCGAGGGCATCACGATATGCCTTGGCCAGCTCGTCTCGGTTGATGGAGTTGGTGCGTCGATTGCCTTCGAGCCGATTGGAGGTCGAGCCTGAGTAGAGCTGCAACCCCGCCGAGTTCATCGTCCCCCGATTTGCCGTCTGGTAGCTCTGCTCGAGCAGAGCGGCTCGGGAGTTCGGGTTGGACTTGTAGTCGTTGAAGCCAGCGTCCAAGCCGAAGTCCTGTTTGGCTGCCTGTTCGTTGAGGTCGAAGTTGCCTGACGCGTCGAGGTAGCTTTTGCGGGCGCCGGCAACGATCTGCTCGGCTTTGGAGTTCCACGGCGTTGGGGCGACATTCGCAGGGGGAGGGGCTACGCCGGGAGTGCCGGGACCAAAACCTCTGGCGTTGCCGACCCGGCCGGGGTTCGGAGCTACGCCGCTTCGGCCCAGCCCCGTCGTCCCTCCCCTCGCGGCCGAACGCGGAGCAGTCGTCCCCCCAGTGGCACGGGGCTTGCGGGCCTGAACGGCGCGGGCGACGATTTGGCGGCGGCGGGTGGAGTTGCGGCGGGGCAAGGGCGTCCTCTCAGTCGATGCCGAGCTGCGTTTCGACGTTCTTGGCTGCCATCCGCAGGATGGTCGGGGCCTCGGTCAGTCTGGTGTCACCCATGGCGGTCGCGGTGATCTGGCGGTCCCCGCCCTCGACCGGGATGAGTCGGACGAGGATGCCGTCCACGGGCTGCTGGGCAGCATCCTCGGCGGGGGTCTTCGGCTTAGGTGCCGGTTTGCGGCGGGTGCGTTTCTTGCCGGTGGACATAGTTCTTCTATCCGATTGCGATCCAGTAGACAGTGCGGTTGCCGCTGACGGAGGCGCCGTCGATCCGAGCGCCACCGAGAGTAATTTTGGTGGAGGACACGGCTTCGACACCGATATTGGTGTACCCGTCCGCAATAGCGGAGGCGTAAGTGGGGGTCGTGCCAAGTCCGTGTTCGACTTCTTTCCCCGTGATGTTCGGAGAGCCGCCGGGGTAGTTCATGGTCACGGAGCCGAAGTTGATGTTTCGTTTTGCTGCGGCCCCGGCCAACTGCAAAAAGTTTGAGACATCGGAGGCCCCCATCAGGGTTACATCTTTGCTCATGGTGAGAACCCGTTTCGCCGTTGCGGCGAGTTGGGGGAACTGTGAGACGTTGGATTCCCCCATTAGAGTCACGTCCCCAGACATCGTGAGAACCCGTTTTGCATTGGCGGCCAATCGCGGAAAAGAGGAGACCCCAGTGCTATCCGTGAGGATGGGTTGCTCGGTGCCTACCTGTAGCCAGACAACCCCGACTTCACTTGCTTTATTGGTTTCGAGCATGAGCTTTGCGTTTTTACCTTTGGGGTTGATCGAGGTTAGCGACAGCTTGTTGACGTTGCCGCTGCGGTGACCAGCGATCACCTCCTTTTCGGAAGCACCTTCGACCCAGACTAGGCGAGTCTCGTTGGACCCTTCGAGTTCCTTCTCTTCTAGCTGAAAGCGTTTGAGCGCTTCGATTTCGACGCCTTTGATGCTGCCCGCCGTGACCGTCCCGAGGTCGGCAGTGATCGCCGAGAGCGTCGTGACATCGAGTGCTCCGGCCTGAATTTCGCCAGCCGTGATTTTGCCGGCATCGACGTTAACGGCCGCAAGATTGGCGACCGAGATTTTCCCCGCCGTCACCGCGTTGGCCGCGAGCAGCGGCGTGGCAATCGCTTCTTCTTCGATCTGCGTTTCGGTGATCTGCCCCGCCAGGTGTTTGGTCGGGATGACCGAACCTTCTTCGGAGGAGATCACGGCGGTGGCAGTGAGGATGCCGGAGGTCGTGTCGAAGACGAACTTCGTGATTCCCCCGGAGTTGATCCCACGGATGCCCGAGGAGTCCATTTCGACCCGGGCGCCCGCAGAAGCGGTGCGGATCAACCCCCCCGTGATCGTGGTGCCGGTGATCGTCGCGCTGTCAATGGAGCCGGCGGTGACTGCGCCAAGGTTCGACGTGATCGCAGAGAGTTCGGTGACACTGAGTTTGCTGGCCGTGATCGTTTCTGCTTTTATCTGCCCTGCTTCGATGGTGTTGGCTTTGATTTTGGCGGCCGTCACCGCTTCGGCCGCAAGTAGTTCGGTCGTTATCGAGCCCGCTTTCAGGGAGCCGGTTTCGATAGTCCCGGCTTTGATATGGGTGCCTTCGATGGTTTCTCCGGCGATCAGACTCCCCGTAATCGTTCCCGCTTCGATCCGGTCTCCGGTGATCGTCCCTTTCACTAGGAGATTGCCCGTGATGGTTTCCGGGACGATGTGTTTGGTGACGATCACTTCATTGCGGATTAGCTCTCCAGTGATCGGGAACTGCTTGGCGATCTGCCGGAAGTTCTGATCCGTCGCCGCATCAGGGACGGCTTGAAGGGAAAGTGCCATCTAGCTAGTTCACCGCAATTGCCAGCCAGGCAACCGGGACGGTGCCGAGATTGGCACCGTCCGTGCGATAGGCGTATAGGCGCAGGGCCGTCGCGCTTTCATTTCGAACTACCGAGACATTCACCTGGAAGGCGCCATTGGCGCAACAGGCAATTGCGAAGTCGGCTTCTTCGCCGAGTTCGTGGGACACGTTCTGGGACCCATCCGCCGCTCCGCTGGTGACATTCGTGATCCCGAAGTTCATTTTCACGGTTTTGCTGCCGGTCACGTACTGCGTGACTGACGCGGCAAGCTTGGAGAGGGCAATGCCCGCCCCAGCGGCAATGTTGCCGTTATCGAGTTCCCCGTTCACGACTTTTTTGATCGCTTCGTCGTTGTCCTGAACGTCGGCCCATTCGTTGACGCCGGTCTGGTTGAGCTTTGGCAAGACGATCTGGGTCATGCGTTCACCTTCGATGGCTTGGCAACCTCTCGGAGCAAGTGGTCTACGCGATGGACTGACCACTCCTGATCGAGGGTTGAGTTGACGAGATAGAGAGAAAAGGTCGTGCCGCGCACTGCCCTGCGGCGATGGGTCGCTAGTAGCCCACGGGGTTCGCCCCAGGTCGAATCGCCCCAGGTCGAATCGCCCCAGGTCGGCGTGGATGGGTCGGAGAAATCGAGGAGGTCCAGTGATCCAGTGGCTTGGCGGAAGTCATAACCAAGTCCTGCGAAGACCTTGCCGGTGCCCCAGACCTTCGAGGCCCGAATCGTCTTTACGTCTGGGTTCCCAAGATCAGGCCAACCCGAGCGCCAATAGGATTCGATGGCCGCACCGTCATCGTTCGTGTAGGCCGTTGAGTGGCGGCCGACTTTGTTTTCGCCGGAAGCGTAGCCGAAGACAAGCTCCTCCGTACCCCCCACCCGAAAACTGGCCAAGCAGCTTGCGAGAATCCCATAGAGGCTCCACCACTCATAGCGCGGGTCGAAGACGAGGATGCGGTTGTTCGTTTCCGAGGTAGGAAAGGCTAGGTAGATCCTGTCTTCCCACGTGCCCATCGCGCAGTTGGTAATCGAGCCATGAGCAAGAGCGCCCCCGGTGTAGAAGGGAGAGGTCTCCCCTGACCAGATCGGACCGACGAGGTTGGAGATCAGTTCCGGCTCTTGGCCCGTCGTCCGGTAGACGCCGTTGCGGGCCATGAAGTAGACGCCGGTGGGGTGGATGCAGACAGCCCGTGGCGAAGCTAAGCCGACCCCAGCCTCCACTGGGCGAAAGACGAAATCAGGGCCACCTTCGCTGTCGGTGGCTTGGTGGGTGAAGACGAAGAAGCTCGTTTCCTTGAAGACGAAGACGAATTCCTTCCAGGTAATCGCCGCCATGATTGGCTCCCCGTTGCCTGGCATCAGCTGGACCTGGTTTTCTTCGGTCCCGGTCGTGTGCCAAGCCTCTGGATCTCCGGGGTCTGAGAACCAGACATGATCGGGGGAAGACGTCGATCCGTTCGGCCCACCGGTCGTGGTCGAGAAGCGAGTTGCCACCAGCCGGTTCCCGGCCGCCGGCCAGACGCAGAGCGAGCCGGCCTTTGGCATCGCTTTTGAGGCTTCGCCGTTGACAGTGGCGGTAGGGACGGTCCATTCGGCACCGTTCCATTTGCGCAGGGTGTCCGTCCCGTTGCCTGCGTAAGCGACCTCGGCGTTGGGTTTGCCAAAGCGCGTGAAGTCCCAGACGGCGTTGGTTAGGCCGGTTAGGGATTTGACGACTGCGCCGGCGGTGCTCAGAGCCTCCAGCCTCGTCCCGCATCCCGCAAGAAGCTGCTTGGTGCCCGAAGACGTGTAGAAAGGTTCAAGGCTCGCCACTCGGTTCGTCAGAGCGGCGGTGAGGTTGTCGTAACCAGGACGCTGCTCGATCGCACCTCGGTCTGAGAAAGCGACGTTGCGGGCGTCGATTGCCTCGGCCGGGTCGACCGCATCGGGCTTGTCCCTCAGGTTGAGCCCTTTGCCGAATCCCTGGAACGGATAGGAGACCATCCCGCGAACGCTCATCGCAGGGCGGCCGGGTCTTCGACAACTATGTAGTCATCCGGCGCATCATGCTGGAGCATTCCCAACGACTCCTTCATCTTTTCGAGGCGCGATTCAAAGCGGCTGGCAGCAGCGCCGGCCAGTTCCCAATCGTCAGAATTCTCGTAGCCTCGCGCACGCGCGCCGTCAACGATTAGCGAGTGGTAGCGAGTCGGAAGAAGGGGGGTAACAGACCCGCTCAGTTCTTCGGGCACCTTCCAGTAACGCACCGCGATTTCGTCAGTTGAGACCGGGAAGACGTTGACCGTCGTTCCTTTGGTCACGTAGTAGAGAGAGGGCGTCCCTTCCTGCGTTAGGTCCGGGTTCAAGTCATCGGTGATGCGCGCGCGCAGTAGCGGGTCGAGCTTGGTGACCTGAGCCGTGTTGGTCACGTACTCAATCGCTCGGAGGTCGGCTATTTCAAGCGGTGCTGGACCTTCTGCAACGCCTTCGAGGAAAGGCCAGTCTTCGTCCTCGCAAATGTCGAGGAGGTAGGCGTCATTCAAGAACTGGATGCATTCCGTAGTGCTCAGGTAGTCGAAGCCTTGGGCTTTCAGGCTGGCGACCAGGGCTTCCGTATTCACGCCTTAGCCCTTTTCTTGGAGAAGTCCTTACGCAGGCCACCCTCGCCCCGGACCCGCTTCGCGGCCCTGAAATCTTCGTGCATGATGTCCCGTCGCTGTTCTTTCTTCAGGTCGCGCTCTGCTTGCAAGTGCGGCTGGTCGGTCCTCGTGCGGTCGATCAACTTCTTAAGGACTCCTGGACGACGCAGATCCCGAGCAGCGAGTTCTGCAATTACCTGGGCGTCGGGGTCACGGTAGCCTCCGTCCTCTGCAAGGATCGGGATGTAGGTCGGCAACTCCGGCGCCGGGTTGTTGCGACGAACGTGCCAGCGGCCAGCTACCGCGCTGACCGGGAGTGCTTCGGGGCTGATGTCATGGCGAACGAGTACGACTTCCATCTCTCGCCCGAATGCGGATTTGAGTTCCCTTTCCAGAGCCCGTCCAGCCGTCGCCGATCGGTCGACCCATTCGGCGCGCTCATACTTCGCCTTGATGTCTGGAGGCACCAGGCCGAGGGGGTCCTTCACTAGACGCCTCGAGCGGTAATGCGAACGACAGGCGCTTTGATTTCGGCTTCGCTTGCGACCTGACCGGGCGTCTCATCGTAGAGCAGAATCTTTTTCGTGCTCTCGTCATAGATCGCGTTGGCGATATTTACCGTGCCTTCACCAATCCCCTGGATTGAGCAGTCCACACGCTCAAAATTGGAGAGTCCAGTTTCGGCCGGGGTGACTGACATGCCCCCGGTCGTGTATTTAGTTGGGAAGGTGCAGTCGTAGACAACCTCCTTTTGGTTGCCTACGATTCGATAGGGAACGTCTAGAGCGTTGGCGATCGCCATGTTGATCCTTCCGTTTTCCGTTGAGGAGCTGAGGAGAAGCGCTCCAGGGATTGACTCCTGGAGCGCTTGGGATTACGAGGTGGCGAGGGCGTTGAACAGGTACATGTCGTTGCGCCTGTCGCAGCCGATATTCGCGCGGTAGGTCAACTTGCCTCCGTACGAGTCGGTGCCCTGAATCCAGTCGAGCTTCTGCCCGCCGGTCACCGCGTTCTGCCAGTAGGGGTCCTTGAGGTGGAGCATGAACAGGTGCTCCCAGTGGCCCATCATCAGCAGTTCGTCCGGACAGTCGGGGTCGGCGAAGATTTCCATCCCGTTCCAGGTGGTGGAATCGTCTGCGCCGGCCGTCAGACCTTTGTCGGAGCCGAACTGGACCTGCTGCTCGAGCAGTTCGTAGAACTTCTGCTGCTGGAGCAAGCCGGTGTTCAGGAAGGTCGGGGATTTGCCCCGCTTCTGCCTGATCTTCCGCTGTGCCGTCAGGAGAGCTGCGATGGTCAGCGACGTGGTCGTGGTGTTGACCGTCGATTTCCACTGACGCTCCGTTGACGGCGAGAGGCCACCGAGTTCAGCCGTTTCGCTGGTCACGTTCTGAATCCCGTTCATCTCGAAAGAGGTTTCCCCCGTGCGAGCGTTCTTCTGGGAGACATAGTGCGTGGTGCCCTCTCCAGTGATGTTGCCAGCGGCAACCGTGAAGGCCCAGTTAGCGTCATCGACGGCCGTAACGACGGAGCCGTTGACGATCGTGGCCTCTTCGGTTTTGGTGCCAACATCGACTGGCTGGCCCTCGAAGATCCAACCTCGTTCGATTGCGACACGGCCAGAGGTCGTGTTGAGATCGACGTTGTTGGTGTTCGAGGTGCGACACTGGGCGATTCGTGCCGTGCCATCCATGTAGCTCATGCGGGTGAACTGGCGATTCATGTCGTTCAGTGCCCGAGTGACCTCCTCGTCCGCGGCCGAAACAATAGACCCGGCTTTGTCTGCGGAGATATCCAGAATGTCGCCCTGCAGAGCTACCTGCTGGTGGTGGTGGGTGAGTTTGAAGTTCGCTTCGTTGTAGCCCTGGTTGCCAGCTTCGTTCAGATTGCCGCCCCCTGAAGGGAGAGACGTGAAGCCGCCGTTGCGGGAGACGTGAAGCGGAACCTTTGCTTCCTTGCCCTGCGTGTATTTGTCGGTCTTTTTGAGTTTGTCGAGGAAACGGTTTTCTTCGAACAGCTGCTCTTTGAACCGACGAGCCGTCCAGATAACGTCTAGGGCAGCTTCAAGCGAACTTTCCGTGGCAGCCATAAGGCTGTCCTCCTATGGGGTCTTCTGACGCTCCGCAGCTTCGAAGACTTCGCGGCCGAGTTTTTGCCGCTGCTCTTTGTTGCGGAGGTCAATTTTTGGTTCACCCGTAGCTCCGACTGGCGCCAGCACCGAGTCGTCCTTCGACTTGGCGTAGCTCTTGCGTGCGGCCTCCTGAATCGCTTTCAGCTTGGCAATACCGCCCTCTAGGTCGGGCTTGCCGTTGTGGGGGTCGCGATTCGCGAAACCATGGTTGACGATCACTTCGTACTCCTCGTCGTTCAGTTTCAGATTCGCCTTGTCAGCGAGGTCTTCCACCGTCGATTCGGTGTACTCGGTCTCCATCCGATCGAACTCCTCGGCCTGCTTGGCCTCACGTTCCTCGGCTAGCTCCTGTTTGATCGCCGCTATTTCGTCCGAGGGGTCGGGGGGAAGGTCGAACTCGTCGTCGGGTTCTTCCGCCTCTTCTTCCTCTAGCTCGATACGCGCGTGCTCTGCAAGCGCCTGGGCCTGTCTCTCGGGGCCATTGCGCCCTTCGATATCAGCCAGGAGACTCGCTCGGCGGTCCGCCTCGGGACGGAGATCGTTGTAGCGCTTCTCCATCTCCTCGGCACGCTGTTTCCAGTCGATGTTTTCGGGTGATTCGGTCTGACCGTTCGCGGGTGCCTCGGGGGTGTGGGCCGCTGGGGTCTCGGGAGGCGTGCCAGATTTAGAGGTCTCTGGGGCCTCGGGTACTGCTGCCTCGTCGGGCATGGGTGCTCCTGTTCTGCCAGGGCCACGGAAAGGCGTTCTGGCGATTCGTGGTTACAGGGCCGCTTTGAGCGGGTGCCTGCTCTTGGCCGGACTTGGGCCGAAGGTCGGTGTAAAGTGCAAGGCGAAGTTGATGGCCCGGGGCAGATCGTGCGGTGATCTGGGCGCGACTGCCCCACCGGGTTCTCGCCGTGGGTAATCCTTGCGAAGCAGCTCTAAGGCAAGGCGCTGGAAAAACGAGAGACCATCAACACCAGGTCCGCTTTTTACGCAGGACTCAGCGCGGCTTGGTCTGGAGTCGGGGGCGGCGTCTGTGGGCGGGCGGCGTTGGCCGTGCCCAGCGATTCGGCCTGCTCCATCTGTGCAGCGGCGGCTTGGGCCTGCTGCTTAGCTTCCAGTTGCAGGAAGGAGTCGTAGACAGCGTTCATTGCCTCTTGGGCCGGCGGCTCCAAGTCGTCGTACTCCGTACCTTTCATCCAGTCGGCAATCACCGCTTTCTGGACCGCGATGTTGTCGAAGGAACGCGGCATCCAACCAGGGATGAATTCGCGAGGAAGCTGCGTCTCCTCGTCAATGCCCGGGTCCTCGTCAGAGAACGGGCGCCTTGGTGCCGTGCCGAACAAGACCTTCGGGCCTTCCTTGACCTTCTGGATGATCAGATTCGCTCGGGCAATATCTTTTTCGTAGGACTGGACGAGGGCTTCTGCGGTGCCGCTGTTGATCGCAGCCATGGCTTCGTGGGGAGAGACCCAGCCTCGATCTGCAAAGGCCAGGATCTTGGCTTCAATCGACTCGCGGGTGCGAGGTTCGAGCGAGTCGGCGGTGACCCTCACATCGACCTCGCCAAGCAGTTCCGCACCAAGGAAGTCTTGGATCGGTTCCAAGGCGCCTTCCTCACCCCTGATCTTCAGCAAGCGCGGCTCGGTGTAATGGCGCTGGACCAGGTAGAGGCAGTGGCGAGCTAGGCGGGCGTGAAATTTGGCGAGGTTCTTATAGAAGGTCGCGCGTCGGGACGAGTCTTTTTCTAAGACAAACTGAATACCTTTGGCCGATTCGACCTGATTGGGGATGTCGTTTTGGGCGAAGATCCTCCCCATGTCAGCTATCGCCTCTTCCTTCTGGCGGAATAGCTCGGGTGGAATCTGAGGGATCTCCCGGACTTTGATTTCCCCCGCTCCAGCGATACGCACCACTGCGCCCGGCGCGTCGTTCAGCTTTCCCGAGAGCACCTTCCCGTTCTGGATGATCAACTGCGGGTTCAGCATCAGGTTTACCCACTCGGCGATCTTGGAGACCGCATGGTTCAGCTGACGCTGGGGGTCGATGGCGAACTGGACAGGGCCAATGTTGCGACCCGTGTCGGGGTCTTCGGCGTAGTGCAGCTCGTGCAAGACCGGCTCATCCAGAACCTTGCCCTCGCCGTCGCGGCAAGGGTAGGCGCGCTCGGGGATGATCACGCGGTTGTTCGCCAAGGTGATCCAGCGGCCGTTCGGGCGCTTGCGCGTGGGACGCTCCAAGTACTCGGTGACGAGGACCAAGCGCTCCTGTGAGGCGTCGGGGTCTGAGGTTTCGGCCTTTTGGGCGTCGGCATCAAGCTTCCCGCCCACATAGCCATCGGTTTCCATTACCGAATCGATGTCACGGGCCTGCTCGATCGCGTGCCAGCGCGACTCGTCAAAGCGCAGCCCCGGCTCCCAGAAGACTTCGTTGGGTCCGTAGACCAGGACCTTGATCTCGCCCTGCCCGACCGTCTTCTTCTCGCCGGTGGGTTCACCTTTCTCATCCAGCACATCGGTCTCGATGTAGGGGCCGACCGTGTTGTCGAAGTAGGGCCAAGCGAATCCTTCGTTGGCTACTACGGCATAGCGCACCGTGCGCTCGGTGGCCTGATCGAGGCTCCACTGTTCATAGCCGTAGTAGATGGCCTTGCGAGCTAGACGGGCGGCGGAGATACGGCGGGGCTCGGTGGAAGTCGGGGCGATGTCATAGCCGGGGACGCGCTGGGTGGCCCCGGCGACCTCGACCTCGACATGATCGAAGATGTAGTTGCGGACGCTGCGGACGCGATGGCGAGCCTTGCCGCCGCGGCGCTCGTAGTCCGAGGTCGTCTCCTGCTCGCGGATCGTGTTCTGGGAGTCGACCCAGGAGTACTGGCGGCCTCGGGCGAAGCGCAGACACTCGTTCCGTTTGGGCGCCCCTTCGGACATCGCCTCCTTGCCGCGCTTGACCCGAGCGTCGACCTCAGCCGGGGCTTTCAGTTCCTCGGCCACCGTCTGCATGACGGCTTTTTTAACTTTGGCTGCGAGAGTTGGCACTAGAGCGCCGGCCCCTCTTCGTAGCCAGCCTCAGTCAAAGCCTGTCGTGCCTTCTCTAGCTCGGCCTCATCCAACGCGAAGTCGGGCATCACTGGCATGTCGTCATCCGATGGTTCTTGGTCTTCCAGTAGGAAGGGTGCCGCCTCTGGCATCTGAATCCGGTTGTTCAGGTCTCGGCGCTCGCGGACCCACTGCTGGCGCTCCTCAGCAAAAGCCGCACGCTCTGCCTTCCGTTCGGCCCTGTGGCTCCACTGCTGCAACACAAAGGCAACTAGGAGAGCAACACAGAAACATGCGAGGTAAGTCATGCGGTCCCGTACACGTAAGTCACGCCGTCGCCGTTGACCGTCGCGTCAAGCCAGACTTGGGCGAGATCCCCAACCGCTAGCGTGATCGACTCACCTTTGTCGAGCGTGCGGCCGGTCCGTTCAGCAAGTTTGCCGACAAGACCTTTGCCGCCGACGACAATTTCTCCAGTGTTGTCCGTCTCGGCTTCGATGCTGACCCAAAGACAGGCGGTCGTAGGGGCAAGCGCCTCCGGTTTTTCTTTTTCCGTGACGGCCTTGCGGCCATTGCCAAGTGCGCCAGCAGGATTGGCGTTGAGGCTCATGAGACCACCTCGAGAACCTTGTCTCGTGCCTCGGCGTACTCGGCCACCGCCTCCTCAAAGCACTCAAGCGCCGCCAGCTTTTCGCCCTGCTCCTTAAGCTGGGCCTCCAGGCCGGCGAAGCGCTCTTCAACCTCTTTGGCGGGGACCATGCCGAGCAAGTTCACGGCCTGCTCTTCTACCCAGCGGACTGAGAGATAGAGGTAGGGATCGTGCTCCCGCGCCCAACAGCCGGTATCAATGAACGGCCCCTCGATATCTCGAGAGACCAGGCACTTGCCTGGCCGTTTCTTGGCGTCGTCTACGAGATGCGGGACCATCAATACACCCACGCAATCGGTCCCTTGTCCACTTCGATCGCAGACGGGGCAGTGATGTTGGCCAACGTATTTTTGGTTGCGATCGTGATTTCTTTTGAGAACACATTCGCGCCGGCGGTGTTTTTGGGAATCGTCCGCAGGCGGGCGGTGTTCCCATTCATCGTGATCCCGATGAAGTAGACACCCGGTCCCGTGGCCTTGTAGGTCGAGGTCAGGTCCAACTCCTGAATTTCTGCGGCGGTCCCGACGGTCGCGCCTTCGGTGGTCTGGGAGGAACCGGCGAGCAGAACGCCCGTCGAGCTGAACAGCCCCGCAACAACTTTATTGGTCCCGCCCACTGAGCCAACCAGGTAGCCGATGCCTTTGATGGTCTTGTTGACCGGCAGGAAGAGACTGGCAACGAACAGCTTTTTTTCGGCCGGGGTCGTATCGGTGCCACTGGTGGCGGCTACCGGCTGCCAGGTGTAGAAACCCGGTACGGCGCTTGAGGACGCCTGGCCGCCGCTGGGAGTATCGACCGTCTGGTGTTCGACCGAGATCTTGGACTGGGTGGCAGAGATAACCCAGACGATCTGTTCAACCGTGACCGAGTTGCCGACCGTGACTGCGGTGTCGGAGGTCGTAACCGCAGGGGTGGTCTTGTAGTAGAGGGTTCCACCGAAGCCGTTGAAGATTCTGGCCGGAGCGGTGGGGCTTGCATTGATAAGTCTCGCGGTGGTTTTACCAACCGTGAAGTTGTCGTTTTCGTTGGGCATTCTCGTCTCCTGTCTAGGACATGTCCCCGAGGGGCGGAGCCTCGGTTTGGAACTCGCTTAGGTCGAGCGGAGGCTCGTACCCGTATTCGGGGGAAGGGGGAGGGCGTTCGGCAGGGCCATCAGGGATCTCCCAGGTCCGGCTCATCACGCCGTAGCGCTTGCTGTCAACAAGGTCGAAGCGGGTGTGCTCATCCTGCGGAACCGCCTGCCATTCATCGGCCGCATCGGGATTGCGCCGGTAGCGTTCGGTCTGCTTGATCAACTGCGGCACACCGAGGTCTGGGCGATCTGGGTCGGGCTTGGCGTAGAGCAAGGTGGGGTGGGGATTGCCCTGAGCGTCCTTTGCCTGCAACCGCTTCTTGATCTCAAGGATGCCAGCGCGGCGGTCGTTATTGCCGGGCTGCGCGTAGATCTCCTCGCGGGCGTAATTAGCCTGCACCGCGTCAGCATGGATTTCGGTCGTCAGATTTCGATAGGACGGGTCGATGACGAAGGTCGGTTCTCTCAGGCTCCACATCTTGTTGCGGCGGTGAATTTCCCTGGCAATGTCTGGCACGTTCGTCGTCGGCGGGAAGTACTCGGCGAAGAAGAGTCCATTGTTGTCGGAGTCCCATCCACTCCAGGTCACGCCCGTATGGCGGAGGCCGGGATCAATCGAGACGACGATGTCTTGCTGGCGAAGGGCTTCGACCGGCGGGATGTCGACCACATGTAGGGCTTCTCGGAACTCTTCGAAGAAGAGGCCCCCGAAGTGGACGAATTCCCCGGTTTCCCGAGCCCGGCGTTCCTCATCGCTCAGGCCCGACAGGTACTCCTCGATTGCCTCAGGCGTGTTCCAAGGGTTGTCCTGCATGTCCATCTGGTGGACGGTGATCCCTAGCTCGTGGCGGCGCTCGAAGACATCGTCATAGACCCAGGTGGAAATCCCTAGGACCGGAGTCATGCCAATGATCTCGTCGCCACCCGTGGAGATCAGTCGTGCTCGGGCCTCCGAACGCATCCGCCGCCCGTTGGCGCCGTTGGGCTCCTCGTCCCAGTCAATGCGGTGGATCTCCGCTGAGGCCCAGGCGTCGATGTCCTGGTCGTAGGTCTTCAGCCCGATGGTCGATCCGCACTCCAATCGGATCTGGCGCGACTGGGAGCTATAAGACTTGTCGAAGTTGCCGTTGCGAAGCTGGTTCTTCGGGATCAGCCGCCGAAGGGTCGGGATCGTGGTGTCCTCGTGCTTGGAATACTTCGGTGCGCCCATCCAGATATGACAGGGGACTTCGAACTTCTTGCAATCGATCAGGTGTGGGGGGACTTCCTCGCGGGGCACGACCTGGATCACGTCGTCTGCCTTGCAGCAGTAGGTCTTGCCCGAGCGATTTCCCGCGATCATCGCCTTCGTTCCGAGGACCGGGGCTTTGACGCGATTGAAGGCGAGCTGCTTGAGGTTGACCTTGGAAGAGAGGTCGGGGTTGTTGTACGCGTAAAGCGGGTTGATCCTCACCGCCTCGACCACATCTCGGAGCTTGGCTTCTAGCTGCTTGTTCCCCTGTAGATGGCTCGGAACACGAAACCTGTTCATGCCGCCCTGGCGCCGTATTTCTCCTCCAACGCCTTGATCGTCTCGCTGACTTCCGGCTCCTGCGTATCGCCGCCTACCCCCGCTTCTCTGAGCTTGCGGGTGGCGCGCCTGTATTTCTGCTGGCGAGTGAGCTTGATCGGTACCTTGGAGAATCCCGGCTTGCTCTGCGTCGCGCCGGCACCTTGATCAATAGTGGCCGTCGTGCCGCTTGACGAGAGGGTCATGCCGGGGAAAGAGGGGACGCCGCCAGCAGAAGCTGAGACGCCGAGTTGCAGGGCGACCTTCTTGCCGAGACCGGGAATGTGGCCCACGGAGTAGGAGCCGCTCAGCGCCTCAGGCTCAGCCACAGAGGTCGGGATGAACCCTGCGCCACCGCCTGGGTTGGAAGCGGAGGTTCCGAAGTACTCGTTCCCGATCCGCATGAAGGTATGCGTCGGGTTGTAGAAGACCGTCACGGCGCCGGGACCGGGCTTGACGTAGCTGCCCATCTCCCCCGAGACGACGCCGCCGGGAAGCTTGACCCCCATTTTCTGGAGCACGTAGGAGACCGCGCCTGAGCAGTCGACGCCAGAACCGAGATCAACGTCTCCGGTGTTGTGGCCGCCGCCCCAGACGTAGGGCAGCTTCGCCTTCTCCAGTTCCTTGGCCGCGACCCGAGCGGCCTTGAAACGGGTGATGACCTTTTTGGGCGGCGGTCCCAAGGTTCCTTTGGGCTGGGCGGCACGCAACCCAAGTTTGGCCGCATTCACTTGGGCTCGTTTCAGGCGTTTGGCCGCTTTTGGATTCCCCGGCTTGGCGCTGACAAGATCGTGAGTCCCTTCGATCAAGGACTGGTACTCGGGATTCGTCGCCCACCCGGAGCGCGCTATCGCCGCGATTTGCTCCCGATCCGGCTTTCCCTTCGCCGCCGGGAGGATGGCCTTGATGCCCTCGCTCGCACCGAACTGCCTGCCCTCGAGGAAACGGGCGGTAGCGTCGGCGGCGCTCTTGGGATTGCTCCAGGTCTGATCCGCGGTGAGCTGTCCCGGCCCAGAGTCGAAGTAGCCGATGTTCAACCAGTTGTGGTTGCCCTCCGCCTCTCGCCGGGCCGCAGCTTCTCCACTCTGCTCGGCAAGCTCCTGAGCGGCGATAACGCGCGGTGAGAGAGGAGTCTTCCTAGCGAGACGCCGGGCAAAAACTTTCTGGCCTCTGGTCAGCGGTCCCTCTACTCGCGGCGCTGCCTTGCGAGCTGCCTTCTTGGCCTGTTTCAAAGTCCGTGACGCTTCGCGCACGGCGGGGGTGGTGACAGAGCCCTTTCGGTTCACCTTGAGCGTCCCTGCACTCGCTGCTTTCCGAAGTTCCTGACGAGTCGGAGTTCCGGCCGTGGGCCTGCCCTTGAAGGTCGGAGGTTTCGCTACGGGGTTCAGTTTCGAGGAGATGATCGCCTTCGCCGGGTTGGGCTCGAAGCGCTTGGCCTTGACTGCCTTTTCGGTCTGTCGAACTCGCTTCTCGGATCTCGTAGCTAAGCGTTGTCGCTTAGTGGCGTTCTGGCGAGTCTGGGCGACCGCACGAACTCGCTGTCTCTTATCCCGGGCGGCCTGTCTGGAACGTCTGGTAGCCGCCTCGGTGACCGCTCGCGCTTTGGGTGGCAGCGTACGCACTGCTTGGGCGTAGTCGGCTCCCGCGCCTACGTAATCCCCAGCCGGGCCCCTGGCGGCTTCTGAAGGCTTGGGGGCGACTACGGGCGTCTTCGTAGGCGCGGGACGCTTTGGGGTTGCGTCGTAGTGGTAGCCGGCGCTTTCCGATCCAGGCCCGCGACGAGGCATCTAGCGCCCGCGCTTCATCCCTGCGAGGTACTGCGCCCCAGGGATGCCCCGGACCCTTGAGCCCTTGATGGGTTTCAGCGGCTTAGCGGGACGACCTTTACTTGGTCCGCCGAATCGGGGACCTTGGGTGAATGGCGCCTGCTTCATCGCAGTCTGAGTGATCTGTCGGCGATTCAACGCCAGCACCCGGCCTTGGTGCCGTGAGTGACGTCGTGGGCAACGTAGGGACCGACGGTTGCAAAGACGGTCAGGCATGCCTCGTTCCCGTCGACAGCGGTGACGATCGCCGGGACATCCCCACCACCGCTGGGAAGGCAATAGGTGACGATGTCCTTGACCCGAGCCGCCTTCTTGGCCGGGGCTGAGGGCTTTTTGGCAGCAGGCTTTTTCGTGGTCTTGGTGCTCATGGAGTCCTTTCACGTAGAGATGGCCCAAGTGGGCCAGGAGAATCGGAAGGCGGTGGGAACTACAGGCCGAGTTGGCGGCGAGCGCGCTCTTGCGCTTCGGCGCCGATCACTGCGTACTCGTGATCGAAGACTCGGATCTGGATTGCCCGCTCTCTAGCCATGTATTGACAGTACCAGACTGTATTGACACTACAAAGGCCGTTTGTCTGGGAAATGTCAGTCGGGGGTCTAATTTCTATATAGCCCACGCGCAGCCGCTTGCCCCTTCCCCCTCCCCCTTATACGTGATCCGGACTCCGATGTTCGGAGAGTGTTCGGAGTCGCGCCTTGTCTAATGATTGAGACCTAGGAGACCTGGCTTGCGAGAGCCGAAAGGGGCTTGCCTTGACTGCAAGCCTGACTAGCTGGGGGTCAGGATGGGTCACGCGCGTTTGTACGTCCGAGGCTGGCCAGTCCGTGAGCGTGGGAGCCTGTATGGCCTGCCTCACGACCGCAAGGGACACCACGTAGGCTGAGCGTCGCGCACCGGCCTTCTCTCTTCATATGGGCGCTGGCCTCACTCATCCGAGACGTCTTCCTCGCTGACAACCTCGGCCTCTAAAACCACCGCAGGATCTACGCCCATGCTCTTCAGCTCTTTGAGCGTGCCTGAGAGGTCCACTGCTACTCGGCTGGTGGGCTGGTCGTGGAAGACCTGGGCGTGCTGGGAGTGGATGCCTGAACCTACGTCGAAGTTGCGGGCTGCCGTGGAGAGGTCCTTGGGGTCTAGCTCGTGACGGCGCTTGATCCACTCGTCAGTGGCCATAGCTGAGGCTTCCATCTGCCGGCGGGCGAGGGCTAGGTGTTGATCGCCTGCTTCCTCCCTGACTTTGGGGAGGACTTCGGCTCTGATGCGCTCGTACTCCTGGGCGTGGTTCTTGGTCTTCCAGTAGTGGAGCGTGTTGTGGTCAATCCTTAGACCGTCCTCGGCTAAGTCGCGCTCGGCCTGCCGGGTGTTCCCGTTGGCGTAGGCGATCGCTACGAGTCCGCGGCTGATTTCTTCGGTGCCGTAGCTCTTGTGGATCTGCTTCTTCTTCGGCCTCTCGGCTAGGTCAGTCATGGCGGTTCTGCTCGTGACATGGGCAATTGCACTGGACGACGACGCGGGGAGGGTCAAAAATCGTTTCGCCCCAGCCTTTGCATTCGTCGTGCTTGCCTTCGTTGCACCAGATCGTTGGTCGGGGCTTCAGCTTCTCTGCGATTGCCTGGTTGGTCATGGCGAAGTCTCCAATAGCGATTCCCGCTTCTTCTCCAGCGAGATGATGTTGCGGACGATGGTCTTCTTGGTCCGCACTTGATGATCCCCAGAGAGGCGCTTGTACTGGTTGCGGAGGCGGCTTTCGATTGCCAGAAGCCCTCGTTTGGTCGCGAGGTCAAGCGTCAGTTCTGGAAACTTGACGGACCGTGAAGGATCGGCCAGGGAGGACAGGTCGGCGTCTATGCCGTCAAGATCGCCTCGGCGCTCCAGAATGTGGACTAGTTCGTGGCAGCCGGGACAGAGCGCCGCCAATTCCGCGAACTCCTCTTCGCCTACTCGATCGTAAGTTCGGTGGTGCAGGGAAGAGCAGAGCACTTGGCGGACTCTTTATGGCTTGACGCGTCAGCTTGGCGAGATGCCCACGAACGGCCAGGCGACCAACGGCACCCCCGGCAAGGAGATCCCCCCGCTTCGGAAGGCGGTCCTGTCCGTCATGACCGAGAAGCCGCAGGGATTGGGGATCAGACTGACCGAGTTGAACAAGGATCTTCAGGAGCGGGGCTGGCTGACCGACTCCAAGAAAGACCACCATCGTCTTCAGATGATGGCTTCAACCCTGGTCAAGGAGAACAAGCTTTCCAGGCCCGCCAAGGGCTACTACGAACTTGCTTCCGAAAGCGAGGCCGGTCAGGCCGCGCTGCCGGGGGCTCCAGAGAATGGGAATGGCGAGCCACTGTCAATGGCCACGCGTTCCCAGGAGGGTCATACCTAAGGTACCTGGGTCACTGACTAACAGGGTGTCGACCCGGGTCGGCCGTCCAGTTTGGCCGGCCCGGAAGCCCTTTCCTGCTTAGGACTATACAACGCATCCCGGCGTTTCCCTGTTGACCCCTTCTTAGGGGCGGGTGCTCTCATCCTCGGGTTTGAAGGAGCCGCGTCGAGACTCACCGGGCGTCCACGCGATCCCCTCCGGCAGCTCACCGGCGGTGGCTTCAAGCGCCCCCATGAGCTTCACGAGCGTGTCGATCCGGGGAATCCGCAGACCTCTCTCGATCTGGCTGATCTCGGTCCTGTGGACCGAGGCGCGGATGCTGGTCTCGTCCTGAGAGAGGTCGGCTTCGCGACGAACGCGGGCGAGGTTGTCGCCAAAACGACCGGCTACGTCGATCATGCCGCAAGCCGGTCGAAGTGGAGCGCGGCACGGGTCGGGAGGACCGATGCACCGACCCGTCTAAGTAGGCCGGCGCGCCCAAGATCGTCAACGGCCTGATCAACAGCGGGGCGGTTGTCGATCTCCCTCCCGATCTCCGAGACGGTCATCTGACAAGGGTGTTCAGCGAGGACCAGGCCGAGCACGACGCGCTGCACGTCCTCGAGTTCGATAGCGCCGCCCTCAGGGCGCGGAATAGCCTTGTGATGCATCGAGAGGCCCAACCTTTCGGTGCCACGGCCCCGGGGCGTTCCACCGCCGCCGGGGCCATTGATTTTCTGATGGCGGGAAGGCTAGGCGGGGGGCGGCGCAGAGCGGTACGTGTCGCGGCTACACAATTGCCGTGCAGAACCAGCGGACGCTCAGGGCTTCCGCAGACCTCACATGCCTTCTGGGTCTCCGGTGCCGACCAGTATTCGTTGCGCTTGTCGATCCAAGCCGGGGAGCGCAGGTATTCGCTGTAGTCCGCGAAGCCGAGCCGCTGAAGGCGACATTTCACGACGCCAGGTGCGAGTGTTGCGCGCTGCTGTTTCCGGCACGGCGAACTCCTTTGCCTCTCCGCCAAGAGCCGCTGACCAGCCACGTGATACAGAGATCGTCGCCATTATGCCGCTTGCTGAGGCGGCAAAACAGCCTGCGTGTCTTCGGTGCGTCGGTGGTGCTGGGAGAGCTTCGCTTCCAGCTTTCGGGTTCGCCCTGACTGGCCGCTGCTGCGCGCTTCTTGGAGTTCGCCTTCAAGCTCGACTTGGCGTTCAACCGGGCGCCTTTCAGCCCGCCTAACCCGTGACCCGTACCGCGCCGTCATCGCGAGTTCGTCTTCAAACGCCCGGTCGACGCGCTCCGGCTCAGTCTCGTAGTCGCCGGCGTCGGTCCTCACGCCCTTCAGCCCTGGCAGCACTCGCGTCGGGTCGGAGTCGATCCTCACCGTGGCCTTCGTCTCGTAGGGACCTTTGTGGGAGCCTTCCAGACGGACCGTGAAGGCGTAGTTGCCCTCTTCGGTGTAGACCGGGTAGCGATGGCCCCAGCTTGGCTCTGGAGCGTCCTGAGGCCAGGTGATTTCGGTGGTCTTCGGTGCTGCCTCGTATAGGGCCTTGCGGGTGTTCTTGTTCAGCTTCATCCCTGCTCCTTTAGGTATGGGTCTGCGAGCTCGCGGCGCAGGCGTTCCCACTTGGCCGCGAGCGCATCAACGCCCGAAAGGTCCGGGAGCCGAATCGGCCAATCGGCGTCACAGCGGCACGCGATGCAGTTCGGAACGCAGCCGCTCACGACCCACCGCCGGTCTCGGAGAGGGCCTTCACCTTGCTGGTCAGGTGCCAGAACCCGCAATGCGGACAGACATAAGCCCCGCCAGTAGTTGCACCGACTGGGCTGGCAGAGACGTGCAGGGACGTGATCAACGCGTCGGTCTTCATCCTGAACTTGCGCTTCCCCGATGCCTTACAGCGCTTCACTGCTCTCCCCCGCTCGGTAGCTCTGATCGACCCTTATTGGCGAGGCGATAGACGAAGATCCACCGGCCGTTGAGCCAAGGGATTCGGACGTAGTCGAGTGACCCACATGCCTCTAAGCGAGCGAGGCGACTCTCGCCGGAGCGGATCGTGGTGTCGAAGGCGTGGGCGAGATCCGAGGCGATGACCTGCTTGTCCGGGAACGAATCGACCAGCTTCAGCGTCTCTATCTGTGAAGGTCTGAGGGTGGTCATGGGCGGCTCGCTTCCAGCCGGTCGACCACCCGAGCGAAGGCTTCCTCATCACCCTGAGCCGCCTTGCAGGTATCGCAGTCGCAGCCCTGGTCGTGGGAGAGCGAGACAGAGGTGATGGACTCTTTGAGCATCATCAATTCGGCGAGTTTGGGAATCGGGGTGCCACTCATTTCTCCTCCTCGCTATCGAAGGGGGCTAGCGCAGCGCGTAGTTCATGCACGGACTCCGCGACGTGGAGGATGACGCTGCCGCCGCCTTGAGCCAGGGTGTACTTCCTCAAGTCGCTCACCGAACCCCCACCACCCCGCCGTCGTTCAACCCCGAGCAGATCACCAAGGCCCGCTTCTTCCTCGAGCCCAGCCAGAAGATCTTCAGCACTTCCTCAGAGCCGCATTTCTCTACGGCCTTCCTATAGACCTGGCGCTCTGGGGAGTCCAGGTAGCTGGCTATACAGCCTGCGAGGAGGAGGGTGATGGTGATCGTGAAGAGCAGGCGGATCACTGTGCCTTCTCCTGCTTCGACCGACACGCAGGACACCCGGGGCAGCGAATCGGGTCGGATGCGATGCGACCGAGCTTGAGCACCGGGACCCAGATCGTGCCGTTGCCGTCGCACTGCTTATCTGGGACGGCGGTGACCTCCTTAATCCCGTTCATCGGGCACGCTCCTCGCCAGCAGGAGGCTCTTCCTGTGTCCGCCCCTCAGCTGCGGCCCGAGCTCGTTCTACCCGCGCTTGGGCGATCGTGGAGAACCGGGTCCAGAGAATCAGCAGGCGCTTGGCGTCGGCGCCGAGCACATCCGCGCCCTCGTCGTCCAAGCTGTTGAGCGTGTTGACGCTGTCGCGGACGAACCCGACGAAAATCTCGGCGACGCGTAGGCACTCCTCGATATCGGTCGGGTCGAGTCGAATCGGGTCGAACTCGGTGGTGCCTTCGTATTCGCGGCGGCGGACCTCGCCGGTGCAGGTGGGGCATTGCTCCGGCTCTCCCCAAGGGACCTCGCCGAGGGATTTCGGGATCGCCATCAGTCCTTCTCCCCTGAGGAGTCGAGGGTGGCGGCGGCTAGGTCGGCTTCGAGTCGAAGGGCGAGCGCATCAAGGTCAATCCGGCCCCCGGGGTGCGCCGCAGGATTCAGCAGGGGCTTTGCCCACGCCATCGGCGATGGGCGGTCGCTGTGAAGGTGGTCAAGCAGGAAGCGGAGGCGTTCGGGGTGATGCGCGCCGCTCGGGTTCGGATCACCGAACCGGGGGATTTGAGCCTTGACAACACGCACCTCACCGCAGACAGCGCACTCACATTTGACCTTGGCGACGCCCAGGACTCGCGTCGAGCGCCACGGCGGCCAGTAGCGGTCATGGGTCAAGCCGTAGTGGTAGACGACCCAGGGCTGGTCCGTGTCGTAGTTCGACCGTCCCTTCATCCCTCCACCTCTCCAGCCTCTTGATCTGAAGTGGCGGGGACGTAGCGGCGGACCTCGTAAAGCTCTGGGTCAAAGCGCTCCCTGAGGGGCGGCTCCTCGTCGATGTAGGCCCGCGTGTAGTTCGACGCGCTCCGAGGGACCGCCCTAACCAGCGTGATCTCCGGCCAGTCACCCTCCTCTACTGGTGAAGGGGAAGCGGGCTCATCGGTAAGAAGTGCGTCGAGTTGGCGGCTCGCCACGGCAGCGGAGAGCTTCGCCCTGATCTCGCCGTATCGCCGCACCTGCCCATTCTTCAGGGGGTCCGGGCCGCCCAGACGGCAGTCGATGGCTTCGAGCAGGCCGCCGATATCGCCGCTGGTCAGCCCCTCCTCGGAAGGGGAAGCGGGCTGGTTCTCGGCGGTCGGACGCGGCAGGTAACCGCGGACCTCGTAGCCGCTGCGTTTATACGGCTGCGCGAGATCGCCAGGAAAGGGGTCACACCAGGCGCCGGGGGACGCCTCGACCATCGCGGCCTCTCGCCCCGCGTGACAGGGGCACTGCCCCTCCTCCCCACCTAGACGCTCTACGTCTGGGGCGGGGGCGACGATCTCCCAGGCCGCCTTCGTGATCCCAGCGAGGTGACGCATCCGGTCGGGGTCAGCGACGACGGCGCTCCGGGCGAGGCCGCGAACGGTCGCCGGGTCCTCGCCCTCGACGGGCGGCCGCACCGGGGCGCAATAGGCGTCTTCGATCGCGTCGCCCAGCTTCTCTCGTAGCCGCTCTACGCCATCCTGGGCTGGCCCAGAGAGTGCCCCCCGGGCCTCGGCAATCTGCTGCTTCGTCAAGCCTGCATTGACGAGATCCCGACAGGACATCTGCTCTAGGGCGGTGACTACGGTGTGGAGGGGGGTGGCCGTTTTCATCGCTTCTCCTCAGGGTCAGGGGTAAGTACTGCTTTCAGGTCAAGGGCTCGATTCGTCCCAGGACTGACCCAGCAGGGCACCGGGTCGGGGACGAGGTCGGGGAGGAAGTAGACGAAGCGACCGCCGTCGTCTCCGAGCACCCCGAGCACCGTTTCGCCTACGGTTCCTCTTCGGCCGTGGAGGTTCGCTCGCATCCCGGCCTCTAGCTGGTTGCCGGAGGCGTCGAGTACGGGGGGGGTCACGCTGCTTGCTCCAGGGCGCGGGTCTGAACGTGCTCAAGAAGCTGCTCGCCGATGAAACGGGTGTAGGCGGGCGGAATCGCTTGGGCGATTTCTTTCTGGCCCATCCAGTCGATTCCCATCGCCTCGCGAGCCTCGGGCAGGTTCACGTGGCCAACTACGTGCATCCACTCGTAATGCTTTGGCTTGACTCCGAGCGGAGCATGCGGCGTGGAGCAGGGTTCCCGGAAGAACGGCACCTCTAACGGCCAGTTCGTCTCGAAGTAACGCGGTCTGCGCGTCCTCAGTCCCTGGAACATCTGACCCTCAAGCAGGACGGGGTCACGGAGGGCTGCACCAGGGACATTCTCGATGACGTAGGAAAGGCCGGTCGCGCTCAGCAGCTCGCGGGTCTCCGGAATCAGTTCGGGGTGCTCACGGTCAGGGTGGAGACTGCGAAGCGACGTGCTGGCCTGACAGGGCGGTGAAGCGTGGATAGCGTCGAATGAACGGAAGTCGTTGCTCTTGTGCCAGCGGAGGTCGTGTCGGAGACGAAAGAGTGCATCGTCTTGGTGGAACTCGTCCCCGCAGTAGTTCGGCTGCGGCTCGATGTCCACTCCGACCACGTAGAAGCCGGCTTCCTGATAGCCCTTGGTGCAGCCGCCGGCGCCGCAGAAGAGGTCGAGGAGGCGCGGCTTCACTGGCCGACCGCTCTCAGTATGGGGGGCTCAGAGATCTCCGCTGGCGTGTTGAGCAGCGGTGCGTCGTCGAGGATGCGGCGCCGTCCGAGTTCGACGTAGTCCGGGTTCAGCTCGATACCGATGAAGGAGCGGTTGTGGCGGAGGGCAACGAGACCCGTGGTTGACGCGCCGGCGAAGGGGTCGAGGACCGTGTCGCCCTCGGCGCTGCCGGCGAGGATGCAGGGCTCGACTAGGTCGGGCGGGAAAGTGGCGAAGTGGTCAATCCGGCTGACCTTGTAGAACTCGCAAGTACATGCCGGGGCGCCTGAAGACGAAGACGTGTGAACAGTGCGGTTCGGACTTTCAGACTCGCGAGGATCGGGCGAATCGTCCTGCTCGGTTCTGCTCTCGGGCGTGCCGCGATGCGGCGCAGCGGACGCGGGTGACCCTGACGTGTCGCCAGTGCGGCACGCAGTTCGAGCGAAAGGCGTATATGGCTGCCTGGTCCCAGGATCGCGGTCCGTTTTGCGGCTTCGACTGCTATGGGGCGTGGCAGCGGGAGAACACGAAGGGTCAGGCGAACCCGAACTTTCAGGCCCAGAGCTCGGCGCGGGGCGCCGGTCAGTGGGAGCGCGCTCGCCTCGCGGCGCTGGAACGGGACGGTCATCGCTGCCAGGACTGCGACGCGACGGATCGTCTCCATGTCCACCACCTGACGCCGTGGGAGCCAGGGCAGGATGATCCCCATGCACTGGACAATCTGCTGACGTTATGCGCTCCGTGTCACCGTCGGCGGCATCCGCAGGAACACGGACCCGACGGTCGCCTAGTCGCCAGCCGCTGAACGGCTTCTTGGCGATCGTCCAGACGGAACGTTTGTTGCGGCCCAGCGCCTGCTGCTCGTCCTTCGTCATCGCGTCCCAGCGGTCGTTGAAGCCGTCATGGCGTCGACCGTGACCACGCTGCTTGTCTTGGCGGACCTTCTCCTCCTCGGGACTCCGTCGACCGAAGCCCTGACTATGCGGACTCTTCTGAGCGCCGTTGGGTCCGGCGAAGGTCGCAGGCTCTCGGATCGCGTCGGCGTCGTAGAAGTAGCGCCGCGACTTCGTGAACAGGAAAAGGTACTCGTGGGCCCGCGTCGGTCGGTCGGTGACGCTCTCCGGCATCGGGTTCGGCTTGCTCCATATGATCTCCCGATCGGGTGAGTGCCGCCAGATCCGCTCCTCCATGACGTGGCCGCATCCACATGGGCAGTAGAGCTCGACCTCCTCAATCGTGTCGCTGCGCAGATACCAGCCGTCGGCGCATAGGGCTAGAGCCGACCTCCACGGGATGCCGACGAGATCCTTCGGCTTGAGGCCAGTGCCCGGGGGAATGGCGCCGGTGTGCGTCTGACGGCGGGCCGCCTTGGTCTGATTGGCCGAGATAGCCGAGACATTCGGCGCATGCATGCCAGCGTGCTCTCGGCTCTGCGCGCCCCAAGACCCTGCGTAACTGTCCCCGATGTTCAGCCAGAGCGTGCCATCGCTCCGCAGGACACGCCGCACCTCAGCGAAGACTTCAATCAGCTGCGCCACGAACTCCTCGGGCGTCGCCTCGAGGCCCATCTGTCCGTCGACCCCGTAGTCCCTCAACCCCCAGTAGGGCGGGCTGGTGACGCAGCACTGGACCGATTCGTCGGGCATTTCGCGTAGTCGATCGAGCGCGTCGCCTTGGCGGATCTCCCAGCTCACTTCCCACCCCCGGTTGGATCTGTAGAGCTGCTGAACCCCTCCAACTGCGGTGGAGAGGAGAGAAAGGCTTCAAGACCATCAAGGGCCTTGCCGGCCTGCTTCTTGGTGCGGACCTGGGGTAGCTCAATGCCGGCCCTCTTCGAGAGCCTTGCCAGTGTCCTGCGCTGCGGGGCAGAGGCGGGCTGGAATTTCTTCCTAGCCCGCTCTGCCGCTTTCATGGCTGGTGAGATCACGACTCGACCAGCGGCCTGTAGGTCTCGCCGCGTTCGCCGTAAGTGCTGGCGAGGGCGTTGTGTGCAGTGAGCTCCTGCGGATCGCCTAGCGTGTCGTCTGGCAATAGCGGACGCAGTTGCGGGTGGACCCAGAGGTGGTAATTCTTGTGCGAGCCGTCTGGCTCCGGGGTCGAGTTCCGGCACTTGACGCAGACGAATGGCTCTCCGCCTTCAGGGTTGGGCATCCGCCACAACTCGGCATCAATCAGACCCGGAAAGTCCGGCTCGCGGACCTTGTCGATCAGCTCGCCGCCGGCAGCAGCCATGTAGTCCGCCGCCCCGAAGATCTCCATGTAGCAGCGCCGGAGCTCGGTGTTTGACTCCTTGGTGATCCGCTCGACCGTGAGGGCCTTTGGGTCCTCGATGATCTCTTGCTCGACACGGACTCCATGCCAGGCCCAAACGCCCCAACCATCTGGGTAGATGATTGCCGGTCCCTCATCGCTATGAAGGCGACTGGCTGGGTCGCGGTGAACGTGCTGTGGGCGCTCAGTGAGGATGACAACACCCTCCCGGGGCCACCACCATCCGCTGGAACGGGCAATGAGTGACATCGCCTCTAGGCCACGGTCGAGGTGCTTGTCGTAGGTGGCCCCTACCTCCCGAGCGAAACGCGCCCAAGCGATCCAGCCGGCTTCGTGCTGGCCCCACCAAGCGTTTCGGATCTGACCCCCGATCTGACCCCCGATCTGACCCCGGATCTGACCCCGGATCTGACCCCCGATCTGACCCCCGATCTGACCCCCGATCTGATCCCAGATCTGACCCCGGATCTGACCCCGGATCTGACCCCGGATCTGACCCCGGATCTGACCCCAGATCTGATCCCCGATCTGATCCCAGATCTGACCCCGGATCTGATCCCCGATCTGATCCCCGATCTGATCCCCGATCTGACCCCCGATCTGACCCCAGATCTGACCCCAGATCTGACCCCGGATCTGATCCCGGATCTGATCCCCGATCTGATCCCCGATCTGACCCCCGATCTGACCCCGGATCTGACCCCCGATCTGACCCCGGATCTGACCCCCGATCTGATCCCCGATCAGATCCCGGAAGTCGCGGTTCTTCATCACCTCCTCGAACCATGCGGCAGCGCAAGCGCCGCCTAGCGGTGACTCCATCCAGATGATCATCGGCTCCTTGAGACCCATGACCGCGTACAGCGCTTTGGCTCCCGCCTCCGCCTGTTGCCTATCGGCCGGCTCAGTGGAGAGTCCGTGGCCCAACCACTCCGAACGAGCGGCCTCTAGGGCTCGCTGCTCGGTAGCGGTAAGGGGGTCGGTGCGGACCTTCTTCTTGGTGGCCGTCGCCATCAGTCGGCTACCAGATTGATTCCGCCCGCCTCGCTGTACTCGCGCTGCCTGCGAACCTCGTAGTTGCCTGGGGCCAGGGTGATCGTGTCGTGCTCCGGGTGGACCAGGTCTACTCCGGCAGCCTCGGCCGTAATGGCCTCTGCCTCGATAACGAGGAACCGACCCTCGACCTCCTCCAGGTTCTTGACAAGGAACGTGGCGGCCTCGTCCTCGATTGCGTGGAAGTGGCCCGTAATCTCGCCCTCTGCGAGGACGATCCGGCCTTTCTGGCGGGGTACCTCTTTGAGCCCATCCGGCAGATCCTTGACCGGCACGAGCAGAATATCTCCCTGTCTGAGCTGTCCTACGTTCATCGTCGTGTCTCCTTCTGACGGGATTCCCGTCGTTGACGGTGCATGCGGGCGCACTCTCGGCACGCGCGATCACCATTGGGGTAGATGTAGGTGTTATCTGGGGTAAACTCGTGGCCCCGTTTGCAATGGGCCCTTGCCCGTTGCCGCGCTCCGTTGACGGTTCCTGAGATGCCCCGCCTAACGTTCTCGGCTTGGGCAACCGGCTCAAGATGCGCCGGGTTGACGCAGGCGCGATTGCGGCAGAGGTGGTCGAGGACCGGCGGCAGGTCTCCCGTTGCGATGGCGTACATGATCCGGTGGGCAAGCGAGGTCCCGAATAGTCGAATGCCAAGCACCGAGCCATGGCGCCCGTAGCCCAAGCGATCCCGAGGACCGATCCACTCCCAGCATCCGTGCGAAGTGGTCGCCACGCGGGTCATAAAGCCGGGAGCACGCCTAGGCATCTCTGTTCCTTTCGTTGTGGTTTGAAAGAGGAAGATCGGATCGCTTGACAAATTCGTACGCGCCACCGCTGAGGCGCCGGACCAGTTCGACCGGGCTCACACCGTGGACGAGGATCGGGTGTGCCTGCTCCTCGGCCCATGCCTCGGTTCCGGCTAGGCGCTCGAGGAGTTCGAGCTTGCCTTCGTCAAACGACCGATGGCAGGTACGACAGAGGGGGATGACGCAGTCGGAGTGGTCGCAGCCGCCTTTCCCCTGGGGCCAGATGTGGGCGGGGTCGACGGGGATCTCCTGGCGGCAACCCAGGCAGGGCAGCCCCCGGACCTTGTCGCGCTGGGCGCGACTTGCTTGAAAGCCCTTGCCCTGCTTCAGCGTTGATCGCCGGCGAGGTCGGGTCCCGGCCTCCTCTTCTGCCTGACGCCGGGGTGACTTCCTGGCCAACGGTTTGCGGACCTTCGGCTTGGCTTCGGCCTCCGTCAGATAGCGGTTGCCATGCGGGCATTCATCCGGTCGCTTCTGGCCGTTATAGGTCCGGTGGGTGCAGGAGCAGTCGCGGGTGAGAAACTTGGTCACGAACGCCCCTCGATCTCATCCGCTGCATCCGTTAACCGCTTGGCTAGGTCTCGGGCCTGGCCGGGCGTGAAACGATCAAATTCCTCCACAAAGCCGCCCTGGCGTTCCAAATAAACGGTCGGACCACCGGACTTGAAGGCACAGTTGACCTCGATCTGCGTCCCGTAGTGGTCCTCGATTGGCTCCCGGCGACTCACTCCCCAGCCCCCTTCGGGTAGATCGGGGCCGAAGGACAGTTCACTGAGAGCCAGGCAAGTAGCTCCTGCCGGCGGCGATGGCAGAAGTTCTCCAGGGTCAGTGAAGGGCCGAACTTGCCGGCGACCCTGGCGCGTCTGACTCGGTCCGGCCCCAACCCGGGGGTGGCCCGCAGGAGGTCCACGACCCGCATCGTTCGGGTCCAGTCGTGGTCGGCGGTCAGGGCCTCGGCGAGGGTGATGCAACCCGAGGCGATGGCTGCCTTCAGCACTGCGCGGCGAGTGCGGACCTCGTTGGCTTCGCGCAGGCTGGCGGAGCGCTGGGCTTCGAGGGTGGCTGGATTCACGCTGCCTCCAACGAACCGCGAACCACATTGCGCACCTCGACTAGCTCTGCGAGCTTCTTCTCGAACAGCGCCGTGATGTTCGGCGCGCGGCCCTGGGACTGGACGATCTCTCGGGCTTCTCGAGCGGCGGAAATGCAGAGGTCGTCGGGGTGCTCGGCAAGGGCGGCGCAGATCGCAGAGCGTTTCGGGTTCGGCCAATCGCGACCGTGATCGTTCGGCGAGAGCATCCGCAGGCCGGCGGTCAGGTGGTGCCAGACCTCACGCTGCGCGGGGAAAGGGTTAGGGCTATCCAGATCAATCCGAGTAGAATTCGACAGCCCTGACCCTTCTTCGGAGCGGTCTCGGGTCGGGTCGGGTCGGGTCGGGTCTAGGGTCCGCACGGACTCCAGACAGAGTCCGAACGCCGTCCGGTCGGTGTCCGTGGTTTGTCCGGGCGGACACACTGCGGACATCACGCCGCCTCCTGGAGTTCGGCCTCTTCGCGTTCCTTCTTTTCGCGCGCCTCTCTCTTGCGCTTCGCGTCGGCGGCACGCTTCTCGTCTAACTCCTCCTTTGAAGGGTGGTAGTCCAAGAAGTCGTGGATCACGAACTCGTCGGCTCGCTTCTCCCACATGCCCAGCTCGACCAGGGCGGACACCGCCGCCTGCATCTCCTTGGGCTTCTGGAATAAGCCGGCGACGAACCAGGCAGGTACGGCACCGTCCGTTTCGTGATCGGCCGCATAGGTCGTCGCGATCACATGCAGGCCGATGGAAGCCGAGCACCGGTACCAGGCTTCGCGCACTTTCGGGTGCGAGTGAAACGAGTCGTCGAATTTCGCCCAGACCATTGGGGATCAAACCCGTCCCGTCCTGTGTACGAGTAGCCATGGCACCTACGCCGCCCTCGGGGAGTCGAAGTTGAACAGCGTCGGCATTAGTCAGCGAGCCGCCAGTAGCAACGGGCCGAGGGACGTTTGCCTTCGATCAGCCAAGCTGCCGTGATCGAAGCGACGGCGTCCGTTTTGAGATTGCGGAGATGTGCCGAGCCGTAGCGGCCCTCGCGGTCGAAGCGCTTCAGTACGTACTCGCCGGTCTCGCGACCCGGGTTTACGAACTCCCAGTGTTGGCCCTCGGCAAGCTGAACCCCCCCCGTCAGGCGGGGATTTGGCGCCTTTGCCTTCGTGGCGCTCATATGTTGAGCCTGATGGGCATCAACATGCCTTCGCCGGGCACCCCGCTGAGAACTTCAACTCGGATCGGGCGGAGGGGTGCGATGAACTTCAAGGCCACCCCGGCTCCGTTCACCCCCAAGGCTTCGCAAAGGCGTTTGAGGAGGTCGGGGTTGAACCCGATCTGTGGGATGGCGTTGCCGTCGTCCGGTTCTGACTTAGGCGTGGGAAACAGCTCGCGAAATTTCGGCGGCTTGCCTTCGTCGGGGGCGACGGGGTAAAGAGCCCGATCCCCGTCGACCTCAACCAGGCCATCCCTCACTCGGAATTTTCCGGTTGGCGATTTGTCGAGTGATCTCAGCGCCTCTGGGATCAGGGCACCTTCCGGGAGTAGCTTCGCGCGATCCTCTGACGGGCAGTCCATCTGAATCGGGATGGCCGCGAGCATGTAGGAGTCGGAGCAGTAGAGGTAACTGCCGCCCTTCTCATGAGAGATGTGGCCGTTCGTCAGAACCGGCCACATCATCGCATCCCGAGACACGGCCTTACTGGGCTTGCACCGTGAGTCGATACGCGCCCAGAACTCTTCGGCCGGAGGTTTGGATGCCGCCTCCCCACTTGCTGCTTTTGGTTTCGTTTTCGTGCTCACGTATCTCTCCTGGTAGGGGATTGATTGCTCACGCCGCCCACGCTTCCGGGTCGGGCTCAGGGAGTAGGGACAGGGTCTCGGGCGAAGCAGCACTGGCGCTCTCGAGGTCGACAGTCGGGACCTCCTCGGGCCTTACGGACTCCGAGACACCTGCGCCGTTATCGCCCGAATCAGTGCAGCGAGCGCTGGCCCGATGACCATCAGGAGCCACGTCGGGCATCGGCCCCGGCTCCCTGGCGCCCTCTGCACTGACCCCGACGAGCTTCGACAGCTCCCGGCGTCCCTTCTTGGTGATCCGATACACCGGCGCCTTCCTCGCATTGGCGGCAGCGTGGGAGACCGTCCTGTAGACGCCCGTGGATTCCATGAGCTTGCGCTGGGAGAAGGAGCCGATGCGAAGGCCTTTGGTGTTCGCGTGCTCGGGTGGGACGCAAAGCTCGTCCAGGTCATCGGCGTGGAAGGCGCCGGTGGCGAGGAGCGTGCGGGCGATCTGCTCATCGATTGCTCCGGCCCAGTCGCGTTTGGCTTTGACCTCGACCTGTACGTCTCGGGCCTCGTCCAGGGTGCGGACGTTGCCGCCTCGACTCCCCACGCCCTCGTCAACGCTAGTGGGCATCGGTGGCCCCTCGACAAGCAGTGTCGATCGCTTCTTGGCGCGTGTCGAACGTGCCCTCCCAGAACTCCCACCGATCCCAGTTTTCGAGTTCGATCGCCGTCTCGCCGAGAACGACAGGCGTCTCCCATTTCCGCAGGCCCCAGACCATGCGGTCCCTCGGCCAATCCTTTAGGCCATGGCTCGGGCCGTCCTCGTAGCGGGAGATCCGCCAGAGCGTCACGTCGTCGTTGCCGATCAGCAGGTAGTCGCCCGCCTCGAGGCGGCGCAGCGCGTATTTGCGCTTGAGCGTGCTCACGAGCGCACCGCCCTGTAGAACTTCTCCGCATTGCCGCGGCCCTGTTTGGTGCATACGAGCTCGATCAGATCGCCATCAACGAGCTTCGCCAGGTGCCAGTAGACCCCCAAACGTTCGGACAGCGTTCGGAGCAGCGCCGTGACCCCCGGCTTCAGGGGTGGGGGTTTTGGCCCTAGAAAGCGAGAAGCGGGGAGCGGGAGCGACGGGACTCGAACCCGCGACCTCCGGCGTGACAGGCCGGCGCTCTAACCAGCTGAGCTACGCCCCCGAGAGAGCTCGGATGGGCCAGTCGTGGCGGCCCGGCTGCGAAATCTAGCGGGTACCAGGCGCTGGAGGGATCAGCGCCGGGGCTGGAAGCCGCGCAGGCGCAGCGAGTTGGAGACGACGAAGATGCTGGAGAGGGCCATCGTCGCGCCGGCGATCATGGGGTTGAGGAGGCCGGCCGCGGCCAGGGGCAGGGCCGCGACGTTGTAGGCGAAGGCCCAGAAGAGGTTGGCCTTGATCGTGCCCAGGGTGCGGCGGGAGAGGCGGATGGCATCGGCCACGGCGCGGGGATCGCCGGAGACGAGGGTGATGTCGGAGGCCTCGATCGCGACGTCGGTGCCGGTCCCGATCGCCAGGCCGAGGTCGGCCTGGGCGAGGGCCGGCGCGTCGTTGACGCCGTCGCCGACCATCGCCACGACCCGGCCCTGCGCCTGCAGGCGCTCGACCACGGCGACCTTCTCGGCGGGCAGCACCTCGGCGACGACCTCGTCGATCCCCAGCTCCGCGGCGACGGCCGCGGCCGTCGCCCGGCTGTCGCCGGTCAGCAGCAGCGGGCGCAGGCCGAGCTCGCGGAGCCGGCGCACCCCCTCGGCGCTGGTGGGCTTCGGGGTGTCGGCGACGACCAGCAGCGCCCGCGCCTCGCCGTCCCAGCCGACCGCGATCGCGGTCCGGCCGCGGGCTTCGGCCTCCTCCCGGGCGGCCACCAGCTGCGGCGGCAGGTGCATCGCCCAGTCCGCCAGGAAGGCGGCCCGGCCGGCGACCACCGCGTGCCCGTCGACCACGCCCTGGACGCCGAGGCCGGCATGGGCGGAGAAGTCGGCGACCGCGGGCAACGGCCCCAGCTCGCCCCGGGCGCGGTCGGCGATCGCCCGCGCGATCGGGTGCTCGGAGGCGTCCTCGACGGCGCCGGCCAGCCGCAGCACCTCCCCCTCCTCGGCGCCCGGGGCCAGCCGCACCCCGACCACGGCCATCTCCCCCGTCGTCACGGTCCCGGTCTTGTCGAGGACGACGGTGTCGATCCGCCGCGTCGACTCGAGCACCTCCGGGCCCTTGATCAGCAGGCCGAGCTGCGCCCCGCGCCCGGTCCCGACCAGCAGCGCCGTCGGCGTGGCGAGGCCGAGCGCGCAGGGGCAGGCGATGATCAGCACCGCGACCGCGGCCGTGAAGGCGAAGGTCGCGCCCGCCCCGTTGCCGAGCCAGAAGCCGAGGGTGCCGACGGCGGCGGCGATCACGACCGGGACGAAGACGCCGCTGACCCGGTCGGCCAGGCGCTGGACCGGCGCCTTGCCCGACTGCGCCGCGGTCACCAGCCGGGCGATCTGGGCCAGCGCGGTGTCCTCGCCGACCCGGGTCGCCCGCACGACCAGGCGGCCGCCGGCGTTGATCGCGGCGCCGGCGACCTCGTCTCCCGGCCCGACCTCGACCGGCACCGGCTCGCCGGTCAGCAGCGACTGGTCGACCGCCGAGGAGCCGGCCTCGACGACGCCGTCGCCGGCGACCTTCTCGCCGGGGCGGACGACGAAGCGGTCGCCGACGGCGAGCTGCTCGACGGCGACGCGCCGCTCCTCGCCGTCGGCGCCGAGAACGGCGACGTCCTTGGCGCCGAGGTCCAGCAGAGCCTCCAGCGCCGCGCCGGCACGGCGCTTCGCCCGCTCCTCGAAGTAGCGCCCGGCGAGGATGAAGGTGGTCACCACCGCGGCGACCTCGAGGTAGACGTGGCCGGAGGCGGCGCCGCGCTCGGTCACCAGGTCGAAGGGCATCGTCATTCCCGGCATCCCCGCGTCGAGGAAGAAGAGGGCGACCAGCGACCAGCCCAGCGCCGCCAGGGTGCCGACCGAGATCAGCGTGTCCATGGTCGCGGCGCCGTGGCGCAGGTTCTGCCAGGCGGCCTGGTGGAACGGCCAGCCCGCCCAGAGCACGACCGGCGTCGCCAGCTGCAAGGCCAGCCACTGCCAGTTCTCGAACTGCAGCGGCTCGATCATCGAGAGCAGCAGGACCGGCAGCGAGAGCGCCGCCGCGAAGACCAGGCGCCGGCGCAGGGGCTCCGTCGGGTCGGCCTCCTCGGCGCCGCCGGCCGCGTCGTCGTCGCCCGGCAGCGAGGCCGTGTAGCCGGTCTCGCCGACCGCCTCAAGCAGTGCCTCCGGCTCGACCTGCCCCGGATCGAAGCTGACCGTCGCCCGCTCGGTGGCGAAGTTGACCGTGGCCTCGACCCCGTCGATCTCGTTCAGCCGCCTCTCGACCCGGTTGGCGCAGGAGGAGCAGGTCATCCCCGCGATCGGCAGCGCGAGCCGCTCCGGCGCGGTGGCAGGCCGCGTCATCGCTCCACCTCGACCGTGAACTCGACCGTCCGCACCTGGCCCTCGTGCTTGAACTGGAGGTAGAGGCGGTAGCGGCCGGGGGTCGGAAAGTGCCCGCTGAAGGGGATGACGTTCGCCGCGCCCGTCTCGACCGGGTGGACGTGGAGGAAGGCGAGGTCGCCCTCGCGCAGCGCGACCAGGTGGCCCTTGGCGCCGAGGTAGCGCTGGAGGCCGGTGACCTCGGCGCCGTCGCGGCTGACGGCGAAGCGCAGCGGCGAGGCCTCCCCTGCCCGAGGCGCGTCGTCGGCGAGGCGGACCTCGTAGCCGGCGACCGCGTCGACCGGCGCCGGCGCCGGGAAGGGCCGCGGCCGGAAGGAGCCCGCGGCGAAGAGGTCGGTCGCCAGGGTGTGGTCCTCGCCGCCCGCGGCGAAGTCGGCGAAGACGCGGTAGGCGCCGGCGGCGGGCAGGGTCAGCGGCGTGCTCCAGGTTCCGGCGGCGTCGAGCTCGGGGTGCAGGTGCTGGAAGTGGGCGCCGTCGCGGCGGACGACGATCAGGTGCATCTCGCGCTCGTGCAGGCGGTCGTAGTCGCGGACCGACTCGCCGTGGGCGTCCTCGATCCGAAAGCGCAGCTTCCCGGCTTCCCCCGTGCCGGCGAAGGCCCGCTCGAGGCGCAGCGAGTAGCCGCCCGCGGAGACGGCGAGGCCGGCCGGCGGCGTCGGCTCCGCCTGGTGGTCGTCGTGCGCGGACATCTCGGCCTCCCCGCCATGGGTACTCGCCTCGCCATGTGCCCCCGACTCGGTCTCGGCCGGCTCGACGATCGAGCCGATCCCGAAGCCGGCGACCAGCACGGCCGCCAGCCCGACGAGAAAGAGGGAGACGCGCGCCCGAGGGTTCATCCGGAACCGACCTTTCGATACGGGTAGGGGGTATCTCTCGTCAGAGTAGCATATACCCCTATAGGGTATGATCTCTGGCACCGGACCCCGGACCCCCCGAGAGGAGCCAGATGGCCGAGCACCCGCAGCACCCCGGCTACATAGACGACAAGGACAAGGTCAAGAACCGCCTGCGGCGGATCTCGGGCCAGGTCGGCGGCCTCGAGCGCATGGTCGACGAGGAGCGCTACTGCATCGACATCCTCACCCAGATCGCCGCCGTGCAGGCGGCGCTCGACAAGGTCTCCCTCGCCCTGCTCAGCGACCACTCCCGCCACTGCGTGGTCGGCGCCGAGAAGCCCGAGGACCGCGAGCAGCTGGCCGAGGAGATGATGGGGGCGGTCGGGCGTCTGCTCCACAGCCGCTGAGAGCCCCCCCGCATCGCCTAGGCTGCCCGCCATGAGGCTGGTCAGCTTTGAGGCGGGCGACGGGGCGCGGGCCGGGGTGCTCGAGGACGACCGCGTCGTCGACGCCTGGGCCCTGCTCGGGGAGCCACACCGGGCCGGGCTGCGGGAGCTGATCGCCGCCGGACGGATCGACGAGCTGCGAGGGCGGCTCGGGGACACCGGGGCGCCGTCGCATCCCCGCTCCGCCGTCTCGCTCCTCCCTCCCATCCCCGATCCCGACAAGATCGTCTGCATCGGCCTCAACTACGGCAAGCACGCGGCCGAGGGCGGCATGGAGGTCCCCGACAGCCCGACGATCTTCGCCAAGTACCGCAACGCGCTCGCCGCGCCAGGGGCCACGGTCCAGCTCCCGGCCAACAGCCGCAAGGTCGACTACGAGGCCGAGGTCGCCTTCGTCGTCGGCCGCCGCGCCAAGGACGTCGAGGAGGCCGAGGCGCTCGACTACCTCGCCGGCTACACGCTGCTCAACGACCTCTCCGCCCGCGACCTGCAGTTCTCCACCCCGCAGTGGATGTCCGGCAAGGTCTTCGACGGCTCCGCCCCCTGCGGGCCGGCGCTGGTCACCCCCGACGAGGCCGGGCCGCACGACGGGATCGAGATCCGCCTGACCCTGAACGGCGAGCAGATGCAGGGCGCCTCGACCGCGGACCTGATCTTCGGCGTGCCCGCCCTGCTCTCCCACCTCTCGCGGCTGATGACCCTGGAGCCGGGCGACGTCGTCTCCACCGGCACCCCCGACGGGGTCGGCAGCGTCCGCCAACCACGCGTCTGGCTCGCCCCCGGCGACGAGATCGTCATCGAGTCCCCCACCCTGGGCCGGCTCGAGACCCAGATCGCCTGACTCACGGCCGCTGGATCGTCAGCTCGTAAGGCCTGCCGGCCGGGCCGATCGCGCGCACCGCGACCCGCAGCCGGGACTGGCCGCAGACGGTGTAGTCGAGGCGGTGGCGGCGGGAGACGCCCTCCCGCGAGGAGCGCAGCGTCCTGCCGACGCTGTTGCGGATCGCCAGCTCGTAGCCGAGGCCGGGGTCCCCCGCCGGGCCGATGCTGACCTTGCCGTCGAGCGGTGTGCGGAACTCCTTGACGACGGTCCCCCGGCGCGGCACCCGCCCGGAGACCGTGAAGCTGTGGCGGCCCAGCCAGGGCTTCAGGGTGTCCCGGCGCAGGGCCCGCAGGGAGGCGCCGCCCGGCCGCAGCGCCGGCGACCAGGCCCACTCCACCGCCGCCTCGGGAAAACGGTTGAAGGCGAAGGCCTCGGCGAACGCCTCGCCCGGATCCTCGTAGTAGTGGCCGCCCTCGTCGCCGGGGAAGAGAGCGCCGTCGCGCTGGCCCTCGCAGACGTTCTCGACGCTCGACCAGCGCTCCGTCCCCCAGTCGATCGCGGCCGGGAAGGGGGCGGGCATGTCGCGATGCTGGGCGACGTGGTGGCCGTACTCGTGGGCGAGCACGAACTCACGGCTGGCGCTGTCGGGCCCCAGGGCGGCGTCGCCGGAGATCACGATCTTGTCGTCGCCGCTGAAGTAACAGGCCTGGGCGTCGAAGCCGCAGTCGAAGCCGAGCTCGAACGGGGTGTCGAGCTGGACGGTGAGCAGATTGACCTCGGCCCCGTGGATGAAGGTGGCGATGGTGCCGGCGATCGCCTGCGGGTCGGCCGCGTCGCACTCCTCCTGGCAGGCGGCGCTGACGTTGACGACGATCGAGTCGCCGCTGCCGTCGTTGAGCGGGTAGCGCTGGCTCGAGGCCAGCGCGGCGATCCGCGCACCCGCGGCCCCCGGCGCCTCGCGGACGACGTCGCGCAGCGGCACCGCCGGGCGCGGCACCGCGAAGGCCGCGCGCTGCTGCTCCGGCGGCTGCGTCTCCGCCGCGGCGGGGGCCGCGAGGAGAAGGATCATGGCTATGCCCGCAAGCGCCCCCGCCGGGCGCCTGCTCAAGGGGCGGGACCCAGCCTGATCTCGTAGGCGCGGTGCCGCCCGGCCCCGCCGGTTTCGGCGGCGGCGGAGGGCAACTGCGCGAGCGTCGCGATCACAGTCAAGACCGTAGCGCCGATCGCGCTGCGATGCGCGAATTCGTCGGCCGTCGGGGTACCCGAGCGGAACCGCCTCTCCGGGATCACGGCTGGGACGCTCGCCGATCGGGTAGCGGTAAGGGGATCCGATGCAACCGTTCTCCGCCCAGCTTCGTACTCGTCAGCGATGAGAATCGCGATAGTCGGAACCGGAGTGGCGGGAATGGTTGCTGCCCACAGGCTGCACCCTGAGCACGAGATCGTCGTCTACGAGGCGGCCGCCCGGCTCGGCGGCCACTCCAACACGGTCGCGGTCGAAGCCGACGACGGGACGCACGCGATCGACACCGGCTTCATCGTCTTCAACGACCGCAACTACCCCCGCTTCGAAGCGCTGCTGGCGGAACTCGGCGTCGCCAGCCAGCGCTCGCACATGGGCTTCTCGGTCTCCGACGGCGGCAGCTTCGAGTACGCCGGCACCCCCTGGGGCCTCTTCGCCCGCCCCGCCCACCTGGTCAGCCCCTCCTTCCTGGGGATGCTGCGCGACTGGCGCCGCTTCAACCGCGAGGCGCGGGCGCTGATCGGGATGAACGGGACCGCGCCCTCGCTCGGGCACTGGCTGGAGCAGCAGGGCTTCTCCCAGCACTTCATCGAGCGCCTGATCGTGCCGCAGGCCGCCGCGGTCTGGTCGGCGGACCCGGAGCAGATGTGGAGCTTCCCGGCCAGCTTCATGGCCGAGTTCTTCGACAACCACGGCATGTACAGCCTGCGCGATCGGCCCAAGTGGCGGACGGTCGCGGGCGGCTCGCGCAGCTACGTCGAGGCGATCTCGGCGCCCTGGCGCGAGCGGGTGCGGCTGGCGGCGCCGGTGCGGCGGGTCAAGCGGCTGCCGGACCGGGTGCGGATCGAGGCGGCGGGCTGCGAGACCGAGGACTTCGACGAGGTCGTCCTCGCCACCCACTCCGACCAGGCGCTGGCCCTGCTCGCCGATCCCAGCGAGCCGGAGCGGGAGATCCTCGGCGCGATCCCCTACCAGCGCAACGAGGCCGTCCTCCACACCGACACCGCCCTGCTGCCGCGCCGCCGCAGCGCCTGGTCGAGCTGGAACTTCCACCTCGCCGATGGCCCGCCCCGCGGCAGCACCGTCACCTACTGGATGAACAACCTGCAACGCCTGCGGGCCGAGCGCGAGTACCTGCTGACGCTCAACCGCGGCGACGCGATCGACCCGGCGAAGGTGCTGCGGCGCTTCCAGTACGAGCACCCGGTCTACACCGCCGCGGGCGTCGCCGCGCAGGCCCGCCACGCCGAGATCAGCGGCGTGCGGCGCACCCACTACTGCGGCGCCTACTGGGGCTGGGGCTTCCACGAGGACGGCGTCGTCAGCGCCCTGCGGGCCTGCGCGGGGATCGCGCCCGGATCCAGTCCCGCCCGGGGCGTGTCTGAGGTTGCCCGCCATATAGGGGCGTCAAACTCAGACACGCCCCCGGCGGACGAGGAGGCGGTGGCCGCGTGACCGCCTCCGCCGTCTACGAGGGCACGATCCGCCACCGCCGCTTCGAGCCAGTCGAGCACGAGTTCAGCTACCGGCTCTTCCTCATGTACCTGGACCTGGGCGAGCTGCCAGACGTCCTCGATCCCTATCCGCTGTGGTCGGCGCGGCGCCGGGCCCCGGCCCGCTTCCGCCGCGAGGACTTCATGGGCGACCCCGCTCGGCCGCTGGACGAGTGCGCTCGCGACGCGGTCGAGGCCGAGACCGGCAGCCGCCCGGCCGGCCCGGTGCGCCTGCTCGCCGGGCTGCGCTACCTCGGCCACTCCTTCAACCCGGTCAGCTTCTACTACTGCTTTGACAGCGCCGGCGAGCGGGTGGAAGCTGTGGTCGCCGATGTCGAGAACATCCCCTGGGGAGAGCGCCACGCCTACGTCCTCGCCCGTGGCTCCGGCGAGGGCCCGGTGCTGAGCGACGAGCTCGACAAGGCCCTGCACGTCTCGCCGCTGATGGGGATGGACCAGACCTACGCCTTCCGCGCCGGCGAGCCCGGCGAGCGCCTCGCCGTCCACATCGAGTCGCGCCCGCGCGCCGGCGGCGGCAAGTCCTTCGACGCCACCCTCTCGCTGCGCCGCCGCGAGCTGAGCCGGTCGCTGCTGGCGCGGCTGCTGGCCCGCTACCCGGCGCTGTCGCTGCAGGTGGTCGCGAAGATCTACGCCCAGTCGCTGCGCCTGAAGCTGAAGGGCGCCCGCTACTTCCCGCACCCGCGGGGCAGGAAGCCCAAGGGGTTCGTCTCGCCATGAGGGACGCTCTGGCCCGGGCCGCCGTCTCGACGGTGCTGAGCCGCGGCGTCCGCCACGGCCGGATCGAGGTCGTCGAGGGCGGGCGCCGCCGCGCCTTCGGCCCCGCCGACGCCGACCTGCGCGCCACCGTCACCGTCAACGACCCGGCCGCCTGGCGCGGGCCCCTGCACGGCAGCGTCGGCCTCGGCGAGGGCTACGTCGACGGGCTCTGGGAGACCGACGATCTGGTCGCGCTGATCCGCATCGCCGCCCGCGAGCTGCGTCATCTCGACGGGTTGCGCGGCGCCGTCGCCCGCCCCCGCGGCCTCCTGCACCGGGCGAGGCAGCTGGTGCCGGAGAACACGCGGACGGGCGCTCGGAACAACATCTCCGCCCATTACGACCTCGGCAACGACCTCTTCGCCGCCTTCCTGGACGAACGGATGATGTATTCGTGCGCCTACTTCCCCCGGCCCGGCGCCAGCCTCGAGGAAGCCCAGGTCGCCAAGCTCAACCGCATCTGCCGGCAGCTGCGGCTCGACCGCGACAACCACCTGCTGGAGATCGGCAGCGGCTGGGGCGGGCTCGCCGTCCACGCCGCCCGCGAGCACGGCTGCCGGGTGACGACGACGACGATCTCCGGCGAGCAGCACGAGCTGGCCAGCCGCCGCGTCCGCGAGGCCGGCCTGGAGGACCGGGTGACGGTGCTGCTGGAGGATTACCGCGACCTGCGCGGCAGCTACGACCGGCTGGTCTCGGTGGAGATGATCGAGGCGGTCGGCTGGCAGTACTTCGACGACTTCTTCCGCCGCTGCGACCGGCTGCTGTCGCCCGACGGGCTGATGCTGCTGCAGGCGATCACGATCGACGACTCCATGTACGAGGCCGAGAAGGGCACCCGCAGCTTCGCCAACACCCACGTCTTCCCCGGCGGCTGCCTGCCCTCGAAAGAGGCGATCACCGACTGCGTCGCCCGCGTCACCAGCCTGCGCCAGGTCTGGCTCGAGGACATCACCGCCCACTACCCGCCGACCCTGGCGGCCTGGCGCGAGCGCTTCCTCGGCGCCTGGGAGCGGCTGCGCCCGCGCGGCTACGACGAGCGCTTCCGCCGTCTCTGGGACTTCTACCTCTGTTCCTCGGAGGCGGGCTTCCGCGAGCGCCGGATCGGCGACGTGCAGGCGCTCTTCGCAAAGCCCGGCTGGTCGTGAGCGGCGCCGGGAGCGGCGAGCCGCTGCTGCTGATCCACGGGCTCGGCGGCTCGCGCAGCATCTGGGAGCCGGTGACCGGCCTGCTCGAGCCCGAGCGCGAAGCGATCGCCATCGACATGCCGGGGTTCGGGGAGGCGGAGCCGCTGCCTCCCGGAGTCGAGCCGACCGCCGCCAACCTGGCGCGGGCGCTGCACGAGCGGTGCGCCGAACGCGGAATCGAGCGCCCACACGTCGCCGGCAACTCGCTCGGCGGCTGGGTGGCGCTGGAAATGGGCCGCCGCGGCTGGGCGGCCTCGGTGACCGCCCTCTCGCCGGCCGGCCTCTGGCCGCGTCCGCTGGGCGAGCCGTCCGGCGGCGGCGGCCGGATGCTGCTGCGCGGCTCGCCCTGGATCAAGCTGGCGCGGCCGCTGCTGGCACCCGCCTTCCTGCTCCCGGCGACCCGGCGCCTGGCCTTCCGGGCGATCGCCGCGCACCCGGAGCGGATCCCCCCGGCCGCCGCCCGCGAGCTGGTCCTCGGCTGGCTCGACGGCGAGGGCTACGACGGCGCCAACCGGGCGATGCGCAACCACGTCTTCGACCCGTCGGGCTACCCGCCCGAGGTGCCGGTGACGATCGCCTGGGCCGAGCTCGACCGGCTCGTCGGGCCGCCGAAGCCGGAGCGCCGCCCCGCCGGCTCGCGCTTCCTCGTCCTCCCCGGGGTTGGCCACACGCCGACCTGGGACGACCCGGAGCTGGTCGCCCGCACGTTGCTCGAGGGCAGTTCGCGGATATCCTCACCCGCGTGATCGTCGAGAGGACCGAGAACCCGACCTGGCTGTCGAACGCCTACCTGGTCGCCGACCCGGAGGCCGGCACCGGCGTGCTGATCGACGGCAACGACGAGCTCGGCCCGCTGCTGGAGCAGGTCGAGCGCGACGGGATCGGGATCACCCACATCCTCGTCACCCACCCGCACGGCGATCACGTCGCCGGCCTCGTCGAGGCCCGCAAGGCGCTCGGCAACCCGCCGCTGGTCGCCCACGAGGCGACCGCCGCCGAGCTCGACGAAGAGGTCGAGGTGACACTCGCCGACGGCGAGAAGCTGCAGGCCGGCAGCTTCGAGGTCGAGGCGCTCTACACCCCCGGCCACGCCGCCGGCCACCTCGCCTTCCTCGTCGACGACACCGACCTCTTCACCGCCGACGTCCTCTTCAAGGGCACGGTCGGCGGCACGATGGCGCCCGGCGCCAGCGGCTTCGACGATCTCAAAGCCTCGGTGATGCGGTTGATGGAGCTGCCGCCCGAGACCCGCGTCCACCCCGGCCACCGCGAGCCGACGACGATCGGCGAGGAGTGGGAGCAGAACCCCTTCGTGCGGATCTGGCGCGGCCTCGACGCGACCGGCGAGGAGCCCGTCACCGTCTGGGGCCGGGACGCGACGCTGAAACTCTGGGCGCCGGACTACGACGGCGGCAACAAGGCCTGGATCGTCTTCGCCGACAGCAACGAAGAAGCGATCGTCGGCGGCTCCCAGGTCGAGCGCGGCTGACTCCTACAGCTCGTTGCTCTTGACGGCGCCGGACTGCAGCGCCCGCTCGACCAGGGCGACGCGCTTCTGGTTCTGCGGCAGGTCGCCGACGCCGAGCTTCTCGAAGAGGGCGCGCATGTGGGTCTTGACCGCGTCGACGCTGAGGTGCAGCTCGGCGCCGATCTCCAGGTTCGTCGCCGGGGTCGCGAACGAGCCGCCGTCTTTATAAGGACGGCAGAGGGCGAGGAGCACCTTGCGTTGGGCCGGGGAGACCGCGGCGGCGGCGGGGACGTCGGTGGCGATCGCGGTCGCTTCCGGAGCGCTGTCGCCGGGACGGCGGTAGACGAGGGCGGTGCGGCCGAAGCGGATCGCGTCGCCGTCGCGCAGGTGGCGGCGGCCGTGGACGCGCTCTCCGTTGACGTAGGAGCCGTTGCGGGAGAGGCCGTCGTCGACCAGCGTGCACTCGCCGCCGACCACGGCGATCTGCGCGTGCAGCGCCGAGACCTCCTCGTCCCAGCCGAGCCGCACGTCGGCGGACTCGCCGCGCCCCACCCAGAGCGCCGTCGCGCCCGCCTCGACGGCGACGATCCGCTGCTCGTCCTCGCCGTCGCGGAAGACGAGGAAGGGGCGCCCGGCCCGTTCCGCCTCGATCTGCGCCTTCAGCTCCGGCGCGCTCGCCGCTCGTGGCCCGTTCATGCCCGTGATCCTAGGACGAACTGCATCAAATTCCCCGCCTGGTGGACCGGAAATTTGATGCAGTTTGGTGGGGGCACGAGGGGCTCGCCTTTAGCCCAGCGGGGGGATTTGGACGGATATGCGATTGGTACCCGGGGGCCCAAGCCGCACACTGTTCTGATGCTCGCGACCGAAATCCAAGAATTCTTCTTCGCCTGGTACCCCGTCTTCGGGGTGATCTTCATGGCGATGCTGCTGTTCGTCTTCCTCAAACTGATGCGCAGCACGGTCGGCTCGACCAAGCCGGAAACGGTCAAGGCGAGCAAGACCGAGCCGGTGCTCTGGGAGGAGGTCCAGGGCGTCGACGCCGCCAAGGACGAGCTGATGGACGTGGCCGAGTGGCTGCGCGAACCGGACCGCTTCGCCGCCCTCGGCGCTTCGCCGCCGCGCGGCGTCCTCCTCTTCGGCCCGCCCGGCACCGGCAAGACGATGCTGGCGCGGGCGGTAGCCGCTCAGGCCGGGGTCGACTTCTTCGCCGCCTCGGGCTCCAGCTTCGTGGAGATGTTCGTCGGCCGCGGCGCGGCGCGGATCCGCCGCCTCTTCAAGGAGGCGCGCAAGTCCGGGCGCGCGGTGATCTTCATCGACGAGCTCGACGCGATCGGCGGCGCCCGCAGCAGCGGTGGCGGCGACGGCGGCTCGAGCGAGCGCGAGCAGGCGCTGAACCAGCTGCTGGTCGAGCTCGACGGCTTCGAGCGCGACCCCGGCACGGTGATCGTGATCGCCGCCTCCAACTACGTCGACAAGCTCGACAAGGCGCTGCTGCGGCCGGGACGCTTCGACCGCCAGGTGCTGGTCGCCCCGCCCGACCGCCACGGCCGCGAGGCGATCCTCCGCAGCCACGCCAAGGGCAAGCCGCTGGCCGCCGACCTCGACCTCACCGACGTCGCCCGCAAGACGACCGGGATGACCGGCGCCCAGCTCGCCAACGCGCTCAACGAGGCGGCGATCATCGCCGGCCGCGCCGGCCGCGCCGCGACCGCCCGCGAGGACCTCGACGAGGCGCTGCTGCGCCAGTCGGTCGGCTCCCAGCAGGCCCGGCGCCTGAGCAAGGAGGAGCGGCGGATCGTCGCCTACCACGAGGCCGGGCACGCGCTCTGCCGCAAGCTGCTCGGGCTCGACCCGCCGGAGATCCTCAGCATCGTCCCGCGCGGGCCCGCGCTCGGCTTCGTCGGCCACTCGCCGCGGGAGGACAGCTACCTGAAGTCGCGCGACGAGCTGCTCGACGAGGTGGTGACGCTGCTGGGGGGGCGCGCCGCCGAGGAGGAGGTGCTGGGCGAGTCCTACTCGGGCGCCGTCGACGACCTCTCCCGCGTCCACATGGTCTGCAAGCAGATGGTCGGCGAGTTCGGGATGGGAGTGGCGCTCGATCACGACGGGCCGCCGCCGATCGCGCTGCCGACCGGCGACTACGCGGTCTCCGACCAGACCCGCCGCGACGTCGACCTGGCCTCGATGACGCTGGCCCGCGAGGCCTACCGGCGGGCGCGGGCGCTGCTGGCCGCCAACCGCGACTGCCTCGACGCCCTCGCCGCCAACGCGCTCGAGCGCGAGACCCTGACCCGCGAGGAACTCGACGAGATCTTTGCCGCCCACCAGCTGCGCGAGCTGGTCGATTCGCGCGGTTCCGGCGCCGCCCTGGTCGCGATGGCCCGGGAGCACGAGTAGCATTCCTGGCCAGGTGGCCAGTTTGAGCGACGAGACCTACTACTTCCCGCCCGGGCGTTCGCTGGCACGGCGGGTCCACGGCGAGCGCTCGGTCGGCCTCCTCTACGGCCAGCGGGCGCTCCTGATCGGCGCCCTGGAACCGCTCACCTACACCGGCACGATGCTCAGCACCAACGCCGGCGACCACCCGTTCACCCGCCTCGCCCGCACCGCCAAGATCCAGGAGACCGTCTTCCTCGGCACCCGCGAGGAAGCCGACAAAGCCCTCGCCGCGGTGGACCGCCTGCACGAGCGGATCAAGGGAGAGCTGCGCGAGGCGGCGGGCGCCCACCCCGCCGGCGCCGCCTATTCGGCCTTCGACCCGAAGCTGATGCTGTGGACGCTGGCGGTGATCGCCGACTCCGGGCGGGCGATGTACGAGGCGATGGTGCGGCCGCTGAACGAAGGCGAGCGCGAAGCGCTCTGGCAGGACTACGTCCGGTTCGGCGAGCTCTTCCGCCTGCCCGCCGCCGAGGTGCCCGGCAGCTACCGCGAGTTCCGCGCCTGGTGGGAGGAGCGGCTCGCCTCACCCGACCTGCACGCGACCCCGCACGCGCTGGAGATGGCGCCGCTGGTCGCCTTCCGGCAGCCGGTGCCGGCGGCGGCCCGCGCCAACCTCGCCACCCAGAACCTGATCATCAAGGGGACGCTGCCGCCGCGGGTGCGGGAGATCTTCGGCATCGGCTGGACGCGCTCGCACGAGCGCGCCTTCCGCTCCGTCACCGCCGCCCACCGCCGCGCCCGTCACCTCTTCCCGCGGCAAGTGCGGCGCGGCCGCAACGACGCCTTCTTCGACGTCGTCACCCAAGCCGAGCGCCGCCGCGGCGGCACCCCGACCCCGCAGCTGCAGGCGAGCGCACGCGGCTGACCGCGGTGATCGCCGGTAGCCTGGGAGAGATGATCGGCCCCCGCCTCCGCACCCCGGCCCTGACCGCCCTGCTGGCGCTGGCGCTGCTGGCACCCGCGAGCGCCGAGGCGGCGATCGAACGGACGGTCTCGGTGACCGCGAGCGCCACCCTGAAGGTGCCCAACGACACCGCCAGCCTCGGCTTTGCGGTCAGTCGCGAACGCCGCACCAGGGGCGCCGCCCTGCGCGCCGCCTCCAGCGGCCTGCGCGGCGTCATCGCCGTGGCGCAGGCGACCCCCGGCGTCGGCCCGGGCGACGTCACCACCGGACGGGTCTCGGTCCGCAAGTCGTTCCGGGGCGAGCGCGTCGTCTACCGGGCGGCGACGGGGGTCAGCGTCACCCTGCACCAGCCCGACGAAGCCGGCAACCTGGTCAGCGCCGCGATCGGCGCCGGCGCGACCGGCGTCAGAGGGCCCAACTTCTTCGTCGGCGACTCCGAACTGGCCTTCACCAACGCCCTCGCCGCCGCCTTCGACAAGGCCAAAGCGCGGGCGACCGCCCTCGCCACCCGGGCCGGCGGCAGCCTCGGCCCTGCGCTGACGATCGACGAAGGCGAAGGCCCGGAACTGACTCCCCAGTACGAGGCGAAGTCGGTCCCGGGCTCAGACTGCGTCACCTCCAGCCCGGCGGCGCCACCCGTCGCGACGACCAAGCGCACCGCCTCCCGGTGCACCGCCGCGGCGCCGCCGGTCAAGCCCGGCACCTCGACGGTGACCGCCACGGTCCACGTCGTCTTCGCCCTGCAGTAAGGCGACCGGCTAGACCCTCGAGGTTCCCCTGCCACGCAGCCACGGCAGGACGAGCAGTACCAGCCCGATAACGATGCAGATGATCCCCAGCGCGTAATTGACGAGTATCGCCAGGACGATCCCAATGATTATGAGCAGCAGTGCTAATGGCATGAGCCGGAGTTACCCCGCGAAAAGATCGATAAACCCGACCGGTGGCAACCGCGCGCGACAATGCGAGCGATGGCGACGACGACGATGGGCGGTACTGGGCTCGAACCAGTGACCCCTTCCTTGTAAGGGAAGTGCTCTCCCAACTGAGCTAACCGCCCGGGCTGCTCGACCTGATTATGAACCAGGCTTGAACCATGGCAAGGAGCTCTCCGTATCCCCGGCTGGTGACGCCGATCTTGAAGACTCGAGGGAGGGGGGCGACGATCGCGGCCGTGCTGGCGCTCGTCGCCTTCGGCCTGGCGCTGGCGGCGGCTCGCGGCGAGATCGCCGCCGGCGGCGAGACCGCGCGGGCGAGCAAGACGGCGACGGTCAAGATCGAGGATTTCGCCTTCAGGCCGGCGACGCTGAAGATCGCTCCCGGCTCGAAGGTCGTCTTCTCCAACACCGGCGGCGTCACCCACACGGCGACCCGCGACGGCGGCTTCGACACCGGGCGCATCAGGCCCGGCAAGACGGCCACGGTCAGCTTCAAGCAGAAGGGGACCTTCCGCTACCACTGCACGATCCACTCCTCGATGCGCGGCAAGATCGTCGTCGACTAACCCTGCAACGGCGTCATCGCCGGGCCTCCGGCTGGAGATGCGAGCAGACCGGGCACTCGGGCTGCGGCAACACCTCGAAACGCTCGACCTCCATCGTCCGCAGGTCGAAGAGGTAGCCGGCTCCCAGCATCGGCGGCGGGATCAGCTGCGTCAGGAAATGCATGGCTTCGGCCCCGACCAGACCGCCGACAAGGCCGCACGCAGGTCCGAGGGTCGCCGCCGGCGACGGCTTGGCCCGACGCTGGGCGATCGCGACGTCGAAGAGCGGATACTCCCGCCGGAAGGCAATCGCCTGACAGGCAAAGCACCCGGTCTGACCGGGAACGTACAGGGGGCCCACCCTCGCGATCGGCGGGTAGTGGCTCATCGCTATGTAGGGGATGCCGGCCTCGAAACACGCCGCGTTGCACCAGTCCTCGATCTCATGGGCAGGCCAGTCGGCCGCGTCGATGACCAGGTCGGCGCCCTCGATCAGCTCCGCCAGCTCGGCCTCGGCCTCGACGCGTCGCGCGACCGTCCTCACCTCGATCCCCGAATTGAAGGCCCGCAGCCGTTCCTCCATCGCCTCCACCTTGGAGCGACCGATGTCGGCCTCCGTGTACTGGATCTGGCGATTGAGGTTGCTCTCCTCGACGCGGTCGCCGTCGATCAGCCAGAGCTCGCCGATTCCGCAACAGGCGAGCTCCCACGCCACCCGTCCGCCCAGACCGCCCACGCCGAGCACGGCAACCCGGGCCTCCCGCAACCTCGTCTGACATTCAGACGGGGTCGGATCCCCGCGGTGGTGAAGGTCGCTGAAGTAGCGAAGCTGGCGGTCGAAGCGAGCCCGCTCCGCCGGCGGAATCAGCTCGTCGTCCGTGGCATCCTCGAGCAGGTCCAGCTCCTGCATCTGCGTAAGGGTCTCCTCGACCCGTCCCGCGCCGAAACGCGCATCGAGCTCGTTCCGGGAGCTGCGTCCATCCAGGGCTTCCAGCAGCTGCCTCCCCTGGTCGTCTGGTTGGTCGATGCGGACGTCCGCGGCGCTGGAACGCATGAGAACCAGGTCACCGTCCGGCGCTTCAATCTGCTCGACAGTCCTCTTTACGCGAGGCCTCATATCTCCAATCCCCCGATACGCGAGTTCTCCAATGCAGGGGAAGGGCGGCTCCCCCTTCGGCTTATGCGAGCGAAAGCCGCCCTTGTCTCAGCTACTAGCCGCCCTTACTCGTGCTGACCGCAGGCATGGTGTCCGTCGTTGCCCCAAACTTCATCCGAGTCACCCCCTTCGCCAGTTGCTTTAGGCCAGACTCATCTACTACTCGCGAAAGGTGGAGTTTTTGACTCTTTTTCCTGCCCACTTTGCGAGAAAAAGGGCGTCAGCGGATAAACAGGCTGGTTCTTTAAGCCCGAAGCTCGGCTATTCGCCGAAGCTGACGCGGCGGGCCCGGCGCGGCCGGGGCGCCGCGTTGCGCTCCCTGGCGACGAGTTCTCCGAGCGAAGCCTGCCCGACATAGGCGCAGGAGGCGATGATCAGCAACAGGAAGCCAGACCCCGCCGAGCTGGCGAGAGCTATCAGGAGCGCCGAGAGCACGAGGACGTAGAAGACCAGCGTCAGCGTGTCGGCGAGCTGCTCGAGCCTGTCCAGGTCATTGCGGCGCATCGGCACTAGGTTCGGCGCCGGCGCCGGCTTCCCTTGGCCCCGCCTCGCTCGCGCCGTCGCTGCCGTGCAGCTTCTCCAGCAGGACGTCGGCGCGGCTGTAGTGGCCGACCGAGTCGAACCAGCGCTTGGCGCGCAGGCCCTCGCGCAGGTCGCAGTCGGCGCTGACGATCCCCTCCTCGCCGTAGAGCGGCCCGGCGCCCGACTCGATCGCCACGTGGCGCATGCTGGCGAGCCAGCCCTCGCATGGCCCCGGTGCGGGCAAGTGGCCGTAGGATCGCGGCATGGACCTGGGGATCGAGGGGCGCGTGGCGCTGGTAATGGGGGCGAGCCGGGGGATCGGCCGGGGGATCGCGGGCGCCCTGGCCCGCGAGGGCGCCCGGGTGGCGATCGCCAGCCGCTCCGCCGCGAAGCTCGACGAAGCCGTTGCCGAAATCGGCGAGCGGGCAATCCCGTTCGTCGCCGACGCCGCCGACACCGAGCGGCTCGCCGCCCTCCCGGGCGAGGTCGCCGCCGCCCTCGGGCCGGTCGAGATCCTCGTCGCCAACACCGGCGGGCCGCCGCTGGGCGGCGCCTTCGACCACGGGCAGGACGAGTGGGAGCACGCCTACCGTTCGCTCGTCCTCGCTCCCAAGGCCCTCGCCGAAGCGGTCGTGCCGGGGATGCGCGAGCGCGGCTGGGGGCGGATCGTCAACGTCGGCTCGACCTCGACCGAGGAGCCGATTCCCTACCTCAACCTCTCCAACGCGCACCGGATGGCGGCGGTCGGCTACCTGAAGACGCTTTCGCGCGAGGTCGCCGGCGACGGGATCACGGTCAACACCGTCGCCACCGGCAAATTCGCCACCGAACGGCTCGCCGACAACGCCGGCTCGCTCGAGCAGGCCGAAGCGGCCGCCCGCACCGACGTCCCCGCCGGGCGCCTGGGCCAGGCCGAGGAGTACGGCGACCTCGTCGCCTTCCTCTGCTCCGAGCGGGCCGCCTACATCACCGGCACCGTGATCCCGATCGACGGCGGGATGCTGCGCTCGACCTGAGCGAGGCCGCCCTCAGACGACCGGCGGCGGCGTGCCCTCGGTGCTGGCCGCCAGCTCCGGGTCCCAGCCGCAGACCAGGCAGGCGTGCTGGAAGGCAGAGCGGGCGAACTCCAGCGCCAGCCCGCGAGGGTCGTCGGCGGCGACGACCGCCTCCCAGTCGAGCACGTACTCGCCGAGCTCACCGTCCCAGCGCGACTGCGCCGGCGAGAGCCGGCCGCCGGCGAAGCCCTCCGGCGCGGGATGGGCGTAGGCGTAGAAGGCCGCCTTGCCGTAGTTGGGATCGCCCGGCCACCAGCCGACGGCCACCTCCTGCGAATCCATCGCGTTGCGCATGATGAAGTCGTCGGAGGGCGGCGCGGCGGGGTCGCCGGAAAAGAGGCTGACGGCGAGGTCGAACGAGCCCCACCAGGCGTTGACCGGAGTCGAGCGGCCGCGAAACGGGGCGCGGAAGGCGGCCAGCACCAGCGCCGCCCGGGTCGTCGCACCGAAGTAGGTCTCCACCTGGGCGGCGTCGTAGCGCGCGTGTTCGGTGTCCTCGTCCAGCGCCACGGTCCAAGGCACCTCCTGCGGCGCCGGGTCGATCTCCACCGGCCCGGCGAGTTCGCCGACCGCCGCGAGCACGGCCTGGGTGACCTCGCCGACCGCGCGGTCCGGGGTCAGGGCAACGGTCCGGCGGCTGCCGTCGCTGAGCTCGACCACCGCCTCGTGCCGGTGCAGGTCGAGGGCGACGACAAAGGCTCCCGACCCCCTGGGAGCCGGCAGCGGCGCCGTCTCCCACCCGCGCGCGGTCAGCCTCAGCGCGGCGTGCTGCAACTGCGGCTCCGCCGGGGCCAAGGTGGCCGCCAGCTTGCCGAGCACCTGGGTGTGCGCATGAAGCGTGTCGCAGGTCTCAGCCCAGTCTTCATAGGAGATGGAGGACCATCCACTCGCCATGCGCTGAGGATAGGTGACGGCATGGCTTTGCTAGAACGATGAGGAGATGGTGCAGGACTTCAGAGAGCAGTACGACCAGCAGATCTCGTTCCTGGAATCGTCGGCGAAGGCGTACGACAAAGGGAACGAACCCGAGGCAAAGCGCCTGGCCGTCAGCCTGCGCATCTTCCTCCACGACTCGCGGAACTCGACTTCCCTGCTGCAGCACCTGGGCGTCAAGGACAAGCTGCCGTTCAAAGACACGGCCGCCGCCGTTCCTTCGCCGGCGTCGTCCCCTGACACCGTGGTCTGGGCGTTCAGCGGCGGACTCTGCATGGTGAAAGCAGGCAGCGACGACCTCACCTTCCACCCTCCCGTCGGCGGAGAGGAGGGAAAGCTCGACCGCAGTCATCCAGACGCCTGCTTTGAGGACTGGTGGATCCGACCGCTTCTGAGCGACATGTCGGGCAACACGTTCTCCCGCCAGGATTTCGTGCTGGCGGTCGCCAACCAGGATGGCGGGGCGCATGTGGACGCGAAGCTGAATGCTGCCTACCAGGCGCTGACCCGCGAAAATTCGCTCGGCCTCACCCAGCACGGCAGCGACGGAAGGGGCAACGTCGGGCTCGGAGTGTCGCTTGGCGTCCCGCCGGACGACGGCACGCCGATCTCCAACAGCCTCGCCCTCGCCTCGATCCGCCAGATGACCTACGAGGTCTTGGAGAGCCTGAAGGTCGTCGAATGGCAAGAGGACGGCGGCGCGGCCGTCCCCCGCCCGATCTGCCAGCACCCCTTCCACTCGGGGGTCCCGGCCAAGCTGGGCCGTAACGATCCCTGCCCGTGCGACAACGGCAAGAAGCTCAAGCAGTGCTTCCTGGCGAAGGAGCCCCGCCGCCAGGTGGAGGAAGTGCCCTCTGGGGCCTATTCGACTTCGTCGCTGACCTGAAGGAGGAACCGAAATGAAGATGCCGCCGATCGTGTCCCCGCAGGAATGGGACTCCGCCCGCGAGGAGCTGCTGGTCAAGGAGAAGGAGCTCACCCGTGCCCGCGATGCCCTGGCCGCCGAACGCCGCCGGATGCCGCGGATGGCCGTGGAGAAGGAGTACCGCTTCGAGGGCCCGCACGGGCCGGCAAGCCTGCTCGACCTGTTCGAGGGGCGGCGCCAGCTGATCCTCTACCGCTTCTTCTTCGAGCCGGGTGTGGCCGGCTGGCCCGAGCGCGGCTGCGGCGGCTGCTCGTTCGTCGCCGACCAGGTCGCTCACCTCGCCCACCTGAACGCGCGTGACACCACGTTCGCGAACATCTCGCGCGCGCCGCAGGCCGACATCGAGCGCTGGAAGGCGCGGATGGGATGGGATGTCCCCTGGTACACCATCACCGACGAGTTCGACGCCGACTTCGGCGTCGACGAATGGCACGGCACCAACGCCTTCTACCGCGACGACGACCGGGTCTTCCGCACCTACTTCGTCGACAAGCGCGGTGACGAGGCGCTGGGCAGCGCCTGGTCCTATCTCGACATCACCGCGCTCGGCCGCCAGGAGCAGTGGGAGGACTCGCCCGAGGGCTACCCGCAGACGGAGCCCTACGTCTGGTGGAACCTCCACGACGAGTACGACGAACCGACCGCATGATCCCGCTCACTCACAAGCTGCGGAGCAAGGCGCCGGCCACGGTGTGCGCCTCGATCTCCTGTCTGCTCGCCCTCGCCTGCGGCGCCTCCACCGTCAGGGCGGAGGGCATCGTGCCGATCGAAGGCGGCTGGGTGGCGACCACCTCGGCCGGGTTGCCGGTGAGCTTCGAAGTGAGTGCAGGCAACGTCCTCAACGCCCACTTCCGCTTCAACTGGGGCTTTTGCGGCACCTTCGAATCCCGCCTCGCCAACACCAACCCGATCGACGCCAACGGCCACTGGAGCTTCCACGACTCGAGGGGGCAGACGATCGAAGCGGCGTTCGTCGCCCCGGACCGGGCCGAAGGCACGGTGGTCGCGGTCGAGCGCCAGCTCCCCGGCTGCCCGCAGACGCAGGCCACCTTCGTCGCCGCCCCCGGCGAAATTCCGCCGCAAGTCGAACCTCAGGTGTTCGCCGTGCAGAACACGGGCACCGGTCACCTCGCCAAGCGACCGAGTGAAATCGTCGTCGGCAAGGACGGCACCCTCTCTTTTCATGGCCTCAAGTGGCGGCACTTCGGCGCCCGCACGACGCGCGCGACCGGCAGGGCCGAGATCCACAGGGACAACCGAGTATGGAACCCACGGGCCTCACTGCGACTCAGCTCCCTGATCGAACACGGCCCGGGTAAACGGGTCTACTCGATCATGCGCTACGCCCTACGCGGACCCGTCCCCCGCGGCTTCCCCCACCACAACTTTCGGCTGGTGGGCTGATTGGGCCAACGTCGGCTTGAAAGGCTGAAGGTCGGCCGCATGGGGAGCGGGGTTGCGGCGGCGATGTGACAGGAATGCGACCAGGAATATCCACGTAGGCTTTTAGCGTGGACTACGAAGCGAGCACTAAGGGCAAGAGAGAGCTTCTCAGCGATTGGGTCGCGATCATGCGACAGCTTCGTGTTCTTGGAGTGATCCGCACCAACAACAACCCAATAGGAGACATTGCCGAGGCCATCGTCTGCGATCACTACAAAGGCGAGAGAGCCTCCTTCAGTCAGAAAGGCTGGGACGTCAGAACTCCGGGCGGCGAGCTGATCCAGGTCAAGTCGCGCCGCAAGACGCCGGACTCGAATCCGACCGTCCTGTCTCCAATCAGTGGAGACGAATACGACTCGCTCGTCGTGATCATCTTCAATGAGGATTTTCAGGTGGCTGAAGGGCTCAAAGCCACTCGTGCCCTCGTCGAAAACGACTTCGCTCTCGACAAGAAGAATCAACGTCGGGTTCAGCTGAGCAAGCTCCGAACGCTTTCGAAGGTTGAAAAAGTTGACTTCTCCGAGGTCTCAGCCTGGCTGAACCCGGTCATCGACTAGGTCTGCGGTCGGCGGCTTAGCCGTTGCTCGGCGGCAGCGCTACCGGATTGACGGCCTCTGCGCTACCGATTTGACGCATGGCTTCTTGCGAGCGGGTCGGGCGTGATGTTTATCATCTCGTTTCAAGATGTCAGACATCTCAAGCAAAGACGCGGCCGACCGGCTCTTCGTCGCTCTAGGTGAACAGCTCGCCGCCGCACACACGCGTTACGAACTGGTCGTGATCGGCGGCTCGGGCCTGTTGGCCCTTGGGATCATCGAGCGGTCGACTCGCGACGTCGATCTGCTGGCCCTGCGCTCCGGGGACACGCTGGATAGTGCCGAGCCGCTGCCGAAGAAATTGGCGACCGCGCGCGATCGCGTCGCCCGCGACTTCTCCGTCCCCATCGACTGGCTCAATCCCGGCCCGACCGATCTACTCACGCTCGGTCTGCCGGACGGATTCATCGACCGCCTCGAGCGCCGTGACTACGGCGGCAGCCTCAGCGTCTACCTCGCCTCTCGCTACGACCAGATCCACTTCAAGCTCTATGCCCTCGTCGACCAGGGTCCCGGAAAGCACGAGGACGACCTCCGGGCGCTTTCGCCTACCGAAGAGGAGCTCCTCGCGGCCGCTCACTGGAGCCGCTCGCACGATCCCTCAGAGGGCTACGCCCAGATGCTTCGCGATGTTCTCACTCACTTGGGAGTCGAAGATGTCGGTCTCGGACGCTAGACAAGACCTACAGAGTCACCTTGTCGCCTTCCTCTGGAGTCAGTGGGCGCAGATCGGCGTTCTCGCAACCACCACCCGCAACGACCGCTGGGCGGCGGACCCCGAGGCGCTCCTCCTGCTGACCTTCGAGGTTGGACGCGAAGAGCCCCGTCTCTTCGATGAGGTGCTGGATTGGCTGACGGTGAACGAGCGACTGATCAGCATCCAACGCCTGCGCAATCTGGCCCGCGACGACGAGGATCGCGCCCTGATCGAGGCCGTGGTGGGCTGGCTGGGCGACCGGCGAAAGCGAGCGCGTCTGGAGGCACGTGCAAAGGCTGGCGAATCGACTGACCCGGAGCCCTTCTTCCGCAACTCGCGACTGCCGATCGCTGACCCTGACCCAGCATTCCTCGCACAGGGATTCGTGAAGGCTAAGTCCGAGCCATCCGGCAAGTCCCAGACTCCCCAGGTCTTGCTCCCGATCAACTTTGCTTTCCGCCTTCGCCTGCTGTTGGGCATAGGCGCCCGCGCCGAGGCCATGCGCGTACTCCTGACCATCGACGCGCCTCGAGCCAACATCCAGGCGATCGCCGCATCCACCGCCTACACGAAGCGCAACGTCCAAGAGGCCGTCACCTCCCTCAGCGCCGCCGGCGCCCTGGATGCCTTCGAAGTCGGCAACGAACAACGCTTCTCCGCCCCGCGCGATCGCTGGTCGCACTTCCTCCCGCTCGACGACCTTCCCCGCCACGAGGACTGGCCCCAGGTCTTCGCCGTCTGCCGCAAGGTTCTTCGCTGGCTAGCCGATCCGGCCCGTGAGGGCCTAAGCGACTACATGCTCTCCAGCGAAGCCCGAACCCTGGCCGAAGAAGTCACCCCCGACCTCCAGTTCGCAGGAATCGCGATCGATGACCAACCCGACGACTCGGGGTACCCGGAGAGCTTCACCCGACAGCTCCTAGAACGCGCACCGATCTAGCAAGGCCCCGAGTTGCATGGGGAGCGGGGTTCCGTGGCCGGCCGAAAGTAGGCCAGATTGAAGGCCGACGCCTCTCTGCCGTCGCCTTCCGTGGGTCCAGGCCCAACCGAAAAGACTTGCGAACCGGTTCCTAAAGAGGCAACGGCGGCGGGAACTATTTTCGTCTGAATTTCAGCTTCACGACTTCGGAGGTGTTACCCGCCGCGTCGATAGCTTTCAGCGCGAACTTGTGACGGCCCGGCTTCAGACGTTTCAGTTTGAAGGGCGACGTACACGGCCTAAATTTGCGTTTGTCGAGCTTACATTTGAAGGTCGAGCCGCTCTCCGACGAGGTGAAGAGGATCTTCTTCTTGGTGCGTTTGGTGATCTTCGCCGTCGGCGGCGTCGTGTCGGCAAACTCTGCCGTCACCGTCAGCGCATCGCCGATCGTCACCTGACAGGGACTGCTCGTGCATCCACGGCCGGACAGAGCTTTCAACGTCGACCCAGGATCGGCCGTCGAGGTCAGGGTGACGAGCGTGCCTTCGGGGAAGGTCGCGCTACACGTCGATCCGCAGTTGATCCCACCAACGCTGCTGGTCACCGTGCCGGTACCGCTGCCGGTCTTGGTCACAGACAGGGTTTGGTTGGTCGTGAACCGGGCGGTGAACTGAAGGTCCTGTTCTATGCGCGACCATTCCGCGTTGGTCCATTTTTCCTCGTCGGTCCCGTTGTTGATGAAGACGAATTCGCCTTCGGGATACTTCGCTTCTTCTTTGGGCAGTACCCTGAATTTGCTGGCGAAGTTGGCATTGGCCTCGAAGTCCTTCGAGACGCTCATGAAAAGTACGTATCGGCCACCGGCCTGGATCTGCGTATTGCCGGTGTCGAAGGTCACGTCCTGGAGTTCGGTGCTAGTCGTGTGCGTTGGGGCGCTCTCGTACAGCGCGGAGCCCGTCGCTCGTTTGGCGATCGGGTCCCAGGCGTAGATCTCGCCGCGGAAGGTCGCGGTCGCAGGGATGTTTTCGACGCGAAAGCCGAAGCTCGTGATCTGCGCCGTTCCCTGCGGTGCGGTGACCAGCTGTCCGTAAGTCGCGGTGTTGGGCACCCCGAACGACGAGATGAAGGTCGTCACCGCGTCGTTGCGCAGATCGATCGTGGTCGGGGCCGCTTGCGCGGCCGAAGCGCAGACCAGAAGTACCACCGGAATGATGAACGTCCAAATTCGCCTCATAGCAGGATGCCGGAGACTACTCGCCGGGCCGGTGGTCAACATCCTCCCGAACATTGGAGTTTGGCCAAACATTCGATTCCTGGGCCGCATCAGCGGTGCTGCTGGCCGAGAGCCCGCGCAGGGGCCGCTTGCCGTAAGCGTGGTCGGGGTCGAACTCGGTGGGCTTGAAAAGAGGAGTGTCGTCCGCACGGAGAGCGGGATTGCGGCGGCGATGTGACCCGGATGCGACCTAGATAGCCGCTAGCGCGGGCGCCAGATCATCGGCGCTCGCCTTAACCGACTCGGGGATGGTGATCCGCAGTTCACCTTCGCGATCGAGAATGCGCCGTGCACCGAGAACCGTGAGCCCAATGATCCGCTGAGAACCGGGCGCGTATCGGAGGACATGACCCTCCGGGGTCTCCTCCCCCTCGGCCTCCCGTGGCTCGCCGACATGCAGGTAGAGCACGTCGTTCTCTGCGTCGTAGTCGGCACGGTCGAAGGTGACTGGGCCAATCGTGATGTTCACTCGCTCCATGAGCGCGGATCCTTCCGGTTGCCAAACGCTGAGATCACTCGTGCGGGCTCCTGGAGACACACATTCGTCAAAGGATAGCGAGATGTTTTGTCTCCAGCCTCGCTAGCGTGGTCCCAGTTATCTCCTAGCTCTTTCCCATATTCCCCAAACTGACTTCCCAAATTACATAACCAACTTTCCCAATTTACGTTAGCCTCATAGGCATGCCATCCAACTTCATCAGGCTCAGTCGCACGCCGATCCTGGAAGCACTGGCCGATACCCGCGTCGTCTACGTGATGGGCGCCAGGCAGGTGGGCAAGAGCACCCTGACGGGAGAGATCGCGACGAGCGAGCACCTCGCCGACGTGCTCAGCCTCGACAACCGAGCGGCGAGGGATGCGGCAAGCAGCGACCCCGAGGGATTCGTGGCCGGCCTCTCGCGCCCTGTCCTGCTCGACGAGATCCAGCGAGCCGGTCCCGATCTGCTGCTCGCGATCAAGGGGGTCGTCGACGCCGACCAGACGCCGGGCCAGTTTCTGCTGACCGGCTCGGCCAACGTCCTCACCAACCGCAAGGTCCAGGACGCGCTCACCGGACGAATCGAGATCATCACCCTTTGGCCGCTGTCCCAGAGCGAGATCGAGGGAGCGACCGGCAACATCGTCGACTCCCTCTTCGCCGCGGCTCCGCCTCAGATCAGCGATGCCCCGGTCGGCCGCGAGGCCTTCGCCCATCGAATCGCGGCCGGCGGATACCCCGAGGTGTTGAAGCGCAACGGCTCACGGCGAGCCAGCTGGTTCGAGAACTATCTGAAGACCACGCTCGACCGCGACCTGCGCGACGTCAGCGATGCGCAGAAATTGGGCGAGGTGCCGCGGCTGCTGAAGCTGCTGGCGGGTCGCGCCGCGAACCTCCTGAACTCCTCGGAGGTGGGCAAGCGGCTGCGGCTGGAGCACAAGACCGTCCGCAGCTACACGACCCTCTTGGAGACCGTCTTCCTGGTCAAGACCCTCCCCGCATGGAGGCCCTCAATCGGAGCGCGCGAGTCGACGACGCGCAAGGTCTACATCGTCGACAGCGGCCTCCTCGCCCATTTGCTCGGAGCCGGCCCGAAACGCCTCGGCGAGGACAAGCGAGTCACCGGGATGGCGCTTGAGAACTTCGTCGCGATGGAGGTGATGAAGCACCTCGAATGGGCGAGCACCGACGCAGGTCTCTTCCACTACCGAACCGGCAACGACGAGATCGACCTCGTCCTCGAGGATCGCTCTGGCGCGATCGCCTGCCTCGAGGTGAAGGCGACGGCAACGGTCCGCGAACGAGACTGGAGGCCGATGGCGAAGATCCGCGACGCTCGCAGCAAGGACTTCCGCGCCGGATTCTTGATTCACGCCGGCGCACAGACCGTCCCGCTCGGCGATCGGCTTTGGGCGGTTCCGATCAGCGCTCTTTGGGCGTGACCGGGACGCTGCCGGCTTCTCGCAGTGGATGCGCACCGGCTCGCAACCACTGTGACGGTCTCTACGCTCCCGTTCTGACGCCTCGCGCACTACCGTTCCGCAGGGCAGATGGATCGCATAGGCGCTGATCCGTTCTGCAGAGCCAATCTCCGGCTAATTGAAAGGACGGATGCCGTCCGCGCAGGGAGAGGCATCGGGGCGGCGATGTGACCTAGATGCGACATCGAGCATGGCGATCCAACGGATGGAACACGTCGGCATCGTGGTCGACGCTCTCCCGGCCGCAATCGAGTTCTTCACCAAGCTCGGAGAGGCGGCGGCCAAGCCGGGGGCAGCTGGGTGGAGCGCATCATCGCTCTCGACGAGGTCAAAGTGGAATTCGCGATGCTGCGGACCCCGGAAGGCAACGGAGAAATCGAGCCCGCGGCATCCGCCGCCAAGCGATATGCCGCCCGACCAAGCTTACGGATTTCTGTCCTGGCCAACCGCTTGTCGATAGTCCGCCAGTTCTTCCGCGAGCCGACCTAAGCGCCCTTTGGACACGGCCGACAGCCCGACCCCATAGCGCGAGGCCACGATTTTGCCCGTCGGCTGTCTCCGCTCCTTCGCTCGCTGCAGGGCATCGACCACTCTGTCCAAGTCACGAACCCAACGACGTAGTGCGTCTTCGGTCATGGAAAAGGTGTTCAGTTCGCTCGCAGCAGGAAGCCCCTCGATCGGGATTCCGACAGGCTCGGGGAGCAACGCCCACGCATTATCGACGAAGGATCTGAGCTCGCTCCGAATCGGGACGGATCTGTACAGCTTCATCGAGATTGCCTGAATGTAACCCTGAACGAAGCTGCCCTCTCGATCAGTGAGCTTCGACACCTCCCGCGGAAGCCACACAAGGTTGGGGACAAAGGAGTAGGTCAGGCGCTGGCGCGCAGCCAAGCCCTGTCCATCCTTCAGCTGCCGCCAAGCGTGGGATGCGACGAATCCCTTCCGCAAGCGCGCACCGTCGTAGAGGCGATTCTGGGGACCTTCAATTGGCAGCGAATAAGGCATCTGCTTGATCAAGCTGTTGTCATCGCGAAACAGTCCATCTTTGTTGGGACTGCCCCATTGATCGGGGATGCCTTTTGCTTTGTTCCCTCGTGCGTCGGGGTCACGAACAGCGTAAAACCGCAAGAAGGGGAACTCGGCGTAGATAGCAGGACTGAGCCATACACCGAGGCCAACGATCAGGCGCGCAGTCAACATCTGAAACAGCCAGATATCTGATTGCAATAGCTCGCTCTGCAAATACCGATAGAGAACATGCTCTCCATCGATACGCTTGGCCGCTCCGACGGTCCTTGTGGCCACTAAGCACAACCTTGCACGAGTAGGGTCTTCAGGGTCAAGACAGCAAACCATCGGCGATGGCTCCTACATTGAGGTCAGGCGCACCTACCCGACCGTAATAGCGCGATAGCTGAGACGTCAGCATCTCCGCGAATGGACTATCCATCGATGCAATACGCTCCAGCTTTTTCACCCCAGATAATTTTTCACTTTGCAACTCTTGAAGATCTAACAACAGCGCAGGTACATCGAGAGCGGGCGGCAAGAAGAAGCAGCGATCCTTCTGTCGCCCATTAGCGTTATTGCGCATTACACCGAGGAGATCTCTCCTGCCTTTTTTTGATGAGTCCCCTTTTGCCTTCTTGTACTCTGGCTGAGTACTTACTCGCTTACAGCGACCAAGCAATACCCTGTCTGCCTTTGCCTTTCGCTTGCGAGACGACACAAGGTCGCACGTCGCGCTGAGTACGACATAGTACGTCTGCTTCTCTTTTACAACGTCGCCGAACTGCAGTCCGCGCTCCACCGGCGGGAGCACATAAAAGAAGTGGGGGTGGGCTCCTCCATATTCCTCTGCCGCGAGAAGAGGTCCGAGGCCCGCATTGACGGATTCCATTCCGCTGACGGATAGTGAAGCGGCAAGCCGCCGCGCCAAAAGATAGCTAAGGGCATTCGCATCTAGAGAGTGGCGCAGTCGACCCCAACTGGCCGTAGAAAACTCCCAGAGAAAGTCACGCCGCACAGCGTCTACATGCTCGTCAACCGCTCGGGTTGCTTGGGGGACCCCCGTCGCGAGCATTGTTTCAACCTCCTCCCTCAATCGTAAGACGCCTTCGGTCTTAGGAACAACCGCTACGAATGGGGTATCACCCATGTCTAAAACATTGGTGGGCAGTGCGGTGTAAAAAACGATCGGGACGAATCGATGCTTGCGAATTGACTCCGCGACTCTATTGCCGGCCTCCGGATCGGCTTGGGTCGCCTTATCTCCCATATTTCGCAAATCGAGCACCGCAACATCACAACTCTCCGTTTCGATCCGGCGCAACCCCTCGCTGAACGAGCCCTCCAAGACGACGTCGGCCCCGCCACCCATGATCTCAAGGGATTCACCGGCTTGGCGACGAACCTCGGCATCGTCGTCGACGACGATGATCTTTGGCCTTCCTTCACTCATATCCGATGCCTCAAGATCACTCGAAACGTTGCTCCCGGTAGAGGTCCCCCGTCGACCAGCTCAAGCGCGCCGGCGTAAAACTCCGTGACAATATCGCCGGCAATTGACAATCCTAGACCAATACCTTCTGGTTTAGTGCTGAAATACGGCTCGAACACCCGATCGGCCGACGCCTTCTCGACGCCGGGTCCATTGTCTGAAAACAGCATTTCCACCTGATCGCCACTTCGCTTGACCTCGACTCGTACCTTTCGAGGTCGCTTTACAGTGGCTAGCCAGTGAAGGCTATTAGTTAGCAGGTTAATTATTACCCGCTCTATCTCGCCTGGATCGACCGTTACCGTGGTTTCCGACGTCGGAAGCTCGACTTCAACGCCCAGCCGATCAGTCTCGCTTTCGTACACCTCAAAAGCAGCCTGAACGACTGCCTCGAGTTGCACCGGGCTGGGTTTCCCCCGCTTCCTTCCTGCGAATGGCTCGATTCGCGAGAAGACGCCCGCCAAGGCATCGGCTTGCGTCTTGATGAACGCCAAACGACCTTCTACAGCTTTCCGACGTTTCGTCTCTGACCCGGATCGGGTGTTGTCCTCGATGGCAAGATCAGTCTCGCTTCCCAACTTTGAAAGCGGCGTTCGACCATCGTGCAACACGACATCGATTAGCTGGCCGAGAGTCGCCAAACCCTGATATCTGCTGACGACCTCGCGGACGCGGTCAACGTCTATTGCAACACGGCGCTCAGTGTCCTCCAGCGTCGTGATGAGGTCGGCATCGTCTTGGTGCTTCTCGCGTATCTGTTTACCCAGCGCAGAGAGCTCGAAGTCAAAGAGGGGGTTGGGCTGCGCTTTCCCCTTATCGCTCTTTGGTTTCTCACGGTCTTCGTATCGCTCGTTCTCTAGTCGTTGTAGAGCTGCCTTTACAAGGTCTTGAAGATCATCACGGGCCCGTCCCGCGATTAGGCCCTCTCGGTTGCTCTGGTCTCGCAGCTCTGGATTGTCCTTCGAGGTGATGTACACATAGCCGACGACCTGGTTGTTTGACACGCGCCGGGTCGGATTCTGAACGCGCCGGAGGTCTAGGCGAAGCCAGTCATTCCCTGGCTCTCCATAAGGAAAAACCCGAAACGAATCGCGGTACACGCTTACTCCGGCTGCCGCGTTGAGATCCTTTCTCACGTCACGAAGCGATCGCCGTTTGGTAACCAGCTTCTTCTAGAGACTCTGCGTCTCGATCCCATACACGCAGTTCAATCTCAAGAGGTCCACATTGAGGCGGTCGCTCTTTCTGCCAAAGATTAACCTGCTTTTCCGATCGTTTTCGCTGTCGCCCATCAACCGTACGCGACACTTCCATGTCTGCATAACCATTCGCCTTGACTGAAGCTACTAGGCGATACTGGGGTTTCGACAGCGTCTCGGGAGGTTGCACTTCCCCTGCAAGATGCTCGAAACCCTCTGGAAGCTCCAAGCCGATCGCGAAGTCTTTTTGCTTGGCGCCGACTCGGGTTGACACTAGACGTGACAACCCCGTTTTTAGCTCAATTAGTTGCTCCTCATGCCAGTCTATGTTGAGTGATTTTGCTTGGAGTATGGTTCCATGGCGGGGTATCTGCTTCCGATTTCCAAGACCTTTCAAGGCAGCCATGCGGCCGTCCTTGGTGAAGTCTGCCTCGGACCCTTCCTCCCACGAAATCTCCACTTCGTCGAGGTAAGTCTCTTCGCCTTCGAATTGACTCCAGTCGACCGAAACATGAAGCTCAGCCTGCGCGTCCGACTGCTTAGTGTGCATCTCAAGGAACTGGGCCAAGCGCGCCGCGGCAAATCGGCCGATGCCCTTCTCTCCTAGCACAGCGCGTTTCCGGCGCCGGCTTTTGCGACCCTGCTTACGGTTGGGCGTCGCGGGCTCCATCCAGACACCTAAGACCGTCTCACGGGACATCCCTTCACCATCATCGAGAATTTCGATTGATCCCTCGCCAGTTAATAGGGGGGCGTTGAAGGCAATGAGAACTCTCTGTGCGTCGGCGTCATATGCATTCTTGACTAGCTCCACCAGCGCAACGGTCTCGCTGCTGATGAGGTCATCGCCGAGCGTGCGAAGAAGCCGTGCCCTTGGTCTAAAGCCGACGGTCCCGCGTTGTGACTTGGCGCGGGTCATCTATTCTCCTCTGCAGAAGCACAGACTTCAGCGATTGGACATTCCCCGCAGTTCGCACGGCCTGGGGTACAAATTTCTCGCCCTAACCTTTGCATCGCCAAGGCAAACTCGGAGCTTGGTCCGGCTGAGCCAGCAAGATTCAGGATTGCCAGTCGTGCATGCCAATCGCTATCAAGAAGGCTGCCCACACAGCGCGCAGCCACTCGCCGAGTCGGCGCATCAAGGATTACCGTGGATCGACCAAAAGCAGTGGCGGCAATCGTAGCGGCAGCCATTTGAGAAACGCCTGGTAGTCCGGCAAGCTCGGTCTCAGAAGAAGGAATCTTCCAGCCCGCTTCCCTGATTGAGATCACCAATTCTCGTACAGCTTCACTTCTGTCCTCGCGTTCGAGTGAGCGCAACGCGCGTTCAGTGGCTGCCCAGCCGCCATTGAGCACTGTACGGGGAGTGGGTGCCGCTTCCAACAAGAGCTCTATGCGAGAACCTTCAATGCGTCTTTGAACTCCAAAGACAACCGTCTGAAGCAAAAGCCGCCAAGCCAAGTCGGCCGACTCCCCTTTCTCCTTGCCCGTTCCGTTGTCCTTATTCCAGTCAATGACCAACCGTCCTATTGAGGAAGTAGATGGCTCTCCAGTCGTGTCGAGTGCGGCGACAACCCGCTGACCAATTGCTCTTCCAAGAGCAGGGGGAACTGCGTTGCCAATCTGTCGGAACTGGGCGGTGGGATGCCCTGCAAATCGAAACCAATCGGGAAACGTCTGTAGTCGTGCAGCCTCACGAATAGAAAGCGTCCGGGCCTGAGAAGGGTGCACGTACCAATAGCCGTCCTTTGCTAGGTGTGCCGTGATGGTTCGCGCGACCGAGTGCCAAGAAAGACGCTTGTACTTATCGGTGAAGATGTCCGCTCTATAGCGTTGGAGGTGAGAGGGTAGGTTGGCATAAGTCCCACCTGGTCTCAGCAATTTGAAAGCTTCATGATCGTCGCTTCTCACATCGCGTGATACATGGTCGTAAATCCGCTCGCTGTCGTATCTAGAGACACCGCGACGTGCCCTTTTCTGGAAGGACGTCTTCGGCCCTTTGTAAGGAAGGCAATCCTTCTTTTGTCCTCCCGGAATGCGCGGGAGGTCAGCGATAGCATCCTGCAAGGTAACTCTGGGTCTTCTGCGCGGCCAAGTAAACTGTCCCTCCCGAAGCGCCACGATGATGAGTCTCATCCTGTGCTGTGGAACACCAAACTCTTCCCCATGCAGTATTCGGGTATACGGCTCGTAGCCTAACTCACGTAGCATCTCGTGAATTTCGGTGAGAACTAAGCCATCGTTCCACCGCACTAGGTCAGGAACATTCTCTAGCAGTACAACCTGCGGCTTGAGCGCCTTCACAATTGCGGAGTAGGCGTTCCAAGCGCGTACCCGGGGGTCCACAGCGGAACGCACTCCTGAGGTAACAAGGCTTCTTATCTTGGCTCGACCGGCCCTCGAAAAGGGTTGGCATGGTGGCCCGCCAGCTACTACGTCAACCTCATTGACTCCCCGAGCTTTCAAGAAATCCAAGAAGGCCGTTGGCTCTTCCAAATCTCCACACCAAGATAGACCTCCAACCCCGGCCGCGTGCGTCTCGATTGCCGCCGGGTCACTGTCGGCTCCAGCGACGATATTGAGCCCCGCTTCCTCAAGGCCCAGGCTTAGGCCTCCAGCGCCGCAAAACAGGTCAACCGCCCATGGTCCGGGAAGTTCAGATACCCACCTCCGCGCTCGATCGACCTCGTCGAGCCCCGGATCTCTTGGATCGAGCGTAAGCCGGCTACCCCGGACACATGGCAGGCGGTGCCGATCGGCCTCTTCTCCGTTGGCCGACTCCAGATCATCTTCGATTACCAGCGGATCGCTCATCAACCTGCTGATTAAAGGGCTGATATCGGATGGCTATCAAGCATCGCCTTTACGGAAGCCGCCGCGACGATCGGACTTTCGTGCTCCCAGACCCGAAGGAGCTGCCAACCATCAGCGGATAGCGCTTGGTCGACCCGCCGATCTCGATTGACATTTGCCTGCAGCTTCGCTCGCCAGAACTTGCCGTTCCGTCTTGGCGTGGTCGCATGATCAGGACAGCAATGCCAGAAGCAGCCGTCAACGAATATCGCGACCCGTGCTTTCGTAAACACGACGTCTGGCCGCACTTTGACGCCAGAGGCCGTCCGGATCAGCAAATTCTTGCGAAACCGAAGTCCAAGTTGATGAAGCGCCGAGCGCAAAGCAATCTCAGGTCCAGTATCCCGTCCCCTATTCGACTGCATAGTCCGACGAATTGCCGGACTTGATGCCCAAGATTTTTCCCCCGCTGCCACCGCGCCCTTTTAGCACGCTCTACTGTCAAATGGATCGACTTATCCTCGTCTTTGACGGTAATTCCGAAGGATCGGAACACAGCAGGGCAGACCATTCGATGTCAATTTCAGGTGCTGGTCGGTCAGTTAACGATCTCTCGAACCAGAGGAAAACTTCCCCGTATGGCATGGATGTACCGTGCCAACATCGTCTCAACACGATGCCCCGCGATCTCGGCCAGATCGGCGTCGTTGACACCAGCGGCACGCAGATGCGTGACGTAGCTATGGCGGCACTCATGGGGGCGAATGTCTAGGCCGGCGGCCTCTTGGGTGGGCTTCCAGACGTCGCGGTAGAACGTGCGCTCGCGCCAGAGCCGGCCTCTGGGCGTCGGAAAGAAGAGCTTGCAGTCAGGGCCGTTGAGGTTGATCTGTGCTTCGAGGAGCCAGGCGAGGGTTGCGGGGAGGGGGACTACGCGGCCGGCGCCCTCCTCGCCGTGGTCGGTCTTGGTGCCTTCAAGGATCGTGCCCTCGTGAGCGGTGCGGCGGACCTGCAGGGTTTCGCCGTCGAAGTCTTCGGGGCGGAGGGGCAAGACCTCGCCGAGGCGCATGCCGGTGTCGGTAAAGGTGCGGACCAAGGCCTCGTAACGGCCGGCGGCCTTGGCGAAGCGGTGCATCTCCTCGAAGCTGAAGACGCGGATCGGGCGGCGTTTCTTCTTTGCCCGCGGGTCGTTGGCGCGGATGCGGATTCCCTTGAACGGGTTGAGGTCGCAGACTTCGTCGGTGATCGCGTCCTCGGCCATTGCCGAGAGAGAGCGGAGGATGCCGACGGCGCCGGTGGTCGCTCGACCTTCGTTCGTCAGCATGTGGTCGACCAGGGCGAGGGTATGGCGGCGGCGCAGTTCGTGCATCGGCCAGTCCTTCAGGGCGATGCCCTCGATCGCGACGTCGGTGACACGGGAGATCCGATGCTCGTAGGTTGCGTTGGTCCGCTCTGATCTTGGGTGCCGCTCGATCCAGGTGGCGAAGTACTCGCCGAGGATGTCGGGAGTGGCTGCGATCTCGTAGGCCTCGTCGATCGCCCGCTGGGCTTCGCTCTTCCTGACGAACGTTCCTTTGCCTCGGTTCCAACTCGGTTTGGCGACTCGGCGCTTTCCGTCCCGGCCGGTGTATCTGGCAACCCAGACCACCTCCCCCGACGGATTGCGGCGCTTGGTCGGCGACTCGCGCCTCATGCCGCCTCGTCTCGGTGACGGGCCAGGAAATCCTCGACGTCGGCGGGATCGATCCGACGGGAGGCGCCGAGCTTGTAGCTGGGCAACTCACCGCGCCTGATCCAGTTACGGATCGTGCGGTCGGAGACCGCCAGGAAGCTGGCGAGAGTGCGCTCGGTGAAGAAAGCGGAGGGAGCAGATTTCCTCTCCATGCCACCTATGTCCAAGGGCGTCGGCATTTGCATCGGTTGACTCGGCCAGGCACTCCAACCACCACCGATGAGACCGAAGGTCAAACCCCTGCCGCCCCTCCCTACAGGCGGCCGTCGCACGGCGAAGCCGTGCCACAATCGGCCGCCCGGAGGGGCGGCGAGCGCCCCTTTTGCTCCGCCCCGCCCCTCGCTGAAGGCACCGATCGTGAAGCTGCGGCTTAGGCACGAATCCGGAGGGTTCGTAGTGTGTCGGGGGTTGAGGTTTGGTCTTTTGGAGGGGCTCTGGGTGGCTGCCTGAGGGCCTGGTAGATGGGCTTTGTCTTGGCAGCTGCCTCTTGACTGCCTCATCGTTCGCTACTGGATCGTGGTGGCTCATTTTCTTCTGGATCTGGAATTTTGAATTTGCTTATTTGCATCTCTGGCGATTGCCATTCGATTCCCGCGAGCAACTCATCCAGCGACATTTCCAGCGCCGCCGCGAACCTCATCGCCGAGTCGAGGCCCGGCAGGGACCAGCCGCGCTCGATCTGGCTGATCGCCGTGCGGTGCGTCGAGGTCCGGAAGGCGAGCTCATCCTGGCTTACGTCCGCTGCATTGCGAGCCCTTGCGAGATTGCTCCCGAAGCAGCGGGCGAACTGCTCCCGTTCAAGGCCTACCCGGCGCCCCATCGCTACCTCCCCTCCCCGAGGATCTCGTTGAAGCGGAGTGCCGCCCGCGTCGGCAATACGAGCCCGTCGCTGCGGAACAGCAGGCCGACCCCGACCAAATCGCGGACAGCGCGTTCGATCGCATCTCGCTGCGCGAAGTCGGCTGCTCCGGCGCTGACCTCCTGGATCAGTTCCGACAGCCGTAGGTGCGTGGGATAGAGCGTGAGGACGTGGATCAGGGCGCTGCCCTGGTCGCGAAGATCCTGAGCCTCGTTGGAAGGGCAGTCGCTCGAACCGCGAGCCATAGAGTTCTCTTCAGCCATGAGGAGCTTGGTCTCCTTGTGGTCAGGCCCTCGGCTGGCGTTCCACCGCCGGCCGGGGGCCGCTTCTTGAGGCCGGCAGACAGCTACCGTTCCCGCTGCGATCGGCCTGGTGTCTACTGAGCCGGTCGCCACGGGGCCGGCGACTCCACTCGCGCGGCCCCACTTATGTGGCGCAACTGTAGCAAGGACTTAGAACATGTTCTAACTACTGATGCGCTCGCCTCCGTTCTGAGAATGTCCACCGATATGCGGCACTCAGCGCGACCACAGCCAGGACTCGGTAACGCGATCCGGCGCCTGCGCGAGAAGGCCGGCGAGACGCAGGAGACCATTGCCGCCAGAGCGGAGGTGTCTGTTCAAACGCTCTCGCACATCGAGGCAGGCAACGCGAACCCGACCTGGGCTACGGCCCGCGACATCGCTGCCGCGCTGGGCGTCTCAGTCACCGAGCTGGCAAAGCTCTCCGAGAAGCACGAATAGAGGCCGCCGCCAGGCGGGCGCGATGAGACCAGAATGCGACCACAACGGGCCGGAACGCCTCGGAATCGCCCGGAAGGCGACGGAACCCAACTCAGAGCCAAAGCCGGAGATCTGGCTCCACACCGGGAAAACCCCGGCACCTCAAGGAACAGCAGCGAATGCGCCCGACGGGAGTCGAACCCGCGACCTTCGGCTTGAAAGACCGACGCTCTTTGGCCCCCCGTAAGGAACCGTTGACCACTGAGCTACGGGCGCCCGAGGGGGACTTTACCCGCGCAGCGGGCTTTGAGCGTTTCCGCGGGGGTGGGGCGGGGGGAGCGGGGGCTTGCTACTGGCCGGGGCGCAGCTCGCCGGCGCGGATCTTCGCCGCCATCTGCTTCGACTCGTCGCGGTAGGCGGCCCCGTCCTCGAACTCGATCGCCGGGTACTTGCGTTGGCCGGAAACCCGCTCCAGCTCGTCGCGCTTGCCGGGGCGGAGCGGGCCCTTGACCACCTCGTACTCGACCCCCGCCTCGTCGAGGGCCTTCTGCACCTTCCAGCAGGGGTGGGCGTCGAACTTCGCGAACATCGCCGAGCACCTGTGAAGTTTCACCGCCATCGCGTCAACCCTACTCGCTCTTCAGCTCGCGCATCGCCGGATAGATGATCACGTCGCGCAAGGTCTTGGAGCCGGTCATGATCATCAGCAGGCGGTCGATGCCGAGGCCGCAGCCACTCGCCGGGGGCATCCCGTATTCGAGGGCTTTGACGAACTCTTCGTCGTGGGGGTGGGGATCCTCCTCGGCGCCGGACTCCTGGCGTTCGCGCTGGCCGATGAAGCGCCGGCGCTGCTCGACCGGGTCGTTGACGTCGGTGCCGCCGCCGACGATCTCCATCCCCGCGACGATGCCGTCGAAGGCCTCGCAGACCTTGGGGTCGTCGGGGTGGACCTTGACCAGCGGCCAGACGTCGATCGGCAGCACCGTGACGTAGGTGGGCTGGATCAGCTTCGGCTCGACCAGCTTGCCCTGAAGGGTGTCGACGAGCCCGGCCCAGTCGTCGTTGGGGTCGGCGTCCTCGCCGGCCAGCTCGGCCAGTTCGTCACGGCTCGCCTCGTAGATGTCGATTCCCGCCTCGCGCAGGATCTCGTCGCGCAGGATCACCCGCGGCCAGGGCGCCGCGAAATCGATCTCGACCCCGTCGCGCATCACCTTGGTCGTCCCCATCACCTGCTCGACCACGCTCGAGACCAGGGTCTCGATGAACTCCATGACGCCGTTGTAGTCGGCGCCGCCGACGAACATCTCCAGCATCGTGAACTCGGGGTTGTGCTGGGGCGACATCCCCTCGTTGCGGAAGAACTTGCCGAACTCGTAGACGTCCTCGAAGCCCCCCACGATCGCCCGCTTCAGATAGAGCTCGGTCGCGGTGCGCAGGAAGAGGTCGCGGCCGAGCGCGTTGTGGTGGGTGACGAACGGCCGTGCCGCGGCGCCCCCGGTCAGCCGCTGCAGGACCGGCGTTTCCAGCTCGACCCAGCCGCGCTCGTTCATGTGGCCGCGAATCGCGTAGGTCAGCTGTGACCGTTTCTTGAAGATCTCGCGCGACTCCTCGTTGGCCATCAGGTCGAGTTCGCGCTGGCGGTAGCGCAGCTCCGGGTCGGAGATGCCGTGGAAGAGGTCGGGAGGATCGAGCAGCGCCTTGGCCAGCAGCGTCACCTCGCGCACCCCGATCGCGACCTGGCCGCGCTTGGTGACGTGGACCGGGCCCTCGATCCCGACCAGGTCACCGATGTCGAGCTCCTCGACCCGCTCGAAGGCCTCGTCGCCGAGCGAGTCGCGGCGGGCGTAGGCCTGGATCGTGCCGGTGACGTCGCGGACGTCGAGGAAGGCGGTCTTGCCGTGGCCGCGCTTGCCGGTGACCCGGCCCATCACCCGGTAGGAGAAGCGGTCGTGCTCCCCCTCCCCGAGCTCGGCGGGATCGTGGGCGGCGAGGATCTCCTCGGCGTGCGTGCGACCTTCGAAGGAATGGGGATAGGGCTCGATCCCCTCCTCGCGCAGGCGCTCGACCTTGGCCCGGCGCTGCGCCTCGCTGGCGGCCCCGGAGCGATCTCCCGTCGCGTCGGGGACCGTCTCCTCCGCCCGCGGCGGAGCCTCACTCATCGCTTGCGGTCAGCTTCATGGAGCGAAGCCGACAGTCACCCGCTCGTCACCTTCATAGTCCTGAAGGGTAGTGGCGTCGCGCAACATCTCGCGCATCGCCGGGCCGTGGTGGGTGTCGTGCTCCATCGCCAGCTTCCAGCCCGCCGGCGTTTCCTCGATCAGGCCGCGGATTACCCCGAGGCCGTCCTCGCCGCAGGCCCCGGTCACCGCGATCCGCGGCTCCTTCTGGATCTCGGGCGAGCGCTCGAAGATGGTCGAGTCGGTGACGTAGGGAAGGTTGGCGATGACCAGGTCGACGCCCTCGACGCCGTCGGGGATGCCGGTGGCGACGCTGACCTCGAGCGGGATCCCCAGCCGCTCGGCGTTCTCGCGGGCCGCTTCGACCGCTTCCGGCGAGAGGTCCGAAGCGGTCACCCGCAGGTCCGGCCGCTCGGCGAGCAGGGCCAGGGCGATCGCGCCCGAGCCGGTGCCGACCTCGTGCACGCGGGCGCCCTCGGGCAGCCCGACGCCGACCTCGACCAGCAGCTCGGTCTCGCGGCGCGGCCAGAGCACGCGCTCGTCGACGGCGACTTCGAGCCCGCGGAAGGGAGCGCGGCCGAGGATGTAGGCCATCGGCTCGCGGTCGACGCGGCGCGCGACCCGCTCCTCGATCGCGGCGGCGACCTCGGCGGGGATCTCGCCGGCGCTTTCGACCGAGAGGTTCTCCGGCTTCACGCCCATCGCGTCGGCGACCAGAGTTTCGGCGTCGGCGCGGGCGTTCTCGACTCCCGCCGCGGCCAGCCGCTCCGCCGCCGCGTCGAGAACGGCACTCACGGTGCGCGCGGCGGGTCCCTCACTCTGAGTGTCGATAGCCCCCATTACCCGCAAAGCCTCCCTAGATTGACCGCTCCAAAGTTCTTGCGCAAGACTAACATCGTTCGCTCCGATCCGCTCAGGCAGCGGGTTGCGCCGCGCCAGCGGCAGAAGGTCGGGAAATACCGCCGTGGCGGCGGATTACTACGGCGATCCAGATCGCGCCGGCGATCATCATGCCAAGGCTCTCGATCTGGGCCGTGGTCAGGCCCAGGGCGGCAGCATCGTTGCGGCGCAGGAACTCGACCAGGAAGCGCTCGGCGCCGGCGTAGACGAGGTAGAGGGCGAAGAGGATCCCCGCCCGGACGCGGTCGCGCAGGTGCCAGAGCAACCAGGCGCCGAAGCCCATCACCAGGGCCTCGTAGACGGGGGTCGGGTGGACGTTTTCGTCGGTCGGCACGGTGCCGTCCGGATACGACATCGCCCAGGGCCCGTCCCAGGCCTTGCCGTAGTCGCCGTCGCCCGAGAGCTGGCAGCCGACGCGCCCGACCGCGTAGCCCAGCGCCAGCGCCGGCGCCGCCAGGTCGAGCAGGGCGAGGCCGACGAAGTCGCGGTACCAGGCCCAGGCGAGCACGGCGAGGGCGCCGCCGATGACGCCGCCGTACCAGACCAGCCCGGCCCCCGAGAAGAGGTTGCCGAGCAGGTCGTCCTTGACCTCGCTGTAGTTCTGGACCAGGAAGTAGAGGCGGGAGCCGACGATGCCGCCGATCAGGGCCGAGAAGCCCATCTCGTAGGCCCAGTCGACCGGCTTGCCGATCTCCCCCAGCCGCTTCCATATAAGGGCGCCCGCGGCGAGGAAGGCGAGCGCGAACATCAGGCCGAAGGTCTGCAGCGTCACCGGTCCGAGTTCGAGGCGCGGGTACATGGGCGGTGAGGCGCCGGCCTAGCCGGCGAGCAGCGCCTCCAGCAGCGCCTTCTGGGCGTGGAGGCGGTTCTCCGCCTGGTCCCAGACCGCCGAGGCGTCGGAGTAGAGGAGCTCGGCGGTGATCTCCTCGCCGGGGTGGGCGGGCAGGCAGTGGAGGACGATCGCGCCGCTCTTGGCGGCGCCCAGCAGATCGCCGTCGAGCCGGAACGGGGCGAGGTCGGCGCGGCGGCGCTCGGCCTCCTCCTCGTCGCCCATGCTGACCCAGACGTCCGTATAGAGAGCGTCGGCGGCGGCGGCGGCGGCGCGGGGATCGTCGCTCAGCTTCGCCCCGTGGCCCTCCTCCAGCTGGTAGCCGGGCGGGGCCGCGACGGCGACCTCGACCCCGGCCAGCTCGCCGAGGACCGCCAGCGAGCGGGCGACGTTGTTGCCGTCGCCGACGTAGGCGAGGCGACGGCCGTCGAGGTCGCCGCAGCGCTCGCGCAGAGTCATCAGGTCGGCGAGCGCCTGGCAGGGGTGGTGCAGCGGCGTCAGCGCGTTGACGACCGGGACCTCGGCGTCGGCGGCCAGCTCGGCGACGTCCTCGTGGGAGCCGGAGCGGATCACGATCGCGTCGACGTAGCGCGAGAGCACCCGCGCCGTGTCGCCGATCGACTCGCCGCGGGAGAACTGCATCTCGTCGGCGCGCAGGACGACGGGGTGGGCGCCGAGCTCGGCGACGCCGACCTCGAAGGAGATCCGCGTCCGCGTCGAGGGCCGCTGGAAGATCAGCGCGATGCTGCGCCCGGCCAGCGAATCGGCGCCAAGGCGCTCGCCGCGGCCGGCTTTCAGCTCCAGCGCCCGGTCGAGCAGCTGGGCGAGCTCGAAGGCCCCGAGCTCTTCGCCGGTGAGGAAGTCCCGCTTCAAGCGGCGGATACTACGGGCCGTGGAGTTCACGGTGATCGCCTGGAACCTCTTTCACGGACGGGACTTCCCGCCCGACCCGGAGCTGCGCAGCTGGCGCTCGCGGCTGCTGCGGATCGACGAGCGCAACGCCACCCACGTCCAGGTCAACCGCGACCTCACGACCGAGTTCGCGACCCTGCTCGCGAGCAGCGCCTGGGACGTCGCGCTCCTGCAGGAGTCCCCGCCCCGCTTCGCGGCGCCGCTGGCCCGCGCCTGCTCGGCCGAGGCCCACCGGGTGCTGACCTCGCGCAACGCGCTGGGGCCGCTGCGGGGGCTGCTCGCACGCCAGAACCCGGACCTGATGGCCTCCGGCGAGGGCGGCTCGAACCTGACCCTGGTCCGCGTCCCGGGCAAGCTCGGCGGCATCGCCGAGCGGCGCGAGCTGGCGATCCACGAGGGAGCGCCGGAGCGCCGGGCGATGGCCCTGACCCGCACCGCCTCCGGCGTCTGCGTCGCCAACCTGCACGCCACCAACGACCGTCCCGACCTGGCCGCCGAGGACGTGCTGCTCGCCGCCCGCGCCGCGGGCGAGTTCGCCGCCGGCGCGCCGCTGATCTTCGGCGGCGACCTCAACCTGCGCCCGGCCGAGGACCCCGAGGTCTTCGCCCGGCTGCGCCAGGACTTCGGCCTGGGGGAGCCGACCGCGCCGCGGGCGATCGACCACCTCCTGACCCGCGGCCTCGAGGTGCTCGAAGAGCCCGCGCCGTGGCCGCCCGAGCGCCGCGAGCTGCCGCTCGGCGGGCGGGCGCTGCGGCTCTCCGATCATGCGCCTGTGCAGGCGCGATTCGCCGCGGCAGAGCCACCGCTGCTGCGAAATTGACATAGTCGAGCCCGCACCCGCGCACAAAACTTCCCTGGAGGCACGCCGAGATGGCAGAGAAAAAAGCAGCTGGCAAAACGAGCAAAAAAGCCAAAGCGACGAAACCGAAAGCCAAAGCGAAAAAAGCTCCGGCCGGCAAGGCGAAGGCCAAAGCCGCTAAACCGGCCTCCCGCAAAAAAGCCAGCGCGAAAAAACCGGCCGCCAGGAAAGCCGCGCCCAAACGCGCCAGCTCCAACCCGACCAGCGGGCTCGACAAGAGCGTCGCCCAGTTCCGCGAGAGCCTGGAGCAGAGCGTCACCCTCAGTCGCGAGCGCCTGCAGGAGGTCGTCGACGACGCCGTCAAGCGCGGCCGGATGACCCGCGGCGACGCCGAGAAGATGCTCCACGACCTCGTCAAACGCGGTCGCAAACAGACCGACACGCTGCTGGGCGAGCTCGAAAAGCTGGTCAAGCAGGCACGCAAAGAGGTCGGCGGCAGGACCACGCCGGTGCGCAAGCAGGCCACCCAGGCAGCGCGCCGAGCGCGGAAAAAGCTGGGCTAGAGATGGGGCAGGCCACCGGCGAGAAGCCGGCGGCCCGCGGCCCCCGTCGCGGCGAGCTGCTCGAGGTCGAGGTCGACTCGCTCGCCTACGGCGGGCGCGGCGTCGCTCGCGCCGACGGCTTCGTCCTCTTCGTCGCCGGCGGCCTGCCGGGCGATCGCGTCCGCGTCGAGGTGACCAAGGCCAAGAAGCGCTTCGCCGAGGCGCGCGCGGTCGAGCTGCTGCGAGCGGGCGCCGATCGCATCCCCGACCGCTGCGCCCACGGCGGCGAGCCCTGTCCCGGCGCCCCCTGGCAGGGCCTCCCCTACGAGCGCCAGCTGGCGGTCAAGAGCGAACAGGTCGACGAGGCGCTGCGACGGATCGGCGACCTCGAGGGCTTCGAGCTGGAGGAGATCGTCCCGGCCTCGCAGCAGTGGCGTTACCGCAACAAGCTCGAATACTCCTTCGGCGACCTCGAGGGCGACCCGATCCTCGGCTTCCACGCCCGCGGCCGCTGGGACCTGGTCGTCGACGTCGACGACTGCCACCTCGCCTCCGAGGCGGGCAACGCCGCCCGCAACGCCGTCCGCGACTGGGCGCGGCTGGAGTCGATCGCGGCCTTCGACCGCCGCTCCAGGCGCGGCGTGCTGCGCAACCTGGTCGTCCGCGAGGGGCGCCGCACGGGCCAGATCCAGACCCGCCTGGTCACCGCCCAGCGCAGCTTCCCCAAACCCCCCGTCGACCTGCACACGGTCGTCGCCGACGACGCCGGCGACAGCGAGGGGCCGACAGGGGTGCTCGGCGAGGAGTACCTGAAAGAGGAGCTCTGCGGGCTGAAGTGGGAGATCTCCCCCGGCGCCTTCTTCCAGACCAACACCGAGATGGCCGAGCGCCTCTATGCGGTCGCCGCCGAGTTCGCCGGGCTGAGCGGCAGCGAGAAGGTCTTCGACCTCTTCTGCGGGATCGGCACGATCGGCCTGACCCTGGCCGCCGGGGCCGGCGAGGTCTGGGGCGTGGAGATCGTCCCCGAGGCGATCGCGGACGCCGAGCGCAACGCCGAGCTGAACCGGATCGGCAACGCCCACTTCCTCGCCGCCAACGTCCGCACCGGCGTGCGGCCGCTGCTGGTCCAGGCCGGCAAGCCCGACGTCGTCGTCATCGACCCGCCCCGGGCCGGGCTCTCGCAGAAAATGATCCGCCGCGTGATCGAGTGCGAGGCGAAGAGGATCGTCTACGTCTCCTGCAACCCGACCACGCTCGCCCCCAACGCCGCCCAGCTGGTCGAGGCCGGCTATAGGCTGAAGCGGGTGAAGCCGGTCGACATGTTCCCGCAGACCCCGCACATCGAGTGCGTCGCCCTCCTGGAGAAAGCGTGAGTCGCGGCTTCGGCGTCGCCGCCGGGCTCGACCCCGAGGTGGCGCGGCCGCTCGCCGCTCGCTGCGCCGAGCTCGGCTACGACTCGATGTGGTCCAACGACCACCCGGGCGCCAAGGGCCTGGAGACGCTGGCCGAGTTCGCCGCCGCGGCGCCGGAGCTCGACCTCGGCGTCGCCGTGATCGCCCTCGACCGCACCCCGCCCGAGGCGATCGCCGCCGACCTCGAGCGGGTCGGCCTCGACCCGGGCCGGCTCTGGCTCGGCGTCGGCGCCGGCTTCTCGAAGAAGCCGCTGACGAAGATGCGCGAGTCGCTGCCGCAGCTGCGGGCGGCGCTGCCCGGCGTCCGCCTCGTCCTCGCCGCGATGGGCCCGAAGATGTGCGCGCTCGCGGGCGCCGAGTTCGACGGCGTCTTCTTCAACTGGATGACCCCCGGCTTCGCCGCCGGCGCCCGCGAGAAGGTCGAGGCGGGTGCCCGCGAGGCCGGCCGCGAGGCGCCGCCGGTCTTCGGCTACGTCCGCACCGCGGTCGGCCCCGACGCCGCCGATCGCCTGGCCAAGGAGGAGTCCTTCTACCGCGACCTCCACAAGGGCTACCGCGACCACTTCGACCGCCTCGGCGAGCCCGAGGGCAGCGTCGGCGTCGCCGCGGCCGACCGCGACGAGGCACAGGCCGCGCTCGCCGCCTACGAGGGCCCGCTCGACACCATCGTCGTCCGCGGCCTCGCCAGCGCCAAGGTCGAGGCGATGACCGCGGTCGCCGCCGCCGCCGCGCCGTAATCGTCAGATCTGCGTCGCGAACAGTCCGATCAGTGACGCTTGCAGCACCCCTCCTTAGGCTTCCCTAAAGGCTGGCCGCTAGGATGCGCGCCCATCGACCCCCCGGCCCACATCGACCGTCCCCTCGCGCGCACCGTCGGCAGCACCATCTTCATCAGCCGCTGGCTGCAGGCGCCCCTGTATCTCGGCCTGATTGCCGCCCAGGGGGTCTACGTCTGGCGCTTCATGCAGGAGCTCTGGCACCTGGTGAAGGACGCCGGCGCCCTGACCGAGAACGAGGTGATGCTGCTGGTCCTCGGCCTGGTCGACGTGGTGATGATCGCCAACCTGCTGATCATGGTCATCATCGGCGGCTACGAGACCTTCGTCTCGCGGATCAACCTCAAGGGCCACCCCGACCAGCCCGAGTGGCTCTCCCACGTCAACGCCAACGTGCTCAAGGTGAAGCTGGCGATGGCGATCGTCGGCATCTCCTCGATCCACCTCCTGCAGACCTTCATCAACGCCGCCAACACCTCCTCCGAGACGATGCTCTGGCAGACGATCATCCACCTCACCTTCGTCATCTCGGCCGTCGCCCTGGCCGCGATCGACCGCTTCCTCTCCCCCAAGCCCGCCGGACACACCCCCGTGACCAACGGCCAGGGCCCCGACGGCGTCAAGGCACCCCCGGCTCCGGTCGCGACTTAGTCTTCCGCCGCGGCTAGGATTGCCGCAGCGATGTCTGAGCATAAGTGGGGCGAATGAAACGCTGGGCGCTGAGCGCCATCCTGATTGCCGCCTCGTGCGGCTCGCCTCCTGCCGCCTCAGCGGCCATCTACGAGCCGGAACCACAACCGTTCTGCCAAGAAGAGGTGGTTCACGACCACCTCGCGCCGTTGCGGCGGTTGCCGAAGCTGCACTCACCTCCTGAAAACGGGAGGATCGGGTTCGGCTCCCCCGACCTCACCCTGAGGCCCTATTCACCCCTGGTCGTCGGTGAGGGAACGGTCGGCTACTCGCTCGCCCTTCGCTTTGGAGGTTCGCCTGTCCACCCCAGCTGGAACGTCACCACGACCGTCTCCAAGGTCAACCGGGAGGGCGGCGTGACGGAAGTTCTCAAACGGTCGCAACGGCACGTCAGCACGATCAGCCGAGGCAATGGCGCGGGGATCAAGTTCGAGGTCGACGGCGACCCGGCCGTATACCGGATCACCATCGTCTTCCGGAATCGGGTGGATCGCAAGCTGGGCGGCTACGGGTTCTACGCTCGAGTCGTCGCCCCGACCGAAAACGCGCGGCTTGGCCTGAGTGCCGGCTCTTACCGGCCAGGCCAAACCGTCTTCGGTCGGGTTGAAAATTTCGGCACCACGATCACCGCCTACGGAATCGCGTACTCGATCGAGCGGCTCGAAGGCTCGCAATGGGCCCTGGCCCCGGAGAGCCCGCGTGGGCCCGTGATCGCAATCGGGCTGTCCTCCCCTCCCGGGAAGACCGGCGCTTGGGGCTGCAACGGCTTCCACATTCCCGCCGGCATGCCCTTCGGCCGCTATCGCATGGCGAAGGACGTCACGTTCGCGGCACCTGGCTCCCAAGCTCCCATCCGGCCGGAGCGCACCCTCACCGCCGAATTCGACGTTCTCCCCTGAGGTCGGGGCTCACCCGACCGCTAGTACGGCGGCAGGTCGTCGTACCAGACGCCGAGCACCTTGAAGGCGCGCCAGAAGCGCTGCTTGGCGCCCTCCTCGTCCAGGGAGTCGTCGATGTCCGGGACGTAGAGCGCGTCGATCGTCGGGGTGAAGGCCTGGATCTCGCCCTCGCGCTCCTCGACCGGGCGCGAGAGGGGGACTTGGAGGCTGTTGAGGATGCGGAGGGCGGGCTCGCCCATGACGACGACGACCTTGGGTTGGACGATCGCCATCTCCTCGACCAGGCGGGCGACGCACTCGCCGGCGGCGAGGTCGGGCTCGGCGATCGGGCACTTGACGCAGAGCGTGCCGTAGACGACCAGCGGGTCGATGCCGAGGCGCTTGAAGCTTTTCATCAGCGCGTTGCCGGCGCGGCCGTAGAAGGCGACCCCCTCCTCGATCTCCGAGGTCATCGGCGCCTGCTTGAGCATGAAGATGTCGGCCTGGGGATGGCCGGAGCCGAGCACCGGCATCAGCTTGCCGCGCGGGCAGTGCGGGCACTCCTGGATTTCGTGGCTCATCTGGTTGAGCTCGCGGATCGCCCTCTCCAGATACTTCTCACGGATCTCGTCGTCGGTTCCTCGCATCGCCGACGACTTCTTTGACGAGGGGGGCACGGCTCCTCTCGGGTCGGCCCCCTGCATCAGCTCTTGCCGGCCGAGCGCCGCTTGCGCGGCTTGCCGCCGCGGGCCGGCTTGGCGTCGGGGACGCGCCGCTTCGGCGCCTTCGGCCGGCCCGCCGTCTGCAGCAGCTTCAGCGTCTGCACGTAGAGCAGGTTCTTGTGCTTGCGGGTGATGTCGGCGTCGCGCATCGCCTCGAGGAACTCGGCCGGGCCGTCGAAGTCGTGGATCCGCGTCCGCACGCTGCCGAGCCCCTGGGCGACATGGCTGTCGGAGCCGGCGCCGGCGACGATCCGGTACTTGCGGGCGAAGCGCTCGGCCTCCTCGTTGAAGGCGGTCACCGCCACCCGTGGGTTGAAGACCTCGAGGATGTCGATCTCCTCGACGATGTCCAGCAGGTGCTCGTAGTCGGGCACCGAGTGGAAGCGGTCGAAGGGGTGGGGCACGTAGACGAGCCCGTTTTGCGCTCGGATCGCGGCGATCGTCTCCGCCATCGTCAGCCCCTTGGGGATCTTCTCCTTGAGGAAGAGCCCGATCACCTCGCCCTGCTCGGCCGTCTTCACCTCCTCGGCGACGATCACCTTGATGTCGTCCATCCCGGCGGCGATCCGGCGCGCCTCCAGCGCCCCGGAGACCTCGTTGTGGTCGGTGATCGCGATCGCCCCGAGGCCGCGGTCGCGGGCCGTCTGCAGCAGCACCTCGACCGGCGTCGCGCAGTCGCCGGAGTGGTCGGTGTGCATGTGCAGGTCGACCTCGATCAGCGGCCGCTTGGCCAGCCGGCGGCGCAGCTCCGGGTCGCCGGTCGGGTCGTGGCGACGCGCCGCCAGGCGCCGGTAGGTCGCTTCGAACTCATCGGCCACGCGCCCCCAGCCGTCGCCGGAGGCCGCGGGCTCGACCAGCTCGTAGGTGGCCGGGAAGTAGCGCTGCAGCAGCTCGCCGGTCTCGCTGCTGGTCACCGTGCGGGCGTCGATGCGGCCGAAGAAGATCTCGACCAGGGGGCGGGCGACCTGAGTCGAGAGCACCCGCTCCTGCGGCGCGTGGAAGGTGGCGACGTTGAGCGAGTAGGAGTGGCGCAGCGCCGCCGAGGAGACGCTCGGCGCGAAGGGCTCGTGGACGTGGACGACGTCGAGCTGCGCCGAGGACTTCAGCAGCCCTTTGACGCGGTCGCCGGTGAAGGCCCTCAGAACCTCGTGGCCGCGCCGCTCGAGCTCGGCCGAGAGACGCTCGACGTAAGCGCTGACCGGGTTCTCGACCCCGCGCCGGAAGGGCAGGACCTGGGCGATCGAGAGCGGTTCGGCCGAAGGCACGGTTGCAGCATAAGAGCCCGCGCTGGGCGGGCTCTTATGGGTAGACGGATCGACCCGGGCGCTAGGCCTGGGTAGCGCTGGGCGCGTCCGCGGCGGCGGGAGCGGCCGCCTTGCCGCGGGCGTTAGCGGCGATGTACTCCTCGGTCTGCTCCCGCGCCTCGTCGTCGGGCCGCTGGGTGTGCGGCGACTTCATCAGGTAGCTGGAGGGGCCGTCGAGCTGGCCGGAGATGCCGTTGTTGAGCGCCAGCTTGATCAGCCGCACCGCGTCGATGACGACGCCGGCCGAGTTCGGCGAGTCCCAGACCTCGAGCTTCAGCTCGGCGGTCAGCGGCACGTCGCCGAAGGCTTTGCCCTCGAGGCGGATGTGCGCCCACTTGCGGTCGGTCAGCCAGGGCACGTAGTCGGAGGGACCGACGTGGACGCTGTCCTCGGGCAGGTCGTGGCCCATGATCGAGGTGACCGCGTTGGTCTTGGAGATCTTCTTCGAGTCGAGGCGCTCGCGCTCGAGCATGTTGTAGAAGTCCATGTTGCCGCCGACGTTGAGCTGGCTGGTCCGCTCCAGCCGCACGCCGCGGTCGTGGAAGAGGCGGGCGAGCTGGCGGTGGACGATCGTCGCCCCGACCTGGGACTTGATGTCGTCGCCGATGATCGGCAGCCCGGCGTCCTTGAAGCGCTTGTCCCAGTAGTCCTCGCGGGCGATGAAGACGGGTAGGCAGTTGACGAAGCCGACCCCGGCCGCGAGTGCCTGCTCGACGTACCACTTGGTCGCGTCCTCGGAGCCGACCGGCAGGTAGCAGACGAGCACGTCCGCTTTGGTCTCTTTGAGGATGCCGACGATGTCGGCGGTCTCGCCCGGCGCTTTGGTGATCTTCTCTTTGAGGTACTTGCCGAGGCCGTCGTGGGTCATCCCCCGCTCGACCTTGACGCCGAGGTCGGGGACGTCGGCGAACTTGATCGTGTCGTTCTGGCCCGACCAGATCGCCTCGGAGAGGTCCTTGCCGACCTTCTCCTGGTCGATGTCGAAGGCGGCGACGAACTCGACGTCGCGGACGTGGTAGCCGCCCAGTTCGACGTGCATCAGGCCCGGCACTTCCTCGGACGGGTCGGCGTCCTTGTAGTACTGGACGCCTTGGATGAAGGAGTTGGCGCAGTTGCCGACGCCGACGATCGCGACGCGGACCTTCTCGTCGCCGCGGGCGACGCCGTTGGTGCTGCCGTTTGCTCCGTTGCTCTCGCTCATGAAATTGGAAGTCCTCCTAGTCAGCGCTGGATGGCAGAACACACCCGGCGACCTTGCTGGTTACAGCTCCTCCTGCCCGCTGGCGGCGCCCTGGGCGCCGCCAGCCTCGCCGGAGAGCTCGTTCCGCACATGCCATACCCGCTGGAACACGGTGATTATCGTCAGCGCCGCGATCACGTAGATCGACGGCGCCAGCAGTTCGAAGTCGCCGATGCCGGCGCCCTTGGCGAAGATCAGGCCGATCGAAAGTAGCACCACCCTGACCGGGCGGGTGGCGAGGCCGACCTTGCACTCGACCCCGAGCGCCTCGGCCCGGGCCCGCGTGTAGGAGACCATCAGCGAGCCGAGCACGGCGACCACGCACATCGCGGCGGCGAAGTCTTCGCCCTGGGCGGCGAAGTAGCCGGCGACGGCGGCGAGCACGATCCCCTCCTCGATGCGGTCGAGGGTCGAGTCGAGAAAGGCGCCGAAGAGGGTGCCCTTGCCCGACATCCGCGAGTAGCGGCCGTCGAGCGTGTCCATCACCGAGCCGAGCACGAAGGCGACGCCGGCGAGGAAGAAGAGGCGCTGGGTGACGAGCGCGGCGGCGACCAGGTTGCCGGCCAGGCCGACCATCGAGATCGCGTTCGGCGTCAGCCGCGACTCGATCAGGCGCTCGCGGGCGTAGGTGCGGAGCTCCTGCCCGTTGCGACTCGCCGCACGGCCGTTGCGGCGACCGCGGGGGGCCCTGGGGGGCGCCGGGGAATCCATTGGCATGAGGCTAGTCGGTCGGCAGGAGGTTGGGGCGCGCGGGGCCTGACATGCGCCGGCTAGGCCTCGACCTCTTGCGGGGCCCTGGTGCGGAACGCCCAGGCCTCCGGCCTGCTCCGGGCCAGCCGCTGGGCGACCAGCGCCGCGGTCAGCGCCACCCCCCAGCCCAGCACCGCGTCGACCCAGTAGTGGTTGGCGGTGACGATCGTGACCCAGGCGACCAGGAAGGGCCAGGTCGCCCAGAAGGCTTTGGCGAACCAGTTGCGGCAGATCTTGAAGGCGCTGGCGCCGATCATCATCGCGAAGGCGCAGTGCATGCTCGGCACCGCCGCGTAGGGGTTGATGAGGATCTTCGCCAGCCCCGAGTCGTGGTTGACGTTGGAGAAGTCGTTGATCGTGTCGACGAAGCCGTACTCGGGGAACATCCGCGGCGGCGCGGTCGGGTAGAGCGTGTAGCCGACCAGGGCCAACCCCATCGAGACCACGAACATGTTGCGGACGAAGTAGAAGGACTCGTTGCGGAAGAGGTAGAGCCAGACCAGGAAGCCGAGCGCGACCGAGAACTGGGCGTTGAGGTAGATCTGGTTGGCGACGTCGACGATCCAGTTGGCGGAGAAGAAGGCCTGCACGTCGGCCTCGAAGAAGGTGTGGGTGGAGCGCTCGAGGTCGATGATCCACTGGCCGTGGGCCATCGCGTCGGCGCGCTTGGAGTCGGCCAGCCCACGGGCCACCTCGTAGACGAGGTCGACGACGACGAGGATGCCGATCTGGCGCCCGAGGTCGCCCCAACCCTTGGGCAGCGCGGTGGAGATGCGAGAAAACGCGCGAGACACGAACCGACAATTGTAATCCGCGCGTTAACGGGCGCAAAGCGGGTGGATCAGGCGAGAAAGTCGAGGATCTCCCCGACCAGCGAGGGGCGCTCGAGCCAGGGCCAGTGGCCGGCGCCGGCCTCGATCCGCAGGCGGGCGTCGGGCAGGGCGGCGGCGTAGGCCTCGGCGAAGCGGGTCGGCAGATAGACGTCGCGATCGCCCCAGAGGACCAGCGCCGGGCAGGAGAGGCGGGCCAGATCCCGGCCGGCACGGGCGAGCCGATCGGGGTCGGCGTGGCGATAGAGGGCGAGGGTGGCGTCACGGGTGCCCTTGTCCCAGTGGTCCCAGACCATCTCGACGAACTCGGGGGGCATCGGGCCGCGGTCGCCGCGAGCCTGGCGCATCAACAGCGCCATCGAGGACTTCGTCGTGGTCGCGTTGAGGAACTCGCCGAGCGGGCGGCGGCGCCAGAGCTGGGCGATCCAGTGCCAGCGGTAGCCCGGCAACAGCGGCACCGCGTCGCTCACCACCAGGCGCTCGACCAGGTCCGGGCGTCGCTGCGCGCCGATCAGCGCCAGCGCGCCCCAGTCGTGGACGACCAGCTTGCGGCGCCCGATGCCGAGCTCGTCGAAGCAGCGCTCGAGAAAAGCGGAGAGCCCGTCCATCGAGTAGTCGAAGCGCGCCGGGTCGGGCCGGTCCGACCGCCCCCAGCCCGGCATGTCGATCGCGAGCGCCGGCCCGCCGCGCTCGAGGAACGGCAGCCAGTCCTCGCCGTGAGTCGGGTTGCCGTGGCAGTAGACCGTGGGCGTCCCCGCGCCGTCCACCCGGCGATAGAAGACACGCACCCCGTCGATCCGCAGCTCACCCTCCTCGATCGCGCCGGCCACATCCCCACCTTACGCCCGAACTGCATCAACTTGTCTATCCAGCAGATAGACAAGTTGATGCAGTTCGGGGGGAGCCCTTCGGGCTAGGGTGCGGCGGTGGCCTGGGAGCGACCGAGCAGACGGCGGGTGCGGGCGATTCGCGACCGGTTGCGGGAGATGTACGGGCAGCCGCTCAACGAGCCGCACCGGCAGCCGGTCGCCGAGCTGATCAAGACGGTGCTCTCCCAGCACACCAACGACCGCAACCGCGACCGCTCCTTCGCGGCGTTGCGCGAGCGCTTCCCCAGCTGGGAGGAGGTTCGCGACGCGCCGGTCGCCGAGGTCGAGGAGGCGATCCGCCCCGGCGGCCTGGCCAAGCAGAAGGCGCCGCGGATCCAGGCGATCCTCGAGCAGCTCGGAGAGCGGCCCGACCTCGACTGGACCGAGACGGCGCCGCGCGAGGAGTCGCTCGAGTTCCTGCTGGGGCTGCCCGGCGTCGGCCGCAAAACCGCGGCCTGCGTGCTGATCTTCACCTGGGGCATCCCCGAGATCCCGGTCGACGTCCACGTCCACCGGGTCGGCGGCCGGCTGGGGCTGTTCCCGCCGAAGGCCTCCTTCGAGCGCGCCCACGACGAGATGCTGGCGGTCGTCCCTCCGGAGGACGCCTACGAGCTGCACATGAACCTGATCCGGCACGGCCGCGAGCTCTGCCGCCCGACGCCGCGCTGCGAGGAATGCGCCCTGCGGCGGATGTGCCCCTGGTATCGCGAGGGAGCGCGGAACGAGTGAGCGAGATCTCCGGGGATGATGAGCGCGAGCGAGTGAAGCGCGAGCATGTACGTCCAGGGCGCCAGTAGTATGCGCGCCGCGAAATGAGCAAGCGCACTTTCATCGTCTTCGGCCTGCTGATCCTGGTCCTCGCGGTCGTCATCCCCTGGCTGGCTTTCCGCTCCAAGGGGGACGGCGAGACCGGCCACCAGGAGGTCGCCGCGGACCTGAAGAGCGGCCAATCGCTCTTCCAGACCAACTGCGGCACCTGCCACGCGCTCTACTCGGCCGGCACCGACGGCAACTACGGCCCGAACCTCGACGAACTGCTGGCGCCCTCCGGCCCGCCAACCGGTTCCAGCGCGGCGGACACGGTCAAAGCCACCGAAGGCCGCGTCCTCAACGCCGTCGAAGTCGGCATCGACAGCTCCACCGTCCCGGGCCGGATGCCCGGCGGCATCCTCAACGAGGAACAGAGCCAAGAGGTTGCCGAATTCGTCGCCCGCACCGCCGGCGAAGGCTGAAACAGCCGGCCGACGGGCCTGAAACGTCCATATGGCGGACGTTCCAAGCCCATCGACCTCGACTGCGGCTAGTCGGTGAACCTCAGGGCGCTGAAGACGCCGGCGTGGTCGGAGTTCCAGAAGCCGTTGACCGGCAGCAGGCCGGTCACGGTTGAGCTCTGGAGCCCGATGTTGGTCGGGTCGTCGGTCATCACGTGGTCGACCTGGTGGTCGAAGTCGGCGACGCTGCCGCCGTCGCCCACTCCGAGTTCACTCGCATTGAGGCAACAGCTGAGCGGGTGGTCGGTGCTGCGCTCGACCATGCCCGCCGCGACCAGGGCTTCGTAGGCGAGCGTGTCCGGGAACGAGACGGTGTCGTCGTCGGAGTTGAGGTCGCCCACGAGGACGACTGGCAGGCTGCTCGTCGCCGGACCGCCCGGCGCGACCAGCTCTTTCGCCTGGGCCTCGCGGATCAACGGGTGGAACGCCTCGAGGTGGGTGTTGACGAAATGGAACGGGTGGCTGCCGCGCACCTTCGCGTCGGTCTCCGTCCAGCCGCGTTTGATCGGCTGCGGCTGACCGAGGATCGGCACTTCCAGCAGGGTGGCGAAGTTGCCGCCCTCGGCGTTCCAGGTCTGCACGCCGGCGCCATGCCGGGCCAGAATCACGTCGCGCATCGTCAGCCGGCCGAGCATCTCCGCGTTGGGGAAGCCCGGCAGGGGGCCGTCGTTGGGCAGGCCGTTGTAGTCGGCCGGCGCCTCGAGGTCGAACTCTTCCTGGACCACGACGACGTCGTAGCGCGGCCCGCCTTTGTTCAGCTCGGCGAGCAGTTCCGGCAGGTAGTCGTAGGCGATCGGAGTCGCCGCGGCGGACAGCGGCGTGGTTTGCCAGAGCGCCACCTCCTGCAGCCCGACCAGGTCGGGCTTCTCGGTGAGGAGCTCCTGAGCCAGGCCTTTCGCCCGGGTCGGGAAGTCGTTGTGGACGACTTCGCGCAGGATCTGGCCGTTGGCGGCGGACAGCTCGTCCGGAGTCGTCGCGGCGATCGCCGGCCCGAGGTCGGCGCCGAGGTAGAGGTTGCGGGTCATCGTGTTGACGACCTTGCCCCGCCCGTGGTCGCCGTGATCGCCACCGTGGCCATGGCCTTTGTGGCCGTGCCAGCCGTGGTGATGATGGCCGTGGCCGTGCTTGCCCTTGGCAACTTTCCCGGGCGCCTGGCCGTGGACGTGGGGTCCGTGCTGCTTGGACTTGGCGGCGGCCCAGCCGGGCAGCAGCAAGGCGAACGCGAATATCGCGGCGATTGCCGGCGTCAAGAGCCGGCGGGTCGTAATCTGACTCAAAGTTCCTCCTCTTCCGCGATCTCATCCCTGAGATCAGGTTTGGTCGAGGCACCTCCCGGCATTCACTATAGGCAGGTCGCTTGAGTTCTGCTTATGATCTGCCATACTGCCACTTAGATTTCTTAGGCTTGAACAACGAAACCTCTGGAGGTACGCGAAAAAGTGGGAAAGACGATCGGCATCGACCTCGGCACGACCAACTCATGCGTCGCCGTGATGGAGGGCGGCGAGCCAACCGTCCTGGAGAACTCGGAGGGCGGGCGCACGACCCCGTCCGTGGTCGCCTTCACCGAGAGCGGTGAGCGGCTGGTCGGCACGGTTGCCAAACGGCAGGCGGTGATGAACCCCGAGAACACGATCTTCTCGATCAAGCGCTTCATGGGCCGCAAGGAGGCCGAAGTCAAAGAGGAGGAGACGATCGTCCCCTACGAGGTCGAGGCCGGCCCCAACGGCGACGTGCGCGTCGACGTGCGCGGCAAGCAGTACAGCCCGCCGGAGATCAGCGCGATGATCCTGCAGAAGCTCAAAGCCGACGCCGAAGCGAAGCTCGGCGAGGCGGTCGACAGCGCCGTGATCACCGTCCCCGCCTACTTCAACGACGACCAGCGCCAGGCGACGACGGACGCCGGCAAGATCGCCGGCCTCGACGTCAAGCGGATCATCAACGAGCCGACCGCGGCGGCGCTGGCCTACGGGCTCGACAAAGAGAAAGCCGACCAGACGATCCTCGTCTTCGACCTCGGCGGCGGCACCTTCGACGTCTCGGTGCTGGAAATCGGCGACGGCGTCTTCGAGGTGAAGGCGACCGCCGGCGACAACCACCTCGGCGGCGACAACTGGGACAAAGCGATCGTCGAGTGGCTGGTCGCCGAGTTCAAACGCGACCAGGGCGTCGACCTCGCGGCCGACAAGAACTCGCTGCAGCGCCTCTACGAGGCGGCGGAGAAGGCCAAGATCGAGCTCTCCTCGACCCAAGAGACGCAGATCAACCTGCCCTTCATCACCGCCGTCGAGGGACAGCCCAAGCACCTCGACCTCAAACTCAGCCGCTCGAAGCTGAACGAGCTGACGGCGGATCTGCTGGAGCGGATCGTCGGCCCGGTCAAACGGGCGCTCGACGACGCCGACGCCAGCATCGACCACGTCGTCCTGGTCGGCGGCATGACCCGGAACCCCGCCGTGCGCGAGCGGGTCAAGGAGCTGACCGGCAAGGACCCGCACCAGGGGGTCAACCCCGACGAGGTGGTCGCGGTCGGCGCCGGGATCCAGGCTGGAGTTCTGGCCGGCGACGTCAAGGACGTGCTGCTGCTCGACGTCACTCCGCTGACGCTGGGGATCGAGACCAAAGGCGGCGTGATGACGAAACTGATCGAGCGCAACACGACGATCCCGACCAAGAAGTCGGAGACCTTCTCGACCGCCGACGACAACCAGCCGTCGGTCGAGATCCACGTCCTCCAGGGCGAGCGCGAGATGGCCAGCGGCAACAAGAGCCTGGGCAAATTCCAGCTCACCGGGATCCCCCCGGCGCCGCGCGGGATGCCCCAGATCGAGGTCACCTTCGACATCGACGCCAACGGCATCATCCATGTGACCGCCAAAGACCAGGGCACCGGCAAAGAGCAGAAGATCGAGATCAAATCCGGTTCCGGGCTCTCCGACGAGGAAATCCAGAGCATGGTCTCCGACGCCGAGTCCCACGCCGAGGAGGACCGGGTGCAGCGCGAGCTGGCGGAGGCCCGCAACCTCGCCGAGAACGCCGCCTACCAGTCCGAGAAAGCGCTGGCGGACGCCGACGGCAAAGTCGACGACGCGACCGTGGAGGAGGTCGAGGCGGCGGTCAAAGGCGTGCGCGAGTCGCTTGAGTCCGAGAGCGTCGAGGAGATCAACGCCAAGACCGAGGCGCTGAACACGGCGATGACGAAAGCATCCGAGCAGATCTACGCAGCGGCGCAATCGGAGGGTGGCTCCGAGGGTGCGGGCGCCGGCGGCGAGACCCCTGATGAGGACGACGAAGTGGTCGATGCTGAGGTCGTTGATGAGGGTGACGAGGGCGAGGGCGAGGGCAAATGAGGCCGCATCAGGACGACCGAAAGGCTGACGGGCGAGGGACCGAGCCCCCAGCCGCGGGGCCTGTCGGCGCAGGGGACCCCCCATCCCCTGCGGTAGCTAAAGCTTCCTCGGGGATGGGCCCCCCTACGCCGCCACCCGCGGGAGGGGCGCCTGCGGATGGCGCCGAGGGACCGGGCCTGGGAGGAGCAGGGCCGGCGGGGTCGGGCGAGGGCGAGCAGGTTGAGCAGGATTTCGAAGCGCTGTTGGCGGAGGCGCAGGAGCAGAAGGACGAGTACCTCGAACTGGCGCGGCGGACGCAGGCGGATTTTGAGAACTTCAGGAAGCGGATGGCGGTGGAGGTGCAGGCCGCGGCAGTCCGTGGGAAGAGCGACTTGATCAGGGAGGTGGTGCCGGCGCTGGACGATCTCGAGCGGGCGATCGAGGCGGCCGGGCTGGATCCGGAGGGGGACTCCGAGGACGGGTTGGCGCATGGGGTGCTGCTCGTGTTCAGGAGCCTGCGCGAGGGGTTGAAGCGCAACGGGATCGAGGCTGTCGATCCGCAGGGGGAGAAGTTCGACCCGCAGTGGCACGAGGCGCTCTCGACCGTGCCAATGGAGGGGGCGGAGCCGGGGACCGTGGTCGAGGTCCTGCAGAAGGGCTACCGGCTCGACGAGCAGCTGGTCCGGCCGGCCCGCGTGGTGGTCAGCGAGTAGGGAGGCAGATTGGCCGACGAGCTCTACAAGACGCTGGGCGTCTCCAAGCAGGCGACCGATGACGAGATCAAGAAGGCGTACCGCAAGCTGGCGCGGCAGTACCACCCGGACCGTAACCCGGACGACCCGGTCGCGGAGGAAAAATTCAAGGAGATCTCCGCCGCCCACGACGTCCTCGCCGACCCCGAGAAGCGCAAGGAGTACGACGCGGGCGGAGCCTTCGGCGGTTTCGGCGGCGGTCAAGCCGGTGGGCCGTTCGGCGCCGGCCAGGGCGGCGGCTTCGGCGCCGGCGCCGACCTCGGCGACATCTTCTCCTCGCTCTTCAACCGCGGCGGCAAAGGCGGCCGGGCGCAGGCGCAGCAGGTCCGCGGCCGCGACCTCGAGACCGAAGTCCAGCTCGGCTTCGACCAGGCGGTCAACGGCACTCAGATCAGCGTCACCGTGCCCAAGGCCGGTCGCTGCCCGACCTGTCACGGCAGCGGCGCCAAACCGGGCACCGGCCCGGTCACCTGCCCCCGCTGCGAAGGCCGCGGCATCGACGCCCAAAGCCAGGGCTTCTTCTCGATCAGCCAGCCCTGCCCACAGTGCGGCGGCGCCGGCCAGGTCATCGAGGACCCCTGCCCGACCTGCAACGGCTCCGGCCTGACCCAGCAGACCAAGCGCTACAAAGTGAACGTTCCCGCCGGGGTCAAGGACGGGGCCCGGATCCGGCTCGCCGGCAAGGGCGAGGCCGGCCCCCGTGGCGGCCCGCCCGGCGACCTCTACGTGACCACTCGGGTCACCTCCTCCCCGGTCTTCAAACGACTCGACGACGGCAACCTCGAGGTGACGGTGCCGATCTCGATTCCGGAGGCGCTGCGCGGCGGCACGATCGAGGTGCCGACGCTGGACGGGACGAAGAAGATCAAGGTGGCGCCGGGCACCAGGCACGGCGCGGTCCAGCGGCTGCGCGGCGAGGGACCGTCGCGACCCAAAGGCAAGGGGCGCGGCGACATCCGCTACCGGCTGGAGATCGAGGTGCCGACGGAGCTGAGCGAGGAGCAGAGCGAGGCGGCCGAGAAGCTGGCCGAGGCCTTCAACGGCTCCAACCCCCGCGCCGAGCTGCTGCGCAAGGCCGCCCGATGAGCGCATCCGAGTTTCACCACGCCCTGGTGGGGAAAAGGTCGAAAGCGGCGGTGTGGCGATGAGCGCGCGGCGGGTGAGGACCGAAATCTCGGTCGACGAAGAGCGCGGCGTCTTCATGATCTCGGTCGCGGCCGAGCTGGCGGAGATGCATCCGCAGACGCTGCGGATGTACGAGGCGCGGGGCCTGGTCGCCCCGAAGCGCTCGCCGAAGAACACGCGCCTGTACTCGCAGCGGGACGTCGAACGGCTGCGCCGGATCCAGCGGATGACGACGCAGGAGGGCCTGAACCTGGCCGGCGTGGTGACGGTGCTGGAACTGGAAGAGCAGGTAGAGAAGCTGCGGGCGGAGCTGAAGCGGACGCGAGAGCGCCTTCAGGGCCTGGAAGAGGCGCGACACGAAAGGCGGAGCTGATGCAGGCAGACCGATTCACCGTCAAGTCCCAGGAAGCGGTGGCGGCGGCGCAGCAGCTTGCCGCGGCGCGGCGCAATCCGGAGACGGCGCCGGCGCACCTGCTGGTCGCCCTGCTCGTGCAGGAGGACGGCTTGGTCGTGCCGATCCTGCAGAAGCTCGGCGCCGAGCCGAGGGCGATCGGGGTCAAGGCGCACGAGACCGTCGACGCGCTGCCGACGCTCGGCGACGGCGGCGAGGAGCCGCGGATGTCCGCCGCGCTGGCGGCGACCCTGCGCCAGGCCGAGCAGGAGATGGCGAAGCTCGGCGACGAGTACATCTCGACCGAGCACCTGCTGCTGGCGCTGACCGAGCCCGGCTCGGGCGTCGCCGACGCCCTTCCCGACCGCGGCTCGCTGGAGCAGGCGATCGCCGAGGTGCGCGGGCCGCACAAGGTCACCTCCCCCAACCCCGAGGACAGCGTCCAGGCGCTGGAGAAATTCGGCCGCGACCTGACCAGCGAGGCGGCAGGGGGAAAGCTCGACCCAGTGATCGGGCGCGACGAGGAGATCCGCCGCGTGATCCAGGTCCTCTCCCGCCGCACCAAGAACAACCCGGTGCTGATCGGCGACCCCGGCGTCGGCAAGACGGCGATCGCCGAGGGGTTGGCGCAGCGAATCGTCGACGGCGACGTGTCGGAGAGCCTGCGCGACCGCCGCGTGATCGCGCTCGACATCGGCTCCCTCCTGGCTGGCGCCAAATACCGCGGCGAGTTCGAGGAGCGGCTGAAAGCGGTGCTCTCGGAGGTGCAGGAGGCGGCGGGCCAGATCGTCCTCTTCCTCGACGAGCTGCACACGATCGTCGGCGCCGGCGCGGCCGAAGGGGCGGTCGACGCCGCCAACCTGCTGAAGCCGATGCTGGCCCGCGGCGAGCTGCGCGCCGTCGGCGCCACCACGCTCGACGAGTACCGCAAGCACGTCGAGAAAGACGCGGCGCTGGAGCGGCGCTTCCAGCCGGTCCTCGTCGGCGAGCCCGACATCAACGACACGATCGCGATCCTGCGCGGGCTGAAGGGGCGCTACGAGGTCCACCACGGCGTCCGCATCGCCGACTCGGCGATCGTCGCCGCCGCCACCCTCTCCGAGCGCTACATCGCCGACCGCTTCCTGCCCGACAAGGCGATCGACCTGATCGACGAGGCGGCCTCGCGGCTGAAGATCGAGATCGACTCGATGCCGACCGAGATCGACGAGGTCGAGCGGCGGATCCAGCAGCTGGAGATCGAGCGCGAGGCCCTGAAGAAAGAGAGCGACGACGCCTCGAAGGCGCGGCTGGAGGCGCTCGAGTCCGAGCTCGCCGAGCTGCGCGAGAACTCGGGCGAGATGAAGGCGCGCTGGCAGAACGAGAAGGGGGCGATCGACTCGATCAAGGAGGCGAAGGCGCGGCTGGAGGAGGCCGGCGCCGAGGCCGAGCGAGCCGAGCGCGAGGCCGACCTCGAACGGGCGGCGAAGCTGCGCTACGGCGAGATCCCGGAGCTGGAGAAGACCGTCGCCGAGGGCGAGGCGCGGCTGGCCGAGCTGCACGCGGGCGGCGGCACGATGCTGACCGAGGAGGTGACCGAGGAGGACGTGGCCGAGGTCGTGGCCAAATGGACCGGGATCCCGGTCAGCCGGCTGATGGAGGGCGAGGTCGAGAAGCTGATCCAGATGGAGGAGCGGCTGCACGAGCGGGTGATCGGCCAGGACGAGGCGATCGAGGCGGTGTCCAACGCCCTGCGCCGCTCGCGCGCCGGCCTCTCCGACCCGAACCGGCCGATCGGCTCCTTCCTCTTCCTCGGCCCGACCGGGGTCGGCAAGACCGAGCTGGCGAAGGCGCTGGCCGAGTTCATGTTCGACTCCGAGGGGGCGATCGTCCGCCTCGACATGTCCGAGTACATGGAGAAGCACACGGTGGCGCGGCTGATCGGAGCCCCGCCCGGCTACGTCGGCTACGAGGAGGGCGGCCAGCTGACCGAGGCGGTGCGGCGGCGGCCCTACGCGGTGGTGCTGCTGGACGAGATCGAGAAGGCCCACCCCGACGTATTCAACACGCTGCTGCAGATCATGGACGACGGCCGCCTCACCGACGGCCAGGGCCGCACGGTCAGCTTCACCAACACGGTTCTGATCATGACCTCCAACGTCGGCAGCGACCGTATCGTCGGCGAGGCGATCGACGAGCGCATGCGCGAGCAGATCGAAGAGGTCCTGGCCGAAACCTTCAAGCCCGAGTTCCTCAACCGGATCGACGACACGGTGATCTTCCACCGCCTCTCCAAGGTCGACATCGGCCGCATCGTCGAGCTGCAGGTCGACCAGCTGGTCGCCCGGGTGCGCGAGCGCGGGATCGAGATCGAGCTGACGGAGGGCGCCCGGACGCTGCTCGGCAACCTTGGCTACGACCCGACTTACGGCGCGCGGCCGCTGAAGCGGGTGATCCAGAAGCAGCTGGTCGACAAACTGGCGTTGAAGATCCTCGCGGGCGAGTTCGGCGAGGGCGACGCGGTGAAGGTCGACGCGGCCGGCGGCGAGCTGGTCTTCGAGAAGGCCGGCTCCCCCCAGCCGGCGCCGGCTTAGCGCCTGTCCCTCGGAACTGCGATCTGACCTTCATTCATGCGGGTTTAAGGGTTGGGCCGCATAATCCGAAATAAGCTTTGACGGCTTAAGCGATGTTCAAACGGCAACCCGGCAAACCCGACGCACCGGACGCGAGCGCGTACTCGCGTCGTTCCGCTGTCGCCGATTCCCTCTGGGCCGCCCAGGATCGGCTCCGGAGCGGCTTCGGCAGCGCGGCGCGGACGACCGGGGCGGCCGTCAAGCAGCCCCTCGACGCGGCCGTCTTCGCCCTGCAGGAGAAGCTGATCTGGCCGGCCGGCGATCGGGCCGCGACGGTCGGGGAGCCGGCACGCACCCTTTCCTTCGGAGCCCTCGTCCTGTTGGCCGCCGCCGCCGGCGTCGCCGGCCTGGTCTGGGCCGCACCCGACAAGCCCCAAGGCAGTGCCGCGACGCAGGTCGCCGTGAGCCAGGCGCCGGCGGCGAAGACGGGGGCCGCACCCACCGCCGCGGCCGAGTCCGAGCCGACCCTGCAGGGAGCAACCCCCGTGTTCAAGCCGGCCGAGGCGCGGGCCACGTCCGAGGTCGACCCGGCCAAGGCGATCGTCAAATCTTCGCCGTCGCCCTCCTCCGCCGCCAGCACCGCCCCCGCCGAAGCCTCCGCCGCCGGCGCCAGCGCTTCCTCCGCTCGAGCCGCCGGCGTCGACGGGCCGCCGGCCGGACCGGAGGCGATCGCCGTCGCCCGCGACTTCGCCGCGGCCTTCGTCCTCTACGAGACCGGCGAGGGCGATTCCGGCGTGCGCCAGGCGTTCGCCGAGACGGCGACCCCGGCGCTGTCACAGGCGCTGCTGAAACGGCCGCCGCGGCTGCCGGCCGACGTCCAGGTGCCGCGGGCGAAGGTCGTCAACGTCGTCCCGGCCCCCTCCCAGGGCGGCATCTACCCGGTCAGCGTCTCGCTGCTGCGGGTCGGCCTGACCAGCGAGCTGCGACTCGACCTCGAACAGCGCAAAGGCGACGGCTGGCGCGTGACCAACGTGCTCGGCTGAGATGAGGCACTCGAGCAAGATCCGCGCGGCCGCCGCCGCGGCCGCCGTCACCGTCGCGCTGGCGGCGCCGCTGACCGGGGCCGACGGCGCCGTGCCGGCGAGCACCGGCACCACCCTGGAGGAACCGGCGAGCACCACCACGATCGCGCCGCCCGCTCCGCTCGAGCAGGGCACCACCCTGGCGCCCCCCGCGCCCGCCGCTCCTTCCTCGCCGAGCCCGGCGGCGAGCGGCGGCGTCACCGCCGGCGCCGGCGGCGGATCAGGCGGGGCCGGGGAAGCGGCGCCCGAAACCGCCGAAACGACGCTGCCGGCCCCGCTTCCCGACCCGGCGACGGCGCTGACGATCCCCTCCCTCCCTCCCTCCACCTGCTCCAGCACCGGCGTGCCCCCGGTCCTGATCCCGATGTACCAGCGGGCCGCGGCGGCCTACGGGCTCGGCCCGCAGGGGCCGGCGGTGCTGGCAGGGATCAACGAGATCGAGACCGCCTTCGGCACCAACCTCAACGTCTCCTCGGCCGGCGCGCTCGGCTGGATGCAGTTCATGCCGGCGACCTGGGAGGCCTACGGGGTCGACGCCAACGGCGACGGGGTCGCCGACCCCTACAACCCCGAAGACGCGATCTACGCCGCCGCCAGCTACCTCAGCGCCTCCGGCATGCCCGCCGACACCTACGGCGCGATCTTCGCCTACAACCACGCCGACTGGTACGTGGCCGAGGTGCTCGCCAACGCCGCCTGTCACGCCGCGGCGGTCGGCGTCCCCGGCGCCGGGGTCGGACCGCAGATCCAGGTGTTGAAGTGCACTCCGGCGCGGCGCTGGAGGAAGACGGTGCCGGCCGACTACCTGCGGGCCTTCGAGGACGCCGCCGCGCGCTACGAGCTCGGCAAGCGCGGCGTCTGGGCGCTGGCCTCGGTCGCCCGGCTGGAGTCCAACTTCGGCAAGAGCATGAGCAAGGGGCGGCTGCGCCGCGAAGGCCCGCTCGGGCTCGACGCGACCGAGTGGAAGCTGTACGGGGTCGACGGCAACGAGAACGGCCGCATCCGCCGCAGCGACCCGGTCGACTCGGCGGCGACGCTGGCCCGGCTGATCTGGTCGCGCGGCAGCCTCAGCGCCGGCATCTTCACCCACAACCAGGCCCAGTGGTACGTGCAGGAGGTGCTGCGCCAGGCCGACCGGATCGGCGGCAGCTGCAAGGTCCGCTACGCCGACTGGGCGCTGGCGCCGCTCGCGAGCGGCCTCGAAACGGCCGGCTCGCGGGCGGTCCTGACCGGCAACCTGGCCAGCGCCCCGCGCAACGCCCCGCCAGCCGTCAAGGCGGTCATCGCCGCGGCCAACTCGATCACCAGCACCCCATACGTCTGGGGCGGCGGCCACGGCTCCTGGTACTCCTACGGCTACGACTGCTCCGGCGCCGTCAGCTTCGCCCTCTACGGCGCCGGCCTGCTCGCCACCCCCCTCACCTCCGGCGCCCTCGAGAGCTACGGCGAACCCGGCCCGGGCCGCTGGATCACGATCTACGCCAACGCCACCCACACCTACATGACGGTCGCCGGCCTGCGCTTCGACACGTCGGGGAACCCGGCCGGGGTGTCGGGGCCGCGCTGGCATGTGGAGCCTCCGTATCCCGACGGCTTCGTCGTGCGGCACCCGGTCGGTTACTGACCGTCCGGGACGAAGCACCCATTGGGGGAGGTGCTGTTGCCCCTCCATCAGAAGCCGTCGCGCAGCTGGGGCGAGCCCCGAGGGCTCGAACGTGGTTCCTTGAGCTTCTGCTGGAGGGGCAACAGCACCTCCCTGCGAAGCGCGCTCCGATAGACGCTCAGGGTTCGGAAGCTAACGAGAGCAAGCTCGCGGCCCTGGCGCTTTTCAGCTGAGCTTCCGCACCTTGGAGCCCCCGGGTTCTAGAGGGGCTTGCACCTTGACCGCCTTGCTTTCTAAAGCTTCCGCACCTCGGTCCCCCTGGCTCTCCTAGAGCTTCCCAACCCTGGGCCATCCCGCTACTCCCTGTTGATGAGGAGGGTCGTGTGCCCCTCCAGCAGAAGCTCAAGGACGGGGGTTAGAGCCCTGACCGCGCGACCCAGCTGCGCGACGGCTTCTGATGGAGGGGCACACGACCCTCCTGACCACCAGCGAAGCAGTACCGTTGTCCCACGGGCTTGTTCACGACCTGAAGGGAGCGGAGATGCCGACGTACCTGATGTTGACCAACTTGACCGCCGAGGGAGTGAGAACCCTCAAGAACAACCCCAGCCGGGTCGCCGAGGTGAACAAAGAGGTTGAGCAGATCGGCGCCAGGGTGGTAGCGCAGTACGCGACGCTGGGCCAGTACGACTTCGTCACCGTGGTCGAAGCGCCCGACGAGAAGACGATGGCCAAGGTCTCGGTCGAGCTCGGCTCGCGCGGGACGATGACCAGTCAGACCCTGACCGCGATGTCGGCTGACGACCTCGCCGGCGCGCTCTAGAGCTCGTTGAAGGTCCTGGTCGTCGGCGGCGGCGGGCGCGAGCACGCGATGGTGCGGGCGCTTGCCCGCTCCACCCATGCGCCTGAGCTGCTCTGCGCTCCCGGCAACGCCGGCATCGCCGCCGACGCCGAGTGCCTGCCCGGCGTCGCCGCCGACGACGTCGGCGCGATCGTCGTCGCGGCGACGGAGCACCGGGTCGACCTGGTCGCGATCGGCCCCGAGGCGGCCCTGGTCGCCGGCGCCGTCGACGCGCTCGAGGCAGCCGGCGTGCCGGCCTTCGGGCCGAGCCGCGCCGCGGCCGAGCTGGAGGGCTCGAAGGCCTTCGCCAAGGAGCTGATGAAGGAGGCGGGGGTGCCGACCGCCGCCCACGTGCTCCTGCGCAGCCGTGAGGAGGCGCTCGAGCACCTGGGCCGCACCTCCTACCCGACGGTGCTGAAGGCCGACGGCCTCGCCGCCGGCAAGGGGGTGATCCTCTGCCCGACCGAAGCCGAGGCCCGGGCCGCGATCGACGTCTTCTTCACCGAGCGGCGCTTCGGCGCGACCACGGTGGTGCTGGAGGAATTCCTCGAGGGGGAGGAGCTCTCGCTGCTGGCGATCTGCGACGGCGAGAACGTGGTGCCGCTGGCGCCGGCCCAGGACTACAAGCGGATCTTCGACGGCGACGCGGGACCCAACACCGGCGGCATGGGCAGCTACTCGCCGGTGCCCGGCTTCGGCGCGGCCGCGGTCGAGGAGATCGTCGACAGCGTCCACCGGCCGATCGTGGCGGCGATGGCGCGGCGCGGCGTTCCCTTCCACGGCGTCCTCTACGCCGGCCTGATGATCGGCGCCGACGGCCCCAAGGTGCTCGAGTTCAACACCCGCTTCGGCGACCCCGAGACGCAGGCGGTGCTGCCACGGATGCGCTCCGACCTCGCCGACCTCTTCCTCGCCGCCCGCGAGCCGGGCGGCCTGGCCGGCGCCACCGCCGAGTTCGGCGAGGACTGGGCGGTGACCCTGGTGCTGGCCTCCGCCGGCTACCCGGAGTCCTCCTCCAAGGGCGACGTCATCCGCGGCCTCGGCGAGGCCGCCGCGCTGGCCGAGGTCACCCACGCCGGCACGGCGGAGCGCGACGGCGAGATCGTCACCGCCGGCGGCCGCGTCCTCAACGTCACCGGGCTCGGGGCGACGCCGGCCGCGGCACGCGATCGCGCATACGATGCGGCCAGCCGGATCTCCTTCGACGGGATGCAGATCCGCACCGACATCGCTGCCCGCGCCGTCGAGCGCGTCCCCAGTTAACCCAGCCCAGAGAGGAACGAGATGAGCGAGATCTCAGAGGAGCCGCAGCCGACCGGGTCGTCCCGGTCAATGCAGCCGACGACGATGCCGGCGGTCGAGGAGGCCTTCGACGAAATCGACGTCGACGAGCCGATCGTCGGGATCATCATGGGCTCCAAGAACGACAAGCCGAAGATGCAGCCGGCCGGGGCCGCCCTGCACGACGCCGGGATTCGCTACGAGGTGCGGGTGATGAGCGCCCACCGCGACCCCGAGGCGGTGCGCGAGTACTGCACCAACGCGAAGATGCGCGGCCTGAAGGTGATCATCGCCGGGGCCGGGATGTCGGCGGCGCTGCCGGGGGTGGCCGCGGCCCACACCGAGCTGCCGGTGATCGGCGTGCCGATCCTCGGCAAGTCGCTCGGCGGCCTCGACGCCCTGCTCTCGGCGGTGCAGATGCCGCCCGGGATCCCGGTCGCCTGCGTCGCGATTGACGGCGCCAAGAACGCTGGCGTGCTCGCGGCGAGAATCATCAACTGCTGATGATCCCCCGCTACACCCTCCCTGAAATGGGGGCGGTCTGGACGCCGCAGGCGAAGATGGAAGCCTGGCTCGAGGTCGAGCTGGCGGCGACCGAGGCCTGGGCGGAGGAGGGGGCGGTGCCGCGCGAGGCGGCGGAGGCGGCGCGCGCCAATGCGGCCTTCACGGTCGCGGCCGTCGAGGAGCGCGAGCGAGTCACCGACCACGACGTCGCCGCCTTCGTCGACGTCGTCGCCGGCTCCGTGGGCGAGCACGGGCGCTGGGTCCACTACGGCCTCACCTCCTCCGACGTGCTCGACACGGCGCTGGCCCTGCAGCTGCGCCGGGCCGGCGAGATCGTCGTCGCCGGCGCGCGCGCCTACCGCGACGCCCTGGTCGAGCGAGCGCTCGAGCATCGCGACACGCTCTGCGTCGGCCGCACCCACGGCGTCCACGCCGAGCCCACCACCTTCGGCCTGCGCCTGGCCGGCTTCGCCTTCGAGGCCGACCGCAACGTCGAGCGCCTCGCCACGGCCTTCGAGCAGCTGGCCGTGGGCAAGCTCTCCGGCGCCGTCGGCACCCACGCCTCGATCCCGCCGGCGGTCGAGGCGCGAGTGATGGAGCGGCTCGGGCTGGCTCGCGAGGACGTCGCCACCCAGGTCGTGCCGCGCGACCGCCACGCGGCCCTGACCGCGGCGATCGCGATCGCCGGCGCCGGCCTGGAGCGCTTCGCGACCGAGGTCCGCGGCCTGCAGAAAACCGAGGTGCGCGAGGTCGAAGAGCCGTTCGCCGCCGGCCAGAAGGGCTCCTCGGCGATGCCGCACAAGCGCAACCCGATCCGCACCGAGCGCATCACCGGCCTGGCCCGCGTCCTGCGCGGCTACGCCCAGGCGGGGATCGAGAACGTCGCCCTCTGGCACGAGCGCGACATCTCCCACTCCGGCGCCGAGCGGGTGATCCTGCCCGACGCGACGATCCTGCTCGACTACATGCAGGACCTGGCGACCAAGGTCGCGGCGGGGATGACGGTGCACGAGGAGCGGATGAAGGAGAACCTCGGCCTAACCCACGGCGCCCTCTTCAGCCAGCGCGCGCTGACCGCCCTGGTCGAGTCGGGGATGAGCCGCGACGACGCCTATCGGATCGTCCAGGAGAACGCTCAGCGCGCCTGGGACACCCGCACCGAGTTCCGCGACCTGCTCGCCGCGGCGGCGCCGCAGCTCGACCTCGACGCCGTCTTCGACTACGGCGCCTACCTCACCCACCTGCCCGAGATCTTCGCCCGGGTGGAAGCGCTGAAGGCCTGACCCGGGGCGATGTCCGAGTCGCTCGAGGCCGACGTCGCGATCGTCGGCGCCGGGCTGGCCGGGCTGGTGGCCGCCCGCCGCATCGCCGCGGCGGGGATGCGGCCGCTGGTGGTCGAGGCGCGCGAGCGGGTCGGCGGCCGCCTGCTGAACGAGGAGATCGGCGACGGCAAGGTGGTCGAGGTCGGCGGCCAGTGGATGGGGCCGACCCAGGAGCGGCTCGCCGCCCTCGCTGCCGAGCTCGGGGTCGGCACCTTCCCCACCCACGACGAAGGACGCCACCTGATCGAGATGGCGGGGCGGCGCACCTCCTTCAGCGGCGCCCTGACCGACGCCCGTTTCACCCTCGTCCGCGACCTCGCCCGGGCGATCTCGCCGCTGGCCCTGGCCGACCTCGAACAGGCGCGGGCCCGGGTCGACCGGATGGCTCGCGAAGTGCCGCTGGAGGAACCTTGGATGGCGCCCAAAGCGGCGGCCTGGGACAGTCAGACCTTCGCCACCTGGGTCCGCCGCAACACCCGCACCACCGCCGCCCGCAGCCTCTTCGAGCTGGCGACCGAGGCGGTCTGGGCGGCCGAGCCGGGCGACGTCTCGCTTCTCCACGTCCTCTTCTACACCCGCTCGGGCGGCGGCTTCAACAGCCTCGTCGGAACCGGCGGCGGCGCCCAGCAGGACCGCTTCCACGGCGGCTCGCAGCGGCTGGCGCTGCTGATGGCGGAACAGCTCGGCGCGGAGCGGGTGCGGCTCGGCGCGGCGGTGCGGCTGATCGAGCACGGCGAGGCCGGCGTCACCATCCACGCGGCTGACCTTTGTCACCCAGAGGGTTACAAAAGTCAAAGGGAGCTGGTGGTCCGGGCACGCCGCGCCATCGTCGCGATCCCGCCGACCCTGGCCGGGCGAGTCGCCTACGACCCGCCGCTGCCGGCCCGTCGCGACCAGCTCACCCAGCGGATGCCGCAGGGCACCGTGATCAAGACGATGGCGATCTACGAGCGGCCGTTCTGGCGCGAGGAAGGTCTCTCCGGCCAGGCGACCAGCGACGCCGGCCCCGCCCGCGTCGTCTTCGACAACTCGCCGCCGGACGGCAGCCCCGGTGTGCTGCTCGGCTTCCTCGAGGGTCGCCTCGCGCGCCAGTGGGGCGCCCGGCCCGCGGCCGAGCGCCGCCAAGCCGTCCTCGCCGGCCACGCCCGCCTCTTCGGCGAGCGAGCGGCCAGGCCGGAGCGCTTCGTCGAGCGCGTCTGGGCCGAGGAGGAGTGGACCCGCGGTTGCTACGGCTGCCTGATGACCCCCGGGGGCTGGACCGAATTCGGCCGTGCCCTGCGCGCCCCGATCGGGCCCTTGCACTGGGCCGGCGCCGAGACCGCCACGGTCTGGAACGGCTACATGGACGGGGCCGTGCGGTCGGGCGAACGGGCCGCGGACGAAGTGCTCGCGCACCTCGAGGGCTGAGGTAGGCTGGCCGCGATGATCCTCTACACCTGCGGAACCAAGACGACGGGTCCCGGCTTCGCGCACCCGTGCGCGAAAGCGGGCAAGGCGCTCGACGCGGCCGGCTACGACTACGAGCTGAAGACGGTCGGCGGCTACCGGCTGATTCCGTGGACCTGGGGCAGCCGCGAGCAGGACCGGGCCGAGGTGAAGAAGCTGAGCGGCACCCCCGAGGTGCCGATCCTGGTGCTCGACGACGGCGAGGTCGTCTCCGGCTCCGGCGCGATCGCGCGCTGGGCCAAGGAGCACCCGCACTCGCCGGCCAAGTCCGGCGCTTAGCTCACCGCGTCTGGCTAGGAGGGTCTAGCGAAACCCGCGTGCGCGGGCCGGCGAGCGCCGGACCAAGCGGGGCAAGGACGCAGGGAGGCCGAATAGCGGCGCTATTTGGCCGACCGAGGACGCCGCACCGCGCCGTGTCCGCCGCCGCTTGACGCGTGCGGGAGTTTCGCTAGACCCTCCTAGAGCTGGGTGGCGATCAATCCCGCGCTGGAGGCGATGAGGACGCCGATAAGCCCGGCGCCAATACGGATCATCGTCTGCTGCATCGCGTCGAAACGGGCGTTGATCTGGTCGAAGCCCATTTTCATCTCCTGCCGGAGCCCGGCGGCGCTGGCGTCGATCTTCCTGTCGATCTTGGCGTCGAGGCGGGCGAACTGAGCGTCAACACGGACGAACTGAGCATCGACGCGGGCGAAGCCCTCATCGACCCGCTTGTTCAGGTCGTCCAGCCTGTCGTCGCTCCAGCTCTGCCTCATCGCCTCCATGATGGCGAAAGCCTAAGACAAAAGGTTTCACGGGTTACGCACTGAAAGTGAAATTCCCGCACCGGTTCAGGCGCTAAACAGCGGCAGCCAACGGCTCGCGCGCCGGGCGGCGGGCCGTGACCACGATCGGGGTGCCGCCCTTGGGCGAGAGGGTGATGTTGCGGCGGCCGGTCTTCTCCGGCAGCGGGCTGGCCTTGTGCAGGTCGCAGCGACCGAGAACCTCGCGCAGGACGATCCGCATCTCGAACTCGGCGAAGGAGGCGCCGAGGCAGCGGCGGATGCCGCCGCCGAAGGGGATCCAGGCGTAGGTGTCGGGGCTCTCACCGAGGAAGCGCTCGGGCTTGAAGGCGAAGGGGTCCGGATAGAGATCGGCACGGGTGTGGGTGAGCCAGATCGCCGGCGAGACGTCGGTGCCGACCGGCAGGGTGAGGCCGTCGACCGCGAGCTCCTTGGCGAGGCGGCGGCCGGCCAGCGGCAGCACCGGGCGCAGGCGCAGCGACTCGGAGATCGTTGCCCGCAGGTAATCGTCCTCGCCAGCCTCGAGCGAGTCGCGCAGCCGCTGCAGCGGCTGCGGGTGGCGCAGCAACAGGTCGAAGGTCCAGGCCAGCGCCGTCGCGGTCGTCTCGTGGCCGGCCAGCAGCAGGGTCATCAGCTGGTCGCGCAGCTCCTTGTCGCTCATCGTGCCGCCGTCCTCAAACTCGGCCTGCATCAGCATCGAGAGGATGTCGTCGCGCTGCGCGAGGTCGGGCCGGGCGCGGTGCTCGGCGATCTCCGCGTAGAGCAGCTCGTCGACTTCCCGCAGCTGGCCCTCGTAGCGAGCCAGGGCGTTGCCGCCGCGGAAGCGGCGGGTGGCGAGGCCGATCAGCTGCGCCCGCGGCGACGCCGTTTCGGTCAGGACCGTGGCAAGCATCCCGCGCAGGCGCTCCAGCCGCGGCCCGTCGGCGACGCCGAAGACGATTCGCAGGATCGCCTCCAGGGTGATCGCCTGCATCGAGGAGTGGATCGGGAACTCGCGCCGCAGCGGCCAGGAGTCGATCTCGGCGGCGACGATCTCGTCCAGCACCGACTCGTAGGAGCGCATCCGCTCGCCATGGAAGGGCGGCAGCATCAGCTTGCGGCGGGCGAGGTGCTCGGCGCCCTCGAGCAGCAGCACCGACTGCGAGCCGAGGATTGGTTCGAGGATGATGTTGCGCCCTGGCGGCAGCCCGTTCTCGCGCTCCATATAGAGAGCCTTGATCGCGGCGGGGTCGGAGATCAGCACCATCGGCCGCTCGAAGCCGAGGAAGCTGAGGCTGAAGGAGTCGCCGATCTGCTCCCGGCACTCCTGCATGAAGGCCAGTGGCCGCAGGGTCCAGCGCAGCGTCTGCATCAGCGGGCCCTGGCGTGCTTCGGGGGGGAGCGCCATGGCCCCAAGGATCGCAGGCGACGGCGTCCGGCGGTCCGGCGTCCGCGACAGCTAGCATCGGATCGATGCCGGCCCTCGCCGATCTCAAGCTCCACTCCTCGGGCAAGGTGCGCGAGATCTACGAGTGGGAGAACGACCTGCTGATGGTCGCCTCCGACCGGATCTCGATCTACGACGTGGTGATGCCCACCCCCGTCACCGACAAGGGCAAGGTGCTGAACCGGATGTCGGAATTCTGGTTCGGGCTGACCGAGGACGTCGTCCCCAACCATTTCCTCTCCGACGACGTGCCGGAGGAGGTGACCGACCGGGCGATGCGGGTGCGGCGGCTGGAGATGTACCCGGTCGAGTGCGTCGTCCGCGGCTATCTCTCCGGTTCCGGCTGGAAGGAATACCGCGAGGGCGGCGCCGTCTGCGGGATCGAGCTGCCGCCGGGGCTGGTCGAGTCCGACAAGCTGCCGGAGCCGATCTTCACGCCGGCGACCAAGGCCGAGATCGGCGACCACGACGAGAACGTCGACTTCGAGCGGGCGGCGGAGATCGTCGGCGACCGGGCGCTGCTGGAAGAGCTGCGGCGGGTCTCGATCGAGGTCTACCAGCGCGGCGCCGAGCACGCCGCCGAGCGCGGGATCATCCTCGCCGACACCAAGTTCGAGTTCGGCCGCCACGCCGGGGCCGAGGTAGTGCTCGGCGACGAGGTGCTGACCCCCGATTCCTCGCGCTTCTGGCCCGCCGACAGCTACGAGCCCGGCAGGACCCCGCCCTCCTTCGACAAGCAGTTCGTCCGCGACTGGGCCCGCGAGCAGGGCTGGGACAAGACGCCGCCGGCGCCGGAGCTGCCGCCCGACGTGATCGAGCAGACCCGCGGCAAATACGTCGAGGCCTACGAGCGGATCACGGAGACGAGCTTCTAGTGGCGCGCGCCCGGGTCCTGATCCGGCCCAAGGAGGGGATCCTCGATCCCCAGGGCAAGGCGGTCGAGCGGGCGCTGCCGGCGCTCGGCTTCGAGGGGATCGAGCACGTCCACGTCGGCCGCATGGTCGAGCTCGACGTCGAGGACCCGGCGCGGCTGGCGGAGCTCTGCGAGAAGCTCCTCGCCAATCCGCTGATCGAGGATTACGAGATCCAGAACCTGTGATCTGGGGCGTCGTCCAGTTCCCCGGTTCCTGCGACGAGCGGGATGCGCTGCACGCCTGCATGCTGGCCTCGGGCGAGGCACGGCTGATCTGGCACGAGGACCGCGACCTCGACGGCGTCGACGCAGTCGTCATCCCCGGCGGCTTCTCCTACGGCGACTACCTGCGGGCCGGCGCTATTGCCCGCTTCTCGCCGGCGATGGAGGCCGTCGCCGAGTTCGCCGCGGCCGGCGGCCCGGTGCTCGGCATCTGCAACGGCTTCCAGGTCCTCTGCGAGGCCGGCCTCCTCCCCGGCGCCCTCCTCCGCAACGACACCATGCGCTTCACCTGCCGCCAGCTCGACCTGATCGCCGAGGGAGGTTCTGTCGAGTTGTCATCGCCAGAGGGTCATCAACTCGACAGAACCGCGGCCGAGGTGCTCTCGATCCCGGCCAAGCATGGGGAAGGCAGGTACTGGGCGCCGGACGAGGTGCTCGACGAGCTGGAGGCGAACGGGCAGGTCGCCTATCGCTATGCGCCGGGGCAGAACCCGAACGGGTCGGCGCGGGACGTCGCCGGGGTCCGCAACGCGGCAGGGAACGTGGTCGGGCTGATGCCGCATCCCGAGCACGCGGTCGACCCGCTGACCGGGTCGACCGACGGGCTGCGGGTCTTCGAAGCGGTGGCCGGCGCCGGGGCACCGGCATGACGACCGAGGTCGCCAAGCACCGCGAGCTGGGGCTGACCGACTCCGAGTTCGAGCTGATCGTGGAGAAGATGGGGCGCGAGCCGAACGTGGTCGAGCTGGCGATGTTCAGCCTGCTCTGGTCCGAGCACTGCGCCTACAAGCACTCGCGCAAACTGCTGCGGCGACTGCCGACCGAGGGCGAGCGGGTGGTGATGGGGCCGGGAGAGAACGCCGGCGCCGTCGACGTCGGCAACGGCTACGCGGTCGCCTTCAAGGTCGAGTCCCACAACCACCCGAGCGCGGTCGAGCCCTTCCAGGGCGCGGCGACGGGGGTCGGCGGCATCCTCCGCGACGTCTTCGCGATCGGGGCGCGGCCGATCGCGATCCTCGACTCGCTGCGCTTCGGCGAGCTCGACTCGGTCCGCTCGCGCCACCTGCTCGACGGCGCCGTGCGCGGGATCGGCCACTACGGCAACTCGATCGGCGTGCCCAACGTCGGCGGCGAGATCTACTTCGAGGAGCCCTACGAGCACAACTGCCTGGTCAACGCGATGTGCCTCGGCCTGGCCGAGACCAAGGACATGGTCCGCGCCGCCGCCGCCGGGGTCGGCAACGCGGTGGTGCTGATGGGGGCCTCGACCGGGCGCGACGGGATCGGCGGCGCCTCGGTGCTGGCCTCGGCCGAGCTCGGCGAGGGCGACGAGGCGAAGCGGCCGACGGTGCAGATCGGCGACCCCTTCGAGGAGTCGAAGGTGCTCGAGTGCTGTCTGGAGCTGCTGGCCAAGGGGCTGCTGGTCTCGCTGCAGGACCTCGGCGCCGCCGGCCTCACCTCCTCCGCCGCTGAGATGGCCTCGGCCGGCGCGGTCGGGATCGACCTCGACGTCGCCAGGGTGCCGCTGCGCGAGGCCGACATGGAGCCCTTCGAGATCATGGTCTCCGAGTCGCAGGAGCGGATGCTGGCCGTGGTCGAGCCGGCGCGGGTGGCGGAGGTGCTGGCGGTCTGCGAGAAGTGGCAGACCGGCTCGGCCGAGATCGGGGTTGTGACCGACAGCGGCCAGGTGCGGATCCTGCGGGACGGGGAGGTCGTCGGCGAGATGCCGGTCGAGGCCCTGGTCGACGGCTGCCCGCTGTATGACCTCGAACCGGCCGAGCCGGAGGGCTGGATCTACGGCAACCGGGCGACGCTCGCGGCCGGCGCCTCCGCCGAGGACGAGCTGCTGGCGCTGCTGGCCGCTCCCAGCATCGCCTCCAAGCGCTGGGCCTTCGAGCAATACGACTCGGTGGTCGGCTCGCGCACGGTGCGGCGGCCGGAGTCGGCCGACGCGGCGGTGCTGCAGCTGCCCGAGTCCGGCAACGCGATCGCGGTCGCGATCGACGGCAACGGGCGCCGCGTCGCCTGCGACCCCTACGCCGGCACGATCGAGGCGGTGCTGGAGTGCACGCAGAACCTCGCCTGCGTCGGCGCCGAGCCGCTCGGCCTGACCAACTGCCTCAACTTCGGCAACCCCGAGAAGCCGGCCACCGCATGGCAGCTCGACCGCGCCGTCAGCGGTCTCGCCGACGCCTGCACGGCGCTCGGCGTCCCCGTCGTCGGCGGCAACGTCTCCCTCTACAACGAGGGCCCGGAAGGCCCGATCTACCCGACCCCGGTCGTGGGGATGGTCGGCGAACTGCCGGACCCGGCCCGGGTCGCCGGCAGCGCCTTCGCCCGGGAGGGAGACGCGATCGCCTTGATCGGCCCCTTCGCCCCCACCATGCACGGCTCGGAGCTGGCCAAGCAGCGGGGGGAGCTCGGGACGGGGCTGCCGCAGCCCGACGTCGCCGCCGTCGCCGCGGCCTGCGCGACCGTGCGCGACGCGGTCCGCGCCGGCAAGCTCGCCTCCGCCCACGACGTCAGCGACGGCGGCCTTGCTTGCGCCCTGGCGGAGTGCGCGATCGGCGCCGGCCACGGCTGCCGGGTCGACCTGCAGCATTTGCGCGAGCGTGGTTGCCAGCCCGAGGAAGCCCTCTTCGGCGAGGGCAGCGGCGGCTTCCTGGTCAGCGGCGAGCGCGCCGCCCTGGAGGCGCTCGGCGCCACCTACCTAGGCGAGGTCGGCGGCACCGCGATCGAGATCGCCGCCGGCGACCGCAGCATCCGGCTCGACCTCAGTGCCGCCGAGAGCGCCTGGCGCTCGCTGCCGGCGCAGGCCGAGCACGACGGCGCCTGAGACCAGCGAGGCGAGAGCGGCGAAGAGGTAGGCGCGGTCGGCGGTCTCGAGGGACTCGCCCAGGCCGAGCGGTTCGCCGACGATCGTGATCAGCAGCGCCGTCCCGAGCACCGCGCCGACCTGGCGGAAGGCGGCGTTGACGGCGCTGGCGGTGGCGAAGCGGTCGACCGGGACGTCGCGGACGGCGGCGGAGCCGAGGGTCGGGAAGGCGAGGCCGATGCCGATGCCGGTCAGGCAGGCGCCGGGCAGCCAGAGGCCGACGTAGTCCGGCTCGGCACCGGCCGAGCGCAGAACCATCGCCCCGACGCAGAAGACGAGGGTGCCGGGGACGATCACGGCGCGGTGGCCGAAGCGGTCAGCGAGCCGGCCGGCCGGGCCGGCGACGACGGTCGAGAGCGCGGGCCCCGGCAGCGCCGCCAGGCCCGCCTGGAGGATCGTGTACCCCCAGATCGAGGTGAGGAAGAGGACGTTGCCGAGGATCAGGGAGAAGAAGGCGGCGGCGAAGAGCAGGGTGCCGAGGTTGCCGACCCGGAAGGAGCTGTGAGCGAAGAGCGCCGGCTCGACGATCGGTCGCGGGTGGCGCAGGCTGCGGGCGACGACGGCGGCGAGCAGGATCGCGGCGGCGGCGAAGCAGCCGAGCGTGGCGGCCGAAGCCCAGCCCCAGTCGTTGCCCTCGATGATCCCGAGCGTCACGGCCGCCAGCGAGAGCGCCAGCATCGCCGCGCCGGGCAGGTCGGGCAGGCGGCTGTCGGTGATCTTCGGATGGGGAAGGCGGCCGCGGCCGGTGAGGACGATGGCGGCGCCGAGCGGCAGGTTGACGAGGAAGACGAGCCGCCAGTCGGAGATTTCGACCAGCGCCCCGCCGAGGGTCGGGCCGATCGCCGCCGCCGCGGCCGCGGCGGCGCCCCAGAGGCCGACGCCGGCGGAGCGCCGCTCGACCGGAAAGCTGTCGAGGACGATCGCCAACGAGGCCGGCACTATCAGCGCCGCCGCGATCCCCTGCAGGACCCGGAAGGCGATCAGCAGCGCCAGCGACGGCGCCACCGCGCAGAGCAGGCTGGCGGCGGTGAACCCGGCCATCCCGAGCAGGAAGATCCGTTTGTGCCCGAAGCGGTCGGCGAGCCCGCCGGCGGGGACCAGCAGGGCGGCGATGACGACGAAGTAGCCGTCGAGCACCCAGGAGAGCGCGTCCCTCCCCGCCTCCGGGAAGGAGGCCGAGATGTCGGGGAAGGCGATGTTGACGATCGTCGTGTCGAGGAAGACGACGAAGGCGCCGGCACAGGCGATCGCCACCGAGCTCTTTCTATGACCACCGTCATACATCGGAGCGCGGACTATACTATGTCCGTGGGCATAACGCGACTCGCGGATGCGAAGGCGATCGAACCGGCGCGCCGCGACGGGCGCGAGCGGCTGCTGAACGGCGCCCGCCGGCTGCTCGCCGAGAAGGGCTACGCGGGGATGGAGCTGCGCGACGTGGCCGCGCGCGGCAAGGCGCCGCGCGGCTCGATCTACCACCACTTCCCGGGCGGCAAGCGCCAGCTCGCGGTCGAGGCGGCCGAACTCGAGGGGACCGAGATCCGTGCCGCGATCGAGCGCTCGCTCGCGGAGCGCGGGCTCGGCGAGACGCTGACGATGTTCGGCGAGATGTTCCGCCGCCGGGTCAAGGACCGCCCCGAGCTGCTCGGCTGCCCGGTCGCCGCCGCGGCCCTGGCCAGGCCCGAAGACCCGGCGCTCGCCGCCGCCGCCACCGCCGCCTTCCAGAGCTGGGAAGCGCCGATCGCCGCCGCCCTGCGCGAGGAAGGCGTCACCGCCGCGGAGGCGGAGGCCTTCGCCGGCCTGGTCGTCTCGACGGTCGAGGGCGCCCTCGTCCGCGCCCGCGCAGCGGCCGACCAGGCGCCGCTCGACTCGGCGGTCGCCGGCCTGCGCCAGGCGCTCGACGCCCTGCTCGCCGCCGCCCCCGCCTAGCCGCCCGCACCCGGACACTGTTTAGACAGGTCTTTCTGCGGGCACCTTGAGAACGCACCCCGGCCCCTGGGCAGGGTGCGGGAATGGAGCGGAGACCTTGACATCCCGCCGGGCGAAGGCCCTGGCATCCCTGGTCGCCGTGGCCCTGGCGGCTTCGGTCCTCAGCGCCTGCGGCAGCGGCTCCGGCGACTCCGGGCCGCGCGAGCTGACCTTCTTCGTCGCGATCCAGCCCGGGGGCACGATCGAGGAAGTCTCGAAACGGTGCTCGGAAGAGAGCAAGGGCCGCTACGAGATCACGCCCGAATTCCTCCCCACCGACGCCACCCAGCAGCGCGAGCAGCTGGTCCGCCGGCTCGGCGCCGAGGACCCGTCGATCGACGTCGTCGGCATGGACGTGATCTGGACCGGCGAGTTCGCCAACGCCGGCTGGGTCGAAGAGTGGACCGGACCGCTGAAGCAGCAGGTCACCGAAAAGGTCTTCGCCAACGTGATCGAGACCGCCTCCTTCGAGGGCGGCCTCTACGCGGCGCCCTTCAACACCAACACGCAGCTGCTCTGGTACCGCAAAGACCTGGTGCCAAAGCCGCCGACGACCTGGGACGAGATGATCGACCAGGCCGAAAAGCTCAAGGAAGCGGGCACGATCCAGGTCCAGGCCAACCGCTACGAGGGCTTCATGGTCTGGGCCAACGCCCTGATCGAGAGCGCCGGCACGCCGATCCTCTCCGGCCCGGAAACGGTCGACCTGAAACAGAGCCCGACCGAAAAAGCGCTCGCGGTGATGGGCAGGCTGGCCAACTCCTCCGCTGCCCCGCCGAGCCTCTCGACCTCAGACGAGGACAGCACCCGGCTCGGCTTCGAGGCCGGGGAATCGGCCTTCATGACCAACTACACCTTCGCCTACGCGAGCGCCCAGGCGGAAGCGCCGGAGATCGGCAAAGAGATGGGCTTCGCCCGCTTCCCCGAGGTCGAGGCCGGCACGCCCAGCAAACCGCCGCTGGGCGGCTTCAACCTCGCGGTCAGCACCTTCTCGGAGAACAAGGAAGTCGCCTTCGACGCCGCCGCCTGCCTGGCCAACGAGGAAAGCCAGCTGACCGCGGTCGAACTCGACGGCCTGCCCCCCTCCCGCTCCGACCTCTACACCGACAAAGTTGTGACCGAGGCCTATCCCGGCTTCGCCGGCCTGGTCAAGGAATCGATCGAGGGCTCCGGGCCGCGGCCGACCACCCCCGCCTACCAGGACGTCTCGCTGGCGGTGCAGCGCTCGCTGCACCCGCCCGACAAGATCGACCCCGAAGACACCGAATCGATCTATGACGAGCTGAAGTCGAACCTCGAAGACGCCGTCAAGCGGGAAGGGCTGCTGTGAGCCAGCGCACGCGCTCGGAGCGCAAACTGGCCTGGATGCTCTGCGCCCCGGCGGTGCTGGCGATGCTCGCGGTCACCGCCTACCCGATCGGCTACGCGATCGTCCTCTCGCTGCAGCAGGTCGACCTCCGCTTCCCCGACGAGGGCGGCTTCGTCGGCCTCGACAACTACGTCGCCGTGCTCGGCTCCCAGCTCTGGTGGACCGACTTCTTCAACACCGTCTTCATCCTCGTCACGACCGTCGCGATCGAGCTGGTGCTGGGGATGGCGATCGCCCTGGTCATGCACCGGGCGATCTTCGGCCGCGGCGTGATCCGCACCTCCGTCCTGATCCCCTACGGGATCATCACCGTCGTCGCCGCCTTCGCCTGGCAGTTCGCCTTTGCGCCCGACACCGGCTTCGTCAACAACCTGCCGCTGATCTCCGACGAAATGGACTGGTTCGGCGGCCGTTTCAGCTCCTTCGCGGTGATCATCATGGCCGAGGTCTGGAAGACGACGCCGTTCATGGCGCTGCTGCTGTTAGCGGGCCTGGTGACGATCGACGGCGGCCTCTACGAGGCGGCGAAAGTCGACGGGGCCAGCGCCTGGCAGCGCTTCACCCGCATCACCCTGCCCTTGATGAAGCCCGCGATCCTGGTCGCGCTGCTGTTTCGCAGCCTCGACGCCTTCCGCGTCTTCGACACGATCTTCATCATGACCCGCGGCGCCCAGGACACCGAGTCGGTCTCGATCCTCGGCTTCAACCAGCTGATCTCGCGGCTCAACCTCGGCCTCGGGTCGGCGGTCTCCGTCCTCATCTTCCTCTGCGTGTTCCTGATCGCCTTCCTCTTCGTCAAGGGGTTCGGGACGAAACTCGACGAAGGCCGGCCGGGAGGCTGAGATGGAACGAGGAAGCCGCGACTACGCCCTCTGGAGCATCGCCATCCTGCTGGTGCTGGTCTTCGCCCTGCTGCCGGTGCTGTGGCTGATCTCGGTTTCGCTGAAGCCGCCGGAAACGATCACCGACGGCCGCTTCATCCCGTCGGAAATCTCCTTCGACAACTACAAGAGCTTGTTCGAAGGCGGGATCGACGACAGCCCCTTCATCAAGCCGCTGATCAACTCGATCGGGATCGCCCTGATCACGACGGTGATCGCGATCACCCTCGCCGCCTTCACCGCCTACGCGATCGCCCGGCTCGAATTCCCCGGCAAGCGCCTGATCCTCGCCGGAGCGCTGGCGATCGCGATGTTCCCGCCGATCTCCACCGTCGGTCCGCTCTTCGACATGTGGCGGACGCTCGGCCTCTACGACACCTGGCCGGGCTTGATCATCCCCTACCTGACCTTCTCGCTGCCGCTGGCGATCTACGTCCTCGTCGCCTTCTTCCGCGAGATCCCCTGGGAGCTCGAGCAGGCGGCCCAGGTCGACGGCGCGACCCCGTTCCAGGCCTTCACCAAGGTGATCGTGCCGCTGGCGGCGCCGGGTGTGTTCACGGCGGCGATCCTCGTCTTCATCTTCGCCTGGAACGACTTCCTCTTCGCGATCTCGCTCACCTCTTCCGATGCCTCGCGCACCGTGCCCGCCGCCCTCGCCTTCTTCACCGGCGAGTCCTCGTTCACCCAGCCGACCGGGAGCATCGCCGCCGCCGCGGTGGTGGTGACGGTGCCGATCATCGTCTTCGTCCTCTTCTTCCAGCGCCGAATCGTCGCCGGGCTCACCTCCGGCGCCGTCAAGGGATAAGGAGCAACGCCATGGCAGAGATAGTGCTCGACGGAGTGACCAAGGTCTTCGCGGACGGCTACGAAGCCGTCAAGGACATGGACCTCGAGATCGCCGACGGCGAGTTCATGATCCTCGTCGGCCCCTCGGGCTGCGGCAAGTCGACGGCGCTGCGGATGATCGCCGGGCTCGACGACATCTCCCGCGGCGAGCTGAAGATCGGCGGCGAGCAGGTCAACGACCGGGCGCCGAAGGACCGCGACATCGCCATGGTCTTCCAGAACTACGCCCTCTACCCGCACATGACCGTGCGCGAGAACATGGGCTTCGCGCTGAAGCTGGCCGGGGTCGACAAGGCCGAGATCGACAAGAAGGTCGAGGAGGCTGCCTCGACCCTCGACCTCACCCAGCACCTCGACCGCCGCCCCGCCAACCTCTCCGGCGGCCAGCGCCAGCGGGTGGCGATGGGGCGGGCAATCGTCCGCGACCCGAAGGCCTTCCTGATGGACGAGCCGCTCTCCAACCTCGACGCGAAGCTGCGGGTGCAGATGCGGACCGAGGTGGCGCGGCTGCAATCGCAGTTGGAGACGACGATGGTCTACGTCACCCACGACCAGACCGAGGCGATGACCCTCGGCGACCGGGTCGCGGTGATGCGGGCCGGGGAGCTGCAACAGGTCGGCACCCCGGGCGAGCTCTACGACAACCCGAAGAACCTCTTCGTCGCCGGCTTCATCGGCTCGCCGGCGATGAACTTCATGCCGGCGGAGCTGAGCGGGGGCAAGCTGCGGCTGCCGATCGGCGAGGTCGACGCCGGCGAGCTGGCCGGCGGCCGCGGCGACGGCAAGGTGGTCGCCGGGCTGCGGCCGGAGAATTTCGAGGACGCGGCGGTGGCCGGCGAGGACCTCAAGCGCGAGCGCGGGCTCGTCTTCGAGGCCGAGATCGACCTGGTCGAGTCGCTCGGCTCCGACCTCTACGCCTATTTCCACGTCGAGTCCGAAGGCATCCAGTCCGACCAGCTCGCCGACCTGGTCGAGGACCGCCTCGACGAGACCGGCGCCGCCAACATCCGCGAGGGCGAGGAGCAGGTGGTCGCCCGCCTCGACCCGACCAGCGAGGTCACGCGCGGCGGCCGCACCGAGCTCTGGGCCGACACCGCCAAGCTGCACCTCTTCGACCCGGAGAGCGGCGAGAGCCTGCGCGCCTCGTAGCCGGGTAGATGCCGCAAATCGCGGCAATTCAAGTCTCCGAGAACGACCACCGGCCGCTGCTACCCTGCCGGGGTAGGCAGTCCGCCTGCGCGTCCCGTCTCTCTATCCAGCGAGGAAAACGCGCTTTTGACTCCCGCCGAGCGGCTCGATGACCGCGATGGGCCCCGCGACGAGTGCGGGGTGTTCGGCGTATACGCACCCGGCCACGACGTCGCCCGGCTGGCCTACTTCAGCCTCTACGCGCTGCAGCACCGCGGCCAGGAGTCGGCCGGGATCGCCACCTGCGAGGGCGGCCACATCACCACCCTGCGCGACTCCGGCCTGGTCTCCCAGGTCTTCGACGAGGAGAAGCTGAAGGCGCTGGAGGGCGACATGGCGATCGGCCACGTGCGCTACTCGACCACCGGCGGTGGCTCCTGGGAGAACGCGCAGCCGGTCTGGCGCGACGACGGCCGCGAGGTGGCGCTGGCCCACAACGGCAACCTGACCAACGCGGTCGAGCTCTGGGCCGAGCTGAAGGAGCGCGGGATCGACTTCCGCGGCACCTCCGACTCGGAGATCATCGCCGCCCTGCTCTCCTCCCACGGGGGGAAGCTGATCGAGGACGCGGTCACCGAGGTGATGCCGCGCATGGAGGGCGCCTACTCGACCGTGGTGATGACCAAGCGGGCGATCGTCGCCTTCCGCGACCCGCACGGGATCCGGCCGCTCTCGCTGGGCCGGCTCGGCGACCGCTTCGTCGTCGCCTCGGAGAGCTGCGCCTTCGACATCATCGGCGCCGAGCTGATGCGCGAGGTGCACCCGGGCGAGATGGTCTCGCTGACCGAGCGCGGGCTGGAGACCCGGCAGGTGGTCAAGGCCGAGCGCCGCGCGACCTGCGTCTTCGAGCACATCTACTTCTCCCGCCCCGACAGCCGCCTCGAGGGCAAGGTGCTGCAGCAGGCGCGCGGCAAGATGGGCGAGCTGCTCTGGCGCGAGGCGCCGGTCGAAGCCGACCTGGTGATCGCCGTGCCGGACTCCGGCAACCCGGCCGCGGCGGGGTTCGCGCGGGCCTCGGGGCTGCCCCGTGACGACGGCCTGATCAAGAACCGCTACGTGAACCGGACCTTCATCCAGCCGGGACAGGAGCTGCGCAAGCACGGCCTGCGGCTGAAGTTCAACCCGCTGCCGGAGATCATCGCCGGGCAGCGCGTCGTCGTCGTCGACGACTCGATCGTGCGCGGCAACACCACCCGCCAGATCGTCGGCATGCTGCGCGACGCCGGCGCCAAGGAGGTCCACCTGCGGATCTCGGCGCCGCCGATCCGCAACCCCTGCCACTACGGGGTCGACATGTCGACCCGCGAGGAGATGATCGCCCACAAGCGATCGATCGACGAGATCGCCGAGGAGCTCGACGCCGACTCACTCGCCTACCTCTCGATGGACGGCATCTACGAGGCGATCGGCGGCGGCCCCGAGGACCACTGCGACGCCTGCTTCAGCGGCCACTACCCGCTGGGCGATCCCGACGAGGCGAACGGCAAGTTCGCGTTGGAGGAGATCGCGGTTGTTCCCACCCCAGGTTGACCACGATCAACCTGGGGTCAGGTCGAGGACCAGCTCTGCCGCCGGCCGCACGTCGTCGATCCGGGCGACCGTCTGTCCCGCGTAGAGCGGACCGGCCTCGACCAGCGTCGGGAAGCCGTCGTCGGTGGGGGCGATCGGGGTGAGCATGCGGCTGCTGGGTCGCTGGGCACGCGCGAGCCGGACCTGCAGGGAGGCGGGCAGGTAGCGGGCACCGGCGCCCGAGAGCCGGTTGACGGCGCGGTTCAGGCGCGGACCGCGCGGGTCGTGGCCGAGCCAGTGCGCGGTGGCGGCATTGGCGACGACCCGGTGCGGGGCCGGCCAGCCGGCGCCGAAGAGCTCAGTGAGGACGGTCTGCTCGGCGCCGAGCAGGCGCTCGGTGTAGGCGGGGTGGGCGCGGCTCTCCTCCGAGAGCAGGAAACGGGTCCCGGCCACGGCGGCGCTCGCGCCCGCATCCAGCGCCCGGCGGACGTCCTCGCGATCGGCGACGCCGCCGGCGAGCAGCAGCGGGTATGCCGGCGGCAGCACCGCCCGCGCCCGCTCGAGCAACTCCAGCGCCGGCGTCTCGCCGCGGACGTGGCCGCCCGCCTCGATGCCCTGGAGGATCACCGCGTCGGCTCCGGCCGCGTGCGCCGAGCGCGCCTCCCCCACCGAGCCGCACTGGTGGATCCAGACCCCCCGCGTCCGCCGCTTCGGCCTGCCCCAGAAGGTGACGACCACGTCGGCGCCGGCGGCAGCGGCGAACCAGTCGCGGCGCGCGAAGGGCAGCAGCAGGTTGACGGCGAGCGGCCGCCCGGTGAGCCGCCGCGCCGCGGCGAGCTCGCGCTCGATCGCCTCGGCCCCGTTGACCGCGATCGTCCCCAGTCCCCCGGCCTCGGAGACGGCGGCGGCCAGCTCGTGGCGACTGAGGCCGCCACCCATCCCCGCCTGGACGACGGGCTTCTCGATCCCAAGGCGGGCCAGGAGCGACATGCCGCGATCGTAGTCGGCCGGCGAGAACGCACTTCTTCCCGGATAGCGGGACGAAGTGCGTTCTCACCCTGCTCGACGCCGAGGGCTGAGTCGCCACCGAGTGGGGCGCCTGCGCGAAGATGGCGCCGTGGCCGGCACCTTCAAGCTCGTCGTCCTCGCCTCCGGCAGCGGCACCAACCTGCAGGCGATCCTCGACACGCTGCACGGGCGCGAGGGGATCGAGGTGGTCGGGGTGGGGTCCGACCAGCGCGGCGCGCGGGCGCTGGGGCGGGCCGCCGAGGCCGAAGTGGCGACCGGGATCTTCCCTCGCGAGGAGTACGCCGACCGGTCCGCACGCGACGCGGCGCTGGGCGACTGGATCGAGTCGCGCGGCGCCGACCTGGTCGTCCTCGCCGGCTACATGCAGCTGCTCGGCGATGGCTTCGTCGCCCGCTTCCGCCACCGCATCGTCAACGTCCACCCCGCCCTGCTGCCGGCCTTCCCGGGGCTCGACGCAATCGGGCAGGCGCTGGCGGCGGGAGTGGAGACGACCGGGGTGACGGTGCACTTCGTCGACGAGGGGGTCGACACCGGACCGACGATCCTCCAGCGCGAGGTGCCGATCCCGCCCGGGCGGGATCGGCGCGAGCTGGAGGCGGCCGTCCACGCGGTCGAGCACGAGCTCTACCCGGAGGCGATCCGCATGATCGCGGAGGGCAGGGTTAGGATCGACGCCGACGACCCCCGCCGGGTCGCGATCGATGACTGAAGCCGCCACCCAAACCCACGACGGAAGCGCCGACGACGGCGCGATCCGCGTGCGCCGGGCGCTGATCTCGGTCTCCGACAAGACCGGCGTCGCCGACTTCGCCAAGGGCCTGGCCGCGCTCGGGGTCGAGATCCTCTCCACCGGCGGCACCGCCAGCGCCCTGCGCGAGGCGGGCCTGACCGTGACCGACGTCTCCGAGTTCACCGGCCAGGAGGAGATCCTCGGCGGCCGCGTGAAGACCCTGCACCCGCGGCTGCACGCGGCACTGCTGGCGCGGCGCGAGGACGCCGAGCACATGGCGACGCTGGAGCGCGAGGGCATCGAGCCGATCGACGTGGTCTGCGTCAACCTCTACCCCTTCGAGCAGACCGTCTCCGGGCACGACGTGGCGCCCGAGGTGGCGATCGAGAACATCGACATCGGCGGGCCGACGATGATCCGCGCCGCCGCCAAGAACCACGAGGGCGTCGCCGTCGTGGTCAAGCCGGAGTCCTACGACGCGGTCTGCGCCGAGCTGGAGGAGAACGGCGGCGAGATCTCGGCTTCGACCCGGCACTGGCTGGCCAACGAGGCCTTCGCCCAGACCGCCCGCTACGACGCCGCGATCAGCCGCTGGTTCTCGACCGAGTACGAGGACTTCCCCGAACACCTGGCGGTCGCCTACGAGAAGGTGCTCGACCTCTCCTACGGGGAGAACCCGCACCAGCGGGCGGCGCTCTACGCCGACGCCGGCGCCCGCAGCCACATCCTCTCGCGGGTCTCGAAGCTGCACGGCAAGGCGCTCTCGTTCAACAACGTGCTCGATCTCGACTCCGCCCGCGCCCTCGCCGACGACTTCGAGGGGCCGGCCTGCGTGATCGTCAAGCACAACAACCCCTGTGGGGTGGCGATCGGGGCCGACGCGCTCGAGGCCTATCTGAAGGCGCTGGCCTGCGACCCGGTCTCCGCCTACGGCGGCGTGATCGCCCTCAACCGCCCGGTCGGCCGCGAGCTGGCGGAGGAGCTGCACAAGAACTTCGTCGAGGTGCTGAGCGCGCCCGGCTTCGAGGACGGCGCCCTGGAGGTGCTGCAGCAGAAGGAGGCGATCCGCATCCTCTGCGAGGAGGAGCGGCGCCAGGCCGAGCCCGGCGAACGCGACGTCAAGCGGGTCCACGGCGGCCTGTTGATCCAGGACCGCGACGGCGACCCCGAGCCGCGCGAGCTGATGGAGGTGGTGACGAAGACGCAGCCGAGCGAGGAGCAGTGGGACGACATGCTCTTCGCCTGGACCGTCTGCCGCCGCGTCCGCTCCAACGCGATCGTGATCGCCAAGGGCGGCGCCACCCTCGGCATCGGCGCCGGCCAGATGAGCCGCGTCGACTCCGTCCGCCTCGCGGTCGAGAAGTGCCGCGACGCTCGCGGCGAGGACGCCGGCGCCCTCCTGGCCGGCTCCGCCGTCGCCTCCGACGCCTTCTTCCCCTTCGCCGACGGCCCCGAGCTGGCGATCCAGGCGGGAGCCGAAGCCGTGATCCAGCCCGGCGGCTCCAAACGCGACGGCGACGTCATCGACGCCTGCGACGGCGACGGCGTCGCCATGGTCTTCACCAAGCACCGGCACTTCCGGCACTAGCGTCCTCAGGCGCCGGCCGCCTCTTTCTGCGCCTCACTCGCCCGCCGTACGTGGTCGCACACTGCCTCGGGCGTGTCGGCGACGACTAGCAGCTCCTTGTCCGCGGGGCCGATCAGGCCCTCGTCCTCGAGGCTGTCGTCGATCCAGCCGAGCAGGGGGCGCCAGTGCCGGGAGTCGACGAGGATCGTCGGGAAGTGCTGGATGCGCTGGGTCTGGATCAGGGTCAGGCTCTCGAACATCTCGTCGAGGGTGCCGAAGCCGCCGGGGAAGATGACGAAGGCGCGGGCGTAGCGGACGAACATCAGCTTGCGGGCGAAGAAGTAGTGGAAGTCGAGGCTGCGGTTCAGGTAGGGGTTGCCGTGCTGCTCGTGCGGCAGCTCGATGTTGAGGCCGACCGAGAGGCCGCCGGCCTCGGCGGCACCGCGGTTGGCGGCCTCCATCAGGCCGGGGCCGCCACCGGTGATGACGGTGAAGCCGTGCTTGGCCAGACAGGCGCCGGTCTCGCGGCAGAGCTCATACCAGCGGTGGTCCTCCTTCACCCGGGCCGAGCCGAAGACGGAGACGCCGTCGTCGACGTCGCGGAGGGCGTCGAAGCCGGCGTCGATCTCGGCGCGGATGCGGTCGAGGCGGAGGTCGTCCTGTTCTTCGCCGGCGGCGGGGACGCGGAGCAGGTGCTCGTCGTGCTTGGCACCCCTGCCCGGAGTTTCGCGAGCGTGGTCGTCCCCAGCCAAGTGCCCCCGGCGGGACTCGAACCCGCGACGCGCGGCTTAAAAGGCCACCGCTCTAACCAGCTGAGCTACAGGGGCGAAGTGCCCATGGTAGAGGGGCTTTGAGCGACGCGGCGAGAGGGCCGCGGTCAGGAGAGGTCGGGCAGGCCCTGGTACGGGGTCGAGGCCTCGGCGTGCATGCGCCGGGGGATGCGGCCGGCGCGGCGCGCGGTGTGGCCGGCCTCGACGGCGGCGCGCAGGGCCCGGGCCATCGCGGTCGGGTCCTCGGCGCCGAAGACGGCGCTGGCGGCGAGCACGGCGTCGCAGCCCAGCTCCATCGCCAGGGCGGCGTCGGAGGCGGTGCCGATGCCGGCGTCGAGGATGACCGGGACGCCGGCGCGCTCGGCGATGATCGCGACGTTGTAGGGGTTGCGGATGCCGGCGCCGGAGCCGATCGGCGAGCCCAGCGGCATCACCGCGGCGCAGCCGGCCTCCTCGAGGCGGCGGGCGAGGACCGGGTCGTCGTTGGTGTAGGGGAGGACGGTGAAGCCGTCGGCGACGAGCTCTTCGGCGGCGGCGAGCAGCTCGACCGCGTCGGGGTAGAGGGTGCGGTCGTCGCCGATCACCTCGAGCTTGACCCAGTCGGTCTGGAAGGCCTCGCGGGCGAGCTTGGCGGTGCGGACCGCGTCGCGGGCGGTGAAGCAGCCGGCGGTGTTGGGCAGGGCGAAGAGGCCGAGACGGTCGATCACCTCGAGCACCGAGCCCTCGGCGGCGGGATCGATGCGGCGCAGGGCGACGGTGACGATCTCGGTGCCGGCGGCGGCGAGAGCCGCCTCCATCTGCTCCAGCGAGCGGAAGCCGCCGGTGCCGGCGATCAGCCGCGAGGACCACTGGCGCCCGCCCAGCTCCCAGGCCTCGGCGCCGCCCTGGATCGCGGCGAGCACCTCGACGCTCTGGCCCTCGCGCAACGCGGTCGCCTCCCACTCGCCGCGGGGCACGACCTCGCCGTCGAGGGCGACGGCGACGCCGCGCGCCTCGCCGTCGGCGCCGGACTCGCGCACGGCGTCGGCCAGCGTCGCCGCCTCCGGCAGCTCACGCCGCCCGCCGTTGAGCTCGATCCTCATCGCGGCTCCTCGGCTGCTCGCTCCGCGGCTTCGGCGGCCTCCGCCAGCGCGGCCCCGCGCGCGGCGAGTTCGCTGGCGCGGTCCGACGGCGCGTCTGGTCCCAAACCCGTCACAGTCCCCCTGTCCTTAGTCGCCCTCTGGGCTACTAAGGACATGCGGAGCGGGTGCGCGGGGGCGACGGCTTCCGGCAGCTGCCCGCCGGCGAGCAGGGCGGCGATCGCATCGGCGGTCAGCGGCGCCAGGAGGATGCCGTTGCGGTAGTGGCCCGTTGCCACGACCAAGCCCTCGACGGCGCCAGGGCCGATCAGCGGCAGGTTGTCTGGCGTGCCCGGGCGCAACCCCGCCATCGAGGCGACCAGCTCCATCTCGGCAACGTCGGGAAGCAGCCGGTAGGCCTCGCGCAGCAGCTCGTGGACGCCGCCGGCAGTGACCGCGGTGTCGAAGCCCCGCTCCTCGGAAGTGGCCCCGACGATCAGGCGGCCGTCGGGGCGCGGCACCAGGTAGACGCGCTCGGAGGCGACGATCCGCTCGCAGGGCGGGATGCCGTCGCGGGCGCGCAGCTCGAGGATCTGGCCCTTGACCGGGCGGACGGGCGGACGGGCGGGCTCGGGCAGCCACTCGGCGTGACCCGCCCAGGCCCCGGTGGCCAGCACCGTGATCGGGGCGTGGAGCTCCTCGCCGTCCCCGGTTCGCACCCCCAGCAGGTGCTCGCCCTCGAACAGGCCCGCGACCACCTCGGTGCCCGTACGCACCTCCGCCCCGGCCGCGGCCAGTCCCGCCAGCAGCGCCCGGGACAGGGCTCGCGGGTCGACCGCCGCCTCGCCGGGAGCGTGGACGCCGCCGTTGAAGGAAGGGGTCAAGCCGGGCTCGAGCTCGCGACAGCGTCGCGGCGGCAGCCATTCCGCCGCCAGGCCGAGCGAGCGCTGCAGGTCGTGGACGCGGCGCAGCTCCGCCGCCTCGTCGCGGTCGAGGGCGACGTGGAGGGCGCCCTGGCTCGCGTAGCCGGTCGTCTCCCCCGTCGCCGCCTCCAGCTCGGCGACGAAGGCGGGGTAGAGCTGGGACGAGGCCAAGGTCATCTCCAGCAGCTCCGGCTCGCCGAAGGCGAGCTCGCCGACGGGAGCCAGCATCCCGGCCGCGACGCGGGTCGCGCCGGCCGGCGGCTCGGCCCGCTCGAGCACGATCACCCGCGCCCCGCGCCGGGCGGCGCGCCAGGCGCAGCTGAGGCCGATCACCCCACCACCTACGAATATCGCGTCGAAATCGCGTCTCTCGGTCAAGCCATTGCCTCCGCCGGCATTACCCGGATCAGGTCCAGACGGTCGGTGGCCTCGGTGCCACCCTCTCAGCCCTCGCGGGCTCCCGTTACTCCCCACAAGGCTACCCGCCTCCCAGCCCCGCAAGCGGCGCACCGGGGGTCGATGGGCCTTCAGCGTCCGGCATATGGACGTTTGCGGCCCATCGGCGGTCGGTTCGGGGCGGTCATAATCGAGGAATGAGCCTCGCCGCCCCCGAGTCCGTCGGTCCCCTGCGCCGTGAGCGGCTGCGCACCGCGCGCCTCTACTTCGTCTGCGACGCCCGGCCCCTAGGCGAGGACCCGGAAGCGCTGCTGCGAGCGGCGCTGAGCGGCGGCGCCGACATCGTCCAGCTGCGCGAGAAGGAGCTGGGCCGGGCGGAGATCGAACGGGCGGCGATGACCTTTCGCCGCGTCTGCGACACCTACAGCGCCCTCTTCATCGTCAACGACGACCCTGACCTGGCCCGCGCCTGCGACGCCGACGGCGTCCACATAGGGCAGGACGACGGATCGGTCGCGGAAGCGCGCGCAATCCTGGGACCCGACGCGATCATCGGCCTTTCCACCCATTCAAAAGAGCAAATAGATGCTTCTGGGGACGCACCCGGCCGGCCGGGTGCGTCCCCAGACCACATCAGCGTGGGGCCGATCTGGGAGACGCCGACCAAGGCCGGGCGGGCGGCCGTCGGCCTGGAGCTGATCTCGCACGCGGCCGCCGGCGCCCCCCGTCCCTTCTTCGCGATCGGCGGCATCGACACGAGCAACGTCGGGCAGGTGATCGCCGCCGGCGCGCGGCGACTGTGCGTGGTGCGGGCGATCCGCGACGCGGCCGATCCGGCTGCGGCGGCCGCAGAGCTGCGCCAGGCCGTCGGGGTGGCCCCCGGTGGCTGACGAGCGCTCCCCGGACGCGGAACCGCGCAAGCGCAAGCAGCGCGGCGGCGACCGCATGAAGCAGGGCTACGCCAAGGCCGAGCAGCGCAACCAGGCGGCGCGGGAAGCGTTGGAGCCGCTGGCGGAAGGGGAGCGGCCCACCGTGGTCACGATCGGCGCCGTCCTCACCGGCCTGATCGCGCTCTCGATCATGGCCGGGTACCTGGCCGGGGTCGAGGTCGACGGGGAAACGCCGAAAGTGCCCCAGGTCGTCGCACCGGCGCTGATCATGGGGGTGATGTCGTGGGGGATGTGGCGGGCCCGCTACTGGGCCGTGCTCGGCTTCCAGCTGGTCCTCGTCTTCGTCATCTTCAGTGCCGTCTTCGGGCTTGCCGTGCAAGCTTCGACGGTTGCCCAGTTCGCTGCCACCCTCGGCCTGCTCGCGGTCTCCGGCGCCCTCTTCTTCTTCATGGTCAAAGCGATGGCGCGGATCCAGATGCCCGAGCGGTCTCCCCGGAATTAGCTCTTCTATAGGCTCAGCCTCTTGCCAGATTCCTTCGACACGATCGTGATCGGCGGCGGCCCGGGCGGCTACGTCGCGGCGATCCGCTCCGCCCAGCTGGGCAGGAAAACCGCCGTGGTGGAGCGCGACAAGGCCGGCGGGCGCTGCCTCAACTACGCCTGCATCCCCGCCAAGACGATCCTGCGCACGGCGGAGATCTACGTCGAGGCGCGCGAGAGCGCCGAGCTCGGCGTCGTCGCCAAGGACGTCACGCTCGACTGGGAGGCCGTCGGCAAGCGCCGCGCCGCCGTCTCCGAGTCGCTCTCGGGCGGGGTGAAGATGCTCTGGGACAAAAACAAGGTGACCGTGATCGAGGGCGAGGGATCGCTGACCGCCGAGGGCAACGTCAAGGTCGGCGAGGAGACCTACGAGGCCGGCGCCGTGATCCTCGCCACCGGCTCGGTGGCGCTGCCGATCCCCGGGGTCGAGTTCGGCGACCGCGTCGTCGACACCTGGGGCGCCTGGTCGCTGCCGGAAGTGCCGAAGAAGATCGCCGTCGTCGGCGCCGGCGCCTCGGGCTGCGAGATCGCCTCCGCCTACGGCCGCTTCGGCACCGAGGTGCTGCTGCTGGAGATGCTGCCGCAGATCCTGCCGGCCGAGGACAAGGACGTGGTCCGGGTCGTCGAGCGCGCCTTCAAGAAGCAGAACGTCACCGTCGCCACCGGCAACCCGGTCGAGAACGTCGAGGCCGGCGACAAGTCCGTCAAGCTCACCTACGGCGATACGACCACCGAGGTCGACTACCTCTGCATCGCCGGCGGCCGTCGCGCCGACACCGAGCCGCTCGGCCTGGGCGAGGCCGGGGTCGAGCTGGAGGAGAACGGCAAGGTCAAGGTCGACGAGCTGCAGCGGACCACGAACCCGAAGGTCTACGCGATCGGCGACCTGGTCAACCAGAAGGCGCTGGCCCACAAGGCGGGCGAGGAGGCGATCGTCGCGGTCGAGGCCGCGGCCGGCGTCGAGACCCACCCGGTCGACCAGAGGCTGGTCGCCGGCGCCACCTTCAGCCATCCGCAGGTCGCCAGCGTCGGGCTCACCGAGGCCGCCGCGAAGGAGGCCGGCAACGACGTCAAGGTCGGCAAGTTCAAGCTCGGCGGCGTCGGCGGCGCCACCGTCTACGACGACAAAGAAGGCCTGGTCAAGATCGTCGCCGACTCCAAGTACGGCGAGATCCTCGGCGTCCACATCGTCGGCAACCGCGCCTGCGACATGATCGCCGAGCTGGTGGCGACGATGGCGCTCGAGGGCGGCTACCAGGAGCTGGCGCGGATCGTCCATCCCCACCCGACGATCTCCGAGGCCATTTTCGAAGCGGCCAGGGCAGTCGACGGCTGGGCCACGCACGCTTGACGGCGCCCCGCGCCACCTTCTACTTCGACCTCGGGTCCCCCTACGCCTACCTCGCCGCCGAGCGGGTCAGCGGCCTGTTCACGGAGGCGGAGCTGGAGCAGCCGGAGTGGGTGCCGGTGCTGCTCGGGGGGCTGTTCGCGCGCTTCGAGCGCGGCTCCTGGTCGCAGACGCCGGCGCGGGCGGAGGGGATGGCCGAGGTCGAGCGGCGCGCCTCCGCCTACGGGCTGCCGCCGCTCGTCTGGCCCGACCCCTGGCCCGGCAACATGCTGACGGCGATGCGGGTCGCGACCTTCGCCAAGCAGACCGGCCGCACCGTCTCCTTCTCCCTCGCCGCCTTCCGCCAAGCCTTCGCCGCCGGCCGCGACCTCGGCGATCCCGACAACGTGATGATCGCCGCCGCCGCCTGCGAGTTGCACCCGCGGGCGCTGGCGAAAGCGGTCCAGACCGAAATCGTCAAGGACGGGCTGAAGGAGGCCACGGCGGAGGCCGGGGACCGCGGCGTCAAAGGGGTGCCGGCGCTGGTCGTCGGCGACGAGGTCTTCTGGGGGGACGACCGGCTCGAGGAGGCGGTCGAAGCCGCTGCGGATTGAGACCTTCTGTCGAGTTGTCATCACCAGGGGGTCATTAACTCGACAGAACTGGAGAGCAGCCGAGTTTCAATGCGCAAGCACCTCGCTAAGGTGAGATCGATGGCCGATCTGCCCGATGCCGCCACCTGTTACGAGCTGCTCGCGCGCATGGCCCTGATCCGCCGCTTCGAGGAGGAGGCGGGCCGCCAGTACCAGCGCGCCAAAGCCGGCGGCTTCCTGCACCTGGCGATCGGCGAGGAGGCGACGATCGTCGGCACCACCTCGGTGATGCGCGAGGAAGACTTCCTGATCGGCACCTACCGCACCCACGGCCACGCGATCGCCCGCGGCACCGAGCCGAAGCGGGTGATGGCGGAGCTGTTCGGCCGCGTCGACGGCACCAGCGGCGGCCGCGGCGGCTCGATGCACATCTTCGACGCTGAGCGGCGCTTCATGGGCGGCTACGGGATCGTCGGCGGCAACCTGCCGATCGCCGCCGGGCTCGGCCTCGCCTCCCAGTACAAGGGCGAAGACGCGGTCACCGTCTGCATGTTCGGCGACGGCGCCTCCAACACCGGCAACTTCGGCGAGACGATGAACCTGGCGGCGCTGTGGAAGCTGCCGGTCTTCTTCCTGGTCGAGAACAACCTCTACGGGATGGGGACCGCGGTCGAGCGCCACTCGGCCCAGACCGACCTCTCGAACAAGGCCGAGGGGTACGGGATTCCCGGCAGGCGGGCCGACGGCATGGACGTGGTCGCCGTGCGCGAGGCCGTCGCCGAGGGGATCCGGGCGGCGCGCGAGGAGGACCGCCCGACCCTGCTCGAGGTCGTCACCTACCGCTACCGCGGCCACTCCGCCGCCGACCCCGAGGTCTACCGCGAGCGCGAGGAGGTCGAGGAGTGGCGCGAGAAAGACCCGATCGAGAGCTTCGCCCGCCGCTGCGTCGAGGCCGGCGTGCTGGGCGAGCGCGAGGTGCAGCAGGCGCGCGACGCGGCCGAGCAGGAGGTGCTCGAGGCGGTCGAGTACGCCGAGGCCTCGCCGGAGCCGCCGCTCGACACGATGTACGAGAACCTCTACGCGCTCGACGATCCCGGCGGCTGGTACGCGGTCGACGAGCGCAGCCCGGAGCCCCACCGCGGCGAGCACGAGGACCGCATGCCCGACGCCGCCCGCGAGCTGGCCGAGGCCGGCGCCGCCTACGCCGAGCAGCCGGACGAGGGCCGCCGGCCGAACCCGGCGCTGCAGGGCGACGCGCAGGACGGGGCCGAGTCGCGGGTCTCAGCCGAGCGCGAGGTCGGCGACGAGGGCGAGGACTTGGCACCGACCGACACCGGCGGCGAGAACGACGCGGCCGACGAGGGCGAGCCGGACCCGGCGATCAACCGCGAGGACGGCGACTGATGGCGGAGCTGCGGATGCGGGAGGCCCTGCGCGACGCGATGGCGGAGGAGATGCGCCGCGACGAGGGCGTCTTCGTGATGGGCGAGGACGTCGCCGTCTTCCAGGGCGCCTTCAAGGTGACCGAGGGGCTGATCGACGAGTTCGGCGAGCGCCGCGTGCGCGACACGCCGATCTCCGAGAACACGATCGTCGGCACCGGGGTCGGGGCGGCGATGGGAGGCCTGCGGCCGGTGGTCGAGCTGATGACGGTCAACTTCTCGCTGCTGGCGCTGGACCAGATCGTCAACCACGCCGCCGCGATCCCCTACATGTTCAACGGCCAGGCGCGGGTGCCGATGGTGATCCGGATGCCGGGCGGCGGCGGCCACCAGCTCGGCCCGACCCACTCACACAGCTTCGAGGCCCTCTACCTGCAGGTGCCGGGACTGCTGGTCGCCTGCCCCTCGACCCCGGCCGACGGCAAGGCGCTGCTGAAGGCGGCGATCCGAGACGACAACCCGGTGATCTTCATCGAGCACGAGAGCCTCTACGGGGTCAAGGGCGAGGTGCCAGAGGGCGAGGACGAGGTGCTGCGCTTCGGCGAAGCGGCGGTGCGGCGGGAGGGCGGCGACGTGACGATCGTCGGCGTGCTGAAGATGGCCCAGGTGGCAGAGCAGGCGGCGGCGGTGCTCTCCGAGAAGCACGGCGTCGAGGCCGAGGTGATCGACCCCCGCACCCTGCGCCCGCTCGACCTCGACACGATCCTCGAGTCGGTGCGCAAGACCAACCGCGCGGTGATCGTCGAGGAGGGCTGGCCGCATGGCGGCGTCGGCGCCAACCTCTCGACCCTGATCACCGAGCAGGCCTTCGACGACCTCGACGCGCCGGTGCAGCGGGTGACCGGGGCCGACGTGCACATGCCTTACTCGAAACGGCTGGAGCAGGCGGCGATTCCGCATGAGGAGCACGTGGTGAGCGCGGCGTTGGCGACCTTGGAGGGGTCGCTGTGATGGCCTCAGCGCGCGGGTCCTGTCGTGGGGTGGGGGTGCCTTCCTTGTGCTTCGATCTGCTCAGGGCAGAGGGATGGGAGCACCGCCTGAGCTCAAGCCTCGCCCTTCGCAGACTCCGCACGGCGGAACACACCCCCACCCCACGCCACCCGCGCGAGGGGTCATTTAGGGGGGACGCCTGATGCCCGACATCGTTATGCCGCGCTTGTCCGACTCGATGGAGGAGGGAACGATCCTCAACTGGATGAAGAGTGTGGGCGACGAGATCGCGGTCGGCGACGAGATCGTTGAAATTGAGACCGATAAGGCGAACATGGCGTATGAGAGTGACGTGGCGGGGACGCTGACGGAGATCCTTGCTCAAGAGGGGGAGACGCTGCCCATTGGTACCCCAATTGCCAAGGTCGGCGATTCGGACGCGTCAGCTGCGGGGCCTGACCAGGGGGGAAGTCCTGCGGGCGAGGACGTGGCTTCGTTCTCGGACTCCCCCCCTGGCCACCCGCAGGTAAGCGCTGAAAGCTCCGAGGCCCCAAGCCAGCCGGAAGACGGCGCCCGGATCAAAGCCTCGCCCGTCGCGCGACGGATAGCTAAGGAGAAAGGTCTCGACCTCGCAGCCATCCAGGGCTCCGGGCCGGGTGGCCGCATCGTCAAGAAGGACGTCAAGAACGCGGCCTCCTCTGCGGGTGACGGGGGGGCGGGGGTCCCCCGCGGCGCGGAGGCGGCTCCGCCGCCGAGCACCGTGGGGGATGCCCCCCCGGCAGGACCCGCAGCTGAGACGGCTGGTCCCGGCAGTCCTGAGACCGCGAAGGGCCAAACGACCTACGAGGACCTCTCAAAGCTGCAGTCGACGATCGCAAGACGCATGTCGGAGTCGAAGGCGACCGCACCCCACTTCTACCTCGAAGCGGAGATCGAGATGAGCCGCGCGGTCGAGGCGCGGGCGCGGATCAAGGCGGCGGCCGGCGAGGGCGAGGTCGTGCCCTCCTTCAACGACATGGTCGTGAAGGCCTGCGCGCTGGCGCTGCGCGAGCACCCGCGCGCCAACGGCGCCTACCGCGACGGCCGCTTCGAGCTCTACTCCCGGGTCAACGTCGGCGTCGCCGTCGCCGCCCGGGACGCGCTCGTCGTCCCCACCGTCTTCGACGCCGACAGGAAGGGCCTGCGGCAGATCGCCACCGAGTCGCGAGCGCTGGCGCAGCGGGTCCGCGAGGGCACGATCACGCCCCCGGAGCTCTCCGGTGGCACCTTCACCGTGTCGAACCTGGGTATGTACGGGATCGACAACTTCAGCGCCGTGATCAACACCCCGCAGGCCGCGATCCTCGCGGTCGGCGCAATCAAGGAGCGCCCGGTCGTGCGCGACGGCGATCTCACCACCGGGCAAATGCTCTACGTCACCCTCGCCTGCGACCACCGCATCCTCTACGGGGCTCCGGCCGCCGAATTCCTCGCCCGGGTCCGCACCCTTCTGGAAGAGCCGCTTTCACTGGCCCTCTGACCCATCTCTTAAAAACGCTTGTGTAGTCAGGATTCACCTGAGAGGGTGCGTTTGATGCTGGCGCACCTGGTCGGAATTCCAGTCGAGGAGACGGCGTTGAGCCTGGCTCCGATCGCCGCCGCAACCGGGGGGATTGCCGGGATCAAGCTGCGGGCGCGGATCGTGAGAAGGCGATCGCGGAAGCAGCGCCCGTCCGCGAACTCGCGGAGGAGTCGATGAGCTCGGCCTCCCCCGCCGCACCGGCACTGGCGCCGCGGGCGCTGCGCCACCGCCGCAGTGCCCGCCGCCTCACCGCCGGCCAGCAGGAAGACTTCCGCCGCGCGATCACCGAGGCACAGGCGATCGGCGATGACCGCGGCTACCAGCGCTGGGCCGGGGTTCACGGCCTGCCGCTGCCGATCTCCTGCGTCCACGGCGACGAGCTCTTCCTACCCTGGCACCGGGCCTACCTCTACTTCTTCGAGAAGGCGCTGCAGGACCGGGTGCCGGGAGTGACCGTGCCCTGGTGGGACTGGACCAACCACGCCGAGGGGGTCCCCGGCCCCTACGCGAGGCGCAAAGTGAACGGCCGCAAAAACCCGCTCTTCGACTCGCCGATCCAGCCTTCGGGCCGGGCCAACCCGGGCCAGACCCGCACCACCCGCGCGCCCGGCGACCCTGGCCAGCTCCCTTCCAAGGGAGAAATCGACGCGGTGCTGGCGAACCCCGACTTCCTCACCTTCCAGAATCAACTCGAGGACGTCCACGGCGGAGTCCACGTCTGGACCGGCGGCACCATGGGCAGCGTCCCCACCGCCGCCTACGACCCGCTGTTCTGGGCGCACCACTGCATGATCGACCGCCTCTGGTACCTCTGGCAGCTGCGCCACCCCGGCGCGGGCGTCCCCGCCTCCCTGCTCGACCGAGCCCTGGCGCCGTTCCCGATGACGGTGCGGCAGACCCTCGACGTCACCCAGCTCGGCTACGACTACGCCGCCTCCACCGCCGCCGCGAAAGGGCCCCGCCGTGGTTGACAGGTTCACCACCGACCCGATCGAGCTGCCGCCGCGGGACCGTCCCTTCGCGCGCGCCGACCTGATCTTCTACGGGCTCGACCACTCCGAGGCATCGTTCGAAGCACGGATCTTCATGGACCCGCGGGGCGTGGGGAAAGACGCGGATTCCACCCACCGCGCCTATGTCGGGAAGTTCTTCATCTTCGGCCACGGCGGTTGCTTCGGCGAGGCCGGCCACTGCGACCTTCCCTCCGACCCCGACCCCTTCGACCTGCGCCCCTCCCACCAGCTGGAGCCGGCGACGCGGATCGTCACCGTCACCGACGGGGTCAAGGGACTGTTGGAGCGAGGAGCCGACGCGGCAAAAGTGACGGTGGTGGCGAAGACCGAGGGCCGGGCCTCGAACGACGTCCTCGCCTTCGACCAAGTTCGGCTGGCCACCTATGCCTGAGAGAAGCGCCTCCGCGCCGAACTGAGGAGGGGTGGCAGAGCAAGACTCGAAAGCGAAGCGACTGGCCGGCGCATTGGTCTCGCCCACCGCGAACAGGCTCGACCTCGCCGGGGTATTTGCCTTGGTCGCGCCGCTCGCGGCGACCCTGGGCCTGTTCAAAGCGACGGACTCGATCGGCCGCATCCAGCGCGACGAGCCGGGCCTGCTGTGGCTGGCGATCTTCCTGGTGCTGCTCGCCGGCACGCTGCTGACGATCGCCAACTTCCTCTCCGGTGAGGGAGAGAGCCAGAAGAGCAGGCGCTGGGCGCGCCGCCTCTTCTTCAGCGCCTCGATCTGCACGGCGTTCGGTTTCGCCCTCGCCCTCGCCCTCGTCTTCAGCAACGCCAGCCAGGAGTCGCGGCCTCAGATCGCCGCGACCCTCAACGACGCCGAAACGAAGCTCACCGCGCAGATCACCGCGTCGAACCTGCGGACCGATCACCGCCTCGCGATCAAGGTGGACCTCGCCACCGTCGGCCCCAAACAGACGGTCGACAGCATCCACCCGTTCCTGAAGGACGGCAGCCTGCCCCTCGAGCGCGCCTATATGGGGCCCGACCCCGACGGCGAGGTCGACCAGGAGCTCACCCTCTCGATTCCCCCTGGAGGGGAGTACACCAACGTGGTCATCAAGGCCTATACCGGCGCCACCAATCAATCGTGCCGCGAACTCGCCAAAGGCGCGGACCCCGGGACGGCCTGCACCATCATCGCCCTCGATCCCGGCCACGGCGCCCACGGAGCGGCGCCCGCCGGCGGGGACTGAGGCGGCTCAGCAGGTCTTTCTCGCGCCCGTCACGGCGTTCCACGCCCGCCCCAGGGAGAAGTCGGCGGCGACCCGAAAGACGCCGGGGCGGGAGGCGCGGGCGACGGTCCAGTCGCCGCGGCGGAGGATGCAGCCGCTGCCGCGGGCGATCGACCAGTAGGGGGTGAAGTTGACGCGGACGAGGAACTCGCCCGGCTCGGTCACGTTCAGGGCGAAGCCCTGGCGGCCGACCCAGAGCGTCTCGGCGACGGCGCCGGCCAGCGGCGCCACCAGCGGCTTGGCGCCGCGCACCTCGTAGATCCGCCAGTGCGGGGTGCTGAAGCGCAGGTCCAGGTAGGACGGCGCGGCGAGGATCAGGCGGCGCTCGGCGACCGAGGAGTAGTCGAGCGGAGCGTCGGGCAGGGCGACGTAGGCGATCGCGTTGCGGCGCAGCCAGGAGCTGTAGGCGGCGTGGCTCAGCTCTCCCGGCCCGTAGAAGACGTCGTCGCGGGTGGTGTCGAGCTGGCGCAGCCAGCCGCGGGCCAGCTCGAAGCTCGGCGCCAGGTAGGCGGACTCCCAGTGGTTGGCGGTCGGCGGCACCTCGATCCGCATCCCCTCCGCCCCGTGGGCGCGCAGCCACTCGGCCGCGGGGTCGAAGTACTCGGCGGCGGTGGAGGGGTCGCCGACGCTGCGGGCGATCTGGGTGACGCTGGCGGTCAGCTGCCAGTAGAGGCCGCCGGCCAGGGCCAGGGCCAGGAACCAGGGGGCGACGCGGGGGCGCCGGGCGAGCACCACGGCGGCGAGCACCGGGCCGCCGAAGAGGGCGCCGAGGCGGACCGCGTTGCCACCCATCGCGTTCGGCAGCAGCCAGATCACCGTGGCGGCGAGGATGTAGCCGACGAGGATGCGACGCAGCTGGCGCTCCTCCGGCAGGTCGCGGATGACGAAGAGGGCGCCGCCGCTGAAGAGCGGGATCGCGATGAAGGAAGAGAGCTCGAAGGGGAATTGGCCGGGCTCCGGAAAGGCGACGTTGGGGACGAGGACGAGCGCGAGGGCGAGGCCGGCGACCGCGAGCGCGGTGCGGCTCGCCCGCCTCCCCCACTCCACCGCTCCGGCCAGGACGACGCCGGCGAGGAAGGCGGCGGCGACGGGGCTGGCGAGGGCGCTGGCCGCAGCGGCGGCAAGGGCGAGCGGGCCGCGCCCGGTCTGCAGGGAGCGCAGCGAGGCGAGGCCGAAGGCGACTCCCAGGGCGAAGGTGAGCTGGCCGTCGGCGAGCAGCGTCACCACCCCGGCGGCGAACCAGAGGGTCGCCCAGCGCGCCTCCACCCCCCAACGGTCGCGGACGAGGCGGTCGAAGAGGTAGGAGGAGGAGACGACCGCCAGCCCACCCACGACCTGCGGCCCCAGCAGCGCCGCCAGCGGTGGGAAGAGGACGCTGTAGGTGAGGGTGTAATGACCGCCGTACCAGCTGCTGTTCCAGATCGCCAGGCCCGCCTGCTCGAACAGTTCGGTGCGGAAGACCTGCGCCGCGAGGTCGCCGACGGGCGGGCTCCAGAGCAGCATCAACAGCGCCAGCGCGGAGCTGAGCGCCACGGCGGGGAGCCATTCGGGGCGGAGTGGCTTTGACTGGACCATCGGCGGGGACGCCAAGGATAAGGGCGCGTCCTGCAACGATTTCAATGATGAGCGCCGAGATCCTCGTCGTCCGCTGCGGAATCGTGCCCTACGAGGCGGCGCGAGAGGCCCAATTGCGCCTGCAGGGAGAGCGTCAGCGAGGCGAGATCCCCGACGTCCTGCTGCTGCTCGAGCACACGCCCGTCTATACCCGCGGCCGCCGTTCGACGCCGGAGGAGCTGCCGATGGGAGCCGAGTGGTACGAACGCCAGGGGATCGAGGTCCGCGACACCGACCGCGGCGGCCGCGTCACCTACCACGGCCCCGGCCAGCTGGTCGCCTACCCGATCGTCTCCCTGCGCCCCTACGGCGACGACGTCCACGAGTACGTGCGGCGCCTGGAGCGGGTGATGATCGAGGCGCTGGCCGAGCACGGCGTCGAAGCCGGCGTCATCGAGGGCCTGACCGGCGTCTGGACCCAAACCGCCGGCCGGCGGGCCTCAAGCGTCCATATATCGGACGCCTCAGGCCCATCGACCCCGGGAGAGCGCAAGATCGGGTCGATCGGGGTGCATGTGAGCAGGGGGGTGACGACGCACGGGCTGGCGGTCAACGTCAGCAACGACCTGCAGCCGTTCGAGTGGATCGTGCCCTGCGGGATCGAGGGGGTGGCGATGACCTCGCTCTCGCGCGAGCTGGGCGCGGCGCAGGGCCTCGGCGCCTTCGCCGACACGGTCGCGGCCCGCTTCGGGGCCGTCTACGACCGTGCTCCCGTCGCCGCCGATCCCGCCGACCTGGGCCTGGACCTGCCGGCCGCTACGCTCAGCTCGTGACCGAGATCTCCGAGCGCGTCCACGTCACCCGCTCCCGGGCCAAGCCCGGAGGCACCGCCAGCGAGGCCGACGGCACCGTCCCCTTCAAGCGCGCCCGCAAGCCGCCGTGGCTGAAGGTGCCGGCGCCGGGCGGGCCCAACTACCGGCGCCTGAAGGCGACGATCGGCGCCGACAACCTCCACACCGTCTGCGAGGAGGCCAACTGCCCCAACGTCGGCGAGTGCTGGGAGCGCGGCACCGCGACCTTCATGATCCTCGGCGACGTCTGCACCCGCCGCTGCGGCTTCTGCAACGTGCAGACGGGGAAGCCGACCTGGAACGACCCGCTGGAGCCGCTGCGCGTCGCCAACCAGGTGAAGAAGATGGGATTGCGCCACGCCGTCGTCACCTCGGTCGACCGCGACGACCTGCCGGACTACGGGGCGAGCGCCTTCGTCGGCGTGATCCGCTCGATCCGCATGCAGGCGCCCGGCTGCAAGGTCGAGATCCTCACCCCCGACTTCCGTGGCCAGGAGATGCCGCTGGCCAAGGTCGTGCACGAGAAGCCCGACGTCTTCAACCACAACGTCGAGACCGTGCCGCGCCTGTATCCGGTGGCGCGCCGCGGCTCGCAGTTCCTGCGCTCGGCCCGGGTGCTGCGGATGGCGAAGGAGATGGGCGGGCCCGACGTGGTCACCAAGTCCGGCCTCATGGTCGGCCTCGGCGAGAGCTTCGAGGAGATGGTCGAGGCCTTCGGCATCCTCCGCGAGCACCGCGTCCAGGTCCTGACCGTCGGCCAATACCTGCGCCCGACCGAGAACCACCTGCCGGTCACCCGCTACTGGCACCCGGACGAGTTCGCGGCCCTGGAGAAGGCGGCGTACGAGCTCGGCTTCGAGTCGGTCGCCGCCGGGCCGCTGGTGCGGAGCAGCTACCACGCCGACCAGAACCTGCCCGAGGCGAAGCGGGCCGAGAGCCTGATCGCCTAGGGCAGTTCGACGCGCTCCGGGTCGGCGGGGTCGTAGAGGACGTCGATCTGGCGGCCCTGCTCGATCAGGCCGAGGCGGCCGGAGGAGAACTTGCGCTTGACCTGGAAGGGCAGGCCGTCCTTGGGCCGCACCTCCAGCGTCAGCTCGACCATCTGGTAGCCGGCGACGGCCCCTGCGGTGGCGGCGGCGTCGAGGATCGTCGCCTTGGCGCGCGACATTCCCGGCGGCGGCGGGTCCCGCCGGCTCGGCGCGTCGAGGTAGGCGAGGAGGGCGCCGGCCAGGCCGACGCCGACGGCGCCGCCGATCAACCCCGGCCTCGCCGCGTCGACCGGAACCACCACCCCCGCGACCACCATTGCCAGGGCGGCGGCGATCATCAGCACTCCGATGACGAACACGCGTCGAATCTATCCCAGCGTCGGCAGGGAGCGGTTATGGTCGCGACACAAACCGGGGAGCGGGTCAGGGATCCCCACGTCCAAAGGAGTGAGACAGATGGGCATGTTCAAGGACATGAGGGATCTCAGCAAGGCCGGCAAGCAGATGCAGAAGGAACGCGGCGGCAGCATGAAAATGATGAAAGACGGCCTCGCCCAGGCGAACCAGGCCGTGCAGCAGGTGCAGTCCGACCAGGCGCTGGCCGAGAAGCTCGCCAACGAAGGCGTCGACGGCACCGCCACGATCATCCAGATGGTCGCCACCGGCCAGACGATCAACATGCAGCCGGAGCTGCAGTTCCAGATGTCCGTCGACGTCAACGGCTCCGTCTCCACCGTGACTCACACCCAGGTCGTCTCCCCCGCCATCATCGGCCAGCTCCAGCCCGGCGCCCAGGTCCCGGTCAAGGTCGACCCGAGTGACCACTCGCAGCTGATGATCGGACTCGCCGGCTGAGCGGAGGCGATCGGCGGCTGGGCTAGCGGTTGTCCCCGACTTCGCGGTCGCGCCCCGGGCCGCCCTGCAGCTGGTTCGACCCGGGGCCCCCGAAGAGGGCGTCGTCACCGGGGCCGCCGAAGAGGAAGTCGCTGTTGAAGGGCGGATTGGGGCCGCCTCGCAGAGTGTCGTCGCCGGGGCCGCCGTAGAGGGAGTCGCCGCCCTTGCTGCCGAGCAGCAGGTCGTCTCCTCCTTCGCCTTTGAGCGTGCCCAGCTCCGGGCCGAGCACGAGGCGATCGGATCCGGGCCCGCCGAGGACCAGGTCCGAGCCGCCGCCGCTCCCGTTGCTGCCGGCGTCGACAAGGTCGCGGCCGGCGCCGGCGCAGACCACGTCGGCGCCGGAGAAGCTGCTGACGCGGTCGTCGCCGGCGAGGGCGACGATCACGTCCTTGCGCGGGGTGCCCTTCAGCGCGTCGGTCCGGTCGCTGCCGATCACGGTCGCGATGCGGCCGGCGCAGCGCGGCAGCTGCGGCTCCTCGGCGTAGACGAGCCGCCGCCGGAACACGTCGGCCAGGCGGTCCCCGTCGGCGGCGCTGAGGTTGGTGGCGCGCGAGTCGAAGGCGACGAAGCTGCCGTCGGCGGAGATCGCGGCGTCGAAGGCCGCCGCGTCGGCCGGCACCCCGAGCCTGCCCGAGGCGCGGGACGCGGTCACCGTCAGCCCCCTCTGCATGTCGCGGACGAAGACGTCGACCCGTCCGTCGGCGTCGGCCGGGCTGAGCCCGTTGCCGCGAGTCTGGAAGGCGACGTAGCGGCCGTCGGCGGAGATCGAGGGGTTGCGCTTGGCGTCGCCGGCCCGTCCCTCGTCGCCCACCGAAGCCAGCTTCGTCGTGGCGGCGAGGAGGTCGCGGACGAAGACGTTGCGGCCGTAGCCGCGCTGGCCGGTCAGCTTGGCGTCGGAGACGAAGGCGACGTGCCGGCCGTCGGCGGAGATCGCCGCCGTTTCGGACTGAACGTCGCCGGCGGCGCCCGTGGCGCCGCTTTTGCGGGAGACCAGGACGGTCGCGGCGGTCGAGCGGTCGCGGACGAAGACGTCCATCGGGAAGCTGGGCTGGTCGAAGTCTTCGGGGCTGAGCGCGGCAGGCGAGTTGAAAGCGACGTAGCGACCGTCGGCGGAGATCGAGGGCGCGTAGGACTCGCTGGCGGGGGCACCGGCCGCGCCGCTGGCCCGGGAGACCAGCTCGGTCACGCCGGTATCGAGATCGCGGACGAAGAGGTCGGCGCTGGCGGGGCCCCCGCCTTCCGAGCTCAGGTTGCCGGCTCGGGAGGCGAAGGCGACGTGCCGGCCGTCGGCGGAGATCGCGGGTTCGTAGGACTCGGCGTCGGCGGCCGCGCCGGCGAGGCCGGGCGCGCGGGAGACCAGCGTGGTCGTGGCGGTGGCGAGGTCGCGGACGAAGACGTCGCTGGTCGCGGCGTCTTCGGAACTGAGGCTCTCGGCGATGGAGACGAAGGCGACGTAGCGACCGTCGGCCGAGATCGAGGGCTCGTACGTGTCGTACTCGGCGACCGCGCCGTCGGCGCCGCTGGCCCGCGAGACCAGGGTCGTGACCCCGGTCTTGGTGTCGCGCACGTAGACCTGCTGCTTGCCGCTCCTGGCGGCCGGACTGAGGTTCTTGGCCCGCGAGCTGAACGCCACGAAACGGCCGTCGGCGGAGATCGAGGGCGCGAGCGAGTGGCCGTCGCCGCCGGCCCCGTCGCCGCTGCGGGAGACGAGCTCGGTCGAGGGCTCCGCCGCCCCGCCTGCCCCCGACGCCGATCCCGAGATCAGCGTCGCCACGGACAGCAGAGCTGCCATCGCCATTGCCAGCGCCGCTCTGCGCCCGATCGTCACAGACCCATGATCCACTTTGGCTCGGTCAGCACAAAAAGGCGGCCGAGTGATGGAGCCAGCCGGGATCGAACCGGCGACCTCTGCCTTGCAAAGGCAGCGCTCTGCCAGCTGAGCTATGGCCCCTCACCTCGAAGTTTAAGCGGGAAGAGCGATGCCCCACCGGACCGCTCAGCGAACCACCGCGCGTTTGTATTTGCGCACGGAGAGGGCGGCGAAGAAGAGGGTGATGCCGAGGGACCAGGCGACGGCGCCCCAGACGGTGTGGTCGCCGACGGGGGCACCGAGGAAGAGGTGGCGCATGGCGTCGACGACGATCGTGAAGGGGTTGACTTCGGCGAAGGCCTGGAGGGCGGCGGGCATCGAGTCGACCGGAACGAAGGCCGAGGAGACGAAGGTGAGCGGGAAGATGACGATGAAGCCCAGCGACTGGGCGGCCTCCGGCGAGGACGAGGAGAGGCCGACGAAGGCGAAGACCCAGGAGAAGGCGTAGCCGAAGAGCAGCAGCAGGAGGAGGCCGGCGACGATGTGCGCCAGCGGCGCGTCGAAGGAGAAGCCGGCGATGACGCCGACGACGAGCATCACCGCGATCGAGACCGAGTTGGTGGTGACGTCGGCGAGAGTGCGGCCGGCGAGCACGGCCGCGCGCGACATCGGCAGCGAGCGAAAGCGGTCGATCAGACCCTTCTTCAGGTCCTCGGAGAGGCCCAGGGCGGTGATGAAGCCGCCGAAGGACATCGTCTGGACGATGATCCCCGGCATCAGGAAGTCGATGTAGCTGTACCCGGGGGTGTCGATCGCGCCGCCGAAGACGTAGGCGAAGAGCAGCACGAACATGATCGGCTGGATCGTGAAGGAGAGCAGCAGATCGGGGGCGCGGGGGATGCGCAGGAGGCTGCGCCTGGCCAGCACCAGCGTGTCGGCGACGGCGTAGCGCAGGCCGCTCATCGCTCCTTCTCCCCGGCCGCGCCGTCGCTGGGCGAGTTTCTCGGCCTATCGACGGATAAGTCGCCCAGCTCTCCATCCTCGGACTCCGCCGTGTGGCCGGTGAGGGTGAGGAAGACGTCGTCGAGGGTGGGCCGGGTCATCGCCACGTCGTCGATCCCGATGCCGGCGTCGTTGAGGCGCCGCACCGCCTCGGCGATCGTGCCCTTGCGCTGGCGGATCGGCATCCGCAGGATTCCGTCGACCAGCGCCGGCGGCTCCGCCGCGATCGGCTGCAGCGCCGCGATCGCCGCCCCGGCCTCGGCCCCGGACTCCAGCGTCACGTCGAGCCGCTCGCGCCCGAGCTGGTCCTTGAGCTCGTCGGAGCTGCCCTCGGCGATGACCTCGCCGCGGTCGATCACGGAGATGCGGTCGGCGAGGCGGTCGGCCTCGTCCAGGTACTGGGTGGTGAGCAGCACCGTGGTGCCGTCGGCGACCCGCCCTTCGATCGTCTCCCAGAGGGCGATGCGGCTGCGCGGGTCGAGCCCGGTGGTCGGCTCGTCGAGGAAGAGGACCGGCGGCCGGGCGACCAGGGCGGCGGCGAGGTCGAGGCGGCGGCGCATCCCGCCCGAGTAGGTCCGGACCAGGCGGTCGGCGGCGTCACCGAGGTCGAAGTGCTCGAGCAGCTCGGCGGCGCGCCGGCGCGGCTCGCCCTTCGGCAGGTGGTAGAGGCGGCCGACCATCTCCAGGTTCTCGGCCCCGGTGAGGTTCTCGTCGACGGCCGCGTACTGACCGGCGAGGCCGATCTTGCTGCGCAGCTGCGCCGCCTGGCGGGCGACGTCGAGCCCGGCGACGCGGGCGCTGCCGCCATCGGGCGGAAGCAGCGTGGTGAGGATGCGGACGGCGGTCGTCTTGCCGGCGCCGTTGGGCCCGAGCAGGCCGAGCACGGTGCCGGCCGGGACCCGCAGGTCGACGCCGTCGAGCGCGCAGACGTCCTTGTAGGACTTGCGCAGCCCTTCGGCTTCGATGGCGAGGTCGGCTGCCATCCCGGCAACCTACCTACTGCCCACCGCCGGCCGGTTCAGTCGTCGAAGTCGAAGTCCTTGGGCGGCTTCTGCTCGAACCAGAGGTTGTCGTCCTCGGGGGTGTCCTCGAGGAACTCCGGCGTGTCCTCGAGCACGTCCTCATGGGAGGAGCCGGCGGCGGGAGGGGCGGGAAGCGGAGTGTCTTCCCCGGGCTCGGCGGGGGCCTCCTCAGCGGGATCGCCCTCCTCATCCTGCGCGTCCTCCTCGACCTCTGCGTCCTCATCGAGGTCGACGAAGACGGCCGGAGCTTCCTCGCTGGGCGGGGCGCCGGGCTCGTCCGGGAGCGGCGCCTCAAGCGCCTGGTTGAGCTCGTCGGAGAGCCGCTGCTCGCTGAAGAACTCGTCGAATTCATCGGCCGGCTCCTCGGCGGCGGGCGCGTCGGCCTCGGCGCCTGTGCTGGCCTCGATCCCGGCCAGCGGGTCGACGGGAGCGAGCCGCGGCTCCGCCATCTCGGCGTCGACGAGCTGGTCGTCGGAAGGGGCGTCGGACTCGGTGGCGGCATCCTCGAACTGACCCTCGACGTCGAACATTTCGGTCGGCTGCTCGGCGATCGCGTGGCGCTCCTCGGTCGAGTGCCCGGGGTCCGCGATCGGCTCGGGTGCCTCCTGGAGGTCGGCGACGTTGGGAGCGCGCCGCTCGGCTGGCTCCTCCACCCGCTCCTCCGCGCCGACCTCAGGGGCGACCAGGAACTCGGTCGGCGCCTCGGCGAACGGGTCCGGCTCGTCCGGCCGCTGCGGCGGCCCAAAGGCCTCGTCCTCGAGCTTTTTGAGCTCGGCGTCATCCGCGCCGTGCGCGCGCTTCAGTTCCAGGTGCTTCTCGGATTGCGTCGTCGAGGATGCTCATGGCGATTCCGTGAGGCTGCCAAAGACTATGCGGTTATCCTTGCGCTTGCGAGGCAATGGGATCAACTTCCCATCCCCGCCCTCGGGGCTATAGCTCAGCTGGCAGAGCGCCTGGATCGCACCCAGGAGGTCGGCGGTTCGAATCCGCCTAGCTCCATCGGCAGAACCCCCTGCACGTCGGCGGGTTCGCTTTTCCGAGGACACTCCAACCGCCCCCTAAAAGGCGCTCCATTTCAGCCACTAGATGACCCGCCCACACACCTTGTGAACAGCTGAGAAGCATCCGGGCCCTCCAAGAGGCTTGTGGTTCTGACGCCCAAGCAAGGAGGACCCGGATGGACATTCACGGTAACGCCGCTCTCGGACCAGCGGGAAGGCTCGCGCTGGTGCAAGCGATCGACTCGGGAATGACGCGCCGGCCACGGCCCATCGCTGGTGGCACCGATGGCGCGAGGCGAGCAAGGCCGAGCGCCAGTCGGGAAGCTGGCTCTTGGACCGCCCCTGCACACCGCACCGTCAGCCCAGGCGGCTTTCGGCCGCAGAGGAGGAGCCGATCCTGCGCGCCCGCCGCGAGACCGGTCTCGGCCCGGGCCGCTTGGCGGGGATCTGTCGCCGTGCCCGCTCGACGATCTGGAAGGTCCTGCACCGCCACGGGCTCTCCCAGCGGTGCCGATCGACCAGGCAGACCTACCGCCGTTATGAGTGGTCGCGCCCAGGGGCGCTGCTGCACGTTGACGTCGCCCGCCTGGCGCGCTTTGAGCGCCCCGGGCACGCGGTCACCGGCATCCGCGACAAGACGGGTGCCGAGAAGCGGGCGAAGTGGGGCTACGTCTATCTGCACTGCGTGATCGACGACCACTCCCGCTATGCCTACGTCGAGCAGCATCCCGACCAGGGCGGAGGCACCGCAGCCGCGGTGTTAGGCCGAGCGATCGAGCACTTCGCCTCCCTCGGTGTCAGGGGGCCCGAGGCGGTGATGAGCGACAACGCCTTCGCCTACCGCAAGTCCAATGCCTTTCGGGCGCAGCTGGCGACCCATGGCGCCCGCCACATCCTGATCCCGCCCTACACGCCACGCTGGAACGGGAAGGTGGAGCGCTTCATTCAGACGCTCAAGCGCGAGTGGGCATACGCCCATTCCTGGCCCAATTCCGCCGAGCGCACCAGGCCCATGGCATCCTTCCTGCGCTACTACAACCGACGTCGCCCGCACAGCTCATTGGGAGACCGGCCACCGATCAGCCGTGTTCACAACGTCCGTGGGTAGGACAACTAGTGGCTGAAATCGCGTAGATGCGCGGGGATTAGCGGCGATTACGGGCTATTCCGCCTGGCTTCTCAGGGGCGATGAAGCTACGTTCGCCAGCGCCAAGTGTCATGCGCCCTGACGACGGTCCGCATGGGGCGCGAAGGCAAGGCGCTGGATAACGGCGAGCCCCTCTGGCGGGCCGGGCCAGTGCTCGTCGACCAGCTCTCGGCCGCTGCCGTGCAGGACGAACCGGAGAGTCAGGGCGACCAGGATCGCGTCGTCAAGCTGGCCCGCGATCGGGATGAAGTCGGGGATCAAGTCGATCGGCAGCGCCAGATAGCCGAGCATCAAGGCGAGCGAGAGCTTGCGGACTCTCGGCACGCGATCATCGGCGAGGAGTCGCCGGAAGAGGACGAGGCAATCGGGAATGAAGCGCGCCAGCGCTCGCGCCTCACTTCGACGGCCGAGGATGAACAGGGCGAGAACGACGCCCGCGTAGAGAGCGAGGAATACAGCAAGGGAGATGAGCGCCAGCTCCGCAACAGACACCCCTACAACGTAGTCCCCGGAGCCCAGCCGCCCTATGCGGCAGCCCGTGATCCGTTCGCCGTCACGAACCGTCTGTCTTCCGGATCGGGGCGAAGGATCAGCACCTCGGCAGGCGCCTTCTCCAAGAGCCAAACGAGATCGTCGCCCGAGAAGCCGGCGCCGGCCTCGGCCGTCGCCGGCACGACGACACGATCGAAGCTCTCGCGGGAAAGCAGCCGCTCCAGAGCATGCCGATAGGAGCGGCCCCGCTCGATGCGGGCGTCCACCGAGACGTCCTGGGATGCAGCGCGCTGCTCGATCGCCTCCAGCATCGGCATCGCCTTCGCCGCCTCGGCCGGAATCGCGCAGTCGAGCGGCAGCCGCTTTGGCACCGCCGCCAAGTAGGCCGGCATCAGCGTCGCCTCCTCCGCCCGCGCCAGGCGCAGCGCCGCATCGAGTGCTCGCCGCGAGATCTCCGTGCCGGTGAAGGGAAGCAGGATCTGATGGATGGCCTGCGGCCGCTCGGAGCGGCGGCCGCGAAGTCGCGAGCGGGCAATCAGGTAGCCGCCAATCAGGCCGGCGACGAGCGCGACGGCGATCAGGACATGCTCGACCCTCAACGTCACCGCTCCTCCTTGCCCTCACGGCGGGCAACGATCCGCACATCCACCCCGGCCGGGGTCGCTCGCATCAGTCGCTGCGGCAACGGCTCCCGCAGCCTCGCCAGGCCGCGCGGCGATTCCGACTCCCCGACCATGATGTAGGTGGTGCCGCGCTCGCGGGCGACCCGCGCGGTGCCATCGACGAGGTTGTCGCTCTCCTCGATCAGGAAGGCGGCGCCGAGGACCGAGGCAAGGTGGCGCAGCGCCGTCACCTGGCGCTCGACCTCGCCCTCGATCGGCTGGCCCGGCGGCTTCACCCACAGCAGGTCGAGCGGCGCGCCGAGCCTCTGCGACGAGCGCCAGGCTCGCCGCACCAGTCGCTGCGAGCTGGGTTGGGGGCGGACCAGCGCCAGGAGCCGCTCGCCCACCGCTTTCGGCACCTCGGCCGCGACCCGCTCGGTGCGGGTGCCGAGCGGCGCCTCGACCACCAGCCGCTTCGCCTCGACCTCCTGGGCGACCTGGCGCAGGGCGACCTCGCGCAGGGCCAACAGGTTCTCGACGGTGAAGAAGTTGCCGAGCGCCGCCTCGATGTTCTCGCCGGGGTAGACCTTGCCCGCCCGAAGGCGCTCGATCAGCGCCTCGGGGGTGAGGTCGATCAGCACCACCTCGTCGGCCTCGCCGAGCACGGCGTCGGGAATCGTCTCCCGCACCCGCGTCCCGGTCAGCTCGGTCACCTGATCGTTCAGCGACTCCAGGTGCTGGACATTGACCGTGGAGAAGACGTCGATCCCTGCGGCGAGGACGTCGCGCACGTCTTCGTAGCGCTTCTCGTGCTCGGCGCCGGGAGCGTTGGTGTGGGCGAGCTCGTCGATCAGCGCCAGCTCGGGCGTGCGAGCCAGCAGCGCCGGCAGGTCCATCTCCTCGAGGTCGGTGCTGCGGTAGGTGAGGCGACGGCGCGGAATCGCCTCCAGCCCCTCCGCCAAGACCGAGGTCTCCGGGCGCTTGTGGGGCTCCATGTAGCCGATCGCTACGTCCCGGCCGGCCTCCTGCTCGGCGTGGCCCTCCTGAAGCATCCGGTAGGTCTTGCCGACCCCGGCCGCCATGCCGATGAAGACCTTGAGGCGGCCGGCCATCGGCTCATGCTCCGAAGAGGTTGTGAATCACCAGGTCTAGGAGCTTGATCCCGATGAAGGGCACGATCAAGCCGCCGAGGCCGAAGATCAGCATGTTGCGGCGCAGCAGCGCCGTGGCGCCGATTGGCCGGTAGCGGACTCCTCGCAGGGCGAGCGGCACGAGCAGTGGGATCACCAGCGCGTTGAAGACGATCGCCGAGAGGATTGCCGAGGTCGGCGTCCCCAGCTCCATGATGTTCAGGGCGTCGAGCGGTCCGCGCTCACCCGGGTTCGCCGCGTAGGTGAAGGCGAAGATCGCCGGCAGGATCGCGAAGTACTTGGCGACGTCGTTGGCGATCGAGAAGGTGGTCAGCGCGCCGCGGGTGATGAGGAGCTGCTTGCCGATCTCCACGACCTCGATCAGCTTCGTGGGGTTCGAGTCGAGGTCGACCATGTTGCCCGCCTCGCGGGCGGCCTGGGTGCCGGTGTTCATCGCCACCCCGACGTCGGACTGCGCCAGGGCCGGCGCGTCGTTGGTGCCGTCGCCGGCCATCGCCACCATCCGGCCTTCCTCCTGGTGGCCGCGGATCAGCTCCAGCTTCTGCTCGGGGGTCGCTTCGGGGAGGAAGTCATCGACTCCGGCCTCCTCGGCGATCTTCGCCGCGGTGAGGCGGTTGTCGCCCGTGACCATGACGGTGCTGATCCCCATCCGCCGCAATTCATCGAAGCGAGCGCGCATTCCCTCCTTGACGATGTCCTTCAGGTAGACGACGCCGAGGACGTGGTTGTCGCGGCAGACCGCGAGCGGCGTGCCGCCCTCGCGGCCGATCAGGTCGAGCTGCTCCTGCAACTCGGCGGGAGGCCGCCCGCCCTGCTCGGTGACGTAGCGGACGATCGCATCGCCGGCCCCCTTGCGGTACTGGTTGCCGTTGACGTCGACCCCGCTCATTCGGGTTTCGGCGGAGAAGGGAACGAAGTGCGCCTCGTGGGATTCCAACTGGCGCTCGCGGATCCCGAACTCCTTGGCGAGGACGACGATCGAGCGGCCCTCGGGCGTCTCGTCGGCGAGCGAGGAGAGCTGCGCCGCCTCGGCCAGCTCGGCCTCCTCGATCCCCGGCATCGGGATGAACTGCGTCGCCTCGCGGTTGCCGAGCGTGATCGTCCCGGTCTTGTCGAGCAGCAGCACGTCGACGTCGCCGGACGCCTCGACCGCCCGTCCCGAGAGAGCGAGGACGTTGTGGCGGACGAGGCGATCCATACCGGCGATGCCGATCGCCGAGAGCAGGGCGCCGATCGTGGTCGGGATCAGCGCGACCAGCAGGGCAATCAGGGTAACGACGGATGCGTCGGTGCCCGAGAACTCGGCGAAGGGCCGCAGCGCGACGACGACGGCGAGGAAGACCAGCGTAAGCCCGGCGAGCAGGATGTTGAGGGCGATCTCGTTCGGAGTCTTGCGCCGCTCCGCCCCCTCGACCAAGGCGATCATCCGGTCGAGGAAGCTCTGCCCCGGCTCCTGGGTGATCTCGACGACGATCCGATCGGAGAGGACCCGCGTGCCCCCGGTGACGGCGCTGCGGTCGCCGCCGGACTCGCGCACCACCGGCGCCGACTCGCCGGTGATCGCCGACTCGTCAACCGAGGCGATGCCCTCGATCACGGTGCCGTCGCCGGGGATCGTCTCCCCCGCCTCGACCACGACGACGTCGCCGCGGTGAAGCTCCGATGCCGGCTTCTCGCCACCGTCGCGCAGCCGTGCCACGGTTTCGCTCCGCATCGAGCGCAAAGCGTCCGCCTGCGCCTTGCCCCGCCCCTCCGCGATCGCCTCGGCGAGGTTGGCGAAGATGACGGTGAGCCAGAGCCAGACGCCGATCGAGAAGGCGAACCACGCGGACTCGTCGCCACCGCCGAGCGGAGGGCCGCCGAAGACCTGGATCAGCCAACCCCCGGTGACGATCAATGCGCCGAGCTCGACCACGAACATCACCGGGTTGTGGAGCTGGTGGCGCGGATCGAGCTTGCGCAGCGAGTCGAGCAGGGCACGCGCGATGATCACCCGGTCGACCAGGGAGCGCGGCTCGTTGCGAAGCGTCTCGTCGGTCATCGGGCGGTCTCCCGGTCGAGGGCGAGGTTGAGCTGCAGGACGTTCACGCCCGGCTCGCCGAAGAGGGCGAGGAAGCGGCCATCGGTGTACTCGGAGACGAGGTCGAGGACCCGATCGAGGGGCAGGCCGCGGACCTCGGCGACGCGACCGGCCTGGATTCGGGCGTTGGCCTCGGAGATGTGTGGGTCCACGCCCGAGGCCGAGGTCGTCACCGCGTCGACCGGCACCTCGGCGGCGGCGAGACCGGGGTCATAGGGCCGCTCGCGCTTCAGGTAGGCGGCGAGCTGTTCGGCGAAGAAGTCGGAGAGTTCGCGGCTGTTGGGCCCGAGGTTGTTGAAGAAGGTGACGTCGCCGCTGTATTCGGTGGCCGAGGGCCGGCTCTGGAAGTAGCGCGACAGACCCTTGAAGTCCTGTCCGATCAGCTTCGAGCCGACGACCTCTCCGTCGACCTCGACCTTGCTGCCGTTGGAAGCGCCGGGAAAGACCAGCTGCGCCACCCCGGTGGTTACCAGCGGATAGGCGATGCCGAGCAGCAGCGTCAGGGAGACGATCGCGATCGTCGCGGTAACGAGGTCTTTGCGCAGGCCGTTCATCAGAAGAGCTGGTCGGTCAGTCCCTGCACGACCGGGCCGAGCAGGAAGGCGGGGAAGAAGGTCAGCGCGGCGACGATCACGACGACGCCGATCAGCAGCACGACGAAGGTGGGCGAGTCGGCGCGAAAGGTGCCGGCGCCCGCCGGGGCGACCCGCTTCCCGGCCAGCGACCCAGCCACCGCGAGCGCCGCGATCATCGGCAGGAAGCGGGCGAGCAGCATCACCACGCCGCCGAGCAGGGTGGCGAAGCTGAACGTTTCGGCGCCGGCGTTGCCCGGCGCGTTGGGCTGGGTGAAGCCGGTGTAGCCGGCGAAGGCGGAGCCGTTGTTGTTCGCCTGCGACATATAGGCGTAAAGCGACTCGGAGAAGCCCTGTGGGCCGTGGTTGTAGATCGACTGCGTGCCGTCTGGGCTCGCCACCGCCAAGGCCGTCGCGAACAAGACCAGCAGGGGCGTCACCAGCACGCCGACCAGGACTAGCTTCACCTCCCGCGACTCGATCTTCTTGCCGAGAAACTCCGGCGTGCGGCCGACCATCAGTCCGGCGATGAAGACGGTCAGCAGGACGAACAGCAGCATGTAATAGAGGCCCGAGCCGACCCCGCCGAAGACCACCTCGCCGGTCCCCATGTTCGCCAGCGGCACCAGCCCGCCGATCCCGGTCAGCGAGTCGAGCGAGGCGTTGACCGCGCCGCAGGAGGTCACGGTCGTCACCGCCGTCCACAGCGAGGACTCGGAAATGCCGAAGCGCTGCTCCTTGCCCTCCATATTGCCGCCGGTCGAGCCGTCGAAGGCGGAGGCGAGCACGCCCGCGTGGTGCTGGGCGGGGCTGCCGTGTTGCTCCGCGGTGTAGACGACGGCGACCGCGACGACGAACATCGCCATCATCGCCGCGTAGAGCGCCCAGCCCTGACGGCGGTTGCCGACCATGCGGCCAAAGGTGTAGGTGAGGCTGGCCGGGATCACGAGGATCAGCAGCAGCTCGACCATGTTGGTGAAGGCGCTCGCATTCTCGAACGGGTAGGCGCTGTTGACGTTGAAGAAGCCGCCGCCGTTGGTCCCCAACTCCTTGATCGCCTCCTGCGAGGCGACCGGGCCGAGCGCCAGCGTCTGCGTTCCGCCAGCGATGGTGTGGAAGGTCTGCGAGCCGTCGAGGGTCTGGATCACGCCTTGGGAGACGAGCAGCAGCGCCGCCACGAGGGAGATCGGCAGCAGGACGTAGAGGTTGATCCGAACGAGGTCCGACCAGAAGTTGCCGAGCGCCGATCCCGAGCGGGCGGCGAAGCCGCGGATCACGGCGGCGAGCACGGCGATCCCCAATGCGGCCGAGACGAAGTTCTGCACCGTCAGGCCGACCATCTGGACGAAGTAGGAGAGCGTCGTCTCGCCGCCGTAGTACTGCCAGTTGGTGTTGGTGACGAAGGAGGAGGCGGTGTTGAAGCTGAGGTTCCAGGGGCCGGAGCCGAAGCCCTCGGGGTTGAGCGGCTGGATGCTCTGGGTGCGGAGGATCAGGTAGAGCGCGAGCCAGGAGACCAGGCTGAAGACGACGATCGAGCGCGCGTATGCCTTCCAGTCCTGCCCCTCCTCCGGTCGCACCCGCAGCACCCGGTAGGCGAAGCGCTCGACCGGGCCGAGGACCGGCGAGAGGAAGACCCGATCGCCGCGAAAGACGGCGGCGATGTAGGCGCCGACCAGCGGCACCAGCGCCGTCAGCACGATCAGGAAGACGACGATCTGCGCCCAGCCCTGAGCCACTACAACCGCTCTCCCCGGAACAGCGCGTAGCCGAGATAGCCGAAGACCGCTGCGGCGACGATCAGGCCGAACAGCTCAGCGGCGCTCATACGCGGTCGATTGCCTCGACCAGCGCGTAGATCGCGCCGAAGGCGGCGAGCGCCAGGGCGAGAGAGACGAGATCCATGCAGCGATCGTGGACCTCACCCCGTCAAGACCGCATGAAGAAGCGCGGCCTTCGTATACAGATTTCGTAAAGTTCGCTTCTAGCCCGCGAAGCGGTAGCCGACGCCGGGATCGGTGCGGATGTAGCGGGGGCCGTCGTCGGGCTCGATCTTGCCGCGCAGGTTGGCGACATGGGCGCGCAGCACCTGGACGTCGTCTTCGTACTCCACGCCCCACACCTCGACCAACAGGGAGCGATGCGTCATCAGGCGGCCGCGGTTCTGCGCGAGGACCCGCAGTAGCTCGAACTCAGTGGGGGTCAGGTGGACCTCCTCGCCGTCGCGGCGAACGGCGCGGGCGACGAGGTCGACCTCCAGCCCATCGGCGGCGATCAGCGGCTCCGACGCCTCCGGCTTAGCCCGCCTCAGCACTGCCTCCAGCCGCGCCACCAACTCCGGCGGCCCGAAGGGCTTAGTCACATAGTCGTCGGCGCCGGCCGCCAGCGCCCGCACCTTCGCCTCCTCCTCGCCGACCGCGGAGAGGACGATGATCGGCATCTCGCTCCACTCGCGCAGCCGCTTCGTCACCTCGACGCCGTCGATGTCGGGAAGCATCAGGTCGAGGATCGCGGCTGCCGGCGGCTTCACCGCAGCCCGGTCCAGGGCCTCCTCGCCGGTGGAGGCGGTGACCGCCTCATAGCCCGCGTCGCGCAGGATCACCCGCAGCGCGCGAAGGATCTGCGGCTCGTCGTCGCAGACGAGGACGCGGGTCGCCCCGTTCATGCCCGGCCTCCGTGCGGCGGCAGGGTGACGACGAAGCTGGTCCCCTGTCCCGGCAGAGACTCGACCGCGATCTCGCCGCCATTGGCCTCGACAAATCCCCTGGCGATCGCCAGGCCAAGCCCGGAGCCGGCGTTGGTGGCGTCCCCGTGCTGGAAGGGCTCGAAGATCCGCTCCCACTCGCCCTCGGGTATGCCCGGTCCCTGGTCGACCACGCGGACGACGATATTGGCGCCCACCACCCGCGAGCGGACCTGCACAGGACGACCGTTCCCGTAGCGGACCGCGTTCTCCAGCAGGTTCGCGAAGACGCGTTCAAGCTGGGCGGCATCGGCGTTAACCATCGGCAGCTCCGCATCGAGCGCCAGCCGAATCGACTCCGCCTTGCCCTGTCCCTGCCGCGCCGCCTCCAGCACCTCGGCGAGATCGACCGGCCCCCGGTGCGGCTCGGCCTTCCCGGCCTCCAGCCGGGACATGTCGAGGAGGTTCTCGACCAACCGCGAGAGCCGCCCGCCCTCGCCGACGATCCCCTCGCTCAGCTCGGCGCGCTCCTCAGCGGTCAAGGTCTCCGAGCCGAGCGCAGAGCCGCTGGCGATGATCGAGGTCAGCGGCGTCCGCAGGTCGTGGGAGATCGAGCGCAGCAGCACGGTCTTCAACTCGTCGCTGCGCCGCACCGCCTCGGCTTGCACCGCCTCGGCCTGCATCCGGTCCCGCTCGCGGGTCAGCGCCTCGAGTTCGGCGAGCGCCCGGTCGGCCTCCTCCCGCCGCCGCTCCGCTTCGACCGCACGGGCACGCGCGAGGCCGGCGACCGTGCTGCTGATGATCGCCGCGATCACGAACGCCGCCAGGGCGACCCAGTTCTCCTCGTCGGCGATCGTGAATCGATACAGCGGCGGGATGTGGAAGAAGTTGAAGGCGGCGGCGCTGATGATCGAGGCGAGCAGCCCGAGCCGCAATCCCCACACGGTCGAGATCAGCAGAATCGCCGGCAGGTAGACGATCCCGAGCGAGACGACCGGCGCCACGTCCTTGAGCGGGTAGACGAGGAGGGTTCCCACTGCAACCGCGGCAAAGGTCGCAGCGATTCCGAGCCAGGCGGCAGGCGGCTCGATGCCGAGACTGATCGAGAACCGACGTCGGTGCATCGTTGTCAGGGTATGGGCATTGGCCCCGGAGCCAGTCCTGCCCGGGTTCCCTGATTAGCCAGCCTCGCCGCGACCCCGGCGGGCGCTCAGCCGTTCTCGGGCCGAGGTGCGTTCGCCCTTCTGCGCGATGTACTGCTGTGCGACTGACGCCAGCAGCGCGACGAAGACCCCGATCCCGGTCAGGATGTAGAAGATCGTGAAGATCTGGGTGCCGGGAGTGGTCGGGGCGAGGTCTCCATAGCCGACGGTGGTCAGGGTCACGATCGAGAAGTAGAGCGACTCGACGATGGTCCAATCCTCGAAGCGCCAGTAGAAGAGCGTTCCCGTCAACACCAGCGCGGCGGCGACGAACGGCAGCGCTTGGGTCTCAGGGTCACGCCAAACGGCGCCGACCGCCCGCGCGAGTCCCCGGAACGCGAGAGCCAAGGGCAGCATGAGGATGGATTCGCCGGATCCATGCGCTTTCCTGGGGGGGGGTCGAAGCGTCTCTCCAACCGCCCCTCTTCATTTCAGCCACTTCTCGCCAGAAGTGGCTGACTCCCCGCTAATCGCCGCTAATCGCCGCGCATCCGCGTACGACGGGGGATTGCGGATGCATCCGCAAACATGCTGGTAATCGTCTACTTTTCCGCCCCCACCGCGAGAATGGCCGACGCGGATCGCACCCAGGAGGTCGGCGGTTCGAATCCGCCTAGCTCCATCGACCGAAGTGGCTGCACGTCGGCGGTTTCGCTTTTAAGAGCCATTTCCACCGCCGCTGATTTTGCGCTCCATTTCGGGCACTAGGTGTCCTACCCACGGACGTTGTGAACACGGCTGATCGGTGGCCGGTCTCCCAATGAGCTGTGCGGGCGACGTCGGTTGTAGTAGCGCAGGAAGGATGCCATGGGCCTGGTGCGCTCGGCGGAATTGGGCCAGGAATGGGCGTATGCCCACTCGCGCTTGAGCGTCTGAATGAAGCGCTCCACCTTCCCGTTCCAGCGTGGCGTGTAGGGCGGGATCAGGATGTGGCGGGCGCCATGGGTCGCCAGCTGCGCCCGAAAGGCATTGGACTTGCGGTAGGCGAAGGCGTTGTCGCTCATCACCGCCTCGGGCCCCCTGACACCGAGGGAGGCGAAGTGCTCGATCGCTCGGCCTAACACCGCGGCTGCGGTGCCTCCGCCCTGGTCGGGATGCTGCTCGACGTAGGCATAGCGGGAGTGGTCGTCGATCACGCAGTGCAGATAGACGTAGCCCCACTTCGCCCGCTTCTCGGCACCCGTCTTGTCGCGGATGCCGGTGACCGCGTGCCCGGGGCGCTCAAAGCGCGCCAGGCGGGCGACGTCAACGTGCAGCAGCGCCCCTGGGCGCGACCACTCATAACGGCGGTAGGTCTGCCTGGTCGATCGGCACCGCTGGGAGAGCCCGTGGCGGTGCAGGACCTTCCAGATCGTCGAGCGGGCACGGCGACAGATCCCCGCCAAGCGGCCCGGGCCGAGACCGGTCTCGCGGCGGGCGCGCAGGATCGGCTCCTCCTCTGCGGCCGAAAGCCGCCTGGGCTGACGGTGCGGTGTGCAGGGGCGGTCCAAGAGCCAGCTTCCCGACTGGCGCTCGGCCTTGCTCGCCTCGCGCCATCGGTGCCACCAGCGATGGGCCGTGGCCGGCGCGTCATTCCCGAGTCGATCGCTTGCACCAGCGCGAGCCTTCCCGCTGGTCCGAGAGCGGCGTTACCGTGAATGTCCATCCGGGTCCTCCTTGCTTGGGCGTCAGAACCACAAGCCTCTTGGAGGGCCCGGATGCTTCTCAGCTGTTCACAAGGTGTGTGGGCGGGTCAACAGTGCCCGAAATCGCGGGGATGTGAAGCGATTGGCGGCGATTCCGCCAGGGGCGGCAGAGCGGCGGTTGCGCCTGCGCGGCGAGGCTGGTGGAGGGGGTCAGAACCAAGCTCCTGAGGCGGCTACGATGCCCGCATGCTCAGGGGAAGTCGCGCCGCTGCTTTGGTTGGACTGTGTGCGTTACTGCTCGGCTCCTCGGTCGCCGGGAGCGCGGGAGCGGTTTCCGATCCCACCGACCTCTACTGGCTCGGCCCGTACTTCGGCGGGATGCGGGTGACCGGGGGCCCGGAGGACGGGCGGTTCGCGACGTACTCTTACGGCGACTGCGAGCTCCCTGAGGGAGAGGGTGGCTGCGCGCCGCCGGCGCAGATCCAGAACTGGAGTGCCTGCACGCGCAACCCGCTGAGACTCGACCGGATCCCCTACCAAGTCTTCCCGCTGCGCGGCGGCGGGATCGCGGCCGTCTACGAATCGTCCGCGGTCGACGTCGGGACGGGCGATCGCACCGTCACTGTGTTCGCCTACCCCGAATTGATCGGGGCCGCGCTGCGCGAAATCCACCTCCGCTCACAGCCGGGCCCGGAGCCGCTGGCTTCGCCGGAGTATCCGATTCCAGTCCTCCGCGAGCTGAAGCGCGTGACCGTGCCCGCCGACCGCGGCGTCGGCATCGTTGCGATCGCCAGGAAGACCGGGGTCTCGCCGGACGAGGTGCGGCTGCGGCTGCGGATCGCCGAGCTGCTCGGTCCCGAGGCACTGGCCGACGTCCCGCCCCCGACGATGTCGACGGCAACCGTCGAGTGGCTGGGCAAGCTGGCGCACCGGGCCATCTACAAGCCCGTTTTGACGGCGCGCAGGCAGGGCATCTCGGTCGCGGCCCTGAAGAGAAAGATCAGCCGTGTCCGCGGCCTTGCCGGCGCCTGCGGGGAAACGCCCCCGCTGCCCGAGGCGCCTTAGTCGAACTGATATTCGGGATAGAGCCCAACGCCGAAACCTGAGCCGCCGGGCCTCAGGGGAGCGGCGCCCAGCAACGGCACCCGGATCGTGCTCCGCCAGAGCGTGCGTCCGCGGTCCAGGGTCCTGAAAGCAGCATGCCCCTTGAGCGGCGGCGGCGGATCCAAGGTCGCGCTGCCCGTCTCGTGGTCGTAATCGAAGGCGGCAGCGGGGCCGAGCGCAGAGGTCGTCCGGGCGATTTCCATCCTTTCGCGGCGTTCGAACTGCGAGCCGTAGAAGATGCTCCGCCCGCCGCTGTGACGGTGATGGACGCCGGCACCGAAGAAGCACGAGCAATCGGCGTTTAGGGCAACCAGGGACGCGCTTTCCCTTTTTCTGCCGGCGGGCCGGGCGCTGAGCTGCGAAACGCCGGGGATCGATTCGAAAGGATTCAGACCGTCCTCTTCCGGACACTGCCAGTGCGGGAACACGCTCATCGAGCCTTCCACCTGCGGCGCTTCGATCCGCACGTACCCGCGCTCTCCGGCGAACGCGATCGTCCCCGCGAACACCCCTTCCCGCAGCGTCCGCGGCGCCCCCGTGCAGCCCGGGGAGACCTCCGTCGCGTCCAGGATCGCGGTGGGGGTGAAGGCGACGTCAATCGAGCCGAGCCGCCCGAAGCTGACCTTCAGCCCGGCTTCGTCGACCTTGCCGGGAACTTCGTAGACGACCGTCTCGCTCGTGCCATGCACTCTGCGCCAGATCGTGAGCGTCACGTCCTCGTCTTCAGAGGTTTCGAGATGGGCACGGAGGCCGTCGCTCGCCGGCAGGTCGAACTCGACCCGGACGACCGTCTCCGACTCGGGGCTGGCGCCGGCTGCCGCCGCCGGGTAGATCAGCAGCAAGACGGTCAGCACGGCAGCCCGGACGAGGCGTGAGGAGCTTGCCATGCGCTCAGCCTAGTCCAAGCCAACCGACCCTCATCACTTCATATCGCCGCATCCCCGCTCATCTAGAAGCCCGACCTGGCGTCAGGGCACTCCGGTTCAGGCCACCGCGGGATCGGCATCCGTCCGCTGCTCCGGCAAGCCGAAAGCGCCGAACAGCGGGGGCAGGAACGGCTGCAGGAAGTTGTGGACGCCCACGACCGCCGGGGTGTTCCCGCCCATCGCTCCCGGCTCGAGGACGGTCAGCGACCATGGCAGCCAGGTGCCGGACTCGGGGTCGGGTTTGTAGGCGGCGAAGGCGGGGCAGCCGTTGGCGCTGAGGGCGATCAGCTTCGAGCCGCGGCAGGCGGCACCCGAGCCGAGCATGAAACGGCCGACCTGCTCGGAGCCGCGGACCCAGAGCGGCAGCGGGGGCATGTCGAAGACGACGTCGTAGCGCAGCAGGGCGACGATGCGGTCGATGTCGTACTCGGCGAAGGCGTCGAGGTACTGCTCGAGCAGGAGGCGCTCGTCCTCGTCGCTGGGGCGCACAGGGGTCTCGGCGTCCTCGAGGGCGAGCTCGTCGAGGGTCGCGCGGGCGCGCTGCAGGGCGCTGTTGACGGAGGCGACCGAAGTCTCGAGCAGGTCGGCGACCTCCTTGGCGTTCCAGCGCAGGACCTCGCGCAGGACGAGGACGACGCGCTGGCGCGCCGGCAGGTGCTGGAGCGCGGCGACGAAGGCGAGCCGCAGCGACTCGCGCTCGGCGGCCTGGGTCGCCGGGTCCGCGTCGGGGTCGACGACCTGGCTGTCGGCGATCGGGAGGATCCAGCTCGACTCCGGGAGGGGCGCGCCGAGCGGCGAATCGGCCACGCCCTCGCCGGTGAGGTCGACTGGCCGCGCCCGGCGCTCGCGGCCCTTGATCTGGTCGAGGCAGACGTTGGTCGCGATCCGAAACAGCCAGGACTTGAGCGCGGCGGGCTCGGCCAGGGTGTCTGAGCGGCGCCAGGCGCGGATCAGCGTCTCCTGGGTCGCGTCTTCGGCCTCGAAACCGGAGCCGAGCATCCGGTAGCAGTAGCCGGTCAGCGCCGGGCGCAGGCGCTCGAGGTCCTGCTCGATCGGCTCGCTGCTCGCCATGGGGGACATCGCGAGTGATCCTAGACTCATCTAGCCCTCGGCCCGCTCGTAGACCAGCAGGGCGACGCCCGAGTCGTAGGCGATCGTCTCCCTCAGCTTCAGCTTCTTCATCGCGGCCGGGTCAGGGAACATCCGCAGCCCGTCGGCGACCAGGACCGGGTGCACCATCGCCCGGAACTCGTCGACCAGGTCGGCCTCGGCCAGCGCATGGGCGAGCTGGGCGCTGCCGTTGAGCAGGATCGGGCCCGGGGCGGTCTGCTTCAGCTCCCGCACCGCCGCGACGGGATCACCGGAGAGCACGGTCGTGTTCTCCCAGCCGGGATCGGTGAGGGTGGAAGAGACGACGTACTTGGGCATCGAGTTGAGCTTGTCGGCGAAGGGGCCGTCGCGCTGCGGCCAGGCGGCGGAGAAGCCCTCGTAGGTCTTGCGGCCAAGCAGCAGCGAGCCCGCCTCTTCGGCCTCCTCGAGCTTGTAGCCATAGTGGTCCTCGCCGTAGATCGACTCGAAGGTCCAGCCGGAGTGCGGGTGGGTCGGCTCGCCGCCGGGCGCCTCCATGACGCCGTTGAGGCTGACGAACTCGCTGACGATCAACTTGGCCATCTCATCCTCCTTGGGTTCGAGGGTTCGGGAGCTAGGACGACGCGGGACGCCGAGTTTCATCGCTGCGCCGGCGATGAATTCTCGACGCGGCCCCGGTCCTAGCTTCCGACAACCACCACTAGGAGGCAAGGATGTCCCGCCTGCTCTTTCTCAATCTGCCCGTCACTGATCTGTCGGCGAGCCGCGAGTTCTTTGCCGAGCTCGGCTTCGAGTTCAACGAGAAGTTCTGCGACGACGGCGCGGTCTGCATGGTCGTCAGCGACCATGCCTACGTGATGCTGCTCCAGCGCGATCGCTTCGCGGAGTTCGTCACCAAGCCGGTTGCCGACGCTACCGAGGCCACGGCGCTCACCATCGCGATCAGCGCCGACGACCGTGAGGCCGTCGACGCCTTCGCCGAGACCGCGCTGGCCGCCGGCGCGAGCGCCGCCAAGGACCCGCAGGACTACGGCTTCATGTACCAGCAAAGCTTCCATGACCTCGACGGTCATCTCTGGGAGGTCGCCTGGATGGACCCTGTCGCGGTCGAGAAGGGGCCGGCCGAGTTCGCCACCGAGAACGGCTGACCCGCCCGCGGTGGCTCGCGCACGTCCTCTTGGTCACCAGCGATGCGGATCGGCTGCGTGGTCTCACCCTGCGGCAGCATGAGAAAGAGCGGCGGGTAACGGCGCTGGTCGAAGAACTCGACCGCGGCTGACGAGAAGCTCCCCTGGTGACGCGGGAGCGCTGGATAACCCTGCTGATCGTCTCCGCGGCGACGGCGATGCTGTTGCTCGACGTGACGGTGGTGAACGTCGCCCTGCCGGCGATCCGCGCCGACCTCGACGCCAGCTTCGGCGAGATGCAGTGGGTGATCGACGCCTACGCGCTGACCCTCGCCGCAACGCTGCTGAGCGCCGGCGCCGGCGCCGACCGGATCGGGCGGCGCGCGGTCTTTATATGGGGGCTCGCGCTTTTCACCGCCTGCTCGGCGCTCTGCGCGGTCGCGAGCTCGCCGGTCTTCCTCGACCTTGCTCGCGCCGCCCAGGGCGTCGGCGCGGCCGCGATGTTCGCTTCCTCGCTCGCTTTGCTGGCGAACGAGTTCAGGACAAAGAGCGCGGCTTTGCCCTGGGTGTGTGGGGCGGTGTGACCGGCGCCGCCTGGCGATCGGCCCGCTGGTCGGCGGCGTGCTGACCGACGAGCTGGACTGGCGCTGGATCTTCCTCGTCAACCTGCCGCTCGGTGTCCTCTTGATCTGGCTGACGGCGCGTTCGCTGCCCGAGTCGCGCGAGGAGCGCCCGCGCCCGCTCGACCTCGCCGGGATGGTCACCTTCGGCGCCGCCTGCTTCCTCGCCACCTATGGGTTGATCCGCGGCAACAACGGCTGGGGCAGTCCTCCGATCGCCGCCTCCTTGGTCGGCGCCGTGGTGCTGCTCGCCGCCTTCATTGCCGTCGAGCGTCGTCGCGCCGAGGCGGCGATGCTGCCGCTCTCGCTCTTTCGCATCCCGGCCTTTACCGGGACGGCGGTGGTCGCCTTCGCGCAGTCGGTCGCCCTGTACCCGCTGTTGCTGTTCGTGGCGATCTACATGCAGGTCGGGCTCGGCCTGACCCCGACCGAGACCGGCCCGCGAATCCTTCCCCTGACGCTGGTACTCGTCGTCGTCGCGCCGATCTCCGGGCGGCTCACGAACCGCTGGCCCCTGCGGGTGCCGCTGACGGCGGGGTTGATCCTGATCGGCACCGGACTACTACTCATGCGCGCCGTTGACGTCGACGGCGAATGGACGGCGCTGCTTCCCGGCCTGCTGGTCGGCGGCCTCGCGATCGGGGTCATCAGCCCAGCGCTCGCGGCGGCGATGGTGAGCGTCCTTCCCGTCGAGCGCAGCGGGCGGGCATCGTCAGCGGCTTGGATTCCGTGCTCGCCGTCGCCGCTGTAACTGCCTTTCTCGCCGCTGTCGTGGCCTGGCGGTTGCTCGGAGATCAGCGCTCCACGGCCGCCGGCACGTAGCGCTCCAACCGCCCCCTAAAAGCGCTCCATTTCAGCCACGAATGGCTGAAATCTCCTAGCTAGGCCGTCTCGACCTCGCTAAGCCATGCCTTTGCGCTGGCGAGATCGGCGACGCTAAAGGCCTTCGCCTTGCCTGGCAGCAAGAGGGAAAGCGCCTTCAGGGCGGGCCTCAGCCAGTCCTCGTCACTGACCACGGCGACCCGATCGAACGACGTCGCGTGGCGTGCTCGAAAGCCGGCGCCGGCCTCGATCGCGTCTCCCTCCACCTCGCCGGTGGTCGGGCCGAGCAGGTAAAGAACCCTCAGCTTGCCGCCACCCGCCAGCTCTTGACGGAGGACGGGCTCGACAACCTCCTCCCAATCGTCGTCCTCTACCTCTCCGTGGGCCTCGAATCCAACGGTCCCCGCCGGCATGTCTGCGATCCGCTTGAGCATCTTCGTCCTCTCTTTCGGCGCTCAGCCCAGCAATTTGGCCTTCGCCTGATCGAACTCCTCGGCCGAAAGCGCTCCTTTGTCTTTCAGCTCGGCGAGCTTGTGGAGTTCGTCCGCGGGCGAGCCGGCCTGGGCCTGCTCGCGGACGTAGCTGTCGAACTCCTTCTTGGCATCCACCTGGGCCTTGATCGTGCGGTCGCGCATCCCGTTGCCGCGAACGATCAGGTAGAGCAGCACCCCGAGGAACGGCAAGAAGACCAGGAAGAACACCCAAACGGCCTTCGCCACTCCCGACAGCTCGTGGTCGCGAAAGAGGTCCGAGATGATCGAGATGAGAATCCAGATCCAGGCGAAGAGCAGAAAGAACTCGAAGATGAAGAGGAGCCCTTCGCCGAAGCTGATGTCTGCGAGCGGCACGGTCATCCCTCCTGCTCAGTCCAGTTGACGGTCAGCTGGTAGATGATCACGACGTCGAGGATGATCATCAGGAACGCCCACAGCGGCGCCGCCGGGAACCAGACGACCTGCAGAACGGCGTTGATCGCCAAGAGGAAAATTCCCAGGACGCGAGCCACTTCATTGCCGACGATCAGACCGAGGCCAGTGAGCCCGACGACGGCGCCGAGGATCAGCTGAACCCAGCCCCAGGTGGTGATGTCCAAGATCAAGGCGCCGTTGCCGCCGACGACGACTACTTCGTCGTTGAGGATTGCCGCCAGCCCCCAGATCACATCCAGGGAGCCGAGGATCACCATCATCACCCCGGCGAAGGCGATCCAGGTGGAGTTTTCGCTGCCGACAGGTTGCCTCGAGCCCGGACCAGCCTCCATTGCGTCTCCTTCCTCAAGGCGGTGCGGCTCCATCCCAATCCGAGCCGGCAGCTCCATAGCTGCTCGCCAAGATCACTCTAACCGCGCCTCCAGATAAGTAAAGGTTTCTCATCCGAACACTGCCGGCGCCTTGGTATCTGTGCTCAGATGCGCGAGGCTGTGGTCATGGCCGAATCGGCGGTGCTCTACAGGGTGGTCTTGTGAGCGGCCGGCGCCTGGCGGCGATCGGCGCCCTGCTGCTTGGCCTTGGGGGTCTTGCGATCGCGGTTGCCGAGGCCGTGCAGGAGTTCCCGCGTGGCCTGATTGCGCTCGCCTGTGTGACCGCTGGGATGACCGCCGCCTGGTACGGCCTCCTTCGGACCGGGGCGCTTCGCCTGGCGGGCCTGTTGGCCGGTGCGCTCGGGCTCGGCGCGGCGCTGGCGCTGCTGGCTTCCGACGGTCTGCTGGAGGAGGCTCTGGCCGTCGCGGCGCTCGTGCTCAGTGGCGCTTTGGCGCACGCGGCGTTCAGGATGCGCGTGCGGCTGCCGTCGCGGCCGGCGCCGCGACGGCCGGTGCTGTTCTTCAACCCGAAGGCCGGCGGCGGCAAGGCGGAGAGGTTCTCGCTGGCGGAGGAGGCGCGAGCGCGCGGGATCGAGCCGATCGAGCTGAGGCCCGGCCAGGATCTAGAGCAACTCGTGCGCGAGGCGGTCGCGGGCGGAGCCGACGGGCTGGCGATGGCCGGCGGTGATGGCTCACAGGCCGTGGTGGCGGCGATCGCGGCCGAGCTCGATCTGCCCTACGCATGTGTGCCGGCCGGCACGCGCAACCACTTCGCGCTCGACCTCGGCGTCGACCGCGAGGACGTCGTCGGGGCGCTCGACGCGTTCGTCGACGGCGGCGAGCACCGAGTCGACCTCGGCGAGGTGAACGGGCGGGTGTTCGTCAACAACGTCTCGCTCGGCCTCTACGCCGAGGCGGTTCAGCACCGCGGCTACCGCGACGCGAAGCTGCGCACCCTGCTGGACACCGTGCCCGAGATGCTCGGCCCCGGCGGAGCCGGGCTCGACCTCCGCTGGACCGGCCCCGGCGGGCACGAGCATTCCTCGGGCGCGGTGATCCTCGTCTCGAACAACCGCTACCGGCTCGGCAAGGCGATCGGCTCCGGCACCCGCCCGCGGATCGACGACGCGCTGCTCGGGATCACGGTCCTGGGCGCCCCGACCGGCAGCGGGCGCCTGGCGCAGCGGCCGTGGCGGGATTGGGCCGCACCGGCCTTCGAGGTCGACGCCGAGCATCCCGTCGCCGCCGGCATCGACGGCGAGGCCGCAGAACTCCAGCCGCCGCTGCGATTCCAGGTCTGCCCCGGAGTCCTGCGCGTGCGCGTCGCCCGGCGGCACCCGGGCGCATCGCCGTCTGCGACGCTCCCCGACGGTCTCGTTCAGAGCGCGCGGGCGCTGGCTCGGATCGCGATCGGCCGCGACCCGCTGCGCACTGGAACCCGAGTGACACCAAACTCCCCGACGGCAACCACGACCAAGGAGCGGTAATGGACATCTTCTCGGTAGAGCAGAAGGAGCGCCTCAGTCGCGAGGAGGTCGCCGAGCGGCTGCACAAGCTCGCCGACATGCTCGCGCGCCACAACGAGGTTCAGTTCGATCGCGGCGGCACCCACTTCACCATCAACGTGCCAGACGAGGTCGAGCTGAAGATCGAGCTCGAGGTGGAGAGCGACGAGCGCGAGCTGGAGATCGAGCTGACCTGGTGAAGAAGAAGGCTCCGGTCGAGCATCCCGACGTCGCGGAGCGCGTCGCGCTCGGGCGAGCCGCGCGCGCCGAGGTGCCACGGGGCGCCCACGGCAGCTGGAGCCCGCCCGCCGCTCGGCCCAGCCCGGTCGAGCTGCTCGAGCAGCAGGCCGCCTCCCGCGTCCCCGAGCTGGTCCCGATCCGTTACGGCCGGATGCTGGTCTCCGCCTTCACCTTCTACCGCGGGGCCGCCTACCTGATGGCCTCGGACCTGGCCGGCGTCCCCAGGACCAACCTGCATACGCAGCTCTGCGGCGACGCGCACCTCTCCAACTTCGGCGTCTATGCGGCGCCGGACCGGTCCCTCGTCTTCGACGTCAACGACTTCGACGAGACCCTGCCGGGACCGTTCGAGTGGGACGTCAAGCGCCTCGTCACCAGCTTCGCGGTCGCCGGGCGCGATCGCGGCTTCAGCGCCTCCCAGCGCGCCGCGATCAACGCCACCGCGGCCCGCGCCTACCGCGAGGCGATGCACGGCTACGCCGCGATGGCTGATCTCGACCTCTGGTATGCCCGCATCTCGGTCGACGAGCTAGTCGAGCAGTTCGCTCCTTCGGCCTCGGCAGAGCAGATGAAACGCGTCCAGAAGAACATCGCGAAGGCGCGGTCGAAGGACAGCATCCGCGCCTTCCGGAAGCTGACCGAGGTGGTCGACGGGGAGCCCCGGATCCGCAGCGACCCGCCGAGCCTGGTCGCGATCCGGGATCTATTCGAGCCGGACGAGCACGAGGCGCTCGACGAGGCGATCCACACCATGCTCCGGACCTATCGCTCGACGCTGGCGGACGACCGCCAGCGGCTGCTGGAGCGCTTCCGCTACGTCGACTCCGCCCGCAAGGTCGTCGGCGTCGGCAGCGTCGGTACCCGCGCCTGGATCGCGCTGTTGATCGGCCGCAGAGGCCCGGACGACCCACTCTTTCTGCAGTTCAAGGAGGCCGAGGCCTCGGTGCTCGAGCCCTTCCTCGGACCAAGTGAGTTCGACAACCACGGACAGCGCGTGGTCGAGGGACAGCGCCTTACCCAGGCCGCCAACGACATCATGCTCGGCTGGTTGCGCACCGCTGGCCCCGACGGGCGAGAGCGCGACTACTACGTCCGCCAGCTATGGGACGCGAAGGGGTCGGCACTCGTCGAGCTGATGAACGCAAAGGCCCTCGCGGAATACGCCAAGGTCTGCGGCCAGACGCTTGCACGCGCCCACGCGCGGGCGGGCGATGCAGTGCCGATCGCGAGCTACCTTGGTCGTGGCGACCGTTTCGACCGCGCCCTGGCCGCATTTGCCGAGGCGTATGCCGACCAGAACGAGCAGGACTACGCAGTCATGCGCGAGGCAGTAGACGCAGGGACGATCGCCGCGCAGACCGACGTCTGACAGCGACGCCGCCCGAGCTACGAGGGACGATTTTTCACCTTAAGTGCCAAGCGGCGCCTCCCGGCGCGAGCGCTGGTCTTCGGTGTTTGCGCCGCACCACATCGGGAACTTTTCCTTTTGGAAAGCGGAATCGCCCCAGGAGAGGGGGACGGCATGGCTCAGCAGACGAAGAGCAAAAGCGACCGCAAATCGTCTAAGTCGAAATCTTCCAGCAAACGACGCAAAGCGGTCCACCAGAGCACCGAGGGCAGCGGGCGGAACAAAAGCCCGACCCCGCAGAAGCAGAGCTCGAACGGCGGGGAGCGCGAGAACGAAATCCGCAACCAGGGCGGTCGCAAGACCAGGCCGGAGCAGATGTACGAGGACTACACGATCATCGATCCGGGCGAAATCTCCGACACCGACGAGCCCGACGTCGTCGTCGACATCCCGGTCGTCAAGGTCGACGAGATCCACTTCGAGCTCGACGACCTCGAGGCGCGGATCTCGCTGCACGCGGAGGTGCTCGATCTGGTCAAGCTGAGCGTCGGCGTGCACGTCGAGCTGGGCAAGGTCGAACTCAGCATCAAAGGGGTCGAAGCGCAGGCGCTGCTGCGGGCGCGCCTCGACCACGTCACCGCGATCATCGACCGCGTCCTCACCACCCTCGACCGCAACCCGGAGGTCCTGGAGAACATCGCCGAGTCGCTCCAACCGGTCACCGAAGGGGCGGGCAAAGCCGTGGGCCAGCTCGGCGAAGGGGCGAGCAGCGCTGTGGAAGACGTCGGCGGTGGCGCCGGCCAAGCCGTCGACGAGGTTGGCGAAGGAGCCAACAAAGCTGTCGGTCAGATCGGCGAAGGCGCGGGCCAGGCAGTGGGTGACGTCGGCGAAGGCGCCGGGCAGGCGGTGGGTGGTCTAGGCGAAGGCGCGGGCCAGGCCGTCGGCGGCCTCGGTCAGGGCGCCGGTGCACTTGGCGGACTCGCCGGCGGCGGGAACGGCGGTGAAGGCGGGAACGGGGGCACCGGGGGCCAGATTGCCAAACAGATCGCAAAAATCGTCGTCAAGGAGATCGGTTCTGCAGCCAGCGACGAGGCCAAAGACCTTGGGCTCGGCGCGGCCCACAAAGCGATGGAGCTGGGCGAGAAACGCCGTCAGCGGCGGGCGCAGAAGCACAACGCCACGACGGCGGCGATGCGCAAGGCGGGAGAGGGCGGTGTCGACATCGACGACATAGAAGGGACCGGCGCCGAAGGCCGGGTCACCGTCCACGACGTCGAGAAGGCGATGGCCGCGTCGTGAAAGGGCGTCCCGATCTCGACTTCTTCACCGCGGTCAAAGCAAAGGAGGTGACGTTCGGGAAAGTGCCGGACGAGCGGGGGGTCCGCTACTACGGCGAACCCGACCACGAAACGGACGCCAAGGTCGAGCGGGAGAACATCCCCGAGGAGCCGGAGGCCGGCGTCACCTATCGCGACGTCAAGATCGAGTGGTCGGTCGCACAGCGGATCGTTCATCCGACCGACGAAGACGCAGCCACCTCCGAAGAGGGGGGCGACGGAGACTGATCGGATCCAGAGTGGGGGAGTCGACCTTCCAGAACTGGCAGTCGGAGTTCCTCGCCGTCGGCTCCTTCGCGATCCTCGCGGTCTACCTGCGCCAGCGGGGCTCGCCGGAGTCGAAGCCGGTCGGCGCCCCGACCGGCGACGCCACCGGGGAAGAGGGCTAAGGCGACTGCGGCAGCTTGGTCGCTCCCCGCTTCGCGACCGGGGCCGACGGCGGCGGCACGACGGGCCCGACGTCCCCGTCGGGGGCCTCATCGAGGTCGACGATCACCGGCGCGTGGTCGCTCGGCCCCTTCCCTTTCCGCGCCCGCCGGTCGACCCAGGCCGCGCGAACCCGGGCGGCGACCGGGGCACCGGCGAGGACCAGGTCGATCCGCATCCCCAGGTCCCGGTGGAACATCCCGGCGCGGTAGTCCCAGTAGGTGAAGATTCGCTCGCCGGGCCAGCGGTCGCGAACGACGTCCCGCAGTCCCACTGCCTGGAGCTCCGCCAGCGCGGCGCGCTCGGGCGCGGTCACGTGCGTCTGCCCGGCGTAGGCCTCCGGGTCGAAGACGTCCTCGTCGGCGGGGGCGACGTTGACGTCGCCGCAGACGACCGTCGCCTCGGGACCCGCGGCCACCGCGTCGCGCAGCGCGGCCAGCCAGGCGAGCTTGTACTCGTAGTGCTCTGAGCCCGGCTCGCGCCCGTTCGGGACATAGACCGAGTGAACGCGGACGCCGCCGCAGGTAGCCGACAGGGCGCGCGCCTCCGGATGCGGAAAGCCGGGGGCGCCCGCGAGGCCGGGAACGACGTCCTCCAAGCCGAGGCGCGAGAAGATCGCGACCCCGTTCCAGCTCGCCTCGCCGTGCATCGCGACCTCGTAGCCGCGGTTCGTCAGCTCGTCTCCGAGCAGGTCGAGCAGGGCGCCGTCGGCGAGCTTCGTCTCCTGCAGGCAGACCACGTCCGGATTCCGCTCGTCCAGCCACGGGAGCAGTCGCGGCAGCCGCTGCTTCACCGAGTTCACGTTCCAGGTGGCGATCCGCATCGAGCTGACGGTACTGCCCGGCCTACTCGATCAGCATCAGGACCCGGCGCTCCACGAGGCCCTGCTGCCGTGGCGTGACGGTGGCTTCTTCGGCGGGAGCGGGAAGCTCGATCGTCCTGCCGTCGCGGAAGCGGTCGAGGACGCGGGGGTCGACGTAGGAGCTGCGACAGACCGCCGGGGTGTTGCCGAGGCGCTCGGCCACCCGCTTGACCGCCGCCCGGATCGCGCCCTCGCCGCCGCCCTTCGAGCTCGGCGGCCCCTGCCGCGCCAGCTCGACCGCGGCGAGCACGGTTCCGTGCCAGGTGCGGAAGTCCTTGGCCGAGAACTCCTCGCCCGCCTTCTCCTGCAGGTAGGCGTTGACGTCCTCGGAGCGGATGTCGCGCCAGGCGCCGTCCTCGCGGAAGACGAGCAGGTCGTCGGGACCGCTGCGGCGGCGGCGCATTGCCTCGATCGCCGCCTTCACCTCGGGGTCTCGGATCGACTGGATGCGGCGCTGGCCGCTCTTCGCCGGGAAGTCGAAGACGATCTCCTCGCCCTCGATCGCGACGTGCTCGCGCAGCACCGTCGCCACCCCATAGCTCTCGTTGGTCTCGGCGTACTCCTCGCCGCCGATCCGGAAGAAGCCGAGGTCGAGCAGGCGCACGGCACAGGCCAGCGCCCGCGTGCGCGGCATTCCCTCCTGCGTAAGGTCCTTCTTCACCGCCCGGCGCAGCCTCGGCAGGATCGCCGCGAACTCGCGCATCGACTCGAACTTGCGCTGCGCCGCCCGCAGCTGCCAGCGCTCGTGGTAGAGGTACTGCTTGCGCCCGGCTTCGTCGAGCCCGGTCGCCTGGATGTGGCCGTAGGGATCGCCGCAGATCCAGACCTCGCGCCAGGCCGGCGGAATCGCCAGCGAGCGAATGCGCTCCAGAGTGTCCTCGTCACCGACCCGCCCGCCTTCGGGGTCGAGGTAGCTGAAGCCAGCGCCGCGCCGCCTGCGGCTGATTCCCGGCCCCGAGCAGTCCGAGCGCCTGAGTTGCCCGCGCGGCGAGACTCAGGTCCGCTCATCCGGAGGGCGGCGCCGGGATCGGGTTGGCCTCGAGCGCCCGGGCTCGGAGATGACGTGGTGGGCGCCGTCCTCGTTGCCGGTGACGACGACCCCGGCGAGCGCCTCGGTATTGGACTGCTCGGGGCTCGGCTTCAGCGTGCAGTTGATCAACAGCGCTCTCACGATCGCGACCTCCAAGTCAGGGCTTGAGGACGACCTTGATCGCCCCGTCTTCCTTCTTCTGGAACATCGAGTAAGCGCTCGGCGCCTCCGCCAGCGGCAGCTGGTGCGTGGTGAGGTCGTCGACGCCGAGCGGGTCCTCGTCGCCTTCGAGCAGGGGCAGGATCTCGTCGGTCCAGCGCCGCACGTGGGCCTGGCCCATGCGGATCTGCACCCCCTTGTCGAAGAGCTGCATCATCGGCAGCGGGTCGAGCTGGCCGCCGTAGACGCCGGAGATCGAGATCGTGCCGCCGCGGCGGACGGTGTCGATCGCCTCCAGCAGCGCCGAGAGCCGGTCGACCGCGGCCTTTTCGGTCGCCTTGGCCGCGAGCGCGTCGGGCAGCAGGCCGGTGGCCTTCTGGGCCAGCTCGGCGACGTGGGCGCCGTGGGCCTCCATGCCGACCGCGTCGATCACTCCGTCGGGGCCGCGGCCGTCGGTCATCTCCCTGATGCTCGCCGGCACGTCCTCGTGCTCGGAGGAATCGATGGCCTCGACGCCGTGGCGACGGGCCATCTCGAGGCGCTCCGGCACGGAATCGACGCCGATCACGGTCTCGGCCCCGCGGTGGCGCGCGATCCGCGCGCACATCTGGCCGATCGGGCCGAGGCCGTAGACCGCGACGCTGCCGCCCTTGGGGATCGCCGCGTACTCGACCGCCTGCCAGGCGGTCGGCAGCACGTCGGAGAGAAAGAGGTAACGCTCGTCGGGAGCGCCGTTCTCGGGCACCTTGATCGGGCCGAAGTGGGCCTGGGGCACCCGCAGGTACTCGGCCTGGCCGCCCGGCACCTGGCCGTACATCTTGGTGTAGCCGAAGAGCGAGGCGCCCTTTTCCTGCTCGCGGTTCTGCGTCGTCTCGCACTGCGCAAAGAGCTTTTCCCTGCACATCCAGCACTCGCCGCAGGAGATGTTGAAGGGGATCACCACGCGATCGCCCGCTTTGACGTGGCTCACCTCCGAGCCGACCTCCTCGACGATTCCCATCGGCTCGTGGCCGAGGACGTCGCCCTCTTCGATGAACATCCCCAGCACCTCGTACAGGTGCAGGTCCGAGCCGCAGATCGCGGTCGAGGTGATGCGGACGATCGCGTCCGTCGGCTGCTCGATCTTCGGGTCTGGGACCTCGTCGACCCGGACGTCGCGTTTGCCGTGAAAGGTCAGCGCTTTCATCTTCGGTCCTCCTCTTTCGGTAGGTCGGTCAGGACGCCAACCCCAGTGGAACGTCGGGCCGGTTCCAGCTCTCGGCGATTCGCTCGGCCGCCCGGCGCTCCTCGGCGAGGATCTTCTCCGCCGTCGCGACCACGTCCTCGTCGCCGGCCCGGGCGGCGACCCGTTGCAGAAGTTCGTAGGCGGCGACCTCCAGGTGCTCGAAGGCGAACGCGAAGCCGGCGAGCTTGGTGGTCGAGTCCGGCTGGGCGCCGAAGAAGGCGGAGAGGTTGAGCCCGCCGGCCTTGAGCGTCGCGTCCTTGACCGTGGAGGGACGGGCACCACGCTCGTCCAGCAGGCCCTCGATCCGCTCCCGATGGCGCCGGGTCTCCTTCAGATGGTCGCGAAAAGCAGCCTCGAGATGCTCGTCCTCGACCCGCTCGGCGCCGGCCTCCAGCAGCTTTTCCGCTTGCCCCTCGAGCGCGTGGACGTCCCGCAGGTAGGCGAGCAGGGCGGAGTCGAGCTGATCGGGAGCGACCGCCGCCAGCGAGACCTCGACCGCGGCGTCGAAGGACTGCTCCAAGCGCTCGGCCATCCGGCGCTCCTCCCCGGCGACGTCGGCTGCCATCCGCGCCGTCTCCTCGTCGCCGGCACGCTCGGCCAGTCGCTTCAGCAGCTCGTAGGCGGCCAGCTCCATGTGCTCGTAGGAGTAGGCGTGCATCGTCAGCTTGCCCGGGGTGTCGGGCTGGCTGGCCGCGAAGGCGACCATCGCCCAGCCGCCGGCTGCCCCGGCCGCGTCCTTCAGCTTCGAGGGCTTGCCGCCGAGCGCCTGCAGGCGCTCGCGCACGCGCCGCTCCTGATCTTCGGTCTCGACCAGGTGCCGTTCGAACGCCTGGCAGAGGCGCTCGTCGCCGGCGATCTTCGGCGCCGCGCGCAGCTGCGCCAGCGCCTGCAGCTCGATCGAGTGCACGTCGGCCAGGTACTTGAGCAGCTGCTCGTCGCGATCGCGATTCCACTGGCGGGCGCCGACGCCGGTCTTGAGGTCGTCGAGCCGGGCGCCGGCGCTGTCGGCTTCAAGTGGCGGGGTCTCGGCACCGTGACCCTCGCGCAGGCCCTCCAGCAGCTCTTCCAGCGCCTCGACGCCGCTGCGGCGCGGCTCCCAGCCGAGCTCGGCGCGGGCACGGTTCGAGGACATCATCGGCACGTTCAGCGCCATGTCGAGCCAGCCCGGCGGCGTCGGCTGCAGGCGCATCCGCCAGCTCAGATCAGCGAGGCGCCGCACCACCCGGGCCGGTACCGGGAAGCTGCGCACGCCGATCCGCTGCGCCATCTCCTGCGGGCTGAGCGGCGGCTCGGCCGCGATGTTGAAGGCCCCCTCGACGTCGGCCAGGACGGCCCGCAGGTAAGCCTGACCGACGTCGTCGGAGTGCACGGCCTGAAAACGCAGGCGCTCGACTCGGGGCAGGGCGGGAAGGAGGCCGCGGCGCAGCATGAAGTTGGGCAGGAAGGGACCGATGAAGAGGCGGCGGATCTCGGTCGCGGCCTCGTCCTTGAAGATCAGCGCGGGACGAAGCCGCACGACTCGCGTCTCCGGATTGTCGGCTTCGAAGCGGTCCAGCTCGCGCTCCGCCGCGACCTTGTGGCGTGAGTAGAACGAGGTGGGAGTGCCGTCGGTAGGCCAGCTCTCGTCGACCTCGCGGTCCTTGGGGCCGCGCGAGTAGACACCGACCGAGGAGGCGTGGACCAGCTTTGGCACTCCGGCCGCGGCAACGGCCTCGAAGACGCGCCGGCTGCCCTCGACGTTGATCCGCGCCAGCGTCACCGCATCTCGCGAGGGCTGGATCGCCCAGGCGAGATGGATGACTGCGTCGGCGCCCGCGAAGATCGCCGCCAGGTCGGCGGTGAGGACGTTCGCCTCGAGCCAGCTCGTCTTCGCTTGCTCGCGGGTCGGCTCGCGCCGGGCCAAGCCGACGATCTCGTCGATCTCTGCGCTCGCGCTGAGTGCGGCGACCGTACTGGTCCCGACGTTGCCGGTCGCACCGGTGACGACGATCTTCATTCGCGCCTTCCGTAAAAAGTCCCGGGACGGTCCTAGGACTCTTCGTAGGGGTCTTTCTCGCCGGCCAGCTTCAGCGAACCGTCCTTGACGTCGGCGAAGTGGCGCTCCTGGATCGGCAACGCCCACTTGACCAGCTCGGAGATCTCGCTCTCCTGCGCGGACTCGTTCAGCTTCCCGAGCACCGCCCAGTGCCCGACCTCGCCGGCCTCGGCCATGGTCAGGAACTCGAAGCCGTCGAGCCCGTCGGACTCGCCGCCGAGGTAGGTCGACATCATCTCCGTCGCCTCGCCTTTCGTTTCCTGGGCCTTTTCGAGGATCGCGGTCTTCTTGCCGTCGCGGCTGTCGGCCACCTCGGTGCAGCGGCGCTCGGTCTCCTCGGCCTCGTCGCGCATCTGTTTCAGGGCGCCGACGATCTCCTCGTCCTCGACCATGCCCTCGACTTTTTCGGTGGCGCCCTGCGCGGCCTGGGCCAGTCCCAAGACCTCCGCGAGCTTCTCCTCCAGCGTCGTCAGCTCAGCCATTTTCTTGCCTCCTTTCGATTGACATCGCGCCCTGGTCTTCTACCCCGGTGGGCGCGGCCTCGAACCACACCCCTGTCCCTGCGTTGCCGGGCCAGATCGTTTGCGCTGCTGCCCGCGGGGTAGCTCGCTTGCATGGGAATCTCACTCGGAGGAATCCTCGTCATCGTCGGGATAGTCCTGATGTTCGTGTGGAGCTTCTGGGCCGGTCTGATCGTGGCGTTGATCGGCCTGATCGCCTTTGGGGGCTTCGCGCGCGGCAAGTGGTACTAGCCGGGCTAGGCCGAACTAGTCGAAAGCGGGGAGCACCTCGCGCTCGTAGAAGTCGAAGAAGCCGTCTTGGTCGGGGCCGACCTGATGGACGTAGACGTGGTCGTAGCCGGCGTCGACGTACTCCTGAATCGCCGCCCGGTGGCGCTCGGGGTCAGGGCCGCAGACGACGCTCTCGGCGACGTCCTCCTCGTCCAGCGCTTCAGCCGCCTCTTCGAAGTGCGCGGGCAGCGGCAGCTCTAGGAAGAAGCCGCCGCTGAGGGCGCTGTTGGGCCACTGCTTCAGCACCAGCTTCTTCGCCGCCTCCTCGTCCTCGGCCCAGCAAACGTGGAGCTGGCCGAAGGTGGGCTTGCCCTCCCCGCCTTCGGAGCGGAACTGCTCCACCGACTCCGCGACCGGTGCGGTCCCGACCAGGCCGTCGCCGAGACGGGCAGCGAGTTCGACCGAGCTTTCACCGGCCACCGCGACCAGCAGCGGCGGCGGCTCTTCGGGCAGGGAATAAATCCGGGCGTTCTCGACCGTGAAGTGCTCGCCGCGGTGACTCGTCAGCTTGCCCTTCCAGAGTTTTCGGATCACCTCGATCGCCTCCTCGAGGCGATCCTGGCGCTCGACCACACCGGGCCAGCGGTCGCCGAGAACGTGCTCGTTGAGGTTCTCGCCGCTGCCGACTCCGAGCGAGAACCGTCCCGGCAAAAGGCTGGCGGCGGTGGCGGCGGCCTGGGCGACGATCGCCGGATGGATACGGGTCGTCGGACAGGTGACGCCGGTTATCAGCTCGATCCGCTCGGTGCGCTGCGAGATCGCCCCCAGGGTTCCCCAGACGAACGGGCTCTCGCCCTGCTCGTCGACCCAGGGGTGGAAGTGGTCGGAGACCGAGGCGAAGGCGAACCCCGCCTGCTCCGCGCGCTCGGCCTGGGCGACGAGCGAAGGTGCGTCGAACTCCTCGCTGGAGAGCGTGTAGCCGAGCTTGGTCACCCCCGGTTCCTACCCGCGCGTGGCGCGCGCCCAAACGGAGTGCCCCTCCGAATCATCAAACCCCGCCCTCCCCTTCATCACGGACTCGCGCGGGAGGCGCTGAGCTCGGCGGAGATCTTGACCGCCGCCGCCACCAGGGGGGCGGCGAGGACGAGGCCGATGGTGCCGAAGAGGCAACCGCCGGCGATGGTGACGACGAGGACGGCGAGGGGGTGGAGGCCGAGGGCGGCGCCGTAGGCGACCGGCTGCACCAGCTGCTGGAGCACGCCGTTGGCGAGGAGGACGATCACCGCGATCGCCAGGGCCGCCTCGGGCCCCTGGCCGCCCAGGGCGATCAGCACCGCGAAGGCCCCCGCCGCCCAGGCGCCGAGATAGGGCACGTAGCCGCCGATGAAGGTGACGACGGCGATCGTCCCCGGCAGCGGCACCCCGAGCAGCAGCGCCCCGGCGCCGACCAGCAGCGCGCTCCAGGCGGCGACGATCGTGACCCCGACGAAGTAGCCGCGCAGGGAGCGGGCCACCTGCCCCATCACGGTGTGGGCGAGCGGGACCGGCATGCCGAGGTGGCGCTCGACGAAGCGGCCGATCGTCGGCGCGTCCTTGAGGATGAAGAAGAGGCTGAGGGCGGTGAAGGAGAGGAAGACGGCCAGCGAGGCAAGCTTGTCGACGCCGCCGAGGAGGCCGTCGGTCAGGGCCCTGAAGCCGGCGCTGATCGAAGCGCCCGCGTGCTGGTTCGCGTCCGCGGCCGTGGACGAAGCCACGCCAAGGCCCCGGACCCACGACTCGATCTCGTCCGCCCCGGCCTGGAGTCTCTGGCTGAGGCTGTCAGCCTGGCTGGCGATGCCGCCGAGGACGATGATCCCGACTCCGACCCCGACCAGGACGATCCCGAGGAAGACCAGCACCGCGCCGGCACCGCGCGGCACCCCGTGCCGCTTCAGCCAGTCGACCAGCGGCACGGTCACCGAGGCGATGATCGCCGCCGTGACCACCGGCATCACGATCGTCTGCGTCTGCGCCAGCAGGAAGATCGTTCCGACCAGGGCCGCGGCCACCCCGACCAGGAGCCAGGCGGAGAAGCCGAGGTCCCGCATCCAGGCGGGGGCGGAGAAGATCCCGCTCAGCTCGGCGGGGTCGATCTCGATGAATTCTTCTTCGGGGGAGGCGCTCTCACGGCCGGGCCGCCGCAACCGCCCCCGGATCGAGCGCTTTGGATTCATCGCGAGGCCGGACGATACGCGGCGCCCCCGACAGGCCGGCGGGGAAGCGCCGGCATGAGCGCCGCCGCTCGCGTCACCTGGGCCGGCCACGCGACCGTCCTGGTCGAGATGGACGGAGCCCGCCTGCTCACCGATCCGGTCCTGCGCCGCCGGATCGGCCCGCTCTGGCGCCACGGGCCCGTTCCCGAGCCGGCCCTGACCGAGGGCGTCGACGCGGTCCTGATCTCCCACCTCCATCACGACCACGCGGACGCGGCCTCGCTGCGGCGGCTGAGCAGGACGGTGCCGGTGTTCGCGGGCCCGGGGGCGGGGGACTTCCTCGAGCGCCTCGGCTTCACCGTCGTCCGCGAGCTCGCCCCCGGCGCCTCCGGCACCGTCGGCGGCGTCCGCATCACCGCCACCGAGGCGGATCACCCGGCCGGCGGGCGGCGCTTCGAGCGGGCCTCGCGGGCGATCGGGTTCGAGCTCGCCGGACGGCGGCGCATCTACTTCGCCGGCGACACCGACCTCTTCGAGGGCATGGCGAGGATCGGCGGTGGCGAACTCGACCTCGCCCTGCTGCCGATCTGGGGCTGGGGCACGAGCATCGGCGCCGGCCACCTCGACCCCGAGCGGGCGGCGCGGGCGGCGGCGCTGCTGGCGGCGAAGCTGGTGGTCCCGATCCACTGGGGCACGCTCTACCCGCTCGGGCTGGCGCGACTGCGCCCCGACCCCCTGCGCGCGCCGCCGCGCCAGCTCGCCCGCTGGATGCGCGAGCTCGCGCCGCAGTCGGAGCTGCGGGTGCTGGCCCCCGGGGAGTCGACCGCGCTCAGGTAGCCGCGGCGCCCGACCAGCTCCTAGACGACGGCGATCACCGCATCGTGGTTCAGCTCGCACGGCTTGTCGATGCCGAGCTGCAGCTGCGTGGTGAGGACCATGCCGCCGACCGTGTGCGCGGCTTCGAAGGGATCGGTTCCCTCGGCGACGGTGTTGACGTCCTGGGCGACGACGAACAGGTACCAGTTGCCGCTCGGATCACCCTTTTCCCCCGCGTCGCGGCTGAACCGGTAGGCGCCGGTGTAGACGCCGTCGTTGGGCTCGGCGTCGGGGTCGAGGCCGGCGTCGGTGAGCTGGAACTGACGGTACTGGCCATGGTCGGAGATCAGGTGGCCGGTGACGAGGAGCTCGCCGCCGCGGCAGAGGTCGCCGCCGATCTTGACGAAACGCGCGCTGACCACGAGCGGCCCGCTGGCGCGGTCGTGCGCGGAGGGCGCCTCGACTTCGTAGCGTTCGAGCACGTGTATGTTCTCGCGCCGGTCCCGGGCTTCGTGCACGTAGGTTCCGCCGGCGTCGGTCTCTCGCGTGTAGGCCCATTCGCCCTCGATCGCATACGGGACCCCCGGGCTCGGGGCCTCCACGTAGTCGATCTGCAGGCGCACGCGCTCGCCGACGGTCAGCTCGCCGGCCGCTGGTTCCGTCGCTTCCTGGCCGCGCCAGTGCAGGTCCGGGTCGTCGGACGCTATGCCGGCGGTCGCAATCGCGCCGGCGGCCCCATAGAGGCCCTTGGCGAGGTAGTCCTTCTCGTCTTTGCTGGCGGAAGTCGAGACTTTCGTGCAGCAGACGCTGGGACCCGTCTCCTCGAACGTGCCGCCCACGGACACCGAGCCGCCGTCGAGCGTTCCGTCGCTGAAGTAGTCGTAGAGCGCGGCTCCCAGCGCCACCAGCCCTGCCAGGATCAACAGCGCCAGCTTCCACCAGGGGTCCTCGTACATCAGCGGCCCCCGCACGCCTTCGTAGCTGGGCTTCGGTCGCAGCGTGTAACTGACGTCCTGGAAGAGCACGGTGAAGGCTTCCCCGTCTCGGCACCGTCCCTCCTCCGGCCCCATCAGGGCCCGGTGAACGACGATCGCCATGTCGCCCTGCGGCGTCTTCACCGTGTAGGTCTTCGAGGGCTTGTGGTAGTCGACTCGGGTGACGAAGATCTTCTTGACGATTCGGCGCAGCTGGTGCCCGTCGGCCTCGACCACGAAGCTCACGAAGGAAGCGTCGGGAGCGGCATTGGTGAAGTCGGCGGTGAAGCGGACCGGCAGCTCGGCGCCGGCCGGGAGCCAGCCGACGTCCAGGCGCCGCGGCGCGAAGCTCACACCCGGGTCGCTGAAGCCCTCGAGGTAGACGCTGACGCCGTCGAGGTCCGCGCCGACGTTGCGGAGCGTCAACTGCACGTGCTGGCGGCCCATGTTGACGACGAAGAAGCCGTCGATGTTCATCAGGTCGGTGGCCGGATAGACGCCCGACGGACGGTGCGGGATCTCGACCGGGGCGCTAGCCACCCTGCGCCTCCCGCTGCTCGACCTCGCGCTGCTCAGAGCCGGCGACGAGCAGAGCGACGCCCCCCGTGACGCGCTCCCGCTCGTCTATCTGCTCGGCGCTCACGAGCACCGCCGTGCCGTCGGCGAGGCCCGCGCCCAGCTCGGCGACGAGGGCGAGCGAATGCGCCTTGCCGCGACGCAGCCGCAGCTCTTCGCGATCGAACGGCCGCACCGGCTCTCCCGGCCAGAACGGGCCGACGCTGAGCCGTACCTCGACGTCCGCCTCGCGCAGCTCGCGAACCCCGAGCTGCGCCGCGAGCTCGCCGTCGAGCTCCTTCAGGGACAGGCGACGGACGACCACCTGGGCCGCCCCGACGCCGGCTGCGGCCGTGAAGGGCAGGAAGGCCATCGACATCGCCGGCGCGACGAGCAGAACCGTCACGTTGCGCTGGGCGACGTGCCGGTCGCCGGGCGGGTCGAACGGCGTCGTTTCGAGATACGGCGGGAGCGGGTCGCTGGGCGCGAACGCCTCCGCGATCAGGCACTGGTGCCCGCCGTTGGCGTTGGTCGGCGTCCACGGCGACAGGCAAAGCACCTCCTTCGTCTCCCCCGGTTCGAGGGCGACGGCGCTGGTCCCGATCCGGTGCGCGGTAGCGCGCGTGATCGCGGTCGAGGGATCCGCCCACCAGCAGCGCACGGACGCATTCGTGACCCGGGTGTCACCGCTGTTCTGGACCCGAGTCCAGAGGAACGCCCGCTCGCCGACGACCGGCTGTCCGGGCGCGCCCATCGGGTCGGAGCCGGGCACGACCCAGATGTCGGGGCTCATCCACCAAGGCGATCCGTCGCGCACCACGAGTTCCACCGACATGTGGACCATCGTAGTGTCGAAGTTCCATAAATCAACTTACACTGAGTTATTTAGAAATCCTACTTAAACCCTCCTAACTCGCGTAGCCGTCGTGGCCGAGGTCGGCGAGCCAGCCGCGGAAGATCCGGTGGACCCGCTCGGCGCCGACGACGTCCTCCTCGGGCCAGGCGAGCTCGGCCGGGTGCAGCACGAAGGGGTGTGCCTGGGTCCCGCCCATGCCGCCGTGCGAGCCGACCAGCTCCTCGAAGGCGGCGACCTCGCCGAACTGCGGCCAGTAGGTGCTGTTGACCATCAGGTCGGCGCAGTGGGGGAAGCCGTCGGTGCGCCGCAGGTGGTCGGCGGCGTGCTGGCCGAACGGCTCCAGCGGGTCCTCGCCCTCGACTCGGTCCTGGTCGAGGAAGCGGGTGCCGCCGGCGCCGATCGCGAGCGCCCCGTGGCGCTCGGAGCGGACCAGGAGGAAGCCGATCCCGGGATGGTCGCGGAGCGCCGGAACCAGCAGCGGGTAGAGCGCCTCGAGCCGCTCCAGGGAGACCCGGCCGGGCTCGCGCGGGAAGCTGACGAGGCCGAGGCAGCCCGAGGCCATCACCGAGAGCTCCGGCGCCTCGCCCCCGTGCGCCCGGTCCACCTCCTCGCGCACCTCGGCATCCAGCGTCACCACGCCGTCGTCGCGGCGCCCGCGGGTCGCGGTGCGGACGGTGCGGGCCGCGATCGTGTCGTCGCGGGCGACCTCGGTCAGGCCGGCGCTGAGGTAGGCGAGCGCGTCGTCCTCGCCTTCTTCGACCGCGATCGTGCTCTCGGGGTCGCAGGCCGACCGCACCAGGTCCTCGAGGGTCTCGCCGTAGCGGTCGCGGAAGGTCTCCCCCTGCGACTGGCCGTGGTCGGAGAGCACGACCAGCCGGTAGGGGCGCGGGGCGTCGGCGCAGGCGAGGGCGATGCGGGCGATCTGGCGGTCGAGGTCGCGCAGCACGGCGAGCGCGTCGTCGCGTTCGATCCCGGAGTGGTGGGCGACCTCGTCGTAGGCGAGGAAGGTCGTGTAGACGAGGGGACGGCCGGCGAGGACGTCGCCGACCACGCTGGCGACCTGGAGGTCGCGCTGGACCACCGTGGCCCAGGCGCGCACGGCGGCGTAGGAGCGCGAGCGGGCGATCCGCGGGCGGACGTCGTCGCGGACCTGCCGCCGCGCCGCCCGGCGCTCGCGGAAGACGTCGGCGAACGCCAGCGCGAGCGTGCGGGCGACCGCGTAGGGCCGGGCGAAGTAGGCCGCGTAGTCGACCCCGATCGGCCGCCGGCGGTGCAGCACCGTGCTCATCGTCAGCATCGAGTGCGGCGCGTCGCCGGAGAGGATGTTGGCGCGGCTGGCGCCGCCCGCGTGCAGCAGCCCGCGCCCGTCGGAGTGCCGGCGCTCCAGCTCTTCGGCGTCGCGCGGGTGGTTGGTGACGATCGCCGCGCCGCGGTCCTTCTCCCACCAGCGGAAGGCCGGCATGTCCTCGTTGGAGCCGTGCAGCAGGCCCGCCTGGCAGGCGCCGGTCTGCGAGGACCAGTCGGTCTCCCACCCGCTCAGTCGGTGGGAGCCGCGGCGCAGCCAGGCGGCGAGGTTGGGGGCGTCGCCGGCAGCCAGCGCCCGGTGCAGGACGTCGTGGGCGAGCCCGTCGATCTCGAGGAAGAGGACGCCCGGCACCTCGCTCTCCAGCCGCTGCCCCCGCCGCCGCATCTGCCGGCGGACGACGTTGCGGTACCAGGAGTCGTCCTCGTCGATCGCCAGCAGCGAGTAGAAGCCGGCGGTGAGCGCCGCCATCGCGACCGTGACGACGATCCCCTCGAGCACCCCGTCGAGGTGGGCGCCGGGCAGGAGGTCGACGGCGAAGGTGACCAGGACGCCGTTGAGGAGCAGCGCCGCGCCGCCGAGGGTGAGGACCGTGAGCGGCAGCGCGATCCGTGCCAGGACCGGCCAGATCAGCGCGTTGAGCAGGCCGATCGTCGTCGCCGCGCCGAGCGCGGCGAGGGCGCCGTCGAGGACGAAGCCGGAGAGCAGGACGGAGAGCAGCAGCAGCGAGAGCGCGTCCAGCAGCAGGACCAGCAGGCCGCGCCAGACGATCCGGATGCTCATCGTCGTCCGCCGCGCGGAGCGACGATCCGCGGATTCCCGGGAGGCATGGCCGGCAAATCTAGCTGAATGCAAACTAGATTCATTCTCATTATTCTCCCCCGAACCTTGCTCGACCCCTTTCAGCTCCCCTTCGTCCAGCGCGGACTGATCGAGATCCTGATTCTCGCCGTCCCGGCGGGGTTGCTCGGCACCTGGATCGTGCTGCGCGGACTCGCCTTCTTCTCGCATGCGGTCGGAACCGCCACCTTCCCCGGGCTGGTCCTCGCCGGTGGGCTCGGCTTCGCGGCTCCGCTCGGCGCCTTCGGCGCCGCGGTCGCCTTCGCCGCCGGCGCGACGGCGCTTCGCGGCCGGCGCGCGGGCCAGGACGCGGTGGTCGCGCTGGTGCTCGTCGGCTGCCTCGCAACCGGCGTGATCCTCGCCAGCGACGTCTTCGGCTCCGGCTCGAACGTCGAGACGCTGCTCTTCGGCAGCCTGCTGCTGGTCGACGGCGGCGACCTGGTGCTTGCCGCCGCCGCGGCCGCGGCAACGCTCCTCGCCAGCGCCCTGATCGGCCAGCACTGGTTGCGCGCCGGCTTCGACCCGGCGCTCGCCGACGCGAACGGCCCCGGCGCCCGGCTCTTCGACGCGGTCCTGCTCGGCCTGGTCGCGCTGGCGATGGTCGCGGCCCTGACCGTGGTCGGCGCCCTGCTCGTCACGGCCCTCTTCGTGGTGCCGGCGATCACGGCGCGGCTGCTCACCGAGCGGCTGCTGAAGTGGCAGCTGCTCAGCATCGGGTTGGTCGCGCTGGAGGGGACGGTCGGGCTCTGGCTCTCGGTCAAGACCAATGCCCCGCCGGGGGCGACCATCGCCTGCGTCGCCGGGGCGGCCTTCGCCCTGGTCGCCGCAGGCCGCGCCCTGGCCCGCGTTCCCCGTGCGGCGGCGGTCGCGGCGGCGCTGGGGGTGCTGGCCCTGCTCGCGGCCGGATGCGGCAGCGAGGGCGGCGGCGAGGGCGGCCAGGTGAAGGTCGTCGCGACGACGACGCAAGTCGCCGACTTCGTACGCGAGGTCGGCGGCGGCGCGGTCGAGGTCGATCAGGTCCTGCAGCCCAACAGCGACCCGCACGACTACGAGCCGCGCCCCGCCGACGTCGAAGCCGTGGCCGATGCGGAGCTGGTCTTCGTCAGCGGTCGCGGCCTCGACGACTGGGCCGAGGAGCTGGTCTCCGACAGCGGCGGCGAGGCCCGCATAGTCGACCTCGGCGCGGCCGCCCCGATTCGCCTGGCGGGCGAGGGGGACGAGGAATCCGACCCGCACTGGTGGCACGACCCTCGCAACGTCGAGGCCGCGACGGCGGCGGTCGGGGACGCGCTGGCCCGCGCCGACCGCCCCCGCGAAGCCGAGTTCGCCCGCACCGCCGCCGCCTACCTGGCCGCGGTGAAGGCGCTCGACGCCGGGATCGCCAGGTGCATCGGCGCGGTGCCCTCCTCCGAGCGCAAGCTGGTCACCGACCACGACGCCTTCGGCTACTTCGCCAACCGCTACGGGATCGAGGTAGTCGGCGCCGTGATCCCCTCGCAGACGACCCAGGCGCAGGCGTCCGCCAAGGACCTGAGCGAGCTGGCGAAGACGATCGAGGCCGAGGACGTGCAGGCGGTCTTCCCCGAGAGCTCGCTCAGCGCCGACGCGGCCGAGGCGATCGCCGACCAGACCGGCGCCTCGGCCGAGTACACGCTGTACGGCGACTCGCTGGGGCCGGAGGGGTCCAGCGGCGACACCTACCTGCGGATGGAGGCGGCAAACGCCGACGCCGTGGTCCGCGGGTTCACCGACGGGAGGCGCGGATGCGCGGTGAACCCCTGATCCGGGCCGACGGCCTCGCCGTCGGCTACGGTGGCAAGGCGGCGATCTCCGCCGTCGCCTTCGCGCTGGAGCCGGGCGAGCGGATGGCGCTGCTCGGCCCCAACGGCGGCGGCAAGACGACGCTGCTGCGAGCGCTGCTGGGCGAGCTGCGCCCGCTGGCGGGGGAGCTGCGGGTGGCGGCGCGCTGCGCCAGCGTGCCGCAGACCGAGCGCTCCCAGCTCGACTACCCCGTCTCCGCCCTCGACGTGGCGGCGATGGGAGCGCTCTCGCGACTGCCTTGGTGGCGCCGGCCCGGGCGGCGCGAGCGCGCGGAGGCGACGGCGGCGCTGCGGAAGGTCGGCCTCGGCGACCTCGCCGGCGAGACCTTCGGCAAGCTCTCCGGCGGCCAGCGCCAGCGCGTGCTGATCGCCCGCAGCCTCGTGCAGGACGCGCGGGTCCTGCTCCTGGACGAGCCCTTTTCGGGCCTGGACCGGCCCAGCTCCGAAGCGCTCGAAGCGCTGGTCGACGCCCTCGCCGCCGAGGGGCGCGGGGTGATGATCGCCACCCACGACCTCGAGCAGGCACGGCGCTGGGACAGCGTGCTCTGCCTCAACCGCGCCCAGGTCGCGGTCGGTCCGCCGGACGAGGTGCTCGACCTCGCCGTCCTCGAAGCGACTTACGGGGGCGCGATCGTCGAGCTGCCCGGGACCGGTGCCCGCGCGATCCTCCCTCCCCACCACCACTGATGCTCGAGCCGCTGCAAGACGAGTTCATGCGCCGGGCCGTGGTCGAGGTGACCTTGATCGGCGTCGCCGCCGGCGCGCTCGGCTGCTGGGTCGTCCTCTACCGGCTCTCCTACGCCGCCGAGTCGCTGGCCCACTCGATCTTCCCCGGCCTGGTCCTGGCCGCGCTCACCGGATTGCCGCTGATCGTCGGCGGCATCCCCGGCATCGTCGTCGCCGCCCTGGCGATCGCCGCCGCGGCGCGGATACCGGGCGTCAGTCGCGAGGTCGCCGTCGGCGTGGTCGTCACCACCCTCTTCGGGCTCGGCGTGTTGCTGGCGCTCTCGCCCGACTCCCCGCCCGGCCTGCAGGAGATCCTCTTCGGCGACATCCTCGGCCCGGCCGACGCCGACCTGGCGGCGGCGGCCGCGCTGGCGATGGTGGTCGCGGCCGGCCTGCCGCTCTTGCACGGGCGGCTGCTGGCGGGGGGCTTCGACCGCGGCGCCGCCCGCTCGCTGGGCGCCGCGCCGGGGACGACCGAAGCCGCCCTGCTCCTCCTGCTGGCGCTGGCGATCGTCGTCGCCGTGCAGGGGCTCGGCAACCTGCTCGTCGTCGCCGTCTTCGTCGGCCCGGCGGCGGCCGCGCGCCAGCTCAGCGACCGGATCGCGCCGATGATCGCGCTCGCCGTCGCGATCGCGGTGCTCGCCGGCATCGCCGGCCTCTACCTCTCCTATTACGCCGGCACGGCCGGCGGCGCCTCGGTGGCGCTGGCGATCGTCGCCGCCTACCTGCTCTCGCTGCCCGCCGCCCGCCTGCGCTCCCTGCTGCGCGGCGAAAGGCGGGCGGCGGCGGAGGCTACGATCGGTTGAGATGACCGCAACCGCCGTCGACACCACCTGGGCCGAGCACGCGCTGTCGATGCTGGGCGAAGCGGGCTACCGGCGGGGCGGCGCCCGCACCGCCGTCGTCGAGGCGCTGGCCCGCCACGATTGCGCCGTCAGCGCGCTGGAGCTGGAGGGCGAGCTGCGACGGCGCAAGACCCACGTCGGCCGCGCCAGCATCTACCGGGCGCTCGACGTGCTGGAAGAGCTGGGGCTGGTGCAGCGCTTCGAGGTCGAGCGCGGGATCGCGAGCTATGAGCGAGTCAACCTCAACGGGCACCACCACCATCATGCGATCTGCCGCGGCTGCGGGCGCATGGAGCCCTTCGAGGATCGGCGCCTCGAGCGGGCGATCGAGCAGGTGTCCGACCTGGTCCCGTTCGAGATCGCCGAGCACGACGTCGTGCTGCGCGGCCTTTGCGAGCGCTGCGCGAACTAAGATCCTTCGATGGATGACGCCGTCCTTCGCTACCGGACCGCCACCGAGGCCGGGGACCCTGACCGGCCTGCGCTGGACCAACCAGGTCGGCGACGGCGCCAGCAGCGTCGCCGTCGGCGAGGCGCGCGTCCTCGGGGTGAGGATGACCGACGCGATGGTCTTCGACCTCGATTCCGACGGCCGCATCCGGCGGATCAGCCCGCATCTGCGGCCCTGGCTCGCGTTGACGCTCTTCGCCGCGGTGCTGGGCCCGAAGGTCGCCCGGCATCCGGGGGGTGGTCCGGCGCGCCCTGGCCGGCGCTCGCCGCGCTTGACCCAGGCCCCGGGCTAAGCCGGGGCGAGGGCGGTGTCCGGGTCTTCGATCAGGCGCCCGAGGTCGCCCACCTCCGTCCGCAGGTCGACCCGGCGTGACACCAGCTCGCCGGCGACGTCGGTGATCGCGGCGCGAAGGTCGCCGCTCGGGATCGGCAGGACGACCTCTTCGAAGCGGCGGCCCAGGGTGTCGATGACGTCGCGCGTGAAGCGCTTGGCGCGGATCTGGCGCCGCACGACCCGGGACCAGAGGAGCACCAGCAGCAGCTTGGGGTCGATGAAGTCGGGCATCTCGACGCGGACGCGGTAGACGCCGCCGGAGAAGAGGAGGGGGGTGTCCTGCTCGGACACCATCGCCGCGGTGCCGACGAGATAGGTCCCGTCGCGGACGACGAGGAGGTCTTCGGCGCGGGCCGACTGCTTCGAGGCGAGTGAGTCGTAGATCGCGCGCGAGACGCGCTGCTTCGGATCCAGCTTCAGCTCCCAGGTGCCGAGGTCCGAGGTCCGCACGAACGGCACCTTGCCGGTGCCGTAGGCGAGCTTCCCGACCTCGTCCCCGGTCTCGAGCGCGAGCACGCCCCGCTCGACGAGCTCGCGGATCGTGACCAGCTCGCACCCCCCCGCCTCCAGCTCCGCCAGGTCCTCGGCGATCGTCGGGTCGTAGTAGGCGGGGACCAGGACGTCGTTGCTCAGCTCCTTGTCGCTCATGTTGAAGGCGCGAAAGCCGATCCGCTCGCCGAGCAGGCTCATCGGGTCCGACTGGGTCAGCTCGTCGCCCCGCACCGCCTCGACCTTGGCGCCGTCGCCGTCGCGGAGAGCCTCGTCGACCCGCTTGACCAGCAGCGACAGCCGCGAGCGCGTCTCCGCCCGCTCGTCGTAGAGGGCGGCGCAGCGGTCGGCCAGCCGGCGCCTCACGTCCCCGTCCCGGGGCAGGGGGAGCACCACCTCGCGCAGCCGCCCCACGATCGAGTCGATGATGTCGGCGGTGAACTGCTTGGAGCGGATCTGGCGCTGCACGACCGGCGCCCCCAGCAGGGCGGCGAGCAGGGGACCGCTGAGCGGCGCCTCCTCGGCGACCCGCAGCTTGGCGAGATGGTGCTGGAACAGCATCGGCAGGTCGTACCTGGTGACCGGAGCGCAGACGCCGATCAGGTAGGTGCCCTCGTGCACCAGCAGGACGTCGCCGGGCACCACGTCCTGTTTCGCCCGCAGCTCCTCCCAGACCGCCGCGGAGACGCCGTGCTTGGGAGACGCCCGGATCTCCGAGTTGGAGATGTCGGAGGTGCGGACGTAGGGGATCGACCCCGTCCCGTAGAGCAGCTTGCTCACGTACTTCCCCTGGCGCAGCTCGAGCAGGCCCTCGTCGGCGAGGGCGCCGATCGAGACCAGCTCGTGGGTCGCCTCCAGGCGAGCCAGAGCCTCCTCGATCTCCGGGTCGTAGTAACCGGGGACGAGCACGTCGTTGCGGATCTCCCCCTCGGCCACCCGGAACCCGAGGCGCTCGCGAACCGCTGCTACCACGGGTCCCCCATCATCTCGCCGAAGGTTCCCGCCACGGCCGGGACGTCGTCCAGCAGTTCCTCGCTGCCGTCGGCCGCGCGCCGGATCGTCGGGTTGCCGCGCGAGTCGTGGCCGCACCACTCGACCACGCTCATGAAGATGTCCGCCTCCGCGTCCGGCGGGGTGTTCTTGATGAACAGCACGCAGGTCTTGGCGTGCGTGTGCGGCTGGAACAGGTCCTCGGGCATGGAGACGACGCCGACGACCTGGCAGCGGGCGCGCAGCCACTGGACGACGTGGCTGTAGGTCGGCATCCCCAGGATCGACTCCGGCAGGACGATCCCCATCCGCCCCCCCGGTTTCAGCAGCTGCAGGGCGCGCTCGATGAACAGCAGCTGCGGCATCTGCGCGTCGAGAGCCGCGTCGGTGCGCTCTTTGCGCCCCGTGGCTTTGTCTTTCACGTACTGGTGGCCCATGTCGAACTGCTCCAGCAGCTCGCGCCCGCGGATCTTGATCTTCGACCCGAAGGGCGGGTTGGTGAGGACGACGTCGAAGCTCCCCAGCTCGACCTCGCGAGCCATCGCCGGGTCCCAGCTCTTGGCCGGCAGCAGGCTGTTCTCGCAGTACACGCCGCCGCGGCCGTCGCCGACGATCGCCATGTAGGCCTTGGTGACCTTGGCCAGGAACCTGTCCTTCTCGATCCCGCGGAAGAACTGGGCGACGTAGCGGCGCTCCTCGTCGATCCGGGAGTCCTCCCAGCCCCTTTTCCCCGCTTCGGCCTCGACCGAGCGCCAGATGTGCTCCAAGGCGACGATCAGAAACCCGCCCGACCCGCAGGCGGGGTCGATGATGCGCTCCTTGGGTTTCGGGTCGAGCACGTCGACCATCATCTGGACGACGTTGCGGGGCGTGAAGAACTGCCCCTCCTCGCCCCGCAGCATCGGCCCGATGAAGACCTCGAAGGCGTCCCCGATCGCGTCGCGGGTGGCCTCCGTGATCGCGTAGTTCTGGAGCTCGCCGACCATGTAGGCGAGGTTGACGGGGTCGATCTCGATCGCGTCGGCCGCCGAGAAGATCTCGCCGTAGCGGTCCTTGACCGCGGCGAAGAGGTCGAGGATGCGCTGGTGGGCCAGCTCCGGGTCCTCGCCATATCCCCAGCGGAAGTCCACGTACTCCTCCGGCCCCTTGTCCATCTCGTCGAAGACCTTGCAGAAGAGGACGTTGATCATCTGCGGGGCCAGCGTCTGGTCGCGGGTGATGCCGGTGAGGTTTCCCGCCAGGTGGTTGCGGAGGTCCCGGAACACGGGGCGAAGCGCCTGGGTCGCGCGCAGGTCCTTGCGGCGGTAGCGGCCGATGTCCTCGACCCGCTGCCCTTTCCTCGGCAGGGCCGGGATCTCGTCGAAGTGGATCTCGCCCTCGAGGTAGCGCTTGCGCAGATACAGGTGCTCGTCGCCGTTGAACCAGGCGCCGAGGTCGGCGTGGCTCATCGTCAGATAGAGCTCGAGCTGGCGGCGGCCGTCGCTGCGCTTCTTCTTCTTGCACTCGACGACGATCCTCAGGTCCTCCGGCGCCCGCTCCGCGCCCGCGAAGACCGCGATGTCGACGGGGTAGGACCGCTTCTCGTCCGAGGGCGCCCGCCGCACCCGGTACTGGGGGCGGCTCTGTATCTGCGCCCGGTCGTAGCCGAGGTCCTCGACGAGGCGATGGGCGAAGACCTGGACGGCGTCGACCTCCTCCGGGGTCGCCCGCACCTCCTGTCCGCTGATGTAGTCGCGGATGTAGCCGCTGCGCGTCCCCTCGGCCGACTCCTCTTCGACGACCGCGACGGCCTCGACTTTCTCGTTCATCCCGGGGATTTTGATCCCGCTGGCGGATGGAGGCGGCCTCCCCCGATCGGCGGATACGCGACGATCAGGGGATGCCCAGCGCCGGCCAAGACGGAGGAGCGGTCCCCGAGCCGGGGGATTCGGCACGTCAGCTCGACCTGCTGGAGGAGATCGGCGGGCCGCAGGGGATCGCCGACTCGAGCATCCCGGCGCTCGTCTTCGTCAGCGTCTACACGCTCGGCGGCAACCGCCTCTCGCTGGCCGGCGCCTGCGCCCTCGCCACCGGGCTGGGGATCGCGATCCTGCGGCTGGTCAAAGGCGAGTCGCTGCGCTTCGCCCTGGCCGGCTTCGTCGGCGTCGCGATCGCCGCCTTTCTCGCCTCTCGCACCGGCCGGGCCGAGGACTTCTTCCTCCCGGGCCTGCTGCTGAACCTTCTCTACGGGGGCGCCTACCTGGTCTCGATCCTGGTCCGCTGGCCGCTGCTCGGAGTCATCCTCGGGCCGGCGATCGGCGGCGAGGGGATGGCCTGGCGCCAGGATCCGCACCAGCTGCGGGTCTACTCGCGGGCGAGCTGGGTCTGGGTCGGCGTCTTCGCGGCCCGCCTCGCCGTGCAACTGCCCTTCTACCTGGCGGGCTCGCTGGTCGCGCTCGGGATCGCCAAGACGGTGATGGGGCTGCCGATCTTCGCCCTGGCGATCTGGCTCTCCTACCTGATCCTCAAGCAGGGCGGGATAGTCACGACCTGGCGGCGGTAGCCGGGGGCAGGGCCCGGTCAGGGCTTGCCGGTTTCGGATGGCGGCGTGGCAGCTGCGCCGCCATCCGCCGGAGCGGCTTGCTTGCTCTCTGACTGGGCGCCGGGAGGCGCTGACCCGGCCGGCGGCGGTTGCTTTGCGGCGGGACCGGGCGGCGGCGCCGGATGGGCGGGTTTGGTGGGCTTGGTGGGATGCGGGGGCTTGCTCTTGGTCCCCCCCTTGCCCTTGCTCCCGGCGCCATGGCCGCCTTTGTGGGCCGCCGCCGTCTGCTGCCCGTGCCCGGCGGCACTCGGCAGCTGCTTCTCGTGCCCTTTGCCGTGCGCGTGCTTTTCGGGAGACGGCGGGCTGGGCGAGGTCGCGGCGGCGGCGGGGTTCGTCTCGGCGTCGCCGCGGTTCCCCCTCGGGGCGGGACCGACTCCGGTGGCCCGGGCCGCGCCCACGCCCGCGCCGTCTGCCGCGGCTGCCCGCTCGGCCGCCGCCGGGGACGAGCCGGCGGCCTGGCCGGCGCCGGGCTGAGCGGCATCGGCTCCCGGCCCCGCACCTCCCGCTTGCTCCGCCTGGCCCGGCTTCGAGCCGCTGCCTCCCGGGACCACGTCGACCAGGCCTCCCCGGTCCGCCGCGCCGACGCCGATCGCCGCCACGACCGCGACCGTCGCCGCCCCCTTCCAGGCGGCTGAGACTCCGAGCGTTTTCGCCGCCCCGCCGCCGAGCCCGGCCGCCAGACTCCCGCCGACCGCGGTGTGGCCGCCGAGCACTCCCTGCAGCAGCCCCGCCGCGGCGAGCGCCGGCAGCGGCGCGAGGGCCGCGAGGTCACGCTCGCGCCGCTCGATTTCCCCGCGGAAGCGACGGCACTCGGCGCAGCTGCGCAGGTGGGCCCGGAGGTCGCGGCGGCGGGCGACTCGGCCGTCGCCGTCTGAGAGCGCTCTGGTCACCGCCTCGCAGCTCATCTCCCGCCCCTCATCCATCTGCCGCAGCCCCAACCGCGCCTCGTAGAGGGTCTGCCGGGCGACCGCGGCGGAGGTGCCGAGGGCGAGGCCGATCTCGGCGAACCCGAGGCCGGCCAGCTCGCGCATCACCAGTGCTCCGCGCTGGCGCTCGGGCAGCTCGTCGAGGTCGGTGATCAGCTGCCGCAACCGCTCCCGCGAAGCTGCCTCCTCGGCCAACCCGGCCGTCGGCGCCATCCGCTCGAGGTCGAGCTCGGCGGTCTCGTGGCGGCGGCGCAGCAGCTCGACCGACTCGTTGTGGGCGATCCGGTACAGCCACGGCTTCAGCTTGATCCGCCGCTCCTCGCCGGGCAGCGCCCGCAGCACCTTGACCATCGTGTTCTGCAGCGCGTCCTGGGCGTCCTGGGAGTCGCCGACGATCGCCAGGCAGTAGCGGTAGAGGCGCTGGTGGTAGCGGTCGAAGATCGCCGCGAAGGCGCGCTCGTCGCCCTTCACCGCGCGCCGTGCCAGGCGGTCGTCGGAGAAGACGCGCGCCGCCCCGGCGGGTGTCGCCATCTCGCTCATGTCGCACAGCCTGCATGGGATGCCATCCGTTCAAGGGTAGGGCCAATTCGCTCATTCCCTAAACGGCGCCATGTCCCGGCTGTCAGCGCCTATCGCTCCCGCGAGAGGATCGAGCCAAAAGACCCCGAGGGGGGCGAGAGCGCGGTGGCGCGGAGCTGATCTGGGTGTATTTCAATCCACTCAGGTTGAAGTTCGCCACCACTGCCCTACTGGTGCTGTTGCTACTTCTTGGGGGAGCAGTACGGCAATCGTCCCAAATAGGGACGTTAGGGCTCAAATCCCCTACCGCTCAGCAGTTTTTTGGTGGCGAGAACCGCCCGTGCCGGCAACGATGCTCGATGCATGGAGCAGGATCCGGTCCCCCAACCGCTGCGCCCGCAGAGAGACGATCTGCCGATCAAGCTCGTCGCCGAGCTGCCGCCGAAGGCGCAGGACGCACTCAACAGCCCGTTGCGCCGGCAGATCCTGCGGACGCTGAACGAGTGCCGCGAACCCCGCACCCCCGGGGAGATCGCGGCGACGACCACGCCCGGGGCGACAGTCAGCGTGATCAGTTACCACGCGCAGGTGCTCGAGGGAGGCGGCTGCGTTGCCGTCGCCGGCATCCGTCCCGTCCGCGGCGGCCTCGCGCGCCTTTACACCTCCAGGGTTACCGGAAACGAGCAGGTCGCGGCGGTCCTGCGCGCGACCCGGCGGCACGACCGCGGAGACGGTGTTCGTTAGCTGCGTGCGGGCTCAATTGCCGGTAGCGGAGAAGTGCTGGTAGTCGCGCGGCCAGGACCAGTTGCCGCCCCACTCCCAGCCGGCCGCCGCGAAGGCGTCGACGACCGGGCCATGGCGGTGGATCATGCCCGCCGCGTGACCTGACCTGTCCGCGTACGGCGCCCCCTGCGAAGGCGAGACGTAGCCCGATTCGGTCACGTATGGGTTCTCGATCGGGTTGACGTCGATCGCCCTGCCGTAGGCGTGTTCGGACCACACCCCCGGGCTGCCGGCGACAAAGCGGCAGTTGAAGGCGGAGGTGTTGTCGGCGGCCATGCTGCGGTGGTCGTCGGCGCCGTAGGCGTCGACGAGGCGCATCTGCCGGATCGGGTAGCGCAGCCGGTGGAGCCTGCGCATCGTCTCCACCATCGCCGCCGCGAAGTCGCGGTGGACGACCAGCCTTCCCCGATGGGTGGCGCCGTCGAATCCCCAGTGGCTGACCGTGAGCAGGCGCAGCTCGCTGAAGCCGACCGGGCAGCCGCGATGCCAGGAGACGCCGCTCATCCGCGCCCGCAACCCGGCGTCGATGCGCTCGGCCTTGCCGCGGAAAGCCGGCGCCCCGCCATCCCGGCCGTCTACCGCCGAGCCGCCGCCGGTCGCGAGGGCGACAGCGATGATCAGGGTCACGACGGCGTTCATGGAGACAACTGTAAGCAAGGAGTTGCCCTCCTCCCCATCCAAGGCTCACTTTGCTGCGCCGCGCTCGGAGTGAAAGCATGGAGTCATGAGCTTCCTCTCCCCAGCGCCACCGCCTTTCGAGCTCGAGGAGTGGAAGCGCAAGCCGCACCTGGCGCGGATAAAACCGCTGGTACAGGACTGGGGGGAGAACGGGTTCGGGTCGCCGTCGTTCGTCTACCTGCTCTACGCCTTCAAGCTGGTCGTCTACGCGGGCGGGGCGCTGCTGGCGATCGCGACCACGCCGGGGCTCGGCGGGCTCGGCGACTTCGGCGACTGGTGGACCGAGCCGATCGTCTTCCAGAAGTTCGCGCTCTGGACGCTGCTCTGGGAGATCCTCGGGCTCGGGGCGGGCTCGATGCCGCTCAGCTTCCGCTTCGTCCCACCGATCGGCGGGCCGCTCTACTGGCTGCGGCCGGGGACGGTGCGGCTGCCGCCGTGGCCGGACAGGGTGCCGCTGACCGCGGGGACGCGGCGCACGGTGTTCGACGTCGCTCTCTATATAGGAGTACTCGCCAGCGGGCTCTACCTGCTCTTCTCGACGGGAGTCGACGCGGACGGGCTGGCGGCGGGACGGATGGCGCCGGCCGGCATCGCCGTCCTGCTCGGCCTGCTGGCGCTGCTCGGGCTGCGCGACAAGGTCTCCTTCCTCGGCGCCCGGCCGGAAATCTACGCGACGATGCTCGCCGTCGGCCTGTTCCCGGTCGACCAGTGGATCGTCGCCTGGCAGTTCGTCTTCATCTTCATCTGGTGGGGCGCCGCCTCCTCGAAGCTGAACCGCCATTTCCCCTTCGTCGTCTCGACGATGATCGCCAACGCGCCGCTGGTCGGGCCGAAGGCGCTGAAGCGAAAGCTCTGGCGCGACTACCCGGAGGACATGCGGCCCTCGAAGCTGGTCGCCGGCATCTCCCACTTCGGCACCGTGCAGGAGTACGGCTGGCCGCTCTTGCTACTCACGGTGGACAACGACACGGTCCGCACGATCGCGATCGTCGGCATGATCCTCTTCCACCTCAACATCACCTCGATGTTCCCGCTGGCGGTGCCGCTGGAGTGGAACGTCTTCATGATCTTCGGCACCCTCTTCCTCTTCGGCCACTACGGCGACGTGCCGCTCTCCTCGCTCGACGACCCGCTCCTGATCGCGATCATCGCGGTCGTCTGCCTCGGCCTGCCGGTGCTGGGCAACCTCCGCCCCGACAAGATCTCCTTCCTGCCCTCGATGCGCTACTACGCCGGCAACTGGGCGACCACCCAGTGGCTGTTCCGCAAGGGCAGCGGGGCGGAAGACAGGCTCGACGAGCGGATCACGAAGCCGGCGCACGTGGTCGGCAAGCAGGTGGGCGAGATCTACGACCCGGAGACCGCCGACTTCCTGCTCAACAAGGGACTGGCCTTCCGCTCGATGCACTCGCACGGGCGGGCGCTGAACGCGCTGCTGCCCCACGCCGTCGATGACGTCGAGGCCTACGACGCCCGCGAGGGCGAGCTGATCTCCAACGTCGTCAACGGCTGGAACTTCGGCGACGGCCACTTCCACGGCCGCCAGCTGCTGGAGGCGGTGCAGGAGCGCTGCGAGTTCGCGCCGGGCGAGGTGCGGGTGATCACGCTGGAGTCGGAAGCGGTCGGCAGCGGCCGCCAGCGCTACGCGATCTACGACGCCGCGACGGGCCTGGTCGAGGAGGGATCGGTCGCGGTCGCCGACATGGTCGAGCGCCAGCCCTGGCTGGAGGAGTCGTGGGACTTCCCGGTCGCGGTGGAGCGGCGGGTGGAGCCGGCGGCGGCGGCCACGCTCGCATGAGCACGGCGACGGTCGTCGGCTCCGGCCCCAACGGGCTGGCCTGCGCGGTGGCGCTGGCCCGGGCCGGCGTCGAGGTGACGGTGCTGGAGGCGGAGGAGACGATCGGCGGCGGCACCCGCAGCGCCGAGCTGACGGTGCCGGGAGTGCTGCACGACGTCTGCTCGGCCTTCCATCCCGGCGCCGTCACCTCCCCCTTCTTCCGCTCGCTGGAACTGGAGAAGCACGGCCTCGAGTGGCGCTGGCCGGAGATCGACCTCGCGCATCCGCTCGACGACGGCAGCGCCGCGACGGTGGTGCGCTCGCTCGAGCAGACGGTGGCCGGGCTCGGCGCCGACGGGCCCGCCTGGCAGCGGCTGTTCGGCAACGCGGTCGCCAACTTCGACGCCGTCAACGAGGAAATCATGCGGCCGCTGCTGCACCTGCCGAAGCACCCGATCCTGCTCACCCGCTTCGGGCTCCCGGCCGCGGCGCCGGCGACGCTCCTGACCCGCCGCTGGAAGACCGCGGGCGCGCGGGCGCTGTTCGGCGGCGTCGCCGCCCACACCTTCAGCCCGCTGACGCGGCTGTTCAGCGCCGCCGCCGGCGTCGCCCTGCTCGCCGCCGGGCACGCCGGCGGCTGGCCGGCGGCCGCCGGCGGCTCGCAGTCGATCGCCGCCGCGCTCGCCGCCGTCCTGCGCGAGCACGGGGGCAGGATCGAGACCGGCGCCAGGGTCGGCTCGCTGGCCGAGCTCGGCGCCGCCGACGTCGTCGCCTTCGACCTCGCGCCCGGCGCGGTCGCCGAGATCGTCGGCGACCGGCTACCCGCCCGGGTCGCCCGCGCCTACCGCCGCTATCGGCACGGGCCGGCCGCGTTCAAGGTCGACCTCGCGGTCGAGGGCGGGGTGCCGTGGACGGCGGCGGCCTGCCGCCGCGCCGGCACCGTCCACGTGATCGGCTCCTTCGAGGAGCTGGTCGCCGCCGAGCGCGACGTCAACCGCGGCCGCATGCCGGCGCGGCCCTTCCTCCTGGTCGGCCAGCAGTACCTCGCCGACCCCCAGCGCTCGGCCGGCGACGTCCACCCGATCTGGGCCTACGCCCACGTGCCCAGCGGCTACGACGGCGACGGCGAGACCGCCGTCCTGGACCAGATCGAACGCTTCGCCCCCGGCCTGCGCGAGCGCATCGTCGCCACCTCCACCACCACCCCGGCCGGGCTGGAGGCGTACAACCCGAACTACGTCGGCGGCGACATCGCCACCGGCGCCAACGACCCGCTGCAGATGACCTTCCGCCCCCGGGTCGCCCTCGACCCCTACTCCACCGGGGTCCCCGGCCTCTACATCTGCTCCGCCGCCACGCCCCCCGGCGGCGGCGTCCACGGCATGGGCGGCTACAACGCGGCACAGTCGGCGCTGCGGTACCTCGACCGGGGCTAGACGAAGTGCAGGCCGACTAGCGCTGCCAGCAAAACGACGACGGACTGAACCAGGAGACGGTGCAGTGCATCGAAGCGGTCGTTGATCTGGTCGAAGCGCCCGTTGATTTCACCGTTGACCTGGTCGAAGCCGCTTTTCATCTCTCCCCGGAGGGCCACGAATTCGGTTCTCGTTTCGACCCGGTGTGCGCGAAGATCGGCGTCGATGCGCTCGAAGCCGCGGTCGACCTTGTCGTTGAGGTCATCCAGGCGCTTGTCGGTCCAGCTCTCTCGCATCGACTCCATGATGACACTGTCTCAGACAGGACGTTACGCGTGGGACACGTCTTTGCAAATTATTCGCCGAGCTGCGCCGCCCGCAGCGTCGCCATCACCTTCGCCTTGATCAACCTGTGACCCATGGGGCTCGGGTGGAAGCTGCCGCGGGGGAGGCTGAGCAGGTCGACCTGAGCCCCGCGGGTGCGGCCTAACTTGGCGAAGTTAATCGCCGCCTCGCGCAGAGGCCCGTCGCAGAACCGATGCCCGTCGAGGGCGCGGCTGAGGTCGATGACCCGCACCCCGGCCTCCTGCGCCGCCGCCGCGACCGTGCCGTTCAGCTTCGGCAGGAAGCGGTCGCGGACGAAGGCCATCTCCGGCTCGGTCACACCGAAAAGGTGGTCGCAGTACCTCGGGGCGAACGGGTTCGGGTAGTTGAAGACGAGCACCGGCACGCCCTCCCCCGCCGCCTCGCGGACGCCGGCGTAGGTGCGCTTCAGGGCCGGGTAGACGACGGCGTCGAGGGCGTCGAGCCAGCGATCGGCAGCCTCGGGATTGCCGCAGTTCCCGACCGGGCTCGCGCAGGCGATCCCGAGCTTGGCGAAGCCGGCGTCGTTGCCGCCGATGCTGATCAGGACGAGGTCGGGCCGGCCGGCCTCCTCGCCCCGCGCGGCGGCGGCGAGCACGTCCACCTGCGGCTGGGAGCCGAGCACCTCCTCGCTCGAGCCCGGGTACTGCCCAGGCACCGCCTCGCCGCGGGCGTTGACCCCGGTCACGTCTTCGGTCTTCGCCCCGGAGCAGGCGAGGAAAGTCAGCGACGCTCCCAGACTCCGCGCGGCCAGGTGGGGATAGGTGGTGGCGGCACGGTGGCAGAGATTCCTGCCGGGTTCCCCGGTCTCGTCGGTGCCGGGGAAGTAGCGGTCCGCGCCCTCCCCGGATATGTAGGAATCGCCCAGCGCGAAGATCCTGTAGTCGGAATCCGGGTTGGGGTCGAGCGCGAGCGTCTCCGGGTCGCTGGTGACGGCGTTCAGCAGCAGCACCGCGACCACCGCGGCGGCGAGCAGTCCCGCTCCGAGTAACCACCACCTCACCAGCCCACCCCCCGCTCGATTGATTCCGAACAATGTATTACTTCAAAAGAACATAAGGTGTGCCCGCCGTGTCCACTGTGAAAAAACGCTGGGTACTGCTGGGGGTGGTGGTCGCCGTCGCCGGGTTCGGCATCATCGGCATCGACGACGCCTCCAATCTCCGTTATGCGATCGCCGCGGCGCTGGTCCTCCTGCTCGCCCTCTGGCCCCGTTCCTGGTTCAGGCTCGACGTCGCGGTCCTACGCGCTGTCGGCGCCGTCATCGTCGCCGCGGCCGCGCTGGTCGGCGTCAACGTGCTCGTCAGCCTCGTCGACGAGCATGTCTTCCGCGGGTCCGGTGAATTCCGGCTGCCGATCCTGGTCGGGATGGGCGTGGCGCTGCTGGTCTTCGGCGCCGTCGTCTACTGGTACCTGCGCCGGGCCAGGTGCGAGTGGGGCTGGGCGCTGGGGGGAGCGATCGGGCTGGCGGCCTTCGTCATCGCCGGCATCCCGATCCTGGTCGGCATCGCCGCCGACGACAGCGAGCAGGTGCCGGAAGAGGTGCGCGTCGCCTCGCAGCTCGACCTGCTCATCGTCAGCGACGGCCGTCCCCACTCGCTCCCCGCGGAGCTGCCACCGAACCCGGCCCTGAACAAGTTCGACGTCAGCTACTCGGTCGGCGTCGCCGCGGGGGACGGGGTGCGCTGGACGCTGGCGAACGACGGCGACGCGGACGCCGCGCTGGGTGCGCTCGCGGCCGGCGACACGGGAGCGAGCGCGGCGGCGGTCCCGGTCCTGCGCACCGGCGCCGATCCGGCGCTGCTGCTGGTCGTGGACGGCACGCCGCCGGTGACGGCGAGCCCCGCGGACCTCCCCAAAGTGCCGGGCCACAAGGGCGAGATCAAGCGCTGGAACCGGGTGGCTGCCGCCGCGGCGCCGCCGGGCACTCCCGTCTCCGCCCTCCTGCAGACCCTCGACGAGGGCCGGCTCGACAACTGGGACCAGTTCTCGAGGTTCGACGCGACGGTCTCGGCCCAGAAGCTGCAGAGCCTGACGACCGCCGACGCGGCGCTGCGGCTCGCCGTCGCGGCGCCGACCTCGCAGGCGGACTTCGCGCTGGCGATGGCGCACCGGCCGGTGCTGCTCTTCGACGACCTCGAGCCCTTCCCGTGGCCGCTCTCGGTCGACGCCCTCTTCAACGAGAAACGGGTGACGCTCTGCCACGACCGTCGCGTCGGCGGGACCGAGTGCGGGGAGGAGGCCATCGTCGACCCGCGCGAGCTGACAAGCGGCGGCACCCACCTGCAGCTGCGGCTGCGCGACTCCAGGGAACTGAAGAAGCTGGCCCGGGACGAACTCGACGCGGCCGCGGCGGCCAAGGCGCCGAGCCCGGAAGCCGCGGCGGGCCCAGGCGCCCCGCCGCCGGGCACGCCGCCCGCTGGCGTGGCCCTGCCCAGCGAGGAAGCGGCCGCCCCGCCGGGCGTGGGGAGCACGATCTACGTCCACCCGGTCTCGGCCGAAGGCGACGGCAAGCGCATGCTCTACCTCGACTACTGGTGGTACCTGCCGGGCAACCCGGTCGACGTCGGCGCCGGCGCCCTCTGCGGCGCCGGCCTGGTGATCCCGGGCGTCACCTGCCCCGGCCACCAGTCCGACTGGGAGGGGGTGACCGTGGTGATCGACCGCACCGAGGCGACGCCGAAGGTCGTCGCGGTCCAGTACGCGCAGCACAACAGCGTCGTGCGCTACGAGTGGAGGCGGCTGCGCGCCCGTTGGACGAAACCGGACATGCCCGCGACCGTCGCCGCGATCGCCGACGTCGCCGGCAGGCCGCTCGTCTTCGTCGCCAAGGGCACCCACGCCAGCTACCCGGAACCGTGCCGCGGCTGCGGGCAGGTCGCGCACGCGGACCTCGGCGAGTCCTCGCACCTCGGCGACCTCGGCTGGGTCGGCAACGACACCAACGCCTGCGGCAAGTCGAGCTGCCTGCAGATGCTCCCCACCCGCATCGGCGGGCGCAAGCCCGCCCTCTGGAACGCCTACACCGGCCAGTGGGGGGAGCGCCACTGCGAGCTCACCTTCTACTGCGACTCGGGCTCGCCGCCGACCGCGCCGGGCATCCAGAAGCGCTACCAGAGCCCGGCCCACTACGACCTGGTCACGGTGCCGCGGGAACCGCGGCGGCTGAAAGCGCGCGGGGAAGGCCCGCCGCAACCCTGAGGCCCCAACCGAGTTGAGGGGGGAGCACGCCTAATCCCCGGCCAGATGCCGGGGAGCGGGGGAACCACGTTTTCGGGGCGAACCCACCTTCCGGTGGGAGCGCAAGCTCCTTCAGCGCCAGCCCGTCAGCTAACCCCGCCGGCCGACGAAGGAGGCTCGATGACGACTGCCCACAGGGCGGCGCGGTTCGCCGCTATCTGCACCTTCCTCACGGCGCTGGCCGTGGCCGCGGTCTGCGCGACCGGCAAGGCCTGGGCCCAGCCCCGCGGCGGCATCTCCGCCGTCACCCCCCAGCCCCAGGCCCCGGCCAGCGGCCCGCCCGGCGCCGCCGGCCTCCTCCGCGGCCGCGCGATCGCGCCCGCCGACGCGCCCGCCGCGATCCAGCGGGTGATCGCGGCGGCGAACCGGATCCGCACCAAGCCCTATGTATGGGGCGGCGGGCACGGGCGCTGGTGGGACCGCGGCTACGACTGCTCGGGCGCGGTCAGCTACGCGCTGCGCGGTGGCGGCTTCCTCGACAGCCCGCTGCCCTCGGGCCCGATGGAACGCTGGGGGAGCCCGGGGCCGGGCCGCTGGATCACCGTCTACGCCAACGCCGGCCACGCCTACGCGGTGATCGCCGGCCTGCGCTGGGACACCTCCGGCAACAGCCGCGGCACCGGCCCCCGCTGGCACGCCGACATGGCCAGCAGCAGCGGCTTCGTGGCGCGCCACCCGCCGGGCTACTAGCCTCAGCGCCACCTTGTCCGCGACGAGACAGAAGCTGGTGCTGGGAGTGGCGGCGGCCGGCGCGATGATCGCGCTGGCGCTGGGCGCGACCCCGGCCCCGGCCGGCGCGGAGGCGACCGTGCCCTGGGGCGCCGGCTGCGCCTCAGCGCCGCCGTCCGGGCAGCGGACCAGCGCCAGCTGCGGGGCGAGCCTGGTCGACGGCCGCGCGATCGCGCCCGCCGGCGCGCCCGCCGCGGTGAAGCGCGTGATCGCCGCCGCCAACCGCATCGACGGCCGGCCCTACGTCTGGGGCGGCGGCCACGCCGGCTGGCGCTCGCGCGGCTACGACTGCTCGGGCGCGGTCGGCTACGCGCTCCACGGCGCCGGCCTACTCGAGACGACGATGGTCTCCGGCCAGCTGGCCGCCTGGGGCAAGGGCGGGGTCGGCCGCTGGATCAGCGTCTACGCCAACTCCCACCACGTCTTCCTGGTCGTCGCCGGCCTCCGCTTCGACACCCGCGACGCCCCGCCCGGCGTGACCGGCCCGCGCTGGCACCGGGCCAGCGTCGACCCCGCAAATTTCGCCGCCCGCCACCCCTCAGGCCTTTGATCAAGCCGATACTCCGCAGTATGTGGAGGGATACCAGAGCATTTCTATATCGCTAGACTGGTCCGGGTGTCGTTGCGGGATAGCGAAGACCGAGGCAATGATCTGATCGCTGCCAAGGAACGGGACCTGAAGCCGCTGCTGGAAGAAAGCGCCGAGGTCCTCCAGCTCGACTACGGCCAAACCGAGGCGATGGAGGACTTCCTCAACCTCGCCTGGTTCTCCGGCACGCGCTCCGGCCGCGACCAGATGGAAGCCCGGGCGACCCAGGAGGATCCCGACGTCAAGTCCGTCGCCATCGAACGCCTCGAAGTCGACTTCAAAGCGCTGATGGACAGGTCCGCGGACGTCCTCAACCTCACGGTCCCCCGCACGATCTGCATGTGGAACTTCCTCCACGACGCCTGGATGGCCGGCAACCGCACCTGCGAGACGGAGATCATGGCCCTGTACATCGAAACCCAGTCCGACGTCGGCGAGGAAGCGCGCAAGTGGCTCGACGACATCGGGAAGTCGGACTAGCCGCTCGCCCTACCTCGTCCTGCAGGCTCGGTTCAGCACCGAGGCGAGGGTCGGGCCGCGGCTGAAGGAGAAGCTGGCCTGGGCGAAGGGGAAGGAAGCCCCGCCGAAGCCGGGCGGAGCCGGGCATCCGGCCGAGAGGTAGCTGCGGCGCTCGCCGCGATAGGTGAACTGGCGATTCAGGTTCAGGCGCAGGCCGGTGACGAACCCCCAGTCGGCGGTGACCTGCGGCAGCGAGGCGGTCAGGACCGTGCCGTAGGTCCCGCTGGAGTTGCGGATCTCGAAGGGCAGGGTGTAGGAGGTGGGGATCGGGTCGGTGCCGTAGACGTGGGCGAGGATGACCGGCCTCCCCCTCTCCACCCCAGCGAAGGCGAGGACCTTGCCGTCGGCCGGGAAAGGCGCCTGCTGGGGCAGCTCGACGTTCGCCGAGAACCTGCCTTCGCCGACGAGCGAGCGGCGGCAGGCGGCGAGTGCGCCCTGGCTGGTCGAGGGCTGGATCTCGTCGAGCCGGCAGACGGGCAGGCCGGTGGCGTCGAGCCGGCCGTTGCGGTTGATCGCGATCGTGATCCGCCGCAGCTGCGGCGGCGCCTTGCCGTCGGTGGTGGTGATGCGGCCGCCAATCGCGACCGAGATCGGGGCGGCGCCCTGCCGCGGGAGGGCGTGCGGCGCGAACTCGCCGAGGAAGGCGACCCGCAGGTTGCCCTTCTGGACCGTCTCCCCGGCGGCGACGGGGGTGCCGGCGGCGATCAGCGCAAGGGCCAGGAGAAGGGCTCGCGACCAGGCGCGGCTCACCGCCCTCACCGCCCACCCCCGGCGCCGCCGAAGGTGATCGTCTTGCGGGCCCGGACGGTGGCGCCGCCGTCGAAGGGCGAGAAGGCGAGCGCGACCCGGACGCCGAGCTGTTGGCGCTTGGCCCCGGCCAGGGAGCGACGGCCGGCGGCGCTCAGCCGCAGGGTCAGGGCGACGCGGCCGGCGGCGAAGGGCAGGGCGGTGACCGGGCGCAGCCCCGGGCCGGAGGCCGAGAGGATGCCGCCCGCCGGAACCTGAACCTCGAGCTTCGCGGAGCCTCGCTCGACCGCCAGGACGCGCAGTCGCAGCGGGCCCGGCGAGCCGGGCCCGAAGGCCGCCACCACCGACTTGTCGGTCCCGAGGGTGACCGCGCAGCGCTCGCCGGCGGCGCTGTCGCAGCCGCCCCAGCCGAGGAAGGCCGAACCGGCCGCCGGCCGCGCCACCAGCGTCACCGTGGTTCCCTGGCCGAAGAGCCCGGCGCAGGCGGCGCCGCACTCGATCCCCGCCGGGGCGCTGACGACCGTGCCGCCGTAGGCGCCGACGTTGGCGGGGTAGACGGAGAGGATCCGCTGGCCCGGCGGCGGCGGGGGCGGCGGATCGGGGACGGCGGCGAAGCTGGCCGTGACCGCGCGGGCGGCGCTCATCGTCACCGCGCACGAGCCCGGGCCGGGTTCGGAGTCGCAGCCGCTCCAGCCGGCGAGCCGGCTGCGGGCGCCCGGGGTCGCGGTAAGCGTCACCAGCGAGCCTTCGTCGAGCTCGGCCGTGCAGACGGTGCCGCACTCGATCCCGGCCGGGGCGCTGACGACCGTGCCGCTGCCGTCGCCGGAGCGGGCGACGGTGAGGGAGCGCGGCGGGATCGGCTCGAACTGGGCGCTGACGGCGCGGTCTTCGCTCATCACCAGCTGGCACCGCGACGGCGCCGCCGGCAGCGGCTGGCAGCCGGTCCAGCCGGCGAAACGGTTGTGGGGGGCCGGCGCCGCCGCGAGGACGACGGTGCGGTCGAGCGTGATTTCGGTCTCGCAGGCGGTCCCGCAGCCGAGTCCGGCCGGGCTGGTGCTGAAGACCCTGCCGGTGCCGGCGCCGGTCTTGGCGACGCCGAGGATGCGGGTGGCGACGTCCGCGGTGGGCCCGAAGAGGAGCACTCTGGCGTCCCCGTGTTCGTCCCCGTCGTCGAAGTAGTTGCCGCTGCTGACGTAGAGGTCGCCGCCGGTGAGCGCCAGCGACGACGGTTCGGCGTGGATGATCCTCGACGTCTGCCCCAGTTCCACTTCGGGCGGGACCACGCCGCGGTAGTGGCCGAGCGAGCTGAACTCGTCGACGACGGCTTCGGGCTCCTCGACGTGGGGCTGGAGGTTGTCGACGACGTAGAGGTGACCGTCCAGCGGGTCGACGGCGAGGTCGGTGTCCTCGAGGTGGCTGAAGCCGGCCTGGGCCGTCCCTTCGCCGTCGATCACTTCGACCGGCTGCAGCGGATCGACGGCGGGGTCAAAAACCTTGACCACGTCGCCGGCGGCGTCGGCGACGTAGACGCGCCCGTCGGTGGAGGGGAAGCCGGGTTTGCCCGCGAAGTCGGAGACGGCGACGCCGTAGCCGTCGACGATGCCGCCGAGGCCGATCCGCAGCGGCTCGCCTCCTTCCATGACCGGCGCTCCGGACGGCTCGTAGACGGCGACGAAGGTGCGGCTGTTGACGAAGACCCGCCCGCTGTCGGGGTCGACCGCGACCCCGGTCGCCTCGCCGGAGTCGATCACGGCGCCGGGCTCGTAGCCCAACAGCTCGGTCGGGGAGTACCTGGTCACGTTGCCGTGGTACCTGTTGACGTAGAGCTCGTCGGCCGGGTCGAAGGCGAGGTCGCAGGGCCCGTCGCCCGGTTTGCCGCCCCCGCCGGGCGGTCCTTCCGCGACCGGGAACCGGCTCGCGTAGAAGTGCGAGCCGGCGAAGAAGGCGTAGACGTAGGGTTCGTAGTAGCTGGAGACGAAGAGGTTGTCCCCGGAATCGAGGGCGATGCCGCAGGCGTCTTTCAGCGGCTCGGCGACCGGGAACCCCGGCGAGAGGATCTCCCTCTGGAAGACGTGGTTGGGGACCACGGCCGCTCCCGCCGCGGCGGGAGCGAGCGCCAGCGCCAGCAGCGCCGCGCAGATGGCGAGCAGGCGGCGGCTCATCTCCCGGCCCCCTGCCCGCAGCTGGCCCGCAGGCGCGGCCGCGTCACCTGGCCGAGGTCGGCGTGGCCGACGAGGCGGGCGATCGCCCGCTGCGGCGAGGCGCAGACGTCGTCGGCGTTGACGAGGAGGCCGCGCCGGCCGCCCTTCAGCGTCAGCGCGAACCTGGTGACCGGGGCGTCGGGGACGACGTCGAAGGTGGTGCGGATGCCGCCGCGGAAGGAGTCGATCCGCCCGACCAGGTCGATCGCGACGCCGTTGCCGCTCAGGGCAACGACGAGGTCGGGCAGCGGATTGTCCGAGGAGCGCAGGTACACCGGCCCTTTGAGGGGCTTGGCCAGCAGCGGCGTGACGGCGGTCGCCTGGCCGTAGACGGAGTCCGGCGGGCAGGCCTGGGCCGCGAACTGACGGCGGCTGCAGACGCCGTCGATGTGGTCCTGGGAGAGGAACAGCGACCGCGGCAGGGTGACCGCGGCGCGGGCGATGTTGGCGTCGCCGCGGCGCGGCACGACGTTGGCGCGGAGCGAGGGGAAGTCGCCGCGCTCGGTGCCGCCCTTGAGGCGGAGGCCGAAGCGGGGGGAGAACCCCAGCGCCGAGCAGTTCGAGACCTGAAACGGGTTGGCGACGGTGGCGGCGCTGTCGTCGGAGGGGTCCGAGAAGCGCGTACCGGCGCCGGTCAGCGCCGAGCTGACCGCGAACGGCGCGCAGCTGGTGGGGTTGAGGGTGACGCCGGGCCTGTCGACGTAGACGCGGACGTCGCGGAGGTGGATCGGGATCCCCTCGAGGATGTGCGGGATCGGATCGGACCCGGCCGAGTCGATCGAGACCCGGGCGGTGCGGCGGTCGACCCGGATCGCCGAGCGCACGATGATGACGCCGAGGTCGAAGGGCCCGACGGTGGCCGCGTTGACCGCGACCACCGAGAAGTCGGAGCCGCGGTAGGGCCCGGCCAGGTAGAGCTTGCCGGGCGCGTAGGCGAGCACGGCGCTCGCCCCGTAGCCGCTGACGGTGTGGCCGATCTCGCTCGCCGCCGGGCAGGAGGGGCGCTGTTCCTCTTCCCTGCCGGTCCGCCGCTTCGCCGCCGCGATCGCGGCGTCCGGGCAGTAGGGGATGCCGGCGATCTTGCCGGTCAGCCCCGGCGGCAGCGTCGCCGAGTAGGAGGTGAGCTCCTGCTCGGAGTCGCCGCGGGTCAGGCGCAGGAGGAAGGGGGTGTAGGAGCCGGCGTTGCCGTTGAGCGTGCCGCCGACCGCCCCCGGGGCAAAGGGCGGAGCTCCCCCCGCCGGGCAGGCCTCGCCGGCGCCGATCCCCTTGGCGATCTGGAACTGGGGGGCGGAGCGGGCCCTGGCGCCGGGGTCGTTCCACGGCGTCAGCTCGACCTCGGTGGCGAAGGTGCCGCAGGCGGAGGGCGTCACCAGCGGCGCCCTCTGCCCTTCGCGGAAGTGGAGTTTGAGGTTCGAGTAGGGGAGCTGGGGCAGGTCGTCGAAGGTCGCCGTCAGCCGCCCGGTCGCCCGGTCCGGGCTCAGCTGCCCGGCGACCTTGACGACGATCCCCCGGTCCCTGTTCTTGGCCACGAGGTAGAGGCCGAGCAGGGAGTCGAACGGGTTCTCCGCGCCCGGCCCGGCGGTCGCCCGGTCATCCGGCTGGGCGAGGTAGATCGCCCCGCTCACGGTGTCTTCGAAGAGCGGGCTCTGGACCGTGAAGGTGCCGATCTTGGCGGTGTCGGGGCAGCCCGCGCCGGCCGGCGACGTGGCCGTCTCGGCCGCGTACCCCGCCGCCGAGCAGGACCCGAGCCCGGCCGCGAGGGAGGGGTTGATCGTCATCCCCGGCGGCAGGGTGACGACGGCCTTCCTCGCCTGCGAGGGCACCCGCCGATCCGGGTTGGTCAGCGCTTCTTCCTTGGGCGTGAGGGTGAAGTCGAAGCCGCTGGGGGAGGAGGCGCGCGGGTTGGTCGGCCGGCCCGAGGTCAGCGGTTCGAAGCGCAGTTCGTTGCAGCCGCCGAGGCCGGCGGGCGCGCCCGCGGAGTCGCGGCTGAGCGCGGAGGCGCCGACGGTGCCGGGCTGCTGCCAGGAGTTGGCCGTGATCGAGAAGGCGAGCGGGGCGCCGCACGAGGCCGGCAGCGTCAGGTAGGCGAACGGGAGGTGGTTGCGCTCGCCCTGCAGGACGGGGCATTTGGCGAAGGGGAAGTTCGGTTCGGCCTCGTTGAGGCACTCCCCCCGCTGCCCGTTGTGGCTGAGCTCCCAGGGGGTGCCCCAGATCGTCAGGGTCAGCCCGTAGACGTCGATCCGCTGCGAGAGGTTGTGGAGGTCGAGGGTGAGGCCGAACTCGCCGCCGAGGTCGCGCACCCGCGGGGTGAAGGCGACCGGCGTCCCGAACGGGCTGGCGCCGACCTGCGCCGGGAAGCCTGGCGGAGGGGCGAGGTTGAAGACGCCGAACGTCCTGGTGCTGCCGCCGTCAGCGCTGGAGCGGATCTCCACGGTGCCGATCTGGCTCAGCTCCGGGCAGCTCTCCCCCGAGCGGCTCGTTTCGAACGGCGAGAGGCGCGGGGTGTGGAAGTCCTTCTGGGAGCACTTGGCGACGGCGCTGGGGTTTTCGATCAGGCCCGGCGGCAGCTCGAGGTGGACGTCGCGGGCGTTGCCGTCGCTGACCGGGACGCCCGGGCGCGCCTCGAACTCGCCGGCCTGGTTGAAGTTGACCTCGGTGACGATCGAGTAGGGATGCGAGCCGGCGCGGGTCTCGGCCGCGGCGCCGCCGTCGGCGTTGACGGCGACGTCGAACCCGGCGGGCCCGGGTGGGAACCCGAAGCCGTGGAAGCTGGTGAAGGTCTGTTCGGGCCCGATCGCCGGCCCATCCGGGTTCTCGGCGCGGAGCCGGTAGTGGTAGGTCGTGTCGGGGACGAGGCCGGTGACGGCGGCCGCGACCGCGCGCTCTCCCGCCCCCCCGCTCAGCGGCGCCGGCGGCGTCGCACTGGCCCGCGCGAAGCCGTCGACGGCGAAGCTCGCCGCATCGACGTACTCGAAGCGGTAGGTGGTCTCGAGCCCGCCGCCGTCGACTTTGCCGGTGAGCAGGGCCGAGATTCCCTGGACGTTGGTGGCGCCGCTGGCGGTCACGTTCGGCGGCGCAGCTGCCGCGCCGGCGGCGAGGAGCAGCAGCGCCGCGGAGACGCTTGCGAAGGCCGCGGCGATCGGCGCGGAGTGCCTCATCTGCGGTCTCCGCGGGCGGCGGCCCGGCGCTCCTCGCCCCGCTGCTGCCCGCGGCGGTGCTTCTTCTTCTGCCGCGACTTGCCGCGGTGCTTCTTCGCCTTCGTGAAGCGCGGGGCGGGGTTGCCGGTGCTCGGCACCATGGTGCCTATGGTCGGATCGTCGGGCGGGGAGGGCAGCGGCTGGCAGAAGTCCTCTTCGCAGAGCGGCGGCTGCTGGGGTTGCGGGAAGCCGCCGTCGACGCGGGCGTCGTAGAGGTCGACCGCGTCGGGGTCGGCGGGAACGAGGGAGCCGTCGGTGAGGAAGAGGGCGTCGGTCCCGTCGGCGCTGGCGTCGACGAAGGAGGCGCCGCCGCGGGCGCGGCCATCGGAGATCAGCTGCAGGCAGCCGCCGGCGCGGCGGCAGCTGCCGACTCCGTCCTCCTCCCACTCGTAGACGTCCCAGTCGTTGTTGGTGTCGTGGATGACCAGGGCGTCGGCGGAGTCGAAGAAGAGGCGCCCGCCGCCGGCGGTCAGGGCGCGGGGCTTGTAGGCGCGGGTCGCGCCGGGCCCCTCGCCGTTGACGCTCGCCCCCGGCAGGGTCGACGGCCCCTCGGGGCGTTCGCCGGTGGGCCTGCAGGAGGCGCAGCTGAGGCTGCCGTCGCCCGCGTCGTAGACGTAGACCTCGCTGTGGGGTTCTTTGCTGTCGAGGTCGGTGTTGTCGTAGATGGTCAGCTCGGCCGAGGAGACGAAGGCGAGGTGGCTCCCGTCGGCGCTGACCCGCGCCGAACCGGTGCTCGGGGGGAAGTTGACCGCGTCGGCCGCGGCGGCGACTTCGGTGTTGGCGCCGCCGCGGTTGAGGAAGAGGCCGGAGCCGGTGAGGAAGTAGACGTGGGAGCCGTCGGCGGAGGCGCCCAGCACCCCCTGCACCCCGCCGGCCGGCGTCAGGTCCTCGGTGGCGGCGCTCGCGACCTCGTAGCGATAGAGGTGTCCTGCCTTGCTGAAGAAGGCGACGGCGCCGTCGGCGGCCGCGGCCTCGAAGGCCCCCCCTCCCCCTCCCGGTGCCGCCGCGTCGACCTGGACGGTGTCCGTCCCCTCGCGCAGGTAGAGGTCGGCGCCGTCGGTCCAGAAGACCCTGGCGCCGTCGGCGGAGATCGCGCCGGAGGGGGCGGCGAGCCGCCCGGGCGCGGCGGAGCCGTCCGGGCGCAGGCTCAGCAGCCGCAGCCCCGCTGCCGACCACTGGTAGAGGTTGGGGCTGCCGGGGTCGCAACCGGCGCCGGGGCCGGGGACTTCGGCGGCGCCGGGGTCCAACGCCGCGCAGGTGGAGAGCACGAGCTGGCGCAGGTCGGGCGAGGCGCCGGCGAAGTCCAGTTCGAAGCTCTGCGACGGCATCGCGAGCGCCGCGACGTCGGCATGGGTGAGGAGCGCGGTGAAGCCGCCGCCGGCGCCGCGGAGGTAGTAGTTCTCGTACCCGGGCGGCGCTCCCGTGCCCGGGAGGGGCGGGTAGAGGGCGGCGGCGAGCAAACCCTGCGAGAGGTCCGCGGCGAAGAGCCGGTAGGGAGTCCCGTTCAGCCCCTCGTAGCCGCCGGAGAACAGCGGCGCGGTGACGTTCTCGACCGCCCAGCCCGCCGCCGCCCGGCGGGCCACGTACTGGCTGGCGACCGGCGCGCCCTCGCCGCCGGCGCCGAAGGAGGAGGCCGAGCTGAAGGTCGCCGCGCCGCCCTGCAGGGCGGCCTGGTTGACCCCGTCTCCCGCCTCGCCCCCGGCCCCCGTGATCTCGCCCGCGTTCTTGTCGACGGGAGAGACCAGCTCCCAGCCGCGGCCGTCGAGCAGCATCAGCGGCCCGACGGGCCCGCGGGTGGCGAAGATGCGCTCGGTCCCGAGCGTGGACTCGGCCGCGTGCGTCGCGAAGACGCGGTAGCGGTAGGCGGTTTCAGGCGCGAGACCGGCCAGGGCCTGGCCGACGGACACGAAGCTGCTGCCCGAACCGGGCACTTTGGCTTCGGCATTCGGAGGGACCTTCGACGCTCCGAAGAAACCGTCCCTGCCGGCCTGCAGGTTCGCCTGGTAGCCAGCCTCGGCGATGTAGTCGAAGTGGTAGGTGGTGGCCACGCCCCCCGGATTCACCTGGGCTCGGAGCGAGACCGAGTCGGCGTCCACGTTGACGACCCAGGTCGCGCCGACCTCGGGCCCGGCCGCGCGGGCCCCGGCGGGAGCAAAGAGGACAAGGGCCATCAGGCTCAAGAGCAGCACCCGGCCCAGCGGGACGTCCCTCCTCCCCAAGCTCCTCACTCCCTCTCCCCCGCAGTCCTATCTCGGTACGTTGCAGTATCGAGTCTACCGCACGGGTCCTTTCCCGGCAGGACTAGTAACCGACGTAACAGACTTTGAAGCCGTAGTCCCTGGCCAGTTTCGCCGCTTCGTCGAAGGCGTCACCGGGTATTTTCCCGTTTGGGGGATCTTCGAATTCCTGCAGGCCCTTGTCGGCGCTGGCGAGGACCGCTTCGACTTTCTCCTCTTCGCCCTCTGGAGCGCTCAATTCACTGACTTCATCAGTGGCCGTCCGGATCGGCGGGGCGATCACCTCCGCTGACATTTCTTTTTCCTGCGCCGGGTCGAAGGTCTCCCCGGTGCCGAGTTTGGCTTTCAGCAGGAAGTCTTCGATGTCGGTCTGCTTCTTGCGTTCGCCTTTGAGGCAGATCGCGTCTGCCTGCTTGATGAATTCGGCCTTCGTCAGGCTCTCGTCCTCGCTGCCGCAGCCGGCAACTACCAGGACCGCCGCCAGGGAGAGAGTGAGCAAAAGGGAGAGTGACTTGGACATAAGAAGTTGATTACTAGATTTACTCTAACAAAGATTCGAATCTCGTGTCCTGGCAGAAAAGAAAAGCGCGCGACGGTTGCCCGCCGCGCGCTTCTCAGGAATTACAGACTCAGGCTGACCTATTCGTAAACAAATTCCGAGTTGGTGAGCTGAGCGTTGAAATTCTGAACCGTTTCGTTGGTCCCGGACGGCGAGGGCAACCCCGAAGAGGAGTTGACGATGCCGTTGATGCTGATCGGGATGAATCCGAACAGGGTCAGAACACAACCGTTGGCACCGGGCGCCGCAAACGAGTTGTCGACGTAGATGCCGTTTTTAGCATGGAAAATTTCCAGCACCGGATCGAAGCTGGTTTCCGCATGTTTTCCGCTGATTGGTTTGTTCGGCGGCGGCGGGGCGGTCGTCCCCGTCGTCAGGTTGAGAACAATCGGAGCCGCGTTGCTACCTACGTAGCATTTCGGCCCAAGTACGCCCGTCGTGTTCTCCAGGTGTACTTTGATCGGCAGCTGGGTGAAGTCCAACCCGCCGATCAGCGCGGTGCCGGCCAATTCCGTGGTGGCGTACAGCGTCAGCGCGCTGCTGCCGAGGAATTCAGCCAACCAGGTCAGTCCGGTCAGGCCGATGATGCCGCCTGGGACTTTCTGTTTGACTTTGGTCAGCCCACCTTCAGAATTGAAGAAAAGCGGCCCGAAACCGTTTTTGACTCCGCCGGTGAGGGCGAGAGGGTTTTCGATCGGGACGTTTTTGTTGCCCATTTTGAAGAAGCCACCGGTGATGTCCGACCGGACACAGGTGACGATTTCTGCATTTTCAGTGAACGGGCTAGGACAACCGGCAAACTGCGTGTAGCCGGCATTCGGCGTTTCGGCCTGTGCTGCCGGACTGACTGCTGCAAAGGCCACGATGAGCCCCGCGACAGCCGTCAGCAGCTTGGCATGACGCTTCAACTTCATTTCATCTCCCTTAACTGGTTTTCGTCTTGCGGCAGGACAGAGACCTAACGAGTGCCGCGAAGGCGCTCCTGCTCTTAATCCCTCGTCTCCCCGTGATGCCCGTCCATTGCCTCGCCCGGAAACCCTCCCGAGCGCCGCGACTGTATCGGAACATCCGAGTATTTGTCAAGGAATCTCTGGAAGATCCACGCGAAATGGCGCGGGCCAGGAATCTGGCCCGCGCCAGTGCTCCTAGTGCTTCATAGCCGGGTCGCGACCCGGCCCGGGTGACTAGGGCGACCATTCAATATTGGTCGGCAAACCAGTGGTGGCATCGGTGCCTTTGATGATTATGTTGCCTGTTGTGATCGCCCCATCAGCATATGTGCCGGCGGGCTGTTTGGGACAGACGGGACCCGAGATGTCATATGTAAAACTACTGATCGCCAGTTCCATTGTGATCTCTAGTTTGCCGGTGGCTCCGATGATGTTGTGATATTTCACGGTTTTGAGACCGGTTTGTTCAGGCACGATCACCTTACAGCCTGGAACTGCGAACGTGATTCCTTGTTCATGGTGTTTGCAGTTGCCGAAGAGATTAGTGTCCTTATGAATGTCCATTTCGCCGTTAGCGTGGAACCGCGCGTCACAAGCTTCCATACTGACCGTCGCCGCTTGGCCGAGGAAGACGCAGTTTGTGAGTTGAGTTGTCATTGTAATGAACGAGACTGATTTGCCGACCTGGGTTCCCGTGCGGTGAACTTCACCGCATGTCAGGGTTCCTCCAGCAGCGTCGTAAACATGGTGAGATGTTTTCCCGATTCCATCTCCTGTGGCGGTGAGTATGGTGCTTGCGGATTCAGAGTTGAACGTGGCGGCGTAGGCCGCCGACGCCGTTCCCACACCCACTGCCACGATTGCTATCGCCGCGAGCAACAGGCTTTTCAGATTGCGACTCATGAAGAGCTCCATTTCCTTTGCCCGGCTCCCGCACCCATGCTCTCACCCTCCGGTCACCGTAGAAGACGTATAGAGCTGGCAGAGTCGCTGGTCAAGGTGCCGTGGCCATGGAGACTCGATTCTCCTGCAAGCGCTCGGCGGCAGGTTCCCGCGGGCGCGATTCGGCACCTCGCGCTCCTTGGCGGCGTGGTCAGTCCTTCGGCCCACCGATTACGTGGGACCGCAGCTGAAGCACAGACTGGTTCAGTTAACAGCACGAAATGCTCGGCTGACCTCAGCCTGAGACAGACAGAACGAGAGGAGCGGAGGGCGCGGGCCCTGCTAACGGTAGCCCGCGCCTATACCCGCTCAGTGTCAGTTCTCCTCTACTGTGACACCGAGATTTTCTCTGAAACTAGGCAGTCCATTCGATATTCGTCTGTTCTTCGGAATGGTTGAACCCTTTGATGATTGCGTTGCCTGTTGTGAACAACCCATCTTTGTATGTGCCGGCGGGCTGTTTGGGGCAGGCGGCCCCTTTCGAATCGTATGTGATGCTAGCCACGTTCGGTTCTGCTGTAATCTCTCTTTTGCCCGAGGCCCCGGTGATGTTGTGGTAAGTAATTTTTTCGAGCCCTGGCTGTTCTGGCACGATCACCGTGCAGCCCGGGATCGTGATCGTGATCCCTTTTTCATGGTGTTTGCAGTTGCCTTCAAGCCCAGCGTCATCTTGGACATCCACTTTACCGTTGGCGTAAAACCTGAAGTCGCATGCTTCCATTTGGATCGACGCTACCTGGCCGAGGAAGGTGCAGTTTTTGAATTCTGCTGTCATTGTGACTGATTCCGCCGTGGTTCCACTTTGCGTCCCAGCCAGATCGACTTCATTGCATGTCGCCGTCCCCCCGGCAGCGTCGAAGACCTGGTGCCCTGTTTTTCCGATCCCGTCTGACGTACCTGTAAGTGTGGTAGCCCCAATTTCGGAGTGGAACAGCGGCACAGCCGAAGCCGCTGATGCCGTCACTGCGCTCACCGCCGCGATTGCCATCGAGGCGAGCAGCAGAGCCTTGAGATTGTGAATCATGAATAGCTCCTTGTAGTAATCGCCCGACTCCATTGTGGCCGAGCGACGGACCTATCCATAGATGCAGTGAGAGTCGCCGGTCAAGATTTCTCTTGCGCTCAGAGTTATGCAGATCACCCCCTCCCATCGTAGATTGGAAATCTTTCCTGCAAGTAGCTGTTCGCGAGTTTTTCGCACGCGCAAAACCGTGCGTGCTACTGCTGGCTCCCGATGAGAGCGGGCCACGGCAAGCATGCCCGCGCTCATCACCGGGGCCCTCCTCTTACTACATCGCCCTGCTCCTCCGGACTACGGAGTCCATTCGATATTGGTCTGCGCCCCAGTGAGAGGGTCGGTGCCTTTGATGATCATATTGCCTGTTGTGATCAAGCCATCGTTGTATGTACCGGCGGGCTGTTTGAAGCAGCCAATACCCGTCGAGTCGTATGTGATATTGCTGATGGCTTGTTGCATTGTGATCTCTTTTTTGCCCGTGGCTCCGGTGATGTTGATGTATTTGACAGTTTTAAGTCCTGTCTGTTCGGGGATGGTCACCGTGCAGCTACCAATCAAGATTTTCATCCCTTGTTCATGATGTTTGCAGTTACCCGAGAGATTAGTGTCTTTGTGAACATCCACTGCGCCGTTGGCAAAGAATCTAAAGTCACATGCATTCATTTGGACCAATGCCACCTGGCCCAGAAAGATACAATTTGTGTATTCGGCTGTCAGTGTGATCACTTCCGCTGCGAATCCATTTTGAGTTCCATGCAGATGGGCTTCGTTGCATGTCAGCGTCCCCCCTGCGAAATCGAAGACCTGGTGCGCTTTCCCCCCGGTCGCATCCTGTGTGGCGGTAAGTGTGGTAGCGGCCAGTTCGGAGTTGAACAGAGGCGCCGCCTGCGCCGCCGAAGCCGTCACGGCGCTAGCCGCCATCATCGTTAACATCAGCACCTTGAGATTGCGAATCATGAATAGCTCCTTCTCATTGCCCGGCTCCCGCACCCGTGCTGTCACCCTCCGGTCACCGGAGGAAATGTATAGACCGAGCAGGAATACCGGTCAAGCCACCTTGATCGCAGTTATTTGATCTCCCTGCAAACCCTCGGCGACAGGCTTCCGCGGGCGCGGTTTGACACCTCGTTGTTCCCTGACGCAAGGCGATGGGGCTTTCAGGGTCGGCCTCCATTTCTACCCCAGCTAAGTCGCGGACTGGCTGAAGTTGAGATGCGCTCCGCTCTACTCTGCCTGGCGCATCTGGTGGAGGTGAGAATACGTTCCATAACACTCTGCTTGAGACCGGGACACGGTGAGAAGGCACGGGCCACCGAAATCGCGACCCGTGCCTATACCAACTAGCTGTCGCTTCTCTGCTTACTGCAATGCTGACGTTCCCTATGAACTAGGGAGTCCATTCAATATTCGTCTTTGCCCCCGTGGTGGGATTAGTGCCTTTGATGATTGCATTACCTGTTGTGAACAATCCATCGTTGTATGTACCGGCGGGCTGTTTGGGGCAAGCGGCACCCATCGAATCGTATGTGATGTTACTCACCAGTGGTTCGGCTGTAATTTCTTTTGTGCCCGTAGGTCCAACGATATTGTGGTATTTAATAGATTTGAGCCCTGTCTGTTCGGGCACGATCACCGTGCAGCCAGGAATGGTAATCGTGATTCCTTGTTCGTGATGTTTGCAATTTCCGGAAAGTCCGGAGTCATCGTGAACATCCACATCGCCATTGGCATGGAACCTGAAATCACATGCTTTCATATCGACCGTTGCCACCTGGCCGAGGAAGGTGCAGCCTGTGAAGTGGGCTGTGAGTGTGACCACTTCAGCCGTGGGTCCATTCTGGGTCCCATGCAGTGTGACTTCACTACATGTGACCGTTCCACCGGCGGCATCGAACACCTGGTGCCCTGTTTTACTGGTCCCGTCTTGGCTCCCCGTGATTGTGGTGGTTGCGAGTTCGGAGTTGAACAGCGGCACGGCCGAAGCCGCCGACGCCGTCACCGCGCTCATTGCCGCGACCGCCATCGAGACGAGCAGCAGAGCCTTGAGATTGCGAATCATGAATAGCTCCTTGTAGTTATCGCCCGGCTCCTTTCGGCCGAGTGACGGACCTATCCATAGGGGCGGTGAGAGGGTCGGTCAAGATTTCTCTTGTGCTCAAGGTTATGCACATCACCGTCCCATGCCAGGTTGGGGAATTCCCCCCTGCAAATCGCTGCTCGCAGACTTTTCGCGCGCGCAAAACCGTGCGTGTATCGATCAGCGGGAGCTACAGCTGCCCCACGGAAAGCACGGGCCACGGCAAGCGTGGCCCGTGCTCATCGCCGGTCCTCCTTTTATACACGCCCTGCTCCTCTGACTACGGACTCCATTCAATATTCGTCTGTGCCCCCGCGTGACTGAATCCTTTGATGATCATGTTGCCTGTTGTAATAGCCCCGTCGGCATATGTACCGGCAGGCTGTTTGGGGCAGGCAGCGCCCGTGGAATCGTATGTGAGGTTGCTGATTGACTGTTCCATTGTGATCTCTAGTTTGCCCGAGGCTCCGGTGATGTTGTGGTATTTGACAGATTTGAGTCCTGTCTGTTCGGGCACGATCGTCGTGCAGCCCGGGATCGAGACTTTGATCCCTTGTTCGTGGTGTTTGCAGTTGCCGGAGAGGCCGGTGTCATCGTGGACATCGACGTCGCCGTTGGCCCAGAACCTGAAGTCACATGCTTCCATTTTCACCGTTGCCGCCTGACCGAGGAAGCTGCAGTTTGTGTATTCGGCTGTCAGTGTGACCACTTCCGCTGTGGCTCCAGTTTGTGTTCCGTTCAGATGAATTTCGTTGCATGTCAGCGTCCCGCCGGCTGTGTCGAAGACGTAGTGGGCTGTTTTTCCGGTCCCGTCCTGTGTGGCAGTAAGTGTGGTAGTCGCCAGCTCGGAGTTGAACAGAGGCACCGCCTGCGCCGCCGACGCCGCGACCGCGCTCACCGCCGCGATCGCCATCACCGCCAGCATCAGCGCCTTGAGATTGCGAATCATGAATAGCTCCTTGTAATAGTCGCCCGGCTCCCGCACCCGTGCTCTCACCCTCCGGTCGCCGTAGGAGACGTATAGAGCTGGCAGGGTCGCTGGTCAAGGCATCTTGACTGAGGAGGCGCGATTCCCCTGCAAGTCCTCAGCGGCAGGTTCCCGCGGGCGCAGTTCGGCGCCACGCCCCCCTTGGCGCGACGCGGTGTCAGAACTTCAGCAGCCGAGCTACTTGGACTTCTTCTTCTTCTTGCAGCTGTCGCGCAGGAGCGGCCGGAAGTTGTGGACCTTGCCGTTTTGGCCGGTCAGCTTCACCGTGGCCCGATTGTTGTGCTTGCAGATGTCGCGCGAGTTTTCGAACAGACCCTTTTTGCCGCCCTGCATCTCCAAGACGAACTTGGTGATGGGGGCGTCGGGAGCGGCGTCGAAGGTGCTGCGGATGCCGCCGTTGACGGAGTCGATGCGCCCGACCAGGTCGACGTCGACCTGGCCTTTGAGCGCCACCACCATGTCGGGCAGGGGGTTGGAGGAGGAGCGCAGGTAGACCGGCCCGGCAAGGGGCTCGTCGAGCAAGGGGCTGGTCGCCCTGGCCTTGCCGTAGATCGAGCCTTTGGGGCAGGCGTCGGCGGCGAACTGGACCCGGGTGCAGATCGTGCGGATGTGGTTTTGGGCGAGGAACTCCGAGTGGGGCAGGGCGACCGAGGCGCGGGCGATGTTGGCGTAGGCGCCTTTGGGGTAGGTGACCACTGCCTTCAGGGCGGGGTAGGTGCCGCGTTTGGTGGCGCCCTTCAGCTGCAGCGAGAGCCCCGGCTTGAACCCCAGGTCTTTGCAGCCGCCGACCTGGAAGCGATCACTGACGCTCGCGGCGGCGCCGGAGATGCCGAACACGGTGGCGCTGATGGACTTCGGTTCGCAGTTGGTCGGCGCCAGGGTGAAGCTGGGGCGATCGAGATTGGCCCTGACGTCGCGGACGTCGAGGGGGATGCCGAAGAGGATCGTCGGCAGGGGATCGCTCTCGGCCCGCACCTGGGCGGTCTCGGAGTTGACGTGCAGGGCGATGCGGACGGCGACGGCGCCGAGGTCAAAGGGCCCGGCGACGGCGGGGATGACGGCGAGCAGGGAGAGGGGGGCGCCTTTATAGGGGCCGGCCAGGTAGACCTTGCCGGCGGTGTAGAAGGGGGTCGGGCCGGCGCCGGCGCCGGCCGTGGTGGTGCCGACCTGGGAGGCCACCGGGCAGGCGGGGGAGGCCGCCTCCACCGCGCCCGCGCCGGGCTGGCTGCGGGCGGCGGCGAGGTCGATCGCGGCCTGCGGGCAGTAGGGGACGCCGGCCAGCTTCGCCACCAGCCCCGGGGGCATGGTGGTGGTGAGGCCGGCGAATTCGCCGGTGGCATCGGCCCGGGTCAAGCGCAGGGAGAAGGGGCTGTAGGTGCCGGCGCGGGGGATCGCGAGGCCGGCCGAGAGCTTCGGCGCCAGAGCGCCGGAGGGGCATGGGCCCGCCGGGCCGGCGGTGATCGGGAAGGAGTCAGAAGGCGAGGCGGGCAGCCTTTCGGGCGCCGTCCAGGGCACCATCTGGCTGGTGGTGGTGTGGTTGCCGCAAACCGGCGGCGTGCGCAGCGGCGCCCGGGCGCCAGCGAAGAGATCGACGTCGATGTCTTCCAGCGGCAGCTGCGGGTTTTCCTTGAAGACGGTCGTCAGCTGGCCGCTGCGTGGGTCGGGCCGCACCTCTCCCGCGAGCTTGACCACGCTGCCGCTGATCGGGTCTTCCACGACCAGGTAGAGCGCCAGCAGCGAGTTGAACGGGTTCGCGCCCTGGCGGGCCAGGTAGAGCGCGCCCTCGACCGGGTGATCGAGCAGGGGCGTCTCGGCTTGCACGCGGCCGATCTTCGACGCGTCCGGGCAGGCGGCTGGGGCTTCGTTGAAGTGGATCGGCGTCTGCCCGGGTTGGGTCTTCAACCCGATCTGCGCGGTCGAGCAGGCGGCAAGGCCATCGGCGGAGGACGGGTTCACCACCAGCCCCCTCGGCAAGGTCAGGCTGACGTCGCGCAGGTCGGCCTCCCCCAGCCCCTCGGGATCAGCTTCGTGCTCTGCTTGGGGCAGGTGGACGTTGAAATGCAGGCCCGTCGGCGAATCGGCGAGGTTGGTCGTCGGCCGCGCCTGGATCGCCGGGCTGAAGTCCGGCGCCGCGCAGTTGGTCGGCAGCCCGCCGTCGGCGCTCCCGCTCCCGGTCGCGCTGGGCTGCGCCCAGGTGTTGAAGCTCATCGTCGTCAGCAACGGATTGGCGCAGGAACTCGGCAGGCGCAGGAACGGCTTTGCGTCAGGAACGCCGCAGGCCTCGCCCGCCTGGACGCATTTGCCGCGCACCTGATCGTGGCTGGGGTCGCTCGGCGTTCCCCAGATCGTGAACTTGCCCGCCGTCAGTCGCTTCGCCTCGGTCGTGTTGTGGACCCGGACGCTGATCCCGTAGTCGCCTTCGCTGCGCAGCTTCGCGTTGATGAAGATCGGCAACCCGACGATCGGCTGCAGGCCCAGCTGGGCCGCCACCCCGTGCGGGGGGATCAGGTTGTAGATCGGCGCTCCTATGAGGGCCCCCGATCCTTCGAGCTGCTCGACCACCGCATACCCCACTGCCGAGGCATCAGAGCATTCGTTTTGGACCAGGCTGAGTTTTTCGGGCGTGGTGAAGCCGTGCAGGGTGTTGAAGTCCTGGATGCTGCAGCGCGCGCTCGCGCCCCCGTAGTTGGGGTTGCCCACCAGCCCCGGGGGCAGCGCCACCTCGACGTCCTTGAGATCCCCGCCCGCCGGCACGAAGGAGATCCCGGCCCCCGGCGGAGCCGGGTTGAGGTTGACCGCGAAGGTGGTCGTGTACTGATAGGGGTGGGAGTCGGCCTGGCTCACGGGCTGCCCGTCGGGGCCGCTCACCCCCGAGTTGAATTCCTGAAAGCCCGTCGGCGCTTTTTCCTCATCGCTGCTTTGGTTGTGGGATTCGGCGAAGACCGGGTCTGCACCGCCGCCTTGGACCGCGACTTCGTTGGTCAGCTCGCACGGCTGCGCTGGCCCTGGGCAGGGCGGCACGCTCACGTGGATCGCCAACCGCACCCCTTCGCCCGGGTAGAGCAGCGCCGGCTCGAGCGCTTCCGGCAGCCCTTCTTCGAGCGTGCAGGTGACGGTTGCCGGCTCTCCCGGCGGTTCGGCTTTAACGCAAGCCTCCGGGCCCTGGTTTATCTGCTGTCTCTTTATCTCCAGCGAAAAGCTTTTGACCTCCATCCCCTCCGGCAGGGTGTCGGTGATCGTGATCGGGGTGCCGTCGCTCACCACGGCGCCGCTGTTGGTCAGGAAGACTTCATAGGTGGCGCGGCCGCTCGAATCACCGGGTTTGAAGTTGGTCGGGGCCGCCAGCGACTGCAGGCTCCAGGCCTGGGTGGCGCTCGCCGCGGGCGCGGCGGCAGGAGACGCGAGAGCCAGGAGAGCGCTCGCGGTGAGAGCGCCGAGCAGAGCCTTGCGCACCTTCATCGCCCCGACCTCCCCTTCTGACTCTTTGACTTCCCCTTCTTGTTCTTCCCCTTGTTCTTTTGCTTCTTCTGCTTCTTTTGCTTCTTAGGCTTGGCGTTGGTCGGTTCCGAGAAGCCGGGGGTCGCCGGCGAGGGAGGCGGTGGCGGGGCGCTGGGGGGCGGCTTGCAGGCTTCGCCCTCGCAGATCGCCGGCGTCGTCGGTTCCGGGAAGCCGCCGCCTTCGCGGTAGTCATAGACGTCGTAGTTGTCGTCTTTGTCCCAGCCGACCAGGCGCTGGCGAGTCGCCAGGAAGACGTCGCGACCATCGCTGGAGGCATCGATCAAATAGCTTTCATCGCTGCTTTTGCCGTCGGAGACCAAGGACACGCAGCCGCCTGAGACCGGGTCGAGGTTGGGACTCTGGGGGCCGCAGGTCCCGACCCCGGAGAGCTCGAACTCATAGACGTCGCGCCGTTTGCTTTCATCGTCGGGGAGCAGCGCGTCGAGGGACTCAAAGAACACTCGCGAGCCGTCCTCAGAGAGCTCGCGCGGGCCTTCGTAGGGGTTGGTCGGTGCCGGCAGGGCCGAAGGGCCCAGCGGCCGCGAGCCCGAGGGGTTGCACGAAGCGCAGCGCAGCCCTTTGGTTTCGGCCTCAAAGAGGAAGACCTGCGGACAGTGCGGCCCGCCCACCAGTTTTTCTTCGACTCCTTCCTGGCAGTGGGTCCCGACGAGGATCGTGTTGTCATAGCCGACCAAGCTCTCGGCCTCGGTCGAGGTGAAGGCGAGATGGGTGCCGTCGGGGGAGACGCGCGAGCGGCTCACTCCCAGCCAGGCGTCCTCGTCGTCATTGGAGAGAGTGCCGATGAAGCTGGTCTGGCCAGCGTGCCACATGTAGAGGTTGGGTTTGCCGGCTATGGCTTTGTCTCCGGCCGCGTTCTCTTCGGCGCTGAGGACGCCGCGGGCGACGTAGTAGACGTAGGCGCCGTCATCGCTGGCGCCGACCACTCCCAGCACGTCGGCGGGCTCAGATCCTTTGGTCAGGTCGCTCAGCGGCGTCGTGCCCTCGTTCAGCGCGTAGCGGTAGAGGTCGGGTTTTCCGGCCACGGCGCTGGCGCCGGAGACGAGTTTGATGTCGTCGGTGAAAAAGGCGACGGTGCCATCGGTGCTGGCGGTCTTGAAGACCCCGCCCCCGGCCGGAGCGACCGCTGCATTGGGTTTGTCGAGCTGGCGGGTCTCGGCGCCATCGACGCGGACCAGCAGCTGGCTGCGCGGAGCTTTGTCTTCGTCTTTTTCTGCCTGGGTAGCCTCGGGCGCATAAGTCCAAAAGACCTTGCTCCCGTCGGCGGAGACGACGTTGCGGGCGATCTTCTGAGCGGTCTGGCAGCCGCCGCCTTTGGCGCCGAAGGAGGTCCCCAGGGCTGGAGCGGCGGGTGCCTCGCCGGGCAGCCTGCTGATCAAGGCCAAACCGTCCGCGGCCGACCATTCATAGAGGCTGAAGCCCGGCCCGGTCGGAGCGCCGGTGGCGAGAAAAGCGCCGTTGGCGGCAAAGAAGGCGCGTGAGCCGTCGGTCGAGGTGCCGGCGTAGCCGGTGCAGAAGATTTCGCCCGGGGCGACGGTTGGCGCTTCGATCGTCAGCGCCTGCAGCTCGCCGCTTTGGTTGTCGCGCAGGTAGAGGTTCTCAAAGCCCGTGATCGCCTCCGGGGTCAGCGGCGGTTCGCTCACCACCTCGGCGCCAAAGGCAAGGTCGGCGCTGAATCCACGGTAGGAGATCTCCAAGGCGTTGTGCTGGAAGCCGAAGGGGCTGATGTTCTCCGTCCCCCAGCCGCCGGCGCCGCGCTTGGAGAGGTACTGGCTGGTGCCGGGGGCGCCCTGGGCCTCCCCGAAGGAGGTCCAGGAGGTGTAGGTGATTGCCTCGCCCGATCCCGCCGCGGCCTGGATCCGGTTGAAGAGCTCGAGGTTTGCCAGGCCCCCGGCGTTGATCTGCACCCCCACCTCGGCGCTGTTCTTCTGCGGCGGGGAGACCAGCTCGTGGGCGCGGTCGTCGGGGACGGGGGTGTTCAGGGCGATGTAGGTCCTGAAGGTTCTCTCTTCACCTTTTTTCGTTTCTGGGGAGATCGCCGTGTTGGTGACGGCGATCCGGTAGTGGTAGAGGGTGCCCGGCGAGAGGCCGGTGAGCAGGGCGCTTTTGCGGACCGGGTCTTCTCCGGAGCCAAAATCCAGCGCCGACGCCGGCGGCGCCGGTGCCAGCTGGGCGCCTTCGAAGCCGTCGTGTTCGCCGCCTTTTGCTTTGTCGGCCTGGTAGGCGGCGTCGGTGACGTATTCGAAGCGACCGCTGGCGGGGGTTTCCAATGGATTGACTTCGGCGCCCAGCATCGCCGTTTCGGTTTTCACCGCTTCAGACCAGGTGGCGAGGATTTCAAACTGTTCTTTGGTTTCGAATTCCCCCGCTTCACCAATGATCCCGCCCGGTGCGTCGGCGTTGCTGGCCACCACCCGACAGTGGTATTTGGTTTCGGGCGTCAACCCGGTCACGGTCGCGGTGGCCTGATGGAGCACGAAGTCCGAGCCGATCGAGGCGCTCTCGGGAGTGGTGGCAGCTGGTTTGGGGCCGCTGAAGCTGTTGTCGTTGGCGATGAAGTCGTCGTCGGTGATGTACTCGAAGTGGAAGGTGGTCGCTTTGCCCTCGGGGTTGACGTCGGCCCGCAGGGTGGCTTTGGCGCTGCCGAGATCACTCGCCGGGGCTTGGCAGGGCGCGGGGAAGATCAGCGGGCCCGGGGGCGGGAAGTCGAGCTGCTGGATACGGCCCAGGCCGGCCAGGAAGGCGATTTCGCTGACGTAGACGCTGTTGCCGGAATTATCGGGGGCGAGGGCGTTGGCTCTCGCCTCCAGCGCCCCGTAGCCGAAGCGCCGCACCGTCGCCCCGCTCGCGTCGTACTCGACGATGCTGCGGCTCAAGCCGCTACTGCCTTCGGCGGCGAAGAGATTGTCGGCGGTGTCCACCGCCAGTGCCGAGATGTTGTCCCCGGGGATCAACCCGATCTGGGTCCCGGCGGCGTTGTACTTGCGGATCGCCACCGCGCCGCTGGCGTAGAAGTCACCGTTTGAGGCCACGGCCAGGCCTACCGACCGTTCCCCTTCGAACAGGGCGTACTGGGGGGCGATCACCACTCCCGAAGGTTCGAACCTCTGCAGCCGTGATTTGAATTCGCTCTCATTGCTGCCCGGGTTCTCGCTGTCGAGCACGTGGACGACCCCGCCGGGGCCGACCCCGATGAAGATGCCCGACTGAGTGTCAGTGGCGGTGAATTCACCTTCCCCGCTGCCGTCTTCTCCTTCTCCGCAGACGTCGCCCGAGGCAGCCGTGCAGACGTCGCCCGGAACGGTTTTGTTGACGCCGCCGCCGAAGGTGAGCAGGAAGTTGCCGTCTTCGTCGAACTTCTGGACCCTTCGGTTGTTGTAGTCGACGACGTAGACGGCGTGGCGCGAGGCGCTGGTCGGGCTGTTGTCGACCGCGATCGCCGTGGGGCGGTCGAACTGGCCTTTGCCGGCGCCGGCGATGCCGGCGTTGCAGCCCGAGGCCGCGGTGCAGATCTCGAATTGACTGGCCCCCGTGTCGACTCCCCAGCCGTAGGCTTCTTCGAAGGACCCGCTCGGGCCAAATACGGTGACCCTGTTGTTTCCCGTGTCGGCGACGTAGAGGCGACCGGTTTCGGTGTCGACGGCCAAGCCGTTAGGGGCAAGCGTCTGCCCCGGGCCGATCACTTGGTCGGCCGAGGCGGTGGGGGCCCAAGCGAAGAGGCAGGCCATGGTAGCCGCGAGTATCGCGAAGGTGCTCTTGTCCCTCATCTTCATCCCCTTCCCTTGGCCGTAAATGTTCGCCCCTCCCCCGATCCAACCGTCACTGTATAGGAATGGGCAAGTATTTGTCAATAGAACTCCTAGTTCCCAAGCCGGGAGGCAGCTCCCTGGTGAAAGCCCCCGAGCCCGACGACCGTGGCCCACATTTTCTGTTCACCGTAAGCCTTGGTGTGCCTGTGGATGTTGCCGCGAGTTTCCTGCTGGTCTTTTGCCGCCCTGCATTTCCAGCGCGAACTTGGTCGGGGGCGCGTCAGGGCGGTGTCGAAGGTGCTGCGGGTGGCGCCGTTGACGGAGTCGATGCGCGCCCGACCAGGTCGACGTCGGCCCCGGTCCTCAGGAGCCACCACCACGCCGGACGACGAGCTGAAGGAGGGGCGCAGGTAGAGGGCTCCGATAGAGGCTCCTCGAGCAGTGACGTGGTCGCGGTTGCCTTGCTGTAGATCGCGCCTTTCGGGCAGGCGTCGGCGGCGAACTGGACCCGGGTGCAGATCGTGCGGATGTGGGTGTGTCGAGGAACTCCGAGTGGGCAGACGACCGAGAAGCGGGGGCTGTTGGCGTGAGGCTTGTGCTGGCACCGGAGATGCCCGAGAACGCTGGCGTGATGCTGAGGGTTCCAGCTCGTCGGGGCCAAGGTGAAACTGGGGCGATCGAGATTGGCCCTGATCTCGCGGACATCGAGTGGGATTCCGAAGATGATCGTCGGTAGGGATCGCCCTGGGCCCACACCTGGGCCGTCTCGGAATTGACGTGCAGGCGAGATTTGTCAGAGATCTTTTGCGATCATCTGTATATAGAAAGGCACGAACCACGATTTGACTCGTGGTTCGTGCCCTACCGGCTTCAATGCCGATGTCTTCTCTACAGCAACACTGCTATTCCCTCAGGAATTAGGGAGTCCAGGAGATACCCGTCGCTTCCGCTTTGTGGTTAGTCCCGGTGATGATTGCGTTGCCTGTTGTGAACGTCCCATCAGCGTATGTGCCAGCGGGCTGTTTGGGGCAGGCAGCACCCGTCGAGTCGTATGTAATACCGCTCACGTTCGGTTCTGCTGTGATTGCGCCTTTGCCACCTACGGTGATGTTGTGGTAGGTGATTTTTTGGAGGCCTGTCTGTTCCGGCACGATCACGACGCAGCCTGGAATCGAGATTTTGATTCCCTGTTCGTGGTGTTTACAGTTGCCAGTTTTCCCACTGTCTTTGTGGACATCAACACCGCCGTTTGCGTTGAAGATAAAGTCACATGCTTCCATGCTTACCGTCGCGGCCTGGCCGAGGAAGGTGCAGCCACCGAACGTTGATGTCAATGTGACTGATGCCGCCGTGGTTCCGGTTTGAGTTCCGGTCAGATCGACTTCGGTGCATGTGACCGTTCCGCCAGCGGCATCGAAGACCTGATGCCCTGTTTTCCCAGTCCCGTCCGTCTGGCCTGTGATTGTGGTGCTGGCGATTTCGGAATTGAACAGCGGCGCGGCCGAAGCCGCCGACGCCGTCACCGCACTCATTGCCGCGACCGCCATCGAGACGAGCAGCAGAGCCTTGAGATTGCGAATCATGAATAGCTCCTTGTAGTAATCGCCCGGCTCCTTTGCGGCCGAGCGACGGATCTATCCATAGGGGCAGGAGGGGCTATCGGTCAAGGTTTTCAGTGCGCTCAGGCACTTTGCTCCGCCGACCTGGCTGCAGTTAACTGAAAATCCCTGCAAATACCCGTCGGCAGATTCTCGAGCGCGCCGATCCGCGCGGTACGCATTCTGGTGCGAAAGACCGATCCGCGCGGACGCGACTCGGCACTAGACGCGTTCTCGGTGACCGGCCAAACCTTGCGCTACTCATGCCACGCTCCTCTCGAGCGCTTCGAGCTGCCTTCGCTGCCTCTTGAGCTGGCTGCGGCGACGCCTACTCTTGACGAGCTGAAGCCCGTTAAGGGCTACCGAGGTAAGGGTAACCGCGATGGTGACGACCACTCTGACGTCAACCCGAGTGGTCTGACCGGCGAAAGGCTCGATGATCTCCGGGACGAGACTGAGAGGCAAGTACGACACCGCGATCACTGCGACGGCAACGAGCCCTCGGGCGAGGATGGCCTCGCGGTTCGCCTTCCGGCGAACTTCAGCGATCGCGATGTCATTCTTGGTCACAGTCTCACCAACCGGTCATAAAAAGGAAGAAGCCGGCCCAGATCTGAAACATCCGGGCCGGCCATTGATCACGGGGCTTCAGGGGCCCTGATTGCGAAACTTCCGGCACTGTGCTGTCCTGCGGTGCTGTTTTCCCAAGTGAGAAGCGTCCCGGCCGAAATTACTCCTTCTTCTTCTTCTACTGATGGTGATGGATCAAAGAAAGGCTTGTAGACGAATCCGGGGTTACCGTTGAAATTCGATTCAAACTCCCCGGTATAGACGCAAAGAAAACCGGGTTCGGCTTTCGGTTCTTGTGGGGTCCCGGGGCAGTTAAGCGTAGGCGCCACCCCTTTTGCCAACGATTCAAACGTGATGTCCTCGGCATCGGCGGCGGACAGCGGGATCGGAAAGCTGATCGGCACGTACTGATACGTTTCGCCGTTGCTGACGAATCGCCAAACGCCTTTCTCGGTTTTTCCCGGGGGCAAGTCTTCGGTAAAGCCGGTGGTGCCATCAACGCCTTTTTTGCCGTTGCAGACGGTGACTTCGGGGCTTGCCGATTTCACTACAACTCCGCCTTCGGTGCAGGCTTCTTTGACACCACTGAAGGTTTCAGTCGTGGCGCTGATTCCCGGGCTGCCGGGCCCACCGGGACTGCCGGCGTCGCCTTTAGCGCCGGTCGCGCCGGTCGCGCCCGTCGCGCCCGTCGCACCGGTCGCGCCGGTCGGCCCGGTCGGTCCGGCGGGTCCGGTTTTACCTCTGGGCCCCCGTGGTCCCGGGGGTCCCTTCTTCCCCTTGGCGCTCGCGGTCGCCTGGTCGCCAGTCGAGCCGCTGGTGGCAGCGTAGGCGCCGCCACCGAGGGCGGCGACGAGTGCGACGATCGCCACCAGTAGGCCGGCGGTGCCGATTTGTTCGCGGAATCTTTGCAACCTCATGTCTTCTCCTTAGCGTGATGCCCACCGGGGGAAGACGGCCGGCGTAATTGGCTTAGATGCGCGAAAGGGGCCGGCGTGGGACTGGGCAACCACGCCGGACGGAGGGAACGCGAAGGCGTGAGCGACTCGGCGGTTGCCAAGGCTCGAGGCCGATGCGGCCAGTGTCTCCACGCAGGTCTCCCTTACCGTAGTCCCACCTCCTGCCGCTTCCCCGCGACCCTCGGCGGTGGGGTCTCCCAATGCAGCGACTCCGTGAGTTCCTTGAGGAACCCTAGATCGTCTCTACAAGCGCAATATTCCATATCCCAGTACGCATCGCAAGGACCGCGGGGATCCAGGACGAGATTTGCAAAGGTTTCTGGCATAATCAGAAATCATTGATCATCGCCGCCAAGGAGGACTGATCGTCGCTCGCGCCGGTGCCCGTGCGCTTTCGCTGCTTGCCGTCCCATTCAACGCGGCCGTGGTGCAAGCGCTCTCCGCCGGGCCCAGGTCCGTGGTCGAGCTCCGGCAGGAGGCGGGGTCGCCGCCGCAGACGACCGCCCGCGCCTACCTGCGTGCCCTGACCGCGGCCGGAGTGGTCGAGAGGCACAACCAGGAGCCGTTCGCCCGCGGCTCGAGCTACGAGCTGACCGCGTCGGGGAGCGGGCTGCTGGAGGTCGCCGGGTCACTTGCGGCCTGGCTGGCACGGGCGCCGGAGGGACCGATCGAGCTCGGCACCAACGAAGCGAAGAGCGCGGTCAAAGCCCTGGTCGAGAGCTGGTCGGCGAGCCTGATGCGCGCGCTCGCCGCGCGGCCGCTCTCCCTGACCGAGCTGGACAGCATCATCACCTGCCTCAGCTATCCCTCGCTGGAGCGGCGGCTCGCGGCGATGCGCCTGCTCGGCCTGGTCGAGGCGCTGCCGGCGGAGGGAAGGGGGACGCCCTACACCGTCAGCGACTGGCTGCGCAGCTCGATCGCTCCGCTCGCCGCCGCGGCACGCTGGGAGCACGTCCACCAGCCCGAGGAGGCGCCGCCGATCACCAACCGCGACGCCGAGGCGGCCTTCCTGCTGGCCCTGCCGCTGCTGCGCCTGCCCGCCGAGGTGTCCGGGTCCTGCCGGCTCGCGGTGCGGATCGGGAGCAGCGACGTCAACCGCGTCGTCGGCGTGATCGTCCAGGTGAGGGAGGGAGCGATCGTCGACTGCGTGACCCGGCTCGAGGGCAAGACCGATGCCTGGGCCGTGGGCAGCGCCGCGGCCTGGTTCGCCGCGGTGATCGAACGCGACGTCCGCGGGCTGGAACTGGGCGGCGAGCCCGACCTGGCCCGGGAGCTGGCCGAAGGGCTTCACGAGACCTTGTTCGGCGCCGCGCCTTCGAAAGTGTCTGATTGATCAATTCGGAGTAAGGTGCTGGCGGGAGACGAGCGAGGAGAACGATGGCCTTATTCGAGGAGCAGGAGCGGGGCAGGTCGGATGAGCCGCCGGCCGCTGGGGCCCAGCACGGGGTCACGCGGCGGCAGCTCGTCGCCGCGGCGGGCGCCGCGACCGCGGCGGCAGCCGTCCTCGGCGCCTGCGGCAGCGACAGCTCGGCCGAGGGCGGAGACGGCGAAACGTCGGCGTTCGGCGAGGGCGACGTCGGCATCCTCAACTACGCCCTCCGGCTCGAGCACGTGGCGGCGGCCTTCTACGCGGACGCGGTCGGCAGCGGCCTCTTCACGGGCTCGGACCGGCTGACGATGGAGGAGTTCGGCGCCGAGGAGGCCGAGCACGTCGATGCCCTCACCAGCGCCGTAGTGAGGCTGGACGGGGAGCCGGAGGCCAAGCCGAAGACCGAGTTCCCGCTCGAGGACGCGGAGGCGGCGCTGGAGCTGGCGGCGATGCTCGAGAACCTCGGCGCGGCCGCCTACCTCGGCCAGCTGCCGCACGTCGAGGGCCGCACGACGGCGGCCCTGCTGCTCTCGATCCACAGCGTCGAGGGCCGGCACGCGGCTGTAGTTCAGACCTTGCTCGGGCGGCCGATTACGCCCGACGGCGCCTTCGCCGAGCCGGCCCCGGTGAAAGCCGTGCTCAAATCCATCGAACCCTTCGTCGCCGGCTGATGGAGGGGGCGGACGGCCTCTCGCGCGCCGAGCTGCTCCTCAAGGGAGCGCTGGCCGCCGGCGCAGCCTACGGCCTCGGCATGGTCGCGCCGTATGCGCGCAAGGCGCTGGCGGCGAGCGGCGGTGGCGACGCCGACTTCCTCAACTTCGTCCTCGGGTTCGAGCACATACTGGTCGCCCTCTATGAAAAGGGGCAGGCCGAGCCGAGGCTGAGCGACGAGCTGCAGAAGCTGATCGGGACGCTCCTCGACGAGGAGCGCCAGCACGTCGAGGCGGTGATCGCGGAGGTCGAGAAGCTGGGGGCGAAACCGGTTCCGCCAGGCGACTACGGCTTCGCCTTCCGGGCTGAATCGTGGAACTTCCGGAGAATGGCGGGATATATCGAGCGGGCGACCATCGGCGCCTACAACGGCGGCATTCCCACGGTCGAGTCCAAGGACCTCCGCGCCTTTGCCGGCTCGATCGTGCAGGTCGAGGGCCGCCACGCGGCGGCGCTGCGCCTCCAGAGCGGCCGGCAAGACCCGGCGCCGAAGGCCTTCGACTACGGCATGTCGGAATACCAAGCGAGGAGCTCGGTCATCAAGTACACGGGGCCGATCTCATGACGGCGAGGAAGGAAGGGCAGATCACCCTGGTCACGCTCGGGCCCGCGGGCACCTGCCACGAGCGAGCGGTGACCGAGTACGCCGCGTTCCAGGGCATCGACGACTACGCGGTCGAGTTCATCACCGACTTCTTCGTCGGGCTGGAGATGATCCGAGGCCGCGACGACGCCTTCCTGATCCAGTGCAGCGCCCACCCGCTGGTCCACAAGATCACCGAGAAATACTGGACCGAGGTCTTCGTCGTCGACACCTTCATCTACCCGACCAAGCACCTGGTCCTGCTCAGCCGCCGCCAGGTGGAGGAGCCGCGCTCGCTCGGCATCGTCCCCGCCACCAAGGGCTACGTCGACCTCTCCCAATGGGACGAGATCGTCGACGTCGCCTCGAAGCCGCTGGTCGGCGAAGGCCTGCTGCGCGGCGACTACGACTCCGGCCTGACCCACGTCGAGCACCTCGAGGAGCACCCGGACGAGCTGCGGCTCGACCTCGACATCGGCGAAATCGACACCACCTGGGTCGTCTACGGAACCAGCAAGCGCTTTGCCGGCGAGCTGATCGGCATCCCCTCGGCCGAGCTCTTCCGGCGCCCCGCTCAGCCCGCCTTGCCCTGACCGCGATCGCCGCGGCGGTGGCGCGACACCAGCGGCGCCACGTAGCCGATCAGGATGCCGATCCCGACAGCCGCCAGCAGGGTGACGATCAGCGGCGCGTCGAGGGTGACGAAGAGGACGTCGACCCGAACCTGCTGCGAGTTCTGCAGGGCGACGACGGCGACCAGGGCGATGAGGACGCCGACGACCCAGGCCCGCCAGTTGACCGGCTTGCTCTGCGGACTCATCGGCTCATCCTAAAGCGCCTCCTGGGCTGGGACGGCCGCGCAGGCGGTCCAATAACTCAGCGTATCCTTAGTATTGTTCGCGCATGGCGAAGACGGGGAGCCTGAAGGCGGAGAAGCGCTCGGCCCCGCAGCCCGAGGCGGCGGCTCTGCCCCAGGCGCTGCCGCCGGTGGTCGCCGCGATGCTGGTCTTCGTCGCCGCCGGCGCGGTCCTGATGCTGGAGATCCTGGCGGTGCGGTTGCTGGCGCCTTACGTGGGGCTGACGTTGGAGACGACCACCTCGATCATCGGGGCGGCGCTGGCGGGGATCGCGCTCGGGGCGGCCGTCGGCGGCTACTTCGCCGACCGGGTCGACACCCGCCTGCTGATCGTCGGCCTGCTGATCGGCGGCGGCGCCCTGACCCTGCTGACGGTCCCGGTCATCCACTGGCTGGGCCCGGGCGCGCGCGGGGACGGCAACCTGGCGGCGCTCGGGATCACCGTGATCGCGCTGGTGCCGGCGGCGGCGGCGCTGAGCGCCGTCTCCCCCGCCGTCGCCCACCTGCAGCTGCACGACCTGCGCGCCAGCGGCACCGTCGTCGGCCGTCTCTCGGCCTGGGGAACCGCCGGGGCCCTGGTCGGAACCTTCGGGACCGGCTTCGTGATCGTGCCGCTGATGCCCGTCAACACCGCGATCCTGCTGATCGGCGCGGTGCTGGTGCTCGCCGGCCTCGGCCTCGGGGCCGCGTCGCCGCTGCTCTCGCCGGCCCCGGTCGCGGGGGTCGTGGTCCTCGCCCTCGCCCTCGGCGCCCTGACCGCGACCTCGGACTCCCCGTGCCTGCGCGAAAGCGGCTACCACTGCCTCAGCTTGAAAACCGACCCGGCTCGGGCCAGCGGCTACGAGCTGCTGCTCGACGACGTCCGCAACTCCTACGTCGACCTCGAGGACCCGACCTACCTCGAGTACTCCTACACGCGCTGGATCGCCGAAGCGATCGACGCCGAAAGCCGGCCGCGCGAGCCGCTCGACGTCGTCTTCGTCGGCGGCGGCGCCTTCACGCTGCCGCGCTGGCTGCTGGCGACGCATCCCGGCTCGAGCGCCGAAGTGCTCGAGGTGGACCCCGACGTCGTCGACCTCGACCGCGAGCGCCTGGGGCTGCGAACCAGCTCGGACCTGCGCGCCACGGTCGGCGACGCCCGCGTCACCATGCTCGACGTGCCCGACGACAGCGCCGACGTCGTCGTCGGCGACGCCTTCAGCGGCTACACCGTGCCCTGGCACCTCACCACCGCCGAGTGGGTCGGCGAAATCGAGCGGGTCCTCAAGCCGGGCGGCTTCTACGCGGTCAACCTGATCGACCTCGAACCGCTGGATTTCCTCAAGGCCGAGGTGGCGACCCTGCTCGACTCCTTCACCGACGTGCAGCTGGCGGCGCTGCGGGGCGAAGAAGGACCGCTCGGCGGCAACCTGATCCTCTTCGGCGCCGACCGCCAGATGCGGGGGCTGGTCAGCCCGAAGGCCTCCCGCAGCGAAGGCCTCTTCGCCTACTCCCGGCCTGAACTCGAATCCTTCGCGGCCGGGGCCGAGCCGCTGCGGGACGACTTCTCGCCGGTCGACCAGCTGCGCACGATCGAATAGGGCTCAGGGAAGCGCCGGTGCCGCCGGTGCCCGCCCCGCCCACGGGCGCGCCGCTTCCAGCTGGGCACCGAGGCGGATCAGGGTCGCCTCGTCGAAGGGGGCGCCGGTGAGCATGGTGCCGACCGGCAGCCTCTCCTCGCTCCAGTAGAGCGGCAGCGAGATCGCCGGCAGGCCGGTGACGTTGCCGAAGGCGGCGAAGACGACCGAGGCGACGGTGTCGAAGGTCGCCTGCTCTGGGGCGGCGTGCTGGTCGGCAAGCACGGCGCCGGCGAGCGGCGGCAGGATCGCCGAGGTCGGGGTGAGGAGGACGTCGAAGTCGCGGCCCCAGCGGCCGACCTCCTGGCGCGAGAGCCGCTCCAGCGCCTGCGCCGCGACCACGTACTCGTAGGCGCTGATGCTCGTGGTGGCGGCCTCGTGGCTGTGGCGGTTGTGGGGCTCGACCTGGGCCCAGTCGACGCCCTCGTAGTCGGCGAGGCCGGCGGCGGCCATCACCGTGAAGGCGGGCACCAGCTCGGCGGAGATCGTCGGCACCTCGGCCTCGACGACCTCGTGCCCCAGCTGCTCGAGCAGCGCCGCGGCGTCGCGGGCGGCGTCGACGCAGTCCGGCGCGGTCGGCATGCCGAGGGGCGCCTCGGCCATCAGCCCGATGCGCAGGCGGCCGGGGTCGGCGCCGAGCTCCGCGGCGAACGGCCGGGCCGGCGGGATCGCGTTGTTCCAGGCGAGCGGGTCGGGGCCGGCGGTGAGGTCGAGGACGGTGGCCGCGTCGGCGACGGTCCTCGTCGTCACCCCCTCGACGACCGCCCCCATCCAGGCCTGGGCGCGGCGGGGGATGCGGCCGCGGCTGGACTTCAGCCCGACCAGGCCGCAGTAGGCGGAGGGAATGCGGATCGAACCGCCGCCGTCGTTGGCGTGGGCGATCGGGAACATGCCGGCGGCGACCGCCGCCGCGGCCCCGCCGGAGGAGCCGCCCGGGGAGCGGCTCGGGTCCCAGGGGTTGCGGGAGGGGCCGAAGCGGCTGTTCTCGGCCACGGTCAGGGTGCCGAACTCGGGCGTGTTGGTGCGGCCACAGAGGACGAAGCCGGCGTCGAGCAGCGACTCGACGACGAGTTCGCTCTGCTCGCTCGGGCCGGCGGGGGCGCCGGCGGACCCGAAGGTCAGCGGCCAGCCGGCGACCGGGGTCAGGTCCTTGATCGGGATCGGCACGCCGAGGAACGGCGCTTCCTCGCCGGCGGCGATGCGGTCGTCGGCCACCTGGGCCGCCGCGCGGGCGCCCTCGTCGTCGCGCCAGACCACCGCGTTCAGCTCCGGGTTGCGCTCGTCGACCGCGGCGAGGCAGGCGTCCAGCAGCTCGACGGCGGAGAGCTCACCGGCGCGCAGGGCGGCGGCGAGGTCGAGCGCGGAGCTGGTCGGTCCAAGCTGGCTCACCAGCCAACCATATGGGCCCGGCCTCAGTCGCGGTCGGGCCGGTCCGGGCGATCCGGGTAGATCTCGTCGATGCTGAGGAGGGCGCGGTAGGGCGCCTCGGCGGCCGCTTCGATCTTCTCGGCGCCGCCGGCGAGCCGGTCGACGACGGCGACCACGCCGGCCACCTGCAGCCCCTCCTCGCGGATCCGCCCGACCGCGGTCGCGGTGGAACCGCCGCTGGTGACCGTGTCCTCGACGACGAGGCAGCGCAGGCCCGGCCGCACCGGCCCCTCGACCCAGCGCTGCAGCCCGTGCTCCTTGCGGGCGCCGCGGACGAAGAAGGCGACGAGCCCGGCGCCGGCGGGGACGGCGATCGCGGCGCAGGCCGGCGGGATCGCGGCGGTGGCGGGACCGCCGACGGCCTCGGCGCCGAGCTCACTGGCGTAGGCGGCGATCAGCTCGCCGGCGGCGCGGAAGCCGGCCGGGCGCATCAACGCCCGGCGGGCGTCGACGTAGTACTGCGCGGTCGCCCCGCTCGAAAGCGTCACCTCGCCGAGGATCAACGAGTGCTCCCGCAGCTCCGCGAGCAACGTCTGCTTGGCGGCTTCGAGGTCGATCACGGCGGCCATCCTAAGGTCGCCGCATCGTTGAGGAGTTGACCCACCCAGGGTGTGGTCAAGTCCTCAAGCTTGGCCGAGGGCGTCGCGGAAACCCTGGCGCCAGCTCGGATGCGCCGGTTGCCAATCCAGCTCGCGCCTGGCCTTGGCGTTGGCGGCGCCGCGCATCGTCACTGCCGCGCTCGCCAGGTCCTTGCCAGCCACGAGCCGCGCCAGCCAGGCCGGCACCCGGCGCGGGGGCTTGGCGCCGAGCGCCTCAGCGTAGGCGGGCAACCACTCGCGCAGCGGCGCCGGCTCGTCGTCGACCACGTTGTAGAGACCGGGGGCGCCGTGGTCGAGGGCGGCGACGAAGGCTGACGCCGCATCGTCGACGTGGACGAAGGAGAAGGTGCCGGTCCCGTCGCCGATCACCGGGTAGCGCCGCCTGCGCGTTTCCTCGGCGACCGAGCCGCCGCGGTCGTAGTAGGTGCCCGGGCCGTAGAACCAGCCGCAGCGCAGGACCAGGCCCTCGATCCCCTCGGCCTCCACCACACCGCGCTCCAGGGCGATCAACGCCTCGCAGGCGGCGGCGAAGCGCCCGGGCGGGTCGACGAACAGGCGCGCCTCCTCGTCCTTGACCCAGTCACCCTCCGGCTCGTAGAAGAAGGCGACGCTCTCGGCGACGAGCCGGCGGGCGGCCGCCGCGCGGGCGGCGGCGAGCAGGTTGCGGGTCCCCTCGCTGCGGATCCGGTTCGTCGCCGCCAGGTAGTCCGAGCGGGGATCGAACTTCGGCGGCAGCGCCGTCAACGCGTGCAGGACCACCTCGGGCCGCGCCGCGGCGACCGCGGCGCCAAGCGCCTCCGCGTCGAAGACGTCGCAGACCACCGCCTCGGCGCCGGCGGCGCGGATCTCCTCGGCCCGCTCCTGGCGCCGCGTCATCCCCGTCACCTCGTGCCCGGCGGCGAGCAGCTGCCGCACCAGAGGCCTGCCGATCGCACCGCTGGCTCCGGCGACGAAGACCCTCATCGTCTACCAGATGAAGATGTCTTCGCCGTAGTTGATGCGCTCGTAGATCTCCGGCTGATCGGCGATGAAGGTGCGCAGGCAACCGTGGCTGGCGGGGTAGTCAGGGACGGATTCGTAGCCGTGGACCGCGTAGCCGCCGTAGAAGTACCAGGAGTAGTACATCCCGTGGGAGTTGTAGCCGGGTTCGGTGCGGATGAACTCGTAGTGGCCGGTGACCGTCGGGGTCGAGGACTTGCCGGAGGAGATCGGGTAGACCGCGACCGGCCTGTCGCCCTTGGCGAAGACGAGGATCTGCTTCGAGAGCGGCGCCTCGACGTGCTGGCCGGCGCCGGGGTGGCGGACCTCGTAGGCGCCCCGGCCCGCGAAGACGCTCTTGACCAGGCCCTTGCCGGCGCGCATGCTGCGGTTCTTGTCGTTGACTTTGCGGTAGGCGAGCACGCCGCGGGCGGTCTTGCCGCCGAAGCAGCGGCCGCTGTTGGCGATGTAGCCCAGCTCCCGCATCGCCTTCTTGAAGCCGACGACGACGTCGCCGCACTGGCCTTGGTGCAGCGACGGGAAGCTGACCTTCCAGCTCTTGCGCACGGTGCCGTCGGCGCCGAGCACGGCGGTCGCCTCGTGCTTGGCGCTGACCGCGTACTTGCCATCCTCGCGGACGATGACGCTGGAGCGGAAGGTGCCGGTGCCGCCCTTGCCCTTGCCGACCGCGAGCTTGTGGCTGACCAGCTCCTTGCCGTCGAGGAAGAAGCTGACCTCGACCCGCTGGCCGGGCACGTAGGGGCTGATCGTGCCGAAGACGGGGACCTTGCCGTAGATCTGGGCGCGGCCGTCGTCGAGCTTGCCGAGCTTGATCTTCACGGTCGCGTCGGGGACGACTTGAGGGGCGGCGCCCTTCTTCGACCCGGCGCCGGGCGCGGCCGCGGCCGCGCTGGCGGGGATCACGAGCAGCGCCGCGAGGGCGAGGAGGAACGCGAGACGGCGACTCACCGGCGGAATGCTACTGAGCGAGCAGGGCGACAGAGTTGTTCAGCATGTGCAGCAGGATGCACGGCACGACCGAGCCGGTCTTCTCGTAGAGCAGCGCCAGCACGAAGCCGAAGGCGATCAGCGGCGGCACCGCGGAGACCCCGGTCAGGGCGTGCAGGGCGCCGAAGATGACGGCGGCGATCAGCGCCGCCGCGACCCGCGGCAGGCGCTCGCGCAGGCCGCCGAACAGCATCCCCCGGAAGCAGAGCTCCTCGCTGATCGGCGCCGCGATCACGATCAGCAGGATCTGCACCGGGATCGGCCCGAACCCGTCGGCGATGTCCTCCTGTTCGGGCACGGTGATCAAGGTCGAGTAGGCGAAGGCGAAGAGCAGGTAGGCGCCGATCGCCGCCGCCGTCCACTTCAGCGCGGCCGTGGGCTTGAAGCGCCGCACCCCGAGCCGCATCAGGATCTCCCGCATCGTCGCCGCCCCGCGCTGGGCGGCGATCGCCATCGGCACCATGAGGAAGCCGACGGCCGCCCCCAGCTGCACCCCGACGTTCCCGAACGTGCTCAGGTCGCCGTCGGGCTCGCTGCCGATGATCGCGGCGGGAATCCCGAGCACTACCCCGGTCCCGAGCGCCAGAAAGACGCCCAGCACCCCCACCCAGGGGCCCCAGTTCGAGTAAGGGAAGCGGGTCGAGAGCTGCTCCTCGGCTCCCTCTACGGCTAAGTTGGCACCCATGTCGCCCGCAGTTTCACAGGTCTCCCGCTCGACCAAGACCCGCCTGCGCTTCCTGCGGCGGCTGCTCTTCCTGACGATCTTCCTCGTCCTCGCGATGCTGGCGCTGAGCCAGTTCACGGAGCTGAAGCGCCTGGCCGGGGGCATCCTCGCCTCGACCGCGGTGCTGGGGCTGATCGTCGGCTTCGCCGCTCAGCACACGATCGCCAACATGGTCGCCGGGGTGCAGATCGCGGTCGCCCAGCCGATGAAGATCGGCGACCGGATCAGCTTCGAAGAGAACGAGGGGCGGGTCACCGACATCACCCTCTCCTACACCTACGTCGACCCCGGCGACGGCAGCTCCGTGGTGATCCCCAACCAGCTCCTGGTAGAGGGGGTCGTCCACAACCACTCGACCGAAGACACGCAGGCCTGACCGCCCAGCGCCGCGAAGTACCCTCTGCTCGATGACGCAGCGCAACCGGCGACGCCAGCGCCGCCGCGGCGGTATCGGCAGCAAGCTCCTGCTCGTCGGCGGCGGGATCTTCGCCCTCGTCGCGATCGCCGCCATCGCCGTCACCTCCTGGGTGCTCGACGTCGCCGCCGACGCCCCCTCGCTGGCCAGCTGCAAGCCGATCGACCGCGGCGGCAACTCGGCCCTCTACGCCGCCGACGGCAGCAAGCTCGGCGTCATCGCCGCCGACGAAGCCCGCACGCCAGTCTCCATCGAGCGCATCCCCAAGAGCGTGCAGCTGGCGACGGTGGCAATCGAGGACCAGCGCTTCTACGAGCACGGCGGCGTCGACCCGCAGGGCATCCTCCGGGCCGCGATCAAGGACCTCGAAGCGGGCAAGGCGGTCGAGGGCGCCTCGACGATTACCCAGCAGCTGGTCCGCAACCTCTGCATCCCCGACCCCGAGCGCAACCTCGAGCGCAAGATCGTCGAGGCGAAGCTGGCGATGGAGTACGCGAAGCGGCACTCGCGGCGGCAGATCCTCGGCTCCTACCTCAACATCGCCTCCTACGGGACGATCGAAGGCGCCACCGCGGTGGGGGTCCAGGCGGCCTCGCGGATCTACTTCTCGCGGCCGGTCTGGAAGCTGAGCCTGGGCCAGGCGGCACTGCTGGCGGGGCTGCCGCAGGCGCCCTCCGAATACAACCCGATCCTCAACCCTGGGGCGGCGCGGGAGCGGCGCAACGACGTCCTGCGGCAGATGGCCAAGCTCGGCTACGTCAGCCGCGACCGGGTCGAGGCGGTCGCCGCGGCGGGGCTCGGCCTGCGCGTCTCCGACGACTACTTCGACCACCGCCAGCCCTACTTCTTCGACTACGTCGAGAACCAGCTGATCAGCGAGTACGGGGTCAACACGGTGCGCCGCGGCGGGCTCGAGGTGCGGACGACGATCGACCCCGACCTGCAGGAAGTGGGGCTGGAAGCGATGCGCTCCGCCCTCCCCTACTCGACCGACCCGTCCTCGGCGCTGGTCTCGATCGACCCCCGCAACGGCCACGTGCGGGCGATGGTCTCCAGCTCCAGCTACGAGCAGAGCCAGTTCAACCTCGCCGCCCAGGGCCGCCGCCAGCCCGGCTCCACCTTCAAGGCCTTCGTCCTCACCACCGCGATCAAGCAGGGGGTCGATCCCTACTCGACCTTCTACACCTCGAAACCGCTCGTCCTCGACCTGCCGCAGTGGGGCCACTGGGAGGTCCACACCGCCGACGAGGGCTACCAGGGCACCGTCAACCTGCAGCAGGCGACGGTCAGCTCCGACAACACCGTCTTCGCCCAGCTCGACCTCGACGTCGGCCCCAAGAGCGTCGCCCAGACGGCGAAGTCGATGGGGATTACGACCAAGCTGGACGGGATCCCCGCCGAGGGGATCGGCGGCCTGCGCCTCGGGGTGACCCCGCTCGAGCTGACCAACGCCTACGCGACGCTCGCCGCCGGCGGCGTCCACCACGACCCGGTCTCGATCGAGAAGGTGGTCTTCCCGAACGGCCACGTCGACCGGCCCCAGGGCGCCAAGCCGAAGCGGGTGCTGCCCGCGCCGGTCGCCTGGGAGGTGACGCGGCTGCTGCACGACAACATCACCGAAGGGACCGGCACCGCCGCCTACACCGGCTGCGCCGGCCAGGCCGGCAAGACCGGGACCACCGACGAATACACCGACGCCTGGTTCGCCGGCTACCAGCCCAACCTGGCGACGGCGGTCTGGGTCGGCTACCCCGAGTCCAACGACGTCTCGATGACCAGCGTCCACGGGACCACCGTCTTCGGCGGCACCTTCCCGGCCGAGATCTGGCACTCGCTGTACACCGGCGGCGGCGTCCCCTGCGAGGAATTCGAGGAGCCCGAGCAGTCGATCAGCTGGGCCCCTTACTACGGCCGCTTCACCCAGGCCGGGCCCAGCGCCCCTGTCGACGGCGACGGCGGGAACAGCGACAAGCCGCCTCCACCCGGCAGCGGCGCGGTCGGCGGCTACGACCCGTACGAATACGACCCCGACGCCTACGCGCCCGGCGCGGGACAGGAACCAGCGCCGGCGCCCCCGCCACCACCTACCGTCGGTGGCGGTAAAGGGGCCGGGGGCTGAACATTTCGCCGGGAGTTGCCTACGCCCTGATGTGGGCGGGCTTCGCGGCCTACCTCGCCGTCCTCGCCGCCGCTCCCCGGCTCGGCCGCCGTGTCGTCTGGTCCGCGATCGTCCTCGCCGTGACGGCCTTCGCCGTCGCTCCGGTCCTGCTCTCCCACGACGTCTACAGCTACCTCGACTACGCCCGCCTCGGGGTCGTCCACGGACTCAATCCTTACGTCCAGCCGCCGCTGGCCGCCCCGGCCGATCCGGTCTTCCCCGACGTCACCTGGACCGAATCGACCAGCGCCTACGGGCCGCTCTTCACCCTCGCCACCTACCCGCTCGCCTGGCTGCCGGTCGGCCTCGCGGTCGCGGCGCTGAAGGCCGCGGCGGCGCTCTCCGTCCTCGCCCTCGCCCTCGTCGTCTCCCGCCTCGCCGCCTGGCGCGGCGCCGACCCGCTGCGCGCCGCCCCCTTCGTCGCCCTCAACCCGCTCGTCCTCGTCCACGTCGTCGGCGGCGCCCACAACGACGGCCTGACGATGCTGCTCGCGATGCTCGCCGTCGCCGCAATCCTCAGCGCCCGCGAGCTCTCCGGCGGCGCCGCCCTCGTCGCCGCCGCCGCGACCAAGGCCTCCTCTCTCTTCATCGCCCCCTTCGCCCTAATAGGGACTGGAAAACCGAGGCCGATGGGCCTCAAACGTCCATATGGCGGACGTTTGAGGCCCATCGGCCGGCTGTTGCTGGGAGTCGTGGTGGCGCTTCTCGCGCTCGGCGGCGGCGCGTACCTCGCCTTCGGCTGGGACTGGCTGCACGCCTTCGGGCTTGCCGGCGAGAACCAGGGGCGGACGAGCTACATGAGCATCCCGATCACGGCGGCCCGCCTCACCGGGCTCGACCCGGACGCCGTCCGCATCCTCGCCCTGACTCTCTTCCTCACGCTCTTCTTCCAGCTCCTGCTCTGGACCTGGCGCGGCTTCGACTGGGTCCGGGCCGCCGGCTGGACCGCCGCCGGCCTGCTCCTGGCTAGCGCCTGGCTCTTGCCCTGGTACCTGGTCTGGGCGCTGCCGCTCGCGGCGATCTCCCGTGACCGCCCCCTCCAGCTGCTGACCCTCGCCCTGACCGCCTACCAGCTGGGCGCGCGCATCCCGCTTTAGGCGCAAGCAGGAGCGCCGCCCTCCCCGGCGGCGTCAGAGAATTTCGGGGGAATGCACGGCCCCTTCCTGCTCCGCCGCCTCCTCCTCCGGGGAGGGATGCAGGATCCCGGTCGCGACGCTCCATCCCTCGCGCCGGCCCAGCAGGGTGACCGCGCCGACGTAGATGAGTTCCCCCACCGTCATCACCCCGCGCACGGCGATCGCGATCAGCGATCCGAGCGCGAAGCTCTTGCCCGGCAGCGCCGCCTTCAGCCCCCAGGCGAAAGCGGCGTCGCGGACGCCGAGGCCGGCCGGGGCGACCAGCGTGACCAGGGCCGCGAAGTAGCCGATCGCCTGGGCCGACCCGACCAGGAGGATGTCGTCGAAGGGGATGTAGGTGACCGAACGGGCGACGCAGTAGATCCCGAAGGCGACCACGACCCAGTTCAGCGAGTAGAAGGCGATCAGCGCGACGACGCCGCGCAGCGGCACGAACGCGGGCAGCGGTTCGCGGCCGAAGGCTTTCAGGGCGCGATTCGCCAGCGGGCCGAAGACGCGCGGGTGCAGGACCGCGATCGCGGCCGGGATCAGCAGCAGCACCGCCCAGCGCAGCGGCTGCCCCTCCAGGTCGGGGTGGTTGATGATGAAGTAGGAGGCGACGACGATCGCCGACGTCGCCGAGATCGCCTGTTCGTAGACGATGCTGGCGATCGTGGTCCGGCGCGGCACCCCCGCCCGTTCGGAGAGCAGCACCCGGCCGAGCACGTAGAGGATGCTGCCGGGCACGTAGCGGGCGAGCATCGGCTGGCCCCAGGCGACCTGGGCCCGGCCGACCCCGATCCGGTAGCCGAGGAAGCGCAGGATGATGTCCCAGCCGAGCGCGCTGAAGACGTAGAAGAGCGGCAGGATCACGATCGCCGGGGCCAACCAGCCGACGTGGAAGTGAACGCCTTCGCTCTTGATCTCCGACCACTGGTCGATCACGGTCAGGACCAGGAAGCCGAAGATCAGGACGGCGAGGCCGACCTGAAGGGCGAGGCGGACCCGGCGGCTGCGCGGCGGGCGCGTCCCGAACTTCGCTCCGGCCTCGCCGACCCGGTGCAGGAATGGCTGGCGGCGCTCCACGTCAGGCGCACCTTAGTGACGTGAGCAGCGCCGACCGCTCGCCGCCCTCGCGCCGGCGCGGAAGCTCCGGTTTGGGATAGTCAGCCGATGGGCGAGTTCGAGCTGCTGGCGAGGGTGCGCGAAGGACTGCCGCCGCCGGGCGGCCGGGTCCGGGTCGGAAGCGGCGACGACGCCGCCGTCACCGTCCCCGGCGGCGCCACCGCGACCTCGGTCGACGCGCTCGTCGAGGGAGTCCACTTCCGGCGCGCCACCGCGACCCTGGCCCAGATCGGCCGCAAGGCGCTCGGCAGCGCCCTCTCCGACCTGGCGGCGATGGGGGCGGAGCCCGGCGAGGCCTACGTAGCCGCCGGCATCCCGCCCGATCTCGACGAGGACGGCTGCCTGGAGCTGATCGGCGGGATCGCCGCCCTCGCGGCCGAGACCGGGACGACGCTGGCCGGCGGCGACCTCACCCGGGCCCCGGTCCTGACCCTCGCCGTCACCGTCGTCGGCCACGCGCCGAGCGCCGACCTGCTGGTCCGCCGCGCCGGCGCCGCCCCCGGCGACGCCCTGGTCCTGACCGGCGAGATCGGCGGCGCTGCCGCCGGGCTGCTGCTCCTGGACCGTCCCGAGCTCGGCGCCGGGCTCGACGCGGAGACCGGCGAGCAGCTGCGCCGCCGCCAGCTCGAGCCGGCGCCGCGACTCGGCGCCGGGCAGGCGCTGGCGGCCGCGGGGGCCAGCGCCATGGTCGACCTCAGCGACGGGCTCGGCGGCGACGCGATTCACCTCGCCGCCGCCGGCGTCGTCGCCCTCCAGATCGACGCCGGCGCCCTGCCACTGGCACCCGGGGTCACCGCGGTCGCGGCGGCCGCCGGCCGCGAGCCGTTCGAGCTGGCGACGTCGGGGGGAGAGGACTACGAGCTGCTGGCGGCGCTGCCGCCCGGCCGCCTCGAGGCGGCCGTCGCCGCGGTCGACGGCGCGGCGGGGATCGCGCTGGCGCGGATCGGCGAGGTCCGCGAGGGAGAGGGCGTCGAGATCAGGCTGCCCGGCGGGGGGACTGTGGTCCCGGCCGGGTACGACCAGCTCGGCTGAGCGCGGGGTTGCCGGAGATCAGCAGCTCCCGCACGCCGCGTCGCTGCAGCATCGCCGCCGCGATCCGCGAGGGATCCGGCTTGTAGTGGCCGGACTCGACCAGGCTCTTCAGTTCCTGTGGCTGCATCGCTCCTTTTATCGGCCTGGAGTCCCAGATCCTTAGTTCTGGGTACTCGCACATGCGTCCAACCTCGCCTCCGCACTACCCTTCAGCTGTGGCTAACGGGACGGCCCGCATTCTCCTCGTCGACGACGAGCAGTCGATACAGACGCTCTTGAGCTACCCCCTGCGCAAGGACGGGTACCACGTGACCTCCGCGCTCGACGGCGGCGAGGCTCTGCAGCGCTTCGAGGAGGGGCGCTTCGACCTCGTCATCCTCGACCTGATGCTGCCCCGCCTCGACGGAGTCGAAGTCTGCCGTCAGCTGCGCACCCACAGCCAGGTGCCGATCATCATGCTGACCGCCAAAGGCAGCGAGACCGACAAGGTCGCCGGCCTCGAGGTCGGCGCCGACGACTACATCACCAAGCCGTTCTCGATGCGCGAGTTCCGCAGCCGCGTCAAAGCGGCGCTGCGGCGCTCTCGGATGGGCGGCGAGGCGCCGGAGGACGAGACGATCGAGAGTGGCGACCTGACGATCGACTTCGACCGCCGCATGGTCACCCTGCGCGAGGAGGAGATCCGCGTCACCTACGTCGAGTTCGAGATCCTCGGCGCCCTCGCCCGCTCGCCCGGCCGCGTGCTCACCCGCGAGACCCTGCTCGAGCACGTCTGGGGCGACTCCGAGTACCGCGACCCGCGCACCGTCGACGTCCACATCAGGCACCTGCGGGAGAAGCTGGAGAGCGACCCGAAGCAGCCCGAGTTCCTCTTCACCGTGCGCGGGGTCGGCTACCGGTTCCGGGAGTAGGCACCGCGGTGCGCCGCCTCAGGTTCACTGCGTTCGGCAACCGGGTCGCGCTGATCTCGATCGGGATCGCCGTCGGCACCTCCCTGGTCATCTACGTCTTCACCGTCGCCGTCGGCGGCGCCGCCAGCGGCCTCGGCGACGTCAAGGGCCAGATCGCGATCGGCGCTCTGATCGCGATCGCGCTGTCCACCGCGGTCGGCCTCTACTACGCGCAGAAGGCCGCCAACAGCATCCTCGGGCTGGAGGACGCCGCCCGCAAAGTCGCCGACGGCAACTTCGAGACCACGATCCCGGTCGCCGCGGTCGGCCAGCTCGGGCAGCTGGCCCGCACCTTCAACGAGATGCAGCGCCGCCTCGCCGAGCTCGACAGCGCCCGCAAGCAGTTCATCGCCAACGCCTCGCACGAGCTGCGCACCCCGATCTTCAGCCTCGGCGGCTTCGTCGAGCTGCTGGAAGAGGAGGACCCCAGCCCGGAGGAGCGGGCCGAGTTCGTGCGCACGATGCGCCAGCAGATCGAGCGCCTGACGAAGCTGACCGTCGACCTGCTCGACCTCTCCCAGCTCGACGCCGGGGCGATGGTCATGCAGGCCCGCAGCGTCGACCTCGGCGCCCTCGCGCGCGAGGTGACGCGGGAGTTCAGCGCCCGCGCCGACCTGCGCGGCTCGCGCCTGGAGCTGCGCACCCCCGAACAGCCGGCGATCGCCCGCGGCGACCCCGACCGGGTGCGGCAGATCATCCGTATCCTCCTCGACAACGCCCTCACCCACACCCCCGAGGGCACCAAGGTCACCGTGACCACCTACTCCGTAAATCGCCGAGCTGAGCTGACCGTCTCCGACGAGGGGTCCGGCATCCCCCAGCGGGTGCAGAGCCGGATCTTCGAGCGCTTCTACACGGCCGACAAGGCCGGCGGATCGGGTCTCGGGCTGGCGATCGCCAGCGAGCTCGCCCAGCGCATGGAGGGGCGGATCACGATCAGCTCCAGCCGCCGTTTCACCGCCTTCACGCTGGACCTGCCACCGGCCGAGGTCGCCGCCGCGGCCCGTCCCGGGGGCGGCGGCCTGGCCAAGGCTCCGGCATGAGGCGGGCGGCGGCGCTTGCGGCGCTGCTGCTCTGCCTCGCCCTGCTCGCCGGCTGCGGCTCCGGGGAGAGCGGCGACACGGCCCCGAGCGCGGCGGGGGCAAAGCAGTCGCAGCCGCCGCCCCAGGTGATCGTCGAGACCGCCGACAGCGGCTTCGACGCGGCCGCGGTCTACCGCGAGGCCTCCCCGGGAGTGGTCACGATCCGCTCGATCTTCGGCAGCAGCGCCGGCGCCGCCGAGGGCTCCGGCTTCGTGCTCAACAGCGACGGCGAGATCGTCACCAACGCCCACGTCGTCACCGACGAATCGAGCGGCAAGCGCAGGCCGGCCAAGGAAGTCTTCGTCGAGTTCCCCGACCGCAACGTCGTCGTCGCCGAGATCCTCGGCTTCGATCCCTTCGCCGACGTCGCCCTGCTCCGGGTCGACCCCGACGGCTTCCCCCTGCACCCACTCGAGCTCGGCGACGACAGGGACCTCCTGGTGGGCCAGCCGGTGGCGGCGATCGGCAGCCCCTTCGGCGAGCAGCAGTCGCTCTCCAGCGGGATCGTCTCCGCCACCGACCGCTCGGTCAGGTCGCTGACCCAGTTCCAGATCGAGGGCGCGATCCAGACCGACGCCTCGATCAACCCCGGCAACTCGGGCGGCCCGCTGCTCGACGCCGCCGGCCGCGTGATCGGCATCAACCAGCAGATCGAGACCAACTCCGGCGCCAACGACGGCGTCGGCTTCGCGGTGCCCGTCTCGGCGATCAAGCGCTCGGTCGCCGAACTCGAGGAGGACGGCAGCGTCGAATACGCCTACATCGGCGTCTCCAGCCAAGCGCTCTATCCGCAGCTGGCCGCCAAGCTCGGCCTCGACACGACCTTCGGCGGCCTGCTCGCCGAAGTCGTCCCCGGCGGGCCCGCCGAGAAGGCCGGGCTCGAAGGCGGCGACGAGAAAGTGCGCTTCCAGGCCGGCGAGTACCGCACCGGCGGCGACGTGATCCTCGAAGCCGACGGGCAGAAGGTGATCCGCCCCGACGATCTCTCCAGTTTCGTCGCCTTCCGCAAACCGGGCGAGAAGGTGACCCTGATGGTCCTTCGCGACGGCGAGAAGGAGCAGGTCGAGGTCACCCTGGGCAAGCGCCCGGACTCCGCCGACGGCGGCTAGACCGCGCGGCGCCGCCCAGGCGTGTAGAACTCCGGCCTTGCTCCAGGAAGTCGCACTCGGCCAGAAGTCCCTCACCGACTACCAGCACATCGTCGGCAAGGAGACGATCGAGCGCATCCGCGAGCTGGCGGAGCCGCTCAAAGGCAAGCGCGTCCTCCACGTCAGCGCCACCGCCTTCGGCGGCGGCGTCTCGGAGATCCTCTACACGATCGTGCCGCTGATGCGGGACATCGGGCTTGATGCCCACTGGCACGTGATCTTCGGCAAGGAGGAGTTCTTCAACGCGACCAAGCTCCTCCACAACTCGCTGCAGGGGGCCGAGGAGACGCTGAGCGACGAGCAGTGGGCGGTCTTCGACGAGATCAACCAGATCAATGCCGAGGGCCTGCAGGGCGAGTGGGACGCGGTGATCGTCCACGACCCGCAGCCGATCGGCCTGCGCCGCGGCGCCCTCGCCAAGGGCAAGCGCTGGATCTGGCGCTGCCACATCGACCTCTCGACCCCCAACCCGGCCCCGATCGAGCGACTGCTGCCGCTGATCGAGGAGTACGACGCCACGGTCTGGCACCTGCCGCAGTACGTGCCGGCGGCGATGGACAAGGGTCGTGACGGCGTCAACATCATCCCGCCGGCGATCGACCCGCTCTCGCCGAAGAACATGGCCTTCTCGCCCGAGGACGCCGCCTTCGTCAGCCGCCAGTTCGGGATCGACCCCGACCGGCCGCTGCTGACCCAGGTCTCCCGCTTCGACCCCTGGAAGGACCCGATCGGCGTCATCGACGCCTACCGCGAGGTGACCCAGCAGATCCCGGAGGCACAGCTGGCGATGGTCGGCTCGATGGCGAGCGACGACCCCGAGGGCCGCGAGTACTTCCAGAAAACCTACGAATACGCGGACAACGACCCCGACATCAAGATCCTCAGCAACCTCAACAACGTCGGCGCGATCGAGGTCAACGCCTTTCAGTCGCAGTCCGACGTCTGCCTGCAGAAGTCGATCCGCGAGGGCTTCGGCCTGACCGTCACCGAGGCGCTCTGGAAGGGTCGGCCGACGGTCGGCGGCAACGTCGGCGGCATCCCCCTGCAGATCACAGACGGCGAGACCGGCTACCTGGTCGACTCGCCCTCCGAGTGCGCCCAGCGCTGCCTCGAGGTCCTCGCCGACCCGGAGCTGGGCAAGCGCCTCGGCCGGGCCGGCAAGGAGCACGCCCGCCGCGAGTTCCTCTCGCCGCGGCTGCTGCGCGACTGGCTCGGGCTGCTGACCGACCTCGATACCTGACCCGCCGATGGGCCTGAAACGTCCGCTATACGGACGTTTCAGGCCCATCGGCGGCGCTAGGGTGGGTGGGTGCCTGACTCCTCGCCGTTGATCATCGTCTCCAACCGGGGGCCGCTGCAGTTCGAGCGCGACGAGAGCGGCGAGCGCACCCTGCGGCGCGGTGGCGGCGGGCTCGTCACGGCGCTTTCGGGCCTGGTCTCCCACCGCGACGCGCTCTGGATCGCCTCGGCGATGACCGACGAGGACGTCGCCGTGGCGGAGGAGCACGGGGGCCCGGTCGAGCTCTCGATCGACGGCATCGACTACCGGGTGCGGCTGGTCGGCAGCGACCCCGAGGCCTACGACCGCTTCTACAACGTGATCGCCAACCCGATCCTCTGGTTCATCCAGCACTACCTCTGGGACCTCTCCAACGCGCCGGACGTCCGCCAGGAGGAGCTCGACGCCTGGGACTTCGGCTACCAGGCGGTCAACCGCGACATCGCCGAAGCGGTGGTGCAGCAGATCGAGGGCCAGGAGCAGCCGCTGGTGATGCTGCACGACTACCACCTCTACACCGCCCCGGGGATGATCCGCGAACTGCGACCGGACGTCTTCCTGCACCACTTCGTCCACATCCCCTGGTCCCAGCCCGACAGCTGGCGCATCCTCCCCGGCCGGATTCGCGAAGCGATCCTGGCGGGGATGCTGGCCAACGACATCATCGGCTTCCACACCCACGCCTACTGCATCAACTTCCTGCGCTGCTGCGACGAACTGCTGGAAGACGCCGACGTCGACTACGTGCGCGGCGAGGTCCGCCACGCCCGCGGCAAGACGCTGGCCCGCGCCTACCCGCTCTCGATCGACGCCCAGCGCCTGCAGCGGGCGGCCGAGTCCCCCGAGGTGGCCGAGGCCGAGCGCGAGGTGCTGGAGCGCCGCCGCAAGCACCTGATCATCCGCGTCGACCGCGCCGACCTCTCCAAGAACGTGCTGCGCGGCTTCACCTCGTTCGACGTCTTCCTGACCCAGCACCCGGAGTTCCGCGAAGAGGTGACCTTCATCGCCCACCTGCAGCCCTCGCGCCAGGACGTGCCCGAGTACGCCGAGTACCTGGAGCGGATCGAGGCCCTGGTCGCGGTCGTCAACCACCGCCACGGCACCACCGACTGGATGCCGATCGACCTCAAGATCTACGAGAACTTCCACGACGCCGTCGCCCGCTACAAGCACTTCGACCTGCTGATGGTCAACTCGCTCTTCGACGGCATGAACCTGGTCGCCAAGGAGGCGCCGGCGGTCAACACCAGGGACGGGGTCCTGATGCTCTCCGAGAACACCGGCTCCCACGAGGAGCTCGACGACTACGTGATCACGGTCAACCCCTTCGACATCCAGGAGCAGGCCGACGCGATCTACCGGGCGCTGACGATGCCGGCCGAGGAGCGCAGGGCGCTGTCCCAGGGACTGAAGGAGATCATCTACTCGCGCAACCCCGGCGACTGGGTCGACGACCAGCTGCGGGACATCGCCGAGTTGCGCGAGTCGCGTTAACCCCGGCTGCCGGCCGGGGAGAGACCGGGGGCGCCAGGCCCTTGGGACGGGATGAACGGGGTGCGGGTGCGCTGGATGGCTCTGGGCAAGGGGGCGGCGCTGGTCGCCGGCGCCGCCCTGGCGCTGCAGCTGCTCCCCCCGTTGCTGACGCCGCCGCCACCGCCGCCGCTGGCGGCCGACGTCGGGTTGCCGCGCCCGGGCGTCCCCCGCGAGGCGCCGCCGCGGCCCCGCCGCGATCCCTTGCCCCGCGCCGTGCCGCTCGCGGCGAGGGTCGACTCGAAGCCGCAGCGGCGGGGCCGTCGCGGCTCTCCCGCGAGCAGCGCGAAGCGGGGCGAGGAAAGGGTCGCCGAGGGGGCGCCTCCACCCGTGCCGGCGGCGGCCCCCTTGCCCCCGCCGAGCCCGCCGCCGGCCCCTGAGCCGCCGCCGCCCGCGCCGCTGGCGGTCCCCGTACCGGAACCGCCGCCCCCGCCCGGCGACGGCTCGGCCGAGTTTGCCCCGCGCTGACCGGGACGACCCGCGCGAAATCCGCCGCTATAGTCCCTCGCCGTTTTGGCAGCCCCACGCGAATACGAGCTGGTCCTGATGCTGGACCCACAATTGGACGCCCCCGCACGGGACGGCCTGGTGCAAGACGCGCGCGGCCAGATCGAGGCCGCCGGCAGTCTCAAGCACGAAAACAGCTGGGGCTTGCGCAAGATGGCCTTCGAAATCAACAAGCGGACCGAGGCCGACTACCGCTGGTTCCGCTTCGAGGCGCCGACCGACCTGCTCGACTCGCTCGACCACAACCTGAAGATCGCCGACGGCGTCCTCCGCTTCCGGATCTTCAAAGTCGATGCCGACGCGCCCGTGATCGTGCCGCCGGCGACCAGCGCCGCCCCCGGGCCGCGCGAGCGCAGCGCCACGGGGGCCCGCGACGATCGCGGCGACTCCCCCGACGACTCCGACGACTAGCGCCGCTTCCGCGTCCGCTCTTTGCGAGAAATGCCCTCCCCGCCGGGGAGAGGTCGCGCCGATCGCGCTCTTAGACTGAAATCCAACGACGACTTCAGAGGAGTGAGTGACTTGGCAGCTTCGAACGTGAACGTAGTGGTGATCACCGGGAACCTGACCCAGGACCCCGAACTGCGCCACACCGGGGGTGGCACCGCTGTCTGTGAGCTGCGCGTCGCGGTCAACACCCGCCGCAAGGACGGGCAGACCGGGGAATGGGTCGACAAGCCCAACTATTTCAACGTCACCGTCTGGGGAGCCCAGGGCGAGAACTGCGCCAACTACCTCTCCAAGGGTCGCCCGGTGGCGATCGAGGGCCGCCTCGACTGGCGCGAGTGGGAGGCCAAAGACGGCAGCGGCAAACGGCAGGCGGTCCAGATCGTCGCCAACTCGGTCCAGTTCCTCGGCTCCCGCGACGGTTCCGGCGGCGGCGGCAACGGCAACGGCGGGGGTGGAGGCGGCTTCAGTCCCAGCAGCGACGTCCCCGCCGACACCTCCGACTTCGAAGGCGCCGCGGCCGGCGGTGGCGGTGGCGGCGGTAGCTCCGAGGACGACATTCCCTTCTAGCCGGTTTCCGGGGCGCCATGCGGCGTCCCGGTTTACATCTGTAGGATTCCGCGCCCCATGGCTAGAGCTAGAGAGACTTCGTCGGACAACAAGCGCGGGCGCCGCGGCGCCGAGCGCGCCCGGCCGCGCAAGTACACGCGCGTCAACGCCGAGGTCGTCGACTACAAGGACCTCAACCTGCTGCGGCGCTTCCTCTCCGACAAGGGGAAGACCCGCGGCCGCCGCGTCACCGGACTTTCCCGCCGCCACCAGGCACAGCTCTCGGTGGCGGTGAAGCGGGCACGCGAAATCGCGCTGCTGCCCTACGTCGGAGAGCGCTGATGGCCGAAGCCATCCTGCTCGAGGACGTCGAGTCCCTCGGTGAACGTGGCCAGGCGATCGACGTCTCCCCCGGCTACCTGCGCAACTACCTGATCCCTCGCAAGCTGGCTCAGCCGGCGACCCCGGGAGCGCTCGAGGAAGCTGTGCGCCGCCGAGAGGCCGCTGAAAAAGCCGAGAAGCTCCGGACCGAGCGCGAAGCGCAGGCCGCCGGCCTGCTTGGCAAGACCGTCTTGACGATCCACCAGCGGGCGGGCGAGGACGGCAAGCTGTTCGGCTCGGTCGGCGCCAAGGAGATCGTCGACGCGCTGCGCGAGGCCCGCGACCTGCGGATCGAGAAAAAACGCGTCCGGCTCGAGCAGCCGCTGCGCGAAGTCGGCACCTTCATGGTTGAGATCGAGCTTGCCGACGGCACCGTTGCCGCGGTGAAGACGATTATTTCTGAGGAGAAGTAAGCCTGGGTCTAGCCGTGCCGGGCGCCCCGTTCGGAGGTGCCTGCGGGCGGGGCAAACTGGCTCCGTTCTCGGCACCTCCGAACGGGGCGCTCCCCAGCGTCTGGGTAGGCTCAGATGGGTGGGGGCGCGATTGCCTAAGAGGATCAGTCGCCGGGCTAAGGCTCGGAGCAGGTTGGGGTGGGCGAAAGCGGAGCGGGAGACGGTTGGGCTTGCCGTGGTTGCGATCGGCGGGGCGGGGGCGGTGGTGGCGGGGCAGTTCAGCCGGTTGCTGCGGCGGCGGGCGCATGAGCGTGAGGACCACGAGCCGCTGATCGAAGCGGCGCCGGCCGCGGCGGCCGACACGGTCGGGGTGGCGGTGCGCGGCTACAGCGAGGCACCGCGCAGCGAAACGGTCCTCTTCAACCTCCTGGGCGGCTTCCTCGGCTCGTTCGCGCTGGTGCGGATATCTACCTGGGGGATCAAGGACAACTGGGGCCCGTTCCGCAACGTCAGCGTCGGCGGCCGTCACATCCACCACTTCGTGCCCGGCATCCTGCTCGCCTTCGCCTCCGGCACGGCGGCCCTGCTGACCGAGAACGACGACCTCGAGGACCACCTGGCGGTGCCGATGGGCATCGGCATGGGCCTGACCTTCGACGAGGCGGCGCTGCTGCTCGACCTCCGCGACGTCTACTGGACCCGCGAAGGCCTGCTCAGCGTCCAGCTCAGCCTCGGCGCCACCGCGATCCTCAGCCTCACCATCCTCACCCAGCGCATGCTGCGCCGCGGCGAGCAGCAACAGGAGCAGGAGGGCCTGATCCCACCGATCGAGGCCACCTGAATCCGTGGCAGATGCCACGAAACGCTCCGGTGCCTGCCGTCTAACGCCTTATCTTGAAAGTACGCAGTCGATTGACCCGCGGCTTCCAAAACCGCGGCCGCCGGATTCCACCCTGGGGGAGACCTCGACTGAAGTAGACGGGTCACTCCGGATGTCCTTGTCTGCGCTCTGTAAGTGGGTCGGGGGGATTGCTCTTGGCGGGCGTCCCTCCGATCCGCTTCTAAATCTACCTTTGAGTCCCGTTAATCTTGCCTAGAGATGGAGCTGACCGCAGCAATTCGCCACGAAGATGGGGGCTACTGGGCAGAGGTACCCGAGCTTCCCGGCTGCTTTGCCGCCGGCGATAGCTTCGACGAGCTCCTCAAGTCTTTGCTCGAGGGCATACAGGTCTACCTCGCTAACGAGACTGGCTCTGAGTCACAGCCCAACGCAGCCTTCTAGCACTGCCCAAAGTGCAGCTTCAAAGCGCTTGGAGAGGCTTGGGTTTGTCTAGGTTTGTTTGAGACGCCGACCGCGCCCCCAAACTGACCTAGATGTCGCAGCCAACCTCAACCCACGTCCCGCCGCAGAACATCGAGGCGGAGGAATCGGTGCTCGGGGCGATGTTGGTCGCCGAGCCGGCGCTGACGCGGGTGATCGACGAGGTCAAGCTCAACGCCGCCGACTTCTACCTCGACCGCCACCGGGCGATCTTCGAATGCGCCCACGACCTCTACGCCGAGTCGAAGCCGGTCGACGAGCTCAGCGTCGCCGAGGCGCTGACCCAGCGCAACATGATCGACCAGGCCGGCGGTAAGCACTACGTCTCCGAGCTGGCGGCCAAGGTGCCGGCCGCCGGCAACGCCAAGCACTACGCCGAGATCGTCCAGCAGAACTCGCTGCTGCGGCGACTGCTCGGCGCCGGCCAGGAGATCCAGGGCTGGGTCAACGACCGCGCCGGCGAACCGCGCGAGCTCTCCGAGCGGGCCGAGAAGCTGCTCTTCGACGTCGCCCACAAAGAGCAGGCGAGCGACTTCCGCCTGCTCTCGGAGATCCTCCACGACGAGGTCGACCGGCTCGAGAAGCTCTCCACCGGCGAGATCGAGATGACCGGGACGCCGGCCGGCTTCCGGGACATCGACGCGATCACCGGCGGCTTCCAGCCGGGCAACCTGATCATCGTCGCCGCCAGGCCGGCGATGGGAAAGTGCGTTTCCGCACAAACTCTAATCTACGATCCCACTACGGGAAACCGGCGACGAGCGGTCGACTTGCTCGAGAGCCATGAACGTGGCGAGGACGTGTGGGTCGCTTCATTGGGCTCCGACCTGCAGATGAGGCCGGCAAAGGCAGTTGCGATCGAGGCCAACGGCAAGAAGTGTGTTTACCGGCTAAAGACGCGCCTCGGTCGTGAGCTGAAGGCGACGACCAACCATCCGGTCCTCACCAGCTCGGGGTGGGAAGAGCTAGGCGATGTCGGAGCTGGAACGCGAATCGCTGTCCCACGCCGGCTGCCCAGCCCAAACGAGAAGACTCAACTGCCAGACCATGAGGTGGTCCTACTTGGAGCACTCATCGCCGACGGCGCGCTCACTCAGAGCACCCCGAGCTTTTGCTTCGGGGAAGGATCTCGGGTTGTCAGCATCGTTGAAGAGGCCGTAAGCGCCTATGGGACGAAGCTCAATCTCGGGAGTCGGTCTCATGGCACAGCGCGAATCAGCGGTGGCCGCGGGACGCGATCGAATCCCGTCACCCGCATGCTCGAGCGCCACGGCCTCATGGGCCTGCGGTCAGCCGAGAAGTTCGTTCCCGACGCCGTCTTCGGACTCGACGATGAGCAGCTCACTCGCTTCCTCGGCGTCATGTACGCGTGCGACGGGCACGTCTACTGCAGCGATCGCCTAGCCCAGATCGGCTACACGACGATCAGCAAGCGGCTCGCGCATGACGTCCAGCATCTGCTGCTGCGGCTCGGCATCGTGGCGACTATTCGCACTCTGAAGCGACCCATCTACGAGGGCACTGACAAGGTCGCCCGAGAGATCAGGATCACCTCGCAAGAGAGCCTGCGGCGATTCTGCGACCTGGTCACCGTGCCAGGCAAGGAAGAGGCTCAAGCGAGAGTCCTCGCGCGACTCGATGCGGCGCCCCGGTCGACCAACACGGACACGCTGCCGGTCGAGATCTGGGACGACGTGCTGCTGGCGAAGGGCGACCAGGTCTGGGCCGCGGTCAGCGAGCTCACCGGACGGCCGCGCACTCACAACTGGCACGTTGGCAAGCGCTCCCCTTCTCGCGGCCTCGTCGCCGAGCTCGCAACCGCCACCGCTTCCCCCACTCTCGAAGAGCTCTGCGACTCCGACATCTGGTGGGACGAAGTCGTCTCAGTCGAGTACGCGGGGGAAGAAGAGACCTACGATCTCGACGTTCCCGGCCTGCGCAACTTCGTAGCCGACGACGTGATCGTCCACAACAGCGCCCTGGTCGCCAACATCGCCGAAAACGTGGCGGTCAAGAAAGGCATGCCGGTCGCCTTCTTCTCGCTGGAGATGTCCGAGGTCGAGCTGGCGCAGCGGTTCATCGCCTGCCGGGCGCGGATCTCCGGCGACAAGCTGCGCAAGGGCCAGGTCTCCCAGCGCGACTGGCCGAAGGTCGTGCGCGCCTGCAACGAGCTCGAGGAGGCGCCGCTCTGGTTCGACGACTCCTCCGACCTCGGCATCCTCGACCTGCGGGCGAAGGCGCGGCGGCTGCACGCCCAGGAACAGGACCGCGGCGGGCTCGGCCTGATCATCCTCGACTACATGCAGCTGATGCGCTCCGACGACCACCGCGCCAACCGGGTCGAGCAGGTGGGCCAGATCTCCCGTGGGTTGAAGATCCTCGCCCGCGAGCTGGAGGTGCCCGTCGTCGCGATCTCCCAGCTCTCGCGCGCGCCCGAGCAGCGGACGCCGCCGAAGCCGCAGCTCTCCGACCTGCGCGAGTCGGGGCAGATCGAGCAGGACGCCGACGTCGTCGCCTTCCTCTTCCGCGAGGACTACTACCGCGACCCCGACGAGGAGCCGGACGGCCTTGCCGACCTGATCATCGCCAAGCACAGGAACGGCCCGATCGGGACCAGGAAGCTGGTCTTCCTCGACCGCTTCCCGAAATTCGCCGACTTCTCCGGCCAGGACCAGCCGATCGAGCAGCCCGCCGGCGAAGGGCCGCCGCTCGTCGACGCCAGCGCGGGGCCTGACTTCTGATGCCGGCGATCGCCCGCAGCGAGCCGTTCCGCGGCCAGGGGCCGTGCCCGCTCGGGGTCTGCGACGGCTCCGGCTGGATCCTCGGCGAGGAGGACGACGAGGCGCGCGCCTGCGAGTGCCGCGAAGCGCGCCTGCGCCGCGGCCGCAACCGCGGCGTCGCCTCGGTGATCCCGCGCAAGTTCCAGGGCGTCTCCTTCGAGCGACCGCCGGTCAGCGATATGGAGCGAGATCTTCAAACGGGAGGAGCGGTCGACGAGATCCGCCGGTACCTCCAGAATCTCGACGAGAACCTCGAAAAGGGCCGCGGCGTTTGGCTGTTCGGAGACCCCGGCACCGGGAAGACGACGCTAGCGATGCTCGTCTCGAAAATAGCTCTCGAGAAGAACCGCTCGGTCGCGATCTATTCATTGCCAAAACTACTTGCGCGGATCCGCCAGACCTACGACGCGGAACCGGGCGGTGACTCCTACCTCACCTTCTTCGAGCGGCTGACCTCGGTTGACCTGCTCCATATCGACGATCTCGGCGCCGAGAAACGGTCCGACTGGGTACTGGAGCAGCTCTACGCTTTGGTCAACGAGCGCTACGAGGCACAACGGTCGATCCTCGTCACCACCAACCTCGACGACAAGCAGCTTGAAGAGCAAATTGGCCAGCGCACTGTCTCGCGTCTCGTAGAGATGTGCGGTGCCTGCATGATCCCTATGCACGGGCACGATAGGCGGGAGCCAGCTGAAGCCGTCCTCCGATAGTTCGGGCACCCCCACCGCGATTAGCGCAAGCTCAGAACCAACTTGAGGGCGTCATCGACGGCGTCAGCCTCCTCCAGGCTCAGATGGCCGACCCGATCGCCGAGGCGACTTGCGTCGACATGTCCGACCATCTCACAGAGAACGTGGGTCCTGTCTCCCTTTAGCTCAATCTCCGGGCGATAGCTGGCCGCGCGCGCACTTTGCGAAGTTGGGCAGATTGCAACCGTGGACATGGCCATCAGGCCGTCGTCTTGAACGACCACCGCATAACGGCGTCCACTTTGCGCCCGGCCGCGACCGCGGGGCAATGTGATCGCATGGATGTCACCACGGACCACGTAGTTCCTCCATCATCTTCGCGATTTCCCGCGACTCCTCGACGTCAGCGGGATCTTTCATCAAGCGCTCTACCTCGGCTGCAAGGCCGGATCTCTGCCGCTCCCTCTCGGCGGTCTCTTCGATCGCCTGGCGCGCGGCCTCCGCTTTGCTGACGCCGCGCGCACGTGCGAGCGCCTCGAGAGCGCGCGTGCCGGCATGACCGAGGCGCAGCGAGAGTGGTGGTGGAGCCTTGCTCATGTCGTTCAATGTAGCGCGATTCGCACTACGCGTAGTCGCGATTGCTCCCATACGGCAGATCGTGGCTGAAAGGGACGCGCTCATTGCGCGCACGGCGTCAAATATCGACACCAGGAGTCACGCCCTTCCCGCGCAAACGCGCCCGCGGCCTAACCCCGTCACAATCCAGCGCTTATGCCTGGCGTAGTCATAGTCGGCGCCCAGTGGGGCGACGAGGGGAAGGGGAAGATCACCGATCTGCTCGCGGAGCGGGCCGCGGTGATCGTGCGCTTCCAGGGCGGCAACAACGCCGGTCACACGATCGTCCGCGAAGGCAAGGAGTTCAAGTTCCACCTGATCCCGTCGGGGATCCTCCACTCGGACAAGGCCTGCGTGATCGGCAACGGCGTGGTGCTGGACCCGAGCGTGCTGCTGGGCGAGATCGACGGCCTCAAACGCCGTGGCATCGACGTCGGCAACCTGCGCATCTCCGCCAACGCGCACCTGATCATGCCCTACCACGTGCTGCTCGACACGGCGGGCGAGACCAAACTGGGCAAGCTCTCGATCGGGACGACGCGGCGGGGGATCGGCCCCTGTTACGCCGACAAGGCACTGCGGCTCGGCATCCGCGTTCAAGACCTGCTCGACGAGAAGATCCTGCGGACCAAGATCCGCGCCGCCCTCGAGCCCAAGCAGCAGGCGCTGCGCGAGCTCTCGGTGCAGCGGCGCAAGCAGCGCAAGGAAGCCGGCGAGGAGGCAAAGGCGGCGCCCGAGAGCGCCACAGTTCCGGACCCGCGCCTGGACCTGCACACGATGGTCGAAGAACACGTCAATTTCGGCCACCGGCTCGAGCCCCACATCGCCGATACCGCGAAGCTCTGCTGGGACGCGCTCGACGCCGACGAGACGGTGATCTTCGAGGGCGCCCAGGCGACCCTGCTCGACCTCGACCACGGCACCTATCCCTTCGTCACCTCGTCCAACCCGATCGCCGGTGCGGCCACGGTCGGGGCCGGGGTCGGCCCCACCGACATCACCGAGGTCTGGGGAATCGCCAAGGCCTACGCGACCCGGGTCGGGGCGGGGCCCTTCCCGACCGAGCTGGAGGACGAGGTCGGCGAGCGGATGGTCGAGCGCGGCCACGAGTTCGGCACCACCACCGGCCGCCGCCGGCGCTGCGGCTGGATCGACCTGGTCGCGTTGCGCTACGCGGTCAGGCTCAACCGCATGGACTCGCTGGCGATCACCAAGCTCGACGTGCTGAGCGGGATCGGGCCGCTGCGGGTGGCGGTGCGCTACCGCTCCAAGGAAGGAGCCGTCCTCGACAGCTTCCCCTACCACCAGTCGATCCTCCATTCGGCGACGCCCGAGTACGAGGAGCTGCCGGGCTTCGACGAGGACATCGAGGAGTGCCGCGAGGAGGCCGACCTGCCGCAGGCGGCGCGCGACTACCTCGCCTTCATCTCCGACTTCGTCAAGGTGCCGATCCGCCTCGTCGGCGTCGGGCCCGACCGCGACCAGGTCGTCTGGACCGGCCCCTAGACCCTCCTAAGGAAACGCGGTCGGCGCCAGCCCGCCGACCTTCCACTCGCCGTCTTCCTTGAGCATCAGCATGAAGTAGTCGACGCCCTCGGGGCCGTGGTACAGGGCGAAGCCGCGCTGCCCCTCGACCCGCAGGCTGGCGACCCCGTCCGTCATCGTGTTGGCGCGCAGCGACGCGGGCGTGCGGCCGACAAGCGCCTCGAGGGCCGTTTCGCACTCCTTGCCCTCGAGCTGCGGTGAGCGGGCGACGAGGTCTTCCAGCGGTTCGACCGTGGGCCGGGAAAGGTAGGCGCACTGCCGCGCCCAGTCACTTCCGGCCCGGGCCCGCAGATAGCTCGCGAGCACGGCGGCCGCGGCGTCGACCTCCGCCGCTGCGGCCTCCTCGCCGAAGTTCTGGACGCTGTTGTCACCACCACGGGTGCGAAAGCTGGCGCTCCCTGCCAGCGCGGTCCCTTCCGCGGCGGTCGAAGCGTCAGTCGAAGCGTCCGAGCCATCGCTTCCGCAGGCGGCGAGAGCGCTCGCCAGGAGGGCGCCGAGGACGAGCGAGAGCACGAGTTTTTGGGCCCCCCTCATCACCGCCGCGATTCTATGCAGAACCCCTCGTCTGCTCTACAGTCACAGGGTGGCTTCCGGTAAACGCGCGGCTAAGCTGAACGAGCGGCTGCCCCGCGGGAGACACGGTTTACCGAGGGAGGCGGTGACCGAATCCCAGCGCAACCGCATTCACCAGGCGATGATCGAGGTCGTCTCCGAGCGGGGCTACCCGGAGACCCGCGTGGTCGACGTGATCGGCGTCGCCGGCGTCTCCCGGAAGACGTTCTACGAACTCTTCGACAGCAAGGAGGACTGCTTCCTTGCCGCCTACGACGTACTGCTCGGCAACCTGCTCAGCGATACGGCCAACGGCTTCGAGACGAAGCAGGGCGCCCCTTGGGCGGAGCGGGTCGCCGCCGGGCTGGGGGCGCTGCTGGACCACCTCGCCGACCACCCCGACGAGGCCCGCTTCGCGATCGTCGAGGTTCTCGCCGCCGGCCCCAAGGCCCTTGCCCGCCGCGACGCCGCGCTGCGCCAGTTCACCGGCTTCCTCGAGTCGGGCCGGGCCGAGACCTCGGTCGAGCTGCCGGGGATCACCTCGCTCTCGCTGGCCGGCGGCGTCAACGAGCTGCTCTACAGCGAGATCCTCCACGGCGCCGCCGCCCGCCTCCCCAGCCGGCTGCCGGACCTGATGTTCTGGATCACCTTGCCGTTCCTCGGCGCCGACGGCGCCGCCGCCGAGCGTGAGCGAGTGCGGCTCTCGATGCTCCAGCGATAGCCTGCGCCTGCGCTTGCAAGCGCTCTTTTCCAGTGCTCTTCGGGTTTATCTAAAAGCCCAGGGTGGTAGTTTGACTCGCTGGAGGGATAGTTGAAAGGAAGCTTTCGGACGGCTGCAGCCCTGGACGGGCAGGCCTCAAAAGGAGAGATATAGGGATATGCGCAGACACCTTGTACTAACGATGGCCGTCGCGGCCGTGGGCGCGCTCTGCGTGGCCGGCGTCGCGATGGCAGCCCAGGACACCGTCATCCGTGCCGGCAACCTCATTGTCACCATCGACGGCTCCAGCGGCGTTTCGCCGAAGGCCCTCTCGAAGAGCAAATACACGCCGATCGCCTTCACCGCGGCGGGCAGCGTCCGCACCACCGACGGCACCCAGGTACCACCGGTCAAAGAAGTCATTCTTGACGCGAAAAACTCCGCGGTGGACGTCAAGGGCTTCCCGGCCTGCACCAGCGGGGCGCTTCAGGCTCGCGACACGGCTGCCGTCAAGAAGGCCTGCCCGGACTCGATCATCGGGAGCGGCTTGGGCAAGTTCGTGGTCGGGTTCCCAGAACAGAAACCGATTCCCGCCCAGAGCCCGCTGCTCGTCTTCAACGGCGGTACCTCGGGCGGCACGACGACCTTCTACATCCACGCCTACCTGACCCAGCCGATCGTCACGGCAGTCGTCACCACGGTCAAAATCAAGAAAGCCGGCACTGGTCTCAAAAGCGTCTCTTCGATCCCGAAGATCGCCAACGGCGCCGGTTCGGTGACCGACTTCTCGCTGAAGATCGACAAAAAATTCACCTACAAAGGCAAGAAGCACAGCGTCCTCAGCGCGAAATGCATCGGTGGCAAGATCCAGGCCCACGTCGTCGCCAAGTTCTACGACGGTGACCAGCTGGAGGCGGACGTCCTCCGCACCTGCACCTCGAAGCCCTGAGGTAGCGCTACAGCAGCACCTCTCCAAACAGAGAGGTGAAAGGGGCGGCCGAGAGGCCGCCCCTTTTTAGTACCTACGGCTGGCCGGTCTGTTCGAAGGTGTGCTGGTACGTGGTGGCCGGGCCGCCGCCGTAGATCGGCTCGAAGGGAGCCTGCTGGGTACACGCCGGGGCCGGTACCGAGGCGGTGCCGGGCTGTTCGGCGAAAGCGAACTTCTTCAGGCGGTTGAAGAAGTCTTCAGCTTCTTTCGGGTCGCCTTTTTTGGTCCGTTCTTTGATGAAGGCCGGGTTTTTGGGCGTTTCCGGGTTGAGCGTCGCGGTGATGCCGGTGCTGCACTGGCGCGTGTCGAAGCCGGGCAGGCCAGAGGCCAGGTTCTTGGCCCACTGCGGCGGGCTGTAGGCGCTGTTGCGGTTGGTGGTGAGACGGCTGGGGAACGTCGCCAGCGATTCGGGGCTCAAGGGACTCATCAACCTCAGGAAGCGCACCTTCTCGCCAGCCTCGTTTTCGGTCGTCAGTTCTCCGTTGGCGGCCGCGGCGACGTTGGCAAAGAAGGAGGTGAACTCGCGTTTGTAGAGGTTGAGCCCGGTGAGGATCGGGTTGAGGTTGCGCAGGAAGGGGTCGACCGCGCGCAGCAAGGGCGGGAACTCGTCGCGGAAGAGCTTGCGCAGCGCCGGGAAGCCGGTCGGGGCCCGGGCGATCACGGTCGAGAGGCCTTCGAAGAAGCCTTTGGCTTCCGGCGCCAGTTTGGCGAAGGCGATCAGGGTCGGTGAGAGCTGTTCGGCCGCCGGGACCAGCTGGCGCATCAGCGGGTCGGCGTTGACGGCGAAGGCTTTGAGGCGGTTGAAGGTCAGTCTCGACTCGTCCTGGAAGGTCGGGAAGGCGCGGAAGAGCGCTTCGATGTCGCGGTCGCGCCGGGCGGTCGTCTGGAAGACGGCGTTGGAGCTCTGCACCAGGCTGGCCAGCTCGCCTTCGCGGCCACGCAGGGCCTCGAAGGTGGTGGCGCCGTTGCGGAAGAGCTGGCCGACCGCGAGCCGCTGGGTGTCGAGGACGCGGAAGAGCTTGTCGAAGTCGGTGAAGGTCGGTTCGAACTCTCCGATCGCGTAGGAGAGGCCTTGGCCCTGGCCGCTAATCGCCACCGCCGCTTCCTGCATCCAGCTCTGGAAGGCAGCGCGCGTTTCGGGGTCGAAAGTGCGGAAGATCTCGTCCAGCTGCACCGATTCGGCGATGTTGGCCTCGGGCAGGGTGCCACCGTCGGCCAGCTCCGGCCCGTCGGCGTCGCCGGGCGTCAGTTCGATGTAGGTCTCGCCCAGCAGCGTCTTGGTGCGGAGGATCGCCCGGGTCGACTCGGGCAGCGGCCCGTACTTGTCGTCGATGTCGACGGTCGCCAGCGCCTGCCTGCCGTTGGGCGCCAGGGCGATGCTCTGGACTTTGCCGACGTTGACGCCGGAGATGCGGACGTCCGACTGTTCGGCCAGCTGGGTGGCCTCGTTGAAGGGGACCTTGACCTCGTAGGGCTTGGCGCGGAACGGGGTCGGACCGCCGAAGGTGACCCAGAGGAAGAGCAGGATGCCGAAGCACGACAGCGCGAAGCCGGCGATGACGAGGAGTTGGGTGGTGCTGGGGGCGCGCTTGCTCATTTGGGTTTGTATTCGCAGATTCCGCTCGGGTTGGTCGAGACGGGGATTTCTTCCGCTCGCGGGACGTTGGTCAGCTGCAGGATCGTTTTGAGGAAGGTTTTGCCCTGGAGGAATTCGCTCTCGGCGAACCCGTAGCCAAGGCTCGCGCCCGTGCAGGAGATCTGCAGGAGGCCGCGCAGGATCGGACCGCCGGCGTCCTGCATGTTGAACGAGGCATTGAAGTTGTGGTTGAGCCAGGGCAGGTAGAAGAGGACGCTCTGCTTCGAGCCCTTGGGCTTGTAGGCAAGCTCGTTGAAGAAGGTGTTGAAGGCGCCGAGCGAGTTGCCGAAGCCCGTGACGGATTTCTTCAGCGGCCCGGAGCCTTCGTTGGCGTGGGTGAGGACGGGGCGGATCTGGCGGGTGAAGGGGCGGATCTGCTCGCCGATCGGCGTCGCCGTCTGGCTGAACATCCGCTCGGTCGCCTTGAAGGCCGGGGTCAGTGCCTGCGTCTGCGGGATCAGCGCCGTCAGCGCCGGATAGGCGACGTCGGAGAAGCGCTTGGAGCTGGCCAGCCCGGCGTTGCCCGCCCGCAGCGCCGCCGGGAACTCGCGCAGCGAGTCCTGGATCGCCTGCTGCTCGTTCGCGAAGTCGCCGAGGGCGGCGTCGGAGGAGGTGACGAAGCGCTTGATCTCCGCGTCGTGGCGGCCGAGTTCCGTGGTCAGCTGGCTGAAGTTGTGGATCACGTTGGCGAGGGCGACGTGTCGCGCGGCAACCGCTTTGTTCAGCTTCGCGACGTAGTGGACGAAGGGCTGGAAGCGGCGCAGGGCATTGGAGAGCTGCACGCCGCGGCCGCCGATTCCCTCGGCGCCGCCGGCGACCAGGAGCTGGATGTACTGCCGGGTGTCGGCGTCGAGGGTTGCCAGGAAGGCCTCGAGGTTGGTGTTCGGTTCGGTCTGGGCGAGGGTGAAGTTGGCGCCGTCCTCGATCGACTCCTTGCCGCTGCCGGGATCGACCTCGACGATCATGTCGTTCAGCCCCGTTTTCGGTCGCAGCAGGAAGGTCGCGTTGGGGTGGATCAGCTGCATGTATTCGGGCTCGATGTCCATGCCGACCACGGCATGGCCGTTCTCGAGGTCGACCGAGGTGACTTTGCCGATTTCGATCCCGGCGATGTCGACCGACTGGCCCTGGCCGGGCGTGACCGCCTGGGCGGTCGAGAACTCCGCCGTGATGTGCTCGAATTCTTCGCCGACCACCGGCAGCCACGACGGCAGCGAGGCTTTCTGCTGGGTGAAGATCCCGAGCATCATCGCGATGCCGGCGATCGCCAGCACGATGATCGCGACGGTGTCCTTGCGGTGCCCGCGGGACTGGCGCGAGAGCCAGGCCCGGAAGTGCCGCCAGCGGCTGACGCCGGCTTCGCGCTCGGTCATGGGTTCACCCCCGCCGCCGAAGGAGTCGGGGCGCCGACCTGCCCGAGCGGGCCGTTGACGTCAGGAACCGGGTTGGTGTGGCAGCGCACGTCCGGCTTCAGCGGCGGCATGCCGCCCAGCTGGGGCTGGTTGCCGAGCGGCGGCGCGATCGTGTGGGAGTAGTTGATCCCGTCGCTGAACGTGCTTTCGTTGCCGCTCGGGTTCGGTTCGCCGACCAGGAGCGGGCCGCCGCCGGCGTTGGCGCGAGCGTAGGGGCCGTTGCCGTCGTAGTTCTGGGCCATGCCGGCGAAGTTCACGAGCATGTAGAGGAACTCGCGGTAGTTGGGGCCGCCCGTGCTGAAGCGGTCTTCGATCGTCTGGTTGCCGGTCGGGACCAGGACCTTGGTGGTGCAGAGGCTGAGCCGGTTGAGCTGGGGCAGGGCGATCTGCTTGCCCGCCTGGGCGGCGCCGGCGAGGCCGGGGGTCGATTCGCGCAGCAGTTTGGCGACCCCGCCGCCCTCTTTGCCGGAAAGCAGAGGACGAACCTGCGAGAGCCACGGTTTGGAGGCGCTGATCAAGTCGGGCAGCTCGGCCACCGCCGGGGTCAGCTCGATCGCGTAGGTGCGTAGCGGCGGCAGGGCGCGGTTGAGGCTGACCAGCGAGGCGCGGGCGGTGCGGAGGGTCGGCGCCAGCAGGTTGACCGTGGTCGAGAGGTTGGCCGACTGCGCGGCCAGGGCGCCGGTGAAGACGTTGAAGTTGTCGATCAACCCCTGCAGGTCGGCCTCGCGGTAGGCGAAGGCGCCGAAGGTCCGCCCGGCGCCGGCGACGAGGCGGGAGAGGTCGCGCTGCTGGGTGCCGAGGAAGGCGTTGGTGACCTGGGCGCTGTAGCGACCGGCGTCGCCGCCGTATTCGAGGGCGCCGTTGAGAGCGTCGGCCCCGGTCTTGCCGCGGACCTCCGGCAGCTGATCGGCGTCTTCAGCTGCCGTCGGCTCGTGGGTCAGCGCCGTGCCATAGCTTTCCAAGAGACGGTTGAGGTCCGCCCGCACCGGCGACTGCAGCGCCGAAAGGACTTCGTCGAGCTGCACCGCGGTGGAGGTGTGGCTGACCGGGATCGTGGCGCCGCTGTCCATGTCCGGGGCGCTGGGGCTGCCGGGGTCGAGGTCGATGAAGAAGTTGCCCTCGAGGAAGATGCGCGGCCGGATCGCGGCGAAAGCGTCGGCATGGATCGGCCGCCCCGCCCCGTCGACGGTGAAGGTCACCGTGGTGGCGTCGCCGTCGCGGTCGGTGGAGATCACTTTGCCGACCTCGACGCCGGCGATTCGCACCGGCGAGTTGAGCGCGACGTTGGCCGAGTTGGCGAAGGTCGCATTCAGCTCATAGCCGTAGCTCGTGAAGGGCACGTGTTTGGTGAAGGCGAGATAGGGCCCGATCGTGAAGATGAGGATGAAGACGATCGCGATCGCGGCGTTGCTCGGCCGCCACTTGAAGCGGCGGTTGGTCGCGCCCTGCCTGGTGTCGCGCTCCGGCAGGCGGCTCATTTCTCGACCTGCCCGCGGGTCGTCGTTCCCCAGACTTCAGGAGCATTGCCAATCACGGTCTTGCCCGTCGCGTACTTCTCGTTGCCCGCTTCGCAGCCGTTCGGCTGCCCGGGCGCCCCCGTGTTCGGGTACGGATTGAAGTGAAGGTGGTTGTCGCGGTTGGGCCCGTTGGCCGGGGCAGAGGCGGGGCTGCCCTCGTTGTTGGGCCCTTCCGGGGCGCTCCAGGTCATGAAGTTGAGCCAGTTGCCCTGGGAGTTGCCCTGGCTGTTGGTGGCGGCCAGGTTCTTGAAAGCGAGGCTGATGTAGTTGCACTGGGTCTGCGACGGGGCGATGAACTGCAGGGCCGGCTTCAGCTGTCGGTTGGTGTCGATCAGGAGGTCGAGCCCGTTGAAGACGCCCGGCGCCTCCTGGAAGGCGACCAGGGCTTCCGCGGTCGGCGTCAGCTGGTTGTTGAGGACCGGCGAGGCGTTCAACGCGGGCACCCCGGCGTGGAGAGCGGCGGCGATCACCGGCGAGGTGTCCCCGAGCGCTTTGGCCCCCGGCTTGAGCGCGGTGAAGAAGCGGGCGGAGCTGCGGAAGAACGGGCGGATCGCCGGGAAATCGGCGTTGACCGCGTCCAGCGTCGCCGGCCCTTTCTCGATCGTTTCCTGGATGTAGGGGCGGGAGACGCGGGCGAAGGCGGCAAAGGTGCGGTCGAGGGCGACGAAGAGGCCGGCCTGCGTCTCGGCGACCGGGGCCACGGTGGCGGAGAGGTCCTCCAGCGCCCGCCAGAATCCGGCGAAGTTGGTGCTGGGTTCGGCGATCGTCCGCAGCACCGGCTGGCCGTTGACGACCAGTCGCCGCAGCGCGCCGAGCGCTTCGTTCAGCTGCGGCCCGCGACCGGCCAGGGCGTTGCCGAAGCCGGCCTGGTTCTGGCGGATCGCCTTGCGGGTCGGCTCGTCGAACATGTCGAAGAACTGGTCGATGTCAACCGGCTCCGGGGTGTAAGCGGAGACCGGGATCGTGTCCCCGGCCTCGAAGCCCCGCGGGGAGTCGCCCGGCTTGACCTGGAGGAACTTGAGGCCGAGCGCCGACTTGGGCCGGATCGTGATCGTCGAGTCGACCGGCAGCGGTTCGGCGCTCTTGTCGAGGCTGAGGGCCAGTTCGGCGGCGAGGCGCCCGTCGCTCTCCTGAATCGGCACGACCGACTTGACGACGCCGACGCGGACGCCGCCGATCCGCACCTCGTTGCCTTTGACCAGAGCGTTGGCGTTCGGCACTTTGACCTTGAGGTTGTAGGTGGAGACGAAGGGCAGGCCGTTGTTGGCGTTGTAGGCCAGGAAGACGGCGACGATGACGATCAGGATCGTCACCGCCCCGACCAGGATCGGGCTGCTCGCCACTCCCTGTATGCCGCTGCGATTCCTCATGGGCCCAGGAGGTAGTCGAGGAGCGGGGCGGTGCCCCCGGTCTTGGCGGCGCTCGCCACTCCTGCCTGGCCGCCGGCCTCCCCGGCTTGGCCGATGCCGGTCGCCGCTCCTTCGGTGGCCGCCGTGCCGCCGGTCCTCGCGGTCAGCTCGCGCTGCAGGAGGCGGTAGAGGGAGGCGGCGCTGGCGCTGCTCGAGCTCCCCTCGCTGGCGTTGGGCCCGTTGAACCGGGCCGAGCAGCCGGAGGTGCCGGCGGCTTCCTCGATGTAGTCGAGGCAGTTGCTGAGCGTGACCAGGGTACGGCCGTAGTGCCCGTACTGGTCGAAGCCGTTGATCGAGGCGGTGGTGTTGTAGATCAGTTCGACCAGCCCGTTCCAGCCGCCGGTCTCTTCGATGCTGGTGAAGAGCTTGGCCAGTTCGGTCGTGGGGCCGGCGCCGCTCTTTGCCAGTTCCGTGGCCTTGCGAACGATCGGGTCGGCTTCGCGGAAGATCGGCCCGGCGTCTTCGCCGGTCTCGCCGAGGCTCTTCAGCGCCACCGTCGTCGCTTCCGAGAACGGGACCAGCGTCCGCGTCGCGTCGGTCAGCGCCGGGGCGGCTTCGCCGAGGTAGGCGAAGGTCGGCCGGGCGGCGTCGGAGAAGCCCTGCAGGCTGCGCATCGTCAGGCGGAACTCGCGCAGGAAGGTGGGGAACTTGCGCAGCGACGCTTCCAGCTGGGCACCGCGTTCGGAGCTTGCCTGAGCCGCGGCCCCGGAGTTGGAGAAGAAGCCGGCGACGTGGCTGCGCTCGCGGGCGAGCGGTCCCAGGATCGCCTCCGAGTCGCTGCTCAGTTGGGCGAGGCGGTCGCGCTGGGCGGAGAGGATCCCGAAGATGCGGTCGACGTCCCGCAGGAACGGGTTGGCGCGCTTGACCAGCACCTGCAGGTCCTCGCCGCGGCCGGCGAAGCCGGCGCCGAGTTCGTTGAAGATGAGCCGGAAGCGCTGCGCGTAGGGCAGGGTCTGGATGTCGTTGATCAGGTCCGGGTCGACGCTGGTGCCGCTGTTGCCGAGCGGCAGCAGGTACTGGCCCTCGCCCTCCTGGCCGGAGGGGATCTGCTTCAGTGCCGGCGGCGGCGGCGAGCCCGGCGCCCGCGGCAGGGTCGGGCGGCAATCGACGAACTTCTCGCCGATCAGCGACTGCGGGCGGATCTGGCAGGTGGCGTCGCTGCGGAAGTCCTGGAAGCCGGGGTCGGTGATGTTCATCACGATGATCGCCTTGCCTGGCACCGCGATCGGTTCTCCGTCGCGGTAGGCGACGGTCTCGCCCGGCATCGAGACGTCGACCGACTCGATCACGCCGACGTTGGCGCCGGCGACCCGGACCTGCTCGTCGTTGACCATGAAGCCGCCGTTGTCGAAGACGGCGCGTACTTTGTAGCCGTCGCTGCCGTCCTCGTCGCCGCCGGAGGCGAGGAACACCACGGCGACGACGGCCAGGACCAGCGCCGCGGCGATTATCAGGCGCCGGGTCATGGTCCGGGGGGCACGTCGGCCGGGTTGCATTCGGAGGAATTGACGCTGCCGGCAAACGGCGGGTCGACGTACGGGTTCGAGCCGTCGGCGGCCGGCTGGGTGGCGCCGCCGGGGCAGCGGCGGTGGACCGGGGCGGAGGCGCCGAAGGCGTCGAACTGCTGCGCCTTGGTGATCGGATTGAGGCTGCCGGCGCTGTAGGCGAAGAGATTCTGGGCGGCGGTGGCGGCACGCACGTAGTGGCCGTTGCCGTCGTAGTAACCGGCGAGCTGGCCGAGCTTGCCGAAGCCGTTGAAAAGGTCGGGGGTGTAAGCGCGGGCGAAATTGAGGTTCGGCTGGAAGCCGGTGATCGCTTCTTCGGAGTGCGGGAACGTCCGCGAGGCGCGTTGCTCGACCACCGGCAGCGTCGCCAGCAGTTCGGCGGTGTCGTTGGCCTTGCCGGGGCGGGCGACGGTGAGGCGGAGGTCGCGGGTGAAGGGCACGAATTTCGAGAGGACGGGCCGCAGTTCGGCGAGGAAGGGAGCGAGGTTCTTGGTCGCGGGCTTCGCGGTGTTGATCAGGGGATCGAGGTCGTCGAGGGCGGCGCGGAGGTTGACGAAGGTCGTGTTGGCCTGCCGCATCACCGGCGGCAGGCGACGCAGGGTCTGGTCGAGGGCGACGTTCTGGGTGGCAATCGCGCTGAAAGCCGTGTTGGCGTTGGAGATCGCGCTCGAGAGCTGCTCGCCGCGCTGGGCGACGGTGGTCGAGAGCTTGCTGGTGTTGACGATGAAGCGCTCGAAGAGGCGCTGGTCGGAGTTGAGTTCCTTGACGAAGGCGTCGGTGCGGTTGAGCGCCGGGCCGAAGTACTTGAAGGCGTCGTTGCCGGCCTCCCCCTGGCCGGCGTAGATCGCCGAGTTGCCCTTGATGAAGTTGCTCAGGCCCCTGCGCACGGAGCGCGGGAAGGTGTTGAAGAACAGGTCGATGTCGATCGGGGTGGTGGTCGAGCCGAGCCCCAGCTCGGCGTCTTCGCCCAGCGGGGGGTTGCTGTTCGGCCCGGGGCTGATCGAGACGTAGTGGTTGGCGACGCCCGAGAGCGAGGTGGCGCGGATTACCGCCGTCGTCCCCTCGTGCAGCTCCTGTTCGACTTCGACGTTGATCTCGGCGAGGTTGTCGTCGCTGAGCTCGATGCTCTCGACCGAGCCAACCGGCGACCCGCCGATCAGCACCTGGTTGTCGGGCACCAGCTGGCCGGCGTTCTGGAAAACGAGGGTGTACTTGTGGCCGCCGCTGCCGCCGAAGTAGACGACGGCGAGAACGATCACGGCCACCGCCAGGGCCGCGATCACGGCGATTCGGGCGGGAGTGACCCCACGGCTTGGAGCCGAGCTTTTCTCCTCGCCTGAAGAATTAGCAGCCACGGGTCGTCGCGTTCGTTCCCCGGCCCTCCGACCCGATGGAACGAGCGTGCGAATCGTATCCGAGCCACCCCCCGGCAACAGCGCGACCAGCGGGGACTTAACTGGAAGTCAACGCGTCCTCAGACCTCGAATTTGGGCATCGCACGGTCGAGCCAGCGCGGCAGCCACCAGACGCGGTCGCCGATCAGCAGCATCAGCGCCGGCAGCAGCACGATCCGCACCACGGTGGCGTCGAGGATCACGGCGACGGTCAGGCCGACCCCGAGCTGGCTGACCGACGCGATCGGCGCCCCGGCGTAGGCGATGAAGACGACCATCATGATCGCCGCGGCGCCGGTGATCACGCGGGCGGTTTTCTCGAGGCCGAACTCGATCGCCGCCGCGTTGTCCCCCTCGCGGTCGTAGTGCTCCCGCATGCGGGTGAGCAGGAAGACCGCGTAGTCAATCGAGAGGCCGAAGATGATCCCGAAGATCATCGTCGCCCCCACCGCGTCGACGTAGCTGTTGCCGCCCAGGGGCACGTCGTCGGGCAACTGGCCGAGCACCGTCAGGACCCCGAAGGCGACTCCGACCGTGGCGAGGTTGAGCCCGACGGCGATGGCCGCCAGCGGTATCGCCCTGAGGACGACGATCAGGACGAGGAAGGTGACCAGGGTGATCGCCGCGATCACGAACGGGATCCGGGCCCGGGTGACGTCGCTGTATTCGTTGAGCTGAGCGGCGCCCCCGGCGACGCCGGTGGTGAGGCCCGATTCCTTCGCCAGCTCGGCCGCGCCCTTCTTCAGGCGCTCGTTGAGCGCGATCGAGCCCGGCGTGTTGAAGGAGTACTCGGAGATCACCAGCATCGACGCGGCCTGGCCGCTGTGGAGGTCGATCGTTTCCCCGGCCCGCTCGCGTGCCCCCGGCGGTGCCCCGTCCAGGGCCGAGAGGACGAAGTAGCCGGAGTTGAAGATCCCCGGCGACGCCTTGCTCACCCGTTGCACCTGGCGTTTGACCCGCGCCTTGCCGCCGAGGACCCGGACGCTGGCGCGCTCGAGGCCGCTCTGCAGCGGCTCCGAGCGGTCGAAGGCTTCGACCAGGCCGCTTTCCAGAGCCTCGGCGCCGCCGCGGAGCCGATCGATCCCCCCGACCAGGTCGACGGCGCCGTCGCTGAGTCTGGTCAGCCCCTCGCCAAGGTTCTCGGCGGCGCGGTCGAGGCGCTCGGCGCCGTCGGCGAGCTGCTTGCCTCCCCGCTGAATTTTGTAGAGGCCCTTTGAGAGCCGGGCCGCGGCGTTGGCGAGTTTCTCCGAGTTGACGAGCGTGGACTGCGCCCAGCTCGTGACCGTCTTCGAGTCGTCGAGAGCCTCCAGCAGCCTCGCCTGCAGCGCTGCCAGTTCGGCCGGCAGGCCCGCGTATTCGCTGGACTGGGGAAGGCCGGTGACCGGGTCGATGCCGCTGACGGCGGCCGTGGCGCGGCGGACCGCCTCCAGCGCCGGCCCGTAGTTCGGGTCGGTTTTGCCGACCGTCATCCCCTGCAGCTGCGCCAACGCCGCTTTCAGCTGTTCGTCGGCGAGCTTTGCCGGCGGCAGCAATTTCGGCAGCGTCGTGTTCACCTCCGCTTCCAGCGCCTTTTCGACCTGGCGCGAACGATTGAGGCCGTTCACGCGCAAATTCGGGCCGCCGAGGGCCTCGATGCCGAACTTCAGCTGCAGGCCGCCGAGCGCCGCCTGCTTCTGCGCTTCGTATAGGCGCTGCGCCCCGGCGGCGAATTTGTCGAGCGCCGTCATCGCCCGCTGGCTGCCGCTGGCCGCCCGGCCCAGCCCGTTGGCGATCAGCTGCGCCCCCTCGCCGGCGCGATCGGACCCCTGCGCCAGCAGGCCGGCGCCGTCGCTTGCTTCGGAAATGCCGCCGCGCAGCTGCTCGACCCCGCCGGCCGCCACCCCGAGGCTGCGGCCGAGCCGGGTGAGTTCCTTGACCGGGCCGATGTTGCCGTCGGAGGCGAAAACGGCGTTGCCCAAGTCCCGCAGCCGGTCGGTGCGCCGGGCCACCTGCGCCGGGCCGGCGACGATCTGCACGCCCGGCAGCGCGGCGACGCGGCGCTGGAAGCGGGTCAGCGCGTCGAGGCTCTTGGCGTCGGTGATCGGGCCCTCGTGGTTGACGGCGACGACCTGGAACGGGGCCTCGAATCCGGACCCGATTTCGCGGACGACGAGTTCGGCGTCCTGCCGCGCCGGGGTGTCCGTGGCGAGCTGCTCGGGGCTCGGCGGTCCCAGCTTGAGGCCGAGGGCCGGGGCGGCCAGGAGCAGCACGATGCCGCCGATCACGACCGTCGCCAGCACCGGGCGCTTCAGCGCCGCGGAGACGATCGTCATCAGGCGCGAGCGGCCGTTGGGGGCGCGGCCGACCCGCCAGCGGTCGACGTTGGGGCCGATCAACACGAGCAAGGCCGGCCCCACCACGGTTGCGACGACGACGCTGAGGATGACCACCATCGCCACCGTCCCGGCCAGCGAGGCGAGCAACGGTCCGGGCACGACGAACAGCGCCACGATCATCGAGATCAAGAGGGTGCTGCCGGCGAAGATCGTCGTCCGCCCCGCGGTGCGCCGGGTCTCGCGCGCGGCGGCGACCGGGCTGACTCCCGTCGTCAGCTCCTCGCGGAAGCGGGAGACCATCAGCAGGGCGTAGTCCACCCCCAGCGCCAGCCCCATCATCGTGCAGACGGTCAGCGCGAAGGCGTCGATGTCGAACCAGGAGGTGAGGAAGTAGAGGATCCCCTGCGAGGCGACCACAGTCACGGCGCCGAAGGCGAGCGGGATCGCCGCCGCGATCGGCGAGCGGAAGACGAGCAGCAGCACGATCAGCAGGAACGGAAGCGCCAACAGCTCGCCGTGCTCGCTGGCGGCGATCGATTCGTCCTGAATCGCCCGCGAGAGGGGCGCGTAGCCGGTCTGGGTGGCGCGTACCGGTGCGTGGATCTCCTCCTCGAGCACCTGGTCGACCAGGTCGACCGTCTCGTTGACCGCCGTTTTGGTGTCGACGTGGAAGTCGGCCAGGATCAGCGCCCGGCGGGGATCCGGCCGCAGCTGATCGACGTCGCCGCGGTCCCAGGGCGAAAGGGTGGTGACCTTGGGATCGCGGCGCAGGGCGCGGATCAGCTCCGGGCCCTGACGGTCGAGCGCCGCCGCGGGCCCGCGCAGGAGGATCGCGAACGGCGCGGTGTCGCCGAAGTGCTCGCGCAGCAAGTCGTTGGCGAGAGAGGAATCGGTGCCGGGGACGCTGAGCGTGGTCGGGTCGAGCCGCTCCTCGACGCCGGTGCCGATCACGCCGAGCGTCGCCAGCACCACCGCGGCCACGGCAAGCACGGCACGCGGGTGGCGCAGCGTCAGTGGTGGGCGATCGTCCGGATCCGCTCCCCCCGGATCCGGCTGCACCCTGCTCCTCCTCCTTGGCACGGCTGGTAGTTTGGCGATCCGGGGAGCGGGAGGGAACGAACAGATGCAGAAGACTGTGTTAAGAACGTTTTGGTTGGTAACTCTGCAGGCGTCCGATTGAGGGACCGCGCCAACCGGGCGCTAGCCTGGTTGTAGGGGCAGGATGAAGAGGCCGATGCTCAAAGCCGTGTTTGCCGCGGGCGCGATTGCGTTGCTTGCCTGCGCCAGCGCCTATGCGCTGACGATCGAGATCGGCAAGACGGTGGTGAGCGGGACGGCCGCGATCAGCCCGCGCGAGTTGCCGGCGCGGGGGAACGTCCCGGTCGAGGTCGAAAGCACCACGCGGGTCAAGGCCAAGGACGGCTCCCAGCCGCCCAAGCTGCGGCTGCTCAAATTCATCTTCGACGAGAACGGGACCGTCGACACCAAGGGCCTCCCGGTCTGCACGATGGCGAAGCTTGCCGGAACCACTCCCGCCGCCGCCCGCAAGCGCTGCGCCGGCGCCGTGGTCGGCGAGGGGATCGGCGAAGCGGAGATCCGCCTGCCCGGCCAGGCGCCGGTCGAGATGACCACTCCACTCACCTTCTTCAACGCCCCGCCCGAAGGGGGCAGGCCGGCGCTGATCGCCCACGCCTACGAGACGATCCCGGCGCCGAAGACCCTGCTGGTCCCGTTCTCGATCGAACGGATCAACCAGGGCCGCTATGGCTTCCGGGTCGAAATCGAGCTGCCGCCGATCGCCGAAGGCTACGGCGCGGCGACGCTCGCCCAGGCGACCATCGGCAAAACCTGGAAGCGCGGCGGCAAGACCGTCGGCTACACGAACGCGCACTGCACGGGCGGGCGCCTCCAGGTCCACGGCGCGCTCAGCTTCACCGACGGGAGCTTCTTCCCCGGCACCCTCACCTCGCCATGCCACCCGCCCGGCTGATCAAGGCTTTCGCCCTCTGCTGCGCCGCGGCGGCCCTGCTCGCGGCGAGCGCCGGTGGCAGCGGCGCTCTGGTCAAGGTCGACGACGTCATCCTGCGCGCCGACGGCAGCTTCCATCCCCGCTCGCTGCCTCGGCAGCAGTTCGTCCCGATCGACTTCAAGGGCCACTTCGACGTCGAAGCCAAGGGCGGCGGCAAACCGGTGACGCTCGAACAAGTGGTGGTCGACTTCGATCGCGACGGCCGTCTCAGCGCCGGGGGGGTGCCGACCTGCCCAGCCGAGCGCGTAGCCGAGGCGGGGCCGCGGGAAGCGCGGGAGCTCTGCGCGGGGGCGATCGTCGGCACCGGTCGCATCGAGGCCTTGGTCGCGCTGCCCGCCGCCACCGTGCCGGCCGGCTCGGCGCTGACCATCTTCAACGCGCCGCCCGTGGAAGGCAACCACGCGGTGGTGCTCCACGCCCGGATCACCGCCCCCGCCCCGCAGACCTTCGCGATCGTCGTCCCGATCGAACGCCGGCCGGGGCCCTTCCGCTACCGCGCCACCCTCGCCCTGCCTCCGATCGCGGCTGGGCTCGGCGCCGTCACCCACGTCGACGTCAAGGTCGGGCGCCGCTTCAGCGTCGAAGGCGAAAAGCGCAGCTACGTCTCCGCCCACTGCAGCGACGGGATCCTCCACACCCACGGCCGCTTCACCTTCGCCGACGGCACGATCATCGACGGCAGCGTCGAAAAGGGCTGCACGCCCCGCTAGCTTCCTATACTTCCCGGCCCAGGGCCGCTAGCTCAACTGGTTAGAGCAGGAGCCTCTTAAGCTCAAGGTTGAAGGTTCGAGTCCTTCGCGGCCCATCATCCCTCGGACTACTGCCCGGAGAACAGGTTCGGCGCAATCGGGTTCGCCGGGATCGGTTTTCCTTCTTCCCGGCCTTTTTTGGCCGCTTTTTCGATTTCGACCAGCTGGTCCTCGAATTCGTGAGCGCGTTTGCTGATCTGGTCGAGTTCGTTTTCGAGGTTTTCGCGCTCGAACTTCGTCGTCGCGTAGGCGAGGGACTTCTTGCGCGCCTGGGCCGCTTCCTCGAAAGCGAACGAGTAGTAGCGGTAGATCGCCAGGGTGCTGAGGCTGCCGATGCTCGGGCGGGCGTCGGCGACGACCTGCTGCGCCTGCGCCGCGGCGCGGACGTTGAGCTCGGCTTCGGGGCCGGTGCGGGAGGTCTGGGCCAGTCCGAAGAGCGCCTGCGCTGCCGCCTGGGCCGCGCCCGGATTCGGTTCGTCGGTGGCCTTCAGGTACTTGGACCAGGCTTCGCTCGCCGCCAGCAGCTGTTGCCGGGATTCCGGGGTGTAGCCGACTTCTCCGGTTTCCGGGTTGGCGACCGCCAGCGCGTTGCCGGCGTTGATCCGGGACCGCGCCAAGCTCAGCAGCAGCGCCGCGTCCTGCGGGTCTTTCTTCAGTTTCTGTTCGGTTCGCTCGGCCTGTTCTTCGAACTGCTCGGCGGCGTTGCTGACTTCGTTCTCGATGCCGAAGATGTCCTGCAGCGGCGCCGGGCCGACGACGAGGAGGAGGCTGAGGCCCATCAGCACGGCGAGGATCGCGTAGACGACTTTGACGACGCCGCGGCGGCGGCCGCCGGTGTCGAAGACCATCCTGCGCTCGCCGTCGTTTTTCTTTGCCATCAGTAGTTCCTCAATGTTCCTGAGTCGAGGGCTCCGCCACCCCTGACGCTGCTCCCGGCTGACCAAAGGCCCGCGCGAGCAAGATACTCAACTCGTACAGAACAAGCAGCGGAACCATCTCAATCAACATCGATACCGGGTCTACCCCGGGCAGCGCCGCGGCGACGATCGCGATCAGCAAATAGGCGTAGCGGCGGTTGGCTCGCAGCTGCTCGATCTTGACGATCCCCAGTCGGGTGACGGCGAGGATCGCCAGCGGCAGCTGGAAGATCAGGCCCCCCGCCAGCATCGTCGTCGAGAAGAAGCCGTAGTAGTCGCGGGCGCGAACCTGGATGTTGAACTGGCTGTCGTTGAAGTTCAGCAGGAAGTTGACCGCGGCCGGCATCACCGCGAAGTAGGCGAAGGCAAGGCCGGCGAGGAAGAGCAGCGGGAAGAGCAGCAGGATCGGCATCATCGTCTTGCGCTCGCGATCGCTGAAGGCCGGCAGCACGTAGGCGTAGACCTGGTAGAGGAGGAACGGCATCGAGAGGATCAAGGCGCCGTAGGCGGCCACGGTGACGGTCGTCGTGAAGGGCTCGGTGACGCCGAAGGTGAGCAGCTTCTTGTCGTCCGGCAGCGGCCCGTTGGCGATCTCCAGCAGCAGGTGGTTCTGCCAGAAGCAGAGCGCCAGGGCGACGCCGAGGACGGCGAAGGAGACGACGATCCGGAAGCGGAGCTCGTCGAGGTGCTCTACGAGGGTGAGGCGATCCTCATGGGAGACCGCCTTGACGCGGCGGGGCATCCCGGCGCGCCTCAGCTGCGTTTGTCGGGTACGACCTCGGGCTCGGCCGGCTCCTCGACGGGGGCCGGTGGCGGCGGCGTCGTGGCCCGGATCGCCTTGACTTCGGAGTCGTCGTCATCGCCCTTGTCGCCGGTGACCGTGTTACGGAACTCGCGGATGCCGCGACCGAGGCTGCTGCCGAGCTCTGGCAGGCGTTTCGGGCCGAAGACGATCAAGGCGATGATCAGCACGACGATGATCTCCAGGGGACCGATGTTTCCGAGCATTGACCCCATGGTAACGAGGTCGGAGCGCGGCGCGAGCGGCTTGAGCTGCGCAATTGGATACCCGGTAGTTGGGTTTCTTCGCGGATCTTTCGAAAAATGCGGATCAAGTGGGTCGTTTATGGGTTCGATAGGTGACAAATGCCAGAGCCCAGTCGCCAGACCAAGCCCCAGCAAGCGAAGCTGCACATCTGCCCGCAGTGCGACTCGTGCCTGGTTCAGCCGACCTGCTGGGAGCAGGCGGGGGACCGCACTCACTGGCGGGTCTGGCGGCGCTGCCCCGAGTGCGAGTGGTCCTGCCAGGGCGTTCACGGCGAGCGCGAGATCGACGCCTTCGACGAGCAGCTCGACCTCGGCGCCCACGAGCTGGCCGACGAGCTGAAGGCCCTGGAGCACTCGAACATGGCCGCCATGGCCGACGCCTTCGCCGCCGCCCTGGCCGCCGACCTAATCAGCGCCGACGATTTCGCCTAGGTCGCGCTTAGCTGTAGCGCTGGACGACGCCGTCGGCGACGAGGCCGAGCAGCTGTCGCTGTTCGGGCGCGAAGCTGGCGCCGTCGAGCCGCCGCTTTGCCGTCGCCACCATCTCCAGGGCCCGCGCCCGGACCCGGTCGAGCGCCCCAGTTGCGGCGATGCGGTCGCAGAGCTTCTCCGCCCCGGCCGGGTCGAGGCCGTGCAGGTCGACGTCGCGGATCCCGGGATCGGCCGCCGCCGCCTCGATCAGCGGCAACGTCACCGTGCCGTCGAGCAAGTCGGTGCCACGGGCCTTGCCGGTCCGCTCCGGGGGCCCGGCGACGTCGAGGACGTCGTCGAGCAGCTGGAAGGCCAGGCCCACCTCCCCTCCGAACGCGCGCAGGTGCTCGTCGTCGTGCCCGAGCAGGCAGGCGCACTCGAAGAGCTTGGCCGTCTTCAGCCGGCAGCGGTCGAGGTAGCGCTGCTCGGAGATCCCCAGGTCGAAGGCGTCGTGGCGCTGGGCCAGCTCGCCGCGAGCGAGGGCGACCGAGGCTTCGGCGAGCAGCTCGACCGCGCGGCCGTCACCCGCATCGGACAGCAGCGCGAAGGCACGCGAGAAGAGCAGGTCGCCGGTGGCGACGGCGCGGTCGCGGCCGGAGCTGGCGGCGACCGTCGGGAGGCCGCGGCGCAGCGGCGCTTCGTCGAGCACGTCGTCGTGGACGAGGGTGGCCATGTGGATCAGCTCGATCGCCGTCGCCGCGCGGACCGAGGCGTCGCCGCCGGCCTCACCGGCGCAGAGCAGGACCAGCATCGGCCGCAGGCGCTTGCCCCCGGCCGCAAGAGTCGCGGCGGCGTCTCCGCCGAGCAACTCGCCGTGACCGGCGACGGTCTCCCGCAACCGCTTCTCGACCTCTCCGAGGCGCGCCGGCAGCCAGCGGCTCGAAGCGTCCAGGACCGCCGTCACCGGCGGCGACACGGACGAGCGCCGGGTCACCCGCGGATGCCGCTGTGGATCGCGATGATCCCACCGGCAAGCACCGTGTAGCGAATGCGCTCGAACCCGGCCCGGTCCATCTTCCCGGCCAGCCCCGCCGGGCTGGGGAAGCTGCGGACCGACTCGGGCAAGTAGGAGTAGGCCTCGGGGTCGCTCGAGAAGGACCCCAGCAGAGGCACGACACGGTCGAACCAGAGCGAGTAGAAGAGTGAGAGCGGCGGCCGGGTCGGCTGCGTGATCTCGAGGATCACCGCCCGCCCGCCCGGCTTCAGCACCCGGCCCATCTCGCTGAGGCCGCGGTCGAGGTCGGCGAGGTTGCGGATGCCGAAGCCGACCGTGACGGCGTCGAAGCGCTCGCCGTCGTAGGGAAGCTGCAGGGCGTCGGCCCACTCGAAGCGGACTCCGTCGACGTTCCTCCCGGCCGCCTTCTCGCGGGCCAGGTCGAGCATCGGCTCGGAGAAGTCGCTGCCGACGACGTGGCCGTCGGGGGTGACGCGGCCGGCCAGCTCGAGCGTCAGGTCGCCGGTGCCGCAGCAGACGTCGAGCGCCGAATCCCCGGGCGCGAGCTCCGCCAGCCCGGCGGCCCGCTCGCGCCAGCGGTGGTGCAGCCCCGCCGTCATCACCGAGTTGAGCGCGTCGTAGTTGCTCGCGACGCGATCGAACATGCGGTTGACCTGCCCCGCGAACTGCGCGGAGTCCCGCGAGGGCTTAGTTGAGTGAGGAGAGGAAATCAGCCAGCTCGTTGAGCTTTTTCGGCGGCAGGTCGCGGAAGGAGGGCATGATACCCGGCCCGATTTCGACCGAGCGCAGGATCGCCGCCCGCGGCACCCGGGCCGCGATGTGGGTCAGGTCCGGACCCGGGCCGTTGTTGCCGTTCTCGCCGATCTTGTGGCAGGCCAGGCAGCCGGCCCCCGCGGTGACCTCCTTGCCCGCCTCGTACTGCGGCGCCACCGCCATCTCGATCTCGGTCGGCGAGCCGCCGATCGCGCCGAGGTAGGTGAGGTAGCCCATCGCGATGATGGTCATGATGCCGGCGGTGGTGGCGATCGGGCGGCGCTCCGGGCGGCGCTCCGGGCCACGGTCGTAGAACGGCAGCAAGAGCAGCAGGACCATGCAGATGGTGGGGATGCCGATCGTCGCGATCGGGACCAGCTCCGGCGGCTTGATCACGCGCAGGACCTCGAAGAGGAAGAAGAAGTACCACTCCGGGCGAGGCACGTAGGTGGTCGAGGTCGGGTCGGCCTTCGGCCCCTGCTCGGCGCCGAGGATCAGCGACATCGCGATCACGACGGCGACGACGATCAGCGCCATCGCCGAGTCCTTCAGGACCGCGTAGGGGAAGAACGGCTTGCCCTTCTTCTTGAGCAGCTCGTACTCCTCCAGATATGCCTGCTTGTCCTGGGGCTTCACGAGGGGGACGCTCCGTTGCCCCTGCCGTTGCTCTCGGCGCCGGCGTCGAGCTGGGCTGCGGGGATGGCGTTCTTCGGCTTCTCAGCTCGCACCCAGGGCGGTGCCGTGGTGCCGAGCTTGACCACCAGGTACATGTGGGCGCCGATCAGGGCGATGATCGCCCCCGGCACCAGCAGCATGTGGATCGAGTAGAAGCGCGAGAGCGTGGTCGCGCCGAGCTCGGGGCCGGCGCGCAGGAAGTCGCTCAGGTAGGGACCGACGATCGGGCCGGTGCCGTTGATGTTGATGCCGACGACCGAGGCCCAGAAGGAACGCTGGTCGAACGGCAGCAGGTAGCCGGTGAAGGCCATCGTCATCGTCAGGATCAGCAGCACGACGCCGATCACCCAGTTCAGCTCGCGCGGGTACTTGTAGGCGCCGAAGAAGAAGGTGCGGCCCATGTGCAGGAAGATCAGGATCACCATCAGGCTCGATCCCCATTTGTGCATCCCGTGCACGAGGGCGCCGAGCGGGACCTCGTTGTTGATGTGGGCGATCGAGGCGTAGGCCTGGGTCGTCGAGGGCACGTAGAACATCGCCAGGAAGACGCCGGTGACCGCCTGCACGATGAAGGCGAAGAGGGTGGCGGAGCCGAGCGTGTAGAACCAGTTGGTCCCCTTCGGCACCTTGCGGTAGAGCATCCCGGTGAGGAAGCCGCTGGCGCCGCTGCGCTGGTCGACCCAGGCGAGCACGTCGACGGGGGCCTCCTTGGCCTGCTCGGTCAGTTTCTGGACGTGGGTCGGGCGCTCGGGGGGAGCGCTCTTCAAGTCGGCCGGGGCCTGGCCCTTGGCGCCGCCGCCGGTGCCCGGCTTGGCCGGCTTGCGCAGCGGGGCGGGGACCACCGCGTCGGGGATCTTCGGCATTTTCGGCATCAGGGCGCCGGGAAGGTAGAGGGGCGGGGCGGGTAGAGGTACTCCCAGATGCCGCCGGTGAACTCGCCGGGGTCGCGAGCCCGCACCGGCTCGAGCTGGGAGGTGACGCTGTAGCGCGGGCCGACCTCGACCTGGCCGTTGCGGATGCGGGTCTGGAACTGGTCGAGCGGCCGCACCGGCGGACCGCCGATGCGCTTGCCCTGGAAGTCGTAGACGCCGCCGTGGCAAGGGCAGATGAAGTTGCCGGCGGCCTCGACGAAGCGGACCGGGCAGCCGAGGTGCACGCAGCGGTTGGAGACGGCGATGAAGGTGGCCGGGTCCTCGTCGAACTCCTCCGAGCCTTTGCGGACGTAGGCGGTGGTCTTGCCGGCGTCGCCGATTCCCTCGGTTTCGGTGAAGACGACCTGGCGGTAGGTGTCCTCGACGAAGTCCCCGACCGGGCCGACCGCCTCCCAGCGCTCCTTGCCGCGGTGGAAGATCGGCGCCACGGCGAAGCCGACGGCGGGGAGGATGATGGCGGCGCCGGCAACGCCGCCGAGCCCCTGGGCGGCGATCGTGAAGGCGCGACGGCGAGTCATCGACTCACCCTCAAAGTAGCCGGGAGGGTCGGGCTTCTCCCGCTGCTGCCTGGGAGCCTCCTCGGCTCCGTTCATCTTGTCCGCGTCGTCAGCCACGTTGCTTCGAGGATCGACCAGGCAGTCTATTGCGTTGGCGGGGTCGCCGACGTCGACGCCGGTCCGACCGCCACCGCTACCATTTGCCCGAGCGGCCGGGGAGCTTAGGGAACGGCGCTGAAACTAGACAGGGAGCATTGGATGAAGATCGCGAATCGCAGTTCGAAAGTCGTCCTGACCGCAGCTGCCGCGCTGCTTGCCACCACACTGCTGGCCGCAGGCGCGCTGGCGGTGACCTCGCCCGACCAGACCCGGGAAACCTACGTCGCCCAGGTCGAACCGATCTGCAAGAAGAACGTCAAGGCCAACGAACAGATCCTCGGCGGCGTCCGCAAAAAGATCCAGAAAGGGCAGCTGAACGTCGCGGCGGGCCAGTTCGCGAAGGCCTCGACCGCCTTCGGCAAGGCCGTCGGGGAAATCAAGGCGGTGCCGCAGCCGGTCGCCGACCAGGCCAAGCTGGGCAAGTGGTTCGGCTACCTCGAAAAAGAGACGAAGCTCCTCGGCGAAATCGGCAAGGCGCTGAAGGCCGGCAACAAGTCGAAAGCGCAGACGCTCTCGGTGAAGCTGACCCACAACGGCAACGTCGCCAACAACGCCGTGCTCGGCTTCGACTTCGACTACTGCCTGATCGACTCGTCCAAATTCAGCTGAAGCTGAGCTGCCGCTAGTCCGGCGAGCCGGCGATCTCGCGCGCCGCGGCCTCCCAGAGGCCGGGGATCGGCGCGGGGTCGCCTTCGCCGTGAAGCTGCGCGCAGCGACTGATCAGGTCGCTGAGGATGCCGACGGCCCGCGCGTCGCCGAGGCCGGCGAGGCGGTCGAGGCCGAGGGCGTAGAGGTAGTCGCCCGCGAGCAGGGCCAGGTCGGAGTCGTGGCCGGCGAGCAGGCGCGGCTCGCCGTAGTGGAGGAGGTAGCCCTCGTGGACCGCCTCGACCACCAGCGCGTACTCGGCCGCGGCGTTCTCGGTGCGAGGGCCGGCGGCGGCAAGCGCGCCGAGGCTGGGCGCGGCGGCGGGATCGACCACGTGGGGGGAGATCGGCGTGTCCTCCTGCCGCAGGCGCAGGGCGAGCTCGCGCAGGGCCGAGCCGGGGTCGCTCACCGCAACGCCTGCTCGAGCGAGTCGGCGGCGGCTTCGAGGGTGCGGTCGATCGTCGCCTCGTCGTGGGCGAGCGAGACGAACCAGGCCTCGAACTGCGACGGCGGCGGGTAGACGCCGCGATCCAGCATCGCGTTGCAGAAGCGCGCGTGGGCCTCGAGGTCGCAGGCCCGGGCGCCGTCGAAGTCGCGCACCGGCTCGGGGCTGAAGAAGAGGGTGGTCAGGCCGGGGGCCGCGGCGACCTGGAGGGGGCGGTCGGCGGCCAGAGCGGCGAGTCCAGTCGCGAGGCGGTCGGTGAGGTCGCCGAGTCGAGCGTAGGCGGCGGCGTCGAGCTGGGCCAGGGTCGCGAGGCCGGCGGCGGCGGCCAGGGGGTTTCCCGAGAGCGTCCCCGCCTGGTAGACGTCGCCGGCCGGGGCGATCCGCTCCATCGTCTCGCGCGGCCCGGCGAAGGCCGCCGCCGGCAGGCCGCCGCCGATCACCTTGCCGAGCACGGTCAGGTCCGGTTCGACGCCGTACAGCTCCTGGGCGCCGCCGCGGGCGACGCGAAAGCCGGTGATGACCTCGTCGAAGACGAGCAGGGCGCCGGCGGCGCTCGTGGCCTCGCGCAGGAACTCGAGGAAGCCTTCGGCGGGCGCGACCACGCCCATGTTGGCGGCGATCGGCTCGGCCAGCAGGGCCGCGACCGAGTGCTCCGCGAGCGCCCGCGAGACCGCCTCGCGGTCGTTCCAGGGGACGACGACGGTCGCCGCCGCCTGGGCCGCCGTGACGCCGGGGCTGGCGGGAACGCCGAGCGTGGCGAGGCCGGAGCCCGAATCGGCGAGCAGCCCGTCGGAGTGGCCGTGGTAGGCGCCGGCGAACTTGACGACGACCTCGCGACCGCTGACGGCGCGAGCCAGGCGCACGGCGCTCATCGCCGCCTCGGTCCCGGAGCTGGTCATCCGCACCATCTCGGCCGCAGGCACCCTGGTCACGATCTGCTCGGCCAGCTCGACCTCCGCCGCCGTCGCAGCGCCGTAGCTCGTCCCCCGCTTGGCGGCTTCGGTCACCGCGGCGACGACGGCGGGCTCGGCGTGGCCAAGGATCAGCGGGCCCCAGGATCCGACCCAGTCGAGGTAGCGGTTGCCGTCGACGTCGATCAGCTCGCAGCCTTCGCCACGCTCGACGAAGATCGGCTCGCGCCCAATCTGCCGCATCGCCCGCACGGGCGAGTTGACACCGCCTGGAAGCACCTGCAGGGCTCGCTCGTAGAGCCCCTCGCTACTAGGAATGCTCGGCCTCCCAGGCGGCGTAGTCGTCCGTGAAGTAGTGCAGGCGGATCTTCTTGTACTCGGTCGAGGAGTAGAGGGTGGCGCGGCCGTCGGGGCCGATTCCGCAGTCCTCCGCGATCGAGTCGAGGACCGCGTCGCACTCCTCCTTGGAGCGGCCGTGGGCCATCGTGAAGACGCTGTAGGGCCAGTCCTCGTAGGTCGGCCGCTGGTAGCAGTGGGAGATGCCGCGGAAGGACGCCATCCGCGCCCCGACCTCCATGATCTCCTCCTCGGGCACCTTCCAGACGCCCATGCCGTTGGCCGAGAAGCCGGCGCGGCGGTGGTAGAGGATCGCCGCGACGCGACGGAGGATCTTGCGGTCGACCAGCGAGCGCAGGCGCTCGAGCAGGTCGTCGGTCGGGATTCCGAGCGCGGCGGCGGCTTCGTCGTAAGGGCGCTCAACCGCGGCCATCGGTCCCTGCAGCGCCTTGATCAGGGCGACGTCGTCGGCGTCGTAGGGCTGCGCCTCGAGCTCGCGAGGGGGCGCCGCCTCGACCGCCGCCGCGGCCAGGGCGTCGGTGCCCTTCTCCATCTCCAGGTTCATGTTGATCTTGAACAGGGTCAGGGTCGGCAGCTCGCGCATCGACTCGGCGCCGGTCTCCCGCATCAGCACCTCGATCGTTCCCGCCAGGCCGAGCTCGGAATCGGGCGGGGTGGCGATCGTGAACCAGAGGTTGAAGTCGTGGGTGCGCAGGTAGTTGTGGGAGACGCCGGGGTGCGAGTTGACGATCTGGGCCGCCCGCTGCGGGTGCTCGCCGTCGACTTTGGCCGCCACCAGCATCGACTCGTAGCCGAGCGCGCGGGTGTCGAAGATCGGCGTGATCTCGCGGATGATGCGGCCGTCGAGCAGGCGCCGGGTGCGGGTCAGCACGTCGTCGAGCTCCAGCTCCGCCTCGGAGGCAAGCAGGGCGAAGGGCTCGGGGTCGATCGGGAAGCTCGACTGCAGCAGGTTCATCAGCCGCTTGTCGGTCTCGTCGAGCGGGATCGCCGCGCCGTCCTTGCGCGAGCGCGCCTTCGACTGGGGCATTTTCACCGAAGCCACGGAGCGGCCTCCTTCGCGTAGTAGGTGACGATCGCGTCGGCGCCGGCGCGGCGGATCGAGGTCAGGGTCTCGAGCACGGCCTGGCGCTCGTCGATCCAGCCGTTGGCGGCGGCGGCCTTCAGCATCGAGTACTCGCCGGAGACGTGGTAGGCGGCGACCGGGGCGCCGGTCGCGTCCTTGACCCGCCGCACGACGTCGAGGTAAGGGGTGGCGGGCTTGACCATCAGCATGTCGGCGCCCTCGTCGAGGTCGAGCTCGGCCTCGCGCACCGCCTCGGCGGCGTTGGCGGGATCCAGCTGGTAGCCGCGGCGGTCGCCGAACTCGGGGGTCGACTCGGCGGCGGCGCGGAAGGGACCGTAGAAGGCGGAGGCGTACTTGGCGCTGTAGGCGACGATCGGCACGCCGGAGTGGCCCTCCTCGTCGAGCTGGAAGCGGATCGAGCCGACCCGCCCGTCCATCATGTCGCTGGGCGCGACCGCGTCGGCGCCGGCCTCGGCGTGGGAGATCGCGACTTTGGCCAGCAGCTCGACGGTGATGTCGTTGTCGACCTCGCCCTCGCGGACGAAGCCGCAGTGGCCGTGCGAGGTGTACTCGCAGAGGCAGACGTCGGTGATGACGGCGAGGTCGGGGTGAGCCTCCTTGAGGGCGCGGACCGCCATCTGCACGACGCCCTCGTCGTCGTAGGCACCCGTCCCGGACTCGTCCTTGGCGGCGGGGACGCCGAAGAGCAGGATCGCGCCGACGCCGGCGGCGGCGATCTCGCCCGCCTCCTCGACCAGGCCGGAGATCGAGAAGCGCTCGATGCCGGGCATCGACTCGACCCCTTCGCGCACGTTCTCGCCGGCCACCACAAACAGCGGCTGGATCAGGTGCGCGGGCGACAGCTCCGTCTCACGGACGAGCCCGCGCAAAGTGTCCGTGCGCCGGAGTCGGCGCATACGAGTGCTCGGGAAAGGCATCAGGGCCGAGTTTAGGGAAGGGAGAGGGACACCCCGCCCGGACTCGCTCGCTTCGCTCGCTCTGAGTATCCGCCCGTTCGGGGTGTCCCTCTCCCTTCTCCACGGGCCAGTAGCGTTCTCCGAGTGCAGGCACGGGGGCTGGTCAAGACGTACGGGGACAGGGTGGCTTTGAGAGGGGTCGACCTTGCGGCCGAGGCTGGAGAGCTGGTCGCGATCATCGGGCCGAACGGGGCGGGGAAGACGACCTTGTTGTCGATCCTGGCGGGGATCCTGAAGCCGGACGGCGGCGAGCTGGGGGTCGAGGAGGGGACGGTCGGCTGGGTGCCGCAGCAGGCGGCGCTCTACCGGCGGCTGACCGTGGAGGAGAACCTGCTGCTGTTCGCGCGGCTGGAGGGGCACGAGGATCCGCACGCCTCGACCGAGGAGATGCTGGAGCTGGCCGGGCTGGACGGGCGGCGGAGTGAGGTCGTCGCCCGGCTCTCCGGCGGCAACCAGCAGCGGATCAACATCGCCATCGGCCTGCTCTCGCGTCCCGCGGTGCTGCTGCTCGACGAGCCCAGCGTCGGCCTCGACCCCCGCCAGCGGGCGCGACTCTGGGAATTCGTCGCCGGCCTCGCCGGGCGCGGCACCACGGTGATCTTCTCCACCCACGACATCCAGGAGGCCGAGCGCTACGGCCGTCGCCTGCTGGTCCTCGCCGACGGCGAGTCGCTCTTCGACGGGCCGGCCGAGGAGCTGCGCGAGGCGGTCCGCAGCGAGGCGCCGGAGTCGGCCGACCGCGACTTCGAGACCGCCTTCGTCGCCTACCTCCAGCACCGGGGGCACTGAGGCGTGCGCTGGCTGCTGCTCAAGGACCTGCAGATTCTCAGGCGCTCGCCCCTGCAGGCGTTCCTGCTCGTCGCCTACCCGGTGCTGATCGCGATCCTGGTCGGCTTCGCGATCTCGCGGGACCCCGAGAAGCCGCGGGTGGCCTTCCTCAACGAGGTGCCGGCCGACTCCCGGGTCAGCGTCGGCGGCCAGCAGCTGCCGGCGGCCGGGGTCGGCGATCGCATCTGCTCCCGAGTCGAGTGCGTCCGCGTCGAGGATCGGGAGGAGGCGCTCGACGAAGTCGAGTCAGGCGCGGTGCTGGCGGCGCTGATCCTCCCCGCCGACCTGGTCGACCAGATCAACTCGCTCTCGACGCTGACCCCGAGGACGCCGAAGGTCGAAGTTCTGGTCAACCAGGAGGACCCGGTCAAGGCGCGGCTGGTCGACGAACGGATCGCCACCCTGATGGCCCAGGCGAACCTGGCGATCGCGCGCCGGATCGCGGTCGAAGGGGGCAACTACCTCGACCTGGTCATCAACGGCGGCAGGTTCGAGGTGCTTGGCCGCTCGGTGCAGATCCTCGGCCTGCGCGCCAGCGCCCAGATCCTCGAGGCCCTGGGGCCGGCGCTGCCACCGGGACCGCTGCGCAACTCGCTGGCGCAGGTCACCGACTTCACCGAGCGCTCGCGCGACAACCTCGACGTCGCCGAGCCGCTGATCAAGCGCATCGCCCAGCCGATCGTGGTCGAGAAGGAGGTCGTCAACGGCTCCGCCCCGCCGCTGGAGATCTTTGCGATCGCGGTGGCGGCGACCCTGACGCTGGCTTTCGTGACGGTGCTGCTGGTAGCCGGCTCGCTGGCCCTCGAGCGGGAGGAGAACGCCTTCACGCGATTGACCAGGGGGCTGGTCTCGCCGGGCGCCCTGCTCGGCGAGAAGGTGCTGCTGGGAACGGTGGTCGGGGTGGTGGTGACGCTGCTGATGCTGGCCGGCCTGCAGCTGTTCGTGCCGCTGCAATGGAGCCGGGCCGGCCTCTGGCTGCTGGCGGTCCTCGCCGGCGGCGGGGCGCTGGCGACTGCCGGGGCGGCGCTGGGAGCGGCGGCCCGCGAAGTCCGCGCCGTCTCCCTGCTCGCCTTCATGGTCACCCTGCCCGTCGCCTTCCTCTCGCTGGTCCCCTCCGGTGCCGTCGGCGGCGGAGTCTTCGACCTGATCGAGATCGTCACCGCGATCTTCCCCTTCAAGCCGGCGCTGCAGGGGATCACGGCGGCGCTCGACTCGGCGGGGCCGGGGATCGGCGGGCCGCTGCTCCACCTGGCGATCCTGATCGCCGCCTACGGCCTGCTCGCCCGCTTGGCGCTGCGCCGCTTCGCCGCCGTTTGAGTGGGCGCGGGTAAGGTCAGGCGATGCGCATCCTCTTCATCGGCGACGTCGTCGGCAGTCCCGGGCGGAAGGGCCTGCGCGAGACGATGCCGGCGCTGCGTGAGCGGCACGAACCGGACCTGATCATCGTCAACGGCGAGAACAGCGCCGGCGGGGTGGGGATCACCGAGCGCACCGCCAACGACCTCTTCGGCGTCGGCACCGGTGTCATCACCACCGGCAACCACGTCTATCGCCACCGCGAGGCCTACGACTTCCTCGAACGGGAGCGGCTGGTGCTGCGGCCCGCCAACTACCCGCAGGGCAACCCCGGCCGCGGCTTCACCGTGGTCGAGGCGGGCGGGATGCGAGTCGGGGTGATCAACCTCAGCGGCGCGATCGGCCTCAAGGTGGCGCGCTCGCCCTTCGACACCGTCGACGGCATCCTCGACCAAGTCGAGGCCGACGCGATCGTCGTCGACTTCCACGCCGAGGTGACCAGCGAGAAGGTGGCGATGGGCTGGCACCTCGACGGCCGGGTCGCGGCGGTGTTCGGGACCCACACGCACGTGCCCACCGCGGACGGACGGATCCTCCCCAAGGGGACCGCCTTCATCTCCGACGTCGGCATGACCGGGTCGCGGACCAGCGTGCTCGGCGTCAAGCCGGAGCAGGCGCTCGCCTCCCTGATCACCCAGATGCCGGCCCGGTTCGAGACCGCCGAGGAGGACGTCTGGGTGATGGGGGGGCTGGTCGAGGTCAACGAGCGGGGGCTGGCGGACTCGTTCGAGCAGATCATGGTGGCTGCTCCTGCCTCTGATTCTTAGGGGGCGGGTAATCGGGAGTGACCTCGGCTGCGCGAACAGCGGGGAGGCTTGCCGAGGTCACTCCCGATTACCAGGGCGACCAAGAGCAGTGGGTAGAACCAGACGATGTAGAGGTAGAACCAGTGCTGCATGGTCAGCTGGAGGGCGATCAGGAGCGCGGCTCCGAGGGCGGCCACCTGAACGAGGGACTTGCGTCTGGGACGGAAGGCCAGGAGCAGGGACAGTGCCGCCGTCCCAGCAAGGATCGCTGCGCGCAGGAACTCCAGAGATGGGACCTGGCCCCAGATGCTGAACGGGGAGTCGCGGCCGGACTGGTAGGCGATCGTGCGGTCGTAGAACGTTTGCAGGCCGGGGTCGATGGCGGGCCAGAGCATGACGAGGGCTGAGACCAGCAGGAAGGCCCCGGCGAAGAGGAGCGGTGCGAGGACGGGGAGGGTGTCCTGCGGGCGAGGTTTACGTTCTCGGACACCCTCCCCGTCCTCACTCGGCCCCTCTTCTGGGTTCGATTTGTAGGTGAGAAGCATGGGCGCTAGAAGCGCCGGGGCGAACTTCGCGAAGGTGGCGAGGGATGCGAGGGCGCCGCGGGCCGCGGGCCGAGCAAGCACCAGCAGGGTGGCGACCAGGAGCGCAGCGACGAGCGTGTCGTTGGAGTTGGACTCGAGGGCGAAGGCGGTGTAGGGGTAAGCCGCCCAGCCGAAGGCGAGGATGGCGGCGAGGCGGCGGCCGGCGGGTCCAGGACGGATGCGGAGGCCGAGGAGGATCAGGAAGGCGAAGGTGAGGAGGTCGAAGGCGACCGCGGCGCCGTGGGCGGCGGGGAGGTCGTCCCAGCTGCCCGACCAGGGCCAGACCAGCTCGAAGGGGACGTAGGCGAGGTAGTTGACCGGGCCGTAGGTGTCGCCCTGGGAGACGTCGTCGGGGAAATTGTCGTAGACCGGCTCGCCGTGGGAGATGCGGTCGGCGCCGACGACGCTGGCGTAGCCGACGTCGATCGCGCCCGAGTCGGCGAGGTTGAGGCCGACCCGGAAGCCGAGCAGGAAGAGGGCGGCGACCAGCAGCCAGGCGGCGGGCCAGATCGGGCGCAGGCCCTCCCCGCGGCCCCGGAACCCGATCCACAGCGCCCGCCCCAGGAGGTAGAGCAGGACCGGGTATTGCAACGGCACCGAGACGCCGATCTCGGCCCGGTTGAAGAAGAAGTGGGAGACGCCGAAGCCGAGCAGAACCAGCAAGTCGAGGTTGGCGACCCGCCACGGCCGCCGCCAGTCGACCAGCCCGAGCAGGAAGAGCGCGCAGAGCGGCAGGAAGACGTAGGGCGCGTTGAGCTTGTGCCCGAACGACCCCGAATACCCCCGCGCCATCTTCCAAGCCACCTGCTCCCCCGTCCAAGACTCCCGCACCTCCCCGCTCCCCGGATCGACGATCACCAACGCCACCTGATCGCCATCCACGAAGTAAGCGACCTCCCACTTCCCGTCGACCTTGTTCGCGACCGGAGCCAGCGCCCCGTTCTTCTCCCGCTGATCGACCACCTTCGAGTCCTGCCCGGCCAGCCGAATCGCCTCCGCTTCGCTGATCTGCTCCGAAGCCGCCCCAGCTACGCCCGGCCAGAACAGTGCCGCCAGGACGAGGATCGCCAGCACCCCGATCGCGGGTGGCACGGGGAGGGGTCCGAGAACGGACGCCCTCGCCCGCCCGCAGGACCCCTCCCCGTGACAGGACCCGCGGCCGCGGCGCTCCATCAACCGTTCTTCAAGCCGAAATGTTCCCGGATAACCGGCGCCACGTCGCGCAGCGTCCACTGCTCCCGCTCATCCGCCGACTCCGGCCCACAGCCGACGAACAGCAGCGGCCCCAGCGAGTCGCCGGCGTGCAAGGCCCCGTGGCTGCCGCCGCCGGCATGGGTGACGCCGCCCCAGTCGACCGCCTCGAACCCGGGCGCCAGCGAGACGACGAAGTCGCCGGCGTGCGGGGCGCTCAGCGCCGACCAGACCCGGGCCAGGGGATCGGGGTAGTCCTCGCTGCGCAGGCGCCCGTCCTCGACGGTCGCCGCCAGCACCTCTGTCTCGCCCTCGAGCTCCCAGCGGCCGCCGCGCAGGTCGGCAATCTCGTCGCCGGGACGGAAGCGCAGCGTCTCGCCGCCGCGTTCCACGACCGCCCACTCACCCCTGCCCGGCGGTGGCCCCGGTTCCTCGCGGCGCAGCGGCAACCCCGCGGCGTCCTCCATCCGGCAGACCAGGTCGACCCCCTCGATCACGGTCAGCCTGGCCGCGACCGCGGCCGGCTCGGCTCGCTCGCCCTCCCCGGGCAGCAGGTAGACGTGCGCCGCGCGGCCGGTCGGGCTGACCGCGAGCTGGGCCAGGCCGGGCCGGTCGTCGGAGGGCTGCAGCACCGTCCACTCGTGGCCCAGCAGCTCGGCCAGCGGCAGCCCGCGGTGGACGTCGGTCTGGGCGTGGTCGGCGAGCAGGATCAGGGCGTGCCGCTCGAGGAAGGGGTCGAGTCCGCCCGCCGCCTCGACGAACTTGGCGAAGCAGTGGTCGGCCTTGGCGATCGACTCGACGCTGGCCTCCGGCCCGTGGCGGTGCGAGTAGTTGTCGTTGTCGGGGAGCGAGAGCAGGAGGAAGTCGTAGAGGTCCTCTTTAAGCAGCTCGGCCGAGCAGCAGGCGGCGTAGCCGTCGCGGCTGCCGGGGATCGAGGTCGACTTGCAGGGCACCTCGCGGCTGGCGTAGAGGTCGCCGTAGAAGAGCTCGGTCGGGCCCCAGGTGTGGTGGCGGAACTTGAGCTTGGTCGTGTCGATCGCGCGGCGCATCAATCCGTCCAGCGAGACCTCGTGGCGCCGGCGCCCGCGGTAGATCAGGAAGGGCGTGCAGGCGGTGCGCTGGCCGGCGTCTTCGAGGCTCTCGAAGACCGTCTCGACCTCCGGGCTGAGGTGGGCCAGGTTCATGTTGTAGACGAGGTCGTAGAGGGCCCGGAAGACGCCGAAGGCACGGGTCGCGTCGAGCGAGGAGCCGTACTCCACGTAGCGCCGCTCGAGCCGGTGGTACCAGTTCATGCCGCTGATCCAGTGCTCGTCCGCGCCGACGCCGGTGACCATCTCCGCGCAGGCGACCGGGGTCACCGAGGGGAAGCTGGAGACGCAGTCCTCGACCAGCACGCCCCGCTCCAGCAGCGCCGCGAAGGTCGGCGCTCGCTGCTCGGCGATCGCGCGCCGGAGCATGTCCGTGCGCAGCGAGTCGACGTAGGTGAGAACGAGCTTCCTGGCGGGTGGCATGGCGGGAATGATGCTCGACCGCCGCGGTCGGCCGACGTTGAAGCGCTCCTAGCGGAGGACGCGGAGGCCGGCGTGCTTGCGCTGGGCGCGGCGGTGCCGGGAAATGCCGAGCCAGGCGAGGGCGACGATCACGAGCAGGATCGCCACCGAGACCAGCAACGCCAGCGCGACCACGACCAGGGCCGCCAGGCCGACGATGAAGGCGAGGGCACCGCCGCCGCTGCCTTCGCGGCGACCGGCGCCGGCAATCAGGTCGCTGATCACGAGGCAGGCGAGCCCCGCCCCGGCCAGGGCCAGCACGGCGCCGAGCGGGCCGTCGAGCAAAAAGCCGGCGACGAAGCCGATCACGGCCGCGAGCAGGGTCATGCGGCCACGGGCGGAGCCGTGGGTGCCGGTGGTGCCGGCGAGCATGCCGATCGCGATGCCGATGCCGATCTCGGTCAGAAAGTCCACGTGCGAAAACCTAACCTCCCGAGCGCCCCGGCGTCGATCCGCCACACTTCCGTGCATGAGCGAAGTGCCGATACCGCCGCACCGGCGCCGGGCCCACACCAGCACCAGGGACCTGGAGCGCTACGCCGGCCTCTTCGCCGAGCGGACCAAGGTGATGCGCTCCTCGGCGATGCGCGACCTGATGGCGATCACCGCCCGCCCGGAAGTGATCTCGCTCGCCGGTGGCCTGCCGGACACCTCCACCTTCCCGCCCAAGAGCTTTGCCGCGCAGATGACCCGGATCGCCCAGGAGTCCGCCGCGGAGGCGCTGCAGTACGGGCCGACCGAGGGCTTCGAGGAGACCAAGGACTGCATCGTCGAGGTGATGGGCGCCGAGGGGATGCTCGTCGACCCCCACGACGTGATCGTCACCACCGGTGGCCAGCAGGCGATCGACCTCGTCTGCAAGACGCTGGTCGACCCCGGCGACGTCGTCATCTGCGAGGCGCCGACCTATCCCGGCGCGGTGCCGGTCTTCTGCAGCTACCAGGCCGAGGTGATTCAGGTCGAGTGCGACGAGGCCGGGATGCGGGTCGACGAGCTCGAGCGGCTGCTGGAGGAACTGCGCCGGGACGGGCGGCGGCCGAAGTTCATCTACTCGGTGCCGACATTCCAGAACCCGGCCGGGGTGACGATGTCGCTGGCGCGGCGCCAGCGACTGGTCGAACTGGCACGGCTGCACGAGCTGCTCGTGGTCGAGGACAACCCCTACGGGCTGCTGCGCTACGGCGGCGAGCAGCTGCCGCCGCTCTACCAGCTCGACGGCGGCGACTTCGTCATCTACGTCGGCACCTTCTCGAAGATCCTCTCCCCCGGCATCCGCCTCGGCTGGGCGGTGGCACCGCCGCCGGTGATGGAGAAGATCGTGCTCGGCAAGCAGGCGGCCGACCTCTGCACCTCCACCCTCACCCAGTACTTCGTCCGCGAGTACTTCGCCGAAGGTCGCTGGCGCCGGTACGTCGAAGACCTGGTCGAGATCTACCGCGGCCGCCGCGACACGATGCTGGCCGCCCTGCGCGAGCACTTCCCGGCGGCGGCGACCTGGACGGAGCCGGAGGGAGGCCTCTTCATCTGGGCGACGCTGCCGGAGTACATCGACACCGGCGACCTGCTGGCGAAGGCGCTGCGTGCCGACGTCGCCTTCGTCCCCGGCCAGGCCGCCTACGTCGACGAGCGCGGGCGCAACTCGATGCGGCTCAACTTCTCCGGCGTCAGCGACGCCGAGATCCGCGAGGGGATCCGCCGCATCGGCGCCGTCGTCGCCGAGCAGGTCGGGCTCTACGAATCGCTCACCGGGGAACAGGCGGCTCCGGCCCGGCCTGCCGAGGCTGACGGCGCCGACGTGCTCCCCTTCCGCAAGGCCTCCGAGGGTTCCGGGTGAAGGTCGCGGTCCTCAAGGGCGGCCGCTCGCTCGAGCGCGGGGTCTCGCTGCGCTCCGGGGCCCGGGTCGAGGACGCCCTGGCGCGGCTCGGCCATGAAGCCGTCGCCCTCGACGTCGGGGCCGACCTGGTCAAGCGGCTGGGCGACGAGCGCCCCGACGTCGCCTTCGTCGCGATGCACGGCGTCGGCGGCGAGGACGGCACCGCGCAGGAGCTGCTGGAGATCCTCGGCATCCCCTTCACCGGTCCGGGCGCGGCGGCCTGCGCCCGCTGCATGGACAAGTCCCAGGCCAAGCACGCGATCCGCGAGGCCGGCCTGCCGACGCCGGACTGGTTCGCCTTCAGCCAGACCGCCTTCCGCGAGCTCGGCGCTGCCGACGCGCTGCCGCTGCTCGAGCGCGGTCTCGGCTTCCCCCTGGTCGTCAAGCCGAGTCGGGGCGGCTCCTCCCTCGGCGTCAAGTTCGCGGCGGGCGCCGGCGAGGTGCCGCAGGCCCTCGTCTCGGCCTTCAGCTACGACGACCGCGTCCTGCTCGAGCGCTTCGCCGCGGGCCGCGAGCTTGCCGTCAGCGTGCTCGGCGACGAAGCGCTGCCGGTGGTCGAAGCGATCCCGGCGCAAGGCGACAGCTACGACTTCGAAGCCCGCTACGAGATCGGCCGCACCCACTTCGTCTGTCCCGCCGAGCTGGACGAGGCGCAGCAGACGGCGGTCACCGAGGTCGCCCTCGCCACCTACCGGGCACTCGGCTGCTCCGGCTTCGCCAGGGTCGACCTGATCCTCGCGGAGGACGGGCCGCAGGTCCTCGAGGCCAACGCGATCCCCGGCCTCACCGACACCAGCCTCCTCCCCCAAGCCGCCGAGGCCGCCGGCATGTCCTTCGAGCAGCTGGTCGAGAAGATCCTCGACCTAGCCCTTTCCCCTTCCGCTGCGTAGACGCCGGGAAACCAAGCAGGCGCCTACTCCTCCCCCTTGGCGAAGTCTTCCGGCGTGACCTCGTCGAGGAACTCTTTGAATTTGTCGACGACCTCCTCGGTGTCCTCGACCTCGTGCTCGAACTCGATCGCCGACTCCTCGATCACGTCCTCGGCCGCGAAGATCGGGGCGGAGACGCGAACCGCCAGGGCCAGGGCATCGGAGGGACGCGAGTCGACCTCGATCTCGGAGCCGTTGATCGAAACCGTGATCGAGGCGTAGAAAGTGTTGTCGCGCAGCTCGGTGACGGCGACGCGCTCGCATTTGGCGTCCAGCTGCTCGAGCACGTCGGAGAGCAGATCGTGGGTCATCGGCCGTGGCGTCGAGGCACCCTGCAGCTTCATCAGGATCGCCGCCGCCTCGGGGTGGCCGATCCAGATCGGCAAGAACCTGTTTCCGTCGACCGTCTTCAGCAGCACGATCGGCTGCTTGCCGACCATGTCGAAGCTGACGCCGTAGATCTGCATCTGCTGCACGAAAGGGCTCCCGACCGTGGTTGACGGCGGATTATAGGTCTGGGCCTGCGTGGTCTCACTCGACTCGCCTGATTCGGCGGACGGTCTTTCTCCCGGTTATGGGACTCACCGCCTGACCGAGCGTCGTCTCTGCCTCCTGGCGAGCGCGCAGGGCCATCTGAGTGGACGGTTCCCGGCCGAGGCGGTCGATTGCCTCTTCGGCGAGATCGGTGAGAAGGGTGCTGGGAGTGAGCCGCTGCGCAAAAGCCGCTGCCTCGAGCACTTCGTACAAGTCCGGCGGGAGCCGGACGTTCACTTGAGGATTCTCGCGCGTCATCGTCCGTGCTACAGCGTACGGTGTAGCACGAGATTCATCCACTAGAGTCAAAGGAGCGATGGCTATGCGCAACCTTCAAAGAATGGAGAAGCTGAGCTCAGCCACGGCACTTGGACTTTGGGCCGAGGGCGTGATCCTGGCCCTCGACCGCGTGACTCGGCTCGATCACCGGGACACCGCCGACATCACGCTTCTGAACGAGGCCGCGGGAGTTCTCGACGTCGCCAGGGACCACAGCGAGAGGCCCCTGGAGGAGGCGATGACCGCCAAAGCCCTCGCCGCCCCCGAGACCGCTCTCGACGTCGCCGAGAACCTCGTCGAGAACCGCTCTCCGGAGAAAACTCGCGAGATGCTCGGTGAGGTCGCCGCGGTCCTGCGCGAAGCGGCGGCGCAGCAGCCCGATCCTCCGCGGCCCGAGGCGATCACGCCGGCCGTCGACTTCTTCAGCGCCATCGGCCGCCAGCAGCTCGCGGAGGGGAACTTGGTGTCCGGCAACAGCGGGGGGATCAAGTCTTGGGCGGTGGGACCGATGACGTCCAGTTTCTCCTAGCCAGCGTTCGTCACGAGATCACGGTCCTGAAAGAGGACCGGCGCCTTCAGGCGCAGATCGACGGCAACCGTGGCGGCGCCCTGCGCCAGCACGTCCTCGACTTGATAGGAGCGGCCGAGCACTGGCTCGGCCGCGAACCCGACGCGGACGCCCCCGCCTTCAGCTGGCTGGCGTTCCAGCGCAGCCTCCGTGACCTGATGCTCAACCTGCAAGCGGCCCACGCCGCGATGCCGTGGCTGCAGGCGACCCAAAGCCCGCGCATCAACCTCGGCAGCCTCTATCTGGCCGAGGAGATCGCCGAGATCCTGGTCGGCACAGATCTCGACCTGGTGGTGGTTCCCAACCCGGACTACATGTACACCACGCAGAGCTGGCCCTTCCGCGACGTGATCGAGGGAACCGTCGGATTCGAGGCGCAGACGAAAAACCGGCCGGTCGTCCTTCACTATCCCCTCAACGACGGCAACCGGCTGCTCCTGCACGCCATCTTCGGGCACGAGCTGGGCCATTCGGCGGTGCAGGAGGCCGGTCTGGTCGCGAAAGTGCTGACGCAGCTCCAGGACGACGAGTACGACCGGGCCCTGGCGAAGGTGGAGAAAGAAGTGTGGCTTGCGAATCCTCCGGACCGCACCCGCCGGACCCTGGAGGCGAGGCTCAGGTGCTGGCTCGAAGAGCTGCTCTGCGACCACCTCGCCATAGACGCCGTCGGCCCCGCCTATCTATTCGCCTTCGCCGGCTTCGTCATGCCCTTGAGCTACGGCAGTCCCCTCCCCACCTATCCGCCCAACACGGTCCGGGTCAAGCTGGTGCTGGAGCAGTTGGCGGATCGCAAGTGGGGGGACTACCTCCAGAACGTGGCTCCGAACATCGCCAGCTGGCTGTCGCAGATCGGGGCAGACGCCGGTGCCAAGCTGGACCCCGACTACTCCTTCCTGCGCGATCAGGTGATCAGGGGCGCGAATCTGCTCCGTTCCGCCGCCGGGGATCTGGTTGCGGCGAACGCGCTCAAACCGGAGGTTGCGACGCCCGAAGCCGACCAGGTGGCGGATCTGCTCGAGAACCTGATCTTGCCCGTGGGCCTGGACTCTCCGATTGCCCCCAGGTCGATCTTGCTGGGGGGATGGCAGCAGGCGCTGCGCGAGCACGGCGACTCGCCGGAGGGGCTGGTGGCGGCAATGGGCGACCCCCGGCTTCAGGACCTCGTCGGCAAGGCGATCGAGATGAGCGTCGTCGTCTCCTGCTGGGAGAACGAATGAGCGCCCTTGGTCGCAAAGACCTTGAAGCCGCGCTGGAAAAGCGGGAGCTCTACGTGACCCCCCTGCTCGACCCCGGGCGGCAGATCGGCAGAGGCGCGATCGACCTCCGCCTCGGCACCGAGTTTCTTCTGCTCAAGCGAGTGCAAAGCCCCGGCCTCAATCCGGGCGAGCTGGAGCCGGGCGAGCTGGCCGAGGTGCAGGACCGGGTGACCGTCCCCTTCGGAGGTGAGCTCTGGCTGCATCCGCGCCACTTCGTCCTGGCGGCGACGCTCGAGTACGTGGGGCTGCCCGACGACCTCTCCGCTTGCGTCGTCGGCAGGTCCTCCTGGGGGCGGCTGGGGCTGCTGGTCGCCACGGCCGTCTTCGTCCACCCGGGATTCCGCGGCTGCCTGACGCTGGAGCTCGCGAACGAGGGCAACGCGCCGATCTGCCTGTCGCCGGGGGCCAGGGTGGCCCAGCTGGAGGTTCACCGGCTGGAGAGCCCGGCGCCGGCAGTTGACGGGGAGGAAAACAAGTACCAGGCTCCGGTCAGGCCGGAGGTCTCGATGCTCCCCAAGGAGCGGGCGGAGTTGCGGCGGCTGAAGGAGCTCGACGCGAAGTTGCGCTCGCGGCTCGGCGGAGGGTAGTGGGCGATCCTGGATTCGAACCAGGGACCTCGTCCTTATCAGAGACGCGCTCTAACCAACTGAGCTAATCGCCCGCGGCCGGCGATGATAGCGGCGACGAGGCAAGCGGTCTCGGCGCCGCTCAGCGGCCGCGTTTGCGCAGTCCGCGAGCGAGTGCCCGCGCTTCGGCGAGGTCGTCGAAGCGCAGCTCGGCGATGACCCCGTCGCCCTTGGCCCGCACCGCCACCTCGTGGCCGAGCACCGCCTCGAGGGCCTCGGCAGCCGCTTCCAGAGCCGCGGCCTGCTCGGGGTCAACCGGGGCCTGTCTCGCCCTGGCCTTTGGCTGGCTGGCCAGCCGAACCCTGTTCTCGGTCTCGCGCACCGACCAGCCGGCGCGCACGGCGTCGCGGGCAAGGCGGCGGCGGACGTCGTTGCCGCTGGCGCCGAGCAGGGCGCGTCCGTGCCCCTCGCTGAGCTCGCCGTCCTCGAGCAGTTTCAGGGCCTCGTCGGGCAGCTCGAGCAGGCGGATCAGGTTGGAGACGGCCGGGCGGCTGCGGCCGACCCGCCGGGCCAGCTCCTCTTTGGTCAAGCCGAGGTCCTCGACCAGGGCCGCGCAGGCCTTGGCCTCCTCGACCGGGTTGAGGTCCTCGCGGACCATGTTCTCGATCAGCGCCGCCTGCAGGCGCTCGGCTTCGGCTTGCTCGCGGACGACGGCGGGGACTTTTTCCAGCCCTGCCTGCTGCGCGGCCCGCCAGCGCCTCTCGCCGGCGACCAGCTCGTAGCTGCCGTCGGCGAGGGGGCGGACCAGCAGCGGCTGGACTATGCCGCTGGCCTCGATCGAGGCGGCGAGCGCCGAGAGGGCCTCGGGGTCGAAGTTGGTTCGCGGCTGGCCCGGGTTGGGCTTGATCAAGCCGACCGGCAGTTCGCGCAGCTCGCCGGCGCCGTCGCTGGCCGCTTCCGGCAGGATCGCGGCCAGGCCGCGGCCGATGCCGCGCTTGGTGTTGCTAGCCACGGCTGGCCAGCTCCTTCGTCAGCGCCTGGTAGGCGACGGCGCCGCGCGAAGCGGGGGCGTGCTCGGTCACGGGCAGACCATAGCTCGGCGACTCGGCGACTCGAACGCTGCGCGGGATCACCGTCTCGAACACCATCGCCGGAAAGTGCTGGCGCAGCTCCGCCTCGACGTCCTGGGCGAGCCGCGTGCGCTCGTCGTGCATGGTGATCAGCAGACCCGCAACCTCAAGTTGAGGGTTGAGGTCTCTGCGGATCAAGTTGAGGGTTTCGAGGAACTGCACGAGCCCCTCCAGGGCGAGGTACTCGGCCTGGACCGGGACCACGACCCGATCGGCCGCGGTCAAGGCGTTGACGCTGACCGGGCCGAGCGCTGGGGGACAGTCGAGCAGGGTGACGGCGAAGCGCTCGCGGACCGGCCCCAGTCGCTCCCGCAGCCGCGTCTCCGACCCCTCGATGCGCGGCAGCTCCACCGCCGCGCCGGCCAAGTCGCGGCTGGCCGGCACCAGCCAGAGGTTGTCCGGCCCGGCCGGCCTCGCGGCCTCGGCGACCGAGACGTCGCCGGTCAGGCAGTCGTAGGAGGAGGGGTGCATCTCGCGGCCGCCGCCGAGCGCGACGGTCGCGTTGCACTGGGGGTCGAGGTCGACCAGCAGCGTCTGCGCACCGCCCGCGGCCACGCAGGAGGCTACGTTCACGGCGGTGGTCGTCTTGCCGACGCCGCCCTTTTGATTCGCCACCGCATAGACCGTGCCCATGTCGCAGCCACCCTAGTACCCGCGCGAAGCGGCGGGAGGTCGGATAGCCTGGGCGCGTGAGCGAGACTGCCGACTGGCCGCTGGAGCCCGCGGAGCGGGTGCGAGAGCTCGTCGAGGGCGTTCTCGACGAGCTCGATCTCGACGGCGACGTGGAGGTCGAGGAGGACGACGAGCGCATCGCCGTCACCGTCGAAGGCGAAGACGACTACGGCCTGCTGATCGGCAAACGGGGACAGACGATCGACGCCCTGCAGCTGCTCTGCTATCAGGCGGCCTACCGCGGCCTGCGCGAGCGCAAACGGGTGGTCGTCGACGCGGCGGGCTATCGCGAGCGCCGGCGCGAGACCCTCGAGGGGCGGGCCGACCGGGCCGCCGAGCAGGCGCTGAACGGCAGCAACGTCGTCGAGATGGACCCGATGAGCGCCCAGGAGCGCCGGGTCGTCCACGAGCGCCTCAAGGAGCGCGCCGGGGTCGAGACCTACAGCGAGGGCGACGAGCCCAACCGCTGCGTGATCGTCGCTCCGCTAGTCGCGGAGTGAGCCCGGATCCCACCGCGGCGCTCGACCCGGCCGGCAGGCAGGCCCTGGGCAAGGTTCTCGAGCTGCTCGCGGCAGAGCGCGCCTCGGTCAGTTCCGTAGTCGACGAGCGCGCCTGGCGGGTCCACGTCGCCGACAGCCTCACCGGCCTCGAGGTCCCAGAGCTGTCGAAGGCGGGCCGCATCGCCGACGTCGGCGCTGGCGCCGGCTTCCCCGGCCTGGCCCTCGCCGTCGCCCTCCCCGCCGCCCAAGTCGACCTGATCGAGTCCGTCGGCCGCAAGTGCGCCTTCATGGAGCGAGCCATCGAATCGGCCGGAATCGGCAACGCGACCGTCCTCAACACCCGCTCCGAGGACCTGGCGTCAGGAAAGGGCCGCGAGTCCTACGACGTCGTCACGGCCCGCGCAGTCGGCCGCCTCTCGACCCTAGCCGAGCTCGCATCCCCGCTCCTCAAGCCAAATGCCATCCTCATCGCCTGGAAGGGCAAACGCGACCAGGAGGAAGAGCAACAACTCGCCCGAGCCTCCGAGTCCCTAGCAATGCGCCCCGAACAAATCCTCGACGTAGGAAACCGCGCCGGCAGCCAACACCGCCACCTCCACGTCATCAGGAAGCTTGGGCCCACGCCAGCAGATCTACCGCGCAGGGCGGGTATCGCCAAGAAGCGCCCCAAGGGCTGAAACCTCGCAGTGAGGAGGTCGGGGGTAGACCTCGTCTGCGCAACAGCGGGGAGGCTTGCCGAGGTCTACCCCCGACCTCCAACCAGCGTCAGTCCTCAGAAGAGGACCCAGGACGAGCGCTTGTCGTGGGTCCGATGGGGACCCGCCAAGCCTCCCCATCCGTTGCGCAGGCGGGTCCCCATCGGACCCACCCCAACCACCGGCTATCGCCGCTTCTTTTTCTTTTTGGGAGGTTTGGGCGGCGGTTTCGTTGCTGCAATCGCCGCTGCACCCTCCGGAGTGGCCGCCACCGGCATCGGAATCAGCTTCTGAATCGTGTACTGCTGGCCGATCGTCCAGACGTTGGTGGTGATCCAGTAGAGGATCAATCCAGCCGGGAAGCTGATGATGAAGGGAACGAAGATCAGCGGCAGCGCGAACATCAGCATCCGCTGGCTTTTGTCGGCCGTGACCGACATGACCAGGCCGGAGATCAGCTGGGTGCCGACGTAGAGGACCAGCAGCGCGATCAGGACGCCGCCCTCCGCCTTCGCGGTCAGGTCGGGGATGAAGAGGAAGCTTTCGCCGAAGAAACCGGCTGCATGGCCCTGCTGGGCCGCGAACTCGCTGCAGGTCTTGTCGGTCTGCCCGCAGATGTCGAAGCGGAGGTCGTGCTGGAGCACGTAGAAGAGGGTGATGAAGACCGGCAGCTGGGCGATCAGGGGGATGCAGGAGGCAAAGGGGTTGACTTTGTTCTCCTGGTAGAAGCGCATCATCTCCTGCTGCATGCGCTGTTTGTCGTTCTTGTATTTGGCCTGGATCTCCTTGATCTGCGGCTGCAGCGCCTGCAGCGCCCGCATCCCTTTCAGCTGTTTGTAGGTGAGCGGGATCAGCAGGGTCCGCATCGCCACGGTCAGGGCGATGATCGCGCCGCCCCAGGAGAGGCCGACGTCGTTGTGGAAGAAGACGAGGACCTTGTCGGCGATGTCGACCAGGAACTGCGGCGCCAGCTGGAACGCGACCGGCAGCATCAGGCGCCGGCCTCACGGTGGTACTGACTGGGATCGACGGGGCCCGCACGCAAGGTGAACTTGTCGGGGACCGGGTCGAAGCCGCCGTGGCTGAACGGGTTGCAGCGGAGCAGGCGCCAGCCGGCGAGCAGCAGGCCGCGAGCGGCTCCGAAGCGCTCGATCGATTCGGCCGCGTAGGCGGAGCAGGTCGGCTCATAACGGCAGCGGCGGGGGCGGCCAGGTGAGATCCAGCGCTGATAGAGCGCGATCGGGGCCAGGAACGCGCGTTTCACGTGGAACGCCCCCCCGCCAATGCCTCTTCGAGATTCTTTGTGACGCCGCCGCTCCCCTCGCGCTCGATCAGGCCGCTGATCTCCGAGCGGGCGACGATGACGAAGTCGTGGCCGTCGGGAAGGCGATCGGACAGGCTCCAGAAGGCCTCCCGCAACGCCCGCTTGACGCGGTTGCGGTCGACAGATCCGCCCACCTTGCGGCTGACCGAGACGCCCAGCCTCACGTCCTCGCGCTCCTCGTCACGGCGAGGGAAAGTGTAGAGAACGAGGTAACGGGTCGCATGGGATGAACCATCGCGATAAACGCGGTCGAACTCACCGCTACGCGAGAGGCGCCGTCGCTTCGACGCCATCTAGGGAGTGAGGCGCTTCCGCCCTTTGCGGCGGCGGCGACTGAGGATCGCGCGGCCGCCGCGGGTGCTCATCCGCGCTCGAAAGCCGTGCGTCTTCGCGCGCTTCCGCTTCTTCGGCTGATAGGTGCGCTTCATGGGTTCGGCAGTATACGGACGGCGACCGCCGTGATGCCCCGAAATCTTTTTCCCCGGGATTTGCGGGGCGGTGCGGATGCCTCAGCAGGCACGCCGCTATGGTCGCCCACCAGGTGCCAGATGACCCCTCACGACACGAACTCGACGCCCTTTGGCGGGCGGCCCAGGAGAGACTGCGGGCTTCGGTGCCAGAGTCGACCTTCCGACTCTGGCTGGAGCCGCTGCGGGCGGTTGGGGTCGACGCGGACACCCTCTACCTGACCGGGCCGGAGGGCATTCGTGCCTGGGCCGAGCGTCGCTATGCCTCCCTTATCGCCCAGGCCCTCGCCGGCGCCGGCACGGCGGTAAGCCGGGTCCGCTTCACCGGCGGCGAGGAGGGCAAGGGCGGCGTGCGCCCGACGCGGGACGCCGAGCTGAACCCCAGCTACACCTTCGACCGCTTCGTGATCGGCGACGGCAACCGCCTTGCCCATGGCGCCGCCCTGGCGGTGGCCGAGGCCCCCTCCGAGGCCTACAACCCGCTCTTCCTCCACGGCCCGCCTGGACTCGGAAAGACCCACCTACTGGGCGCGATCGCCAACTACCTGGGCGGCAACGCGCCCGGCCTCAGCGTCCGCTACACGACCGCCGAGTCGTTCACCAACGAGTTCGTCGGCGCCCTCAAGTCGGCTGGTGCCGACGGCTTCAAGTCGCGCTACCGCGACATCGACGTGCTGCTGATCGACGACGTTCAGTGCCTCGAGGGCAAGCCCGCGACCGAGGAGGAGTTCTTCCACACCTTCAACGCCCTCTATGAGTCGGGCAGCCAGCTCGTCCTCTCCGCGGACCGCATCCCCAGCGAGCTCTCGACGCTCGCCTCGCGACTGCGGGACCGCTTCGAGTGGGGCCTGACGGTCGCGGTCGAGCCCCCCAACCTGGCCACCCGCCTGACCGTCCTGCGCCGGCTCGTCCAGGAGGCCGGAATCGAGATAGCCGATGCCGATGCCCTGACCGAGCTGGCAAACCGGATCGACGCCAACGTGCGCCAGCTCCACGGAGCCCTGACTCGCGTCCTCGCCCATGCCTCGCTGATGGCGCGGCCGCTCAGCACCGAGCTGATCGCCGAGGTGATCCCCCATGGGCGCTCGGCCCAGACCGCCTCCGTGGAGGAGATCCAGCAGCGTGTCGCCGAGGGCTTCGGCATCTCCCGGGCTGAGCTGATCGGGTCGAGCCGGGCCGCGACGCCGTTGCGCGCCCGCCAGGTGGCGATCTTCCTCACCCGCGAGCTGACCGACCTCTCCCTGCCCCAGATCGGCCGTCTCTACGGCGGCCGCGATCACTCGACCGTGCTCAATTCTCTGCGCCGCGTCGAGGCCGGCCTGGCCGCGGACGGCGAGCTCTCCGATCGGGTCCGAGACTTACGCGCCGCTATCCACAATCCAGCCGGCGAGCAGCGCTGACGGCCGATGGCGCTGCAAGAATCGCTCCTTTCCCACAGCTGCCTCCACAGGCCTGAAACCGCGTCGGGACGCGGTTTCCTCCGTCGCCTCGATCTTTTCCACAAGTCCTAATCCAACTCAAGAAGGCAACTATCACTTGAAGCTCACGACCAAACGCGAAGAACTCGTCGCAAAGCTCTCGATCGTTTCCAGGGCCGTATCGACGCGAGCCGCCACCCAAGCCCTCTCCGGCGTTCTCCTCAGCACCACCGACGGCCGCGTGACGCTGTCCGCCACCGACCTCGACCTGGGACTGGAGACGACGCTCGAGGCCGACGTCGAGGCCGAGGGCTCGGTGCTCCTGCCGGGCCGGCTGCTGGCCGAGGTCGCGCGCTCGCTCGGCGACTCCAGCGTGGCGATCGAATCGCGCGAGGCCGAGCACGACGTCGAGATCCGCAGCGGCAGTTCCAGCTTCCACCTGCGGGTCCTCCCCGCCGAGGACTTTCCGAAGCTGCCGGCGCCGGGCGAGGAGCCGGGGCTGAAGATTCCGTCCAAAGAGCTGGGCGCCAGCATCGACCTGGTCGCTCGCGCTGCTTCGCGCGACGACATGCGCCCGGTCCTCACCGGCGTCTTCGTCGCCGCCAGCGGCGCCGAGATGACGATGGTCGCAACCGACTCCTACCGGCTGGCGGTGAAGCGGACGGAGTTGGAGAGCGAGCTCGGCGGCGAGCTCGACGCCAACATCCCGGCCCGGGCGCTGCGCGAGCTGGGGCGCATCCTCACCTCCGAGGGAGTCGAGGAGGTCGCGGTCTCGCTGCTCCCCAACCAGGCGGTTTTCCAGGCAGGGGCGATCCTCCTCACCACGAGGCTGATCGACGGGCAGTTCCCCAACTTTCGACAACTCCTGCCGGAGTCCTACGAGCACGACGTGCGGCTGCCGCGCAGCGACTTCCTCGACGTCACCCGCCGGGTCAGCCAGCTGGCCCAGCGCAACGCGCCGCTGCGGCTCTCGTTCACCCCCGGCGAGCTGACCGTGGCCGCCGAGACCCCCGACGTCGGCGATGCCGTGGAGACGATGCCGGCGGCTTTCGAGGGCGAGCCGCTGGAGATCGGCTTCAACCCGGAGTTCCTCAAGGAGGGCATCGAGAGCGTCGAGGGGGACGAGGTGCTGCTGCGGCTGATCTCACCGCTGCGCCCGGGCCTGCTGCAGCCAGTCGAGAACGAAGACTTCCGCTACCTGGTGATGCCGATCCGGCTCAACGTCTGAGGGTTGGGGCCGGTGCTGGTCACCGCGATCGAAGCGAGGCCGGTGCGCAGTCTCGAGCGGATGCGGGTCGAGCTGGCCCCCGGCATCGTCAGCGTCGTCGGCCCCAACGGGATCGGCAAGACCAACCTCGTCGAGGCGCTCTACTTCGCCCTCACCGGACGCTCCTTCCGGACCGCCGACCGCCGTGACCTGATCCCCTTCGGCGCCTCGCTGGCGCGGGCGGAGGCGACCGTGCGCGACGGGGACGGCCTCGAGCGCCGGCTGCTGGCTTCGGTCAGCCGGACCGAAGGCCGCCGCCACCTGCTCGACGGCAGCCCCGCCGAACCCGCGACCCTGGCGCGCAACCGCCCCCCCGTCGCGGTCTTCGCGCCGGATCGGCTGAGCCTGATCAAGGGCCCGCCGGCGGAGCGCCGAGCCCACCTCGACGGCTTCCTCGCTGCTCGCTGGCCGGCCCGGGGGGAGCTGCGCAAACGCTTCGGGCAAGCGCTCGCGCAACGCAACGCACTGCTCTCGCGGCTGGCGGCGGGACATGGCGGGGCGGCACAGCTGGACGTCTGGGACGCGACCCTCGCCGCCACTGCCGCGCCGCTCATCGCCGCCCGCACCGAGGCGATCGCCGAGCTGCGTGGTCCCTTTGCCAGCGCCGCCGCCGAGCTCGGCCTCGAGGGCGGGGCGAGCCTGGAGTACGCGCCCCGGGCCGAGGGCTCGGCCGAGG
>CAWKGJ010000002.1:0-302397 GCA_963849165.1 uncultured Solirubrobacterales bacterium | reverse complement strand
AGATCCAGGCTGGCCTGGAGCAGCGGCGCGAGCAGGACGTGCGCATGGGGCGGAGCTCCTGGGGACCGCATCTCGACGAGCTCAAGACCGAGACGGGAGGCCGTTCGCTACGCCGCTACGGATCGCAGGGCCAGCAGCGGGCGGCGTTGCTGGCCCTGCTCTTCGCCGAGCGCGAGGCTCTGCTCAACGCCCGCCGCGTGATTCCGCTGCTGCTGCTCGACGACGTGATGAGCGAGCTCGACCCCGGCCGCCGCGAGCGCCTCGTGCAGCGACTCGGCGACGGCGGCCAGGCCCTGATCACCGCCGCCGACGAGGAGTCGCTGCCGCGGCCGGCGCTGCAGTCGGTGGTGCGGATGCCGCCCCCCGCCCAAGCGGGCGTGGCCGCGGCATGAGCCGTCGTCGGGCTCCCCGGCAGGCTTCGTCGGCGATTCGCGCCGCCCGGGATCGCGCCGCGCCCCGGACCGGGCTGGCGGCGGTCCAGGCCGTCTGGGCCGAGCTGGTCGGAGCGCAGCTGGCGGCGGTCGCGGAGCCGGTCTCAGAGCACGCCGGGAAGCTGACGATCGAGGTCGCGGACACGGTTTGGGCGCAGGAGCTGGACCTGATGCAGGCGCAGCTGCTGGAGCGGCTGCGGGGCGAGCTGGGGGACCGGACCCCCTCAGCCCTGCGGTTCCGCGTAAACAGCGACCGCTTCTAGTTCCAGTTTATCCACGATTTGCAGGGAAATTACATCTTCCGTCCCACTCTTCCGCAGCGCTCAACTGGTATTCTTATGGCAACTCGCCTTATGCCCCGACCTGTGTGGAGTGAGCCTCCAGGCGTCGGGGTTTTCTGTGTCAACCGGAAGGGACTCTTTGCCTGAGAAAAAATCCAGCAGCGCCACCTCCGAGTCGTACGGCGCCGAGGACATCACCGTCCTCGAGGGATTGGAGGCGGTGCGCAAGCGTCCCGGCATGTACATCGGCTCCACCGGTCCCCGCGGGCTTCATCACCTGGTCTACGAGGTCGTCGACAACTCCGTCGACGAGGCCCTCGCCGGCCACTGCGACGGCGTTCGCGTCGTCCTCCACCCTGACAACAGCTGCACGGTCGAAGACAACGGACGCGGCATCCCGGTCGAGACGATGGCGAAAGAGCAGCGCCCCGCGGCCGAGGTCGTGCTGACCGTTCTCCACGCCGGCGGCAAGTTCGGGGACGGCGGCGGCTACAAGGTCTCCGGCGGCCTGCACGGAGTCGGCGTCTCCGTCGTCAACGCGCTCTCGGAGAGGCTCCATCTGGAAATCAGCCGCGACGGCCACGTCTGGTCGCAGGACTACGAGCGCGGCAAGCCGATGACCGAGTTGGCAAAGGGCGCGTCAACCGAGGAGCACGGGACCAAGATCACCTTCCTCCCCGACCTCGAGATCTTCGAAGAGATCGGCTTCGATTTCGACACGCTCGCCGAGCGCCTGCGCGAGACCGCCTTCCTCACCCGCGGCCTGAGGATCGAGCTGGTCGACGAGCGCGGCGAGACCAACAGCGTCGTCTTCAAGTACGACGGCGGCATCGAGGACTTCGTCCGTCATCTCAACGAGAACAAGGACGAACTGCACCGCAAGGTCATCTACTTCGAGGGCAGCGACGAGGAGGACGGCGAAGTCGAGATCGCGATGCAGTGGAACTCCTCCTACCAGGAGTCGATCTTCAGCTTCGCCAACAACATCAACACCCACGAGGGCGGCACCCATCTCTCCGGCTTCCGCTCGGCCCTGACCCGGACCCTGAACGCCTACGCGCGCAACAAAGGGCTGTTGCACGAGAAGAAAGACGAGAACCTGGCCGGAGAGGACGTGCGCGAGGGCTTGACCGCGGTGATCTCGGTCAAGCTCCACGACCCGCAGTTCGAGGGTCAGACCAAGACCAAACTCGGCAACCCGCCGATCCGTGGCCTGGTCGAGGAGACCGTCAACCGCAAGCTGGCCGAGTACTTCGAGGAGAACCCCGCCGACGCCCGCCGGATCATCAACAAGGCGATCGAGGCGTCGCGGGCCCGCGACGCCGCGCGCAAGGCCCGCGACCTGACCCGCCGCAAGTCGGCGCTGGAGAACTCGACGTTGCCGGGCAAGCTCGCCGACTGCTCCGTCAAGGACCCGAGCCTGGCCGAGATCTTCGTGGTCGAGGGTGATTCCGCCGGCGGCTCCGCCAAGCAGGCCCGTGACCGCAACACCCAGGCGGTGCTGCCGCTGCGCGGCAAGATCATCAACGTCGAGAAGAGCCGCATCGACAAGGTCCTGGCCAACAACGAGATCCAGGCCCTGATCACCGCGATCGGCACCGGCGTCCACGACGAGTTCGACCTCGAGGGAGCCAGGTACCACAAGATCGTGATGGCGACCGACGCCGACGTCGACGGTGCCCACATCCGCACCCTGGTCCTCACCTTCCTCTACCGGCAGATGCCGGAGCTGATCGACGCCGGCTTCGTCTACATCGCCAAACCGCCGCTCTACCGGGTCAAGCAGGGCAACCAGGAGACCTACCTCGAGCGCGAGTCCGAACTCGAGGAGCTGCTGCTGCGCGACAAGCTCGAGGACTTCGAGCTGACCGACGCCACCGGCACCACCAAGAAGCTGACCGCCAGCCGCTGGCAGGCGTACGTGCGTCGCTCGAAGGAGTACGAGGGCTGGGGCTCCTCGCTGCAGGCCGAGTTCGGCCACGAGACCGTCCGCTTCCTCGAGGAGTCGAACCTGCTCGACGAGGGTGTGAACAGCGTCGAGGCAGCGGCCGAGCTGCTCCGCGCCGAGGCGCCCGAAGGGGCCACCTTCGACACCGAGGTGCTCGAGGCCGGCGACTCGCTGCTGGTCGTCAAGGCGCTCGAACGCAAGAGCGGCCTCGCCCGCACCCACCGGCTCCCGACCGAGCTCTTCTCGCATTACGACTACCGCAAGTTCACCGAGGTCCACGAGGCCCTGTTGAAGCAGGTCGGGCGTCCCCCGTTCGAGATCCAGTTCGGCGGCCGCCGCAACGCCGCGCTCTCGTTCCAGGCGCTGCGCGGGGCGGTGCTGGAGCTGGCCCGCCACGGGGTGCAGCTGACCCGGTTCAAGGGACTCGGCGAGATGAACGCCGAGCAGCTGCGCGAGACGACGATGGATCCCGCCAGCCGCACCCTGGCCCGGGTCACGCTCGAAGACGCGACCGCCGCCGACCAGATCTTCTCGATGCTGATGGGCGACCAGGTACTGCCGCGCCGTGAATTCATCGAGGCCCATGCGAAGGAGGTCAGATTTCTTGATGTCTGACCCGAACCGAACGGAGAGCCACTGATGGCGCTTGACGCCCTTACGGGGCGCATTGAGGAGCGGGAGCTCGAGAAGGAGATGCGTTCGTCGTATCTCGATTACGCGATGAGCGTGATCGTCGGCCGGGCCCTCCCGGACGTGCGCGACGGCCTCAAGCCGGTCCACCGCCGCGTCCTCTACGCGATGCACGACGTCGGCCTGCAGCCGACCCGGGCCTACCGCAAGTGCGCCTTCATCGTCGGCGAGGTGATGGGCAAGTACCACCCCCACGGCGACTCGGCGATCTACGACACGCTGGTGCGGATGGCGCAGGACTTCTCCCTGCGCTACCTGCTCGTCGACGGCCAAGGCAACTTCGGCTCGATCGACGACGATCCGGCGGCGGCGATGAGGTACACGGAGGCGCGGCTGACCCGTCTCGCCACCGAGCTGCTGCGCGACATCGACGCCGACACCGTCGACTTCGGACCGAACTACGACGAATCGACGCAGGAGCCGCTGGTCCTGCCGGCCCGCTTCCCGAACCTGCTGGTCAACGGCACCTCGGGGATCGCGGTCGGGATGGCGACCAACATCCCACCGCACAACCTGCGCGAGGTCGCCGCCGCCGTCGCGGCCTACGTCGACGACCCCGAGATCGACATGGCGGGGCTGATGGAGCACGTCAAGGGCCCCGACTTCCCCGGCGGCGGGATCATGAGCCGCGAGGGGATTCGCGACGCCTACGCCTCCGGTCGCGGCAGCATCAAGGTCCGCGCCCGCGCCCACGTCGAGCCCTTGAAGGGGGGCAAGGAGGCGATCATCGTCACCGAGCTGCCGTTCACGGTGAAGAAGCTCGGCGATGGCGGCCTGGTCACCAAGATCGCCGACCTCGTCCGCGACAAGAAATTGGAGGGGATCTCCGACCTCCGCGACGAGTCCGACGGCTCCGGCATGCGCCTGGTGATCGAGCTCAAGCGCGGCGGCCCCCCGGCCAAGGTCGTACTCAACAACCTCTACAAGAAAACCTCGATGCAGACGACCTTCGGCGCCAACATGGTGGCGCTGGTCGACGGGGTGCCGAAGACGCTCAGCCTGCGCGAGCTGATCCACCACTACGTCGACCACCAGCGCGAGGTCGTCACCCGCCGCACCCAGTACGAACTGCGCCGCGCCGAGGCCCGCGCCCACATCCTCGAGGGGCTGCTGGTCGCGCTCGACAACCTCGACGCGGTGATCAAACTGATCCGCGCCTCGAGCGATCCCGACGCCGCCCGCGACGGGTTGATGTCGCAGTTCGAGCTCTCGCGCGAGCAGGCGCAGGCGATCCTCGACATGCGCCTGCAGCGCCTGACCGCGCTCGAGGCCGACAAAGTCCGGGCCGAGCACGCCGACCTGATGGAGCGGATCGGCGAGCTGCGGGAGATCCTCGGCGACGAGGCGAAGGTGATGGCGATCGTCAAGGAGGAGCTGGCCGAAGTGGTCGAGTCCTACGGCGACGAGCGTCGCACCGAACTGGCCCACTTCGAGGGCGACGTCGGCATCGAGGACATGATCGCCGACCAGCAGATGGTGATCTCGCTGACCGCCTCCGGCTACGTCAAGCGACTGCCGCTGGCGACGTACCGCCAGCAGCACCGCGGCGGCGTCGGCGTGATGGGGATGAACCTCAAAGACGACGACTACATCGCCCACCTCCACATCTCCTCCACCCACGACTACCTGCTCTTCTTCACCAACCGCGGCAAGGTCTACCGGCTCAAGGTCTATGAGCTGCCGGAGGGCTCGCGCAACGCCAAAGGCAGCTCGCTCAACAACCTGCTGCCGCTGCGCGAAGGCGAGAAGGTGATGGCGGTGATCCCGACCCGGGACTTCAAAGAGAACAAGTACCTCGCCTTCGCCACCGCCAAGGGCCTGATCAAGAAGACCGAGTTCCTCGCCTACAACACGCCGATCCGCGCCGACGGGATCATCGCGATCAAGGTCCGCGACGGCGACGAGCTGGTCCAGGTCCGGCTCACCTCGGGCGAGGACGACATCCTCATCGTCTCCCACTCCGGCCACGCCTCGCGCTTCTCCGAGCAGCTGGTGCGCTCGATGGGCCGCGACACCAGCGGCATCAAAGGGATGAACGTGTCCGGCAAGGACAACCGGGTCCTGGCGATGGACATCGCCCGCAACGACACCGAACTCTTCGTTGTCACCGAGAACGGCTACGGCAAGCGCACCCCGGTCTCCGAGTATCCGGTCAAGGGTCGCGGGACCAAAGGCGTGCTGACCGCGAAGCTGACCGAGAAGAAGGGCGGCCTCGCCGGCGCCCTGATCGTCGGCGAACACCAGGAGCTGCTCTTCATCTCCCAGAACGGCATGGTCCAGCGCACCTCCGTCAGCGGCATCTCCCAGATGGGAAGGTCGACGCAGGGGGTGAAGGTGATGAACATCAAGGACGACGACGTGGTCAGCGCCGTGGCGCTGGTGGTCGAGTCCGACAGCAGCGAGAGTGCGGCGGCCGAGGCGCCGGGGGAGGAACTGCCGATGGACGGGGGGTCTGTGGACGGGGACGGCGGGTAGGCCTCGTCTACGCCTGGCACCGGCGAAGCCGGTGCAACGGAGTCGGCGCCTGGCGGCGCCGAGACATACGCAGCGAGCTGTGAGGCTAGAGCGGGGTCTACCCGCCCTCCCCTCACGAAGCCTCTCGGTTCATGGGAGCTTCAAGCTCCGAGCCAGGGACGATCCACCCCACGGAGAGCGGGAGAATCACCAGTGCTTCGTCTTTCGACTTCAGCTTCCGCGTACCGGGAGCCAGCCGAAACTCGGGAGCCGTCTCGTTCCTGATCGTCTGCGGAGACGTGTCGGATGGAGGGTCGGGGGTCCCTTTCGCGGAGGCTCCAGGAACCGCGTTGGAACCCTCGGGACGCGACCAGCTGCGCGACGGTCTCCGCGGAAGGGACCCCCGACCCTCCTAACGCCAATGCCTACGCAGCTTGCGGTAAGTACTGCACCCAAGCCTGCGGAATCTTCGGGCTTGCCACCTGGATGAAGACCGTCGCCGGCGGTGCCTTGGGGGAGTTCTTGGGGTGCATTTGGATCTCGCGGGGGAGGCGGTTGCCCTTGCGGCGGTTGCACGTGGCGCAGGCCGCGACGATGTTCTCCCAGACCGACTTGCCGCCGCGGCTGCGGGGGATCACGTGGTCGACGGTGAGGCCGGACTTGGTCGAGCCGCAGTACTGGCAGGTCCAGGAGTCGCGGGCGAGGACGGCGCGACGGGTGATCTTGCGGCGATGGGCCTCGCGGGGGATCCGCACGTAGTTGACGAGCCTGATCACGTCGGGCCGCTCCATCGTCATGTGCTCGGAATGAAGCGCTCCGCCACGTTGCTCGAGCAGCTCCGCCTTCTCCTTGAGCAGAAGCACGGCGGCGCGTCTCAGCGTGCAGACGTTGATCGGCTCATAGGTCGCGTTGAGCACCAGAACCCGTGCCATGCCCGGGAATTGTAGGGGGGCCGGGCCTGGTATCGGGGCGGAAGGCCGCCAGCCCCGCTCAGGAGACCGGGTAGGACCCGAGCAGGCGGACCGATTCCGCTTTGGCGCGGAGCGCCGCGATCGCCTCCGAAACGACTGAATCGGTCGCCGCGCCCTCGAGGTCGCAGAAGAACATGTAGCGGCCGAGGCCGCTGCGCAGCGGCCGCGACTCGATTCGCGTCAGGTTGATCTCGCGATCGGAGAACTCGCGCAGGGCGTTGACCAGGGCGCCGGGGTGGTCTTCGCCCAGCTCGGAGAAGACGAGCGAGGTCTTCCACGGCCCGTCTCCCGCCGGCTCCGTCCCGGCGGGCGCGATCCAGACGAAGCGGGTGACGTTGTCGGCCTCGTCCTGGATCCCCTCGTGGAGGATCTCGCAGCCGTAGAGCTTGGCCGCGGCGCGCGAGCCGATCGCCGCCCAGGGACGGACCGACTCGGCGACCATACGCACCGCCGCCGCGGTGCTGCTGACGCTGCGCAGTTCCACGCCCGGGAGCTGCTCGCGCAGGAAGCGGGCGCACTGGGCGAGCGGCTGCTGGTGGGAGAGGACCGCCTCGATCCCGTCCATCCCGATTGCCTCGCGGCCGATCAGGTGCGCCCGCACCGCGTAGTCGTGCTCGCCGACGATCGTCACCGCCCCGGCCTCGAAGGCGAGGGTGTCGAGGGTGTCGCGGACCGAGCCCTCGATCGAGTTCTCGAACGGGACCAGGGCGCGGTCGGCCTCGCCCCGTTCGACGGCGAGGATCGCGTCGTGGATCGTCGCCGTGCGCAACGGCTCGAACTCGTCCCCGGCCGCTTCCCCGAGCGCGTCCTCGGTGAAGGTTCCGGCCGGGCCGAGGTAGGCGATTCGCATCGCGCCGGCCTCCCTATTCGAAGACGACGGTGTAGCTGGCTTCGTTGTTTTCGGAGACCTGCTCGCCGGGGACCGTGTCGACCGTGACTTCAAGCGTCACTTCGCCGCTCGGGGTCGGGGTCAGCGGGATCGACACAGATGCCGTTTCCGCCGGGCCGATGGTTTCGATGCTCCCCTGCAGTTCGGCGCCGTCGACTGCGACCGTGACGTCGACGCCGTTCTCGGTCGAGTCACCCTGGTTTTCGACTTCGACTTCCACTTCGGCCGTTTCTTCGGCGGCGACGCCGGCCACTTCTTCGCCCAGTTCGGTGCCGTTGACGCCGACGCCGACCAGGCCGAGCCCGTGCACTCCCGGGGTGGCGCCGGCACTGGAGCCGCTGATCGCGCTCAGCGCCGAGCTGATCGAGTCTTCCTCCAGCCACTGCGTTTCTTCAGGGAGGAAGACGCTCTCCGGCACGTCGTTGCCTTCGATCCCGTGAGCGGCGAGGACGCCGTTGACTTCGGGCCGGACGATGGCGGCGTAGAGGGCGTCGGCGGCGAGCAGCTTGCGCATCTGCCTGGCGATGCCCGCGATCGCCTTGTCGGCGCCGGCGTCGCCCAGCGCGGTCGGCATCTTGTCGGCGATCTCGGTCATCGCGCTGCTGCGCAGCTCGTAGGTCAGCTCGAGGGCGTTCTGGGCGCGGCTCATGTCGCCCGGCGCGCTGAGCCCGTCGACCCGCGAGGCGTAGTTGTCCATGGCGCTGCGGTCGGCGTTGACCTCGGCGGTGAAGTCGGTGACCGAGAGGCCGCCGGGGTCGGCGAGCTTGCCGAAGAAGTCTTTGCTGGTCTGGTCGGTCTCGTCGACGATCTGGGTGACGTCGTCGGCGTAGTCGCTGAGCTCGCGCTCGGCCCGGGCGTCGAGGCAGCCCTTGACCCCGAGCACGAGCAGGATCAGCACGATCAGGCCGCCGCCGAGCGCGAGCGCCCGCCGCAGCATGATCTGCTGTCGTTCAGGTCGGCGCTGTGGCCGCTCGCGACGTCGCGGCCCGCGTGCTGGCGAATCCTCCAAGAAGCGGCTCTCCAAGCTGGTTGGGTGGCCGGAGAGTATGAAGCCTGGGGGGGTCGGAGTGCCAAGACAGGCCGCAAACGGTGGGGTTTTCCCAGATTCCCGGCCGCAGGAGAGCTCGTCCCAGGCGCGAAATAGAAGAAGCTTTGGTCGGTTCACTCGTCCTCAACCGCTTCCTGATCGAGCGCCGCATCGGCAGCGGCGGCTTCGGCGTCGTCTACGAGGCCTGGGACGGCCGCCTCGAGCGGCCGGTCGCGGTCAAGGCGATCGAGCAGCAGGGAGAGGCCGGCCGCCGGGTGCTGCGCGAGGCGCAGGCCGCGGCCCGTCTCAACCATCCCGGCATCGTCACCCTCTATGAGATGGGCGAGGAGGACGGCAACACCCTGCTCGTCACCGAGCTGGTCGAGGGCTCGACCCTGGCCCGCCTCGCTCACGCCGGCGAGCTTTCCGACCGCGAGATCGGCGAGATTGGCGCCGATCTCTGCGAGGCACTCGACCACGCCCACTCTCGCGGCGTCGTCCACCGCGACATCAAGCCCCAGAACATCCAGGTGGCGGAGGGCGAGTGCGAGGGGGAGTCGCGGGCCAAGCTGATGGACTTCGGCGTCGCCCGCCTTGCCGAGGAGACGCCGTTGACCGCCGCCGGCGACGTCGTCGGCACCCTCGCCTACATGTCGCCCGAGCAGGCCGAGGGCCGCCCCGCCGGGCCCGAGGCCGACGTCTACTCGCTGGCCTTGACCCTGTACGAGTGCTGGAGCGGCGAGAACCCGCACCGCCGTGCCAGCCCGGCGGCGACGGCGCGGGCGATCGGGGCCCGCACCCGGCCGCTGCGGCGGCTGCGCCCCGACCTGCCGCGCGAGCTGACCGCGGAGATCGACGCCTGCCTTGCCGCCCGCCCCAACCACCGCCCTTCGCTGGAGCAGCTCGGAACGGCCATCGAGGACTCGCTCGATCAGCTCGCCGAGCAGGCCCGGCCCGGCCACGGCCGTCTCGGCCCCCGCATCGGCGCCCTTGCCGTAGCCGCCGCCCTCGGCGCCTGGCTCGCGCTCGGCCACGGCGCCCTGCTCCCTTGATCGCCCCGCCGCTCATCTAGGATTTTCCGATCGGCGTCCTACGCAACCTCGAGTCCCGCATCGAAGGCCTCGTCGAGGGGGTCTTCAGTCGCGCCTTCAGCTCCGAGGTGCAGCCGGTCGAACTCGCCCGCAAACTGGCCAAGGAAATGGACGCCCACAAGACGGCGTCGGTGGAACGGGTCTACGTGCCGAACGAGTACACGGTCTACCTCTCGACCAAAGACCGGGCCAAGCTCGAGGGCTACGAGCGCTCGCTCGAGCAGGAGCTGTCGGGATACCTGCTGGAGCATGCGCGGCGGCGCGGATACGACCTCCTGACCCGGCCGGCGGTCGAGTTCGACACCGACGGGCGCCTGCGCCTCGGCGAGTTCGGGATCCAGGCCCGTCTGGTCAAGCCGCCGGCCCACGAGGGCGAGGCACCCAAGCAGGGCGAAGAGGGGCACACGATGGTCTACTCCGCCGTCCGCGAGCGCGACCGCGGCCGGCCGAAACGGCCCGAGCAGGCGGTCGGCGCCCTGGTCTCCACCCGCGCCGTCGTCTCGCTCGACGACCGTCGCTACGTGCTCGACGGGCCGCGGGCGACGATCGGCCGCTCGAAGGCGGTCGAGTGCGTGCTCTCCGATCCCAACGTCTCCCGCCGCCACGCGGAGCTGCGCCGGGCCGAGTCCGGGGACTGGCAGATCGTCGACCTCGGCTCGACCAACGGGATCAAGGTCAACGGCCGCCGCGTCGCCTCGACTCGCCTCTCGCCGGGGGACCAGGTGACCGTCGGCACGACCTCGTTCCGCTTCGACATCGAGCAGTGACGGCCGCTGGCCGTAATCTGCTGGGCGCGTGGCCTATGACCCGATATCCGTCGCCCTGAAGTTCGGCTTCCTGGCCGTCCTCTACCTGTTCCTGCTCGTGATCGCGCGCAGCGCGATGAAGGACCTGCGGCGGACCGTCTCGCCGGCCCCCGACGCGACCGGCTTCCACGCTGCGCCCGCCTATGCGGAAGCGCCGCGGGGGGTCGACGCCTGGCTCGTCGCCGAGCGCGGCGGCGGCCTCGAAGCCGACGCCCGCTTCGACCTGATCGGCGGTCTCTCGATCGGCCGCTCGAAGGACTCCGACGTGCAGATCGAGGACCGCTACGCCTCCAGCCTCCACGCCCGCGTCTTCGAGCGCGGCGGCCGCACCTTCGTCGAGGACATGAACTCCACCAACGGCACCCTGCTCAACGGCGCCACCTTGAAGGGAGAGGCGGAGCTGATCGACGGCGACACGGTTCAGATCGGCGACACGGTGTTCAGGCTCGAGGCCCGATGACGCTGCGGATCGACGACCAGGCGTTTCGCACCGACACCGGGCGCCAGCGCAATGCCAACGAGGACTCGCTCTTCACGCGGCCGCCGCTGTTCGTCGTCGCCGACGGGATGGGCGGCGCGCAGGCGGGCGAGGTCGCCTCGAAGACCGCCGCCGAGTCGTTCGACCGCGAGCTGCCGCCGGGCCCGCCCGAGCAGGTGCTGCGGGAGACGATCGAGGCGGCGAACCGGGCGATCCACGAGCGCGCCCGCAACGATCCCGACCTGGCCGGGATGGGGACGACGATCACCGCCGCGATCCTCGACCCCGAGTCCGAGGAGGTGGCGATCGGCCACGTCGGCGACAGCCGCGCCTACCGCCTGCGCGGCGGCCGCTTCGAGCGCCTCACCCGCGACCACTCGCTGGTCGAGGAGATGCGGCGCAAGGGCCAGCTCACCGACGCCCAGGCGGAGGACCATCCGCAGCGCTCGATCATCACCCGGGCGCTGGGGCCCGAACCGGAGGTCGAGGTCGACCTGCAGACCGTGCCGGCCCAGGCCGGCGACGTCTTCCTGATCTGCTCCGACGGCTTGACGACGATGCTCGGCGACGAGCAGATCGGCCAGCTGCTGCTGCGCGCCACCTCGCTGCCGGCGGCGGTCCGCGCCCTGGTCGACGAAGCCAACCGGGCCGGCGGCCGCGACAACATCACCGTCGTCGCCTTCCGCCTCGGCGACGCCGCCGCGCCGGCGCTGGCGCCACCGCCCGAGGGCGCGACCCTGGTCGGCGCCGCCGCCGAGGAGGCCGGGTTGACGGCCACGGAGGTGCGCCGCCGCGCCGCCGCCGAGGCCGCCAGGCAACGCCGTGAGGAGCTCGCCGGGAGAAAGCCGCGCCGGCGCCTGCGCACCGCGGCGAAGCTGCTGGCGGCGCTGGTCGTCATCGCCGCGGTCGCCTTCGGCGCCTGGTACGGAAACCGCCAGGTCTGGTTCCTCGGCACCGACGCCGCCGGCCGCGTCGCCCTCTACCGCGGCGCCCCCTACGAGCTGCCCTTCGGGATCGAGCTCTACAGCGAGCGCTACGCGAGCCCGATCCAGACTCAGTCGCTGCCGGCCAGGCGCCGCGACGCGGTCACCGGCCACGACCTGCGCTCGCGCGAGGACGCCGTCTCCCTGATCGAAGACATCCAGAAGAGCCAGGGGGTGCCTTGATCTCCGCCAGGAACCGGGAGCTGACTGCCCTGGTCCCGGTCGCCATCCTCCTCACCGCGGGCTTCGCCGCCGTCTTCGCTCAGGAGGACACCCGCCTCGACAACCTCAGCCTCATCTACGGGGCCTACTTCCTCGCGGTCTGCGTCGTCACCCATCTCTACCTGCGGATACGCCTGCCCAACGCCGACCCCTACCTGTTCCCGCTGGTGGCGGCACTGACCGCCTTCGGGCTGGTGATGATCTACCGGATCGACGACAGCCTCGCCCGCGACCAGGCCAACTGGTTCGTCCTGGGACTCGTGCTCTTCGCGCTGACGATCCAGTTCCTGCGCGACTACGAGGTGCTGGAGCGCTACCGCTACACGATCGCCGGCGCCGGGCTGCTGCTCTTGCTCGCGCCGCGGTTGCCGGGGATCGGCCAGCAGGTCAACGGCGCCTACCTCGGGGTCAAGGTCGGCCCGCTCGCCTTCCAGCCGGCCGAGTTCTCGAAGATCGCGATCGTCGTCTTCCTCGCCAGCTACCTGCGCGAGCACCGCGAGGTGCTGATCGTCGGGGCGCGGCGCGTGCTCGGCGTGACCCTGCCGCCGCTGAAGCACTTCGGCCCGATGCTGGTCGTCTGGGGCGCCTCGATGTTCATGCTCGTCTTCATCCGCGACCTCGGCAGCTCGCTGATGTTCTTCGCCGCCTTCCTCGCCCTGCTCTACGTGGCGACCGGCCGCTTCTCCTTCGTCGTCATCGGCATGGCGATGTTCACCGTCGGCGCCTGGTTCTTCGCCTCGACCGTGCCGCACGTCCACGACCGGGTCGAGATCTGGCTCGACCCCTACGTGGACCCGACCGGGACCGGCTACCAGATCCTGCAGTCGATCTTCGCCCAGGCCGACGGCGGCCTCTTCGGCAAGGGCTTCGGGCAGGGGCTGATCACGATCCCCGGCACCGACGACGCCCTCCTGCCGGCGGCTCAGACCGACACGATCTACTCGTTGATCGTCAACGAGGTGGGACTGTTCGGCGCCTGCGGCGTGGTCCTGATCTACCTGTTGATCGCCGCCCGCGGGTTCAAGATCGCCCTGCTCGCCAGCGACGGCTTCTCGAAGCTGCTGGCGACCGGCCTCACCGCGGTCTTCTCGATCCAGGCCTTCGTGATCATCGGCGGCGTAACCCGGGTGATCCCGCTGACCGGCGTCACCCTGCCCTTCATCAGCTACGGCGGCAGCTCGATCGTCGCCAACTTCGTGCTGCTGGCGCTGCTGCTGCTGATCTCCGACCGCGCCCGCCGTGAGGCCGCCGAGCCCGGCGGGAGAGCGCTGGCGAGGGCGCGCGCGTGAACCGGCAGATCGTCAAATTGTTCGGCTTCATCGTCGTCCTCTTCGCCGTTCTCGTCGGCTTCACCTCGTACTGGTCGGTCTTCGACGCCGAGGCGCTGAAGGAAGAGGAGGCCAACAAGCGGCCGCTGCTGGAGCAGCAGCAGATCCGCCGCGGCCGCATCCTCGCCGCCGACGGCACCCTGATCGCGAAGTCGGTGGCGAAGGGCAAGGACGACGCGCTGCGCTTCGTGCGCCGCTATCCCGAGGGCGCCCTCTACGGCCACCCGATCGGCTACAGCTTCGTGCGTCAGGGCGACAGCGAGTTCGAGCAGTTCCACAACGACGAACTGATCGGCGAGGAATCCGAATTCACCTCGATCCTCGACGAGCTGCGCGGGCGCAACCAGGAAGGCAACGACATCGTCACCAACATCGACGCCGAAGCGCAGCGGACGGCGCTGGCCGGCCTGGAAGCCGCCGGCTTCGGTGCCGTCGTCGCGATCGAGCCGAGCACGGGCGCGGTCAAGGTGATGGTCTCGAACAAGCCCTACGACCCCAACCGGGTGCCCTACGAACTCTCGGACCTGAACCGCAACGTGATCGAAACGCCGCTGCTGAACCGGGCTACGCAGGGCCTCTATCCCCCGGGCTCGACCTTCAAGGTCGTGACCGCGGCGGCGGGCCTGGAGAGCGACGTGATCAGCCCGGATACGACGATCGACGCGCCCGGGACGCTGGAGGTCGAAGGGCAGCCGCTCAGCAACGACTTCGACGAGGACTTCGGCCCGATCGCCCTCGACACGGCACTGACCAACTCGGTCAACACCTGGTTCGGCCAGCTCGGCCAGCAGCTCGGCAACGAGAAGCTGTTCGAGACGATGGAAAAGTTCGGCTTCAACTCGACTCCGCCGATCGACCTGCCCGACGACGAGGTCTACGAGAGCGGCGTCTACGGCGAAGACGGGCCGCTGAGCGTGCGCGACCCGGTCGACCTCGCCCGGGTCGCGATCGGCCAGGAGCGGCTGCTGGCGACGCCGCTGCAGATGGCGATGGTCGCCGCCGGGGTCGCCAACGGCGGCAGGCTGATGAAGCCGCAGATCTGGAACCGGGTGATCGACCCCGACGGCCGCGTGACCGAGCGCCTCGACCCCTCCGAGTACAGCCAGCCGATCTCCGAGGAGAGCGCGGCGGAGCTGACGACGGCGATGGAAGGGGTGGTCAACGAAGGGACCGGCACCAACGCGGCGATCTCCGGCGTCGCGGTCGCCGGCAAGACCGGCACCGCGGAAACCCCCGGCAACAAAGCCTGCGGCGGCGGGGTCGACGAGAACCAGGCCTGGTTCATCGGCTTCGCCCCGGCCGACGACCCGCAGATCGCGATCGCCGCCTCGGTCGAGTGCACGACCGCGTTCGGCAACGACGTCGCCGCTCCGATCTTCGCCGACGTAGCGGAAGCGATCCTCAATGGCGAATGACTTGACTCATCCATCCGAAGAAGGAGACCGCGGTGCCTGACGTGAGCGAGGGAAGTGTCGTCGACGGCCGTTACCGGGTTCTGCGCCGGCTTGGCAGCGGCGGCATGGCCGACGTCTGGCTGGCGGAGGACACGCACCTGCAGCGGCAGGTGGCGCTGAAGGTCCTGCACCGTCGCTTCGCCCAGGACCGCGAGTTCGTCCAGCGCTTCCAGCGCGAGGCGGAGTCGGCGGCGGGCCTGCAGCACCCCAACGTCGTCTCCGTTTTCGACCGCGGCGAGTTCGAGGGCACGTACTACATCGCCATGCAGTACGTCGACGGTCCCACCCTGAAGCAGCTGATCGACCGCGGCCTCACCCCCGAGCAGGCGGCGGCGGAGATCCGCCAGGTCCTGGAGGCGGCCCGCTTCGCCCACCGCAACGGCATCGTCCATCGCGACCTGAAGCCGCAGAACGTGATCGTCGACGGCGAGGGCAAGGCGGTCGTGACCGACTTCGGGATCGCCCGCGCCGGGGTCTCGGAGATCACCCAGACCGGCTCGGTGATGGGAACCCCGCACTACCTCTCGCCCGAGCAGGCGCAGGGCTTCGACGTCACCGCCGTCTCCGACCTCTACTCGATCGGGGTGATCCTCTACGAGGCGCTGACCGGGAGGGTCCCCTTCGAGGCCGACTCGGCCGTGGCGGTGGCGATGAAACAGGTCTCGCAGACGCCGCAGCGCCCCAGCTCGATCAACCCGCGCGTCACACCGGCCCTCGACGGCGTCGTGATGCGGGCGCTGGAGAAGGACCCGGGCCAGCGCTTCCAGAGCGCCGACGCCTTCATCGCCGCCCTCGACGCGGCGCTCAAGCAGCCCGGGCCCGGCGACGGCACGGCCGACTTCGCGGCGCTGCCGCCGGTGGTCGCGGTCGCGGCCGAGGTGGAGGAGCCCGACGAGGAGGACGAGGCGCGCAAGCGGCGCTGGCGCTGGATCGCCGCCGCGATCGCCGCCGTCCTGATCGGCGCCCTGCTCGGGCTGGCCCTGACCCGCGACACCAGCACCGAGGTGCCGGCGGTGACCGGCAACCAGCTCAACGTCGCCATCGCCCTGCTCCAGCAGGACGGCTTCGCGGTCGGCGAGGTCAAGCGGGTCGAGCGCGAAGCGGCGCCGAACACCGTGCTCGAGCAGGACCCGTCCGCCTCGCCTCCCGGCGACCAGGCCGCGCTCGACTGCGCCTTCCTCTCCTTCTTCTGCTCGAAGCCGGAGGTGGCGCTGACGGTCAGCTCCGGGCCCGGTAGCAGCAAGGTGCCGGCCAGCGCGGGGCTCTCGCGCGAAGAGGCGGAGGAAAAGCTCGAAGCGGCCGGCTTCGGCGCCGACGTCGAGACCACCAACTCCGACTCGGTCGAAGAGGGAGTGGTGATCCACTCCGAACCGTCGGCTGGCGAGACCGCCACCAACGGCTCGACCGTGACCCTGGTCGTCTCGTCCGGGCCGAAGCTGGCCAAGGTGCCGGTCCTGGTCGGCACCCAGAGGAGCGTCGCCGTGCAGCAGATCCGCGCCCGCGGGCTCGAACCGGCGATCTCCGAAGAAGAAAGCGACACCCCGGCGGGCGAGGTGATCAGCCAGTCGCCCGATGCCGGCAACGAGGTGGAAGCGGGAGCGACGGTGACCATCGTCGTCTCCGCCGGCGAGGAGCAGGCGCAGGTGCCGAACGTGATCGGCAAGCTGCGGGCCGAAGCGGTGCGGGCGGTGCGCGAAGCCGGGCTCGAGCCGACGGTGGAAGAAGAAGAAACCGAAGTCGACGGCAAAGTAGGCCGCGCGATCGACCAGTTCCCGCCGCCGGGCTCCGAACTGGAACCGGGGGACGCGGTGACGATCGTCGTCGGCAAGCGGGCCGCGGCGCTGCCGGAAGAAGAAGAATGAGAGTCGCGGTCCTCAGCGGCGGGCGCTCCTCCGAGCACGACGTCTCGCTGCGCTCCGGCGCCTCGGTCGCGCGTGGACTCGAGACGGCGGGGCACGACGTCGTGGTGGTGACGATCGAGCGCGACGGGCGCTGGCTGCGCGACGGCGCGCCGCTGCAGCTGGCCCCGGCCGGCGGCCTGCCGGGGACCGACGCGGTCTTCCCGGCGCTGCACGGCGCCTTCGGCGAGGACGGCAGCGTCCAGGGCCTGCTGGAGCTGCTCGACGTTCCCTACGTCGGCTCCGACGTGCTCGCCTCGGCGATCTGCATCGACAAGCTGACCCTGAAGCGGCTCTTCGCGGCGCGGGGCGTCCCCCAGGTCGAGTTCGTCGCCGCCGGCGAGGACGGCTGGCGCGAGCGCTGCTCGGAGCTGGGGCTGCCGCTCTGGGTGAAGCCGTCGCGGATGGGCTCCAGCGTCGGCATCAGCAAGGTCGAGGAGTTGGCCGGCCTCGAGGCCGCGGTCGAGCTCGCCCGCCGCCACGACCCGCGGGTGATCGTCGAGGCCGCGGCCGCCGGCCGCGAGGTCGAGTGCTCGGTGCTCGGCAACGAGTCGCCGCTGACCTCCCTGCCGGGCGAGATCGTCACCCACGGCGAGTGGTACGACTTCGAGGCCAAGTACGAGCAGGGCGGGATGGAGCTGCGGGTGCCGGCGCCGCTTGCCGAGGCGGAGGCCGCCAGGGTCCGCGAGCTCGCCGCCGCGACCTTCGCGCTCGCCGGCTGCTCGGGGCTCGCCCGCTGCGACTTCTTCGTCGAGCCCGACGGCGAGGTGCTGGTGAACGAGATCAACACGATGCCCGGCTTCACCGAGACCAGCGTCTACGCGAAGCTGCTCGAGGCGAGCGGGGTCGCTTACCCCGACCTCTGCGACCGCCTCGTCCAGCTCGCGATCGAGCGCCACCAACAAGCCCGCTCCCACGAGTTCTAGCGACCCTCAGCCCGCGGGTCCTGTCGGGGCGGCATCCCCCACGGTGCTCGGATGCTCCGCATCCTCCGCGCCGCGGGGGACCCCCGCCACCCCGCCACCCGCGGAAGGAAAGCCAGCTCAAGATGGAGAAGCGGGCTCCGGCCGTCAGCTGTGGGCGTAGCTGCCGCGGGTGGCACAGGGGGGAGGGGGTCGAGGACGACCCCGCCCGCAGCGCCCCCTTCCCCCTGTGACAGGACCCGCGGCCCGCTGGCCATCGTCTATCTCGATTCAGGGGGCTATTCGATCAGCTTCACGTCGTCGATCTCGAGCCGGTAGCGGCCTACCTGGTCGAGTGACGGGGCGGCTTTGGTGAACCAGATCAGGAAGTACTTGGAGGGGGCTGGGACGTCGAGTTCGATCTCGGCACGGTCACCGGCGTCGCTCACTTCGCCGACCGGCTCTCCCCATTCGGCGAGTTCTTCAGGAGGCGCGGAGGCGACGGCGTAGATTCGCCCGTCCCAGCCGGGAGCGCCGTCGACCACCATCTCCGCCGGTCGCGCCGGCGACTTGGCGGTCACGTAGAGGCCGACGCCCGGGTCTTCGCCGCTCTTGGTCCCGGCGAAGTCGGCGGTGTCGTAGTGCTCGCTGCTCCAGGCGGTGCCGGTGGGGTTGCCGTCGACGGCGAGGCTGACCGATTCGGGACCCTCTTCGCCGTCGCCGAAGGGGTCGAAGTCGGTGGCAGAGGAGAGGCCAATCACGGCACCCTTGTCCTTGAGCGCGCCGCCGCCCCCACCGCCGTCGCTGATTTTCCAGACCGCCAGCAGGGCGCCGGCGAATATCAGCAGCAGGACCACGATCGCCACTCCGGACCAACGCGGCCCGCCGGAGAGCTTGCGGTCTGGCGGCGGCACCGCATCCAGCACGCTGGTCGCCTCGCCGGTGGTCGAGCCCGCCCGCGCCGCCTCGACCTCGAGCGCGGTCGAGAGGTCGTCGATCATCTCGCCGACCTGCTGATAGCGCTGGGCGGGGTCCTTGTCGGTGGCCCGCTCGACCACCAGGGCCGCCGCCGCGGAGACCTCGGGGCGGCGCTGCTGCACGTCGGGCATCTCCTCGTTGACGTGTTTCATCGCCACGCCGACCTGGCTGTCGGCGTGGAAGGGCACCTGCCCGATCAGCATCTCGTAGAGGACGACGCCGAGCGAGTAGACGTCGGAGCGGGGGTCGACGGGATGGCCCATCGCCTGCTCGGGGGCGACGTAGTCGGTGGTGCCGAGGACGCGGCCGGTGGCGGTCATCCCGTCCTGCTCGAGCTGGCGCGAGATCCCGAAGTCGGTCAGCTTGGCTCGCCCCTCGGCGTCGATCAGGACGTTCTGGGGCTTGATGTCGCGATGGACCATGTTGCGGGCGTGGGCCACGGTAAGGCCGCGGGCGATCTCGATCGCGTAGGCCAGCGCCTCCTGGGTGTCGAGGGCGCCGAGCCGGGCAATCCGCTGCTTCAGCGTCTCCCCTTCGACGTACTCGAAGACGATGTAGGGGTGGCCGCCGTCCTCGCCGGCGTCGATCACCGCCACCACGTTGGGGTGGGAGAGCTTGGCGACGGCGCGCGCCTCCTGCCGGAAACGCTCGAGCTGGTCGGGCTGCTCCGACATCTCCCGGTGCATGACCTTGACCGCGACGGCGCGGTCGAGGGTGCCGTCGCGGGCGAGGTAGACCGTCGACATGCCGCCGCTGCCGAGCTTGGCCTCCAGCTTGTAGCGGCCGGAGAGCACGGTGCCGATCATCTGCGAGCTGGTCGAGCGCGGGTCCATCTAGTGGGCAATATTGTCGAGCACGGTCCGTACAGGTTCGCTGCCGCACCGCCCCCGCCTGCTCCTGGTCGCGGCGGCTCAATCTATCCCGGCGAGACCGCCTAGACGAACGGTTTCTTCTCGCCGAGCGGCGGAACGCTAGCCGCTTTAAAAGCCAGCGCCCAGTGGATCAGAACACCCGCCGCTTTCTTCGAGCTGTTCACGCGCTGCCCCCGATGGCGCGGGTTGAGTCCCGCCCGCGAGAACTTCACGATCGAGATCTCCCGTTTCTCCAGGGAGCTCTTCAGCAGCTCCATCTCCGAGTCGTCGTTTCTGGCGAGAGCGGCCGCCCAGGCGACTATCGCGGCCTCGGCCCCGGTCCGAGACCCGCGCAGCTCGTCCGCGACCGCGGCCTCCAGCTCGAGTTCCTTCAGAAGGTTCTCATGGATGCCGATCCAGACGTCCGGCAGGAAGTGGACGTCGATCGCGGTCCCTTCGCCCCCGAAGCGTGACTTCTGCACCTCCGCCACCGCCTTCCCGATGTCGCCGAGCTGATGCGGCTCGAACTCGCCGGGGTAGAGGACGCGAACCGCCTCCGGCCGCGGCTGCCTCCAGACGGACTCGAAATGCTCCCGCGCCTCCTCGCGCTGCGCTTCCGACAACCGCGGCACTCCCGGCGTCTCGCTGCGGGGAGGGAAGAGCGACGGGCTCTCCTCGAAGCCGGTGTCCAGCGCGACCTGGGAGATCATCAGCGTCACTTGCTCGCGACCCTGCTCGAGCGCTGTCCGGCGCTGGGACGCCAGCCAGAACTCGTCTGCCGCCAGGTCCTCGGAATGGTGCAGCCCGGCCGCGTAGCGCTTCAGGACCTCCGCCGTCTGGAAGACCGGCGGCACTTCGTTGCGGCTGACGAGCACCCACCCCGCCGAGTCGCCGGCGATGAAGTCGCAGATGTGCTCGATCTCTTTCCCGAACCAGCGGTCCGACAGCGAAGCTCCGGAGGTCTCCCCCGCGGGCGGTCCGCCGACGTCGTCGAGGTCCTTGCCGTACTCGCCGTAGGCGACGACCGCGTCCTCGTGCAGTTCGTCGAGCGCGTCGTTCAGCCAGCCCCGCTCCAGCACGTCGAGGCGACGCTCGTCGGCCTGTTCGGCGAAGGCCGGCACTATCCGCCCCAGCTGTTCCAGCCAGAATTCACGCTGCTCGCGCTGCACCCTTTCCTTGGGCTTGGTCGGGAAGTGCGACATGCCGGCGATGGTGATGATGTTCGCCCCTTCCTGGGGCGCCGCCTCGAGCACGTTTCCGGGGCGGACGATCGGGTCCTGACCGCCGGCGACGAACAGCATTCTCTGGATGAACTCGGCCAGGCGGGTTTTGTAGGACCCCTGGTAGTACTGGAGGAAGACCTCGTAGAAGACGCGGAGCAGGTATTCGAAGGTCTCCTGCGGAATTCCGCGCACCAGCCCGTCTTCGGCCATCAGCGTTCCGCTCATCGCTCGGTCCAGCTCGTAGCGCAGGGCGTGCAGGACCGACTGCCATTCCTCCGGTTGCGCGAACGCCGTCGGCGCGAGTTTGCGCAGCTCGCCGCCGCCGAAGAGGGTGACGCAGCCGCTGATCGCGTAGGGCCAGGCGAAGAACGCCGACTGTGCCACGAACCCGCCGAGGCTGTACCCGACCATGTGAATCGCCGGCGGCTCGTCCTCGGCCGCCTCCGGGATCCGCTCTCCCAGCACCGGGCGCCAGCGCAGGAGGTCTTTGCGCAGGACCTCGATCATCGTCTGCACCGCGGGCACGGTCACGTCCTGGGGGTCGGCCTGGGGGCGCCGTGCGTGCTGCGGCATGCTGTCGTCCATCGCGATCGAGGCCGTGTCCATCTCCTCCCACTCGCCGACGATGTTTTCGGCGAGCTTGGCGCCCTCGTCCAGCTGGCCGCCCTCGACGAGGGTCCCGCCGGTGATCACCTTGTAGGAGGAACGCGGCACCAGGATCGAGAGCAGCCAGCGGGTCTCGACCATGAACCTGACGAACTGCCGGAAGAGATCACCCGAGTCGAGCAGGTAGGTGTCGAGCGGCTGCTCGGCGTAGATGTCGTTGTAGGGGTAGCGGGTGAGGTGGCCGGGGAACGGCCGCAGGATGCAGACCGCCGGTCGCTTGCTGTGCACGAGCAGGCGGCTGGCGAGCTGGTAGTGGAGGTCTGAGTCGTCGGTCTCGTTGAGGCCGTTGTGGAGGATGTAGACGTCGCGGATCCGCCGCCGCGGCAGCGCCTGTTCGTCGGGACTGTCCGGTAGGGCGCCGATCACGCGGAAGGTGTGGAAGTTCGACCTTCCCTCGATCCGCGGGAAGCGCGCGGCGCTCTGGTGCAGGCCATAGATCGGGGCGCTGGGAAACCGCAGCATCGCCTCCCAGAGGGGCTGCTGCTTCGGGGCGATCGTCCGGTAGAGGTAACCGTCGTACTGCTGCCACGGTTCAGCGCCCGCCGGCGGGTCCCCATCCCCTTTTCCCAGCCGGCACCCTTGCGGCCACTGGGGCTGGCTCAGGTCGAGTCGGAGGTCGCGTTCCCGAGGGAGGATCCGACCGTCATATGCGGCACGCTTGGACTTTGGCATCGCGATGGGGCCAGAGCGCCACCCCACGGCAGGTGCCCTCTCACCACCGGGTCACCGTACCTAAGTAAAAAGTGATTAGTACCGATACGTCGAGCGGTGAGGTGAATCGTGCAGTCAGCCGTTTGCCCGGCGGACCCGACCGGCGGCGCTGGTGACGGCGCCGATCGACTTGGCCTCGGGGTAGTGGTGGCGCAGGTGGTCCAGCGCCGCGACTTCGTCACTCGCCGGCACCACCACGCAGAAGCCGCAACCCATGTTGAAGACGTCGTACATCTCCTCTTCGGAGACGTTGCCGTGCTCCTGGATCAGCGTGAAGATCGGCGGCACCGGCAGCGGCTCGTCGATCTCGTAGCCGACGGCAGCGGCGAGCCGGAGCAGGTTGGCGGTGCCGCCGGAGGTGATGTGGGCGAGGCCGCGGACGTCGACGTCGGAGCGCAGCAGCTCGACCACCGGCTTGACGTAGATCTCGGTCGGCTCCAGGAGGACCTCGCCGAGCGGCCGCCCGAGGCGATCGTCGTCGAGGGGGATCCCGGCCAGCGCCGCGCGAGCGAGCGTGTAGCCGTTGGAGTGGATCCCGGAGGAGGGCAGCCCGATCACGACGTCGCCCGGCTGCACCCGCGAGCCGTCGACGATCGCCTCGAGGGCGACGGTGCCGAAGCAGGCGCCGGAGACGTCGACGCTGCTGACCAGGTCGCCGAGCTGGGCCAGCTCGCCGCCGGGAATCTCGACCCCGGCCAGTTCCGCCCCGCGGGCCAGCCCGACGCCGATTTCCTCGCAGACCGCCGGGTCGGCCTTCTGCACGGCGATGTAGTCGAGCATCGCCAGCGGCTCGGCGCCGACGCAGATCACGTCGTTGACGTTCATCGCCACGCAGTCGATCCCGACCGTGTCGAAGCGCCCCAGCTCCTCGGCGACCAGCAGCTTGGTCCCGACGCCGTCGGTCGAGAGCGCGACCCCGGTTCGCTCGTCGAGCTTGATCACGCTCGCGTAGTGCCCCGGCAGCGGCACCTGCAGCGACGGCCGGTCGAGCTTGATCGCCCCCAGAGCCCGCACCAGCCCGGCAACCGCCGCATCCGCCGCGCCCTGGTCGACCCCGGCTTTGGCGTAGGCGTCGCTCATCCGCGTAGCTTTGCAAGAACCGCGGCGGCCAGGGCCGCTCGGTAAGCGGCATAGGGCCAGAGCGCACGGTCGCGCTCGACCAGGCCGATCAGGCGCTGGGAGGCGAGGGTCGAGGCGAAGGAGGCGGCGATGCCGACGGCCAGCGAGCGCCGCAGCTGCGGGGTGGTGCCGCGGCGGGCCAGGCGCGCTCCCTTCAGGGTCGTGGCGCCGACGATGATCGGCAGCGCGATCGTCCGCGAGAGCAGGTTCGCCTGGTCGCGCGAGAAGCGCCGCCAGCGGGCCGCGGCGAGGGTGACGCCGTTGCGGGAGACGCCGGGCGCCAGGGCCGCCGCCTGGGCGAGGCCGAGTGCGAGGCCGTCGGCCGGCACCGCGTCCCCCCGCCCCCGTTGCTGCGGGCGCCGGTCGGCGAGCAGCATCGCGGCCGCCCCGGCGAGCAGGCCGTAGGCGGTCGCCCGCGGCCCGCCGAGGTGGCGCTCGATCGGGCGCTCGAGGGTGTAGCCGACGACCGCCGCCGGCAGGAAGGAGAGGCCGAGCAGCAGGGCCCGGCGGCCGTCGAACTCGCGCAGCTCCTCGAGGATCAGCCGCCGCTGGCCGACCAGCAGCGCCGCCGCGGCGCCGGTGTGGAGCGCCACCTCGAAGCTCTTACGGACCTCGGGGTCGATCGCCTCCCAGTCCCAGCCGGCCAGCCAGGGGAGAAGGACGATGTGGGCGGAGCTGGAGACCGGCAGCAGCTCGGCCGGGCCCTGGACGATGCCCAGCGCGATCGCCCGCCGGGTCGGAAGCCTGCCCTCGCCTGCTTCGCTCAAGCGCCGCTCGAGCCGGCCGGCTCGGCAGCGGGCGCCGCCTCGCCCTCGCCCGGGCCGCCACCGCGCCACCGCTTGATCAGGAGATAGGCGCCGAGGACGAGGACGGCCACCACGACCAGGTAGTCGAGGTAGTGCAGGTGCCCGCGCCACTCTTCCCAGTTCTCGCCGACGCTCTTGCCGACCAGCGCCAGCATCAGCACCCAGGGGATGCAGCCAAGCAGGGTGAGCACGGTGAAGCGCCAGAACGGCATCTTCGCCACCCCGGCCGGCAGCGAGATGAAGGTGCGGATGATCGGCAGCATCCGCGAGAAGAAGACGATCGGGTCGCCGTGGCGCTCGAACAGGTCGTCGGCCCATTTCAGGTGCTTGGGGTTGACGTGGATCAGCTTGTTCTTCTCGAGCAGGTCGAGGCGGCCGTAGTAGCCGACCGCGTAGGCGGCCCAGGAGCCGACCAGGTTGCCGAGCACGCCGGCGGCGACGACCCCGAACAGGGTCAGTTCGCCGGCGGCGACGCTGGCCCCGGCGAAGAGCATGATCGCCTCGCTCGGCACCGGCAGGCAGGCGGACTCCAGCGCCATCAGCACGAACACCGCCGGCAGGCCGGTGGTGTTGATGAAGTCCGTCCCCGCGTTGACGATCGGGTCGAGGAAGAAGTCGGTGACGCTGGCGAGCTGGAGGAGGTGCACCAAGCGGCACATCGTAGGGAAGGTCTCCCTAATTCGACGATCTGCCCCTAAACTGGGCCCGACTGATGAGCCGGTTGAACCATCCCGTTTACCGCAACCGGGTTCTGCAGGTGGCGGCCGATGCGGCGCTTGTCGCCCTCGCCTACTTCCTCGCGTTCCAGCTGCGCTTCCTCGACGAGCCGCAGGGGCTGCCGCACCGCTACGAGGTGCTCTTCGCGCAGTCGGTCGGCTTCGTGATCGTCGGCAAGCTGGCGATCTTCGCCGCCTTCGGGCTCTACCAGAAGTGGTGGCGCTACGTCAGCGGTCGCGACTTCCTCCTGATCTTCCGCGCCGTCGCCGTCGCCAGCGCGATCCTGGTCATCGTCTTCGCCGTCGCCAAGCCGTTCGCCCATGGCCTGCCGCGCTCGGTCGAGGTCACCGACTTCGTGCTGACGATGCTGCTGATCGCCGGCGCCCGCCTGGCGGTGCGGCTGATCGTCGAGCGCCCCTCGCGCGGCGCCCGCCTGCCCAAGCACGAGGTGCTGGTGGTCGGCGCCGGGTCGGGTGGCCAGATGGTCGTCCGCGAGCTGCAGCTCAACCCCAACCTCGGCGCCACCGCGATCGGCTTCATCGACGACGACCCGCGCAAGCGGGGGATGCGGATGCTGGGCCTGAAGGTGCTCGGCTCGACCAAGCAGATCGCCAGGATCCTCGACGAGACCGAGCCCGACGAGGTCGTGATCGCGATCCCCTCGGCCCCGGGCCAGCTGCGCGGCCAGGTCGTCGCCGCCTGCCGCGAGCGCGAGATCCGCGTCCGCACCCTGCCCACCGTCTTCGAGCTGCTGCGCGGCGGCGTCCAGCTCAACAAGCAGCTGCGCGAGGTCCAGGTCGAGGACGTGCTCGGCCGCGAGCCGATCGTCGTCGAGCTGGACCGGGTCGGCGCCTACCTGCGCGACCGCATCGTCCTCGTCACCGGCGCCGGCGGCTCGATCGGCTCCGAGCTCTGCCGCCAGATCGCCCGCGTCGAGCCGCGCCTGCTGGTGATGCTCGACCACGCCGAGGACAACCTCTTCGAGATCGACCGCGAGATGGTCGAGCTGCGCCACTTCACCAACGTCGAGTCGGTGCTGGCGGACTGCAAGGAGCCGCACCGGATGCTGGAGGTGATGCAGCGCTTCAAACCGAGCGTCGTCTTCCACGCCGCCGCCTACAAGCACGTGCCACTGATGGAGGCCAACCCGCTGGAGGCCGTCCGCAACAACGCGATCGCGACCCACATCACCGCCGAAACGGCGGCGGCCTCCCAGGTCGAGCGCTTCGTCCTGATTTCGACCGACAAGGCGGTCAACCCGAAGACGGTGATGGGTGCCTCGAAGGCGATGGCCGAGTGGATCGTCGAGGCGGCCGGCCACACCCACCCCGGCACCCGCTTTGCCTCGGTCCGCTTCGGCAACGTCCTCGCCTCCTCCGGCAGCGTGGTGCCGATTTTCCGCAACCAGATCGAGCGCGGCGGGCCGGTCACGGTCACCCACCCGGAGATGACCCGCTACTTCATGACGATCCCGGAGGCGGTGCAGCTGGTGATCCGCGCCGGCGACATCGGCGCCGGCAAAGGCGAGGTCTTCGTCCTCGACATGGGCGAGCCGGTGAAGATCGTCGACCTCGCCCACAACATGATCCGCCTCGCCGGCTACGAGCCTGAGCAGGACGTCGCCGTCGAGTTCACCCAGCCGCGCCCCGGCGAGAAGCTGCACGAGGAGCTCTTCGGCGCCGCCGAGCAGGTGCAGCCGACGGCGGCGAAGCGGATCAACCGGGCGGTGCGCGCGGTGCCGCTCGACGCCGCGTGGGTGGAGTCGACCCTGAACTCGCTCGAACACCTGGTGATGGCCGGTGACGAGGCCAATCTGGCCGAGCGGGTGGTCGAGTTGATCGCCGCCCCGGGTGGCGACGCGGCGGCAGTCCCCTCCGCCGAATAACCTCTCGCAGCTTGCTAAAGGTCATCGAACAGATCGGCGCCTTCGCCGGCCTGGCCGCGTTTCTCGGGCTCGCGGTCCTGGCCCTGCTCTCGTTCACCCAGGGGCGCGACATCCGCCGCCTGCGCGAGTGGGCGGGCTCGGCGCCGGAGCGCGACACAGAGCGCAAGGAGACGACCTCGACGATCGCCGCCCAGCGGGCCGAGGAGCTGCGCCAGCTCGAGGAGGCCCGCACCGCCGAGCACGAGGCGGTCAGCCACCGCGAGGAGCGCCGCCGCCGCCGCGAGGCCGGCGAACCGGAACTGACCCGGCGCGAACGCTTCAGCGAGCGCACCTCCGACATCGGCACCCGGCTCGCCGAACCACGCTGGCTGGCCGCCATCTTCGTCGTCTTGGTCCTGGTCGTCGGCGGAGTCGCCTACGCGCTGCTCAGCGGCTCCGACGACGGCGGCAAGAAGGGCAGGCAGGCCGCGGCCAACGTGCAGCCGGGGGAGATCGACGTGACCGTTCTCAACGGCACCGCCACCGACGGCCTCGCCGGCACCTACGGCGACAAAGTCGAGACCAAGGGCTTCAGGCTCGGCGCCGTCACCAACACCGAACAGAGCTTTGCCACCAGCGTCGTCATGTTCGAACGCGGCCACGCGCCGGAAGCGCGCAAGGTCGCCAAGCAGCTGGGGATCTCGAAGCTGCAGCTGATGAGCAGCGAAGTCAAATCCGCCGCGGCGGGGGCGGACGTCGCGGTCGTGGTCGGCGAGGACAATGCCGCGGCGGCGGGTTAGCCCCGCGGCCCTCGTCTTCGCGCTTCTCGTCCTCGCCACGGTCGCCGCCTTTGCCTGGGCGCAGCGGCTCAAGCGCGACCCGCTGGTGCTCGACCGGGTCACCTTCGTCGCCGCCCCGCGCATCCACCCCAAAGCCCCGCCGGTCCACAGCTTCACCCCGAACGGGGACTGTCGCTTCGACCTGATGCGGATCCGCTTCCGCGTCACCCAGTCCGACGACGCCACCGTCCAGGTCGTCAAGCCGGGCGGCAAGGTCGTCGTCACCCTCGCCCGCAACCGCTTTCTCAAGCGTTACCACTTCTTCACCTTCTACTGGGACGGCCGCCAGCGCGGCGGCGGCGTCGCGGCGCCGGGTCGCTACAAGCTGCGGGTCAGGCTGCTGGGCCAGGAGCGGGTGCTGGTCCCGCCCGGCACGATCCGCCTGCACCGGGCGCCGAGCCGGCCGGCGGGCGAGTGCCGCGCCGACGCGAGGTCCGCGCCTTGAGCGACTTCCTCGCCGGCGCCGGCGTCCTCGTCGCGGCCGCCGCCTGCGCCGCCGCGATCCTGCTGCCGCCGGGCCGGCCGCGCTCGCTGGCGATGCTGATCGCGATCGGCCTCTTCCCCGTCCTCATCCTCGGCGACCAGTGGCACACCCACCAGATCGTCGACCTGCGCCACGACGGCACCCGCGTCGCCGTCCTGCTCGCGATCGCCGCCGCCGCCGTCGCCGCGCTCACCTATTCATTCCGGCGCTGGCCGATCCTGATGCCGCTGGCGATCGTCGCCGCGCTCCCCTTCCGAGTGCCGCTGCACGCCGGCGGCGACACCGCCAACCTGCTGGTCCCGCTCTACCTCGTCATCGCCGCCGGCGTATTGGTTCTTCTCGTCCGCGACTGGTCCGCCGCGACGACGGGCAGCGCCGGCGGGGAGTCCGAGAACGGAGCCAGTTTGCCCCGCCCGCAGGACTCCCCTCCGGTGCTGCCCGTCGTCTGGCTGACCCGGCTGCTCGCCGCCTTCGTCGTCCTCTACGCGGTCCAGACCCTCTACTCGGATGACTTCTCGAAGGGGCTGCAGAACGTCTGCTTCTTCCTCGTCCCCTTCACGGTGGCCTACCGGTTGCTGCGCGAGGTCGAGTGGGATCGCCGGCTGCTGCGGCTGGTCCTGATCGTCGTCGCGGTCGAGGCGACGGCGTTCGTGCTGATCGGCTCGGTGGAGTACCTGACGCGGAGCCTGTTCTGGAACGACCAGGTGATCCGCTCCAACGAATTCCACACTTACTTCCGGGTCAACTCGGTCTTCTGGGACCCGAACGTCTACGGGCGCTACCTGGCGCTGGTGATCGTGATCGCCACGGCGGCGCTGCTGTGGGTCAGGGACCGCCGCGACTTCGCGCTGCTGACCGCGCTGGTCGGCGTGCTCTGGCTGGGCCTCGCGCAGACCTTCTCGCAGTCCAGCTTCATCGCCCTGCTGGCCGGCCTGGCGGTGCTGGCCGCGATCCGCTGGAGCTGGAAGTGGACTCTGGCCGCGGTTGCGGTCGGCACGGTCGGCGCCGCCCTCGTGATCGTCCTCGTCGGCGGCTCCGGCCAGCTCACCAGCGACCGCCTCAACGTCGACCTCAGCGGCCGCGGCAACCTCGTCTCCGGCGGCATTGGTCTCTTCGGTGAACGACCGCTATGGGGTTACGGCTCCGGCTCGTTCCAAACCGCTTATCGCGATCACCGTGAGAACAAGGACATTCCTGTCTCGGTTTCTCACACCGAGCCCATCACCATCGCCGCGGAGCAGGGCCTCCTAGGACTGCTCCTCTACGCTGCCCTCATCGCCGTGGCCCTCTGGACCATGACCTCGGGCATCCGCGGACCTCCCGTGGGCAGCGTCAAGGGGGAGTCCGAGAACGGAGCCAGTTTGCCCCGCCCGCAGGACTCCCCCTTGACGCTGCTCGCCGGCAACCCGCAGAACTCCCCCTCGACGCCGCCCGCAGCGCGCCCCGCAGTTCTCGCTGCTTTCGTGGCCCTCCTCGTCCACACCATGGCCTACGCCGGCTTCTTCGAGGACCCGATCACCTGGGTGTTGCTCGCCGTCGGCGCCTCGCTGGCAGCTGCACCCACGGTCCGCGACCCCGCATAGGCTTCCCGCGTGTCGGGATACCTGCGCCGCTTGGCGACGACCGGTGCCGCCTACACGGCGGCGAGCATCCTCTCGAAGCTGATCGCGGTCGCCCTGCTGCCGCTCTACACGCGCTACCTGACCCCGGCCGACTACGGCGCCGCCGAGGTGATGTTCGCGGCGATCGTCTCCGCCAGCATCGTCGTCCGCTTCGGCTTGATCGAGGCCGTGCTGCGCTTCTACTACAAGGACGACGAGGATCCCGACCGCGTCGTCGCCAGCTGCTTCGCCGGCCTCTTCTGGCTGGCTACCGTCGGCGCCCTGATCGCGCTCCCCTTCGCGACGCCGATCTCCGAAGCGCTGCTCGACCGCCCGGCCCCCGACCTGGCCCGGATCGCGATCGGCGGCCTCTGGGTGCTGACCATGCACGAGTACCTGCTGACGCTCTTCCGGCTCGAAGAGCGCGCCCGCGCCTTCTTCCTGACGACGATCCTCAACGTCCTCGCGGCGATCGCCCTCACCGTCGTCCTCGTCGTCGGCGCCGGCGAGGGTGCGCGCGGCCTGCTGCTCGGCAGCTACGCCAGCGGCGCCGCCTTCGTGCTCGGGCTGATCGTCCTCCAGCGCCGCCGCCTCTCGCTGTTCTTCGATCCCGCCCTGCTGCGTCGGCTGCTGCGCTTCGGGCTGCCGACGATGCCGGCCGAGGTCTCCCTCTACCTGCTCAACTTCGTCGACCGGATCATCATCGTCCGCACCGTCGGCCTCGCCGAGGCGGGGCTCTACTCGCTGGCGATCAAGTTCGCCCAGGCGGTCAACGTGCTCGTCCGTGGCTTCCAGCTCGCCTGGCCACCGCTGGCCTACTCGATCCGCGACGACGGCGAGGCCCGCCGCGCCTACGCCACCGTCGTCACCCTCTTCGTCGCCGGCTGTACCTTCGTCGTCACCGGCATGTGGCTGTTCTCACGCTGGATCGTGCGAGCGCTGGCCGCCCCCGAGTTCTTCGACTCCTACGAAGCGGTCGGCCTGATCTCCACCGCGGTCACCCTCTACGCCCTCTACATGGTGCTGGTGGTGATCCTCGGCCGCACCGGCCGCACCGAGTTCAACCTGCCGGCGACGGTCGCCGCCCTGCTCGCCAACGTCGCCCTCAACCTGATCCTGGTGCCGCCGCTGGGGATCGTCGGCGCCGGCCTCGCCCTGGTCGCGTCCTACCTGGTCGTGCTGGTGTTGATGTACGGCTTCACGCAGCGCCTCTTCGCGGTCCCCTACCAGTGGGGGCGACTGGCCAGGGTGGTGCTGGTCGCCGCGGTCCTGGTCGCCGCCGGCGAGCTGTTGATGCCGACCGCCGGCGCCCTCGGCCTGCTCGGACGCGCCGCCCTGCTCACCGCCTACCCCCTCGCCCTCTTCGCCAGCGGCTTCTTCACCCCGGGCGAGCGCGTCTGGCTCGGTCGCCTGCGCCACCCGCGCGAGCTGGTTGCCTCCTTCAAGCGCCTGCGCAGCGAGCCGAGCGCCGTCGTCGGCCGCATCCCCGAGACCTACGAGGCCGAGCAGATGGACGACGACGCCCGTCCCTAGCCGGCGCGCTCGCGGATTGATTCGCCGCTGGAGGGCCGGAGCGCCTGCCGCGCGTGGGCCCAGTAGACGGCTGCGGGCTGCTTGGGGAGGACGGTGGCGGCGAGGGCGCGCACGGCGTAGGCCCAGGCGGTGAGCACTCGGACCGCCAAGGCCGCTATCGCGCCATGGTGCACGCGCATGTATCTATCTCGATTGCGGTGGAATTCGACGATGCGGGGCAGGCCCTTGGCGAGGTCGGTGGAGAGCTGGTCGTGGTGGACGGCCTCGGCGGCGGGGACGAAGAGCGAGTGCCAGCCGGCGCCGGCGAGGCGTTTGGCGAAGTCGCACTCGTCGTAGTAGACGAAGAAGGCCGGGTCCATGTAGCCGACCTTGGCAGCCGCCTCGCGGCGGACCAGCAGCGCGCTCGATTGAGCCCAGTCGACGCGGCGGGTCGCGCCACCCTTGCTCTCGACGGTGAGCCAGCGGTGCAGGAACAGCGCCCCGGCAAGCGCGGTCCCGACCCCCGGGAAGCGCCAGGCGCAGGGCACCGGCTCGCCGGCGGAGTCGAGCAGTTGCGGGCCGGCAGCCGCGGCCTCGGGGTCGGCGTCGAGCGCCGCGATCAGCGCTGTGGCCGCGCCCGGCCGCAGCTCCGAGTCCTCGTTCAGCAATAGGCAGTAGCGACCTTTCGCCTCGCGCATCAAGGTCGAGTCGTTCTCCGCCTTGCCGGCCCGCCGCTCCAGCGCGATCAGGCGGATGTCGCCCCCACGCTGTCGCGTGGCCTCCGCCGAACCATCGCTGGAGGCGTTGTCAAGGACGAGAATCTCGTGCTCGATCCCGGCCGGGTGAGTGCGCTCGATTGCCGCCAGGCAGGCGAGCAGGTACTCGCGGCCATTCGTGTTCACGACGCAGTAGGAGAGCGTGGGTGCCAAGCAGGGCACGATAATCGGGGCGCGCTCGAGGTTCGTATAGCGCTGCACATCGCCATAGCGATGCGCCCCCATAAAGCAAACCGATGAACGTCCAGATAGTCGACCCCTCGGCCTTCACGCCGCCCTATGACCGCGCCTTTGCGGCGGCGCTCGCCCGTGCCGGCGCCGAGGTCGAGCTGTTGACCAGCCGCTTCCTTCACGGCGACGTGCCGCCGGCCGAGGGTTACCGGGTGGACGAGCGCTTCTACCGCCGCAGCGCGGCCCGCGGCCTCGACGCCCCTGCCCGCCTGCCCTTCAAGGCGGCCGAGCACCTGCCCGACATGCTGCGCTTCCGCCGCGACGGCGCCCGCCGCGCTCGTACCGGCGCCGGGCCCGACGTCGTCCACTACCAGTGGCTGACGTTGCCGCCGCTCGACGTCCACCTGCTGCCACCCGCGCGGCCGCGGGTGATGACCGCGCACTACATCCTTCCCCCCGCCCCTAGTCGCCGCCAGATCGCCGCCGCCCACCGCGTCTTCGATCGCATGGACGCCGTCGTCGCCCACTCCGAGCACAGCGCCGCCCGCCTGCGCGACGAGGTCGGCCTCGACACCGGCAAGGTCCGCGTCATCCCCCACGGCGCCTTCGACTACCTCACACGGCTGCCGGCGGAGAAGCCGCTGCCGGCGCAGCTGGAGGGGGCCGAGGGACCGGTGATCCTCTGCTTCGGCCTGTTGCGTCCTTATAAGGGGATCGAGAACCTGCTCGAGGCCTTCCGCCGCGTCGAGGGCGCAGAGCTGTGGATCGTCGGCAACTCGCGCATGGACGTCGGGCCGCTGCGCGAGCTTGCCGCCGCGGCACCCGGTCGCGTCCGCTTTCTCACCCGCTTTGTCGAGGACGCCGAGATCCCGGCGATCTTCCGCCGCGCCGACGTCGTCGCCCTCCCCTATCTCGACGCCGAGCACTCCGGCGTCCTCTACACCGGCCTCGCCTTCGGCAAGCCGCTGCTGCTGAGCGCCGTCGGCGGCTTCCCCGAGGTCGCCGCGGCCGGCGCCGCCCGCCTGGTCCCGCCCGGCGACACGGACGCCCTCGCCGCCACCCTCTCCGAGCTGGTCGCCGACGATGCCGGCCGCGCCGAGCTGGCGAGCGCCGCCGCCCGCGCCGCCGCCGGCCCTTTCTCCTGGGACGAGGCCGCCCGCCGCACCCTCGACCTCTACCGCGAGCTGCTCGAGGCGCGACGATGATCGCCGTCGAGGCCCTCTTCTGGCTCTGCGCCGCCCTGATCGCCTACACCCACCTCGGCTACCCGCTTGTACTGACGGTGCTCGTCCGGCTGCGCGGCAACCGCGACCCCCGGCCTGACACGCCGGAGGCAGCCAATTCGGAAGAACGCCTGCTGCCCAGCGTCACCCTGATCGTCCCCGCCTATGACGAGCAGGAGGTGATCGCGGCCAAGGTCGCCGACGCCCTCGCCCTCGACTACCCGCGCGAGCTGCTCCAGGTCGTCGTCGCCTCTGACGGCTCCACCGACGCCACCGCCGAGCGCGCCCGCGCCGCCGGCGCCGACCTCGTCCTCGAGCTGCCGCCCGGCGGCAAGGTCGCCGCGCTCAACGCCGCCGCCGCCCAGGCGACCGGCGAGCTGCTCGCCTTCTCCGACGCCAACAGCGAGTGGGCGGCGGACGCGCTGCGCCGCCTCGTCGAGCCCTTCGCCGACCCCGAGGTCGGCTACGTCTGCGGCCAGGTCCGCTTCCTCGACGCGGGGGGCGGCAACCTCGAGGGCGCCTACTGGCGCTACGAGATGAGGGTGCGGGAGATGGAGTCGGCGCTGGCCGGCGTCACCGCCGGCAACGGCGCCGTCTACGCGGTCCGCCGCGAGGCCTACCTGCCGCTGGCCCCGTCGGGCAGCCACGACCTCTCCTTCCCCTTCGCGCTGGCCAAGCGCGGCCTGCGCTCGCTCTACGCGCCCGCCGCCCGCGCCGAGGAGAGGATGGTCCCGACCCTGGAGGGCGAGTTCGCCCGCAAACGGCGGATGATGGTCGGGCTCTGGGACATCGTCGTCGGCGAAGGAATGCTCTCCCCGCGCGGCTACTCGCCCCTGTTCGCCTTTGAGCTCGCCTCGCACCGGCTGTTGCGCTACCTCAGTCCGGCACTTCACCTGGTCGTGCTCGCCGCCAACGTCGTCCTGGTCGGCCAGGGCTGGATCTACACCGCGACGCTCGTCGCCCAACTGGCATTGCTGGCGGCGGCCCTGCTCGGCCGCTGGTTGCCGCTGGCGCCGCTGCGGGTCGCCCGCTACTACGTGATGACGACCGCCTCGATCGCGGCCGGCCTCTGGGACCGCGCCCGCCACGGCGCCTCGGGTCGCTGGGAGAAGGCGGAGGGGACTCGCTGATGCCACGCGCCCTCGACTTCCTCGTCGCGGCCGTCGCCCTGGTCCTGCTCTCGCCCTTCCTGCTCGCCGCCGCGATCGCGATCAAGCTCGGCGGCCGCGGCCCGGTCGTCTACCGCCAGCGCCGCGTCGGCCGCGACGGCAGGGAGTTCGAGATGTGGAAGCTGCGGACGATGGTGTCGGGGTCCGACCCGGTGGGGGTCGGCACGATCGTCACCCGCGACGACCCCCGCGTCACTCGCGCCGGCCGCTTCCTGCGCCGCACCTCGCTGGACGAGGTCCCCAACCTGGTCAACGTCCTCCGCGGTGAGATGGCGATCGTCGGCCCGCGCCCGACCATCCCCGCCCAGGTCGACGACTACACCCCGCACCAGAACCGCCGCCACGAGGTCCTGCCCGGGATCACCGGCTGGGCGCAGGTCCAGGGCCGCGCCGGCATCCCCTGGGAGGAGCGAATCGAGCTCGACGTCGACTACGTCGACCGCCGCAGCGCCGCCCTCGACGCCCGCATCCTCGCCAAGACCGTCTGGCTGGTCGTCACCGGCCAGGGCCTCGCCCCCGACTGACCGAACTGCATCAAATTCTCCATCCACTGGATTGCGAACTTGATGCAGTTCGAGGAGGGGAGGTCTTAGGGTGCGTGCCATGAGCGATCGACCCGCGGTATCTCTCCGGCCTTTCGAGCCCGGCGACGCGCCCGCCGTCCACCGCTGGTTCAACAACCCGACGGCGACGGCGTCGCTGATGGAGCAGCGCGAGAGCTTCACGCTGGAGCAGGCCGAGGGCTGGGCGCGGCGGGCGATGGACGAGGCGGGCGAGGACCGCAAGTTCGCGATCGTCGTCGAGGGCTATGCGGAGCCGGTCGGCTTCACCGCCCTCTATGGGCTCTTCCGCCAGACCGCCCCGGAGCTGGGAGCGCTGATCGGCGACGACGTGCGCGGCAAGGGCGTCGGTCGCCGCGCCGAGGCGCTGACCATCGCCAAGGCCTTCGACGAGTACGGCGCTCACCGGGTCTACGGCCGCATCCCGGCCCGCAACGAGGTCGCCAAGAAGACGGTCACCAGTCTCGGCTGGGTGCACGAGGGGACGATGCGCGCTCACCTCGCCCGCGAGGGCGCCCCGCCCGACGACTGCGAGGTCTGGGGCGTGCTCCCCGCCGAGTTCCGGGCCGCCGCCGCGGACCTGCTCGGGTGAGCGCTCCGGCAAAGGCCGAGTTGATTGAAGACCGCGGCGAAGCCGCGGTCTCTGACCACTTCTTCCGCTCCCGCGCCTTTCTCGACGCCGAGGGTGTCACGCACACGTTGCGGATCGAGGAGGAGGGCGTCGAGCTGCTCGCCCCGTTGATCGTGCGTGAGATCGAGGGCACCGGTGAGCGCGACGCGGTCTCTCCCTATGGATATCCGGGATTGGTTGAAGGTGGGGGGAGTCGGGGGCGAGCCCGGCGGAGCAACAGCGGGGAGGCTCCGGCGGGCTCGCCCCCGACTCCCGACATGCTCGATCTTTCCGCGGTCGACTTCTCGGCCACCGGCCTGGTCAGCGTCTTTCTCCGCCACCGGCTCGGCCCGCCACCGCTCGTCGGCTCTACCGAACGCAACATGGTCCAGATCGCTGACCCCGCCCTGCCGCCGAAGAGCCGGCCCAGCGACCGGCGGCAGATCCGCCGTAACCTCGAGGCCGGCTACGAGCTGAAGTTGGTTCCCGGCCCGGAGACGACGCCGGAGCAGCGCGCCGGCTTTCTCGACGCGTACGAGCAGACGATGCGCCGGACTGGAGCCGCCGGGCACTACTTCTTCCCCGCCCCCTACTTCGACCGCGCGCTCGAAGCCGAGCGCACTTGGCTAGCGCTCGCGCTCGCACCCACCGGCGACCTCGCTGCCGCCTCGCTCGCCGCGGTCAGCGACGGCTTTCTCCACTACTACCTCTCCGGCAGCGCCGACTCTCACCTGCGCGACTCGCCGATGAAGAACGTCGTCGCCCGGCTGATCGCGCATGCCACGGATCTGGGCCTCCCCCTCAACCTCGGCGGCGGCCTCGCCGCCGGCGACGCCCTCGAGGAATTCAAGCGCGGCTTCGCCAACCGCCAGGAGACCTGGAGCACCTCCGAGATCGTCTGCGATCCGAGCGCCTACGAGCGCCTCGCCGCCGGCCGTGACGCCGCCGGCTTCTTCCCCGCCTACCGCGCCTAGCTGGGGTCGGCCGGGGTCGGCCCGGTGAAGGTGAACGCTTCCACCGACTCGCCGCCGTATTTGCCCCAGGTCTCCGCACCGAAGGCGCGGATCGCGTCGAGCGTCGCCGCGCCTTTGTAGGTCGGGCAGCCGAGCAGGTTGGTCCATGTGGTCGCGGCCACCTCGTAAGGCATCTTCCCGTTGGGGAAGAGCAGCGTCGCCCCGTACATCGTGTCGTAGAGCCCCTTCAACTCCAGCTGGTCCGCCTTGGGAAGGTCCGGGGCGTACTGGATCTCCATGCGCCCGTGCTCGAGCGAGTGGACGAAGTCGATTTCCGCCGGCATCTCCGCGTAGGCCCCGTCGGCCTGCTGGTACGGGGGGTCGACGTGGGGCCCGGAGGTGGGCGGGTTGGTCCCGTAGTCGGGCGTGTCCGAGCCTTTCGGGATGTGCTGGTCCCCCTCGTTCGCCAGCCCCAGCCGCAACTGGCAGCCGGCCCGCTCGGCGGCGGCGTCGAGGTCGGTGACCGTCGCCGCCGCCGGCTCGGTCCCAGCCCGGTTGTCCGGCTGGACGCCGTTGGTGGAGCCGATCGCGGCGTTGAGGTTGATGTGGGCGTCACCCTCGGGGCCGCCGTCGACGTCGCCGCCGCTGGCGAGGACGAAGACCGTGACCGCGATCGCCAGCACCACGGTCGAGGCGATCGCGTAGCCGACGATCAGCCGATTGCGGTTGGAGCCCGCCTCGGCCGCTTCGGCCTCGATCCGCTCCTGCTGCCGTTTCTCTCTGTCGCTCCGCCCCGACATCGCCGCGGCAGCCTATTTGCCGCCGCCGGCCGCCGTCGCCCTGTCGCTCCGCACCCGCTCCCACGGCTTCGAGGCCCGCAGGGCGCCGAGCACCGCGCGCGTCGCCGGTGCCTTGTTGAGCGCGTAGAAGTGGATGCCGGGAGCGCCGGCGATCAGCAGCTCGGCGCACTGCTGCGCAGCGAAGGCGACGCCGAGCTCGAACTCCCGCTCGGGATCCCCACCGGCCGCCTCGAAAGCGGCCTCCAGCGGCGCCGGGATCGAGGCGTCGCAGAGGTCGCAGATCCGCTTCGTCTGAGCGAAGCTGGCGACCGGGATCACCCCGGCCAGGATCGGCACCTCGATCCCCCGCGCCCGCGCCTCCCGCACGAAGTCGAAGTAGACCTGGTTGTCGAAGAAGAGCTGGGTGATCAGGAAGCCGGCGCCGGAGTCGACCTTGGTTTTCAGATACGAGAGGTCGGTCTCGAGGTCGGGCGCCTCTGGATGGACCTCCGGGAAGCAGGCGCCGCCGAGCGCGAAGTCCCAGCCGGCGGAGATGAACGCGGCCAGCTCGGCGGCGCTGCCGAGCCCACCCTCGGGCTGGACGAAGTCGCCTTCGTTGCGCGGCGGGTCGCCGCGCAGGGCGAAGACGTTCTCGATCCCGGCCGCCTCGATCCGGTCCAGCGTCGTCGCCAGGCCGGCGGTGGTCTCGCCGACGCAGCTGAGGTGGGCCATCGTCTCGAAGCCGAGCTCGTCCTTCAGCGCCGCGGTGATCTCGACCGTGCCGTCGCGAGTGCCGCCGCCGGCGCCGTAGGTGACGGAGACGAAGTCGGGCTCGAGGTGGCTGAGCTCGCGCGCCGTCGCGTAGAGCTGCTCGGTGGCCTCGGCGCTCTTGGGCGGGAAGAACTCGACCGAGAAGGTCGGCCGCCGCGAGGCGATGATCTCGTCGATCCGCATCCGAGGAGGGTATCTACGCCGCGGTCTTGCGGTGCTCGACCCGGGCCTGGAAGTAGGCCTGGATGTCCTCGAGGTGCTTGCCCTTCGTCTCGGGGACGAACTTCCAGCAGAACCAGAGGGTGACGATGCCGATGGCGCCGTAGATCCAGAAGGCGCCGCTGCGCCCGGCCGCTTCGATCAGCAGCAGGAAGGTGAGCGAGACGATGAAGTTGAAGGTCCAGTTCGCCATCGTCCCCAGCCCGGCGGCCTTGCTGCGCACCGCCAGCGGGTAGATCTCCGCGTTGAGCAGCCAGAAGATCGGCCCGAGGCTGATCGCGAAGGAGGCGACGTAGGTCATCAGGCTGACGATCGCCAGCACCGACGAGAGAGTGCTGCCGCCGCCGCCGATGAAGGCGGCGCCGAGGGCGAAGAGCGAGATCGTCATCCCGGAGACGCCGATCATCAGCAGCGTGCGCCGCCCGGCCCGGTCGAGCAGCCGCAGCGCCAGCACGGTCATGCCGACGTTGATGACGCCGACCCCGACCGCGGCCAGGATCGCCCCGGCGGAGGAGTCGACGCCGGTGAATTCGACGATCGTCGGCGCGTAGTAGATGACCGTGTTGATCCCGGTCACCTGCTGCAGGATCGCCAGCCCGACGCCGACGAAGAGCGCCGCTTTGACCACCGGCGCCAGCAGCTTGCCCCAGGCCCCCGGCTTGTCGTCGAGGCTCTCCTTGATCTCCTCCAGCTCGCGGTCGATCGTGTCCGGGTCGTCGACGCGGATCTTCGCCAGCGTCGCCCGCGCCGCGAAGTCGTCGCCGCTCATCACCAGCCAGCGCGGGCTCTGCGGCATCCGCAGCATCCCGAAGGCCAGCGCCAGCGCCGGTACGCATCCCAGCCCGAGCATCCAGCGCCAGCCCTCGCTGTGGTCGAAGGCGAGGCCGACCAGGTAGGCGACGAGGATGCCGATCGTCACCGCCAGCTGGAAGAAGCTGACCAGGCGGCCGCGGCTCTCCGGCGGCGCCACCTCGGAGATGTAGACGGGGGCGGCGGCCGAGGCGAGCCCGATCGCGACGCCGATCACGATCCTGGCGATCGTCAGCACCTCGACGTTGGGCGCGGCGGCGCTGGCCAGGGCGCCGACGATGAAGACGGCGGCGGCGAGCAGGATCATCAGCCGCCGCCCGTAGGTGTCGGCCGCCGGCCCGGCGATCGCGGCGCCGGCGACGGCGCCGACCGGGACCGCGGCGACGACCACGCCCTGGGCGAAGCTGCCGAGGTCGAAGTCCTGCTTGATGAAGAGCAGGGCGCCGGCGATGATCCCGGTGTCGTAGCCGAAAAGCAGCCCGCCGAGACCGGCGATCGCGGCGGTGAGGACTACGTTGCGTCGCGCTCTGCGCGCCGACGCCTCCGATCCCGAGGTCATCCCGTCGGGAACGTATCTCGCCTCGCGGACAGGCGCCCCCGGCGCTACAGAGCTTCTATGCGGATTTTGCGGAAACGGCGCTCGCGTGCCCCTGGACGGGCGTCGAGGGCGGCGCTAGATTCGCCTTGCGACCGGGAGAGACCGGTCCCCGCGGAAGCCAAGCGGGGAGCGGCCTCGAAGGTGGCGCAACCGAGCTTCTAAGCGCGAAGGCTACGCGCGAGGCAGGCAACGAGCGTCACCACCGGTCGTGTTTCGTGCCCCTGCCAGACGCCGCGCCCTGGGGAAGTCTCCCCCCTGTCGTCCGCGGCGATGCCTAGCTTTGGCTGCGGCTTTGGGAGACCTGCCCTCCCTGGCCCGCGACCGGGGCGCATTTCCGGGAGCCGGGTGTCGTCGACGAACCCCGTGAGCACCGTTCGCCGCGACTAGCCCGCCCGCTCCCCCTTATCCGAACGCCGCCTCGACGGTCTCGCCGGGGGCGCCGCGGTCGGAGCTGACCCCGACTCGCACGCCCGCCCATTCCCGCCCGACCGGCAGCTGCAGCGCGAACGATCTCTCGCGGCCCTCGATCGTCAGCGAGTGCGTGGCGCTGGGCTCGTTGTTGTCGTTGGCGTAGGGGGCGGCGACGAGCCGGGCCGGCTCGCCCTCGCCACCGGCGGCGGCGTCGAAGCGGTAGGTGACGAGGGCCAGGCCGTGGTCGCGCCGAGCCTCCAGCGCCGGCTTCGGCGGCGGCCTGCCCACGTCTGCCTCCACCTCCCCCCAAGGGCGTGCCTCGCGGTGCAGCTCCGCCGGGTCCCACCACTGCGGCTGCTGCCGCGGGCCGCGCGGGCTGTCGGCCTCGAAGAACTCGCGGCGGCGGGTCGAGCCCCAGCGCCCCGGCCACAGCACCCAGCCCGGCCCGTCGTCGTCGATCGCCACCAGCGCCGGCCGCAGCCGCGGCCCCCGCCCGTCGTTGTGGTCCGGGACGACCGGCGCCTCGAAGCTGCCGCGGCGGGGCAGGGGCGCGTGCGATCCGCGAGCCGGATAGACCACCAGCGCCGGTCCCTCGCCGCTGTCGGCGAGTTCGACCTCGTCCCAGGCGAGCCGCTCGGCTCCGCCGTGGCGGGCGAACGTCGCCGCGTCCGGCACCGCGGCCGCGCCGAGCCGCAGCTGCACCATCTCCCAGTCGCCCTCGCGTTGCTCGAGTCCGAGCAGGCCCCTGTCGTCGTAGTAGTAGAAGAACCAGTATTGGAGCCAGAGCCGGCCCCCGCCGTCGCGGCGGGCGCGGCCGTAGACGACGTCGGCGTGCCCCTCCCGCCGGCGCATCGCCAGGGCGTCGGCGGCGTGCGAGCCGCCGCAGGCGTCGAGGTGGTCACCGCGCTGGACCGGCTCGCCGTTCGGGTAGGCGTCAGCGCGCAGGAAGTCCAGGCTGAGGCGGGCCGTGCCGCCGCTCGGCGCCGCGGCCGCGACCAGCGTCCCGTCGGCCCGGTGCAGGCTGTTGCAGCGATTCGGCGCGACCAGCTCGCAGAGCGTCGCCACCGAGTCGGCCCGGAAGCTCTCCAGCGAGTCGTACTGGAGCAGCGGGCGGTGGCGCTCCAGCAGCGCGGTCAGCTCCGCCGAGCCGGACTGCGGGGTGCGCTCGCCGCGGTCGTGCCGCCGTGGCCGCAAGCGCCCGACCGGCGTGCGGCGAGCGCTGGCGGCGAGGGCCTCGCGCACGCGCCGCTCGTTCATCCAGCGTGGGCGCGGCGCTTGCGCCGGGCGCGGCGAGATGCCGCCCGTCGTGGCCAGGCCCCGCTCCCGCAGCGCCGCGTCGGCCAGCAGGTAGCCGTGGTTCTCCAGCACCGCCTGCTCGGCCTCGCCGAAGGCGTCGAGGTCGGTCCGCACCGCGGCGATCACCGCGGCGACGAGATCCGGCGAGTAGCCGGACGGGCAGGCCTCGGCAAGGTCCCACTCGACGGATTCCTCCCAGCCCGCGGCGAGGCCGCTGAGAACCAGCCCGGAGGCGCCGAAGACGAAGCGCGGGCCGCGCTCGGGCTCGCCGCCCAGCGAGCCGACCAGCTCGCGGGCGTAGCGCTCCTCCAGCGCGGCGGCGCTCCGCCCGCCCGACAGGGGCCTGCGCAGAAAAGCGCGGGCGCGGGCGTTGCGGCGGGAGATCGCCCGCATCGGCCCCGCCACCCGCTCGGGCCACTCGCGGTAGCAGCCGTCGAGCGGCCAGCGCACCCGCGTCGCCAGCAGCGCCGCGACGATGCTGCCGCCCGCGACGGCGCCGACGGTCCCGGTCTGGGCGAGGATCCCGAGCTCGTTGAGCCTGGTCAGGGCGCCGAGGTGAAAGAGCGAGGCGCGATAGCCGCTGCCGGCAAGCCAGAGGGCCCTTTCGCCTCGATCGGCCTCCCCTGCCGCCAAGCCGCCCAGCCGCCCGAAGGTGGGCGACGGTTCGGAGCCGGGCGATCGGGACGAGGCATCCTCCATGAAGGGCTGGAGATTTAATCAGGGCACTTTGCTGCAATTTCTCGCACCAAACGCCGCTATGCGAGGATGGCGGCGATGAACGGCGAGGTTCGTTACGAGCGGGTGGGGGCGGCCGCGCTGCTGACGATCGACCGCCCGGCCCGCCGCAACGCGGTCGACGGCGCCACCGCGAAATTGCTGCGCCAGGGCTTCGACGATTTCGAGAGCGACGCCGGCGCCCGCGTGCTGGTCCTCACCGGCGCCGGCGGCGAGGCCTTCTGCGCCGGCGCCGACCTCAAGGCCCTCGACCTCGACGTCGACGACCCCGCCGGTCCCGAGGGGTTCACCCGCCTCACCCCCTCGAAGCCGGCGATCGCTGCGGTCGACGGCTGGTGCCTGGCCGGCGGTCTCGAGCTGGCGCTCTGGTGCGACCTCCGCATCGCCACCCCCGGCTCCACCTTCGGCTTCTTCGAGCGCCGCTGGGGGGTGCCGCTGGTCGACGGCGGGACCCAGCGCATGCCGCGCGTCGTCGGCTTGGGCCGGGCCCTGGAGCTGATCCTCACCGGCCGTCCCGTCGCCGCCGAGGAGGCGCTGCGAATCGGCCTCGTCAACGAGGTCGTCGCCGCCGGCGGCCATCTCGAGCGGGCCCTGGAGCTGGCCGAGCGGATCGCCGCCTTCCCGCAGGAGACGATGCTGGCCGACCGCCGCGCCGCGATCGAGGGGGCCGGCCTGCCGCTGGCGGAGGGCCTCGCCCTCGAGCACCGCCTCGGTCGCGAGACGCTCGCCGTCGCCGTCCGCGGCGCCGCCCGCTTCGCCGCCGGCGAGGGCCGCGGCGGCGAGGGCGTCTGAGCCTCAGCTCTCTCTGGCTACGCGGCGCATCTCGTCCTCGGCCGCCTCCGGGCCGAGGTATGGCATCAGCACGGCGAAGACCAGGTCGGGCAGCAGTCGCCGCAATTCCGGCCCGCGGCCGGCCCTCACCTCGTCGAAGATCATCGAGGTGGCGCCGCCGATCGCGAAGCGGGCGGTGTCGGCGGGCAGCTCGTCCCCCTGCGGCGAGGCGCTGCGCCCTTCCTCGAGAAAAGGCGTGAAGCGGGTCAGCGCCGTCCGGTAATGAGCCCGGGCTTCCTCCCCCGCCGCCGGTACCTCGACCATCGCCATGCGGATGATCTCCGCCTCGGCCGCGAACAGCTCGACCAGCGCCCGCAGGGCGGCCTCGATTCGCACCGGCCAGCGCTCCCCCGCGGTGGCTTCGTAGGCTCCCGACACGAAGGCGACGGCGACGTCGATCGCCCCGTCGTAGGCCTCGAGGAAGCAGGCCTCTTTGCTGCCGAACAGCTCCTCGAAGTACTCCGGCGAGACCTCCGCCGCCTCGACCACGTCGGCGACGGTGGTCAGCTCGTATCCCTTTGCCGCGGCTACCCGCAGCATCGCCTCCAGGACCCGCTCGCGGTCGCTGCGGAAGTAGGTCCCGGGCGGCTGTGGCGTCGCACCCGATCGAGGCACTGGATTCGATGCCGATGGCGAATCCATCCCATCTAGCGTAGGGCAGCCGGGCTGAGCTGTCCAACCGGCCTAGACTGCCGCCGATGGAGATCGGGATCGTCGGACTCGGCTACGTCGGGCTGCCCCTGGCGGTCGCCTTTGCCGAGGCCGGTCACGCAGTCCGCGGCCTCGACCTCGACCCCGCCAAGGTCGAGGCGCTGAACGCCGGGCGCAGCTACATCGAGGACGTTCCCGACAGCTCCCTGGCGCCGCTCGGCGAGCGGCTGCGGGCGAGCGCCGACTACGCCGACCTGGCGACCTGCGACGCGGTGATCGTCTGCGTGCCGACGCCGCTGACCAGCTCCCGCGAGCCCGATCTCACCTACCTGGTCGAAGCGGCCGAGTTGCTGGCCGAAGTGGTTCGCGCCGGCCAGCTGGTCGTGCTCGAGTCGACGACCTATCCCGGGACGACCCGCGAGCAGCTGACGCCGATCCTGGAACGGTCCGGCCTCGCGGTCGGCGAGGAGCTCTTCGTCGCCTTCTCTCCCGAGCGGATCGACCCCGGCCGCACCGACTACACGATCAAGACCACGCCCAAGCTCGTCGGCGGCATGACCGCGGCCTGCACCGAGCGCGCCCGCGCGGTCTACGCGCTGGTCTGCGACGAGGTCGTCGTCGTCTCCAGCCCGGAGACCGCCGAGCTCTCGAAGCTGCTCGAGAACGTCTTCCGCTCGGTCAACATCGCTTTCGTCAACGAGCTGGCCCAGCTCTGCGACCGCCTCGGCATCGACGTCTGGGAGGTGATCGACGCCGCCTCGACCAAGCCCTTCGGCTTCATGCGCTTCGAGCCCGGGCCGGGGATGGGCGGCCACTGCCTCCCGGTCGACCCCTTCTACCTCGCCTTCAGGGCGCGGGAACAGAACTTCTACCCCGAGTTCATCGAGCTGGCCGGCAAAGTCAACCAAGCCCAGCCCGCGTTCTGCGTCGAGCGGATCGAGCGCTTGCTCAACCAGGCTTCGAAGTCGGTCAAGGGCTCGAAGATCCTCATCCTCGGCGCCAGCTACAAGGCCGGCAGCGGCGACACCCGCGAGGCTCCCGCCCTGACGATCCTCCGCCTCCTGGCCGCGCTGGAAGCCGACGTCTCCTACCACGACCCGTTCGTCCCCGAGCTGCCCGAGTTCGGCCTGGCCTCGGTCGACCTCGGGCCGGCGCTCGCCGCCACCGACCTGGTCGCCATCGTCACCGCCCACCCCGGCGTCGACTACGCCGAAGTCGTCAGGTCGGCCCCGCGCACGCTCGACTTCCGGGGCGTCACCCGCGGCATCGACGGCGACGGCCTCGAGCGCCTCTAGGACGCTCCTAGACGCTCGCAGCCTGCATTTCGGCTCCCGCCAGCTCCGCTCCGAAGTACGGCAGAACCGCGAAGTACATGAACTCCGGGAGCAGCTGCCGGAAGCCGTCGTCATTGCCGGTCGCGAGCCGCGAGTGGATCACCGCGTGGATGCCGGCGGCAATCCCCTCGCCGGCGATCGGCGGCGGCGACTCGGACTCGCCGGCTTCCTCTCGCGCCCCGTCGAGGAAGGAGTTGACGCGTCCCATCACCGCGGTGCGCTTGGCCAGCGCCTCGGGCCCGGCGGCGTGCACCTCGACGATCAGCGCCCGGCCGACGTCGGGCTCGGCGTCGAGGAAATCGAGCAGGGCGCCGAGGCCGGCGCGCAGCCTGCCTGTCCAAGTCGACTGCCCCGCGGCCGCCGCGACCACCAGCGCTTCGACCCGCTCCACGCCTGCGTCGTAGGCCTGCAGGTAGCAGTCGTCCTTGTCGGCGAAGTTGTCGTAGAAGGCCTGGCGGTAGACCCCCGTGCGGTCGAGCACGGTGCGCACCGAGGTCGGCTCATAGCCCTCCGCCCCGACCGCTTCGAGCATGCCGTCCAGGATCGCCTGCCGCTTCGAGTTGGTCACGAGTTCGAGTTCGGGAGCGTTCTCAATCCGGGGGCTCGGTGCCCCTGCAACGCCGGCCCGCTCAGCCCCTGCGAGGGCCCTTGTGTCGGCGCGCTTTCCCATCTGCCCTTCCTTTGGTCGATCAAGGGAACCGCTTGTCTGGCTTCCGGTACTTTAGCGGTATATAGCGCCGTAGTCCAGCTTGTAAGCCAGTCGGGGTCAAGGTACTCTGGCGTTCGTGGCCGAAAACGCATCGACGATGCGACCGCCTCCCGGTCGTCATCCCCTCCCCAAGGAGTTCATCGCCCAGCACCAGCGGGCGCGCATCATCTCGGCCCTCGCCGAGGAGACCGTGGAGAAGGGCTACCGCGCCGTCACCGTCGCCGACATCGTCCGCCGCGCCGGCATCGCCCGCAACACCTTCTACGAGAACTTCTCCTCCAAGGAGGACTGCTTCCTGGCCGCTTCGGAGTTCGCGGTCAAGGAGGCCCTGCGCCGCGTCGTCGACGCCGCCAGCAAGGTCGACACATGGCCGGCCCGGGTCAATTCGGGCCTCTCCGCCTTCCTCCACTACGTCGCCAGCGAGCCGGCCCTGGCGCGGACCTGCATCGTCGAGGCGCTCTCCGCCGGCCCCGCCGCGGTCGAGCGCTACGAGCGTTCGATCCAGGCCTTCGTGCCGCTCTTCCGGATGGGCCGCAAGGTCTCTCCCCACGGCGAAGAGCTGCCGGGGACGCTCGAGGAGACGATCATCGGCGGCATCTTCTGGATCATCTACCAGCGCATCATCATGGGGCAGACGGAGCAGATCGAGGAGCTGCTGCCGGAGCTGGTCGAGTTCTCCCTCACTCCTTACCTCGGCGCCGAGGCAGCGAAGCGGGCGGCGACCGAGCAACCTCAGCCCACCGGCTGAGCTCGTGAAGGCAGGGATCGGGGGTCCCATGACCTAGTGCTCGAGACCGAGACCCGAACCTCCGCCTCCTCCGAGCGGGCGCGCCTGATCGAGGCCCTGATCGAAGTCGCCGCCGAGCGGGGGTACATGGACACCTCGATCGAGACGGTGCTCGCCCGCGCCGACCTCGACCGCCCCGCTTTCGACCGCCACTTCCGCGGCAAGTACGACTGCTTCCTCAGCGCCTGGCAGGAGATGAACGAGGAGTGCATGCGTACGGTCATGCGTGCTTACGAGAGCGAGCAGTACTGGCCCGACCGGCTGCGGGCGGTGGCGACCGAGGTGGTCGGCTCGCTCTGCGACGACCCCAGCCGCGCCTGCTTCGCGGTCGAGGTCCTGGCCGCCGGCGACGCCGCCCGCGCCCGCCGCGACATGACGATGCGGGTGCTCGCCTCGCTGATCGACGCCGGCCGCAAGGAGATGGACGACCCCGAGGCGGTCCCCCACACAACCGCCGAGGCGCTGGCCGGGTCCGCCTACGGCCAGGTCTACGCCAAGGTCGTGCGCGGCGACGTCGACGAGCTGCCGCAGCTGATTCCGCAGTTGATGTCGGCGGCGGTGATGCCCTATCTGGGGGTCGAGGCCGCTCTGGAGGAGCTTGATCGTTCAAAGCCGCTGGACCGCTATCGTCGCCCTGTGGCCGCAGAACCCGCCGATTCCTCGGTAGACAACGCCGGCGAGTACCCCCCGAGCTGGCTCGGCTACCGCCCGGGAGGCACGGCCTGCCGCGCGAGTTCGTCGCCCACAACCAGCGCGAGCGGCTGATCGCCGGCCTCGCCGAGGCGATCGCCGAGAACGGCTACGCGGGAACAACCATCGCCCACATCACCCGCCACGCGGCGGTCTCGCGGCGCACCTTCTACGAGCACTTCGCCAGCAAGGACGAGTGCTTCGTCGCCGCTTACGACACGGTCATGGCGGAGCTGCGCGAGCGGGTCGAGCGGGCCTTCGAGGAGGAGGACGACTGGCCGCACGCGGTCAAGGCCGGCATCGGCGCGATGCTCGGCTTCCTCGCCGCCGAGCCGAACCTGGCCCGGCTCTGCATGGTCGAGGCGCTGGTCGCCGGGCCGGTCGTGGTCGAGCGCTACGACAGCGCCATCCAGAGCTTCGTCCCCTACTTCCAGACCGGTCGCGAAGGCCGCTCCCCGGAAGTGCTCTCGCGCCTCTCGCCGACCACCGAGGAGGCCCTGGTCGGCGGCATGATGTCGCTGATCTCCCGTCGCATCATCGCCGGCAAGACCGCCGAGCTGGAGACGCTGCTTCCCGACCTGGTCGAGTTCACCCTCACGCCCTACCTCGGCAGCGACGAAGCCACCGAGGTCGCCCGCGAGGGCTAGGCCCCCGTAGCTCTCTGACGTCCCCGGAAAAGTTGGCTGAGGCGCTGGGCGCTACGGCGGTGGCGTAGCGCCACCTGGGTCGCGGCTGTCACCGCTGGCGCCGCCGTATATCGCCCGCGCCTCGCCGATGTTTGGCCAACATCTGCGTGCAGCCTGACACACCCGGGCCGTTAACGCAATAGATCTTGAATAAACGAGTAGGTACTGAGAGGGGGCGGCCTACTGCGCCGGGGCGGCCGCGTCGGCGGAGCGCAGCTCCAGCCAGGCCTCGTCCTCGCCGAAGTAGTTGAGGACGACGAGGTGGGAGAGGTCCGGCAGCAGCCGCTCGACCCCGGACGCGCGCCCGGCGCCGATCTCCAGCACGATCGATTCCTCGATCGCGCCGACCATGAAGCCGGCCGTCATTCCCGAGACGGCCGGGAGGGCGTCGGCATCCTCGCGAGCGCTGTCGATGGCGGCGGTCAGGCGCTCGACCACCTGCTGGTGCTTCTCCCATGCCCGGCCGCGCGCGGCCCTCACCTCGAGCAACAGGGCCCTTGCCAGCAGCGGCTGCTCGGCGACGGTGCGCAGCAGCTCGGCGAGAGCGGCCCGGAAGCCGAGGCGCCAGCTGGCGGCCCTGCGGCCCGCCTCCAGCAGCGCCTCGACCAGCCGGTCCGCGGCCTCTTCGTAGGCCTGCCCGAAGCACTCGTCCTTGCTCCCGAAGCGGCGGTGGAACTGGTCGCGGCTGATGCCCGCGCGCTCAGCCACCTCCCGCACGGTCGCCGCGTCGTAGCCGAGCGCGCCGACGACGAGCAGCATCGCTTCCTGGACGCCGCTGTCGGAGGTGTGAGCCGGCAGCTCCTCCTGCCAAGACCGAACTGCTCGGAGTGGTCGCGGTGCTTCCACCCTAGGTACGTTAGACCATATTTGGGAACTCGCAACACCTTATGTACTGAGGTCGTACCAATGGGAACCCGCGCTATCCTGAGAGGGTGCGTGCCCTGCCCGGAAAGGCCTCTCGGCAGCCCCCCGGCCCCCAGCCGGTGAGCCGCACCGCCGCTGCCGCCGACCAGCGCCGCCGCATCCTCGAGGCCGCCGCCGACCTGGTCGCCGAACACGGCTACCAGGGGGCGACGATCGAGACGATCGTGCGCCGCGCCAAGGTCGGCTACGCGACCTTCTACAAGAACTTCGCGGACAAGGAGCAGTGCTACCTGGAGCTGCTCGACGCCGCCTACGGCGTCACCTTCCATCGCGTCCAGTTGGCCTACGATCGCGAGCAGGAATGGCCCGACCAGGTCGCCGCCGGCCTCGGGGCGCTGTTCGAGAACATCGTCGCCCACCCCAACATCGGCCGCGCCTGCCTGGTCGAGGCGCTGACCGCGGGCCCCGAGGCGGTCGCTCGCCACGAGGCCCTGCTGAAACGGTTTACGCCGCTGCTGAAGCCGGGGCGGGAGCTGAACCCGCGCCGGGCCGAGCTGCCGGACACGCTCGAGGACACCCTCACCGGCGGCGTCCTCTGGGTGATCAACCAGCGCCTCATCGCCGACGAAGCCGAGGCCCTGAAGAGCCTGCTGCCGGAGACGATCGAGTTCGTGCTGCGTCCCTACGTCGGCGAGGAAAAGGCGGCGCGCGAGGCGCAGCTGGCGGCGTCTAGCTGACGCTCCCGCGCGGGACGACCCAGCGGGTCGGTTGGCCGGTCACCGATGAGATCAGCTCGTAGTCCGCGTCGTAGTGCAGGACGGTGAGTTCCGCCTGCTCGGCGCACGCGGCGATGAGGAGGTCGGGCAGGGCGACGCCCCGGTGCTGGGAACGCTCGGCCAGTGTCGCCTGCACCTCCAGGGCTCTATTCACGCATCCCTGGTCCACCGGCACGCGCGGCATCTCGCGAAGCGTCGCCGCGGTGATCTCGTAGGCCTTTGGGCTGCTCGCGCCGTAGAGGGTCTCCAGGTCAACGACGCCGCAGGTGGCAATCTCGCCGGCCCGCAGTAGGGGGTCGAGCGCCTCCCGCACCCCCGGTCGAGTTTGGCGACGGACCAGAGCGCTCGTGTCTATGAGGAAGATCGCCGACCTCCGATCCGCCAGGCCCCCTTCATCACCTCGGGGTCGTCGAGCTCCAGCATCCCGGGGGTGTCGAGAATCTCGATCAGTTTCCGACCGGCCTCCCGCTTGACGATCTCGTCCAGCGCCGCATCCACGGTTTCGGTCATCGTCTTCGTCTTCAGGACTTCTCTGGCGACTTTCACTTTCTCCATGTCGATCTCCAATGAGGTCTTCTGTCTGGCGATCGCAATCACTCCCATCATATATCGATTTGGCTCCTACTCGATATAGAGTTACACATATTTTGCTATCTCATGAAGGCCGTCACATTTCGCCCTAGTCTCTCTACATGCCCGAGGAAGAACTGGGTCCGCTTCCCGCCGGCCGCCACGGCTTCAGCCGCGAGCAGGTCGCCCACAACCAGCGCGAGCGTCTGATCGCCGGCCTCGCCACCGCCGTCGCCGAGCACGGCTACAACGCGGTCACGATCACCCACATCACCAAGGCCGCGGCGGTCTCGCGGCGCGTCTTCTACGAGAACTTCGAGGGCAAGGAGGAGTGCTTCCTGGCGGCTTTCGAGGTGGTGGTGGCGCACATCCGCGAACTGATCGGAGAGGCGGTCGGGTCGGCACCCGACTGGCCCCACCAGGCGACGGCGGCGGCGCGTGAGGTGCTCGCCTTCCTCGCCTCCGAGCCGGACCTGGCGCGGCTCTGTCTGGTCGAGTCCCAGAGCGCGGGCCCGCTGGTCGCGGCCCGCTTCCACGAGGCGGTCCGCGAACTGGTGCCACCGCTGCGGCGGGGTAGGGAGGAGCGCTCCGCCGAGCGCGAGCTGCCGCCCAACACCGAGGACTCGACCATCGGCGCCCTGGTCTCCCTCGCGGCCCGCAAGGCCGCGGCCGGCGAAGCCGAGCGCCTCGAGGAGTTGCTCCCGGACTTCACCGAGTTCATCCTCTCGCCGTACCTGGGCCCCGACGAGGCCGCACGCCTCGCCCGTGCCGGCGCGTAAGCAGTTCGGTACCTGCGCGTCCACGCTCGGGAACGCCTCTAGGAACGGGCATTTTCTTTTGGGAACTCTCCCTTGACATTCCAGTTCGCGGGTGCTTCACTTGCGCCGTTCGCTGGTACGACAAGCACCATCTAGGAACTTGTCCCACCCAACGAGCTAATCAGGGAACACGCTGTAACAGGGAAATAAATCGAGCTTCTGGGAAGCGCCGCTTAGGGAGCGGAGGCAAAGGGGCTCACGGGACAAGGAGAGGTAACTCGATGCTCACGCGTCTACGCACTCACTTCGGCACCGCTGGCCTCATAGTCGCCATCGTCGCCTTGATCGCCGCCCTCGGCGGCGGCGCGATCGCCGCCAACAGCGACGGCGGCAAGGCCACCGCCTCGGCCAAGCAAGGCAAGCAGGGCAAGCAAGGCAAGCCGGGCAAGACCGGTCCTCAGGGGCCGGCAGGCCCCGCCGGGCCGGCAGGACCCGCGGGAGCGGCCGGCCCCAAGGGCGACGCGGGAGCCAACGGAGCTGCCGGCGCAGCCGGCAGCAGCGTCACCACCAATCACCTTGAACCCGGTGAAGGCCCGGTCGGCGAAGAATGCGAGGCAGGTGGTACTGAACTGACCGTCGCCAGCGGCGTCGAAGTCGTTTGCAACGGGGAAGACGGCACCAACGGGACCAACGGCACCAACGGGACCAACGGCGCCCCCGGGCCTGAAGGACCTCCTGGCCCTACCTGTAGTGAGACCGGCAAATGTCTGTTGCCTTTTGGGGCGACCGAGACCGGTGTTTGGTCATTTAGGACCATCGGGGTAACCCATGCGTGGGTCGATATCTCCTTCCCGTTGAAGCTCCCGGGTTCCGCCGCGTTCGACTTCCTGACGTTGGAGGAGCAGGAAGCGGGCGGCACTCCCGGATGTCCCGTCACGATCGAGCCGATATTTGGCGAAGTAGAAAAAGGCGGCTGGGCGGAACCGCTGGCCGAACCAGGGAACTTCTGTGTGTACGCATCTGTCCCGCTTTCCAACGCCAGTGCGCCGTTCCCCGCCGTTCCGGGCGATCCGGTGAGCGGAAGGGTCCTCCAGGTTCCTCTCATCGTTCCTGCGGACGAAGCACGCGGCGCGGGCACCTGGGCAGTAGCGGCAGCGGAGTAAAGAAATCCGCCCGAATCTCGAAAGAAGGACCCCGAGCGACCAGGGTCGCTCGGGGTCGGGGCACCCGCTTGACAAAGGAAAGAACGTGAGCCAAGCAACTTCACCACACCAGACCGCAAAGTCACGCCCCCCTCAGATCGGGCGGAATGACATCACTCTCTTGGCGCTCGCTCTGCTCGCGCTTCTCCTCGTCCTTCCATCCACTTCCTCGGCCGACCAGCTCTTCTGCGGCCCGGGTTCGGCTGCCGGGCAGTGTGAAAATCCCCGGGGGGTCGCCGTGGACACCTCCAACGGCAACGTCTACCTCTCTGACTTTGGAAACCGACGCATCGACGTCTTCGACTCTTCAGGCGCCTTCCTCTTCGCCTTTGGCTGGAGCGTCAACGCCGCCACGCCCGAAGAAAAACTCCAAGTCTGCACTGCGGCGACCGGTTGTCAGGCAGGAAAAACCGGCACGGGCCCCGGTCAATTCGGGATTTTCGGGGGCCCTGGGAACATCACTGTGGACCCTTCCTCACACACCATCTACGTCGTTGACGATCAGAATAGCCGCGTACAGAAGTTCGACGCATCGGGCAATTTCCTCCTCGCCTTCGGCAAAGGGGTGAACACCGGCACCTCCGGTCAGGCGGACATCTGCACCAGCGCCGGCCCGCCGACCAACGTTTGCGGGGCAGGGAGCGGAGGCAGTGCTGCCGGCCAGATCGATTCCCCGGTAGGCGGCAGTCGCATAGCGATAGCCCCTGGTGGCACCCTCTACGTTCTTGGCAAAGTAGACCGCCTACAGAAGTTCACTTCCTCCGGTGTTTTCGTCTCCATGCTCACGCTGCCACCCGGCGCGCTTACTTCCAAAAACGTGAATGGCTTCACGGTCGACTCAGCCGGGAATTTCTATGCCGCTAGCGCCACTGAAACGGGGGCGGTGCGCAAGTACGACTCGGCCGGCAACCTTCTCAACACCTTCAATCCCTCTTTCAACATCGCCGGGCTGACCGTCGATGCCACCGACAACGTCTTCGTCGCCGACCTCGTCGACGGCGCATGGACGATCGTTGGATACAACCCCAGCGGGGCCAAAATCCAGGTCATCTCCCCGGATTCCATCAGCTCTCCGGTAAAGGACATCTATTACCAGCTCGCCAGCGGTGACCTCTTCGCTGTCGAAAACAACGGATTGCTGCAGATCGACTTCCCGCCCCCCGGGCCCGTGATCGTCGCCAGCTCCGTCAAAGCCGATCCGATCAGCAACGTCAGGGCGACCCTGAAAGTCACCTTCAACCCCCAGGGCAAAGCAAGCACGGCGCGCTTTCAGTACGTCGACAAAGCCTCCTTCGACCAAGCCGTATCCGAAGGCAAAGACGGCTTCGAGGGTCCCGACACCCAGACCACGCCCGAAACCCTCCCCAGCCCCGCCGGCTTCGACAACCAGTCGACCAGCGCCACCAACGCCTGCGCGGTCCCGACCGACGCCAGCTGCCTCAAACCGGAAACCACCTACTACTTCCGCGCGATCGTCAAAAACGTCGAAGGCGAGACCTTCGGCGACAAAGTCGAATTCACCACCCAACCGGCGCACGAAATCAAGGCCACTTGGATTTCGGAGGTCGGTACCGACACCGCCCGCCTTAACGTCGAAGTCAACCCGCTCGGCATTCAGGCCAACGGCTACTTCCAATACATCGCCGAAGGCCCCGACTACCAGGCCAACGGCTTCGCCAATGCCACCAGTATCCCGAACCCGGCTCAGGAACTCAACTTCGGCTCCGGCGAAGCGCCGGTCGCCAAGGCGACCCAGATCTTCTCCCTACAACCGGGAACCATCTACCACTACCGCTTCGTCGTCACCGACTTGTTCTTCGCACCGGTCCTTTCCGCTCCGGACACCTTCGCCACCCTTGCGCCACCGGCACCTGCGGACTCGCAATGTTCTAACCAGCCCTTCCGCACGGGTCCTTCCGCCGCTCTGCCCGACTGCCGCGCCTACGAGATGGTGACGCCGCTGGACAAAAACAACGGCGACGTCCTCACCCGGATCAATTTCAACGGCCTTCCCACCAACCTCGATCAGAGTTCGGTAAACGGGGACGGCTTCGCCTTCACCTCCTACCGTGCCTTCGCCGACCCCCAATCCGCCCCCTACACCAACCAGTACCTGGCGAACCGCACGGAAAGGGGCCAACCTGGTGAAGGCTGGTCGAGTGAGAACGTCGCCCCGCCCCGCGACGGTCACTTCCGTAACGGCGAACTGGAGAACGAGTTCCAGGCCTTCAGCCCCGACCTCTCGCGCTCCTGGATCCTGCAGGAAGGCGAACCGACGCTCGATCCCTGCGCGGCGACGGGCTTTAACGGCCTCTATCGGCGCGAGTCGGCGAGCGGCGCCTATCAGGCGCTCAGCTGCGCCACCCCGGGCCGGCCGGTAGCGCAGTCCAATATCTACATGCCCGAATTCCAGGGCGCCTCGGCCGACGGCTCCGAGGCGCTGATCCGGATCGACGACAAGCTCACCGAAGACGCCTCCAGCGCGACCAATGGATCACGGCCGATCTACCAGGTCTATCTCTCGACCGGTGCTGGCCAGCTACGCCTCGTCAGCGTGCTGCCAGATGGGCAAGCAAGCGGTGTGGATTCGACGGGGGGAACCGGTCTGGGAGACGGCCAGGCAGTTGCCAACCACAACCGCTTCAACAGCCTCACCAACGCGATCTCCGCTGACGGCACCCGAGTTTTCTGGAGCACCGGATACGACGAAGGCGCCATTCATTCCGGGCCCCTCTACCTGCGTCTGAACGCCGACCGGGTTCCGAGCAGCATCAAAGAAGGCAAATGCAACCAGCCGACCCGGGCCTGCACGATCCCGGTCTCGGGCACCGTCACCCCCACCCCAGAACACGTCTTCTTCCAAGCCGCCAACCCGCAGGGCACCAAAGCTCTCTTCACCGTCACCGCCGGTCCACTCGCCGGCAACCTCTATCGCTTCGACTCCGAGGCCAAACCACCGGCCTCAGAGCTGATCGCCGAAGGGGTGATGGAGAACATCCTCGGCGCCAGCGAGGATCTCTCGCGGGTCTACTTCGCCTCGACCAAAGCCTCCGCCCAGGCCCAGTCCGAAGGAGCGGTTTCGGGCAAGCCCAACGTCTACCTCGACGACGAAGGGACGACCAGCTTCGTCGCCATCCTCTCGAGCCCAGGTGGTTCCTACCAATATCCCGACACGACCAGCAGGTTCGGGACGCCGACCAACAAAGCGCCGATTCTCCGCACCGCACGGGTCAGCCCAGACGGGCAGAGCCTGGCCTTCATGTCCAACAGTCGCGAGCTCGCGGAGAGCACTGCTGGCTATGACAACCGAGACCTCGCCAATGATCAGCCCGACCTCGAGGTCTACCTCTATGACGCCGAGGCGAACAGTGGCGCCGGGGCCCTGCGCTGCGTCTCCTGCAACCCGAGCGGGTCGCGGCCGCGAGGGCGGGAACTCGTCAATGGCCTAGACAGCAGTGTAGGTCCCTTCGGCGCCGCCACGATCCCGCTCTTCCAGAACCAGCACTTCCAGCCTCGCTACCTTTCCGATGACGGCAATCGCGTCTACTTCAACAGCTTTGAATCCCTGGTCCTGCGCGACACCAACGGCGCCCAGGACGTCTACCAGTGGGCGGCACCGGGCTCGGGCAGCTGCACCAGCCAAAGCTCTTCATATGTGACCAGCTCCGATGGCTGCCTCTCGCTGATCTCCTCCGGACAGAGCCCAGAAGACTCCAAGTTCCTCGACGCCACGCCCTCAGGCTCAGACGTCTTCTTCACCACCGGTGAGGGACTGCTGGTCCAGGACTACGGCCTGATCGACGTCTATGACGCGAGAGTGAACGGCGGCTTCGCCCCGCCGCCGAACCCGCCGGCGGCCTGCGAAGGCGAAGCCTGCCAGGGCCCCTTGGAAGCTCCCAACGACCCGACCCCGTCCTCCTCGACCTTCCAGGGCGCCGGCAACGTGGTCGAAGAGTCGGTGGCTAAGAAGAAGAAGAACAAGGCCAAAAAGAAGAAAGCGAAGGCCAAGAAGGCAAAGCAGCAGGCCAAGGACCGGCAGCAGCGAGCCAACGTCAACCGGAGGAATCACCGATGAAGCGACTTCTGACCACCTTCTCCGCTGCCGCTCTGCTGGCGCTCCTCGCCCTTGTTCCTTCGGCTCAGGCTGATTACGGCCTTGAAGAGTTCGACGTCTACTACGCCAACGAGGACGGCTCGCCGGCGACGCAGGCGGGGTCGCACCCGTTCCAGATGACGACTACGGTCAAGTTGAACACGAAAGAAGGGGGGCTTCCCGAGGAGGAACCTAAGGACTTTATCGCCGAGCAGATCGCCGGGCTGGTGGGCGACACGACCGCGATGCCGCGCTGCTCGACGTCTGACTTCCTCGATTTTAGGAGCGGCGGCAAAGCAACCCAGTGCCCCGACAGCACCGCGGTCGGCTACGCGGCGACCAAGGTTAGGATCATTCAAAACTTCGCCGGCGTTTACAACCTCGACCCGCCCCCCGGCGTGGCGACCAAGCTCGGCTTCATCGCCGTCAACACCCCGATCACGATCGAGGTCCGGGTCAGCGACCACTACCCCTACAACGTCACGGCGACGGTCTCCAACATCCCCCAGTCAGAACCTCTCCTCAGCTCGGTGATTACGCTCTGGGGCAATCCCGGGGACCCCAGGCACAACCCCTACCGCGGCCTCTGCGTCTCCAACGTCAATCAAAATGGACCGGAAGGGCTTGGATCTCCGGTAATCCCGGAAAACTTCCCCGAACCCCCCTCCTACGGTAACTGCGACACCAACGCCGCCAACATCCCGTTCCTGACCCTGCCGCGCGCCTGCGAGGGCCCGCTGGCGACCAGCTACGCGACCGACTCCTGGCAGAACAAGGGCAGCTGGCTTGCCAACGGCGAGGCGAACTTGAGTGACCCCAACTGGGTCACCGGCTCGGTCCTGTTCCATGACGACGCCATCCCGCCGAACCCGCAGGGGATGACCGGCTGCGCAAAACTCAGCTTCAACCCCTCGATCACGGCGCAGCCGACGACCAAAGCCGCCTCCTCTCCGACCGGCCTCGACTTCTCCCTCGACGTCCACGACGAAGGCCTGACCAACCCCAAAGACGGGGCGACTGCCGCTTCTGACATCAAGAAAGCCGTGGTCACTCTCCCCGAGGGCTTCTCGACCAACCCCTCCTTGGCCGAAGGCCTGAACGTCTGCACCGAAGCGGACCTGGCCCGGGAGACGGTCAAATCAGAACCGGGCTTCGGCTGCCCCAACGCTTCCAAGATCGGCACCGTGGAAGTTGAAACGCCGCTCCTTGACGAAAACGTCAACGGCGCCCTCTTCATCGCCAAGCCCTATGAGAACCCCTTCGGCTCTCTCCTGGCCCTCTACATCGTCATCAAGAATCCAACCCTGGGCATCATCGTCAAGCAGCCCCTGAAAGTGGAAAACGACCCGGTCACCGGAAGGATCACCACGGTCGCCGAAAACCTCCCGCAGCTGCCCTACTCCCACTTCCGCCTGCACTTCCGCGAGGGGACGAGGTCCCCCCTGGCCTCGCCTCCCCTCTGCGGCACCTATGACGTCAATGCGGTCCTCACCCCCTGGGCCGGCGGACCCCCGGTCACCACCAACTCCGCCTTCTCGGTGATCACGGGACCGAACGCCGGCGCTTGTGCCTCAGGCAACACCGCCCCCTTCAAACCGGGCCTCTTGGCCGGAACGATCAACAACGCCGCGGGCACCTACTCGCCGTTCAACGTGCGCCTGACCCGCAACGATGGCGAACAGGAGTTCACCCGCTTCTCGATCAAGCTGCCGCCGGGGATCGTCGGCAAACTCGCCGGCATCCCCTTCTGCCCCGACGCGGCGATCGCTGCGGCCAAAGCGAGGACCGGCCCACATGGTGGTGCGGAAGAGCTGGCCGCTTCCAGCTGCCCGCTGGCCTCTGAGGTCGGACGCACGCTTGTCGGCGCCGGCGTCGGCCCCTCGCTCGCCTACGCCCCCGGCAAGATCTACCTCGCCGGTCCCTATAACGGCAGCGCCCTGAGCATCGCCGCAATCACCGCCGCCCGGGTCGGCCCCTTCGACCTCGGCACCGTGGTGATCAGGCAAGCGCTGAAAATCAACCCCGAGACCGCCGAAGTCTTCATCGACGCCACCGGCTCAGATCCCATTCCCCACATCATCAAAGGCATCCCGGTGCACGCCCGTGACATCAGGGCTTATGTGGATCGGCCGCAGTTCATGCTCAACCCGACCAGCTGCGCCAAGACCTCTACGGCGTCGACGGTCTTGGGCTCAGGCACCAACTTCGGCTCTGAAGTCGACGACCGGCCTTTCACGGTCACTTCGCCTTTCCAGGCCGCTGATTGCGCTTCCCTTGGCTTCAAGCCCAAGCTGGCCTTGAGCCTCAAGGGCGGCACCAAGCGAAACCAGAACCCGGCCTTCAAGGCTGTTCTGACCGCAAGGCCCGGTGACGCCAACATCGGCCGCGCCCAAGTCACCCTGCCTCACTCCGAGTTCCTCGATCAGTCCCACATCAAAACGATCTGCACCAGGGCTCAGTTCGCCCAGGGACTGCATCCAGGCGAAAAGTGCCCGGCCGGCTCGATCTACGGCTACGCGAAAGCCATAACCCCGATCCTCGATCAACCGGTCGAGGGCCCGGTGTTCCTCAGGTCCTCCTCTAACCCCTTGCCCGACCTCGTCGCCGCCCTCCACAACGGCCAGATCGACTTCAACCTGGTCGGCCGCATCGACTCGGTCGGAGACGGGCAGATCAGAAACACCTTTGAGATCGTCCCCGACGTCCCGGTGAAGACCTTCACCCTGACCATGCAGGGCGGCAAAAAGGGCCTCTTGGTCAACTCGACCAACCTCTGCAAATCGACGAACCGCGCCATCGCCGATTTCAAGGGACAAAACGGCAAGAAGCACGTCTTCAACCCGGTCTTAAAGCCCCAGTGCAAGAAGGGGCGCAAGGGCAAGGGCAAGGCCAAGAGCAAGGGCGCCAAGTCCCGCTCGGCCCGGTAGGAGAGTAGGTGTCCAGGCGGGCGGGGGCCTTGGCCTTGGCGGTGCTGGCGCTGACGGGAGCCACTTTGGCCTCAGGGGCGGTGGTCCAAAACCAGGGCCTGCGGATCAGCGTGCTCTCCCAGATCCTGCCCTTCAAGCTGCCCAGAACCACCACCGCCCCGATCGCCGTCTTCATCGCCGGCCACATCTCCACTCCCAGCGGCGCAGTGCCGCCGCAGCTGCAGAAGATGACCGTCAAGGTCAACCGCCACGGGCTCCTGCAATCCGAGGGCCTGCCGGTCTGCCAGCTGCCCGAAGTGCAGGCGACGACGACCCAGCGAGCGCTCTCCAGTTGTGGTGACGCCCTGGTCGGCTCCGGACGCTTCTGGGCGACGATCGTCCTCCCCGACCAGCGCCCCTACCCGACCCGAGGCAGATTGCTGGTCTTCAACGGCCGCAAGTCAGGCCGCCCAGTCCTCTTCGCCCACATCTACACCACCAACCCCTTCGCGACTTCCTTCGTGATCACCTTCGCGATCAAGCGCATAAACCAGGGCCCCTACGGAACCGAACTCACCGCCTCCTTCCCTGAGGCCTTGGGCTCCTGGGGCTTCGTCGACCGCATCAAGCTCACCCTCAGGCGCAAATACCAACACCAGGGCCACCAGCTCTCCTACTTCAACGCCGGCTGCCCGGCTCCGAGCGGGACCAAGATCACCTCCTTCCCACTGGCTTACGCGACCTTCTCCTTTGCCGCCCGCAAAGAGATCGGACTCGCCGTCAACAAGAGCTGCGGGGTGAAGGAATGAGGTCTCGAAGAATCTTCATCACCCTCCTCGCCTCGGCGTGTCTATTGGCCTTGGCTCCTGGCACCCAGGCCGCCTACGACCCGCTCGGCTCGGGCTCCACCAAGCTGACGCTCGACAAGTCATTTCTCGCTTTGCTGAAAGCCAACGGAGTCAAGCTCTCAGCAGCCGCCCCGGCCAAGCTCAGTGGGGGAACGGTCAGCTTCCCGGTAACCGCCGGCAAGTTCGACCCCACCAGCGCCAAGGGCACGCTCGAGCACGAAGGTGCACTGGTCTTCAAGGCAGGGCCTAGGAGCATCCCGATCAAAGCCCTGCAGCTGAAAACGACCCAGAAGCGATCGCCGCTCTCGGCCAAGGTCGGTGGTTCGCAGCTGAAGCTGGCCCAGGCCCAGAGCCTGAAGGTCTCCCGCCAGGGCTTTGGCTCCGGGGTCAAGGTCAGCTCCCTGACCCTGAGTTCAAAGCTCGCCACCCGGCTCGGCAAGAAGCTAAAGCTGAAGCAAGTCTTCAAAGAGGGACAATCTCTGGGCAAGACCCAGAGCACCGCCAACCCTGAAACCGTGGTCGTGCTCGGCAAGAACAAAGCCGAACTGGCATTGGCGCCAGTTCTCGCCGCCAAGCTCGCCTCGCTCTTCGTCGCCGTCAACCCCGTCTATCCCGCTGAACGCCCCGGGCCCGGTCAGTTCACCCTGCCGCTATTCGGGGGGACGATCGCCCCTAATGCAACCCTGGGTACGATCGAAACCTCAGGCTCCTTGGAATTCCTCCAGCTCGGCGGCGGCCAGCTGTTCTGGGGCGAAGCTGGGCTCGATCTCGCGACCAGGGCTCTGACCGCTGAAGTCGAGGCGCGGCCTTCACCACCCTATAGCGGCAAGCTGGGGCGGATCGGGGTGGCGACGCTGGGTCCGGGCGTCGTCAGCGCCGACGCCAAGGCCCGCACCGTCTCGGTCGCCGGCACGCCCCTGGCGCTTGACCCGGCCACCGCCGCCGCCTTCAACGAGCTCTTCGCCAAGCCGCAGGGCAAAGACGGGGTCTTCGTCGCCGGGGAAGCGCTGGGCGTGGTCTCGTTTGTGGCTCAGGGGCAGTGAGGCGCGTTACGGTACGTAGGAGAAGACGAAGAAGTCTGCGGCTAGGAGCTTGAGTGGCTGGCGGCGACGAAATCCGGCGCCTGCCGACTGGCGCCCACGGCATCCCCGCTGAGCAGGTCGCGCGCAACCAGCGCGAACGGCTGGTCGCGGCAGTGGCCGAGGCCTGTGCAGATCACGGATATGCGGAGACTTCCGTCACCGACCTGGCTGCTCGCGCCGGCGTCTCCACCGCCACCTTCTACAAGCTCTTCGCCGGCAAGCTCGAGTGCGCGCTGGAGGCGCACCGGGAGCTGTTGGGGCGGCTGCTCGAGGAGGTTGATCGAGCTTGCGCGCAAGGGGGGGAGGAGGCGAAGGTGCGAGCGGGCGTCCGCTCCGTCCTTTCCCTGTTCGCCGCCGACCCGCCGACGGCACGGCTGCTGACGGTGGAGATCATGGCCCTCGGCCCTGAGGGGGTCGAGCGCAACGATGCCGCGATCGAGGCCTTCGTCTCGCGCTTGGGCGGTGGGGGCGAGTCGAGTCGCGGCGCCCCTGCGCCCGCTGCCCGCTGGGCCCTCGTCGCCGGGATCTCGATGCTGATCGGCAAACGGGTCATGGCCGGAGAAGCCGCCGAGCTGCCCAAGCTCGAGGACGAGCTGGTCGCCGCGCTGGGCTGATTCTCTCCGCTCAGAGAAGGCGCACTTTTGCCCCGTTCCGTGTGCCACGTGTGTGGCCTGACCTGAGACAATAAGTTGCATGTTCGGCCGTCACAGAGAAAGCCTTCGGGAGCTGATTCGGAACCAGCATGACGAGGCCATGCGGTACCAGCTCCAGCGCGAGGAGGAATTTCGACAGCGGGATGAAGAGTTCCGGAATCTCACCGAGGAAATGCGCGAATTCAACCGCGAGATCCTTCTTCGCAACGAGAAGGTTTACAAGGCGGTGATCGCCGAGGTGGAAGAAGGGCGTAAGCAGATTCAGGCGAACACCAAAGCCGTGCTCAGCGTTCTCGATCGCCTCGAGGGCAGCGGCGGCATTGCCGCCGTGTAGAAGCGGCCGCCAGGGCTGGCCAGCGCAGATCGGGCTGAATTCATTGTCGATTGCCCTTGATCCCGCTGCCTCGATATACGAACATATGTTCGTATGGAGATCGCTTGCGTCATAGATCGTCGTCGGGGGTCTCCTCTGCGCCCGGGCCTTTCCGGGGGGCTACGGCCCGGGCGCAACGAACTTGCCGATCCGGTCGCGGCGGCGGAGCGGACCGAGGTGATGGTGCGGCGGCTGGAGGCGATCGGCGCCGCGGTCGAGTCGGAGCGGGCGGGGGAGGCCTTCTTCGTCGTCGACGGGCTGCGGGGGATCCACGGCGGCGACAGCGCCGGGGTGCTGGCGGCGGCGCGCGAAGCTCTCACTCGCCGGAGCGAACGGAAACCGGGCCGGCGCAGTGCTTCGATCCCCATGCGGAGCGACTCGGTCCGGATCGGCACCGCACCGAATCGCTTCGCCGCCTTCGCCGCGGCCTGGAAGGGCGTGTCGGTGCCCGAGGACCAGCTGCACGTCTTCCTGGCCCCGCTCTCGGTCTCGATCCTGCCCCTGCGGCTCGAGGCCCCCGGCCGCGAGGCCGAGGAGCTGGTCGTCACCCTGGAGCGGCTCGGCATCGAGACCCTGCAGACACTGTCGCGGATCTCGGCCGCCCGGGTCGCCGATCGCTTCGGGCCGCTCGGCCTGCGCGCCCGCCGCCTCGCCCGCGGCGAGGACACGCCGCTGCGCCCGCGCCCGCCACACGAGGAGCTTTCGGCGCAGATCGAGCTGCCCGAGGGGACCGCCGGCAGCCAGCTCGAGCGCGCCCTGGAGCTGCTGGTCGACCGCCTGCTCGCCGCGCCCCAGCGCCGCGGCCGCACCCTGCTCGGCCTGCGCCTCGGGGCGCTGCTCAGCGCCGGCGGCAGCTGGAGCGTCGAGCAGGGACTGGGCCGGCCGACCGCCTCGCCACGAACCCTGCGCTCGCTGCTGGCGCCGCGGCTGCAGTCGCTGCCGGGGCCGGCGGCGGCGCTGCGCTTGCGGGCGCTCGGCCTGGGGCCGCCCGCGGCGGATCAGGTCGAGCTCGAGGTCGGCGGCGATGAGCCGCGTCGCCGGCGCCTCGGCGCCGCGGTGCGGGAGGTACGCGCGGCCCAGGGCGCCGAGGCGCTGCTGAAGGTCCTCCCGGTCGACTCCGCCTCGCGCGTGCCCGAGCGCTGGGCGATGCTGACGCCCTTCCCGGAGTTGTAGGGCGAGCTTGGCACCAAGGGGAGAAATCAAGGAAGGCCGAGCCTTTGGCGTGCGTGCGCGGCCGTGCGATCATCGTGGTTATCGCCGAGGACGATCCTGGCTTTGTCATCACGACGTTTCCGGAGCACTGATATGCGCGCCGACTACGACAGCGAAGCGAACGCGATCTCGATCACTCTCGTTCAAGGGGCCCACGCTCAAAAGGCGGACCAGCGCCATCCGCGCGCCGTCGTGGCGCTTCGAGATGGCGAACCCGTCGAGTTGCAGCTCCTCTACCCAGACCTCGGAGTCGACGAGCCTTTGCATGTGGTGGCCGAGCACTATGGGCTTGACCCGGAAGCCCTCATCGCCGCCGCCAACGCCGCTCTTGCGGTGCCCAACCGTGCCGTCACCCTTGAGGTGGCTGTGCGGTCTTCCGTCTGATCGATCCTTCCAGGCGGTGCGATGACCCCGGGACTGCGCCGCCTCTACGCGCCCGCGCCGGTGACGGTGCGGGTCGACCCCGATGGCACGCCGCTCGCCGTCGACGGGGTCGAAGTCGTCGCCACCCGCGAGCGCTGGGTGGTCGACGATCGCTGGTGGGTCCCGGAGAAGTTGCAGCGCCACTACTTCGAGCTGGCGCTGGTGAACGGCCGTTCCGTCGTCGTCTTCCGCTGCGCGCTCAGCGGCCGCTGGTACCGGCAGCGGGCCTGATGGCTCCCTCCGCTCCTTATATAGAGCTGCACGCGCACTCGGCCTTCTCCTTCCTCGACGGCGCCTCGACCCCGCTGGAGCTGGCCGACGCCGCCGAGGCCAGGGGCTACGCGGCCATGGCCCTCACCGACCACGACGGGATCTGGGGCTCGCGCGAGTTCGCCGAGTCCTGCAAGGACCTCGAGCTGCGGGCGATCACGGGAGCGGAGCTGACCGTGGCGCTCCCGCTCGGCGGGTTTGCCCATCTCACCCTGCTGGTCGAGGACGCGGCCGGCTACCGCAACCTCTGCCGGCTGCTCACCGCCGCCCACTCCCATACGCGCGACGGCAGCGGCCGCGCCGCCGGTCAACCCTGGGCGACGCTGGAGCAGGTGGAGGAGCACGCCGCGGGGCTGGTCTGCCTCTCCGGCTGCGCCCGCGACGGGGCGCTGGCGGGGGCCTGGGAGCAGGGGGACACGGTGCGCGGGGAGCGGCTGGGCCGGCGCCTGCTCGCCGCCTTCGGGCCCGAGCGCTTCCGGGTCGAGCTGCAGCGGCCCTACTGGCGCCACGACCGCGCCCGCAACCGCTGGCTCACCCAGCTCGCCTCCCGCCTCGGCGTTCCCTGCGTGGCGACCGGCAACGTCCACTCCCACAACCGCCGCCGCGCCCGCCTCCAGGACGCCTTCGTCGCGGTCCGGCTGGGGCAGACGCTGGAGGAGTCCGAGCCGCGCCGCCGCGGCAACCGCAGCTCGGCGCTGGTCTCGCCGGAGGAGATGGCCGCGCGTTTCGCCGAGCATCCCGAGGCGGTGGCGGAGACCGCGCGCCTCGCCGAGCGCCTCCGCTTCGACCTGACCGAGGATCTCGGCTACCGCCACCCGCGCGAGGGCGACCGCGCCGCCGACCGCGAGCTCGCCGCGCTCTGCGCGCACCGGCTCGCCGAGACCTACGCGGGCAGCGGCGCCCGGGCGGAGGCGGAAGGCCGCCTCGGCGAAGAGCTGGCGACGATCCGCCACCTCGATCTCTCCGGCTTCTTCCTCCTCCACCACGAGCTGCTGGAGCTGGCCCGCGAGGTCGCGGTCGAGGTGCGCGGCCGCGCCTCGGCCCGCGCGGTCTTGCCCCCCGGCCGCGGCCGCGGCTCCAGCGTCAGCTCGATCGTCTGCTACCTGACCGGCCTCTCCCACGTCGACCCGGTCGAGAAGAACCTCTTCTCCGGGCGCTTCCTCAACGACGAAGCGCAGACCCTGCCCGACATCGACCTCGACTTTCCCCGCGACATCCGCGAGGTCCTGATCCCCCGCGTGCACGAGGTCTACGGCGCCGACCGCTCGGCCCTGGTCGCCGCCTTCCCGACCTACCGCCCGCGCGGCGTCGTGCGGGACCTCGGCAAGGCGCTGGGGCTGCCGCCGCGGGAGATCGAGAAGGTGGCGAAGACGACCGGCTTCCACGAGTCGGCGGGGGAAATGGAGCAGGACGTGATCGCCGCGATCGGCCGCGAGCGCGCCGCCGCCCCCCGCTGGAAGGCGCTGCTCTGGCTCTGCGAGGACGCGATGGGCCTGCCCCGCAACGCCTCCCAGCACTCGGGCGGGATGGTGATCTCGACCGAGCCGCTCATCGACGTCTGCCCGGTGGTGCCGACGGCGATGGCGGGGCGGCAGATCGTCCAGTGGGACAAGGACTCCTGCGCGGACGCTGGCCTGCTCAAGATCGACCTGCTGGGCTTGGGGATGCTCTCCGCGGTCGAGCGCTGCGTCGACGAAGTCGCGACGACGCGGGGGAGGAGCTGGACCTCTCGCGGATTCCGCTCGACGATCCGCGGACCTACGAGTCGATCCGGGCGGCCGAGACCACCGGCGTCTTCCAGATCGAGAGCCGGGCGCAGATGCAGATGCTGCCGCGCACCCGGCCGCAGAACCTCGACGACCTCACCGTGCAGGTGGCGCTGGTCCGCCCCGGCCCGATCCAGGGCGGCGCCGTCCACCCTTATATAGAGCGCCGCAAGCTGCAGCGGCGCCGCGAACGCGAGGGCCGCGAGTACGAGATCCCCTACGAGCACCCGCTGCTGGAGCCGGCGCTGGAGGAGACGCTCGGCACGATCGTCTACCAGGAGCAGGTGCTGGAGGTGGCGATCGACCTCGCCGGCTTCAAGCACGCCGAAGCCGAGCGCCTGCGGCGGGCGATGAGCCGCAAGCGCTCCCAGCAGGCGATCGACGAACACCGCGACAGCTTCCTGGTCGGGGCCGTGGGGGCAAACGAAGTACCGCTGGAGACCGCCGAACGCGTCTGGGACCAGATCCAGGGCTTCGCCGGCTTCGGCTTCCCGAAGGCGCACTCGGCCGCCTTCGGGCTGCTCGCCTACCAGTCGGCCTGGTTGCGCGTCCACCGCGCCGAGGAGTTCCTCTGCGCGCTGCTGAACGAGCAGCCGATGGGCTTCTACCCGCCCGACGCCCTCGTCCAAGAGGCCCGCCGCCGCAACATCCCCATCGCCCCACCCGACGCCAACCGCAGCCGCGTCCCCTGCCACGTCGAACAGGGCCGACGGGCCGAAAACGTCCATATGCTGGACGTTTCAGGCCCATCGGCCCCCGGTTTGGTGGTGCGGATCGGGCTTGGGTACGTGAAGGGGGTGCGCAAGGAGGAGATGGAGGCGCTGGTGGCGGAGCGGGAGCGGGGCGGGGCCTACGGGGGGATCGCCGAGCTGGCCTCGCGCTCCGGGGCCGGGATGCCGAGCCTGGAACGGCTGGCCTGGGCCGGGGCGCTGGCCGGGATCCCGGCCGGGCCGGGCGCCGCCGATGCCGCCGCCGGCTCCGAGCGGCGCGGGGCGCTCTGGCGGGTCGGCGTCGCCGCCAACGGTCGCGGCGGCGCTCGCCGCACCCAGCTGGCGCTGCCGATCGAGCCGCCGCAGGCGCCGCCGCTGGAGCCCCTAGGCGACTGGGGGGAGCTGATCGCCGACTATCGCTCGACCGGGATTGCCCTCGGCAAGCACCCGATGGAGCTGATGCGCCCCGACGTCGACCCGGCGCTGCTGTGCAGCGGCGAGCTGGAGCGGGCCGGCGACGGCGCCACGGTCGAAGTCGCCGGCATGGTCGTCGCCCGCCAGCGCCCGGGGACCGCCAAGGGCATCGTCTTCATGACCCTGGAAGACGAGCGCGGGATCGTCAACGTGATCGTCCCCAAGCGCGTCTACGAACGCCACCGCGCCACCGTCCGCGGCGCCGTGATGGTCCGCGCCCGCGGCCGGCTCGAGCGCCGCGAAGGCGTCGTCAACGTCCTCGTCGACAGGGTCGAGCCGCTCGAGCGCGCGGCACCGCGAACGCGGCCGCCTCTCCGTCCCGAGCGCTCACCGGGCCGTCAGGCCCGCCCCAAAGAACCGCCGCCTGAGCCCGGTCCCCGCCGCGCCCGCGAGCAGGCCGTCGCCGAGCTCCGCGCCGTCGCGCCGGCCGGTCACAGCTTCGGCCGCAGGGGGCGCTGAGCCCAAAGCGACGCGCAGGGCGAACGCCGAATGCTTGAAAATTCCTGTCGCATGGGTACAACTCAAGCAGTGGACAACTGGACGTTTCGCCACGAAGTCATGTTCTACGACAGCGCCGAGCGGTTCCTGGCCGGCACCCCGGCCCGCATCATCCCCGCCTAGCGGGAGTTCGTCGATGAACACGTTTCCGCCGGCGCCCCGGCTCGTGGCATCGGCGAACCGATCTGGCCCGGGCGCACCGCCGCCGAGATCGACGAGTGCCAGCGCCACGAGTCGCTGCTCAACGTCGCCTTCGGCGGCGAACCGGCCTGGTCGCTGCTCTGCCCTTATGACGTGCGGGCGCTCGACGACGAGGTGCTGGAGACGGCGGCGCACAGCCACCCCTACCTGACCGCGGGCGCCGCCGGTCACGAGAACGGCCAGTGCCGCGAGCTGGATCACCCGCCGGACCCCTTCGCGGGGAGTTTCGAGCCGCGCCCGACGGGCGCCCGCGAGCTCGCCTTCGACCGCGCCGGCCTGCACGACCTGCGCGCCTTGGTCGCTGAGGAGAGCGCCGCCGCCGGCCTCCCCCGGGAGCGGGTCACCGACCTCGTCCTCGCCGCCAGCGAGCTTGCCGCCAACAGCGTTCGTCACGGCGGCGGCTACGGCACCGCGCGGTTCTGGCCGGAACCGGGGACGCTCGTCGTCGAGGTCGCCGACGCGGGCCGCGTCGAGGAGCCGCTGGTGGGCCGGGTGCAGCCCACCCTCACCCAGGAGGGTGGGCGCGGCCTCTGGATGGCCAACCAGCTCTGCGACCTGGTGCGGATCCGCTCGGGGGAGGACGGCACCGCCGTCCGCCTCCACATGAGCCTCAGCTGAGGCTCATTCCCACCAGATGTTCACCATTTTGCCTTCGCCGCCGCTTTCGGCGCCTGTGAGGATCACGTTCCCATGTGTGTACTGACCGTTTTCGAAGAGTCCGGGGTTGGGGCAGGCTTTCCCTTCAGCCACGTATCTCAGTTCGGACGTGTGGATTTCCATTGTTATTTCTTTGAATGAGCCGGGTTGGATGTTGTGGAATGTCAGTTCTTTGAGGTTCGATTTGGGCAGAAGCTGAACTTCGCAAGTCGCCCCACCGACGGTGACTTTCCAGGCGACCGGTTTCGCCGTGCCGCAGAAGTCGAAAACTCCGCCGGAGCGGATGGTCATGCAGGCGGTCGGAACCGTCGTCGGTGTGCCGAGGAACGTGCAGCCGGTGAAGTTCACGCTCAACGGCGATATTTTCGGGATTGTTTTAGACCCTTGCGTGCCGGCAAGGCTCACTCCGGAGCAGGCCAGCGTGCCGCCGGCGAAATCCAGAACCTGTTCGGCTGTGAAGCCGGTTCCGTCGGCTGTCGAGGTGATCGCGGTCGTTTCGAGTTCGGAATGGAATTGCGCGGATGCCGACGATGACGCCACCACCGCGCTCAGCGCCAGGACCGCCGCGGCGATCGGCAGGACGGATTTGAGATTGCGGATCATCGTCATTGAAGCTCCTTTGGTCCGAGCCCAGGATTAATGCTCAATAACTGTAGAGCAATAGCCTGGAGCCGGAGGCTCACAGATCACCGCCTTTGCCCGCGGCCGCCACGCCGGATGGCTATTCTCGGTGACCGGAGTACGCAGCAGACACCAGCAGGGTCCAGTCAGTTTTCGATCGCTTCGGCCTGCCGGACCGCCTGGATTGAATCGGCGGCGATGAGTTTTCGCCCGCCCGCAGTCTCAACTTGCATGACTACCGCTACGGCTGAACAGAACAACGACCGCACCCGCTGGCTGGCGCTCTACGTGCTCTGCGCGGGGATGCTGATGATCGTCCTCGACGCGACGATCGTCAACGTCGCCCTGCCGACGATCCAGGACGACCTCGGCTTCTCCCAGACCAACCTGGCCTGGGTCGTCAACGCCTACATGATCCCCTTCGGCGGCCTGCTGCTGCTGGCGGGACGGATCGGCGACCTCGTCGGCCAGCGCCGTGTCTTCCTCACCGGCCTCGCGATCTTCACCGCCGCCTCGCTGGTCTGCGCCGCCTCGCAGAGCCAGGAGATGCTGATCGGGGCGCGCTTCGTGCAGGGGATCGGCGGCGCCCTGGCCTCGGCCGTGATCCTGGGAATGATCGTGACCATGTTCCCGCAGCCGGCCGCGCAGGCGAAGGCGATCGGCGTCTTCGGCTTCGTCGCCTCCGCCGGCGGCTCGATCGGGCTGCTCGCCGGCGGCGTCCTCACCGAGGCGATCAGCTGGCACTGGATCTTCATCATCAACCTGCCGATCGGGATCCTGGTCGCCTACCTGGCGATGCGGCTGGTGCCGAACCGCGAGGGGATCGGCCTGCACGAAGGCGCCGACTTCCCCGGCGCCGCCCTGATCACGGTCTCGCTGATGATCGGCGTCTTCACGATCCTGCAGATCACCGAGTGGGGCTGGGTGGACACCCGCACGCTGGCGCTCAGCGCCGTCTCGGCGGCGCTGCTGGCGGCGTTCATCCACCGCCAGGCGACGATCGCCAAGCCGCTGATGCCGCTGCGCCTGTTCCGCTCCCGCAACGTCGCCGGCGCCAACGTGCTCCAGGCCCTGATCGTCGCCAGCATGTTCGGGATGTTTTTCCTCGGTGCCCTCTACCTGCAGCGGGTGCTCGACTACAGCGCCCTCGAGGTCGGCCTCGCCTTCCTGCCGACGACCCTGGTGATGGGCACGCTCTCGCTCGGCTTCTCGGAAAAGCTGATCATGCGCTTCGGCCCGCGCAAGACGCTGATCCCCGGCGTCTGCCTGACCGTCGTCGCCCTGCTGCTCTTCGCCCGCACCCCGGTCGACGGCGACTACCTGACCGACCTGCTGCCGCCGTTCCTGCTGATCGCGGTCGGCATGGGCTCCTCCTTCCCGGCGATCATGACCCTGGCGATGTCGGGGGCGACGCCGGAAGACTCCGGCCTCGCCTCGGGCCTGGTCAACACCAGCATGCAGGTGGGCGGAGCGATCGGCCTGGCGGTGCTGGCGACGCTCTCGACCGAGCGCACCCAGAGCCTGCTCGCCGAAGGGGTCTCGAACGACTCGGCGCTGACCTCCGGCTATCACGTCGCCTACCTGATCGGCGCCGGGCTGGCGGCGATCTCGGTGGCGATCGCGGTGTTCGTACTGCGCGACCCGGTCGCGGCGGGCGCCCCCCACGGCGCCCCGGAGCCAGGGGCTGAGCACGAGGATCGCGAGCCTGAGCCGGCCTATTCCGAGGCCGGCTGACGCCCCGCGACCACGCGCAGCGGCAATTCAATAGTCAAGGGTTTCGCCGCCACGGTCGATCAGAGCATCGACGTGTCACCGCAACCGACCAGCAGCGTGCGGGAGATGGCCTTCGCCGAAGCGCCCTCCGAGCGCGCCCGCATGGGCCGCATCTCGGGCTTCCTCTGGATCGTCGCCTCCCTGGTCGGCGCCGGCGCCGCCTTCCTCCCCGGCGCCGTCCACGAGGGACTGCCCTGGGTGCTGGGAATGAGCGCCCTGGTCTTCCTCTACGGCGTCGGCAGCGTCACCGGCCACATCCCCTGGCAGCGCGCCTCGATGAACGCTTTGGCGGTCGGCATGGTGGTGACGATCCCGGTCGTCGGCTTCGCCCTCTTTCTCACCGGCGCCTCGCTCAGCTACATCGAGCCGCTGCTGGTCTGCTCGCTGCTCTACGCCGCCTTCTTCTTCCCGGCCCGCTGGGCCTGGCCGCTCTCGATCGAGCTGATCCTCGTCGCCGGCACGCCGCTGCTCTACGACGCGCAGGCGACTGAAAACGCCTACGTGCCGCGCTACGTCGCCCTGGTCGCCGGCTACCTCGCCGCCACTTGGGTGATGGTCGGCCTCAAACGCCGCCTGGTCGACGCCGAGGTGCACCAGCGCGACATCGCCAACCGCGACCCGCTGACCGGGGTCGGCAACCGCCGCGCCTTCGACGCCATCCTGCACCGCGAGCTGGCGGCGCGGACAAGACCGGCCGGCCGCCGCCAGGCCGACGGCAGCCCGCTCGCCCTCCTGATCCTCGACCTCGACGACTTCAAGGGCGTCAACGACCAGCACGGCCACCAGGTCGGGGACGCCGTGCTCTGCGAGGCGGCGATGCGGGCCCACTCGATGCTGCGCTCGACCGACTCGCTGGCCCGAATCGGGGGCGACGAGTTCGCCGTGATCGCCCCCGGCGCTCACGGCCAGGGAGCCCAGCGGATGGCGGAAGCGATTCGCACCGCCGTCGGCCTGCGCGAATCCGACGCCCGCGGCCCGGTCCCCACCGCCTCGGTCGGCTGGGCGGTCTTCCCCGACGACGGCCTCGACTTCGAGACCCTGATGCGCGTCGCCGACGAGCGCATGCTCGAGCTCAAGGGCGGCGGCGGGCGGCCCCACCTCGTCCGCTGATCTCTCCGCGGGTCAGCTAGCCGACCGACATCCCGACCATCGCTTCAGTGCCGGGCTCCTCGGCTGTGAGAATCGTTCTGCCTGTTGTGTATAGGCCGTTGGTTTTTACTCCGGCTTCAGGGCAACTCCCGCCGCTAGCCGTGTATTTGACGCCTTCCAGATTGAATGAGGCTGTGACTTCCTGTTTGGGCCCTTCACCGACGTTGAGGTTGGTGTAGGAGACCGTCCCAAGGCCTTCCTGCGGTCCGATTTCGACTTTGCAGCCAGGTATTTCAATGATCATCGGTTTCGCGGCGCAGGTCGCGCCCGCAATGTCCATGGTTCCGCCGGTGTCCAGGATGTAGACGCACCCTCCCATGCTGATGCTGGCGCTTTGACCAAGAAAGACGCAGCCAGCGCCGTAGTTAGGCACCAGCGTCAGAGTGGAGGATTCGGGTTCCGTCGAGCCGGCTTCGAAGGTTGGGGGCGGGGCATGTCGCGGTGCTGCCGGCCGCGTCGATGACGTGATGAGCGTTTTTCCCGGTGCCGTCTGGAGATCCTGTGACGGTGTTGCTCTCTGAGAAATGAAAGGCGGTGGCGCTGGCGCTTGAAATAGCGACCAAGTTCGCAAGAAGAACGCCAAGAGCAAAGAGAAGCGTCCTGTTCCGGGACATTCGCGGTATATAACAAGTTAAAGCTGAAAAGTCAAAGTTATCTGATCGACATTCACGTTTGAATTGGACTGACTCGGGCACGCCGAGCAGCGTGTGATGCGGCAGACGACCCAGGCGCCGCGGCGGCCGGGGGGTCCGCGCTGGTGGCAGACCGACTCGGTCGGAAGACGGGCGCTGCCTGGGCCGGCTGGGCGAGGTGGTCGCTAGCCGCCGACGACCGGGGCGATCGGGGTGCAGAGCGGCGAAACCGGGTGGGCCGGGTCGAGCGCGGTGAAGACGTCGGCGGCGGCGATGTGGTCGTAGGGCATCGAGAGGTGCTCGCCGAGATCCAGCAGGCACTGTTTCTGCAGCAGGACGTTGGTCACGCCGGGGCCGCTGAGGAAGGCCGAGGTGTAGGGGGTCACGACCTCGTCGTACCTGGTCTGGATCACCGTGTAGTCGACGCCGGGAACGGTGTCGCCGCCGGCGTTGAGCTCGGTCAGGAACTGCGAGCCCGCTTCCTGCTGTTCGCAGGCCGGGCAGACGCCGAAGAAGGAGTTTGCGCCCGGGAAGTATTTTCCGAGGGTGAAGAGGCCGTTGACGGTGGTGCCGTGATTGGACGAGGAGAGGCCGACCAGGGTGTGGACCTCCGCGGCCCCGCCCAGGTACTTGAGGTAGTAGCGCGGCATCATCCCGCCCTGCGAGTGGCCGACCAGGTCGACCTCGGAAGCGCCGGTCGAGGCGAGCACCTGGTCGACGAAGGTCGCGAGCTGCGCCGCCGAGTCGCGGACGTCGCCGATCCCGTAGACCCCCACGGCGCCGCTGCCGTTGTGAGACCCGTAATTGAGGGCGAAGACGCAGTAGCCGCGGTTGTGCAGCGCCGGCGAGACCGCCTGCCAGCTGTTGGACATGTCGGCGAAGGTGCCGTGGACCAGGACCACCGGCCGCGGATGGGCGGCGCTCGGCACGCAGGGTTCGTTGGCACCGGGCGGGCTTGCCGCTGGGCTGGTGTGGGCGTAGCCGAGGGCGCCGTTGTAGATGACCGGCAGCTGGTGGGCGGCGGCGGGGCCAGCGGCCAAGGCGAGCGCGACCGCGGCGAGGAGGGTCGCGAGGAAGGCGGAGAGAGCGTGGCGCACGATTTGAGTCTTAATACCCATATTTGGGTAGATCATGTCAGCAGCCGACTTGCAAGACCGATTGTAACGAAGTTTACTGAGCATTAGAGGAGCCAGGGACCCAGGCGGGACTACGAAGCAAGGAGAGATTGATGAACTCGTTGATCCAGACTCAGACCCCGCGGTTCCTGCGGGCGCTGGCCGTCGCGCTGGCGGCGCTGGCGCTGCTCGCCGTCGCCGCAACCGGTGCGCGGGCGGCGAACTACGTGGCGCTCGGCGACTCCTATGCCGCCGGGCCGCTGATTCCAAACCCGTTGCTGCCGCTGGGCTGCCTCAAGTCCAGCAACAACTACCCGCACCGGGCCGCTCCCACGATCGGCCTGACCCTGCGCGACGCCACCTGCAGCGGCGCCGAGACCGTGGACATGACCAACCCGCAGAACGTCGACCCGGACGGGCCCAACCCGCCGCAGTTCAACTCGCTCGACGCGAGCACGACGGTGGTCTCGCTGACGATCGGCGGCAACGACATCGGCTTCTCCGAAGTCGCCGAAAGCTGCATCACCGTCAACCCGTTCAGCCATCCCTGCCTCGACAAATACAACCCCGGCGGGAATGACCAGCTGAAAGCGCGGATCGAAGCAACGGCGCCGAAAGTGGCGGCGGTCCTGCAGGGCATCCACACTCGTTCGCCGGCGGCGAAAATCTACGTCGTCAACTACCCGGCGATCTTCCCGGAGACGGGTTTCGGCTGCTGGCCGCAGATGCCGCTCGGCTTTCAGGACGTGCCATACCTGCGCTCGACCGAGCAGCGCCTCAACGCGATGCTGGCGACCCAGGCCGCGGCCAACGGCGCCACGCTCGTCAACTGGTATGGCGCCAGCATCGGCCACGACGCCTGCAAAGGCACCTCGACGCGCTGGGTCGAACCGCTGGTTCCCGGCACCCTCGCCGCTCCGATCCACCCCAACAAAGCAGGGATGCTGGGCGGCGCCAATGCGCTGCTTGCGGCGGTGAAATAGTCGACTTACGTGTATCGCGAGCCTCGTCCCGCCGGCGACCGAGATCATGTCCGTTCGGTCCCGGCGGCGACCGGGTCGCGATCTCTTTGGTCAACATCTAGTAACCGTTTAACACCTCTGTAAACCGCGCTGGAGGGCCATCTCAGCGGATGTTTGGGCCTCGGCTCAAAAGCTCTTGACTGCTACATCATTCTTTGTTATGAATGAGCCGCTGGCACCGTGCCAGCCGGAAGAGGCAGGTTTCTCTGGACTGGGACCTGAGATGGTGGTGCTTGTACAGGCCCTCCTTGCCTCGCCGGATGCACCGCGCCGTAATCCCAGAAGGTAACCCGGCGCAACCGTAACCAACCCGACTCAGGTCGGACCAAGGAGAAACATCACATGAAGTACGCCAAGATGCTCGGCCTCGCCGCTATCGCGGCCTTGGCCCTGATGGCGGTTGCCGGAGCCGGTACGGCTTCTGCGACCGTTCTTTGTAAAGAAAAACCGAACGCATCGAACCAATGCCCAGCCGGGAAAGATTATGCCGCGGGCACGGTTCTCAAAGCTACAGCGGCGAGTGCCTTTCTTGACACGAGCCTCGTAGACGTCACATGCCATTCAGAAGTAGAAGCCAAAACGACCACGACAGGCGGCGCCGCCGCGACAGTCCTGGGAACAATCGAAAACCTGACGTTCACGGGCTGTGAAACCGAGGGTGGATCCGAATGTGAAGTTGAAGTCGAGAACCTCCCCTACAAAGCGGAAATTCACAACACGGCGACGGTCGGCAACGGGTTGCTGACAGTTACCGGGCACTCCGGGGAACCGTCGGCGCAGGTAGTCTGCTTCGGCTTCCTCGACTGTACATTCGGCAACACCAAATTCGAATTGCCGGTCGATGGTGGGAATCCGGCCAAAGTTACAGCGAATGCTGTGAAATTGGCGATCAAAGAAGGCGGCTTCCTCTGCCCGAGCGAAGCAAAATGGACCGCGACCTACACCGCGACCTCGCCGACCGCCGTCTGGGTGGGCAAAGAATAGTTGGACGACCCAGCACGTAGCTGAGCTCGCTGGCCGAGCTCAACGGCTGAGCGGCCGCCCGATCGGGGCGGCCGCTTTTTTTGGAGTCCCAGGTCGTACTTTGACAGGAATCGGTGTATTCCCTAATATCGGCTCAGCCGCGTCTGCGGCGGCGGGAGCTTAGGGAGCTCACGCGTTTTGGGACGCATTGGGATAGGAGCCGACTAGCCGCGGTAGGAGTGGTTGGCCGGAATCGTCGAGTCGTTGGAGAGGAGATCCGGTGAGAGGCAAAGCAAAGGGATCGCTGGTGGGTCCTGAGTCGACTGCTACCGGCGGGCTGCGTCGGCAGGGGCCGCTTTTCGGAGCGTGGGCGGTATCCGCCGCTCTCCTCTCCTTGGTGTCCGCGGGCCTCCTTTTCTCCTCCACGGCCACGGCCGCCGTCCCGAAGCAGATCGTGAACGAAATCGGTTCGCCGGAAATCGGCGAAACCGGCGGGCGCTTCCACTCGCCGCAGGGGGTGGCCGTCAACCAGACCGGCGCCGGCGGGGTGCCCGCGGGCACCTTTTACGTCGTCGACTCGCAGTATCGCCGGGTCCAGCGCTTTGGGCCGACCGGCTCCTTCGTGTCCGCCTGGGGGTGGGGGGTCAGCGAAGGCGGGGAAGAATACGAAGTCTGCACCAAAGCCGAGAACTGCCGCAAAGCAAAATCCTCGTCCAATCCCTTCATCTCCAGCGCCGGAGCACTGGAAGTCCCCAACGGGATCGCCGTGGACCAGGCGACCGGGAGCGTCTACGTCACTGATCCCGGGATGACCAACAGCGCCCGGGTCAGCGTCTTCAGCGCGAAAGGCGTGTTCGCGGGAGCATTCGGCTGGGGAGTCGTCGACGGGTTCGAAGAATTCCAGTTCTGCACCGTCGAAACCGGCTGCAATGCCACGACCGCCGTCGCGTTCGGACAGGGCGGCGCACTTCCGTTCGGCGGTATCGGCGGCGTCGCGGTCGGCGGCGACGGCAACGTCTACGTCGCCAACGAAGGCTATCGCCGAGTCGACGTCTTCAAACCGGTTCTAGGCGGAAGCACGGTGGTCGGCGTGGAATTTCTCCGTTCCTTCGGGTGGGGGGTGAACGTCGGTAACGAAGAATTCGAAGTCTGCTCGGTATCGGCGGAATGCAAAGAAGGACTGGTGGGCGCGGGCCTCGGTCAGTTCGCAGAAGGATCCCCCAGCGACGTCGCCGTCGACTCCGAAGGAAACGTGTACGCCCTCGATGCCGGGAACGGGCGGATCCAGAAGTTCAACTCGACCCCCGAACCGATCGAGGAAGCGTTCGGCGCCGCGGCGCTCAGCGCGGTCTTCGGCAGCGGCGCGCTCCTCAACCTCGCGGTCGATCCGTCCACCGCCCCCAACAACCTCCTGGTCGCCGGTCAGCGGAGCGACAGCGGCAATCGGGTCGCGGTCGCGGAACTCGACAGCACGGGAAGCAACGCCCTGGGGGCGGGCATCGCCCACGGTGAAGACCTGCAGGTCACCGCTACCGAGGGGCTGGCGCCGGCGCAGGCGTCTCTCGGCGGCAACCTCTACCTCTCGACCAAAGAAATAGGCGCGCTGCGAGGGGTGTACGTACTTGGCGAGGCGCCGACCATCGAACCGGTCACCACCTTCACCAGCAGCACCGCGGTTTTCGAAGGAAACGTGGTCTCCAATGAAATTGGCGTCACCTATCACTTCGAGTACTCCACCGACGGCAAAACCTGGACCAGGGTCCCCGGCTCTGACGTGGACGTGGGCGCTCAGCCGGGGGAAGTTCCGGTGCAACAGGAAGCGACGGGGCTGACCGGCTCCCAGCTGTACCGGGTGAGGCTCGTGCAGAACCGCCCGGAAGGCGGCGGCCAGGCGACGTCGGAGGAGACCAGCTTCACCACGCTGGCCGAGAAACCACGGGTCCTCGGCACGGTCGCCTCTCCGATCAAAGACACCGGCGCGACCCTGAACGGCTATCTCGATCCGCAGAACGAGGTGACGAGCTATCACTTCGAGTACGGCTCGAACGACTGCTCGACCAGCTCCTGCACCGCCGTTCCGGCGTCGCAGGCGAGTGGCGGCGGGCTGCGACTGGTGGCGCAGGCGCTCACCGGCCTGCAGCCGTCGACCGTGTACCACTACCGGCTGGTCGCCACCAACGCCAGCGGCTCGGAATCGACTCCGGATCGAACTTTCGAAACCTTCGCCCCCGAGGCGTCCCTGCCGGACGACCGCGCCTACGAGCTGGTGACGCCGCCGGAGACCGCCGCGGCGATTCTCAGCGGCACGGGTTTCGGCAGCGGCGCGGGACGAAACTGCTTCAACATCTATCCCGCCACCGAGGACGGCAACAGCGTCCTTTCGCTGGCCCAGGGCGGATCGGTTCCGGGGCTCCCGGCCAACGGAGTCAACGACCTCTATGAATCCGTGCGCGGGCCGGGGGGCTGGACGACGATCTCGAAAAGCGCCGCCAGCAGCGAGACCAATCGACCGGTGGGAGGAATGTGCGCTTCGGCGGACCACCGGTACTCGACCCTGCTCACCGACAGCCTGGCCGCCGGGGACGAAGGCACCTTTGTCGTCGAAGGCAAACAGACCTCGTACGTCCGCGACCCCGCCGGCGGCTTCGCACTGGTCGGGCAAGGCGAAAACGGCACCGATCCCGAAGCGAACGCTCGCTGGATCACGCCTGGTGCCAGCCACATCATCTTCACCTCGAGACGACAGCTGGAGCCAGATGCGCCTCCGGTCGGGAAAGAAGCGATCTACGACCGCACGCCGGGTGCTCCGACGCAGGTCGTCTCGCTGCCTCCGGAAGGCTCTCCCCCCGCGACGCTGACGGAATTCCAGAACGTCAACGCCGCCTACCAGGGGAGCTCTGCCGACGGCACCGCGGTGGCCTTCAAAGTCGGAACGACGATGTACGTCCGCTCGGACAACCTCGAGACGACGAAAGTGGTGACTGGAGCGACCGCCTACGCGGGCATGTCACCGGGCGGCGACGTTCTCTTCTACGCGACCGGGAACGGCGCGACGCCGGGCACCCTCTTCGCTTTCGTCGTCGCCACTGAAACGACGACCGAAATCGCCCCTGGCTCCATCTTCGTCAACGTATCCGAAGACGGCTCCCGCGCCTACTTCACCTCGAAATCCGCGCTCACGGGTACCGAAACCAACAGCGAAGGCCAAGCGGCGGTCGCCGGCGAGAACAACCTGTACGCCTGGGAGCGAGCCGCCGACGCGACCCAGTTCGTCGCCGTTCTCGACCCGAAAGACCTTCAGACCATCGAAGGGATGTCGCTCATCCGCTGGACCAATGCCGCCGTCAGCCCGAACGTCAACGTGCAGACCGGGCGCGCCAACGACCCCTCTCGGACCACCGCCGACGGCTCGACGCTGGTGTTCGAGTCACGGGCGGACATCACCGACTACGAGAGCGATGGACATATCCAGATATATCGCTTCGACGAGGAAGAGGGTGCGCTGGACTGCGTCTCGTGCCCACCGTTGGAGCTTCCGACCACCTCAGACGCTCGCCTGCAGGTACCGGTCGGCACCCCCTTTCGTTCCGCGGGTCCGCTCCTGCGCATTCAGAACGTCACCGCCGATGGCCAGAAGGTCATGTTTGAGACGCAGGAGCCACTCCTCTCCGCGGACCGCAACTCGACCTGGGACGTCTACGAGTGGAAGGCGGGCCAGCAGCCTTATCTCATCTCTTCTGGAGAAGGCAGCTTGCCGAGCCATCTCTACGGGATGACCGCGAGCGGCAGCGACGTCTTCTTCACCACCTCCGACCGGCTCGTCCCGCGGGACTTGAGCACGGTCTCCTCGATCTACGACGCTCGCACGGGCGGCGGGTTTCCCGAAGGGGGGCAGCTGCCCCCATGTCAGGGAGACGCCTGTCAGGGGGCCGCCGGTGCCGCACCTTCGCTGGCGACCCCGGGCAGCGCCGCTCTGCAGGGGGCCGGGAACCAGAAACCGAAGTCGTGCAAGAAAAACGAGCGGCGCGCGAAGCGCAACGGAAAGGTCCGCTGTGTGAAGAAACACGCGAAGAAGCGACCAGCCAAAGGTCGCCAAAGCGATACCAACAAGAACCGGGGGGCGGCACGATGAAGCGTCTTACGGCCTTGCTGATCACGGCTCTCCTCGGAATCGTCGTTTTCGCACCGTCGGCGCAAGCCGCCGAATCCGAGAACTTCGACATCGCTTCGGTCGACGCCGAACTGTCGACGACCCAGGCCGGGGCCCACCCCGACTTCACCACCACCATCGAGATGGCAACGGACCCCACCAGCGCCACCGGGCCGACGGGCGTGAAAAGGCCGTACGGGTTGACCAAGGACATCCGCGTGACCCTTCCTCCGGGGCTGCTCGCGAACCTGAACGCGGTGGACAGGTGCGTGGCGGTCGAATTCGTCTCGGCCGCGACCAGCGCCTCGGGGGGGTGTCCGTTTAGCTCTCAGGTCGGTATCGCCGTGGTGCGTCTCTACAACCTCGAGACCGCGCTGACGACGCCGATATTCAACCTCGAGCCCTCCGGCGACCAGGTCGCCCGTTTCGGCTTCTACGTCTCGGGCATTCCCGCCTTCGTGGACGCTCAGGTGCGGTCCGAGTCGGACTATGGCGTCACCGCCACGGCGGCCGGCATCTCCGCGATCGAACCACTGAATTCGGTAACCACCACCTTCTGGGGGGTGCCGGCGGATTCGAGCCACAACAACCAGCGCCTGACGATCCGGGAATCGGCGGTCGAACTCAAAAGCGAATCGCCCTCACGGCCCTCCGGCAAAGCCCCGGCGCCTTTCATGACCAATCCGACCAGCTGCGGACAACCGCTCACGGTGAACTTCGCGGCGGCCAGCTACCAGGAACCTGACGTCTGGCACCAGAAAAGCACGGCGCTGGGAGAGATCACCGGCTGCCCCAAACTCGACTTCGACCCCGGCTTCTCGCTGGTCCCGACGAACCGGGAAGCCGCCGCTCCCAGCGGTGCCGACGCGAGCCTCCTGATCCCCCAGAACGAAGCCACGGACAGCTTCGCGACCTCCCATCTGCGGAACGCCGTGATCCGGCTCCCGGAGGGGTTGACCGTCGCCACGGGCGGAGCCGTCGGCCTGGAGGCGTGCAGTGAAGCCCAGGTCGGTTACAAAGTCTCGCCGCCGCCCGCCGCCAGGTGTCCGGAGGGCTCCAAGATCGCGACGGCGGAAATCGACTCGCCGGCGCTCGCGCGCCCGGTTCAGGGCGCGGTGTATCAGCGCACCCCGGAACTGGGCAGGATCACCCGCGCCTGGCTGGTCGCCGACGAACTCGGTGTCCACGTGAAGATTCCCGGCGAATTCCGGCTGGACCCGAATACCGGACGGATCACCTCGCTGTTCCTCGAGACGCCCCAGGTTCCGGTGCGTCAGTTCAAGCTGCATTTCAAGGGCGGCTCGCGCGGGGTGCTGGCCACTCCGCCTCGCTGTGGCACCTATCAGACCGAATACGCGCTCGCGCCGTGGTCGGGCATGGCAGTCGCCGAAGGGACGACCCCGATGACCTTCGACGCGCACTGCGGCAACGGCGGCTTCAGCCCGGAGCTCTCCGCGGGAACGGTGAACCCCTCCGCGGGGGATTTCTCCTCACTGGTCACGACGCTGACCAGTGAAGCCGGTGAACAGAATCTCGCCGGCCTCAGCGTCACGCTGCCCCCTGGCGTCCTCGCCAAGCTCGCGGGAGTCGCGGTCTGCCCGGGTCCCGCGGCGGTGACCGCCAGTTGTCCGGCAGGCTCCCTGGTGGGCACGACCACCGTCGCCACCGGCCCGGGCCCGAGTCCGCTCTGGATCCCGCAGCCGGGGAAGGAGCCGACCGCCGTCTACCTGGGCGGGGCGTACAAAGGCGCTCCCTACAGCCTCGTCGTCAAGACGCCGGCTCAGGCGGGGCCGTTCGACCTCGGCGACGTCGTCGTGCGGGTTGCGCTGCGGGTGGACCCCGATACGACCCAGGTGACGGCGGTAAGTGATCCCCTTCCCCAGATCCTGGAAGGAATACCGATCATCTACCGAACCGTCCACGTCGACGTCAACCGGCCCGACTTCACGCTCAACCCGACCAGCTGCGACCCGATGAACACGACCGGCGCCGCGACCTCGGTGCAGGGAGGCAGAGCGAACCTTGCGAGCCGCTTCCAGGTCGGGGGCTGCGCGAGCCTCGGCTTCGAGCCGCGGCTGTCGTTGAAATTGACGGGCGGCACCCGGCGCGGCACGCACCCGGCGCTGCGAGCGACGCTGAAGATGCCGAAGGGGGGGGCCAACATCGCCCGCGCTCGAGTCGCCCTCCCGCACTCGGCCTTCCTCGACCAGGCCCATATCCGCACGATCTGCACCCGCGTCCAGTTCGCCGCCGACACCTGTCCCAAGGCCGCGATCTACGGCCGCGCCAGGGCGTTCACGCCACTGCTGGATCAGCCGCTGGAAGGTCCCGTGTACCTACGGTCCTCCAACGACCAGCTGCCGAACCTGGTCGCCGACCTGCGAGGCCCGATCGACGTCGTTCTGGACGGGCGCATCGACTCGATCAGGGGCGGCATCCGCACGACCTTCACCGGAGTGCCGGATGCCCCCGTCACCAAGTTCGTGCTCTCCATGCAGGGCGGCCGCAAGGGACTGCTCGTGAACTCGACCAACCTCTGCGCGAGACCGAACCGTGCGACGGTCGAGTTCGACGGCCAGAACGGGAAGCGGGACACCTCGAGCCCGGTCCTCGCCAACAGCTGCAAGAAGAAGAGGTAGGGCCGAGAAGACGCCGGGGTCCCAAGGAGTGGTGACCCCGGCGCGAACCGTAACGCAACCCGACGGTGAAAACCGTCGGAAAGCGCATGATACCGCCGCAAAGGAAACGGTTTGTCCAGTGCGCATTGACTTGCCCGCCTGCCATAAAATACGTTCTAACTAATCAATATCTATTAGGAGGGGCGGGGTCGTGCAGAGGGGACTTCTAGCGGTACTCATCGGTGTGGCGGCATTGGCTTCGGTCTTCGCGGGCTGCGGCGACGAGGGGGAGGAGGGCCTGACGAAGGCCGAGTACATCACCCGGGGCGACGCGATCTGCGTCAAGGCGGAAAAGAAGAAAGCCGTGGCCCTGAAGACCGAGTACGCGAAGCTGAGCAAAATCAAGTCCCCGACCGAAGCGGTGGTGGGAAAGCTGCTGACGCAGGCGGCCCTGCCCCCGATCAGGACCATGGCCGCCGAGCTCTCCGAGCTGCAGGCTCCCAGCGGCGACGAGGACCAGGCGAGCGCGATCGTGAGCGGATTCGAAAAGGCGATCAACGAGGTCGAAACCGACCCCGGCGGCGCCCTCAGCGGCGCCAACCCTTTCGCCGACGCCGACAAGCTGGCCGCGAGCTACGGCTTCAAGGTCTGCAGCACGATCTGACCCGCCTGGGGCCGCCCCCGCCGTCCGGCATAGTTGAAGGATGAGGATCGCGAGCCTCGTCCCGTCGGCTACCGAGATGCTGTTCGCGCTCGGCCTCGGCGGCGACGTGGTCGCGGTCACGCACGAGTGCGATTACCCGCCGCCGGCGCGAGACCTGCCGCACCTGACCGCGACCGTCCTCCCCGAGGGCCTCAGCGCCGGTGAGATCGACACCGCCGTCAAGGCCGTCGTCGGCGAAGGCCGAGCGCTCTACGGCCTCGACGAGGAGCGCCTCGCGGCGCTGGCGCCGGACCTGATCGTCACCCAGGCGATCTGCGCCGTCTGCGCCGTCTCCTACGAGGACGTGGTCGCGGTCGCGGCGCGGCTGCCGGGCTTGCCGCGGGTGCTGCAGCAAGACCCGAGCACTTTGGGCGAGATGCTGGAGGACGTGACCCGGCTCGGCGCGGCGGCCGGGATCGAGGAGCGCGCGGCCGAGCTGCGGGCCGAACTCGAGGCGCGGCTTGCGGCGGTGCGGGCCGCGGTGGCGGGCGCGCCGCCGCCGAGGGTCGTGGCGCTCGAGTGGCTCGACCCGCCCTTCGTCGGCGGCCACTGGATCCCGGAGATGGTCGCCTTCGCCGGCGGCGTCGACGTCGCCGGGCCGCCCGGGGCCAAGTCGCCGCGGGTCGAGTGGGAGGCGCTGGCGGGCCTCGATCCCGACCTCGTCGTCGTCATGCCCTGCGGGTTGTACGCGGAGGAGTCGCGCCGACAGGCCGAGGAGCACCGGGAGCGGATCGCGGCGCTCGGCGCCACCCGCGTCTTCGCGGTCGACGCCGCCTCCACCTACTCGCGCCCGGGGCCCCGTCTGGTCGACGGCACCGAGCTGCTCGCCCACCTCCTGCACCCGCAGCTCGCCGACCCGCCCGCCGGCATCGCTTTCACCGCCCTGCACTAGGCTGGTCGCAGTGGCCAGAGGCTCCTCCAGCGTCGTTCGCATCGCCCTGGCCGCCGCCGCCGCGCTGCTGGTCTTCGCCGCCTGGCTCGCGGTCACTTCAAGCGCCCATGCGGGCATCGGCTTCTTCTACGCGATCCCGATCGGCCTCACGACCTGGTGGTTCGGATGGCGGGTGGGCATGGTCGCCACCCTCGCCTGTTGCGCTCTGTACGCCCTCGGCGCCCAGCTGGACCCGGTGCCCGACTTCGGCATCGCGCTGGCGGTTCGCGCCCTCGCGTTCGCGCTGGTCGTCGCCCTCGTCTCGGTGCTGCGAGAGCGGCTGATCGTGCTCGAGCACTCGGCCGAGGAACTCGACGCGATCAGGGCGGCGCTGACGCCGTCGAGCTTGCCGGACCTGCCCGGGGTCGATGCCGGCGCCGCCTTCGTGCCCTCCGAATACGGAGTCTCGGGCGACTTCTACCTGCTCACCAACGGCCCCGACAACTCGACGATCGCGGTCGTCGGCGACGTCGTCGGCCACGGCCCCAAGGCGGCTCGCCTGGCGACCTTCATCAGGGCGCGGTTCGCCGCCTTCGCCGCCAACACCAGCGACCCGGCCGAGATCCTCACCCTCGCCAACGCGGCGCTGGTCGAGCGGCCCGGCCGCGACGAGGAGCTGGTCAGCGCCGTCTGCCTGCGCTTCCAGGCGGCCGACTCGGTCCTCTCCTACGCGGTTGCCGGCCACCCGCCGCCGATGCACCTGCCCAGCCTGGAGGAACTCCAGCCGCAGGGCGGGACGCTTCTGCTCGGAGTCAGCGCCGAGCTCCCCCTGACCACCGCCGACGTCGTGCTCGAGCGCAGCCACGGCGTGCTCGCCTACACCGACGGTGCAACTGACGTCCAGCAGGGCGATACGCGGCTCGGCGGCGAGGGCCTTTCACGGCTTCTCACCCCGCTGGTGCGAATGCCCGCCCGGGTACTGGTTCAGGAGGCGCACAAAGCGGTGCTCGGCTGGGCCGACAAGCCGATCGGCGACGACCTCTGCATCCTCGTGCTGCGACCGAAGGCTTAAGAGGTCTTAGACCGGCGTCTCTTAGAGGTCGCGCTCGTAGAAGAGCATCGAGGGCCCGTCCGGCCCGCCTTCGCGGTTGCTGAAGCCGCTGCTCTCGTACAGCGCCCGCGCCGCGGTGTCGGTGGTGCCGGTGTTGAGGTCGATCCCGGTCGCGCCGGCCTCGCGCGCGGCCGCCATCGTCGCCTCCAGCAGCGCCCGGCCGATCCCGCGCCCGCGCAGCGCCGGCACCACGTAGAGCTCCTGCAGGTGCGCTTCCGGCTCGCCGGTCCAGACCGAGGGACGGAAGCGGATCAGCGAGATCCCGTCCGGCCCCCTCCCGCACAGCAGCACCGTCATCTCCCCCTCGACCAGCAGCCGCCGCGCGTATTCCGTCAGCGCCGCCACGCCCGGCGTCGGTTCGTCGAACTCGGCGTTGAAGTCGTGCAGCAGCCGCGCGATCGCGGCCGCGTCCTCGGCGCCGGCGCGGCGGACCTCGATCTCCCGCTCGCCCATCACTCCAGGCCGCGGTGGCGCACGCCGAGCACGGCTATGCGGCGACCGCCGGGGATCGCCGCGATCAGCTGCGCCTTGAGGCCGCCGCGCTCCCTCAGCAACTCGCGGGCGCCGGCGCTGAAGGGCACCGTGAAGGCGTGGGCGCGCTTGCCGCTGAGGCTGAAGCCGCGGCGGCCCAGGGGACGGGTGACGGCGCGGATCTTCGGCGGCGTGCCGCGGCGGTGCGGGAGCGCCACCTTGATCCGGGTGCGGAGGAAGAGCTGCCCCGGGCAGGCGGTCCCTTCCGGCCATTCGCAGGCGATCCAGACCCGCACCCCGTTGGGGGTCGCCTTCAGGTGGGAGAGCGTGATCGCGACCGGGACGCGGATCGTCTTGCAGCCGAGCAGGCGGTCGGCGCCGGGACCGGTGTTGAGGGCGTAGACGCAGATCGGCTGGGTCCCCGACTTCAGGCTCGGGAAGACGACGTCGAAGCCGTGCTGGGGGCCCGCCGTCCGGTATTTGGCGGCGATGTCCGGGCGCGATCCGGTGGCGACCGTGCCGAGCCCGTATTCGACCGCGCCGGAGGCGCCGGCGCGGCCGCCGACGAAGGCGCGGATCGCCAGCGGCTGCGTCGGCAGGTTCGGGTCCAGCGCCCAGCCCTTCACCCGCACGTGACCGGGCGAGGGCGAGCCGGCCAGGTCGAGGCCGCCGAGCGGGTCTTCGCGGCCGGGGATCGCCACGGCTTCGCCGACCGTCGGCCCGTCGAGGTAGTTGTTGTCGATGTTGATCGTGACCCCGCCGTAGCTCTCGTCGTGGCCGCCGCGGTACTGGTGGATGCGCTGGTGCAGGCTCCAGGCGCTGGCGGGGACGTAGGGGTCGCTGGTGTTCTGCTGACCGTTCCAGTTGGCGGTCCAGAGCGCGTCGGGCAGGTTGTAGCCGCTGCCGAGCTGGCCGGCGAGGTCCGCTATCCCGGAGCTGCTGCTGCTGTAGACGCCGGAGACGTAGCCGAGCGAGTGCAGCTTTTCGGTCCAGGCCTCGAGGAAGGCGAGGGTGGCGGCGGTGGCGCTGGAGGTGCGCGTGTAGGACTCCATGTCGAAGTAGATCGGGCTGCCCGGACCCATCCCCAGCTCGGCGGCCTGCTCGACCGCGTCGAGCGCGGAGGAGACGCCCTGCGCGGTCGCCTGGCCGGCGCTGAGCTTGACGCAGCTGTCGCAGCTGCTGGTCGGGGCCTGCAGGCCGACGTAGGTCGGGATCAGGTGCCAGCCCGCCGCCGTCTGGGCGCTGACCCAGCTGGGGGTCAGGTTCGGCTGCGAGCAGCCGCGGTTGAGGCCGCCGATGTAGACGCCGATCGCCCGGTAGGGCGAGGAGCCCCAGGCGGCCATCGAGCGTGAAGAGGGGGCCGTGCAGGCGTCGAAGCCGAGCCCGGTGAAGACGGCGCCGCCAGCCGAGGCCGTCGCCGTCGGTCGCGCCGCCGAAGGGAGCGCCGGGCGCGCGGCCCGCGCCCCGCCCAGCGGTTCGACCAGGATCGCCCGCCGCCGCCCGAGCACCTCGGCGGGACAGCGCTGGTTCGTCGCCGGGGTCCCCAGGTAGACCGCACGGCGGTCCAACCGCACGCACGTCCCGGGATGCTCGCTGAGCCGGTAGACCGGCCAGGACCGCGGCGCCTCGATCCGCTTGCCGTCGAAATGGAGGGTGCGCGCGGAGGCGCCGGTGGGCACCAGAGCACTCGCCCAGCAGGCGAGCAGCACCACGGTGAAGACACCCGCCCAGGCAGGCGGCGCCAGGGCGCGGAAAGTCGATGGGCCTCGTCGGCTCATTCGCTGCACTCTCGCTACAACCGGCTCGCCCCCCCGAAAGTTGCTGCCCCGCGGGCGCGGGATTGCAGCGACGCCCCTAGGCGATCGGCGAGGGTGAGGTTAGGGTCGGACGACCCCATCAAGGAGGAGCGATGAGCGTCCTGATCCGCTTTGCCCCCGCGAGCCTGACGGCGGCACAGTACGACGAGAGCGTCCGCAAGCTCGAGGAGGCCGGGATCTTCCCTCCCGACGGACTCGACTACCACGTCTGCTTCGGCGAGGAGGGGAGTCTGCGGGTCAGCGAGATCTGGGATTCCCAGGAGCAGCTGGACGCGTTCGGCGAGCGGCTGATGCCGATCCTCGCCGAGGTTGGAATCGAGCCCGGCCAGCCGGAGGTGATGGCGATTCACAACATCGTCAAGCGCTAGCGGCAGGCAGCCGCCGCGGGGGTTGCGGGGACCCTGGAATGCCCCGAGCTGGATTCGAACCAGCGGCCTATCCCTTAGGAGGCGCCCTTTGTCAAGGGCAATTTGGGCTTGCCCCTGCGGTTGCCGCTTGAACATGCCGATTCTCAGGGGAAACAAGGGGACGTCTGGGGACTCTGGCGGGCGGATTTGTTCCAACCTTTGTTCCAACCCCGGACCCGGGATAATCGCCCCTCCGCCCCGGTAGCTCAGAGGACAGAGCAGCCGCCTCCTAAGCGGCAGGCCGCCGGTTCGACTCCGGCCCGGGGCGCTCGTTGCCGACGACGCCGCCCCGTTTGGGGCAAACCGCGATGCCTGGCAGAATCTTTCGCCGGGATGAAGGGAGCGCTCTACGTGGCGAATGCAGGAAGCGCAATAGGGCGACTACACGAGAAAGGTGACTCGGTGGCGAAGACAGCAGCTGGCGCCGGCGGCGCAGATAGCTCAGTCGCGGACGAGCTCCGCAGGCTTGGCGTGAAGGGTGTCCTTGTGCAGATGGCCGAGCGCGGCCAACTCCTCGACCTGAAGTGCGAGATGCCGCAGTGTTACCACCACAAGGGTCGAGCTGCATTCGATCCGGTTGCGAAGACGCGCACCGAGTGGGCGCCCTCGCCCGACCACTACCCGATCCTTAAGTCGGCCGGCGGGCAGCTCCGCCCCGAGAACGTTCGACTGTCCCACACGGAGTGCAACCAGCGGGACTACACCCGGCGGAAGCAGATCGGGACGCTGCTCGCGCAAGGCAAGTCCCTCACCGAGATCGCCGAGACACTGAACCGCAGGAATGTCCTCCCGGCTCACGGTACGAACCGATGGACGGCCGCGATGGTGCGCAAGGCCTATGTGTCCTAGGCCAGCCCGGCCGGGCTCCATGCTGATCTTCATCCAAGGTCTCGAACCGAGGGATAGCCCGTGGACCAATCCAACTGACAAATTCTCGAGCCCAGGCGTCGGGCGAGCGCGGAAACCTGAGCCACCCGGCGCTGGTCGAACTTGGCCCCTAGTACAACCGCCTTCAACTCCCCCGCGAAGCGAACAGGGATCGGGCCGTCTTGATGATTAGCGGGCAGATGAACGACCCGAAACTCGTACTCGGTTTCCCAATCGCACAACTTGAGGAACCAGAAAGCCTCGCTGTGACTCATTAGATGCTCATAGAGTCGTCGGGCAGCCGTCGAGTTGTCGGGCACATCAGGGAGAACGCGGGCTTCATCACGCACGAAGCCGCCTGGCGTGTATCCGACAGACCCAAGATTCGTTCCGCCGGTCGCTTCAAGACTTCGGCGGAAGCCACCTGGACCAACAAATTCATCGGCATCGAAGGCGAGACAGACGCCCGTGTTGTTGTCTCCGTATGCCTCCCACATTCGGGGGCGGGCGTAGCCTTTCCCGAAGGCTCTCAACTCATTGTCGTCGTAACCCGTAGCGTCTGAGGTAAGGCTGAGAATTCGAGTCCGCGCTCGCAAGTCGGCTAAAGAATCTCTGGCATCCGCGATTGGAAGCCGGCCGGGCTTGTCCCCCTCCTCTCGATAGCGCAGCAGGCGCGGAATCTCGTGGTACTCAAGCGGGTCGCGCATCGTCGCGTAGGGGGCCATAAGCAAGGTCTTTTCCGGCAAGATGTGGTCCAAAGCGTGGGCGGCTTTCGTGTAGTGGTAGAGCAATTGCCGCCCCTCCGGGACGCTCAAGACGTTGCAGACATCAAAGTCTCCACCTGACACGAATTCGCCTGCCTCTCGGGGATGTGTAGCGCTGCGTCAACCGCGCCGAGTCCAAGCCGCCCGGTGCAACCGGAAGCCAAGCTTACGAATTTGGAACCGGGATTCGTCGGAACCTTTGCGGAGGTAGAGCGTGTCAAGCGCCGCAGCCCGATCCTGCGTGTTCTGTGACGGCCAGCCAGTGAATCGAGAGCACCTGTGGCCCAATTGGGTCACCGATGTACTCCCAGACGACGCAGAGATTGAGTGCAGCCACTCCTGGCAGCGCGGAGTCTCTGCGCCCGCCGAGTTCGTGAAGCGTCCATTCCAGTTGACGGTAAGAGCCGTATGCGAGGTCTGCAATGGGGGCTGGATGAGCGATATCGAGGGCGCCGCCAAGCAAATCGTGTCCGGCATGATTCAGGGTCGCGGGCGTGAACTTCATCGGCAGGGCCAGACCACGATCGCCGTCTGGTCAGTCCTGAAGGCAATGATGTTTGCCTGCACGGCGCCCGAGCAGCCTTTGAGAAAGGAGCTATTTCGCCAGCTCTTGGCCGATCCCAGCCAGCCGCCGCCGAACGTCCACGTCTGGATAGCGCGAGCTGAGGCCAGCTTGTTGGCTTTCTGGAGTGCCCGCGGTCTAGCCCTTGACACCAACGAGCCTGTACCGGCCGCCGCCGACCATCCCCACTTCTATCTCTCGACCATCAGCGTCAATCACCTTGTGGTCCGAGTCCTGTTCAACAACGAGCCAGGAGACGACCACACGCTCATTCACGGCCCAGCGATTGCTTCCGCTCTCGCGCCAATCTGGCCGATCGAAAAGGGTACCTTCGTCTGGCCTACCGGTCCGAATCTCACGACCCGCGGACTACATCGGTTGGCCTCCACTGGAAGCGGAAAGCTTCCGTGATCGACGAGCTGGCCGCCCCCAGGGTTGACCACGCCGAGCCAATTGGCTTACAAGCGGGGGCAGGAGGAGCGATGGAGGAGCAGCAGCCGTCTAAGGCAAGTCGGCCCTAGGCGGGTATCGGGACCCCGTATCGTCGGCTCGATGGCGAAACATGCGATCAGGGCGTGGGTGATCCGGCGGGAATGGGCTGGCCGGCATGCGGAGGTCGAGCAGCCTGTCGCGGCGCTTCTTCGTCCGCAGATAGGGGACAAGAACCTACTCCGCATCATCGAGGCGCTGTACGCCGCGCGGGAGTACGCGCCCGAGGACATGCTCAATGCGATTCGGCGAGACGGCCACAACCCTTACCGGGCTGAATGGGGCACCGTCGAGGTCGACCCCGATAGGGACGGGCGCTGGCGCCGCGTGCCCTGGGGCGGCGAAGTCATCTGCGGGCACAACCCTTTTCTCGTTGCTCGGCTGGCGCGCGTGTGGCCAGTTGGCGAAGGCCGAGTCGATTGGCAGGATGATCCGCGGCCGGGCCGCTGAGACCACCGATTACGCCGACCTTGCCGGCCGGGTCTCCTGATACGAGCCGGCGCCGCTGCGACTGAGGAGCGGAGAGGCTAGCCCGGAAAGTGGCCGTGGAGCCGCTTGTGGGCGCGCTCATAGACGCTGCGCGTGTGGCGGTCCGCCGGATGCCGGATGCCAAAGGCTTGCATCGACCACGCGAGGCTGCCGCCGGGATTTTGGGTCAGGCGGAAGACGAATCCATATGGCGCGTCTGAGGCTCCGGCCTTCCCTAGAGGGACGTAGAGCTTGCTGCAACCTGGCAGCCTGATTCCGTGGGGTCCCTCTGCTTCGCAGCGCCGCCAATCGAGCCGCACGTCGCCGCGCTCGATTTCGCGCCGCGCTCGCTCTGCCTGGACGCGAGCGCGCGAACGCGGGTCGAATCGCTCGACCTCTTGCCGCCACTCAAGGGCGCCGAACTCGAATGGGACGGGCGGAAGGCCTCCCGCGGGAGTACTAGCCCTCGCCGTCAGTGGGAAAGCCCGCCGTCAGTCGCTCGAAGTCCTCTGCACTCGCAGGTTTCGTCCCCCGCTGCGCGTCCAGCTCAGCAACAGGGGTGATCGGCGGTTCAATGGTTACGCCGCCCTCGCGGTCCGGCACTACCTCGTACCGCCGACCGTCGATTTCCACGATTTCGCCGACCTCTAGATCGAGCCTTTTAACGGCAGTTGCCATAACTCAATCTTAGGCCACGTCGCCGTTGTCGGGAGAAGGCTCGTAACCACCCTCAATCTCGCTGCCGAGGATGGGGGAGTCCGAGCCACGCCGGCAACTGGGTTGCCAACCGTCACCCCCTTAGGAGGGGATCGCTCTATCCAGCTGAGCTATCGGGGCCGGTCGGCCCATCGTAGATCCCGCGCTAGCTGTAGAGGCTCTCGGAGGCGAGTTCCTGGGCGCGGCGGCTCCAGAGCTTGACCTCCATGAAGAACTCGTCGCCGTAGCCCTCGAGGGCGTCGAGGGCGATCAGGGTGAAGCGGTCCCGGGAGATCTCCTCCTGGTCGACGGTCTCGCCGTCGAGCTCGGCGGTGGCGGCGACGGCGTTGCGGAGCAGGGGCCGGCCCCAGACCAGGGTGACCGCGCCGGCGCGGCCGTTCTCCCCCCGCCAGCGCCCGATCACGTCGTCGTTGAGGTCGATCCGCCAGTCCGGGTTGTCGGCGGCGAGGACGTCGGTGAAGTCGGCCTTGGCCTGGAAGTCGGAGGGATCGCCGCCGGGGGGCTGCACGTAGGAGACGTGGCCGAACAGCTCCAGCGTCCCCTCGGCGCTCTCGCTGTTGACCGAGCAGGGGACCCAGATCCGCCCGCCCCAGGCGCGCTCCGGGAACCAGTCGATCGCCTCCGGCGCGGCGGCCCCTTCGGGCAGGTCCTCGATCCCCTCGACCGCCTCGCGGAAGGCCGTGGCCAGGCGTTCGGCGAAGCGCCCGTGCGGGATCCCCTCCTGGGTCGAGTCGGCGATGAAGCGCGGGATCGGTCGCGGGTTCGGGGTCATGCCGGCACCCTACGGGTCGAGGGCTTCGCGCAAGTCCGAGGCCGCCCGCTCCGGCGGGTAGACGTTGATGTCGACGCCGGTGCCGAGCTCGAAGCCCGCCTTGATCGTCAGCCGCGGGGCGACGTCGACGTGCCAGCCGAACTGCTCGGCCCCGAGGGGGGCGGTGCGGACCCAGAGGTTCAGCTCCGGGGGGCCGCCGAAGCGGGCGGCGAGGACGCGCAGCGCGGTGCGGATCATCGCCGCGCCGCCCTCGTCCTGCTCGAAGCGGGCGGACTCGCGGCGCGGGATCACGCGCAGCTCGAAGGGCGAGCGCGAGGCCCAGGGGCAGATCAGCGCCGCCTCGTCGTCGATCGCGACCAGGCGCTCGCCGCGCCGCACCTCCTCGACCAGGATGTCGCCGAGCAGGCCGCTGCCGGCCGTGCGTTCGGCGTAGGCGCCGGCCCGCTCGCGCTCGCGGGCGACCGCGGCCGGGACGAAGGGCAGCGCGTAGAGCTGGGCGTGTGAGTGCTCGAGCGAGGCACCGGCGCCACCGCCCTCGTTGACGATCAGCTGCACGTAGGAGGCGTCGGCATGGGCCCGCATCCGCTCGCGCCAGGTGGCGACGGCGGCGGCGAACTGCTCGTCGCCCAGCTCCGCCATCGCGGTGACGTGGGTGGGGGAGTTGACGATCACCTCGTGGGCGCCGGTCGCCGGGCGCGAGGAGAAGAGGTCGGGTTCGCCGGCCTTGCGCGAAGCCAGCAGGGGGTCGCCGCTGCTGGCGAAGGCGCCCGCTTCGGCGCCGGGGCTGCCGACCGGCGGCTCCATCTTGGCAACGCCATCCGCGCCCGGGGCACCAGCGGCCGGATCGCCCAGCGCCGGGTAGAGGTTCGGCACCACCCGGGTCAGCCAGCCGGGGCTGTCCGGGGGGCCGCCGTCCGGCCGCAGCGCGTAGCTCTCCGGCGGCGTGCGCCCCTCGTGCCCCTCGCAGAAGGGACAGTTCTCCGGCCCCTTGGGCTCGGCCGTGGGCGCCGAGAAGTTGTCCGGGCGGTCGGCCCGGCCGGGGGCGAGGATCGTCCTCAGCCCGCTCAGCTGGTCGATGCGTATCTCGGGGGCGCTCAGGACCGGGAGGGGGGGAGATCGTCTGGGTTCGGGCCGGCCACGTCGTCGGGGCTCGGCGGGCTCGGTGCGGGCGGCGGGCTTGGCGCAGAGGCTCCCGCCCCGGGCTCCCGCCCGCCCTTGGAGCGCTCCACGGCGCCGGCGCCGACGAACGGCTCGAGCACGTCCATCGGCAGCGGGAAGACGATCGTCGTGTTCTGGTTGCTGCCGATTTCGAGCAGCGTCTGCAGGTAGCGCAGCTGCAGCGAAGCCGGGTTGGTGCTGATGATGTCGGCGGCGTCGGTGAGCTTCTGCGCCGCCTGGAACTCGCCCTCGGAATTGATGATCTTGGCCCGCCGCTCGCGCTCGGCCTCGGCCTGGCGTGCCATCGCCCGCTGCATCTGCTCGGGGATCTCGACGTCCTTGATCTCGACCGCGGTCACCTTCACGCCCCAGGGCTCGGTCGACTCGTCGATGATCTTCTGCAGCTCTTCGTTCAGCCGCTCGCGCTCGGAAAGCAACTGGTCGAGCTCGGCCTTGCCGAGCACGGAGCGAAGCGCCGTCTGCGCGATCTGCGAGGTCGCCAGCAGGAAGTTCTCGATCTCGGTGATCGCGCGGTTGGCGTCGACGACGCGGAAGTAGGCGACCGCGTTGACGCGCGAGGGGACGTTGTCGCGGGTGATCACCTCCTGCGGCGGGACGTTGAGGGTCACCGTTCGCAGGTCGACCTTGACCATGCGGTCGACGAGGGGGATCAGCAGGATCAGGCCCGGTCCCTTGGTGGCGATCAGGCGGCCGAGCCGGAAGATCACGCCGCGCTCGTACTCGCGCAGAACCCGGACCGAGAGGCCGACCGCGATCAGCCCGAAGAAGACGAGGACGACTAGTACTCCGGCCACGACTTCCATCAGCTGTCTCCTTGCTTGGGCGACTCCGCGGCCGGGGGCTCCGGGCTGACCATCAACGTCAGCCCCTCGACCGCCTCGACCCTGACTCTATCCCCCGACCGAACCGGGGCCGCGCCGTCGCCGAGGCGGGCGCGCCAGAGCGCCCCCTCGATCCAGACCTGGCCCTCGGGATCGATCGGGCTGCGCGCCTCGGCGACGGCGCCGACCAGCTCCTCGGTGCCGGTGCGGATCGAGGTGTTGCGGTGGGCCTCGAGGACTTTGCCGGCGACCAGGTAGAAGGTGATCCCGGAGAGGACGCCGAGGGTGATCAGCGCCGGGCCGGCGACGTCGGCGGCGTCGCTGTCGGAGCCGAGCGCGACGACGCCGCCGGCGATCAGGCCGAGCGCTCCGAGCGCCGCCAGCACGCCCCCGGTCGGCAGCAGCAGCTCCGCCAGCAGCAGGCCGAAGGCGACGAGGGCGATGACGACGAAGGTGTCCATGCCTCCATTATCCGCCTTCGAGGGCGTAGCGCCGGACGTCCGCTTCGAGTTCGGAGTCCTCGGCGTAGGGGCCCTGTTTGAGGTAGACGAGCTCGCCGCGGCGGTCGTAGAAGGCGGTGTCCGGGAGCCCGAGCGAGGCGCCGAGCGAGTCGGCGATCTCCTCGCCCGGGTCGCTGTAGCTGGGGTAGGGGACCGGTTCTTCGCGCAGGAACGTCGCCGCGGCGTCGGCGGAGTCCTGCGAGTCGACGCCGAGGAAGGCGACCCGCTTACCGTAGCGGGCCGAAAGCTCCTGCAGGACCGGGAACTCGAAGCGGCAGGGGCCGCACCAGGACGCCCAGACGTTGGCGACGACCGGGTACCCCCGCAGCGCCGCGAGCCGCTTCTCGTAAGCCGCGGTGCCGCCGGGCAGCAGCTCGTTGGCCTGCGCGTGCAGGGCGGCCAGCGGCGCTGGCGCGCCGGCCAGGAGGCGGTCGTAGTCGGGGGCCTTGCCGCTGCCCCCGTCGCCCCTCGAGGAGCCGCAACCGGCCGCGACGAGCGCGGCCAAGGCCAGCGCCAGGAGAGTTATGGACAGTCTTCGTCCCGCGGTCATCCGTTCGTGATTACAATACGTGTGTTCGGTTCGCGGGTTGCGGACCGCTGAGATCTCCGGGGGAAAGGGATACGGACTCCCGGAAGCCCTCGTCTACTTGCCTCCAGCCGGCTGTCTCGCGTTCGGTGGGGGCGGACCCAGAAGCCTTTCTATGGCCAAGACCAGCGACGTTGCCGCGAACGCGGCAGTTCCTTCAAGCGCCGACATCGAGCGTGCGGCGGCGTTCGCCCGCGAGCCGTTCCTGCTCGACGGCGAGGGCCCCGAGGCGCTGGCGCCGGGCACGGCGCGACGGCGTGCCCTCGACGCGGCGCTGAGCGAGCTCGACGCCGGCGCCGAGTACCCCTCGATCCCCTGGCGCCGCGACTTCTCCCTGTTGCTGGGGCTGGAGCGCTTCCTCGCCGACGAACCGCCGAAGCTGCTCGACGGCGCCGAACTCAACCCGCACCAGGTCGACGCGCTCTCCGGCACCCTGGCCGAGCTGATGGCCCAGCAGCAGGTGATCAGCGACGACGAAAGCCGCAACGGCGACCTCCAGGCCGAGGCAGACCTCCAGGCCGAGGCAAGCGGAGACGAGGAAGCCGAAGACGAAGCCGAGGCGGAGCCGGACACCGAGGCGAGCGCCCCGGGCGACGGCGAGTTCGACGAGGACGAGGACGAGGACGAGGATCCGCAGCTCGAGGTCGAGGACGAGGAGCTCGCCGCCGACGAGGAGCCGCAGGACTGGGAGGAAGCGCCGTCCGACGAGGACGAGGAGGTGGTCGAGGAGGCCCCCGAGGACCCCGGCGCCGCCCGCCGCTTCTGGTTCGAGCACGCGACCGGCGCCGGCAAGACGGTCGCCGCGGTCGGCTTCATCGAGGCGACCAAGACCGGCGGCGTGCTGATCCTCACCCACCGTCGCAACCTGGTCGACCAGTTCATCGGCGAGATCTCCGACCGCGGCTACAAGGAGCGCCTGCGCCCGCCCCTGCTCGACGGCCGCGACGACCCCGACGGGGCGATCACGGTCGAGACCTACCAGTGGTTCGTCCGCAATCACAAGAAGGTCTCCGACGCCTACGCGGTCGTCATCTGCGACGAGGCGCACACCGCCCTGGGCGAGAAAACCAGCGCCTGCATCCGCGCCTGGGACGGCCCCGTCTTCATCGGCATGACCGCGACCGGGGCGCTGATCGCCCGCCACGTCGCCGACCTCTTCCCGACCCAGACCTCACGCTTCGACCTCGCCCAGGCGGCTCGGCGCGGCGTCATCTCGCCGCTGCGCTGCCTGCGCATCCCGCCCGGGCCGGGGGTGCGGACGATCGCCAAGGTGCCGCTGCGCAAAGGCGAGGTCGACCAGGACTTCGACCAGGAGGAGCTGGCGGCGCTGCTCGACCAGGAGCCCTTCAACGTCGCCATCGCCGACCTCTACCGCTCGCGCTTCCGCAAAGTCCCCGGCGTCCTCTATACGGCCGGCGTCCAGCACGCCAAGAACGTCGCCAAGGCGTTCCGCGCCGCCGGCATCAACGCCCAGGCCGTCTCCGGCGAGACGCCGAAGCGCGAACTGGCCGAAATCCTCGCCGGCTTCGAGCGCGGCGAGGTCGACGTGCTCTGCAACGCGATGCTGCTGGCCGAGGGCTGGAACTCGCCGCGGGCGACGATCTGCATGCACCTGGCGCCGACCGCGTCGCGGCGGATCTACCAGCAGCGGGTCGGCCGCGTCACCCGGCGGGCGCCGGGCAAGGAGGCCGGCCTGGTCATCGACTTCGTCCACCCCGCGACCACCCACAGCGAGACGATCATCACCCTGCACAGCCTGCTCGACCGCGACGTCTACCGCGGCGGCGCGATCGTCGTCGGCCCGGTGCGGCGCGGGCGCGGGCGCAAGGTCCGGGTCGAGCGCCGGATCGTGCCCGTCTCCGACGTCGAGGAGAAGCGGATGGAGGTGCTGGAACGGGAGATCTGGCGGATCGCGGTCGAGAACCTCGACTACCCCGAGCAGCACGCCTGGGCGGCGCTGGCCGGGGCACGGGTCAACACCCAGGGCTGGCGCCGGGCGCGGGCGATGCTGCAGAACGACAAGACCAAGGAGCTGCGCCGCCGCTTCCTGCTGACCTGCGTGCAGCGCAACCGCAACGCGCAGCTGCGCCTGAAAGCGCTGGGCGAGATCGCCGACCTCGGCGATCCCGACGCTTTCGACGACGCGATCGACATCGTCGGCACCTGGAGCCGCGAGGACAAACGCGCCGGCACCAAGGCCCTGCTGCAGGCGCTTGTCGACAAGCGGATCGGCCGCCGCGACCAGGCGCAGGCCTGGGTCTGGCGCCTCGCCTCCTACACCCGCGAGCTGCACGAGGAGTACGCGGTGCAGCGCTGGCCGGAGACCAAGCGCCTGCTCGGCCTGCTCGTCAACTCCTCCGGCCGGGCGCACGGCCGCAACGCACGGCGCCTGGTCCACGCCAGCCGCAAACAGGACCGGCGCCTGGCCGTGGCGGTGCTGGCCGCCTCGGTCTCGCACACGCCCGAGGGCGAGGAGGTGCTGCGCGGGGCGCGGATGCGGATGGCGCGGAAACCGTCCGGCGTCGCCCGCGAGCTGCTGCGCAACTTCCCCAAAGGCGGCAAGCGCCGCCGCAAGCGCGGCAAGCGCAACGGCGGCCAGGGGGAGAACGGCGGCGCCCCCGAGGGTAGCTCGAGTCAGGGCGGCGAGGGCGAGGCGAAACCGCGCAAGAAACGGCCGCGCAAGCGCCGCAAAGCCGGCCCCAGGGCGGATGCCAAATCAGGCGCGGGTGAGGTGAACCTCGCCGGCGCCGACGGCGACGCGGTCGCCGCCGGGGGTGAGGACCAGCAGGTAGCCCCGGTCGTCGACGCCGTCGGCGACGCCTGAGCCGCCGTCCCAGGCGACCTCGCGTCCACGAAGGGCGTCGCGTTGACGCCAGGCGACGAGGACCGTTTCCGGGTCCGACTGGACCCAGCGCTCCAGGTGACGGTTCAAGACTGCGGCTGCCGTTAGCGGGGTCGTGGGGGGGTCCGGCGGAGCAACAGCGGGGAGGCTCCGGCGGACCCCCCCCCGACCCCGCTCGCCGGAGCTGAAGATCGAGACCGCTTTGTTCTGGAGGTCGGGGGGGAACTCGTCGCGGGAGATGGTGAGGTTCAGGCCGACTCCCACTACTGCCCAGCCGTCCTGGGGGCGCGCCTCCACCAGTATTCCGGCCAGCTTTTGTCCTTTGACCTGGACGTCGTTCGGCCACTTGACGCCGCAGCGGAAGGCCGGCGCCTCGTCGACATGGGTGAGGCCGCCGGCCAGCTCCTCCGCCGCTTCGCAGACCGCGAGCGGGGCGGCCAGGGGGAGCATCAGGTGGCGCTCGTCGAGGGGGCGGACGATGGCGGAGTAGAGGAGGGCCTTCCCCGGGGGGGCGGTCCAGACGCGGCCCTGGCGCCCGCGTCCGGCGGTCTGCTCGCCGGCGGTGACGACGGTGCCGTGCGCGGCCCCTTCCGCCGCCAGCTCCCGGGCACGTGTGTTGGTCGAGTCGATCGTCTCGTGGTGCTCGTGTGGCTCGCCGAAGCTCATCGCCCACGTTGCTGTCGTCTTTTGGGGCGCATAGCGCTACAAAGGACGACAGCAACCGCGGCGGTCATCTTGCGGCGTCCTTCAGTAGGGCTTGAATCAGGCCCTCTATGTCATGGCGGTCGGCTTCGACGTCGACTCTGAGGCCGGCGGCGTTGGCGGTCTCGCTGGTGACGGGGCCGATCGAGACGATGCGGGCGCCGCCGGGGAAGCGGTCGCCGAGCGCCTCGGTCAGGTTGGTGACCGTGGAGGAGGAGGTGAAGGTGACGTAGTCGGCGGCCTGGGCCGCCTCGATTGCCTCGGCGCCGGGCTGCTCGCGCACGGTCTCGTAGAGGGAGACGACGTCGACCTCGGCGCCGCGCTCGCGCAGGGCGTCGGGAAGGACGTCGCGGGCCTCGGCGGCGCGGGCGACGAGCACCCGAGCCCCCTTTACGTCGACCTCGGCGAGCGCCTCGACCAGCGCCTCGGCGACGAAGCGCTCGGGGACCACGTCGGCCACGATCCCGCGCTCGGCCAGCGCGCGGGCGGTTCCGGGACCGATCGCCGCCACCGTCGCGCCGGCCAGCGCCCGGGCGTCGAGGTCCGCCGCCGCGACCGCCTCGAAGAGAAGGCGGACGCCGTTGGGGCTGGTCAGGCAGATCAGCTCGTAGACGCCGATCGCCGCCGCCGCCTCGCGGACCTCCCGCGCATCCAGCCGCGGCTCGATCCGGATCGCCGGCAGCTCGACCACCTCGGCGCCGAGGCCGCGCAAGGTCGCGGCAAGCCCGCTGGCTTGGGCGCGGGCGCGGGTGACGACGACGCGGCGCCCGTGCAGGGGCCGGCGCTCGAGCCAGGCGAGCTCCTCGCGGCGGCCGGCGACCGCGCCGATCACGATCAGCGCCGGCGCCTTTATGTCCTCGCGCTCGACCGCCGCGGCGATCGTCCCCAGGGTCGCGCCCACGGTGCGCTGACCAGGCCAGGTCCCGCGTTCGACCGCCGCCGCCGGCTCCTCGGCGTTACGGCCGGCGGCGATCAGCGCCGCCGCGTTCTCGGCCAGGCGCTTGACGCCCATGTAGAAGACGAGGGTGCCGGGAAAGCGGGCGAGGGCCTCCCAGTCGACCGCCGACTCGGCCTTCTCAGGGTCCTCGTGGCCGGTGACGAAGGCCACCGCGGAGGCGTCGTCGCGGTGGGTGACCGGAATGCCGGCGTAGGCGGTGGCGGCGACGCCGGCGGTCACTCCCGGCACGACCTCGAACTCGACCCCGGCCGCGCGCAGCGCTTCCCCCTCCTCGCCGCCGCGGCCGAAGACGAAGGGGTCGCCGCCCTTCAGCCGCACGACGCTCTTGCCGGTCTTCGCCGCCGCGATCAGGCGCTCGACGATCTCGTCCTGAGGGACCGAAGGAACGCCGGGCTGCTTGCCGACGTAGACCAGCTCCGCGTCCTCGCGCGCGGCGTCGAGCGCCGTCGGCGGGATCAGGCGGTCGTAGAAAACCGCGTCGGCGGCGGCGATCAGCTCCAGCGACCGCGCCGTCATCAACCCCGGGTCCCCAGGCCCCGCACCGACCAGGTACACGACCCCTTTCCGCGCCCCCGTCAGCCTCACGCCATTCCCTCGGCGCGGTCGAGGAGGTCGCGGGCGCCGGCGCCGAGCAGGCGCTCGGCGAGGAGGGCGCCGGCCACCGCCGGCTCGGCGGCGTCGGCCTCGATCCGGTCCCGCAGCCACTCGCTGCCGTCGGGGAGGCCGACGAAAGCGTCGATCTCGAGACCCCCTCCATCGACCCGGGCGAAGACGCCGACCGGGGTCGTGCAGCTCGCCTCGAGCAGGCGCACCGCGGCGCGCTCGGCGGTCAGCTCGCGGGCGGCGTCGAGGTCGAAGATCCCCGCCACCGCCGCGGTCGTCTCCTCGTCGCCGGCCCGGACCTGGAGGACGAGCGTCCCCTGCCCCGGCGCCGGGACCATCGTCTCGACCGGGACCCGGAAGCCGATCTCAGCCTCGCGGCCGAGCCGCCGCAGCCCGGCCGCGGCAAGGACGATCGCGTCCAGCTCGCCCTCGGCGAGCTTGCGCAGGCGGGTGTCGACGTTGCCGTGCAGCTCTTCCACCCGCAGGTCGGGGCGGGCGGCGAGCAGCTGGGCGCGGCGGCGCAGGCTGGCGGTGCCGACCCGAGCGCCCCCAGGCACGTCGTCGAGCGAGGAGCCGGCGCCGATCCAGGCGTCGGCCGGGTCCTCGCGCGGCGGCACCGCGGCGATCTCCAGCTCCGCCGCCATCTCGCCGGGCAGGTCCTTGGCGGAGTGGACGCCGACCTCGGCCGCGCCCGCCAGCAGCGCCCGCTCGACCCCGCGCACGAAGCGCGACTTGTCGCCCGGCTCGCCGTCGGAGGAGGCCTCGACCAGCTCGGCGCCGCCAAGCAGCTCGGCGACCTGGCCCGCCTGCGTCAGCGCCAGCTTGCTGCCCCGGGTGGCGATTCGAATCATTCGAGGGCCCGCGCCCTCAGGCGGACTTGCCCTTGCCACGGCGCAGCTCGGTCACGTTGGAGCCGCTCTCCGCCTCCGGCTCGGTCTCGACGTCCAGCCCGAACAGCTCGCGCATGGCGCTGACGTAGAAGTAGGCGTCGTCGCTGCCGGCCGAGCGGCGCATCCGCAGGGTCGGCTCGTGCAGGAGCCGCGAGGCGATCGCCTGCGCCATCGCCTGCAGCCGCTCGCGGTCGGCCTCGCTGAGGCTCTCCCAGCGGGCGTCGTTCTCGGCCAGGACCCGGCGCACGACCTCGTCACCGCGTTCGCGCAGCGCCGCGATCGTCGGCACCACCTCGAGCGACGCCAGCCAGCGCTCGAAGCGGTCCAGCTCGGCCTCGATGATGTGCTCCGCCTGGGTCGCCTCGGCCTCGCGGCCGCTGGCGTTGCGTTCGACGATCGTCTGCACGTCGTCGATGTCGTAGACGCTGACGCCGGCGATCTCGCGGCAGGCCGGCTCGACGTCGCGCGGGACGGCGATGTCGATCGCCAGCAGCGGCCGCTCGTGGCGGGCCGCCATCACCTGGGCGAGGTCGTCGCGCTCGACGATGTGGTGGGGCGAGTTGGTCGCGGTGACGACGATGTCGGCCTCGGTCAGCTGCTCGGGCAACTCCTCGAAGCGGACGGCGCTGCCGCCGAAGCGTTGCGCGAGACCGATCGCGCGGTCGTAGTGGCGGTTGGCGACGAAGACGGTGCGGACGCCGCGGGCGACCAGGGCGCGGGCGACCAGCTCGGCGGTCTCGCCGGCGCCGACCACGAGCACCCGGCGGTCGGAGAGGTCGCCGAGGGCGCGGCGCGCCAGCTCGACCGCGACCGAGGGAATCGAGACGCCCTTCTCGCTGATCCCGGTCTCCTCGCGGGCGCGGCCGCCGGCGGCGAGGGCGCCACGGAAGAGGCGGTTGAGGATCGGCCCGGTGCCGCCCTCGACCAGCGCCAGCTCGTAGGCGCGTTTGACCTGGCCCTGGATCTCCGCCTCGCCGACGATCATCGAGTCGAGCCCGGCGGTGACCCGCAGCAGGTGGCGGGCCGCTTCGCCGGCCCGCAGCGAGTAGAGGTGGCCGAGCAGCTCGGTGGGGCGGATCTCGGCCTGGCGGGTCAGCACCCCGAGGGCTGTGGACTCGGCCTCGACCGGGTCGGAGACGATCAGGTAAAGCTCGGTGCGGTTGCAGGTCGAGATCGCCGCCGCCTCGTGGATCCCCGGCGCCGCGGTCAGCTCGCGCAGGGCGCTGACGGCGCGGCCCTCGGTCAGCGAGAGGCGCTCGCGCAGGTCGAGGGGCGCGGTCTTGTGGGAGACGCCGAGGGCCAAAAGCTCGCTCATAAGGCGCTCACCTCCTCGCGCTGCTCCTCCCCTTTGCGCTGCTCGGCGAAGCCGGCCAGTTCGCGCAGCTCGCGCTCGATCCGCTGCAGTTTGGCGGCCATGATCGCCACGTAGACGACGATCAGGACCATGAAGACGACGTAGGCGCCGGCGACGTACTTGCCGGCCTCGTCGAGCGGCAGCGCCGGGGTTGCGGCCAGCAGGTCGAACATCTCAGCTCACCTCCGGGGCGATCCGCGAGGCGGCGCCGGGGGCCGGCGCGTCGAGGGCGCGGCGCAGGCGCTTGACCTGGCCGGCGGCGCTCTTCGCGGTCAGCTCGAACTTGACCAGGGTCACCCAGAGCAGCGCCGTCGACGCCAGGCTGCAGAGGAAGACCAGCATCATCTCGCCGGGCAGGCCGCCGTTGGCGGTGGCGAAGGTGCGCGGGTGGACCAGGCTCTCCGCCATCCGCACCGCCATGAAGTTGAGCGGCACGAAGGCGCCGGCGGTGATCGCGAAGACCGAGGCGTAGCGCGCCTGGCGCTCCGGGTCCTCGATCGCGTAGCGGAAGGGGTAGTAGGTCGCGTACATGAGGAAGACGATCAGGAAGCTGACCAGGGTCGGCTCGTCCCAGACCCACCAGTGCCCCCAGGAGGCCTTGGCCCAGATCGCCCCGGTGATGAGCACGGCGACGCCGAAGATCACCGACATGTGGATCGCGACGTAGGAGTACGCGTCCCACTTGCGGTTGCCGCTGCGCAGGTGGGCGATCGCGAAGGCGCCGCCGACGACGAAGCCGACCAGCGCCGTGATCGCCAGCGGCACGTGGACGTAGAAGATCTTCTGGACGAAGCCCTGGTCGGCGTCGAGCGGCGCGTAGAAGAAGACCAGGGAAAGCGACAGGGCGAGCATCGCCACGGTGGCGATCGAGAGGGGTCTGAGTCCTTTGCCGTACATGCTTCGCGGGGATGAGGGGGAGGCCGGGCGGGTCAGTCCTCCAGGAGGAAGTCGAAGACCGCGTAGCCGACCAGGGCGAAGATCAGATCGTATAGGCCGAGCACCGTCAGCCAGGTGCCGAAGCGCTCGTAACCGGGACCGCCCAGCGCCAGCAGCGGCTCGGTGGCGGCGGTGGCGGCGATCATCAGCGGCACCACCAGCGGCAGCAGGACCAGCGGCACCAGCAGGTCGCGGGCGCGCGAGTTGACCGCCATCGAGGAGATCAGGGTGCCGGTCACGGCCAGGCCGAGGTCGGCGAGCAGCAGGACCAGCGCCAGCGGCGCCAGCCCCGCGAGCGAGTCGAGGAAGAAGAGGGCGAAGATCGGCACCGCGACCAGCTCCAGCGCCAGCAGGTAGATCAGTAGCGCCGCCGCCTTGGCGGCGAAGAGGACGCTGCGGTCGATCGGGGCGAGCCGGATCGCGTCGAAGCCGCCCTCCTCGCGCTCGGCGACGAAGAGGCGGTTGATGCCGAGCACGGCGGCGAACAGCAGCGTCGCCCAGAGCACGCCGGCGGCGAGGCTGCCGGAGAGCTGGGTGCGGTCGAGCCCGAAGCGGAAGATGACGAAGGTGGTGACGGAGAACAGCGCCATCGCCGGCAGCGACTGCAGGGTGCGCAGCTCGGCCCGCAGGTCCTTGGCGAGGATCGCCGCGAAGGCGGCGCGCGAGGGGGTCACGAGACCGCCGCCGTCTCGCCGATGCCGAGCCGCAGGACCTGGTCGGCCTCGGGCAGGAAGCGCTCGGGGTCGTGGGTGACGACGACGCGGGTCCGGCCGCCCCTCGGCCCGATCAGCCCCCGTGCCAGCTCGCGCCCCTCGGCGTCGAGGTTGGAGTCGGGCTCGTCGAGCAGCAGCAGCTCCGGCTCGTGCAGGACGCAGCGGCAGATCGCCAGCCGCTGTCGCATCCCGGCCGAGAGCTCGGCGACCCGCTCGTCGGCGCGGCGCTCCATCCCGGCGGCGGCCAGCAGCGCGGCGATCCGCCCCTCGGCGGCGGCGCCGGAGATCCCGTGCAGCTTGGCGTGGAAGCGCAGGTTCTCGCGGCCGCTGAGGTCGCGGTAGAGCAGCGGCTCATGGCCGAGGTAGCCGATCCGCCCGCGCAGCTTCCAAGCCTCGCCGGGTAGCGAGCAGCCAAGTACCGCCGCCTCGCCCCCGCTCGGCCGCAGCAGGGTGGCGAGGACGCGCAGCAGCGTCGTCTTGCCGGCCCCGTTGGGGCCGAGCACGACCAGCGACTGCCCCGCCGCCAGGGTCAGCCCGACGCCGTCCAGCGCCGTGCGCTCGCCGTAGTCGCGGCGCAGGCCGCTGAGGCGCAGCGCCGGCTCCCCAGATGCCGTGATCTCCGAGCTCACGCCCGGGATTGTGAAGGTCCGCCGCGGCTAGCGAGCCTGGCAGGGGTCGACGAAGTGGCCGAAGAGCGCGGTGCCGTCCTTGAACTCCGCCTCGATCCGGGCCTGCAGGCGGCCGATCGGGCAGCGGGCGTAGACGTAGCTCAGCTCCTCGCCCTTGAATCGCCATTTGCGATCGAAGCGGAAGTCGAAGCTGGTGATCGAGCCGTAGCCGCCGGCGATCGGGGGGAACTTCGAGGCGACCCGGAAGCCGTAGATGCCTTTGCTGATGCTTTCGATCCGCAGCGGAACCAGGTAGGTGGTCGGGACGGGAACCGTCAGGTGGGCGTGGACGATCAGCGAGGGGTCGCCCCCGATCCGCGGCCCGTTGAAGAACGTCAGCGGCGTCTGCGCGGGAATCGGCGCCTGTTCGGGGAACTCGACGATCCCATGCCCGGTGCCGGTGCCGGCGATCGCACCCGGGCACAGCTTGCGCGCCTGCGGAACCGTGGTCGCCCCCAGCTTCGCCAGCGAGCAGGTCGGCAGCCCCCGCGTCTCGAGGTGGCCGAACTTGTCGACTTCGAAGATCATCTGCCGCAAGGGCGGGGGAGTCGTCCCGTCCCTCGTCTCAAACGAGCCGGAACCCCAGAAGGAGATCGGCGCGTCCTGATGGCGCGGCAACTTCGCCGGTGCGGAGTCGAGGTTGAACTCGACGATGAGATTGCCGACCGCCACCCGGGTGGTGGCGAGCGCGGCGGCGGCGAGCAACCCCAAGATCGCCGCAAACCCCAGCCAAGTCGCCATCGCTTTCCCCTTGCTCATGTTTCCCCCGTATCCGCTTCGATATAACAGGACAGATGCATCAAACCGGATGGTCCTCAGTGCGGCAATTGGTCCCGCAGGACCGGTCTCGGCGACCCCGTTGGGGGGGCGGATGGCGCTGAAGCTGCGGCCGGTCTCCTACCTGGTGCTGGGGATGGTGCGCTTCGGCGCCACCTCGGGCTACGCGATCAAGAAGGCGGCCGACGCCGGCACCAGCGCCTTCTGGCCCACCTCCCTGGCGCAGATCTACCCGGAGCTGGCGCGCCTCGAGAGCAATGGGCTGCTGATCCGCCATGACGACTCCCAGGGAGCCAGGTCAAGGGCCTCCTACGAGCTGACCGAGGCGGGGGAGGAGGCGCTGCTCGCCTGGCTGCGCTCGCCGGTCGAAGCCCCGCCCCAGCTGCGTTCCGAGGGGATGCTGCGCGGCTTCTTCGCCGATGCCCTGCCGAAAGAGGACCAGCTGGCGCTGTTGCGGCGGCAACGCCAGCGCATGCTGGAGGTCAAAGCGCACCTCTTCGACGGCGATCTGCGGGCGGCGGCGAAGGCGCTCGACGCCGGTGAGATGCGCTACCCGATCGTGCTCGGGGACTGGGGCGAAGGCGTCCTCGACTTCACCTACGAGTGGATGGGGGAGCTGGAGGCAAAGCTGGAAGAGGAGCTCTCGGGCTAGGGTGGCGCGCACAACTCGGCCGAAGCGGCGTGAGGAATCTCGAAGGAGGAATGGATGAGGAAGCGGAACTGGGCTGCGCTGGCGGCGGCCGTCGGCGCGACGCTGGTGGTGGGCCCCCCGGCGGCGATGTCAGCCGGATCGGACAAGGAGGCCGGCGTGAAGACGACGGTGACGATCGGCTCCGTCGGCTACCAGGGCAAGGTCAGCGCCGCCGACCCGACCTGCGTCGGCGAACGGACCGTCGTCCTCAAGCAGAAGGGCAAGGGCGTGCTCAGCCGGGTCAAGTCGAAAGCGAACGGCAACTGGAAGGCCGACCTCGACGAACTCAACGCAAACATCAAGATCCCGGCCATGGTCTACGCCGAAGTCAAGGCTTCGAGCCCTCCGGGACCGACCGCGACCTGCCTCGCCGCGACCTCGAAGACGGTCGAAATCGGCGGCGGCTGATTCTTTGACCGCTGCTGGGCGACTTGTTCGGGATATGGCCGAATAAGTCGCCCAGGTCGGTCAGCGCCGCTTCTTCAGCGTGCGCCGGCCGACCTTCAGCAGCGGGCCGATGCCCTCGCGCAGCGCCCGGGTGCGGGTCTCGCCCTTGCCGTAGAGGATTCGCGCCGAGGCCTGCACCGCTTCGCCGAGGGTGCGGTCGTAGGGGTGCCACCAGAAATCGCGGGTGAGACCCGGCTCCCAGGAGTTCATCTTGACGTTGACGCACTCGTAGAAGCCGAATTTGGAGTGCGAGCGGCCGACGCCGGAGTCCTTGACGCCGCCCCAGGCGCACTGGCAGGCGCCGTGGCTGAAGGAGTGGTCGTTGATCCAGACCATCCCAGACTCGACCCGGCGGGCGATTCGCTCGCCCTTCTGGCGGTCCTTGGTCCAGACCGAGGCGCCGAGGCCGAACTCGGAGTCGTTGGCGAGGTCGATCGCCTCCTGCTCGGAGTCGACGACCATGATCGGCAGGACCGGGCCGAAGACCTCCTCGCGCATGATCCGGGTCTGGTGGGTGATGCCGGTGAGAACGGTCGGGGCGACGAACTTGCCGGGGAGCCCTGGCACGTCGGTCGCACCGCCGCAGAGCTTGGTGGCGCCGCTCGCGACCGCGTCCTCGACCAGGTCGACGACGATCTCGTACTGGCCGTCGGAGGTCATCGGGCCGATCTCGGTCTCCCACTCGAGCGGGTCGCCGAGGCGCAGCTTCTCGGCCTCGCGGGCGACGCCCTCGACGAAGCGGTCGGCGATCTCGCGCACCACGTAGACGCGCTCGATCCCCGAGCAGGTCTGGCCGGCGTTGGCGAAGCCGCCCCAGACGGCACCGGAGACGGCGTTGTCGAGGTCGGCGTCGGCGCAGACGATCATCGGGTCCTTGCCGCCGAGCTCCAGCACCGAGCCCTTGAGCCGGCTGGCGCAGACCTCGCCGACCTTGCGTCCGATCTCGACTGAACCGGTGAAGAAGACCTTGCCGACGCTCGACTTGGCGAGCGCGTCGCCGACGGCGCCGCCGCCGTGGACGACTCGGACCAGGCCCTCGGGGAAGCCGGCCTTCTCGAAGACCTTGCGGATCCGCTCGCCCAGGAGCGGCGTCAGGCTGGCCGGCTTGAGGACGACGCCGTTGCCGGCCATCAGCGCGATCGCGACCTCGCCGAAGGGGATCGACCAGGGGTAGTTCCAGGGGGCGATGATGCCGACCACCCCGATCGGCTCATAGGAGAAGTGGCCGCTCTTGGAGAGCGTGAAGGCCTGGGTCATCCGCACCTTCTCGTCGGCGAGGATCTTGGGGCCGGCCTTGGCGCACCAGCGCAGGGCGTCGACCGTCGGCAGCAGCTCCATCGTGTAGGCCTCGGCGCGCGGCTTGCCCTGCTCGCGGACCAGCAGCTCGGCGACCTCGTCGATGTCGTCGAGCAGGCCCTCGGCGGCGCGGCGCATGTAGGTGGCGCGCACCTTCAGCGGCAGCTCGGCCCAGGCGGGCTGGATCCTCGCGACGTCGTCCACTACTCCCTGGACCTGGTCCGGGGTGATCGTCGGGACGGTGCCGACGAGCTCACCCGTTGCCGGGTTGAACGACTCGAGAGTGGACAGGGCCGCTGGTTTCACCTCGGTGGTAGCCATCCGGCGATTCTAGACTCGTCTGCGATGAGCGACCAGTTATTCGACACGGGCGAAGACCAGCCGGCCGAAGCCGTAGCGGCTGACGCCCCCTTGGCGGTGCGGATGCGGCCGCGGAGTCTCGATGAGCTGGTGGGGCAGGAGCACATACTTGGGGAGGGGTCGGCGCTGCGGGTGGCGATCGAAGAGGGCAAGCCCCATAGCTCCATCCTTTATGGGCCGCCCGGGGCAGGGAAGACGACGCTGGCGCGGATTGCGGCTTCGGGAGCGGATGGGGCGTTTGAGGAGGAGTCGGCGGTCAATGCCGGGAAAGCCGAGATCCGGGGGGTGATCGAGCGGGCTCGGGAGCGGCGGAAGGGGTCGGGGCGGCCGACGATCCTCTTCCTCGACGAGATCCACAGGTTCAACAAGGCGCAGCAGGACGCCCTGCTGCCGGCGGTCGAGGAAGGGCTGCTGACGCTGATCGGGGCGACCACGGAGAACCCTTACTTCGAGGTGAACTCGGCGCTGATCTCCCGCTCCCAGGTCTATGAGCTGAAACCGCTGGACGCGGCCCAGGTGGAGGCGCTGCTGCGACGCGCGCTCGCCGATCCGGAGCGCGGGATCGCCGACCCGCCGCCGATCGACGACGCCGCCCTGGAAATGCTGGCCGAGCGCAGCGGCGGCGACGCCCGGGTTGCCCTCTCCGGGCTGGAGCGCGCGGTCGGCCGCGCGGCCGAGATTGACCACACCGGAGTGGGGTCAAAGTCGGCTGCGATCGACGTCGCCGCGATCGAGGACGCGCTGCAGCGCAAGGCCCTCGACTACGACCGCCAGGGCGACCGCCACTACGACTTCGTCTCCGCCTGGATCAAGGCGACTCGCGGCTCCGACGTCGACGCCTCGCTCTACTACCTGGCGGTGATGCTGGAGGGGGGAGAGGACCCGCGCTTCATCGCCCGCCGCATGGTCATCCTCGCCTCCGAGGACGTCGGCAACGCCGACCCGCAGGCGCTGCTCGTCGCCGACGCCGCCGCCCGTGCGGTCGATCGCGTCGGCCTGCCCGAGTGCGCGCTCAACCTCGCCCAGGCCTGCGTCTACCTCGCCCTCGCGCCCAAGTCCAACGCCTCCTACAAGGCCCTGAACGCCGCCCGCGCCGAGGTCCGCGAGCACGGCGCCAAGACCCCGCCCGACTACCTGCGCGACTCGCACTATCCCGGCGCCGCCAAGCTCGGCCGCGGCAGCGGCTATCGCTACGCCCACGACGAGCCGGGCGCGGTCAGCGACCAGCAGCTGCTCCCCGACGGCCTCGCCGGCCGCCGCTTCTACGTCCCCACCGACCGCGGCTTCGAGGCCGAGCTGGGACGGCGCCTGGCCGAGCTGCGGATGAGATTCGGCCAGTCCAGGTAGCTGGCGCAACTTCCCCGAGGCGGTGGGGTTTCTATGGGCGGCTTTCCAAGCTAGAGCCAGGGAGAGCCGACACGGGCCGGAGGCCTGGACTGGGGGCCTCCGGCTTTGTCTTACACAGGGGGGAGAGGGCGCCGAGTGGGACTGGACTCGGCGCCCTCTTGTATGTCCGGGGCGTCCTGCCCCCCGGGGGGTGTCTGAGCTTGCCCGCCATATACAGGCGTCAAGCTCAGACACGCCATCGCCTAAGGTGGACGGCATGGCTTCGAAAGACGCTGAGCGGCTGCGACTGGGCGGGATGGCGCTGCGCAACGGCCTGCTGATCCACGGCCCTACCCACTGGGCCGCCGCCGTCCGCGACCGCGAAGGCGGCATCGAAGTCGCCTCCGAGCGCAAGCCGGAGCTCGCTCCCAAGCTGGTGGCGCGCGTCCCCGGCCTGCGCGGGCCGCTGAAACTGGCCGAGGCGATGGCGGTGCTGCCGCTGGCGCGGCGGCGACTGCCGGCCGCCCGGCTGCCCTTCGAGAACTGGCGGGTGATCGCCGCCACCGGCGTGACCCTGGCCGCGACCGGCCTGCTGCGCCGGCGGGCACCGGCCTCGGCGCTGCGTGAGGGCTTCGCCCAGGTGGTCGGCGCCGTGCCGGCGATGGTGGCGCTGATGGACCGCGACCTCGCCGCCTACCACGGCGTCGAGCACAAGGCGATCGCCGCCTATGAGCAGGGCATCGACGACGTGGCTTCGGTCCCCAAGGAGCACGACCGTTGCGGCTCCAACCTGATCGTGCCGATGATGTTGCTCTCAGCCGGGGGCACGGCGCTCCTCGAGCGCCTGGTCGAGCACCCCAACGCGGCCGCCCGGGCCGGAGTCGGCCTCGGCGGTGCCTCGATCGCGGTCGAGATGTTCGCCTGGAGCGACCGCCACCACGGCGACCCCCTGGCCGAGGCCTTCCACACGCCGGGACGGGAAATACAGCGTCACTGGGCGACCAAGGAGCCGACGCCGGAGCAGCTCGAGGTCGGGCTGGCGGCGCTGGCGGAGATCCTCCGCGTCGAGCACGGCAACGGCGACGACGGCCTGCCGCCGGCCGCATAGACTGGCCGCCGTGTTCGGAAGGATCGACCACATAGGCGTGGCCGTCGAGGACCTCGACGCCGCCATCGCGCTCTACGAGCAGAGCTTCGAGATGACGCTGGCGCACCGCGAGACGGTCGAGGACCAGGGCGTGGAGGCGGTGCTGCTGGACGTCGGCGAGGGCCACGTCGAGCTGCTGGCGCCGCTCGGCCCCGACACCGCCGTCGGCAAGTTCCTCGCCCGCAAGGGCGAAGGCCTGCACCACGTCGCCTACGCGGTCGACGACATCGACGCCGCCCTGGCCGCGATCGCCGCCACCGGGATCGAGCTGATCGACGCGAAGCCGCGGACCGGCATCCGTGAGAGCCGCGTCGCCTTCCTTCACCCCCGCTCCACCGGCGGGGTACTGACCGAGATCGTCGAACCCGCGGGAGGGCACTAGATGGCTGACGCACAACGAGTCGAGATCGGCTTCGAGGGCGGGCAGGTCGTCTCCGCCCGCCTCGCCGACGAGGACCTCAAGGACCTTCGCAAGCAGCTCGAGAAGGGCGGCTGGCACGACCTCCACACGGAGGACGGGGTGATCTCCCTCTACCTCGGCAAGGTCGCCTTCATCCGCATCGAGGCCGGCGAGCATCGGGTCGGCTTCGGCTCCGGCGGCTGATGCGGTCCCGCCTCCTGCTCGGCGCCGCCGCGGGGGCGACCGTGGCGGCGGCGCTGTGGTGGCGCAAGAACCCTTCGGCCTGCCCTTACGGCCAGCGCTTCTGGGTCGAAGCGCCGCACCCTTTCATCACCCGCCAGCGCCTGCGTGAGGTGCTGCGCCCCGAGCCCGGCGAGCGCCTGCTCGAGGTCGGCGTCGGCACCGGCTACTACTCACTCGACCTGGCCGAGTGGGTCGGCCCGGAGGGCAGGCTGGAGCTGTTCGACCTGCAGCGGAAGTTCCTCGACCACGTGACGCGCGCCGCCGGCCAGCGCGGCCTGGAGAACCTGGTCCCGACCCAGGGCGATGCCACCGCGATGCCCTACGAGGACGCCTCGATGGACGCGGTCGTCCTCACCGCCGTGCTGGGAGAGATCCCCGACACCGCCGCCGCCCTGAGGGAGATCCGCCGCGTCCTCAAGCCCGGCGGCCGCCTGATCGTCGGCGAGCTCTTCGGCGACCCCCACTTCACCACCCTCTCCAGCCTCAAAGCGAAGACCGTCGACGCCGGCCTCGCCTATCGGGAGCACTCCGGCAACTGGTTCGGCTACTTCGCCCGGTTCGGCAGGGAGTAACTTCGGGCGGTGCCCCGCATCGGCGTCGAAGAGCATCCGCTGGGACTGACCTGGGTCGCCGACGAGCCGATGGAACGTGCTTTCCACGCGCTCGTCGACGACCGGCGGGTCTGGCTGGTCGATCCGCTAGACGTGGCGGAGCTGGCCGCTGCCGCGGAGCTGGGGGAGCCGGCCGGCGTCTTGCAGCTGCTCGACCGCCACAACCGCGACTGCGCCGAGATCGCGGCGCGGCTCGGGGTCCCGCATCTGAAGGTGCCGGACTCCGTGCCGGGCTCGCCGTTCGAGGCGATCGCCGCGGTGCGGGTGCCGCACTGGCGGGAGACGGCGCTGTGGTGGCCGGCGCGGAAAGGGCTGGTGGTCGCCGAGACTCTCGCCGCCAACACGATGCACACCGGCGGCCGGCAGCGGGTCGGGATGCACCTGTTCCTGCGCCCCTGGCCGCCGCAGGCGCTGCGTGGCTACCGACCGGACCACCTGCTGCTCGGCCACGGCCACGGCGTGCATGGCCCGGAGGCCGCGGCCGCCACCGAGTCCGCCTACGCGCGCGCCCGCCGCGACCTGCCGCGGGTGCTGCTCGGGCTTCCCGGCGCGGTGCGCGGTTGAGGTCGCGCCCCGTTCAGTAGCGGGGCGGCTCGCGGACCTCGCGGCGTTCTTCCACCGCGGGCACTTCCCCGGCCCGGGTGCGCCGCGACCAGATTGCCTCCTGGAGGAGGGAGAGGACGAGCGCGGCGACGCCGGCGATCATCAGGATCAGCCCGACGGTGTCGATGCTCAGCCCCTTGACGTGGACGTTGGTCGCGAACTTGAGGATCGCGCCAACCGCGATCAGGAATATGGATCCGGCTATGGGCATGGGCTGGAAGTACCCCGTAGCCCTCTGGGCAAACGAGCGGGCGATGCGAGGCTAGACCCTCCTAAGCGGAAAGCGCGGTCCAGAGCCGGGTCTCGGCCTCGGCGACGCGCTTGGCTGCGGTGTCGATCTCGCTCCAGAGCATCGCATCGGCCCCGTCGCTCTCGCTCGCGGCTTTGAACGCCTCTGCCAGCTCCGTCCAGCGGCCAGCGGCCGCCACCGCCAGCGGCGCCTCGGGGCGTCCCACCTCCTCGAGGAAGCGCGAGTACATCAACCGGAAGGCGCCGCCGCCGGTGCCCCGGCGCTCGATCACCTGGTAGGCGAAGCGGGCGCACCATTGCCAGTCTGCGGCGACCTCGGGCCAGGAGCCGGCCTCGGCGGCGAGACGCTCGACCGCCGGCAGGCCGGCGAACTCGCCGAAGCTGGGCTCCAGCATCTCCTTCGCCGCCTGGGTGATCGCGCCTGGAATCGCCGCTTCGAGCCGCCCGCGGTCGACCGCCTCGGCGACCGTGAACATGTGGCCTTCCAACGGGTAGGCGGGGTGGCCGCTGTGGCGGGCCTTGGCGAGGTTCTCCAGGCGGGTCGTCTGCAGCTCCTCGAAGCCGGTGTCGGCTAGGTGGACGTCCTGGTCGTCATAGCCGGCCAGGACCACGGCGTGGCCGGGAAAATGAGCCGAGTTGCCGTAGTGGTCGAGGTAGTAGATGTCGGTGAGGAGAAGCGCCGGGTTGCCGCCGTCGACCTCGGCCCGCGCCGCCTCCCAGGCCTCCTCGTCGCCTTCCTCGAAAGTCCGCATCTCCAAGGCGGCCCCGGTCAGCTCGCGGAAGCTCTCCTCCAGCCGCGCCGTGCGGCCGTTGAACCAGCGACTGGGGGAGGAGTCCTCGAGGGTCAGGTAGTAGAAGCTGGCGCCGGCGCCGAGGCCGAAGGCCATCTCCTCGCTGAGCTCGATCCCGTGGAAGCCGAGCAGGTTGCGCAGCGCGGTCGAGCCGCAGTGTTTGCCGGGGGTGTGGACGAAGCCGGGGACGGAGGGCATGACCGGATACTGACCGACCGGCATATTCTCCGCGCCGATGCACGACGCCGATCTCAAGCTGCTGCGCCTGATGCGCACCCGCGGGCACTCGCCCGGGTTCGAGTCGGCGGCCAAGGCGCTGGGCAAGGCCGGCAACCACGCCGCCGTCTGGGTGGCGCTCGGCGTCGTGCTCGCCCTGCTCGACCCGGAGCGGCGCGAGTCCTGGCTGATCTGCGCCCTGCTCGGCCCGGTCGCGATCGGGCTCAACTACGGGATCAAGCTGCTGGTCCGGCGCCCGCGCCCGGTCCTCGAGGGCCTGCCGCCGCTCGGCGGCGCACCAAGCTCGCTCAGCTTCCCCTCGGGGCACGCCTTCTCCTCGTTTGCGGTGGCGACGGCGATGGTCCGGGTCGACCCGGCGACCGCCGGGGCGCTGGTCGCCGCCCTGGCGATCTCGCTCTGCCGCCCCTATCTGGGGATGCACTACCCGTCCGACGTCCTGGCCGGCGCCTTTCTCGGCGTCCTGCTGGGCCTGATCGTCCCCCTCTCCATATGAAGGTCGGGATCGTCGGCCTGCCGAACGCCGGCAAGTCGACCCTCTTCAACGCCCTGACCAGGGGCGGCGCCCAGACCGGCGACTACCCGTTCACGACGATCGAGCCCAACGTGGCGATCGCCGAGGTGCCCGACCGGCGGCTCGAGAAGATCGCCGAGACGGTGCGCAGCTCGAAGCTGGAACCGGCGACGATCTCCTTCCACGACATCGCCGGCCTGGTCAAAGGCGCCTCCGAGGGGGAGGGGCTCGGCAACCAGTTCCTTGCCTCGATCCGCGAGACCGACGCGATCTGCCACGTCGTCCGCTGCCACCAGGACTCCGGCGTGCCGCACCCCGACGGCCGCGTCGACCCGCTCGCCGACGTCGAGACGATCGAGACCGAGCTGGTCCTCTCCGACTACGAGCAGGTCGAGCGCCGGCTGGGCCGGGTCGGCAAGCAGGCGAAGTCGGGCGACGCCGAGGCGATCGCCGAGCACGGCTGGCTGCAGGCCGTCTTCGAGGCGCTTGCCGCGGGGCGGCCCGCCCGCTCGGTCCCGGTCCCGGACGCCGCCCCCAACGCGGTCGTCAACCTGCAGGCGCTGACCACGAAGCCGATCCTCTACGTCGCCAACGTCGACGAGGGCGACGGCGAGGTGCCGGAAGTCGTCGCCTCCCACGCCGCCGCGGCGGGCGCCGGGGCGGTCGCGGTCAGCGCCCGCATCGAGGGCGAGCTGGCCGAGCTCGACCCCGAGGAAGCGGAGGAGATGCGCGAGTCCTACGGCGTCGAGGGCTCGGGCCTGGCGCGGCTGGTCCGCGCCGCCTACGACCTGCTCGACCTGCTCACCTTCTTCACCGCCGGCGAGGACAAGGAGGCGGTCGCCCGCCCGCTGCACCGCGGCGCCACCGCGCTGGAGGCGGCGGGCACGATCCACACCGAGATCATGGAAGCGTTCGTCAAAGCCGAGGTGGTCGGTTGGGAGCAGCTGGTCGAGACCGGCGGCTACTCGCAGGCCCGCGACAAGGGCCAGCTGCGAATCGAGGGCCGCGACTACGTCGTCCAGGACGGCGACGTGATCACCATCAAGGTTTGAGCGCCTTTATAGAAGCCATCCTGATGACTCCGTTAGGGTCGCCCTCTGTCTCTAACGATTTGGCTTTATATCGTTAGGGTCGATTAGAATGGCCCCATGGAATTGGAGGCATATCGATCCACTGGTTTCGGTGAGGCCCGTCGTGCGCCCGGGCCACACGGCTACGTGGCCTACTTTCCCGCACCAATACCGCGGTCGCTGGAGCTGTCGTCCCCCACTGCTCGGCTGCTCGGGGATGCCGAGGCGGAGTTGGGCCAGCTCTCCGCGGCTGGCCGCCTCCTGCCGAATCCCGACCTCCTGCTCCGCCCCTATCTCCTGCGAGAGGCGCTTTCGTCGACCCGGATCGAGGGAACGCAGGCGAGCATGGCCGAGGTGCTCGAAGCGGATGCGGCGGGCGGTCGCCTAAACGCGGACGTCGAGGAAGTCGTCAACTACGCCGCGGCGATGCGCTGGGGCCTAGAGCGGCTCGACGACCTGCCCCTCAGCACCCGCCTGCTCTGCGAGATGCATCGCCGGCTGATGGATGGGGTCCGCGGTCGCGGGCTCGCCCCGGGTGAGCTGCGTACGACTCAGAACTGGATCGGTGCGCCGGGCTCGACGATCGAGACCGCCCAGTTCGTGCCGCCGCCGCCCGGCGAGCTGGCGAAGCTGCTCACCGATTGGGAGCGCTTCGCCCACGAGGAGCCGGAGATGCCGCTGTTGGTCCAGAACGCGCTTCTCCATGCCCAATTCGAGACGATCCACCCGTTCCTTGATGGCAATGGACGCCTTGGCCGGCTTCTCCTCGTCTTCTTCCTTGTGGCGAGAGGGAGGATCAGCACCCCGCTGCTCTATCTGAGTTCCTATGTAGAGCGCAACCGGCAGACCTACTACGACGGTCTCCAGGCGATTCGCGAGACGGGGGACCCAATCCCTTGGATCGAGCTATTTCTCACCGCGGTTAAGACTCAGGCCGCTGACGCGGTTCGCCGTGCCCAGCAGATCGTCAAGTTGCGGGAGCAATATCGTCAGGCAGCGGCGGCCATCGGCACTGCCAATGCCATGGCCCTCGTCGAGTTGATCTGCGAGAACCCGGTGGTTACGACGAGGTCCATCGAGGGGCGTCTTGAAGTCAGCCGGCCGACCGCCCTCCGCCTTCTTCGCCGCATGGAGGGCGAGGGTGTGCTGAGCGAGGGCGACGAAGGAATTCGGGGTCAGCGACGCTACGTCGCGCTAGCGATGATGGACGCGATCGCGAGTTAGAGTTCGTCCATGGACGAAGGCGCGCGGTTCCCGAAGGTCGCCGCCAAGGCCGGCCACTACGAGAGCTTCTACGTCAAGGCCTGCGAGCCGGGCGGCGGTCGCGGCATCTGGATCCGGCACACGGTCCACAAGCGCCCCGGCGCCGAGCCCAACGCCTCGATCTGGTTCGTCTTCTTCGACCGCGCGGCGGCGGGGCCGCGGGCGACCAAGGTGACGGTGCCGGCGGCGCAGCTGGCGGTCCCGGCGGGAGCGTGGATCCAGGTCGCCGACGCGGTGGTCGGCCCGGGCCAGGCCGAGGGCTCGGTCGACACCGACGCGCTCAGTGCCGCTTGGTCGCTGACCTTCTCCGCCGACGCCGAGCCCTGCAAGTACCTGCCGGCCGACTGGCTCTACGAGGCGCCGCTGCCGAAGACGAAGTTCGTCGCCCCCGTGCCGCTGGCCCACTTCGAGGGCCGCCTCGAAATCGACGACGAGGAGTCGATCGAGCTCAGCGGCTGGCCGGGGATGATCGGCCACAACTGGGGCAGCGAGCACGCCGAGCGCTGGGTCTGGCTCGAGGGCACCGGCTTCGCCGACTCCCCCGGCACCTACTTCGACGCCGGCGCCGCCCGGGTCAAGCTGGGCTCCCGCACGAGCCCCTGGATCCCCTCGGGGATGCTGATGCTGGAGGGCGAGCCGCACCGCCTCGGCGGCCTCGGCGCGATCCGCTCGGCCGCGATCGAGGAGACGGCCGGCGCCTGCTCGTTCGTCCTCCCCGGCAAGGACGTCGTCGTCCGCGGCCGCGTCTCCGCTCCCGAGAAGGACTTCGTCGGCTGGGTCTACGCCGACCCCAAGGGTCCCGAGCACAACACCGTCAACTGCTCCGTCGCCGACCTCGAACTGAGCGTCGAGCGCCCCGGCCTGCCGACCCGCCAGCTCACCCTGGCTGCCGGCGGTGCCTACGAGCTGGGGATGCGGGAGACCGACCACGGCATCCCGATCCAGCCTTACCCGGACGGCTGAGTCAACCGCCTCGCAGAGATACCTCGGGCAGTTCGGCGAAGCCGTCGAGGTCAGCGCTCACGACTTCTCGTCGCCGTGCCCGCGCCGTGGCGGCGATGATCAGGTCGTGGGCACCTCGCGGGCGGCCGCTGCGACGCGCCAGTGGTCCGTTGCAGGTCCGACTTCTTCACGTAGGTCACGCAGCTCACCCGCCCACTCGGGGTCGGGCGGGTGCTTGCGCAGCGCTTCCTTCAGCGCCCGTCCGGTTCCCGCGACCGCCGGCCCGATCGTCGCTACAGCCCGCCCGTGGCGAACCACGACGAAGGACTCGCCCTGCGACTCGACGCTGTCGAGCACGTCGGAGAAGTGACGTGCGGCATCGGTTGCGCTCAGCTGCTTCACAAAATCAGATTGTCAGACTATTTGGGAGAGGAGACCTTCCTGAAGGTCATCCAGGTGTCGTAGCCACCGAGCGCGACCTCGAGCTGTTCGCCGCTGACGGTGTTGACGCCGCCGGTGCCGATCAGCTTCGCCTCGATGATCCGCGGCGAGACGCCGCGTTTGGTGACGACCACCTGTTTGAGGCGGCCGTCCAGGTAGGCGCCCAGCTTGGCGCTGATCTCGGGGCCGCTGAAGCGCAGCGTCCATTTGTGCAGCGGGCAGTGGTAGTCGTAGGGGTCGGGGACGCCGACGAGGTAGGGGACCGCCGTCCCGAAGACGTTCTCGACGCTCTCGGTGTGGCCGCCCGAACAGGCCGAGTAGAGGGCCTGGGCGACCTCCCCCCCGTACATCAGTACCTGGCCGCGAGTGATGCCGACGGCGTCGTTGGTCCGCGCCGCCTCGCTTTCCAGGCCCTCGTAGACCTGGCTGCGGGTGTCGCTGTAGAGGTCGAAGCCGTTGCCGCCCACGTCGCCCGTCAGCGCGATCGACCGCACCGCGACCGCCTGCGCCTTCAGCTCCTCCAGCGGCCAGGAGGGCGGCACCTCGTTCGGCATCACCCCTTTGACGTACTGCTCGAGGGCGAGCGCGTTGACGACGTTGAGCGAGCCGGCCTCGCTTTCGGTCGGCACCGTCTCGAGGGCGCCGCGGTAGCTGCCGAGGCCGGCGATCTCGACCGTGCCGGCCCCGGCCGCGCGCAGCTTGCGCCCGCAGCCGGCCAGGCGCTTGCCGGCGGCGCCGCGGAGGACGACGGCGTTGCCGGCCCGGTGCGCCTCGTAGCCGCGTTCCGGGTCGAGCGCCACCCCGCAGGCGCTGGTCGCGCCGCTGAAGCCGACGTCCCCGGGCGCGATGTCGAGCAGCACGCGGACGACGCGGGGGGCCGAGAGCGTCCCGATCGTCGTTCCCGAGTAGTAGTGACCGAGGATGAAGCGGTAGTCCTTGCCCTCGAGGGCGTAGCCATAGGCGCCGTAGGCGCTCATCCCGACCCCGTGCCCGAAGCCGCGCCCGTTGACCACCCAGCTGACGGCGGCACCGGCGGTCGGGGCGAGGGCGGCGAGGCTCGCCAGCGCGGCGAGCGCCGCGGCGGCGCGGGCGAGCGACGGATGTCGGCGCAGTCGGCGCATGTCTGGGGAACAGGTTCGCCGTCCGCGAGTCGCGCCCTGTCTGGACTGGATCCGTCAGGGGCGCACCGCGCTTGACCCGGCGAGTATTTAGGAACTAAGCTGTACGTATAAGGAACCGCACTGCCTGCCACTGATGGCCAAAGCTCGAGCCAGGATCACGCAAGATGAGCCCCGCCGCCTCCCCCGCGGCCGACACGCCCTCGCCCCCGAGCAGGTCCTGGCCGACCAGCGCCAGCGGCTCGTCGACGCGGTGCCGCGGGTCGTCGCCGAGCACGGCTACGAAGCGACTTCGGTCGCCCAGATCGTCAAGGCCGCCGCAGTCTCCCGCAACGCCTTCTACGACAACTTCGCCGACAAGCGGGAGTGCTTCGCCGCCGCTCACGAGGCTTGTCACGAGCGGCTGCTGGCGATTCTCGAGAAGCCCTGCGACAGGGGCGCGACGGTCGAAGAACGGGTGGAAACCTCGCTGGGAGCGGCGCTCGACATGCTCGCCTCCGCACCCGACGTCGCCCGCCTCCTCTTCATCGAGGCGCCGGGCGCGGGCGAGGAGATCTCGCTCCGCTACCACGAGTGGCTGCGCCGCTATGGCACCCTGCTGCGCGCCGCGGTCCCCGCGGCCGCGGCCAAATCGAGCCTGGCGGTGGAGATCGACCAGGTGATCGTCGGCGGCATCGCCTCCCGCGTCGCCAGCGAAGTCCTGCAGGGTCGGGCGGGGCAGCTACGGGTGCTGACGCCCCACTTCGTCGACTACGTGCTCGCTTTCTACGGCGCCGGCCAGCCCGACCCCCAGGCGGCCAACGTCCTCACGCTCGAGTCCGAGACGCCACCCGAGTACACCGAAGCGCGCCGCAAGCAAGCCGGCGCCTAGCACCGGTTTCTTCGCGGAACTCCCTGCAAGTTCGCGATTTCTTCAGCGATACCAGGTGCGTATCTTGACAATCAAGCACCAACGTGTTTACATCCTGCGACGTCTTCTCATAGGAACGAAGACGGTATGACAGTGAGAAGCACACAGGGATTCAGGGACAGATAACCGAGCCTCGAGGGAAAGGCCGCACCAGGGAGCGGCCGGCAGAGGGGCTCACGGACCAAGGAGAGATTTGATGTTCTCGAGACTCCGCGAGCACTTCGGCACCGCCGGGCTGATCGTCGCCATCGCCGCATTGGTGGCCGCACTGGCCGGCGGCGCGATCGCCGCCAACAGCGACGGCGGCAGCGCCACCGCCTCGGCCAAGCAAGGCAAGCAGGGCAAGCCAGGTAAGCCCGGCAAGACCGGCCCCCAGGGCCCAGCCGGCCCAGCAGGGCCCGCGGGACCCGCAGGGCCCAAGGGCGATGCCGGGGCTAACGGAGCCCCCGGCGCAGCCGGTGCCCCCGGCACCAGCGTCACCACCAAAAACCTCGCGCCCGGCGAAGGTCCCGTCAACAAAGAATGCGAGACCGGCGGCAGCGAACTGGTCTCCGCCAGCGGCGTCGAAGTCGTCTGCAACGGGGAAGTAGGGGCACAGGGTCCGACTGGTCCAGCGGGTCCGACGGGTCCTGCGGGTCCCCAAGGACCTTCTGGGCCAACCTGCAGTGAGACTGGCGAATGTCCACTGCCTCCTGGGGCGACCGAGACCGGGGTTTGGTCGTTCCGGACCATCGGAGTCACCAGGGCCTGGGAGCCAGTTTCCTACCCGCTCCGTCTTCCTAACGCCGTGCCAATGCATTTCATTACCTCGGCGGAACAGGAATTGGGTGGGACCGCGGAATGCCCAGGGAACTTTGAAGCACCGAAAGCAACGCCTGGAAATCTCTGCGTGTACGTGAATGAAGGGGAACTCGTAAATGCGGAACCACCGTCCCAGGTGGGCGCCGACGGGAGAAGCGGCTCCGTCCTCTCCTTCGAACTCCTGGTTCCCGCGAACGAAGCTCGCGGTGCCGGTAGCTGGGCCGTGACGAGGTAGACAGACTCAGTCGAGCCTTAACAGAACCGGCCCCGAGCCGTCAACGACCGCTCGGGGCCGGATATCGACTCCCTAAAGGACAGACACGTGAGCCAGACACTTTCACCGCGACAGACTGCACTCAATCGTCCCACCGGGGGGCGTGGTCACCTCGGCGTCCTTCTGGCGCTCGTCCTGCTCGCGCTTCTCCTTGCTCCATCCGCAGCCTCGGGGGATCAGGTCCTTTGCGAACCTGGCTCCGCCGCAGGGCAATGCGCCAACCCCCAGGGTGTCGCATTGAATACCTCCAACGGCCATCTCTATGTTGCCGACACTGGCAACAACCGAATTGACGTCTTGGACTCCAACGGTGCTTTCCTCTTCGCCTTCGGCTGGAACGTCAACGCCACCACGCCGGAACAAAAACTCCAGACCTGCACCACGGCGACTGGCTGCCAGGCGGGTAGTGCCGGTGCGGGCGCTGGGCAGCTCAGCGGCATCAAATCCATCGCGTTCGATAACTCCGGTGGTGAAGGCGCCGTCTATGTGGGGGAGGAAGGAAAGCGCCGCGTAGAGAAGTTCAATCCCGCTGGCGGATTCTTACTTGCCTTTGGCAAAGGGGTTAATACCGGAACTTCGGGCAACCCCGATCTCTGCACGAACGTCGGGCCCCCCAGCAATGTATGCGGGTCAGGGAGCGAAGGCAGCGACGCCGACACCTTCTTCGACTCGATCCGAGGTATTGATGTCGGTCCAGCCGGCACTGTTTATGTAGCCGACCAAAAGAGCGTAGGAAGCTGCGGAAATCTCGGAGGTATGTTCAGAAAGAGAGTCCACAAATTTACCCCCGGGGGGATCCTCAGTGAACAAATCGAACTCACCGACCTTCCATGCGGGCGGACTATAGGTTTGGCCGTGGACTCCAGCGGAAGCTTCTACATCGCCAACTCCTCAGAAAGTGGTGCCGTCCGCAAATACACGCCGTCGGGCTCCCTTGTCGAAAGCTGGGGGAGCGGTGGAAAAGTTAACCCCTCCTTCAATATCAATGCGATTGCCGTAGATCCAGCCGGAAATCTTTTCGTCGCCGACAGCAGTGAACTTGGCAATAAAGGCAGCACGCTCTTGCGGTACGACGCAGCTGGCGCCAAAAGTCTTGTTTTCTTTAGCTCATTGCTCCAAGCGCGGGTTACTGAAGCTAACTTCGACGCCACCACGACCGAACTCTATCTCGCTGAAGATGGAGGCGGGGGCAGAACCGTCCGCCTTTCTCTTCCCGAACCCGGTCCCGTGTTAGTTCCTGCTTCCGCCGTAGCCTCCCCCGTTGGCAACGTCAAAGCGACCCTGAAAGTCACCTTCAACCCCCAGGGCAAAGAAAGCACCGCCCGCTTTCAGTATGTGGACAAAGCCTCCTTCGACAGCGAAGGCGGCTTCGCCAGCCCCAACACGCAGACCACGCCCGAAAGCGCCCCGAGCCCGCCTGGCTTCGACAACCAGACGGTCAGCGCGACCAACATCTGCGTCGTCCCTGACGAACCCAGCTGCCTCAAACCCGAAACCACCTACTACTTCCGCGCGATCGCCAAAAACGCCGAAGGCGAAGTCGTCGGCGACAAAGCCAAATTCACGACCAAACCGGCGCTTGAAATCACGGACACCTGGATCTCGGAGGTCGGCACCGACACCGCCCGCCTCAATGCCAAAGTAAACCCGCTCGGCATCCATACCGGCGGCTACTTCCAATACATCGCCGAGGGCCCCGACTACCAAGCCAACGGCTTCGCCAACGCCACCAGCATCCCCAACCCGGCCCACCCGCTCGACTTCGGCTCCGGCGAAGCGCCGGTAGTCAAGGCGGCCCAGATCTTCTCCCTGCGGCCGGGCACCACCTACCACTACCGCTTCGTTGCTTCCGACCCCTATTTCGTCCCAATTGCCTCGGCCCCGGGCACCTTCGTCACCTTCCCCCCGCCGGTGCCAGCCGAACTGCAGTGCGTCAATCAGGCCTTCCGCACCGGCCCCAGCGCCACCCTGCCTGACTGCCGCGCCTACGAGATGGTGACGCCGCTGGACAAAAACAACGGCGACGTTCTCACCCGGATCAACCTCACCGGCTATCCGACCAATCTCGATCAGAGCGCAATCGACGGCAACGGCTTCGCCTACAGTTCCTACCGCGCCTTCGCCGACCCCTTATCGGCCCCCTACACCAACCAGCTGCTCGCCCAGCGCACTGAAAGGGGAAAGGCCGGGGAAGGCTGGTCGAGCGAGTCGCTGGCCCCACCGCGCGAACGTCAGTTCCGCTTCGAACTCGAGAACGAGTACCAGGCCTTCAGCTCCGATCTCTCGCAGTCATGGTTGCTACAGGAAGGCGAACCCACTCTTGACCCTTGCGCTCCCGTGGGCTTCAGTGGCCTCTACCACCGCGATACCGCCGGCGCCTACCGCGCCCTGCTCTGCACCGCCCCGACCAAAGCGCTCCCGACCCAGTATCAGCCCGAACTACAGGGCTTCTCCGCCGACGGCTCCCGGGCTGTGGTCCGCATCCACGAAGCACTGACTGACGATGCTTCCAGCGCGACCTTTGGCCCCCGGCCCATCTACCAGACCTATCTGTCAATCGGCGCCGGCCAGCTGCGCTTGGTAAGCGTGTTGCCAGATGGGGATGCGAGCGATGTCGATTCTTCGGCAGGGACTGGGGGGGTAAAGGGCAGTGAAGGAGCTAACCAAAACCGCTTCAACAGTGTCAGCCATGCGATCTCCGATGACGGAACCCGGGTGTTTTGGACCGGTGGTTTTGGCCCGAACGCGGACACTGGGGCCGGCTCGGGCCAGCTCTACCTGCGCATCAACGCCGACAAAGCTCCGAGCACCATCATTTCCGGTAAATGCAACCAGCCGACCCGGGCCTGCACGATCCCGGTCTCGGAGACCGTAAGCGCAGAACCAGCCTACTTCCAGGCCGCCAACCCGCAGGGCACCAAGGCGCTCTTCACCGTCACTAACGGCCCGCTCGCCGGCAACCTCTATCGCTTCGACTCCGAGGCCAAACCACCGGCCTCAGAACTGATCGCCGAAGGGGTGATGGAGAACATCCTCGGCGCCAGCGAGGACCTCTCGCGGGTCTACTTTGCCTCCGCCAAAGCCTCTGCGCAGGCGCAGTCCGAGGGGGCGACTCCCGGTGAGCCCAACGTCTATTTCGACGAGGAGGGCACGACCAGTTTCGTCGCGATCCTCACCGACCCCACCTTCCCCCCCGATCCGAGCGACCCATACCCCGATACGACCAGCCCCTATGGCAGGCCGCTACAAAAAGCACCGATCCTGCGCACCGCCCGCGTCAACCCCGACGGCCAGAGCCTGGTCTTCATGTCCAACAGCCGACAGCTGGCCAGCGAGACCGCCGGCTATGACAACCGCGACCTTGCCAACGATCAACCCGACCTCGAGGTCTACCGCTATGACGCCGAGGCGGATGCTCTGGCTTGCGTCTCCTGCAACCCGAGCGGGGCGCGGCCGCGGGGGCGTGAGCTCGAACGGGGCCTTAACGGCCAAGTAGGCCCCTACGGCGCCGCCACCATCCCCCGCTTCCAAAGCCAGCTCTACCAGCCGCGCTACCTCTCCGACGACGGCAGCCGCGTCTACTTCAACAGCTTCGAGGCCCTGGTCCTACGCGACACCAACGGCGCCCAGGACGTTTACCAGTGGGAGGCCCCGGGTTCGGGCAGCTGCACCAGCCAAAGCGCCTCCTATGTAGAGAGCTCCGAAGGCTGCCTCTCGCTGATCTCTTCCGGCCAGAGTCCCGAGGACTCGAAGTTCCTCGACGCCACGCCTTCGGGCTCAGACGTCTTCTTCAGTACCGGCGAGAGCCTGCTGGCCCAGGATTACGGCCTGATCGACGTCTATGACGCCAGGGTGGGCGGCGGCTTCCCGCCGCCCCCCAACCCGCCGGCGGCCTGCGAAGGCGAAGCCTGTCAGGGCCCCTTGGAAGCTCCCAACGACCCGACCCCGTCCTCCTCGACCTTCCAGGGCGCCGGCAACGTGGTCGAAGAGCCGGTTGCGAAGAAGAAGCACAAGGCCAAGAAGAAGGCAAAGCCCAAGAAGGCAAAGCAGCAAGCCAAGAAGCGCCAGCAGCGGCGAGCCAACGCCAACCGGAGGAACCACCGATGAAGCGACTCCTGACCACCCTCTCCGCTGCGGCCCTACTGGCGCTCGTTGCCCTCGTTCCCTCAGCCCAGGCCAGTTACGGGCTCGAACAGTTCGACGTCGTCTACGCCAACGAGGACGGGTCAACGGCGACCCAGGCCGGCTCGCACCCATTCCAGATGACCACCAAGGTTCACTTCAACAAGCTCACCGCCGCGCGGGCCGACGGCGAAGTCAAGGACGTGATCGCCGAACAGATCGCCGGCCTGATCGCCGACCCGACCGCGGTGCCGCGCTGCGGGCTCGCCGACTTCCTCGACTTCAGGAGCGGCGGCAAAGCGACCCGGTGCCCCGACAGCGCCGCGGTCGGCTACGCGGCGACCAGCACCACCGTTATCGACAACCTCGCCGCCGTCTACAACCTCGCCCCGCCCCCCGGCGTCGCTCTGAAGCTCGGCTTCATCGCCGTCAACACTCCGGTCACGATCGAAGTCGGGCTCAAGCAGTCCTACCCCTATAACGGCAAAGCCGACGTGATCAACATCCCGCAGTCGGTCAACGTGCTGAGCTCGGAGCTGACCCTGTGGGGCAATCCCGCCGATCCCAAGCACGACCCCTACCGCGGCCTCTGCGTCTCCAGCGTCAACCAGGACGGACCAGAAGGACTGGGCCCAATCGTGATCGACAACGAGTTCCCCGAACCCGACTCCTACGGCAACTGCACCACCAACGCCGCCAACATTCCGCTGCTGACCCTGCCCCGCTCCTGCGAGGGCCCGCTGCCGACCAGCTACGCCACCGACTCCTGGCAGAACCAAGGCTCCTGGCTGGCCAACGGCGAGCCGAACTTGAGCGATCCCAACTGGCTCACCGGCTCGGTCCTCTTCCACGACGACGCGACCCCGCCGAACCCACAGGGGATGACCGGCTGCGCCAAACTCAGCTTCAACCCTTCGATCACGGCGCAGCCGACGACCAAAGCCGCCTCCTCTCCGACCGGTCTCGACTTCAGCCTCGACGTCCACGACGAAGGCCTGACCAACCCCAAAGACGGGGCGACCGCGGCTTCTGACATCAAGAAAGCCGTCGTCACCCTGCCCGAGGGCTTCTCGACTAACCCTTCGTTGGCCGAAGGCCTGAACGTCTGCACCGAAGCCGACCTGGCCCGAGAGACGGTGAAATCAGAACCGGGCTTCGGCTGCCCCAACGCCTCGAAGATCGGCACCGTCGAAGTCGAAACGCCGCTTTTGGACGAAAACGTCAACGGCGCCCTCTTCATCGCCAAGCCCTACGAGAACCCCTTCGGCTCCCTCCTGGCTCTCTACATAGTCATCAAGAACCCGGTTCTCGGCATCATCGTCAAACAGCCCCTGAAGGTCGAAAACGACCCGGTCACCGGCCGCATCACCACGGTCGCCGAAAACCTCCCGCAGCTGCCCTACTCCCACTTCCGCCTGCACTTCCGCGAGGGGACGAGGAGCCCGCTGGCAAGCCCACCGCTCTGCGGCACCTATAACGCCACGGCGACGCTGACCCCCTGGGCGGGAGGACCTCCGGTCACCACGACCTCAGCCTTCTCGATCATCACCGGGCCCAACGCCGGCGCTTGCGCCTCGGGCAACACCGCCCCCTTCAAACCGGGCCTGCTCGCCGGCACGATCAACAACGCCGCCGGCACCTACAGCCCCTTCAACCTGCGCCTGACCCGTAACGACGGCGAGCAGGAGTTCACCCGCTTCTCGATCAAGCTGCCGCCGGGCATCGTCGGCAAGCTGGCCGGGATCCCCTTCTGCCCCGACGCGGCGATCGCCGCCGCCAAAGCCAGGACCGGCCCCCACGGCGGCGCCGAAGAGCTGGCAGCTCCAAGTTGCCCGGCGGCCTCTGAGGTCGGGAGGACCTTGGTCGGCGCCGGAGTCGGTCCCTCGCTGGCTTATGCGCCGGGCAAGATCTACCTCGCCGGCCCTTACAACGGCTCCGCTCTTTCAATAGCCGCGATCACCGCCGCCCGCGTCGGCCCCTTCGACCTCGGCACCGTGGTCATCCGCCAGGCGTTGAAAATCAACCCCGAGACCGCCGAAGTCTTCATCGACGCGACGGGATCGGACCCGATCCCCCACATCATCAAAGGCATCCCGGTCCACGCGAGGGACATCAGGGCTTATGTGGATCGCCCCCAGTTCATGCTCAACCCGACCAGCTGCGCCAAGACCTCGACCGCTTCCACGGTCTTGGGCTCCGGCACCAACTTCGGCTCGGAAGTCGACGACCGTCCCTTCACGGTCACCAGCCCATTCCAGGCAGCTGACTGCGCTTCGCTGGGCTTCAAGCCCAAGCTGGCCTTGAGCCTCAAGGGCGGCACCAAGCGCAACCAGAACCCAGCCTTCAAAGCGGTGCTGACCGCTCGTCCCGGAGACGCCAACATCGGCAGGGCCCAGGTCACCCTGCCTCACTCGGAGTTCCTCGATCAGTCCCACATCAAAACGATCTGCACCAGGGCCCAGTTCGCTCAGGGATTGCATCCAGGCGAAAAGTGCCCGGCCGGCTCGATCTACGGCTACGCGAAAGCCATCACCCCGATCCTCGACGAGCCGGTGCAAGGCCCGGTCTTCCTCAGGTCCTCGAGCAACCCGCTGCCTGATCTCGTGGCAGCCCTCCACAACGGCCAGATCGACTTCAACTTGGTCGGCCGCATCGACTCGGTCGGCGACGGGCAGATCCGCAACACCTTTGAGATCGTCCCCGACGTCCCGGTCAAGACCTTCACCCTGACCATGCAGGGCGGCAAAAAGGGATTGCTGGTCAACTCGACCAACCTCTGCAAATCGACGAACAAGGCGATCGCCGACTTCAAAGGCCAAAACGGCAAGAAGCACGTCTTCAACCCGGTCTTGAAGCCCCAGTGCAAGAAGGGGCGCAAGGCCAAAGGCAAAGGCAAAGGCGCCAAGCGCTCGTCCCGCCCGGCCCGGTAGGCGAGTAGTCGGTGAGAAGACGGGCAGGGGCCCTGGGCTTGGCGGTCTTGGCGTTGACGGGAGCCACTTTGGCTTCAGGCGCGGTGGTCCAAAACCAGGGCCTTAGGATCAGCGTCCTCTCCCAGATCTTGCCCTTCAAGCTGCCGAGGACTACCACCGCCCCGATCGCCGTCTTCATCGCCGGCCATATCTCCACCCCGAGTGGAGCGGTGCCACCGCAACTGCAGAAGATGACGGTCAAGGTCAACCGCCACGGGCTCTTGCAATCTGAGGGCCTGCCGGTCTGCCAGCTGCCCGAAGTGCAGGCGACGACCACGCAGCGGGCACTGTCTTCCTGCGATGACGCCCTGGTCGGCTCGGGCCGTTTCTGGGCCACGATCGTCCTCCCCGACCAGCGCCCCTACCCGACGCGGGGAAGGCTCCTGGTCTTCAACGGCCGCAAGTCAGGTAGACCCGTCCTCTTCGCCCACATCTACACCACCAATCCCTTCGCGACCTCCTTCGTGATCACCTTCGCGATCAAGCGCATAAACAAAGGCCCTTACGGCACCGAACTCACCGCCTCCTTCCCCGAGGCCTTGGGCAGCTGGGGCTTCGTCGATCGCATCAAGCTGACGCTGCGGCGCAAATACCAACACCAAGGCCACCAGCTCTCCTACTTCAACGCCGGCTGCCCGGCTCCGAGCGGGACCAAGATCACCTCCTTCCCGCTGGCCTACGCCACCTTCTCCTTCGCTGCGCGCAAGGAGATCGGGCTCGCCGTCAACAAGAGCTGCGGGGTCAAGGAATGAGGCCGGGGGCGAAGAGAAAGGCGGCAAGTCTCGCTTGCATCTGCGCCCTGGCCGGGCTGCTCTTAGTCGCGCCCCTGGCCCAAGCCGCCTATGACCCGCTCGGCTCGGGCTCCACCAAGCTGACGCTCGACAAGTCCTTCCTCGCCTTGCTGAAAGCCAACGGCGTCAAGCTCAGCGCCGCCGCCCCGGCAAAGTTCGGTGGCAACGCCGTCAGCTTCCCGGTAACCGCCGGCAAATTCGACCCCACCAGCGCCAAGGGCACGCTCGAGCACGAAGGGGCGCTGGTCTTCAAGGCCGGCAAGCGCTCGATCCCGATCAAAGCCCTGCAGCTGAAAACCACCCAGAAGCGCTCACCGCTCTCGGCCAAGGTCGGGGGCTCGCAGTTGAAGCTGGCCCAAGCCAAGAGCCTTGCGGTCTCCCGCCAGGGCTTTGGCTCCGGGGTCAAGGTCAGCTCCCTGACCCTGAGTTCAAAGCTCGCCACCCGCCTCGGCAAGAAGCTGCGCTTGAAGCAAGTCTTCAAAGAGGGACAGGCGCTGGGCAAGACCCAGAGCACCGCCAACCCGGAAACCGTGGTCGTGCTCGGCAAGAACAAAGCCGAACTGGCCTTGGCGCCAGTTCTCGCCGCCAAGCTCGCCTCGCTGTTTGTTGCCGTCAATCCCGTCTATCCGGCTGAACGCCCCGGTCCCGGTCAATTCACCCTGCCGCTCTTCGGGGGGACGATCGCCCCCAATGCATCGCTGGGCACGATCGAAACCTCCGGCTCGCTGGAATTCCTCCAGCTCGGCGGCGGGCAGCTGTTTTGGGGCGAAGCGGGACTTGAGCTCGCCACCAGAGCCCTCACCGCCGAAGTCGAGGCGCGGCCCTCGCCGCCCTACGGCGGCAAGCTGGGGCGGATCGGGGTGGCGAAGCTCGGGCCGGGCCTGGTGGCATCCGATGCCAAGGCCCGCACCGTCTCCCTCTCCGGAGCGCCGCTGGCGCTTGACGCCGCCACCGCGCAGACCTTCAACGAGCTCTTCGCCAAGCCGCAGGGCAAAGACGGGGTCTTCGTCGCCGGGGAAGCGCTGGGCGTGGTCTCGTTTATGGCGCAGGGGCAGTGAGGCCGAGGGTCCCAGAGGTAATCACCCATACCACGTGCGTATCTTGACAAACATGAACTAGCCTGTTTATATCCGAGGTCGTCGCCCCCTGAGAACGGAGCGGGTATGAGTGGGAATCGACAGGAATAGACGGATGGGAACCGGCGAGATCAAGCTTCCTACCCGCGAGCCCCGCGGCTCCCGCCGCCGACCCGACGTGCCGCCTCCGAAAGTCGAGCGGATCCCGCCCCGGTCCGGGCTCTCCCGCGCCGAGGTGATGGCGATCCAGCGCCGCCGCATCCTCGAAGGGCTTGCCGCCGCCCTCGCCTACCACGGCTACGAGGACACGAGGATCACCGACATCGTCGAACTGGCCGGGGTCTCGAGGCCCACCTTCTACGAGTACTTCGAGGGCAAGGAGCAGTGCTTTGCCGCCGCCTACGACGACGGCGTCGGCCGCCTCGCCGAGACCGTCCAGGGGGCCGCCGAAGGCGAGCGCGAGTGCGCCGCCCGGCTCGACGCCGGCTTGCGCGCCGGCCTCGACTTCCTTGCCGCCAGCCCCGCGCTGGCCCACCTGCTCCTGGTCGAGTCGCTCGCCGCCTCGCGGCCCGCCCGGCTCGAGCACGAGCGCTCGCTGGCGCGCCTGGCGCAGGCCCTGCGCCCGCCCCGCGGCAAGGCCGCCCGGGCGACGACCGTGTCGGAGGAGACCGCCCGGCTCCTGGCCGGCGGCCTCGCCTCTCTCCTCGCCGGCCGGGTGCTCGCCGGCGAAGCCGAGCGCCTGCCGGAGTCCCACGAGCTGCTGCTCGGCTACCTGCTCGTGCCCTCGCTCCCGGCCGCGTCGCGCGATGCCGCCGCGCGGCAAGCCGCCGGCGGCTAGCCGCCCGATGCCGCCGGGTGAGCCGCCTCCCCCCGGCGGCGCGCCGGAGCGCTTCGATCCCGAGGCTCTCGCCAGCCTGCCGCCGGAGCTGGCGATGGCGCGGTTGCCCGCCGGCCGCCACGGGCTGCCGCGCTCCTTCGTCGCCCACAACCAGCGCTCGCGCATCGTCGCCGGAATGCTGCGGGCGCTGCCGCGGCACGGCTACCCGGCGACGACGATCGGCCACATCACCAGCGAGGCGGGAGTCTCCCGCGCCGCCTTCTACCAGCAGTTCGCCGGCAAGGAGGAGTGCTTCCTGGCGACCTACGACGTCGCCAGCCAGTGGTTCTGCGAGCGAGTCGAGCGAGCTGTCGCCGGCGAGGACGAGTGGCCGGCGCGCATCCGCGGCGGGGCCGCCGAAGCCCTCCGCCTGCTTGCCGCCAATCCTTTGGTCGCGCACCTGATGGCGGTCGAGGTCCTGCAGGCCGGGCGTGCCGCGCGGGAGCGGCAGCAGGCCATGCTCGACCGCTTCGCGGCGGCGCTTCGCGCGGACCACCCGGGCCGGGCCGAGCTGCCGGACGACCTCGCGGACCTGCTGCTGGGAGGAGTCGTCGCCCTGATCGCCCGCTACGTCGACAGTGACCGCGCCGAGCGGCTGCCGGAGGCGACCGCCGCCCTGGTCGAGTACCTGCTGATCCCGTACCTGGGGGCGGAGGAGGCGGGAGCTTCGCTGGCGAGCCTGCGCGAGGCCGGTTGAGACGGCACGAAGTTGGCAGATAATTGTCACACCTACCGGCCCACGCCCCGAAACTTATTGTCTAAGGTGGCATCATGGAGGCGATGAGAGAAGCGTGGACCGACGAGCGGCTCGACGATCTGACCGCTCGGATGGAGAAAGACTTCCGCCGAGTGGACGAACGGTTCGAGCAGGTCGACGCCCGCTTCGAGGAAGTCATCGCCCGGATCGATCACGGCTTCGAACAAATCGATGCGCGCATGGAAAAGCAGCTCAACCAGATCAACGCCCGCATGGACAAGCAGCACGACCAGATCAATACGCGTATGGACCGCGAGGCTCACGTGGTTCACACCCGCTTCGACTCGCTCCAGCAGAGCCTTTTCATCGTCAGCGGCGGCCTCATCGGCACTCTCCTCATCGCCATGGCCGGGTTCTTCGCCACCCAGCTCTAGGCGGCGCCCACCGAGCGCTACGCTGGCCTGAAGCGACTGGAGGAGGTCGAGGTGGCTAGTCAGACGGTGGACGCGGTCGATCACAAGCTGCTGGTGGCCGGCGAGTGGGCCGAGACCGGCGAGTGGGGGGAGGTAAAGAGCCCCTACGACGGCAGCGCGGTCGGCCGGGTGGCGCTCGGCGACGAGTCGACGGTCGAGCGCGCGGTCGCGGCGGCGCACCGGGCCTTTCTCTCCGCCGACTTCCCCCAGCACGAGCGCGCCGCCACCCTCGACCGCGCCGCCGAGCTGGTCGGCGAGCGGATCGAGGAGCTGGCGCTGACGATCGCCGCCGAGGCCGGCAAGCCGATCAAGACCGCCACGGTCGAGGCGCAGCGCTGCGTCGACACCCTCACCTTCGCCGCCGTCGAGGCCCGCAAGCTGACCGGCGGCACGGTGCCGATGGACGCCTCGCCGGCCGGCGCCGGCAAGCTCGGGGTGATGCTGCGCGTGCCCTACGGGGTGGTCGGCGCGATCAGCCCCTTCAACTTTCCGCTCAACCTGGTCGCCCACAAGCTCGGGCCGGCGATCGCGGCCGGCAACGCGATCGTCCTCAAGCCGGCCGGACAGACGCCGATCTCGGCCCTGAAGCTGGCGGCGATCCTCGCCGAGGCGGGGCTGCCGGAGGGCTGGCTCAGCGTCGTCCCTGGGCCGGGCTCGAAGGTCGGCAACGCGATCGTCGAGCACGAGCTGACCAAGGCGCTGACCTTCACCGGCTCCTCGCAGGTCGGCTGGGACATCCGCAGCCGCGTCCCCCACAAGAAGGTCAACCTGGAGCTGGGCTCGAACGCGCCGCTGATCGTCCACGCCGACGGCGACTGGGAGGCGGCCGCGGACAAAGCCCAGATCCACGCCTTCTCCCACGCCGGCCAGAGCTGCATCTCGATCCAGCGGATCCTCGTCCACGAGGACGTCGCCGAGGCCTTCACCGCGCGGCTCGTCGCCAAGGTGGAGAAGCTCACCGTGGGCGACCCGCTCGACTCCGAGACCGACGTCGGGCCGCTGATCACGCCCGAGGACCGCGACCGCGTCAAGCAGTGGGTCGACGAGGCGGTCGGTTCCGGCGCCGAGCTGCTGACCGGCGGCGAGCTGGTCGACGAGGGCCGCTGCCTCGCCCCGACCCTGCTCAAGGCGCCGCCCAAAGACGCCAAGGTCTGGTGCGAGGAGATCTTCGGGCCGGTGGCGACGATCGACACCTACGCGGAGTTCGGGGAGGCCCTGGAGCTGGCCAACGACTCCAAGTTCGGCCTCCAGGCCGGCGTCTTCACCCGCGACATCGGCCGCGGCCTCGAGGCCGGCCGCACCCTCGAGTTCGGCGGCGTCCTGATCAACGAGGTGCCGACCTTCCGCGCCGACCAGCAGCCCTACGGCGGCGTCAAGGACTCCGGCAACACCCGCGAGGGGCCGGCCTTCGCGGTCCTCGAGCTGACCGAGGAGCGTTTCGTCACCCTGCAGGGCTGACCACGCTGGGCCGCCGCCGGCGACGGGATCGTCACCACCTGGTCACCAACTGGACACCGGCTGATCACATCGCCTCCGCGGGCGGCGCCTAGCGTGGCGGCGTCCACTCGCCCCAGGAGGCCTTAGGTGTCGATCCCCGCCCGTGTCCGCGTCACTCTCGTTTCCCTGCTCGCCCTGATCTCGACGGCCGCGATCGCGCCGGCCGCGGGGGCGCAGACGGCGTTCGAAATCCGCCCCGGCTTCGCGCCCGCGGTCCCCAACAGCGTCCCCGAGATCCTCGACGTGACGCCCAACGGCAACCTCCTGATCGCCACCGACAACGACTTCGGCGGCGAAGAGAACGGCCGCCTCGCCGTCTTCGACATCACCGACGTCGACGCCCCGGTGCAGAAAGCGACGGTCGTCCTGGGCGCGGTGGACGAGACCACGACCTCGGTCGCCGCGGTGACCGACCGCTACGTGCTCGTCGGCGTGCAGACGACCTCCACGCTGGGCGACGAGATCCGCGTCTACGACCTCCTCGACCCGGCCAACCCGGCGCTCGCCCACACGGTCGCGGTCGCCGACGGCATCGACTCGGTCGCCGTCTCCCCGAGCCGCACCCGCGGCGCCGCCGCGATCGAGAACGAGGGCGATCCGCTCACCGACGGCAGCGTCGAAGCCCTTGATCTCTCCAGCCCCGACCCCACCCTCTGGACCGCGACCGCGGTGGCGATCCCGCCGCTCGACCCTTCGATTTACGACGAGGCGGACGATCCGCAGCCGGAGTTCGTCGACGTCAACGCCGCCAACCGCGCCGCTGTCACCCTGCAGGAGCAGGACGCGGTCGTGATCGTCGACCTGCCGTCGGCGACCGTCCTCGACGTCTGGTCGACCGGCACCCAGACCTTCGACCTCGACCCCTTCAACGACGGCGTCCTGCGCTTCAACCAGCTCGTGACCCGCGAGCGCGAGCCCGACGGGGTCAAGTGGACCGGCGACGGGCAGGCGCTGGTGACCGCGAACGAGGACGAGAACGACGATCTCGACGGCGGCACCAAAAACGGTACCCGCGACTTCACGATCTGGACTCCGGGCGGAACCGTGCTCGCCAACGGCGGTCCCGCCCACGACCGCCATCTTGCCGACTACGGCCTGATCGCCGAGAACCGCAACGACGACGCCGGTTCCGAGCCGGAGGGCGTCGAGATCGCCACCATCAACGGCCGCGAGACGCTGTTCGTCACCAACGAGCGCTCGCGCTCGACCTCGGTCTACGACATCTCCGACAAGCAGGCGCCGCGCTTCGTCGCCGTCCTGCCGGGCGGTCACCGGCCCGAGAGCGCGGTCGCGCTGCCGGCCCGCAAGCGGGTGATAACCGCCGACGAGGAGGGCGCCTTCAGCGTCTTCCGGATCACCACCGCCGACAAACTGCCGACCGACCGACCGCTGATCCGCAGCGACGACGAGCCCTGGGCCGACGTCCGCGGCCTCGGAACCACCGCTGACGGCAAGCTGGCGATGGTGCCTCGCTACAGCGCCGAGCGCGGCCTCTTCGAGGTGACGGTGGGAGCGCCGGGGATCGCCCCGGCCCGCAAGCTGCTCGACATCGCCGGCCTGCCGGCGGCAGCGATCGTCCAGGACGTCGCGGCCCGCCCCGGCGGCGGCTGGTGGGTCGCGGTCAGCGGCGGCGGCACCACCGACGTCGCCCGCCTCGACGAGGACGGCGTGGTCGCGCAGACGCTCGACCTGGCCGGCGTCAACAACGCCTCGGGAATTGCGGCAAGCGCCGACGGCGCCGGCGTCTACGCCTCGGCCGACGTGGCGCCGAGCGCCGGCAGCGTGCCGGTCTTCCGAATTGCGCCGGGGCCCGCGCCCGCGGTCGACCAGGTGCTGCTGCCGATCGCCGGCGACCGGCGCCTGCGCGACCTGGCGCTGGCCTTCAACGGCGACCTGCTCGGAGTCGAATCTGCCGGCACCGGCGCCAACGCCCGCGGCGACGCCGCGATCGTGCGCTTCGCGGTGGCGGCGCTGGCCGCGGGCGCGACCGCGACCAAGGTGACGCTGGAGGCGATCCCGGTCGGCGACCAGCGCGGCAGCGGCAACATGACCTCGCTGGCGGTGCTGGACGGGCGCGCCTGGGTCGCCGACGGCAGCGACAACTCGGGCGATCCCGACCTCCGCGCCCGTAACGTGCTCGGCGACGCGCCGGTGAACTCGGCACTGCCGCAGATCGGCGGCAGTGCCGTCCTCGGCCAGACGCTGACCTGCTCGCCGGGCGCCTGGTCCGGCACGCCGGTGCTGGCGCGGCAGTGGCTGCGAGCGGGAACGCCGATCGCCGGCGCCGTCGGCGAGAGCTACGTCCTCGCCGCCGCCGACGTTGGCACTCAGGTGAGCTGCCGGGTGACCGCGACCGGCGCCGACGGGGAGGGCGTCGCCTCGTCCTCCGTCGTGGTCCCGGTGCCGCCCGGAGAGGTCGGGCCGGCAGGCCCCACCGGCCCCGGCGGGCCCGCGGGCGGCACCGGCCCCACGGGTCCCCAGGGCCCGGCCGGCGGCACCGGCCCTCAGGGCCCGCAGGGCTCCCAGGGCCAGACCGGAGCCCCCGGCTCGAAAGGATCGGCGGGTCCCCAGGGCCCGGCCGGGCCAGCCGGCGCCACGGGCCCGCAAGGCCCGGCGGGGCCGAAGGGCGAGCGCGGGGACCGCGGTCGCCACGGGGGCTGCACGGGCAAACGAGCCGCGAAGTGCAAGAAGGCCAAGCACAAGCGCCAGCTGCGAGCTGGCCGCAGATAGCCCGCCCAGCCTCAGGAGCGACAAGGGACGCTACCTAGTTATAGGTAGCAGATGGTAGTGTGCCTAAGCACTACAAACCCTTTGAGCGGAGGAGTGGGGAGATGAAGCTGCGGGGAGCGGTTGCGCGGGTGGCTGTTGCGTTGGCGGTCCTGGCGGCGGTCGCGGGGTTTGCGACGGCCGCCGGCGCCGCGGTCTCCGACACCGTTGGCAAAACCACTCTGGAACAGCGGGTGGTGCCCGTCGCCCCGACCGGCTTCCGCTTCCTCCAGCTCGGCGCCGGCGAGCCCTACGCGGTCCGCCAGGAACTCGGCGCGGCGGGGCCGACGCGCGCCCAGGACCGCACCTCGCTCGTCTACTTCGGCCAGCTCTCCGACTTCCAGCTGGCCGACGAGGAGTCGCCGGCCCGGCTCGAGGTCATCGACCCGCTCTCGACCCCGCTGAGCCTTCCCTTCGGCGCCGCCTGGCGCCCCTGGGAGGCGCTCGAGCCGCAGGTCAGCGAGGCGATGATCCGCCAGGTCAACCAGTTCGCCGCCGCCAGCCCGGTCGCCGACGGCAGCGGCGCCCACAGCGCCATGGACCTGACGATCGACACCGGCGACTCCGCCGACAGCCAGCAGCTCAACGAGACGCTCTGGGTGCGGACCCTGCTCGAGGGCGGCCCGCTGAACCCCAACAGCGGCGTCAACAAAGCGACCTACTCGCACCTCCTCTGCCCGAACCTGTTCGTGCCCGGCGCCGCCGAGGCCGCCCGCTACACCGGCGTCCAGGACTACCAGGACTACGTCGAGGGTCCCTTCCCGGAGTTCTACGACCCGAACAGCCCGAAAGGCCCCCACGCGGCCTGGCCCAAATACCCGGGCCTGATGGACCGCGCCCAGCAAGCCTTCAGCGCCGACGGGCTCGACGTTCCCTCCTACGTCGCCTTCGGCAACCACGACGCCCTGGTGCAGGGGAACGCCGCGGCCAACGCCGCCTTCGAGCTGGTCGCCACCGGCTGCCTGAAGCCGATCGGCCCGGTCTCCAATCCCGAAAACGCGGCCGCGCTGCTCGCCTCGCTGCTCAACCCGGCGAACCTGCTCGGCTCGTTCCTGACCAGCCCGCAGAACACCGCCATCGTCCCCGGCGACCCGAAACGCCAGTTTGTCTCCAAGCAGCAGTACAAGGACGTCTTCAAGGCCGGCTCGCAGGCCGACGGCCACGGCTTCGACTTCGTCGACCCGGCCCAGGAGGCCGCTTCGAAAGGGGCCGCCGGCTACTACTCGTGGAGCCCGGCGGCGGGGATGCGCTTCATCGCCGTCGACACCGTCGCCGAGGCCGGCACGATCCTCACCCCGACCGGCAAATCGACCTCGGACGGGAACATCGACGACCCCCAGTTCAAATGGCTGCGGGGCCAGCTGCAGGCGGCCACCGCCGCCGACGAGCTGGTGGTGCTGTTCAGCCACCACGCGCCGGAGAGCCTCGTCGCCGACGCGCCCGACGAGCTGGCGCCGCTCTGCCTGCTCGCCGACTCACACGGGCACGACCTCAACCCCGGCTGCGACCTCGACCCCCGCAACTCGCAGCCGATCCACCTCCAGGCCGACGCGGTCAACCTGCTGCACGAATTCCCCAACGCGATCGCCTGGGTGGCGGGCCACTCGCACGACAACGTCGTCAACGCGTTCCCGAACCCGAGCGGGCCCGGCGGCTTCTGGAGCATCCGCGTCGCCGCCGAGGCCGACTGGCCCCAGCAGAGCCGCCTGCTCGAGGTCTTCGACAACCACGACGGCACCCTCTCGATCTTCGGCACGATCCTCGACCACGTCGGCCAGGCAGCGGCTCCGGCCCCCGGTACCCCGGCCTCGAGCATGGACTTCAACGACCTCGCCTCGGCCGCGCGGACGATGTCCTTCAACGACCTCCAGTCCGGCGCCCCGCTCGGCGAAGGCCAAGCCGACGACCGCAACGTCGAGTTGCTGCTCCCCGACCCCCGCTAGGGCACCTCCGAACTGCATCAAGTTATCCCCCTGGAGGATGGATAACTTGATGCAGTTCGCTGGCCGCTACTCGTGCGGGCGGGCCATGCGGCGGTGGTCCAGGGCCTGCTCGAGGACCGCGGGCTCGACGCCCTGCTCGAGCGCGACCTCGCGCAGGGAGCGGCCCGACTCGGCGGCGGCCTTGACGATGTCGGCGGCGCGGTCGTAGCCGATGTGGGGGTTGAGCGCGGTCGCCGTCGCCAGGGTGGCCTCCGCGTGGCGCGTCGTCATCTCCTCGTTGGCCTCGAGGCCGGCGACGCATTTCTCGTCGAGCAGGCGCGAGGCGGAGGCGAGCAGCTTGATCGAGTCGAGCAGGTTGCGGGCGATCAGCGGCACCCGCACGTTGAGCTCGAACTGGCCCTGCATGCCGCCGACCGTGATCGCGGCGTCGTTGCCGATCACCTGGGCGGCGACCTGGATCACCACCTCCGGGATCACCGGGTTGACCTTGCCGGGCATGATCGAGGAGCCCTTCTGCAGCTCCGGCAGGCGCAGCTCGGCGAGGCCGGCGCGGGGGCCGGAGCCCATCAGCGCCAGGTCGTTGGCGATCTTGTTGAGCGAGACGGCGTAGACCTTGAGCGCACCCGAGAGCTCGACCAGCGCGTCGCGGTTGCCCTGCGCCTCGAACGGGTCGAGCGGGCCGGAGATCTCGAGGCCGGTCTCGGCGCCGAGCCGCTCGCGCACCTTGGCGGCGAACTCGGGGTGGGTGTTGAGGCCGGTGCCGGTGGCGGTGCCGCCGAGCGGGATCTGGCCGACCCGGCGCAGCGTCGCCTCGACCCGCTGGACCCCGAGCCGGACCTGCGCCGCGTAGCCGCCGAACTCCTGGCCGAGGGTGACCGGGACCGCGTCCATCAGGTGGGTGCGGCCGGACTTGACCACGTCGGCGAACCGGACCGCCTTCTGCTCCAGCGCCGCCTCCAGCGCCCCCATTGCCGGCAGCAGGTCGTGGCTGACCTCGTCCAGCGCCGCCAGGTGCACGGCGGAGGGGAAGACGTCGTTGGAGGACTGCCCCATGTTGACGTGGTCGTTGGGGTGGGCGCCGTCGCCGGCGAGGTTGGCGAGCACCTCGTTGGCGTTCATGTTGGAGGAGGTGCCGGAGCCGGTCTGGAAGACGTCGACCGGGAACTGGTCGTCGTGCTCGCCTTCGCCGACCGCCTTGCCGGCAACGGCGATGCGCTCCGCCAGGTCGTCGTCGAGCAGCCCCAACTCGCCGTTGACCTCGGCCGCGGCGGCCTTGACCCGGCCCAACCAGCGGACCACGGGGACAGGCACCGGCGAATCGGAGACGGGGAAGTTGTCGACGGCTTTGGTGGTCTCGCCACCCCAGAGCTGCTCAGTCAAGTCGGGCCTCCATCGAAGATCGTTGGACCAGGCAGCGTATTCGAGTCGCTTTGAATTAGGGTTACCTAACGTGAAGCCGGACGACCCAGTCAGCCGCGGCGCCGAGCGCGCCATCGCCCACCTCAACGAAGACCACGACGACGCCCTGCTGGAGATGGTCAAGGCGCTCGGCGGGCGGCCGCAGGCGACCGCCGCCCGCTGCGTCGACGCGGACCGCAGCGGCCTCGACCTGGTCGCCACGACCCCCGAGGGCGAGGTCGACGTGCGCGTCGCCTACGAGGAGCCGATCGACGGCCCCGAGGGCCTGCGCAAGGCGACCGTCAAGCTCGCCCAGCGGGCGCGGGCGGAGCTGGGCGAGGGCCCCCGGCCGGTCAGCGCCGAGTAGGGCGGCCGGTCGCGCCGTTGCCCTCGCCACCGCCTGCCGGCGCCAGCAGCTTCGCCTTGCCGCTTAGCCCCAGCAGCGCTTGGGCGGTCGTCCAGATCGGAGTCGGGTTGGCGTTCCCGGCGTAGGCGATCGAGCCGTCGGCGCGGGCCAGGGAGGCGAGGAAGTCGAGTCCGGTCCTGCCGCCGTCGGCGGCGACTCTGGCGCCGAGGCCCGTCACCCGCAGGGCGGTCAGCGCCAGCCCGGTGCTCTGGGTATTCGAGCTGCCGTCGGATAGGGAGGGGAAGCCGCCGTTGGCGGCCTGGGCGGAGCGGACGAAGGCGCCGCCGCGCCGCGCCGCCGCCCCCATTCCCGCTCGCGCCAGCGCCCAAGTGGCGAGGCCGGTGGTGTCGACGTCGGGCGCGGCCCCGGGCCGGTAGCCGAAGCCGCCGCTCGGGCCCTGGGCCGAGGCGAGCCAGCGGGCCGCCCGCCCGGCCGCGCGAGGGCGGCCCGTGCCGAAGGCCAGGACCGCGATCGCGGCCGCGTTGACGTCGCCCCGAAAAGAGCCGCGTCGCAGCTGTACGAGCCTGCCGCGGATCAGCTTCGACGCCGCCGGCGCCGGATCGTCTCCGCGCCGCAGCGCCAGGGCCAGCTGCCCCCACTCGGCGCCGACGCCGTCGCGGTGGCGGCGCAGATAGAGCGACGCCCGCGCCGCGACGTCCCGCGATCTCGCCGCCGGCGGGCTGGAACCGGAGCCGCCGCTCCCGCGCCCGCCCCGGGGGCCGGTGGGCTCGCCCGGCGGGATCGGGGCCGGCGGTGGGGCGGTGCCGAAGAGCGGGCCGAAGCTGAAGCGGATCGCGTCCCCGGTCTCGACCTGGGCCAGGCAGCCGCCGCTGGAGAAGCGGCCGTTGACGGTCAGCGACCAGTAGCGGTCCGGCGCGGCGGAGGCGAAGGGGCCGATGCGGTCGACGAAGAAGTCGCCGAAGCTCGGGTCCCAGTTGCCGCGCCAGGCGATGCCGGCCGCGCGCATCGCGTCGTCGAGCGCCCCGGTGGCGGTCGCCGACGGCGCCTCGCCCGCCGGGCCGGTGCAGGGGTGGGGCCCGCTGCCGTCGCCGCCGTCGACGGCATGGGGCAGGGTGGCGACGCTGCCCTCGAAGAGCGGCGCCGGGTCGGTCGAGCTGTCGACCCGGAGGTCGACGGTCGCCGCGCCGGCCGGAGCGCCCGCCACCACGGCCGCGAGGGCGACCGTGGTGGCGATTGCGCTGAGCCGTCGTCTCACCCGGCGAGGAACCGCTTCGCGTGGGTGAGCCGGACCGCGGCGTCCTCGCCGCGGGTGGCCGCGGTCAGGCGCAGCTTCACCCGGCCGCGCTCGGCGAGCTGGGCGCGCAGCGCCGCGGTGGCGGCGACCGTCAGCCGGCTCCCGGACCCCGAGCCGACCGCGTAGGCGACCGAGCCGGCGGCGACCAGGGGCCCGCCGCGATGCTTGCGGAACTGCGCGGTCAGCAGGCCGCGGCAGCCGCCGGCGCCGAGCCCGCGCGGGCAGCGGGCGCCGATCTCGACCCCGCCGTCGCTCCAGCGGGCGGGCCCCCGCAGGGAGATTCGCGCCCCCCGCGCGGCCCGTTGCTTCGCCGCCCTGAGCGGCGGGACCACGACCTTCGGCGCCGGGCCGGGGTCGGCGACCTTCGCCGCGAACTGGAGGAAGACGAGATCTCCGAACCCGATCGTCTCGTCGGTCTCGGCCCGCGCGGCGGAGCCGTCGACCTGCACCCGCCAGCCGTACTCGGCGTTGGCCGCGACGCCGTCGAGCGAGGCGATCCCGACCCCGCCGGGCCCGGAGCTGGTCGCGAACTCGCTGACGCAGCCGGCCGGGGCCGAGGCGGCCTTGGCGTCGGCCAGCACCTCGCCCAGCCCGGAGCCGTCGCCGACGTCGACCCGGCACATGCGGACGTCGTCGGCACCGGGGCCGTGGTCGATCACGAGCGTGATCGGGACCGTGGTCCCGGCCGCCACCGCGGGCGCCGGCCGCACCGCCGGGCTGACGCCGTCGAACCGCGCCGGAGGCGCGCTCGAGAAGGCGACCCCGCTCAGCGGCCGCACCGAGCTGAAGGTCTCGAAAGCACCGCCGGCGTACTCGGCGGTCCAGTCGAAGTGACCGTCGGGCCGCTGCATCGAGAGCAGGTAGTCGAACCCGGTCTTACCCTGGGCGCTCGTCCATTCCGGTCCCTGCGGGTCGATCCCGCACTGAACCAGGCCGCTGAGGACCCAGGCCGTGGTGTCGGTGTTGACGCCGACCCCGAACGCCTCCGGCGGCGCGATGAAGCCACCGGTGGCGGGGTCCTGCAGCGTGCGCAGCAGCTCCAGCGCCGCCGCCAGGTCGGGGTCGCCCCTGCCCACGCCGGCGGCGCAGAAGGCCGCGACGACGGAGCCGGTCATGTCGGTGTCGGCTGGCGCCCCCGGGGAGGCGTTCCAGCTCCAGCCGCCGTTGGCCAGCTGCTGCGTCCGCAGCTCGTCGACGATCCGCCGCAGCAGCTCCGGCGGCGCTCCGGCCTGGTGCAGTGCCAGCACCCCGAAGATGTCGTCGTTGAGCAGGCCGGGTTCGCCGATCTGGGTGCCGTCGAACAGCTCGGCGATCCTGGCGACGAGGTTGCTCCTGGTCGCGTCCGCCGCGGTCGAGAGCCGCGAGGTCTGGAGCCCGCCGGCGACGCCGGCGAGGATCCCGCGGGCGGCGTCGGTCCCGGCGCCCCCGGGCCCGCTCGCCTGCCATTCGCCCAGGTAGTGGTCCTGGGCGCTGGGAGCCGCGAGCGAGGTGCGGACGTCGGCGGCGTTGACGTCGACCGCGGCCAGGGCGGTCATCGCCCAGTCGCTGCCGAGGTCACCGCTCTGCTGCTGGTTGGACTCGAACCAGCCGGCGCCGCGCTCGGCGGCGTGCTCGGCTTGGGCGGGCGTAACGTAGGCGCTGGCGCTGCTCGCCAGGCCTCCCGCCGCCGCCATGGTCAGGGCCAGTGCGCAGAATGCGCGCAGGGGCCGTCTGAGGGAATTGAACTTTGGCGTCATATCGCCGTCTCCTTTTTCAGGGGCGGCGACGCACGCACACGTGGCGAGTGAGCCGGCCGCCTAGTCGCGAGGCGAACCTCCTTGCGACTCTCGGCCGGATATTCGGGCTCGGGATCGTCCTTCCGACCACCCTTCCCGAACTCGTTTCGAGCCCAGTGGGACTACTGGTCAGTCGTCACCCATACCGCTGCGCGTCAGCCCCGGATTCACACCGGAGTTCCCCACGCCGGGAGTCGCCGCCACAGTAACACGGGGTTGGTCAGCCGTCGGCACGGCCGGCGTCATAGCCCCGGCGGTAGGCGGCGAGGAAGGCGGGGGGGAGCGGCTCGCGCCCCGGGGCGTAGCGGGCGGCGACGGTGAGGCGGCGGATCAGGTCGCTGTGGATGCCTTCGGTGCGCTCGGCGCCGCGCTGGGCGGCGCCGAGCAGGTAGCCGAGCTGCAGGTTGGCGCCGCCGCCGGGCTCGGCCCGGGCTGCGGCGTTGAGCTTCGTCGCCGCCTCGACCAGCGCCGTGCCGACGGTCGCCAGCTCGCCGCCCGGCTGGTTCTCGGCCAGGCAGTCGCTGACCGGCGTCTCCGCGTTCAGCTTCACCTCGCCGGGCGCGGCGGCAAGGGCGCGGACGTAGGCCCGCGGCCCTTCGAGGCAGGCGACCGGGGTCGAGTCGTCCTGCTTGCCGCAGCCGGCGACGGCAAGGGCGGCGAGGCAGGCGAGGGCGATTGCGGTGCGGGCGCGCATCGGTCCCGCATCCTATGGAGCCGTCGCCGCCGCTCAGTCGCCGACGCCGCGCGGCCCGAGCCCGCCGGTGCGCAGCATCGAGATGCCGCCGGGCGGCCCGGGCGGGGCCTTGGGCGGGGCGGGGCGTTTGGGGCGAGGCTGTTCGCTGCCCGCTTCGGCGGGGCCGACGGGGAAGACCTCGACCCATTCGGCGAGCTGGAACTCGGGCACGACGGCGTGGTTCCAGGAGAGGTGGAGGTGGTGGCCGCAGCCGTGGCCGGCGTCGCCGTCGTAGCCGACCCAGCGGAAGGGCGGGCTGGGCTCGTTCTGCACCGGCTCGGCCCAGAGGGCGAGGCGGGTGATCGGCGCCCAGGCGGCGTCGCATTTCGCGCCCCCGCCCAGCGGCGCGACGTCGACGGCGAGCCCGTTGTGGTGGTCGGAGCCTTTGACGTGGCAGTCGTCGCAGCCGGCGTGTTCGCCGTTGGGCAGCGGCCCGGAATAGCCGTCGCTGACGAAGATCGGGTAGCGCTGGGCGATCCAGCGTAGGTCCGGCAGGATCCGCTTGTCGACCATGTCGCCGGCTTCGTGCGGGATCGAGGCCGGGATCGGCACGATCTTGCCGGGGGCGTAGACGAGGCGGGTCGCGGTCGGCCCGGCCGAGGCCGACGCGGCCAGGCAGAGCAGAGCCGTGCAGGCGAGCGCGATCGCCAGTCCGATGCGCTCGACGTCGAGCCTGAAGATGGAGGGGCGGTTCCTCATCCCCCGCTTATCGACACCCCCCCGCACGGGCCTTGAATCCCGCCGGATAGGGTTCGTGCGATGCCCACCGTCCGCGACGCGACCTTCGACCTCTTCCGCGCCCACGGGATGACGGTGATGTTCGGCAACCCCGGCTCGACCGAGCTGCCGATGCTCGCCGACTACCCGACCGACTTCCGCTACGTGCTCGGCCTGCAGGAGGCGGTCGTGGTCGGCATGGCCGACGGTTTCGCCCAGGCCTCGGGCAAGACCACCGTCGTCAACCTCCACACCGCGCCGGGGGTCGGCAACGCGATGGGGGCGATCTTCAACGCCCAGGCCAACCACTCGCCGCTGCTGATCACGGCCGGCCAGCAGGCCCGGGCGCAGATCACCCTGCAGGCCAACCTGACCAACCGCGACGCGACGCGGATGCCGCACCCGCTGGTCAAGTGGTCCTACGAGCCGCCGCGGGCCGAGGACGTGCCGCTGGCCCTCGCCCACGGCGCCCACCTCGCCGGCCTGCCGCCGCGCGGCCCGGTCTTCGTCTCGCTGCCGATGGACGACTGGTACGCCGAGGTCGACGAGGCCGACGCCCGGGCGGCGATCGAGCGCCGGGTCACGGCCCGCGCGGTGGCGGACCCGGAGGCGGTGAGCGCCCTGGCGCAGGCGCTGGACGCGGCCACCAACCCGGTCCTGGTCGCCGGCCCCGACGTCGACGCCAGCGGCGCCTGGGACCTCGGCGTCGCCCTCGCCGAGCGCCAGCGCCTGCCGGTCTGGGCCTCGCCGGCAACCGGCGGCAACCGGCTCGGCTTCCCCGAGAACCACCCCAACTTCCGCGGCGTGCTGCCGCCGGCGATCGGCCCGGTCGGGCAGACGCTCGAGGGCCACGACCTGATCCTCGTCGTCGGCAGCTCCGTCTTCCCCTACTACCCGCACATCCCCGGGCCGCTGCTGCCGCAGGGGGCGAAGCTGATCGCGATCACCAGCGACCCCGACGAGGCTGTGCGGGCGCCGATGGGCGACGCGATCGTCGCCGACGTCAAGCTCACCCTGGCGGCGCTGCTGGAGGCCGTGCCGGAGTCGGCGCGGCCGGTGCCGGAGTCCAACCCGGGGCCGGGCGAAATCCCGCCCAGCGACCCGCTCAACCCCTCGACCGTCCACACCGCCCTGGCCGAGGTCCTGCCCGACGACGCGATCGTCGTCCTCGAGTCGCCCTCGAGCACCCTCGCCCTGCGCAACCAGCTGCGCATCTCGCGCCCCGGCAGCTACTACTTCAGCGCCGGCGGCGGCCTCGGCTTCGGCCTCGCCGCCGCGGTCGGCGTGCAGCTGGCGCAGCCGAGCCGGCCGGTCGTCTGCGTGCTCGGCGAGGGCTCGGCCCAGTACGCGATCACCGCCTTCTGGAGCGCCGTCGCCTACCAGGCGCCGGTCACCTTCCTGGTCCTGCGCAACGAGGAGTACGCGATCCTCAAGTGGTTCGCCGAGGTCGAGCAGGTGAGCGGCGCCCCCGGCCTCGACCTGCCCAAGCTCGACGTCGCCGCGGTCGCCGAGGGCTACGGGGTCAAGGCGCACCGCGCCTCCGATCGCGACGGGGTCCGCGCCGCGCTCGCGACTGCGCTGGCCTCCTCCCAGCCCGAGCTGGTCGAAGTCCCGGTCACCCCCGGCATGTCACTCTTCTAAAAGAGAGTCATGGCACTGCTCGAGCGCAGCCGGCAGTCGCTCGCCCCGCCGGCCGCGGAGCCGGCGCCGGACCGCGCTCCGGACGCGATCGCCGCCGGCGTGGCGCAGCCGCTGCGCGGCGATCTCGAACGCCTGCTCGGCCACGAGCGCGTCCTCACCAAGGTCGGCGACCTGGTCAAGTACGCCTCCGACGCCAGTCCCTACCGGCTCTTCCCGCAGGCGGTGGTGATGGCGCACGACGCATCCGACGTCGCCGAGGTCCTCGCCTACGGGCGCGAGAAGGGGATCCCGGTCACCTTCCGCGCTGGCGGCACCAGCCTCAACGGCCAGGGCCAGAGCGACGGCATCCTCGTCGACGTCCGCCGCCACTTTGGCGGCGTCGCGGTCGAGGAGGACGGGGCCCTCGCCCGGGTCAAGCCCGGCACCGTGCTCGGCCACGCCAACCGCGTGCTCGCCCCGCACGGCCGCAAGCTCGGCCCCGACCCGGCCAGCACCGACATCGCCTGCGTCGGCGGCGTCATCGCCAACAACTCCGGCGGGATGCGCTGCGGCACGACCAAGGACTCCTACTCGACCGTGCGCGCGATGACCCTGGTCCTGCCCTCGGGGACGACGATCGACACCGCCGCGCCCGACGCCGAGGAGCGCTTCGCCGCGGCCGAGCCGGAGCTGGCCGCCGGGCTCGCCGCGATCCGCGACGAGATCCGCGCCGACGAGGAGCTGAGCGAGCGGATCCGCCGCAAGTTCGCGATCAAGAACACCACCGGCTACCGCCTCTGCGCCTTCCTCGACGCCGAGGAGCCGCTGCAGATCTTCCGTCGCCTCGTCGTCGGCTCCGAGGGCACCCTCGCCTTCGTCGCCGAGGCGGTCTTCGAGACGGTGGCGCTGCCCGCCCGCACCACCACCGCCTGGGTCCACTTCCCCGACGTCGACCAGGCGATCGCGCCGGTCCGCGAGCTGGTCGACGCCGGCGCCACCGCGGTCGAGCTGATGGTCGCCCCGGCCCTGATCACCGCCGCCTGGAACATGGTCGGCGCTCCGCAGGAGTGGAAAGAGCTGCCGCCGGAGTCGGCGGTTCTGCTGGTCGAGTTCGGCGCCGACGACGACGCTGCGCTCGACGAGTACGTCGCCGGGGCCGAGGAGATCTTCGCGACCCGCGAGATCATCCGCCCGATCGAGTTCACCCGCGAGGCGGAGGGGATCGAGCTGGCCTGGCGGGTGCGCGAGGGCCTGCACGGCCTGATCGGCAAGCTGCGCCTGCCCGGCACGGCGCTGATCGTCGAGGACGTCTGCGTGCCGCCGCAGCGGATCGCCGAGGGCGCTCGCGACCTGCAGGCGCTGCTCGGGGAGCACGGCTTCCTGCCCGGCGTCGCCGGCCACGCCTCCGCCGGCAACCTCCACTTCATGCTGACCCCGGACTTCGCCAAGCAGGAGGACCTCGACCGCTACGAGGCCTTCATGGCCGGCCTGGTCGAGCTGATCGTCGACAAGTACGACGGCTCGCTCAAGGCCGAGCACGGGACCGGGATCAACATGGCCCCTTATGTAGAGCGCGAGTGGGGGGAGCGGGCGACCGAGCTGATGTGGCGGGTGAAGAAGCTGGCCGATCCCGACGGCGTGCTTTCCCCGGGCGTGGTGCTCAACCGCGACCGCGGCGCCCACCTGCGCAACCTGAAGACGACGCCGCCGATCGAGGAGTCGGCTACGACCTGCGTCGAGTGCGGTTTCTGCGAGCCGGTCTGCCCCAGCCGCAACCTGACGACGACGCCGCGGCAGCGGATCGTGCTGCGAAGGGAGATGGCGCGCCAGCCCACCGGCTCGCCGGTGCAGCGGGCGCTGCTGGCGGAGTTCGAGTACGAGGCGCTGGAGACCTGCGCCACCGACGGCTCCTGTCAGCTCGCCTGCCCGGTCGGGATCGACACCGGCCTCTTCGTCAAGGAAATGCGCAAGCGGCGCCACACGGAGCGGGCCGAACGCCTGGCGCTGGCGACGGCGAAGCGCTGGGGCACGGTCGAGGGCGCCAGCCGCGCCGGCCTCCGCCTCGGCCCGCTGGCCCACCGGACCAAGCGGGGCAAGGCGCTGCCGCCCCCGGCCCCCCGCACCCTCCCTCCAACCATCCACACCGGCGCCACCGCCGTCTACGTCCCCTCCTGCACCAACCGCATCTTCGGCCCCAGCGTTGATGGGCCGCAAATACGCCTATATGGAGGTAAATCGGCCCGTCAACCGACCGTTGTCGAGGCGTTGGTCGAGGTCTCGGCTCGAGCGGGGATGCCGGTCTGGATCCCGGAAGACGTGGTGGGGAGTTGCTGTGGTTTGCCCTGGAGCTCGAAAGGCTTCGGCGATGCCCATAGCCGTAAGGCGAACGAGATGGTCGAGCGGCTCTGGCGCTGGAGCGGCGCCGGCGCTCTGCCGATCGTCGTCGACGCCGCCTCCTGCACCGGCTCGATCGCCGACCCCGGCGCCGACGTCCTCTCCGAGCAGAACGCCGAGCGCCTCGCCCAGCTCGAGATCCTCGACTCGGTGGCCTGGGCCCACGACCGCCTGCTGCCCTGGCTCGAGGTCAAGGAGAAGGTCGGCTCCGCCACCGTCCACCCGACCTGCGCCAGCCGCCACATGGGCCTCAGCCACCGGCTCGAAGCCCTCGCCGCCGCCCTCGCCGACGACGTCTACGTTCCCCCCTCGGCGACCTGCTGCGGCTTCGCCGGCGACCGCGGCATCTCCCACCCCGAGCTGACCGCCGCCGCAACCCGCCCCCAGGCCGAAGAGCTGGCCGGCCGCGACTTCGACGCCCGCATCTCCAACAACCGCACCTGCGAGATCGGCCTCGAGCGCGCCGGCGGCGAGCCCTACGAGTCCGTGATCCTCCTACTTGAGCGTCTAACTCGAAGCTCTTGACGAGTTGATGACCCTATGGGGGTCGCAACTCGTCAACTCTTGCTTGCGTCGACCGTCTTCGCGTCGAGGTCGCGGATCAGCGCCGCGGTCTTGGCGTCGCGCTCCATGCGCCGGTCGAGCAGGGGGTTGATCAGGCCGCGCAGGGCGGAGACGTAACGCCACCACTTGGGGACGAAGACGCGCGGGGCGCGTTCCTCGATGCCGCGGACGAGGCCGGCGCCGGCCTCGTCGGGGGTGATCCGCTTGAGCAGGAAGTCGGGGCTGAGGTCGCGGATGCGGTCCGAGTCCTCCTGCTCGAAGGCGTCCTGGACCAGCTTGGTGTCGACCCAGCCGAAGTAGGCGACGGTGGCGCTGGCGCCGTGGGGGGCGAGCTCGACCCGGAGCGAGCGGCCGAGCGCCTCGACCCCTGCCTTGGCGACCGCGTAGGGAGTGTTGCCCATGCCGTTGGCGAAGGCGTAGACGGAGGAGACGACGACCATCTGGCCCTGGCGCTCGACGATCTGCGGCAGCGCCGCGCGGACCGTGCGCCAGACCCCGAGCAGGTCGACCTCGAAGACCCGTTCCCATTCCTCGCCGGAGATCCCGCGGGCGGTGGCGAACTGCTTCTGGGCGATGCCGGCGTTGGCGACGGCGACGTCGATCCCGCCGAGCTTCTCGACCACCTCGGCGACGGCGGCGAACATCGCGTTCTGGTCGGTGACGTCGGCACCGAGGCCGATCGCCCGCGGCCCGATCCGCTCGGCCGCCTCGCGCGCCTCCTCGGCGCTGAGGTCGAGCACCGCCACCGAGGCCCCGCGCAGGTGCAGATGGCGCGCCGTCTCGAAGCCGATCCCGCGGGCCGCGCCGGTGACGAGCGCGACCTTGCCGTTGAGGTCATAGAGGGGCATCGGCCGGGGAGGGTAGCGGGCCGCGCGCTACGTCCGTGCGCCGGGATGGCGCCGGTCTACGAGTCGTGCCGCTGTGCCGCCTCAACCTCGGCCACCACGGCGGCGATCGCCGCGTCGCGGTCCATCCGGCGGTCGAGCAAGGGGTTGAGGAGGCCGCGCAGGGCGGAGACGTAGCGCCACTCCCAGGGCGCGAAAGCCCGCGGCGCCCGCTCCTCCAGCGCCCGCACGATCGTCGCCCCGGCCCGCGCTGGCGCGATCCGGCGCAGCAGGAAGCGCGGCAGGATCTCGCCGAGGATGCGGGCGCCGCGTCCCTCGTCCCTGCGGTCGAGCGAGTCCCGAACCAGGTCGGTGTCGACCCAGCCGAAGTAGACGACGCCGGCGCTCGCGCCCAGCGGCGACAGCTCCGCTCGCAGCGCCCGCCCGAGCGCCTCGACCCCCGCCTTGGAGACTGCGTATGGGCTGGCAAGGAGGCCGTTGGCGAAGCTGTAGATGGAGCCGATGAAGACGATCTGGCCGCCGCGCTCGGAGACCTGTGGCAACGCCGCCCGCGCGGTGTGCCAGGCGCCGATCAGGTTGACGTCGACTACTTGCTTCCACTCCTCGCCCGGCATCGTCCGCGCCGTCGTCACCGTCGGCGGCGCGATCCCGGCGTTGGCAACGGCGACGTCGAGCCCGCCGAACCGGTTCACGACCGCTGCGACCGCGGCGAGCATCCCGCCCTCGTCGGTGACGTCGGCGCCGATCCCGAACGCCCGCGGGCCGATCCGCTCGGCCGCCTCGCGCGCCTCCGCGACGCTGAGGTCGAGCACCGCGACGGAGGCGCCGCGCAGGTGCAGCTGCCGCGCCGTCTCGAAGCCGATCCCGCGGGCCGCGCCGGTGACGAGCGCCACCTTGCCGTTGAGGTCGTAGAGAGACATCGGCCAGGAACGTACTCCCTCTGTCCTTATTCGCCCAGAGGGCGAATAAGGACAGAGGGAGGCTAGGCTGCGCCGGGTGGGCGACCCCGACGCGACCTTCGCCGCCTTCGCCGCTGAGCGCGGCCTTGAGCCGGTGCCGGCACTCGGGCTCGGCGCGCTGACGCCGCTGCTGGTCGAGTCCAAGCACTGCCAGGTCTCCCCGGCCGCCCGCGGCCGCCTCGGCGGCGAGGTCGACGGCCTCGTCGGCCACCTCGCCTACACCCGCAACAAGACCTTCCGCTTCAACGTCGCCCTGGTCGAGATCCCCGCCTCGACGGCGTTCGTCCCGCGCCTCTTCTGCATCCGCCGCGGCCGCAGCACCCGCGACGACGAGTTCTACGGCTTCGAGGCGCGCCACTCGAAGCTCTGGACCGAGAGCACGGCGTTGAACCAGCGCTACACGATCAGCACCAGCCCCTACCAGGATCCGAACTGGATGCGGCAGCTGTTCTCGCCGGCGCTGGTCGACTACCTGGCGACCAAGCCGCCGGCGGACTTCTCCTTCGAGCTCGCCTACGGGATCCTGCTCGGCAGCGTCGAGGACAACGATCCCGGTCCCGGCGGCCTGGCGGCGCTCTGCGATGCGACCGCCCAAGTCGCCACGCGGATCGCCCGGGAGTGCGGGGAGTAGCGATGCAGATCAACCGCACCGGCATCGGGCTGATCGGCCTCTTCGGGCTGCTGGGCCTGGCGATGTGCGTCGGCCCGGCGCTGCTCGGCGCCGACCTCGAGACGTCGCTGATCCTCGCCTCGACCGGCGCGATCTTCGTCCTCGTCGCCGCCGGCCTCGCCTGGTACGCGCGCCACGCCAAGGCCAAGGCCGCCCGCCAGGACTGGATTTTCCAGAACGGGATCAGGGGGAGCGCGACCGTCCTCGAGATCGGCAACTCGCACACCACCGTCAACGAGATGCCGCTGATGAAGATGACGCTCGAGCTCGAGATCCCCGGCGTCGGCACCCGCACGGCCAGCCGCCGCGAAGTGATGCCCGTCTTCAGCGCGAACCGGATCGCGCCCGGCCTCGTCCTGCCGGCTTACGCCAGCCCCGAGAACCCGGACGACTTCATTCTCGTCTGGTGAGCGTGGGCTTGCCCTTGCTCTCCCGCTCCTAGAATCGACGGTTCGTGCCCGGATTCAATCCAGTCGATCCCAAGCAGTCCTTTCCCGAGCTGGAGGAGCGGGTGCTGGAGCGCTGGCGCGACGGCGACGTCTTCGCCCGCTCGCTCGCCAACCGCGAGGGAGCGGAGGTCTGGAGCTTCTACGAGGGCCCGCCGACCGCCAACGGCCGCCCCGGCTCCCACCACGTCCTCGCCCGTGCCTTCAAGGACGTCTACCCGCGCTACAAGACGATGTGCGGCTACCGGGTGCCGCGCAAGGCGGGCTGGGACTGCCACGGACTGCCGGTCGAGCTCGAGGTCGAAAAACAGCTGGGGATCGCCTCCAAGCAGGAGGTCGAGGAGTTCGGGATCGCCGAGTTCAACCAGCGCTGCCGCGAATCGGTCTTCGAGTACGTCGAGGAGTGGAACCGGCTGACCGAGCGGATCGGCTTCTGGATCGACCTCGACGACCCCTACGTCACCCTCGAGGACGACTACATCGAGTCGGTCTGGTGGTCGCTGAGGAAGCTCTGGGACGACGACCGCCTCTACGAGGGCCACAAGGTCGTCCCCTACTGCCCGCGCTGCGGCACCGCCCTCTCCTCGCACGAGGTCGCGCAGGGCTACAAGGACGTCGAGGACCCCTCTATATACGTGCGCTTTCCGCTGCTCGACGAGGACGGCGGCGACGCGGAGGAGTCGCTGCTGGTCTGGACGACGACGCCCTGGACCCTGCCGGGCAACGTCGCCGTCGCGGTCGCGCCGGACGTCACCTACGTGCGGGCGAGCGTCGCAGGCGAGACGCTGATCCTGGCCGAGCCGCTGCTCGAGAAGGTGCTGGGGGAGGGAGGGGAGGTCCTCGACCGCTTTCCCGGCAGCGACCTCGTCGGCCGCCGCTACCGCGGCCCCGTCTTCGCGCTCGAGGACGGCGGCCCCAGCGATGCCTTCCGCGTCCTCGCCGGCGACTTCGTCACCACCGAGGACGGCACCGGCCTGGTCCACGTCGCCCCCGCCTTCGGCGAAGACGACTACGCGGTCGCCGCCGCCAACGGCCTCTTCGACCCGACCCAGGCGACCACCCTCTACAACCCGGTCGGCCTCGACGGCAAGTTCGACAAGCGCGTCAGCGGCTTCGCCGGCCGCTTCGTCAAGGACTCCGAGGTCACCGCCGAGCTGATCGCCGACCTCGAGCGCCGCGGCCTGCTCTTCCGCCGCCAGTCCTACGAGCACGCCTACCCGCACTGCTGGCGCTGCGGCACGCCGCTCCTCTACTACGCCAAGTCGAGCTGGTACGTGGCGACCTCGCAGGCCCGCGAGCAGCTGCTCGCCAACAACGAGGCGATCGGCTGGCACCCCGAGCACATCAAGCACGGGCGCTTCGGCAAATGGCTGGAGAACAACGTCGACTGGGCGCTCTCGCGCGACCGCTACTGGGGCACGCCGCTGCCGATTTGGGAGTGCCGGGGGGAGGGCTGCGGCGGGCGCTTCTGCGCCGGCTCGGTCGCCGAGCTGCGCGAGCGCTCCGGCGGCGACGTCCCCGCCGACCTCCACCGCCCCTACATCGACGAGGTCACGGTCTCCTGCGAGCAGTGCGGCGGCGAGATGCGCCGGGTCGAGTCGGTGATCGACACCTGGTACGACAGCGGCGCCATGCCCTTCGCCCAGTTCCACTACCCGTTCGAGAACGAGGCGGAGTTCAAGGAGCGCTTCCCGGCCGACTACATCTGCGAGGCGATCGACCAGACCCGCGGCTGGTTCTACACGCTGCTGGCCGAGTCGACGCTGCTGTTCGGCGAGTCCAGCTACCGCAACTGCGTCTGCCTCGGCCACATCCAGGACCCCGAGGGCCAGAAGATGTCGAAGAGCCGCGGCAACGTGATCGACCCCTGGGACGTGCTCTCCGCCCACGGCGCCGATGCCTTCCGCTGGTACTACCTGACCGCCCAGCAGCCCTGGGCCGGCTACCGCTTCTCGATCGAGACCGTGGGCGAGTCGGTGCGCCAGTTCCTGCTCACCCTCTGGAATACGTACTCGTTCTGGGTCCTCTACGCCAACGCCGAGGACCTCGGTCCGCGCGACTTCCGCGCTGCGCCCGAGCCGGCCAGCGACCTCGACCGCTGGGCGCTCTCCCGCCTGCAGGCGACCACGGCGACCGTGCGCGAGCGCATGGACGATTTCGACTGCACCGCCGCCGGCCGCGCGATCGCCGAGTACGTCGAGGAACTCTCCAACTGGTACGTGCGGCTCTCGCGCCGGCGCTTCTGGGACGGCGACCGCGCCGCCTTCGCGACCCTGCGCCACTGCCTGCTGGAGACGGCGGCGCTGCTCGCTCCCTTCACCCCCTTCCTCGCCGACGAGATCCACCTCAACCTCGCCGGCGGCACCCTGGGCCAGACCGGCGAGACGCCCGAGTCGGTCCACCTGGGCGACTACCCCGCCTTCGACGCGGCGCTGGCCGACCCGGAGCTGGAGACGGCGATGGAGGCGGTGCGGCTGACGGTCGAACTCGGGCGCGCCGCCCGCGCCCGCGCCAAGGCCAAGGTGCGCCAGCCCCTGCGCCGAGCCGTGATCGTCGCCAACGACGCCGAGCGCGAGGCGATCGAAGCCCGCGCCGACCTGGTCACCGCCGAGCTCAACGTCAAGGAGCTGGACTTCGTCACCGACGAGGGCGAGCTGGTCAGCTACACGGCGAAGCCCAACTATCGCGCCCTCGGCCCCCGCTTCGGCAAGCGGATGCCCCAGGTCGCCGCCGCCGTTGCGGCGCTCGACGCCGCCCACGTCGCCGCGGTGATGGCGGACGGGGGGGAGGTCGGGATCAACGTCGAGGGCGACGAGCACACGCTCGGCCCCGACGAGGTGACCCTCGCCCTGCAGCCGCTCGAGGGCTACGAGGTCGAAGCCGGCGCCGGCCACGCGGTCGCCCTCCAGCTCGAGCTCGACGAGGAGCTGCGCCGCGAGGGGCTCGCCCGCGAGATCGTCCACGCCGTCCAGATCGCCCGCAAAGAGGCCGGCCTCGAGATCACCGACCGCATCGCCCTCTCCCTCGGCGGCGACGACGACCTCCTAACCGCCGCCCGCGCCCACGAGCAGTACCTGGCCACCGAGGTCCTCGCCACCAGCGTCTCCTACGACGCAGGCGAAAGCGAAGGCGCCACAGCCAAGATCGATGACCGCGACCTGACGATCGAGCTAAGCCGCACCTAGTAAGCGCTTGCGAGGGACGGGGGAAGCCTCAACCGAACCTCCCCGCAGTTCGTGAGGGCGAGGCTTCCCCCGTCCCTTCCCGACCTGCCCTTACTAGTTCCTTCTAGTCCTTCGCCTCACCAATAATGAAGTCGCTTTTCGCCGAGTCCGAGAACTTCACCCAACAGTGCTCGGGCACGACCCCGGCCTCCTCGATCAACGCCTCTTCGATCCGCCTGGCAACCGCCGCCTTCTGCTCGTCGCTGCGGCCCTCGAACCAGTGGACCTCTACGAATGGCATCGCTGAGAGGAGTGGCGCCGCCGCTAGGCGAGCGCCGGCTCCAGCTCGGCCTCGAGGCGGCGCTTGGGCATCGCCCCGACGACCTTCTTCGCGATCGCCCCGTCCTTGAAGAGGATCATCGTCGGGATCGAGAGCACCTCGTACTGGGCCGCCGTCTGCTGGTTCTCGTCGACGTTGATGCTGACGATCTTGAGGTCGTCGCGCTCGCCGTCGATCTCCTCGAGGACCGGGTGGACGACGCGGCACGGACCGCACCAGGGAGCCCAGAAGTCGACGAGCACGGGTCCGTCGGCATCGAGGACGTCGGCTTTGAAGGTGGCGTCGGTTACGTCGGTCAGTTTCCCAGTCACTGGATATCGGTCTCCCGGAATCGAGGTTCGTAGCTCAATACTTCAGAAAGTATAGCGGCGCAGCAGGTTGCGGCGAGCGGATAAGTTGGAGGTCGTGACCAACGCCGAGATCGCCGCCGCGCTGGAAGAGCTGGGAGTCCTCTACGAGCTCGACGGCGCCGTCAAATACAGGGTGCTTGCCTACGGCACCGCCGCCAAGGCGATCCGCGAGAGCCCGGTCTCCGTCGCCGAGCTCTCCGCGGCCGGCCGCGCCACCGAGATTCCCGGCGTCGGCAAGACGCTGGCGGAAAAGATCGCCGCCCTGCTGGAGACCGGCGAGATCCCCGCCGCCGTGAAGCTGAAGACGAAGTTCCCGACGACGCTGATCGAGGTGACGCGGGTGCCGGGGCTGGGGACGAAAACCGCCCGCCGCCTCTACGACGAACTCGAAATCGCGTCAATCGAGGATTTAAAAAAAGCGGCCGAGACGCATCAAATTCGTGAGTTGAAAGGACTTGGGAAAAAAGTAGAGGAAAACGTCCTCGCCTCGCTCGAGCGCCTCGGCGAGCCCGGCGAGGGCCCGGGCCGGCTACTGCTCTCCAAGGTCCGCCCGATCGCCGAGGAACTGGCGGCGGCGCTGCGCGAGCACCCGGCCGCCAACCGGGTCGAGGTCGCCGGCTCGGTCCGCCGCTGGGCCGAGACCTGCAAGGACATCGACCTGATCGCCACCGCCGACGAGCCAGCCGACCTCGCCGCGCACCTCGCCGCGCACCCGCTGATCGCCGCCGCCGGCACCCCCGGGCCGAACGGATTGCGGGCGCAGACCCACAACGGCGTCTCCGTCGACCTGCGGATCGTCGCTCCGGCCGCCTTCGGCAACCTGCTGCAGCACTTCACCGGCTCCCAGGCCCACAACGTGCAGCTGCGCGAAGAGGCGGTCGGCCGCGGCCTCTCCGTCTCCGAGCACGGCATCACCGAGACCGAGACGGAGCAGGTCGACCTCTGCGAGACCGAGGCGGAGGTTTACGAGCGGCTCGGCTACGCCTACGTCGAGCCGGAGCTGCGCGAGGGCCGCGGCGAGCTGAAGGCGGCGCGCGAAGGCAAGCTTCCCGACCTGGTCGCCCTCGACGACGTCAAGGGCGACCTGCACTCCCACACCACCCTCTCCGACGGTCGCAACACGCTCGCGGAGATGGCCGAGGCCGGCCGCGACCGCGGCTACGCCTACATGGCGATCACCGACCACTCCGCCAGCCACGGCTTCGGCGACCACGTCACTCCGGAGCGGCTCTGGGAGCGGATCGAGGAGGTCCGCGAGTGGAACGAGGGGAAACGCGGCTTTCGCCTGCTGGCCGGCTCGGAGATCAACATCGGCCTCGACGGCTCGCTCGACTACCCCGACGACCTGGTCGAGGCGCTCGACTGGGTCGTGGCCAGCGTCCACACCTCCTTCTCGATCTCCGCCAAGGAGATGACGGCGCGCGTGCTGACCGCGATCGAGAACCCCCAGGTCAACTGCATCGGCCACCTCACCGGGCGCCTGATCGGCCGCCGCGAGCCCTACGGAATCGACATCGAGGCGGTGGCCGCGGCGGCCGCACGGACCGGGACGATGATCGAGATCAACGGCAACCCCAACCGCCGCGACCTCTCCGACCGCCACGCCCGGCTCGCCGTCGACGCCGGCGTCAAGATCCTCCTCAACACCGACGCCCACGGCGTCGACACGCTCGACAACATGGCCTACGGAGTCGCCACCGCCCGCCGCGCCTGGCTGACCGCCGCCGACGTCGCCAACACCCGCGCCTGGCGCGAGTTCAAGAAGCTGGCCAAACTTTGAGGACTTGACCCCACCCTGAGTGGGTCAAGTCCTCCACTTCAAGCCCGGCTGAGCCGGTCGCTGCGCAGGCCCGGCGTCCGCACCAGCTCGACCGGGCGCAGGGCCGAGGTCGGGACGACGTAGAACTTGACGCCGTCGCGGTGCTCGATGCCGAGCACGGCGGCCTCGCGGGTGTGCCAGGCGAGCGAGACGATCAGCGCGTAGCCGGCCCCGATCACGGCGACCCCGGGGAAGAAGAGGCCGAGGCCGCCGGCGACGATCGCGGTCAGCACGATCGGCCAGAGCCGGCCGGCGGCGATCCGGGCCGGGGACTCCGGCGGCAGCGAGGTGGTCGTGCGCGCCCGGGAGAGCGCGTCGCGGACGTCGTCGGCGGCGCGGGCGGGCCGGCCGAGGTAGATGCCGATTCCGAGCGAGGCCAGCCACCAGGCGGCGGCGACGATGATCGTCGTCGCGTCGCCCTCGCGGTTGGCGCCGAGCGCCGTGATCGCTCCCAGCACCGTCGCCTCGGCGCCGGTGAGGAAGACGGTGACCCGCAGCAGGTCGGTGTAGGGCACCCCGCTACTCCGCCAGCCACTCGAGGATCGCCAGCCAGCCCTCGGGCCCGTCGACGATCAGGTCGGACTCCTCGGGCAGCTCCGGCGGCGCCTCCGGCGAGACGATCCCGACGCAGGCGGCGCTCGTCAGCTCACCCGCCTCGTGCAGCTCGCGCAGGCGCCGGAAGGCGTCGAGGTCGGTGCGGTCGTCGCCGGCGTAGACGGCGGCGGTGAGATCCTCGCCGGCGAGCAGCGAAGCCACCGCCGCGTCCTTGCCGCCGCCGCCGACCGGGCGCAGCTCCAGCACCTTGCGGCCCCAGCGCGGTTCGAGCCCCGCTTGGCCTGCCTCGACGGAGATCTCGTGGGCACAGCCTTCGGCGCGTCCCTCGTCTTCGGCGCCACGCCAGTGCAGGGCCTGGATCGGTCCCTTGTCCTCCAGCCGCAGCCCCGCCGCCGCCAGCTTGCCGGGATCGACTGCGGCGATGAAGTCGGCCGCCTCCGCCTCCCGTCCCGCCAGCGAGGGGTCCGGCCGCGGCACCTCATCGCCCGGCAGCAGCAGCTCCAAGCCGTGGTTGCCGGCGTAGGCGATCCTGTCGAGGCCGACCAGCCGGCGCGCCTCCTCGGCCCGGCGGCCGGAGACGCAGCCGACCAGGCCGTAGCGCTCGCTCAGCCGCTCCAGCGCCTGCCGCGCCGCCGCCGGGACGGTCGCTTCCTCGGCCCGCGCGACGATCGGCGCCAGGGTGCCGTCGACGTCGGTGAGGATCGCCGCCCGCGCCGGATCGGCGCGCAACGGCTGCAGCAGCGTGGCCCGGGAGCCTTCCCCCGTCTGCGATTCGCGAGGCACGGCATCTAGTATCGCCGGATGCCGCCTAGCCCCGGGTCGATGCCCTCGCACGAGACCCTGAAGCTGGCGGCGATCGGCACCCTCGCCGGCGTCTTCAGCGGCCTCTTCGGGGTCGGCGGCGGCACCGTGATCGTGCCGCTGCTGATCTTCTGGTTCGGCTACGGCGAGCGGCTTGCGACCGGGACCAGCCTCGCCGCGATCGTCCTCATCGGCCTGCTCGGGGCGCTCGCCCAAGGCGGCATCTACGGCAACGTCCACGTCGAGACCGGGCTGCTGCTGGCGATCCCCGCCGTGGTCGGGGTGCTGCTGGGGACCGCAATCCAGCAGCGGATCCCGCAGCGCACCGTCTCCTACCTCTTCGCCGCCCTGCTGATCGCGATGGCGATCGAGCTGGTGCTCTCGTGAACGAGCTGCTGGCGATCCTGATCGCCCTCGCCGGCGGCCTCGCCGGCGGCTTGGTCGGCGTCGGCGGCGGCGTCCTCTTCGTGCCGGCGCTGACGATCTTCCTCGGCCTCAGCCAGGTCGAGGGCGAGTCGACCTCGCTGCTGATGATCGTCATCGTCGCCCTGGTCGGCGCCTACCGCCAGAACGGCTACGGCAACGTCCGCCTGCGGGAGGCGCTGATCATCGGCGCCCTCTCCCCGCTCGGGGTCCTGGTCGGAGTCGCCGTCGCCAACAACGTCTCCGAACGCGCCCTCAAGCTCGCCTTTGCTGCCCTCGCCCTTTTCTTCGCCGCCCAGCTGATCCGCCGCGCCCGCTCGGCGCCGGCGAGCTAAGCGGCCGAACGGCCGGCCGACTCCGCTGCCTGCAGGGAGCCGATCAGGGTCAGGCCGAGTAGCTCGCGCAGCTCCTCCCGGGCCAGGTCGCGATGCTCGAGCCAGCGCAGGACCGCGCCTTCGACGAAGAAGAACCAGCCCTGCACGGCGGTCTCCAGGCCGGGGGTGCGGTCGACGTCGCCGGGTGCCGCCTCCCAGGAGGCGAGCGACTCGATCACCGCGTCCATCCGCTGTTGCCGCCCCGCCTCCAGCGCCGCCTGGATCTCGGGGTCGCCGCCGCCGCGGTTGCGGAAGATCGCCGTGTAAGCGGCCTCGTGTTCCTCGACAAAGTCGAGGAAGCGGTCGAGGCTGGCGCCGAGCTGCTCGGCGGGCGGGAGTTCCGGGTCGGGCGCGGTCAGCTCCGCCAGCTCCTCCTGCCCGCGCTCCAAGGCGGCGATGAGGAAGTCCTTCTTGGTCGGGAAGTAGTGATAGAGCAGGCCCTTGGACACGCCGGCGGCGCGGGCGATCTCGTCGATGGAGACCTCGTCGTAGGGGCGCTCGGCGAGCAGGTGGGCGCCGGAGGCGAGCAGCTGCTCGCGCCGGGCGTCGGTGCTCAGCCGCCGTTTCGCGGTCAGCTGCACGGCGGCAGGCTAACCGCTATTGACCGCAAGTTCAATAGCTGCTAGAAATCTCGACACTATTGAACTAACGGTCAACAAACCGTCCGCCGCGCCGCAGCCGACCGCGGCTCCGGCGCTGCCGCCGGGCCCCGGCGGGCCGAAGACCTTGCTGATCGGCCGCTTCCTGGCCCAACCCGTCACCTTTCTCGACAGCTGCCAGCGGCGTTACGGCGACTACTTCACGCTGCGGCTTCCCAACCGCACCAGCGTCATCACCTCCGACCCGGAGGCGGTGAAGGCCGTCTTCACCGGCGACCCGGACCACCTGCTCGCCGGCCGCAGCAACGCGATCCTGCAGCCGCTGCTGGGCGACCGCTCGGTACTGCTGCTCGACGGCCGCGAGCACCTGCGCCAGCGCCGCCTGCTGCTGCCGCCCTTCCACGGCGAGCGGATGCAGGCCTATGCGGAGACGATGCGTGATGTGGCCGAGCGCGAGGTCGCGTCGTGGCCGCGCGGGCGCTCCTTCGCCGTCCAGCCCTCGATGCAGGCGATCACCCTGGAGGTGATCTTGCGCACCGTCTTCGGCCTCAGCGGCGAGGAGCGGGTGGAGCGGGTCGGCGCCCCGCTGCGGCGCCTGCTCGACGCCACCGCCAGCCAGGCCCGCCTCTTCGCCCTGCAGGTGACCAGCTCCAAGGACCCGCGCCCCCGCAGCCCCTGGGGCCGCTTCAAAGCCCTCGTCGCCGAGGCCGACCGGGTCGTCTACGAGGAGCTCCACGCCCGCCGCGCCCAGCCCGACGGCGGCGATCACGAGGACGTGCTCTCGCTGCTGCTCGCCGCTCGCGACGAGGAGGGCCTGCCGCTCACCGACCTCGAGCTGCGCGACGAGCTGATGACCCTGCTGCTGGCCGGGCACGAGACCACCGCGACGGCGCTGAGCTGGACCCTGGAGCGGCTCGTCCGCCATCCGGCCGCGCTCGAGTGCCTGCGAGCCGAGCGCGAGGCGGGGGAGACCGCCTTCCTCGACGCGACGATCAAGGAGTCGCTGCGGTTGCGCCCGGTGATCCCCGCCGTCGGCCGCTACCTGACCGCGCCGCTGGAGCTCGGCGGCCGCACCCTCCCCGCCGACGTCTACCTCAACCTCTCGATCTACCTCCTGCACCGGTGCCCGGACCTCTATCCGGACCCCGACGCCTTCCGCCCCGAGCGCTTCCTCGAGCGCCCGGCCGGGACCTACGAGTGGATTCCCTTCGGTGGCGGCATGCGCCGCTGCCTCGGCGCCAGCTTCGCCCTCTTCGAGATGCGGATCGTCCTGCAGGCGATCCTCGACCGGGTCGCGCTTCAGCCCGAGCGCGGCCGCGGCGAGCGCACCGGCCGCCGCGCCATCACCCTCGTCCCCGGCCAGGGCGCCCGCATCACCGTGGAGCCGGCATGAGCATCGCCAACAGCCCGGCGACGGGCCGAAATGTCGAGTCAGGGACGACAAATCGGCCCATCGACCGGCTGGACGGGCTCGTCGGGCAGGCGGGGGCGCTGGCCGAGGGTGGGGTCAGCTCGCGGGAGCTGACCGAGCGTGCGCTGGCGCGGATCGAAGAGACGCAGTCAACCTTGAACGCCTTCCGGGTCGTCTGCGCCGAGCAGGCGCTGGCCGAGGCCGCTGCCGCCGACCGCCGCCTCGGCGCGGGGGAGCGGGCGCCGCTGCTCGGCGTGCCGGTCGCGATCAAGGACGACGTCGACCTCGCCGGCCACGAAACGTGCTTCGGCTGCGCCGGTGAGCACCGGGTCGCCGAGCGCGACGCCGAGCCGGTCCGCCGCCTGCGCGAGGCCGGCGCGATCGTCGTCGGCAAGACCAGCGCCCCGGAGGTCGGCCAGTGGCACTTCTCCGAGACCGAGGCCTTCGGCGCCACCCGCAACCCCTGGCACCCCGAGCACACGCCGGGCGGGTCGAGCGGCGGCGCCGCCGCCGCGGTCGCGGCCGGAATCGTCGCCGGCGCGATGGGCTCCGACGGCGCCGGCTCGATCCGCATCCCCGCTGCCTGGACCAACCTGGTCGGCCTCAAGCCCCAGCGCGGCCGGGTCTCGACCTGGCCCGACGCCGAGGCCTTCAACGGCCTCAGTTGCTACGGGCCGCTGACCCGCGACGTCGCTGACGCGGCGCTGCTGCTCGACGTCCTCACCGGCAACGTGCCGGCCGACCGCCACCAGGTGCCGGCGCCCGCCGCGCCCTTCGCCGCCGCGCTCGCCCAGCCTCCCGAGCGGCTCCGCATCGCCCTCTCCTTCACCACTCCGGTCGGCGCTCCCGACAAGGTCGATCCCGAGCACCGCGCCGCGATCGAGGCGCTGGCCGCGGACCTCGCCGGCCTCGGTCACGAGGTCGAGCGCCGCGACCCCGACTACGGGTTGGTCGCCGCGGCCCTGATCCCGCGCGGGATGTCGGCAGTCGAGGCCTGGCTGGCCGAGCGCGAGGTCGACCGCGCGCAGCTCGAACCGCGCACCCGGGTCCATGCCCGGATGGGCCGCCTGCTCGGCGGCGCTCCGCTGCGCGCCGCCCGCGCGGCCGAGCAGCCGTTCCGGCGGCGGATGGGGGCGATCTTCGAGCGCGCCGACCTCGTCCTGACGCCCGCCACGGCGCTGCCGCCGCCCCGGATCGACCGCTTCAAGGGACGCGGCTACTGGGCGACCAGCAGCGCCGCCAGCGCCGCCTGCCCGTTCGCCTGGCCCTGGAACGTGGTCGGTTGGCCGGCGCTCAGCGTCCCCGCCGGCTTCACCGCCGCCGGGCTGCCGATCGGCGCCCAGCTGGTCGCCGCGGCCGAGGGCGAGGCGCTGCTGCTCTCCTTGGCCGCGGAGCTGGAGCAGGAGCGGCGCTGGCACCAGCTGCGGCCGCCGGACTCCCCCTAGACCTTCTAGACGTACTGCTCGGGGCCCGCGCTTCGCGGTGCGGCCACCGCCATCGTCTACGCTCAAAGCGTGGATTCGCTCACCTGGCAAGGCGACCTGCCGCATCTGCGATCTCCCGTGTTGGTCTGCGCCTTTCGAGGCTGGAACGACGCGGCCGCGGCCGCGTCGACCGCGCTCGGCGCCGTCGCCTCCTCGTTCGACTCGGAGCTGATCGCCGAAGTCGACCCCGAGGACTACTTCGACTTCCAGTCGACCCGTCCGACGATCAGCTTGAGCGAAGGCCAGACGCGCCGGATCGACTGGCCCGAGAACAACCTGATCGCCGTTCGCGTGCCGACCGCGGACCGGGATCTCGTCTTGCTCGACGGCACCGAGCCGAACCTGCGCTGGCGCACCTTCTCGGAGACGATCGCGACCGCCGCCGACGCGCTCGGGGTCGAGATGGTGATCACCCTCGGGGCCCTGATCGCCGAGGTCTCCCACACCCTGCCGGTGCCGATAACCGGCCTCGCCTCCGACCAGGAGCTGGTCGAAGAGCTCGAACTCGAGCGCTCCAGCTACGAGGGGCCGACCGGCATCGTCGGCGTCGTCCACGACCTCTGCCGCCGGGCCGGGATCAGCTCCGCCTCGCTCTGGGCGGCGGTGCCCCACTACGTCGCCGCCGTCCCCAACCCGAAAGCCGCCCTGGCGCTGCTGCGCCGGCTCGAGGGCCTGACCGGGATCGCGGTCGAGGCTTCGGAGCTGGAGGAGGAAACGAGCGACTACGAGGAGCAGATCGGCCGCGCCATCGCCGCCAACCCGGAGATCGAGGAGCTGGTCTCGCGGATCGAGGCCGAACAGGTCGACCTGCTGACCGACGAGGGCGAGGAGCTTCCCTCCGCCGACACGATCGCCAGGGAGTTTCAGCGTTTTCTGCGGCAGCGCGGCGACGGTCGCTGAGGCCCCCGGCACCTGGACCGGCTTCGGCGCGCGAGAAGTCTCACAACCGCCACGCTCAAGCCTTGTCTCGTTGCAGACAGGAGGTTACGGTGCCAGAATGCAGACGATGGAGCAGAGCTGGACAGATGAGCGGTTTCGCCAGATCGACCAGCGCTTCGATCGTCTGGAAGGATCGATCGCGGCATTAGGCGCCGAACTCCGCGCGGAGATTCGCGACTCGAACGCCGAACTTCGCCAGGAACTCAAAGAGTCAAATACTGGGTTTCGCAAGGAACTCAAAGAGTCAAATGCCGGGCTTCGCAAGGAGATCAAGGAGTCCAGCGCCGGGCTTCGCAAGGAGATGCAGGCGTCCAACGCCGGGCTTCGCGAGGAGATCAAGGCGTCCAACGCAGAGCTTCGCAAGGAGATGCAGACGGCCAACGCCGAACTTCGCAAAGAGATGCAGGAGTCCAACGCAGAGCTTCGCAAGGAGATCAAGGAGTCCAGCGCCGGGCTTCGCAAGGAGATGCAGGACTGCAATTCCGAACTCCGGACCGAGATTCGGCAGGGCAACGCGGAAATGCGGACCGAGATCCACATCGTCCACACGCGCTTCGACGCGATGCAGCAGACGCTGATGCGGATCGGCGCCGGCTTGATCGCCACCCTGATCGCCGCCTCAGCCGGTCTGATCGCGACCCAGATCTAGGACTCGGCCGCCGGGCAGATCAGGCGGTAGTCGCACCAGCCGCAGACGCTGGGCGAGGGGCGCGGCTCGAAGTCCTGGCCGAGGATGCCCTCGCCGACCTGCAGCACGGTGCGCTCGACCCGCTCGGCGTCGTCGGGCCTGGTCGGCGCGGGAACCTTCTCGGCGTCGAGCACGTAGTAGTAGCTGCCGGTGCTGGCCTCGACTTCCCAAGCCTCGCGGGCGGCGAGCCGGTAGAGCGCCAGCTGCAGGTCGCTCTCCAGCTCGGCCTCGGTCCGCCGCTCGCCGGTCTTGTAGTCGATCAGCTCGTAGTCGCCGTCCGGCAGGCGGTCGACGCGGTCGACGCGGCCGCGGACGTGGTGCTCGCCGACCTTGAAGTCGAACTTTTTCTCCAGCCACACAGGCTCCCCCTCGGCGACCCGCTCGCGCTCCCAGTAGAGCCGCAGTGCCTCGCGGGCGCGGTCGCGGAACTGCAGCTCGTCGTCGGTGGCGCCGAAGCCGGTGCGCCGCCAGCCGGTCTCGAACAGGTGGGTGAGCTGGCCGAGCCCTTCCTCGTCGGTCTCCGGCGGCTCTTTGTGGAAGCGCTCGAGGACGTTGTGGATGAGGATGCCGAAGCGCTGGTTGATCGTCGGCTCCTGGGGGATCCCGAAGACCCGCGCGAACTTGTACTTGAGCGGGCAGGTCAGATAGAGGCTGAGGTCGGAGGCGGAGAGGCTGAGCCGGCCGTCGCCGCGACGCGGCAGGAAGGCCTCCAGCGAGGGCTCCTCGCGGGCGGCGATCAGCGTGCGCCGGCGACCCTGCTCATCCTCGGCGTCGAGCAGGTAGGAGTCGAGCGAGGAGGCGTCGAGCTCGGCCTGCTGCTCGGGGGTGGCCACCTGGCGCAGCAAGCCGTTGACGGCCGCGATCGCCTCCGCCGTCGGCTCGTCGCCGGGGCGCTGCGCCAGCGCCGCCAGCTTCAGCAGCTCGAGGTAGCGGGCGATTGCCCGGTTGACGTCGATCGCGGTGTCCAGGCGCGGCTCGGAGAGCTCGCGGCCCGCCCGCCAGGAAGCCTCGAGCACCTGCTCGCGCAGGGTCCGATAGGTCGCGTGCAACCCCTCGGCGGGCCCGAACAGCTCCTCCCCGTGCTCTTCCTCGGTGGCGTTCGCGGCCGCCAGCGCCTCCTCGTAAAAGCGGGAGGGCTGGGCCTCGCCCTCCTCGCCGCGCTGCAGTCGCGAGAGGATGAGCCTGGTGCGCGCCGGCCAGCCGATCCGGCTCCAGTCGGCCTCGTTCTCGAGCCCGAGCACGAAGACGCAGTCGAAGCCGATCCCCTTGACGGCGTCCATCGCCATCCCCTGCACGGAGGCGGGAGCGGGAGGCTCCTCGCCGCCGGCCGGCTCGACCCCGGCCTCGGCGACGGCGCTGAGATAGGCGACGAAGCCGCGGGTCGAGCCGTGCGGCTCGCGCCGCGCCCAGGCCGTCGCCAGCTCGGCCAGCCGCGAGAGGCCGAGGAGGCGCTCGGCGACCTCCGGCTGGGCCGCGAAGAGCCGCTGGCGCCGCAGGCCCACCCGCTCGATCAGGCGCCGCACGAAGACGTCGGCACGGCGCTCCTCCATCGCCGCCGAGGCGGCGTTGTAGAGCTTGAGGAAGGACTGGATCCGCTCGCGTGCCTCGGGCTGGAACTGGGGGCTGTCGAGGGCGGCCTCGCAGGCGGCGACCATGTCCTGCTTGCGCCGCCGCGCGATCGTCGTCAGCCGCGCCAGGTCGCCCGAGCGCAGTTCGATCGGCGGCCGGGTCAGCGCCCGTGCCACCGCCGGCGAGTCAGCGGGGTCGGCCAGCGCCCGCAGCCAGGCGATCGCGTCGCGTACCTCGGGACGTTGGAAGAGGGCGGCCGGGCCGGAGAGGTGGAAGGGGATGCCGCGCTCCTCCATCGCCGCCGCGACCGCGCCGCCGTGGCGGACCGGATCGGCGACGAGCACGCAGATCTGCTGCGGATCGCCGCCGCCGGCGAGCAGGTGCTCGACCTCGCGGGCGACCGCCTGGGACTGGGCGCGCTCGTTGGAGCATTTCCAGAACTGGACTGCTGGCTCTCGGAAACGATGCTCCAAGACGACCACGTCGCCGTCGGGATGGAGGTCGCGGAACCACGGGGCTGGTGCGTGGGCCGATGGGGAGTCCTGCGGGCGGGCGGGGGCGTCCGTTCTCGGACTCCCCATCGGCCCTCTCTCGGCTGCCGTAGATGGGTTGGCTTCCTCGAGCGCGTAGAGGTGGTTCGGGTTGTCGGCGGCGAGCGCGGTCAAGATTGCGCGTTGAGCTGAGGTCGCCTCCTCGAGCTCGTCGACCATCAGGTATTCGAAGTGGGTGGCTATCTGGTGGCGGACGTCGGGGCGTTCTGCCAGCAGTTGATTGAGGGCGAGGAAGACGTCGGCGTGGTCGAGGCTGCCGGCGCTGGCGAGGATGCGGTCGTGAGCTGTGTGGAACTCGGCGAACTCGAGGTCGCGCCGGGCGGCCTCGCGCTCGGCCTCGTCGCCCGCCTCCCGCTCCCGCTCCCTGGCCTGGGCCTCCAAGCTGGTCGGGCCGACCGCGTCCGCCTTGAGGGTGTCGATCCGGGCCAGCAGGCGGGCCAGCAGCCCGGCCGGGTTGCCGCGGATCTCGTGGCGGCGCAGGGGCAGCTGATCGAGCCGGTCGAGCAGCATCGCCAGGCGCTCGGCCGGGCCGAGGACGTCGAAGAAGGGATCGAGGCCGGCTGCCTCGGCGTGCTCGCGCAGAAGCCGCTCGCCGATCGTGTCCCAGCTGCCGATCCAGAGCTCCTCGAACGGCCCCGTCAGGAGCGCCTCGGCGCGATCGCGCAGGCGCCGGGCGGTGGCGCGGGTGGAGCCGATCACGAGGATCCGCTCGGAAGCGACCCCGGCCGTCGCCAGCCGCGCCAGCCGCCGCGCCAGCAGCTCCGTCTTGCCGGTCCCGGCGGCGCCCAGCACCAGCAACGGGCCGTCGCCGTGGGCGATCGCCAGGTCCCGCTGGTCCGCCCGCACCGCCGCCGTCGACTGGTCCTCGCGCATCGTCCAACGCTAGCGCGCCATAGCATTGGGCAGATGGACGTTTTCTCCGCAGACTGGCTGGGAATCTGCCGTCGTGCCGTGGCCGCGCAGCGGGCGATCTTCACGGCCACGCCGGGCAGTGCGGAGCGCACCGTCTACGAAGGGGTCGGCGAGGGGGGCGACCGCACCCTGGCGATCGACCGCCGCTGCGAGGACGCCGTCTTCGCCGAGCTGGACGCGCTCGCGGCCCAGGGGGCGTCGTTCGTCGCCGTCTCCGAGGAGCGCGGCGAGGTCTGCTTCGGCGCGGGGGGAGAGGCGCGGGTGGTGATCGACCCGATCGACGGCTCGCTCAACGCTCGCCGCACGATTCCTTCCCACAGCCTCAGCATCGCCGTCGCCTCCGGCTCCTCGATGGCCGACGTCGAGTTCGGCTTCGTGCACGACTTCGGCGCCGACGAGGAGTTCGTCGCCTGGCGCGGCGAGGGGGCGACGCTCGGCGACCGCCCGGCCCGCGTCACCGCCGAGGCCGAGACGCTGGAGCTGGTCGGCTTGGAGTCGGCGGAGCCGGCGTGGGCAGCGCCCGCCCTGGAGGTGCTGGCGGGAAAGGCCTACCGGCTGCGGGTCGTCGGCTCGATCGCGATCACCGCCGCCTACGTCGCCGCTGGCCGCTTCGACGCGATGCTCAGCCTGCGGAGCTGTCGCTCGGTTGACGCCGCCGCCGCCCAGCTGATCGTCCGCGAGGCGGGCGGCGCCGTGGCTTTCGGCGACCTGGCGCCGGAGGAGGCGTCCCTGGACCTCGAGGCCCGCTACCCGATCGCGGCCGCCTGCGCGCCCGGCGCTCTGGCGACCATGCGTGCCGCGCAGACCACCGCCGCCTCTCTGTAACCACCTCCCCATAAGAGGTTAAGAACGTGTGTTCGCAAAAGAACGTATGTTCGTTACACTCGGCGAACGCCCAGGCAGGCAACCAAAAATCCGAAGGGATCCATCTTCATGGCAGCTACGAAAAACGGCAGCAAATCGAAAACCCAGGCCAAGCGCGCGACCACGGAAGCCAAGAAATCGGCTACCGCGACCGCCAAAGCCGGCAAGCGGGCGGCGACCAAGACCGCCGTCGCCGAGAAGAACCAGGTGCAGACCGTGGCCGAGGCCGCCGTCGACGTGCCGGTCGGCATCGTGCTCAGCGTCAGCGACCGCGTCTCCGACCTGGTCGAGCCCTGGACCGGCCGCGCCAGCGCCGAGAAGCAGCTCAAGTCCTACCGCACGCAGCTGCGCAAAACGGTGAAGCGCACCGAGCGCCGCGGTACCAGCGCCCGCCGCAAGGCGACCACCGAGGCCCGCAAGACCCGCAACCGGGTCGAGCGCGAAGCCCGCAAGCACCAGCGCACGGTCGAGACGACCATCAAGCGCAACCGCAATGAGGTCGAGTCCCGCGTCCGCCGCGCCGTCGACGAGCAGACTTCTAGGGCTCAAGGTCTCGTGGACCAGGTAACGGATCAGCTGGCCGCACTTCGCTAAGAGCAGCCATGCATCTCCGCAGTCCCGACCGCCCCGAGAAATCGGGGCGGTCGTCGTTCAGCGGCCGGTGACGAAGGCCGGCCGTGAGAACGCCGGCTCGTAGGGCCAGCCGTCTTGGGCCGGGGCGAAGGCGCGGAATTGGAAGCGGACGCCGCGGCTGTCGTCGTCGCTGAACTCGTAGCCGTAGCGGAAGTGGCCGTGGGCGTCGGTCTGGACGGTGCGGAACTCAGACCACTCGCCGCCGGGGAAGCGGAACTGCAGCTCGATCGGCCTGCCGCCGGGAGGGATTGGCGCGCCGAGGTCACCGAGGCCCCCCTTGAAGACGATCGGCGCCCCGCCGATCCGGGCGGTGGCGGCGGAGGCGTGCATTCGCACGTCTGCCAAGACCAGCAGGCGCACCTTGCCGTCGCTGGCCCGGGTCAGGGTGCGGTTGCCGGCGAAGACGGCTTCGACGCTGCGGCTGGGGCCGGGCTCGAGGCGAGTCAGGAAGGTGCCGTCGGCCGCCGTCTCGACCGTGGTCGTGCGTTGCCCGGAGTCGGCGCCGGCGGCGAAGGTCTCGACGATCTGGACCGGCAAGCCGGCCAGCGAGGACCCGGAGGCAGAGGTCAACCGACCGGCGTAGGAGAGGCTGTGACCGTAGGGGGTCGTCCTCGTCTTCGGTCGCCGCTCGAACGCCTCGATCTGCTCGCGCCGGCAGCGACGCTGTCCCGTGTTGCGGGAGCAGCGCTGCCAGACCAGGCGCCTGGCGCCGAAGCCGGCGACGATCGCGGCCGGCTTCTTCAGCGGGTTGGTCAGCACCACCCGGGTGCCGTTTGCGCGCCGCTCAGAACTGGCCGCATTGCCGGCCGCGTCGTAGCCGGTTGCGCTGAACTCATAGGTCCCGGCTGGGAAGGCGTCGGAATCCCAGCGCGCGAGGAGCCTGTTGCCGGCGACCGCGGTCGGCAGCCGCGCGAAGGGCTGACGCGAGCGAGCGGGTCGTACGCCGATCGATCCCCGTGTGGGGTCGGGCCCGGAGAGCGGATCGCTGACGACGGCTTCCATCCGCTCCGGCTCGGCTGGGTCCTGGGAGGCGACGAAGGCGACCTGCGGCGGGCTTTCGTCGATACGGACCGTGGTCGAGGACGGAGTGGTCGGATCGACGTTGCCGGCGGCGTCGCGTCCGTAGAAAGCAACGCTGTGCGAGCCCTGCCCGCTCACCACCATCACGGTCGAGTTGCCAGGCTCGCTTCTCGGCACCCCGCCGTCGACCATGATCGCGGTGAACGGCCCACTCGGGCCGGTCGCGGTCATGCCCGACATCGCGTCCGTCGCGATCGCCGTGACCCGAACCGGACCGTTCGCCCAGCCTCGCGGCGCTCCGCGCAGGGTCACCTCGGGCCGCGTCGCGTCGACGCGCACGATTGCGCTCCGGGTCTCCAAGGACCTCATCCCCGAGTTGGAGACAGCCACCGCCCTGACCACGTTGATTCCCTCCGGCAGCGCCCCGAGCGCGACCCTGTCGCCGCCGATTCCGCCTTTGACGTCGGTTTCGGCCAGGCTGCAGCGAGTGCTCCCGGCGCAGGGCGCGCTTCCCGGGCCGCGGTCGACCGAGACGGCATAGCCACGGATGCCCGAGATCGGCTGCGGTCCGCTGGGATGGTCGATCGTGACGACCGCCGCCGCGTTCCCGGCAACCCAGTCCGGCTGGTGCCGGGGTTGCGCCGGGCCGGGCGGGACGTCGTCGAAGCGCAACGTGGTGCTCACCCGAGGGCCGCGCTGGCCGCCTGGGCCCTCGAGCCAGACTTCGGCTCTGTAGATGCCTGAAGCGGCGGGGGAGGGGATGCTGACGCTGTCGATCCAGGTCACGTCCCCGGGCTCATGGACGTCTCCTGCGCCCAGCGCGGTCCCGGCCGCGTTGTAGAAGCGGTAGTTGGCGGCCGTGATCGGAAAGCCCTGTTCGGCAACCGGAGGGCGAATCCAGCTGAGCATGAAGTGATTCCCGGAGAACCAGGTATCGCCGCTGTTGGTGTTTCCCTCTTCGTCCAGGACCCGCAGCCCGACCGGCACCAGCTGTGAGGCCTCCTCCGCGGCCACCGCGGAGGTAGGGAACAGCGAGGCGAGCACGGCTGCCAGTGCGGTGAGGAGAACGGGGACGGCGCGCCTCATGGGCCGAACTCTCCCGCCGGGCTGCCGCTGGCCGCGGTCGCCGCGGCGCTTTCCCCGCTGGGTTCGGAGACCGCGACGGGTTGCGGTTCCGGGACGTATTCGGTGGCGCCGCCGGTGGATTCGGAGGGCGGGGGTGAGGTGGCCTGGGGGGCGGGCTTTGGCTCGGGTTGAGGGTGCGCCGGAGCCGGAGCCGGCGCGGTTTCGTACTCGACCCCGCTGTCGGCGCTCCATTCGGACGTCGGCGCCGGATCGAGCCCGCGCTCGACGACTACCCGCTTGGCCTCCCGGTCGCCGAGGTCGAGAGGCGCCGGCACCACGCCGGTCGCGACGCAGGCGGCGGCGCCACCGGCGGTGCCGACACAGATCGCCGCGACCTTCGCCAGGGCGGCGATGCCGGCGCCGCGGGTGCCTCCGGAGGCGGCGACCTGGGAGAGCGCCGAGTCTGAAGCGCCACCGCTTTCGAAGCGTGCCGCCAGTCCGGCAAAGGCGTCGTGGGCGCGATCGAGCAGGGAGCGGGAGAGGGGGAGCGCCGGCGCCAGCGCCGCCGCCGCGCCCGGGGCGGCGCGGTAGGCGCGCAGGGTCGCCCGGCAGCCGGCGCAGGCACGCAGGTGCTCCCGCAGCGACGCCGCGTCCTCGCCCGTCGCTTCGTCATCGCAGAAGGCGGAGATCAGCGGCCCCATCTCCTCGCAGCGGCTGCCGTTCCGGCTGCTCGAGAGGACGCGGCGGAACCGCTCTCGGCCCTCGGCCAGGCAGCGGTTGATCTTGGTCTGGCTGAACCCCGTGATCTCGCCGATCTCCCTGTAGGAGTAGCCCTCGGCGAGGAGGCTCAGGGCGCGCAGCTCCTGTGGCTTCAACGCCTGCAGCGCCTCGCGACTGCGGGCGATCACTTCTTGGCGCTCGGCTCGTTCCGGCGGGCCGTCGGCATCGCTCGCGAGCTGCGCCACCCAGTCCTCGCGGCCAGGCTCCGGCGCGACGGCGGCGGGCCCGCTGAGGATCCGCTCGCGGTCGCGCCGGACCGCCAGCGCCTCGTGCTTGACGACGGTGTGGGTCCAGCGGATCAGTTCCCGCGGGTCTTCGCTTGGCGCCTTGAGGAGGAGGATCTCGAGCCCGCGCTGGAGGGCGTCGTCGGCGTCGTCGGCGCAGAGCGAGTAGCGGCGGGCGGTGCGGCGCAGGGCATCCTCGTGTTGCACGTAGGTCTCGATGGCGGCACGTTTTCGTGCCGCATCCGGCACAGCCGCCGAGACGGCGCGCACCTCCCCCCGCTCGATTGAACTCACCGCTCGATTCCCCCTGGCCGCTTCAATCTCTCGCACCGAACATAGGCACGGTTAGCCGCGCCGGCACCGTTTCTCTCCCCCGTCTGGACGATTCTCCAGTCCAGATCTCCGGAAATTGCAGGGAGCACCCGTCGCGCCTCTCGGCATCGGCACCGATAGCATCGGCGCCATGACCACCTGTGTAGTGACCGGCGGCGCCGGCTTCCTCGGCTCCCACCTCTGCGAGCACCTGCTCGGCCAGGGGCACCGGGTGATCTGCCTCGACAACCTCGAGACCGGGTCGTTGGAGAACATCGCCCACATCCGTGACGATGCGTTCGACGTCCGCCACGTCGACATCACCAAATACGTCGACATCCCCGAGGACGTCGACTTCGTCTACCACCTGGCCTCGCCGGCCAGCCCGATCGACTACCTGCGGCTGCCGCTGCACACGCTCAAAGTCGGCTCCCACGGCACCCACCACATGCTCGGGGTCGCCAAGTTCAAGCGCGCCCGCTTCCTCATCGCCTCGACCAGCGAGGTCTACGGCGACCCCAAGGTCCACCCGCAGAAGGAGGATTACTGGGGACACGTCAACCCGATCGGCCCGCGCGGCGTCTACGACGAGGCGAAGCGCTATGCCGAGGCCCTGACCATGGCCTACCACCGCCAGCAGGGCGTCGACACGGCGATCGTCCGCATCTTCAACACCTACGGCCCGCGCATGCGCCCGCACGACGGCCGCGCGATCCCGACCTTCCTGCGCCAGGCGCTGCAGGACCGGCCGCTGACCGTCTTCGGCGACGGCAGCCAGACCCGCAGCTTCTGTTACGTCGACGACCTGATCCGCGGCATCGTCGGCCTCGCGGAGTCGAACGAGCACATGCCGGTCAACATCGGCAACCCGAACGAGTTCACCCTGCTGGAACTGGCCGAAGCCGTGATCGAGGTGACCGGGTCGAGCTCGGAGATCGTCTACGAGGCGCTTCCCACCGACGACCCCCAGCAGCGCCGCCCCGACATCGGCCGCGCCCGCGAGCTGCTCGGCTGGGAACCGTCGGTCGAGCTGATCGAGGGCCTGCGCCGGACGATCGACCAGACCGGCGTCGAGCGCCTGATCGGCGCCACCGACTGAGCGTCGCTCAGCCCGCCTGCATCGTCAGCGAGAAGGTCCCGAGCGGATCACCCGCCGCCAGCACCGGCGCTTTGCCTTTCGGCGTCGCGAACGTCCTGTTGATCAGGTCGGCGGTTGACGCTTCCAGCACCGCCCGCGCGTTGAGGATCGAGAGGGTTCGCGTCTGCGGGTCCACCAGCACCGTCGCTCCGGAGAGGTCGAGCGCCCCGATCGGGTTGCTCACGCCGGCAACGAGCTGCCCGGATTTGTCGTGCGCGTGGATGAACCCAGTGAGCTTTTGCGATTCGAGCGAGAGCCCGAGGTTGATCCAGGTGAGCGTGGGCAAGGTGAGTGCGGGGACGGGCGATTCCGGTTCGGGAGTGCCGAGCTTGGCGATCCTGATCCCGCCTTCGACGAAGCCCCATCCCTGACCGGTTCGCGGGTGGATTTCGCCGCTGATCAGCGCCGCGCCGAAGCTCGGCGGGTCCATCCCCAACACGGCGGTTTCGAACGGCGCCGACTGGACTTCGAGACTCTTCAGCTTGGCCACGAATCCGGGATCGAGGCTGAACTGCATCGAGCCGCTCCGCAGCCGGTCGGCCGCGGGGTCGAAGCTGCTGGCCACCGCCGCGAAGGCGCGGTCGGGGCGAAACACTCGGTTCAGGTCCAGCTCGCGGTTGAGGGCGGTGGTCGTCGCACCGGTCAGCCGCAGGCGTTGGACGTCGATCCGGTCGCCGAAGCCGGCGCGAGCGAACGCGAAGCTCGGGAGCGAGGCGATCCGCATCCGCTTGCCGTCGAGCCTCGCGTACAGCTCCCGCTTCGAGGTGTCGAGGACGATCTGGTCCAGCCGCGCAACCCGTTTCCCCGACCTGAACTTGAAGCCGCCGAGGTGCTCGACCGAACCGATCGCGGTCGCCAGCTCGATCTCGCCGCCGCTGACCGGGAGGGTGAGGACCCGGCCGCGCATCGTCGCCCGGTCGAACTTGGAGACCTCGACGCCCGCTGCCGTCAGCGTGCGGAAGAGGCCGCGGTTGAACTCGACCTTGGTCGAGCCCGCTTCCACGGCTTCGGCGCCGGCCCGACCCGGAAGGGCGAGCGCGAGCAGCGAGAGCGCGGTGGCGATTCCCACAGCGACCGGCCCGGCTCGCCAAGTCAATATCCCCTCCGTCATTCGGCGAAATCATATGGTGCGGCGATGCCCGCAACGATGCTGATCGTCGGCAGCGGCGGCTTCCTCGGCGGCCATCTCCTGGCTGCCGCTGGGGAGGCCGGGTTGCGCGCCGTGCCCGCCACGCGCACGGGACGCGACGGCGCGCTCCGTTGCGACGTCCTCGATCCGGACTCGATCGCGGCCTGCCTGGAGCGGGCGCGGCCCGACCTCGTCGTCAACGCCGCCGGGTCACCCTCGGTGACCCGCAGCTGGAAGCACCCGGAGGAGGCCCACGCGATCAACGCCGGCGGCGTTCGCAACCTGCTCGAGGCGTCTGCGCGGGTGGCTCCGCACGCCCATCTCGTCCTCCTCTCCTCGGCCGCCGTCTACGGCCGGCCCGGGGAGGAGGAGATGCCGTTGGGGGAGGGAGCGCCGCTGGCTCCGGTCAGCCCCTACGGTGAGGCGAAGCTGGCGATGGAGGCGTTCTGTCACAAGGCCGAGCGCTCCGGCGAGGGGCGGATCGCCGTTGTTCGCGCCTTCAACCTGATCGGCCCCGGCCAGCCCCCGTTCAACGCGGCTTCCGGCCTCGCGCGGCAGATCGCCGAGGCCGAGCGCGCCGCCCGGCCGGCCGTCGAGCTGGTGTTGGGCAACCCGGAGGCCGCGCGCGACCTGATCGACGTGCGCGACGCCGCCCGGGCCCTGGTGGGGCTGGCGAGCGGGCGGGTGGCAGGCACTTTCAACCTCTGCTCCGGCCAGGCTCACACCGTGGCCGGGCTGGCCGCGGCGCTGGCGCCGCTGACGCCGCTCGAGGTTGGGACGCGCACCGACCCCGCCCTGGCAAGGCCGTCCGATCCACCGCTCCTGCTCGGCGACCCCGGCCGGCTGCGCGCGGCGACCGGGTTCGTGCCCGAGATCCCGCTCGCGCGCAGCCTCGGCGACCTGCTCGGGTGGTGGCGAAGCCAGCTCGCTGGCGCCTAGGCCTGCCCCTCAATATCCTCCCGGGCCGATGGCGAGCGAGAACGACAAGCTGACGACCGAGGAGATCCACCGCACGATCGCCCCTGTCGTCGGTCCTGAGGACGAGCGGATCTTCACCGACTCGGGGATTGAAATCGAGCCCCTCTATGACGAGAGTGACGTCGCCCCCGGCCTCGAGGAGCGTCTGGGCGAGCCGGGCCAGCCTCCCTTCACCCGTGGCATCCACGAGCGCATGTACCGCGACCGGCTCTGGACGATGCGTCAGTACGCCGGCTTCGCCTCCCCCGAGGACACCAACGAGCGCTACCGCTACCTGATCGAGCACGGCTCGACCGGGCTCTCGATGGCCTTCGACCTGCCGACCCAGCTCGGCCGCGACTCCGACGACCCGCTCTGCAACGGCGAGGTTGGCCGCACCGGCGTCCCGATCGACACGATCGAGGACATGCGGATCTGCTTCGACCAGATCCCGCTCGACGGCGTCTCCACCTCGATGACGATCAACGCCCCGGCGGCGATCCTGCTGCTGCTCTACGAGCTGGTCGGCGAGGAGCAGGGAGTCCCCTCGGAGAAGCTGCGCGGCACCGTCCAGAACGACGTGCTGAAGGAGTACATGGCGCGCGGCAACTACATCTACCCGCCGGAGCCGACCATGCGCCTCACGACGGACATCTTCGAATACTGCCAGACGCACGTGCCGAAATGGAACACGATCTCGATCTCCGGCTACCACATCCGCGAGAAGGGCTGCTCGGCGGTGCAGGAGGTCGGCTTCACCCTCTCCAACGCGATCGCCTACGTCGAGGCGGCACTCGAGCGGGGCCTCAAGATCGACGACTTCGCCCCCCGCCTCGCCTTCTTCTTCAACTGCCACAACAACGTCTTCCAGGAGATCGCCAAGTTCCGGGCGGTGCGGCGGATGTGGGCGAAAATCGTCAAGGAGCGCTTCGGGGCGGAGAACCCGAAATCGATGCAGATCCGTTTCCACACCCAGACCGGCGGCGTCACCCTGCAGGCCCAGCAGCCCGAGGTCAACATCATCCGCGTCGCCCTGCAGGGCTTCGCCGCGGTCAGCGGCGGCACCCAGTCGCTGCACACCAACGGCTTCGACGAGGCGCTGGCGCTGCCGACCGAGCGCTCCGCCCGGATCGCCCTGCGCACCCAGCAGGTGCTCGCCTACGAGTCCGGCGTCGCCGACACCGTCGACCCCTTCGCCGGCTCCTACTTCGTCGAGTCGCTGACCGACGAGATCGAGCTGCGCTCCTGGGAGCTGATGGACAAAGTCGGCGAGCTGGGCGGCTCGGTCGAGGCGCTGGAGTTCATGCAGCGGGAGATTGAGGAGTCGGCGCAGAGCTATCACGAGCGCTACAAGAGTGGCCAGGACGTGATCGTCGGAGTCAACAAGTTCGTCACCGACCAGGTCGACGACGTCGACATCCTCAAGGTCGACCCCGAGTCCGAGCGGCGCCAGCTGACCCGCCTCAAGGCCTTCAAGGAGGCCCGCGACCAGGCCGAGGTGAGCGCCAAGCTGGAGGCGCTGCGCGACGTCGCCCGCGGCGAAGGCAACCTCCTGCACCCGATCCGCGCCGCGCTCGCCGCCGACGCCTCGATCGGCGAGGTCTGCGGCGCCATGCGCGACGTCTTCGGCGAATACAAGGGGGGCGCCTTTTTCTAGCTCGCACTGCATCAACTTTCCGGTCTGGGAGCCCGGAAATTTGATGCAGTTCGGGTGATCGTTGGCGGCTAGAGGATTTGCGCTTCCTGGAGCGAAAGCGCTAGCGATGATCGAGGCATCGCGGACGCTGATGAAGTCGGAGCCGGAGCTGGCCGAGCTGCTCAGTGCCGTCGAGGGGGTCGAGGTGACGATGGCCGAGAAGGGCTTCGGCACCCGGGTCGAGATCCGCGCGGATGAGGGAACCGGCCTCGAAGTGGCCGACCTCGAGGCGTTCCTGGACTTACTGGCGGAACCTCAGAAACAGCCCTTCCGCGCTTAAACCGCGACGGCTCGGGGCACGCGCTCAGCCTCCGAAATAGACTCCCGCGCTCGATGCGCGAGAAGAACCCCGTCACCCACGACGAGAAGCTCGCCTACCTCCGTGAGCTGCGCGAGGCCGCGATCAACTCCGCCTCCGAGGAGGCGGTCGAGAAGCAGCACGCGAAGGGCAAGATGACCGCCCGCGAGCGGGTCGAGAAGCTGCTCGACCCCGGCTCCTTCGAGGAGCTCGACACCTTCGTCCGCCACCGCACCTACGACTTCGAGATGCAGAAGAAACGGCCCTGGGGTGACGCCGTCGTCACCGGCCACGGCACGATCGACGGCCGTACCGTCTTCGTCTTCTCCCAGGACTTCACGGTGTTCGGCGGCAGTCTCGGCGAGGTGATGGCGGAGAAGATGTGCAAGGTGATGGACCTCGCCGCCCAGGTCGGAGCGCCGGTGATCGGCATCAACGACTCCGGCGGGGCCCGCATCCAGGAGGGGGTCGTCTCGCTCGGCGCCTACGGCGACGTCTTCGTCCGCAACGTCCAGTGCTCCGGGGTGATCCCGCAGATCAGCCTGATCATGGGGCCCTGCGCCGGCGGCGCCGTCTACTCGCCGGCGATGACGGACTTCATCTTCATGGTCAAAGAGACCTCGCACATGTTCATCACCGGCCCCGAAGTGATCAAGACCGTGACCGGCGAGGAAGTCGAGTTCGAGGAGCTCGGCGGCGCGATGAGCCACAACTCGAAGTCCGGCGTCGCCCACTTCGCCTCCGAGGACGAGGAGAGCTGCATCGAGGACGCTCGCTACCTGCTCAGCTTCCTGCCCTCGAACAATCTCGAGGCGCCGCCGCGCTTCGAGCCCTCCGACGACCCCGAGCGCGAAGACGAGGAGCTCGACTCGCTCGTCCCCGACGACCCCTCCAAGCCCTACGACATGCGCGACGTGATCGCCCGCGTGGTCGACGACGAGGAGTTCTTCGAGGTCCACGAACACTTCGCCAAGAACATCGTCTGCGGCTTCTCGCGGCTCGACGGCTTCCCGATCGGCATCGTCGGCAACCAGCCCGCCTTCCTGGCCGGGGTGCTCGACATCGAGGCCTCCGAGAAGGCGGCGCGCTTCGTCCGCACCTGCGACGCCTACAACGTCCCGATCGTCACCTTCACCGACGTCCCTGGCTTCCTGCCCGGCACCGACCAGGAGTGGAACGGGATCATCCGCCACGGCGCCAAGCTGCTCTACGCCTTCACCGAGGCAACCGTGCCGAAGCTGACCGTCGTCACCCGCAAGGCCTACGGGGGCGCCTACGACGTCATGAACTCCAAGCACATGCTCGCCGACTTCAACGTCGCCTGGCCGACCGCCGAGGTCGCGGTGATGGGTCCCGAGGGCGCCGTCAACGTCATCTACCGCAAAGACATCGCCTCCTCGCCGACCCCCGACGAGCGTCGCCAGAAGCTGATCGACGACTACAAAGCCCACTTCGCGAATCCTTATTCGGCCGCGGAGCGCGGCTACATCGACGACGTGATCGAGCCGCGGCAGACGCGGCCGAAGCTGATCAAGGCGCTGCGGATGCTGCAGAGCAAGCGCGTGGCGCAGCCGAAGCGGAAGCACGGGAACATTCCTCTGTAGGACCGAGGTGGGGGAGGGGTCGGGGGGTCCCTCTCGCTTGCTGGGATTTTTGCCGGGAGCCCCGGATCTCTCGCCGACCTGAAGGGGCAAAAATCGGACGCCGCTGCGCGAGAGGGACCCCCCGACCCCTCCTCTTAGGGATTCCCCTGCAACGGAACCTCACCCGAGTCCGAGCGAAGGTTCCGAGGGAAGCAACCATCTCCGCCGCTCAAAAAAGGAATAGCTGAACCGCCCGGACCCTGGATGCGCTTGAACTCACGGCGCGAGGCTTTCTGAGAGCTGCCCGAAACTCGGTGCGCGCTCGGCTGGGGAGAGGGGCACCCCACCTCTCCCCAGGCACCCCCGAAATTCAGGGCATCCTGGTGGCAGCCTCGCGCCGCGAACTCCACGTCGCCAACGGCGCCGCGGTCATCTCTTCCCAAGCGGCGTCCTCGCCGAAGTACTGCATGACCACGAAGTAGAGCAGCCCCGGGAGCATCTCCGGGGCGGTCTCCGGCTCGTCGCTCATCAGCTTGGCGCGCACAAGGGTCTCGATTGCCCCTACCATGAAGGGTGCCGTCACAGGAGGTGGAGCTTGGCGAGAAGGCATCTCGCGGCGCGCGCCGTCGATAGCGCGGGAGAGGCGCTCCATCAAAAGATCATGTTCGGCCAGCGCAGCGCCCCCCGCGGCGTGCGTCTCGACCAGCAGGGCGCGAGCCAGGAGGGGTTGGTTGGCGCAGAACTCGAGCAGCTCCGCCATCCCCGCCCGCAGGCCCTCGCGCCAGTTCGGCTGGCGCTTGGCGGCGCCGATCAGACGGCGGTAAAGCCACTCGGCCGCGTCGTGGTAGGCCTGCGCGAAGCAGTCCTCCTTGTCCTTGAAGTGCTTGTAGAAGGTCGCCCGGCTGGCTCGGCCGGCCTCGATCACGTCCTGGACGGAGATCCGCTCGTAGCCCCGTTCGCCGCTGACCGTCAGCATCGCCTCCAGCAGCCGCTCGCGGGCGGGACGGGTACGGCGGCCGGGGAAGAGGGCTTGATCTGGCATCGCACTCACCTTCTGAAAACAAGATCCTTTTGTCTAGATATAGCAGCTTTCAGAGACACCGATGATCAGAACGTCAAAGTTTTTAGAGAAAAGGAAAATAGACACCAGGTGAACGTTCTGGTATCTTGTTGGTATGTCGAAGCAGCGGCCATTGTCGGAGCGGCTTTCGAAGCTTCCGCCGGGAAGGCACCTGATCCCGAGCGACTACGTGGCCCAGAACCAGCGCGAGCGAATCCTGCGGGCGACCGCCGAGCTGGTGGCCGAGCGCGGCTACCAGAAGACCACGATCGAGCTGATCGCGAAAACCTCCCGGGTCGCCCTGGTCACCTTCTACGAGCACTTCCCGAGCAAGGAGGAGTGCTTCCTCGCCGCCTTCGACGAGAGTGTCGCCGCCGCCAGGGAGGTCTTCGCGGAGCTGCTAGACGTCGAACAGCCCTGGCAGGAGCAGATCTCCGCCGGCCTCGAGATCTTCTTGGAAATGGTCGTCAAGGAGCAGGCGCGGGCGAAGCTCTGCATCGTCGAGGCCCAGGCCGCCGGCACAGCCTCGCTGGCCCGCTACCAGGAGATGCTGGAAAGCGTGGCCCCGAAGCTGCGCGAGGGGCGCGAGTTCAACCCCCGCGCGAGCCGGCTGCCGGACGGGCTCGAGGTGGCGATCGCCGGTGGCATCGTCTGGCTGGTGCATCAGCGGCTGGTCGCCGGGGACGTCGACGACCTGATGTTGTTGCTGCCGGAGATGCTGCAGGTGACGCTGACTCCTTTCATCGGCGAGGTCGAGGCGGGACGGGCCGCCGACGCCGCTCAGGCGCGGGTGGCCGCCTGAGGACAGCGAGCGCAGGGGGCGGGGCCGGGCGCATGTGAGCGGAGGGACGGAGCCCGGCGTCCCAGCCGGCGCGGACCCGGTTCGCAAGCGGATCGCCGAGGCGATGATCGAGCTCGCGGCCGAGCACGGCCTCGAGCCGACGACGGTGGCGATGGTCTGCGAACGCGCCGGCGTCGGTCGCGCCGCCTTCGATCGCAATTTCGGCGGCCGGGAGGATTGCTTCCTCAAGGTCCATGGCGAGGTGGCGGTCGAGTTCTGCCGGCGAGTCGGCGCCGCCTACGCCGGGCCCCGCGCCTGGCACGACCGGATCTGGGCGGGGGCCTGGGGGGCGATGCGCTTTCTCCAGGAGGACCCCGTGCGGGCTCGCTTCTTCGTGGTCGCGGTCAACGGCGCCGGTGCCCGCGCCCAGGCACGCCGCGACCGGGTGCTGCAGGGGCTGGCCGACATGATCGACGCCGGCCGTGGCGAGCTCGACGAACCGGAGTCGGTCTCCCGCAGCACCGCCGAGATGGTCGCCGGTGCTATCTACGGCACGATCCTGACCAAGGTCCGCGGCGGCGCGATCGAGCGCGGCGAGGAATTCCTCTCCGAGCTCGTCTACATGGCGATGATGCCCTACCTCGGCGCCCGCGCCGCCGAGGACGAGCTGCTCGTCCAGCCCCTGCACTGACCCCAGCGAGCGGTGGGGTATGGTCGCTGCGTGGCCAAGGCGACGGCGAAAGGGAAGGGGAAGAAGGGCGCGGAGTCGGCCGCGACGACCTCCTCGCCCCGCCTGCCCGCCGGCCGCCACGGCCTGCCGCGCGAGTTCATCGCCCAGAACCAGCGCGAGCGGATCATCACGGCGCTGGTCGACACCGTCGCCGAGCGCGGCTACAACGCGACCACGGTCGCCAACATCACCAAAGCCGCCTCGGTCTCGCGCCGCACCTTCTACGAGCATTTCGCCGACAAGGAAGCCTGCTTCCTCGCCGCCTACGAAATGGTCGCCGACCACATCCGCAACTCGATGCAGATCGCGGCCGAGGCCTTCGAGGAATGGCCGCAGAAGGTGCGGGCGGCACTGGGGACGATGTTGCGCTTCCTCGCCGGCGAGCCGGACCTCGCCCGGGTCTGCATGATCGAGCCGGTTGCCGCCGGCGGTGAGATCGCCGCCAAGCACCGCGCCTCGATGCAGGGGTTCGTCGAGATCCTCAAGGCGGGGCGGCCGGAGCACAGCGGCGAGCGGCCGCTGCCCGAGGCGACCGAGGCGACCCTGGTGGGCGGCATCGTCTCCCTGATCGTGCGCGAGATCAACGCCGGCCGCACCGAGCAGCTCGAGGACCTCCTGCCCGACCTGGTCGAGCTGACGCTGGCGCCGTACCTCGGCGGCGAGGAGGCCTCCCGCCTCGCCCGCCAGGCATAGCCGCGCGCCTCAGGGCACGGCGGTCGCCTCGGCCTCGACTCCGCGCCCGCCTTTGCCGGCGACCGCCACGTCTTCATCGCGACTGAGGCGATGCGCCAGGTAGACCGGGATGATCGAGAGCAGGACGACGAGCAGGGCGACGACGTTGACGATCGGCAGCTGGCTGGGCCGGAAGAGGTTGCGGAAGATCCAGATCGGCAGCGTTTCCTCGCCGGCGCCGATCGTGAACGTGGTGACGATGATCTCGTCGAAGGAGAGGGCGAAGGCGAGCAGGGCGCCGGCGCCGAGGGCGCTGCGGAGGCTCGGCACGGTCACGTAGCGGAAGGTCTGCCAGGTGTGGGCGCCGAGGTCGGCCGAGGCCTCCTCGAAGGAGGCGGAGGTCCGGCGTAGGCGGGCGACGACGTTGTTGTAGACGACGACGATGCAGAAGGTGGCGTGGCCGACGATCACGGTGAAGAGCCCGAGATCGACGCCGAGCACCTGGGTGAAGGTGTTGCCGATCGCGACGCCGGTGACGATGCCCGGTAGGGCAATCGGCAGGATGACCAGGAAGGAGATCGTCTCGCGGCCGAAGAAGCGGTGGCGGGCGACCGCGAGCGAGGCGAGGGTGCCGAGGACGATCGCGATCGCGGTCGCCGCCAAGCCGGCTTTGATCGAGGTCAGGAAGGCTTCGCGGGCGGCCTCGTTTTCGATCGCCTTCGGGAACCAGTCGAGGGTGAGCCCGGGCGGAGGCCACTTCTGCGTGGTGCCGCTGGCGTTGAAGGCGTAGATCCCGACCACGACGAGGGGGATGTAGATGAAGGCGAGCCCGAGCCCGACTCCGAGCCGCAGCAGCCAGGTTGCGCGTCTGGAGAGCCGCATCCCTAGACGTGCTCGAAGGCGCCGAGCTTCCGGGCCACGAGCAGGTAGGCGATCATCACCACGATCGGGACGAGCGCGAGGGCGGAGGCGAGCGGCAGGTTGTTGGTGATGTTGTTGAAGATGACGTTGCCGATGAACTGGTCGTTGGAGACCAGCCGCGGCGTGATGTAGTCGCCGAGGGTGAGCGAGAAGGTGAAGATCGAGCCGGCGACGACGGCGGGGAAGGAGAGCGGCAGGATCACCCGCCGGAAGGTCGTCAGCGGCCCCGCCCCGAGGTCCTCGGAGGCGCTGATCAGGGAGCCGGGGATGCGCTCCAGGCCGGCGTAGATCGGCAGCACCATGTACGGCAGCCAGAGGTAGCTCATCACCAGCCAGACGGCGACGATGCCGTAGCCGGGGCCGTGCAGCCCGAACGGCTCCAGCGCCCAGTTGACGATCCCGTCGTTGGAGAGCATCGTCCGCCAGGCCAGGACCTTGACCAGGTAGCTGGACCAGAGCGGCAGCAGGATCGCCACGACCAGGATCGCCTTGCCACGCCGGCTCGCGACCTTGGCCATGTAAAAGGCGATCGGGAAGGCGAGCAGGGCGTCGGTGAGGGTGACGAGGGCGGCGACCCCGACCGTGCGCCCGACGATGTCGCGGTAGACGGGTTCGTCGAGCAGCGTTTCGAAGTTGTCCAGGCCGAAGCCCCGGACGACTTCGCCGCTGAGCGCGTCGACCGACCAGAAGGCGGAGACCAGCAGCACCGCCAGCGAGCCGAGGTAGCCGATCACCAGCCAGCCGACCGGCCCGGCCAGCAGCGCCCCCACCTGCAGGCGGGGACGACCCTGGAAGAGGCCGGCGAGCTTGCGGCCCGCCGACCTCCTCCTCACGACGGCTTCAGCGGCCATCGCTGGGGGCCGCTCGACTCAGCCTTTGATCGCGGTCCAGGCCTGGACCCACTCGTTGTAGTCCTTGCAGTCTTCGGACCCGTCCCCGCAGTCCGCCACCGGGGTTTCCCAGTAGTACACGCGCTCCCAGAAGGCGGGATTGTCGGCGTGGTATTTGGCGCAGAATTCTTTGTCTTCGGTCTCCTCGCAGGAGAGGCTCTGGGCCGGCGCCTCGCCGAACCATTCGGCCACTTCGGCGTTGACTTTCGGCGAGACGATCCAGTCCATCCACTCGTACATGCAGTTCGGGTGTTTGGCTTCGGAGCTGATCATCCAGGTGTCCGACCAACCGGTCGCCCCCTCTTTGGGGAGGAAGCCCTGGCTTGCCGGGCTGGCGGCGACGGGCTCGCCTTCGCCCTGCAGGGCGAAGTACTGGTACTGCCAGGTGGTGCCGACCGTGGCGTCGCCGTTGGCGAAGGCGGAGATCTGCTTGGCTGCTTCAGACCAGTATTCGCCGACGTTGGCGCGCTGTTCTTTCAGCAGGTCGACCGCCGCTTCGAACTGTTCGTCGTTGAGCTCGTAGGGGTTCTCGATCCCGAGGTCGGGCTGATGGGTCATCAGGTAGACGGCCGCGTCGGCGATGTAGATCGGATCGTCGTAGGCGCTGATCTGACCTTTGTATTTCGCCGCGACTTTCGGGTCGAGCATCACGTCCCAGGAGGTCGGGCCTGGTTTGACGTCGTCCGAGTTCCACATCAACAGGTTGGCTCCGCGGCCGTGCGGAATCCCGTAGGACTGGCCGTCGAAGGTGTTGTAGGGCTGGTCTTTGAGGTCGTCGAAGATCGTCTCGTAGTTGGGCACCAGGCTGACGTTGACCGGCGAGACGTCGCCGCCCTCGACCAGGCGGGCGGTGGCGTTGCCCGAGGCCGAGACGCCGTCGTACTGGCCGCTGCGCATCAGCTGCACCATTTCGTCGGAGGTGCCGGCGACCTTGTTGTTGACTTTGCAACCGGTTTTGGCTTCGAACGGTTTCGACCAGCCGGGTTCGACGTAGCCGGCCCAGGAGACGAGGCTGACCTGCCCCTCGCCTTTGCCGAGCGACTCCAGTTCGTCACCGCCGCTGTCGCTGTCGCTGCCGCCACCGCAGCCGGCCAGGGCGAGCATGAAAACGACCAAGCCGGCGATCACGAGCCACGCCGTCCGGGCGGGATGAGCGTCCCTTTTCCTCATGGTGAATCCTCCTCCGTAGTTGACTTCCCCTGGACGGCGGCCGCGTGCTCCGGGCGCCATCCCACCAGGACCTCTTTTCCCTGCTCGGGAGCCGTCTCTGAGGACGCGCCCTCCAAGTTCTGCCTGACCAGCTGCAGCGAGCCGCCGCCCTCGAGCGCCACCGTGTAGCGAGTCACCATCCCCGCGTAGGCGACCTCCTCGACCCTGCCGCGCTCGCTGCGCAGGTCGTCGGCGACGGCGCCAGGCTCGAGCAGCTGGATCTTCTCCGGGCGGATCGTCAGCCGCTTGCCGTCGCGCTCGATCAGGTTGGAGACGCCGACGAAGCCGGCGACGAACTCGTTGAGCGGCCGCTCGTAGAGCTCCCGCGGCGAGCTGATCTGCTCGATCCGGCCCTCGTTGAAGACGGCGATGCGGTCGCTCATCGTCAGCGCCTCGTCCTGGTCGTGGGTGACGTAGACGAAGGTGATGCCGACCTCGCCCTGGATCGTCTTCAGTTCGACCTGCATCTGCTCGCGCAGCTTCAGGTCCAGTGCCCCGAGCGGCTCGTCGAGCAGCAGCACCTTGGGCCGGTTGACGATCGCCCGGGCCAGCGCCACCCGCTGGCGCTGGCCGCCGGAGAGCTCGCCGGGCTTGCGGTCCGCGTAGCCCGGCAGCCGCACCATCTCCAGCGCCTCGTCGCGGCGGCGGCCGCGCTCGGACTTGTCCACGCCGGCCACCTTGAGCCCGTAGGCGACGTTCTCGCCGACGCTCATGTGCGGGAACAGGGCGTAGTCCTGGAAGACGGTGTTGACCGCGCGGTCGTAGGGCGGCACGCCACTGACGTCCTCGCCGGCGAGCTCGATCGTGCCGGTGCTGGGGTCCTCGAAGCCGGCGATCATCCGCAGCGTCGTCGTCTTGCCGGAGCCCGAGGGGCCGAGGAAGGTGAAGAACTCTCCGCGCGCGACCTCGAGGTCAATTCCCGCAACCGCGACCACCTCGCCGTAATGCTTGGTGAGGCCCGCGAGGCGGATGTCGGAGGGTGAGGCGGCTACAAGGTGAAGTTATCCCAGCCGTTCAGGAAAGCAAGGACAATTCAGTGGTCAGGGGTTGTACGAGGTGGAGCACGGAGGTTGCCGAGGGGAGGACCGGCATTCGTCCCTGTTCATCTAGGCCCAAGCGGTCCCGCGGACCTGCAAACCCGCCGATGCGCCGCGCGTCACCCGCCCGTCAACTGACGCGAACCGGGAGGAGGGGCAGGTACCCCCTCCGAACGTTTTGCGCTTTTTGCCAAGAAGCAATCTCGGACGGCTGTACGCGATCCAGCAAAGAAGCGAGAGAGGAGGGGGTACCTGCCCCTCCTCCCGCCTTACAGCCTTAGTACCCAGCCGGGTGACGCGAGACGAAGCCGACGTTGTCGCGCAGGTCGGTGTGCCAGCGCGGCCCGGTTTCGCCTTCGTTCCCGGAAGTGTCCCAGCGGAAGCCGGCGATTTCGGCGTAGGCGTGACCGGGGTTGGTGTAGACGGTGATCCAGCGACCCAGGCCCGCCAGTCCCCACTTGGCCATCGGGCCGGAGGGGAGGGGGCTGTCGATGAATTCGCCGCCGCGCAGCGCGTAGCTGACGGCGCCGGAGCAGTCATAGCCTTTGTCCCACCAGCGGGCGTGGCCGCCGCCGTAGATGTACGGCTTGGTGCGGATCTTGTTGGCGGCTTCGATCACCGCGACGACGCGGGGGGGAGCGCTGGCGGGGGGGATCAGTTCCCCGGTGGAGAGAAGCTTTGCCTTGGCGGTCGGGGTGCAGGAATCGACCGCGGCGGAGGTGACGCCGCCGGTGACGCACTTCGCGGAGGCACTTCCGGGGGCGACGAGAGCGACGACGGCGAAAGCCGCCGACAACGCCAACGCCGCTTTGAACTTCAACCTGTCAGACAGCAAACCGATTCTCCTTTGTCGGCCTACGGGGTTAGCTGTCGGGCTAGCGCTAAAAGGAGCCTGCGCTCCCACCTGGACCAGGTGGGTTAGCCCCGAAAACGTGGTTCCCCCGTTCCCACAGCGCCTTGGAGCGCGCGGGACTCGGCGTTTCGGTTCTACGGACCGGCGGCAGTCTAGACCATCGCCCGGTTGGATGCTCACAAAACGTAAACATTTAGTGGCCTTTCGCACTTTCATCCCAGAATCCTGTCGGCGGCACGGCTGCTAGCTTGGGCCTTGGGATGGAACTTGCCGGCCGCACAGCACTCCTCACCGGCGCCACCGGCGGCCTTGGCCGGGCGATCGCCAAGGCGCTGGCCGGGCGTGGGGCGACGGTGGTCCTGAGCGGGCGCAACCCCGAGGCACTCGAAAAGCTGGCCGCCGAGCTGCCCGGCGACGGTCATCGCTCGGTCCAGTCTGACCTCGCGCAGCCGGGCGCGGCCGAGAAGCTGGCGGCGGAGGCCGGCGAGATCGACGCGCTCGTCGCCAACGCGGGCCTGCCGGGCACCGGACGCCTTCCTGAATTCAGCGCCGCCGAGCTGACCGGCGCCCTGCGCGTCAACCTCGAGGCGCCGATGCTGCTCGCGCGGGCGCTGGAGCCCGGGATGCTGGAGCGCGGCTCCGGCCACATGGTCTTCGTCTCCTCGCTCTCCGGCAAGTCGGCGACGCCGCTCTCCTCCGTCTACAACGCGACCAAGTTCGGCTTGCGCGGCTTCGCCCTGGGCCTGAGGGCCGACCTCGACCCGCTCGGAGTCGGCGTCTCGATCGTCTCCCCCGGGACGATCCGCGAAGCCGGCATGTACGCGGACTCGGGGGCGCCGCCGATCACCGGCCTCGGCACCGGCACCCCTGCCCAGGTCGCGGCCGCGGTGGTCAAGGCGATCGAGCAGAACAAGGTCGAGGTCACGGTGGCGCCGGTCCAGCAGCGCCTGCTCGCGCACTTCGCGCTGACCAGTCCCGGCATCGCGGTCAAGATCGCCAGCGGCGGCGCCGGTCAGAAGGCGGCGGCCGAAGTGGCCGCCGGCCAGAAGAACAAGCGCTAGCGACGCTGACGACATCGACCACAGCCGGGTCGGGTCAATCTCGGGTACGCCGACCTGCGCTCCGTCCTAGGATGGAGAGATGAGCAGCTCGGACTCCTTCTCAGCCCGTTCGACCCTCGCGGTGAGCGGGCGCGACTACGAGATCTTTCGGCTCGACGCGCTGCAGGAGCGCTTCGACGTCGCCCGCCTCCCCTACTCGGTCAAGGTCCTGCTCGAGAACGTCCTGCGGCTCGAGGACGGCGTCTCGGTCAGCGCCGCCGACGTCGAGGCGATCGCCGCCTGGGACGCCGCCGCCGAGCCCAGCGTCGAGATCCCCTTCCAGCCGGCGCGGGTGCTGATGCAGGACTTCACCGGCGTGCCGGCGGTGGTCGACCTGGCGGCGATGCGCGACGCGATGGAGGAGATCGGCGGCGACCCGGCGGCGATCAACCCGCTGGTCGACGTCGACCTCGTGATCGACCACTCGGTCCAGGTCGACGCCTTCGGCAGCGCCGGCGCCTTCGCGGTCAACGCCGAGCACGACTTCGAGCGCAACCGCGAGCGCTACTCCTTCCTCAAGTGGGGCCAGCACTCCTTCGACAACTTCCGCGTGGTGCCGCCGGCGACCGGGATCTGCCACCAGGTCAACCTCGAGCACCTGGCCCAGGTCGTCTACAGCCGCGAGAGCGACGGCGTCGTCCGCGCCTACCCCGACACCCTGGTCGGCACCGACTCGCACACGACGATGGTCAACGGCCTCGGCGTGCTGGGCTGGGGAGTCGGCGGGATCGAGGCCGAGGCGGCGATGCTGGGCCAGCCGATCTCGATGCTGCTGCCCCAGGTCGTCGGCTTCAAGCTCGGCGGCGAGCTGCCGGAGGGGGCGACGGCCACCGACCTCGTCCTCACCGCGACCGAGATGCTGCGCGAGCGCGGCGTCGTCTCCAAGTTCGTCGAGTTCTTCGGGCCCGGGCTCTCGACCCTCGGCCTCGCCGACCGGGCGACGCTGGGCAACATGTCGCCGGAGTTCGGCTCGACCTGCGCGATCTTCCCGGTCGACGCCGAGACCCTGCGCTACCTCGACCTCACCGGCCGCCCCACCGAGACGGTCGAGCTGGTCGACGCCTACGCCCGCGAGCAGGGCATGTTTCACGACGAGTCCAGCCCCGACCCCGTCTTCTCCGACCTGCTGGAGCTCGACCTGGGCGACGTCGTGCCCAGTATCGCCGGCCCGAAACGGCCGCAGGACCGGGTGCCGCTCGCCCAGGCGAAGGAGTCGTTCCTGACGGTGATGGGGGAATTCGACCCCGACGCAGCCGAGCGGATGGGCAACGGCCGCGACCACGCGATCGAAGAGTCCTTCCCGGCCTCCGATCCCCCCGCCGAGGACCACGACGACGAGCGCGGGCGGCCCCGCCCGGCGGTCGGCGACGCCCCGGCCGCCGCCGTCGCCCAGGGCAGCGGCGACGAGGTCGACGTCAGGCTCGAGGACGGAACCGAGTTCCGGCTCGACCACGGCCGGGTCGTGATCGCCGCGATCACCAGCTGCACCAACACCTCCAACCCCAGCGTCATGGTCGGCGCCGGCCTGCTCGCCCGCAACGCGGTCAAGCGGGGGCTGACCCGCAAGCCCTGGGTGAAGACGTCGCTGGCGCCGGGCTCGACCGTGGTCACCGACTACCTCGACCGCGCCGGCCTCAGCGAGTACCTCGACGCCCTCCAGTTCAACCTGGTCGGCTATGGCTGCACCACCTGCATCGGCAACTCGGGACCGCTGGCGGCGGAGATCTCGGCCGCGATCGCCGAGCGCGACCTGGCGGTCTGCGCGGTGCTCTCCGGCAACCGCAACTTCGAGGGGCGGATCAACCAGGACGTCAAGGCCAATTACCTGGCCAGCCCGCCGCTGGTCGTCGCCTATGCCCTGGCGGGACGGATGGACGTCGACCTCGTCAACGACCCGCTGGGCGAGGGCTCCGACGGCGAGCCGGTCTACCTGCGCGACGTCTGGCCCAGCGCCGAGGAGATCAAGCAGGTCGTCGGCGCCTCCGTCGCCGCGGAGATGTTCGCCCGCAACTACGCCGAGGTCTTTTCCGGCGACGAGGAATGGGCCGCCGTAGCGGTCCCCGCCGGGGACCGCTACACCTGGCCCGACTCCACCTACGTGCGGCGGCCGACCTTCTTCGAGCGGATGCCGGCCGACCCCCCCGGCGTCGAGCCGATCGCCGCGGCGCGGGTGCTGGCGCTGCTGGGCGACTCGATCACCACCGACCACATCTCGCCCGCCGGGGCGATCAAAAAAGCAAGCCCGGCCGGGGAGTGGCTGATCGCCCAGGGGGTGGAGCCAGGCGATTTCAACTCCTACGGCTCTCGCCGCGGCAACCACGAGGTGATGATCCGCGGCACCTTCGCCAACATCCGCCTGCGCAACCTCCTGGTCGAGCGCGCCGGCGGCCTCACCCGCCACTTCCCCGACGGCGAGGAGACCTTCATCTACGACGCCGCGATGGCCTACGCCGAGGAGGGCGTGCCGCTGGTGGTGCTGGCGGGCAAGGAGTACGGCTCCGGCTCCTCCCGCGACTGGGCGGCGAAGGGGACCAAACTGCTCGGCGTGCGGGCCGTGATCGCCGAGAGCTTCGAGCGCATCCATCGCTCCAACCTGATCGGGATGGGCGTGCTGCCGCTGCAGTTCGCCGCCGGCGAGAACGTCGAGTCCCTCGGCCTGACCGGCAAGGAGACCTACGACTTCGGAGACCTCGCCGACGGCGAGGCGAAGACCGTGACCGTCACGGCGAGGCCGGACGGTGGCGCGGCGATCGAGTTCGAGGCAACCGTGCGCCTTGACACCCCGAACGAGGTCACTTACTTCCAGAACGGCGGAATCCTCCAGACCGTCCTGCGCCACCTAAGAAGGTAGGGGCACAGGAGGGCCGCGGGAGGCAGGGGGGTCCGCGCGACCCTCACTGCGCCAGCGCGTCGGTAGCCAGGGAGGGATGCCGACGCGGCCGTTCCCCTGGACGGGACTGCCCAGAAGGAACAGTCACTGTCTAGTCATACCGCGTGGGACTCCTGCGGTCAAGCAGGATCGACTGGTTTAGGAGCGATCGGCCGCGCTTTGGGCACGTTCGGAGTCTTCGCGGGCCGATCCGGCCACTCCCCAGCCCTTGCGCTCGATCAATTCGATCCCGATCACGCTGCCGACCGGGCCGACCGGGGTAAGGGTCGCGGCGAGCAGGGTGTAAGGGGCCTCGCGCCGCACGGCGGCGACCCAGATGACGATGCAGAGGGCGATGAAGCCGAGGCCGTGCGCCCATCCGAACAGCATCGTCTCCGTTTCGAACCCGGGTGCCAGCCAGAACACGAGCAGGCCGGCGAAGATCGCCAGCTCGATCCAGGAGAGCCGTTTCACCCAGACGAACAGCCGCCCGGGGACCGGCTTCGCGAACGGCGATCGCGGCATCGGGATCAGGTGCCGGGTGTGAGCGCGGTGAGGACGATGCGCTCCTGCTCCAGCGAGTGGGCGCCGGAGTAACCCTCACCGGTGCTGGCGCGTCCCGGCCGGCCGATGTAGGTCAACTCCACTCCCTCGGGCAGGACCTCCGGCATGCGCCGTGACATCACCTTCCAGGCACCCATGTTGCGCGGCTCCTCCTGCACCCAGGCGATCTCCTTCAGGTTCGGGTAGGTGGAGATGATCCGCGCCAGCTGCTCCTTCGCGAAGGGGTAGAGCATCTCGACCCGGGCGATGGCGACGTTCTCCGCGGCGCCGCGGCGGTCGCTGGAGTCCATGTCGAAGTACAACTTGCCGGTGCAGAGGACGAGGCGCTCGACCTTCTTCCGCCGGCCCTCGGCGGTGGGGTCGTCGAGGGTGTACATGAACTCGCCTGCGGTCAGGTCCTCGAGGCTGGCGGCGGCGCGGTCGAGGCGCAGCAGCCCCTTCGGGGTGAAGACGATCAGCGGCCGCGGCTTGCGAATCAGGGCCTGGCGGCGCAGCAGGTGGAAGTACTGGGCCGCGGTGGTCGGGTAGGCGATGCGGATGTTGCCCTCGGCGCCGAGGGCGAGGAAGCGCTCGATGCGGGCGCTGGAATGCTCGGGCCCGGAGCCCTCGTAACCGTGCGGGAGCAGCATCGTCAGGCGGCTGGTCTGCCCCCACTTCGCCTCGCCGGAGACGATGAAGCTGTCGACGATCACCTGGGCGGCGTTGGCGAAGTCGCCGAACTGGGCCTCCCAGAGGACCAGGGCGCTGGGCGAGGCGGCCGAGTAGCCGTACTCGAAGCCGAGGCAGGCGATCTCCGAGAGGGGGCTGTTGTAGAGCTCGAAGGGGGCCGAGGCGTCCTCGAGGTTCTGCATCGGCGTGTACTTGAGGCCGGTGTTCTCGTCGTGGAGGACGAGGTGTCGGTGGGAGAAGGTGCCGCGCTCGGTGTCCTGGCCGGTGAGGCGGATGTGAATGCCTTCGGTCAGCAGCGAGGCGAAGGCGAGCGCCTCGGCCTGGCCGAAGTCGACCCCGCCCTGGTCGATCGCCTCGAGCCGCTTGGCGAGCGGGCGCCGCAGCTTGCGGTGGACGTTGAAGCCCTCCGGCGTCTTCAGCAGCTCCTCGTTGAGCGCGTGCAGCTTGTCGGAGGGCAGGGCGGTGTCGACCGGGGGGCTGGCGGTGCGGTCGAGTTCGCCGGTGCTGGTCGTCATCGTCGGGTCCTCGTACTCGCCCGACTCCATCTTCTGGCGCAGCCCTCTGAGCGCCGCCGACATCTCCTCGCGGCGCTGCTCGGAGGCCTTCTCGACGTCGTCGGCGGCGACCGTCCCCTCCCCGATCAGCTTCTCGACGTAGATCTCGGAGACCGGCGGGTGGGACTTGATCTTCGCGGCCATGGTCGGCTGCGTGTAGGCGGGCTCGTCGGTCTCGTTGTGGCCGAAGCGGCGGTAGCCGATCACGTCGATGACGATGTCGCGGCCCCAGCGCTCGCGGTAGGCCATCGCCAGGCGCACCGCCGCCGAGCAGGCCTCGACGTCGTCGGCGTTGACGTGGACGATCGGCACGTTGAAGCCCTTTGCCATGTCGGCTGCGTAGGGGGTCGAGCGCGCCTCCTCGGGGTCGGTGGTGAAGCCGACCTGGTTGTTCTGGATCAGGTGGATCGTGCCGCCCGTCGTGTAGCCCTTCAGCGCCTGCAGGTTGAGCGTCTCGGCGACGACCCCCTGGGCCGGGAAGGCGGCGTCGCCGTGCAGCAGGACCGGGACCGCGCGCTTGGGGTCGTGCGTCAGGTCGGGCCCCTCGAAGTCGGACTGCAGGAAGCGGGCGCCGCCGGTGACGACCGGGTCGACGAACTCGAGATGGCTCGGGTTGGGGTAGAGGCGGACCGAGATCTTCTCGCCCTCGGCGGTCTCGTAGACCCCGCGGTGGCCGTAGTGGTACTTGACGTCGCCGGTACCGCCGTGGGGGATCCCGGCCAGGGCCTTGACCGCGTCGATCCGCTTCGAGCCCTCGAACTCGGCCAGGATCGACTCGACCGGGCGGCCGAGGTTGTGGGCGAGGACGCTGAGCCGGCCCCGATGCGCCATCCCGAAGACGACCTCCTCGGCGCCGCCGCGGTGGGAGAGTGTGACCAGCTCGTCGAGCATCGGCACGACCACGTCGAGTCCCTCGATCGAGAACATCTTCTGGCCCAAATAGGCTTTCTCGAGGAAGCGCTCGAACTGGAAGACGTCGATCAGGCGGTCCAGCAGGCGGCGCTTCTCGGCGTCGGTCAGCGGCTGGCGGTGGGCGCCGGTCTCGATCATCTCCCGCAGCCAGATCCGCTGCTGGTGCGAGGAGAGGTGCTCGACCTGGTAGGCGATCGTCCCGCAATAGGTCTGGCGCATCCGCGGCAGCGCCTCCAGCAGGGTTTCGCCGGGGACGCCGATGCGCAGGATCGAAGCCGGAATCCGGGCCATCAACTCCGGCGTCAGGTTGACGTTCTCGGGCTGCAGGGCCGGGTCGCCCTTCGGCTCGGAGCCGAGCGGATCCAGCTGGGCGGCGAGATGACCGTGGGTGCGGTAGGCCTTGAGCAGGGAGGTCGCCGCCTGCACCGCCTGCAGCAGCTCCTCGTCGACCTCGCCGGGGGCGGTGCTCGGTTCGGCGCTGGGCGCGACCACGGTGCTGACGGCGCCGAGCGGCGGCGCCGAGGCGGAAGCGGGGTGGGCGTTGGTGATGCCGGTGGCCTCGATCCCGAGGTCGGCGGCGACCTTCTCGTAGAACTCGTCCTCGCCCTGCAGCAGCTGCTCGACCCGTTTCAGGAAGGCGCCCGACTCGGCCCCCTGGATCACCCGGTGGTCGTAGGTCGACGTCATCGTCATCACTTTCGAGACGCCGAGCTGCTTCAGCCTTTCCGGCGAGGCGTGCAGCCACTCCGGCGGGTAGGCGATCGAGCCGGTGGCGATGATCGCGCTCTGGCCGCTCAGCAGCCGCGGCACCGAGGCGACGGTGCCGACCCCGCCCGGGTTGGTGAGGGAGACGTTGGTCCCCTGGAAGTCGTCGGCGGTGAGCTTGCCCTCGCGCGTCTTCGCGATCAGCTCTTCGAAGTTGGAGTGGAAGCCGGCGAAGTCGAGCCCGTCGGACCCCTTGATCGCCGGCACCATCAGCGTGTGCGAGCCGTCCTTCTTCTCGACGTCGACGGCGATGCCGAGGTTGACCGGCCCGTTCTCGATCGCGATCGGCTTCCCGTCCTTCTCCGCGAACGTCCGCACCATCACCGGGAAGCCTTTGACCGCCTCGACGATCGCCCAGGCCACGAGGTGGGTGAAGGAGACCTTCAGCCCGCGCTCCTTCAAGACCAGGTTGATCGCCTTCCGCTTCGCGTCCAAGGTGTCGACGGCGATCGTGCGGAAGGACGTAGCGGTGGGCACCGCCCGGCTCTCGTCCATGGCCCTGGCGAGCATCGCGGCCGGCCCCCGCAGCACCTTCTCCTCACCGGCCCCCGCAACAGCAGTCGTCCCGTTGCCGCTCCCCGCCGCCAGCACGTCCTCCTTGGTGACCTTGGACCCTGGCCCACTCCCCCTAACCGAAGCAAGATCGACGCCGTTAGCCTCCGCCACCCTCCGCGCCACGGGCGTCGCTCTGACGCTAGAGCTCCCGTTCCCGGAGCCCGAGCCGGCTCCGGTCCCTCCCCCGTTTCCAGCGCCCACCTGCGGGTGGCGGGGGGGAGACTCCGAGAACGAAGCCACGTCCTCGCCCGCAGGAGTCTCCCCCCCGCCAGGCCCCGCAGCTGAGGCATCTGAACCCTGGGAGGAGCCCTCACCGGCCTCCATCTCCGCCATCGCCGCCCCAACCGGCACTTCGTCGTCCACCGCCACCAGAAGTTTCGTGATTACGCCGTCCATCGGCGCCGGCACCTCGGCGTCGACCTTGTCGGTCGAGACCTCGACGACCGTGTCGCCCTCGTGGACGAAGTCTCCCTCGGCGACGTGCCACTCGAGGACGATCCCCTCGGTCACCGACTCGCCCATCTCGGGCATTGCGATCTGCACGGTGGCCGTGTCTGCCATTTCCGCCTCTGAGTGTATGAAACCCGGCGAACGAGCTTCCCAGTCGAGGTAGGCTGGGGGCGATGAATTACTTCGTCACCGGCGCAACCGGGTTCATCGGCCGCAACCTGGTCGAGCGGCTGCTGCAGCGCGAGGGCACGATCTACGCCCTGGTGCGGGCAGGCTCGCGCGGCCGGCTGGAGGAGCTGCGGACCAGCTGGGGAGCCGACGGGGCGCGCATCGTCCCGGTCGCGGGCGATCTCTCCCAGCCCAGCCTCGGCGTCTCCGAGGAGGACCTGGTGGCGATGCGCGGCGAGGTCGACCACTTCTTTCACCTGGCGGCTATCTACGACATCACCGCCGGCGCGGAAGCGCAGGAGATCGCCAACGTCGAGGGCACCAGGCACGCCGTCGAGCTCGCCGGCGCGATCGAGGCCGGCTGCTTTCACCAGGTCAGCTCGATCGCCGCCGCCGGCCTCTACAAGGGCGAGTGGCGTGAGGACATGTTCGACGAGGCCGAAAGGCTCGACACCAATCCGTACTTCCGCACCAAGCACGAGTCCGAGCGGCTGGTCCGCGAGGAATGCCCGCGGCCTTGGCGGGTCTACCGCCCGGGGATCGTGGTCGGCGACTCGCGCACGGGGGAGATCGACAAGATCGACGGCCCCTACTACTTCTTCAAGGCGCTGCAGCGGGCGCGGCGGGTGCTGCCCTCCTGGCTGCCGACGGTCGGAGTCGAAGGCGGGGAGATCAACATCGTCCCGGTCGACTACGTCGCTGCCGCGATCGACCACATCGCCCACAAGCCGAAGCTCGACGGCCGCGCCTTCCACCTCACCGACCCCAGCCCGAAGACCGCGGGCGAGGTCGTCAACCTCTTCGCCAAGGCGGCCGACGCGCCGCAGATGACGGTGCGGCTGGGGCTCGACCTGACCGAGCCGGCGACCGGGCTGGCCCGCACGGCGCTGAAGCTCTTCCCGCCGGCCAAGCGGGGGCTGAAGCTGGCGCTGTCGCAGCTCGATCTGCCGGCCGACGTCCTCACCTACGTCGACTACCCGACCAGCTTCGACTCGACCGAGGCCCAGAAGGCGCTGAAGGGGTCGGGGATCGCGGTGCCGCCGCTGGAGAGCTACGCGAGCAAGGTCTGGGACTACTGGGAGCGCAACCTCGACCCCGACCTGTTCAAGGACCGCTCGCTGTCGGGGGCGGTGCGGGGCAAGATCATCCTCATCACCGGCGCCTCCTCGGGGATCGGCAAAGCGACCGCGGTCAAGGTCGCCGACGCCGGCGCCACGGTGCTGCTGGTCGCGCGCTCGGTCGAGAAGCTGGAGGAGACCCGCGACGAGATCGTCGCCGCCGGCGGCTCCGCTCACATCCACCGCTGCGACATGGCCGACGTCGAGGACATCGAGCGGATGGCCGAGGAGGTGCTGGCCTACCACGGCCACGTCGACGTCCTCGTCAACAACGCCGGCCGCTCGATCCGCCGCTCGGTCGCCCTTTCCTACGACCGCTTCCACGATTACGAGCGCACGATCCAGCTCAACTACCTCGGCGCCCTGCGCCTGATCCTCGCCCTGCTGCCGACGATGCGCGCTCGCAAGTCGGGCCACATCATCAACATCAGCTCGATCGGGACCCAGACCAACCCGCCGCGCTTCTCCGCCTACGTCGCCTCGAAGGCGGCGCTGGACGCCTTCAGCCGCGTGATCGCCTCGGAGATGGTCGAAGACAAGATCGCCATCACCACGATCAACATGCCGCTGGTGCGGACGCCGATGATCGCGCCGACGCGGATGTACGACATGTTCCCGGCGATCACGCCCGAGGAGGCGGCGGAGATGATCACCAAGGCGATGGTGAGCAGGCCGAAGAAGGTGGCGACCAAACTCGGCAACTTCGGCGAGCTGCTCTACGCGGTGGCGCCGAAGGTCAACGACAAAATCCTCAACACCGCCTACAAACTCTTTCCCGACTCGCAGGCGGCGAAGGGCAAAGGGGACGAGGCGCGGGACAAGGCTCCTTCCACGGAGGCAGTGGCATTTGCGCACTTGATGAAAGGCGTGCACTGGTAGCGCCCCGGCCGGCGGGTCCTGTCGGGGCGGCATCCCCCACGGTGCTCGGCGGCAGAGCCGCCTCCGCGCCGCGGGGGACCCCCGCCACCCCGCCACCCGCCGGAGGAGCGCAGGAGCGGGACACCGTTGCTCGGGTGCCCATTCCAAGCGGGGACGACTTGTCCACGGAAGCTCTGAGCTGATGAGCGCGGGACGGCGGCTCAAGCACTGGGGCTGGGGGTATGAGGACCAGGCGCCTACTGCGACGCAGATGCGGGAGGCGGGGGAAGGGATCCGGGCGCGGTTTGGGTTCGGCGGCGAGGTGGAGAAGCCGGTGGCGCTGGAGAAGGTGGAGCTGCGGGAGGCGCGGTTGAAGGCGCCGGCGCGGTTCGGGGACCTGTTCTCGGACGAGCGTTACGAGCGGGTCTCCCGCGCGCTGGGGAAGGCGTACCGGGACGTGGTGCGGGGGTTCCGCGGCGAGTTCGAGAACCCGCCCGACCTGGTCGCCTTCCCGCGCGACGAGTCGGAGATCGAGACGGTGCTGAACTGGGCCGAGTCCGAGGGCGCGGCGGTGATCCCCTTCGGCGGCGGCACCAGCGTCGTCGGCGGGGTCGAGCCGCGGCTCGGCGACCGCCCCGCCGTGACCATGGACCTGCGCCGGCTCGACCGGGTGCTCGAGGTCGACCCGGAATCGCTGGCGGCGCGGATCCAGGCCGGCGCCACCGGCCCGCGGCTGGAAGAGCAGCTGCGCGAGCATGGCCTCACCCTGCGCCACTTCCCGCAGTCCTTCGAGTACGCGACGCTCGGGGGCTGGATCGCGACCCGCGCCGGCGGCCACTTCGCGACGGGGGAGACCCACGTCGACGACCTGGTCGAGTCGGTGCGGGCGATCACCCCCCGCGGGACGTGGGAGAGCCGGCGCCTGCCGGGGTCGGGAGCGGGCCCCTCCCCGGACCGGCTGCTGATCGGCTCCGAGGGCATCCTCGGCGCGATCGCCGAGGCCTGGGTGCGGGTGCGCCCGCGGCCCGAGTTCAAGTCTTCGTGCGGGGTCGAGTTCGACGACTTCCTGGCGGCCGCCCGCGCCGTCCGCGAGATCGCCCAGTCCGGCCTGCGTCCCGCCAACTGCCGCCTGCTCGACGCCTCCGAGGCGGAGCTGACCGGGGCGGGCGACGGCGAGGCGAACCTCTTGATCCTCGGCTTCGAGTCCGCCCACCACCCGGTCGACGCCGCCCTGGCCCAAGCGCTGGAGATCGCCCAGGGCCACGGCGGCACACACTCAGGCCCGACGGGCCTCAAACGTCCAAATGAGGGACGCGACCGGCCCACCGGCGGCGAGGACGGCGGCGCGGTGGGAGCCTGGCGGGGGGCGTTTTTGCTGGCGCCCTACCTGCGGGACACGTTCGTGGCTTGCGGGGTGCTCTCGGAGACCTTCGAGACGGCGGTCACCTGGGATCGCTTCGAGGAGTTCCATGCCAGCGTGATGGCGACGGCCCGCAAGGCGGTGGCGGAGGTCAGCGGCGGGCCGGCCGAGGGTCCCGGCGCGCCGCGGATCAGCTGCCGCTTCACGCACGCCTATCCCGACGGCGTTGCCCCCTACTTCACGGTGCTGGCGCCGGCCGTGCGCGGCGGCGAGGTCGAGCAGTGGGACGAGATCAAGGCGGCGGTCTCGGAGGCGCTGATCGACGGCGGCGGCACGATCACCCACCACCACGCGGTGGGCCGCGATCACCGCCCCTGGTACGACCGCCAGCGCCCGGCACCCTTCGCCGCCGCGTTGCGCGCCGCCAAGGCAGAGCTCGATCCGGCCGGGATGCTCAACCCAGGAGTACTCATAGACCCGGCCTGACGGGGGAGCGGGCTACCCTTTCGCGATGGCGACCAAAGGACCTGAACCTGAACGTTCGGATGCCGAGACTTCCGTCGAGGATCCCTGGCGCGCCAACGAGGAGTCACGGCGGCGGCAGTTGCTTGAAGACGCTCGTCGACCGCTTGCCGTCAACCTGGCCGAAGGATTGGCGCTGAGCGAATTTCTCTCCACCTTCACCGGAAGCGCACGGAAGAGTTGACGCCGCCGGATTCGGTTCGGCTGCGGGAGTTGTTGGCGCGACTGATCGAGGCGGATGTGCGCTTCGTACTGGTCGGCGGCCTTGCCGTGAACGCCTGGGGGTACCTGCGCGCGACTCGGGACGTGGATTTCGTGCCCGATCCCCACCCGGAGAACCTCGCGCGGCTCAACTCCCTCCTGATCGAACTCGGGGGAAAGGTCGACGTGGACGGCAAACTGCTCGCCGCCTCCGCGATCTCCACCTTCCTGCGTACCGGCGATCGGACCCTGGTCGCAACCGAGCTCGGCCAGGTCGACGTGCTCCAGGGCCTGCCCCAGCTGCCGCCATTTGCCGCGCTCGAGGCGAAAGCCAAGGACGTCGACCTCGACGGGCTCGTTGTCCGAGTCTGCTCCCTCGAGCATCTGATCCAGATGAAGCGATCGAGCGAGCGCGCAAGGGATCGTGACGATCTCGCGGCGCTAGAGGCCGTCCAGGAGGAGGACCGAGAGGGGAAGTGACTCCCTCCGCCGGTACCCTGTCGCGACTCGATCTCCCCGGTCTGGCGAGGTTCAGCGCCCCGCCTACCTCCCCCGATGGAAACCATCACCTCCGAACAACCGACCGTGCCGGCTGAGGCCGGGAAGGCCGCTGGCGCGGAGCCGGTCGTGCCGCGGCGCTCGCCGCTGCGGGCGGCGATCAAGACGGGGCGGCCGAAGGAGTGGATCAAAAACGTCTTCGTGTTCGCCGGGCTTCTCTTCTCCGGCAAGTTCAACCAGTCGCACGAGGTCTTCGAGGCGATCCTCACCTTCGTCGCCTTCTGCCTGATCTCCAGCGCCGGCTACTTCGTCAACGACCTGATCGACGTCGAGCTCGACCGCAAGCATCCGAAGAAGCGCTTCCGGCCGCTGGCCGCCGGCGAGCTCTCGGTCGGCGCCGCGAAGGCGATCGCCCCGGCTCTCGCCCTGGTCGCGATCGCGCTCGCCTTCGCCGCCGTCAACTGGGAGGTCGGGCTGATGGTGGTCGGCTACGGCGTCGCGCAGATGGCCTACAGCCTCGGCCTCAAGCAGATCGTGATCATCGACGTGATGACGCTGGCGGGGCTGTTCATCCTCCGCGTCGCCGCCGGCGCCAGCGCGGTCGATGCCCACGCCTCCGAGTGGCTGATCCTCTGCACCGGCATGCTCGCCGCCTTCCTCGGCTTCACCAAGCGCCGCCAGGAGGCGGTCTCCGAGTTGCACGAGGGGACTACGACCCGGCCCGTGCTCGAGCATTACTCGCTGCCCTTCCTCGACCAGATGGTTTCCCTGGTCACCACCGGCACCGTGATCAGCTACGCGATCTACACCGTCAACTCGCCCCAGATCGGCAGCCAGATGATGCTGACGATCCCGCCTGCGGTCTACGGGATCTTCCGCTACCTGTACCTGATCTACGACCGCAACGACGACCGCTCGATGGCCGGGATCGTGGCCGGCGACCGCGGCATCCAGGCCGCGCTCGTGGCCTTCGCGCTGGTCGCCTTCCTGCTGCTCTACGTCTTCAAGTAGCGCGACCTGAGCTTGGGACCCCATAGGCCCCCAAGCTCAGACCAGGCCCTCTTCGGGCTCGGCCTCCATCAGGTAGAAGCGGGCGCGGCCGAGCTCCTCGCCGTCGATCTGGACCACGGCGGCGTGGGGGCCGGAGGCCTCGAAGTTGGCGGTGGCGCCGATCGACATCACCAGGCGCTGCTCCTGGCCGGCGGGCATGCCGGGCGGGCGGCCGGTCTCGAAGCTGGCGGTGAGGCCCTCGCCGAGCTCGATCCCGTCGGGGTCCTGGATCGTCACCACGAGCTCGTGCGGGTCGTTGGTCTCGTGCCAGGCGACGTCGATGCCGAGGCCGATGTGGAAGGACCACTCGTGCGGCAGCTCCGGCAGGCGCAGGACGTTCCAGCCGCCGCCGTTGAGGTAGAGCTTGCCGTTGACGGCCTCGCTGTGGTCGGCGAGCAGGAGGAAGCCGATGTTCACGGCGCCTCCGGATAGGGCACGACGGCGAGGTCGGAGAGGAGCTGCACCTTGCCGTCGCGGGTGAACTGGAGGTCGATCGTCTCGTCCTTGCGGTAGGTGCCGAAGAGCCCCAGGTACATCGCCAGCCAGCGGCCGGTGCCGACCTTCTCCTTGACGATCGGGCGGCTGAAGACGATCTCGGCGCCCGCGATCGAGTAGTCGGCGCCCTCGCTCTGCTCGATGCCGTTGATGAAGACCGTGAAGGGCGGCGCGGCGCCGGCGGGCAGCCGGACGCGCTCGCCGGCGGCGTAGCTGCCCTTGGGGATCTCGGTGCCGGGGTCGCTCATCGTCCTTCTGCTTCAAGAGTCTCGCGCACGAGGTCGAACGGCGTCTCGTGCTCGCTCGGGTCCAGCTGCTCGCGCGTGACGCCGCCGCGATACGGCATGAAGGCCCCGTCGCCGCGCACGTCGACGCCGGCGACCGGCTTGTGGATGAGCCCCCTCCCCTTCAGTTGCAGGCGGGCCTGGACTTGGTCCTCGGGCTCGAAGTCCCGCAGCATCGAGGCTCGCTTGACCGGGCCGCCGGCCCGGATTGCGAGGGCGCGCCGGCGCATCTCGGCAATGGCCTCACCGAGGTCGTCGAAATCGGCATGGTCGACGTCGGGGCCGCGCCGTACGGTCAGCTTCCACTTCGGACGAGCCACCGGCGAAGCCTAGGGAACCGGTCTCGGGGTGACTGGCGCTAGGCGCCGCGCCGCGGCCGCTTCGGCCGGCGGGCCGGCGGCCCGACGATTTTCTCGGGGCCGTCGCGATCGTCGAGCGCAACGTACTCGCGCTCGCGCGCGCCGGTGTAGATCTGGCGCGGCCGGGCGATCTTCAGCTCCGGGTCTTCCTGCATCTCCATCCACTGCGCCATCCAGCCGGCGGTGCGGGGGATCGTGAACAGCACCGTGAACATGTTGGTCGGGATCTCCAACGCCTCGTAGATGATCCCCGAGTAGAAGTCGACGTTCGGGTAGAGCTTGCGCGAGGTGAAGAACTCGTCGTCGAGCGCGTGTTTCTCCAGCTCGCGCGCGATCTCGACCAGCGGGTTGTACTCGGTCGCCTCGAAGACCTCGTCCATGTGCTGCTGGATGATCCGCGCCCGCGGGTCGTAGTTCTTGTAGACGCGGTGGCCGAAGCCCATCAGTTTCTCCTCGCGCTCTTTGACCCGCGCGAGGAAATCGGGGACGTTCTGCGGCGACTCGATGTTGCGCAACATGCGCAGCACCGCCTCGTTGGCGCCGCCGTGCAGCGGCCCGTAGAGGGCGGCGACGCCCGCCGCGACCGCCGAGTAAGGGTCGACGCCGGAGGAGCCGACGCCGCGCACGGCGTTGGTCGAGCAGTTCTGTTCGTGGTCGGCGTGGAGGATGAAGAGGACGTCCAGGACCTTGGCCAGGACCGACTTCGGGATGTGCTTGTCTTCGGTCTTCTTGAACATCATCGAGAGGAAGTTCTCGGCGAAGTTGAGGTCGTTGTCCGGATAGACGTAGGGCAGGCCCATGTTGTGGCGATAGGAGAAGGCGGCCAGCGTCGGCACCTTGGCGATCAGGCGGACCGCCGCCATGTAGCGCTCTTCCGGATCGCCGATCTTCTTCGCGTCCGGGTAGAAGGTGGAGAGCGCGCCGACGCCGGCCAGCAGCATCCCCATCGGGTGGGCGTCGTAGCGGAAGCCCTCGAAGAACTGCTTCAGGTCCTCGTGGACGAAGGTGTGGTGGGTGATGTCGAAGGTCCAGCGGTCGAGCTGGGGACCGGTCGGCAGCTCGCCGAAGATCAAGAGGTAGGCGGTCTCGAGGAAGGTCGAGCGCTCGCAGAGCTGCTCGATCGAGTAGCCGCGGTGTTCGAGGATGCCGGCGGCGCCGTCGATGTAGGTGATCGAGGAGCGGCAGGAGGCGGTGTTGTTGAAGGCCGGGTCGTAGGACATCAACCCGAAGTCGTCCTCCGTGACCTTGATCTGCCGCAGGTCGAGGCCGCGGACCGTGCCGTCCTCGATCGGCAGCTCATAGGACTTGCCGGTGCGGTTGTCGGTGACGGTGAGGGACTCGGAGGCCATCGCGGCGCTCATTCTGCCACTTCGCCCGCGCCGGCCGTTAAGAGGCCGTGAGGGTCAGGGGGCCGGCAGCGCGTCGAACTGGGTCATCCCGCGCAGCAGCTCGAAGCGCTCGTCGATCTCCTCGCGGCTGAGGCGGGAGACGCGCTCGGTCCCGAACTCCTCGACGTTGAAAGAGGCGAGCACGGTGCCGTAGCCCATCGCCCGCCGCAGCTGGGCTTCGTCGAGATCGCCGCCCTGGCCGTCGAGGTAGCCGAAGAAGCCGCCGGCGAAGCTGTCGCCGGCGCCGGTCGGGTCGCGCACCTCCTCCAGCGGGAAACCGGGCAGGGCGAAGAAGCCGTTCTCGGTGAAGAGCGCGGCGCCGTACTCGCCCTGCTTGGCGATCACGGCGCGCGGGCCCCACTCCATCACCGCCCGGGCGGCGCGGGCCAGGTTCGACTCGCCGGTCAGCTGGCGGATCTCGGCGTCGTTGACGACCAGGCAGTCGACCTCGGCGATCGCCGCCCGCAGCGAGTCCCGGGCGGTCTCGATCCAGAGGTTCATCGAGTCGAGGCCGCTGAAGCGGGCCGCGCACTGGGCCCGGACCTGGCGCTGCAGGTCGGGCTGGATGTTGGCGAGGAAGAGGGTGTCGGCCGCTTTCGAGCTCTCCGAGAGCTTCGGCTCGAACTCGGCGAAGACGCCGAGCTGGGTGTCCTCGGTATGGGCCACGTTGAGGTCGTACTCGTAACGGCCGCGCCAGAAGAAGGACTGGCCGCCGGCGACCCGCTCGACGTCGTCGGTGAGGATGCCGCGCCGCTCGAGCACCTCGAATTGCTCGGCGCCGAAATCGTCGCCGACCGGGCCGACCGGCCGCACCTCGGTGAAGAAGCTGGCGGCGAGGGAGAAGTGGACGGCGGCGCCGCCGAGCATGCGCTCGCGCTCCCCGAACGGGGTCTTGACTGCGTCAAAGGCGATCGATCCGACGACGGTGAGCGACATGAGCAGCGCAGGGTATACAGGGACGGGTATGCCTCGTCGGCGCAACAGCGGGGAGGCGCCGACGAGGCATACCCGTCCCTGTACCTCAGCGCCGACTATGGTTCGGCGCCGTGAGAGCGGTGCAGATACAGGAGTTCGGGGGGCCGGAGAAGCTCGAGTTGGTCGAGCTTCCGGATCCGGTCCCGGGCGAGGGCGAGGTCGTCGTCGAGATCGCCCGGGCGGGCGTCAACTTCGCCGATACCCACGCGACCCGCAACGACTATCTCGCCGAGCAGTCGCTGCCGCTGGTGCCCGGCGCCGAGATCGCCGGCCGCACCCCCGACGGCCGCCGGGTCGCGGCCCTGCTGGGCAGCGGCGGCTACGCCGAGAAGGCGGTCGTGCCGGAGTCGCTGCTGGTCCCGCTTCCCGACGAGGTCGACGACGACCAGGCGGCGGCGCTGCTGCTGCAGGGCCTGACCGCGCTGGCGCTGGTCCGTCGCTGCGCCCGGATCGAGCCCGGCGAGTCGATCGTCGTCGAGGCCGCCGCCGGCGGCACCGGCACGCTGGCGGTGCAGATCGCCAAGCGGGCCGGGGCGAAGGTGATCGGCCTCGCCTCCAGCGCGGAGAAGCGCGAGCTGGTCCAGGGCCTGGGCGCCGACGCCTGCGTCGACTCCCGCGCCGACGATCTCGGTGCCGCGATCCGCGAGGCCAACGGCGGCGAGCGCGTCGACGCGGTCCTGCACATGAGCGGCGGCGACGCCTTCGACGCCGAGATGAGCGTGCTGGCGCCGCTGGGGCGGATGGTCGTCTTCGGCATCGCCTCGCGCGAACAGCGCGAGGTCTCCACGGCCGCCCTGCTGCGCGGCTCCAAGAGCGTCATCGGCTTCTGGCTGGTGCATCTGCTGGCTCGGCGCGACCTCGCGGTGCCGATGATCGGCGAGCTGCTGGGCGCGGTCGCCGCAGGGGAGCTCCGGGCGACCGTCGGCGACGTTTACTCTCTTTCGGACGCGGCGCGGGCTCACGAAGACCTGATCGCCCGCCGCAGCAGCGGCAAGCTCCTGCTCGACCCCTCTAAATAGATGACCACTCCCTTCCACGACCTCGGCCTCTCGCCGCCGATCCAGCAGGCGCTGGACGAGCTCGGCTTCCAGGACCCGACCCCGATCCAGGAGCAGGCGATCCCGGAGCTGCTCGGCGGCCACGACGTGATCGGCCAGGCCCAGACCGGGACCGGCAAGACCGCCGCCTTCGGCCTGCCGCTGCTGCAGTACCTCGACCCCGAGAACAACGAGGTGCAGGCGATCGTGCTGACGCCGACCCGCGAGCTCTGCATTCAGGTGACCCAGGCCCTGCGCACCTACGCCGAGCACCTGGACATCGAGATCGTCGCCGTCTTCGGCGGCGCCCCGATCCGCTCCCAGCAGTCGCAGCTGCGCTCCGGCGCCCACGTCGTCGTCGCCACCGTCGGGCGCATGAAGGACCTGATGTCGCGGCGCTCGCTGGTCCTCACCGCCGCCCGCTACGTCGTCCTCGACGAGGCCGACGAGATGCTCGACCTCGGCTTCATCGAGGACGTCGAGAAGATCCTGCGGATGTGCCCGAGCGGGCGCCAGACGGCGCTCTTCTCGGCGACGATGCCGCCGCCGATCCAGAAGCTCGCCGAGGGGTACATGTACGACCCGACGACGATCCGCATCACCCCGAAGACGCTGACCGTCGACGCGATCGCCCAGGCCTTCGTCGAGGTCCCCGCCAAAGACAAGGCGGCGCGGCTGGTCGAGCTGCTGAAGACCGAAGAGCCCGAGCAGGCGATCATCTTCACCCGCACCAAGATCGGCGCCTCGAAGCTGGAGAAGACGCTGAAGGACAAAGGCCTCGACGTTAAGGCGCTGCACGGCGACCTCAGCCAGGGCGTCCGCGACGGCGTCATGATCGCCTTCAAGAGCCACCGCGTGAAGCTGCTGGTCGCCACCGACATCGCCGCCCGCGGGCTCGACATCGAGCACGTCACCCACGTCATCAACTACGACGTGCCGAATTCCTCCGAGACCTACGTCCACCGCATCGGGCGCACCGGCCGGGTCGGGCGCACCGGCCGCGCGATCACCTTCGTCACCCCCGCCCAGCGCGAGGAGATCACCCGCATCGAGCGCGACGTGAAAACGACGATCGGCGAGTGGGAAAGTCCCGAGGAGCGGCTCGAGCACGCGCCCCGGCCCCGCCGCCGCGAGCGGCCGGAGCGCTCGGAACACAGCAAGCCGAGCGAGCGCGGCGAACGGACCGAGCGGGTCGGCCCCAGCGGGGCCGGCGACAACGGCGCCCCACTCGAGTCGGAGTCCGAGGCCGCCGGGCCGGAGGCGGCTTCAGACGACGGCAAGCCCGAGCGCGACACCGTCAAGCTCTTCGTCAACCGCGGTGAGCGCAGTGGGATCGACGAGGACGATCTGCGTTGGGCGCTGCGCGAGGGGGCGGTGCTGCCCGAGGACTCGATCCACGAGGTCCGCGTCCTGCACCGCTTCTCCTTCGTCGAGGTCGCCCCGGATCAGGCCGAGCGGGCCGTCGAGTTCCTCGACGGCACCAAGCTCAAGGGCAAAGAGATCCGGCTCGAGATCGCCAAGAGCTGAGGCTCTAGGAGGTCAGCTCGGCGATGCTGCCGAGCAACCGCTCGAAGTCGATCGGCTTGTTGACGAAGCCGCTGACCTCGAGGTCGCTGGGGGCGTCGGCGTCGGTCGCGTCCTGGTGGGCGCTGACGATCAGCGCCGGCGTGTCGACCCCGGCGGCGCGCAGCTCACGCAGGGCGTCGATCCCGGACTTGCGCGGCATCATCGCGTCGAGCAGCAGCAGATCGGGCATCTGCCCCGGCTCGGCGGCGAGGAGATCGGTCACCTCCTGGCCGTCGGCAGCGGTCTCGACCTCGTAGCCGGCCAGCTCGAGCCGGGTGCGCATCAGCAGCAGGATCGTCTCCGAGTCGTCGGCGACCAGGACCTTGGTCATCGGATCGCCGCCGGTAGCCGGAAGCTGAAAGTGGAGCCGACCCCGGGAGTCGACTCGACCGCGATCGTGCCGCCGTGCAGCTCGACCAGCGATTTCGCGATCGCCAGCCCGAGGCCGGTGCCGCCGACGCGTTGAGTCAGCCCGGCGTCGCCGCGGGTGAAGCGCTCGAAGATGTGCTCCAGCTGGGTCTCGGGAATGCCCGGTCCGTTGTCGGTCACCGCAACCTCCACATCGACACCGACTACCCGTGCCGTGACCTCGATAGACGCACCTTCGGGCGAGTACTCATGGGCGTTGGTAAGCAAATTCACCAGTATTTGGCGAATCCGCCCCGGCTCGACGTCGATCAGCGGCAAGCCGGGCTCGATCTGCTGGGTCAGCTCCTGATTGCCGGCCTCGGTCTGGGCCCGCATCGTGCGTACGACGTCTTCGATCAGGGGCGCCACCTGGGTCGGCTCCGGGGTGATGCCGAGCCGGCCGGCGTCGCTGCGGGCGAGGTCGAGCAGGTCGTTGAGCAGGCGGACCAGGTGGCGGCAGTTGTCGAGGATGATCTCGACCGTCTCGACCTGCTTGGGGGTCAGTGAGTCGCGGTCCAGCATCAGCAGCTCGGCGAAGCCCTGGACCGAGGTGAGCGGGCTGCGCAGCTCGTGCGAGGCGGTGAGGACGAACTCGTCTTTGAGGCGGTCGAGCTGATCGCGCTGGCTCGCCTCCCGCTCCAGCTCGTCGGCCATCTCGTTGAAGGCGGCCCCGAGCGTCGCGGTCTCCGAGAGCCCGCCGACCTCGACCCGGGCGCTGCGGTCGCCGCCGGCCAGTCGCCCGGCGGCGTCGACGAGCTCCTCAAGCGGGCGCCGCATCGAGGCGATCAGGCCGCTGAAGAGCAGCAGGGCCCCGGTCAGGCCCGCGATCAGCCCGGCGGCGACGAGCAGGGTGGTGTCGCGGCTGTCGGCGGAGATCTCGTCGCGCAGTTCCTCACGGCGGCGGTCCTCGACCGCGGCCACGGTGCGGGCGGCCCCGGGGCTGCCTCCCTGCGCCAACCGCGCCTGCGCGGCCAGCTCGACCTGGTAGGAGCGGGCGATCGCGTCCTCGAAGTCCTGGCGCTGCTGGATGAAGCGCCCGACCCCGATCACCGCCATCGCGGTGAGCACGGCGAAGCCGATCGCGAAGCCGATCCTCAGCCTGTTGGCAAGCGACGGGCTCAAGCGCCGGCCTCCTCGTGAATATGCTTGCGCGGCGATGGGCGACGAGGCTACAGGCAGCGGCGACGGCTCCGCGAAGGCCCCCGAAGGCATCGACACCGACGGCGTCGAAGCCTGGTTTGCCCTCAACGTCCCCAGTGCCAGCCCGCCGCTCTCCTTCGAGCGCATCGCCGGCGGCCACTCCAACCTGACCTTCCGGGTCGGCGACGCCGGCGGCAACCGCTGGGCGCTGCGGCGGCCGCCGCTGGGGAAGCGCCTGGGATCGGCCCACGACATGGCCAGGGAGCACAAGGTCGTCTCCGCCCTCGGCCCGACCGCGGTGCCGGTCGCCCCCGTCGTCGGCATCTGCCAGGACGAGAGCGTCAGCGGCGCTCCCTTCTACGTGATGGAGTTCGTCGAGGGGCCGATTCTGCGCGGCCTCGCCGATGCCGAGGCCTTTCCCGAGAAGGGGGACCGGCGGGCGATCGGCGATCGCGTCGCCGACACTCTGGCGGCGATCCACGCCGTCGACCCCGACGCGGTCGGGCTCGGCGACCTCGGCCGCAAGGAGGACTACGTGGCGCGCCAGCTGCACCGTTGGCAGGGCCAGTGGGAGAAGTCGAAGACCCGCGAGCTGGCGGCGATCGACTCCGTCCACGAGCGCCTCTCCGCCCGCATCCCCGCGCAGGGCCCGGCGACGATCGTCCACGGCGACTATCGCCTCGACAACATGATCCTCACCCCCGCCGGGGAGGTCGCCGCGGTGGTCGACTGGGAGCTCTGCACGCTCGGCGACCCGCTCGCCGACGTCGGCCTGCTGATGGCCTACTGGCCCGACCAGGAGCAGGCGGAGGTCGCCCTCGGCCAGCCCGCCAACCTCGCCCCCGGCTTCCCTTCCCGCGAGCAGCTCGCGGCCCGGTACGCCGAGCGCTCCGGCCGCGACCTCGCCGAGCTCGACTTCTTCGTCGCCCTCGGCTACTGGAAGCTGGCGATCATCCTCGAGGGCGTCTACGCCCGTTACGCGGCCGGCGGCTACGGCAAGGTCGACGACGGCATCCAGGCTTTTGCCAGGCTGGTGGAGCGGCTGGCCGAAGCCGCGGACGAGGCCGAGCGCCGAAATTGAAGGTTTGCAGCGCTTTCGTCCGCCCCGCTTGACAGTCTCCAGAGTGGCTGAAAGGCTCATTTTGAGCAAAAACTAAGTATGGGTCCGCCCGCTTGGTTGCTGTTCCTTGTCCACTCGTCTCAATCAAGGAGAACTTCCGTGAAGCAGATTCGCCAGCGGCTCACGTACGCAAACGTGATGTCGTCGATCGCCGTTTTCTTCGTACTGGGAGGCGCCACCGCCTTCGCCGCGACCAAGATCGGTGCCAACGAACTGAAGGCCAACTCGGTCCTCACCGGCAAGATCGTCAAAGAAGCCGTCACCACCAGCAAGATCAAGAACAGCGCCGTCACCAACACGAAGATCGCCGACAAAGCGATCACCGCCGCGAAACTGGATCTGGCCGGGCTGGGAACGGTCCCGAACGCCACCAATGCGATTAACGCCCAAAACGCGACCAACGCGACCAACGCCGTCAACGCCCAGAAAGTCGGCGGCAAGAGCGTCAACGACCTCGTGATGTGGGTGTCGATCGCGAGCAACGGCGCCGTGGTCCGCAGCTCGGGAGGGGTGACCTCGGAATCGCTCGGCACCGGGGCCTACAAAGTCACCTTCCCCCGCGCGGTAAACACCTGCGCCTATACCGCGACCAGCGCGGCGGTCGACGGCGTCGCCCCCGCGACCGGCCAGACCGCAGTGGCCTTGGCCGCCGGCGGCAGCAACGCTGTCCGCGTAGCGACGGCCACCTCTGACGGAACCCCCGTCAACGACCAATCGATGCTGCAGGTGACCTGCTGATCACCTGTTAGAGCGACTTGCGAGTAAGGGGCTGGGCGAAAGCCCGGCCCCTTCTATCAGGAAGGTGCGAGGGCTCTGGCGGTCCACTGCTGACGACCGACCGGCCCGGCCCCTTTCAGCCGACGAGCGTGGCTACCGTCCGCTCGTCGGCCGGGTCGATCCGCTCCAGATCGTCGATCCCGTCGAAGGCGCGATCCGTGGTGAGGATGGCGTCGATGCCGCGGTTGATCGCCAGGGCGGCGAAGACGGCGTCGCGGGCGTCGAGGCCGGGGTGGGTCTCGAAGAGGTCGATCCCCCGTTGCACGTCGTTGGGCTCGACCGGGTGCCACCAGGCGAGCTTGGCGACGTTGCGCGCGGCCTCGGCGGCTTCGCGGCGGTTGCCGGTGCGCCGTGCCCGCTGGTGCAGGAACTCCTGGAGCAGCTCACCGCTGGCCTCACCCTGAAGGTCCCCGGCCGCTGCCTGGCGCACGATCTCGCGGCAGGGCTCTCTATAGGGATGCTCCCCGCCCAAGGCGTAGACGAAGATCGCGGTGTCGTAGAGAAAGCGCCTCACGCGCCCGGCCACTTGTGCGCCGGGGCGCCGAGCATCTCTTGCTTCTGGTCCTCCCAGTCAGGCTCCGGACCCCCTCCTGGCGGCGGTATCGCCAGCAACTCGCGTCCGGCTCGCTCGCGCTCCGCCTCCTGACCCGGCCCCGGGAACTCGCGGTCGATTGCCCGCCGCACAAGCTCGCCGACCGGCGCTCCACTGCGTTTCGACGCCTCGGCAAGCCGCTCGAAGCGAGCGTCGTCCACCAGCACCTGCAGTCGTCGATTCAGCATGTGCATATCCTAACAGCAGACATACACATGTACGCTCATACCATGCGCGGCGCGTGCTTCGTCTCCAGCTCGCCGGCCGCCGCCGCCTCGTCGCGCTTGGCCCAGCGGTTGAGCTCGCGGCGGGCGAGGACCATCTTGTGGACCTCGTCGGGGCCGTCGGCGAGGCGCAGCATGCGGCTGAAGCGCCAGAGGGCGGCTAGGGGGGTGTCGTCGGTCATGCCGAGGCTGCCGTGGATCTGGATCGCGCGGTCGAGCACGTCCATGACCATGTTGGCGGCGACGACCTTGATCGCCGAGATCGACTGGCGGGCGGCGCGCTTGCCCTCGGTGTCCATCTTCCAGGCGGCGTAGAGGGTGAGCAGGCGGGCCTGGTCGATCTCCATCCGCGAGGCGGCGATCGACTCCTGGACGAACTGCTTGTCGGCCAGCGGGCCGCCGAAGGCGACCCGCTCGTTGGCGCGGCGGCACATCATCTCGTGCGCCCGCTCGGCGGTCCCGATCGCGCGCATGCAGTGGTGGATGCGGCCGGGGCCGAGCCGGTCCTGGGCGATCGCGAAGCCGGCGCCGCGCTCGCCGAGCAGGCTGTCGGTCGGCACCCGGCAGCCTTCGTAGCGGATCTCGCAGTGGCCGGGGCCCTTGTCGTGGCCCATCACCGGGATCGGCCGCACCAGGTTGAAGCCGGGCGTGCCGGTGGGGACGCAGATCATCGAGGCGCGGGCGTAGGGAGGGGCGTCGGGATCGGTGACGACCATCGCGATCGCCAGCTCGGCGCCGACCGCGCCGGAGGTGAACCACTTGTGGCCGTCGATCACCCACTCGTCGCCGTCGAGCACCGCCCGCGCCTGCAGCAGGGTCGGGTCTGAGCCCGACACCTCGGGCTCGGTCATCGAGAAGCAGGAGCGGATCCGCCCCTCGAGCAGCGGCTCTAACCATCGTTCCTTTTGCTGATTCGTGCCGTGCTCGGCCAGGATCTCCATGTTGCCGGTGTCCGGCGCCGCGCAGTTGAAGGCCATCGCCGCCGCCATCGGGCTGCGGCCCAGCTCCTCGCAGATCAGCCCGTACTCCCAGTTGGCCAGGCCGGGGCCGTAGCGCTCGTCCGGCATGAAGAGGTTCCAGAGACCGGCGTCCTTCGCTTTCTCGCGGATCTCGACCAGGATCGCCGGGTAGGCGACGCCGGGCCCGACCTCGTCGTCCAGCGCCGCCATGATCTCGCGCTCGACCGGATAGATCTCGGCGTCCATGAAGTCGAGGATGCGCTCGCGCAGCGTCGCGACCTGGGGGCTGGGGGTGAAGTCCATTGATGCCTTTCTCTCAGCTGTCGAAATAGCCGGCCGTGCCGAATGGCACGCCCAGGGAAAGCCTACGTTGGGGTTCGTAAGGAATGTTTACGCTGCTCTGAAGTGTTGTACCAATCACCCCGATTACTAGCGGAGGCCCCGGTTCTCGCGATCGCCGGCGCGTCCAAGGCATTCGGGGCGACTCAGGCGCTCGACGACGTCTCCCTCGAGCTGGGAAAGGGCCGGGTTCACGCTTTGCTCGGCGGCAACGGGTCGGGCAAGTCGACGCTGATCAAGCTGCTGGCGGGAGTCGAGAAGGCCGATGCCGGGGAGATCCGAATCCGCGGCGACCGTCACGACCTGCGCCGGATGACTCCGGCCCGCGCGCGGGAGGCGGGGCTGCATTTCGTCCATCAGCAGCGCACGGTGTTCGCCGACCTGACCGTGGCCGAGAACCTGGCGATCGGCCGCGGTTTCGACCGCGGCGCTGGCGGCCGGATCGACTGGCGAGCGACCCGGCGACGGGCGGCAGGGGTATTGGATCGTTTCCAGATCGACGCCCGCCCGACCCAGATGCTGAAGCAGCTGGGCCCGGCGACGCAGACCATGATCGCGATCGCACGCGCCCTGCAGGACCAGGATGCGGATGCGGAGGGGGTGCTGTTGCTCGACGAGCCGACCGCCTCGCTGCCGGCGCCCGAGGTGAGGTTGCTGCTGGATGCCCTGCGCCGCTACGCCGGCGCCGGCCAGGCGATCGTCTACGTGACCCACCGGCTGGAGGAGGTCTTCGCCGTCGCCGACCAGGCGACGCTGCTGCGCGACGGCCGGGTCGTCGGCACGGTTGCGCCGAGCTCGCTCGACCACGAGGCCCTGGTCGAGCTGATGCTGGGCCGCGGGGTCGAGCAGGTCGGCCGGCCGGTCGCGGGACCGCGAGGGCGCACGGTGCTGGCCGCACGCGGGGTCGCCGCCGGCCCGCTGGCGGGACTCGACCTCGATCTCCGCGAGGGCGAGATCGTCGGCCTCGCCGGCTTGCTCGGATCCGGCCGCTCGACCCTGTTGAAGGCGTTCTTCGGCGCGATCCCGCTGGAGACCGGGGAGACCTGGATCGGCGGCGAGCGGCAGCGGATCCGCTCACCGTGGGAGGCGGTCGCGGCCGGCCTCGCCTACGTGCCCGAGGATCGCCAGCGGGACGCCGTCTTTCCCGGCCTCACCGTCGGCGAGAACCTCTCGCTGACGGCGGTCCGCGACTACTGGCGCCGGGGCGCGATCGACCGCCGCCGCGAGCGACGCGACGCGCTCCGCCTGCTCGACTCGTTCCGGATCGGCGCCGAGTCCGAGGCGGCGCCGCTGCGCTCGCTCTCGGGCGGCAACCAGCAGAAGGTCGTGCTGGCTCGCTGGTTGCGCCGCCGGCCCCGCGTCCTCCTGCTCGACGAGCCGACCCAGGGAGTCGACGCCGGCGCCCGGGCGGAGATCTACGAGCTGATCTATCGTGCCGCCGCCCGGGGGACCGCGGCGCTGGTCGCCTCCTCGGACTTCGAGGAGCTTGCCCGGCTCTGCGACAGGGTGCTCGTCTTGCGCAAGGGGAAGATCGTCGCCGCGGCGTGCGGCGCCGATCTCGACGCGGATCGCCTCGCCCGCCTCGCCAATGCCGAGGTGGCGGTTTGAGCCGCCATCCCCTGCGCCACCATCTCGAGGCGTATGCCTTCCCGGGGCTGCTGGTCGCCGCCGCGGTCTTCTTCAGCGCCTGGCCGCGGACCAGCGAGACCTTCACCTCCGCCGCCAACCTGCGCACCCTGGTCGCCAGCAACTCGGTGGTCGCGATCGTCGCGCTCGCGGCCCTGGTGCCGCTCGTCTGTTACGAGTTCGACCTCTCGGTCGGCGCTATCGCCGGCCTTTCATCCGTGTTCGTCGCCACCGCCCTCGCCGGCGGCGCCGCGGTCCCGCTGGCGGTCGCCCTCGGGCTCGGGCTCGGGCTCCTCGTCGGGGTCGTCAACGCGCTGTTGATCACCCGGGCCGGCGTCAATGCCGTGATCGCGACCCTCGGGGTTTCGATCATCCTCGCCGGGGTCGTCAGCCAGAAGACCGGCGGCCTCTCGGTAACCGGAGACATCCCGCTCGGCTTCAGCGAATTCGGCTCCAGCAACTGGCTGGGAGTGCCCAAGGTCGCCTACGTGCTGGCCGTGGTGGCGATCTTCGTCTACTACCTGCTCGCCCACACCCCCTACGGCCGCCACCTCTATGCCTTCGGGTCCAACCGCGAAGCGGCGCGGCTGGTCGGGATCCGCACCAGGCTGACGCTGGGCACGACCTTCGTCGTCTCCGCCCTCCTCTGCGGAGCGGCCGGGGTGCTGCAGGTCGCGCGGGCGGGCAGCGCCGACCCGAAGGTGGGCGAGACCTTCACGCTGCCGGCGCTGGCCGCGGCCTTTCTCAGCGCCGCCACGATCACCCCCGGTCGCTACAACGTCGCCGGCACCCTCGTCGCGGTCTTCTTCCTCGCGGTGCTGAACAACGGCCTCAACCTGGCCGGGTCGCCCGACTACCTCAGCAACTACGTAAACGGCGCCGCCCTGATCGTCGGAGTCGGCCTGGCCGTGCGGCTCGGCCGGCGGCGCGAGGCGTGAGTTGAAAGAAGGGTTGAGCAAAGTGACGAAAACTGAACTGCGGCGGCTCGTCGGCCTCGTCGGCCCCGTCGTCCTCGTGGCGATCACGCTCGCGGCCTGCGGCGACGACGGCGACGACGGCCCGGACGCGAAGGCGAGCGCCGCCGCCGTCGCCAAGTACGAGCGCGGGCTGGCGAAGCTCTACGAGGGGACCTATGAGGAGCCGAGCGGCGGCCCGGTGGCGCCGCCGCCGGGGAAGAACGTCTGGGTCATCTCCACCGGCCAGTCGATCGAGGCCGCGGTCAACGCCGCCGCGGCGATGCAGGAGGCCGGCCGGACCCTGGAATGGGACGTCACCGTCTTCGACGGCCGGTTCGACTCGAGCCGCCAGCTCTCCGGGATCGAGCAGGCGCTGGCCGACAAGGCGGACGGCATCGTCCTCCTCTACGTCGACTGCCCGGCGGTAAAAGCCGGACTGCAGCAGGCCGAGGCGGCCGGCATCGCCGTCGTCGGGATCCAGTCCCAGGAGTGCGATCCGGCGCTGGAGAGCCACAGGATCCGCTACGCGGGGCACCGCGACTTCGTCACCTACCTCTCCCACGTCTTCGGCGGCACCCAGGCCAAGTGGGTGATCGCCAAGACCGGGGGCGCGGCGAAGACGATCGTCACCGCCGAGACCGACCTCTTCTCGACCCGGGTCACCTACGACCCCGGCATCACCGAGGAGTTCGAAAAGTGCCCGACCTGCGAAATCGTCGACACCGTCGAGTTCGTCGGCTCCGAGTTCGGACCGCCGCTGCAGGAGAAGATCGAACAGTCGCTGAACCAGCACCCCGAGGCGAACTCGTTCATCGCCGCCTACGACGCGGTTCTGACCGGCGGCGGCGGCGCGGCGGCGCTGCGGGGCTCCGGCCGCCTCGACGAACTGGCCGTGATGGGCGGCGAGGGCTCCAAGCCGGGTATCGAGCTGCTCTACAACCGGGCCGGGATGGACGCCTGCGTCGGCACGCCGACCGCCTGGGAAGGGTACGCGGCGATGATGAGCCTGGCGCGGGTCTTCGCCGGCCAGGACCCGGAAAGAGGGGACAGCGGAATCGGCGCCCAGGTCTGCGACGCCGATCACAACCTGCCGCCGAAGGGCGAGGGTTATCGAGCTCCGATCGACTTCGTGGCCGCCTACCACCAGCTCTGGGGCGTCAAATGAGCGGGCGCAGCTCGATCGATCCGGCCGGCCTGCGTTGCACCGTCGGCGGCCGTCCCTGGGGCGAGGACGTGGAGGCGCGGATCGGGGTCGCCAACCCGGCCACCGAGGAGGTCGTCGCCACGGTCCCGGAGGCCGGCGAGGGCGGGGTGGCCGCCGCGGTCGCCGCCGCCGCGGCGGCCTTCGAGGGCTGGCGCGCGAGCGTGCCGAGAGCGCGCGCGGAGGCGATGCTCGCCTTGGCCGCCGCGATCGAGCGGCGCGGCGAGGAGTTCGCCGAGCTGGAGTCGCTCGACGTCGGCAAGCCGCTGGCGGCGGCGCGGGGCGAGATCGCCAGCGCGGCCGACAAGTACCGCTTCTACGCCGGCATCGGGCGCTCGCTGGGGGCCGTCGCCGCCGCCGAGTACAAGCCCGGAATCACCAGCCTGGTCCGGCGCGAGCCGATCGGGGTCGTCGCCGCGCTGGCCCCGTGGAACTACCCGATGGCGCTGACCGCGTGGAAGCTCGCGCCGGCGCTGATGGCCGGCAACACGGTGGTCCTCAAGCCTTCGCCGGAGGCGCCGCTGACGGCGATGCTGCTCGGCCAGGTGGCCGCGGAGGTGCTGCCGCCGGGGGTGCTCAACGTGATCACCGGGACGGCGCCGAGCGGCGAAGCCCTGGTCGCCCACCCCGACGTCGGCATGGTCTCGCTGACCGGCGGCACGGCAACCGGGCGCAGGGTGATGGAGATCGCCGCGCGCGGCCTCAAGCGCGTCCATCTCGAGCTCGGCGGCAAGGCGCCGGTCGTCGTCTTCGACGACGCCGACCTCGAGCGCCTGGTCGAGGCGCTGCGCTTCGGCGCCTTCTGGAACGGCGGCCAGGACTGCACCGCCGCCACCCGCCTCTACGTCAGCGCCGGCCGCCGCGACGAGATCGCCGCCGCCGTCGCCGAGATGGCGAGGGCGATCGAGCCGCAGGACCCCTACGAGAACCCCGATGCGTCGCTCGGCCCGCTGGTTTCAGTTGCCCATCGCGAGCGGGTGCACGGCTTCGTCGAGCGCGCCGCCGGCGGCGGCGCCGAGATCCTCGCCGGCGGCAGATCCCCCCAGGGGATCGGCGCCTTCTACGGCCCCACCGTCGTCGCCGGCTGCGGGCAGGACGACGAGATCGTCCAGCGCGAGGTCTTCGGGCCGGTCCTCTCGGTTCTCTCCTACGAGGACGAGATGCAGGCGATCGCGATGGCAAATGGCGTCGAGTACGGGTTGGCGGCGTCGGTCTGGTCCGCCAACGTGGACCGGGCGATGCGGGTCGCGACCTCGATCCGGGCCGGCACCGTCTGGATCAACGACCACGGCCCGACCATGGCCGAGATCCCGTTCGGGGGCTTCAAGCAGTCCGGCCTGGGGCGCGACCTCTCGATTTACGCGATTGAGGAGCACACCGAGCTCCAGCACGTCGCGATCGCGGTGGGAGCAGCTGATGCCGGCGAGGGATGAGTCGGGCTGCCAGCCCTGGGGCCGGCGCGGGCCGGCGCTCGCCTACGCGCCCGAAGTCGACGCCGGGAGTCGAAAAGAGATCGCGGAGCTGCTGGGCGGCTGGGACCCAGGGCTCTTCCCCGGCGGCGACGTCGAGGTCTCGGTTCTCCTCGGCGGCGCCAGCAACCGCAACTTCGTCGCCCGCACGGCCGCGGTCAAGTACGCGCTGCGGATCTCCAGCCCCCAGAGCGAGCGCTTCGCCGTCGATCGCGCCGCCGCCGTCCAGGCCCAGCGCGACGCCGCCGAAGCCGGCCTGGCGCCGGCGGTGATCGCTTCGCGGCTGCCCGACGGCCACGTGCTCTCCAGCTTCATCGAGGGGTCGACGCTTGCCGCGGGGCAGCTGCGCGAACGACGGGTGCTGGAGACGGTGGGGGCCAGCCTGCGGCAGCTGCACGCCCTGCCCAGCTCGACCCGCTCCTACTCGCCTTTCGACGACATCAGGCTCTGGGCGCGGTTGGCGCGCAGTGACGGAACCGAGGTGCCGGCGGACTTCGACGAGCTGCTGGCGGCGGTCTGGCGGGTCGAGGCGCTGGTCAGGGCAGCCGATCTGCCGGCCGTCTTCTGCCACAACGACACCTACCCCGAGAACCTCATCCTCTCCGGTTCACGGCTGTGCCTGGTCGACTGGGACTATGCCGGTCGCGGTTGGGCCTGCTTCGAGCTGGCTTCCTTCTGCGCCACCGCCGACCTCGGCTCCGAGCTGCAGGAGGTCCTCCTGCGCTCATACGATGAGCGGATGACCGAGGCGCAACTGGCAACGGTGGGGCTGCTGCGATTCGTCGCCGCGATGCGCGAGGCGACCTGGGCCGTGATGGCGACGCCGATCCTGAGGGGGACGACGACCCCGGCCTCCGGCGACGACTTCTACGACGATCACCTGCGCACCTACCTCGGCAAGGCGCGCGAGGATGTGGCGGCGCCGGGCTTTCGCGAGCTGATCAAGGCGGCGGGCGCCTACGAGGGGCAAAGGAGCTGGTAGGTGAGGTGGGCGCCAAGCTGACGCCGAAGCGCGCGTCGCTTGTCGCGACCGCGCGCAGCGAGCGTTTGAAGATCCTCGAATCCGGGCTGCCGATGGGCGAGCTGCCGGAGCCGGCGAGCAAGGGCGGGGAGACCAAGCGCCGCATCCTCGACGCCGCGCTGACGATCTTCGCGGCGCGCGGTTTCGAGGCGTGCACGATGCGCGACATCGCCGGCGCGGTGGGGATCAAAGCGCCGGCGATCTACAACCACTATCCCTCCAAGGACGAAGTCCTGGGGGCGGCGATGGAGCACATCCTCGGCCGCTTCTTCTGGAGCCTGTTGGGGCCGCTGGAGGAGGAGCCGGTCGAGCGCTGGCTGAAGGGGATCGTCCACAGCCACGTCGCCTTCCAGCTCGAGTCCCGTCATCTCTCGCAGGCCAGCGACGCCCTGCTCGCCGCTCCCGGCAAGAAGGAGGTCCTGCCACCGGCGATCTACCGCCGGATCATGAGGACCCAGCGCGGCTACGTCGAGCTTCTCACCGCCCTCGTCTGCCTCTCGTCTTCCCGGGAGGACAAGTGGGATCACCGCGTCTCCGCCTTCGCGATCGCGGCGATGTGCGACCGGGTCGTCGGCTGGTACGACCCCCGCGGCCCCCTCGAGGTCGCCGAGGTCTCCGAGCGCACCTGGCAACTGGTCAGCCGCATGATCGGCGTTCGCGCCTAGGTCACCTCGCGCAACCCAGATTTATTATTTATTACTGAGACTGCCTTGACAGGTAAGCGACCCTTGCTACCGTTTACGAACGGTCGTTAACTAAAGGGTTAGAGGGGCGGATGACAGACAAACAGGTGGTGGTGATCGGCGCCGCGGGCGTCCAAGCTCAGGGAATGCTGGAGGCCGCGAGCCGGGCCACGGAGCTCGCCGGCTGGGTCGCCGTCGATTGCGCCTGGCGGGCCGAGGAGAGGGCGATCTGCGAGGCCTACGGGATGGCGATCGTGGAGCTGGACCTGCTCGCCGACCCCGGCCGCCTGCGCGATCTCGCGGCCGCCGCCGACTTGGTCGCAAACTTCACCGGTCCCTACTACCGGACCGGCACCGCCGCCCTCGAGGCCTGCATCGACTGCGGCTGCGACTACCTGGACATCTGCGACGACGCCGACGTCACCCTGGCGTTGCTCGCCCTCGACGAGCCCGCCCGCATCGCCGGGGTGCGGGCGCTGGTCGGGATGGGCTCCTCGCCCGGCATCGCCAACGTCCTCGTTCGCACCGCCTCCGATGCGCTGGGCGACGCCGACGACGTCAGCCTCTCCTGGGTCGTTCACGTCGCCGACCTCGAGAAGGCCGCCCTGCAGCACTTCTGGCATAGCTTCGCGCCGATCGAGCCGTACGGCGGGCGCGGGCCGGTGCCCGCCTGGGAAGAGCTGAGCCTGCGCATCGCGACCTTCCCGCCCCCGCTCGGCGAGCGGGTCGTCGTCGGCCTCGCCCATCCGGAGCCGGTCACCCTGCCGCGCTTCCTCGGCATCGAGGCGGTCCGCAGCTTCGGCAACGTCGTTCCCGAAGACGCGCTGGTCGTCAACTGGGCGCTGGCCCGGCTCGGAGCCGGGGCCGGTGACGGCGAGGGGATCGTGATCGGCGGGGAGACGGTCGACGTCCCGCCCGTCGCCTCGGCGCTCTACGAGAGCTACCTGCGGACGCGGGAGCCGTCCGCCTATCTCGGCAGCGGTCTCGTCGTCGACGTCTGGGCCGGCGAGGAGGGGATTCGCTTCGCCTCGGCCAGCGGCACCGGCATGGAGGAGGCAACCGGGGTGCCGGCCGCGGCGGGGATCGTGCTGATGCTCGAGGGAGCCCCCCGCGAGCACGGGGTGGCGGCCCCCGAGTGCCTCGATCCGGCCGAGTTCTTCGCCGCCCTGGGCAGGACGAGCCGGGGGACCGGCTCGCTCGGCGCCTATCGTCTCGAGGGCTGTACACAGGGAGAGCGGATTCGGATCCGCGACCTGCTGAAGATCCGCAGTCTTTAGGGAGGCGAGCAGATGGAGTACGAGGAGGTGGGCTGATGGCGACTCCGTCGATCGCGGTGATCGGCGCCGGCGTCGCCGGCCTCAGCACCGCCCTCGGCGCCGCCGAACGCGGCTGCGAGGTGACCGTGATCGAGCGCGGTCAGCCGGCGGCGGGCTCCTCGTCGCGCTCGGCCGGGATCTTCAACATCTGCGCCACCGAGCCGCTGCAGGTCGAGGTCCGGGTCCGCAGCCGTGAGCTGCTCGACAAGTTCGAGCGCGAGAACGGCCTGCCCCTGGCCCGGATCGGCTATCTGCGCCTTGCCAGAGGCGACTCGCACGTGAGGCTGTTCGAGGACGTGATCGGCACGCAGCGCGAGCTCGGGGCCGAGCCGGCGCAGATCGTCGACCCGGCCCGGGTCAGGGAGATCGTCCCCGACCTGCGCACCGACGACCTCGTCGCCGCCCTCTACAGCCCCCGCGACGGCCACATGGACGGGCCCCGGCTCTGCGGCGTGCTGGCCGAGCGGGCGCAGGCCGAGGGGGCGACCCTGCTGCACCCGGTCCGCGTAACCGGCCACGAAGCGGTCAACGGCGGCCACCGGCTTCTCACCGACGCCGGCCCGGTCGACGCCGACGTCGTCGTCAACGCTGCCGGGCCCTGGGCGACGGAGGTCGGCGAGCTGCTCGGCCGTCCCCTGCCGCTGGTCAACCAACGGCATGAGGTGATCGAGGTGAAGCTGCCGGCCGGGGTCGGCTACACGGTGCCGATGGTCCAGGAATACATCCCCGGCGAGGAGGAGGCCGGCTACTTCCGCCAGCACGGGCGGGGGAGCATGATCGCCGGCATGCACACCTACGCCGCGCTCGACAGGCTGGGCTCGGCCGACCCAGAGACCTGCCTGGAGTCCGGCGCCTGGGAAACCTTGGAGACGGTCGCCAGGCGGGTCGGGGACCGCCTCCGGATCGAGGGCCTGGCCTTCGAGCCGGGCTGGCGGGGGCTCTACCCGATCAGCGCCGACGGCGAGTACGTGATCGGCCCCTACGAGGCCGATCCGACGGTGATCGCCTGCGGTGGCTTCGGCGGCCAGGGCCTGACCGCCGCGATCTCGGTCGGGCCGATCGCGGCCGAGTGGGCCGTGCACGGCGAGCCGCGCAGCCTTCCCGCCGCCACCGCCTGGTTGCCCGACCGCGACGGGCTGTGCTGAGCGTCCCGCTGGGTCAACCTCGCCGGTAGCGGGCGAAGAGCTCGCCGCCCTCCTCCAGCAACCAGGCCAGCTCCAGCTCGGCCACGCCGGGCAGCGGGCCCTCGACGATCCGCGGGGCGTCGCCGCCGCTCAGTTTCGGGGCGGTGGTGAGGAAGACGTCGTCGACCAGCCGCTCGGCCTGAAGCTGCGCGTGGAGGCGGGGCCCGCCCTCGCACAGCAGGGCGCGGACGCCCTGCTCCCGGCGCAGGTGCCGCAGCACCTCGACCAGGTTCACGGCACCCTCGTGGCGGACGACCCGCACCGGCGTCGCGGTCTCGGGCGGGTCCACCTCGGAGGCCGTGAAGATCAGCACCCGGCCGCCGCCGTCGCTGAACAGGGAGGCGTCCCAGGGCAGGTCGAGGCGCCCGCTGACGAGCACCATCAGCGGCTCGGGTAAGAGGCCGCTCCGTTCCCGCTGCCGGCGCCGCTCCCGGTCGAGGACGAGCGGGCCGTAGCGCTCGGCCCGCATCGTCCCGGCGCCGATCATCACCGCGTCGAAGCGGCGGCGCAGTCCCGCCAGCATCGCCGTGTCGGCCTCGGAGCCGATCGGCCCGGAGACGCCGCCGATCGTCGCCCGGCCGTCGACGGTGGCGGCGAAGTTCATCGCCACCAGCGGCCGCTCCTCGTGCGCTTCCTCCCAGGGCCGGTAGCCCTCGAGCTGTTCGTCGACGGTGGTCGGGCCGGGGTCCGGGAGCAGGCGCCGCATCGCGCCTGAGCCTACCCGCGCTTGCTCAGGGGTAGTCGTGCCAACCGGCGAACTCGCGGCCGGCGAACTTCTGCAGTCCGGCGACGTCCTCGCCGAAGCGGCCGCGGACCGTCTCGAAGAGGTCGTCCGGCAGCTTCGGCTTCTCGGCTGGGGGCTTGTCGGGGTCGTGGACCAGCTTCTCGACGCGCCAGCGCAGCGGCTCCGGCAGGCGGTCGAAGTTGCGGTCGAAGGAACGGAAGCCCGGCAGCTTGATCAGCTTCTCCATGAGCTGGTATTTGTCGCCCTCCTTCGCCCCCGACTTCTCCCACTCGCGGTCGAACTGCTCGGAGACGAAGGTCTCGTCGACGCCGGCGAAGGCGAAGGCCTTGCGCATCGTCTGCTCACGTTCGCGCTGCAGCTCCTCCTGGGTGATCACCTCGATCTGGGAGCGCTCGAACAGCTCCAGGTAGGGCTGTAGCTGTAGCCAGTACTTGGAGCGGTTCATATAGGAGGAGTCGGGGTCGGAGAGGACCTCGACCAGGTCGCCGTTCTCGTAGCCGGCGCCGGTGGCGTGGACCCAGTGGGAGAGGATGCGCTTGATCGGGTCGCGCACCATGTAGAGCAGCCGCGCGTCCGGGCAGTGCTCGTGGATGCGCTCGGCGACGCCCTCGAAGCGGGGCAGGTTCGTGTAGTGAGGGGATGACTCGCCGCGGACCTTGAAGCGGTCGTCGAAGCGGCTGGCGTACCAGTCGAGACCGAGGTCCCAGTTCAGCTCCTCGACGAAGAAGTTGAGCTCCTTCGGCTTCGACATCTGGATTTCGGGATGCAGGCCGAGGTAATGGTGGATGCTCGTCGTCCCGCACTTGAGGCCGCCGATGATGATCAGGCTGGGCAGCTGGGCGTGCTGCTTGCGGCGTTTGCGAAAGCGGCTCTTGCGGTCGGCCGCGTAGCGCTCGCGGGCACGCGCGCACATCGCCTCGTCGGCGGGATCAGGGGGAGCGTGGGGGGTGGCATATGCGTGTCGACCTCCGGCACGAGCGGGCTAGTGTAGCTGCGATGCCGCGCGCCGATCTCGGATCCAGCTTCACCTTCTTCTTCAACAGCGCCGCGGAGTTCTTCCGCCACCTCTCGGAAATTCGCTGGACCCCTTTCCTGGTCGCCCTGCTCTGCCTGCTGGCGATGCAGCTGGCCCGCGCCCGGGCCTGGCGCAACGTGCTGCGGGCCGCCTATCCGAAGCGCCCGATCCCCTATCTGCCGCTGGCCGCCGCCTATCTCGCGGGGGCGGGGATCAACGCCGTCGTCCCCGCTCACGCCGGCGACGTGACCAAGGTCTTCCTGGTCAAACGCCAGATCCCCGGCTCCTCCTACCCGGCGGTCACCTCCTCGTTCCTGGTCCAGACCGTCTTCGACACCAGCGTCGGGGTCCTCGTCCTCTTCTACGCGATCAGCCAGGGGCTGCTGCCGCCGCTGCCGCAGATCCCCAACCTGCCGGCCTTCGAGATCTCCTTCTGGGCCGACCACCCGCAGGCGCTGGCGATGACCGTCGCGGCGCTGCTGCTGGCGATCGCGATCGGCGTCTACTTCCTCGCCCACCGGGTGCGGCGCTTCTGGGACCGGGTGCGCCAGGGCGTGATCATCCTCGCCGAGCCGCGCCGCTACCTGCGCGAGGTCGCCGCGTGGCAGGGGCTCGGCTGGCTCTTCCGCTTCGCCGCCTTCTGGTTCTTCCTCGAGGCCTTCGGCATCGGCGGTTCCTTCGGCAACGTGATGCTGGTGATGAGCGTCCAGGCGATCGCCAACATCGTCCCCTTCACCCCCGGCGGCGCCGGTGCCCAGCAGGCGCTGTTGGTCGCGACCCTGACCGGGCCCTCCCGCACCGCCGTGCTCTCCTTCTCGGTCGGCACCCAGATCGCGATGGCCGCCTGGTCGATCGTGCTCGGCTTCGCCGCGATCCTGCTCGTCTTCCGCACTACCGATTGGCGGGGGTTGATCAAACAAGCCCAAGACGAGGCGGATCGGGAGAAGGTCGCGCAGGCGACCCCTCTCAGCTCTGGCGGAGCCAGCGGTCAAGGTCGCGGCGGTTGACGATCCCGTGTACGAGCACCGCATCGTGGTCGTGAAGCAGCTCGAATACGACCCGAGGTTCGCCGACCCGCAGGCGTTGAAAGCGATCGTGTCGTCCGCGGAGCCGTTTGACGGAATTGCCGCCCCGGGAGCCCGCTGACGCTCCCGCGCGAGCTGCCAACCTGGTCAGCGACTTCGCGACGCGGGTGACGTCAACTCGGTCGAGCTGGCGAAGCTGCTTCGTCGCGCTCTTCGTCATCTGAACTTCGTATGCCTTCGATGCGCTCATCGCCGGCGACTATCTGACGCGACGCGTCAGACGATGTCCTCAAGGGCCACGGTTTCGCCCGCCGCGTACTCGCGGCGCCCACGCTGGCGCATCTCCACGTACTCCTCCGCGAAGGCGAGGACGAAGTCCTCGGCGTCTTCCATTGAGAGGATCAAGGCAGTGGGGCGCCCGCGCTTGGTCACGACGACGCGCTCGCCGGCCTCGACCTCCTCGATCACGCGGGAAGCCGTGTTCTTCAACTCCTTGATCCCGATCTCACGCAATGGGTAGCTCCTTGAGTAGCTACTTCCATCTTGAGGCGCGGCAATCGGCCTGTCAAGCAGAGGACTCAACTCGACCACCCGGGATAGCGACCGCCGACCCGCCACTGCCAGGGCGGACGTTCGCCGGGTGGGAACTCGTAGTGGTTGCGGCCGGGGAGGGTCTCGAGCGGGACCAGGGCGGGGTCGTCGCCGAGCAGCACCTCGACGCCGGCGGCGGCCGCGATCTGGGCCGGCGCGGCGCGGCGGACGAGCCGTTCCCAGCCGAGGGTCGGCCGGTAGAGCCAGTAGACGAGTTCGACCCAGCCCAGGGAGGCGCGGCGGTCGACGATCTCGGTGAAGGCGGTGGTGCGGCGGCGCGAGGCGGTCAGGTGGGGCCCGGCGGCGACGGCGCAGCTCTCGCGGCGGCAGCGGCGGAAGTCGACCGGGGCGAGCGGCAGGCCCGATGGTCCGGGCCGCGCCAGCGGGGCCGGGGCGAGCGCTCGGGCGGCCCGAGCCAGCGGCCAGCCGTAGGCCGGCACCAGCGGGTGGTGACCGCAGGCGCCGGGCAGGCGCGGGCCGCAGGCGAGCCGCTTGCCGATCGTCCCGGCCAGTCGGCGGCCGGCGTCGACCTCGCCGCCGGCCGCGGCGGCGGCGATCGCGACCAGCAGCAGCAGGGCGACCAACGCCGCCAACGCCGCTTGCTCGACGCTCGCCGATCCCCGCTGCCGCTCTTCTCCGTGCCGCATCCGCTCGACGCTAGGCCGCGCGGACGCACGGGTGGCGCGCTGAACGTCAAGACTCCGTGCCGGCGGCGTCGCGGGTCTGCTTACATGGGGACATGGAGGGCAGCCCCTTCAACCTCTTCGGCGACCCCGACGAGTTCCGCGCCCGCATGGAGGAGCTCTCGGAGCAGATGCAGTCATCCCAGCGAGTCGCCTGGGCCGACAACGCGATCAAGCTGGCGGTGGAGATGACCGTCGCCTCGATCGGCCGCCTCGACCTCACCGGCAACGCCGACGAGCAGGCGATGCAGGTCCGCGACGCGATCCGCGTCCTCTTCCCGGAGGCCGTGACTCTGGTCCGCGAGGCCAGAGAAGGTCTTTCCTAGCGCTGCTTAGAGCAGCTCGAAACGCAGCGAGATGACGGCGCCGCGGCCGCTGAGGCCGCCGGCGAGCTCTACCGGGAACGCGATCAGCAGCGCCGGGATTGCCAGCACGACGCTGGCCAGGGCGTCGATCCGCCGCTGCCAGGGTTGCGCCGCGGCGGCCGCTTGGCCACGGCCGAGGGCACCGAGGGCGACGTTGTGGCCGAAGGTGACGCTGTTGAGCAACGTCTGCCAGGTGGCCGTGAGGCCCGCCGCGGGCCTCCAGCGGCGCGACTTCACCACCTGGTCGCGCCGGGCCGCCAGCCGCCGCACCGACTCGACCGTGAACAGGTAACGGGCGCCGGGCTCCAGCCCGGCCCAGCCGGCGCTGCCCAGCGAGGCGGCGAAGCTGGCGCGGTTGGCGATCCGCGCGCCGCTCGCGTCGCCGCGGCGATCCAGTTCGCGCAGCGCCTCCTCCGGCTCGCCCCCGGCGCCGACGACGCCGAGGCCGCAGCTCTCGCAGCGGCTGACCGGGCCGCGCAGGCCCGGCCGTGGAGAGAGCCAGCCGAAGAGGGGCTCGCCGCAGGCGGGGCAGGGAGGGTTCTCGGGGCCGGCCCCGGCCTCGAGCGGGACGACGGGGGTGGGCTGCGCGTTGGGCATGCGCGGTAGCGTACGACCCGTGCGGCGCAGTCGCCTGATCGCGGGGGCTTCGCCTCGATTCCATTTCCATCAGAGAGGCTGAGGCATTGGGCGACAAAGCAGGCATTTTGGAGTGGGAGCGGCGCTGGATGGTGCGGGCCGGAGCAGCGGCCGTGGCCGGCGTCGTGCTGGTCATCGCCTCGGTCTTCGTGATCGGCGACGTCAGCGGCGAAGGCGACGCGGCGCTGTTGCGCTCGGTGCACGAGCACAGCTCCGCGGTGACGCTGTCCAGCCTCCTGCAGGCGGCCGGCTTCGCCCTCTTCGTGGCGCCGCTGGTGCTGCTCTTCCGGGCCGCCGCCGCCCGCAGCGACCGCATGCGCTACCAGCTGATCGGCCTGGTCGTCGCCGCCCCCCTCTTCCTCGCCGTCGCCTCCGTGCTCAGCTCCGCCGCGACCAACGAAGCGGCCACCGAGTTCGTCGCCGGCGACGCCAAGCCGGGGATCACCGCCAAGGCGGCCGCGGCGGACTGTCGCTCGGAACAGAAGGACCTGGGCGCGAAGGAGTTCGGCGAGGAATACGACGGCGCCACGCCGCCCGCGGCGCTGGCGCAGTGCGCCGAGCGCAAGGTCGCCGACGACGAAGCGACCAACGCGGTCAGCGAAGCCTCGACCCGCGACCTCGCCACCGGCTTCGGCCTCGGCGGCCGTCTCGGCCTCGCCGTCGCCCTCTTCTACTCCTGCCTCTTCGCGATGCGGACCGGCCTGCTCACCCGCTTCTGGGGCTCGCTGGGGATGGCGCTCGGCGTCGCCGCCCTGCTGCTCCGGGTCGAGTTCACGGTGATCTTCTTCATCTATCTCGGCCTGCTCCTGATCGGCCGCCTGCCCGGCGGCCGTCCCCCGGCCTGGGCCGCGGGCGAAGCGATCCCCTGGCCGACGCCGGGCGAGAAGGCCGCCGAACGCCTCGAGTCCACGGAGCCATCAGGCGACGGGGGCGACAACGGCGGCGAACGCCGCAAGCGCAAGCAGCGCGACCAGTAGCCGAGGAGCCCTAGCCGAGCGGGTTCAGCCCGGGCGGCGCCTCGGCCTGCTCGGCCGCGTGGGCGCGCTTGCGGTGCGTGCGGATCTCGCTCATGATCCGCTCCAGCCGGGGCTCGGCGGAGGTGTCGACGTGGCTCATCGCGGCGGCGACGCCGGGGTGGATGGCGGCGATCCGCTCGTGCATCGCCTGGGCGACGGCGCGGTAGCTGGGGTGGCCCTCGCGGCCGGAGCGCAGCTCGATCAGGTGCATCGCCTCGCGGGCGTTGAGGTCGAGCGTGTAGCGGATCCGGTAGGCGAGGCTGAGCGCGTAGGGCGCCTGCTCGGCGAGGCCGGCGTCGCGCAGGCGCTCGTACTCGTCGCGGGAGATCTCCAGCGCCCGTTCGAACTCGCCGCCGGCGCCGGCTTCGCGGACCTCCGCCGGGACGCCGGCGCCGAGGTCGGGGCCGAGGCGCTGCCACTGGCAGGTCAGCATCCGGTGCCGCTGCAGGTCGCGGAAGGCGCCGTAGTCGGAGACGATCTCGAAGCGGTAGCGCAGCGCCTCGAAGCCGCGGCCGGGGCGGTGGCGGCGGTTGGCGCGCTCGCCCGCGACAGCGCTTAAGAGCTCGGCGCGCTCGGTGCGGTCGAGGACGTCGATGCGGGCGAGGATCTCGGTCTCCGGCACGCCGGCGGCCTCGAACAGGCAGGCGGCGAGCAGGTCCTCTTCGGTCCCGTCGACGTGGACCAGCTCGACCGCGGGGGCGTCCTCGCCGCCGCCGCGCCGGTCGAGCCCGAGCCGGGCGACCCAGCTCTCGGTCTGCTCGCGGCGCCGCTCCAGATAGGAAATCCACTCGCCACCGCGGTCGGGGCGCTCGACTCGCGAGACGAAGCTCGGCATCACCTGTTTCAGCTCGGCGAGGATCATGCCGCCGTACTCGCGCGCCTCGGGCAGGGGGGAGGCCATGAGTCGCAGGATCAGCTGCTCGTAGGCCTGTCCCGAGGCGTAGATGCCGACGTGGCTGAGCGTCGCTGCCGGTAGCAGCCCGCGCAGCAGGTCCAGCGCCTTGGCGCGGATCGAGCGCTGCCAGGCGCCCTCGGGCTCGCCGTCCCCGCGCGGCCAGCGCTCCGCCGCCCAGGCCTCGACCTCGGTCAGCGAACGCGAGTAGATCGCGAAGATCTCGTCCATTGCCGTGCCGAACTCCGCCCCCAGTTGCTCGTTGCGGTAGAAGCGGTAGCCGCCGTCGGGAAGTGGCTGGTCGTAGGGGATGTAGCGGGTCGACTGCTCGAGGTAGGCGGCCAGGCGGCCGCGCTGCAGCAGCTTGGTGAGCACGTTGGAGACCCACTCGCAGGCGACGTGGGCGCCGCCGACCTGGGCGATCGAGTCGTCGCCGTAGCCGACGAAGACCCGCTCGTACAGCTGTGCCGCCCGCGCTCCCTCGGCGTCGTCGAAGGGTCGCCCGGCTGCCGGGGCGTCGGCTGCGAACTCTTCGAGATAGAGCCGCCTGACGGTTCCCGAATAGCGCGAATAGCGGGCAAAAAGCGCGCCTTTGACGGTTTCCGGCAGGTTTACCAGCGCGAACACGGGTCGATCGAGGTTGGTGAAATGGGGAGCGAGGAGCGCCCGCTCCTCCGCGGTGAACTGCTCGACCGGATAGCGCACCGGGGCATCGTAGTGACGACAGGGGATGGGGAGGGCTTACCCGCATATCCTGCGGGTATCTACGAGGTTCCTACCCAGTTCTGACGATGACCTATCGCTCTCCACCCGACTCCGACGGCGGGCGCCCGATCGCCGCCGGGTTTCTCGTCGCGGGACTGGTCGCGATCGCCGCCGGCCTGTTGCTGCCGGTCGCCCTCGGCTCGTTCTCCGAGGGCCAGACCCTGATCCTCGCGGTCGTCGAGGCCGTCTGCCTGGCCGTGGTCGCGGCCGGCATCGTCCTGCTGGCGCGGCGGCTGCGGGCCAGCCACCAGGCGCTCTGGGCGCTCGCCCGCCGCGACGAGCTGACCGGGGTCGGCAACTACCGCAGCCTGCACGAGCGCCTCGCCGAGGAGATCGCCCGCCACCGCCGCCACTCGCGCGAGTTCGCGCTGATCCTGCTCGACCTCGACGGCTTCAAGGGGGTCAACGAGCGCTTCGGGCACCTCGAGGGCGACCGGCTCCTGGCTGAGATCGGCGTCGCGCTGAGCGACGAGGTGCGGGCCGAGGACTCGGTCTTCCGCCAGGGTGGCGACGAGTTCGCGGTGATCGTCCCCGAGGCGCCCGCGGAAGAGGCCGAGGAAGTCGCGGCTCGCTTGCGGGCAAGGGTCGCCCGGCGCGGCTTCGGGAGCGACGAGTCGCGGCCGGTCTCCGCCGCGACGGGCTTCGCGATGTTCCCCGCTGACGGCGCCACCGTCGACGATCTGCTCGGCTTCGCCGACAGCGACCTCTTTGCCGCCAAGCGTCAGCAGCGTCCAGCTTGAGCCCCGGGGCCGGGCCGCCGTGGCCCTCAGTCGGAGGCTGACGGCGGCGCCGCCATCAGCTCGACACGGTGGCCGCCGGGGGCGACCGCGTGGGCGCGCGGGGCGCCCCAGTGCGCTCGGCCGCGCCGGGTCTCGAAGCCGTGCTCGTGGAGGCGCGCGAGCGTCGCTTCGAAGTCGGGGACGACCAGGGCAAGGTGGGCGCGGGGCGGAACGGTCGGCTGCGGCTCGTGCATCAGGTGGATCTGGGTGCCGCCGCGCTCGAGCCAGGTGAAGCCGCCGGCGAGGGACGGGGGTGGCTCGACTCGCACGAAGCCGAGCAGGCCGAAGAACTCGACGGCGCGGTCGAGGTCCGCGGCGGCGACCTCTATCCCGACGTGGTGGAGCATCAGAGCAAGAGTGAGACTAGAGCCGCGGCGACGACGATCGCCGTCGACCAGGTGACCGCCTCGGCGGTGATCTCCATGTCGAGCCCGTAGGCATGGGCGATGACCAGCGAGTTGAGGCCCGACGGCATCGCCGAGAGCAGCCGGTAGGCGGCGGGGAGGTCGATCAGCGGCGCCGCCAGCAGCATCAGCAGGGCCGGGACGACCGCGAGGCGGGTGGCGATGACCAGCGCCACCGGCTTCGTCAGCGGCGGCGGCATCGGCAACTCGCCGTGTTCGGCGTTCTCGGCCAGGGTGGCGCCGACGGCGAAGAAGCCGATCGGCAGGATCGCCACGATCAGGACCTGGGAGAGGTCGACGAGGACGTCCGGGGCCAGCGCCTGCGGCGCCAGCAAGCCGGCGATCGCCGCGTAGAGCGGCGGGTTGCGGGTGAAGAAGGCGCCGACCCGCTGGCGCGGGGTTTCCCCGGCCTTGGTCCCGAAGGCGGCACCGACGGCGAAGGCGCCGAGCAGCAGGCAGGGCCCGGTGACGAGCACGTCGTAGAGGACGGCGGTGGGGAGCTCCTCGCGGCCGAGCAGCGCCACCGCCAACGGGTAGCCGAGGTAGCCGGTGTTGACGCTGAGCACGCAGCAGACGACGGCGCCGGTCTGTGGGCGGGTGAGCTTCAGGACCCGGCTCGCCCCCCACCAGGCGACCAGGGCGCCGAGCGAGGAGGCGACGATGCCCAGCGCCAGCCCGACCCCGTGGCTGAGGTCGATCTCGCTGGCGGCGATGTTGAAGAAGATCACCGGCGGCAGCAGCACGTAGAGCAGCAGCACCAGCGCCCGTCGGGCGGCCTGCGCCGCTCCCTGCGGCCAACGCCCCTCCGACCAGACGCCGACGCCGACGGCGGCGACGATCGCGAGAGTGGTGAGAAGGACGCCCATGAAGGCCAGGCAGTCTGACGGTGCCTGCCGGAGGCCGGTGCTAGCTGAACAGGGAGGCGCCGGCGCGTTCGGCGAACTCGACCAGCGGCTGCGGGATCACCCCGAAGAAGACCGTCGCCGCGGCGGCCAGGAGGGCCGGCCCGACCAGGTACCAGCGGCGACCGGCCTCGGGGTCGACCGGGTCGGCCTCGGGCGCGGCGCCGGCGATCGCCGGGGTGGCGCCGGGGGAGATCTCGCCGGCCGGGCGCATCCACATCGCCGCCACCACCCGCAGGTAGTAGGCGAGCGAGATCATCGTCCCGACCGCGATGAAGACCGCCAGCCAGGTGTAGTCGCCTTCGACCAGGGCCTCGATCAGGTAGAGCTTGCCGATGAAGCCGACGGTGGCCGGCAGCCCGGCCAGGGCCAGCATCGCGATCGTCAGCGGCCAGGCCAGCAGCGGCCGCTCCGCGCCCAGGCCCTGGACCGCGCGGATCGAGTCGCCGAAGGGCGTCTCGCGCTCGCGGGCGACGATCACCGTGAAGGCGGCGAGGTTCATGAAGGCGTAGCCGGCCAGGTAGAAGACCAGCGAGCTGGCCCCGGCCTCGGAGGCGACGACGACCCCGCCCAGCATGTAGCCGGCCTGGGCGACGCCGGAGTAGCCGAGCATCCGCTTCAGCGAGTCTTGGCTGAGGGCGCCGACGTTGCCGACGACGATCGAGACCGCCGCCAGGACCGCCAGCGCCGGCTGCCACTCCTCCACCTGGGGGCCGAGGGCGACGTCGAAGAAGCGCAGGAAGACGGCGAAGGCGGCGGCCTTGGTCGCCACCGCCATGAACGCGGTGACCGGCGTCGGCGCGCCCTCGTAGACGTCGGGCGTCCACTGGTGAAAGGGGGCGATCGAGGTCTTGAAGGCGAGCCCGACCGCGCACATCGCGATCCCGATCAGGATCAGCGGGTCGCCGAGCAGGCCGTTATGGGCGATTCCCAGCGCGATCCCCTCGAAGTTGGTCGAGCCGGTGCCGCCGTAGAGGAAGGCCATCCCGTAGAGCAGCGTCGCCGAGCCGAGCGAGCCGACGATCAGGTACTTCAGCCCCGACTCCAGCGAGCCTTCGCGGCGCAGGTTGGTGGCGCAGAGGATGTAGAGCGGGATCGAGAGGGTCTCGAGGGCGATGAAGAAGGTGACCAGGTTCTGGGACTGGGCCAGCAGCGTCATCCCCAGCACCGAGCCGATCAGCAGCGCGTGGTACTCGCCGCTGCCGGCTTCCTCGACCGCCCGCTCGCGGGTCGAGATGACGACGCAGAAGGCCGCGGTGAGGATCGCGATCAGCGAGATCGAGATCGCCAGGTCGTCGAGCCGCAGGGCGTTGCTGACCAGGTCCTTGCTCTCGCCCCACTGCCAGATCAGCAGCCCGGCGGCGGTTGCCAGCGTCGCCAGCGTCAGCGCCGGCGCGCTCCGCCTCAGCGGCTTGAAGACGGCCGAGAGCAGGACCACGCAGAGCCCGACCGTGAGCGCGATGACCGGCGAGATGCCGGCGTAGTCAATAGTCGGCTCCTGAAAGTTCACTTCTTCACCAACTGCCCTTCGGGGGCGGGGCCGCCGGTGACGCTGGAGACCGTCTGCTGCACGGTCGGCGCGGTGCGATGGAGGATCAGCTGCGGGTAGAGGGCGAGGCCGAGGATGCAGAGCACCAGCGGCGCCAGGACGATCCCGTCGCGCCAGCCGATCTCGCGCGAGGCGATCCCGTCGACCCGTCGTGATGCTGGGCGGTTGTGCATCGCGTGCTGGTAGAGGCGCAGCGCGTAGTAGGCCGACATCGCGACGCCGGTGATCGCGATGAAGGCGAAGACGATCTTCGCCTGGAAGAGGCCGTTGAGGATGTAGAACTCGCCGATGAAGTTGGCCGAGCCGGGCATCGCCAGGGTGGCCAGGGCGACGATCAGGAAGAGCGCCGCCAGGACCGGCGCCCGCATCGCCATCCCGCCCATCTCGCGGATGTCCTCGCTGCCGGTGCGCTCGACCAGGATTGCGACGATGACGAAGAGCGGCGCCACCACCAGCCCGTGGTTGACCATCTGCAGGATCGCCCCGTCGGCCCCGTCGGCGCGCAGGGCGAAGATCCCGGCGGTGATGAAGCCGAGCTGGGCGACCGAGGAGTAGCCGGCGATCAGCCGCACGTTGGTCTGGGTGAAGGCCATCACCGAGCCGTAGAGGATCGAGGCCAGGGCGATCACCAGGACCACCTCCTGGAATTCCACCGTGGCGTCGGGGAAGAGCGGCAGCACCACCCGCAGGAAGCCGTAGGCGCCGACCTTGGCGAGGACGCCGGAGAAGACGACCAGGACCGGCAGCGGCGCCGCCCGGTAGGCGTCGGGCATCCAGCCGTGCAGGAGGAAGGCGGGCATCTTGACCAGGAAGGCGGCGGCGAAGAACCAGAAGATCCAGCGCTGGCTGTCGACGTCGAGGCCCTGCTGTTGCAGTGCCGCGATCGAGAAGGTGAGCTGGCCGCCGTCGGCGGAGATGATCGCCGCCGCGATCGCCGCGACCAGCATCAGCAGCGAGCCGACGAGGGTGAAGATCATCATCTTCAGCGTCGCCGCGGCCGCCGTCGGGCCGCCCTCGCGGTCGCCGCCCCAGGAGCCGAAGAGGAAGTAGAACGGGACCAGCATGAAGTCGAAGAAGAGGACGAAGAGCAGCAGGTCCTGAGCGAGGAAGGCGCCCAGCGTCGCCGTCTCCGCGACCAGCATCAGGAAGAAGAAGAGCTGCGGGCGCTCCTGCGGCCGGAAGGCGGCGAAGGCGGTGCCGCCGACCCAGAGCACGGCGGTCAGCAGCACCAGGAAGAGGTTGAGGCCGTCGATCCCGAGGCTGTAGTCGACGCCGAGCCCGGCGATCCAGGCGACGTCGACCGTGTCCTGCAGGCCGGAGCTGCCGGAGTCGAAGCCGATCGCCATCGCGATCGCGATCCCCAGCGTCACCACCGCTCCCAGCGTCGCCCACCAGCCGGTCAGCCGCTTCGGCAGGAAGAGGCCGACGACGCCGAAGGCCAGCGGGGTCCAGAGCAGCGAGTTGATCATGAGCCGCTCAGCAGGAAGTAGAGGGCGAGTCCGGCGAAGCCGGCGACCAGCAGCAGCGCGTAGCTACGGACGAAGCCGTTCTGGACCGTGCGGACGACGCGGCCGGTGCCGCCGACCACGTCCTCGGTGCCGCTGACCAGGCCGTCGACGACGAAGCGCTCGAAGACCCGGTTGGCGAAGCGGCCGATCGCCAGGGCCGGCCGCACCACCAGGAGGTCGATCAGCTCGTCGAAGTACCACTTGTTGACGAACAGGGTGTAGAGCGGGCGCAGGCGCTCGATCAGGATCGCCGGCGTGGCCGGCTGGGCGACGTAGAAGAAGTAGGCGATGAAGATGCCGAAGACGGAGATGACGGCGCCGACCCCGAGGCCCTCCCAGTCGGCGAGGACGGTCGGGTGGATCGCGGCCAGCGGCGAGTCGTGGAAGACCGGCTCGAGGAAGGCACTGATCACGTCGTCGACGCCGGGGACCTGGACCAGGCCGCCGGCCAGGGCGAGGAAGGCGAGCACGCCCATCGCCACCTTCATCGGCCACGACTGCTCGGCGATGTGGTGTTCGGAGCCCGGGAAGCCGACGTCGGTGTCCTCGAGCTCGCCGCTGGCGGGGTTGCGCGGCTCCTCGTGGGCGACGTGGCCGGTGTCGATCAGCTCCTGCGCCTCCTTGCAGGGCGTTCCCGGCAGCACCCGGAAGATCAGCCGGAAGGTGTAGACGGCGGTCAGCAGGGCGCCGACGTAGCCGAAGATCGTGAAGATCACGTACATGCCGCCGCGGGCCTCGGCGTAGGCGAGGATCTCGTCCTTGGAGAAGAAGCCCGAGGTGCCGGGGAAGGCGGCGAGGGCGAGGCCGCCGCAGAGCATTGCGATCGAGGTGAAGCGCATCGCCTTGCCGAAGCCGCTCATTTCGTCGATGTTCTGGCGGTTGGCCATCGCGGCGATGATCGAGCCGGCGGCCATGAACAGCAGCGCCTTGAAGAAGGCGTGGGTCATCAGGTGGAAGAGGCCGGCGCTGTAGGCGCCGATCGAGACCCCCATGATCATGTAGCCGATCTGGCTCATCGTCGAGTAGGCGATCGCCCGCTTCAGGTCGGTCATCACCAGGGCGATCGTGCCGGCGACGAGCAAGGTCGCGAGACCGACGAAGGCGGCGACGTCGGCGGCGGTCGGGGAGAGGACGAAGAAGGCGTGGGTGCGGGCGATCAGGTAGACGCCGGCGGTGACCATCGTCGCCGCGTGGATCAGCGAGGAGACCGGGGTCGGGCCCTCCATCGCGTCCGGCAGCCAGGTGTGGAAGGGCAGCTGCGCCGACTTGGCGAAGGCGCCGACCAGCAGCAGCAGGCAGATCGCGGTGATCGACCACTCGTTGCTCTGGAAGACCTCGGGCGCTTTCTCGAAGGCGGGGCCGAAGTCGAAGGTCCCGAGTTCGCGGAAGATCAGGAAGGCGGCCAGGACCAGGCCGATGTCGCCGACGACGTTGATCACGAAGGCCTTCATCCCCGCCCGCGTCGCCGTCGTGCGCCGGTACCAGAAGCTGATCAGGGCGTAGGAGGCGAAGCCGACGAAGGCCCAGCCGACGATCAGCAGCACGAAGTTGCCGGCCAGGACCAGCAGCAGCATCGAGAAGACGAAGAAGTTGAGGTAGCTGAAGAAGCGGTGGTAGCCCTGGTCGGACTGCATGTAGCCGTAGGAGTAGAGGTGGATCAGGGTCGAGACGCCGGTGACGACGAGGACCATGAAGACCGAGAGCGGGTCGACGTAGATGCCGAGCTTGATGTCGAGGCCGGCGACGCTGGCGTAGTCCCAGAGCGAGGAGGCGTGGTGGCGTGCCTCGGGGTCGTCGCCGAGCAGGCTGAGCAGGGCGCCGATGCCGCAGGCGAAGGCGAGCCCGATCGCGACCGTGCCGATGATCCCGGCGACCTTGGCCGGCAGCAGCTTGAAGCCGAGCGCGATGAAGATCGAGCCGAGCAGGGGGAGCAGCAGGACCAGCCAGGCCCAGGCGGTGGCGCTCATCCGCTCAGGCTCCGCAGTTCGTCGACGTCGAGCGGCAGCTTGCGGCGGTAGAGGGCGACGATCAGGCCGAGGCCGACCACGACCTCACAGGCGGCGACGACCATGACGACGATCGCGAAGACCTGACCCTCCTGGTTGCCGACCATGCGGCTGAAGGCGACCAGGGCGAGGTTGCCGGCGTTGAGCATCAGCTCCAGGCAGAGCAGAATCACCATCGGGCTGCGGCGGACGAGGATGCCTACTGCACCCGTGGTGAACAGGAGCGAAGACAGGACGATGTACCACTCCACGTTCATAGGGACGAGGACACCCCCTCTGAACGCTTCGCAGAGTGTTCCGAGGGGGTGTCCTCGTCCCTCTTACGTCCAGCGAGGATGACCGCGCCGACGGCTGCGATCAAAAGCAGGATGGAAGATGCCTCGAACGGGATCAGGAACTTCTCCAGGAGGAGGCGGCCGATCGCCGCCGGGTCGCCGAAGCCGGGCTCGACCTCGGGGCCGTGCGTGCCGAGCGCCAGCAGGGCGGAGGAGAGGACGGCGATCGAGAGCTCGATGAAGAGGGCGATGCCCAGCAGCGGCGCCAGCAGGCGCTGGCCGGGGATCGACTCCCAGGCCGACTCGCCGCCGCCGCCGACGTAGGCGACGACGAAGACGTAGAGGACCATCACCGCGCCGGCGTAGACGACCACCTGGGCGGCGGCCACGAAGGCCGCGGTCAGCAGCAGGAAGAGCACCGCCAGCGAGAACAGGTGGACGATCAGCGCCAGCACGCTGTAGAAGGGGTTGCGCATGGCGACGACGCCGACGGCGCCGCCCAGGGCGCCGATCGCGGCCGCGAAGAACAGCACCGCTTCCATCTATTCCCCCTCGCTTTTCAGCGGCGTGCGCTCGACCGGCTCGGCCAGCAGCATCTCCTTGGTGAAGATCAGGTTGCCGCGGTCGTAGTCGGCCATCTCGTAGTCGTGGCCCATCGTGATCGCGTCGAAGGGGCAGGCGATCTCGCAGTAGCCGCAGAAGATGCAGCGGCTGAGGTTGATCTCATAGACGGCGGCGTAGCGCTCGCCGGCGGAGACGCGCTCGCCGGGGATGTTCTCGGCGGCGACGACGCGGATGCAGTCGGCGGGGCAGGCGGCGGCGCAGAGCGAGCAGCCAACGCATTTCTCCAGCCCGGTGTCCTCGAACTTGTGCAGCTTGTGGCGGCCGCGGAAGCGGGGGTAGACGGGCGTCTTCTCCTCCGGGTACTCGATCGTCAGCGGCCCCTCGATCAGCCGCGCCATCGTCGTCTTCAGGCCCCGCAGGGTCTCGCCGAAGGCGCGGTAGGCGCCGCCGACGCCACCCGGCTCGGGCCCACGCTGGACCGAGACCACGTCGGCGGAGCTGAGGTAGGCGACCGCCTTGGGATCGAAGCTCTCATTCATCGCGCGACCTTCCTGGGCGAGTTATCCGTGTATATGCCGAGAAAGTCGCCCAGCCTCACGTCACCACCACCAGGATCGCGGTGACGAGGACGTTGAGGGTCGCCAGCGGCAGCAGCACTTTCCAGCCGAGGCTCATCAGCTGGTCATATCGCAGCCGCGGCAGCGTCGCCCGCACCCAGATGAAGGCGAAGACCAGGCAGAGCATCTTGACCAGCATCCAGATCGGGTCGAGGAAGCTCGGGCCCGGCCCCATCCAGCCGCCGAGGAAGATCGCCGCGGCGATCCCGGAGACGACCAGGATCTCCATGTATTCGACCAAGAGGAAGGAACCGAAGCGCATGCCGCCGTACTCGGTCATGAAGCCCTGGACCAGCTCGGCGTCGGCCTCGGGCATGTCGAACGGGGTGCGGTTGGTCTCGGCGAAGCCGGCCAGCATGAAGATCAGGAAGCCGACGAACTGGGGCGCGATGAACCAGACCTGGCCCTGGGCGTGGACGATGTCGACCAGCGAGAGCGAGCCGCTCATCATGATCGCGCCGAGCAGGGCCAGGCCCATCGAGACCTCGTAGGAGACCAGCTGCGCGGCCGAGCGCATCGCCCCGAGCAGGCTGTATTTCGAACCGGAGGCCCAGCCACCGAGGACGAGGCCATAGAAGGCGATCGAGCCGACCGCGAAGAAGTAGAGGACGCCGATCGGGACGTCGATGCCGTAGAGGCCGACGCCGTCCTGGACGTCGCCCCAGGGGATGATCGCCAGGGCGAGGACGCCGGAGACGACCGGCAGCAGCGGCCCGAGGATGAACAGGGTCGAGACCGCGTTCGCGGGCCGGAAGGACTCCTTGGAGATCAGCTTGCCGACGTCGGCAAGCGGCTGCAGGATGCCGAAGGGGCCGACGCGGTTGGGGCCGTAGCGGTGCTGGAAGCGGCCGATCAGTTTGCGCTCGACCACGGTCAGCACCGGCAGGATGCCGAAGACGACGGCGAAGATGATCAGCGACTTGAGGACCATGATCCAGGTCGCTTCGGCGAAGCCGGTCTCGGCGATCGGCAGCATCAGGCGCGGGCCCCGTCCAGCTTCGTGATCTCGACGCTGACCGGCCTGCCGTTGAGCAGGCCGTTGGCGTTGTCCTCGGCGGTGCCCTCGATCAGGAAGACGACGCCCTGCTGCTGGCGTTCCCTGATCGCGACCTTGGCGAGGACGGCCGTGCCGTTGCTCCCGACCTCGACCTCGTCGCCGTTCCTCAGCCCGAGGCGCTCGGCGTCGGCCGGGGCGATCTCGGCGCGCTGCTGGGGCTGCAGAAACTTGAGCGGCGGGTTCAGCTCGGTGATGGGGCCGGTCCAGAGGTCGCGGTAGGTGCCCAAGGCGAGGACGAGGGACGCGTTGCCCGAAGGCAGGGGGGCGTCCGACCCGGGGTCGGCGGACGCGCTATCGCGCTGAGTGTCCGGCGACCCCGGGTCGGACGCCCTCTCAGATCCGGGGTCCTTGCTCTCGGGGGTGGGGACTGACTCGGCGGCAGGAGTGTCCTGCCAGCGGATGCCGCGGCCGCCGATCTCGGCGTCGGTGATGTCCGCGTAGAAGGGAACCGCCTGGGTCAAAGCCGCGAACGCAGTTGGCTGGGAGTTGATCCCCGTGTCGTGGCCGAGGGACTCGGAGAGGGTGGCAAGGACCTGGACGTTGGGAAGGACCTCGCCGGGGCGGCCGGCGCTGGGGCGGACGCGTTGCAGGCGGCCGTCGGGGTGGGTGACGGTGCCGTCTTTCTCCGCGTGGGTCTCGAGCGGGAAGACGACGTCGGCCTTGGCCGTGGTCGCGTTCTCGTGCATCGAGAAGCAGACGACGAACTCGGCGGCGGTGAGCGCGGCCTCCCAGGCCTTGGTGTCGGGGAAGTCGCGCAGCGGGTCGACGCCGAAGAGGATCAGGCCCTTGAGCTCGCCGGACTCGAGCGCGGCGCGGATTTCCTCGGTCGCCTTGCCGACGAGCGATGCATTTGTCATCTCATGGCTGACAAATGCATCGCTCGTCGCGCTGAGCCCCGGGCCGGCGTCGGGGAGGCAGCCGACCTCGCGCAGGCCGCGGGCGTTGGCGGTGTCGGGGATTTCGAGCAGGCCGGAGCCGTCGCCGCTCTCCATGCCCAGCGCCGCGGCCAAGTCGAGCAGCGCCTCGGCGCCGTTGCCGTCGCGGGCGATGCGCTCGCCCCAGAGGACGACGACCCTGCCGGCGCCGCGCAGGCTCTCGGCCAGCGGGGTGGCGACGTTCTCGGCGCCGCCGACGGCGCTCGCCAGCTCCGAGACGAGGTGGGCGCCCTCGCCGGGCGCGTAACGGGCGATCGCCTCGGCGCCGCCGTCGAGCGCGGTGGGGCGCTCGGTGGCGACCGCCAGCCGGGCGCCGTTGCGGCGGATCGCCTTGCGGACGCGGAGGTCGAGGATCGGCGAGTCGTGCAGGGGGTCGGTGCCGAGAACGAGGATCATTTCGGCGTCGTCGATGTCGCGGACCTTGGCCGAGAGCTCGGGCTGGGCGAGGCGCACGAGGCTCTCACGGCCGGGGCCGCGGGCGGGGCGGGAGTCGACGTGGGGGGAGCCGAGCGCCTCCCGCAGCAGGCGCTGGACCAGATAGCCCTCCTCGTTGGAGGCGTCGCCGACGATCGCCGCCGTGGCCGCGCCGGCCTCGCGCAGCCCCGCCGCCGCGGCCTCGATCGCCTCGGCCCACCCGGCCCCGTCGCCGCCCCGCAGCCGCGGCCCGCCGACCCGCTCCGCGGCCTCGAACATCTCGAAGCCGTAGCGGCCGCGGTCGCAGATCCAGCCGTCGTCGACCTCGGCGTTGTCGCGGGTGATCACCCGTTTCACCTTCTCGTCGCGGACGGTGAAGCTGACGTTGCACTGGCTCGGGCAGAGCGTGCAGACCGAGCCCGCTTCCTCGACGTCCCAGGGCCGGGCGCGGAAGCGGTAGGTGTAGTTGGTCAGCGCCCCGACCGGGCAGATGTCGGTGATGTTGCCGTGGAAGGGAGCGACGTAGGGACGGTCGTCGAAGGTCCCCACGAAGCTGCGGTCGCCGCGCTCCAGCAGCTGCAGCTGGTCGTCCTCGGAGACCTCCTGGCTGAAGCGCACGCAGCGGTAGCAGAGAATGCAGCGCTCGCGGTCGATCGCAACCAGCGGCGAGAGCTCGATCGGCTTCTGGAAGTGGCGCTTTTCGTCGATCACCCGGCTCTTGCCGGGGCCCCAGCCGAGGGTGATGTCCTGCAGCGGGCACTCGCCGCCTTTGTCGCAGACGGGGCAGTCGAGCGGGTGGTTGACGAGCAGGAACTCGACCACCGCGCTCTGCGCGTGCTTGACCTGCTCGGTGCGGGTGTGGACGACCATCCCCTCCCGTACTGGCGTCGAGCAGGAGGTCTGCAGTTTCGGGATGCCCTCGATCTCGACCAGGCACATCCGGCAGGCTCCGACCGGGTCGCCGAGTTTCGGTTCGTAACAGAAGACCGGGATCTCGACGTCCCCCTTGCGGGCGGCGTCGTGGAGCATCTCGCCCTCGCTGGCGGTGACCTCGCGGCCGTCGATCGTCAGGGTGACCTCGCGGCTCACGCGGCCACCGCCATGCCCGCTTCGATGACTTCCTCGAACTCGTCGCGGAACTTGCGGACCATGGCGCTGACCGGCATCGCCATCGAGTCGCCGAGCACGCAGAGGCAGTGGCCCATGATGTTCTCCTGGACCGAGCTGATGATGTCGAGGTCCATCGGCGTCGCCTCGCCGCGCACCACCCGCTCCAGCATCTTCACCGTCCAGTTGGTCCCCTCGCGGCAGGGGGCGCACTTGCCGCAGGACTCGTGGTGGTAGAAGCGCGCCGTGCGCAGCGCCATGTGCGGGATCGAGACGCGGTCGTCGGCGACGATGATCGAGCCGGAGCCGAGCATCGAGCCCGCCTCGGCCATCGCCTCGAAGCTGTAGGGGAGGTCGAGCTCGTCCGGGGTCAGCACCGGCGAGGAGGAGCCGCCGGGGTAGAAGGCCTTGACCTCGTGGCCGGGCTCGGGGCCGCCGGCGAGGCCGAAGATCAGCTCGCGGGTGGGGATGCCGAGCTCGACCTCGTAGTTGCCGGGGCGGCGCACGCCGCCGGAGATCGAGACGACCTTGGTCCCGGGCGACTGCTCGGTGCCGAAGCCCTTGAACCACTCCGCGCCCTTGGCGACGATGCCCGGCACGTTGGCGAGCGTCTCGACGTTGTTGATCAGCGTCGGCCCGCCGTAGAGGCCCTGCACCGCCGGGAACGGCGGCTTCAGGCGCGGGTTGCCGCGCTTGCCCTCGAGCGCGTCGAGCAGCGCGGTCTCCTCGCCGCAGATGTAGGCGCCGGCGCCGCGGTGGACGACCAGCTCCAGGTCCCTGTGCGTGCCGAGGATGTTCGTCCCCAGGTAGCCCGCCTCGTAGGCTTCGGCAACCGCCGCGTCGAGGATGTCGGCCTGGACCGCGTACTCGCCGCGGATGAAGATGAAGGCGTGGCCGGCGTCGGCGGCGAGGGCGGCGATCGCGATCCCCTCGATCAGCTGGTGCGGGTTGCGCTGCATCAGCTCGCGGTCCTTGAAGGCCCCAGGCTCGGACTCGTCGGCGTTGCAGCAGAGGTACTTGGCCATCTCGCCGCGCGGCAGGAAGGAGGCCTTTTTGCCCATCGAGAAGCCGGCGCCGCCGCGCCCGCGCAGGCCCGAGTCTTCGAGCTCCTTGAGGACCTCGTCCTGCTCCATCTCGCGGTAGGCCCTCTCCAGGGTGCCGTAGCCGCCGTAGCTCTTGTAGCCGTCGATCGTGCGCAGCGCCGGGTCCTCGGCGTGCTCGAGCAGGACGCGGGTCTCAGGCATCGGCGTCACCGGCCAGGCCGCGCTTCTCCAGGTCTTTCTCCGGCAGCACCGCGGCGCCGGCCCGCAGCTGCTCGATCGCCGTCGCCGCCTCGGCCGCCTCGAGCGGGCCGTAGTAGCGCTGGTCGATCGAGGCCATCGGGGCGATGTCGCAGGCGCCCAGGCACTCGAAGCCGGTGACGAAGAGATCGTCATCCCCCGCGGCGGCGGCTTTGAAGGCGTCCAGCAGCTCGTCGCCGCCGCGCATCCAGCAGCTGATGTTGGTGCAGACCTCGATCCGGTGGCTGCCGACCGGCTCGGTGTGGAGGAGGTCGTAGAAGCTGGCGACCGACTCCAGGTAAGCGGGAGTCACCCGCATCACCGCGGCGGCCTGGCGGATCCCCTCCGGGGTGCACCAGCCGTAGCGCTCCTGCACCGCCCAGAGGGCCGGGATCGAGGCCGAGTGGCGGTCCGGGTAGCGCGACATCAACAGCTCGATCCGCGCCCGCAGCTCCTCCGGGCAGCCGACTTCGTGCAGCTCCGGCACCCCCTGCGGGGTGCGGTCGGGGACGCGCCCCTCGGTCAGGGCCGGGTCGACCGGCAGGTTGGGATTGCCGGCGCCGGCACCGTCGACCGGGCTCATCGGTCCACCCCGCCGAGGATCGGGTCGAGCATCCCGAGGCTGGCGATCATGTCGGCGACGTAGCTGCCGACCGCCATCTCCCGGAAGGCCTGCAGGTTGACGAAGGAGGGGTCGCGGTAGTGGACCCGGGCCGGCTTGGCCGAGCCGTCGGCGAGGACGAAGCAGCCGAGCTCGCCGCGCGGGCTCTCGATCCCGTAGTAGACCTCGCCGGGCTCGACCCGGAAGCCCTCGGTGACGAGCTTGAAGTGGTGGATCAGCGACTCCATCGAGGTCGAGAGCTCCGAGCGCGGCGGCAGCACGTACTTGCGGTCGTCGGCGATGCAGGGGCCCTCCGGCATCAGCTCCAGGGCCTGGCCGGCGATCCGCGCCGACTCGACCATCTCCGCCACCCGCACCCGGTAGCGGTCGTAGTTGTCGCCGACCGTGCCGACCGGGATCTGGAAGTCCAGCTCCGGATAGGCGAGGTAGTCGAAGGTCTTGCGCAGGTCCCAGGGCTCGCCGGCGGCGCGCAGCAGCGGCCCGGTCACGCCCAGCTCCAAGAGCCGCTTGCGGGGGACGATGCCGACCCCCTTGGTCCGCTGCAGGAAGACCTCGTTGCGGTCCAGCAGCGCTTCGTACTGGCCGACCCGCACCGGCATGTCTTCCACGAAGGAGCGCAGCTTCGCCTCGAAGCCGAGCGGGATGTCCTCGATCACGCCGCCGACCTGGAAGTAGCGGGTGTGCATCCGCTGCCCGGTCGCCATCTCGAAGAGGTCGAGGATGCGGTCGCGCTCGCGGAAGCAGTACCAGAGCATCGAGATCGCGCCGAGGTCGAGCGCCGTCGTCCCCAGCCAGACCAGGTGGGAGTGGATGCGGTTGAGCTCGAGGAAGATCGTCCGCAGGTATTTCGCCCGCGGCGGGATCTCCAGCCCGATCAGCCGCTCGACGGCGCCGCAGTAGGCCTCCATCTGGAAGAAGTAGGAGACGTAGTCCATGCGCTCGACGAAGGGGATGACCTTCCAGTAGCTCTTGTCCTCGCAGGACTTTTCGATTCCGGTGTGGACGTAGCCGATCACCGGCCGCAGGTCGCGGACGATCTCGCCTTCGAGGTCGACGATCAGCCGCAGCACCCCGTGGGTGGCGGGGTGGTGCGGGCCGATGTTGATCGTCATCACCTCGGTGCTGCGATCGGCGCTCAGCAGCTCAGCCATAGTTGTGCTCGTTGTAGGTGAAGATGACGGGCTCGCCGCCGACCGGGAAGTCGCGGCGCTGCGGCCATCCCACGTAGTCGTCGGGCAGCAGGATCCGGGTCAGGTCCGGGTGGCCCCGAAAGAGGATGCCGAAGAAGTCGAACGCTTCGCGCTCTTGGAAGTTGGCGGTGGGAAAAAGGTCGACGCACGAATCGATGGCGGGGAGCGATCCAGCCGCGGGTCCTGTCACCGCAGGGGACCCCCCACCCCCTGCGGTAGCTAAAGCTTCCTCGGGGGTGGGCCCCCCTACGGTGCCACCCGCGGCTGGATCGCTCAGCATCGCTTTGACGCGGAGGCGCTCGACGCGGTCGCGGTTGAGCAGCTCGTAGTGGATCCCGAAACGCGGCTCGGCCGGTAGGTAGTCAGCTACATGGAGGCTGGACAAGAAGCGGTAGCGCTGGCCCGGGGTGTCGCGGAGCCAGGTGAGAACGTCGAGGATCTGAGCGGGATCGACGATCAGGGCCGGCTGGTCGCGGTCGAAGGAGGTGGCGAGGACGGCTCCGGGGCGGTCGCGCTCGATTTCCCCCCGGATCAGCTCCAGTCCGGGGGCGTCAGGCACGGCTTAGCTCCCGTGCCTCTTCGTAGGCCGCGGCCGCCGCCGGGCTGGGCGTGCTGGCGGGGCCGCCGCGCGCCCACTCCTCGGTGCCGGCGGCGTTGTAGCGCTGGCGCCAGCCCTGGTCGGGGTTGCCCTGGATCTTGCGCTGCAGCTTGGTGAAGCCGTAGAGGACCGCCTCCGGCCGCGGCGGGCAGCCGGGGATGTGGAGGTCGATCGGCATGAACTTGTCGGCGCCCTGGACCACGGCGTAGTTGGAGAACATGCCGCCGGAGGAGGAGCAGGCGCCCATCGAGACCGCCCACTTCGGCTCCAGCATCTGGTCGTAGAGGCGGCGGACGACCGGCGCCATCTTGATCGAGACCCGGCCCGAGAGGATGATCATGTCCGCCTGCCGGGGCGAGGCGCGCAGGGCCTCGGCGCCGAAGCGGGCGAGGTCGTAGCGAGCGGTGACGATCGAGATCGGCGCCTCGATCGCGCAGCAGGCGAGGCCGAAGGTGAGCGGGAAGATCGAGTTCGAGCGGGCCCAGTTCTGCATCTTCTCGAAGCTCGTGGTGACGACCCGTTCTTCGACGTAGCGCTCGAGGTCCTCGCCCTCGAGGTCGCCGCGCAGCATGTCGCGGGCGGAGCGCTGCTTCGCGGCCAGGGTGCGGCGCTCTACCTCCAATCGAGGGCCCCCTTGCGCCAGACGTAGACGAAGGCGACCAGCAGCAGGACCACGAAGGTGATCAGCTCGCCGAGCACGAAGACGCTGTCGGCGCTCTTCAGGATCACCCCGACGGGGTAGAGGAAGACCACCTCGATGTCGAAGAGGATGAACAGCATCGCCAGCAGGTAGAAGCTGACGCCGAACTTGAAGCCCTTCATCGCCTCGACCGGGATGCCCGACTCGTAGGGCTCGCCCTGGCGGCGGCTGGCGGCGGTCGGGACCGCCGGCTTCTTCGGCCCGATCAGGTGGTTGAGCATCGCGAAGACGCCGCCGACGGTGATTCCGAGGACGGCGAAGACGAGGATCGGGAGGTAGCTCTTGAGCACTGGCGGTTGGGGGTTCGGGGCCAAACTGCACCAGGCGTCCTGCGCCCGGCACTCAACGCCCGTAGCCGCTGTTATACACCCACATTGTGACAACTTGCTACATAGTGCTTTTCCGCATCATCAAGCCGAATCCCGACCCCTTGGGGCGGATATCGGCGGCGTTTGGCGCCCCGGGCGGGGGAGGGGCCTGATGCCCGAGGTCCATCTCGTCGTCGGCGTCGCCGTGATCGTTCTCAACCTGGCTGCTTTCGCGGTCGGCGGCGTCGCCTGGTTCCGCGATCGTCCCTCGATCCCCTTCTGGTATCTACTGCGCGCCGCCCAGGTCTCGGTCTTCATCCAGGTGACCCTCGGCGGCCTGCTCGTCTTCACCAACCACGAGGCGCCCGACGGCCTCCACTACCTCTACGGGATCCTGCCCCTGCTGGTCTCGTTCCTGGCCGAGGGCGCCCGCACCGGCGCCGCCCAGCGCGAGCTCGGCGAGACCGACTTCGAGGCCCTCGACGCCGACACCCAGCAGTCGCTGGCCCTGCAGATAGTCCGCCGCGAGATGGGCATCATGGCCGTCAGCTGCGGCGTCATCCTCTTCCTCGCCCTGCGCGCCGCCGGCACCAGCGGCCACCTCTTCTAGGCCGCGCCTAGGCCGAGCCGAACTGCATCAACTTCTACCGCCAGTAGGTGGAGAACTTGATGCAGTTCGATCCCGGGCGATCTGAATCAGGGCGACGGCGGCGAAGAAGGCGGCGCCGACGAGGTGGAAGATCGCGTCGTTGTAGTTGTTGGGGAAGGTGAAGACCCAGGCGGGCTGCTGGTCGAAGAGCGCCCAGATGCCGGTGAGGAAGAGCGCCCCGGCGGCGTAGATCGCGTAGTAGAGCGCCCATTTCGGGCGCAGCGCGAAGTAGAAGGCGGGACCGAACAGCAGCAGCCCGGCCAGCGCGTGATAGCCGTTGAAGTCGACCCAGAGCACCCGCTCGGTCGGCGCGTCCTCCCCCAGCGAGAAGTTCGGTTCGGCGACGAACCCCGCCAGCGCCCAGAGCAGCTGCACCGCGGCGAGGATGACGATCCCCTTCTGGGCGAAGGTCCACTGCGCCCTTGGTGTGGCTGCCGCCTCCATCGGCACGGAGGCTATCGCTGGCCGCCGCGCTTATCGCTCGCCCAGCGGCCGGTACTCGCCGCCGTGGAAGACCAGCGGGTCGCCCTCGCCGGCCTCCAGGTCGCGGACCTCGCCGGTGACGATCACGTGGTCTCCGGCGGCGACCACGTCGCGCAGGTCGCAGGCGATCCAGGCCAGGGCGCCGTCGATCGCGGGGATGCCGCCGCGCTCGCTCCAGGCGACGCCGGCCCACTTCTCCGGCACCGGGGCCTTGGTCGCGAAGGCACGGGCGATCGCCTCCTGGCCGGCGTGGAGGACGCTGACGCCGAAGCGGTCGGCGGCCTGGACCGCGAGCAGGGTGCGCGAGCCGCGGTCGAGGCAGGCCAGCATCAGCATCGGCTCGATCGAGAGCGAGCAGACGGCATTGGCGGTCGCTCCCGCCGGCCCCTCGGCGCCCCCGGCGGAGACGATCGTGACCGCGGTCGGCAGGCTTGCCATCGCGGCGCGGAATCGGGCTGGGTCGGGCGGCGGCATCGTCAGACGTTGGGGATCGTCGCCAGACAATATGATGCGCGCCGCGTGCGCCCTGTATTGCTCATAGGCATGGTGGTTGCCGCCGCCCTCGGCCTCACGGCCTGCGGATTCGGCGAGGAAGGGATCTCGGTCTCCCCGGACGACCCCAACCACGAGGGCGCCGTCCTCTTCGCCACGCACTGCGCCGGCTGCCACACGATGGGCGCCGCCGGCACCCAGGGCAGCGGCAACCGCGGCGAGCGCACGCAGGGCCCGAACCTCGACCAGCGAACCGAGACCTATGACGACGCCCTCTACGCGATCCAGAACGGCGGCTTCTCCGGGGCGATCATGCCCCAGAACATCGTCGTCGGCGACGAGGCCGAAGCGGTCGCCAGGTTCGTCGCCGAGTACGCCGGCAGCGAAGCCGAATCCTCGCCGCGCCCCGGCGAGACCCCCTAGCGCGGACGCGGCATGCTCGACCTGAAGCTGATCCGCTCCGACCCCGAGCGGGTCAAGACGGCGCTCGCCCGCCGCGGCGCCGCCGAGCAGGTCGACGAGCTGCTTGCCCTCGACGCCCGCCGCCGCCAGCTGCTGCCCGAGGTCGAGAGCGCCCAGGCGGAGCGCAAGACGCTCTCCAAGCGGATCGGCGAAGCCAAGCAGGCGGGGGAGGGCGGCGAGGCCGAGACCTTGATGGCGACCGTGCAGGGCTTGAAGGAGAAGATCGAGTCCGGCAAGGAGGAGCTGGAGAAGGTCGAGACCGCGCTCGACCGCATCGTCGTCTCGCTTCCCAACCTGCCCGACCCCGAGGCCCCGGACGGGATGACCGAGGACGACGCGGTCGTCCTGCGCGAGGTCGGCGAGCGCCCCGAGTTCGACTTCGAGCCCCGCGATCACCTCGAGATCGGCACCGAGCTCGGCCTGATCGACGTCGAGGCCGCCGCCCGCCTCTCCGGCTCGCGCTTCGCCTACCTCAAGGGCGACCTGGTGATGCTGGAGCTGGCCCTGGTCCGCTTCGCGATCGAGCTGGCCCGGGGCGAGGGGCACGAGCCGGTGGTGCCACCGGTCCTGGTCCGCGAAGAGGCGCTGGAGGGAACCGGCTTCCTGCCCGGCGACCGCGACCAGATCTACGAGATCCCCAAGGACGAGCTCTTCCTCACCGGCACCTCCGAGGTGGCGCTCGCCGGCCTCCACGCCGGCCAGATCTTCGACGCCGCCGAGCTGCCGCTGCGCTACTGCGGCTTCTCGACCTGCTTTCGCCGCGAGGCCGGCGCCGCCGGCCGCGACACCCGCGGCATCTTCCGCGTCCACCAGTTCGACAAGGTCGAGATGTTCTCGTTCGTCGAGCCTTCCGAGTCGGCGGCCGAGCACGAGCGGCTGCTGGCGATCGAGGAGCGCATCCTCGGCGAGCTGGAGATCCCCTACCGGGTGGTCAGCGTCGCCGTCGGCGACCTCGGCGCCCCGGCCGCGAAGAAGTACGACTGCGAGGCCTGGATTCCCAGCCAGGAGCGCTACCGGGAGCTGACCTCCTGCTCGAACACGACCGACTACCAGGCGCGCCGGCTCGGCTGTAGGTATCGGGCCGCCGACGGCGAATCCCCCATGGCGGTGCACACGCTGAACGGAACGGCGGTGGCCGTGGGACGGACGATGATCGCGCTGATCGAGAACAGGCAGGAGCGGGACGGCAGCTTCACGCTACCCAAAACTTTGCATAAGTACGGCGCTCCTGAGAGAATCGCGCCGCAATGAGCGTGAAACAGACCGGCCTCCTTACCCGGTATTACATATCGAGCGTGGAGAGCACCTCGCCGTCATGAACTCGAGTGTGCGCGAAGCCCGTCGCGTCGTCCTCTGCGACGACCACGAGATCGTCCGCGAGGCGATCAAGGCACGCATGGCCAACTCGAGCGTCGTCGAAATCGTCGGCGAGGCCGGCAACGGCCGCGACGTGGTCGACGTCGTCAAGGAGCTCGAGCCCGACGTCCTGATCATCGACGTCGAGCTGCCCAAGCGCGACGGGATCGAGGCCACCAAGGAGGTCCTCAAGGTGCGGCCGCGGACCAAGGTCATCATCTTCACCGCCCACGCCCAGCCCGACCTGCTTGGCCCTGGCGCTGCGGGCCGGCGCCTCCGGCTACGTGCTGAAGTCGGCCCCGGCGGAGGACATCGCCCGCGCCGTCAAAGCGGTCACCGGCGGCGGCACCTTCCTCGGCGGCGACTTCGCCGGCGGCAAGCCCTCCGAGGTGGAGAAACTGCTCGAGCTCTCGCCGCGCGAGCGCCAGATCCTCGAGCTGCTCGCCGAGGGCCTGCGGGTGAAAGAGATCGCCGAGCGGCTGGCGCTGAGCCCGGCGACCGTCCACACCCACGTCCGCAACGCGATCGGCAAGCTCGAGGTCGACACCCGCACCGAGGCCGTGGCCCTGGCGGTGCGCTTCAACTACCTCGGCGCCGGCGGCGCCGTCCAGCAGTAGCGCCCCGCTACTTCTTCTCCAGCTCCAGGGCGCAGCCGTTGATGCAGTAGCGCTGCCCGCCCTTGTCCGCCGGCCCGTCGTCGAAGACGTGCCCGAGGTGGGCGTCGCAGGCCTTGCAGACGACCTCGGTCCGCCTCATGAAGAGGCTGTTGTCGGGGCGCAGCTCGACGTGCTCGAGGTTGGCCGGCTCGGTGAAGCTGGGCCAGCCGGTGCCGGAGTCGAACTTGGTCTCGGAGGAGAACAGCTCGGCGCCGCAGCCGACGCAACGGTACGTGCCCTCACGCTTCTCGTCCACGTAGGGACCGGTGAAGGCGCGCTCGGTGCCGCCCTTGCGGGTCACCTCGAACTGCTCCGGGGTCAGCTGCCGGCGCCACTCGGCATCGGTCTTCCTCACTTTCTCCATTGGGTAAGGGTAGAGGCCCATACGATGCGGCTGTGGAAGACGCGTTTTACGAGCGCGACGGCGATCGCTACGCCGCGACCGAGCTGACCCGCGGGCCCTGGGACCCCGACGCTCAGCATGCCGGGCCGCCGGCGGCGCTGCTCGGCCGCGAGATCGAGCGCCTCCCCGATGCGGACGAGTTCCAGATCGGCCGCGTCACCTGCGAGATCCTGCGCCCGGTGCCGATCGCGCCGCTGCTCGTCAGTGCCCGCGTCGTCCGCCCCGGCCGCCGCGTGCAGCTGGTCGCGGCGGAGCTGAGCGACGGCGAGCAGGTGCTGATGCGCGCCAGCGCCTGGCGACTGGGCACCGCCCCGGTCGAGATCCCGCCCGCGGCGATGGCGCCGGCCGAGGCTGTTCCGGCCCCCGAGCAGGGCGCGGCGGAGGAGTTCTTCGCCACCGGGCAGGAGCTCGGCTACCACTCGGCGATGGAGGTCCGCTTCGTCAAGGGCGGCTGGCTGGAGCCCGGCCCGGCGACGGTCTGGCTGCGGATGCGCCAGCCGCTGGTCGCCGGCGAGGAGCCGACGCCGCTGCAGCGGGTGCTGGTCACCGCCGACGTCGGCAACGGCGTCAGCGCCAGCCTCGACTATCACCGCTACCTCTTCATCAACGTCGACCTCACCGTGCACCTGGAGCGGATGCCGGTGGGAGAGTGGATCTGCGTCGACGCCCGGACGCTGCCCCAGCCGACGGGCAACGGCACCGCCGAGTCGGTCCTCTCCGACCGCGACGGCCGCCTCGGCCGCGCCCTCCAGACCCTCCTCATCGCCCAGCGCTAAAGCGGGGCCGATGGGCCTCAGACGTCCACATAGTGGACGTCTGAGGCCCATCGGCGGGCTGTTCAGCGGCTGGCGACCAGGGTGCGGCTGCGGGGGGCGATCGCTACGGCGATCAGGGCGGCGGAGCCGAGGGCGATCGCGGCCGCCAGCAGGAACGAGCCCTCGTAGCTGCTGAGCGCCACCGCCGCCCCGGCCAGCGGCGCGCCGAGGCCGACGCCGGCGTCGAAGAAGGCGGTGAAGGTGCCGAGGGCGGCGCCGCGCCGTGCCTCGGAGACCTGGTTGACGACGATCAGCGAGAGCGAGGGATAGAGCAGCGAGAAGGCGGCGCCCATCGCCAGCGCCCCGGCGACCGCCACCGCCAGGCTCTGGGCGAAGGCGATCGTGGTCAGGCCCGCCGCCTCGACCAGCGCCGCCGCGAGCGCGACCCGGGCCGGCCCGACCCGGTCGGGCAGGTCGCCGCCGACCAGCCGGGTCAGCACCACCATCGTCGCGAAGGCGCCGAAGACCAGCGCCCCGTGGCCGACGCCGCGGGCGTCGAGGTGGAGGACGACGAAGCCGGCCACGGCCGCGTAGCCGGCCGAGCCCGAGGGCGAGGGCGGCGCCGGGCAGGACCGCCTCGCGGGCGATCAGCGAGTGGTGCTCGTGCTCGAGCCACTTGTGGGGGCGGAAGGGGTCCGGGATCCGCAGCGCGATCAGGGCCCCGACCAGCGGCAGCGCCCCGGCGAAGATCCAGACCGGCGTGTAGCCGGCGCCGTGCTGGATCAGCTCGCCGAACAGCGGCCCGATGCTGAGCCCGGCCCAGACCGCGAGCCCGTAGAGGCCGATCACGCGGCCGCGCCGCTCCGCCGGGGCCAGGTCGACGATCCAGGCCGAGCCGGCGACGAAGACCGTGCCCTCGCCCGCCCCCAGCACCAGACGTGCCGCGATCAGCCCGCCGACGCCGAGCGGCAGCAGGTAGAGGAAGCCGCCGGCGGCCATCAGCAGCGAGCCGATCAGGACCGCCGGCTTGCGGCCGCGGCGGTCGGCGAAGCGGCCGGCGAAGGGGCGCAGCAGCAGGCCGGTGATCGCGTAGGCGCCGATCACGATGCCGACCGCGACGTTGCCGGCCCCGAGCGGGCCGTGAACGTAGCGGGGCAGGACCGGCAGCACCGCGCCGACCGCGAGCAGGCCGCAGAAGGTGACGGCGAAGATGCCGGCGAAGGCGGCGCCGGGGCGGGCGATCGGCGCTGAGGTGGGCCCCGCGCTCAAAGCAGCAGCGCGGCGAGGTCGTCGACGACGTGGTCGGGCCGGATCTCGGCGCTCGCCCCGTCCTCGCTGTCGGTGCCGCTGCGGACGAGGATCGTCGTCAGGCCGGCGCGGCGACCGCCCTCGATGTCGGAGGAGAGACGGTCGCCGACCATCGCCACGCGCTCGGCACCGCCGAGCGCCGCCAGCGCCATCTCGAACAGGTGGCGCTCGGGCTTGCCGGCGATCTCGGCGGTGCGCCCGGAGGCGGTCTCGACCGCGGCCAGGATGGCGCCGGTCCCGGGCCACTCGCCGCCGGGCATCGGCATCGTCGGGTCGCGGCTGGTGGCGATCAGGGCGGCCCCGCGATCGAGCGCCCGCTTTGACGTCAGCAGCGCTCCGTAGTCGAAGTCGCGGTGCCCGGAGACGACGACCACGCCGGCGTCACGCCCGGCCTCGCCCTCGAGCACGGTGACGCCGGCGGCGGCGACCATTTCCCTCAGCGGCGCGCGGCTGACCACGAAGGCGCTGCCGTCCGGCCCGGCGGCCTCACGGGCCAGGCGGGCGGCGACCATGCCGGCGGTGACGACCTGCTCCGCGCCGACCTCGATCCCGAGGCCCCGCAGCCGTTCCGCGTAGGCGTCCGGCGGCTTGCCGGGATTGTTGGTGACGAAGACGATCCGCTTGCCCGCCGCCAGCAGCGCCGCCAGCGCCTCCACCGACCCCGGCACCGGCTCGCGGCCGATCCAGACGACCCCGTCGAGGTCGACCAGGAACCCGTCGAAGTCGTCCGCCAGGGCCACGAGCCGCAGGCTATTCGCCCAGTAGGCGATACGGTGCCGATTAGTGAGTACGAACGGACAGGTTGTGGTCGCCACCGACGTGACCCGGCGCTACGGCGAGGGCGATGCCGCGGTCGACGCCCTGGCCGGGGTGAGCACCGCTTTCGAGCGCGATCGCTTCACCGCGATCATGGGTCCCTCGGGCTCGGGCAAGTCGACCCTGATGCACATCCTCGCCGGGCTCGACAAGCCGACCAGCGGCACGGTCGAGCTCGACGGGGTCGAGATCACCGCCCTCGACGACGACGCCCTGACCAAGCTGCGCCGCGACAAGCTCGGCTTCGTCTTCCAGTTCTTCAACCTGCTGCCAGTCCTCACCGCCGAGGAGAACCTGGTGCTGCCGCTCTCGATCGCCGGCCGCAAGCCCGACCAGGGCTGGGTAGACCAGCTGATCGACACCGTCGGCCTCGACGACCGCCGCACCCATCGCCCCTCCGAGCTCTCCGGCGGCCAGCAGCAGCGCGTCGCCGTCGCCCGCGCCCTGGTCTCCAAACCGGCCGTCGTCTTCGCCGACGAGCCGACCGGCAACCTCGACTCGAAGGCGAGCGCGGACGTGCTCGACCTGCTCCGCCGCTCGGTCGACGAGTTCGGGCAGACGGTGGTGATGGTCACCCACGACCCCGTCGCCGCCGCCCACGCCGACCGCTTGATCACCCTCCGCGACGGCAAGCTCGTCCAGGACGGCGCCCCCGGCTCCGCCGACGACGTGATCGAGCTGATGAAGCAGCTTGACTAGCCTCGGGTTCAAGAGCCTCTGGGCTCGCAAGCTGCGGGCGCTCGCGACCTCCTTCGCGGTGGTGCTCGGAGTCGCCTTCGTCGCCGGCTCCTACATCCTCACCGACACGATCTTCGCCGCCTTCGACGAGATCTTCAGCGAGTCGCTGAAGGGGACCAGCGTCGTCGTCACCGCCAAGAACCCGGTCGAGCAGGAAGGCGGCGAAATCCCGACGATCAGCGCCTCGCTGCTGCCGAAGGTGGAGGGGGCGCCGGGTGTGAAGCGGGCGGCCGGGGCGATCTTCACCCAGGGCGCTTTCTTCGACGCCGAGGGCGAGGAAATCGGCGGCAAGCTCAACATCAAGTTCATCTCCTCGACGCTGCCGGGACAGCTCGAGTCTCTGACCTACGTCGACGGGCGCCCGCCGCGCAGCCCGGGTGAAGCTTCGATCGACAAGGCCGCGGCCGAGGAAGCCGATCTCACGCTCGGCGAGCGGATCAAGGTAGTCGGCCAGACCAGCGCCCGGACCTTCCGCCTGGTCGGCTTCACCCAGCTCGGCAGCACCTCCTTCGGCGGCACCAGCATCGTTCAGGTGACGCTGCCTGTGGCGCAGGCGATCAACAACAAGCGGGGCCGCTTCGACCAGATCTCGGTCGCCGCCGCCGATGGCGTCTCGGCGCAGGCGCTGAAACGACGGATCGAGCGACGGCTCCCGAGCTCGGTGCGGGTCGAGACCGCCCAGGAAAACGCCGACCGCGGTTCCGAGGAAGTCCGCGAAGGCCTCGGCTTCTTCCAGACCTTCCTGCTGGTCTTCGGGTTCATCGCCGTCTTCGTCGGCTCCTTCCTGATCTTCAACACCTTCTCGATCACCGTTGCCCAGCGCGTGAGCGAGTTCGGGATGCTGCGCACGCTCGGCGCCTCGCGGCCGCAGATCCTCACCACGGTCCTGGTCGAGGCATTCACGATCGGCCTGCTCGGCGCGGTCATCGGCATCGGCGGCGGCTTCCTCGTCGCCGCCGCCCTGAAAGCGCTGTTCCAGGCTTTCGGCATCGACCTGCCGACGACCAGCTTGGTGCTCGAGTCCCGCACCGTCGTGGTCTCGCTCCTGATCGGGGTCGTCGTCACGCTGGTCTCCTCGCTGATCCCGGCGCTGCGCTCGACCCGGGTGCCGCCGATAGCCGCTCTGCACGCCTTCGCGCCGACCCCGACCCGGCGCCGCCGCCTGGTCTACGCGGGGCTCTCGATCATGCTCGGCCTGGCCGGGCTGGCGATGCTGATGATCGGCCTGCTCGGAGGCGGTGACGCGGGGGCGAGGGCCGGCTTGATGGGCGGGGGAGCGGTCGTGGTCGTGCTTGCCGTCTCCTTCTTCAGCCCGCATCTGGTGGGGCCGCTGGCCGCGACCGCCGGCTGGCCGCTGGAGCGGCTGCGGCGCCTGCTCGGCCGCCTCGCGCGCGAGAACGCGCAGCGCAACCCGGGCCGTACCGCGGTAACCGCGGCGGCGCTGATGATCGGCCTCGCCCTGGTCGCCTTCGTCACCGTCTTCGCCGCCGGGCTGAAGAGCTCGGTCGCCCAGGTGGTCGACGAAAACTTCGCCGGCGGGCTGGTGATCCAGAACACCAACGGCTTCTCGCCGATCCCCAACGAGACCGCGGTGGCCGCGCGCAAAGTGCCCGGGGTCGAAGCTGGTCGCGACCGTCCGCTCCGCCCAGGCGAAGCTGGCTCGGGAAGGGGCCGGCGCCCGCGTCTCCGCTCCCACCCGCGACATCGGCGAGACGCTGAACATCGAGTGGACGCAGGGCGGACCGGAGGACCTGCGCCGCCTCGCCGACGGCGAGGCGATCCTCTCAAGCTCCTTTGCCTCCGACCACGGCCTCGAAGTCGGCGACGGCTTCCGACTGCTGACCCAGACGGGCCAGCGGCCGCGCTTCCGGGTCACCGGCGTGTTCGACTCCAAGCTCGGCGTCTTCGGCAGCATCCTCGTCACTCAGGCGGTGATGGCTCGCGACTTCGCCCAGACCCAGGACTCGATCGACTTCGTCAAGGTCGCGCCCGACGCCGACGCCGATCAGGTGCAGGCGCTGCTGACGAAAGGCATGGAACTCGCCTTTCCGACCGCCGAAGTGCTGAACCAGGACGAACTGAAGAAGGACCGGGAAGAACAGGTCAACACGCTCGTCAGCCTCTTCTACGCGCTGCTCGCCTTCGCGGTGATCATCTCCCTGTTCGGGATCGCCAACACGCTGGCGCTCTCGATCCACGAACGCAGGCGGGAGCTGGGGATGCTGCGGGCGATCGGGATGTCACGCCGCCAGGTGCGGACGATGATCCGCTACGAGGCGGTGATCACGGCCCTGATCGGGGCGATCCTGGGGATGGTGCTCGGCCTGGTCTTCGCGGCGCTGATCGCGCAGCCGCTGAAGGACGAAGGCTTCACGCTCTCCTACCCGGTCGGCTCGCTGATCCTGCTGCTGGTCTTCGCCGCCTGCGCCGGGGTGGTGGCGGCGATCGCGCCCGCCCGCCGCGCCTCGCGCCTCGACGTCCTCGAGTCTTTGCAGTACGAGTAGCCGAGACGCGACGGGGTGGTCACCTCATTTTTTCGTGGACGACGGCGTGGCCCTTGCCGCGGGCGATCAGCCAGCGGTTGACCGGTACCGCGACGGCGCCGGCGACGATCAGGGAGAAGGCGAGGCTGCCCCAGAACAGCGGCGAGTCGAGGCCGCCCTCCATCGCCCCCGGGATCGCGAGCATGATCGCGTTGTCGACGATCTCCATCGTCGCGATGCTGAGCGTGTCGGCGGCGAGGGCGATCGGGATCACCGCCGAGAGGGCCAGCCCGGACCGCAGCAGCGGCAGGCTGGTCAGGCCGTAGCCGAAGAGAAAGGCGAGGGTGACGGAGAGGCGATCTGGCGAGGTAGGGCCAAGCAGTTCAAGGACGCAGGGAGCGAAGCGTGCTCTGCACGCGAGCGACCGAGGACGCCGAAATGCGCCGCCCTACCTCGCCAGACCCATTCGCAGGGCCCCGGCCGCCTCGAGCATCGCCCCGCGGGAGCTGCGGCTGACCGCGGTCAGGTTTGCGAAGCCGTGGATTAACCCGGGATGGCGGCGCAGCGCCACCTTGACGCCGGCTTCGCGCATCCGCAGCGCGTAGGCCTCGCCCTCGTCGCGCAGCGGGTCGAAGCCGGCGGTGGCGACGTAGGCGGGCGGCAGCCCCCTCAGGTCCGGGGCCAGCAGGATCGAGACGCGCGGGTCGGTGGCGTCGGTTCCGGGCGGCAGGTAGTTGCGCTCGAAGGTGTCCATGTCGTTCTTGGTCAACAGGAACCCCTCGCTGAAGAGCTGCCGCGAGGGCAGGTCCCCGGCCGAGTCGGTCGGCGGGTAGATCAGCAGCTGCAGCGCCGGCATCCGCCCGCCCCCGGCCCGGGCCAGCAGGCTGACCACGGCCGCCAGGTTGCCGCCGGCGCTGTCGCCGGCGACCGCGATCCGGGCCGGGTCGGCGCCCAGCTCGCCGACGTTCGCCAGCACCCAGGCGAAGCTCGCCCAGGCGTCTTCGACCGCGGCGGGGAAGGGGTGCTCGGGGGCCAGCCGGTAGTCGACGGAGAGCACCGTCACGCCCGCCGCGGCGGCGAGGAAGCGGCAGACGCCGTCGTGGGTGTCGAGGTCGCCGATCACCCAGCCGCCGGCGTGGAAGTAGAGGACCAGGGGCGCCGGGGTTGCCTCCGGCAGGCCGCCGGGGACGTAGAAGCGGGCCGGGAGGGTGCCGCCGTGGCCGGGGATCTGCAGGGCCTCGACCCGGGCCATCGGGATCGGCGGCTGCGCCGCGCTCACCGCCGCCCCTTTGCGCAGCTGAAGGCGCGCCTCGGCCGGCGGCAGGCCGCCGGTGAAGGAATCGTCGCCGGCCATCTCGGCGAGCTTGATCAGGGCGTGGAGGTCGCTCGCCAGCGTCTGCCCGTCGATCGTCGGCGGCGGCCCGAACAGGGCCCGCTGCAAGCGCGGCGGCAGGCCGCAGACCCGCTTCAGGAGCAAGTGCTCGGCGCGGGGCGAGAGACGGGGGAGGGGCGGCATGGGCTGGGTCCAGGCTATGCCAAGACGGAGCGATCTCACACCGAAAGCCGTATGCGAGCGGGTACGGTGGCCACAGAGCTATGGAGGCGACGGCCACAGAGGCGGTTCCGGCGGCGGCCCCGGTGACCGTCAGGGGACTTCCCCCCGGCCCGCGGATGCCGCGGGCGCTGCAGACCGCGATCTGGTCGCGCCGGGCGCAGTGGATGCTCGAGCAGAGCCGCGCTCGCTTCGGCGACATCTTCACGGTCAGGATCGCCCACGAAGGGACCTGGGTGATGGTCTCCGACCCGGAGGCGGTCAAGCAGGTGTTCACCGGCGACCCGCGGGTCTTCCACGCCGGCGAGGGCAACCAGATCCTGCGACCGATCCTCGGCGACAACTCGGTCCTCGTCCTCGACGAGAAGCCGCACATCGGCCAGCGCCGGCTGCTGCTGCCGCCCTTCCACGGCGAGCGCATGCAGGGCTATGGCGAGACGATGGCCGCGATCGCCGCCCGTGAGATCGAGAGCTGGCCGACCGGCACCCCCTACAAGCTGCGGCCGCGGATGCAGGCGATCACGCTGGAGATCATCCTCGAGACCGTCTTCGGGGTCCACGACAAGGAGCGGATGGATCCGCTGCGGGCGGCGCTGCGCGACTTCCTCGACCTCACCACCGACCCGCGCGTGCTGCTGCCGGTGGTCCTGATCGGGCCCGAGCGGATCCGCCGCGTGCCGGCCTTCCGCCGCCGCATCGACCGCGTCGACGAGCTGATCCACCGCGAGATCGCCGAGCGCCGCGACGCCGAGGACCTGGCCGAGCGCGACGACGTCCTCTCGATGCTGGTCGCCGCCCGGCACGAGGACGGCAGCCCGATGAGCGACGCCGAGATCCGCGACGAGCTGCTCACCCTGCTCGTCGCCGGCCACGAGACCACGGCCACCGCCCTCTCCTGGGCGATGGAGCGCCTCGTCCGCCATCCCGAGAAGCTCGAGCGCCTGCGCGCCGAGGTGCTGGCGGGCGAGGAGGCCTACCTGACGGCGACGATCCAGGAGACGCTGCGGCTGCGCCCGGTGATCGTGCTGGTGGTTCGCAAGCTGACCGAGCCGGTCGAAATCGGCGGCTACGAGCTGCCCGCCGGCGCCGCGGTGACGCCCTGCATCCACCTCGTCCACCGCAACCCGGAGATCTATCCCGAGCCGGACCGCTTCCTGCCCGAGCGCTTCCTCGAGACCCCGCCCGGCACCTACACCTGGATCCCCTTCGGCGGCGGCGTCCGCCGCTGCCTCGGCGCCGCCTTCGCCCAGTTCGAGATGGCCGTCGTCCTCAAAGAGCTGGTCAGGCGCCACCAGATCCGCCCCGCCCGGCCCGAGTCCGAGCGCCCCTTCCGCCGCGCCATCACCGAGACGCCGCGCCACGACGCCGAAGTCATCCTTAGCTGAGGCCGTATAACCGGCGCTGGGAAGCACCCGCGGCTACGCGTCGTGCAGAGCACTGCCGCTCCACCGCGTGCACCCCCCAGCTTGGTTCTACGGCCTCAGCTAATGCTTAGGCCAAACGGCTGGGGCAAGACTCAGCCGCAGCCGGTGTTGTTGCCGCAGCTGCTGCACGTGTAGCAAGAGCCCGTGCGCTGCATCATGCCGCCGCACTGCTCGCAGGCCGGGCCGAGGTCGAGGCCGGACATCTTCGCCGGGCGCACGGGCGGGGTGTCGGTCATCGCTGCGGCCGCCGGGACCGTCTTGCCGGGCTTGGCCGTGGCTCCACCGCCGCCGTTGCCGGACTGGGCATGGCCGTTGCCGCCGTTGGCCGGGCCGGCGGTGTCGGTCGCCAGGCCGATGCTCAGCTGCGAAGTCTCCGCCTCCTGCTTGGCCCGCACCTCGGAGGTCATGATCCCGAGTTCCTCGAGCGTGTCGGTGTCCTCGATGAAGCGGCTCGCGACCCAGCGCATGATGTAGTCGGGCAGTGATTTGGCGAAGGGGATCTCCGGGTTGCCGGTGATGCCCTCCGGCTCGAAGCGCATGTAGCTGAACTTGCGCACGAAGTCTTCGAGCGGGACGCCGTACTGGAGGCCGAGCGAGATCGCCGTCGCGAAGGCGTTCATCAGCCCCCGCATCGTCGAGCCCTCCTTGCCGATGTCGGTGAGGAAGATCTCGCCAACCGAGCCGTCCTCGTATTTGCCGGCGGTGATGTACCCCTCGTGGCCGGAGATCGCGAACTTGTGGGTGATCGATTCGCGCTCGCGGGGCATCCGTTTGCGCTCCGGCGGCAGCACCACCACCTCCGTCTCGGCACCCTTCTCGTCCTGGGCGTCGGTGCGCAGCGCCTGCGCCGTCTTCGAGCCGTCGCGGTAGATGGCGAGGGCCTTGAGGCCGCCCTGCCAGCCGCGCGTGTAGGCGTCGGCGATGTCTTCGATGCTGGCCGACTGCGGCAGGTTGACCGTCTTCGAGATCGCCCCGGAGATGAACGGCTGCGTCGCCGCCATCATGTCGATGTGGCCGGTGTGGGAGATCGCCCGCTCGCCGACCGCGACGTCGAAGACCGGCAGGTGCTCGTCCTTCAGTCCCGGCGCCCCGACGATCGTGTTCTTCTCGGCGATGTGGGCGTTGATCTGGTCGATCTCCGCCTCCGAGTAGCCCATCGCGTCCAGCGCCATCGGCACCGACTGGTTGACGATCGTCATCTGCCCGCCGCCGACCAGCTCCTTGAACTTGACCAGCGAGAAGTCGGGCTCGATCCCGGTCGTGTCGCAGTCCATCAGGAAGCTGATCGTCCCGGTCGGGGCCAGCACCGTCGCCTGCGCGTTGCGGTAGCCGTTCTCCTCGCCGAGCTCGACCGCCTCGTCCCAGGCGCGCTGCGCCGCCTCGAGCAGGTCGCCCTTGATCCCGCTCGGGTCGATCTCGTAGGAGGCGTCTCGGTGCATCCGCATGACCCCGTTGTGGGGCTCGCGGTTCACCTCGTAGGCCTCATACGGGCCGGTCGCCCCGCCGGCGATCAGCGCCGACTGGCGGTAGGCGCGGCCGGTCATCAGCGCCGTGATCGCGGCGGCGACGTTGCGGCCGGCGTCGGAGTCGTAGGGGAGCCCGTCCGACATCAGCAGGGCGCCGAGGTTGGCGTAGCCGAGGCCGAGCTGGCGGAAGGCGTTGGCGTTGGCGGTGATCTCCTCGGTCGGGTAGGAGGAGAAGCCGACGACGATCTCCTGGGCGAGGAAGACGACGTCGACCGCGTGCTCGAAGGGCTCGACTTCGAAGCTGCCGTCCTCGCGGCGGAATTTCATCAGGTTGAGCGAGGCCAGGTTGCAGGCCGAGTCGTCGACGTGCATGTACTCGCTGCAGGGGTTGGAGGCGTTGATCCGGCCCGACTCCGGGCAGGTGTGCCAGCGGTTGATCGTGGTGTCGTATTGGATGCCGGGATCGGCACAGCGCCAAGCGGCGTCGGAGATCTGGTTCATCAGCTCGCGCGCGTCGAGCGTCTTCACCGATTCGCCGGTGGTGCGGGCGGTCAGGTGCCACTCCTCGCCGGCGGCGACGGCCTCCATGAAGTCGTCGGTGACCCGCACCGAGTTGTTGGCGTTCTGGTACTGGATCGAGGTGAAGCCCTCGCCGTCGATCGACATGTCGAAGCCGGCGTCGCGCAGCGCCTCGGCCTTCTTCTCCTCGTCGGCCTTGCACCAGACGAAGTGCTCGATGTCCGGGTGGTCGACGTCGAGCACGACCATCTTCGCCGCCCGCCGCGTCTTGCCGCCGGACTTGATCGTCCCCGCCCAGGCGTCGGCGCCGCGCATGAAGCTGACCGGCCCGCTGGCGGTGCCGCCCTTCTTCAGCGGCTCCATCGAGCCGCGGATGTTGGAGAGGTTGATGCCGGAGCCGGAGCCGCCGCGGAAGATGTTGCCCTCCTTGGTGTTCCAGCCCAAGATGCTCTCCATGGTGTCCTGGACGCTGAGGATGAAGCAGGCCGAGCACTGCGGCCGCTCCTCGAAGCCGACGTTGAACCAGACCGGCGAGTTGAAGGCGGCCTTCTGGTTGAGCAGGATCGAGGTCAGCTCCATCTCGAAGGCGTCGGCGTCGTCCTCGGAGGCGAAGTAGCCGCCCTCGCGCCCCCAGTTGGAGATCGTCCCGGCGACGCGGCCGATCATCTGTTTGACCGAGCTCTCGCGCTCAGGGCTGCCGAGCTGGCCGCGGAAGTACTTCTGGGCGACGATGTTGGTCGCGTTCTGGGACCAGCTCTTGGGGAACTCGACTCCGCGCTGCTCGAAGGCCGGGCTCTCGGGATTGCCGATCACCGCGTCGCGAATCTCCCACTCGATCTGGTCGAAAGGATGCACGCCGGCAGTCGAGAACCGCCGCTCTATGGAGAGGCCCTGCAGACCGTTTTTGGGAGTGCTTAGGGCGGTCTTGGACATCGAACTTCTCCTCTCGAAGCGACTTTCAGGGGTAACTCCGCAGGATCGCTACCGAATCGGACAGAAACAGTTCCGGAATCCGCAAATAAGGGCGTGCGGCCGGGATCACGCTTCCCCTACATGGTGGCAATTCCGCATTCTCGGCACTAATGCCGGGTACCCTGGGTTCATGGCCGATGACCTGCGCAGGGGCGCAGAGCGGATGGGCGAGCGCGCCAGCGCCGCCCGCGACGCACTCGAAGAGCGCGCCAGCGACGCGATCGCGCTGGTCAAGCCGAAGCTGCGCGGCGTCTCCCACGAGTGGGCCTTCTTCCTCTCGCTCGGCTTCGGCGTCGCCCTGATCGTTCTCGCCCAAACGCCCGAGGCGACCCTGGCGGTGGCGATCTACGCGGTCAGCCTCTCGGCCCTGTTCGGGACCAGCGCCCTCTACCACCGCGTCAACTGGACCCGCCCCAGCGTGCGCCAGTGGATGCGCCGGCTGGATCACTCGATGATCTTCTTCCTCATCGCCGGCACCTACACGCCCTTCGCCCTGCTCGTGCTCGACGGCGCGCTCGCCGACGCGATCCTCGCCGTCGTCTGGATCGGCGCCATCGCCGGCGCCGTCGTCGAGATGATCTGGATCGACCACCCGAAATGGGTGGCGGCGATCATCTACCTGGCGATCGGCTGGGTCGCCGTCGCCGCCTTCCCGGAGCTCTGGTCGGAGATGGGGGTCGCCGGGACCCTGCTCGTCGCCGTCGGCGGCCTCCTCTACACGGCCGGCGCCGTCGTCTACGCGACCCAGCGCCCCAACCCGAGCCCGGCGATCTTCGGCTACCACGAGGTCTTCCACCTGCTCGTGATCGCCGCCGCAGTCGCCCACTTCTCGGCGATCGCCTTCTTCGCCCTGCCCCAGGCCTGAATTGAATCGAAGGGGCTGACCGCGGATGACGAGCGATGCATTTGTCCTCCCATGAATGACAAATGCATCGTTCGTGGAGTGACGGGACTAGGCGGCGACGCGCTCGCGGGTGAATTTCTCGGCCTCCTCGGCGGCGCTGACCAGCTCGGCGAGGATCTCCTCCAGCTGCTCGGACTGTTGCGGGTCCAGCTCCAGGCGGCCGTCGCGGAGCAGCTTGTCCGCTCGCGCCACCGGCAGCTCGGTCTCGATCACGCGGCCGCCGAGGGCACCGAGCACCTTGCGGGTCTCGGCCTGGGCCCAGACTGCGCCGAACATCCCGGTCGAGGCGCCGATCGCGGCTGCCGGCTTGCCGTTGAGCGAGCTCTGGCCCGCCGGGCGCGAGGCCCAGTCGAGGGCGTTCTTGAGCACGCCCGGGATCGAGTGGTTGTACTCCGGCGTCGCCACCAGGACGGCGTCGGCGTCGCGGATCGCCCCCCGCAACTGCCGCACCGCCAGCGGCGTTCCCGCCGCTTCGACGTCGCTGTCGTAGGGCGGGATCTCGCTCAGCTCCGCGAACTCGCTCAGCTCCGCCCCCGCGGGCAGCCGCTCGGCGGCCGCCCGCAGCAGGGCGCTGTTGAGCGAGTCCCGGCGCAGGCTGCCGGATATGCCCAGCACCCGCATCCCTACTCAGCCTCCTTGACCAGCTCCAGGTCGACGGCGACGTCGACCTCGTAGTCGAGGACCTCGCCGCCGCTGGGCAGCTCTGCCTGCCACTCGAGCCCGAAGCTGCGGCGGTCGACGCGGGTTGCCAGCGCAAGGCCGACGCGGGCGCTGCCGCCGAGATCGGTGCCGAGGTGGGCGAACCTGCCGCTCGCCTCGACCTCGTGGGTCCGGCCGTGGATCTCGAGCTCTCCGCGCAGCCTCAGGGAGCCGTCCTCGGCGACCTCGAACGCGGTCGAGCGGAACTTCAGCCGCGGGTAGCGCTCCGCGTCGAAGAACTCGGGGGAGAGCAGGTGGCCCTTGAGCATCTCCTCGTCGACGTCGACGGAGGCGACCTCGACCGTGCCCTCGAGCTGCGGCTCCTCGCCGCCGGTCAGCTTCGCCTCATAGGCGCGGAAGCCGCTGCGGAAGGTGGAGACGCCGTTGTGGACGACGGCGAAGTTGATGCTGGAGTGGACCGGGTCGACGCTGTGGACCCCGGCCGGTACCTGCTGGATGACGGTCTGCGTGCTCATTTTCATTCCTCCTGGTAGGACTGTTGCCGCTCCAATGGTTGATGCAGAAACAATCTTAGCAGAAAAGCTTGCCAATACAACTATTGTCTTGACAAGGGTTATCTGCGATGATTCCCGGGATGAGCAAGGCAACCGTCAACGGCACCGGCTCCCAGGAAGTCACCTGCCCGGCCAACACCCCGCACGGCGAGGCCTGGGGGGCGCTCACGCGCACCCACGCCGCGGTAAGCCAGCGGCTGCAGGAGGCCCTCGCCCAGGGCGACTTCCCGCCGCTGCCCTGGTACGAGGTGCTCGCCGCCATCGCCGAGGCGCCCGAGCGGCGGATGCGGATGGGGGACCTCGCCGAGGCGCTGGTGATCACCCGCGGCGGCCTCACCAAGCTCGTCGACCGCCTCGTCAAGGCGGGTCTGCTGGAGCGCACCTTCCGCGCCGACGATCGCCGCGTCAGCTACGCGACGCTGCTGCCGGCCGGGATGACTTTGCTGGCGGAGATGCGCCCGGTGATCGTCGGCGAGCTCGAGGTCGCCTTCTCGGCCAACCTCAGCCTCAAGCAGGCGAACGAACTGCGCCGGACGCTCGACGGCGTTCGCGCCAGCGCCTGCGCCGGCGTCACCTAGACCCTCCTAGGCCAGCGCCGCCGCGGCCCGCTCTTTGGCGGACTCGACGATCGCCAGCACGGCGGCCTCCTGGCCGTCGCGCAGCAGCTCGACCGGGTCGGGCTCGCCGTTGACGATCCCCTCGAAGAACTCCTTGCGGTCCTGGTAGGTCGGCAGCGTCCCCTTGGCCCAGCCGCGGGCGTCGTTGAGGATGATCGCCAGCCGCGCGTACTCCTCGCCGAACAGCTCTGCGACCTCGCGCTTCATCCGCTTCGCCAGGGCGGGGGAGGCGCCGGCGGTGGAGATCGCGATGGCCAGGGGCCCGGTGCGGACGATCGCCGGCAGGATGAAGTTGCAGAGTGGTGGCACGTCGACGATGTTGACCAGCATCGCCCGCCGCTCGGCGTCGTCGAAGACGGCGATGTTGACGTCGGTGTCGTCGGTGCAGGCGATCACCATGAAGACGCTCTCGAGGTCCTCGGCGCCGGCGTACTCGCGCCGCTCCCACGCGATCGATCCCTCCTGCGCCAGGTCCTCCAGCTGGGGATGGGCGACCGGGGCCAGCAGGGTCACGTCGGCGTCGCAGGCGAGCAGCCCCTCGACCTTCTCGAGGCCGATGTCGCCGCCCCCGACGACGACGCAGCGCCGCCCCTTCAGTTTCAGGCAGGCGATGTAGAAGGGCGTCTCCAGCATGTCCCGCACGCAGGACTGGTCGCAGATCCCCTTGCGGAACTGGCAGACGCACTCCTTGCCGGCATAGGCCTGGGCGGGCATGGACAGGGGAGGTTAGGCGATGCCGGCCGCGGGGTCGGCGGCGATTCGGAAGCGTTACTTGCGCCTGATGCTCAGGTCCGACTGCAAGCTCGGGTCCGCGGCCGTCTCCGCCGGGAGCAGGCGGGCGCTCGACTCGATCGTGCTGAAGCGCTCGCCGACGCCGATTTCGCCTTCCACCGCGAGTTCGCCCGCGCTGTTGGGCTGGGTGCGGTCCCGGAAGATCGTCACCAGTTTGCCTTTCTCCCCGTCCTCCCCGGCTTGGCGCCCCTGCACCAGGGTGACCATGGTCCACTTGCTCGGCACCTTTTCCGCTTTGGCTGCGATCGAGACCGTGGCTTCGTCGCCGAGCCCGATCCAACTGGCCGAGATCGACGGCTTTTCAGGCTCGTCCGCACTGCCGGTCCCGGTGAACGTCGCCACCAGTATCGCCGCCGAGAAGAGGATCAGCGAGGCGGTCATCCAGAGCCCGCGCCGTTTGATCTGACGTTCGTACCAGGCGTTGACCTCGGCCAGGCGCGAAGGGTCGACGCTGGACATCTTCGGCCAGATCGCGAGGGAGGCGCAGAACAGGCTCAGGCCCAGCGCCGCCACCGCCACCGGCACGCCCTCGAACGGACTGGGCAGGTTCCAGCTTTCCTCGAGCACGGCGCCGAGATCGGTGAACAGGCCGAGGCCGGTGAGGAGGGTGCCGACGACCGCCACGTTGGTGAAGACGAATTTCGCCAGTTCCTGGATGCGCAGCAGCGATTCTTTCGGCGCCAGGTTGGCGGCGGCGGCAAAGCCCGCTTTTTCCTCAGCGCTGGGGGGTCTGCCGACAATTTGCCCGTTCATTTCAATCCTCGATCTCGAAGACGTTTTCATGGCCTTTGGTGCAGCTCACCAAGACCCGGCGAGGCTCGCGCCGGGCGGCCGTTCTCCTCAACCCGTACACGACGGCGCCGCCGCTTGGTGCGGGGAGGCTGGCAATCGCCTCCTTGACTTTCTCAGTCAGGTCCTCGTGGTCTTCGCCCCAGCACTGGTATCCCATACTCCACCTCGTTCGATTAGAGCCAGGTTCCCAACCTAATCGAATCGCGCGGACCGTCGAGTCTGAAATTCGGTCAGATCGAGTTGAGGGTGAGGCGGAGCCCCTCGTCGAGGCTCGTCTGCGGGCGCCAGCCCAGCTCGCGCTCGGCGCGGCCGGCGTCGAGGGTGATGCGCTGCACCTCGCCGGCGCGGGGAGGCGCGAACTCGGGCTCGAAGTCCTCGGCTCCGGCGAGGCGTCCCAATGCTGCCGCCAGCTCGAGCACGTTGGTCTCGATCCCGGTGCCGAGGTTGACCGGGCCGGTCACGTCGGACTCGGCCGCGGCCAGCGCCGCGGCGACCACGTCGCCCACGTATACGTAGTCGCGGGTCTGGGTGCCGTCGCCGAAGACGGTCGGCCGCCCGCCGGACTGCAGCAGGCCGCAGAAGATCGCGATCACGCCCGCCTCGCCGAGCGGGTCCTGGCGCGGGCCGTAGACGTTGCCGAGCCGCAGGGCGATGCTGGAGAGCCCGTAGAGCCGCTCGTAGAGGGCGAGGTAGCCCTCGGCCGCGAACTTGCTCTGGCCGTAGGCGGAGAACGGCGCGATCGCCGTCGACTCGTCGAGCGGCAGCTGCTGGCCCTCGCCCTCGCCGTAGATGGCGCCGCCGGTGGAGACGAAGACGACCCGCCCGCTGCCGGCCGCGCGGGCGGCGTCGAGCACGTTGGCGGTGCCGCCGACGTTGACCGCGGCGTCGAAGGCGGGGTCCTCGAGCGACTTGCGGACGTCGATCTGGGCGGCCAGGTGGAAGACCGTCTCCGGCCGTCGCTCGAGCGCCAGCGCGCTCAGCCCGGCGGCGTCGCGGATGTCGAGCTCGACCAGCTCGGCGCCGGCCACGAGGGCCCCGTCGAGGTTGCCGCGCCGCCCGGTCGAGAGGTCGTCGACGACCGTCACCTCGTCGCCGCGCGCAAGCAGGGCGTCGACCAGATTCGAGCCGATGAACCCAGCGCCGCCGGTGACCAAGGTCTTCATGACGACGCCGATCCTACGGGGATCGGCGAACGCCAGGCATGAAGAGCGCCCGACCGCCCCTGCTACCTTGCTGCCCCATGCGACTGATCGTCACCGAGAAGAACAACAGCGCCAAGAAGATCGCCGAGGCCCTGAGCAACGGCAGCAACGGCGCCGACAAAAGCTTCAAAGTCCCCTTCTACACCTGGAGCGACGAGAACGGTGTGGACCAGATGACGATCGGCCTCAAGGGCCACGTGCTCGGACCCGCCTTCCCCGAGGGCTACTCGAACTGGCAGAAGACGGACCTGCACGACCTGATCGACGCCGAGCTGATCAAGGAGCCGACCGACAAAAACGTCGTCAAAGCGATCAAGAAAGTCGCCAAAGAGGCGGACGAGCTGGTGATCGCGACCGACTTTGACCGCGAGGGCGAGCTGATCGGGCTCGAGGCGCTGGAGGAGATGCTCGACTCCAACCCCGCGCTCGGCTCCCGCGAGGGCACCGCCGACGGCAGCCTGGTGATCCAGCGGGCCCGCTACTCGGCCCTGACCAAGGAAGAGATCGAGCGCGCCTTCGCCAACCTCGACACGCTCTCCTACCCGCTCGCCAACGCCGGCGCCGCCCGCCAGGACATCGACCTGCTCTGGGGCGCGACCCTGACCCGCGCCGTCTCGCTCGCCAGCCGCCGCTTCGGCTCCAACTTCCTCTCGGTCGGGCGCGTGCAGTCGCCGACCCTGGGCCTGATCGTCGAGCGCGAGATGGAGCGCCGCGCCCACGTCGCCAAACCGTTCTGGGAGCTGTTCGCCAAGTTCGAGCACCCCGACGGGACCTTCGAGACCCACCACGCGGTCGACAAGTTCTGGGACAAAGCCGAGGCCGACGCGGCGTTCGCCGGGACCAAGGCCCCGGGCGTCGTCAAATCGGTCACCGCCCGCAAGAACACCCGCCGGCCGCCGACGCCCTACAACACCACCGCCTTCAGCACCGACGCCTCCAGCCGCCTCGGCATCACCCCCGCCAGCGCGATGCGGATCGCCGAGGACCTTTATATGGACGGCTTCATCTCCTACCCGCGCACCGACAACACGGTCTACCCGTCCTCCCTGCCGCTGCGCGAGTTGGTCAGCTCGCTGGTCAAGGTCAAGGAGTTCTCCGCCGCGGCCGGCCTGCTCGACGGCGAGCTGAAACCGACCCGCGGCAAAAAAGAGACGACCGACCATCCGCCGATCTACCCGACCCAGGCGATCCACCCGGGCGCCCTCGACGGCTCCAAGAAACGGGTCTACGAACTGGTCGTACGCCGCTTCCTCGCCACCTTCAGCCCGCCGATGATCACCGAGTCGACCCGGGCCGACATCGAGGCCGGCTCGGAGACCTACTTCGTCCGCGGCTCGGTCGTCGTCGACCCCGGCTACGCCGGCATCTACACCTACGCCCGCTCCTCCGACGAGGAGATCCCGGCGCTGAAGGAGGGGCAGCAGCTCGACCTCGACGGCCAGCCCTGGATCGTCGACAAGGAGACGCAGCCGCCCTCGCGCATCTCGCAGGCGAAACTGATCGAGATGATGGAGGAGCGCGGTCTCGGCACCAAGGCGACCCGCGCCGACATCATCCAGAAGCTGTTCGACCGCGGCTACGTCTTCGGCAACCCGCCCGTCCCCTCGGAGACCGGGATCGCGCTGTACGAGGCCTTCAAGAACTACGTGCCGGCGATGGCGACGCCGGAGATGACCGCCCAGCTGGAGGCGGAGATGGACCGGATCGCCGCCGGCGAGATGACCAAGGGCGCCGTCGTCGGCGAGAGTCGCGACCTCCTGCACAAGACCTGGACCGAAATCGACGGCAGCCGCGAGGACCTGGCCAAGGTGATCTGGAAAGGGATGGACGAAGACCGCGTCCTCGGCCCCTGCAAGGTCTGCGAAGAGGCCGGCCGCAAGAAGGACGACGGCTCGCCTCACATGCTGCGGATCATCCGCGCCAAAAAATCGGGCAAACGCTTCGTCGGCTGCAGCGGCTGGACCCTCGACGACCCGAAATCGTGCGACCAGACCTTTCCGCTGCCCCAGCGCGGCGACGTCTTCAAGCTCGAAGACCGCTGCTCGATCTGCGAGCAGACGCCGCGCCTCAAAGTCGTCCCCTTCCGCGGCCGCTCCTGGAACCTCTGCCTCAACGACGACTGCGAGTCGATGCAGGAGATGAAGAAACGGCGGGCCGAGCGCGAAGCCGCCAAAGCCGCGAAAGCGGCGATGGAGAAGAAGCCGCCGGTCAAAGGCGACGAGGACGCGCCCGCGAAGAAAAAAGCGAAAGTCAAAGCGTCCAAAGCTGACACCGCCACGCGGGGGCGCAAACGCGCCAAAGCCGCGGCCAAAGGCTGAGGCCCACGACGTTGTTCATCTCGCTCGAGGGCGTCGATGGCTCGGGCAAGAGCACCCAGGCGCGACTGCTGGTCGAGGCGCTCGGCGCGGAGACGGTGGCGATCCGCGAGCCGGGGGGGACCGACGCGGCGGAGCGGATCCGCGAGCTGCTCGCCGACCCGGGCGTGGAGCTGGAGCCGCTGGCGGAGCTGCTGCTCTTCCTCGCCGCCCGCGCCGACCTCACCGAGCGGGTGATCCGGCCGGCGCTGGAGGCCGGCCGCACCGTCGTCTCCGACCGCTTCTCCGACTCCAGCGTCGCCTACCAGGGCTCGGCGCGGGGGCTCGGGGTGGGGGAGGTGATCGGCCTCTGCGAGGCCGCCACCGACGGCCTCTGGCCGGACCTGACCCTGCTGCTGAAGGTGGAGCCGGAGGTCGGCCTCGGCCGCGCCGACGGCCAGGACCGCTTCGAGTCCGAGGGCCTGCAGCTGCAACGGGCGGTTGCCGAGGCCTACGAGGAGATCGCGATCATCGCCAGCGACCGGGTGGTGGTGATCGATGCTGACGGGACGGTCGAGGAGGTTCATGGGCGGGTGATGGAGGCGGTTGCGTCTCGTGAATAGGGACAAGCCCCTCAGCCGCGGGTCCTGTCGCGGCGGCATCCCCCACGGTGCTCGGCGGCGGAGCCGCCTCCGCGCCGCGGGGGACCCCCGCCACCGCGCCACCCGCGGGAGGGGGGCATGAGCCTGACGGTTGAGCATCAGCCGCGGGCACAGGTCGTCTTGAGCGCGGCGCTGTCGGTGGGCCCGTCGCATGCGTACCTCTTCCGAGGTCCCAAGGGCTCGGGGAAGCGGGCGGCGGCGCGGGCTTTTGCGGGGGAGATCCTGGCTGGCGCCTCGGAGGACCCCGACGACGCGCGCCGCCGCGCGTTGCTCGATCCCTCGCCGCATCCCGACCTCGTCTGGCTGACCCCGCGTGGCGCCCAGCACCTGGTCGAGGAGGTGCGGGAGCGGGTGATCCGCGCCGCCGCCTACCGGCCCTTCGAAGGCGAGAAGCGCGTCTTCGTCGTCGAGGCGGCCGAGACGCTGCGCGACGAGAGCCAGAACGCGCTGCTGAAGACCCTGGAGGAGCCCCCCGAGTTCGTCCACCTGATCCTGCTCACTTCCGAGCCCGAAGCCCTGCTGGAGACGATCGCCTCCCGCTGCCACCCCATCGACTTCGCCCCCCTCCCAACCGAGGCCCTCGAAGCCCAACTGCTGGCCGATGGGCCGATAAGTCGAGCCCAGGACGACATTTCGGCCCATCGGCCGCCTGAGGATGAGGTAGCTGCGGCGGCGCGGCTCGCCGCCGGCGATCTCGAGCGGGCGCGGCTGCTGCTCGGGCCGCGGGGGCGGGAGGTGCGGGAAGAGGCGGAGCGCTGCGTCTCCGCGGCGCTGACGGGGGAGGTCGCCTCGGCCCCCTGGAAGCGCCTGCTCGACCGCGCTCAGGCCGCCGGCGAGGATCTCGAAGCCGCGGTTCGCGAGGTTCTCGAGGAGGAATCGAAGGCCGGCATGAAGCGGACCGCCCGCGACGTCGCCGACGAGTCCAAACGCGCCGGCCGCCGCCGCCGCACCGAAATCCTCGACCTCGGCCTCGAGCTCTGCGCCCTCTGGTTCCGCGACCTCGCCGCGGTCGCCGCCGGCGCCGAGGACGTCGTCTTCAACCGCGACCGCCTCGACCAGCTGCGCTCCCAGGCCGACGGGCTCGACCCCGGCGCCTCCCGCCGTGGCGCCGAGATGGTCCAGGAGACCCGCCGTGGCCTCGACCTCAACGTCTCCGAGGAGCTGGCCCTGGAAGCGCTGTTCTTCCGCCTTGAGCGGTTGTTTGCTTAGACAGACGGCCTCAGACGTCGCTATGCGGCGTCCTCAGTCGCCCGAATAGCGCTGCTATTCGGGCTCCCTGCGTCCTTGCCTAGCAACGTCTGAGCCTCGTCCTGGCGTACTTCCATTACGGGCCTGCTCCCTTGCCTTCTCCAACGCCCGCTCCTGCGCCAGCCTCGTTATCTGGGCGGCCTGCCTCGACATGATCACGCTGAAGTTGAGCGCCAGGCCGAGCAGCAGCAGCAGCACGATCGAGAAGAGGGCGACGTTGGTGTCGCGGACTCCCATCAGGTCGGCGACCAGCTCGAGCAGGCCCGGGAAGGCGGCGCCGGCGAGCATGCCCAGGCCGGCGACGAACCAGATCACGCTGTAGCGCTCCTGCAGGCGGTTGCGGCGGATCAGCTCGAGGATCATCAGCATGAAGAAGACGGCGATGATCGCGGCGACGATCCGCGTCTGCGAGGTGAGGTGGACCTGGGTCGCCTCGGCGGCGAGCGGCAGCCGGCTCATCGCTCCGCCTCCGCGTGGCGGCGGGGCCGGAACTGCCCGACCAGCAGCACCACCACGCCCTTGAAGATGAAGAAGGCCGAGCGCAGCGGCGTCAGGAAGGAGCTGCCCCCGGCCCGCTCCAGCATCCGCACCGGCACCTCCTCGACCCGCAGCCCCTCGCGCACGGCCAGCTGCAGCGACTCGATCTCGGCGAAGTCGGGCGAGTAGTTCTCGCTGAACAGCGCCATCACGCGGCGGTTCGCGGCCCGCATGCCGCTGGTCGTGTCGGTGAAGCGCTGGCGCGTCGCCAGGGTGAGGAAGAAGCGGAAGACGCCGGTGCCGATCCGCCGCGAGAAGGTCGGTTTGTAGTCGTCGATCGCCAGCACGGCGTCGGGATCGCGGTAGCGCGAGCCGATCACCAGGTCGGCGCGGCCGGCTTCGACCTCGGCCAGCAGGCGCGCCACCTCGGCGGCCGGGTGCTGGCCGTCGGCGTCGAGGTGGGCGCAGCAGTCATAGCCCTCGCGCAGGGCGTAGAGGTAGCCGGTCTGCAGCGCCGCGCCTAGCCCCTGGTTGAAGGGGAGGGTGGCGACGAGGACGCCGCACTCGCGCGCCCGCGCCGTCGTCGCGTCGGTCGAGCCGTCGTCGACGACGAGGATCTCGGCGCCGGCCAGGTGCTCGCGCACGTCGGCGACGACCGCGGCGATCGAGGCCCGCTCGTTCCAGGCGGGGATGAAGACGAGAGTTCGCACGCGGCCGATTCTCCCACGAAGGCCACCGCCGCCCGCTCCGTGCCCCGGCGACGAATGGATTGTGTTAGTAAACCTTCATGAGTTCCCCGGACGAGACGCTGGCTGAGCCGCGTGCGGCGGCGCCGCGGATCGGCATGCGCCTCTGGCTGACCGGCGCCTTCGCCGCGGTCAGCCTGATCACCGCCGGCGCCGTCTTCCTCTTCGGCGACAACCAGCAGGCGCTGATCGCCTCGGTCCTGATCGGCGTCCTCGCCGGTTTCCTGATCGCGGTGGCGATCTCCCACCGCGTCGTCCGCCTCGCCCGCGCCGCCGGCGAAATGGCGGGCGGCTCCTTCGACGCGCCGCTCAGCGTCTCCGCCCCGGACGAGATCGGCGACCTCGCCCGCGCCCTGGACTCGATGCGGGCCTCGTTGAAGGAGAGCTTCGGCGTCCTCACCGCCGATCGCAACAAGCTGGCGGCGATCTTCGACGGCCTCACCGACGCGGTGATGGTGGTCGACTTCGAAGGCCCGGTGCGCTTCTCCAACAGCGCCGCCTCGCGCCTGCTCGACGCCGCCGGGCAGCCGCCGCTGGTGGTGCGCCCGCAGCTGACCCGCGCCTCGGCGCTCGGCTTCTCCGCCCACCCGGCGCTGCGGATCGGCGACCGGGCCTACGCGATGACCGCTCGCTCGCTGCCGGACGAGCGCGCCGTGCTGGCGGTCCTGCGCGACCGCACCGACGAGCTGCGCCGAGAGCTGGCCGAAGCGGACTTCGTCTCCAACGCCGCCCACGAGCTGCGCAACCCGCTGGCCGGGATCTCCGGGGCGATCGAGGTCCTGCAGAGCGGCGCCAAGAACGAGCCCGCCGACCGCGACCACTTCCTCTCCCGCCTCGCCGACGACGCCGACCGCATGAGCCGGCTGACGCAGTCGCTGCTGACCCTGGCCCGGGTCGAGTCGCGCGGCGCCGCGGAGAGCGAGATCGTCGACGTGCCGGCCGCCTGCCGCGACGTCGTCGCGGCGGTCGAGGCGCCTCCGCACGTGGCCCTGCAGGTCGAGGTCGAGCCCGATCTCGCCGCCACCGGCGACCCGACGCTGCTGCGGCAGGTGATGATCGGCTTGCTCACCAACGCCTTCAAGAACACGCCGCCCCCCGGGACCGTTACCGTGCGCGGTCGTCATGACGGCGAGGGGGAGGTTGTCTTGGAGGTGATCGACACGGGCACCGGGATTCCGGCGGCGGAGATCGAGCGCGTGTTCGAGCGCTTCTACCGCCGCAGCGAGTCGCGCAAGCAGGAGGGCTTCGGCCTCGGCCTGGCGATCGCCCGCCGCATGGTCGACGTGATGGGCGGCCAGATCGGCGCCGACTCCGTCGAGGGCGAGGGCAGCACCTTCTGGGTCCGCCTCCCGGTTGCCCAACCGAGCCCGACCCCGGTGGCCTGATCCCATGCCCATGTCCCTATATAGAGAGCGAACATGAGCAGCGGCCGCATCCTGATCGCCGACGACGAGCCCTCGGTGCGCGACTCGGTCGGCTACGCGCTGGCGCAGGAGGGCTTCGAGGTGACCGGCGCCGCCGACGGCGACGAGGCCAGCGAGCTGCTCGGCAACGGCGTTCCCTACGACCTGCTGATCCTCGACATCATGATGCCGGGGCCGAGCGGGCTCGAGATCTGCCGCGACGTCCGCTCCCGCAGCGCCGTCCCGATCATCGTCCTCACCGCCAAGGACGCCGAGGTCGACAAGGTGGTCGGGCTCGAGGTCGGCGCCGACGACTACGTCACCAAGCCCTTCTCGGTCCGCGAGCTGCTCGGGCGTGTCCACGCCCAGCTGCGCCGCCGCGAGCTCGACCGCTCGCCCCTGGCGCAGGCGGTGAAAATCGAGTCCGGGCCGGTCTCCATAGACCTGGTCCGCCACGTCGCCACCGTGCGCGGCATCCCCGTCAACCTCACCCGCTCCGAGTTCCAGCTGCTGCGCCTCCTGGTCGGCCGTCCCGGCGAGGTCTTCCCCCGCGCCAAGATCATGGAGGAGCTCTGGCAGACCGAGTTTGACGGCGACGAGCGTGCCTGCGACGTCCACATCTCCAACCTGCGCCAGAAGGTCGAGCGCGACCCCCAGAAGCCGGAGCTGGTCGTGACCGTGCGCGGCGTCGGCTACAAGTTCAGCGGCGAGGGGAGCTGAGTCAGGCTGCCAGGGCAGCCTCGACCTCACGCCTGTCGGCGACGGCGGCAGTGGCGGGGAGCGTGACTTTGATGTCCCCGTCCTTCTCCAGCCACCACTTGGCATTGATGATCGTGACCCCGATCACCTCGTGGGCATCGTCGAAGCGAATCGCATGCCCCTCGGGCGTTTCGATGGTGTCCGCAGCCGGCTGGGGCTCGCCGATCGACATATAGAGGACATCGCCCTCGGCGTCGTAGTCGACGTTGTTGAATGCGTAGGTGCTGAGATGGATCACGCCGGAAGTCCCTTCCCGACCCCGAATGCAGTTACGATCACGGCGGGCCGCTGGTTGAAGTCTACGACCACTCTGAGCCACCGAGTCGGGCCGACGCCACTTCGCTGGAATCGGCATCGGCCGGGCCGCGGGTCGTCGATGGTCCGATGGGGCTCGCCCACCGTCATGAGTATCTCGGCTCGGTAAAGCCGCATCTCCGGATGCCTTCTGAGGATGTGGGCCCAAGCGGACGGAGTCAGACGGACGACATCGCCATCTGGCGTCCTGACGCGGTCGAGTCGCGAATCCATTTCCGATCAAGAGTCGGAGCGGCGTCTTCTCGCCCCTGAGGCTTGACTCGAGATGGAGGAGCTCTGGCAGACCGAGTTCACGACGAGGGGACCTGAGGCAGGAGTGAACCTGCCGAGCGAGTCCCTACGATCTTGCCCAGATGGCAGAGAGACTGACTACGCGCTCGGAGTGGCTCGCGGCCAACCCTCCCACTTCGCGGCAGCTGACGGAGACCCTGGCCGGCGTGGCGCGTCGCGCTCGTGCCGGTGAGGACTTTCGCCATGCGGTGAGGGAGTTCCTGGACGAGTTTGCGCTTCGAGGACAGGCCGAGTCGTGGGCGGCGGCGATCGCGGAGCGGCCGCAGCCCACCGGGGACGCCCGCTACGACGCTTACCTGGGGGCGCTCGCGGAGCACCTCGCGGCGGTCAATCGTCTCGACCGGCCTGCGTGGTCGATCGAGCCCGCCCGCTTCCTGGATCGCTTCTGGTTCGTCAGCGACGTGCCCGGCTTCCGGGCGACGGCGATCGCCCAGGCCCCCGCCGCCTTCCGCCGCCGGGGCGTGTTCATCCCCGAGCGCTCCCTGCACCGCGTCTGAGATGGATCGCGGTGAGATCATCGCGGCGCTCACGGCTCTGGCGGCTGAGCTCGAGCGGCGAGGGGTCAGCGCCGAGATGTACGTGGTCGGCGGCGCGGCGATCGCGCTGGCCTTCGACGAGCGGCGGGCGACCCGCGACATCGATGCCGTGTTCGAGCCGAAGAACGTCGTCTACGAGGCGGCGGCGGTTGTCGCTGAGCAGCTCGAGTTGCCCGCCGGCTGGCTCAACGACGCGGTCAAGGGCTTTCTGGCGGGCGATGATCCTGCCGCGGCGCCCGTCCTCGATCTGCCGGGCCTCCGCTGCCTTGCAGCATCTCCGGAGACCTTGCTGGCGCTGAAGGTCCTCGCCCATCGCGTCGGCGAGGACGAGGATGACGTGCGTCTGCTGGCAGCCGAGCTTGGCCTCGAGCGAGCCGACCAGGTCCTGGCGGTTGCCGAGCGGAGCTACGGTGACCGATTGGATCCCGCCGCTCGCTTCTTCGTCGAGGAGCTGTTTGATTGTTAACGTATCCGTTATGGAAAAGACCGCTCTTGGTCGCATTCTTCTGGATGCCCGCCGCGTCGCCGGTGTCTCTCAGAGGCAGCTGGCGATCAGGACCGGGATTGCCGCACCCGCCATCAGTCGCATCGAGAACGGTCATGAGTCGCCCTCGTTTGAGCGCTTCGCCTTCTTGATCACGGCATTGGGCCTCCAGCCGAGCGTGGAGTTGCGGGAGCTCTCCGGGAGCGAGGCCGACCCCGTCCATCTGGCCGCCGAAGCGCGGTTGACCCCTTCTGAGCGCTTGGAGGGCCTTTTCGAGTGGATGAAATTCGGCGATCGCCTGGCTCGCGCCAAGCTACGGCCGCTCGCCGATCGCGGGGACTGAAGTGCTCGAGGACCTGCCTTCCGAGCTCGATCGCGGCCCCCTGGACCCGGTGCGGATCTTCGCGGCACTGCAGCGCCACGAGGTCGAGTACCTGACGATCGGCGGCGTTGCCGTCAACGTCCATGGCCACGTTCGCAACACTCGCGACGTGGACGTCCTGATCGAGTGGACAGGGGAGAACATGCAGCGCCTCGCCGCGGCGCTGGACGATCTCGACGCCAAGGTTTCCGGCGTAGATGCAGAGCATTTGGACGCCGACCCCCGCGACCCCGACGATCTCTTCAACGGCGGCAACTTCACCCTGCGCACGGCCGCGGGCGGGCTCGACCTCTTCGACCCGGATGAGATTCCAGGTGGCCGCCCCTACGAGGAGATGCGACCACGTGCAGTCGAAGCGGTCGTCCAGGGCATCCGTATACGCGCGGTCGGGTTCGACGACCTGATCCGGCTGAAGCGAGAGTCCGGCCGCGACCGCGATCTCGAGGACGTCGCCACCCTGCTGAAAGCTCAGCGCCGAGACTGATCCTCACGGCCCGACGGCAGCCGGTAAGCCGCTCTCATACCCAGCAAAAACTCCTCCTTTACAGGGGAAAGTCTCGGTCGCCTTGACTTCCAGACACAGGTGTGTCTTAATCTGCGCCAGACTTAGAAACACGGATATCCGCGTCTCTAGGTCACAGGGAAGCAGCACCGAGACCACAGGGACAACGAGCCCCGCCGGGAGCGCCGCAACAGGGAAGCGGCAGGCAATCGGGCTCAAGGGACAAGGAGAGAGCAACGGTGAGACACCGCCACCAATACCGGACTTCCAGGTCCACCCAAGCGATCTCCAAAACGCAACTCGCGTGCGTGGCCAAAGCCACCGCCACGCACGACTCTCAGGAGGAGAGATGAGAATGCTCACGCGTCTACGCACCCACTTCGGCACCGCTGGCCTCATAGTCGCCATCGTCGCCTTGATCGCCGCCCTCGGCGGCGGCGCCTACGCCGCCAGCGGCGGTTCAGGCGACAGCAGCGCCACCGCCTCGGCCAAGGGCAAGCCCGGGCCAAGGGGCAAGACCGGCAAGACGGGCCCCGCCGGCCCGGCAGGCCCAGCCGGGCCTGCAGGTCCAGCCGGCCCCGCGGGTCCGGCAGGCGCCAAGGGTGATGCCGGCAGCGCCGGAGCGCCCGGTAAATCCGTCGTCACCGAACCGCCCGGCGCGGAATGCGCCGAGGGCGGCATCAAAGTCAAAGTCGAAGGCTCCGCCACGAGCAGCACCATCTGTAACGGCGAAGAAGGCGCGACCGGCCCAATCGGTCCGACCGGACCAACCGGACCGACCGGCCCGAGCGGCCCGACCTGCCCCGGGGGGCAGTGCCTGCTCCCGGTAGGCGCTACCCAGACCGGTAACTGGTCCTTTACCGGCAAAGACAGTGAATTCGAGTACACGACGATCTCGTTCCCCCTTCGTCTCACCGCGCAACCGGAGTTCCGCTACGTCACGCTCGCTGAACAGGATGCGGGTACCGCAGTATCGGAAGGATGTCCAAGCACCGGTCAAGTCCCTGGATACCAACACCCCGAAGCCGCACCTGGGAAGCTCTGCGTGTACGAAGGCACGAACCTCACCAATGTCGCAGGACTACCCGGTATCGAAGGAGGGATTGATTTCACCAGCGGTGCAGTCTTGTACTTCTACCTCGACACGGTAGGGGAGGAAGCGTACGGCACCGGTTCCTGGGCGGTAGCCAGATAACACCATCCTGGTGTGCAGGCCGGGTGAGCTTTACTCGGCCTGCACCCTCTTCTCCATGATTACTCCGCCAAACATGCACCTGGCCAACGGCAAGCGCAAGCAGGCATACCGCAACGGGAGGACCCACCGATGAGGCGAACTCTGTCGATACTCAGCATCATGGTCCTGACCGGGCTCGGGCTGCTGGCCTTCGTACCCATGGCTTCCGCCAATGTGGATGTATGCACCGGGGGCGCAGGGTCAGGGCAGTGTGCCTCGCCGTTGGGCGTGGCGGTAGACAAATCTGCGGGAAAGTTGTATGTCGCCGATTTTGGAAACAACAGAGTCGACGTCTTCGACGTGAGCCCCGGCGGAGCCGTTGGCTTTGCGATGGCTTTTGGGTGGGGCGTTGCTGATGGAACCACCGCCGTGCTTCAGTCCTGCGGCCCAGGAGCGAGTCCCCCCACGGTGTCATGCTTTAGAGGAATCGCAGGCGCGGGGGCGGGCCAGATGCGCGGCCCGGAGCGCATAGTGGTCGACGAAGCCACGCACAGCGTTTACGTAGGCGAAACGCAAAACAATCGGATTCAAAAATTCTCTTCGTCTGGCGATTTTTTATGGATGGTGGGCGGAGAAGTGAACAAGGCAACCAACGCGAATTTCTGTTCCGTGTCGGCAAATTGTGGTGCTGGGATCTCTGGTGAAGCGGAAGGTTTCTTCCTTTCCACCTTCTCTGGTGTCGGAGTGCCAATTGCGCTTGCCCCGTCAGGGAATCTCGTTGTTGCTGACAGCAAAAGCGTCGGGGCTTCTTCGGAAGGTTTCAGCATCAGGATCCAGCGCTTTGAACCCAACGGAAATTACCTTGGGCCTCAGATGTTCTTGCCGGGAGGGGTTACCGGACGGGCGCAGGATCTAGCCATCGACTCCACTGGGGCGATGTGGGTAGCTACCAACAATCCCAACAGTGGGATCAGAAAGTACACCAGCGGGGGCAGTGAACTCGGTATAACCATCGACGGTACTGCAAGGTCGCTGGCTGTCGCGGCTTCGGACCATCTACTGACTGGACCGGTTGGTTTTGAAAATGGTGCGGCGCAGGTCCGAGAATACGATGCAGACGGGACCCTTTTTCGCGTCATTTTTGGTTCCGAGGCGCTGCAGAGCGTCGCCCGAGACCTCGCTGTTTTTTCGACCCCGGGTGGTGATCTGTTTGTCAGCCAGGCGAACAGCGTTCTTTACATACCCCTCCCCGACCCCGGCCCCCTCTTCAGCCCCGGCACCACCGAAGCCACCTCGATAACCGCCGTCAAGGCGACCCTGCAGACCACCTTCAACCCTCAGGGCAAACCGAGCACGGTCCGCTTCGAGTACGTCGACAAAGCCTCTTTCGAGGAAGACGGAGACGAATTCGACAGCCTCAACACGCAGATCACCCCCGAGAGCGCCCCCTCGCCGGGCGTCTTCACCAACGTGACGCGCAGCTCGACCAACGTCTGCGTGGTCCCTAGCGAAACCACCTGCCTGGACCCCGAAACCACTTACTACTTCCGCGCGATCGCCAAAAACGCGGACGGCGAAGTGATTGGCGAGAAAGCCGAATTCACGACCAAAGCCGCCCACGAAATCGAGACGATCTGGTCAACGGAGGTCGGCACCGACACCGCCCGCCTGCACGCCCTGGTCAACCCCCTCGGCATCCAGGCCACCGGCCACTTCCAATACATCGCCGCCGGCCCCGACTACGAAGCCAACGGCTTCGATAACGCGCTCGACTCCCCGACCTTCGCCCTTGGCTCCGGCGAAGTGGCCGTCACCAAAGCTGCGCAGCTGCAAGGGCTCGCGCCGGGGACGATCTACCACTACCGGGTCGTGGTCGAAAACCCCTACTTCCCCTCGATCGTCTCGGGCGAGAGCAGCTTCGCCACCTTCGCCTCGCCGGGCGGGGGAGGGGCCGCCTGCTCCAACCAGCCCTTCCGCACCGGTCCCTCCGCCGCCCTGCCTGACTGCCGCGCCTACGAGATGGTGACCCCGGTCGACAAAGACAACGGCGACGTGCTCACCCGCATCAACATCACCGGCCTTCCCACCAACCTCGACCAGAGCGCAGTGAACGGCAACGGCTTCGCCTTCACCTCCTACCGCGCCTTCGACGACCCCCAGTCCGCCCCTTACACCAACCAGTACCTGGCCGCTCGCACGGAAAGGGGCCAGGCTGGTGAAGGCTGGTCGAGTGAGAACGTCGCCCCGCCCCGCAGCGGTCACTTCCGCAACGGCGAACTGGAGAACGAGTTCCAGGCCTTCAGCCCCGACCTCTCGCGTTCCTGGATCTTGCAGGAAGGCGAACCGACGCTCGACCCCTGCGCCGCGGCTGGCTTCAGCGGCCTCTACCAGCGCGAGTCGGCGACCGGCGCCTACCAAGCGCTTAGCTGCGCCACCCCAAACCGGCCGGTAGCGCAGGCCAATATCTACATGCCCGAATTACAGGGCGCCTCGGCCGACGGCTCCAAAGCGCTGATCCGGATCGACGACAAGCTCACCGAGGACGCCTCGAGTGCCACCGTCGGCTCACGCCCGATCTACCAGCTCTATGAGTCGGTCGGCGCCGGTGTGCTGCGCCTAGTCAGCGTCCTGCCCAACGGGCAAGCCAGCGGGGTGGACTCCTCGGCCGGCACGGCGCTCAGCGCCGACATCCCCAATCACAACCGCCAGAACAGCGTCGCCAAGGCGATCTCCGAGGACGGCACCCGTGTCTTTTGGTCCGCTGGCGTTGGCAGTAAGTCCGGCGATGTTCCCACCGTTCTCTACCTGCGCCTGAACTCCGATCAGGTGCAGAGCAAAATCAACAGCGGCGAATGCACCCAGCCCTTCCGGGCCTGCACGATTCCGGTCTCGGGGACCGTCACGTCGGAACCCAGCTTCTTCCAGGCCGCCAACCCGCAGGGCACCGAAGCGCTCTTCACGGTCACCGCGGGCCCGCTCGCCGGCAACCTCTACCGCTTTACCTCCGAGGCCGAACCGCCGGCCTCGGAGCTGGTCGCCGAAGGGGTGATGGGCAACATCCTCGGCGCCAGCGAGGACCTCTCAAAGGTCTACTTTGCCTCGACCAAAGCCTCTGCCCAGGCCCAGTCCGAAGGGGCCACCCCGGGTCAGCCCAACGTCTACCTCGATGAAGAAGGGGAAACTCGCTTCCTCGCCACGCTCTCGACTCCGGCGACGGCCAGCCCCTACTCGGACATCGGAAGCCTCTTTGGGACTCCAACGGCAACGGAACCGATCAACCGCACCGCCCGCGTCAGCCCCGACGGTCAGAGCCTGGTCTTCATGTCCAACAGCCCGGCCCTGGCCGAGCAGGTCGCCGGCTATGACAACACCGACGTCGCCAGCGGCCAGGATGACTTCGAGGTCTACCGCTACGGGGCCCAAGCCGACGCCCTGGCCTGCGTCTCCTGCAACCCGAGTGGGGCGCGGCCACGGGGGCGGGAGATCGCGCAGGGCCTCAACGGCAATGTCGGCCCCTACGCCGCCGCCACGATCCCGCTCTTCCAAAACCAGCACTTCCAGCCCCGCTACCTCTCCGATGACGGCAACCGCGTCTACTTCAACAGCTTCGAGGCCCTGGTCCTGCGCGACACCAACGGCGCCCAGGACGTCTACCAGTGGGCGGCCCCGGGCTCAGGCAGCTGCACCAGCCAAAGCTCTTCCTACGTGCAGAGCTCCGAAGGCTGCCTCTCGCTGATCTCCTCCGGCCAGAGCCCAGAAGACTCGAAGTTCCTCGACGCCACGCCGTCGGGCTCAGACGTCTTCTTCTCCACCGGCGAGGGGCTGCTGGTTCAGGACTACGGGCTGATCGACGTCTATGACGCCAGGGTCGGTGGCGGCTTCCCGCCGCCGCCGAACCCACCGGCGGCCTGCGAAGGCGAAGCCTGCCAGGGCCCGCTGGAAGCACCGAACGACCCGACCCCATCCTCCTCGACCTTCCAGGGTGCGGGCAACGTGGTCGAAGAGCCGGCTGCGAAGAAGAAGAAGCAGAAGGCCAAAGCCAAGAAGAAGAAGACGAAGAAGGCAAAGCAGCAGGCCAAGAAGCGCCAGCAGCAGCGAGCCAACGCCAACCGGAGGAACCACCGATGAAGCGACTTCTGACCACCTTCTCCGCTGCGGCTCTGCTGGCGCTCCTCGCCCTTGTTCCTTCAGCCCAGGCCAGCTACGGGCTCGAACAGTTCGACGTCGTCTACGCCAACGAGGACGGGTCAACGGCGACCCAGGCGGGGTCGCATCCGTTCCAGATGACCACCAAGGTCCATTTCAACAAGCTCAGCCCCTCCGAAGCCGACGGCGAAGTCAAGGACGTGATCGCCGAACAGATCGCCGGCCTGATCGCCGACACCACCGCGGTCCCGCGCTGCGGGCTCGCCGACTTCCTCGACTTCAGGAGCGGCGGCAAAGCGACCCGGTGCCCCGACAGCGCCGCGGTCGGCTACGCCGCGACCAGCACCACCTTGAACGACAACCTCGCCGCCGTCTACAACCTCGCCCCGCCGCCCGGCGTCGCCCTCAAGCTCGGCTTCATCGCGATCAACACGCCGGTCACGATCGAAGTCGGGCTCAAGCAGTCCTACCCCTACAACGGCAAAGCCGACGTGATCAACATCCCGCAGTCGGTCAACGCCCTCAGCTCGGAGCTGACGCTCTGGGGCAACCCCGCCGATCCCAAACACGACCCCTACCGCGGCCTCTGCGTCTCCAGCGTCAACCAGAACGGCAGCGGAGGCACCCTGGGACCGGACCCGGTGATCGACAACGAGTTCCCAGAACCCGACTCCTACGGCAACTGCACCACCAACGCCGCCAACGTCCCGCTCTTGACCCTGCCCCGCTCCTGTGAGGGCCCGCTGCCGACCAGCTACGCGACCGACTCCTGGCAGAACCCAGGCTCCTGGTCGGCCAACGGCGAGCCGAACTTGAGCGATCCCAACTGGCTCACCGGCTCGGTCCTCTTCCACGACGACGCGACCCCGCCGAACCCACAGGGGATGACCGGCTGCGCCAAACTCAGCTTCAACCCTTCGATCACGGCGCAGCCGACGACCAAAGCCGCCTCCTCTCCGACCGGTCTTGACTTCTCTCTAGACGTCCACGACGAAGGCCTGACCAACCCCAAAGACGGGGCGACCGCGGCTTCTGACATCAAGAAAGCCGTCGTCACCTTGCCCGAGGGCTTCTCCACCAACCCGTCTTTGGCCGAAGGGCTGAACGTCTGCAGCGAAGCGGACTTGGCTCGCGAGACGGTCAAATCAGAACCGGGCTTCGGCTGCCCCAACGCGTCGAAGATCGGCACCGTCGAAGTCGAAACCCCGCTCCTGGACGAAAACGTCAACGGCGCCCTCTTCATCGCCAAGCCCTACGAGAACCCCTTCGGCTCCCTCCTGGCTCTCTACATAGTCATCAAGAACCCGGTTCTCGGCATCATCGTCAAACAGCCCCTGAAGGTCGAAAACGACCCGGTCACCGGCCGCATCACCACGGTCGCCGAAAACCTCCCCCAGCTGCCCTACTCCCACTTCCGCCTGCACTTCCGCGAGGGGACTAGGTCGCCACTGGCGAGCCCACCCCTCTGCGGCACCTACAACGTCAAAGCAGTTCTCACCCCCTGGGCCGGAGGCCCTCCGGTCACCACCAACTCCGCCTTCTCGGTGATCACCGGGCCCAACGCCGGCGCTTGCGCCTCGGGCAACACCGCCCCCTTCAAACCGGGCCTGCTCGCCGGCACGATCAACAACGCCGCCGGCACCTACAGCCCGTTCAACCTGCGCTTGACCCGTAACGACGGCGAGCAGGAGTTCACCCGCTTCTCGATCAAGCTGCCGCCGGGAATCGTCGGCAAACTGGCCGGGGTTCCCTTCTGCCCCGACGCGGCGATCGCCGCGGCCAAAGCCAGGACCGGTCCCCACGGCGGTGCCGAAGAGCTGGCTGCCCCCAGCTGTCCGCTGGCAAGTGAGGTCGGAAGAACCCTCGTGGGAGCGGGTGTGGGCCCGTCCCTCGCCTATGCCCCCGGCAAGATCTACCTCGCCGGTCCCTACAACGGCTCCGCTCTGAGCATCGCCGCGATCACCGCCGCCCGGGTCGGTCCCTTCGACCTCGGCACCGTGGTGATCAGGCAGGCGCTGAAAATCAACCCCGAGACCGCCGAAGTCTTCATCGACGCGACGGGCTCAGATCCAATTCCCCACATCATCAAAGGCATCCCGGTCCACGCCAGGGACATCAGGGCTTATGTGGATCGGCCGCAGTTCATGCTCAACCCGACCAGTTGCGCCAAGACCTCGACCGCTTCCACGGTTCTCGGCTCAGGCACCAACTTCGGCTCTGAAGTCGACGACCGGCCTTTCACGGTCACTTCGCCGTTCCAGGCGGCTGATTGCGCCTCGCTCGGCTTCAAGCCAAAGCTGGCGCTCTCACTCAAGGGCGGCACCAAGCGAAACCAGAACCCGGCCTTCAAAGCGGTGCTGACCGCTCGTCCCGGAGATGCCAACATCGGCCGTGCCCAAGTCACCCTGCCTCACTCCGAGTTCCTCGATCAGTCCCACATCAAAACGATCTGCACCAGGGCCCAGTTCGCCCAGGGATTGCATCCCGGTGAAAAATGCCCGGCCGGCTCGATCTACGGCTACGCCAAAGCCATCACCCCGATCCTCGATCAACCGGTCGAGGGCCCGGTCTTCCTGCGCTCCTCGAGCAACCCGCTCCCCGACCTGGTCGCAGCTCTCCACAACGGCCAGATCGACTTCAACTTGGTCGGCCGCATCGACTCGGTCGGGGACGGGCAGATCAGAAACACCTTCGAGATCGTTCCCGACGTCCCGGTGAAGACCTTCACCTTGACCATGCAAGGCGGCAAAAAGGGCCTTCTGGTCAACTCGACCAACCTCTGCAAATCGACGAACCGCGCGATCGCCGACTTCAAAGGCCAAAACGGCAAGAAGCACGTCTTCAACCCGGTCTTGAAGCCCCAGTGCAAGAAGGGGCGCAAGGGCAAGGGCAAGGGCAAGGGCGCCAAGGGTGCCAAGCGCTCGCACCGCCCGGCCCGGTAGGCGGTAGTCAGTGAGTAGGCGGGCGGGGGCGCTGGCCTTGGCGGTACTGGCGTTGACGGGAGCCACCTTGGCCTCGGGCGCCGTGGTCCAAAACCAGGGCCTGCGGATCAGTGTGCTCTCCCAGATCCTGCCCTTCAAGCTGCCACGCACCACCACCGCCCCGATCGCCGTCTTCATCGCCGGCCACATCTCCACCCCCTCGGGGGCGGTGCCGCCGCAGCTGCAGAAGATGACGGTCAAGGTCAACCGCCACGGGCTCCTGCAATCCGAGGGCCTGCCGGTCTGCCAGCTGCCCGAAGTGCAGGCGACGACCACGCAAAGGGCGCTGTCTTCCTGCGGTGACGCCCTGGTCGGCTCCGGGCGCTTCTGGGCGACGATCGTCCTCCCCGACCAGCGCCCCTACCCGACCCGGGGCAGGCTCTTGGTCTTCAACGGCCGCGAGGGCGGGCGCCCAGTCCTCTTCGCCCACATCTACACCACCAACCCCTTCGCCACCTCCTTCGTGATCACCTTCGCGATCAAGCGCATAAACCAGGGCCCCTACGGGACCGAACTCACCGCCTCTTTCCCTGAGGCGCTGGGCTCCTGGGGCTTTGTCGACCGCATCAAGCTCACCCTCAGACGCAAATACCAACACCAGGGCCACCAGCTCTCCTACTTCAACGCCGGCTGCCCGGCTCCCAGTGGGACCAAGATCACTTCCTTCCCGCTCGCCTACGCAACCTTCTCCTTCGCCGCCCGCAAGGAGATCGGGCTTGCCGTCAACAAGAGCTGCGGGGTCAAGGAATGATGTTGAGAGGGAAGAGAAGCAAGGCAGGCCTCACTTGCCTTTGCGCCATGGCCGGGCTGCTCTTGGCGGCACCTTTGGTCCAAGCCGCCTACGACCCGCTCGGCTCAGGCTCCACCAAGCTGACGCTCGACAAGTCCTTCCTTGCCCTGCTGAAGCAAAACGGCGTCAAGCTCAGCGCCACCGCTCCCGCCAAGCTCAGTGGGGGAACGGTCAGCTTCCCGGTAGCGGGAGGCAAATTCGACCCCACCAGCGCCAAGGGCACGCTCGAGCATGAAGGGGCACTGGTCTTCAAGGCCGGCAAGCGCTCGATCCCGATCAAGGCCCTGCAGCTGAAAACGACCCAGCAGCGCGCACCGCTCTCGGCCAAGGTCGGGGGCTCGCAGTTGAAGCTCGCTCAAGCCCAAAGCTTGAAGGTCTCCCGCCAAGGCTTTGGCTCCGGGGTCAAGGTCAGCTCCCTGACCCTGAGTTCAAAGCTCGCCACCCGCCTTGGCAAGAAGCTGCGCTTGAAGCGAGTCTTCAAAGAGGGACAAGCTCTGGGCAAGACCCAGAGCACCGCCAACCCTGAAACCGTCGTCGTGCTCGGCAAGAACAAAGCCGAACTCGCGCTGGCGCCAGTTCTCGCCGCCAAGCTCGCCTCGCTCTTCGTCGCCGTCAATCCCGTCTATCCCGCTGAACGTCCAGGTCCCGGGCAATTCACCCTGCCGCTCTTCGGGGGCACGATCTCCCCTAATGCAACTCTGGGCACGATCGAAACCTCCGGCTCCTTGGAATTCCTCCAGCTCGGCGGCGGGCAGCTGTTTTGGGGCGAAGCTGGTCTCGATCTCGCGACCAGGGCCCTGACCGCCGAAGTCGAGGCGCGGCCCTCGCCGCCCTACGGCGGCAAGCTGGGGCGGATCGGGGTGGCGACGCTTGGAGTAGGCGTCCTCAGCGCTGACGCCAAGGCCCGAACCGTCTCGGTCGCCGGCACGCCCCTGGCGCTCGACCCGGCAACCGCCGCCGCCTTCAACGAGCTCTTCGCCAAGCCGCAGGGGCGTGAAGGGGTCTTCGTGGCGGGGGAAGCGCTGGGGGTGGTGTCTTTTGTGGCGCAGGGGCAGTAGTCGCCAGTAGCGTCAGACCCTCGCCGGCACGACCAGCACCGGACGCTCCGACAGGTGCAGCAGCTTGTTCGGGGTCGAGCCCAGGATCACGCCCTTCAAGGGCGGGTCGCCGAAGCTGCCGACGACGATCATCCGCGCCTGGCGCTCTTCGGCCACCTCGATCAGAGCGTCGGCGGCGCGTTTGGCGACCAGCCGGGTCTCGATCTCCATGCCCTTAGCCGCCGCCTGGGCCCTGGCGTCCACCATCACCTTCTCGCCGAGCTCCTCGATCGCCTCCTCGTGTTCGGCGATCTCGCCGCCCCAGAGGCCGGGGGGCGCGTAGCCGAAGACGGCGGTGACGCTGTCGCCGAGCTCGCCGGCGAGCTCGATCGCCTTCCCGAGCGCCGCTTCGCCGCAGGCCGAGCCGTCGTATCCGACCACGATCTGAGCCATTACGGCACGTCCTCCGGGCCGGCCCCGGTCGGGCCGGGCGGCGGCGCTTCGCCCTCGAGGAAGCCGGCCGGCACGACCTCGGGCTTGCGCTTGAAGAAGGCCGGGAACTTGCGCCACTGCACGAACATCAAGACGAACCCGAGGATGAGGAAGAAGATGGCGATCACCAGCGGCGGCCCGAGCCCCAGCCAGGAGTTGCCGGATTCGGAGTTGGCCGGGTCGGAGAGTTCGATCCCGTTCTTGATCAGCAGGTAGAAGAGGATCGCGCCGCCGAGGGTCGGGCCGACGCCGATGAAGAAGAAGTTCTTGACGCTGCGCAGCAGCTCGCGTCGGTAGTAGATCGTGCAGGCGAAGCCGGTCAGGCCGAGGTAGAAGGCGATCATCAGGCCCAGCGCCGCCAGCGAGTCGAAGAGGATGTCTTCGCTGGCGATCGTCAGGCTGACGTACCAGATGATCGAGAACGTCCCCATCAGGATCGTCGAGACGTGGGGGGTGAGGAAGCGCGGGTGGACTTTGCCGAGGCTCTTCGGCATCGCCTGCGAGCGCGCCATCGAGAGCGTCGTCCGCGCCGTCGGCAGGATCGTCGTCTGCGTCGACGCCGCCGCCGAGGTCAGCACGGCGATGATCAGGATCTTGTCCAAGGGCTCGCCGAAGACTTCGGTGCCGAGCGAGCTGAGCACGTCTTCCTGGTTCTTGATCAGCTCGTCGACGCCGGCGTAGGACTGGGCGGCGACGGCGACGATCAGGTAGATGCCGAGCAGGATCAGGGTGCTGACCACGGTCGCCCGGCCCGGTGCCTCACTCGAGTCTTCGGTCTCCTCGTTGACCGTCGCGGTCGTGTCCCAGCCCCAGTAGATGAAGACCGCCAGCAGCATCCCGGCGGAGATCTCGCTGGGGCTGAGCGAGAAGGGGTTGAACCAGGAGAGGCTGGGGTCGATCGAGGCGTCCGGCGCGTCGCCTGAGTAGACCTTGACCAGGGCGACGATCGCGAACAGCCCCAGGGTGACGATCTCGGCTCCGAGCAGCCCCACCTGGGTGCGCGCTGAGAGCTCGATCCCGATCACCACGATCGAGGTCATCAACGCGATCCAGAAAACCCCGAGCGCGGTCACCGCGACGGTCGATTCGGCCAGGCTGGTCAGCCCGAACAGCTCGTAGCTGTAGAGGCCGGCGATCTGGGCCAGGTTCGCCATCACGATGATGTCGGCGACCACGATCGTCCAGCCGGCGATCCAGCCGAGCTGCGGGCCCATCGCCTTGGTCACCCAGGAGAAGCTGGTGCCGCAGTCCGGGTCGGCTTTGTTCAGGTAGTAGTAGCCGCCCGCGACCAGGAACATCGGGATGAAGCTGATGATCAGGATCGCCGGCGACTGCAGGGCGACGGCGGCGGCGACGAAGCCGAGGGTGGCGGCGAGGCTGTAGCCCGGGGCGGTCGAGGCGACGCCGATGACGACGCTGGAAACGAAGCCGATCGCGTTCTTCTTCAGTCCCTTGTCTTCGACGGCCACTCAGCGACCGTAAGCCCCGGCGGACCAAGACGCAAGTGGCAAATGTCCCAAAAGCACAGAGGCCGTTTGTACCTTCTGTACATGCAGCTCTCCCGGACTTGACCCAATGATCCCTTGCGTATCGGCCATCTGAGGGTTAGCGTTGTCCATATCGTCGAAGCACGAGAGGAGAGTGGCATGGCCACCGCGACGCCCGCCCCAGCCAGCACGGACCGTCTTCAGGAGCTCGCCCGCCGCCATCTCTGGATGCATTTCTCGCGCATGGGCTCCTACGGGCCCGACCACGAGATCCCGATCATCACCCGCGCCGAGGGCTGCTACGTCTACGACGAGCACGGCAACCGTTATCTGGACGGCCTCTCCGGCCTCTTCTGCGTCAACGCCGGCCACGGTCGCAGCGAGTACGGCGAGGCCGCCGCCCGCCAGGTCGAGGAGCTCGACTTCTACACCTTGTGGAGCTATGCGCATCCGCGCGCGATCGAGCTGGCGGCGCGGATCGCCGCGCTCGCCCCCGGCGACCTCAACCGCGTCTTCTTCACCTCCGGCGGCGGCGAGGCGGTCGAGTCGGCGCTGAAGCTCGCCCGCAACTACCACCGCCTGCACGGCAAAGGCCAGAAGCACAAGACGATCGCCCGCGAGGTCGCCTACCACGGCACCTCGCTGGGAGCGCTCTCCGCCACCGGCATCACCGAGCTGCGCAGCCAGTTCGAACCGCTGGCGCCGGGCGGCTGTCACGTCCCCAACACCAACGTCTACCGCTGGCCCGAGGACCGCGACCCGCTCTGGGCCGCCGACGCGATCGAGGAGCGGATCGTCTTCGAGGGGCCGGAGACCGTCGCCGCGGTGATCCTCGAGCCGGTTCAGAATGCCGGCGGCTGCTTCGTCCCGCCCGACGGCTACTTCCAGCGGGTGCGCGAGATCTGCGACCAGTACGACGTGCTGATGATCTCTGACGAGGTGATCTGCGCCTGGGGCCGGCTCGGCCACTACTTCGGCTGCGAGCGCTTCGGCTACGTCCCCGACGTCATCACCGTCGCCAAGGGGCTGACCTCGGCCTACGCGCCGATGGGGGGGATGATCGTCTCCGACGAGGTCGCCGCTCCCTTCATGGAGGGCAACGCCTCCTTCGCCCACGGCTTCACCTTCGCCGGCCACCCGATCGCCGCCGCGATCGCGATCGCCAACCTCGACGTCTACGAGCGCGAGGACCTCTGCGGGCACGTGCTCGCCAAAGAGGGCGAGTTCCGGGCGATGCTGGAGACCCTGCACGAGCTGCCGATCGTCGGCGACGTGCGCGGCGCCGGCTACTTCCACGCGGTCGAGCTGGTCAAAGACAAGGAGAGCAAGGAGAGCTTCAATGACGAGGAGTCGGAGCGGCTGCTGCGCGGCTTCCTCTCCGGCGAGCTCTACAAGCGCGGGCTGATCTGCCGCGCCGACGACCGCGGCGACCCGGTCGTGCAGCTGGCGCCGCCGCTGATCGCCGACAGCGAGCAGTTCGCGGAGATCCATGACGTGCTCCACGGCGTCCTCTCGGAGGCCTGGGATCAGGTCGTCCGCTGAGATGACGGATTAGGGCTCGCCTTGCTCACCGTCCAGAGCCTGCTCGACGAACTCGACCTCGACCTCGCGGCGGGCGCCGACGGGGCGGCGGCGCCGGTGCGCTGGGTCCACATCTCCGAGCTCGAGGACCCGACTCCTTGGCTCTCCGGCGGCGAGCTGATGCTGACCACCGGCATCCCCCTCGACAGCGCCGCCAAGCAGCGCTCCTTCGTCCGCCTGCTCGCCAACAGCAACCTCGCCGGGCTCGGCTTCGGCACCGGCTTCAGCCACGACAAGCTGCCGAAAGCGCTGGTCGACGAGGCCGAGAAGCGCAGCTTCCCGCTCTTCGAGGTCCCCTATTCGACGCCCTTCATCGCGATCACCGAGAAGGCCTTCGCCCGCCTCGTCAACGAGCAGTACGAGGTGCTGCAGCGCGGCATCGCCGTGCAGCGGCGGCTCGAGCGGCTGGTCCTCGAGGAGCGCGGCCTGGAGGAAATCGCCGCCACCATCGCCTCCGCGGTCGGCGGCACCGTCGCCGTCCTCGACGGCCGCGGCGAGCGCCTCGCCGGGCGCGGCTTCCGCCGCCAGCTCTCCGCCGACGCGATCGGCGCGATCCGCAAAGAGGCGCTCGGCCACGCTGGCGACGGCCACCCCTTCGTCCCCGCCCACCCCTCGGTCGCCGGCCGGGCCCTGGCCCACCCGGTGATCTCGCCCGGCGGCGGCCCGCCCCAGGCCTGGGTCGTGATCGTCCGCGACTCAGGCGGCCTCGGCGACTTCGAGCGGCTGATCCTGCAGCAGGCGGTCGCCGTCGTCGCCCTCGAGCTGATGCGCCGCCGGGTCGCCCGCGAGACCGAGCGGCGCCTTGCCGGCGACGTCCTCGCCGGGGCCCTGGGCGGGCGCATGGAGGCGTCAGAGCTGCGCCGGCGGCTGGAGCCGTTCGGCATCGGTGACGAAGCTGCGGTGCTCGTCTTCTCCCTCGAGCACCCCGCTACGGCCGTCGGTGCACTCGAACGCGCTCTCGCCGCCGACGCCTGCCCGGCCGTGGTGGCGCCGCACTCGGTCGGCGGCCGCGAGCTGCTCTGCGCCGTCGTCGACGCCGCCGACCGCGACCCGATCGACGTCGCCGGCGACGCCCGCAAGGCGCTCAGCCCCGAACGCGGCGTGGTCCGGGCGGCGGCCAGCCGTCCGGCCTCGCCGGAGCGCCTGCGCCACTCCTTCCACGAGGCCCGCTGCGCCCTCGAGGCGACCGCCTTCGACAACGGCCATGCCCCCGAGGTCGCCTCCTGGCGCGATCTCGGCGCCTTCACCCTGCTGCTCTCGATCCAGGACGACGAGGCGCTCCAGCTCTACTGCGACAGCGTGCTGGGGCCGATCGAGCAGGGTGACGCCGAGTACGGCGGCGAGCTGCTGCGCTCGCTGGAAGCCTTCATCGAGCAGAACGGCCAGTGGGAGAAAGCCGCCCGCGAGGTCTTCTGCCACCGCCACACCCTGCGCTATCGGATGCGCAAGATCGAGGAGCTGACCGGCCGCGACCTCTCGCGCGCCCACGACCGGATCGAGTTCTGGCTGGCGCTGCGGGCGCGGGAGCTGGTCAAATGAGGATCGGGGTGCCGAAGGAGATCAAGCCCGACGAGTACCGCGTCGCGGTGACCCCGGCCGGCGTGCGGGAAATGTCCGAGCACGGCCACGAAGTGCTGGTCGAGGCCGGCGCCGGCGCGGGCAGCGCGATCGCCGACGAGGAGTTCGCCGCGCAGGGCGCCGAGATCGTCGCCGGCGCCGCCGCCGTCTTCGAGCGGGCCGAGATGATCCTCCACGTCAAGGAGCTGCAGCCGCCGGAGATCGAGATGCTGCGTCCCGGGCAGCTGCTCTTCACCTACCTGCACCTTGCGCCGGACCCAGAGCAGACCAGTGGCCTCTGCGGGTCCGGCGCCACCTGCATCGCCTACGAGACGGTCGAGGACGCCGCCGGGCGGCTGCCGCTCTTGGCGCCGATGAGCGAGATCGCCGGCAAGATCGCCACCCAGGCGGGGGCCTTCATGCTGGAGAAGCCGCTGGGGGGATGCGGGATCCTGCTCGGCGGCGTGCCCGGCGTCGCCGCCGCCAACGTGCTCGTGATCGGCGGCGGCGTGGTCGGCATGAACGCCGCCTTCATCGCGATCGGGATGGAGGCCGACGTCTTCGTCTTCGACCGCTCGATCGACCGCCTGCGCGAGCTCGACGTCACCTTCGGCGGCCGCTGCTCGACCGTCTACTCGACCACCCTCGCGGTCGAGGAGATGCTGCCGCGGGCCGACCTGGTGATCGGCGCCGTCCTCGTCCACGGCGCCCGCGCCCCTTACGTGGTGCGGCGCGAGCAGCTGGAGCTGATGCGGCCGGGCTCGGTCCTGGTCGACGTCGCGATCGACCAGGGCGGCTGCTTCGAGACCTCGCGGCCGACCACCCACCGCGAGCCCACCTTCGAGGTCGACGGGATCATCCACTACTGCGTCGCCAACATGCCCGGCGCGGTTCCGATCACCTCCACCCACGCCCTCACCAACGCCACCCTGCCCTACGCGATCGCGATCGCCGACCACGGCGTCGCCGAGGCGATCCGGCGCGACCCCGGCCTGCGCCCCGGCGTCAACGTCGCCGCCGGCAAGGTGACGCACCCGGCCGTCGCCGAGGGAGTGGGCATGGACTACGTGCGGGTAGAGGAGGCGTTGGGCCTCGAACCACTCTTGAACGCATCCAAAGGGGGAGCCGAATGAGCACCTACGCGGTAGTCAACCCAGCCACCGGCGAGACGATCAAGGAGTACCCGGAGATCAGCGACGACGAGCTCCGCGCCGCGATCGAGCGGGCCGACCAGGCCGCTCGGACCTGGCCGAGCTCGTCCACCGTGGCGGAGCGCGCCGCGCTGGTCGGCAAAGCCGGCGAGCTGCATTCCGAGCGGCGCCAGAAGCTGGCCGAGATCATCGTCCGCGAGATGGGCAAGCCGATCGAGCAGGCGCTGATGGAGGTCGACTTCGCCGCCGAAATCTATGGCTACTACGCCGACAGCGCCGAGAAGCTGATGGCCGACGAGCCGATCGAGCTGCTCGGCGGCGAGGGCACGGCGCTGATCCGCCGCAGCCCCTTCGGCGCTCTGCTCGGGATCATGCCCTGGAACTTCCCCTACTACCAGGTGGCCCGTTTCGCCGGGCCGAACCTGGTGATCGGCAACACGATCCTGCTCAAGCACGCGCCGCAGTGCCCGGAATCGGCGGAGGCGATGCAGCAGATCTTCGACGACGCGGGGTTCCCTGAGGGCGTCTACCAGAACGTCTACGCCAGCAACGAGCAGATCGAGTGGGTGATCGCCGATCCGCGCCTGCACGGCGTCTCGGTCACCGGCTCCGAGCGGGCGGGCGCGGCCGTCGCCGAGGTCGCGGGGCGCAACCTGAAGAAGGTCGTGCTCGAGCTCGGTGGCTCGGACCCGTTCATCCTGCTCGGCACCGATGACGTCGACGGAGCCGCCGAGGCTGCCACCGAGGCCCGGTTCGACAACACCGGCCAGTCCTGCAACGCGGCCAAGCGGTTCATCGTCGTCGACGAGCTATACGACGACTTTCTCGAGAAGTTCCGCCAGAGAGTGTCGGCGGCGAAGCCAGGGGATCCGACCGCGGAGGACACCGAGGTCGGGCCCCTCTCCTCGACGGCGGCGGCCGACCGACTCGAGGACCAGGTCAAACGGGCGGTCGACAACGGGGCCGAGGTCGTCGTCGGCGGCGGGCGGGACGGAAATTTCTTCGAGCCGACGATCCTCGCCGGGATCAAGCCCGGCGACGAGGCATCCCAGGAAGAGTTCTTCGGCCCGGTCGCCCAGGTCTACAGGGTCGGCTCGGAGGAGGAGGCGGTCGCCCTCGCCAACCAGACCCCGTTCGGCCTCGGCTCCTATCTGATGACCAACGACGACGCGCAGGCCGAGCGCGTCGCCGACAAGATCGAAGCCGGGATGGTCTACGTGAACCTGGTCGGCGCTGACAGCCCCGAGCTGCCGTTCGGCGGTTTCAAGCGCTCCGGCTTCGGCCGCGAGCTCGGCCGCTATGGCGCCGACGAGTTCGTCAACAAGAAGCTGATTCGCAGCGCCTGAGCGCCTCTCTCCGAGTCTCTCCATATGCTGCCCAGCCCATGAGGCGAGCCACTGTTCGATCCCGTTTGGTCTTGGTTGCCGTCGCTCTGACTGCGGTCGGCGCGGCGAGTGCCAGCGCGGCCGAGCAGAACGCGACGATCGACACGCCGATCTGCCACGGGCGGCAGGCGCAGATCGTCGGCACCGACGGCGACGACGTCCTGCAGGGCACGCCCGACCGCGACGTGATCTGGGGTGGCCGGGGCGATGACACGATCACCGGCAGCCTCGGCAACGACCTGCTCTGCGGCGGCCCCGGGGCCGACCTGATCCACGGCGGTCGCGGCAACGACGAGGTCGACGGCGGCGCCGACGGCGGCGACCAGGCGATCGGCGACCTCGGCGACGATCACGTCCTCGGCGGCGCCGGGCCCGGGGACGAGGTCGCCGGCGACCTCGGCATCGACATCGTCAACGGCGGCGCCGGCAACGAAGACCTGGTCCACGGCGACTACGGCTGGGACCGCATGTCCGGCGGCGCCGGCAAGGGCGACATCGCCTCCTTTGCCACCGACGTCGCCGGTGGCAAGCGCGGCGACGTCGGCGTCTGGGTCTCGCTGGCCCGGCACAAGGCGATCGGCGACGGCCACGACAAGGTCTTCAGCTTCGAGAGCATCGAAGGCTCCGCCTTCCGCGACACCCTGATCGGCAACAAGCAGGGCAACGCGGTCGACGGCGGGCCCGGCGACGACCAGCTGGTCGGCGGCGGCGGGCCCGACAGCCTCGACGGCGGCCAGGGCAGCGACGGCTGCAAAGGCGCCAAGGGCGGCACCGTCTCCTGCGGCAAGGAAAAAGCCCCGAAAGCTTCTGCCTACATCGAACTCGATCCGACCCCGGGCGGCGGCGCCGGCCTGGAGATCGTCGGCGGCAGCGGCCGCGACGAGTTCGTCGTCGCCTTCGACGAGGCGACCGAGACCTTCGCGGTGACTGCGGCCAAGGGCCTGGCCACCGGGCCCGGCTGCATCCGCCCGCCCAGAGTCACCACCCAGGTCTTCTGCCCCGCCGGCGGCTCCGGGCGCTGGCTGACGGCTGACCTCGGTCCCGGCAACGACAAGCTCCGGGTCGAAGGCTCGCTGCTCGCCGTCGGCAGCGTCCGCCTCGCCGGCAACTCCGGCAACGACGTCATCCACGCCGGCCCCGAGGACGACCTGGTCGAGGCTGGCCCTGGCGCCGACAAGCTCTACGGGGGTGACGGCGCCGACGGCCTGGTCGGCGGCCTGCCGGGGCCGACCTACCTCTACGGCGAAGGCAACGGCGACCTCCTGGCCGCCGGCGGCGGCTGTGCCGGCGGCGCCCTGGTCGGCGGGCCCGGCCGCGACGACGCCTCCTTCGCCGAGACCCAGGCCCACCCGGGGCTGCTGATCATCTCCTTCCCCAAGCACGCCGCCTGGATCGACGAGATCAAGGGCTGCGACAGCGTCCATCTCTCCCGTACCAACGAGGACATGGAGGGCTCCTTCGACTGGGACGTCCTGATCGGCGACGGCCGCGCCAACAGCATGCTCGGCCAGCCTGGCGAAGACGTCTTCGTCGGCAACGGCGGCGACGACGTGATCGACGCCCGCGACGGCGTCCGCGACTTCGCGATCCAGTGCGGCCGCGGCAAGCCGCCGCGCAAGAAGAAGAACGGCAAGGGCATGACCAAGCCCACCGGCAAGGCGGCCGGCCGCGCCCTGACCGACTCCTTCGACCCGAAGCCGTTCAACTGCTCCATCACCAAACACGGCACCCCCGTTCCCGGCCTCAACGGCTGAGGCGCGGCAAGGGGGGAGAACACAGCCTCCTCGTGTCCTTATTCGCCCTGTGGGCGAAGAAAGACACGAGGAGGGACGGCATCGACCGCTTTTCCAGCTCGCCTCGCGCCAGCATGGCGTGGTCTCGACGCGCCAGCTCGATGGCGTGGGCTACACGCCGAGCTCCACGGCCAAGGCGGCTAAGGCCGGACGGCTGCGTCGGATCCACCGTGGTGTTTACGCGGTGGGACATGAGCCTCTGACCTGGGAGGGGCGCTGCCTGGCGGCAGTGCTTGCGGCGCGCCCGGCTGTCGCCAGCCATCTCTCGGCTGGCTGGCTGTGGGGAATCCTCCGCAACCGGCCGGGAACGATTCACGTGACGGCGCCGACGTCGCGTCGCGCCAAGCGTGCCTTCGTAGTCCATTGCGCCGATCTGGCTGCTCATGACCGGACGACTCGGGACGACATTCCGGTCACGAGCCTCGCCCGAACCCAGCTCGACCTCGCGGCAATGCTCTCGATGGGTCGGCTCGAAAGCGGCCTCGAGCGCGCCGAGGAACGGGGCCGTTTCGACCTTGCCGCGCTGGAAGACGTGCTCTCCCGCGTTGGCCATCACCCCGGCGCCGGCAAGCTGCGGCGGGCGCTCGCCATTTATCGCGAGAGCCTCGAGGACCCTGTTTTTGAGCGCTCCAAGCTCGAGCGACGCTTTCGGAGACTTTTAAAGCAGGCTGGCCTGCCGGCACCCTCGATGAACCGCAACGTGCTCGGATACGAGCTGGACGCCTACTGGGAGCCCGAGCGGTTTGCCGTCGAACTCGACGTCTACGAGACGCATGGCTCGCACGCGGCGTTCGAGCGCGATCGGCTGCGGCAGGAGGACCTGAAGCTGAAGGGGGTGGAGATGATTCGGGTCACCGGGCCGCGCCTCGATCGCGAACCGGAGGCGATCGTCGCGCGCGTGGCCGCTCACCTGAAGCTGCGCCGGCGCCAGCTCTCACACTGACGAACGGCCGCCCACTGACGGCCGGGTCTCTTGAACTAGGCTTGTCGGATGGCCCGCAAGACCGCTGGTGGAGACGAGGCAGCCGCCGTCGCGGCGGCGATCGCGCGCTTCGAGGCGGAGGTCGGCGAGCCCTCCGGAGAGGCGCCCCCGCCGGTCAACCGCTGGCAGCAGGCGGCGTTGATCGAAGGGGTCAGCGCCAAGGAGACCGTGCTGGATTCAGAAGGAGGAGCGTGATGGCAGTGGTGAAAATCATCGAGCTGGTCGGGAGCTCGAAAACGTCGACCGACGACGCCGCCAAACAGGCGTTGAGCCAGGCGCAGGGCACCCTGCGCAACATCCGCGCCGTCGACATCGTCTCGACCGGGATCCGCGGCGAGAACCTGGACGAGTACCGCGCCCACGTTCGGGTCGCGTTCCTGATCGAGGGAACGGACGTCGACTGATGAGCGAGGCCAAGGAGGTCTCGCGCGAGGAGGCCCAGAAGCTGATCGACGACGGCGCCCAGGTGATCGACGTGCGCGCCGACCACGAGTGGGACGCGGGACGGATCCCCGGCGCCACCCACCTGCCGCTCGACGAGCTGGCCCAGCGCAGCGGCGAGATCGAGAAGGAGCGGCCGGTGCTCCTCTACTGCCGCGGCGGCAACCGCTCGACGATGGCCGCCGCCGCCCTCGCCGAGGCCGGCTACGACGCCTCGAAGCTGAGCGAGGGGATCGTCGGCTGGGAGGAGGCGGGGCTGGCGCTCTCCCCGGAGGGCGGCTACGTGGCCGAGTCAGGCGAAGCCGCAGCCGTCCTGCAGGCACGGAAAAGGGCTGTTCAGAAGTAAATACCTGAATCCCTGTCAGGTTTTGCTATTTTCTCCGCATGGAGCTAGCGGTAACGGAGAACAAGGAGCAGAAGGGGAAGGGCCGGGTCGGCACGCTCGAGAACCCCGAGTCCTACGCCAACGTCCCCGGCCACATCATCCCGATCATCGAGCGCGAGTTCGACGACTTCGACAACGAAGCCGAGGCTTTCCTCGCCGACCAGCTGCCGGAAAACGAGTTCATCGGCTTCCGCCTCAAACAGGGCGTGTACGGCCAGCGCCAGCCCGACGTGCAGATGGTCCGGGTCAAGCTCCCCTTCGGCGGCGTCACCCCCGAGCAGATGGACGCCTTCGCCGACGTGGTGGAGAAATACGCGCCGCTCAACAAGGGCCACGTCACCACCCGTCAGAACATCCAGATCCACCACGTGCCGCTGCGCGACATGGAGGCGTTGATCCGCGAGATCTCCCCCTCCGGCCTCTCCTCCCGCGAGGGCTGCGGCAACACGATGCGCAACGTCACCGGCGACCCCTGGGCCGGCGTCGCCCCCGACGAGGTCTTCGAC
>CAWKGJ010000001.1:0-732283 GCA_963849165.1 uncultured Solirubrobacterales bacterium | reverse complement strand
GGCAAGAAGTTGGGCATGACCCAGGTTTTCCGCGAGGACGGCAGCGTCGTACCGGTGACGGTCATCGAGGCCGGCCCCTGCAAGGTCACCGCGGTCCGCGAGAGCGAGCGCGACGGCTATGCGGCCGTGCAGCTCGCCTTCGGCGAGGTCAAGCAGGGCAAGCTCTTCAAGGCCGAGGAAGGCCATTTGAAGAAGGCCAGCGCGCCGCCGATGCGCCACCTGGTCGAGTTTCGCGACGAGGATCTCGGCGCCGAGGACGGCCCGAAGATCGGCGACGACGTCACCGTCGCCGGGTTCGAGGCGGGCCAGAAGGTCAAGGTCTCGGGCATCTCTATCGGCAAGGGCTTCCAGGGCCGGGATCAAGCGCCACAACTTCAGCCGCGGCCCCGTCAGCCACGGCTCCCACAACGTCCGCGCCCCGGGCTCGATCGGCGCCAGCACCTTCCCGGCCCGGGTCTTCAAAGGGATGAAGATGCCCGGCCAGATGGGCAACAAGCGGATAACGCAGAAGGGCCTGGAGATCGCCGACGTCGACGCCGATCGCAACCTGCTGCTGATCAAGGGCTCGGTACCGGGCTCGCGCAACGCGATCGTCGAGGTGAGGACCGATGTCTAAAGCCACCGTCCTCGGCAAATCGACCAAAGCCGATCTGCCCAAAGAGCTCTTCGCCGAGCCCTTCCACCAGTCGCTGGTCCACGAGGCCGCCCGTGCCGACATGGCTCCCGTCGTCGCGGCACCGCCTCGACGCTGACCCGCGGCGAGGTCTCCTTCACGACCGCCAAGGCCTGGCGCCAGAAGGGGACCGGCCGCGCCCGCGTCGGTGCGCTCGGCGTCTCCAGCCGCTACGGCGGCGGCGTCACCTTCGGCCCGAAGCCGCGCCACTACACGGTCAAGGTCAATCGCAAAGCCCGTCGCCGCGCAATGCGCTCGGCACTCTCGGTCCATGCCGAGCGCGGCAGCGTCGCCGTCCTCGACGCCTCGGCCTTCGACACGCCATCGACCAAGCAGGCGGCAACGGCGCTGGCCAAATGGGGGGCGAAGAGCCCGACCCTGGTCGTGCTGACCGCTGAGGAGACCGGGGCGATGAAGAGCTTCCGCAACATCCCTCGCACGCACGTGGTCGAGGTCGGTGCGACCGGAGTCGCCGACGTGATCGGCGCCGCCGCCCTGGTCCTCTCCGAAGCCGCTATGGCCTTGTTCCAGGAGAGGCTGGGCCGATGATGGACGCGCGCAGCATCCTCATCCGCCCGGTGATCTCGGAGAAGAGTTACGCCCTGATCGCCGAGGCAAGTACACCTTCCGGGTCAACGATCGCGCCCACAAGACCCAGATCGCCCAGGCGGTCCACGAGGTCTTCGGGGTCGAAGTCGCGCAGGTACGGACCTCGAAGGTGCGCTCGAAGCCGAAGCGCCGTGGCCTCTCGCAAGGTCGCAGCCGCGCCTGGAAGAAGGCGTCGTCCAGCTCGCCCCCGGCGAACGGATAGAGTTGTTCGAGGGCGCGGAGACCGCGTAGGGAGCCGACGGATGCCGAACCGCAAAACGAAACCCACCAGCCCTGGCCGCCGCTTCGCGACCTATCCGTTGCGCGAGCAGCTGACCGCCAGCGAGCCGGAAAAGAAGCTGACCGAGGGCCTGCGCAAGTCCGGCGGCCGTAACGCCAATGGCCGCGTCACCGCGCGCCACCGCGGCGGCGGCGCCAAGCGGCGCTACCGCAAAATCGACTTCAAGCGGCTCAAGGACGGCGTGCCGGCGAAGGTCGCGACGATCGAGTACGACCCCAACCGCAGCTGCTACATCGCCCTTCTCCACTACGCCGACGGGTACAAGGACTACATCCTCGCCCCCTCGCAGCTCGGGGTCGGCGACGAAGTCAAGTCCGGGCCCGAGGCCGACGTCAAACCCGGTCACGCGATGGCGCTGGGCGAGATGCCGACCGGCACGATCGTCCACAACGTCGAGCTGATCGCCGGTCAGGGCGGCAAGCTCGGCCGCGCCGCCGGCACCACGATCCAGCTGGTCGCGAAGGAGGGCGAGATGGTCACCCTGCGACTTCCCTCGTCGGAGATGCGGCTGGTCCGCGCCGAGTGCCGCGCGACCGTCGGCACCCTCTCCAACGCCGAGCACCAGAACATGAAGATCGGCAAGGCCGGACGCAACCGCCACAAGGGCAAGCGCCCGCAGAGTCGCGGCGTGGCGATGAATCCGGTCGACCACCCGCACGGCGGCGGCGAGGCGCACCACACGCCAGGCGGCCATCCGGTGACCCCTTGGGGCAAGCCAACGCTCGGCTATCGCACCCGCAAGAAGGGCAAGCAGTCCGACCGTTACATCGTGCGCGGCCGCCGCCGCGGCAAGAAGAAGGGTGGCCGCTGATGGGACGATCCACCAAAAAGGGCCCGTGGGTCGAAGAGCGCCTGATGGGCCGCATCGAGGCGATGAACGAGGCCGGCAAAAAGCAGATGGTCAAAACCTGGTCGCGCACCTCGACCATCTTCCCGGAGATGGTCGGGCACACGATCGCCGTCCACGACGGCAAAAAACACGTCCCGGTCTTCATCTCCGAGTCGATGGTCGGCCACAAGCTCGGCGAGTTCGCGCCGACCCGCACCTTCCGCTCCCATACCGGCACCGGCAGAGGCGAATAGCGATGGCTGACGAGAACAAAGCCAAAAAAGCCGGCCCGCCAGATCCACCAAAAAAACGGCCGAGAAAAAAGCCGAGAAAAAAGCACGCGAAACGCCGAAAAAAGCGGCGGCAAAAAAACCGAGCGCGAAAAAAGCCCCGAAAGCGAAAAAAGCTCCGGCGAAAAAAGCCGCTCCGAAAGCTCCCGCCGCTCCTCCGGTGGTTCGAGCGAGCGCCCGTTACGTGCGGATCGCGCCGCGCAAGGCACGCCTGATCGCCGATCAGGTCCGTGGGCTGCACATCGAAAAGGCGCGGGCGCTGCTGCAGTTCTCGCCCCGCGGTGCCGCCGAGGACATCCACAAGCTGATCGATTCCGCCGCTGCCAACGCGGAGAACAACCACGACCTGATCGGCGACGAGATGAAGGTCTCCTCGATCACGGTCGACGAGGGCCCGACGCTGAAGCGTTTCCGGCCTCGAGCGATGGGACGGGCGACCCCGATCCACAAGCGAACCAGCCACATCGCCGTGGCGCTAACCCCGGTGGAGGACTAGGTCATGGGACAGAAGATCCACCCCGAGGGCTTCCGCGTCGGCTACATCCACGACTGGAAGTCGACCTGGTTCGAGGAGAAGAACTTCGCCGACGTTCTCCAGGAAGACCTGCAGATCCGCGATCACATCGTCGGCAAGCTCTCGCACGCCGGGCTCTCGAACATCACGATCGAGCGCCGCGGCGAGGTCGCCGTCGACATCCACACCGCTCGCCCCGGCATCGTGATCGGCAAGTCGGGCAGCGAAGTGGACGCGCTGCGCAAAGAGCTGCACAAGCTGACCGGCAGCCCGGTGAAAGTAAACATCCGCGAGGTCAAGCGCCCCGAGCTCGACGCCAAGCTGGTCGCCCAGTCGATCGCCGAGCAGCTGCAGAACCGGGTCGCCTTCCGCCGCGCGATGAAACGCGCCCTGACCTCGGCGATGCGGTCCGGCGCCAAGGGCGTCAAGGTCCAGGTCTCCGGCCGCCTCGGCGGGGCCGAGATGGCGCGGACCGAAAGCTATTCCGACGGCCGGGTGCCGCTGCACACGCTGCGTGCGGACATCGACTACGGCTTCTTCGAGGCGAAGACGACGACCGGCCGGATCGGCGTCAAATGCTGGATCAACAAGGGCGAAGTCATGCCCGAGGGCTTCCGCTCCGACCTTGCTTCGACCGACGACGAGCCGCAGGGCCAGCAGCGCGGCGGGCGTCCCAACCGTCCTGGCGGCGATCGCGGTCCCGGCGGCGGGCGCTCCGGCGGCGGGCGCGGTCCCGGCGGCGGTCGTGGCGGTGACCGCGGCGGTCGCGGCGGCGGAGGAGGTCGCTGATGCTGAGCCCTAAACGCGTCAAGCACCGCAAACAGTTTCGTGGCCGCATGCGCGGCAACGCCAAGGGCGGCAGCACCGTCGCCTTCGGCGAGTACGGCCTGAAGTCGATGGAGCGCGGCTGGATCACCAACCGCCAGATCGAGGCTGCCCGCGTGGCGATGACCCGCAAGATCAAACGTGGCGGCAAGGTCTGGATCAACGTCTTTCCGGACAAGCCGTACACCAAGAAGCCGGCCGAGACCCGGATGGGCTCGGGCAAGGGCAATCCCGAGGGCTGGGTCGCGGTGATCAAGCCCGGCCGCGTGATGTTCGAGCTGGCCGGCGTGCCCGAGGATCTGGCCCGGGACGCCTTGCGCCTGGCCGGGCACAAGCTTCCGGTCAAAACCAAATTCGTCAAGCGCGAGGGGGTCGAGGACTGATGAAAGCGTCCGAGGTCCATAACCTCAAAGACGACGAGCTGGTGGCGAAGCTGATCGACGCCAAGCAGGAGGCGTTCAACCTGCGCTTCCGGCATGCCACCGGCGAGCTCGAGAACACGGCGCGACTCGGGGTGGCCAAACGGGACATTGCCCGGCTGCTGACCGTGGCGCGCAACAGGGGTATCGATGTGGAGAAAGAGACGAAGCGGATATGAGCGACGACGAGACTAAAAAAGATTCAGTAGACGAGGCCGAGGGCACGGACGCCTCAGCCGCGGGTCCTGTCGCGGGGGACGACTCCTCGTCCTCGCAGGCTGCGGGCGAGGAGCCGACCCCCACGCCACCCGCGGACGAGGCGCCGGAGGCCGAGGCTCCGGCTGCCGAGGAGGGTTCGTCTGACGACGCTGCCGTTGCGGAGGAGACCGAGGCGCCGGCCGCGGAGGAGGCTGCGGCAGCGGAGGAGGCTCCGGCTGAGGAGGAGGCTCCGGCGGTTGAGGCTGCTCCCGAAAAGGAGCCGGATCCGGAGGACGATCTGCCTTGGAAGGAGCGGCGCCGGTTGCAGCGCTCGCGTCAGTCGAGCCAGGCGAAGCCTGCGCAGAGCCCGGAGGAGCGGGCTGCAGCGCGAGTCGAGGCGCGCAAGAAGAAGGCGGCTGAACGGCGCAAGGAGCGGGCTGCCACCAAGGCCAAGAAGGGCGAGGCCAAGACCGGCACGGCTCCGGCCGAGAGTGACTCCAACGCCGCCAAGACTCGCCAGGGCATCGTCGTCTCCGACAAAGGCAACAAATCGATCACGGTTCGGATCGACTTTGCCCGCCGCCACCCGACTTACGAGAAGATCGTCCGCCGCTCGCGCACGCTGCACGCGCATGACGAGCGCAACGAGGCCGGCCAGGGCGACGTCGTCCGCATCGTCGAGACCCGGCCGCTGTCAAAGACCAAGCGCTGGCGCCTGGTCGACGTCGTCGAGAAGGCGAGGTAGAGCGAGATGATCCAGCAGGAGTCGAGATTGAAGGTGGCCGACAACTCGGGCGCTCGCGAGATCCTCTGCATCAGGGTCAAGGGCGGCTCGCATCGCCGCTATGCCAGCGTCGGCGACGTGATCACCGCCACCGTCAAACAGGCCAGCCCGCAGGGCGGCGTCCGCAAGGGCGAGGTCGTGCAGGCCGTCGTGGTGCGCACCCGCAAGCCGCTCGGCCGGCCCGACGGGACTTACATCTCCTTCGACGAGAACGCCGCGGTGCTGATCGATCCGGCCAGCAACAACCCGCGCGGAACGCGCATCTTCGGCCCGGTCGCGCGCGAACTGCGTGATCGCAACTTCATGAAAATCATCTCGCTGGCGCCCGAGGTCCTCTGATGAAGGGGATGCGCATCCGCACCGACGACCAGGTGGTCGTGACCAGCGGCAAGGACGCCGGCAAGACCGGCCGCGTCATCCGCACCGACCCGCGGAAGCGCCGTGTCTTCGTCGAGGGCCTGAACATGATCAAGCGTGCCGAACGGGCACGCTCCCAGGGTGACCTCAAAAATGCCCAGGCCGGTGGCATCGTCGAGAAGGAGGGGCCGATCCACGTCTCCAACGTGATGCTGCTCGACCCCAAAGGCAACAAGGCGACGCGGATCGGCGTCCGCCGCGACGACGGCGGCAAGCGGGTCCGGTTCGCGAAGCGCAGCGGGACGGCGATCGACTGATGGAGGCGACCGCGACCCAAGCCCAGCAGGCGGCACCGCCGCCGCGCCTGCGCGAGCGCTACGAGCAAGAGGTCCTGCCGGCGCTGACCAAGAAATTTGGTTACACGACGCCGATGCAGGCGCCGCAACTGATCAAGATCACCCTCAACATGGGCCTTGGCACCGAGAAACAGGACAAGAAGTCCTTCGAATCAGCCCAGGAACAGCTGGCCCTGATCGCCGGCCAGCACCCGAACGTGCGCCGCGCTCGCAAGTCGATTGCCTCGTTCAAGCTGCGCGAGGGGATGCCGGTCGGCGTTTCGGCGACGCTGCGGCGGGCGAAGATGTGGGAGTTCCTCGACCGCCTGACCTCGATCGCCGTGCCCCGGATCCGTGACTTCCGCGGCCTCAATCCCCGCTCCTTCGACGGCCGCGGCAACTACTCGATGGGCGTCAAAGAGCAGCTGATCTTTCCCGAAATCGACTATGACTCGGTCGACGTGGTGCGCGGTCTCGACATCACGATCACGACTTCGGCCGAGACCGACCTCGAGGCTTTCGAGTTGCTGCTGGGGCTGGGCATGCCCTTCGCCCAGGAGGGGCGTCCGGGCCAGGAGGCGCGCGAAGCGGCCGAAGCCGAGGCCGAGGAGGAGCAGCGCAAAGAGGAGGCCCGGCTCAAGGCCGAGGTCGAGCAGGAAGCGCTGGAAAAACTGAAAGAGGAGAACCCCGAGGCCTACGCCAAGCCCGAAGCCGAAGCCGAGGACGAGGGCGAGGACGGCGAGAGCGGGAACGACGGAGCCGACCAGGACGGGGCCGACCAGGAGAAGGATTCAGATGGCTAAGACTTCACAGAAGGTCCGCCAGGGCCGCAAAGCAAAGTTCAAATCGCGCAGCTACAACCGCTGCCGGCGCTGCGGACGCCCGCGTGCCTACTATCGGAAGTTCGGCCTTTGCCGAATCTGCCTGCGCGAGGCCGCACACGAGGGGTACATCCCCGGCATGACCAAGTCGAGCTGGTAGGACGAGACGATGCAGACCGACCCGATAGCCGATTACCTGACCCGGATCCGCAACGCCATCCGCGCCGGCCACGACGAGGTGGACATCCCCCTCTCCGGCCTGAAGATGGAGATGTCGCGGATCCTCAAGGAGCAGGGCTACATCAAGGACTTCCACCGCAAGCCGGCGACCGTCGGCGAGGCGATCAACGTCAGCCTCAAGTACACCGAGGATCGGCGCCCTGTCATCATCGGGATCCAGCGGGTCTCACGCCCCGGACGGCGTCGCTACGTCGACCACAAGAGCGTGCCCCGCGTGCAGGGCGGAACCGGGACCGCGATCGTCAGCACCTCCGTCGGCGTGATGACCGGCCACGAAGCCCGCGCCAAGGGCGTCGGCGGCGAGGTCGTCGCCTACGTCTGGTGAGCTCATGAGCAGAATCGGAAGAAAACCCGTCCCCGTTCCCGAGGCCGTCACGGTCGAGATCGCCCCTGGCACGATCGCGGTCAAGGGTCCGAAGGGGGAGCTGAGCCAGGTCCTGTCGCAGGACATGGCGATCGAGCAGGGCGACGGCGTCATCACCGTCGCCCGGCCCACCGACCGCGGCGAGCACCGCGCCCTGCACGGCCTCACCCGCAGCCTGATCGCGAACATGGTCGAGGGGGTCACCGACGGCTTCGAGAAGCGCCTGGAGATCCAGGGCGTCGGCTACCGCGCTGCCCTCAAAGGCAAGAACCTGGAGCTGGCGCTCGGCTTTTCGCATCCGGTCTCGATCGAGGCGCCGGACGGGATCGAGTTCGAGGTTCCGCAGCCGACCGAAGTGATCGTGCGAGGAATCGACAAGCAGCTCGTCGGGCAGGTTGCCGCCGACATCCGCAAGCGCCGCAAGCCGGAGCCCTACAAGGGCAAGGGCGTCCGCTACAAAGGCGAGCAGGTACTGCGAAAGGTCGGTAAGCGCGCATGACGGTCGTCACCAAGGGTCAGCAGCGCCTGCGCCGCCGCCGCCGCGTCCGCGCCCGGATCACCGGCACGGCCGAGCGTCCCCGCCTTTCCGTCTTCCGCTCCAACCGTGGTGTCTTCGCGCAGCTCATCGACGACACCCGGGGTCACACGCTGGCCGCGGTCAACTGGATCGAGCCCGAGCTGCGCAAGCTCTCCGCCTCCGAGCAGGCGAAGAAAGCGGGCGAACTGCTTGCCGAACGAGCCAAGGCGGCCGGGGTGGAGACCTGTGTCTTCGACCGCGGCGGCTACCAGTACCACGGCCGCGTCAAGGCCCTGGCCGACGGAGCGCGCGAGGGAGGGTTGGCCTTCTAGTTCCGCTACCGTGGGCCGCTTGAGATGAAGGGAATGGATTCCAAGAACGTAGAGACGGTGAGCCCGCGCGGCCTCGATCTCCAGGAGCGCGTGATCGAGATCAACCGCGTCGCCAAGGTGGTCAAGGGAGGCCGTCGCTTCTCCTTCACCGCGCTGGTCGCGGTCGGCGACGAGGAGGGTGTCGTCGGGATCGGTTACGGCAAGGCCCGCGAGGTCCCGCTGGCGATCCAGAAGGGCGTCGAGGACGCTCGCAAGAACTTGATTCGAGTACCCAAATACGGGCAGACGATCACCCACAGGATCATCGGCCGCTTCGGCGCCGGGCACGTCGTTCTGCGGCCGGCCAGCCCCGGTACCGGCGTCATCGCCGGCGGCGGCGTCCGCGCCGTGCTCGAGCTCGGCGGCGTCCGCGACGTGCTGACCAAGAGCATCGGCACCCAGAACCCGATCAACCTGGTCAAGGCGACGATGGACGGGCTGATCCGGCTGCGGCGGCCGGAGGAGGTTGCTGAGCTGCGGGGACTGACTGTGAAGCAGGTGCTGGGGCTCGATCTGAACGGATCTTCTACTAACGGGGAGCATCTGGCGGCGGGTCCTGTCGCGGGGTCAGACTCCTCGTCCTCGCAAGCTGCGGGCGAGGAGCCCAACCCCGCGCCACCCGCCGCAGACGCCACGCCGTCAGGCACTGAGGCTCCGGCCGCGGAGTCGGCTCCAGAGGCTGAGACTTCGGCCCCGGAGGAGAGTGCTCCGGCGGCGGAGGCGGATGCTCCGAAAGCTGAGGAGCCGGCATCGTGAGCGCGGTGCAGATCAAGCAGGTTCGGTCTGCGAACGGGACCAATCCGGACCAGAAAGCGACCTTGAGGGCGCTGGGCTTGGGGCGTATTGGCAAGGCTGTGGAGCGCAAGGATTCGCCGCAGCTGCAGGGGCAGCTGAAGGTCGTCTCGCACCTGGTCGAGGTTGGCTGATGGCCGAGACGCCTCGTTCTGAGGAGATCGGGCTGCACAACCTGAAGCCGAAGCCGGGCTCGAAAAGGCCGCGCAAGCGGCTTGGCCGCGGCGAGGGCAGTGGCTTGGGCAAGACCTCCGGGCGTGGTCACAAGGGCGCCGGCTCACGCGCGGGCGCCAAGGAAAAGGCCAACTACGAGGGCGGCCAGAACCCGATCCACATGCGGATGCGAAAGCTGCGCGGCCCGCACATGAAGAAGTCGATGCCCTTCGAGAACTTCCGCACCAAGACGCAGCCGGTCAACCTGGCCGATCTCGAGGGGCGCTTCGAGGCGGGTGCCGAAGTGACCCCCGCGACGCTCAAGGAGAAGGGCCTGGCCAAGCGGTCGGACCCGGTCAAGATCCTCGCCCGCGGCGAGATCAAGACCAAGCTGGACGTCCACGCGCACGCTTTCAGTGCCGCGGCCAAAGAGAAGATCGAGGCTGCCGGCGGTTCCTGTCACACTCTGGAGCCGTAATGCTCAAAACTATTGCGAACGCTTTCAGTGTCGCCGACATTCGCAAGAAACTCGCCTTCACGGCGGCGATGCTGTTGCTCTACCGCCTCGGCGCCTACATCCCGGCGCCGGGCGTCGACGTCAACGCCGTCAAGGAAATCCAGGACAACTTCGGCGGCTCCAGCATCCTCGGCTTCCTCGACCTATTCTCGGGCGGCAGCCTCTCGCGCCTCAGCATCTTCGCGCTCGGGATCATGCCCTACATCACCGCCTCGATCATCCTGCAGCTGCTGACGGTGGTCCTGCCCTCGCTGGAGCGCCTGCAGAAAGAAGGGGAGGTCGGCCAGCAGAAAATCACCCAGTACACGCGCTACCTGACCGTCGGCCTCGCTTTCGCGCAGTCGCTCGGCTACGTCTTCCTCTTCCGCTCGATCGGCAACGAAGCGGGCGCCAGCGTCGTCGGCACCCTCACCTTCGCCAAGACCTTCATGATCGTGATCTGCCTGACCGCCGGCTGCACCCTGCTGATGTGGCTGGGCGAGCTGATCACCCAGCGCGGCATCGGCAACGGCATCTCGCTGATGATCTTCGCCTCGATCGTCGCCTCCCTGCCCAGCGGCATCATCAAGTGGTGGGACAGCCCGGATCAGGTCTTCGTGGTGATGATGCCGTTCGTCGCCCTCGCCGTGATCGTCGCGATCGTCTTCGTCCAGGAGGGCCAGCGCCGGATCCCGGTCCAATACGCCAAACGCGTGGTGGGGCGGAAAATGACCTCCGGCGGCTCGACCTATCTGCCGCTTCGAGTCAACATGGCGGGGGTCATCCCGGTCATCTTCGCGGCCTCGATCATGGCTTTCCCTCCCACGATCGGCCAGCTTCTCAACACCCCCGCCGCCCTCGACTTCGCCGCCTTCTTCGGGCCCAACAGCTGGGCTTACGTCGTGGGCGAGGTCTTCTTCATCATCGTCTTCACCTACTTCTACACCGCGGTCACCTTCAATCCGGTCGACCAGGCTGACAACTTGAAGAAATACGGCGGCTTCATCCCCGGCGTCAGACCCGGCCGGCCAACTGCCGAATACCTGGACCGGATCCTTTCCCGCCTGACCTTCCCCGGCGCTCTCTACCTCGGCGCGGTCGCGGCCCTGCCGACGATCCTGATCAGCCAGACGTCGGCCAACTTCTTCTTTGGCGGCACCTCGATCCTGATCGTCGTCGGCGTGGCCCTGGACACGGTCAAGCAGCTCGAGGCGCAGCTGATGATGCGCAACTACGAGGGTTTCCTCAAATAGGAACCGCCGGCTTGGTCTGTCTCCGCGCCGTTGGGTGTGGAACGATCAGATCCCATGTCTGAGCTAAACCTCGTACTTCTGGGTCCGCCCGGGTCCGGCAAGGGCACCCAGGGGGAGCGGCTACAGGAAGAGCTGCGGCTTCCCTACTACGCGACCGGCGACATCCTGCGGGCGGCGGTGCGCGACGAGACGGAGCTGGGGCGGACGGCCAAGGAGTACATGGACCGGGGTGATCTCGTGCCCGACGACGTGATCGTCGGCGTGATCGCCGAGCGGATCGACTCCGCCGAGGCCCGGGACGGCTTCATCCTCGACGGCTTCCCGCGCACCATGCCGCAGGCCGAGGCGCTCGACGCGAAGCTCGACGAGATGGGACGGCGGGTGACGGCGGTGCTGCTGATTGACGTCGCCGACGAGGAGGTCGTGCGCCGCCTCGGCGGGCGCCGTACCTGCGTCGAGAACGGCCACGTCTTTCACGGCGAGTTCAACCCGCCCAAGCAGGAGGGAGTCTGCGACCTCGACGGCAGTGCGCTGGTCGTCCGCGACGACGACGAGCCGGAGGTGATCCGCAACCGCCTCGACCAGTACCACGCCAAGACCGAGCCGCTGGTCGACTACTACGACCAGCGCAGCGTGCTGCGCAGGATCGACGGCGTCGCCAGCCCGGACGACGTGGCCGACGAGGTCCGCAGGACCCTGGCGACGATGCGCTTGGAGCAGGACGAGGCGGTTTAGCTCCGTGGGGGAAGGTCTAGCGTGTACCGGATGATCGTCCGCAAGACCCCGGAGGAGGTCGAGAAGATGGCGCTGGCCGGCGACATCCTGGTCCGCTGCCTGAAGATGCTGGAGGCGAAGGCCAGGGCGGGTGTCACAACCGCCGAGCTCGACGAGACGGCGGAGAAGTTCATCCGCTCACAGGGGGCGACGCCGGCCTTCAAGGGGTATCGGGGCTTTCCCGGTTCGATCTGCGCCTCACCCAACTCGATGGTCGTCCACGGCATCCCCGGCCCCTACGAGCTGAAGCGCGGCGACGTCCTCTCGATCGACGTCGGCGTCGTCAAGGACGGCTGGGTCGCCGACGCGGCGATGACGGTGCCGGTCGGCGCGGTCGGCCCCGAGGCGCTGAAGCTGCTCGACGTGACCAAGGCCTCGCTCTTCGCCGGCGTCGAGCAGATGCGACCGGGCAACCGTCTCGGCGACGTCTCAGCCGCGATCCAGCGTGCGGTCGAGAGCGAGGGCCTCTCGATCATCCGCACGCTGGTCGGTCACGGGATCGGCCGCGAGATGCACGAGGAGCCGCAGGTCCCCAACTTCGGCGAGCCCGGCAAGGGGCCGGAGCTGGAGGAGGGGATGGTCCTGGCGATCGAGCCGATGGTCAACGTCGGCGGCCCGCAGGTGCGGATGGACGACGACGGCTGGTCGGTCTTCTCCGAGGACGACTCGCTGGCGGCGCACTTCGAGTTCACGGTCGCCGTCACCGCCGACGGCCCCCGCATCCTCACGCCCTGGCACGAAGCCGACTGAGAAGAGGCCGCCCGGGATGGGTTTGGAGCAGGAGACGTTCGATGCGGTTGACGCGTTTGTGGGCGAGACGCTAATCGAGCCTGACGAGGTGCTGCAGAGCGCCTTGGATGCTGCGGAGGCGGCCGGGTTGCCGCAGATCCAGGTCTCGCCGCCGCAGGGAAAGCTGCTGCAGATGCTGGCTCGCCTGCGGGGTGCGCGGACGGTGCTCGAGTTCGGGACGCTGGGCGGGTACAGCACGATCCTGCTGGCCCGGGCGCTGCCGCAGGACGGGCGCCTGATCACGCTCGAGGCCAATGCCGAGTACGCCGAGGTCGCGGGCGAGAGCATCGAGCGGGCGGGACTGGGGGCGGTCGTCGATCTCAGGGTCGGACCGGCGCTGGAGACGCTTATGGCGCTCGAGGACGAGGGCGCCGGCCCGTTCGACCTCACCTTCATCGACGCCGACAAGGTAAACACCCCCAACTACTTCGCCTGGGCCCTCCGCCATTCCCGCCCCGGCAGCCTGATCATCGCCGACAACGTCGTCCGCGGCGGCACTCTCGCCGACGCCGCCAGCGCCGACGAGGCCACCCACGCCCAGCGCCGCCTGCACGAAATGCTCTCCCGCGAGCCCCGGGTCACCGCGACGACGATCCAGACGGTTGGCTCCAAGGGATACGACGGCTTCACGATCGGGCTGGTGGAGGACGTCTGACGGCGATGCTGGGGAGGGGTAACGCCATCCCTCTCCGGCACAATGCCTGTGTCCCGCGGGGCGACCCTCGCCCAGCCGCCCCTGCTATCTTTCCCGGTCGGCCCAGTGGGCCTGTGTTTGCCTGCCGTCCGACTCATGGGGCGCGCGGGAATCCTGTTTTCGATACGAGACCGGAGCAATGAAGGTTCGAGCTTCCGTAAAGCCGATGTGCGAGAAGTGCAAGGTCATCCGCCGCAACGGCGCGGTCTTGGTGATCTGCCAGAACCCCCGCCACAAGCAGAGGCAGGGCTAGACGCGCGATGGCACGTATCGCTGGGGTCAACATCCCCGTCAACAAACGGATCGAGGTCGGTCTCACCTACATCTTCGGGATCGGTCACTCGACCGCCCAGAAGATCCTCGAGGAGACCAAAGTCGACCCTGGTACCCAGGGCAAGGACCTGACCGAGGACGAGATCATCAAACTGAGGGAAGCGATCGAGGATCGCGAGGTCGAGGGCGACCTGCGTCGCGAACGCTCCCAGAACGTCAAACGCCTGATGGAGATCGGCTCATACCGCGGCCTGCGCCACCGGCGCGGCCTGCCGGTCCGCGGCCAGCGCACGAAGACCAACGCTCGCGGTCGCAAGGGCCCCCGGCGCCTCAGCGTCGCCGGTAAGCGCAAGGTCTAGGAGCAGAGATGGCCGAGAAAAAACCCAGCAAGGGGCGGGCGCGCCGCCGCGTCAAAAAGAACGTCACCTACGGGCAGGCGCACATCAAGACTTCCTTCAACAACACGATCGTCACCCTGACCGACACCGAAGGCAACGTGATCGCCTGGGAGTCGGCCGGCTCCGCCGGGTTCAAAGGCTCGCGCAAGTCGACGCCGTTCGCCGCCCAGGTGACCGCCGACGCCGCCGCCAAGAAGGGCATGGAACACGGCTTGGAGCGCGTCGAGGTCTTCGCCAAGGGCGCCGGCTCCGGCCGCGAGACGGCGATCCGCTCGCTGCAGGCGGCCGGGCTCGACGTGACCACGGTCAAGGACGTCTCTCCGCAGGCCCACAACGGCTGCCGGCCGAAGAAGCGGAGGCGCGTCTAGTGGCCCGCGACACCTCCCCGCAGTGCAAGCAGTGCCGGCGCGAGGGCCAGAAGCTCTTCCTCAAGGGCGAGCGCTGCTTCACCGACAAGTGCGGCGTTGAGCGGCGCTCCTACCCACCCGGCGAGCACGGCCGCGGCCGTCTGCGCCAGTCCGAGTACCGGGTGCAGCTGCGCGAGAAGCAGAAGACGCGGCGCTACTACCAGGTGCTGGAGAAACAGTTCCGCGCCTACTACGACAAGGCCTCGCGCCAGGACGGCGTCACCGGCGAGAACCTCCTGCGCCTGCTCGAGTCGCGCTTCGACAACGTGCTGGTGCGGCTTGGCTTCGCCGCTTCCCGGCGCCAGGCCCGGCAGCTGATCAGCCACGGGCATTGGATGATCAACGGCCGCCGCGTCGACATTCCCTCCTACCAGGTTCGCCCTGAGGACATCATCTCGATCAAGGCTGGATCGTCGGCCACCGACACGATCCAGCGGGCGACCGAACTCGTCTCCACCGTCCCGGCCTGGTTGCAGGCCGACCACGATGCCCTCACCGCCAAGATCCTGCGCCTTCCCGAGCGCTCCGAGATCTCGGCGCCGGTACAGGAGCAGCTGATCGTCGAGCTGTACTCCAAGTAGTCCGGAACCGCGAAATTTCTGAACACGCATACGCAAGGAACTCATGACCACTGATTTCCAGGTCCCCCGCATCACCTCCGAGAAGGTCGACGACCGTCGCGGCACGTTCACCATCGAGCCGCTTGACAAGGGCTTCGGCTACACCTTCGGCAACAGCCTTCGGCGCGTCCTGCTGTCTTCGCTGGGCGGCGCCGCGATCACCAGCGTCCGCATCGAGGGCGTCGCGCACGAGTTCTCGACCGTGCCCGGCGTCAAGGAGGACGTCACCGACATCATCCTCAACCTCAAGGACCTCGTCGTCCGCATGCACACCGACGCCGACGAGGTCGAGGCCCCGCTCGTCGCCACCGGTCCCGGCGAGGTCCGGGCCAAGGACATCGACCTGCCCTCGGGCGTGGAGATCCTCAACCCCGAGGCGCCGATCGCGACGCTGGAGAAAAAAACCAAACTCGAGGTCTACCTGACCATCGGCCGTGGCCGCGGCTACTCGCCGGCGGAAGAGAACAAGTCGGACGAGCAGCCGATCGGCGTGATCCCGATCGATTCGATCTTCTCGCCGATCCGCCGCGCCTCCTACGCGGTCGCCGCCGCCCGCGTCGGCCAGCGGACCGACTTCGACAAACTCACCCTCGACCTCGAGACCGACGGCTCGATCGAGCCCGCAGCGGCGCTGCGCGAGGCTTCCGAGATCCTGATCAAGAGCCTGGCGATCTTCACCGACGCCGAGCGGGTGGAAGAGCTGACCGCGCGTGAACCGGCCCCGGCCCTGACCGCCGATCCGCTCGCCGCCCCCGTCGGCGACGGCGCCGCCGGCAACAACGGCCTCGACGAGATCCTCATCGAGGAGCTCGAACTGGGCGTCCGCTCCTACAACTGCCTCAAGCGTGCCGGCGTCCAGACCGTCGGCGACCTGGTTCGCAAGTCGCGCGGCGAACTGAACGCGATCCCGAACTTCGGATCGAAGTCGATCGAGGAAGTGATCGAGACCCTGCACGCCCGCGGCCTCGATCTCCAGCAAGACTGAGACAACGGGCAAGACGGAGCGGAGAACACTGTGCGCCATCGCAAGAAGCGGAACAAGCTAAGTCGCGATGCGTCGCACCGTGAGTCGCTGCTGTCGAACCTCTCGAAGCAGCTGATCGAGCACGAGCGGATCCAGACCAGCCAGGCCAAGGCCAAGGCGGTCAAGCCCGAGGTCGAGAAACTGATCACGCTGGCCAAACGCGGCGACCTGCACGCCCGCCGGCAGGCGCTCTCGACGCTGCACAACGACAAGTTCATCGTCCACAAGCTGTTCGACGAGGTGGCGCCGCGCTACGCGACCCGTCCCGGCGGCTACACCCGCATCGTCAAGCTCGGCCCGCGCCGCTCCGACAGTACGGAGATGGTGTACCTAGAGCTGGTTTGAGCCCCGGCTCCTACCGGCTCGACATCGAATACGACGGCTCGCGCTTCGTGGGCTGGGCCCGGCAACCGGGTCAGCGCACCGTCCAGGCCGAGCTGGAGACGGCGCTGGAGACGATTCTGCGGACGCCGGTCGCGCTCAGCGTGGCCGGGCGCACCGACGCGGGCGTCCACGCTCGAGGGCAGGTCGCCAGCTTCGCAACCGCGGTCGAGGTTCCCGGCGATCTGCTGCGGCGGCTGAACGGCGTCACTCCCGACGACGTCGCCGTGACCGCCGCCGCCCGGGCGGCGGATGGCTTCGACGCCCGCGGCGACGCGACCTCGCGCAGCTATCGCTACCGGCTCCTCACCCGTCGGCCGGCGAGCCCGTTCGAGCGGGGCCGGGCCCTCTGGTGGCCGCACCGGCTCGACCGCGAGGGGATCGACGCCTGCGCCGCGGCCCTGCTCGGCCGCCACGATTTCACCGCCTTCACGCCGTCACAGACCGACCACGTCCACTTCGAGCGCGAGGTCTTCGCCGCCGCCTGGGAAGAGCAGGACGGCGACGTCCTCGCCTTTCGGATCACGGCTGACGCCTTCATGCGCAACATGGTCCGGATCCTGGTCGGGACCATGCTCGAGGTCGCCTCCAGCCGCCGCACCGTCGAGAGCTTCAGCGAGCTCCTCGGCGGTGCGTCACGGCCGCAGGCAGGGGAAACCGCCCCTGCGCACGGCCTCTACTTGGAGTCCGTCTCCTACGCCTAGAATCGACGCCGTGCGCATCCTCCTGACCAACGACGACGGCATCTCCGCTCCCGGACTGCAGGCGCTGCGGCGCGCCCTGCTCGAGCTCGAGGACATCGAGGTCGACGTGATCGCCCCCGATTCCAATCGCAGCGCCACGGCCCGCAGCATCACCACCCGGTCGCCGCTCAGCATCGAGGAGGTCGAGTTCGGCGACGGCCACCGCGGCTACGCCACCGACGGCACCCCGGTCGACTGCGTCCGCTTCGCCGAGCTGGGGCTGGTCGGCGGCCGGCCCGACCTGATCGTCTCCGGGATCAACCACGGCGCCAACCTCGGCGACGACATCACCTACTCGGGCACGGTGGCGGCGGCGCTGGAGGGAATCGTCCTCGGCATCCCCGCCGTGGCCCTGTCCCAGCAGTCCTCCGGCGGCGGCATGGGCTACGTCAGCGGCCGCTTCGACTTTGAGGTCGCCGCCGCCTTCACGGCCCAGCTCGTCTCGCGCCTGGCGGACGTCGCGATGCCGGAGGCGACGCTGATCAACGTCAACTGCCCCGCCGGCGAGCCGAACGGGATCGAGGTCACCAAGCTCGGCAAACGGATCTACAACGACAAGCTGAAGCTGGTCGACGAGGAGTCCGGGGGCGCCCGCAAGCGCTACGAGATCTACGGCTGGCAGCCCGGCTACGAGGAGATCGAGGGGACCGACCTCTTCGCCGTCGCCCGGGGCCGGATCTCGGTCACCCCGATCCACTTCGACCTGACCGACCACGGCGGCCTCGAGCGGCTGCGCGGCTGGGGCTTCGAGGAGATGCTGGCGGCGAGCGCTCCGACCGCGTGACCGGGGCGGACGCGCAGCGGGCGGATCAGCTGCGCCAGGAGCTGGAGCGACACAACCGCCTCTACTACGTCCTCGACGACCCCGAGATCGGCGACGACGAGTACGACGCCCTGCTGAACGAGCTGCGCGGGCTCGAGCGGGAGAACCCGGAGCTGCGCACGTCCGACTCGCCGACCCAGCGGGTCGGGGCGCCGCCGCTGGAGCGCTTCCAGCAGGTCGAGCACGCCGAGCAGATGCTCTCGCTCGGCAACGCCCGCAACGAGGAGGAGCTGCGGGCCTGGGAGGCGCGGCTGGCCAACTACCTCAAGCGCTTGGACATCACCGCCTCGCAGTTCAGCTACACGACCGAGCCGAAGATCGACGGGCTGGCGATCTCGCTCACCTACGAGGACGGGGTGCTGGTGCGCGGCGCCACCCGCGGCGACGGCCGGGTCGGCGAGGACGTGACCCAGAACCTGCGCACGATCAAGTCGATCCCGCTGCGGATCGCGAACGCGCCCGAGCTGATCGAAGTGCGGGGCGAGATCTACCTGCCGATCGCCGCCTTCAAAGCGCTGAACGAACGCCGCGCCGAAGCGGAGGAACCGACCTTCGCCAACCCGCGCAACTCCGCCGCCGGCTCGATCCGCCAGCTCGACCCGGCACTGGCGGCGGAACGGCCGCTCTCGAACTGGATCTACGGGATCGGAGCGGTGCGGGGCCTCGACCTCGCCACCCACATGGACGAGGTCGAATGGCTGGGCGAGCGCGGCTTCAAGGTCAATCCCGGCACCGATCACCATCAAGGGGTCGAGGGCGTCGTCAAGCGCTGTCACTGGTGGGAGGAGCAGCGTGAGTCGCTCGACTACGAGATCGACGGCGTCGTCGTCAAGGTCGACGAGCGAGCGCTCTGGCGTGAGCTCGGCGTGGTCGGGCGCGAGCCGCGCTGGGCGATCGCCTGGAAGTTTCCGCCGACGACGGCGACGACGCGGATGAACGAGGTCGTCTGGAACGTCGGCCGCACCGGACACCTGGTCCCGTTCGCGATGCTGGAGCCGGTTCACGTCGGCGGCGTCACCGTCACCACCGCCACCCTCCACAACGAGGAGGACCTGGCCCGAAAGGACGTGCGAAACGGGGACGAGGTGGTCGTGATGCGCGCCGGGGACGTTATCCCCCAGGTCGTCTCACCGAAGCTGCCGCGTCAGAACAAGAGCGCGCGCAAACCCCGGCCGCCGCGCAAATGCCCGGCCTGCGGGACCGAGACGGTGAAGCCGGAGGGCGCGGTCTTCACGATCTGCCCCAACCGCGCCGGCTGCCCCGGCCAGTCCTTCCAGCACGTCAAGCACTTCGTCAGCAAGGGGGCGATGGACATCGACGGGCTGGGGGAGAAGCAGGCGATGCGCTTCCTCGAGGAGGGCCTGATCGCCGACGTCGCCGACGTCTACGACCTGACCGAGGAGCAGCTGCTGGGGCTGGAGCGCTTTGGCGAGACCTCCGCCCGCAACCTGGTGGCGGCGATCGACGGCTCGCGCCGGCGCCCCTTCAAACGGGTGCTCTACGCGCTCGGCCTGCCCGGCGTCGGTTACGTCACCGCGGAGGCCCTGGCCGACCACTTCGGTTCGATCGACGCCCTGCACGAGGCCGATCCCGAGGCGATCGAGGAGGTCGAGGGCGTCGGCCCGATCATGGCCGTCCAGATCGCCGAGTCGCTCGCCGACGAGCTGACCTGGAACCTGGTCGAGAAGCTGAAGCAGAAGGGCCTGCGCCTCGAGGCCGACGAGTCGGAAAGGCGGGCCACGGGAGGGCCGCTGGAAGGCAAGACGGTCGTCCTCACCGGCACCCTGCCGGAGCTGACCCGAGAGGAGGCGGCCGCCCTGGTCAAGGCCGCCGGCGGCAAGGTCACCAACTCGGTCTCGAAGAAAACGGACTACGTCGTGGCCGGCGAGAGCCCGGGCTCGAAGTTGGCCAAGGCCGAGTCGTTCGGGACCGAGATTCTGGACGAGGCGGGGCTGCTGGCATTGCTCAAGGGCTGAGCTGTCAGAGGCCACCTATACCCCTCCCCGGAAAGCCGTCGCGCAGCTGAGGTGCGGGGTTAGGGCCCGAGCCCCTGTCCTTGAGCTTTCCGGGGAGGGGTATAGGTGGCCTCCCACGAACAGCTCTCTTCAGACGGAAGCTCTCGGATTCGCAGCTTTGCTTCCCGAACCTGATGCTTTTCACGGAAGCTGCTCACCTTGGGAAGTTCGGTGGCGATTCGTGGGGTGGGTGAGGTGCCCCTCCAGCAGAAGCTCAAGGACGGGGGTTCGAGCCCTGGCCGCGCGACCCAGCTGCGCGACGGCTTCTGATGGAGGGGCACCTCACCCACCACGCAAACCCCTTCGTCCCTCTTACGGTCAGTACCCCGCGACAAGCCCAGCGATGCGGTCCTGTTGGAGGTGGGCGTAGCCGGTGTCGCCGACGCTGCCCATCAGGATCGAGAAGGCCATGATCCGGCCGCTCTTGTTGAAGCAGTAGCCCGAGAGGTTGCTGACACCCGTGATCGTGCCGGTCTTGGTCCGGCAGCGGGCGTAGGCGGCGGTGCCGACCATGCGGCCGTCGACCGTCCCCTCCTTCCCGGTCAGCGCCAGGTCCTGGATGAACTCCTCCCCGGCGGGGTCATCGCGCATGGCCAGCAGCAGGTCGACGACCTGGCGTGGCGAGGCGCGGTTGGAGCGGGTCAGGCCGGAGCCGTCGACGGCGTGCAGGCCGGAGCCGTGCGCCTGGGCGAAATCCTCGACCACCGCGGCGCCGGCGGCCGTCGTCCCGGCGCCGCCGAGACGGGCGCCGAGCAGCTTGATCAGCGTCTCGGCGAAGTAGTTGTCGGAGTAGACGTTGGTCAGATCGGCGATCTGGGTGAGGGTGGGGGAGCGCACGACCGCGACCGCTTCGGCGTCTGCGGGGGTGGCGGCGACGGCGACCTGAGACGGCACCGCGACGCCGCCGGCGCTGAGGGACCGGGCCAGCTTCGAGGCAGCGAGCTTGGCCGGGTCGGAGGAGAAGCCGCTGCTGCTGGTGGCCCCGCTGAAGCCGGAGTTGAAGGCGAGGCCGGAGAGCGGGCCGATGTAGGGGCTGGTGGCGTAGCCGGAGTCGGCGACGCCACGGCGGCGGTCGAAGATCGTGTCGTCTGCGTAGACGCGACCGCTGATCGAGCGGATGCCGGCGGCCCGGATCTGCGGCACCAGCGAGAAGAGGTTGGTGCCAAGGCCGGCCAGGTAGCTGTTGTAGAAGGTCGGCGTGCCGAGCGTCGGGTCGCCGCCGCCCTGCAGGTAGAGACTGCCGTGGAGGATGCCGCCGGAGTCGAGGCGGCCGTCGCTGAAGACCCTGGTGGGGATTCGGGCGCCGGGACCCAGCCGCGAGAGCGCCGTCGCGGTCGTGAACAGCTTCATGTTCGAGGCCAGGGGTCGCTGGCGCCCGGGCGCCCGGGCGCAGACCATGTCCCCGCTTTCCGCCTCGACCACGATCAGGCCGCTGGCCGACCCGCCTCCGCGGGCCAGCATTCCCCGCATTTGGTCGCATGCCTGGCTTGCCTGCGCGCTGCCGGCAAGCAGGAAGCCGGCCGCGCAAATCGCCGCCAACGAGATTGAAGCCCGTCTCATCGTCCCTTCCAACACGAGTGCGGCGCAGGGTAGCGCCCGACCCAGCCGGCGCGACTGAGATAATCATGTTTTACATGGGCAAAGTCGTCGACATCGAGTCCAAGCCCCGCCGTAAAGCGCGCGGGCGCAAAAAGCCCTCGAAGACGGCGCTGGTCCTCGGCGGCGGCGGCTTCACCGGCGGCGTCTACGAGATCGGTGCCCTGCGTGCGCTCGATCTGCTCGCGGTCAACAGCACCGTCAACAACTTCGACGTCTACGTCGGCACCAGCGCCGGCTCCTTCGTCGCCGGAATGCTCGCCAACGGCGTCACCCCCGACGAGATGATGCAGGTGCTCAACACGCGGGTTCCGTCCGACCTCGAGGATCTCGACCTGAACCGGGTCCTGAAGCCGAACTACCTCGGGTTCCTCTCGAAAGCGGCGCTGCTGCCGCTGCGCACCGTGGAGCTGGTGCGCCAGCTGGCGCGGATCGGCGAGCTCTCGGCGATCGACATCGGCGTCGGCCTGGCGGAGTCGCTGCCGTCCGGGCTCTACTCGGGCGCCGGCCTCGCCGACTACGTCGAGGAAGCGCTCGCCGACGCCGGTCGCGTCAACGACTTCCGCCTGCTCGACCGCGAGCTCTACCTGACCGCTACCGACCTCGACACCTGTGAGCGGATCGTCTTCGGCGAAGACGGCTGGACCGACGTGCCGATCTCGAAGGCGATCGAGTGCTCGACCTGCCTGCCGATCGTCTACAAGCCGGTCGACCTGAAGGGGCGCCAGCTCGTCGACGGCGGCATCCGCTCGACCACCAACGTCGACATCGCGGTCGAGAAGGGCGCCAAGTTCATCGTCGTCGTCAATCCCCTGGTCCCCTACGTCAACGACTTCGAGACGACGATCCCGACGGTCACCGGCAGCCGCGTGCGGCGCGTCTCCGACATGGGCCTGCCGGCGATCGCCAACCAGACCTTCCGCCTGATCGCTCACCAGCGCCTGCACCAGGCGGTGGGGATGTGGCAGGAGAAATACCCCGGCGTCGACATCGTCCTCGTCGAGCCCGACCCCAACGACGAGCTGATGTTCGGCACGCCGATAATGGACTACTCGCGGCGCCTGAAAATCGCCCGCCACGGCTTCGAATCGGTCACCGCCACCCTGGCCAAGGACTACGACCGCTTCAAGGAGATCGCCGAGCGGCACGGGCTCGAAATCTCCGCCCGGCGCGTTCGCCGCGTCGTCGAGCGCGCCGGCGAGGAGGAGCCGGAGCAGACCTCGGCCTGGCGAAGGGTTCTAGAGCAGACGACCTCGGTCTTGCTTCGCCAGTCCGGCGAGGCGTCCTAGCCGGCGTAGAGCTGCTCGATCTCCGGCTCGTGCTTGGCGGTGACGACTGCTCGCTTGACCTTGAGCGTCGGCGTCAGCTCGCCGGATTCCTGTGAGAGATCCTGGGGCAGGATGGCGATCTTCTTGACCTGCTCGACGCGGGCGTAGTTCTTGTTGATCTCCTCCACGTGGGCCTCGATCGAGGCCCTCACGTCGGCGTTGGCGGCGAGCTGCTCGGGGCTCTCCTGGAGGTCGTTCTCTTTGGCGTAGGCGGTCGCCTCTTCCGGGTCGAGGGTGACCAGGGCGACCAGGTAGGGACGGCGGTCGCCGACCACTACGCACTGGGAGACCAGCGGATGCTGCTTGATGTCGGCCTCGAGGTTGGCGGGGGTGATGTTCTTGCCCCCGGCGGTGATGATGATGTCCTTTTTGCGGCCGGTGATCTTGATGAAGCCGTCGGAGTCGATCTCGCCGATGTCGCCGGTGTGCAGCCAGCCGTCGACGATCGTCTCCCGGGTCGCCTCCTCGTTCTTGTGGTACCCCTGGAAGACGTTCGGGCCCTTGACGAGGATCTCGCCGTCGTCGGCGATCCTCACCTCGCAGCCGGGGAACGGTTTGCCGATCGTGCCGATCTTGAAGTCGTCGGGGGAGGAGATCGTCGCCGCGGTCGAGGTCTCGGTCATTCCCCAGCCCTCCAGCACGAGCACCCCGGCGGAGTCGAAGAAGCGCAGGATCTCGGGGTTGATCGGGGCGGCGCCGGAGACGGCGAGGCGCAGTTGCCCGCCGAAGAGATTGCGGATTTTCGAGAGCACCTTGTCGTCGGCGAAGGCGTACTGGCGGGCGAGCAGGAAGCCGGGCTTGCGGCCGTTCCGTTCGACCTCGCGCATCTTCGCGCCGACGCCGATCGCCCACTTGAAGATCGCCTTTTTGAGGCCGCCCTCTTTTTCGATGCCGCTGTTGGCGGCGGTGTAGATCTTCTCGAAGATGCGCGGCACCGAGGGGAAATAGGTCGGTTTCAGTTCGGCCAGGTTGGGGAGGATCTTCAGCGGGTCACGCTCCCAGTAGGCGATCGTGGCGCCGAGGTCGAAGCTGCCGAGCTGGATCAGCAGCGCGAAGGAGTGGGCCAGCGGCAGATAGAGGTAGGTGACGTCTTCGCCTTCGATGACGCTGGTCTCGTTGATCATGTCGAGCATCGCCCGGTAGTTGCCGTGGCTGATGACACAGCCCTTCGGCGGCCCGGTGGTGCCCGAGGTGTAGATGAAGGTGCAGATGTCGGCCGGCGTGACCGCCGAGTAGAGCGACTCCCAGCGCGCGTCGTCCCCGCCGGCGCCTTTGGCGGCGAGCTCCTCCATCGAGATCGCGTCGTCGCTGGAGCCGGTCATCCGCACCACCTGCTCGAGCAGGGGCAGCTGGTCGCGGACCTTGCGGATCTTCTCCAGCTGTTCGTCGTCCTCGACGACGACGACCTTGGCGTCGGAGTTCTCCAGCACGTAGCGGCACTCCTCGGGGGAGTTGGTCTGGTAGATCGGCACCACCGTGGCTCCGATCGAGAGGGCGGCGAAGTCGAAGTAGGTCCACTCGGCGCGGGTGTTGCCGAGGATCGAGACGCGGTCGCCTTTCGCGATCCCCAGCTCAGCCAGGCCGAGCGCCAGCGGGCGGACGATCTCCCGCACCTCGGCGAAGCTGCGATCGACCCAGCGGTCGCCGTCCTTGTAGCGCACCGCGGGTGCGTCGCCGTAGACCTGCGCCGCGCGTGGGAGCAGATCGGCGAGAGTTTTCGACTCGGTTCCCCGCCCCATTGCGGGGAAGTCTAGTGGGGCTCAGCCGGTCGCGGAGCGACGCGGTTCCCGCCGCGGCGCCCGGCTGCGCAGCGAGGTCTCGAAGAGGGTCCTGTCGATCCGGCCGTGGAAGATCGGGACGCCCATCTCGACGCACTTTCCGATCACCTCCTGCCGCTTCATGTGCAGCTGGTCGGCGAGCTCGCCGGGCGTCAGGTGATGGGCCATGGAGACCTCCGGTGTAGTTGAAAGTGGGTAGCACCAAAGTTAGCGCTCGAGGCGGGCGTGTCAATCGGAATACCCGCAGGTTGCGGCTTCGCCGGTGCGGCAGTCGGGATAATGGCCGCCGTGTCCGAAGCCGCCGTCAAAACCCTGCCCCGTCGTGGCCGGCTCTGGGTCGCCGCGATCCTCGCCCTGGGGCTGCTCGCGCTGGGCTACCTGATCGTCTCGATCTCGACCCAGGAGCCGGCTCAGGATACGGTCGAGGTGGCCGGCATCAACGATGCCCAGCGGCTCTTCGGCGGCATCCCCCAGGAAGGCGATCGGCTCGGGTCCTCGAACGCCCCGGTGACGATCCAGGTCTTCAACGACCTGCAGTGCGCCAACTGTCGCGAGGACTTCCTCAGCACGATTCCCGCCCTGGCCGAAGACTACGCGCGGCCGGGCGACGTACAGCTGCTCTACCGCCACTACTCGAACAGCATCAACACCAAGCAGCTCGGCTTCTTCGGCGCCGAGGCGGCGGCCGAACAGAACTACGGCTGGCAGTACGTCTACCTCTTCTTCCGCAACCAGGGCGAAGCCGAGCGCTTCGGCATCGACGACGACTACCTGGCGGAGATCTCCGCCGGCATCGAAAAACTCGATCCGGCCGAATGGGAGGCGGACCTGGAGGAGAAAGGAGCCCCCGGCGGGCCGATCGACAAACGGCTGGACGACTACGAGGAGCTCGGCAACGACCTCGGCATCCGCATCCGCCAGGCGGCGATCGTCACCGGCCCCAACGGCACCGAGACGCTCCAGGACGGCCCGACCCTGGGCGAGATCGAGCGGGCGATCGAAACGGTGCAGTAGCGGGCGCCAGGGAGCGCTGCGTGGTCCGGTGGGTGCCATCCCTACGACGCCGCGATCTTTACGACGGAGGGCGCGACGTACACCCGAGCCTTTCCAAACGCTCGAATGTCTGATCTCTCGAGGATCTCGAGATCAAGCAGGGTTCTTATCGCGTTGTTCGCCCCTTGTTTCGATAGCACGTACTCCTGCGAAACCTCTCTCTGGGTGATGTAGGGGCGACCAACCAGATCAGCAGCAAGACGCTCGGCTACGCCCCGTTTACCTGCCGATTGGACGGCCGACCGCAGCTCCTCCTGGAGATCTACGAGGCGTTCCACCTTGTCCTGCGACTCAGCGGCCGATGCGGCCACGCCCTCAGCGAAGAAGGCAATCCACGCATCCCAGTCTCCGCTCAGGCTTAGGTTGAATAGCGCGTCCTGGTATTGGTCACGACGCTGCTCAAACCACGGCGAAACCACCAAGAGGGGCTCTCGTATCAACGCTCCACGCAAAAGCTGGACGATCACGAGCAGTCGGCCGAGGCGGCCATTTCCGTCCGAATAAGGGTGGAGCGACTCGAATTGGTAGTGAGCCATGGCCGCCTGCACAACGGTTGGAATTTCCGGCGGGTCGTTAATCCAGCTAAGGAGCCCTTCAACTCCCGCCCTGAGCTGGTCGCCAGGCCGAGGCGGAACGAAACGAGCTTCGTCGAGGCCACGCCCCGGTGCGCCAATGACCACGATGCGGTCGCGAAGTCCTCCGGCATCACTGAGCTCGCCGGCCGTACCTCGAACGAGGGTGCGTTGAAGCTCTCCGAGCATCCCGATCGTCATCGGGCGATCTTCCGGCCACGAAAATGCGAGTTCAGCCATCCTCTCGAAATTCAGAACCTCCCGGATCTCGGCCGTCATGTGGCGCTCGTCGTTCCGATCTGCCGCCAGAACATCGGCAAAAGGGGCATAGGTCCCCTCTAACGCGCTCGTGCTCTGGGCCTCACGGCGTAGGGCGGGGCGACGAAGGAGCGCAGGGTTTGGAATGCGCCGCGCTGCCCCATCTAGCCGAGCAAGTGCCGCGGATGCACGATTGACCGTGGTCCAGGTCTCCGTTGACAGCGTCAGGGTCGAGGGCAGAGCATCGGGCAGAAAGGCCTTCCCCTCGACGATCTCATGGGTCGCGGGGTCCGGTCCGAGGATCGGTACCAGATGCCCTATAGGGCTCTTGTCAAGCCTCTCAAAGTCCATATGGGCAACTATATCGGCTAAAAGTTGCCTAATATGTCCAGATGGGTAAGTTGTCTTGACGCTACCCGCGAAACCCCTGCAGATGAGCGGGTTAGCGCGCTGACCGTCATTTGAACTCGGAATGCTCAGCGCTCAGTGCGCCAGTAGAGACATCAATCATCGGGGCGCCCGGATTTGAACCGGGGACCTCACCGACCCGAACGGTGCGCGCTACCAGGCTGCGCCACGCCCCGAGAAGGGCGATTATCTCAGAGCCGGGAGAGAACGCGGTTCCGGCCCCTCTGGAGTGGCCGCTACTTTGCCGCAGGTCCCGGTTCCAGTATGTCGATGAGTCGCAAGATCCCCTTGATCCTGATCTTCGCCCTGGCGGCGATCGCGCCGGCGGGCGCCCATGCCTACCTGCCGGAAGGCTTCATCGGGGTTTCGCCGCAGAGCGCGGCCAACAGCAAGGACTTCAGGCTGATGCAGGAAGCCGGCGTCGGCAGCGTGCGGCTGCCGATCTACTGGTCCTCGGTCCAGGCCAAGCCGCCGACCGAGGCCGATTCGGACTGGTCCGGCTTCGATCGCGAGGTGAGGCTGGCGGCCGAAGAGGAAATCGAGGTGATGCCCTTCGTCTGGGGCACGCCGGAATGGGCCGCTGAGCAGGTGATCGACCTGCCCGTGCGGAGTTCCTGGCAGCGTTGGGGCTGGAGCCGGCTGCTGCGCCAGGCCGCGAAGCGCTATGGGCCCGAAGGAACTTTCTGGAGAGAGAACTCCGAGCTGCCGTACCTGCCGATCCGGCGTTGGGAGATCTGGAACGAGCCGAACATCGTCACCTTTGCCGACCCGGTCGATCCGCTCGAGTTCGCGAAGCTGATCCGCATCTCCGGCCGCGCCCTGCACGGCGTCGACCCCGGCGCCAAGGTGATCCTCGGCGGCTTCTTCGGGCGGCCGCTGCAGGTTCCGCCCAATGTCGCGTCCGGGGACTTCCTCTCGCGCCTGTATCGGGCGCGGGGCATCGAGCGCCATTTCGACGGCGTCGCCCTGCACCCCTACGTCGCCCGCGCCCGCGCGATGGGGGACCAGCTGGAAAACCTGCGCCGGATCATGCGTCGCAACGGCGACGCGAGGAAGCCGATCCTGGTGACCGAGCTGGGCTGGGGGTCGCGCAGCGGCCCGACCCGCTGGGAGCGCGGGCTGCAGGGTCAGGCGAACCAGCTCTCGCAGGCCTTTGCGATGCTCGCCGACAACCGCCTGCGCTGGCGCATCGGCGGCGCCTGGTGGTTCACCTGGACCGACGAAGGCGGTGGCTGTCTCTTCTGCCGTTCGGCCGGGTTGCTGACCGAAAGCCGCAAGGCGAAGCCGGCGTGGTACCGCTTCAACGCCTGGACCGGGGGCGACCCCGACGCGGTCCCGCGGGCGCTCTTCGGCCCGGCCGGCGAAGAACTGGAACCGGCCGAAGAGTCCCCCGCCGCCGCGGGGGAAGCCACGCCCGCCCCGAGCCTGCGGCGACGCTAGGCTCCGTACTCACTTCGAACTCGACCGAGGAGTCGCCAGATGCCTTTCTCCGTTCCGGACCTTCCCTACGCATACGACGCGCTCGAGCCGCATATCGACGAGGCGACGATGCGCGTCCACCACGACAAGCATCACCAGGCTTACGTCGACAAAGCAAACGCCGCGCTCGAGGGCACCGAGTGGGCCGACCGCGACGTCGAGGACGTTCTCAAGAACCTCTCGAGCCTGCCCGGCGACAAGCAGGCCGCGGTCCGCAACAACGGCGGCGGCCACTACAACCACTCGCTTTTCTGGCAGATGCTGAGCCCCGACGGCGGCGGCGAGCCCGGCGGCGAGCTCGGCTCCGCGATCGCCGAGAAGTTCGGCTCCTTCGACGCCTTCAAGGGCGAGTTCAAAGAAGCCGGGATCACCCAGTTCGGATCCGGTTGGTCCTGGCTCGTGCACGACGGCTCCGGTCTCGCCGTCGCCAAAACCCCGAATCAGGACTCGCCGATCTCCGACGGCAGCACGCCGCTGCTCGGCTGCGACGTCTGGGAGCACGCCTACTACCTCAAGTACCAGAACAAACGCCCCGATTACATCGACGCCTTCTGGAACGTCGTCAACTGGGACTACGTCGCCCAGCGCTTCGCCGACGCCGGCTGAGCGCTAACTGGGGATGGGAGCCGCCGGTCGCGCCGCCTCGGGGAGGTGGCGCGGCGCGGCACCCTCTTTGGGCGGGACCAGGCTCATCGCGTGCTCGGCCTTGGCGGTGATCGTCAGGCTCGGGTTGACGCCCGGGTTGGCCGGGATCGCGGCGCCGTCGACGACCAGCAGGTTGTCGTAGCCGTAGACGCGGTTGGCGGCGTCGACGACGCCGCGCCCGGGATCGGCCCCGACCACCGCGCCGCCGAGGATGTGGGCGGTGGTGGGGGTGTTGCGGATCGACTCGGTGAGGGCGCTCTGGGCGGCGCCGCCGGTCCGCTTCGCGAACCAGCGGGTGACCTGCTCGGCGGCGGGGAGGAAGGTCGGGTTCGGCCGCTCCGGGTCCTGCTCGGTCTGCAGGCGCACGCCGCTCCCGAACAGCTTGCGCTTGGGCCGCAGGTGCATCGCCGCGTCGACGGTCTGCATCACCAGCAGGATCACCGTGCGCCGCGACCACTTGAAGGGAACCAGCCCGCGCAGGGTCTGCAGCGGGTGCCCGGCCATCGCCGCCAGCCACTTCAGCGGCCGGGTCAGCTTGGTGCCGGCGCCGGTCATCGTCGTGAAGAGGCCGTTCATCGCGTCGCCGGCCTGGCCGTAGGTGACGACCTCGATATGGGTGTCGGGGTCGGGGTAGATGCTGGAGGTGATCGCGACCGAGCGGCTGAAGTCGCGCTCGTCGCTCGGGGCGGTCACCGCCTGGATCGACTCCGAGTTGGTGCGCACGACGGCGCCGACCTGGTCCGAGAGGCGCGGCAGGGCGCCGCCGTGCTTGCAGTTGGCGAGCAGCTGGTTGGTGCCAAGGGCGCCGGCGGCGACGACTACGGATTTCGCGGTCAGCGTCTTGCGCCCGCGGTGAAACCAGGAGCCGGAGCGCTCGATCGTCACCGCGTAGCCGTCGGATCCGTCGGCCGCCCCCAGAGGGCGGATCTCGGTCACCTGGCGTTCGGGGAAGATCTTGACGCCGAGCTTCTCGGCGAACCAGAGGTAGTTCTTGACCAGGGTGTTCTTGGCGCCGTGGCGGCAGCCGACCATGCAGCTGCCGCAGCGGTTGCAGCCGGTGCGCGCCGGCCCCTCGCCGCCGAAGTAGGGATCGGGCACCTCCTTGCCGGGCCGGTCGAAGAAGACGCCGACCCGGGTGTTGGTAAAGGTCTCGCCGACGCCGATCTCCTCGCTGTATTCCTGGAGGAGCTTGTCGGCCGGCCCCATGCCTTCGTACTCGGTGACGCCGAGCATCCGTTCGGCGGTGTCGTAGTGGGGCGCCAGCGTCAGCTCCCAGTTGCCCAGCTCAGCCCATTGCGGGTCCGCGAAGAACGAGGGCCGTGCCCGGTAGAGCGTGTTGGCATAGCCGAGGCTGCCGCCGCCGACGCCGCTGCCGGAGACGACGAGCACGTCCTTGAAGAAGCTGATCCGCAGCACCCCGCGCATGCCCAGCTTCGGCATCCAGAAGTAGCGCCGGGGCTGGCGCAGCGTCGACTCGGCGAAGTCCTCGTCGCGGAAGCGGCTGCCGCACTCGAGGACGGCGACGTCGTATCCCTTCTCGGCCAGGCGCAGCGCCGAGACCGAGCCGCCGAAGCCGGAGCCGACTACCAACCAGTCGTAGTCATAGGTCACGGCGGGGACCCGAGTTGTGGAGGTTTAGGCCTCGCCCGGCTCGAGCGGGCGGAAGTCCGAGGTGCGGGCGCCGCAGACGGGGCAGAACCAGTCCTTGGGGATGTCTTCGAAGGCGGTGCCGGGCGGGATGCCCCCGTCCGGGTCGCCGATCGCCGGGTCGTAGATGAACCCGCAGCTGTCGCAGATCCAGAGCGTGGCTTCTTTGGTCGCGGTCATGCCGGGAATTCTAGGAGAGCCCTATTTGCCGGTGCCGAAGTCGACCGCGACCGGCTCGCGCTCGGCCTCGACGATCTCGAAGAACTCGCGGGCGGTGAAGTTGCCGGCGTTGGCGACGATCGAGCCCGGGAACTGTTCGATGTCCGTGTTGTAGGACTGGACGTTGGAGTTGTAGATGCGGCGCGAGGCCTGGATCTCGTCCTCGAGCTCGGAGAGGTTGCGGCTGAGCTGCTGGAAGTTCTCGGTCGCCCGCAGGGTCGGGTAGTTCTCGGCGACGGCGCGCAGGTCGGCCAGCGCCTGGGTCAGCTTCTGCTCGGCCTGGGCGGTGTCACCGACGCTCTGGGCGGCCATCGCCTCGGCCCGTGCCTGGGTCGTCTTCTCGAAGGTCTGCTGCTCGTGCTCGGCGTAGCCCTTGACCGTCTCGACCAGGTTGGGGACGAGGTCGTGGCGCCGTTTGAGCTGCACGTCGATCCCGCTCCACGACTCGTCGACCCGGTTGCGCGCGGCGATGATCGAGTTGCGCTTGACGACGAAGTAGAGGGCCGCGATGACGATGATCGCGACGACGACGATGATGGCGATGGTCATGAAGGCTCCTGTGGGTCGACCGGGCTTGAAGCCATCCTAGCCGCATAGGATCGGGCGATGGGGGCCAAGCAGGAAGCGCAGGAGTGGACCGAAGCGGTGCGGCGCTACGGCGAGCGCAACGGGCTTGCCTATGAGGAGGTTGGCGGGATCAACCCCAAGGACGGGCCGGTGGCGCTCTGCGTCGGCGGCGTCAACCGCCTCACCGGGCAGCTGAGCGAGGGCTTCTGGGGTTCCTGCTGCGACGCCGACGAAAAGGAGGTCGGCAGCCTCTTCAACAAGGCGATCGTGCCGACGGCGCTGCTCGCCAAGGCCCACATGCCGGATCTGGCCAAAGTCGTGCCCGCCTTCAACGTCGAGTCGATCGAGGGCCACGAGGCCGTAACCCAGCGCTTCTCGCGCAAGGTCGAGTTCGAGTCGATCGACTTCAACAAGCGCTTCTGGGCGACGGTGCCGAAGGAGTACGACCCGGTTGCCCTGCGCGAGCTGTTCAGCCCCGGTTTCCTCGGCTGGGTGACGACGATGACCGGTCAGATCGACTTCGGCGTCAACGACCGCCAGCTCTGGTTCCTCTGGCGGCTGCGGGAGCGCAGCGAGGCGGAGCTGAAGGAGGCGTTGAAGAACGCCGGCCAGCTGTTCAAGCGGCTACAGGGGGAGATGGACGAGAGCGGCATCCACACTTACCCGCCGGGACCGTGGCACGCCGGCCTGGAGCCGTTCCCGGTGAGCCCGGCGGGCTAGGCGGGGTAGTCGGGGTCGCCGGGCATGACGACCCGGTGGTTCTCGCGGTCGCCGAGGACGACCGGCAGGATCGGCTCGACGGGACGGTCACGATGGGCGGCGAGCGCCTCGTCGGAGGTGCGGTAGGGGAGCAGGGATTGCAGCTGGCTCAGGGTCGGGAAGGCGAGGACGATCTCGCCGGCCTCCTGGGCCGCGAGCGCGGCGGCGGGCTTGAACCAGGTGGCCTCGGTGGTCTCGACGCCGTCGGCGCGCGGCGGCGTGTGGGCGGGGGCCAGGGCGAGGAAGAACCAGGCGTCGAAGCGGGTCGAGATCACCGCCGGCGTGATCCAGCGCGAGAACAGGACCAGCTCCTCGTCGGCGGGCAGCTCGATCGCCGCCTCCTCGGCCAGCTCGCGGACCGCGCAGGCGCGGTAGCCGTCCTCGTCCTCGCCGTCGCCGGGATCGACGGCGCCGCCGGGGAAGACCCAGACGTTGGGCATGAACTTGGCCTCGGGGCTGCGCTTCAGCAGCAGCACCTCGAGCTCGCGGTCGCCGTGCTTGCCGCCGCGCCGCAGGAGGACGACGGAGGCGGCGGGCCGGGGCTCGGCGGGCTCCCCCAGGTTGGGCGCCTCGGCCGGTCCACGCTGGCGCTCGCTCATCGGTCCACCCTAACGGCGCCGGACGGGTCTCAGGCGAGGGCGCGCTCGCGGGCGCGGCGCAGGCGGGCGCGGTTGGCGAGCCAGGCGAGGAGGGCGATCAGTGCCAGGGGACCGAGGATCGCGAAGGCGACGATCGTCACGCCGGCCGCGATGGCGAGGATGTGGCCGGCGTCGTCGAAGGCGTCGCCGATGCCCCACCCCCCACCCCGATCGGAGGAGGTGGTGGCCGGGTCGGTCACGATCCGCAGCGACACTCGCGAAAGGTTGGCGCGGCGGTCGAGCTTCGTCGCCCGCGAGCGTAGCGCGGCGGCGTCTCGGCGCTCGGCGGCGAGCTCGGCTTCGACTTCGGCTCGCTCCTCGTCGCTGTCGGCCCCGGCCAGCTGCACGAGCAGGCCGTCGATCCTCGCCCGCGAGTCGCGCAGGCGTTCGCCGACCCCGATCGTCGGTGCGGTGATGTCGTCCGTCGCCTCGTGCCGGGAGACGACGGTGCCGATCGCCGAGAAGTCGGCCAGGGCGTCGCCGAGCTTGGCGGCGGGGATCAGCAGGTCGAAGCGGGCTCCGGCCTCGCCCTCGGCGCCGCCGCTGACGGAGGAGCTGAGGACGATCCCGTCGACCGCGTGAACGGCGTCGAAGACCTCGGCGGCGTCGGCCGCGACCTCGTCGGGGTCGGCGCCGAGAACCATCTCGGCCGAGCGTTCGACCTCGCGCTGCTTCGCCTGCGAGGCATAGGGCCCTGAGGCGTCGAAGGAGGAATTGAAGCCCTGGGTGGAGCGGAGGGGTTCGGCGATCGCGGCCCCGCTTCTGTATATGACGCCTGAGCTTCCCTCGCCTGCGTCGGGTTTTACGGCTCTTTTGAACGAGAGGAAGCCGGACCCCTTTGCCTTGCCCGCAAAGGGCCGGAGAGTGGCGCCGTCCTCGGCACTGAGCCGGGCCAGCGAGGGGGAATCGTCCTGCGGCTCGCTGACGGCGACGACGACGGTTGCGGCGGCGATCGCGGCGAGCGCGGTGGCACCCGCGGGGATGAGGGCCCGGCGCGGCTTCATCGCCCGCAGGCGCTCGACGACTCGTCCCAGCGGCGATGCGGCCCGCGACGAGCGCCGCGGGAAGCCCGCGCCGGCGCGCTCGTCGAGCTCGGCGGCGAAGGCCGGGCGCGGCTTGGGCCGCAGGGCGCGCAGCTCCGCGGTCAGGTCGGTGTCGTCCTTAAAGGGCTCCATCGCATGCCTCCCTCAGCTTGGTCACGGCTCGGTGCAGCCTGGTGCCGGCGTTGGACTCGGAGATGCCGACCACCGCGGCGATCTCGGCGTTCGCGAGCCCGGCGAAGAACTTGAGGGCGATCAGCTCGCGCTCGCGCGGCGCGAGGGCGGCGAGCCCGGCGGTGAGGGCGAGGCGGCGCGCGCCGGCTTCGGCGCTCTCGTGCGCCGGGACGGCGGCGAGGTCGGCCGGCTCCACCGCCAGCTCGGCCTGGCGGCCGCGGCGGCGCAGCTCGTCGAGGGCGGCGTTGCGGGCGATCCCGAACAGCCAGGCGCGCCGCTCGCCCTGGCGCGGGTCGAAGCGCGAGCGCTTGCGGTAGGCGCGCTCGAAGGCGGTGGCGGTGACGTCCTCGGCCGCGGCGGGGTCGCGGACCATGCTGGCGACGTAGGCGTAGACGTCGTCGCGGCTGGAGCGGTAGAGGCGCTCGAAGGCGACGTCCGCCTCGCGCGGCGCTTCCTCGGCAGTGGCGGTCAAAGTCCCGTTCACGCCCTTACTACGAGTCAGGCGCGGATTCGTCACAAGACGTTCTCGTCAAGCGGCTTGGGGCAAAGCAACCGCGGCCGCGATCGAGTCGGCGGTGATCGTCAGGAGGCGGTCGAGATCCTCGCTGGAGATCGAGAGCGGCGGCACGAGGACGACGGTGTCGCCGAGCGGGCGCACGATCGCGCCGCGCTCGCGGGCCGCGAGCGTCACCCGGTGGCCGATCCGCAGCGCCGGGTCGTGGGCGCCGAGGTCGATCCCGACCATGAAGCCGCGCCAGCGGACCTCGGCGACCTCGGGCATCGCCGCGATCTCCTCGAGGCGCTCGCCGAGCCGGCGGATCTTCGGCTGCAGCCGCTCGATCGTGCGCTCGGACTCGAAGACGTCGAGGTTGGCCAGGGCCGCCGCGCAGGCGAGCGGGTTGCCGGTGTAGGTGTGGCCGTGGAAGAAGGTTCGCTGCTCCTCGGGGGCGCCAAGGAAGCCTTCGTAGACGCGCTCGCTGGTCAGCGTCGCCGCCAGCGGCAGATAGCCGCCGGTGATGCCCTTGGCCAGGCAGAGCAGGTCGGGGGCGACGCCCTCCTGCTCGCAGGCGAACATCGTCCCGGTGCGGCCGAAGCCGGTCGCCACCTCGTCGCAGATCAGCAGCACGCCGTAGCGGTCGCAGAGCTCGCGGACCGCGCGCAGGTAGCCGGGTGGCTGTACGAGGATCCCCGCCGCCCCCTGGACCAGCGGCTCGACGATCACCGCCGCGACCTCCTCGCCGTGGGCGGCGAGGAGGCGCTCGAGGTCGGCGGCGTCACCCGGCTCGGCCGCGTGGGTCTCGAACAGCAGCGGCCCGTAGGCGGCGTGGAAAAGGTCGATGCCGCCGACCGAGACGGAGCCGATCGTGTCGCCGTGGTAGGCGTTGCGGAGCTTGACGAAGGAGCTGCGGTGGGCGTGGTCGCCGCCGCGCTGGCGTTGGTACTGGAAGGCCATCTTGAGGGCGATCTCGGCGGCGGTGGAGCCGGAGTCGGAGTAGAAGACGCGGGAGAGGCCGGGTGGGGCAATCTCGACCAGGCGGCCGGCCAGCTCGGCGGCGCCGGGGTGGGAGAGGCCGAGCATGGTCGTGTGGGCGACGCGCTCGAGCTGCTCGCGGACGGCCCGGTCGATGGCGGGATGGCGATGGCCGTGGACGTTGCACCAGAGCGAGGAGGTGCCGTCAAGGTAGGCGCGGCCGTCGGCGTCGATCACGTATGAGCCCTCGGCCCGCTCGATCAGCAGCGGCTCTTCCTCTGACCAGCCCTGCTGCTGGGTGAAGGGGTGCCAGAGGTGGTCCTGGTCGAGCTGGGCGGGATCGGCCGGCATCGCCCCAGCGACGTTAGACGTGACTTCGGCCGGAAACCGGGTATCGGGCCTCTGTGATTACACCCACAGATGTTACATCGATCCATGTCATGATTGACCAAGATGGCTGAGCGAGGAGCGATACCGCAGGTTCCGAAAACGCGCCAGCGAGCGCTGCGCGCCGTCCGCTCGCTGTTCAGCCCGCTGCTCCCCGACGACTACCTGGAACTGATCAACCCGCTCTGGTCGACGCGCGAACTGCGCGGCCGGATCGAGCGGATCGAGCCGGAGACGGCCGAGGCGGCGACCGTCCTGATCCGTCCCGGCCACGAGTGGGAGGGACACCGGCCCGGCCAGTACCTGCGGATCGGCGTCGTCGTCGACGGCGTCCACCACTGGCGCGCCTACTCGCTCACCTCCGACCCCGGCCGCGCCGACGGCTGCATCGCGATCACCCCCAAACTGGTCGAGGCCGGCACGGTCTCTCCCTACCTGGTGCGCCAGGCGCGCCCCGGCGAGATCGTCCGCCTCGGCGGCGTCGAAGGAACCTTCGTGCTGCCCGACCCGGTGCCTCGGAAGCTGCTCTTCCTCAGCGCCGGCAGCGGCATCACCCCGATCGCCAGCATGCTGCGCAGCCTCGTCCGTGCCGACAAGGTCGGCGACGTCGTCCACGTCCACTCGGCGCGGACCACCGACACGGTGATCTTCGGCGAGCGCCTGCGCCGGCTCGAGGCGGCGCAGCCGAGCTTCGACCTGCACCTGCGCATCACCTCCGAGCAGGGACGGCTGGCGCCGCCGGACCTCGACCAGATCTGTCCCGACTGGCGCGAGCGCCATGCCTTCGCCTCGGGCCCCGCGGAGATGCTCGACGACCTCAGCCGCCACTGGGAGCTCGAGGGCGACCCCGGGCTGCTCAGCATGGAGCGCTTCCAGCCGATCGTCGGCGGTGGGGCGGGGGGTGGCGAGGGCGGCACGATCCGCTTCGACAAAAGCCGCGTGGAGGCCGTCTGCGACGGGGGCACGCCGATCCTCGCGGCCGGCGAGGCGGCCGGCGCGACGCTGCCCTACGGCTGCCGGATGGGCATCTGCCACACCTGCGTCGGCGAGCTGCGCCAGGGCCGGGTGCGGGACCTGCGCACCGGTGAGGTCCACGGCAGCGAGGGAGAGATGGTCAGGACTTGCGTCAACGCCCCCGAGGGGCCGATCGAGATCGCACTTTGAGCCAACCGAGAGGAATCCGATGAGCACTGCAGCCACCGAGGCACCGACCGAGGTCCAGAGCCCGCTGAGCCGGCTCTCGCCCGAGCAGATCGAGCAGCTGGGCCGCGAGTTCGACGCGATCCACGAGCGCGTCCGCGCCGACCTCGGCGAGCGCGACCGCCGCTACATCGAGAGCATGATCGCGATGCACCGCCGGCTCGGGACGATCTCCCGGGCGCTGCTGCTCGCCTCCAACAACCTGCCCGCCCGGGCCGCCGGCACGGCGGCGCTTTCGGCGGCGAAGATCCTCGAGAACATGGAGATCGGCCACAACGTCCTGCACGGCCAGTGGGACTGGATGAACGACCCCCGCATCCACTCCACCACCTGGGACTGGGACACCGCCTCCACCTCCGAGGCCTGGAAGCACTCCCACAACTACGTCCACCACACCTTCACCAACATCCGCGGCAAGGACAAGGACCTCGGCTACGAGATCATGCGGATCGACCCGGAGCAGAAGTGGCACCCGGTCTACCTCCTGCAGCCCTTCTACAACCTGCTGCTGATGGCCTTCTTCGAGTGGGGCGTGGCCCTGCACGACATGGATTTCGAGGCGATCCGCACGGGCGAGAAGTCGAAGGCGGAGATACGGCGTCAGGTCAAGGGCATCGTCGGCAAGGCGAAAAGCCAGGTCGTCAAGGACTACGTCGCCTGGCCGCTGCTGAGCGGGCTGGCGACGGCCGGGGTCGAGCTGGCGCTGGAGGCGGTTGCCGACCGCCGCGAGCCGGGCCGGCGCCGCCGCCGCGGCGGCCTGGCGGGCAGCCTGCAGCGGGCGCTCGGCAAAGGGGCGAAGGCCTATCGCTCGACCGCGACGGCGAACGCCGCCGCCAACGTGGCCCGCAACGTCTGGGCCTACGCGATCATCTTCTGCGGCCACTTCCCCGACCAGACCTACACCTTCAGCGAGGCCGAGGTCGAGGACGAGGGCCCGGGTGGCTGGTACGTGCGCCAGCTCTCCGGCTCGGCCAACATCGAGGGCAGCCCGCTCTTCCACGTCGCCAGCGGCAACCTCGGCTTCCAGGTCGAGCACCATCTCTTCCCCGACCTGCCGAGCACCCGCTACGCCGAGATCGCCCCGCAGGTGAAGGACATCTGCGAGCGCTACGGCCTCCCCTACAACAGCGGCCCCTTCATGCAGCAGCTGGGGATGGTGCAGCGGACGATCCTGCGGCTGGCCCTTCCGGGCGGCGAGCCGCGCCCGAAGCCCGGCCCGTATCGCGGCGAGAAGCACGCGTCTGTGTGACATAGCGCACAGGAACAACTATTGCACTTGCGGAATAGTTGCGATGCTGCAACTATTTTCGCATGCAAGCGAGCGACGTCAAGGCAATCGCCGGGAAGGCCGCCTCCGAAGTCGGGCCCGAGGCCCAGGAGACGGCGGCGCGGCTGACCGCCCTCTTCCGCCATCTGTTCCTCTACGACCGTGGCAACCAGCTGCGGGTGCTGGAGGAGTCGGGGCTCTCGATGACCCAGTGCAAGGCGCTGCTGGAGCTGGGGGGGCTGGGACAGACCGAGGAGACCTGGCAGGTCAGCGACCTGGCCGAGGTCTTCAGTGTCTCGGTCCCGTCGATGAGCAGGGCGGTCGACGCCCTGGTCAAGAAGCGCTTGGCGACGCGAGTCGAGGACCCCGACGACAGGCGCGTGCGCCAGGTGCAGATCACGGCCAAGGGCAAGAGCCTGGTCGAGACCCTCGTGGCTGTCCGCCAGAGCGGCTTCGAGGCCTTCGCCTCGACCCTCAGCGCCGCCCAGCGGCGCAAGCTCGACGCAGCCGTCGACTCGCTGATGGACCGCGACGACATCGCTCAGACCTATGAGCACCTGAAGGGGGTTGGACCGACTTGACCCGTTACCGCCACCTGATCACCGACGACAACCGCAAGTGGTGGACGCTCGGGGCGATGTGCTTCGCGCTGTTCATGATCATGCTCGACAACACGGTCGTGAACGTCGCCCTGCCGTCGATCCAGCGCGACCTCGACGCCTCGATCTCCGGCCTGGAGTGGACGATCAACGGCTACACGCTCTCCTTCGCGGTGCTGCTGGCGACCGGTGGCCGGCTCGGCGACATCTTCGGCCGCCGCCTCATGTTCCTCTTCGGCGTCGTCATCTTCGCCCTCTCCTCGGCCACCGCCGGCCTGGCGCCGGACGCGACCGCGCTGGTCCTCAGCCGCGTCGTCCAGGGCGTCGGCGCGGCGCTGATGATGCCGGCGACGCTCTCGATCATCACCGACGCCTTCCCCGCCCACGAGCGCGGCAAGGCGATGGGGATGTGGGCGGGCGTCTCGGCCCTGGCCCTGGCCGTCGGCCCGGTCCTGGGCGGGTTCCTGACCGAGCACGTCAGCTGGCGGGCGATCTTCTACCTCAACATCCCGGTCGCGATCGGGGCCGTCGCCGCGGCGCTGTTCGCGGTGCGCGAGTCGCGCGACGAGACGGTTGGCCGCGAGGTCGACTACGCCGGGGTGGTAGTGCTGACCGGGACCCTGACGGCGCTGGTGCTGGCCCTGGTCGAGGGCAACGCCTGGGGCTGGGGCTCGCCCGAGATCGTCGCCTTGCTGGCCGGGTCGGTCCTCGGCGCCATCGCCTTCGTCGCGATCGAGCTACGGGTCAAGGTGCCGATGGTCGAATTCCGCTTCTTCTCCGACCGCAACTTCGTCGGCGCGGTGGTGGTGGCGTTGATCGTCTCCTTCGCGATGCTCGGCGTCTTCTTCTTCCTCGCCCTCTACCTGCAGAACATCCTTCACTACTCGCCGCTGGAGGCGGGGGTGAGGTTCCTGCCCTCGACCCTGATGATCGTCACCGTCGCCCCGGTGGCGGGCCGTCTCTCCGACCGCTTCGGGCCGCGCTGGCTGATCGCCGGCGGGCTGGCGATCGTCGCCGCCTCGCTGTTCAGCTTCAGCGGCCTTGCCGTCGACTCGACCTACCTCGACCTGCTGCCCGGGTTCATGCTGCTCGGCATCGGCATCGCCCTGACGATGTCGCCGATGACCAGCGCCGCGATGAACGCGGTCCCGGTCGAGAAGGCGGGGATCGCCTCCGGCGTGCTCTCGATGTTCCGCATGGTCGGCGGCAGCCTCGGCGTCGCCGTCACCGGAGCGATCTTCCAGGGCGCGGCCGGCTCCAGCTTCGAGACCGCGACCCCGCAGGACTTCGTCGACGGGCTGGGCCTGGCGATGTCGGTCTCCGCCGCGGTCGCCCTGGTCGGGGTCGTCATCGCGGCGCTGACGATCCGCTCCAAGGGCAAGGCGAGGCCGAGCACCATCGAGGCGGCCGAGGCGGCCGTCAACCCGGGCGGCTCGGCGGTCGCGGCTCGCGAGGCCGTCGCCGCAGGCGACACCGCCGCCTGAGCGCGCTGCGCGAGCCTCACGCCTGAGACAGAATCGCCGGATGCTGATCCTGCTGCCGCCCTCCGAGGGCAAGGCGACGCCGCCCGCGGGCGCGCCCGTCGACCTCGACTCACTCGCTTTCGCCGACGAGCTGGGCGGGCCCCGCGCGGCCCTGCTGGACGCGCTCGAACGGCTGGGGACGATCTCGCCGGCGCGGGCGCTGAAGCAGCTGGCGATCGCCAAGGGCCAGGCCGGGGACATCGCGGTCGACGCGGCGCTGCGGTCGGCTCCGGCGGCGCCCGCGGGTGAGGTCTACAGCGGCGTCCTCTACGACCGCCTGCGGCTGCCCGAGCTGCCGGAGCGGGCGCGGCGCCGGGTCTTGATCGCCAGCGCCCTCTGGGGCGTGGTGCGGTCGCAGGACCGGATTCCCTATTACCGCTTCTCGGCCAAAGCGCGAGTGGCCCGAGTCGGCCCGCCGGCAACCTGGTGGCGGGGGGCGCTGGCGGCGGCGATGCCCGACGAGCCGGGCGAGCTGATCGTCGACATGCGCTCGGCCGCGTATGCGGCGGCTTGGAAGCCGAAGCGGGCGACGCTGCTGGCGGTGCGCGCGTTCAGCGAGGGCGACGGCGTCCGCAAGCCCGTCTCCCACATGGCGAAGGCGGTGCGGGGCGACGTCGCGCGAGCGCTGCTGCTGGCGGGGAAAGCGCCGGCGGACCCGGCGGCTGCGGCTGCGGTCGCCGGCGACGCCGGTTTCGAGGTCGAGCTGGCCGACGGCTGCCTCGACGTGATCGTCAGCGCCTGAGGGCGCCGGTCACCAGCTGAGCGCCGGCCAGGAGCCGGGCGCGGCGAGGTCGAGGCGTGGGAGCACCTTCACTGCGACCCCGGACAGCGAGGCGATCGTCTCGCGGTTTGACCGCTCGATCTCGCTCGGCCCCGCCGGCCACGGGGTGAGAACCACCACCGCGATCTCCAGTCCTGCCGTGCGTGCCGCCTCCAGCGTCAGCAGCGCGTGGTTGATCGTCCCGAGCCCCGGGGACGCGACGATCACCAGCGGGTAGCCGAGGTCCACCGCGAGGTCGCGCACGAGGTAGGGCGGGGCGCTTTCCCGTCCTGTGGGGACGGGAAAGCGCCCCGCCAACGGTACGAGCAGGCCGCCGACGCCCTCGCAGACCAACGCGTCGGCAGCGGCCGCCGCAGTGCGTGCGGCGGCGAGCAGCCGCTCACGATCGATCTCCTCGTCCGCCATCGCCGCGGCGAGGTGAGGGGAGGCGGGGGGGTCGTACCGGTAGGGCGCGATCTCCTCGTCGCTCTGGGTCGAGCCGGCGGCGCGGCGCAGCAGCTCGTGGTCGGCCTCGCCCGGCTCTTCGAGCCCGGTCACCGCGGGCTTGAAGACGTTCACACTCCGCCCTTGCGAGGCCAGCGTGCGGGCGATCGCGGCGGCGACCACGGTCTTGCCGACCTCGGTGCCGGTGCCGGTGACGAAGACCCCGGTGGTGGCCCCGCTCACGCCATCCCCGTCAGGCGGCGGCGGGCAGTGGAGCGGCCAAGCCGAGTTCGCGGGCTGCGGCGGCGGCCAGCCTCGCGGCCCGCTCGAGCTCGTCGCGGCGGTGGCTGGCCATCACCGTGAAGCGCAGGCGCGAAGAGCCCTCGGGAACCGTCGGCGGGCGGATCCCCTGGGCGAAGACCCCGTGCTCGAGCAGGCGCTCGCACAGCGCCATCGTCGGCCCTGCCTCGCCGACCTCGATCGGCACGATCTGGGTCTGCGAGCGACCGGATTCGAGCCCCTCGGCGGACAGAGCGGCCCGAAACCGCGCCGCGTTCTCCTGCAGGCGCTTGACCCGATCGCTGGAGATCAGCTCCAGCGCCGTCGTCGCGGCGGCTACCGAGGGCGGCGGCGGCGCCGTCGAGAAGACGAAGGGGCGGGCGGTGTTGAGGAGGAAGTCGATCGTCTCGGCGCCGGCGCAGGCGTAGGCTCCGTAGGAACCGAGGGCCTTGCCGAGGGTGCCGACGACGACGTCGACCTCACCGCTGAGGCCGGCGGCGGCGACGGAGCCGCGACCGCCGGGGCCGACCGCGCCGGTGGCGTGGGCCTCGTCGACCATCAGCCGGCAGCCGTGGCGCCGGGCCAGCTCCAGCAGCTCCGCCAGCGGCGCGACGTCGCCGTCCATCGAGAAGACGCCGTCGCTGACGATCAGGGAGCCGCGACCCGCGGCCTCGCGCAGCCCCCAGGCGAGGTGGTCGAGGTCGCCATGGCGGTAGACGAAGGTCTCGGCGCGGGAGAGGCGGCAGCCGTCGACGATGCTGGCGTGGTTGAGCTCGTCGGAGAAGACGGTCTCGCCCGCCCCGGCCAGTGCCGCGATCGCTCCCGTGTTCGCCAGGTAGCCGGAGCCGAACAGCAGGGCCGCCTCGTAGCCCTTGAATCCGGCCAGCCGGGCCTCCAGCCGCCGGTGCGGCTCCATGTTTCCGGAGACCAGTCGCGAGGCCCCGGCCCCGGCTCCCCAGCGGATCGCCGCCTCCGCCGCCGCCTCGCGGACCCGCGGATGGTCGGCGAGTCCCAGGTAGTTGTTGGAGCAGAGCAGCAGCACCCGCTGCCCGCCGAGGTGGACCTGCGGCCCCTGCGGCCCCTCGACCAGGCGCAGGCGCCGGTAGAGCCCCCGGTCGCGGAGCTCCTCGAGCCGCTCCGCGACGTCGGTCACGCCGCCGCGCGCGGATAAGGCGGCGGCTTCTTCGCCTTCTTGATCACCCGCAGCTGGGTTGAGGGATCCCAGAAGTTGGCTTCGTCCTGGTGGTCGACCAGCTCGTCCATCGGCGTCGCCGGCGTCTCGCCGTCGAGCCAGCCGGAGCGGTTGTCGGGCCGCGGGTTGGCGCCGTTGTCGGGCTGACGGGCGACGTTTAGGCCCAGCTCCTCGAACATCGCCCGGTCGTCCTCGGGCTCGGCGCCGAGGGTGGTCAAGAAGTTGCCCATCATCACCCCGTTGAGGCCCGCTTTCACGGCCAGTGGCTGCAGGTCGCCGAGGTTCTCGACCCGGCCGCCGCAGAGGCGGAAGAGGGCGCCGGGGATGATCAGGCGGAAGATCGCCACCCACTTGACGACCTCCCAGGGGTCCATCGGCTCGCGGTCGCCGAACTTGGTGCCCTCGCGCGGGTTGAGCAGGTTGATCGGCACCGAGGTGGGGTTGATCTCGGTCAGCTCGAAGGCCATCTCGACCCGCTGCTCCTCGCTCTCGCCGAGGTTGAGGATGCCGCCGACGCAGGTCTCCAGCCCTGCCTCCTTGACCGCCTGGATCGTCCGCAGCCGGCCCTCGTAGCGGACCGTGGAGGAGACCTCCGGGTAGTAGGAGCGCGAGGACTCGACGTTGTGGTGGACCCGCTGCACGCCAGCCTCTTTCAGGGCCGAGGCGCGATCCGCCGACATGTGGCCGATCGAGGCGCAGCGCTTGAGGTTGGTCTGCTCGGCGACCAGGCGGGTGCCTTCGAGGATCTTCTGGAAGTCGCGTTTGGAGAGGCCCTGGCCCTGGGTGACCATGCAGAAGCGGTGGGCGCCGGCGGCTTCGGCGGCTTTCGCGTGCTCGAGGATCTGCTCCGGCTCCAGCATCGCGTGCATCGGCGTGTCGGCCTCGGCGTAGCGCGACTGGGCGCAGAAGCCGCAGTCCTCGGCGCAGCCACCGGACTTGGCGTTGACCAGCGAACACATGTCGGTCGAGTCGCCGAAGTTCTCGCGGCGGACTTCCCAGGCGCGCTCGACCAGGGCCCCGATCTCGTCGTGGCCGGTCTGCCGCCCGTACTCGAGGGCTTCGTCAAAGGTGATCAGAGAGGGCATGCCTGACTCTTTTCAAGGTGTTGGTCCGGGGGTGGATTGGGCGCAAGGCTAGGCGCCGGACCGGACGCTCGACTCCGCTAGCGTTCGGCTCGTGGACCGGGCTCGAGTGCGCAGACGGCGGACGGCGCTGGGCGTTCTGGCCGGCCTCGCCGCCGGCGCGTTCGCGCTCGGGGCGGCGCTCGGCGACACGCCGCCGCCGCGGGTCGAGGTGGCGAGCACGCTCTCGGCGCCGCGCCTGGCGGGCGCGCGGATCGTCGCCGGCCTCGGCGGCACCGCGGTCCCGCCTCGACTGCGTAGGGCGATCGGCCAGGGCCGCGTCGCCGGCGTGGTCCTCTTCGCCGACAACTTCCCCAGCCGCACCGCCGGCAGGCGCCTGATCGCCGCCCTGCAGGCGATCCGTCGCCCGCCGGGGCTGCGCGATCCGTTGCTGGTGATGACCGATCAGGAGGGTGGGCTGGTCAAGCGCGTCGGCGGCGCGCCCTCCGCCTCGGCCGCGGAGATGGGTAGACACGGTGCCGCCTTCAGTCGGGAGCAGGGCCGGCGCACCGCGGCGAGCCTGAGCCGGCTCGGCGTCAACGTCGATCTCGCGCCCGTCCTCGACGTGGCCCGGCCGGGAGGGACGATCGCCGCAACCGAACGCGGCTTCGGCTCCACCGCCCAGCGCGTCGCCGCGACCGCGATCCCCTTCGCGGTGGGCCTGCGACAGGGTGGGGTGGCGGCAACCGCCAAGCATTTCCCGGGACTTGGCGCGGCGGCGGAAAACACCGACTTCGCGGTGCAGCGGATCGATCTCTCCAGGCAAGCCCTGAGGAAGGTCGACGAGGCTCCCTACCGAGCCTTCGTCGCCGCCGGCGGCGACCTCGTCATGCTCAGCACCGCGATCTATCCGGCGCTCTCGCCCGACCCGGCTGCGTTCTCGCCCGCGATCGCCACCGGCGAGCTGCGCACCCGGCTCGGCTTCGACGGGGTATCGATAACCGACGCGCTCGACACCGCCGCCGTGCGGGCCTTCGGCGGGCCGGTCAAGTCGGGAGTGGCAGCGGCGCGGGCCGGCTCCGACCTGCTCCTCTTCACCGACCTGCCGCCGGCCGAAAGGGCCTGGCGGGCGCTGGTTGCAAGGCTCCGCGCCGGCACCCTCGACCTTGAAGAGTTCGAGGCCTCGGCCCAGCGGGTGCTCGACTTGCGCCGCGAGTTCTCAGCGCGCTAGACGCTCCTAAAACCCCAGGTCGTCCCAGGAAGCGTCGTCGCGGATCGCGGCCGGGTCGAAGATCCGGACCCCGTCACGACCGCCGTCCTTGGCCGCGTACATCGCCGTATCCGCTTCGGAGACGACCGACTCGACGCTGGTCCGCGGATCGTTGCCGAAGATCGCCACGCCGACGCTGGCGGTGATCGGCTCGACGTCACCCCCGACCGGCTGGTGCTCGCGGATCGCGGTGGCGATCGAGTCGGCGACCAACTGCGCCTCCACCGGGCTGCAGCGGGGGAGGATGATCGCGAACTCGTCGCCGCCGAGCCGGGCCAGGGTGTCGCTCTCGCGGCTGCGCTGGCACAGGACCTCGGCTATCTCCTTGATCGTGCGGTCGCCGGCGGGGTGCCCGTGGGAATCGTTGATCTGCTTGAAGTGATCGAGGTCGAGCATCAGCACCGCTCCGGTGGTTTCCTCGCGGCGACCCCGCGCCATCGCCAGCCGCAGGTCCTCCTCGAAGCGGCGGCGGTTCTTCAGCCCGGTCAGCGGGTCGAGGCTCGCTTCGCGCTGCAGTTGCTGCATCCGTTCGTTGCGGCTCCAGACAAGGATCAAGGACCCCAGCAGCATCGCCAGGGCGATGCCGATCACGGCCAGTAGCAGCGGCAGGCTGACGTTGGGGCGGTCGGGGTCGCGGACGACCAGCAGCCAGGTGCGATCGGCGATCTGGATCGGTGCACTGGCCGCGTCGTCGAGCTCTCCCTGCACCCCGACCACGTGGCCGCGGTCGATTCGCAGCTGTACGTCGACGGAGTCGGCCACCGTCGAGACCGCCGCCGTCGCGAGGTCGTTGACGCGGAAGGCGCCGCCGGCGAAGCCGACGAGGGCGGCGCGTCGCTGGGCGACGGTGGCGGTCGGGGCCCCGTCGCGGTACACCGGCCGGTAGATGTTGATGCCGACGCCGCCGATCAGCAGCTTCACGGGAGGCGTCGCGACCGGCTCGCCGCGGTCCCGGGCGCGGCGCAGGAAGGGAGCCCGCTCCGGATCGGCGGCGAGGTCGAAGCCGACCGGTGCGGCCAAGCCGAGTTCACTGACCGCGTAGACGATCGGGTAGTAGCTGGGTCGCGTTTTGGCCTTGCGAGGGCCGTCGGGCCCCGGTTCGAAAACCGGTACGCCATGCCGCCGTTCAAAGGCGGCGCGCCTGGAGTCGGGAAGGCGCTGGATGAACGCGGTCGCGCTCAGCGCGCCCTGTTCCAGCAGCGGCGCCGCGACGACGTCGAAATCGTGCTTGCTGAATCTGTCCTCGGCCTGGAAGAAGGCGGCGGCGCTGGCCAGCTGTCCGATCGAGAGGCCGGCCAAGGACTCGGCCTGGTGCGCTGCGCGAATCGCCTGGTCACGCTGACTCGCGTGGAAGTCGGCGTTGTCGTCGGCGCTGACGATCAGCGCCGCGGCCACGGAGCCGGCGGCGATCAGGAGGACCGCGGCCAGCCCGATCCAGAAGCGAAATCGCATATTTGCATTGTCGGCCAACTGAGTGCCTCGCATTGAAGATGGGAGCCGTCGTGCGCTGGGAGGGTCAGCCGGGCACGGCGGCCAACGACTCCCAGAGGTAGAGCGAGGCGAGGCTGCGGTGCGGGCGCCAGGGCTCGCCGATCTCCAGCACCCGCTCAGGCGTCGGCATCGCCTCCAGCCCATACTCGATCTGCACCGCTTTGCGGATGCCGAGATCGCCGCCGGAGAGGACGTCTGGACGCTCCAGGTGGAAGATCAGGAACATCTCCGCGGTCCACTGGCCGAGCCCGCGCACGGCGACCAGCTCCTCGATCACCTTCTCGTCGCCGAGCTCGTCCAGCCGGTCCAGCTCCAGCTCGCCGCTGAGCACGTGCGAGGCGAGGTCGCGGACGTACTCGACCTTGCGGCCGGAGAGGCCGGCCCCGCGCAGGTCGGTCTCGCTCGCCTCCAGCAGCTGCTCGGGGGTCGGGGTGGCGCCGCCGAAGAGGTCGAGCACACGCAGGTAGATCGTCCGCGCCGCTTTGGTCGAGAGCTGCTGGCCGACGATCGCCCGCAGCAACGCCCCGTAGGCGTCGGCCGGCCGCTCCTCGCTGCGACGGCGCAGCCGCGTCGCCAGGTCGATCTCGCCGACCCGCTCGATCAGCGCCGCCATCGTCGGGTCCGATCCGGCAAGGTCGGCTCGCGCCCTGGCGGTCACCGTCCTGTCCACTCGGGCGGGCGCTTCTCGGTGAAGGCCCGGATCCCCTCGCGGAAGTCCTCGGAGGCGAAGCCGGATTCGCGCAGGGTGATCAGGCCCGCCTCCTGCTGGTCGGTGAGCACGGCACAGGCGTTGAGCAGGTCGATCGCCTGCTTGTTCCCCCGCACCGAGAGCGGCGCGTTGGCGGCGATCGTGGCGGCCAGCTTGACCGACTCGGCCTCGAGGCTCTCGTCGCTGACGACTTCGTTGACGAGGCCGAGGCGCTCGGCCCGGCTCGCCTCGTAGTTGCGGCCGGTCATGAACAGCTCTTTGGTTCGCGCCAGCCCGACCGTGTCGATGAACCGCCGCAGCCCGGTGTGGCCGTAGATCAAGCCCAGTTTCGCCGGTGGCATGCCCAGCTTCGCCCCGGTGGCGCAGATCCTCAGGTCGCAGGTGATCGCCAGCTCGAGCCCGCCGCCGAGGCAGTGGCCGTTGATCGCCGCCACGGTTGGCCAGGGATGCTTGGCGATCGCCTCGATCGCGTCGTGGAAGGGGTGGGCGACCAGCGCCTCGGCGTCGCGCTCGAAGGTCTCCTCCGGGATCGCGGCGATGTCGTAGCCGGCGGAGAAGAGCGGCGCCGCGCCGGTGATCAGGACGCAGCGGGTTTCGATTCCCCGGTCGAGCTGGGGCAGCACTGCGGCCAGCGCGTCGAGGATCTCGTGGTCGAGGGCGTTGCGGCGCTCGGGGTTGTCGATGCGCAGCCGGGCGACCGCGTCGGCCGGCCGGTCGAGCACGAGCTTGCCCCCCGCGAGGCGCTCCCCCACCGGAGCTACTCCAGCACCACGAGGACGTCGCCTTCGCTCACGGCTTGGCCCTCCTCGCAGCGAATCTCCTTCACCGTCCCGTCGTCTTCGGCCTCGACCGGGATCTCCATCTTCATCGACTCGAGGATGGCGACGGTGTCGCCGTCGGCGACCTCGTCCCCGACCGCTACCTCGATTTTCCAGACGTTGCCGGTGATGTGCGCCTCGACGTTTGGCATCGGTGGGGACAATAGCCGCCGTGGAGGATTCACTCGCAGTGATAATCGCCGCCCGTAACGAGGCCGATCGCGTGGGGGCGACGGTGGCGGCCTTGCGCCGCCGGTTCCCCGCGGCGGCGATCTGGGTCGCCGACGACGCCTCCCGCGACGGCACCGCCGAGTTGGCGCTGGCCGCCGGCGCCCAGGTGGTGAGTCGCGGTCGCCCTCACGGCAAGGGCGCCAACGTGACCGCGGCGGCGCTGGCGGCGCTGAGCGCCACCCCGGCACCGGACCTGGTGCTCCTCTGCGACGGCGACCTCGGCGCCTCGGCGGCTCGCCTGGCGCCGCTCGTGGAGGCGGTCGAGCGCGGCGAGTGCGACCTTGCCGTAGCCGCTTTCAGGCGTCGGGTAGGCGGCGGCTTCGGCCTCGCCCTCGGCTTCGCCCGCTGGGCGATCCGGCGCCTTTGCGGCCTCGAGACGACGGCGCCGATCTCCGGCCAGCGGGCGCTGCGGGCCGAGGCCCTGCGCTCCACCCTGCCCTTTGCGTCCGGCTTCGGCATGGAGATCGGGATCACGGTCGACGCCGTCCGCGCCGGCTATCGCCTGCGCGAGTACGAGCTCGATCTCGAGCACCGGGCGACGGGGCGCAGCTTCGGCGGCTTCCTCCACCGCGGCGCTCAGCTGCGCGACTTCGCCCGGGTCTTCGCGGCGCGCCGCTAGCCTGGGTCGGAATGAGAGGAGGGCTGCAGATCGGAGTGCTGGCGACGACGGCCTTGGTCGTTGCCGTAGTGGCCTCGCTGGCCCAGGCTGAGCTGATCGCCCGCGGCGACCTCTTCGTCAGGTTCAGCGGCGGCATCGCTCCCAACGCCCTGCCGCGCGACTCGCGGGCGCCGATCTCGGTCAGCATCTCGGGCACGGTGAGGACGCTCTCCGGGGAGCGGCCGCCGGCGTTGCGGCGGATCACGCTCGCGATCAACCGGGGCGGCCGCCTCGACGCCCGTGGCTTGCCGATCTGCCGCCGCAGCCAGATCGAACCATCGTCAAGCAGGGAAGCCCTCGACCGCTGCGGCCCGGCCCTGGTCGGCCGCGGCCACTACTCGGCGGACGTCGCCTTTCCCGAACAGTCGGCGTTCCCGACCGCGGGCCGCATCCTCGCCTTCAACGCCGTCATCGACGGCCAGCGCGCCATCCTCGCCCACGTCTATGGCAAGGAGCCGATACCGATCACCCGCATCATCGTCTTCCGCATCCGCGAAAGCGGCGGCACCTACCGGACCACCCTCACCGGCGCCCTGCCGGCCTCGCTGAACCGCTGGGGGTACCTGAAGCAGATCAGCCTCAGCCTGCAGCGCGACTTCACCTATCGCGGTCGGTCTCGCAGCTACCTCAGCGCCGCCTGCGACGCACCGGCGGGCTTCCCCGGCGCCGTCTTCCCCTTCGCCCAGGCGGCGATGAGCTTCGCCGACGGTCGCACGCTCTCCTCGACCCTGACCCGCAGCTGCAGGGTCCGCGGCCGATAGCGGATCTCCCGAAGTGATTCTCGCGATCGACCAGGGGACGACGGGGACGACCTGCCTCGTCTTCGACGGCGAGGGCGGGATCGCCGGACGCGCCTATTCGGAGTTCGAGCAGCACTTCCCGCGTCCGGGCTGGGTCGAGCACGACGCCGGCGAAATCTGGGCGGTGACGCGGCGGGTCGCAAACGAGGCGATCACCGCCGCCGGCATCGGCGGCGCCGAGCTCGCGGCGATCGGGATCACCAACCAGCGCGAGACGGTGGTCGCCTGGGACCCGGCGACGGGCGAGCCGATCCACCGCGCCCTGGTCTGGCAGGACCGCCGCACCGCCCGGCGCTGCGAGGAGCTGCGCGAGGCCGGGCAGGAGGCGCTGGTGCGGGAGCGGACCGGTTTGACGATCGACCCCTACTTCTCGGCGACCAAGATCGAGTGGCTGCTGCGCAACGCCGAGGGCGCGGAGCGGGCGGTCTTCGGCACGATCGACTCCTGGCTGCTCTTCAAGCTGACCGGGCGCCACGTCACCGACTACTCCAACGCCTCGCGGACGATGCTGTTCGACATCCGCAAGCTCGGCTGGGACCCGGAGCTGTGCGCGCTGTTGGGGATCGACCCGGCACGCCTGCCGGAGCCGCTGCCCTCCGCCCACGTCTACGGGACCACGACGGAGTTCGGCGGCGAGGTGCCGGTTGCCGGGATCGCCGGCGACCAGCAGGCGGCCCTCTTCGGCCAGGCCTGTCACCGCCCCGGCATGGCCAAGAACACCTACGGCACCGGCAGCTTCGTCCTCCTCAACACCGGCGAGCGGGCGCCTCGTCCCCCTGACGGCCTGCTGGCGACGGTCGCCTGGGGGCTCGGCGACGAGGTGGCCTACGCGCTCGAGGCCTCGATCTTCGTCACCGGGGCCGCCGTGCAGTGGCTGCGCGACGGGCTCGGGATCATCGCCGCGGCGGGGGAGACGGAGGCCTTGGCCGCCTCGCTCGAGGCCAACGACGGCGTCTACTTCGTCCCCGCCCTGACCGGGCTCGGCTCGCCGCACTGGGACCCCTATGCGCGCGGCACGATCGTCGGCCTCACTCGCGGCAGCGGCCGCGCCCACCTGGCCCGATCGGCGCTGGAGGCGATCGCCTACCAGACCGTCGATGCGGTGCGCGCCCAGGAGGCGGCGGCCGGCGAGCCGCTCGCGGTGCTGAAGGCCGACGGCGGCGCCGTCGCCAACGGCTGGTTGATGCAATTCCAGGCGGACGTGCTGGGAGCCCCGGTGGCGGTGCCGGAGGTCGCGGAGACGACCGCGCTCGGCGCCGCCTACCTGGCCGGGATCGCAACCGGGCACTGGAGTCGCGAGCAGGTAGGGGAGATGTGGCGCGAAGCGGCTCGCTACGAGCCGCGGATGGGGGCGGACGAGCGCGACTCCCTGCTGGCCGGCTGGCAGCGGGCGCTGGAGCGCTCGCGCAACTGGGCCCGCCCTCTGGAGTAACTCTCTTGCATGGCTGAAATGCGGCCCCAGACCTACAAGGACCCGCGCCCGGCGGAGTACTTCACACAGTTCCACGAGGCGGCCCGCAAGGGCGTCGGCTGGACCTACACCTTCGTCCGCATCATCCTCACCCTGCCGACGCTGCTGATCTACCGGGTGCGGGGGATCGGGGTCGAGAACGTGCCGCGCGAGGGGTCCCTCGTCCTCGCCCCCAACCACTTCAGCCAGATGGACCACTTCTTCGCCGGCCTCTACCTGCGGCGGAAGATCCGCTTCATGGCGAAATCGCAGATGTTCGGCCCGCCGGTCCTCACTTACGTCTACAAGCACGGCGGGGTCTTCCCGGTCCGCCGCGGCAAGCACGACGAGGAGGCGTTTGAGACCGCCTACCAGCTGCTGGCCCAGGAGGAAATGCTGTTGGTCTACGCCGAGGGCGGCCGCTCGCGCTCGCGCCAGCTGGGGGAGCCGAAGCCGGGGATCGGCCGGATCGCGCTGGAGACGGGGGCGCCGATCGTGCCGGTCGCGATCCATGGCTCGGCCCGGGTCCGCGGTTGGAAACGGCTGCACTTCCCCAAGGTCACGGTCCAGTTCGGCAAGCCGATGACCTTCCCGGTCGAGCCCTCGCCGAGCCGCGAGCGCCAGCTTGAGGTGGCGACCGAGGTCTTCGCCGAGGTGCGCGAGATGTACGAGGGGATCGCTACTCGTAGCGAGAGTCGAGCCCGGCGTAGAAGTCGGGATCGTGCCCCGGCGTGATCACGGCGTTCGGGAACTGAGAATGGAAGAGCCGCAGCTCCTGCAGTGAGCGGCGGAAGTTGTGGGAGTCGAACGGGCGTGGCGGCAGCGGCGCCTCGCCGCTGAGCTGGGCCGCGACGTACGTCGCGTCGCCGCCGATCACGAAGTCGTCCCGCCCGAGGCGGCAGACCACCGAGATGTGGCCGGCGCTGTGGCCGGGGGTGAAGGCGAGGCGGATCGAGCCGTCGCCGAAGAGGTCGAAGGTGCGCCCGAAGCTGGCGTAGGAGTCGATGTTGGCGCGGTCGAAGTCGACCGTGCGGTAGTCGAAGGCGTAGTCGAAGTGCTGGCGGCGGTAGCCGTTGAGGGTCGGCTGCGAGCCGACCGCGGCGGCCTCCCACTCGGTCTCGCTGACCACGAAGGTGGAGTTCGGGAACTCGGAGATCGCCGAGGCGTGGTCGCTGTGCAGGTGGGTCATCACCACGATCGGAATCTCGCCGGGGTCGAGGCCGCGCTCGCGCAGCTGTGCGGGCACGTCTTCGCCGGGGGTCAGCGACGGCCCGCCGACGCGGTTGCCGAGGCTGCCGAAGTTCTCCTTGCCGTCGGTGGCGACGGAGGGGTGCAGGCCGGTGTCGACGAGGATCGCGCCGGCGCTGGGGTGGCGGAGCAAGAAAGCTGGGACCGGCATCACGTTCGGCGGGCGGCTGCCGAACAGCGCCCGCAGCAGCTTCAGGGTGAGGAAGCGCCCGCCCGGGCTGACCATCATCGCCTGGGGGAAGTCGACGTGGCCGGCGATCAGCGGTTCGACGACGACGGTCGCTCCCGGCGTGCCGCCGGCGAGCGGCTCGTGCAAGGGCCGTGCCTCCACCTGGACCTTCATCGTGGTGACATTACGTGCAAGAGGTCGCCTATAGGCTTGCGCGCCGATGGCTGAAAGCGCGCATTCGCAGGTGTTCCGCGACGATCTGCTCGCCGGCCAGGTCTGCGTGGTGTCGGGCGCCGGCAGTGGGTTGGGGCGGGAGACGGCGCTGGAGCTGGTCCGCCTCGGCGCCGGCGTCGTCGCCTGCGGGCGCCGCGAGGAGCCGCTGACGGAGACCGCCGAGCTGGCCGCCGGCTTGCCGGGGAGCTTTGAGCACGAGATCCTCGACATCCGCGAGGAGGAGCCGGTCGGCCGTTTCTTCGACGGCCTACTGGAGCGCCACGGCCGCCTCGACGTGCTCGTCAACAACGCCGGCGGCCAGTTCCTCAGCCCGGCCGAGGCGATCACCCCGAAAGGCTTCCGCACCGTGATCGACCTCAACGTCCAGGGCACCTGGCTGATGACCCATGCCGCCGCAACCAAGGCCTTCATCCCCCAGGGCGGTGGCAAGGTGCTGAGCGTCACCCTCTCGCCGCACAACGGCATGCCGGGGATGGTCCACTCCGGCGCCGCCCGGGCCGCGGTCGAGAACATGATGCGGACGCTGGCGGTGGAGTGGGCCCGCTTCGGGGTCAAGACCGTCGCCCTCGCCGCCGGCCAGTTCGCGACCGAGACGCTGTTGACCAAGTATCCGCAGGTGGTCGTCGACAACCTCGAGCGCTCGATCCCGATCGGCCGCGCCGGCCGGCCCGAGGAGATGGCCTGGCTGGTCGCCTACCTGGCCTCGCCGGCCGGCGACTTCTACTCCGGCACGACGATCACGATCGACGGCGCCCGCGACAACTGGGCCGGCCCCTGGCCTCCCGAAGCGATCACCAACCCCGAGGGGACGCCGGTCGCCGAGGAGCGGCGGCCGAAAACCTGAACTGCATCAAGTTGTCCTCCTGCCGGGTGGAGAACTTGATGCAGTTCGCGGAACTAGCGGGGCTCAAGCACTACAAGCGGGATCTCGCGGCCTTTGCTGCGGACCGCGTAGTCCTCGTAGCCGCGATAGGCGTCGACGGCCATCTCCCAGAGCCGGCCGCGCTCCTCGGGGGTGGCGACCCGGGCATGGACCGGCAAATGCTTGCCGCCGACCTGCACGGTCGTGTCGGGATTGGCGACGAGGTTGTGGAACCAGGCCGGGTTCTTCGGGAAGCCGCCTTTGGAGGCGACGATGACGAGGTCCTCGCCGTCCCTGACGTAGAGCAGGGGGGAGGTGCGCTTGGCGCCGCTCTTGGCGCCGACGTGATCGAGCAGGAGCATCTTGCCGGGCACGCCGGGGATCGTGTGGCCGAGGCGCCCACCCGTCCTCTGGTAGAGGAACGTGTGGACGCCCATGAAGCGGCGCGTCAGCGGCCAGACCTTGTCGCCGACGTCGAGATAGCGCGGTGGCCGCCGACTTGTCGCCGTATCGCTCAGGTGTACATCCCCCCGAACATGCCGCCGGTCACGTTCAGGACCTGGCCGTGCACGTAGTTGGCCAGCGGCGAGGCGAGGAAGAGGACCGGGCCGGAGGCCTCCTCGGGCGAGGCGGGGCGGCCGACCGGGATGATCGCCGAGGCCATCGCCCGCATCTGCTCGGGGATGCCGAGCTCGATCTTCTCGCCGCCGGGAGCGGTCATCTCGCCGCCCTCCTCCTTGGCGGCGGTGAGGCGGGTGTCGACGAAGCCGAAGGCGACCGCGTTGACGTTGATCTTGAACTGGCCCCACTCCTTGGCGAGGGTTTTGGTCAGGCCGACGACGCCCATCTTCGCGGCCGAGTAGTTGACCTGGCCGGCGTTGCCCATCGTCCCCGAGGTGGAGGAGACGTTGATCAGCTTGCGGAAGACCTCCTTGTCTTCGCCGCGCTCGGCCTTAGCGGCCTCGCGCCAGTGCGGGGCCAGCGCCCGGGCGACGCGGAAGGGGGCGACCGTGTGGATGTCCAGCATCGCCTGGAACTGCTCGTCGGTCATCTTGTGGGCGACGCCGTCCCAGGTGTAGCCGGCGTTGTTGACGGCGATGTCGACCGCGCCGAAGGCGTCGACGGCGGCGGCGACCAGCTCGTCGGCGGCGCCCTCCTTGGTCAGGTCGCCGGCGTGGACGGCGGTCTCGCCGTCGATTTCGCCCGCGGTCTGCTCGGCGACGTCGGCGTCGAGGTCGTTGATCAGGACCTTGGCGCCCTCGGCCGCGAACAGCTCGGCGGTCGCCCGGCCGATCCCTCGCGCGGACCCGGTGACGATCGCCGCTTTCCCATCGAGAAGTCCCATCAGTCTGCGTCTCCTTTAGTTCGTGAAGTCGGCGCCGGAGGCTACAGGGATGGCGGCGTTCCTGGTTGACTGGCCAGCTTTGGAGAAGGCCGCTCAGCCGAGCCTGAGCCCACCGTCCTCGGTGATCTGCCAGTGCGGATTGTGGGCAACCTCCCAAGGGTGGCCCTCGGGGTCGACGAAGACGCCGCTGTAGCCGCCCCAGAAGGTCTCGGCCGGCTCGCGCCCGATCGTGGCGCCGGCCACGCGCGCCTCCTCGATCGCGGCGTCGACCTCCGCCGCCGAGCCGAAGTTGAGCGCCAGGGTGACGCCGCCCCAGCCCGGCGCGTCCTCGACGCAGCTGTCCTCGGCCAGTCGCGCCCGGTCCCAGAGGGCCAGCACCATGTCCCCGGCCTGGAAGAAGACGACGTCGTCGCCCGGTTCGGCGCCGGTCGCCCAGCCCAGCGCTTCGTAGAAGGCGCGGGCGCGCTCCAGGTCGGAGACGCCGAGGGTGATCAGGTTGACTCGCTGCTTCATGGGCCGATTCTTCCAGTATGAATGGCGGCGTGGGCGACCTCACCAGCATCTTTCTGCTCTCCCTGTTGGCGATGTTCACGCCGACGCTGCTGGCGGCGGTGACGGTGATGATGCTGCTGCCGAATCCGAAGAAGCTGATGCTCGGCTATCTGCTCGGCGCCCTGCTGACGAGCATCACCGCCGGCCTGCTGATCGTCTTCTCGCTGCACGGGTCGGCCAGTGTCAACACCGCGCACACCCTGGGTCCGATCGAGGACGTCGTCGTCGGCCTGGTCGCGCTACTGGTCGCGTTGGTTCTCGGGACGGGACGCGACGCGCCGTTGCAGGAGCGTCGCCGGCGCCGTCACGAGGCAAAGCACGGGGAGGGCGTGGAAAAGGAATCGTGGCCGGAGCGGATGCTGGGCAGGGGTTCGGCGCGGGTCACCTTCGCGGTCGGCGTCGTCCTCACCTTCCCCGGCGTCTCCTACCTGACCGCGCTCGACCGCATGGCCAAGCTCGACGCCGGCGTGCCGGAGACGGTGCTGCTGGTCGTCGTCTTCTGCCTGATCCAGCAGCTGCTGCTGGAGGTGCCGCTGCTGGGCTACGCCTTTGCCCCGGACAAGACTCAGGACCGGGTGAGGCGCTTCCGCGCCTGGCTCGGCCGCAACGGCCGCAAGGCAGGGGCGATCCTGGCCGCGACGATCGGGGCGCTGCTCGTCCTCCGCGGCGTGATCACGCTGCTGACTTAGCGCCTACTCCATCGAGCGTTCCTCGACCACCTCGAAGACCCCGTCGGTGCCGACCGATTCGACGAACTCGTCGGCGGCCGCCCGACGCTCGTCGTACTCGTTGTCCCCTTGGTTGGCGCGCATTTCCTCCACGGTTCCGTCGAAGAACCCGAAGGTGATGACCTCGTTCTCGTCAGCGACGCCGCGAAGCGCGTAGAACCGCTTCCAACCGCGGGGCGGCTCCGCGTCTTCGGCGGGGACGAAGGCCCGTTTGAAGTCCTCCATCGCGCCCGGCTTCAGCTTGCGTACGGTCAGTGCGCAGAGCATCTGGCTCTCCTCTCGTCTGGGCTTCACCCGGCCGGGGGCCCGGCGCGGGGCCGATGCGTCGATGTTAGACCCGCGCCGGCGGACGATCCAGTGCTAACTCAGAGCTTGCCGATGCCGGCCAGGTATCCGTCCAGCGCTTTGCTTTTCTGGGTGTCCTCGTAGACCTCGTAGTCGCGCAGCAGTCCCCAGCGGATGTGGCCCCAGATGACGTAGCGGTTCTCGTAGACCCGCTCGCCCTCGGGCGAGTCGAGGTGATCGGTGCCGCGGATGCAGATCGTTTGCTTCCAGGGGAAGCCCTGCAGGACGACCTCGTCGGGGCTGATCTGCAGCCCGGTGTCGGCGAAGCGCCGCAGCCACGGCTCCAGCTTCTGCTTCCCCTGCAGCTCCGTCGCCCAGGAGCTGTCGCCGGGGAAGCGGAACCTGACGTCCTCGGCGTCCATCTTCAGCGTCGGCGCGACGTCCCCGGCGCTCGCCGCCCTCATGTTGCGGGCGATCATCTTCTTGGCCAGCCACGACAGCATCGGCGTCTCCTCTGCTCGTTGGTGGGGAGAACCTAACGGGATGCGGTCAGGCCGCGCCCGCGATCGCCGCCAGGTCACCGGGGCGCAGCAGGGCGACCAGGGTCGAGCCGTCGACGATCGCCATCCCTCCCTTGCGCAGCTTCGCCCTGGCGCCGGTAAGCCGGGCGACCTCATTGGAGAAGTCGGGCTCGTGCCCAACCAGGAGGACGTCGCCGCGACCGGCGGCCAAGCCCGGCGCGTCGAAGTCGCCGCCGCTCAGCTCAGGGGCCATCTCCGGCTCGATTCCCAGCGGCCCGCAAGCGAGTTGTGCCGTCGCCGCCGCGCGCACCCTGGGACTGGCCAGGCAGGAGTCGATCTCGGCCTCGAGGGCAGCGAGCGCCTCGCCGGCCGCACGCGCCTGGCGCTCGCCCTTCGGCGTCAGCCGCCGTGCCGCGTCGTCTCCGTAGCCATCCTCCGCGTCGCCATGCCGGAGCAGATAGATCATGCTCCGATCCTACGCCCGCAATTTCCATCTTTTTAGATAAGAATCTTTTAAGAATGGCCGGCAGCGCACCTCCCAGTCTCTAGGATGCGCCGCTGTTGTTTCCCCGCGCTCATAAAACTCACAGACTGCTCATTGCCGGTCTGACCGCCGTCGCGCTGCTGTCGCTGCCGAGCGCCGCCTCCCCCGCGGAGCGGATCGTCGTTTTCGGCACCGCCTCCGGCTCGCACCTGAAGGTGAGCAAGAGCGGCGCCAACATCGTCGTCGAAGGGACGATGGCCTCGGCCGCGCCCCAGGGCTGCCGCCTCACCGCCGGCCGCCGTCTCGCCGTCTGCCCGGTCGCCGGCGCCGGGGGGATCGAGATCAGCATGGGGGACGGCAACGACTTCGTCGAGGTGCTCGACCCGATGCCCTTCACCCTCACGACGCACCTCGGTGACGGCGAAGACAAGTTCATCGGCAACGCCGAGAAGGACGTCTGCTTCCCCGAGGGCTCGCGACGCAACCGCTGCATCGGCGAAGGCGGAGACGACGTCTGCATCACCGGCTCCCTCAACAGCGACTGCGTCGGCGGCGACGGCGACGACTACTGCCGCACGAGCACAGGCAGCGACGGCTGCTGGGGCGGACCCGGCGACGACGTCTGCTTCATGGGCCCGGGCCAGGACGGCTGCCACGGCGAAGCCGGCGACGATCGCCTCTACGGCGAGCACGACCCCGACCAGCTCTACGGGGGCGAAGGCTTCGACTACTGCGATGGCGGCCCGGGGATGGGCTACTCGCGCACCTGCGAGGCGGGGCCGCGGCGCTGACTCCCGGGGCTGTCTACAACCCCATCAGCTTCCCGAGGATCTCCTTCATGACGGCGAGGATGGCAAGGGAGGACACACGGGATCATTGGAGGGCAAGGAACCTCCGCAAATGAGCCTGTTCGAGGGCAGAGGCGACGATCAGCCGTGATCGCGGGTGGGCAGGCTGATGTGTCCGGATCGTGTCCGCCAGGAGCTTCCCGTCTCGGCGCTACCATTCTGGTGTGGCCGTATCGCCAACCAAGAGAGTCGAGTTCGACAGCGAGTTGCTTGAGCGCTTGCACCAGCGTCGCCCAGAGATGAGTGACCGCGAGCTGCTTGAGTCGATGGCGAGGATGACCCTCGGCCGCGAAACCCTCCGTCGCGTTCAGGAGCGCAACACGCTCTCCGAAAACGAGGCAATCGAGCTTGGCGTTAAAGCCGTGCATGAAGCTCGGCGCGAGCGCCGAGCCGCCGGTTGAGGCGCCTCGTAGTCGATGCAAGCACGCTGGTCTCCGGCGTAGCCAGTCGCCCTGGTGGTGGCGCGCCCTGGCTGATCCTGGCGGCCCTGCTGGACTTTGATTTCGAGGCCGTGGTTTGCCCCAGGCTTATCGGCGAGTTCAGAGATGCCCTGGGCAACAAGTATTTCCAGGAGCGCTTCGACCCCGACGATCTAGACGAGATTGTGGCCAGCGTGGATGAGGCAGCCATCAAGTACGACGACCCCCAAAAAATCGAGGCACTGCTTCGCGATCCCGATGACGACTATCTCGTAGCGCTTGCCCGCGAATCCGGAGCCGATGCAATCGTCACCGGCGACCACGATTTGCTCGACCATCCAGGCTTGACGCCCCAGCCCCTCGATTCACGCGCGGCATGCAGGTTGCTTGGTCTTCTCGACTAATGCGCAGTGCGCCTCGCCGACCCTCGAGGGCTACCTATTCGGTGCCCGTTTTGAATGTCTAGGGTCGGCCTGTGGCGTCTCGGCGAAGCTGGTTCCCACGCTTATCTCGGTGAAGGTAAATCGATCCGCAAAGCGCCGTACCCGCTCTGCGTACTCGGTAGCGAGGGCTTTCTGTCCGGGTCCATAGATCACGTCAAAGAAGAATGGCGAGTTGGGAGATTCTCGCGCCAGAACCTTGATTTGGTCTTTGACGACCTTCATGCGCTCGCCGCGATCAAGGTACAAGGAGCCATAGGCGACCACAGGCTTAGACGATCCACGTTTGCCACTCATTAGCCAGTCCTATCTAGTCAGATCTGTCGGGTCAAGGCGTCTAAAGCCGGGCGCGAAGTTGAAGCAGGCGATCATCGGCCCATCTTCTGATTCTCACGGCTGATTTTCGTTGCTGCGCCGCGCGCTCTTCGCGCACGTCCTCCGCGCGATCGTGCTTTCCCGTAGGAAGAAAACGTTGGAGCGACTCATCACCGGTCCCAACGCAAGTTGCATAAATACAGGTGGTGTCGCATCCGCCGATCTCGCAGTCAGTAGTTCCGAGCTTGAATTGATGGCGCTGTGCGCCAACATTTGGGAGTCCGCCTGGAGCGACAATCATGCGGAGAAATTGCTCCATAGCGAGGGCGGCTGCGCCCTGTGAGAACGCAAAGACGTTCTGCCGCAGCGCAAGTCGATGATTCTTTGGCAAGCCTTCGATGTAGCGGGGGTCATCGAGCGAGCCGTCCCGCTCAGCGGCGGTATCTCCTCGGCTGAACTGCCCCAAGCACTCAAGGCAACGCCTACCCGGAGTGGCGATATGGGCGCGCCAGCTCGCGATCCTCAAGTGCCCCGTTTTTCCAACAACGATCCGGATACCTGCATCGACAACAGGAATGAGATGAGCAAATGCGAGGTAGTTCAACGCCGCGCGAGGCCACGGACGATCGACGCAGCTGAACAGAACATCGCAGTCGAGGGCGGCACGGAACCCATCCTCCTCGACCACGCTGTATTCAACCGGACGAATGCGTGCATCGGCGGCGGTCGCAACGGTTCGCAGCGCTCGGGTCAGCGTTTCCACCTTGGAGCGCCAGAGGCGAGCGTCAAGCTCGGTGGCATGTATGAGGCGATCGAGATTTTTCATCTCTACGGTGTCGAAGTCGATCAATGCGATGTCTTGGACACCTGATCTCGCCAAGGCCTCGGCGACCATTGCGCCAACACTTCCTGCGCCTACGATGCCAACACGTAGACGTGCGAGGTCCGCTTGGACGTCGTCTCCCCAGGCAGATACGGTCCTGATCTGCTGCTCCGTAACAGCAGGCTTTGGTCGGAGCCTTGGATGCCAGCATGCCTGAAGCTGCTCACCGATCATGCGCACGCTCTCGCAGTCGCAGCGCTTGTAGGTGGATCTGTCGACCCGCTCCCAGAAGCGAGCCGACAGCTTTCCATCTCCCGCCATCGTCAAGCCGACCAACGGGAGACCAGTTATGGCTCTCGCGCGGGAGGCATGCCGCTGCTCGGTGTTGCGGTCCGGTGCGCTCATGTCTTGCCAGCTTGAGCCAGCCGGATGGCTGTGGAGGAACGCCAGGCCTCCGCCATTTACGCGCGCCTCCTCTGCCGCCCGCAAGAAATAAGCAGTCTCGAAGCTCGCCGTCCCGTGGACGTGCCGCTCGCCTGGACGGGGCAGCACGGGGTTGCCGATCAGCGCCGTCTTTCGCCGGCTCCCCGTGCTCGGGTGCCAGATGGCGAAGCAGAGATCCTCTTGGCCGTCGGCACGCAAGAGATGCTGCTGCAGCATTTGGTGGCAGACGCCCGACAGGGCGGCGCTACGCAGCATCGGCCAACGGAGCGGGGAGCTCCTCGTTCAGAGTTCTTAGGTGGCGAAGATATGTCTTGACTGAGCCGTCGGTCTTCTCCCACGCCGGATGCGGTCGGCTCCAATGGTCCCACCCCGGTCCGAATGCTTGGTTCTCATGGACACCCTGGAGACCGCGCCCTTTCAGGATCTGCGGCCGGTAATGCGGTCCGTGAGGAGACTCAATCGGAAAGTTGGGCGGGATTTGTAGGCCGAGGTCGACCGTCTCGCCTGACCGGGGTCCGTTCTCAATTGGCCACGAGAAATACAAAAGGTCGTCAGAACCCTCCGGGAGCTCGGGTTCTAGGCCGAGCTCCCGGAGGGCATGCGCGAAGAGTTCACGCCCTTGCATCATCGTCACGCAACGGGCGCCGGCGCCCGGTCTCCGCTGACGAAGCGCTGCCCTTTGTGCAGCTTGAGCGTCTCATCGCCATTTTCGTGTTTCTCCTGCTTGCCCTCACCGTGAAGCTCGATGAGATAAGAATCCTCGGGATCGAGGTCAACGAGATCCAGGAGTTCCGCGACAGTCATCTCGCGGTCTTCGACCTCGAAGTCCTCGCCGTCTATCTCGATCGAGATCTGCTTGGGTTTCTTGCCGTTGCTTCCTTTTCCAGACACCGCTATCTCCCGTCCGGCCTGCACTCTAAGTTGGAGAGATCAGGCCTATTGCATTTGTCATTGGCATAATATCAGCTGTAATGGATAGCGCTACCGTCACTACAAATGCCTAGCCCCGATACCGCGGCCTGGATAGGCGGGCGACTGCACGACGCTCGACGGGAAGAAGGTCTGACGCAGCAGGCGTTGGCAAGTCGTGCCGAGGTATCTCAGTCAGCCGTTGCCCTCTGGGAGGCGGGGAAGCGAATGCCTGGGGTTGAGGAGTTGCTCCGAGTAGCTCGGGCTCTTGGTAAAGAAATCGGCGACTTCTTGCCACGAGACCTAGGCCAGCAGCCCATTCGTGCTGTCCTAAGGGCGGAGACCATCGAGCTTGAGCAGGGCGGGTTGGCGACCGCTTTTGATGAGGCCATCGACAAGGCAGAGCAAATGCCAGTTCCGGTCCCTGCATTTTCTATTCGAGCTGCAGACCCCCATTCAGCAGCAGCGGCGCTATTAGATGCTGCAGAGGTGGACGAGGCACCAGTCGAAGTGGAAGCCTTGGCTGTCGCCTGCGGCGCGCGCGTTGTCAAGCTTCCATTGCTGGCCGCGCTCTCGGGAGCGATCCTAGAGTTCGAGGACGGACCAGTGATTGCAGTCAATGACAGTCAGGTCACAGGACGACAGAGGTTTACGGTCGCCCATGAGTTGGGCCATCACCTCCTGCGCCATCACGATCGATTTCATGTGGATCTTTCGGCTTCGACTGAGGTAGGCGAGCCTCCGGGCTATAACTGGCTTCATGAGCGCGAGGCAAACGAATTCGCGGCTGATCTGCTGATGCCGGCGGCAATGGTTCGTCACCATGCTGCCGCTGATGATTCCCCCCGCAGCCTTGCTGAAATCTTCAAAGTAAGCCCGATCGCTATGAGCTATCGCCTGCAGAACCTGGGCCTGAGCTCCAGCACCTAGCGTTTCTGCACTGGACTCCTCTCGAGTTTGTCGGCGAGCTTGCCTAGCTCGCTCATTGAGGAGCCGAGGGCAGCGGTGATCTTCTTGAGCGTGTCCCAGGTTGGATTCGCCTGCCCGCGCTCGATCAGGGAGAGGGTGGCGGTCGTGATGCCGGCGTCGCGGGCGACAGCTTCCTGGGTTGCGCCGCGCTTCTCGCGAAGTTGGCGGACTGCCTCGCCGAGGGCTGGTTGAGGTCGCGCTGAGCGGCGCATCGGTTGCACGTTCTCAGAAGCGCCAGCGCCAAAGTTGCCTGAGTACATCTTTCTAAAAACATGTACGCAGGCTTTGCTAGCCTCTGGGGCACATAAGTGGGGCCGCGTGCGCGAACACCGGCCCCGTGGCGACCGGCATAGCTCTCACCAGGCCGGCCGCACGGGAACGGTATCGGCACGCCGGCTTCAAGAAAGCGGCGACCCGCTGCGTGGTAGCGCGAACGGGCCGCCTGACCACAAGGAGGCTGAGCTCCTCATGGCTGATGACAACTCTATGGATCGCGGTTCAAGTGACCGCTGGTCCAACCACGCGGAAGACCTACGCGACCAGGGCGCCGTCCTGGTCGAGGTCCTCACCCAGCACCCGGCCCAGATGCGGCTGTCCGAACTCGTTCGAGAGATTGGCGCTGGCGCAACCGACTTCGCGCAGACCGACGCGATCGAAAGAGCGGTCCGCGATCTCGTCGCGGCCGGCCTACTATTCCGCAACGACAACCTTGTGCTGCCGACTCGCGCGGCGCTGCGCTTCGACGAGCTCCTCGGGGAGGGGATGTAGCGATGGGTCGCCGATCGCGCCTGGAGCGCGAGCACCTCGCCGAGTGCTTCGGGGCAAACCTCGCAAAGGCCCGCAGAGCGGCCGATGTCAGCCAGGATGAGCTCGCCTGCCGCTCCTCGACCCACCGCACGGCGATCAGCCAGATCGAGCGGGGTATCAGCCTGCCCGGTCTCGACTCGGCCCTGAAATTCGCAGCGGTGCTGGAAACGACGCTGGACGAGCTGCTGGAGGGCATCGCGTGGAATGCGCCGGAAATGGCCGTGGGCAAGTTCGAGTTCCCAGACCAAGCATCCATAGATCCAGAAAGGGCATCCAGCACTCCCTAGCGACCCAGCGAGCAACCAGTCCAAGCGAGAAACCGAGATGTCCCTCCAGCGAGCTCCTAAGGCAGGCCTTCAAGCCCATGCCCCAGGACCAACCTCCGCACCCCGACACACTACGAACCCTCCGGATTCGTGCCTGAGCCGCAGGTTCCCAACCGCTCCTCCGGGCGGCCGATTGTGGCACGGCTTCGCCGTGCGGAGGCCGCCTGTATGGAGGGGCGGTTGGGGTCTGCCGTGCTTTCGAGTCGATGCATTCGCTGCCGTCCCTGGACAGAGGGTGCAGAGGAAATGGGCGGCGACTCCGACAACGATTTCGAGCGACTGCTCTCGCCAGGGGAGGTGGCCGAGGCTTGCGGTCTTTCGCGGCGTGCCATCTACCGGGCGATTGGTCGGGGCGAGCTGCGGGCGGCGCGGCTCTGTCATCGGCTCCGTGTGCATCCGGCCGAGTTGGAGCGATGGGTTGCTGAGGAAACGCCGGAAGCGGATCAGTCGGCACCTGGGCGATCTCGGCGTCAAGCCACTGGCGTGCAGGGTGGGCTGCGCGTCCTGTTCGACGAAGGCACCGAGGGCTAGGAGCGCCTGCCGATGAGCGTCAAACGAGTCGAGCGGAAGGTTGGCGCTGTTTGGCGAGTGCGGTGGCGCGACGAGCAGGGGCGGGCTCGCTCGAAAGTGGTCGGGCGGAAGCGGGATGCGGATGCCTTCGATGCCGAGATCGTCAGGCGGAAGCGAACCGGCGACTTGGATCTGCTCAGTGGTGGCAGGCAGACGCTTGCTAACTTCGCGCAGGAGTGGTGGAAGCTCTACGCCGCACCGAATCTCGCGGCGCGGACTCTCCGGAGCTACGCAGGCCTATGGGATCGGCACGTCCTGCCGCGGCTCGGCACGATGCGTCTCAGTGCGATCACGCCGGAGGTCGTCGAGCGGTTCCGGGCAGAACTCGAAGCGGATGGAGTAGGCCAGCCGACGATCTATCGGGCGCTCGCGCTTCTCCAGGGCATTCTGCGCCGAGCGGTCGAGTGGCGACGGATCGGCCACAACCCCGTCAAACACGTTCAGAAGCCGAACGTACGACGCCAGCGGGAGGTCCGGCCACTGTCGCCGCTCAACGTCGAGCGCCTGCGAGTTGCGGCAGCCGGTCGGCGGCACCACGGCGCTCGCGACGCAGTGATGCTGAGCCTGCTTGCTTACGCCGGCCTTCGTCCTCAGGAGGCACTTGTTCTCTGCTGGGGCGATGTGCGCGAGCGGACGCTGCTGGTCGAGAAGGCGGCTGACGGCCAAGGCGGCGTCAAGCGGACCAAGACCGGGCAGGCGCGCACCGTTCGGCTGCTCGCACCGCTTGCCCGTGACCTGGCGGGATGGCGGCAGTTACGCGGCGATCCTGGCGACGAGGAGCTGCTGTTCCCGACCCCTTCGGGCGGTATCTGGAACGACACCGCGTGGCAGACCTGGCACCGAGACGCTTGGCTTCCGGCGCGGAAGGTGACGGGCCTTGACGGCGTCCGTCCTTACGACCTTCGTCACAGCTTCGTTTCGCTGCTGATCCACGAAGGTCGCAGCGTGGTCGACGTGGCTCGTCAGGCCGGGCACTCCCCGACCATGACGCTCGACGTTTACGCCCACGTCCTCGATGAGTTCGACATCGCCGAGCGCGTGTCTGCCGAGGATCGGATCGAGCAGGCGCGACGCGATGTGTCCGAAACGTGTCCGCCTGCGACGGACGAGGGCGAGGAGCAGCAGAAATCCCCTGCTAATCCCTACAGCCCCATCTGCTTGCCGAGGATCTCCTTCATGACCTCGTCGGTGCCGCCGCCGATCGGGCCGAGGCGGGCGTCGCGGACGGCGCGCTCGATGCCGTACTCACGCATGTAGCCGTAGCCGCCGTGGATCTGCAGGGACTGGTCGGCTACCTCGAGCAGGGAGCGCTGGGTGACCAGCTTGGCCATGCTGACCTCGCGGATGCAGTCGTGTCCCTCGTGGAAGAGGCGCAGGGAGTTGTAGGTGAGGGCGCGGGCGGTCTCCGCCTTCAGCGCCATCTCGGCGACCTGGTGGCGGATCGCCTGGAACTTGCCGATCGGGCGGCCGAAGGCCTCGCGCTCCTTGGCGTAGGCGACGGTGGTGTCGATCAGGCGCCGCATGCCGCCGACGGCGCCGATCGCCATCAGCAGCCGCTCCCAGGCGAAGTTGGCCATGATCAGCTTGAAGCCGCCGTTCTCCTCGTCGAGCAGGTTCTCCGCCGGCGCCTCGACGTCGCTGAAGGAGATTTCTCCCGTGTCGGAGGAGTGCCAGCCCATCTTCTCCAGCTTCGCCGCCACCTCGTAGCCGGGCATCTCCTTCTCGAGGACGAGGAAGGAGATGCCGCCGTGGCCGCCCTCCTCGTTGGTCTTGCAGGCGCAGACGAGGAAGTCGGCGCGGACGCCGTTGGTGATGAAGGTCTTGGCGCCGTTGACGAGGTAGCCGCCGTCGATCCGCTTGGCGGTGGTGGAGATGCCGGCGACGTCGGAGCCGGCGCCGGGCTCGGTGATGCCGAGGGCGCCGATCTTCTCGCCGGCGATCCCCGGCACCAGCCAACGCTGCTTCTGCTCCTCGCTGCCGAAGTTGAAGATCGGCGGCATCGCGATCGAGGCGTGGGCGTTGAGCCCGGCGGCGACGCCGCCCGAGCCGCCGGAGCGGGCCAGCTCTTCGACCCAGATCGCGTCGTGCAGATGGGTGCCCCCTTGGCCGCCGTACTCCTCCGGGAACTTGAGCCCGAGGAAGCCGAGCTCGGCGCAGCGGCCGTAGAGCTCGCGGGGGAATTCCCGCGCCGCCTCCCACTCGTCGACGTGCGGCGCGATCTCCTTCGTGACGAAGCGGCTGACGGTCTCCCGCAGCTCCTCGTGCTCCTCGCCGAAGGGCGGGAGGGGGCTGCGCTGTCCCGTGTCCTTGATGACCGTCATTTGTTGGAAACGAGGTGTATTGTCTGCGCCCTAATCGACTAGCCTGGCCGGAATGGAGCGGACGATGTGGACCGACGAGCGACTTGACGATCTGGCGGGGAAAGTGGATGCCGGGTTCGACCGGCTCGACCGCGACATCCGCGATCTCCGAGTTCTCATGTTCCAGTTGTGGGGAACGACCATGCTCGGGATCCTGGCGACGATCGGTGCGGTCATCACCACCAATACCTGATCGCCGTCGCTCTACAGTCCGTAGCTCTTGCCGATCACGTCGAGCATGACCTCGTCGGTGCCGGCGCCGATACGGTTGAGGCGGACGTCGCGGTAGGCGCGCTCGATCTCGTACTCCTTCATGTAGCCGTAGCCGCCAAGGATCTGGATGCACTCGTCGGCGACTTCGCAGGCGATCCGCGAGGAGAAGAGCTTGGCCATGGTGATCTCCCGCACCGGGTACTCGCCGTTGCCGAAGCGCCAGGCGGTCGCGTAGGTGAACTGCTTCGCCGCCTCGGTCTTCGTCGCCATCTCGGCGAACTTGTGGCGGATCGCCTGGAACTTGCCGATCGGGCGGCCGAAGGCTTCGCGCTCCTTGGCGTACTCGAGGGTCTTCTCGATCATCCGTTCGCAGCCGGCGTGGGAGCCGGCGGCGGCGACCAGGCGCTCGCCCTGGAGCTCCCAGGCGATGTGGTAGAAGCCTTTGCCGACCTCGCCGAGCACGGCGCCGGCCGGGACCCGGACGTCTTCGAAGGCCAGCTCGCCGGTGTCGGAGGCGTGCATCCCCATCTTCTCCAGCTCGGCGGAGACGGTGAAGCCCGGGACCGTCTCGCCGTTCTCGTCGCGCAGGTCGACGACGAAGAGGGTGATGCCGGCATGGCGCTCGTCCGGATCGGTCTTGCAGACGAGGACGATGAAGTCCGCCCGTGGGCCGTTGGTGATGAAGGTCTTGGAGCCGTTGATGACGTATTCGTCGCCGTCGCGGATCGCCGTGGTGCGGATGCCGGCGACGTCGGAGCCGGCGCCGGGCTCGGTGATGCCGAGGCTGCCGACCTTCTCGCCCTTGAGGCCCGGTTCGAGGTACTTCCTCTTCTGCTCCTCGGTGCCGAGCAGGTGGATCGGGGGGAGGACCATGTCGCTCTGCACGGCGAAGCCCATGTTGGTGCCGCCGGAGCCGGAGTAGCTCATGCACTCGGCGCGGACCAGCGAGTAGAAGTAGTCGCCGCCCTGGCCGCCGTACTCCTCCGGGAAGCAGAGGCCGAGGAAGCCGAGCTCGCCCGCCCGCTGCATCGCCGAGGTCGGCCAGTAGGTGTCCTCCCACTCGTTGCGGTGAGGCCACAGCTCCTTCTTCACCCACGACTGCATCGACTCGCGCAGGTCTTCGTGCTCCTGGCTGAAGATGAAGTGCTTGCGCCCGGCTGCGTGGTCGGGCTTAATGACGCTGGAGCCGTTGGTCGCGGTCGCCACTGGTGTCTCTCCTCGTTCGCGGGTTCGGAAGGCGGCAGCGGCCGCCTGAAGCGAGTAGACAGTAGCACTTCCCACTTTCAGTGAAAACGGCTATGGTCCCGCTCGATGAGCGAGGAGAGCTACGAGCTGGTCGCCTACGAGGTCGCCGACGGCGTCGCCACGGTGACCCTGAACAACCCGGAGAAGCGCAACATGCTCTCCGGCCAGATGCTGGCCGAGCTGGTCGACGCGATGAAGCGGGCGAAAGCCTCCGAGGAGGTCCGCGCCGTCGTCCTCACCGGAGCGGGTGACAAGGTCTTCTGCGCCGGTGCCGACCTCGGCGGCTTCGCGGCAGACGCCTCGCTGGTCCAGAAACACTTCGCCTCCGACCTCTTCCTCGAGTTCTTCCGGCTGATGCCGCGGCTCGGCAAGCCCTCGCTCTGCGCCGCCAACGGCCACGTGCTGGCGGGGGGGATGGGACTGGCGCTTTCCTGCGACCTGGTGATCGCCAAAGCGGGCGCGACCTTCGGCACGCCGGAGATCAACGTCGGCGCCTTCCCCTACATGATCATGTCGATCATCTACCGCAACGTCCCGCGCAAGAAGGTCAACGAGATGATGCTGTTGGGCGAGCGGTTGAGCGCTGAGCAGGCGGTCGAGTACGGGCTCGCCAACAAGGTCGTCCCGGCCGGCGAGTTCGACGCCGCGGTCGCCGAGTGGGCGGGCCAGCTCGCCTCGAAGAGCCCGGTGCTGATGCGGCTCGGTCACGACGCGATGTACCGCCAGCAGGACATGGACATCGACGACGCGCTCGAGTTCCTGCGCTCGCAGCTCTCCCTGACCTTCAGCACCGAGGACATCGTCGAGGGCGTCACCGCCTTCTTCGAGAAACGCGACCCGCAGTGGAAAGGGCGTTAGTGGCCAGCATCGAGCAAGAGCCGAAGCACCTCCTTCCCGGCACCGCCACCCTGGCGGAGCTGAACGAGCAGCTGCACGCGCGCCGCGCCAAGGCGAAGCTGGGCGGCGGCGAGGAGAAGATCGCCAAGCAGCACGAGCGCGGCAAGCTGACCGCCCGCGAGCGGCTCGACCTCCTGGTCGACGAGGGCACCTTCGTCGAGCTCGGCATCCACGGCCGTCCCCACTTCGCCCAGCGCGCGATGGACGGGGTCGAGGCGCCGGCCGACGGGGTCGTCACCGGCTGGGGCGACGTCGACGGCCGCCCCACCTGCATCGCCGCCTACGACTTCACGGTGATGGCCGGCTCGATGGGGATGACCGGCGAGCTCAAGGTCACCCGCCTGCGCGAGATGGCGCTCTCGAAGCGGATGCCGTTCGTCTGGCTGCTCGACTCCGCCGGCGCCCGCATCCAGGAGGCGACCGGCTCGCTTTTCGCCGGCTCCGGCTTCCTCTTCCGCGAGGAGGTCGAAATGTCGGGCGTGATCCCGATGGTGGCGGCGATGATGGGCCCCTGCGCGGCCGGCACCGCCTACATCCCGGCCTTGGCCGACTTCGTGCCGATGGTCTCCGGCCAGGGGGCGATGGCGCTGGCCGGGCCGCACCTGGTCAAAGCGGTGACCGGCGAGGACATCTCGATGGAGGACCTCGGCGGCGCCAAGGTGCACTGCCGCAAATCGGGAGTGGGGGACCTGGAGGTGAAGGACGACGCCGAGTGCATCGAGGCCGTCAAGAAGTACCTCTCCTACTTCCCCAACGACTGCGAGCACAAGCCGCCGGTGTTGGACACCGAGGACCTCGACGAGCGCATGTCGGAGAAGCTGCTGGAGATCGTCCCCGACTCCTCGCGCCAGCCCTACGACATGTACGACGTGATCCGCGAGATCGTCGACGACGGCGAGTGGTTCGACCTGAAGCCGAAGTTCGCCAAGACCCTGATCACCTGCTTCGCCCGCTTCGGCGGCCAGCCGGTCGGGATCGTCGCCAACCAGCCCAAGCAGCTGGCCGGGATCCTCGACAACGACTCGGCCGACAAGGCGGCGCGCTTCATCAACCTCTGCGACGCCTTCAACGTCCCCCTGGTCTTCCTCCAGGACGTGCCCGGCTTCATGGTCGGCTCGAAGGTCGAGCACGCCGGGATCATCCGCCACGGGGCGAAGATGCTCTACGCGGTCAGCCGCGCCACGGTGCCGAAGATCACCGTGATCGTGCGCAAGGCCTACGGCGCCGGCTACTACGTGATGTGCGGCAAGGCCTACGAGCCGGACCTGATCGTCGCCTGGCCCGGGGCCGAGATCTCGGTGATGGGAGCCGAGGGCGCGGTCGAAATCATCGGCCGCTCGGCGATCGAGGCCGCCGACGATCCCGAGGCCACCCGCGAGACGATGCTGAACGCGGTGCGCCAGCAGATCGACCCCTACATCGCCGCCGGCAACGCCGTGATCGACGACGTCATCGACCCGCGCGAGACCCGCCCGACGATCGTCAAGGCGCTGCGCATGGCCCGCGACAAGCACGTCGAGAAGCCGAAGAAACGGCATGGAGTGATGCCGGTATGAGCCGCTTCGAGGACCCCGTCGTCATCAGCTGCTCGATCTCGGGCGTGATCGCCAACCGCGACCAGTGCCCGGCGATCCCCTACACGCCCGAGGAGTACGCGGCGGAGGCGCGGCGCGCTGTCGACGAGGGCGCCTCGCAGATCCACATCCACGCCCGCACCCCGGACGGCACGCCCTCCTACGAGATCGAGGACTTCCGCGCGATCACCGAAGCGATCCTGGCCGAGGTCGGCGACGTCATCGTCAACTACTCGACCGGCGCGATCGGGATCCCGATCGCGAAGCGGATCGAGTACCTGCGGGCGCTGAAGCCCGACGTGGCGGCGCTCAACATGAGCTCGATGAACTACGCCAAGTACTCCAAGCGGCGCAAGGACTTCGTCTTCAAAACCGTCTTCGAGAACAGCTTCGACACGATCGTCGAGTTCCTCACGGCGATGCGGGAGCTGGGGATCAAGCCGGAGAACGAGTGCTTCGACGCCGGCCACGTCGCCAACCTCGACCCGCTGCTCGACATGGGGTTGCTGGAGGAACCGCTGCAGGTCTCGCTGGTGATGGGCGTCACCGGCGGCATCCGGCCGACGCCGCGCAACGTCACCCTGATGTCGGACCAGCTGTCCGGCGGGCCGGAGGGCCCCAACCAGTGGCAGACGATCGGCATTTCCCGCGACCAGTGGAAGCTGCTCGGGGCGGCGCTGGTGCTGGGCGGCAACGTCCGCGCCGGGGTCGAGGACAACCTCTATCTGCCGAACGGCGAGATGTGCCGCTCCAACGGTGACCTGATCGCGAAGGCGCGGCAGATGGCCGAGGACGTCGGCCGTCGTGCCGCCACCGTGGCCGAGGCCCGTGAGCTGCTGGGGGTCCCGAAGCGGACGGAGGCCTGAGCGGGTGGCGACCACGATCCACCGCTCCGGCCTCTTCTGGGACGGGGGCGAGGGCGAGGACGTCCGCGCCCACGACGTCCTGCTGGGCGCCCAGTCCCTGCCCAGCTCCTCGGCGCTCGAGTTCGGCGGCGACGACTCCAAGTCGAATCCGGAGGCGCTGCTGATCGCCGCGCTGTCCAGCTGCCACATGCTCTGGTTCCTGGCGCTCGCGAGTAAAAAGGGATTCGCGGTCGCCTCCTACGAGGACGACGCCGACGGTGTGCTCGACGGCAAGCGCTTCACCGCGGCGACCCTGCGCCCGCGGGTCCGCTGGGACGGCGATCCGCCGCCGGCGGAGGCGATCGAGGCCCTCCACCACCGGTCCCACGAGCTTTGCTTCATCGCCAACTCGGTCGACTTCCCGGTCGGGGTCGAGCCCCAGTGAGCGGCGAGCTCCCGCTCGACGACGTCAAGGTCCTCGACCTGACCCGGCTCCTGCCGGGCGGCTTCTGCTCGCTGCTGCTGGCCGACCTGGGTGCCGAGGTGCTGAAGGTCGAGGACACCGGCATGGGCGACTACATCCGCTGGGCGCCGCCGTACTACGGCAGCGAGGAGCAGCAGGCGCTCGGCACCCGCTCCGCGCTCTACCTCTCGCTCAACCGCGGCAAGCGCTCGGTCCGCCTCGACCTCAAGAACGAGGCCGGCCGCGAGGCGCTGCTGCGCCTGGTCGAGGACCACGACGTCGTCCTCGACGGCTTCCGCCCCGGGGTCCTCGACCGGCTCGGAGTCGGCTACGAGCGCATGCACGAGGCCAACCCGGCGATCGTCTTCTGCGCGATCACCGGCTACGGCCAGGACGGCCCTTACGCGCAGCGCGCGGGCCATGACATGAACTACCTCGGCCTGGTCGGGTTGCTGGGGCTGACCGGCGCCGAGGACGGCCCGCCGGTGCAGTCCGGTGGCCAGATCGCCGACCTCGGCGGCGGCGCCCTGATGGCCGCCTTCGGGGTGATGACGGCACTGCACGAGCGGCGCCGCTCCGGCCAGGGCCAGATGGTCGACGTCTCGATGGCGGACGGCGCCCTTTCCTGGCTGGCGATGGTCGCCGGCCGCTACTTCTGCGACGGCGAGGTGCCGCGCCGGGGCGAGCAGCAGCTGGCCGGTGGGCTGATCTGTTACCTCCCTTACGAAGTCGCCGACGGCTGGGTCAGCTGCGGGGCCCTGGAGCCGAAGTTCTGGGCAGCGCTCTGCAACGGCGCCGATCGTCCCGACCTGGTCGAGAAGCAGTTCGAGGCGCCGGGCTCCGACGCTTGGCGCGAGGTCGCCGCGATCTTCCGTTCCCGCACCCGCGACGAGTGGCTCGCCTTCAACGACGAGCACGACTGCTGCATCGAGCCGATCCTCGACCTCGACGAGGCGCTCGACTCGGAGCTGGTACGGGCGCGCGAGATGGTGGTCGAGCTCGAGCAGCCACAGCTCGGAAAGGTCCGGCAGCTCGGTCTGCCGGTGAAGATGAGCCGCACCCCCGGCGACCCCACCCGCCCGGCCCCGGCCTTCGGCGAGCACACCGAGGAGGTCCTGCGCGAGGCCGGCTACTCGGCGGAGGAGATCGCGGCGATGCTGGAGTCCGGCGCCGCCGCCGGCCCGAGCGCCAACGCCGCCGGCGAGTTCCGCGCATGACCCCAAAGCCCGCCGACGGGCCGATTTCGTCCTCTATAGGGACGTTTTCGGCCCATCGACCCCAGGAGCTGCTGCGGATGGGGGCGCTGGCCGAGGCCTCGGGAGTGCCGGCGCCGACGATCAAGCACTACCTGCGTGAGGGCCTGCTGCCGGAGCCGGTCAAGACCAGCCGCAACATGGCCTACTACCCGCCCGAGTTCGTCGACCGGATCAAGTTGATCAAGCGCCTGCAGGAGGAGCGCTTCATGCCGCTGAAGGCGATCAAGTCGGTGCTCGACGAGGACCCCGAGCGGGCCGGCGCCCTGCTCGAGCTGGAGGACCGGATCCTCGACCGGGCCCTGGCCGGAGAGCGCGCCCGGACCAGCGCCGCCGAGGTTCGCAAGCGCTACGGAGTCCCCAAGGAGGTGCTCGACCGGCTCGCCGAGTTGGAGGTCCTCACCCCCAACAGTCGCGGTTACTCGCCCTCCGACGTGACCATCATCGAGGCGATCAGCCGCTTCCGCGCCGGCGGCTACGACGAGCAGATCGGCTTCACCGTCTACGACACCCTGCGCTACAAGGAGGCCCTCGAGCAGCTGGTTCACCAGGAGGTGGACATGGTGATGAACCGCCTTGCGGGCGAGGTCTCGCCCGAGCGGGTGGTCGAGATGCTCGAAGCCGGCGCGCAGCCGCTCAAAGACCTGATCGCCGCCCTCCACACCAAGCTGATGGTCGCCGAGTTGGAGCGCCACCGCGCCGGCCGCAAGGCCGACTGAAGGCGAGCAGCTAGATCCGTTATTAGCGGGCGCCGGCGCCGATCGACTGACGGGCGAGCTCGATCCCTTCGAGGCTGATCATCGCCCCGGTCCGCGCGGCTACCTCCGCTCCCTCGTCGAGCGCTTCGCGAGCGCCTTCCCGCCCGCTCGCGTCGAGAGCCAGGGCGAGGGCGCGCAAGGTCAGCGGCAGCGACCAGAGCATGCCGCGCTCGCGGGCGACGTCGCTGGCCCACGCGGCCAGCTCGACCGCCTCCTCGGCCCGGCCGACGCCGGTCAGCGCTTCGGCCCGCAGGCCGGCCCGCCAGCACTCCATCTCGTCGCCGCCTCCGATCGCGGCGCGGTAGACCCGCTCCGCCTCCTGCAGCGACTCCAGCGCCGCCTCCGGCTCGCCGGCGGCTAGTTGGGTGCCGCCCAGATTGGCGAGGGCGAGGCTGCGGGAGAAGACGTCGCCGAGGCGTTCGGTCAGCTCGCAGTTGCGCCGCGCCAGCGCGATTCCGGCCTCGAGCTCGCCCCGGGAGGCCAGCATCAGGGCCTGGTTGCTGCGGGTCCAGCTCTCGATCTCCGGGTCGCCCTCCTCGGAGGCGATCCGCAGCGCCGCCTCGAACAGCTCCTCCGCCTCGTCGAGGTGCCCGCGCTCGCGCTGGGCCAGCCCCTTGGCCATCGTCGCCCAGGCGAACGGGTTGCCGATCACGATCCCGGCGCCGGCGCGGCGGTCGTCCCCGCAAAGCTCGATCACCTCGTCCAGCGCCCGTTCGAAGCCGTCGAAGTCGGCGGCGCAGAGGTAGGCGTAGCTGGCTCCGGCCCGGATCGCGATCCGCAGGTGCAGGTCGCCGGATTCGTCGGCGAGACGGTTGGTTTCCGCCGCCGCCGCCATCCACTCCGCCGCCACGTGGGGCTTGCCGGGACGGACCGAGGTTGCCATCCGCAGCAGCGCCAGTGAGCGCAGGTCGCCGGTTCGCGTCGCGATCTCCTCGGCCTCGGCGGTGAGCCGGGCCTCTTCCTCCTCGTCCATTCCCAGGCGCCAGGCGAAGTCGAGCTGCAGAAGCCGCGACATCACTGCCAACGCCGTCGTCTCTTCGCTCTCCTCGAGCCGACCGGACAGCTCCGTCACCCGGCGCCAAAGGCGCAGCGCGTCGGCGGGGCGGCTGCTCCCGGCCCAGTAGGCGGCCCGCGCCGACCAGCGCGCGGCGTCGAGGATCTCGCCTCCGTCCTCCATGTGGCTGGCGATCAGCGCCGCCAGCTCGTCATGGCGCTCGGGGTTGAGCTCGATCAGCGCGCGGGCGGTCGCGGCGTGCGTGGCGGCACGCTGATCGGCGAGCTGGCTGCCGAAGGCGACCTCGCGGGTGAGCGGGTGACGGAAGGCGAAAACCCGTTCCGGGTAGAGCTCGGCCTCGTAAAGGAAGCCGCCCGCGATCAACTCGGACAGGGCGGCGCCGTACTGTTCGGACCGGTCTGGGCCGGCGATCATCTCCAGCGCCTGCTCGCTGACCTCTTTGCCGGCCACCGAGGTCGCCTGCAGCAAGCGCTTGGCGGTCGGTGAGAGGCGGTCGATGCGGGCGGCGAGCACGGTCTGGACGCTGGCCGGGACGACCGTCTCCCCAACCGGGCGGGCCAGCCGGTAGGCGCCGCGGTCGCCCTCGAGGTTGCCGGCCTCGGCAAGCGTGCGCACGATCTCCTCGATGAAGAACGGGTTGCCGGCGGTGCGCTCGTGGATCAGGTCGGCGAGGCCGTCCAGCGACGGATCCTCCCCGGCCAGGTCACGCAGCATCTCGCGCGTGTCGCCTGGCCCCAGCGGCTCCAGCGAGATCGCGCGGTAGGCGGGGACGGAAGACCAATCGGCGCCGTACTCGGGACGGAAGTTGACGATCGCCAGCGTCTGCGTCCCGTCGACGGAGGAGATCAGCTCGCCGAGCAGCGCGGCGCTGCCTTCGTCCATCCAGTGCAGGTCCTCGACCAGCGCCACCATCGTCTGGCGGCGATTGGGGGCGCGTACGAGGCGGCAGACCGCGCCGCGCAGGGCACGGTGGCGCGCCTCGGCGCTGAGCTGGGGCAGCGGGCGCTCCGGGTCCGGCACCCCGAGGAAGTCGAAGAGCAGCGGCAGCTCCTCGGCGAAGGCGGGGTCGAGCAGCAGGGCGCGGCCGGCGATCTTCTCGCGCACGATCCGCTCCGGATCGGTGTCGAGGATGCCGAAGTAGGAGCGCAGCATCTGCAGCACCGGCATGAACGGGATCGAGCGCGCATGCGCCTGTGCCTGGCATTCGAAGACCTCGATGCCGCGCGCTCGACAGTGTTCGGTCAGCTCATGGCAGAGGCGGCTCTTGCCGACTCCCGGCTCGGCGACGATCCCCACCGCGGCGCCCTCGCCACGCTCGGCCCGGCCCAGGGCCTCCTTCAGGATCGCCATCTCCTCGTCGCGGCCGACGAAGCGCGAGAAGCCGCGCTGGCGGGAGAGGTCGAGGCGCGAGCGCGCTTGGCCGACGCCGGCCAGCTCGAAGACCCGAACCGGCTGGCTCGCTCCCTTGATCTCGAACTCGCCGAGGTCTTCGAGGTCGAGGAAGCCGCTGGCGAGCTCGGCGGTGTGTTCGGTCAGATAGGCCTTGCCGGGCTCGGCCAGCGCCTCCATCCTTTGGGCCAGGCCAACCGTGTGGCCGATCGCGGTGTAGTCGCCGTCGCGGCCCTCGCCGATCGCCCCGGCCACGACCTCGCCGGAGCTGACCCCGATCCGGGTCGAGAAGTTGAGGCCGAGCTGCCGCCGCAGCTCGGCGGCGTAGTCGGAGACGTCGTCGAGCATCTGCAAGGCGGCGTAGCAGCCGCGCTGAGCGTGGTCCTCGTGGGCGACCGGAGCGCCGAAGACGGCCATGATCCCGTCGCCGGTGAACTTGTCGACCGTGCCCTCGAACTTGGTCACGGCGTCGGCCAGGATCGAGAAGAAGCGCTGCATGATCTTGCGCCACTCCTCAGGGTCCTGCTGCTCGGCCAGGTCCATCGAACCGCTGACGTCGGCGAACAGCACCGTGACCTGCTTGCGCTCGGCGTCTTCCCTGGTCACTGCAGTCACCGATCTAGCTTACGCCGCGACTTTCCCGTTGCGGCAGTCCTTTGTACCCCTATGCGTCACAAAGGACTGCCGCAGTAGCCTGGGGGTGTGCGCTCCGCCCTGGTAACGGGAGCATCGACCGGCATCGGCCGCGCCACGGCACTGCGCCTGGACGCCGCCGGCTGGCAGGTCTTCGCCGGCGTCCGCAGGCAGGAGGACGCCGATGCGCTGGGCGCTGCGGCCTCCGAGCGCTTGGTGCCGCTGATCCTCGAGATCACCGACGCCGAGCAGATTGCCGCCGCCGCGGAGCGAGTCGATGCCGAGACCGGGGGAGGGCTGGACGGCCTCGTCAACAACGCCGGCGTCGCCATCCCGGGCCCGCTCGAGACGCTGGCGATCGGCGACTTCCGCCGCCAGATCGAGGTCAACATGACGGGGCAGGTCGCCGTCACGCAGGCGCTGTTGCCGGCGATCCGCGCCGCCCGCGGACGCGTCGTCTTCATCAGCTCGATCGGCGGCCGCGTCGCCCTGCCTTTGACCGGCGCCTACCACGCTGCGAAGTTCGGGATCGAGGCGGTGGGGGACGTCTTGCGCCAGGAGCTGCGGCCCTGGGGCATCGCCGTCGCGATCGTCGAGCCAGGATCGATCGACACCCCGATCTGGGAGCGCGGCGAGCGCACCGCCGACGAGATCGGCACCCCTGAGCGCGAAGCCCTCTACGGTGAGGTAGTCGAGCGCTATCGCAAGGTGATCCGGGAGACCGCCGAAAGGGGGATCTCGCCGGAGCAGGTGGCGAAGGCGATCGAGCACGCGCTCACCGCCAGCCGCCCTCGGGCGCGCTACCTGGTCGGCCGCGAAGCGAAGGTCGCGGCGCGGGCCAAGCAGCTGATCCCGACCCGGATCTTCGATCGCATCATTGCCCGGCAGATGAACTTGTAGCGGTAGACCCGGGCCCGGGATCGCCCGATCCCGTCCTATACTGAGGCGGCCGATTGACTGGTCAGTCAGCCAGCAGCGACCTCGGAGGAAACGTTGCGAGCAGCCGCCGTACAGCTCAACTCGAGAAGCGACAAGGCCCGGAACCTCGCCGTGGCCGAGCGGCTGGTGGCAGCAGCCGCCGCCGACGGGGCGGAGCTGGTGGCGCTGCCGGAGAAGTGGAACCTGCTGGCCGGGGGAGAGGAGCTGCTGGCCGGGGCGGAGCCACTCGACGGGCCGAGCCTGAGCGCCGCCCGCGGCTGGGCGCGAACCCTCGGCATTCACCTGCTCGCCGGCAGCATCGCCGAGCGTGGCGACGGTGAGAAGGCCTCGAACACCTCGGTGCTGATCGGTCCCGACGGCGAGGATCTCGCCGTCTACCGCAAGATCCACATGTTCGACGTCGATGCCGGCGGTGTCTCCTATCGCGAGTCCGAGCACGAGGAGGCCGGATCGGCGATCGTCACCGGTCCCGTCGGCGGTCTGCTCGCCGGCCTGACCGTCTGTTACGACCTGCGCTTCCCGGAGCTGTTCCGGATCCTCGCCGTGCGCGGCGCCCGCCTCCTCACCGTTCCCTCGGCCTTCACCGCGGCCACCGGCCGCGACCACTGGGAGGTGCTGCTGCGGGCGCGGGCGATCGAGAACCAGGCCTTTGTCATCGCCCCCAACCAGGTCGGCGAGGCGCCCCCGCACTTCGACTCCTTCGGCCACTCGGCGATCGTCGACCCCTGGGGGGTGGTGCTGGCGACTGCGCCCGACGAGGAGTGTTTCGTCGCCGCCGACCTCGACCTGGCGGCGCAGGACCAGGTTCGCGAGTCGCTGCCGTCGCTGTCCAACCGGCGGCCGCAGGCTTATGCCTGGCCGCAACTGACGGAGGCTCGAGCCTGATGGCGAAGAATGGCCTCTAAAGCGCCGCCGGTCGACAAGCGCCGGCAGATCCTCGACGCCGCGATCCGGGTCTTCGCCCGCCAGGGCTTCCACGCGACCCGAGTCTCCGACATCGCCGACGAGGCGGGCGTCGCCTATGGCCTCGTCTATCACTACTTCCGCTCCAAGGACGAGGTTCTCAACGAGCTCTTCGTCGAGCGCTGGTCGCTGCTGCTGAGCGCGATCGAGGAGACCGACCGGGTGGGGGAGACGCCGCGCGACAAACTGGCGGCGGTGGCGGGCTTCATCGTCGACTCCTACCGCCACGACCCGGAGCTGATGAAGGTGATCATCGTCGAGGTCACCCGGGCCGCCAACTCCTTCGGCCGCACCCACCTGCCGGAGATCCGCCGCGCCTACCAGTCGATCGCCAAGATCGTCGAGGACGGCCAGAAGCAGGGCGCCTTCCGCGACGACGTGGCGCCGCTGTTCGCCTCGATGTCCTTCTATGGAGCGATCGAGCAGTTGCTCTCCGGCTGGATCTTCGACGTCATCCCCGCCTCGGACACAGACTTCGAACAGGCCAAGGAACTTGTGGTGACGACGATCTGCGACGGCCTCGAGCCGCGATAGGTAAGGTCGCGAACGGGTATGGACAACGAGATGGTCAGACGATTGATGTGGAGCGGGATGCTCGCCGCGAGCAGCGCCCTCGCCAGCATCGCCGCCGCGCGACTCGCCGCAATCGTCTGGCGCCGTGTCTTCGACGAAGAGCCGCCCGAGTAGGAGGAACCATGCCCGACCCGAGTCAGACCCCGCCGACGCCGCCGCCCCAGGTTCCGCCCCCCGGGCCCGCGACGGAGAAGAAGTCGGTTGCCGACCTCGTCTTCGACGTCTCCCAGGGCACCTCGTCGCTGATTCGCGAGGAGTTCGAGCTCGCCAAGGCCGAGGTCACCGAAAAAGTCGGCAAGCTCCTGCGCGGCTCCGTGGTCGGGATCGCCGCCGGCGTCTTCGCCTTCCTGGCGCTGATCCTGGTCATGGAGGGGATCGCCTGGCTGCTCAACGAAGAGGTCTTCGACGGCAAGGCCTGGCCCGGCTTCTTCATCGAGGCCGCCGTCTTCCTGCTGATCGCCGCCGCCGCCGGGTTGATCGCCTACAAGGCCGTCAAGGCCGGCTCGCCGCCGGTCCCTGAGCAGGCGATCGAAGAGGCGAAGCTGACCAAGGCCATGTTCGAGAGCGAAGCGGAGAGCCTGGCCGACGGGGTCGAGAAAAGCGTCGTCAAAGGAGAGTCGAAATGAGCGCCGGCCCGCAACCGTCGAGGCCCCCCGCCCCGGGCACCCCCGGCCGCTCCGCGGCCGAGATCCGCCGTGACATCGACGTCCAGCGCGCGCAGCTGGGCAGCTCCGTCGAAGCCCTGCGCGGTCGCGTCACCGAGCTGACCGACTGGCGCCGCCAGGTCGACGAGCACCGCACCCAGCTGATCACCGCCGCCGCGGTCGTCGGCTTCGCGATCGGCGTCCGCGCGATGCTGCGCCGCCGCCGCTAGCCCTCCCGGCTCTAGCGGTAGCTGGGCCGCGCGTGGTCGAACAGCGCGTGATGGATGCCGGTGATCAGGTCGATCGGAAGCTGGGGGTTGGCGCCGCCGACGCGCAGGTCTTCGATCCGGCCGTCGATGACGGAGTCGAGCCAGGCTTCGGCGGTCGCGACCGCCCAGGTCCGCGGGTCTCCTGCGGTCACGGGCTCGCAGGAGAGAACCCGGCCCTGCCGTACCGCCACTGTCACGCCGGCGAGTCCCGGCCCCTCCTCACCGGGCTCGGTCGGCTTGGTTTGAGCAGCCAACATGCAGCTCCCGTTTGCGCTCGGCGGCAGGGGAGCCAGGGGAACCGTGAGCAGGAACGACGTCTCGACCTCGATCCTGGTGATCGAGCCGCTCTCGTCTTCCATGTGGCGCCGCTCGCAGCGACCGGCGGCCCCGAGCGGGGCGATCGCGTGCCGCAGCCAGTCGGTGACCACATAGGGAGTGCCCCTGCCCTTCGTCTCGACCGGTTCGATCTGCCCGCTCGCGCGCATCCACGAGATGCGGCGCTCGAGGGCGGGATAGCTGATGCCAGGGATGAGCTCGGCCAGTTCGGTCAAGGTGAAGGGGCGACTGGCGAGAGCTCGCATCAGGGTCGAGTTCCAGCCTCGCCCGAGTGCTTTGACGGCGCTCCTGGCTTCCTCGCCGCCGGGGGCGATCGGACCGGCGGGACAGAGCGCCAGCCAGGCCTCGACCTCGTCGGCGACGAACAGCATCTCCTCGCCTGCCGGGCTCAGCATGGTGGCGACCGCATGGCGTGAGTCGCCGACGGTCTGCTTGGTCAGGGCGCCGACTCGACGCAGGTTGGTGACCGCGGCGCGAACCGTCGTCTCGGCCGCCCCGTCGACCTTCTCCTGAAGATCGGCGAGGCGCTGAGGCCCACCTGCGTGAGCCCGGAGGATTCGCGCATGGAGAGGGTTCTCGAAAACGGAGAGGACACGGCTCCCGGCGCGGATCTCCGGTTCGGTCAATGCGGTTGCCTCAGGCGCCGCCATGTGCTGCTCGTATCCCCACCCTCGATCGTTTAGTCCATTCCGTACAAACCCTAAATGAACACGCGAGGATTTTTCAAAGGTAAGCGCCCGCTAAGTAATATGTCCACCGCTGGCGCCCCGCTCGCGCGGCTTCGACTCCAGGCGTACCGGTGCGGCCGAGAGGGCCTGCACCCGCAGGTCGCTCCAGGTCAGGCCCTCGCGGACGAGGGCCGGCAGGCCGAGTGCGACCGCGGTGGCGATCTCGACCGCCTGCAGGATGACTCCGTAGGCGAGGGCGTCGGCGGTGCCGACGTCGAAGCCGGTGTGGAGGACGCTGATCACCGCCAACTGGAAGACGCCGATGTTCGACGGGGTGGCTGGCACGACCGCGGTCACGTTGACGGCGAAGAGGACCGCCGCAGCGGCGCCGATCCCAGCTTGGCCGTCGAGGCCGAGCGCGTAGAGCAGCGCCCAGCAGGCGGCGAGCTGGATCGCCCAGGCGCCGAGCTGCGCCGCCGCGGCGGCAGTGCCGCGGCGCGGGTCGCGGAAGACGGCAAGGCCCGCCCGTACCTGGACAAGGGCCCGGTGCAGCGTCGCCCCGGCCCGCGCCAGGCGACCGTTGCCGTTGCGGCGCATCAGCACCGGCGCGACGAGAACGACGACCAGGAGCAGCAGCGGCACCAGGCTGAAGACGAACAGCTTCTGGGTGCCGGAGTGAAACAGCGGCGTCGAGGAGACGATGATCACGCCCAGCAGCGCCAGTGCCACCAGGTTCAGCATCGTCTGCGAGACCAGGGTCCCGAGCAGCACCGGGAAGGTTTCCCGCATGCGGCCGGTACGGCGGGAGAGCGCCAGCGCCCGCGCCGGCTCGCCGAGGCGGGCCGGCAGGGTGGCCGACATCAGTACCCCGATCATCGTCGCCGAGGTGACGTCGCGGCGCCGCACCGGACGGTTGGGCAGGGCGGCCCGGGCGATCCAGTACCAGGAGGCAGCCCGGAAGAAGAGCGATATGCCCATCAGGGCGCAGGCGATCAGAACCCAGGTCAGGTTCGAGCGGACGATGCTCTCGACGACGTTGTCGACGCCGATCTTCTGGGCCGCGAGAACGGTGAGGCCGACCCCGAGGGCGCCGGCGACGACGAGGCCCGCGCGCCGCGCCAGCGCCCGGCCGCGCTTTCCGGATTGAGCCGGCGCCGGGTCCAGCGACGGCAGCTTCTGGGCAGGGCGACGGGGACCCCCGTCGGCGGGGCGGACCCCGGCCCAGTGCCCGATTCGCTCACCGGCGCCAACTGGCCGCGGCGCCTCGATTGCCCGCTCGTAGACCTCGGTCACCTGGTCGGCCACCCGGGGCCAGGCGTAGCGCTGAGCGCTGCGGCGCGCGGCCTCGCCCATCGCCTGGAGACGCTCCGGCTCGTGATGGGCCCGCTGCAGCTCCTCGGCCAGCCGCTGCGGATCGCCCGGCGGCACCAGCACGCCGTCGAGACCGTCGCTGACGACGTCGTTGTAGCCGGCGATGTTGGAGGCGATCACCGGGGTGCCGGCGGCGAACGCCTCGGTCAGCACCATGCCGAAGCTCTCGCCTGACAGCGAGGGGGCACAGAGGACGTGGGCGCCATGCAGCTCGGCCCAGAGGCTGTCACCGGAAACCCGGCCGCGAATGTCGATCCAGCGCAGCAGCTCGGGATCGGCGACGTAGCGGAGCACGTCCTCGCGGTCGGCGCCGATCACCGTGAGGCGGCAGGGAACGTGCTCGACGAGCGCGCCGAAGGCGGTCAGCAGAATCGGCAGCCCCTTGCGCTCCTCGGGGCGGCCGACGAAGAGGATCCGCAGCTCGCCCGCCGGGGGCGGCGGCGCGCTCGGCGCTGTGTCGACGTCGACGCCGTTGGGAATGATCGTGTAGTCGCCGCCGTACCAGCGGCGGCCGGTCCAGGCCGCCGCCTCGGAGACGGCGATCCGAGCCGAGAGGCGGTTGAAGAGCCGCCGGGCCCCGACCGCGTTGGCGAGGTGGTTGGGGAGGGGCCTGGTGGAGTAGGCGTGGAAGGTCCCGACGACCGGCGTCCTCGCTGCCAAGGTCGCGTTCCAGCCGACCAGCGGCACCAGCGGCTCGTGGACGTGGACGACGTCGAATTCCCGCCGCCGCACCTCACGACGCGGTGCGACGACGCCACCGGCGGGAAACGGAGCGAGGTTGGAGACGGAGCCGTTGGCGCCGAACCCCATCGTGCGCCCGAGCGGCGTCAGGTAGTCCGGCATCTCGCGGCGTTCGGCTGCCGCCCGGTGCAGCACCCGGCTGACCCGGCCAGGCGGGTCGAAGGGGGCAAGCACGCGGACGTCGTGGTCGCGCTCGAGAAACTCCTCGGCGAGCGCCTCCACGTGCCGGTTCACGCCGCCCTGGTACGACCAGGAATATGGCGAGACGAGAGCTATGCGCACGAACGATTAAGGGTAGGGCATCCACCGGCCCCGCCTTGAGGGGGCGCCGGCCCCTCGGCCCAGGCGAATCCGACGAAGACGAGTAGGTAGGCGGCGCCGATCTCGAGCAGCAGCGCGCCCGAGTCGTTGGCGAGGGTCCCGACCGCGGTGGCAACAGCCGCGCCGATCAGGCCGGCCCGCATCGCCGGGCGGCCGTCGAGCCAAGCGCCGAGACGATCGAGGCGCACCACCGCCAGGGCGGCCAGGACGGTGATCAGCGGCAGGAAGACGAAGACGATCGGGCGCGAGAAGCTGTGGGCGGAGAGCTGGAGGCGGCGCTGAGCGACGTCGCCGAGATCGCCCAGGCCGCCGGCGTCCAGCACCGAGCGGGTGAGGTGGGCGTTCGCCCCGGAGACGAGGTCGGCCAGGGCGAGCAGGGCAAGGGCCGCGAACGGCAAGGCGACGACGAGCAGCGCCGAGCGCCGTCTCCGGCCGCCGATCACGGCCGCTGCCGCCGCGGCTCCGACCGGGAAGACGATCGCCGCCCCTACGTCGGCGCCGAAGCGGCCGGCGGCGAAGACGAAGGCGCCGAGAACGCCGATCAGGAGAAAGGCGACGGCACGGCGGCGCGCCGAGAGCTGCGGCGCGAACCCGGTCAGGCCAGCTCCCGTGCCGGCGACGGCCAGCACCGCCAGCAACGCCTCGAGCTCGTTGCCGATGCCGTAGAAACGGACCCCGAGGCCGGGGTTGGGCCCGAGCAACGACAGCGCCGTCAGCGGCGAGCCGGCGACGACGTCGATCGCGTAGGCGAGAACCGTCAGTCCCGCCGCCACCGCCAGGCCCCGATACCCGGCGAGGAATGCCAACGTCGAGGCGGCCAGCAGCGGCGCGCCGAGCATCGCCATCGTCATTTCCACGGACTCTCCCGGCTCGGCCGCGGCGGCCAGCAGCAGGACCAGGGGCAGGTAGACGACGGCCAGCCCCGCGATCCGGACCCCGGCGCGAGCCGCTGCCCCCCGAGTCACCGCGACCGCCGCCCCGAGCGCGAGAAGCCAGAGCAGCAGGCTCAACCCGATCACCGGCCCCCGTCGCTGCGAGATCACCGCCATGCGGTTCCCCAGCGCCGTCAGCGCCGCCGGGTCCACCTCCCCCTCGGCCCGGATCGGCTGTCCCGACATCGACGACGGAATTGCCACCCCCTGCCACTCGAGGATCGTCGGGGCGACGTCCGTCGAGAGCACGTAGCCGTCGAGCCGCGTGCTGTCCGAGGTGAGGTTTCCGTCGAATCCCGATCCGGCGATCCCGATCGCCAGGGCTCGGTTCTTCGGCGGCGGCGGCCGCTCGATGGCGATCAACAGGTCCCCTGCCGCCCGGCCCGCCACGAGTCTCCGCAGCTGTGCCGGGGAAGCGTCTCGAACCCCGAACCCCTCTCTCGCCTCCTCGAGCGTGATCGCCAGCAGTCCGGGCGCCAGGTCCGCCGGGGCCGATTCCGCCCGCCGAATCACGGCGCGGTCCTCCAGGGGCCGGTCGAGCGGTATCTCCGCTTCCGTCAGCTCCGAGTCGTACAGCGAGTCGAAGACCCGATTTCCCTGCGTGACGTCGAGGTAGGTCTGCTCCGCGGGCACCGATCCCAGCCCCGCGCTCATCAGCCCGGGCGCCATCCCCGCCTCGGCCAGCTCGACCGCCGAGGTTCCGGAGGGGAGCAGGACCACCGTGACGCGGGCGCTCGCCGGCGCCGCCGCGGCCAGGATCACGACGGTCGCTATCGTGACCGCGATGGCCGATCGGACGTTCGCCAAGTTCACGTTTTTCAAGGTCGATCCTGCCTGGCGCCGTCTCGACGCCGACGTCCGAGCCGCCGACAAGCAGGAGTTCCTCGCCGCCTGCGAGGACTTCGGCGTCGACCGCTCGCTGCGGGCTTACTCAACCATAGGCACGCGCGGCGACGTCGACCTGGTGCTGCTCAGCCAAAGCCCCAACCTCGACGACATCCACGCCTTCCACGTCGTCCTCGGCCAGAGCGGCCTGGCGAAATGGGCGGAGACGCCTTACTCGTTCCTCTCGATGACCAAGCGCTCCCCCTACTCAGACGAGAAGGCGCGACCGGAGATCTGCACCTCCGAGCGCAAGTACCTCTTCCTCTATCCGATGGTCAAGCAGCGCCGCTGGTACGGCCTGCCGCCCGAGGAGCGCGGCCGGATCATGAAAAGCCACATCGAGGTCGGCCGGCGCTACCCGGAGATCACGATCAACACGACCTACTCGTTCGGGATCGACGACCAGGAGTTCGTCGTCTGCTTCGAGGGCGACGACCCCGGGATGTTCCTCGACCTCGTCCACGAGCTGCGCCCGACCGAGTCGAGCGAGTACACCGAGCGCGAGACGCCGATCTTCACCTGCGTGGCGACCTCCACCGGCAAAGCCCTGGACGCCCTCGACGGCACGGCCAGCGCGGTGCCCGCCGAGGCGTCGGCCCTGAGTCGATCAGCGCTTTAGCCTTAGCTGATCGCTCAGGCAATCCTCAGCTACGCGATTGACGACCACGACCGCCTGGTCAAGTTCGACGACGGCTACTACGCGTTTGCCGCGGAGAACGGCTGGGAGGGCGCTGGCAGCAGCCTCGGCCGCTCGCTCTGGGACTTCGTGGCCGGGCACGAACTGGAAAAACTGCAGCGGATGCTGGTGCGGCGAATCCGCGGCGAGCTGAACGGCGTCGACCTGCCGTTTCGCTGCGACGGCCCCGAAGTGCGCCGGGAGATGGACATCCAGATCACCGCCCAGGCCTCGGGACGCTTCGTCCTCTTCTCGGCCCGCCTGCGCGGGGAAGAGCGACGCGACGAGTTCCAGCCCCTGCTCGCCGCCGATACCCCCCGCGGCGACGGAACGCTGACGATGTGCGGCTGGTGCGACCGCTTCCTCGTCGACGGCGAGTGGGTGGAGGTCGAGGACGCGGTGGCGCGGCTGAGGCTGTTCGAGTTGCCGCGAATGCCGGAGATCAGCCACGGCGTCTGCCCGGACTGCACCGAGATGCTGATCGCGGCGTAGCCGCCCCGCTCGCCCGATTCCCTATTCTTCCGCGTCCAATGAGCAAGATCGGCAGCTCCGAGAACCCCCTTCGCGTCGCCGTCGTCGGCGCCGGCCCGTCCGGCTTCTATGCCGCTGAGCACATCCTCAAAGGCGAGGACCTGCACGCCCAGGTCGACCTCTTCGACCGCCTGCCGACCCCGTTCGGCCTGGTCCGCGGAGGCGTCGCTCCGGACCACCCGAAGATCAAGTCCGTCATCCGCGTCTACGAAAAAACGGCGGCGCGGGACGGCTTCCGCTTCTTCGGCAACGTCAAGATCGGCCTCGACCTCGAGGTCGAGGACCTGGAGCGGTTCTACCACGCGATCGTCTTCACGGTCGGCTGCGAGACCGACCGCCAGCTCGGCGTCCCCGGCGAGGATCTGCCCGGAAGCCATGCGGCGACCGCCTTCGTCGGCTGGTACAACGCCCACCCCGACTACGCCACCGAGGACTTCGACCTCTCCTGCGAGCGGGCGGTGGTGATCGGCAACGGCAACGTGGCGATGGACGTCGCCCGGATGCTGGCCCTGACCGACCACGAGCTGCGCCAGACCGACACCGCCGACCACGCGATCGAGCTGCTCGACGCGAAGCAGATCCGCGAGATCGTCGTGCTCGGCCGCCGCGGCCCGGTGCAGGCGGCCTTCACCAACCCGGAGATCAAGGAGCTGGGGGAGATGGAGGACGCCGACGTGATCGTCGATCCGGCCGCGGTCGAGCTCGACCCGGCCAGCGCCGCCTTCCTCGAGTCCGACGAGGTCGACAAGACCACCCGGGTCAACGTCGAGACCCTGCGCGAGTTCTCCCAGCGGACGCCGGAGGGCAAGCGGCAGCGGATCGTCCTCCGCTTCCTCGCCTCCCCGGTCGAGATCAAGGGCGACGGCAAGGTCGAGAGCATCGTGATCGGCCGCAACGAGCTGGTCGAGGAAGACGGCGCCCTGCGGGCCAAGGACACCGGCGAGCGCGAAGAGATCGAGTGCGGCCTGGTCCTGCGCTCGGTCGGCTACACCGGCGTTCCGATCGAGGGGGTGCCCTTCGACGAGAAGCGCGGCCTGATCCTCAACGAAGGCGGCCGGGTGCTCGACTCCCACGACTCCGGCCACAAGGTCGGCCACTACACGGCCGGCTGGATCAAGCGCGGTCCCTCGGGCGTGATCGGCACCAACAAGAAAGACGCGCTGGAGACGGTTACGCATCTGCTCGCCGACGTCGAGTCGCAGACCCTGCTGCAGCCCGCCAGCCCTGACCCCGCGGCGGTCGAGACGCTCCTGGCCGAGCGCGGCATCCGCTACGTCAGCTTCGAGGACTGGCAGGCGATCGACCAGGCCGAGGTCGGCCGCGGCGAGCCCCACGGCCGCCCCCGCGTCAAGTTCGTCAGGGTCGAGGAGATGCTCGACACCCTCGGCGAGAAGCTGCCCGGCTAGTGCCGATGGCGGTCGACCTGGCCGAGTTGAAGGCGATGATCGAGGCGGCGCTGCCCGGTGCCGAAGTCGAGGTCTTCGACGAAGACGGCGGCGGCCAGCACCTGAAGGCCATCGTCAGCGCCGCCCAGTTCGAGGGCCTCTCGCGGATCGATCAGCACCGCCTGGTCAAGGCCGCGGTCAAAGAGCGCTTCGACGACGGCACGATCCACGCGCTCTCGGTCAAGACGTCATCCCTGTAGACAAAAAGTTACACTTCGGTTCGCCATATGTGCGACCTATATCCCTAGCCTTCGGAGCATGGAGTCGATGCGCTCTACCTGGACCGATTCCCGTCTCGACGATTTCAAGGACCACGTCGACTCGCGCCTTGACGACCTCAATGGCCGCGTCTCCGAGCTGAGCACCCGGGTCGATGGGCTCGGCAACAGGATCGATGGGCTGCAGCACACGATGATCCAAGGCTTCATCGCACTGACGGTCGCCATGTTGACCGGCTTCACCGCTCTCGCTGGGCTGATCCTCACCCAGCTCTAGCCGCGAACCGAGCGGGCGAGCATCCCGTCTCCCTACAATGCGGCCATGGCCGACCCAGAGCTGAAGTCCAAAGTCCAGGAGCTGATCGCCGCCAATCCGGTGTTGCTCTTCATGAAAGGGACCCCGGAGATGCCGCGCTGCGGCTTCTCGATGCGGGTCGTGCAGGTGCTCGACCAGGTCGACGTCGAGTACGGGGCGATCGACGTGCTGCCGGTGCTGCAGCCGCTGCGCGAGGTGACCGCCGAGATCTCCGACTGGCAGACCTTTCCCCAGCTCTACGTCAACGGCGAGCTGCTGGGCGGTGCCGACATCGTCGAGGAGATGTTCGAGTCCGGCGAGCTGGCCGAAGCGCTTGGCGTCGAGCAGCCGCAGGTCGCCGCAATTCCGGCCGACGGTCCGCCGGCACAATCGCCGCCGCTTCAGATCGAATAGCCCAGGCCGCTAGACAGCGGCTGATTCGGCAGCGTCTTCCTCTTTCACCTGGAAAGAGGAACCACAGCCGCAGGCGGCGACGACGTTCGGGTTGTTGACCTGGAAGCCGGCGCCCTGCAGGCCTTCGACGTAGTCGACCTCGGAGCCGAAGACGAACTGCATGCTGACCTTGTCGACGACGACGGCGACGCCGTCGACCTCGAAGACGTTGTCGTCGTCCTTGGGCTGGTCGAAGGCGAGTGCGTATTGGAAACCGGAGCAGCCGCCGCCGCGAACGGCGACGCGCAGCGCCTGCTCGCCGGCATCGGCCTGACCCCCGAGCAGCTCGGCGATCTTCTCGGCGGCCTTGTCGGTGAGGGTGATCGCGGCGTTTGGCATATCAGTCACTTCATAAAGTGTAGCTGGCCTCGGAGCGGCCCTACCGCGCCGCCCGTCCGATGTAGATGACCTTGTGGTCGCGCGACTCGTCGGGTGGCTCCACCAGTTCGACCCCTTCTCCCACCTCCTGCTGTCCCAGCGCCGTCAGCAGCTGCAGTCCCGCGGTCTCCATCGCCTCCTGCACCTGCTCCGCCGTGTGGTGGCGCTCGCGGTGCAAATGGGCCGCAACCCCATCCCCTGAGAGCCGGGCCTGGAAGGTTCCGCCGGGCTCGACGTCTCCGCTCAGGCCATCCCATCGCCACCCGCGGGCGCTCATCTCCGTCGAAGCCCCGCCGGCGAAGTTCGCCTCGAAAAGGGCCAGGGTGTTGGCATCGAAGAGAACCAGGCCGCCGGGCGCGAGGTTCGATCGCATGCCCGTCAGCGCTCGCTCCAGGTCGTCGCGGCTCAGCAGATAGTTGACGACGTCATTCAGTGCCCAGACCAGCTCGAACTTCCCGAAAGCCGGGAGCTCCCGCACGTCGGCCACCTCGAGTGGAACCGCCTCGCCGTATTTCCGCCGCGCCTCCGCCAGCATCGCCGGCGCGACGTCGCACCCGAGGATCTCCCAGCCCCGCCGTAGCATCGGCTCGAAGGCACGCCCGGTCCCGCAGCCGACGTCGAGCAGCCGCCCCCTCCTCAGCCCGTGCTTCTCCAGCTCCGGGAGCAACCTCCCGAGCCACATCTCATAGTCGTTGAGGTGGTTGAAGTCGTCGTAGATGGGCGCGAACGCCTCGTAGGCGGCACGGGCGGGATCCTCTGGCATCTCGGTGCCCTCTTCATTCATCCGGGGGCCAGCGTATCCACCAGCGCGTCTGCGAGAATCGATTCGTTGACCGCTAGCAGCCAGACCGCCGTCGTCTGCGACACCACGGCCTACCTGCCCCTCGACCTGATTGCCGAGCGGGAGATCCAGACGGTCAGCCTCTACGTCTCGGTCGACGGGCACCAGGAGCGGGAGTTGGACATCTCCGACTACGCCGGCTTCTACGAGCGGCTGCGGGCGTCGGAGGAAGGCGCCACGACGTCGCAGCCTTCGATCGGAGACTTCACCTCGGTCTACGAGCCGCTGCTCGACGCCGGCAAGAGCATCGTCTCGATCCATATCTCCGCCGGCATCTCCGGCACCTTCGAGGCCGCCGGCCAGGCGCGCCAGCAGCTGATCGACGAAGGCAAGGGAGGAGAGCGCATCCACGTCATGGATTCGCGCTCGGCGGCCGGCGGCATGGGGCTCGCGGTCCTCGGTGCCTCGGCGGTGGCGCTGGAAGGGGCCGACCCGGACGCCGTGCTCGCCCGCGCGATGCAGACCCGGCGCGAGCTGAAGATGTGGTTCGCGATCGACACCCTCGAGTACCTGCGCCGCGGCGGCCGCATCGGCGGTGCCCGGGCCTGGATCGGCAGCGCCCTGAAGATCAAGCCGATCCTGACCTTGGAAGAGGAGATCACCCCGGTCGAGCGGGTCCGCACCCGCGCCCGCTCGCTCGAGCGCCTGCGCGACTACGCTCGTCAGCGTCACGAGCAGGGCGCCGACGGCTGGGTCGTCCAACACATCCAGGACGACGAGACCGCCTCTGGCCTCATCGACGACGGTCGCGAGATCTTCGGCTGCGAGCCGGTCTTCGTATCGGAGATCGGCGCCGTGCTCGGGGCCCATGTCGGCCCTGGCCTGCTGGGCATCGGCAGCGTCCCGGCCGCGCTTGTAGAGAGACGTTCCGACGCGGGTCAGCTCTAAGCGCAGCGCCAGAAATCGCGTGTTAAATCCAGGGTTTCTTGACGAATAACAAGTCGTACGCATAGAGTCGCGAGGCAAGGGGCGGGGGCCTTCTTGACACAGACTTGGGGGTGGCAGATGGATTTTGACTCGGCGGTTCTGGAGAGGGTCGCGCAGCGATTCCGGCGCGATATGTGGGAGTCGGTGGTGCCGGAAGCGGTGACGGAATCTGGGATCGAAGTGGCTGGCTTCGGACCGGTGCAGGCGACCGCCTTCGGCGATCTGCCGGAAGAGCACAGCCTGAACCAGATCCAGGGCGCGGCGGAGCCGGGTGCGATCGAGGGTGGTCATCTGATCTCCGCAGTCGAATGGATGCGGGCTCGCGAAGTCGACTACCGGGTGCCGGTGGCGGGCGCGAGGCCAGGCGCCGTGGAGGCGGAGGCGTGGCTCGGCGAGCACGGCTATGAGCGCGGCGGCGGTTGGATCAAGCTGGTCCGCGACACCCGCGCGCCGGACCTGCCGGCGAATCCCGAGATCGTGATCTACGAGCTCGGCGAGTACGAAGAGGACGGCGAAGGGCTGAGCGCGATCGCCGCCGCCGGGCTGGAGCTTCCGGTGACGGCCGGAACCCTGTTCTTCTCGCTTCCCCAGGAGGAGCACTGGCGCTGTTACACGGCGGAGCTGAGCGAGGGTGAGGGAGTCGTGGCAACGGCCTCGATGATGCTGCGCGGCGGAATCGCCCAACTCGGGCTGGGAACGACGCTGGAGCACGCTCGCGGGCACGGTTGTTACACGGCGCTGCTGCGACGGCGCCTGCTCGACGCCGCCGCGGCCGGCTGCCATACCGTCTTCGTGGAGCTCGGTGAATACGACGCCGAGCGCCTCTTTGCCGCCTGCCGGATCCTGCACAAGGCGGGATTCCGCGATGCGTACGAGAGCCGTAACTGGCAGCGTCCGGCGCTGCACCCCGCTCGCGTCTACTAGGAGGGTCTAGCGGCTGAGCTCTGCGGCCGCGGCCGGCTCGGAGCCGTCATCGTCGGGATCGACCTCGGGCGGCAGCTCGCCGCCCCGGTCGGTGCCGGCGATCAGCTCGTCCGGGGCCTTATCGGCCGGGATGAAGCCGGACTTCATCCCGAAGTAGACGGCCTGCGGGTGGTGGGCGACGATCGCCACCGTCGACTGCTCGGGCATCACCGCGTAGCCGCCGGAGAGGGTCATGCCGATCTTCTCGAGGCCGAGCAGGCGCCAGACCTTCTCGTGCTCGGACTGGTCCGGGCAGGCGGGGTAGCCCCAGGAGTAGCGGCGCCCCTGGTCTGAGTCGATGCCGAGCTGGCGGCGGACGTCGGAGTGCAGCCACTCGGCCAGGCCCTCGGCCGACTGCACGCCGAGGCCGTGCACGAAGAGCTGTTCGGCGAACTCGCCTTCGGACTCCAGCCGCTCGATCAGCTCGGTCACCTCGGGCCCGACCGTGACTCCCTGCAGGGCGACGACGTCGCGCACGCCGGAGTCGTCCAGCGGCCGGTAGAAGTCGGCCAAGCAGATGCGATCGTGCTTGGGCTGGCGCGGGAAGACGAGGCGCTCGATCTCGCGCTGCGGGTCCTCGGAATCGAAGACGACCAGCTCGTTGCCGTCGGCGTTGCAGGGGAAGTAGCCGAGCCGGGCGCGCGGGTGCAGGTAGTCCTGCTCGCGCCACATCCGCTCCAGCCGCGGCGCGAAGCCCTCCTCCTCATCGGTCCCCTCGACCAGTTCCTTCCAGGCCTCGCCCTTGACCCCGCGCCCGCCCCAGTGCAGCTTGAACAGCACGTGGCGATCGAGGTGGGGGTAGACGTCGTCGAGGTCGATCGGGATCTCGCGCACGCCCCAGAACGGCGGCTCTGGGACCGGCGCGTCGGTGCGGGCCCCCGAGCGCACGCTGAAGTCGGTGACCGGGGGGGAGTCGTCGACCACGACCGGCTTCTCGCGCAGCTGCTTGGCCTCCGCGCGGATCCGCTCGACCAGGGCCGCGCGCGCCTCCTCGTCGACCAGGGCGTCCATCGTGTCCAGGCCCTGGAAGGCGTCCTTGCAGTAGAAGACGCCGGGCTCGTAGACCTCGTCGGACTCGCGGCCCTTCGGGTAGAGCGTGCGGCGGCCGAAGTCGCGGTTGATCGCGGCGCCGCCGATCAGCACCGGGAACTCGAGCCCGCGCTGGTGCAGCTCCTGGATGCAGGTCGGCATCTGCTTCGAGGTCGAGACCAGCAGCGCCGAGAGGCCGATCGCGTCGGCCTCGTTCTCGACCGCGGCCTCGATGATCGTGTCGACCGGGACCTGCTTGCCGAGGTCGATCACGGTGTAGCCGTTGTTGGTGAGGATCGTGTTGACGAGCGACTTGCCGATGTCGTGGACGTCGCCGAAGACGGTCGCGATTACGACTTTCCCCTTGGTGTGGCCGTCGATCCGGTCCAAGTGGTTCTCCAGCTGCGCCACGGCCCGCTTCATCACTTCGGCTGACTGCAGGACGAAGGGCAGGATCAGTTCGCCGGCGCCGAATTTGTCGCCGACCTCCTTCATCGCCGGCAGCAGCACCTCGTTCAGGGTCGGGACGGCGCCGATCTTCTCGACCGAGCGCTCGATCTGGTCCTCGACCCCGTCCTTCTTGCGGCGCAGGATGTGCCAGTGCAGCGCCTCCTCGGGCTCCATGCCGGCGGTCGGGTCGGCGACCTCGGCCTCGGCCTCCTCGCCCTGGGACTCGAAGTGGCCGATGAAGCGCTCCAGCGCGTCCTCGCGGCGGTTGAAGACGAGGTCGTCGGTCAGCTCGCGCTCGGAGTCGGAGATCTCGCCGTATGGGGTGATGTGGTTCGGGTTGACCATCGCCAGGTCGAGCCCGGCCTCGACGCAGTGGTGGAGGAAGACGGAGTTGAGTACGGCGCGGGGCCGCGGCGAGACGCCGAAGGAGACGTTGGAGACGCCGAGCGAGGTCTTGACGCCGGGGATCTCGGCCTTGATCCGGCGAATTCCCTCGATCGTCTCCACCGCCGAGGGCTTCCACTCCTCGTCGCCGGTGGTCAGGGTGAAGGTCAGGGCGTCGAAGATCAGCGCCTCGGGCTCGAGCCCGTGCTCCTTGCAGGCGATGTCGCGCAGCCGTTCGGCGATCTCGACCTTGCGCGCGGCGGTCTTCGCCATCCCGACCTCGTCGATCGTCAGCGCGATCAGCGCCGCCCCGTGGGCCTTGGCCAGCGGGATCACCCTGTCCGCCTTCTCGCGGCCGGCCTCGAGGTTGATCGAGTTGACGATCGCCCGCCCGGGGATCGTCTCCAGCGCCGCTTTCAGCACCTCCGGCTCGGTCGAGTCGATCTGGATCGGCGTCGGCTGAGTCAGCGAGACCCGCTTCGCCACCGCGCTCATCTGCTCGTCCTCGTCCTGGCGCTCGGTCAGGGCGACGCAGAGGTCGAGCACGTGGGCGCCGCCTTCGACCTGGTCTTCGGCGACCTGGACGAGGCCGTCGTAGTCGTCGGCGAGCAGCAGCTCCTTGGCTTTGCGCGAGCCCTGCGAGTTGACCCGCTCGCCGACCAGGGTCGGGCGCGGCTCCTGGACCAGGGCGGTTGAGGTCATCATCGAGGAGACCTCGATCGGTCCCGGCGCCGGGCGCTCGCTGGGGACGCGGCCCTTGACCTGCTCGGCGATCGCGGCGATGTGCTCCGGCGTCGTCCCGCAGCAGCCGCCGACGATGCCGACCCCGTAGCGCTCGACGAACTCGCCCAGCGTCGCCGCTAGCGGCTCGGGCTTTTCGGGGAAGATCGTCTCGCCGTCGGGCCCCTGCAGCGGCAGGCCGGCGTTGGGGATGCAGTGGACCGGCAGCGGGCTGGTCTCGCCGAGGAAGCGGATCGCGTCGCGCATGTCCTCCGGCCCGGTCGAGCAGTTGAGCCCGATCACGTCGACGTCGAGCGCCCGCAGCGTCGTCTGCACCGCCTGGATGTCGGTCCCGAGCAGCATCTTGCCGCCGTTGGGCAGCAGTGAGACGCTGCACTGGATCGGCAGCGTGCGGCCGGTCTGGGCGAAGGCCTCGCGGGCGCCGAAGATCGCCGCCTTGACCTCGAGGATGTCCTGCGCGGTCTCGACGATGATCAGGTCGGCGCCGCCTTCGACCAGGCCGCGCGCCTGTTCGGCGAAGACCTCGACCAGGGTCGCGAAGGAGATGTCGCCCAGGGTCGGGTCGGTCGAGGCCGGCAGGAACCCGGTCGGCCCGATCGAGCCGGCGACGAAGCGCTCCTCGCCGGCCGCCTTGCGGGCGATTTCAGCTGCCTTGACGTTGATCTCGAGCGTGTGCTCGCCCAGCCCCCACTCCTCCAGCTTCAGCCGCGAGGCCTGGAAGGTGTCGGTCTCGACCACCTCGGCCCCCGCCTCCAGCATCGAGCCGTGCACGCCCTCGATCACGTCGGGCCGGTTCAGCACCAGCGCCTCGTGGCACTTCCCCTGCAGCCCGCCGTAGTCCTCCTGGGTCAGGTCGAACATCTCCAGGGTCGCGCCCATGCCGCCGTCGAAGACGACGACGCGCTCCTTGGTCGCGGCTATGAAATCTCGGTCGGGCATGAGCTTCAGAGGCTACCGGGGGGGCGAACCGTGCGAAGGGCATGGCGGGGGAGGGGTCTGGTTGCCCTCCATTCGAATTTGTCGCTCCACGCCCTATGGGCGTGTCGCTCCGGATGTTGGAGCGCGACCTAAAGGTCGCGCAGATGACTGATTGCATTTCGCGCGCTTCGCGCACATTCGAATGGAGGGCAACCAGACCCCTCCGACGACACGTATCACCGGGAGCGCTCAGGGTTCAAAAGCTTTCCCAGTCCGGGGAGAAGCCGACGTCCCTGGAGCTTTCGCAAGAGATCCCGCACCCTGGGACCGTCTGCGGAGTGCGTTGCGTGGAGGGAGGTCGGTGCCCCTCCCCGTGAATGTCGCGAAGCGGCGATATGCAATCTGTCATTTGCCCGCCATAGGCGGGCAGCAACATCCGGAGCAGCCCGCGACAGCGGGCGCGACAAATTCACGGGGAGGGGCACCGACCTCCCTCCCTCACAGTGCCCCCGTCCCTAGCGGCGCAACCCCAGCCGGCGCTTGAGGTCGCGGGCGCTGAACATCCGCGAGGCTCTGTCGACCAGGCCGCGGCGGGCCTTCGTGTACGGGTACCAGTTCGGCTCGCGCTTGCCGCCGAAGCGGGTGACGACGATCGACTCGGCGCGGCAGTACTTCTTGATCCCGTACTCGCCGTGGCGAAAGCCGATCCCGGACTGCTTCCAGCCGCCCATCGGCACCCCCATCGCCGCCATGTTGGTGATCACGTCGTTGACGTTGACCGAGCCGGCCTCGATCCGGCGGGCGAGCTTCTCGGCCCGCTCCTTCTCGCCGAAGACCGAGGCGGCGAGCCCGTAGCGGGTGTCGTTGGCCAGTCGCAGCGCCTCCTCGGAGTCGCGCACCTTCATCACCCCGACCACGGGGCCGAAGGTCTCGTCGCGCATCACCTTCATCGAGTGGTCGACGTCGACCAGCACGGTGGGCTCGAAATAGTCGCCGGGGCCGTCGACCTTCTTGCCGCCGGTCAGCGCCCGGGCGCCGCTGGCGAGGGCGTCGTCGACCTGGTCGGCGACGATCGCGGTCTGGTTCGGCGAGGTCATCGCGCCGACGTCTTTTTCGGGCTTCCTGCCGTCGGCGCCCTGGCGCAGGCCCTTGACCTGGTCGGTCAGCTTGGCGACGAACTCGTCGTAGACGGGCTCCTCGACGTAGATCCGCTCGACCGAGATGCAGAGCTGACCGGAGTTGACCATCCCGCCCCAGGCGGCGGCATTGGCGGCGCGGTCGACGTCGGCGTCGGAAAGCACGATCATCGGGTCCTTGCCGCCGAGCTCGAGGCTGACCGGGGTCAGGGTCTCGGCGGCTCGCGCCATCACCTTGCGACCGGTGCGGTCGGAGCCGGTGAACTGGACGTAGTCGACGTCGTCGATCAGAGCGCCGCCGGCCTCACCGGTCCCCTGAACGCAATCGAAGACGTCCGGGGCGCCGATCTCCTGCTTCCACGCCTTGGCCACTTCCATCAGGCTCAGCGGGGTGAACTCCGAGGGCTTGACGACGACCGCGGCACCCGCCTGCAGGGCCGGGATCGAGTCGCCGAGCGCCATCGCCAGCGGGAAGTTCCAGGGGCTGATCACCCCGACCACGGGGAAGGGCCGGTACTGGATGACGAGCTTCTTTGCGGCCAGTAGCGGCGAGTTGGGGCGGACCGACTCGTCGCCGATGTAGTCGGCCGCCTTCGAGCCGTAGAAATTGATCAGGTCGGCGACGTAGCCGAGGTCGAGCGAGACGTCGGCCCGAACCTTGCCGGTTTCGGCCTGCATGGTGTCGCTGACGCGCTCGGTGTTGTCGAGGATCCAGTCGCGCAGCTGGCCCAGCCAGTGGTAGCGGCCCTCGATCCCGATCGCCTCCCACTCCGCTTGGTTGGCGCGGACGCGCGCCACGGTCGCGGCGATCGCCTCCGGCGTGTCGGTCGCGATCGTGTCGACGACGGCTCCGGTCGCGGGGTTGAGGACGTCGATCGTCTCGGCTGCCGGCGCGGGGGCGCCGTTCACCGCGCCGTTCGTCCCGGTGCTCGTCTCGGCGGTGCCGCTCTCCACTGGGTGCTCCCTTCGTCGACCCTTGGCTGGTCAGCCAACTGTACCCGGCTGGGCCGGGCAGGTGGAGAGAAATCGGAGTCCGTTGTCGGCGTGGGCCAGTTCAGCCGGCGATCAGGGTGGCGACCGCGGCGATCATCGCGGCGATCAGCGTCAGGATGAGCGTGTCGAACCGACGGTTGATCGTCGCGATGACCTGGTCAAATCGGTCGTCGACCTTGCCCAGCCTGGCGTCGACCTTGTCGAACCTGGCATCGACCTTGTCGAGCCGCTGGTTGAACTCGCTGCGCAGGTTGCGTTCAAGAGCGGCGAAGCCGTGTGACGTCTCGCGCCGCAGTTCCCTGTTGTCGACGCGCAGCGCGGCGATGTCTTCATGGACTTCGGCGAAGCGCGAATCCACTTGGGCAAACCCGGCGTCCACGCGCCCGGCGAGATCGTCCATGCGGTCGTCGGTCCAGCTTTCTCTCATCGCCTCCACGATGATGCCACTGTAGACAACACGTTGCTATCGCGTGTTAGCAAACTGCCACAAAAGTGTCATTTTTCGATCAGGCGGAAGACCGGGCCTTCCAGCGAGGTGACGTAGAGATGGTGGGCGGTGTCTTCACCGAAGGAGCTCGGGCTCGCGACCGCGAGGCCGAGCTTGCGCTCGCCGCTGGCTCGCTTCAGGTGGGGGACGAGGCTGCGCAGCTCTCCCTCGCAGAAATCGGCGTAGACGTAGCGCTTGTAGAGAGAGCGCAGGCCGGGGTCGGCGACGACGTAGCCGCCGGTGACGGAGCAGCTGCCGCCGCGGCTGTGGGAGTAGGCGAAGATCGGCTTGGTCGTGCCGCCGGGATCGGCGGTGCCGCTGTTCTCGTCGTCATAGGGGGCCAAGCCCTCGAGCGCGTCCCAGCCGAAGTTGGCGCCGTCCGCGGCGGCCATGGTCGTGTAGTCGATCTCCTCGAACTGGCCCTGGCCGACGTCCCCGATCACGATCCGCGGCTGCGCGGCGCTGACCGTGTCGAAGGAGAAGCGGAAGGGGTTGCGCAGGCCGTAGCTGTAGATCTCGTCGCGGCCGGGCCTGCCGGCAAACGGGTTCGAGGCCGGGACCGAGTAGGGCTGGCCGCCGCTCGGCCGCGGGTCGATCCGCAGCAGCTTGCCGAGCAGGACGTCCTTGTTCTGGGCGTTGTTCGGCGGGTCGCCGCCGGAGCCGCCGTCGCCAGTGCCGAGGTAGAGGAGGTCGTCGAGGAACTGCATCTGGCCGCCGTTGTGGTTGGAGTTGACGGGGTGGGGGACGACGATCACCTGGCGCCGGGAGCCGGCCGCTGCCCGGGTGGCGCCGCGGCGCTTGAATTCGTCGACGCGGATGTTGCCGGCGTCGTCGTTGTAATAGACGTAGAAGCTGCGGCTCCGGGGGTAGTCCGGCGGGAAGGCGATCGAGAGCAAGCCCTGCTCGCCGCCGTATTCGACTTCGCCGCGGAGGTCGAGGAAGGGTCGGGCGAGGCGCCTGCCGCCGTCCAGCACCATCACCCGGCCGGGCTGCTCGACCACGAAGAGCAGCTGCGGAAAGCCCGGCGCGCCGCTCACGTAGACCGGCTGGTCGAAGCGGCCGACCTGCTTCAAGGCCACTCCGTCCTTGGCGCGAGCGACGGTCCCACCGGGCTCCGACTCGCTGGCGGATCCGCAGGCGGGCAGCGCCAGCGCCAGCAGCGTGGCGATCAGAGCGGATACGGCGGGCGTACGACGCATGGGCCAACGCTACCCGGCGCCTGGCGTCGCTATTCGCCCGGCTCGGGCCGCTGTCGCTGCTTCGCCTTCTCGACCACTTCGCCGTCGTCGGTGACTTCGGTGTCGGGCAGCGCGGCCGACACCGTCGCGACGAAGGATCCTCCGGCGGCGACGCCGTTGGTCTCGGCCTTGGCGCTGCCGCTGAGGCCGGCGTTGATTCGGTAGAGAACGGTGAACTTGCCGGCCCTGACCGCACTCAGCTTCCAGACCGCGTCGGTGGTCGCGCCCGGCTTCAGCGGACCGAAGGAGAAGGTCTTGGGGCTCGAGGTCGAGGCTCCGCCCGGATCCGGGGAGCCGAACAGACGCGGGTAGCCCGCCGCCAAGACCCACACGGGCCGGTCTGGCTGGGCAAGTTCAGGTTGCGGATCGCGGATTCCAAACGGCAGCGAGGAGGTCTGGCCCTCCTTGCCGGCGATCGAGACGGTCACGATCAGCGCCGGCAGCGCCTTCTCGCCGGTGTTGCGAACGCCGAGCCGCATCAGCGAGGTCTGGCCGAGGCGCTGCAAAGCCGGGAAGCTGGCCTCCGTCACCCGCACGTCGTAGGTGCCGCTCGGCTGGTTTGCGTCCGAGGAGGATCCCCCGCCGCAGGCGGCCAGCAGCGCCGCCACGGCCACTGCGGCAACCCCGGTCGCCGTGGCTCGAAGGCGGGTACGCCGGCAATGTGTTCCGGGACCCCGCAAAGCGGCCGGAACATACCACGGGGTTTCCCCGCATCCATGGGCTTTTCGCGGCCATCGGGAGGGGTTAGCCGGATCTCAACACTCGGCTAACGGTTGAGGCTGACCCATCCCATAGACTCAGTCACCGAGTGGGGCGTCGCGTGCGTGCGGCGCAGCTCGTCGGAGGAGCAGATGGTCGGATCCGCGGTCAACAGGGCATTCATGCCCGCCAAGTCGCTGTTCGAAGTGGTGGGGGACATGATGATCCTCACCGCGCGGACGCTCGTTTCCGCGGTCAAGCCGCCCTATCCCTACGGCGAGGAGTTCATCGGCCAGTTCCTCTTCGCCCTGCAGCTCTGCTGGTTCCCGCTGCTGGTCTCCACCGTCGCCTTCGGTTTCGGCGCTCCCGGCCTACAGGCCGCCAACTTCCTCTCGCTGTTCGGCGCCCTCGACCGGCTGGGCGGCTTCTTCGTCCTCGCCTCGATCCGTGAGTTCGCACCCTTCGTCACCGCCGTCGTCGTCGCCGGAGTGGCCGGGACCGCGATCACCGCCGACCTCGGGGCCCGCAAGATCCGCGAGGAGCTCGACGCGTTGCAGGTGCTCGGCGTCGACCCGATCAAGAACCTGGTCGTGCCGCGCTTCCTGGCCCTGATGCTGATCACCGGCCTGCTCGACATCTACGCCCTGGTCTTCGGGATCAGCGGCGGCATCCTCACCGAGATGCTCTACAACCAGCCGCTCGGCGGCTTCCTCGCCACCCTCTTCTCCAACGCCTCGATCACCGACCTCTGGGGCTCGGTGGTCAAGTGCACGCTGTTCGGCGCCCTGATCGCCGTCGTCTGTTCCTACAAAGGGATGACCGCGTCCGGAGGCGCGGCGGGCGTCGGCCGCGCCGTCAACGAGGCGGTCGTCATCTCCTTCATGGGCGTCTTCGCCTTCAACTACGTCTTCACCCAGACCCTGCTGGCCACCAACCCGGAGCTGCAGACGATTCGATGAGCCTCTCTGACCCGCAGACGAAGCGGGAGAACGTGCGATGAACCCCTGGCTCGCAGTCCCGCGCGGCTGGCTCGACTCGTTGGGGGAGATCGCCCGCTTCGGCTCGACGGTCGCGGGCCAGGTGTACTCGGGCCGGGTCCTGCGCTTCTTCGGCGAGAGCCTGCGCCAGGCCGGCATCCTGATCCTCGGCTCGGCCCTGATCATCTGGGGCCTGGTCTTCACCCTCGGGCTGCAGTGCGGGATCGAGGGGGCCTACCTGCTGCGGGCCCAGGGCGCGCCCGCCTACGCCGGCGTCTTCTCCGCTTGGTGCGACCTGCGCGAGATCATGCCCTACGCCTTCGGCTACATGCTGGCGGCGAAGGTCGGGACCGGGATCGTCGCCGAGCTCGGGGCGATGCGGATCTCCGACGAGATCGACGCGCTCGAGGTGATGGGGGTGCCGCCGATCACCTTCCTCTGCGCCACCCGCCTGCTCGCGGCCTGGATCACCTTCCCGTTCATGTACCTGGTCGGGATCGGGATCATGTACCTGGCCAGCTACCTGGCCGTCGTCAAACAGATCGGCGACGTCTCCTCGGGCGGTTACTTCTTGATCTTCTGGATGTTCCAGAACCCCCCCGACCTGATCTTCAGCTTGATCAAGGGCATGGTGATGGCGACCGCGATCGTGCTGGTCGGCTGTTACTACGGCTACACCGCGTCCGGGGGACCGGTCGGGGTGGGGACCGCGACGGCGAAGTCGATGGTCCTCAACATCGTCTTAGTCCACATCATCGGGATGCTTGGGACCCTTGTCTTCTGGGGCGCCAACCCGAGGGCACCGATAGGAGGCTGACTTGCAGATCGACGACGAGAAGCGGATCGAAGAAGAGGAGCTGCAGGACGAGGCGGCTACGAGCGGAGAAGCCCCGCCGGAGATCGCCGAGCCGGTCGCCGCTGAGCGGGGCCGACCCACCAGCGCCACGGCCAGCGGTCCGTACGTGAGCGAGGACGGCGCCGTGATGGGCCGCGACTTCGTGATCCCGGGCGTCGACCCCAGTGAGCACGACCCGTACCGCTTCCACACCGGCGAGAAACTCGACCACGGCGGCGAGGACGCGATCGAGATCATCGACCTGGTCAAACAGTTCGGCCGCGCCCGCATTCTCAACGGCCTCAACCTGGGCCTGCCCGAGGACCAGGTCTCGATGGTTCTCGGCCCCTCGGGAACCGGCAAGAGCGTGCTGATCAAGCACATCGTCGGCCTGCTCTACCCGGACTCCGGCGACGTCCTGGTCCACGGCGAATCGATCCCGAACATGACCGACGACGAACTCTTCGAGGTGCGCAAAAAGTTCGGCCTGCTGTTCCAGGACGGCGCCCTCTTCGGCTCGATGAACATCTACGACAACACCTGCTTCCCGCTGCGCCAGCACACCGACAAAAGCGAGGAGGAGATCGGCGAGATCGTCAACCGCCGGCTCCGTGAGGTCGGTCTCACCGAGGCCACTTACAAGATGCCGAACGAGCTCTCCGGCGGCATGCGCAAGCGCGCCGGCTTCGCCCGGGCGCTGGTGCTCGAACCGGCAATCGTGATGTTCGACGAGCCCGACTCCGGCCTCGACCCGGTGCGCACGGCGCTGCTCTGCGAGCTGATTCGCGAGGTCCACGCGGAGAACGGCGGTTGTTATCTGGTGATCAGCCACGATCTCAACACGGCACGCCGGATCGCCGACTTCCTCGCCGTGCTGTGGAACGGCAAGATCGTCGAGTCAGGGCCGAAAGAAGAGCTGTTCGACTCCGAAAACCAGTTCGTGTCCCAGTTCCTCCGGGCCGACGTCACCGGCCCGCTCTCGATGGACTGAGTTGGGCGCCGGGCAGTGGTTCGGCCGCGTCGCGGCGTGGGCCGCTGGGCACGCTCGGGCGGTGGTGGCGGCCAGTCTCGCGCTGGCGGTCCTCGCCGGCGTCGGCGCGACCCGGCTTCCCACCGATGCGGGGGTCAAGACGCTGGTCGACACGGACACCGCGACCTATCGGGCGACGCAGCAGGTTCGCGCCGCCTTCGGCGAGGAACCGGTCGTGGTGCTGGCCCGCGGTGACCTGCAGCAGCTGATCCTCACCAACAACGTCTTCCGCCTGTTGCGCCTGGAGGGCTGCCTCGCGGGGAACGTGCCAAAGGGAGCCGAGCCGATTCCCGGGCCGTGCGCGGAACTCGCCGCGCTCGACCCGGTCGAGTTCGTCGCCGGCCCGGCGACCTTCCTCAACGAGTCCGTGGTCCAGATCGACGCCCAGCTGCGACGGCTGGCGCGACGGCTGCCGCCGCAGCGCCTCCGCGAATTCCTGCTCTCGGTCGCCACCCGCTACGGCATCACCAGCGCCCCCAGCATCGACAACGAGGAATTCGTCGCCACGGTCGTCTTCGACCTGGCGCGCGCTCGCAGCACGCCGAAGGCCCGGCTCGCCTACCTCTTCCCGAACAGCCGCTCGGCCCAGATAGTGGTGCGGCTGAAGCCCGATCTGAGCGACGGCGAACGTCGCCGGGCCCTCGGCCTGATCGAAGCGGCGGTCGGCGACACGACCCCGCGAAAAGCTTGCGCCGAGCGCGGCAGGCCCGCTCCCTGCTTCGAGCTGCGGGGCGGCAGTTACGTCGTCTCCGGCGCGCCGGTCGTCGTCGAGGGCCTGGAAGGAGCGTTGAAGGACGCCCTGCTCGTCCTCTTCGCGGTGGCCCTCGCGGTGATGGCGCTGACCCTGCTCGTCGTCTTCAGGTCGCGGATGCGCCTGCTGCCGCTGGCGATCGCCCTGGCCGCGGCTGCCCTCGTCTTCGGCCTGCTGGAGCTATTCGGCGGCTCCCTGACGATGGCCTCGATTGCCGTCCTGCCGATCCTGATCGGCCTCGCCGTCGACTACGCGATCCAGTTCCAAGCCCGCTTCGACGAGGCGACGGCGGAGGGCCGCACAGGTGTGGAGGCCGCCCGAGCAGCTGCGTCCCGCGGCGGCCCCACCATCGCCACCGCCTGCCTAGCCACCGCCGCCGGCTTCCTAGCCCTCCAACTCTCCCCAACCCCAATGGTCCGCAACTTCGGCCTGCTCTTACTAGCCGGCATTGGCGTCGCCTTTCTCCTCGCGCTAACCGCCGGCTTCGCGGCCCTCAGCCTTCGTTCCGTCGGCCCTGCCAGAAGGAAGCTCCGCGCCTGGACGCCCCGGGGGGAGGGTCCGAGAACGGAGGCGCAGCCCCCGCCCGCAGGACCCTCCCCCCGGGGCGCACACGGGGTGAAGCCCGCAGGACCCTTCCCCCGTGACAGGACCCGCGCGCCGGAACGCGCTCTGTCCCTGGCCCTTTCGCACCCAAAGCGAGTGCTCGGTGTCAGCCTGGCCCTGGCAATCGTCGGCTGGGGCGTCGGCACCCAGATCGAGACCGCCTCCGACATCCGCTCCCTGGCCCCTCAGAACCTGGCCGCCGTCGAGAACCTCAACGAGCTCCAGGACGCCACCGGCGTCTCCGGTCAGCTCGACGTCAGCGTCGAGGCCCCCGACCTGACCGACCCCGCGACGATCGCGTGGATGGCCGCCTTCAAGCAGCGCGTGCTGCGCGCGAACGGGTTCGGCGGCGAAAACCCGAGCTGCCTCGAGGCCGACGTCTGCCCGGGCCCGGCGCTTTCGGACTTCCTCACCCGCGGCGAAGGGGAGCTGAGTCGCCGCGGCATCGAAGCCACGTTGGCGGCGCTTTCCCCGTACGCGCTGCGGCAGGTCGCGCCGGTCGATCCGCAGACTGGGGAGGTGGGTAACCAAGCGCTGCTCTCCTTCGGCATCCGCGCCCAGTCGCTGCAGGACCAGCAGGCGCTGATCGAGCGGGTCCGGGCCGAGATCGGGGTGCCCGGCGGCCCCGGGGGCCCGCCCCCGGGCGTCGAGGTGCGACTGGCCGGCCTGCCGGTGATCGCCGCCGAGTCCGCCGGCGATCTCTCCGCCAGCCGCTACTGGCTCACCCTCGCCGGGCTGTTGGCGGCCGCCCTGGTGTTGCTCGCCGCCTACCGATCCCCCGTCCGGGCCCTGGTGCCGCTGGTGCCGACGCTGCTGGCGACCGGCTGGGGGTCGCTGCTGCTCTGGCTGACCGGGATCCCGCTCAACCCGATGTCGGCGGCGCTGGGAGCGCTGACGATCGCGATCGCGATCGAGTTCGGGGTCATCCTCGCCGGCCGCTTCGACGAGGAGCGCCGCAGCGGAAATGCCGTGGGGGAGGCGCTGCGGCTGGCGTATTCGCGCACCGGCGCCGCCGTGCTCGCCTCCGGGGTGACCGCGATCGCCGGCTTCGCGGTGCTGATCGCCAGCGACGTCCAGATGCTGCGCGACTTCGGCTTCGTGACCGTGATCGACCTCGTCGCGGCGCTGGCGGGAGTGATGATCGTCCTGCCGGCGGCGCTGATCTGGATCGAGGAGCGATGAGGGACCGCTACTCAGTTGCCGTCGGGCTGGTCTTCCTCGCCGTGATCGTCTTCGCCCTGATCGGGACCCTGGGCGGCGGCGGTGGCGACGGCACGCTCGGGCTCGACCGCCAGCCCCCGCGCTGGCCGCTGCCGGAGTTCGCAGTGCCGGTTGCCGCGGGCGAGCTGGAAGGTGACGCCAACGTTGCCCAGGACGACTGCGAGAGCTCCGCCGTCCCCTGTCCCGAGGACGCTCTTCGCAAGCCCGCCTGCCGCATCGGCGGCGGCGGAGCGATCCGCGTCTGCGATTTCTTCGACCGCCCCTTGGTGATCTCGTTCTGGTTCACCAAGGGGGGCGACTGCGCCGACCAGCAGGACGTCGTCGACGCCGTCTACCGGCGCTACCGTGGACGCGTGAACTTCCTTTCGCTGGACGTGCGCGACGATCGCGACACGGTTCGAGGCCTGGTCCGCCAGCACGGCTGGAAACTGCCCGTCGGCTATGACCGCGACGGCGCCGTCGCCAGCCTCTACAAAGTCGGCGGCTGCCCCACCTTCGCCTACGCCTATCCCGGCGGCACCCTGCAGGCCGCCAGCATCGGCGACCTCACGGACGCCCAGCTCGTCAACCGTGTCGAGCGGTTGCTCGCGGCCAGCCGGGCGGCGGAACGGAACTGATGGGCGCCGATGCGGACAGCTCCGCGCCGGGGCGGGACCCTGCCCCTGAGCAGGGCTGGGTGGCGCCTCACATCGCCGCCGAGTTCCCCGGCCTCGGCGTCGCCTGGGTCGAGGTCGATGCCGATCCGGGCCGCAGCGCCGAGCCGGTCAGGCGCCGCCTCCGCGACCTCTCCGACCGCTTCTACGGCGCCCAGGCGATTCACATGCGCGAACGGCCGATCCCCTGGGCCTACCGCGTCTTCTACCGCCAGATCGGCCTCGACCCGGACCGCACCCGCACGCCGGTCGAGCAGCTCGCCTTCGAGCGCATCCGCGAAGGGGCGTTCAAGAGCAAGGGCCTGCCGGCGGACGCGCTGACCGTGGCCACGGTCGAGACCGGGGTGGCCTTGCGCGCTTTCGACGCCGAGCGTCTCCAGGGCGGCCTCTGCATCCGCGACTCGGCGCCGGGGGAGTCCTTGCCGGGGCGGCCCGGGGAGCTCTCACGGGGAACGCTGACGATTGCCGACGAGAGGAACCCGGTCGGTCTCCTGTTCGGACCCGCCGCAGAGGGTTACGAGTTCGGGCCGGAGAGTCGTCGCCTGGCGATCGTCGCCGTTCAGGTCAAGGGCGTGCCCCAGATCGCCGTCTCCGAGGCGCTCTGGATGGCGGCGGCGACGATCGAGGCCGCTCGTCCTTAACCGTCTTCTGGCTTGCGGCGGCAAGGCGGTGATCTACACTCGGAGGCAGGCCGATGCCGGATCTGCTCGATAGAGACAGCCCGACGACGCTCAGCGTCGACGTCGACGAGCGCCTTGCCCGGGTCGAGCTGCGACGCCAGGTCGGCCGGCTCGAGCGTGAGCTCGCCCGCCTCCTGAGCGAGGCCTTCGGACGCGTCGAGCTCGACTATCGCGTCGCCGCGATCGCAGTCGAGCCGCGGGTTCTCGACCTCGGCGAGCTCGAGCGGCTGCGGGACGAGCTGGCGGAGCGGGTCGCCGAGGCGCGGCTGGCGCTGCGCGAGCAGGCCCGCGTCGAGACCTTCAACCGCGAGCTGCTGCGCCGGATGCTGGCCTCCCCGGCGGACTTCAAGTGGGTCCAGATCAGCCGTGACGACCTCGGCCTGCCCGGCTGCGGCCACTGGCACTCGCGCCCCCGCCTCGGCCCGCTCGGGATGCTGATGGGCTGGTGGCGGGTCAGGGTCTCGTCGGGATGCCCGTTAGCCGGGCGGCTTGCGGCCGTTGAGCAGGAAGCGCAAGGGCAAGCGACCAAAGCGGGCGGCGGCGGCGGAGACGCCGGCCGCGGTCGCGCCGAAGCCGGCGCCCCGCGTCGCCACGGCCGACGACCGGCCGCCGGCGCCGTGGGGAAAATTCCCGCTGGCGGAGTTGACGATCCTCGGCGGCATCGTCTCGCTGGCGATCGGCGTCATCGGCGGGCACCCGACCGCGATCGGCGTCGGCGTCGCCCTCGCCGGCCTCGGTGGCATGGAGGTGGCGGTCCGCGAGCATTTCGCCGGTTACCGCTCGCACACCACTCTCCTGGCGGGGACGGTCTTCGTATTCACGGTCGGCGGCCTCTTCTACCTCGCCGATCAGATCCTCGCGGTTGCGCTCGCGGTCGGCGCGGTTGCCTTCGCGATCGCCTTCTATCTCGCGCGCCGCGCATTCCAGCGCGCCTCCGGAGGCCTGAGCTTCCGGATCGGTGGAATGCGCGGCTGAGGCGCGGGGGGGCGTGCGCTAAGCGGTAACCGCCTCGCGGCCGTTGGAGCGGGAGGCGAGCTCGGCCGAAAGCAGCCGGCGCTGGCGCGAGGTGAGCGTGCCGAGCTGCTTGTTCTCGTTCAGCGAGAGGGGCAGGAGAAACTTGCGGGCCCGGGTGCGGCCCCAGCGGCGCTGGCTGGTCAGCAGCTCGGCGATGGTCATGCTCTCCGTCTCCCAGGGACAATCGCGGATCACCTCTGAGGGGTCTGCCTCGCCCCGCGCTATCGCACGCTTCAGCTCGGCGCGGGCGAGCCGGACCAGGTTGGCTCGTTCGAGCGCCCGCATGTGTTGCGGGGCCTCCACCGGAGATGCGATCGTCGTTGCGGGTGCCGTAGAGGCAGCGTCCACTGGGACTCCTCCCTTCAAGGAATCGGTTAACTGGATATCTCGTGCCCGACGGCGGCCACTGCGTGGGGACCGTGTCCGGGTCGGACCGAGTTCTCAATTCGTCCACCCACCCTGGGGTGTCCGGCGAGAAGGCCAAGCTATGCCGTGGGGGTGGCAGCCGTCAACCCGCGGTGGCCGTCGCGACCGCCAGCCCGCCCGCTAAGAGCATCAATTTCGGCTCGAACGATTACCTGTTCCCAGTTGGACAAGCCTGAAACTACCCACGACGGGGGATGTCAAGAACCCGTTATCGGCAGATTAGGATCGCGGCAGCTCAGGGAAGTCCTGGATGACCCTGGCGATCGTGCCGAGCGCACCGTCGAGGTGCTCGCGCTCGTGGGTCGCCATCAGGCTGGTCCGCAGCAGCGCCCCGCCCGGCGGAACGGCGGGATGGATCGCCACGTTGGTGTAGACGCCGGCCTCGAAGAGCGCCTTCCAGAGCAGCACCGCCTGCCAGTCGTCGCCGACCATCACCGGCACCACGGGGGTCGTGGCGACGGTGCCGTCGGGCAGGGTGCCGGGCTCGATCACCTCGAGGCCGAGGTGGCGCAGCCCCTCGCGCAGGTACTCGGCGTTGTCGAGCAGCGCCTCGAAGAGCCGCGGACCGTCTTCGCGGATAACCCGCAGTGCCGCCAGCGCCGCGCCAACCGCGGCGGGGACCGCCGAGGCGCTGAAGACGAAGGAGCGCGAGGAGATCCGCAGGTACTCGATCACGTCGGCCGGCCCGGCGATGAAGCCGCCGCAGGAGGCGAGGCTCTTGGAGAAGGTGCCCATTCGCAGGTCGACCTCGTCCTCCAGTCCGAACAGCTCGCAGGCGCCGGCGCCGCGGCCACCGAGCACGCCTGCTCCATGCGCCTCGTCGACCATCAGCCGCGCCCCGTGCGCCTGGCAGAGCTCGACGACCCGGGGCAGGTCGCAGACGTCGCCCTCCATCGAGAAGACGCCGTCGACGACGACGAGGACGCCACCGCCGTCCGCGGCGGCGCGCTGCAGCATCTTCTCCAGCTTGTCCATGCGGTTGTGGCGGAAGGGACGCAGCTTGGCGCCCGAGAGGCGGCAGCCGTCGAGGATCGAGGCGTGGTCGCCGGAGTCGCAGATCACGGTGTCAGCGGGGCCGAGGATCGTGCCGATGCAGCCGACGTTGGCCTGGTAGCCGGTGGTGAAGACGATTGCGTCCTCGGTCCGCATCCACTCGGCCAGCTCGCGCTCCAGGTCGACGTGCAGCGGCGTCGTCCCGTTCAGCAGCCGTGAGCCGGTGACGCCGGTGCCGTAGGTCTCGAGGGCGTCCCGGGCCGCCTGCTTGACCCGCTCGTCGCCGGTCAGGCCAAGGTAGTTGTTGGAGCCGAGCATGATCGTCTCCCGGCCCTCCATCTCGACCACCGGGCCGGCCTGCGAGGTGAGCAGGCGGAAGTAGGGGAGGAGGTCGTGCTCCTTGGCCGCTTCGAGTTGCTCGAGCCGGTCGTGGCTGCGCGCCTTCTCGAAGACGTCGACGGGAGCCTTCGCGGTCTCGCTCATAGCGCCAGAGTGTAGGTTGCGGCCCCCATGGCAAGCGTGTCAATCCGGCCGGTGCGAACGCGCCGCGAGCGCAAGCGCTTCGTCAAGGTTCCCTTCCACCTGCACCGCGACCACCCGCAGTGGGTGGCGCCGCTGGTCTTCGAGCGGATGCAGTTCCTCGACCCTGGCAAGAACCCTTACTTCGAACACGCCGACGCCAAGCTCTTCCTCGCCGAGCGCGACGGCGAGCCGGTGGGGCGGATCAGCGCCCAGGTCGATCGCCGCTGGGACGAGTACCAGGGCGGCGACGACGCGATGTTCGGCTTCTTCGAGGCGGACGAGGACCCGGCGGTCGCCAGGGCCCTGCTCGACGCCGCCGGCGAGTGGGCCGCGGAACAGGGCCGTTCCCGCCTCCTCGGCCCGATGGACTTCACGACCAACGACGAGATCGGGATCCTGATCGAGGGCTTCGAGCGGCGGCCGATGATCCTCGAGCCCTGGCATCCGCCGTACTACCGCGAGCTGATCGAGGCCGAGGGTTTCGCGAAGGCGATGGACGTGCTGATGTGGGAGCTGCAGTTCGGCGACCTCAAGGAGGGGGAGCGCTTCGACCCCTCGATCCACGCCGCCGCCAAGAAGGCGCTGGAGGAGGAAGGGATCGTCATCCGCAACCTGCGCAAAAGCGAAATGGCGGCCGAGGTGCGGCGCTTCACCGACGTCTACAACGAGGCCTGGGGGGACAACTGGGGCTTCGTCCCGATCACCGACGCCGAGGTCGAGTTCCAGGCCAAGAACCTGAAGCAGGTGATCGACGAGAACTGGGCCTACATGGCCGAAAAGGACGGCGAGGTGGTGGGGGCCGCCCTGACCCTGCCCGACGTCAACCAGGTGATGGCGAAGCTGAACGGGCGGCTTTTGCCCTTCGGCTGGGCCAAATTCCTCCTCGGCAAGCGCAGGATCGACCAGTGCCGGGTCTTCGCGCTCGGGGTCAAGGACGAGTATCGCCACAGCGGCATCGCCGCCGGCCTCTATCTCCGGCACCTGGAGGAGGCGGCCGTTCCGGGCGGGATCGTCGGCGGCGAGATGGGCTGGATCCTGGAGACGAACGGGCCGATGAACCGGGCGATGGAGGGGATGGGCGGCGAGGTGGTCAAGCGGTACCGCATCTTTGAGCGGGGGCTGTAGAGGACACCGGGTGGGACCCGCCTGCGCGAACTGCGGGGAGGCTTGGCGGGTCCCACCCGGTGTCCTCGGCAACGTTCGCTATTTGCGATGAGCATGGGGGAGGCGACTTGGGGTCTCGCTAGAGTCGAGTTGGTGAGTGAGCTCGAACTAGACGGCGAGATTTTGGCTGAGGAAGACGGCGAGGCGCGGGACGCGGAGCCGGTGCGGGCGTTGCCGTTGCCTTATGAGGAGCCGGCGTCGCCGGTTTTGCGCACGGAGGTTCGGAGCGCCGCGATTGCCGCTGCCGGCGGAGTGCTGGCCGGGGCCGCGACCGTCGCCGCTGTGCGCGCCGTCAGCGCCGTCAGTTCGAAGTCGCGTTCGCCCCGCCGCCTCCCTCGCCGCCGCGATCGCCGCGACGTCGTCGCCAGCCGCTCCTTCCTCGTCGACGTCCACCTCCTCGGCCGCTAACAGCCGGCCGATGGGCCTCAAACGTCCAGCACATGGACGTCTGCGGCCCGTCGAGCGGGAGGTGCGGGTGGCTTCGCCTTACCGGTTGCCGCGGGGGAGCGATGATCGGACGCTTTGGATTCAGGGTGGGGTGGCGACCCGCCTGCTGCACGCAGAAGGCAGCCCGGTGCTGGTGCGGGCTTGGCAGCCGGGTTCCGATCGGGTCGTCGTCCGCGCCGAGCCGGTCGATCCGGGGCGGGTGACGCTGCCGGTCCCCGGCGACCGTGACCCCGCACCCGCCGGCCCGGGGCAGCTGGAGTTGGCGATCGAGCGGATGCGCTTCGTGCTCGGGGTCGACTACGACCTCGGCGAGTTCCACCGCCGCTTCCGCCGCGACCCCCTGGTCGGGCCATTGATTCGCCGCCTGCCGAGCTTTCGGCCGCGGCGCCGGGTCTGGCCGTGGGAGGCGCTGGCGGCGGCCGTGGTCGGACAGCTGATCGAGGCGCAGCGCGCGGTCACGATCGAGCGTCGCATCGTCGGCCGCTGGGGGCCGCGGATCGGAGCGGGGCGCGGGGCCCTGCGCGACGTGCCGGCGGCGGCGGTGCTCGCCGGGCGCGCTCCCGCGGAACTGGCCGCGATGGACCTTGCCCCGACCCGCGCGGCGGCGCTGCGGCGGGTGGCGCGGGCGGTCGCCGGCGGCCGCTGCCGGCTCGACTCGCCGGCGTCCGACCGGCGGCTGCTGGCGACGCCGCAGGTCGGTCCCTGGACGGTCCAGTGCCTGGCATTGTTCGGGCGCGGCGAGATGGACTCGCTGCCGGCCGGCGACCTCGGCTACGTGAAGCTGGTCGGCCGCCTGGCCAACCTCGGCCGCCGCGCCACGGTCGCCGAGGTGGAGGAGTTCTACGCCCCGTACGAGCCTTACCGCGGCCTGGTCGGGACGCTGACCCTGGCCGGCCTGCACCGGCTGGTCGCACAGGGGCAGCCGCTGCGCTTCGCCGCCTGACAGACCCCCCCGCGCCGTGCACGACTTCGTGCCTGGACGAACGTGTGGTCAAGCGCCTGGACGATGTGTCGATAACGACGCGATGCCGGGCAAAGGGGATAGGAACTGGCCGGACCACGAGGTCAACGAGTTTCTCGATCAGATCGCCGCCGGAGGGCAGGACTTCCAGCGCCTGGTCGAGCGCTTGCCGGTGATCGTCTACACCTCTGAGATGGGGGAGTACGGGGAATGGCACTACGTCAGCCCCCAGGTCGAGGAGATCCTCGGCTACACCGCCGAGGAGTTCAAGGCCGACGCCGGCCTCTGGGCTCGCCTCTTGCACCCCGACGATCGTGAGCAGGCGCTCGCCAACGAAACCGAGATCTATCTCGGCGACCGCAGCACCCGCCCGGTCGAGTACCGGATGTCCACCCGCAAGGGGGAGATCGTCTGGATGCTCGACGAAGCGGTGCTGGAGGCCGACGAGAAAGGCGTGCCGGTCTGGCACGGCGTCCTCTACGACATCACCGAGCGCAAGCGGACCGAGGACGAGCTGCAGCGGGCACTCTCCCAGCAGGCGGTCGTCGCCAAGCTCGGCGAGCGGGCCCTGCAGGACGGCGATCCGGAGTCGCTGATGCGCGCCGCCACCTCCCTGATCGGCGAAGTCGCCGGCGTCCACAGCGCCTGCATCTGGGAGCTGGGCCGCGACGGGCGCCGCCTCAACCTGCGCGCCGGCCTCGAGGACGAGGTCGTCGGCGCCGGCCGCCGGGTCTCCGCCGCCCGCGACTCGCACGCCGGCGCCGCCCTCGACTCGGGCACCCACGCGATAGTGGCGGACTGGGCGAGCGAGACCCGCTTCACGATGCCGCCGGTGCTGCGGGTCTTCGGCGCCGCCAGCAGCCTGGCGGTGATGATCGACGGCAAGGACCACCCCTTCGGAGTGCTCGACGTCCACGCCACCGAGGCCCACCGCCTCAGCTCCAAGGACGTCCCCTTCGTGCAGGCGGCCGCCAACGTGCTCGCCGACGCGATCGAGCGCCATGCCGCCGACAAGGCCCTGCGGCACCGGGTCCTGCACGACTCCCTGACCGGGCTGCCGAACCGGCTCAGCTTCGTCGACGCCCTCGGCGCCTCGCTCTCCCGGGCCACCGCCTCGGGCTCGCCGATCGGGATCCTCTTCCTCGACCTCGACCACTTCAAGCTGATCAACGACAGCCTCGGCCACCATGCCGGCGACGCTCTGCTGCGGGGCGTGGCCCCGCGCCTGCGCGACCACCTGCGGCCGGGCGACGTCGTCGCCCGCTTCGGCGGCGACGAGTTCGGCATCCTGATCGACCGCCTCGCCGACGAAGAGGAGGCGGTCGCGATCGCCGACCGCGTCGCCGCCGCCTTCGCCCAGCCCTTCTCGATCGAGGGGGTCGACCACTTCGTCACCGCCAGCATCGGCGTCGCCGTCGCCCGCCCGGCCGACCAGCGCGGCGCCACCGCCGAGCTGCTGATCCGCAACGCGGACGCGGCGATGTACCGGGCCAAGGAGGGCGGCCGCGCCCGCTGCGTGCTGTTCGACGCGGCGATGCGGGCCAACGCGATGCGCCGGCTCGAGGTCGAACGGGAGCTGCGGCACGCGCTCGACCGCGACGAGCTCGCCCTGCACTACCAGCCGGTGGTCAGCCTCCGCTCCGGGGAGATTTCAGGTCTGGAGGCACTGGTCCGCTGGCAGCACCCCGATCGTGGCCTGCTGGATCCGGCCGAGTTCGTCCCGATCGCCGAGGACAGCGGCCTGATCGAGCCGATCGGCCGCTGGGTCCAGGAGCGCGCCTGCCGTCAGATCCTCGCCTGGCACGAGCAGCGCCCCGACGACCGTCCCTTCGACGTCGCCGTCAACCTCTCCGCCCGGCAGGTCGCCCACCGCGACCTGCCGGCGACCGTCGCCGAGATCATCGCCCGCACCGGCATCGACCCGATTCACCTGCGGCTGGAGATCACCGAGAGCGTCCTGGTCGAGGAGTCGGCGACGGCGATCGCCTCGCTGGAGGCGCTGAACGAGATCGGCGTGCGGCTGGTCCTCGACGACTTCGGCACCGGCTACTCCTCGCTCGCCTACCTCAACCGCTTTCCGTTCCACGCGCTGAAGATCGACCGCTCCTTCGTCGACGCCCTGGGGATCGAACAGGAGCGCACGGCGATCGTCGAGGCGATCATCGGCATGGCCCGGGCCCTGTCGCTGGACGTGATCGCCGAGGGGGTCGAGAACGAGGTGCAGCTGGCGGAGCTGAGCCGGCTCGGTTGCGACTACGCCCAGGGACACTTCTTCCACGCGGCGATGCCCGCCGCCGAAATCAGCAAGCTGCTGAGCGAAGGAGCGCTGGACTACTCGGGTATCTCGCCCGAGAGGTAGGCGTTGCTGAGCAGTTCGCTCGACTCCGGCAGCGCCTCGAGCAGGCCGTTGTCCCGCATCCAGCCGACGAAGGCGGCCCACTCGTCCGGGTCCATGTAGCCGTAGGGCTGCCCCGGCGTCCTTGCCCCCAGCAGCGGCAGCGTCGCCTTCACCTCCGCTTCGGTCAGCTTGCGGTCGAGGCCGTTGTTGGCTCCGAGCACGGCGTCGGTGGCGGCGTTCGGCTGTTCCACCGCGGCGTTGGTGCCGCGCTCCAGGGCGGCGATGAAGAGGCGGAACTTCTCCGGGTCCCGCGCCAGCGCCCCGCGGTTGGCGACCAGCACCAGCTCGTCGTAGCTGGGGACGCCGAGCTGGTCGACCGGGGTGATCACCGGGTCCTTGCCGCGCTGGCGCAGGTCGACTCCCTCGACGTTGCCGTAGCCGCCCAGCATCGCCTCGGCGCTGCCGCCGAGCAGCGCGGGCAGCAGGCCGAAGCCGACGTTGACGGCCTTGACCTCGTCAGGGGAGAGCCCGGCGCGGGCGAGGATCGTGTTCAGGAAGGCGTCTTGGTAAGGGATGCCGGCGGTGGCGACGGTCTTGCCGCGCAGATCGGCGACTCCTTTGATGCCCGATTTCCCCAGCCAGATCAGCGAGGTCAGCGGCCGGTTGACCAGGGCCCCGATCGCGACCACGTCGAGGCCCCGCTCGTGGGCCAGGGCCACCTCGGGCTCGTAGGAGATCGCCAGGTCGGTCTGGCCCGCGGCGACCAGCTTCATCGGCGCCGCGGGGTCGGAGGGCGCGTCGATGCTGACGTCGAGGCCGGCTTCCTCGAAGTAGCCGAGGTTCTGCGCCATGTAGATCCCGGCGTGGTCGGGGTTCGGGTAGAAGTCGAGCGTCAGCCCGAAGGACTGGGCTTCGGCCCCTTCGTCCTCTGACTTCTCGCCGCAGGCGGCGAGGCCGAGCGCGAGGGCGAGGAGGGCGACGACGAGGGCGGCAGCCGGGATTCGGGGCGGCTTCATCCCTGTGTTCTATCGCCAAGTGACGACGCGCCGCTCCGCGAGGGCCAGCAGGCCGAAGAGCGCCATGGCGATCGCGGCAAGAACGGCGACCGCGGCGAACTGCCGCGCGGTCTCGAGCTGGCCCCCGTCCTGGAGGATCAGCCAGCCGAGTCCGGAGCTCGCCCCGGACCACTCGGCGAAGACGGCGCCGATCACGGCCACCGCGACGGCGATCTTGGCGCCGCTGAAGGCGTAGGGCAGGGCGGTGGGGGCTTCGATCCGGCGAAACGCCTGCCAGCGCGAGCCGTCGAGGGTGCGCATCAGCTTGATCGCGTCGGGGTCGACCGAGCGCAGTCCGTCGAGTGCGTTGACGGTGATCGGGAAGAAGCAGATCAGCGCCACGATCGCCAGCTTGGGGACGATCCCGTAGCCGAACCAGACGACCAGGATCGGCGCCACGACGATGATCGGGATCGTCTGCGAGGCGACGAGCAGCGGATAGGTGGCGCGGCGCAGCGTCTCGAAGAGGTGCAGGAGCACGGCGAAGCCGATGCCGGCGAACAGGGCGCAGGCGAAGCCGAGGAGGATCTCGCGCAGGGTCACCCAGGCGTTTTCCGCCAGCAGCGAGCGGTTCTCCCAGAGCGAGCTGGCGATTTCCGCGGGCGACGGGATCAGGAAGGGTTCGAGGTCGAGCGCGTCGGCGATCGCCCCGGTCGAGGTGGCGATCTGCCAGGCGCCGATCAGGATCGCCACCAGCAGGCAGGGGAGCGCCCAGCGCTTCATCGCATGCCCGCGTGCAGGGCCCGCATCGCTTCCTCGCGGACGGCGACGAAGGCGGGGTCGGTGACGGCGGCGTCGCGGTCGGCGGTGCGCGGGGCGGGGGCCCGCAGCTCGGCGACGATCCGAGCCGGTCGGGCGGAGAGGACCGCCACCCGGTCGGAGAGGTAGAGCGCCTCCTCGACGTCGTGACTGACCAGGACGACGGTGCGGGGATCGGTGCGCAGGGCCGCCGCCAGCCACTCCTGCATCTCCGCCCGGGTGATCGCGTCGAGCGCGGCGAAGGGCTCGTCGAGCGCCAGCAAGGGCTTGCCGGCGACGAGCGTGCGCAGGAAGGCGACGCGCTGGCGCATCCCGCCCGAGAGCTCGGCCGGCGGTGTCCGCTCGAAACCGGCGAGGCCGAAGCGCGCGAAGAGGTCGGCGGTCCGCCGCCGTGCCCCGGCCCGGCCGAGGCCGCGGTTGCGCAGCGCCAGCGCCGCGTTGTCGAGCGCCGAGTACCAGGGCAACAGCAGGTCTCGCTGGGGCATGTAGGCGCAACGCGAGAGGCGCTCCTCAGGCTCCTCGGCGCCGTCCACCGCGACCGTCCCGGCGCTCGGCTCGCCCAGCCCGCAGACCAGCTCCAGCAGGGTCGACTTGCCGCAGCCGGAGGGGCCGACGAGGCCGATGACCTCGTGCTCGGCGACGTCCAGGTCGAGCCGCTCGATCGTCTGCAGCTCGGCGTATGAGTGGCCGAGGCCGCGAATCGAGACGGACATTCTTGGTATCCTGGCGCACTCCGCGCTCCTGACCAAGAAGGTCAGGAAAGTCGATAAGTACCCCGCGCGGAACTCAAAAGGCGGCGGATGGACCCGGCAATCGTCATCTTCGGCTTCGGCATCGGAGCAATGGTCGGCATGACCGGCATGGGCGGCGGCACCCTGATGACGCCGCTGCTGATCTTCTTCTTCGGGATCAAGCCGGTGACCGCGATCGGCACCGACATCTTCTACGCGGCGGTGACCAAGACGGTCGGCGGCTGGCGCCATCTGCGGATGGGCACCGTCAACATGAACCTGGCGCTCTGGCTCGCGGCGGGCAGCGTCCCGGCCGCGGTGACCGGCGTCTGGGCGATCTCCGTGCTGCAGAGCAAGGTCGGCGAAGAGCGCCTCGACTCGATCGTCTACGCCCTGCTCGGCGGCACCCTGCTGATGGTCGGGATCATCACCCTGGCCCGGGCGCTGATCCTCAGCAAGCTGATCGAAGAGCGCGACGACTTCGAGCTGAAGCGGCGCCACAAAGTGGCGGCGGTGGGGATCGGCGCCACCACCGGCTTCGTGATCGGCATCACCTCGGCCGGCTCGGGCACGGTGATCGCGATCCTGCTGATCGCGGTCTACCGGCTGATGCCGCGCAAAGTCGTCGGCACCGACGTCTTCCACGCCGCGATCCTGCTCTGGGCCGCCGGCATCGCCCACTGGGTCGGCGGCAACGTCGATTTCATGCTGGCCGGGAACATCCTGCTCGGCTCGGTGCCGGGGGTCGTCGTCGGGGCCCACTTCGCGGCACAGGCCCCGCTGGGCTTCCTGCGCACCGCCCTCGGCGTCGTCCTGATCGCCTCCGGGATCGTCACCGTGCAGAAGGGCGATCCGCTCGTCTGGCCGATCGCCGCCGCGGTCGCCGGCATCGGCCTCACCCTGCTGATCTGGTTCCCGCGCTGGTGGAACCGGCGCCGGGTCCAGCGCGAAGAGGGTAAGCAAGAGCTCGACCGCTCCGACGATCTGACGCCTGACGTGATCGGCTGATTGATTAACTAGTCACATGCGCGTCTCAGCCAAGGCCGACTACGCGGTAAGGGCTGCCGCGGAGCTGGCCGCAGCCGGTGAGGGGCCGGTCAAGGGCGGCGTCCTGGCCGAGGCCCAGGACATCCCGCTGCAGTTCCTCGAGCACATCCTGCTCGAGCTCAAGCACCAGGGCATCGTCCGCGCCCGTCGTGGCGCCAAGGGCGGCTACTGGCTGGCCAAGCCGGCCGACGAGGTGACCGTCGCCGACGTCGTCCGTGCCGTCGAGGGCCCGATCGCCCACGTCCAGTCGACCCCGCCGGAGTCGATCGAATACGGCGGCAACGCCGCCCATCTGCAGGACGTCTGGATCGCCGTGCGCGCCAACCTTCGCGCCGTGCTCGAGGAGGTCACGCTCGCCGATCTCGTCTCCGGCGAACTGCCGGAGACGGTCAAGGACCTCGCCGCGTCGCCGGACGCCTGGGCCGCCCGGTAGCCGTCGCGCCCTATCCGCCGCTCTTGGTCGCTGCGGCCGGCACCGGCACCAGGTCGAAGTCGGTTCCCAGCCTGAGCTCGCTGTAGCGCTTGACCCAGTCGTCGTTGACGCGGTCGGACTGGCGCTTCATCCGCGGCTCGAAGTCGAAGCCGTCCGGAGGGGAGAGGTCGAGGCGTTCCAGCAGGCGCAGCGTGCTGGTCTCGTACTCGGCGGCGAAGTTCTCGTAGAGGACGAGGACCGGCTTGATCCCCGCGTGCTCGAAGAAGGCGTCCCAGCGCGCCTCCTCGACGAGGATGCGCTCGAGCAGGTGCTCGATCGCCCGATAGTGGAAGCGCAGCTGCGGGCGGTGCTCCTCGATGAAGCTGCGATAGGGAGGCGAGCCGTCGTCCTCGAGCGAGGCCGCCTTGGCGCTGGCCTGGTCCTCGCGCCAGGTCGCGGTCTGCACCGCCTTCCATAGCGAGACCGCCTGGCGCACCTTGTTGGCCCGCACGACCCGGACGAAGGTCAGCCTCGGGAACACGGACGGGAGTAGCTCGGCGAGCGGTACGTCGCGGTAGGCCGGGACGTTGCGCAGCAGGCTGACGAAGTCCTCGAAGTAGCCCCACATCAACTTGGCGCCGAAGACGCCGTTCGGCGTCGTCCCGGCCTCGAAGGCCCACTCGAGGTAGCGGTCGTAGGCGGCGCGGCTCCACAACGGCGAACGCGGCGGCAGCTCGCTGCCGACCGCCCGCTCGCCGAGGTGGTCGCGGATCGACGGGTCTTCGACGCCGACGAAGTATTCCTCCGGTCGCCGGGGCCGACCGGAGTGGCGGAGCGCCTCGAAGTACTCCTCGGGCCGGCCCGCGACCCCGGTTTCCTCGAGCGCGTGGCAGACCAGCGTGCTCCCGCTTCGGGGGGTCGCGCAGACGAGGTAGGAGCGATCGGGGGGCATGGACGGAAGGTTTGCCAAGTAAGTTAATCAACAAAACCAGCAAATGCCTTGCCGGCTTGTCCTGGTCGTTAACCTCCTACGCACTTCGAACTGGGAGTACCCACTTGGATTCACCCCCGAACATCCTCTATATCCACTCGCACGACACCGGGCGCTGCGTGCAGCCCTACGGTTTCCAGGTCCCGACCCCCAACATCCAGATGCTGGCCGACCAGGGCGTTCTCTTCCGCGAGGCGTTCTGCGCGGCGCCGACCTGCTCGGGCAGCCGCGCCAGCCTCCTGACCGGCCTGCACTGCCATAACAACGGGATGCTCGGCCTCGCTCACCGCGGTTGGAAGCTCAACGACTACGGACAGCACTGGGTCCATGCCCTGCGCCGGGGCGGCTATCACTCGACCCTGATCGGCGAGCAGCACATCTCCACCGACCCCGGCGTGATCGGCTATGACGCGATCGTCCCGGTCGACACCAACCACGCTGAGTACGTGGCGCCGCTGACGATCGAGGCCTTGCGGGAGGCGCCGTCGGAGCCCTGGTTCATGTCGGTCGGCTTCTTCGAGACCCACCGCAGCTTCTTCGCCCCGACCTCGGTTCGCGACACGCTCTACTCGCTGCCGCCGGAGAACCTTCCCGACGTCGTCGCCTCGCGCAAGGACATGGCGGCCTTCAAGGCCAGCGCCAGGTCGCTCGACCAGGGAATCGGCGCCGTGCTCCACGGCCTCCACGACTTCGGCTTGGTCGAGAACACGCTGGTGATCTGCACCACCGACCACGGCGTTGCCTTCCCGGGCGCCAAGGCGACCCTCTTCGACCGTGGCATCGGGGTGATGATGCTGATGCGCGGGCCCGGTTTTGGCGGCGGCAAGGTGCTCGACGCGCCGGTCAGCCACCTCGACGTCTACCCGACCCTCTGCGAGCTGGCGGGAGTCGAGGCGCCGGCGTGGCTGCAGGGCTCCTCCTTGATGCCGCTGGTGCGGGGCGAGACCGAGCGCCTGCACGAGGCGATCTTCGCCGAGACGACCTACCACGCCGCCTACCAGCCGCACCGCGCGGTGCGGACCGAGCGCTGGAAGTACATCAGGAGGTTCGACGACTACCCGCACCCGGTGCTCGCCAACTGCGACGACAGCGAGAGCAAGGACCTCCTGGTCGAGGCCGGCTGGGGCGACCAGGTGGTGCCCGAGGAGCAGCTCTACGACCTCGTGCTCGATCCCGCCGAGGGCGCCAACGTCGCCGCCGACCCGGCCCGGGCGGAGGTCCTCGCCGAGATGCGCGGCCGCCTCGACGCCTGGATGCGCGAGACCGACGACCCGTTGCTGGAGGGCCCGGTGGCGCCGCCGCCCGGGGCGGTCGTCAACGAGCAGTGGCAGGTCTCGCCCGACGATCCGCCGCGCGCCGTCATGGCGGATCCCACGGCCGCTGCATCCAGCTGAGGCAGGTCCAGCCGGGCACCTCGACGCCGCCGGGGTCGCGGGTCTCGCCGTGTGAGAACAGGCTGAGCCCGCAGTTGTGGGAGCCGAGGTTCCAGATTCCGGCCGCCATCGGCGGCGCGAATTCCTCGCCCAGGACGGAGTCGAGGAGGAAGAAGCGAAGGAAGATGCCGTGGCCGACGACGAGTGGCAACTCGCCCGGCTCGATCGCCTCCAGCGCGGCCTTCAGCCGTCGTACCCGGGCGACCAGGTCCTCGAAGGCCTCGTCGCCGCGCAGCTCGTCGACGTAGGGGAGGGCCACCGGCTCCAGCTCGAGCGCCGCTCCCACCGCTGCTGCGGTTTCCGTCGCCCGCCGCATCGGGCTCGTCCAGAGCCGCGTGATCCCGTGCCCCACCAGCCCGGCGCCGGCGGCCCGGGCCTGCGCCAGCCCGCGCTCGGTGAGGCGGTCTCCGTCGGCCGCCGCCAGCGCCTCGCCGCCGGTGTGGGCGTTGTGCGCCGACTCGCCGTGGCGCAGCAGCAGCGCCCGGCTCATTCGGCGGCGGGCACGCCGCCGGCGACGACGTTGACGAAGTTCTCCAGGTGGCGGGTGGTCCAGCACTCGAAGGTGCCGTCGCAGTGGCGCTCGTAGGCGGCCATCACCGAGTCGCCGTAGTTCCAGTAGAGCTTCGGCTCCGGGTTGAGCCAGAAGAGCCGGCCGGCGCGCTCGGCGACCTGGGCGAAGATCTCGGCGTGGGGCTCGCGGCCGTTGGTGCGGGCGTCGCCGAGCACGATCACGGTCGAGCGCGGATCGAGCTCGTCGGAGATCTCGGTCAGGAACTCGAGCCAGACGCGGCCGTAGTCGGTGTAGCCGGAGACGTCGGCGACGCCGCCCTCGCTGGAGATCTTCTGGGCGACGGCGGCGAAGTCGCGCTCGTGCTCGAAGACGTCGGTCACCTCGGAGATCCGCTCGATGAAGACGAAGCTGCGCAGTTTCCGGAACGAGTCGTGCAGGGCGTGGAGGACGGAGAGGAAGAAGACGCTGGCCGAGGTGACCGAGGTGGAGACGTCACAGAGGACGTAGATCTCCGGCCGGCGCGGGCGCTTCGGCTTGTATTTGAGCCGCAGCGGCACGCCGCCGGTCTCCAGCGAGGCCCGCATCGTCCGCCGCACGTCGACGGCGGCGGCCTTGCGGTGGCCGCGCTGCTCCTGGCCGAGGGTGGCCAGGCGCCGCTTCATCTGCGAGACGGCGCGGTGGACGGCGGCGAGGTCCTGGGTCGGGCTGGTGGGCAGGGCGCGGTCGAGCTCGGCCAGGGGGCGGGAGGGGGGCAGGGTCTCGGTGCGCTCGATCAGGTCGCGCTCGAGCTCGCGGCGCAGGTGGCGCTCGAACTTGTTGAGCTGGTCACGGTCGATCGGCGGCCGCTCGCCGCCGTCGTCGCTCGGCGGCTGGACGCCGGCGGTCAGGCCGAGAGTGCGGCGGATCCGCTGCACGTCGACGCCGACCACGCCCGAGCCCTCGCCGCGCCCGAAGGCGGCGATCGCCAGCCGCGCCAGGTCGCGCAGGGCGTCCTCGTCGCCGGCCTCGATCGCGTCGCGGATCTGCTCGCGCAGCTCGTCCATGTCGAGCCGCTCGCCGCCCTCGCCGGAATCGCCGCCGCCCTCGCCGCGCTCGGTGACCTCGCGCTGCACCGCCTCTGCCTCGGCGGCGCGGAAGAAGTAGCGCTCGAACAGCAGCTCGAAGACCCGGCGGTCGTCCTGGGACTTGGCGATCGTCGCCGCCAGCGCCTCGCGGAAGTCCTCGCGCGCGGTCCAGTCGACCATCTCCAGGGCGGCGAAGGCGTCGAGGATCTCCGAGGTCCCGACCGCGACCCCCTCGCTACGCAGCTCGTCGCAGAAGCCGAGCAGCTTCGCCGCCAGCCCCGGCGGCCCCGCATCGGCCCGCGGCCCGTAGGGCGAGGCGGCCGCCGGGCTCATCCCGCCGGGCTCGGCGCCCCGGCGAGTTTCATCCCGACCCGCTCGGCGACCAGGTCGATGTCGGTGCGGTGCTTGACGATGATCGACATCGACTGGGTGAAGGTCTCGCGGTCGATGTCCTCGGCGCCCATCAGCAGCAGCGTCCGCGCCCAGTCGATCGACTCGGCGATCGAGGGCGGCTTTTTCAAGTCCAGCGCCCGCACCATCTCGATCACCTCGACCAGGCGCCGGGCCAGCGACTCGGCCAGCTCCGGCACGTGCAGGCGGACGATCTCCATCTCCCGCTCGAGGCCCGGGTAGTCGAGCCAGAGGTAGAGGCAGCGGCGCTTCAGCGCCTCGGTCAGCTCGCGCGAGTCGTTCGAGGTGAGGACGACGATCGGCATCGTCGTCGCCGCGACCTGGCCCAGCTCCGGGATCGTGATCTGAAAGTCGGAGAGCAGCTCGAGCAGCATCGCCTCGAACTCCTGGTCGGTCTTGTCGATCTCGTCGATCAGCAAGACCACCGGCTCGGGGCTGGAGATCGCCTGCATCAAGGGTCGGGTGAGGAGGAAGTCGGAGCTGAAGATGTCCTCCTGCACGTCCTCCCACCCGGCCTCGCCGCCGGCCTGGATCCGCAGCAGCTGCTTGCGGTAGTTCCACTCGTACATCGCCTTCGCCTCGTCGAGGCCCTCGTAGCACTGCAGCCGCACCAGCTCGCGGCCGGTGGCCCGCGAGAGCGCCTTCGCCAGCTCGGTCTTGCCGACCCCCGCCGGGCCCTCGACCAGGACCGGCTTGCCGAGCCGCTGAGCGAGGAAGGAGACCAGCGCCGCCGGCTCGTCGGCGAGGTAGCCGACGTCCGCCAGCGCCGCCTTTACATCCGCCACAGAGCCGTCAGCCATGCGGGCGATGATAATCCGCCTCCGTGCTCGACCTCGCACCGCTGCTCGCCGACCTCTTCCCGCAGGGCCCCGGCCCCTACGTCGCGCTGATGCTCGCGGGCTTCGTGATCGGCATCGCCGGCCACGTGTTCCGGGTCAAATGGCTGATCGCCTCCGGCGTGATCCTGATCTTCCTCGGCGCCCTGCTCTTCCCGCTGGCGGCGAACCTGACGACCGAGAACCGGCCGCCTCCGATCGAGGAATCGCGGGGCGACTCCGGTTCCTAGGGTTACGATCGCCCGATGGGGCACCTCGACGAGGTCGACCTGAGCCTCGCGCTCAACCGCAAGGAGGAGGAGCGGGAGCTGAAAGCCGCCTGGAAGCGGCTCTCGCAGCTGCGGCTGACGCTCGGCGGGCTGATCGGCGAGAAAGAGCTGGGACCGCCGCTCTGCGTCGTCTTCGAGGGCTGGGACGCTTCGGGCAAGGGAGGCGCGATCAAACGGCTTGTCTCGGCGCTCGACCCGCGGCACGTGCGCGTCGCCCAGTTCGCGGCGCCGAGCCCGGACGAGAAGCGCCACCACTTCCTGCACCGCTTCTGGCCGGCGCTTCCGGGCTGGGGCGGGATGGCCGTCTTCGATCGCTCCTGGTACGGCCGCGTGCTGGTCGAGCGGGTCGAGGGGTTCGCCACCCCGCCGCAGTGGCGGCGGGCCTACGAGGAGATCGTCTCCTTCGAGCAGGGACTGGCCGACGAGGGGGCGATCGTGGTCAAGTTCTGGCTGCACATCTCGCCCAAGGAGCAGCTGAAGCGCTTCGAAGCCCGCGCCGCGGATTCCCTGCGGACCTGGAAGCTGACCCCCGAAGACTGGGAGAACCGAGCCAAGCGCGGCGAGTATGAGGAGGCCGTCGAGGAGATGATCGATCGCACCGATCGCCGCCGCGGCCGTTGGCACCTGGTCGCCGCCGAGTCCAAGCGCTACGCCCGGGTCCAGGTCGTGCGCACCGTCAACGAGGAAATCGAAGCGGGGATGCGGCGCTGGGGGCAGGAGCCGCCGCCGCAGCCCTAGAATCCCCGATTCGATCTGCCACCGATCACGAGGAGTCCTCCCCTTGAGCCGTTTCCGCATTTTCGCGCTGCTCGTTGCGCTTACCGCGCTCGCCGCCACGTTCGCCGCCTGCGGCGACAGCAGCGACAAGAGCAGCCAGGACCCGCAGCAGGTCATCGAAGACGCCAGCCTCGAAGGGGTGGAGAGCGGCAGCCTCGACGTCTCGCTCGCGGTCGAGTCCGAAGGCGAGGACGGAGGCAACCTCGACGTCAGCCTCTCCGGCCCGTTCGAGAGCAACGGCGCCAAGGACCTGCCGCAGCTGGCGATCACGGCCAGCGCAAAAGGCGCGGCGGACGGTGAAGGCGTCGACTTCGAGGGCGGCCTGACGCTGCTCTCCGATCGTGCCTACGTCAACTACGAAGGCACCGAGTACGAAGTCGACCCGACCACCTTCGGCTTCGTCAAGTCCGGTTTCGAAGAGGCGCAGCAGCAGGGCGGGTCGGAAGGCAACCCGGCCGACCTGACGGCTTGCCAGGAGGCGGCAACCGGCATCGAGATCGGTGAGTTCGGGGAAAACCTGGTCAATGACGGCAGCGCCGACGTCGACGGCACCAGCACCACCAAGATCAGCGGCGACCTCGACGTCGGCGGGACGATCGACGCGATCATCGAGCTGGCCGAAAACCCGGCCTGCAGCGCCCAGTTGGAAGCGGCCGGCCCGCTGCCGATCGGTGAACTCGAGGAGGCCAAGGGCGAGCTGACCAGCGCCGTCAAGAAAGCCCACGTGGAGGTCTACGTCGGCGACGACGACATCATCCGCAAACTCGTCGCCGAAATGACGATCGAGCCGGAGGGGGGCAAGAACGAAAAAGTCGAGGTCGACTTCGAGCTCTCGCTCAGCGGCGTCAACGAGGAACAGGACATCTCTGCCCCCGCCGGCGCCAAACCGCTGAACTTGCTGTTCCAGAAGCTCGACGTCAACCCGATCGAACTGCTTGAAGCGGGCAGCAGCGGCGAAGGCTTGGGCGATCTGCTGGAAGGGCTGATCGAAGACGACTCCTCTTCCGGTGGATCCTCGCCGGAAGGCTCGGGAGGCTCGGGCGGTGGCGGCGGCGACGACCAGCAGGCGTATCTCAACTGCCTCAAGGGAGCGGAGACGCCAGCCGACCTGCAGCGGTGCGCGAGCTTGATCCAGTAAGAGCTTGAAACAGCCCAGCACCTCCCACCAGCCGCGCTTCGACGCCTCTTTTTTCCTCAGCCCGCTCGGCTGGCCCTACCTGCTGGTGCCGCTGATCCCGGTCGCGGTCGCGCTCGAGATCACCCACGCTCCGGCGACCGTCGTCTTTGCTTGCTCGGCGCTTGGAATCATCCCGACGGCGGCGCTGATGGGACGGGCCACGGAGGAGCTGGCGGCGCGCTCGGGCCCCGGCATCGGCGGCCTGCTCAACGTCACCTTCGGCAACGCGCCGGAGCTGATCATCGCCCTCTTCGCCCTCAACCAGGGCCTGCAGGAGGTGGTCAAGGCCTCGATCGTCGGTTCGATTCTCGGCAACATCCTCCTGGTCCTGGGTGCCGCGATGCTGGCCGGGGGAATCGGCCGCGAAAAACAGACCTTCAGCCGCACCAGCGCCAGCGTGCAGACGACGATGTTGATGCTGGCGGCGGCGGCCCTGCTGATGCCGGCGATCTTCGAGCTGATCGAGGGCCCGGGCCTGCCGGCCCCCGGCGCCGAGGCGATCCACTACGGCGGCACCGTCGAGGACCTCTCCCTGGCGGTGGCGTTGGTCCTCATCGCCACTTACGTGATCGGCCTCTTCTTCTCGCTGAAGACCCACCGCGCGATCTTCAACCCCGAGTACGAGGAGGAGGACACCTGGGGCTGGTCGACGCGGACGTCGGTCATCGCCCTGGCCGTCGCCGGCGTCTTGGTCGGGCTGATGTCCGAGGTGCTGGTCGGGTCGATCAGCGAGGCCTCGCACTCGATCGGCCTCTCCGAGTTCTTCGTCGGGGTGATCGTCGTCGCCATCGTCGGCAACGCCGCCGAGCACTGGGTCGCGGTCCTGGTCGCGATGAAGAACAAGATGGACCTGGCGGTCAACATCGCGATCGGCTCAAGCGCCCAGATTGCCCTCTTCGTCGCCCCGGTCCTGGTCCTCGCCTCCTTCTTCATCGGCCCGTATCCGCTGGCGCTCGTCTTCAACGGCTTCGAGCTGGGAGCGATTCTGCTGGCGATCCTGATCGCCAGCCAGGTCACCCAGGACGGCGAGTCCACCTGGTTCGAGGGGGTTCAGCTATTGGCGGTCTACTTCGTCTTTGGGCTGGCTTTCTACTTTGCGTAGAGGAGTCCCGGGTGGGGCTCACCTGCGCAACAGATGGGGAGGCTTGGCGAGCCCCACCCGGGACTCCAATGCCCCAAGGGATAGCCTGCCGCGATGGAAGTAGTCCTCCTGGTCTTTAGCTTCGCGATTGTTCTCGCGGGGGCGCTGCTGTTCACCAATGCCGTCGAGTGGGCGGGGCACAAGCTGGGGCTGGGGGAGGGGGCGGTCGGCAGCCTGCTCGCGGCGGTGGGGACGGCAATGCCGGAGACGCTGATCGCGATCGTCGCCCTGCTCAGCGTCAACGAGGGCTCCGAAGACGTCGCGATCGGGGCGATCGTCGGCGCTCCCTTCCTGCTCGCCACGTTGGCGATGGGGCTGGTCGGCCTCTTCGCCTATCTCTACCGGGACAAACGCGAACAGGGTGTTCAGTTGAAGGTCCACCGGCCGACGCTGGAGCGTGATCTCAAGTTCTTCCTCTTCCTCTTCGCCCTCGCCGGGCTGCTTGCCTGGGGGCCGCCCGCGCCCGTCCGGATCACGGTCGGGGTGGGCTTCCTGGTCGCCTACGTGCTCTACATACGCCTGACCCTGCGCGGCAGCGGCGACGTTCAGGACGAAGAGACGCTCAACCCGCTGATCTTCGAGCGTCGCAGCGAGCGCCGCGAAGACCCGGCGCTGGCGCTCTGCGTGATCCAGCTCCTGGTCGGCCTCGCGGCGATGGTCGGCGGCGCCCACCTCTTCGTCGAGGAGCTGCTCCACATCGCCGACAGCGTCGGGGTCGAGGCGCTGGTGCTGGCGCTGATCCTGGCGCCGCTGGCGACGGAGCTGCCGGAGAAGGTCAACAGCTTCTTCTGGGTGCGCGAGGGCAAGGACGCCCTCGCGCTCGGCAACATCACCGGCGCGATGGTTTTCCAGTCGATGATCCCGGTCGGGATCGGCTTGATCTTCACCGACTGGGACCTCAGCGCCAACGCGATCCTCTCGATCGGTCTCGGTCTCGCCGGCGGCCTCCTCGCCTATGAGAGCCTCCACCTGGCCCGCCGCTTCAAACTCCCCGCCGTGATCGGCTGGTTCGTCCTCTACGCATCCTTCATCGTCGTCGTGGCTCTCAGCGCCTGACGGCTCAAAGTTCCGCCAGGGCCTTGAGGACCAACCCATCGTGTTTTTTGGGCTGGACCTTGGGGAAGACACGGGCGACCTTGCCGTGAGCATCGATGATGAAGGTCGAGCGCAGCATGCCCATGTACTTCTTGCCGTACATCGACTTCTCGCCCCAGGCGCCGTACTTGTCGGCGACCGCGTGGTCGGGGTCGCCGAGCAGGGTGAAGCCGAGGTCGTACTTGCCGGCGAACTTCACCAGCGCTGCCGGTTCGTCGGGTGAGACTCCGATTACGCGGGCGCCGGCCGCTGCGTACTCGTCGGAGCGGTCGCGGATGCCGCAGGCCTGGGTCGTGCAGCCGGGGGTATCCGCCCGGGGATAGAAATAGAGGACGACCGTCTCACCGCGCAGGTCGGAGAGGCTGACGTTCTTGCCGTCCTGGTCGGGCAGCGTGAAGTCGGGTGCCGCATCCCCCTCGGCCAACATCGCTGCGTCAGTCCTCGCGGCCGGGCTCTTGCCCGTCCTCGCCCTCGTCGGTCTCCCCGTCACCCTGTTCGAGGGCGGTTTCGGAGACCGATCCGGTCGAGCCCGGGTGGTAGTGGGTCTGGAAGGCCTCGAGGACGCGATCACGGCCGTCCTCGTCGATCGGGATCTCGTCGGAGACCCGGACCCAGTCCGCTCCCTCGTAGGCCTCCATGTTGAAGACCTCCTGGTCGATCGAGGCGGAGTCGTCGACGACCACCACGACCTCGGTCTGGGGGTTGAAGTAGGTGCCGGGCTGCACCAGCAGCTGCTCGACGTCGTAAAGGTTCTCCTCGGCGCCCGCCATCAACCCGATCCTACGAAATCGGCGAGCTGCCGTTCGGTCTCGGCCTCGACGTCAAGTGGCTCCAGGCCCTTGCGCATGCGCCGTTCGTTGCGGGTGACGACCAGCTGACGGACTTCGGCCCGCAGCTCGGCCGCCTGGATCGCCGGGTCGACCGCCGGCGCCGGCCGGGAGAGATAGCGGGGGACCAATGGCATTTGCTGCTCGATCGCGAAAGGGCCTTTACCGACCGAGTCCCAGCCGCCGGAGACGCGCCGAAAGACCAGGCCGGCGACCGGCGCCGCGACGCCGGTGAACAGCAGCACCGCCAAGCACTGCGCGGTCGGGGACATGGCCAGCGGCAGATCCACGATCTCAAGGGTAAACGGCCCATGGAAGTGGGGTCATTCGCTAACCTTGGGCCTGGTTGACTGACCAGTCAATCGGCGGAACGCTCGCCCGGGCGGCGGCGCTCCAGATCAGACTTGACGCACCGACGAAAAGGAGCCCCGACCGGTGGTTGACTTCACCCTGACCGACGAACAGAAGGATCTGCAGGAGCTGGCCCACAACTTCGCTGAGAAAGACATGCGCAGCGTCGCCTGGGAGTACGACAAGGACGGCGCCTGGCCGCAGGACGTGATCGACAAGGCCTGGGAGGTGGGGTTGATGAACACCCACATCCCCGAGGCCTACGGCGGGCCCGGCCTCGACTACCTCTCCGGCTGCCTGATCGAGGAGGAGATGGGCTGGGGCTGCTCGGGCATCGGCACCTCGCTGATGGCCAACGGCCTCGCCTCGGCGCCGATCACCCTCGGCGGCTCCGAGGAGACGAAAAAGAAGTACCTCGGGATGCTGACCGAAGCGCCGAAGCTCGCCTCCTTCGGCCTGACCGAGCCGGATGCCGGCTCCGACGTCAGCGGCATGAAGACCAAGGCCGTGAAGAAGGGCGACAAGTACGTCATCAGCGGCTCCAAGTGCTTCATCACCAACGGCACCTACGCCGACTACTTCACCGTGTTCGCCAAGACCGACCCCGAGGCCGGTCACCGTGGCATCAGCGCCTTCGTCGTCGACGCCGACCTCCCTGGGGTCTCCGTCGACAAGAAGGAGGACAAGATGGGCCAGCGGGCGTCCAACACCGCGACCATCTCCTTCGACGAAGTCGAGATCCCGGCCGAGAACCTCCTGGCCGAGGAAAACAAGGGCTTCAAGCTGGCGATGATGACCCTCGACCGCACCCGTCCCGGCGTCTCGGCGATGGCCGTCGGGATCGGCCGCGCGGCGCTCGAGTACTCCACGGACTACTCCAAAGAAAGGGTCCAGTTCGGGGTCCCGATCGCGATGCACCAGGCGATCCAGTTCATGATCGCCGACATGGCGACCAAGGTCGAGGCCGGCCGCCTGCTGGTCTGGAGCTCCGCCTTCCTGCTCGACCAGGGCATTCGCAACAGCCGCGTCTCCTCGATGGCCAAGCGCTTCGCCGCCGACTCGGCGATGGAGATCACCACCGACGCCGTCCAGGTCTACGGCGGCTACGGCTTCATCAAGGAGTACCCGGTCGAGAAACTGATGCGCGACGCCAAGATCATGCAGCTCTACGAGGGGACCAGCCAGATCCAGCGCCTGGTCATCGCCAAAGAAGTACTGCTGCCGCGCCAGGTCGACGACGCTCCGGCGCCGGACGCCGCCGCCAAGGCCTCCGAGCAGAGCCAGTCCGAGCAGGCAGCCGCTACGGTCTAGCCCATGGACGTCCGCGAACGCGCCGTCGCAGCAAGGGCGGCGCGTTCGGGGGCGCGTCGTTCCTACCAAGCCGCCTGGGCGCCGCCCAGCCGGATCGAAGCGCAGGAGCTCTGAGCGTGGCCCGCAAGGCGAGCGCCGGCGCCGCCGGCCTGATCCTCTTCACCCTCTGCGTCGGGCAGTTCCTGATGATGCTCGACAGCTCGGTGATGAACGTCTCGATCGCCACCGTCGCCCAGGACGTCGGCACCAACGTGACCGGGATCCAGACCGCGATCACCCTCTACACGCTGGTGATGGCCTCGTTCATGATCACCGGCGGCAAGATCGGCCAGATCATCGGCCGCAAGCGCGCCTTCGCGATCGGCTGCGTGATCTACGGCGCCGGCTCGCTGACCACGGCGCTGGCCCCGAGCCTGCCGGTGCTGCTGATCGGCTGGTCGGGCCTGGAGGGCCTCGGGGCGGCCCTGATCCTGCCCGCGATCGTCGCCCTCGTCGCCGCCAACTTCGGCCCAGCGGAGAGACCGCGCGCCTACGGCCTCGTCACCGCCGCGGCGGCGATCGCGGTGGCGGTCGGCCCGATCGTCGGCGGCCTCTTCACCACCTACCTCTCCTGGCGCTACGTGTTCGCCGGCGAGGTGCTGCTGGTCGGCATGATCCTCGTCCTCGCCCGCCGCATCGAGGCCGGCGAGGCGGAGCCCAAGGTGCGCCTGGACCTGGTCGGGACGGGCCTCTCGGCTCTCGGCCTCGGCCTGATCGTGCTCGGCGTCCTGCGCTCCGGGACCTGGGGCCTCGTCAAGGCCAGGCCCGAGGCGCCGGAATGGATTGGCCTCTCGCCGGTGATCTGGCTGATCCTGGGAGGCGCGGCCGTGCTCGCGCTCTTCATCTGGTGGGAGAACCGCCTGGTCGAGCGCGACGGCGAGCCCCTCGTCGACCCCGCGATCCTGCGCGTCCCGGTCCTGCGGGCGGGCCTCACCTCGTTCTTCTTCCAGTACTTCCTCCAGGGCGGGATGTTCTTCGCGATGCCCCTCTTCCTCTCGATCTCCCTCGGGCTCTCGGCGATCGACACCGGCGTGCGCCTGCTGCCGCTCTCGTTCACGCTGATCCTCGCCGCGGCCGGGATTCCCAAGCTCTTCCCGGACGTCTCGCCGCGGCGGGTCGTCCGCCTCGGCTTCCTCGGCATGTTCGCCGGGCTGGCGGTGATGGTCGCCGCGCTCGAGGCCGGGGCGGGGCCGGAGATCGTCACCTGGCCGCTGCTCCTTGCCGGCCTCGGCATGGGCGCGCTCGCCTCGCAGCTGGGCAGCGTCACCGTCTCCTCGGTCCCCGACGAGCAGAGCGGCGAGGTCGGCGGCCTGCAGAACACGGTCACCAACCTCGGCATCTCGGTCGGCACGGCGCTGACCGGCGCGCTCGTGGTCGCCGCCCTCAGCTCCTCGTTCCTCACCGGGGTCGAGGAGAATCCCGCCGTGCCGGCGCCGGTCAAGGCGCGGGCCTCGACCGAGCTCTCGGGCGGCATCCCCTTCCTCTCCGACGCCGAACTCGAAACCGCGCTCGACGAAGCCCGGGTCTCGCCGCGGGCGACCGACGAGATCGTCGAAGAGAACGAGGAAGCGCGCCTCGTCGGCCTGCGCAGCGCGCTCGCGGTCCTCGCCCTGTTCGCCCTGGTCGGGCTCTGCCTGACCAGGCGGATTCCGACCCGGCAGCCGGCGGCGACGGCGGCCGCGGCCGCGACCTAGACGGGACGCCGCCGTGGCCTCGGCCTGACGATTCTCCGGGGGGAGAATCAAGGGTGCGGTCGACCTTTCATCCCCTATGCGGAAGAAAGGACGACCGCACTCCGGAGTCGCCGGAGCGCCGGAGACACAGGATCCTCTGGCCGCGATGGCGAAACGGCAGCATGGTGTCGTCTCGATTCGCCAGCTGCTGGGTCCGCTCGGCTACTCGGCGCGGGCGGTGACCCATGCGACTGCCACCGGGCGCCTCCATCGCCTCCACCGTGGCGTATATGCGGTCGGCCACACCGACCTGTCACCGCGAGGCTGGTGCCTCGCGGCCGTGTTGGCCTGCGGTCCCGGGGCGCTGCTCAGTCACGGCTCCGCGGCTTGGCTCCTGGGTATCGCGAACCGGGGACCGTTTCCACTCGAGGTCACCGCGCCGACTCGACGACGCCGAAGGCCGCCGATCCTGCTCCATCACGCTCGCGCTCTGGCTCCCGAGGATCGCGCCTTGGTCGACCGGATTCCGGTTACGGCCCTGGCGCGCACTCTTCTCGATAGGGCCGCCGCGGTCCGTCCACGGCAGTTGGAGCGCAGCCTCGAGCGGGCCGAAGAGCTGGGGGAATTCGACTTGTACGAGGTTCAGGCGCTGCTCAGTCGCACGGTCGGGCACCCGGGTCATGGGCGGCTGACCCGCGCGGTGGAGCTCTACCGCCCGCCTGTCTTCACTCGGTCGGAGTTGGAGCGCCGTTTTCTCACGCTCGTCGAACGGGCCGGCCTACCACGTCCCGCGACCGGCTTCAACGTGGCCGGCTACGAGTTGGACGTCTACTGGCCCGATGAGCGCTTTGCGGTTGAACTGGGCGTTTTCGAGACCCATGGGACCCGAGCCGCCTTCGAGCGCGACCAGCTACGGCAAGAGGACTTGAAGTTGGTGGGCGTTGAGATGATCGGAGTTACCGGCAAGCGCTTGGAGCGCGAACCCCGTCAGGTGATCGCGCGGGTTGCCCGGTTGCTGGAGCAGCGCCGTCGGGACGGCTAGCTGGCGACCCCGGCCCGCTGGCGCTGGCGCGCCGCCTTCTGGCGCGCAGTTTTGTCCAGCACCAGCTTGCGCAGGCGCACCGACTCCGGCGTCACTTCGACGCACTCGTCGTCGCGCACGAACTCCAGCGAGTTCTCCAGCGAGAGCCGGGTGGCGGGGGTGAGGCGAACCAGCAGGTCGGCGCTGGCGGCGCGGACGTTGGTCTGGTGCTTTTCCTTGACCGCGTTGACGTCGAGGTCCTCGGAGCGGGCGTTCTCGCCGACGATCATCCCCTCGTAGACCTCCTCGCCGGGGCCGACGAAGAGGGTGCCGCGGTCCTGCAGGCTGAAGAGGGCGAAGCTGGCCGTTTTGCCCTGGCGGTCGGCGACGAGGGCGCCGGTCGGGCGCGTGCGCAGCTCGCCGGCCCAGGGCTCCCAGCGGTCGAAGACGTGGTGGAGGATGCCGGTGCCGCGGGTCTCGGTGAGGAACTCGGTGCGGAACCCGATCAGGCCGCGGGCGGGGACCAGGTACTCCATCCGCACCCACCCGGTCGAGTGGTTGACCATCTGCTCCAGGCGTCCTTTGCGCCCGGCCAGGAGCTGGGTGACGGCGCCGACGTGCTCCTCGGGAACGTCGATCGCCAGCCGCTCGACCGGCTCGTGCACCTTGCCGTCGACCTCGCGGGTGAGGACCCGGGGCTGGCCGGCGGTCATCTCGAAGCCTTCGCGGCGCATCAGCTCGAGCAGCACGACCAGCTGCAGCTCGCCTCGGCCCTGGACCTCCCAGGCGTCGGGGCGCTCGGTGTCGAGGACGCGGATCGAGACGTTGCCGACGAGCTCTGCGTCGAGCCGGTCGCGGACCTGGCGCGCGGTCAGCTTGGTCCCCTCTTTGCCGGCCAGCGGCGAGGTGTTGATGCCGAGCACGATCGAGAGCGAGGGCTCGTCGACGGTGATCACCGGCAGCGCCCGCGGGTCCTCGACGTCGGCCAGGGTCTCGCCGATCGTCACCTCTTCCATCCCGGCGACGGCGATCAGTTCGCCGGGGCCGGCTTCCTTGGCGGGGACCCGCTCCAGGGCCTCGGTCACGAACAGCTCGGCGACGGTGGCGCGGGCGACGCTGCCGTCGGCCTTGCACCAGGCGATCTGCTGGCCGGCGCGGATCGTCCCGTTGCGGACCCGGCAGAGCGCCAGGCGGCCGAGGTAGGGCGAGGCGTCGAGGTTGGTCACGTGCGCCTGCAGCGGGTGGCCCTCTTCGTAGGTGGGGGCGGGGATCCGCTCCAGCATCAGGTCGAGCAGGGGGGAGAGGTCGGTTCCCTCGACCCCCTCTTCGAGCGCGGCCCAGCCGGCCTTGGCGTTGGTGTAGACGATCGGGAAGTCGATCTGGTCGGAGTCGGCGTCGAGGTCGATGAAGAGCTCGTAGACCTCCTCCACGACCTCGGCGATGCGGGCGTCGGGGCGGTCGACCTTGTTGACGACGAGGATCACCGGCAGTTTCGACTCCAGCGCCTTGCGCAGCACGAAGCGGGTCTGCGGCAGCGGCCCCTCGGAGGCGTCGACCAGGAGCAGGACGCCGTCGACCATGGTCAGGGCGCGCTCGACCTCGCCGCCGAAGTCGGCGTGGCCGGGGGTGTCGACGATGTTGAACTTGACGTCGCCGCGGGTCACCGCCGTGTTCTTGGCGAGGATCGTGATCCCCTTCTCCTTCTCCAGGTCCATCGAGTCCATCACCCGCTCGGCGACGTCCTGGCCCTTGCGGAAGGTCCCGGTCTGCCAGAGCATCGCGTCGACCAGCGTCGTCTTGCCATGGTCGACGTGGGCGATGATCGCGATGTTCCTGATGTCGTCTCGAGTGGCGGTCATAAGGATTGGAGAGAGTAGGGGACGAGGTCTGCCGAGGCTAAAGAGGCCCAGCAAGACGAAGCCCGCCAATTGGCGGGCTTCGCAGACTGATTAAACGCGGTGCGGTGCTACGAAGTCTGTTGGACGCTCGCGGCGGCCGGGCCCTTGGGGCCTTCTTCGGACTCGTAACTCACTTTGGAGCCCTCGGTCAGGGACTTGAAGCCCTCACCCAGGATGGCGCTGTGATGAACGAAGACGTCCTTCGAGCCGTCATCGGGAGTGATGAACCCGTAGCCCTTGTCGTCGCTGAACCACTTGACAGTTCCAGTAGGCATGCTTGCCTCCACATAGTGTGCTGCGAACGCGGAGCATGCGTGAAGCAACGACGCGAGCGCTAGACACAAACTTTTGCCGGTATCAACCGGCCCTAACGCAGGGGACCGTAGCAGGATCGGCGCTCCCCGCGCCGCGGATTCCAGGCTCGGGCGCCGGAGTCCCGGTAGCGTTGCGGTGGCGGCACCGCTCGGAGGAGCGTCCGGGCGTGTTTCAGGGAACACCAGGCCGTGTCGATACTTCGCCCCAGATGAACCGCCCTCGCCACCAGCGCCGCCGACGCCTGGGGCGATCGCTTGCCGTGCTGCTCGCTGCCTGCGCCCTGGCGCCAGCCGCGGCGACGGCAATGTCGACGCGGCCCGGCGCTCCCAACCTCTCCGCCCGGCTGGCCGAGCTCGCAACCCCCGTCGTGCGGACGGCGTCGCGGGGCGTGCAGGCCGAGCGGCTCAGCCTCGCCGCCAGCGGACCCGGCAGCCTCTTGCGCGAGGGCAACCGCGTTCTCGCCGACGTTCGCTTCGCCGACGACGCCTCACTCGCGGTCGACGCCCTGCGCGCGGCCGGAGCGGAGATCGTCCACCTCAGCCGCCGCTACCACTCGGTCACCGTCGCCACTCGGCCACTGGACCTGCCCGCCGTCGCAGGGGTGGCGGGGGTCGCGGCCGTGACCGAGGTGCTCACTCCGATCGTCAGCGGCGCCGATTGCGGCGGCCTGGTCAGGTCTGAGGGCGACGGACAGCTGAACGGCGCCAGCGCCCGCGCCGGCTTCGGGGTCGACGGCAGCGGCGTCACCGTCGGCATCCTCTCCGATTCCTTCGATCGCGATCCGTCGGCGGCGACCCATGCCGCGGGGGACGTGGCCAGCGGCGATCTGCCGGGCCCGGCGAGCCCCTGCGGCTCGACCGTCCCGGTCGCCGTCTTCGACGACTCCGTGGCCAGCGGCGCCGACGAGGGCAGGGCGATGGCTCAGATCGTCCACGACCTGGCGCCCGGCGCCGCACTCGACTTCGTGACCGCCTTCAGCGGCGAAGCCGCCTTCGCGGCCGGCATCCGCGGGCTTGCCGCCGCGGGAGCGGGGGTGATCGTCGACGACGTCGCCTACTTCGGGGAGCCGTTCTTCCAGGACGGTCCGGTCGCGGTCGCGGTCAACGACGTCGCCGCGGCCGGGGTCTCCTACTTCTCGGCCGCGGGGAACGACAACCTGATCGACAAAAGCGGCCGTGACATCGCCTCCTGGGAGGCCCCTGAATTTCGTGCTGCCAGCTGTCCGCCGGCGCTGACGGTGGCGGTGGGCGCGCAGGAGTGCATGGACTTCAACCCCGGCGCCGCGACCGACACCAGCTTCGGAATCGCCGTTTCCAACGGCGCGACCCTGACCGTCGATCTGCAGTGGGCGGAGCCGTGGAACGGGGTCGAGACCGACCTCGACGCCTTCCTGCTCGACTCCGCCGGTGAGCCCGTCGAAGTCGAAGCGGGGGTCCTGGTGGGCAGCGACGGCGACAACGTCGAAACCCAGAAGCCGGTCGAGATCTTCCAGTGGGAGAACGAGACGGGGGCCGCGGCCGAAGTCCGGCTCGCGATCAACAACTGCTTCGGGATCGCCTGCAACGAGGAGGCCGGCGGCGCCGCGCCGCGGCTCAAGTTCGCCCTGCTCCAGAACGGCGGCGGGGTGACGGCAACCGAGTATCCGCAATCGGCCCTGGGCGACACGGTGGGGCCCGTCGTCTTCGGCCACGCCGCCAGCGCCGGCGCGATCGCCACCGGCGCCGTCCCCTACGACAACGGCGCCGCCCCCGAGCGGTACTCCTCGCGCGGCCCGGCCACCCATTACTTCGGTCCCGTCGTCGGGACCGCCGCGGCGGCGCCGACGGGGCCGCGGGTGATCTCCAAGCCCGATATCGCGGCGACCGACTGCGGCGTGACCACCTTCTTCGCCTCCTTCCGACCGGCCGAAGGCGTCTGGCGCTTCTGCGGTACCTCCGCGGCGGCGCCGCACGCTGCCGCCGTCGCCGCCCTGATGCGGCAGGCGAATCCCGCTGCCGGCGGTGCCGCGGTGCGCACCGCCCTGACCGCGACCGCGCACCCGGTCGGGCCGTTCGGGCCGAACGCCGTCGGCGCCGGCCTGGTCGACGCCTTCGGCGCCGTCGCGGCGCTGGCGCTGCCGCCGGCGATCAGGATTACCAAAGCGCCGGAGCCGCTCAGCCGCAATCGCCGCCCGGCGATCGAGTTCGCCGCCAACCGCCCGGTCGCCTTCAGCTGCGAGGTCGACGCCACCGCCCCGCAGCCGTGCGCGTCTCCGTTCAGCGTCCCGGCGGCGCTCGCCGACGGAACCCACGGCATCGTCGTGCGCGGGGTCGACCTCGCCGGTCGCGCCGGCAGCAGCGCCGTCGCCCCGTTCGTCGTCGACACCAAGGCGCCGCGGACGAGGATCGTCAGGCATCCGCCGCGGCTGATTCGCACCAGCCAGCGGCGGGTGCGGGCCAGCTTCCGCTTCCGCTCCGACGAGGCGGGCGTGACGCTCGCCTGCAAAGTCGATCGCGGCCTGCCGCGGTTCTGCGGGCCGAGGCTCTCGCGCCGCTTCGCCGAGGGCCGGCACGTCGTCAAGGTCCGCTCCCGCGACCTCGCCGGCAACGTCCAGCGCCGCCCGGCCGTCTTTCGCTTCCGGGTCAAGCGGGTCGGCTGAGCCCCGCTGAGGCCCTCTAGCCGCGCAGGCGGTCGGCGAGGCCGGAGTGGCGGCCGCCGCTGTCGTCGCGCCGCACCGCTGCTCCCAGCGCCGCCGGGTCGCCGACCAGCACGCAGCTGTTGCGGGCGCGGGTGATCGCCGTGTAGAGCAGCGGCCGGGTCAGCATTCGCGCGTGCGACCGGTGGCAGACGCCGACCACGACCGGGACCTCGCAGCCCTGCGCCTTGTGGACCGAGATCGCGTAGGCCAGCCGCAGCGTCGCCGTCTCGCCGTAGGGGATGACCAGGGTGCCGCCGTCGTCGCCGTCGACGACGATCGCCTCTTCGTCGGGGTCGTCGGCGCGGAGGAAGACGATCGAGCCGTTCATCAGGCCCAGCTCGTGCGAGTTGCGGGTCTGGATCAGCCGGTCGCCGATCCGGAAGCGGTCGTTCAGCGCCCGCTTCCCGTCCGGGTTGAGGCGCGCCTGCAGGCGCTCGTTGAGGGCGTCGATCCCGACCGCCCCTTTGTACATCGGCGCCAGCACCTGGACGTCGCGGATCGGGTCGACCTCGAAGCGCTTCGGCGCCCGCTCGGCGACCACCTCGACCACCGTCTCCAGCGCCCGCTCGGGGCTGGGCCGGTCGATGAAGAAGAAGTCGTGGTCCTGGTCCGCGGCCGGCTCGAGATGGGGCGGGCGGCCCTGGTTGATCTCGTGGGCGGCGGTCGTGATCATCGAGCGCGCCGCCTGGCGGAAGATCTGGCTGAGCCGCACGACCGGCGCCACGCCGGCGGCGATCAGGTCCTCGAAGGGCTTGCCGGCGCCGATCGGCGGCAGCTGGTCGGCGTCGCCGACGAAGACCACGTGGGTGGTCTCGGCGAGGCCGCCGAGCAGGACCTCGGCCAGGCGCAGGTTCAGCATCGAGGACTCGTCGACGATCATCAGGTCGACCGGCAGCGGGTGCCCGGGCTTGAAGGCGGGCTCGCGGCCGGGCATCCACTCCAGCAGGCGGTGGATCGTCTGCGCCTCGTGCCCGGTCGCTTCCTCGAGCCGGCGGGCGGCGCGCCCGGTCGGGGCGCAGAGGGCGATCGTCGCGTTGGCCGCTTCCGCCTCGGCGACGATCTCCCTGGTGCAGACGGTCTTGCCGACGCCGGGGCCGCCGGTGAGGACCGAGACGCGCGCGGCGAAGGCCCCCCGCACCGCCGCCCACTGCTCGTCGGTGAGCTGCTCGCGCGGGGCGTCACCGGGGTCGTGGACGAGGTGGGGAGGGGCTCCGGCGCGCGCGAGCAGCGTTGCCGCGACCGCCAGCTCGCTCGCATGGGTCAGCTCGCGGTAGACGCGGCCTTCGTCGACCAGCAGCCCGCGCGCCTCGACCAGCACGTCGGGATCGGGGGCCAGCCCGATCAGCCGGGCCGTGCGGCGGGTCAGCTCGTCGAGCGGGAGGAAGCTGTTGCCCTGCTGTTCGGCCTCGGAGAGGGCGAAGACGGCGGCGGCCTGGGCGCGGCGACTGGACTCCGGCGGGACGTCGGCGGCGAGGGCGATCTTGTCGGCGCGGGCGAAGCCGACCCCGTCGACCTCGGTCAGCCGGTAGGGGTCCTCGTGCAGGACGGTCATCGAGCCGTCGCCGTAGCGGGCGTGGATCGGCGCCGCCAGGTGGGCCAGGCCGTGTGGGGCGAGCTGCACGTGGAGGTCACGGACGGCGCGGCTGGCGTGCCAGGACTCGGCCGCTGCGGCGGCCTGGCTTTCGCTGACCCCGCGCAGGCTCCGGAAGACGCCGTGGGGGTCGGCGGCGATCGCCTGCAACACGCCCTCGCCGTGCTCGTCGACGAGGCGCTCGGCCCGCGCCGGCCCGATGTGGCGCAGCGAAGTCAGGTAGGCGACCTGGCCTTTGCGATCGGCGGGGTCGAGCGGCAGCGCTCCCTGGGCTCGCAGCTGGCGCCCATAGCGGTTGTGGGTCTGCCAGTCGCCGCTGACTTCGGCCCGGTCGCCGGCGCCGAGGTGGGCGACCGGGCCGACCAGCGCGAACCCTTCGCCCGAGCCGGCATCCTGGACCTCGAGCACCGCGTAGCCGTCGTCCTCGGCGCGGAAGATCACGCCGATCACCTCGACGGTGCCCGTATAAGCAGCCGCGTCGGCGTCGAAAAGGGTGGCTGCGCCGTTCACAGCTCAAAGCTAGCCGCCTTCGAGGCGGGAGCCGGCCGCGAATGCGTCGCAAATAGCATGGTGGCGTGAGCGCTGCGACCGCACGGCTGCCGCACGTCGACGAGCACGCGCTCGTCGTCGAGGCCGGCCGCGAGTCCACCTGGAGCGCCTTGCTGCGCGTGGTCGAGGGAACGGTCGGCGCCGGCGCCGCGCCGCGGTTCGCGCGGATCCTCGGCTGTGCCGACACCGCCGCCTCCGGCCCGCGACCGCTGGCGGCGGGCTCCGCCCTGCCCGGCTTCCACGTCGCCGCCGCCGAGCCGCCGGCGGAGCTGGCGCTGGCGGGCAGCCACCGCTTCTCGAACTACGCGCTGATCTTCCGCCTCGACGAGCTGGACGGCGAGCGCACCCGCGTGCGGGCCGAGACCAGGGCCGAGTTCCCGGATCTCAAGGGGTCGATCTACAGGGGGTTGGTGATCGGGACCCGCATGCACGTTCTCGCCACCCGTCGCATCCTCGCCGGCGTCAAGCGCAATGCCGAGCGCGCCTAGGCCCGCGGCCGGCCTCTGCGACGGCTGCCGCCACCAGCGGCTCGTTCCCAACACCCGCGGCTCCGTCTTCTCCCTCTGCGAGCGCTCGCGGCGGGACCCGGCGTACCCGCGCTACCCGCCGATCCCGGTGCTCAGCTGCCGGGGCTTTGAGCCGCCGGCTGATCCGACGGGTCGCGAGCGGCCCCGATAGCGGCGCCGATCAGACCGAGGCCGAAGACGAGCGCGGCGAGGCCGACCAGGAGGCCGAGAACGGGGACGAGAGCGGCCAGTCGCAGGATCGCGACGCCGGCCAGCAGGGCCAGCATCCGCTCGCGCGGGGGCCCGAGGAGGCGGCGGCCGAGCGCGTAGGCGGAGGCGAGGTAGGCGACCGCGCCGAGCGGCAGCAGCGCCAGGCCGAGCCCGAACGCGAGCGGCAGCCCGACCAGGGTGATCGCCGCCAGGAACGCCGTCAGCGGCAGCACGATCAGGATCGCGACGCCGATCGCGATCGTCGGCCCGGCCTTCTCCCGTGAGCGGGCGTAGAGGGCATCGGCCGCCCGGGGGGCGATCAGCACCAGCAGGGCGCCGAGGACGAGCAGGGAGAGGCTGATCGCGAGCCAGACCACGATGCCGCCGACCCAGGAGACGAGACCGCCGACGTCGGGCCAGTCCTGCTTGGTGACGTCGCCGCGGACGCGGGCGTCGAGCGAGACCCGCGGGTGCTCGTCGCCGTACTGGACGTCGCCGCCGACTTCGGCGCTCGGCAGCAGCCGCGCGGTGCCGGCGGCGGTGAAGAGGTCGCCCTCGATCCTGCCGGTGACGACGACGTCGCCGCTGAGCACGATCACGTCGCCCTCGACGTCGCCGCCGATCCGGACGTCGCCGCTGGCGACGAAGACGCCGTCGACGGTTTCGCCGCGCTCGACGGCGACGTCCCCGGAGACGACGACGATCGCGTCTTCTGAGTCCCCGCCCGCCCCGGCAGCGCACGCCGTCGCCGGGGCGGCGAGCGCGACTGCAACCAGCAGCACTGCCGGGAACAGGGGGCGTCGAAGCACGCCCGCAGACTAAGGGCTAGGAGGTCACCATCGGATCGGGCTCACCGAGCTTGGTCAGGTCCGGCGCCTCGTAGGACTGACCGGGGACGCCGCCGAGGACGACCAGGCGGATCCCGTCAGGCCCCGGCCAGATCTTGCGCTTGGTCTCCGGCCCGACCCGGGCGACGTGGTCGCTGTCGAGGGGAAAGCGCTCGCCCTCGATCTCGATCTCGCCGCCGCCGCGCATGACCAGGAAGACCTCCTCCTGGCTGTCGTGCGTATGGTCGTGCTCGGGATAGTTCTCGTAGTTGGCCGGCATGTCGATCACCTGCATGCCGAACGACTCGACGCCGAGTTCGGCCCGGGCGCGCTTGAAGGCGCCCCTGAACACGGCCTCCATCTCGTCGATGTTCTTCACCGCGTAGCTGCTCATCTCTCTCCTCCTGAGGGTTCTCCGGCTGTCTGGCCAGCCGCATCCTAAGCGATTTGCACGAACGTTCGTGCTTTTATAGCCTGAGGAGGTGACCACCGCCACCAAAGGCGCCCAGACCCGCGCCGCGATCCTCGACCGCGCCGTCGACCTCGCCTCGGTCGAGGGGTTGGAGGGCCTGACGATCGGCCGCCTCGCCGCCGAGCTGCGGATGAGCAAGAGCGGCCTCTTCGCCCATTTCGGCTCCAAGCAGGAGCTGCAGCTGGCGACGATCGAGGCCGCCGCCGAGCGCTTCCGCGCCGCCGTGATCGAGCCGGCGCTGGCGGCGCCGGACGGGGCGCCGCGGCTGCGGGCGATGGGGGAGCGCTACCTCTCCCATCTCGACCTCTACTCCGGCGGCTGCTTCTGGGGCGCGACTTCGGCCGAGTACGACGACCGCCCGGGGCCCGTCCGCGACGCCATCGCCGGCGCCCTCGACGCCTGGCTGGCGGAGTTGGAGCACCAGGCCGAGGTCGCCGGGGTCGAGCAGCCGCAGCGCTTCGCCTTCGAGCTCTACGCGGTGGTGATGGGAGCCAACTCCCGCTACCGGCTCAGCGGCGACCGCAAGGTCTTCGACTACGCCCGCGGCGCCCTCGAGCGGCTCGAAGCGGAGCTGCCCGCGTGAGCGCCGCCGCCGACTTCGCCGAGCGCTTCTCGGCCTACTGGCAGGCGCCGACCCCGCAGGGACTGGAGACGGTCCTCGCTCCCCGGGTCCGCCTGGTGGCACCGCTGGTTCCCACGACCCATACCCGCGCCGAGGGCATCCGCGCCTTCGCCGCTCTCTTTGAGCTGGTTGAAGGGATGAAGGCCGAGGTCCACCGCTGGGGCGCCACCGCGGATGGCGTCCTGATCGAGTTCACGGTCTCCGGCCGGGCCGGCGGCAAGCCGATCTCCTGGCACGCCGTCGACCGCTTCGTGATCGGCGCGGACGGCCTCGCCACCGAACGCGTCTCCTACTTCGACTCGGCGCCTCTCGCGCTTACGCTCGCCCGGCGCCCCCGCGCCTGGCCGGCCTTCGTGCGCGGGCGCCTACGTGGTTGAAAGTGGACGTCGGCATCTCACTTCCCAACGCAGTGCCCGGCACCAGCGGAGCCCAGCTGATCGAGTGGGCGCGGCGGGCCGACGGCCGGGGCTTCTCCAGCCTGGGGACGATCGACCGCGTCGTCTACGACAACTACGAGCCCCTGACCGCGCTCGCCGCCGCGGCGGCGGTGACCGAGCGGATCGGCCTCTGCACCTCGGTCCTGCTCGGCCCGCTGCGGGTCAACCCGGTCGCGCTGGCGAAGCAGGCGCTGAGCGTCAACGCCCTCTCCGGCGGCCGCCTCACCCTGGGCATCGGTCTCGGTGGGCGCGAGGACGACTACGAGGTCGGCGGCATCGAGACGAAGGGCCGCGGCGCGAAGCTCGACGCGATGCTGGAGCGGATGCGCGAGGTCTGGGAGGGCGACGAGGTCGGGCCCTTGCTCGAGGGCCCGCCGCGAGTGGTCGTCGGCGGCGGTGCCGATGCCTCCTTCGCCCGCGCCGCCCGCTTCGGCGAGGGCTGGATCGCCGGCGGCTCCCCGCCCGAGCAGTACGCGCCGATGGCGGCGAAGGCGAGGGCGGCTTGGTCGGAGGCCGGCCGCGAGGGCGAGCCGCGCCTGATGGGCCTTGCCTACTTCTCCCTCGGCGACAGCGCCCAGGCGGACGCCGAGGCCTATCTGGGCGACTACTACGCCTGGCTCGGCGAGGACGTCGCCGGCTACCTCGTCGCCAGCACCGCCAAGGACGCCGAGACCGCGCGCCGCTACGTCTCCGAGTTCGCGGAGGCCGGCTGCGGCGAGCTGATCTTCTGCCCGTCCTCCGGCGATCCGGCCCAGGTCGACCTGCTGGCGGACGCGCTCGGGAACTAGGGGGCCAGCAAGCTCAGGCCACGGCCAGGGCGCCGTTCAGCGCGTCAGATCGAAGTGAGACCGTCTCCGGAAGGCTGATCGTGATCTTTCCCTGGCTCTCCAGCAGCCAGCGTGGCCTGACGATGGTGACCCCGATCAATTGGCCGGTTGCGTCAAAGCGCAAGTGGTGGCCCTCCGGGGACTCGTCGAACTCGATGGCTGCGCTCGGATCGCCGTTGTACAGGTAGAGCACGTCCGCGTCCATGTCATAGCTGACTCCCTTGAACTCGATGTCGCCGATGGTGACGCTCATGGGAAGAACCTCCGTGGAAACGCAGTGATGATCGAGCCGAGATCGGCTTCATAGATTACGACCACCTTGATCCACTGGCTTGGTCCCACGCCTTCGCGGTAGAACCATTCCTCGTTGGGCCCATGGCCCCTACGGCGTTTGTCCGGAGTTCGAACGGCCTCCATCACATCAAGTTGGAGCCTCTTCATCTCGGGGTGCCCGGAGTTTCGATCGACGACGTGCCGCCAGCGCGAGGCGCGGAGGAGGACGGTTCGCCCCTCGGGATCCTGGATCTGCAGCGTGGCCACGGACCAAATGCTGAACTTCGAAGGCGCACGTTTGGCGCGCAAAGAGTCGCAACCTTGAATCGAGTTTCAGACACTGGTGCAATCACCCAGAATCTCGCTATGGCCGACGACCTGCCGATCCTGCTCTTCTCCACCCCCGCCGACCTCGAGGCCTGGCTGGAGGAGAACCACGTGCAGCCGGATGGCTTCTGGCTGAAGGTCGCGAAGAAAGGCTCGGGGGAGCAGACCGTGACCTACGGCGAGGCGCTGGAGCTGGCGCTCTGCTTCGGCTGGATCGACAGCCAGAAGCGCGGCCTCGACGAGAAGTTCTTCCTGCAGCGGTTCACGCCGCGACGGCCGCGGGGAAGATGGTCACGGATCAACCGCGATCGCCTACCGCCTCGACGAGGCGAAGAAGCCGGAGACGCGGCAGCGGCGGCTGCGCAAATTCGTCGCCATGCTCGAGCGCGGCGAGAAGATCCACTCCTAGCGCCGCTCACACGGATCCCAGAGCTGGGACAATCGTCGCCTGTTCGCGCCGTCCCTCACCCGCCGACTCTGCCTCGCCTCGCTTGCGACGACGCTCGCGATCGCGCTGACTTCGACGCCCGCCGGTGCCGCTCAGTCGACGACGGCCGCCGACAAGGCTCTCGACGAGGCCATGAGCGGGCTCGTCCAGATGCCAGGCGGCCCTCCCGGGGTAGCCGTGATCGTGCAGCGCGGCGAGCAGCTCCGCTTCCACACCGCCGGCGTCGCCAACCTGGCCAGCGGCGCCCGCTGGCGGCCGAGCGACCACATGCGGATCGCCAGCGTCGCCAAGGCGTTCAGCGGCGCCGCCGCGCTCGGCTTGGTCGACCGCGGCGAGCTCTCGCTAAGCGACAGCATCCGTGCCTACCTGCCCTGGCTGCCGGCGGCGTGGGAGCAGGCGACCGTCGCGCAGACCCTCCAACACACCAGCGGCCTCCCGGACTACACCGCTTCGCCGGCATTCCAGAAATTCTTCGCCAAAGACCTGCACGCCTATGTGAAGCCGCGTGCGCTGGTCGATTTCGTCGCCGGTGACCCGCTCGACTTCGAGCCCGGCTCCACCTACCACTACTCCAACACCGACAACATCGTGATCGGGTTGATCGCCGCTGAGATCAGCGACACCGCCTACAGCCAGCTCCTGCGCCAGCAGGTCTTCGGCCCGCTGCGGATGCCGCAGACGAGCCTGCCGACCGGCTTCCGCCTGCCGGGCCCGCGCGTGAACGGCTACGAAGTCTCGCCGTCCGATCCGCCTGAGGACGTCACCACCCTGCTCAGCATGTCCGGTGCCTGGGCTTCGGGCGGGATCCAGTCGACCGCGGCGGACCTCAACCGCTTCATCCGCGGCTACGTCGGTCGCTCGCTGTTCGACGGCTCCACCCAGAGCCTGCAGCTCAAGTTCGTAAAGGGTCACTCCGAGCCGCCCGGCCCGGGAGTCAACTCCGCCGGACTCGGGATCTTCAGGTACAAGACCAGCTGCGGCCTCGTCTACGGCCACACCGGCAACCTCCCCGGCTACACCCAGTTCACGGCGGCGACGCCGGACGGCCGCCGCTCCGTCACCGTCTCCGCCAACGCGCGGATCATCCCGGACGCGAAAAGCGCCGCCGTCCGCGCCGGCTTCCAGGCGCTGCGCCGGGTCGATTCGCTCGCCGTCTGCGCCGCCCTCGCCGGTCCCTGAGCCTCGGCCCCTAAGCTCCTAGCGTGGATCGCGCCCTGCTCGAGCAGACCCTCGCCGACGCCGGCGAGCCCGCCTACCGGGCCGCCCAGGTCTGGGAGTGGGTCGCGCGCGGCGCCGGGTCCTACGAGGAGATGACCAACCTGCCGGGGACGCTGCGCGACCGGCTTGAGCGCGTGGTGCCGCTCTCCACGCTCTCCCTCCAGGCCGAGGCGAAGTCCGACGACGGCACCGTCAAGTCGCTCTTCCACACCGCCGACGGGCGCCCGATCGAGGCGGTGCTGATGCGCTACCGCGACGGCCGCCGCTCGGTCTGCGTCTCCTCGCAGTCGGGTTGCCCGCTGACCTGCAGCTTCTGCGCCACCGGCCAGATGAAGTTCGGCCGCAACCTCAGCGCCGACGAGATCCTCGACCAGGCGCTGCACTTCCGCCGCCTCGAGGCGATCGACCACGTCGTCTTCATGGGGATGGGGGAGCCGACGATGAACATCGACGCCGTGCTGGCCGCCTGCGAGCGCCTGCCCGCGCTCGGCGTCACCCACCGCCGCACCGCGATCTCGACCGTCGGCTGGGTGCCGGGGATCGACCGCCTCGCCGAGTGCGAGCTGCCGCTCAGCCTCGCCCTCTCCCTGCACGCGCCCAACGACGAGCTGCGCTCGCGGCTGATGCCGGTCAACGACCGCTACCCGCTGGCCGAGGTGCTCGCCGCCTGCGACCGCTACCGGGCCCGGCGCCGCCGCAAGGTCTTCGTCGAGTACGTGATGCTCGACGGCGTCAACGACCATCCCGAGCACGCGCGCGAACTCGTCGCCCTGCTCGACCCCCGCGTCTACAAGGTCAACCTGATCCCCTACAACCCGACCGGAAGCTACGACGGCTCCTCGCCGGAGCGGATCGAGCGCTTCCGCGCGATCCTCGCCGAGCACCGCCTCACCGCCACCGTCCGCCTCACCCGCGGCCGCGACATCGACGCCGCCTGCGGCCAGCTCGCCGCGGCTGTGGCCCCCGCCGGCTGACGCGATGGCCGCAGCCCCGGCACGCCCGCACCATCACGTCGACCTGCCGGGCGGCGAGAGCAGCCCGCTGCGCAAGATCCTCGTGCGGCTGGCGATCGCCCTGGGGCTGATCGCCCTGGTGGCGATGGTCGCCTACCTCGGCCGCGACGGCTACACCGACCCCGAGGGCGGCGAAATGAGCCTGCTCGACGCCTTCTACTACTCGACCGTCTCGATCACGACCACCGGCTACGGCGACATCCGGCCGGTCTCCGAGGAGGCGCGCTGGATGACGACCGTGGTCGTCACGCCCCTGCGCGTGCTCTTCCTCATACTCCTCGTCGGCACCACCTTGGAGATACTCGCCGAACGCAGCCGGGAGGCTTATCGGCTCGCCCGCTGGAGGAGACGCTTGAAAGACCACACGATCGTCTGCGGTTACGGGGTCAAGGGGCGCAGCGCGGTGCGGACCCTGATCGACAAAGGCACGCAGCCCGACCAGATCGTCGCGATCGAGCCCGACGCCGAGGCGCGGGCCCTGGCCACGGCCGACGGCGTGGTGGCGATCTCCGGCAGCGCCGCCAAGCAGGACGTGCTGCTCGAGGCGGGCGTGCGCGACGCGTCGGCGCTGATCGTCGCCCCCGACCGCGACGACACCGCGGTGCTGGTGACCCTGACCGCGCGTGAGCTGAACGCCGAGGTGACGATCGTGGCGGCGGTGCGCGAGGAGGAGAACGTCCACCTGCTCCACCAGAGCGGTGCCGACGCGGTGATCACCTCCTCCGGGGCAGCCGGGCGACTGCTGGGCCTCTCGACCGAGACGCCGCAGGTGACCGAGGTGATGGAGGACCTGCTGACGGTCGGGGAGGGGCTCGACATCGCCGAGCGCCGGGTCGGGCCCGACCAGGCCGGTCCGGTGCCGCCCCGCGCCCGCGAGCCGATCATGCTGGCGATCGTCCGCGACGGCGAGGTGATCCGCTTCGACGACGAGCGGGCCGACGAGCTGCGCGACGGCGACCGCGTGCTCGAGCTGTTCAGCCACCGCGGCTGAGCCCCGCCCGAGTCGACTGGCTGCCCAGCCAACTAAGATCCGGCAATGGCAACCGCCGATACCGCGACCCCCGTCGCCAGGCCGCCGCAGATGTCCGCCAACCCGCTGCTCCGGGTTGCCAGGGACGTCTACGACGAGTGGCGGGAGCGCGGCAAGTTCCCCCCCGGGCCCACCGACTTCAGCCTCGCCCGCACCCACCAGGTCGCCCACGATCCGTTGCCGCTGCTGCTCGGCGCCTACGAAGAGCACGGGCCGATCTTCAGCATGCGGCTGCTGCACACGCGGGTCGTCTTCATGCTCGGCCCCGAGGCCAACCACTTCATCACCGTCGGCCACCCCGAGAACTTCCACTGGCGCGAGTCGAGCTTCGGCGACCTGATCCCGCTGCTCGGCGACGGCCTGCTGACGATCGACGAGGACTACCACGACCGCGCCCGGGCGATCATGATGCCCGCCTTCCACCGCGAGCAGATCGTGGCCGCGGTGACCGCGATGGCGGCCGAGTCGGAGGCCGCGATCGCGGGCTTCCGCCCGGGCGAGACCGTCGACGTCTACGACTGGATGCGCAACCTGGCGATGCGGATCGCGATGCGGGCCCTGCTCGGCCTCGATCCCGACGAGGCCGGCAAGGGAGCCGCTGCCGCCACCCACTTCGAGCGTGCGCTCGGCTACTACGGGATCGACTTCCAGCTGCGCCTGCTGCGCGGCCCCGGCTCGCCCTGGCGCAAGATGACCTCCTCGCGCCGGGTCCTCGACGAGATCGTCTTCGGCGAGATCTCCCGCCGCCGCGCCGCTCCCGACCCCGGCCGCCAGGACATCCTCAGCCTCCTGGTCGGCGCCCGCGGCGAGGGCGGCGAGGCCTTCACCGACCGCGAGATCCGCGACCAGGTGATGACCCTGATGTTCGCCGGCCACGACACCTCGACCTCGACCCTGACCTTCATGCTGCACGAGCTGGCGCGCCATCCGCAGGCGCTGGCAAAGCTGCACGAGGAGCAGGACCGGGTCCTGGGCGGGGCGACGCCGAGCGTCGAGCAGCTCGAACGCGAGATGCCGTACCTCGACATGGTTCTCGACGAGGTGCTGCGCCTCTACCCGCCCGCCTGGATCGGCCCCCGCCGGGCCGTGCGCGAGTTCGAGTTCGGTGGCTTCACCGTGCCCCGCGACGCCTACGTCAACTACTGCTCCTGGGCCAGCCACCGCATCCCCGAGGTCTTCCCCGACCCCGAGGCCTTCGTCCCGGAGCGCTTCACCCGCGAGCGCAAGGCGGCGCTGCCGCGCGGTGCCTACGTCCCCTTCGGCGGCGGCTCGCGGATCTGCATCGGCAAGCGCTTCGGCCAGACCGAGGTGAAGCTGGTGGCGACGATGCTGCTGCAGCGCCTCCGCCTCGACGCCCTCCCGGGCCGGACGATGACGATCCGCCAGATGCCGACGCTCTCACCCGTGGGCGGGCTGCGGATGCGGGTGCGCGAGCGCGCCGCCTAGACCGAGACGGGCCTGGATTGCCCGTTCCCGGGTAGCTCTGCGGGGAACGCACCCTACGAAGGAGGGAACATGCCCAGGAGATCGGTGGGGCGGAAGCAGGTCCTGATCGCGTTCGCCGCGGCGGCGATCGTGGTCGGCGGCGTCGCCTCGATCGCGATTGGGGCCACGGCAACCGACTCGAAGGCCAAGCTCAAAGTCAAGTGCCCGACCCAGGTCGTATCGGGCAAGAAGGTCGTCTGCAAGGTGCTCGGCCCGCTCCCCCAGGGGCCCCAGGGCCCACAGGGGAAAACCGGCGCAAAAGGCGCACGCGGCGCCACCGGCGCACGCGGCGAGACCGGTCCCCGGGGTCCCGCGGGTGCGGCTGGATTCTCGGGGTACGAGGTCGTCAGCCAGACGTTCAAAGAAGTGTTCATCGAGAACAGCGGCGGCATGCGCGGCCTCAGCGCGGTTCAGACCGTGTCCTGTCCGGCCGGCAAGCGCGTGATCGGGGGTGGCACCAACCTCGGTACCAACCCCGCTCAGAACGGTCAGCAGCGCAGCGTCTCCGTGTCCCTGAGCGGACCGAACGGGACTGGCAGCGGCTGGTCGGCGCAGCTGTTCAACAACGAAACCGTCGGCGGCGGAACGTCGATAGACCTCCAGGTCTACGCCATCTGCGCCAGCGCCGGCTAAAGCGTGACGGAGACCGGTAGGGCTGAGAAAACCCTGCCGGTCTCCGTCTACCGCGCTACTTGATGAACAGCATCTCCTCGTACTTGGGCAGCGGCCAGAAGTCGTCGGCCACGACCTTCTCCAGCCTGTCGGCCACCTCGCGCACGCTTGCCATCGCCGCCAGCTGCTTGTCGCGGGCGTAGGTCGCCAGCTCGAGGCCCTCGAGGTCGCTCGGGTACGCGTTCGCCGATTTCAGCTCTCCGAGCGCGGCGACCAGCTCGTCGATCAGCTCCCGGACCTCTCCCTCGAGTGAGGAGACGCCAGCCTCGGTGATCAGCGCCAGCTGGCGCAAGCCCGCCGGCAGCAGCATCGTCTGGGCGATCGAGAACGTCTCCTCGGCCTCGATGTTGGCCCGGATCGAGTACTGCTCGAGCCAGACCTCGTAACGGGACTCGAGCTCGCGCTTGTTGAGCACGGCGTACTTTTCGAAGGCGCTGGCGGTGTCGTCGGTGAGGACCTCCGGCAGCGCGTCGGGGGTGGTGCGGAGATTCTTGAGGCCCCGCCGCTCGGCCTCGGCGTGCCACTCCTCGGAGTAGTTGTCGCCGCTGAAGCAGACCTTTTTGTTGGCGAGGTAGGACTCTTTGACGATCGCCATCACCGCCTCCGGCATCTCCGTGCCGGAGGCGAGCTTCTGCTCCAGCTCGCCGGCCAGCTCGTCGATCGCCTCGGCGGCGATCGTGTTGAGGACGGTGTTGGGGAAGGCCAGCGACATGCTCGAGCCCAGTGCCCGGAACTCGAATTTGTTGCCGGTGAAGGCGAACGGCGAGGTGCGGTTGCGGTCGCCGCCGTCGAGCGGCAGCGGCGGCAGCACCGTCGTCCCCAGGTCGAGGAAGGAGGCGGGCGTGTTCGGGTCTCCCTCGCCGCTGGCGATCGCCTCGAAGACCTTCTCGAGTTCGGCGCCGAGGAAGATCGAGATGATCGCCGGCGGCGCCTCGTTGGCTCCGAGCCGGTGGTCCTGGCCGATGTTGGCGACCGAGGCCCGCAGCAGGCCCTGGTGCTTGTTCACCGCCTGGATCACCGCCGCGCAGAAGAAGAGGAAGTGGATGTTGTCCTCCGGCGTGTCACCCGGGTTGAGCAGGTTGGAGCCGGCGTCGGTCCCCATCGACCAGTTGTTGTGCTTGCCGGACCCGTTGACCCCCGCGAACGGCTTCTCGTGCAGGAGGCAGACCAGTCCGTAGCGCCGGGCGACGTTCTCCAGCGTCTGCATCAGCAGCTGCTGGTGGTCGGAGCCGACGTTGGAGTTCTCGAACATCGGCGCGATCTCGTACTGCGCCGGGGCGACCTCGTTGTGGCGGGTCTTGACCGGGATGCCGAGCTTCTTCATTTCCAGTTCCGACTCCATCATGAAGGCCAGCACCCGCTCCGGGATCGAGCCGAAGTAGTGGTCGTCGAGCTCGTGGCCCTTGGGTGGCTTGGCGCCGAACAGGGTGCGGCCGGTGCTGATCAGGTCGGGTCGCTCGAAGAAGTACTGCTCGTCGATCAGGAAGTACTCCTGCTCGGGCCCGACCGTGGTGAAGACGCGCTGGCTCTCCTCGTCGCCGAGCAGGCGCAGGGCCCTGATCGCCGAGCGCGAGAGCGCGTCCATCGAGCGCAGCAGCGGGATCTTGGCGTCGAGCGCCTCGCCCGTCCACGACGCGAACGCGGTCGGAATGCAGAGCAGGGTCCCGTTCGGGTTCTCGAGGATGAAGGCGGGGCTGGTCGGGTCCCAGGCGGTGTAGCCGCGGGCCTCGAAGGTTGCGCGCAGGCCGCCGGTCGGGAAGGAGGAGGCGTCGGGCTCGCCCTGGATCAGCTCCTTGCCGGAGAAGCCGGCCAGCATCTTGCCGTCGCCGGAGGGCTCGAAGAAGGAGTCGTGCTTCTCCGCGGTCGAGCCGGTCAGCGGCTGGAACATGTGGGTGTAGTGGGTGGCGCCGTTCTCCAGCGCCCAGTCCTTCATCGCCTCGGCGACGGCGTCGGCCAGGCCCGGGTCGAGCGCCTCGCCCCCGGCCAGGGTCGCCTGCAGCTTCTCGAAGGCGTCGCTGGGCAGCCGTTCGCGCTGCACCTCGACGGAGAAGACGTTGGCGCCGAAGGCATCGTTCTCGGGCAGGGTCAGGTCGGGCGCGCCGAGAGCCTCCCCGTTGGAGCTCCACTGCGCTGCGGTCACGTTCTGCTGGCGGATACGAGTCATCGCTTGGCTTGTCCCTCACTTGGCGGGCGCCCGGCCCCGGGCGCCCGGTCGATTAGCGGTCTAACTCCCTTAAGAAGAGCCAAAAGAGCCTAACCGGAGGGCGCTCGCGACGCCTTTATACCGGCGTACAGCTTTGCCACCCTCGTGTTATCCCTGCTGTCGGCAGGGTTTGGGCGGGATCGCGACTAGGAGAGCGGGATCGCGGCTTCGAGCCCGAGCGGATGGCGCAGGCGAAAGCCGCCGGTGGGCCGCATCGCTTCGCTCCAGCCGGGGCCGCTGCGGTCGCCGTCTTCGCTGAAGGAGGTGTCCCAACGCAGGCCGGCGATGACCGCGAAGACGTGCTCGCGGTTGGCGTAGATCCGCACCCAGCTGCCGGCGCCGCCGGCGCCCCAGCGCATGAACCCGGTCGAGTCGAGTGGAGATTCGAGCAGGCCGGCGGCGTGCATCACGTAGCTGACCGAGCCGGAGCAGTCGTAGCCGGCCGAGTTCCAGCTGCGGTGGCCGCCGCCCCAGCGGTAGGGGCGGCTGTGGATGCGGTTGGCCGCTTCGATCATCGCCTTGACCGCGGGCGGGGCGGAGGGCGGCGCCACGGCGCGTCCCCCGGGCAGCAGCTTCGCCTGCGGCACCTGCGCCGGCGCCGGCGCGGCCGGGAGCAGGGCGGCGAAGGCGGCAAGGGCGGAGATGAAGGCGATTTGGCCGCGAAGACGCATGAAGAGCGTCTATCGGCAACACCGCAAGGGAGCTTTAGCCCTGCAGGCGGGGACCCGGGACCGGCCCGCCGGGCGCGACCGGATAGCCTCCGCCTTCGCGGCGCCCTGCCGCCCCGCAAGCCAAAACCGGAGGACTCACCCGCAATGTTCGTTTCCAAGGCCGCCGTCGTCGGCGGCGGCACCATGGGCGGCGAGATCGCCCAGGCGATCGCCGCCGCCGACATCCCCGTCGTCGTCAAGGACATCGACCAGAAGTTCGTCGATGCCGCGGTCGAGAAGGCGCGCGCGGTCACCGAGGGGCAGCTCGGCCGCCTGGTGAAGAAGGAGAAGCTGACCCAGGAGCAAGCCGACGCCCGCCTGGCCGAGGTGATGGGCCTGGTCACCGGGACCACCAGCTACGAGGAGTTCGGCGACGTCGACTTCGTGATCGAGGCGGTGCCGGAGAAGATGGCGATCAAGCAGTCCGTCTTCCGCGAGATCGACGCCGCTACGCCGGGCCACGCGATTCTCTCCTCCAACACCTCTTCGCTCTCGATCACCGAGATCGGCGAATCGACGCTGCGTGCCGACAAGGTGGTCGGCTTTCACTTCTTCTACCCGGCCTCGGTGATGCCGCTGGTCGAGGTGATCGTCGGCGAGGAGACCTCGCAGGAGACCGCCACCGCCGCCTACAACTTCGCCCAGGCGATCAAGAAGCAGCCGATCGTCTGCGGCGAGGTGCCGGGCTTCGTCGTCAACAAGATCCTGATGGCGACGATCGGCGAGATCTGGCGCGCCCAGGAGGAGCACGGTCTCTCCCTGGCGCAGATCGACCAGGCGATCGCCGAGGCGAAGGTGGCTCCGATGGGGCCGTTCTTCCTCACCGACCTGCTCGGCCTCGACACCGTCCTCCACGTCGCCGAGCACCTCAACGAGTCCTACGGCGAGGATTTCTACGTCCACCAGGGCCTCAAGCAGCTGGTCGCCGACGGCAAGCTCGGCGCCAAGAGCGGCGGCGAGGGCTTCTTCAAGGACGGTGAGCAGACGATCCCGGGCGACGCCGCTCCCGACGCCGAGGAGCTGGTGGCGATGTTCACCGGTCGCGCTCTGATCGAGTCCTGCCTGCTGGTCGAGGAAGGTGTCGCCTCGGTCCGCGACGTCGACCTCGGGATGATGGCCGGGGCCGGCCTCGACCCCCGCCGGGGCCTGCTGCCGCCTTTCTGGAAAGCCGACGTCGAGGGGCTCGACAAGGTCCTGGAGCGGATCGAGCAGCTCGAGGAGAAGTACGGAGAGCGCTTCGCGCCGCCCGTGACCCTGAAGCGGCTGGTCGCCCAGGGCCGCCTCGGCCTCGGCTCCGGCCAGGGCTTCTACCCCTACCCGCAGCCCGACGAGGGCGAGCAGGCGGAGACGGTGAAGCTGGAGACCAGGGACGGGGTCGCGATCGCCTGGCTCGCCAACCTGCCGATGAACGCCGTCTCCCCGGACGTGATCCGCGACCTCGGCACGGTCTGGGAGAAGGTCAAGGCCGACGACGCGATCGGCGCGATGGTGATCGCCTCCTCGGTCCCGGTCGTCTTCTCGGCCGGCGCCGACATCAAGGCCTTCACGCGGATGGACGAGGGCAGCGAGGAGCTGATCCACGCCGCTCACGCGCTGCTGCGCGAGTTCGGCACCGCGCGGGTGGCGACGATCGCCGCCGTCAACTCGATCGCCTTCGGCGGCGGTTGCGAGCTGGCGATGGCCTGCGACGTGCGGATCGCCGCCGAGGCGGCCGTCTTCGGCCAGCCCGAGGTCAAGCTGGGGATCATCCCCGGCTTCGGCGGCACTCAGCGCCTGGCCCGTCTGGTCGGGCCGAGCAAGGCGTTGGAGATGAACCTCGTCGGCGATGCCGTCCTCTCCGAGGAGGCACTCGAAATCGGCCTCGTCAACCGCGTCGTGCCGGACCACGAGCTGTTCGAGACGGCGCTGATGTGGGGTCGCAAGCTGGCCGCTCAGGCGCCGCTGGCGGTCGAACAGATCAAGACCGTCTCCCACAGGGGCGATCTCGACGAGGGCATCGAGGCCGAGAAGCGGGGCTTCGCCACCGCTTTCGGCAGCGCCGACGCCAAGGAGGGCATCGGCGCCTTCCTCGCCAAGCGCACCCCCAAGTGGAGCGGCAAGTAGCGACCCCCAGCCGACGGGCCTGAGACGTCCATATGGTGGACGTCTCAGGCCCGTCGGCCCTCGCGGAGCTGATCCGCGAGTCGTCCTGCACGGTGGTGCTGACCGGGGCGGGGGTCTCGGTGCCGTCGGGGATTCCGGACTTCCGCACGCCGGAGACCGGGCTCTGGGCGAACGTCGACCCGATGGAGGTCGCCCACATCGACGTCTTCGAACGCGACCCGGCGCGCTTCTGGTCCTACTACCGGCCGCGCTTCCAGTCGCTCGGGGACAAACGCCCGAATCCCGCCCACGAGGCGCTGGCGGAGCTCGAGCAGCGGGGATTGATCGAGGGCGTGATCACCCAGAACATCGACCGCCTCCACCGCGCCGGCGGCTCGCGCAACGTGATCGAGGTGCACGGCTCGATCGAGACCTCTTCCTGCACTCGCTGCGCCACCGCCTTCGAGATCGAGGAGGTCGAGGAGCTGTTCGACGCCGAGGGCGTCGCGCTCTGCTCGGGCTGCGGCGGAGCCGTCAAACCCGACGTCGTCCTCTTCGGCGAGCTTCTGCCCGAGAGCGCGATGACCCGGGCCCGCGCCCTGGCCGAGCGGGCGGAGCTGATGATCTGCGTCGGCTCCTCGCTTGCCGTCTACCCGGTCGCCGGGCTGCCGCAGCTGACCCTCGAGCGGGGCGGGCGTCTGGCGATCATCACCAAGGGCGACACCCCCTACGACGGTGACGCCGAGCTGAAGCTGGACGGTGAGGTGGTCGAGGAGCTCGGCGCCTTGCTCGCCGCGCTCGGCTAGATCGCCGTCACGGGAGCGGCGGCGATCAGAGTCGTGGCCAGGACAGCGCCGCCGGCTTGACGACGAGAATCACGGCCTTGACGTCAGCGTCTTGGCCGCCGAGTCGCTTGACCGCACTGGCCCAGGGGATCTGTTGAGGCGGCTGGCCTGAGCGCAGCTCGTCCAGGGCGGTCTCGACGGAATCGGCCTCGACCAGGACGGCGGTCTTGGCCGGAGCGTCCGCCTCGGCCGCTTCGAGCATCGTCCGGGTCACGTCCTCGGCGGCGCGTAGGGCTTTCGACCAGCCTTCGTCGTGGCCGGCCTCGTCTAGCACCGGGCCTGCGAGGATCGTCAGCCGACTTTCGCGTGGGCGCCAGTTGCGCTCGCCGAACTCGAAGGGCAGCCCGCTCACCCACGGTTCGAGGACCGCGCTGCGCAGCTCGTTCTCCTCGACGTTGAGCACACGGGCGCGATTGAGTAGTCCGCTGATCTCAACATGAAAGGGCATGCCCCGAACTTAGCCGGTTCGCGATGATGCGTCTATGGATCCCGTCGCCGCCCCCGCGGCCGTCGTCTTCGACAACGACGGCCTGCTGCTTGACACGGAGTCGGTCTGGACCAGGGCGGAGCAGGACCTTTTCGTGCGTCGCGGCACCGACTTCACCCCGGCCGACAAGCGCGAGCTCGTCGGCACCTCGGCTGAGATCGCGGGCGGCGTATTGGAAAAGCGCCTCGGTGAGCCGGGGCGGGCGGTCGAGCTGATCGAGGAGCTGAACTCCCTGGTCGTCGCCGAGCTCGAGCACGGGGTGGAGGCGATGATCGGGGCGCGTGAGCTGCTGACCACGCTGCGCCACCGTGGCACGCCGATCGGCCTGGTCTCCAATTCGCCGTCTGCCTTCGTGCTCCGGTCGCTGCAGCTCGCCGGCTTCGAGGACCACTTCGACGTCGTCCTCAGCGCTCACGACGTGGCGGCGCCGAAGCCGGCCCCGGATCCGTATCTAGAGGCCTGCCGGCAACTCGGGGTCGAGCCGGGGCCGGAGGTCGTCGCCCTCGAGGACTCGCCGACCGGCGTCGCCGCGGCCCGGGCAGCTGGCCTGACCGTGATCGGGGTGCCCTCGATCGACGGGGTGGCGCTCGAGGAGGCCCATCATCTGGCCGAGTCGTTGCTCGACGACGTGGTCGCGCGCCGGCTCGTCCTCTGAGCGGGTCTCACCTTCAAGCTGAGGGTGAGTGTTATTCCCCCCTTAGGATCCGGCGCCGGCGCAAGATGCGCTCGCAGATCTCGAGCAGCTCGCGCACCTGGTGCTGTTGCTCTGCGTCGAGGTCGCCGTGGAGCACCGCGTTCGCCGCTGCGCCCACCTCGGCCCGGCGGTCATTCAGACATGCCATGTCCTCCTCGTGGGCGGGATCGGCCAGCGCCCCCTTCAGCTCGACCAGCAGCGCCTCGAAACCGACCCGCAGCTGCAGGGCCGCCTCGCGACCGCGCCCCGCGTCGAGATCCGCACGGGCACGGAGAAGCAGCGCCTCGCAGGTGTAGACCCGCTCGCGGCCTCCGAGCACCGCAGCCACCCGTTCCTGGGGTCGCAGGTCTTCCTGGAGCTGGCGCCGCCGCGAGGCACCGCTGGCCCAGACGTCCACCTCGCGGGCAGCGCTGAAGCAGCTGTCGGCAACCTCTTCGCCCTCCCCGTAGCCGAGCCGCACCGCCACCGCCCGCTCCGGCGTCAGCTCGAGGCCGCGCGGGTCGGCGGCGGCGAGGGCGTGCACGTGCAGGGCACGGTTGACCAGCGCCATCCCTTCGCCGACCAGGACGTCCGCCGTGTCCTCGGCCTCGGTCGCCTCGTCGAGCCAGCGAGCGGCCTGCTCCTCGCTGGCGAAGGGCGCGAAGGCCCGCACCGCGGTGACGCGGGCGAGGGGAAGGGGGGACGGCTCGATCCCGGGCTCCGACCGGCGGGGACGGCGACGGCGCCTGCCTGGAGCGGGAGGGGCGGCCAGCGTCTTGACGACGAGCACGCTCTCGTCTCCCTCCTCGCCGCCGTCGCGAGCCAGGTAGCGCCCGTCGGCCAGCGGCAGCGAGCCGGCAAAATCAAGTTGTACGAATCCGAATAGCTTGCTCAACACCAGGATTCTCCCGGTCGGGCCGAAGCGATGCGGGGCGACTCCCTGCGACACCGACAGGCGGGACGACCGATGAGCAGCTCTTGGTTCTTCAGCACGAGAACCCAGGCACCTTCGCTCAAGAGCTGAGGAAGTGAGGCGCTTGCTGGAGGGGCGGTCACCCCCTCCCCGTGAATGTCGCGAAGCGTGCGAAATGCAATCTGGCTTCTGCGCGACCTTTAGGTCGCGCTCCAACATCCGGAGCGACGCCCCTATAGGGGGCGGAGCGACAAATTCACGGGGAGGGGGTGACCGCCCCTCCCTCGACCGGCCCCCTCGACTGAAGCTCTACTTCTCGCCGGTGCCGCCGTCAGCGGCTTGCTTCTCGTCAGGCAAGGAGAACTCGGAAGGCTTGATCGGGACCTCGGGGTTTTCGATCTGCCCGAGCCGGTCGATCAGGCGCTGCCACTGGTCCGGTTTCAGCAGGGCCGAGAACTGGGCGTCGAGCGGGCCGCCTTCGACCGCGTGGTAGCCGACGTGGACGTGGTCGAAGTGGTCGGCCATCGCGATGCTGGCTTCGTCGGGCAGGTCCTCCAGCGAGATCACCTGATGAGGGTGCATGGTGCCCTGCAGCTGCAACACGGTGCGGATCAGGTTGCCGGCGGGCGTGCCCGGCCCCTGGTTGCCGGTAACCGGGAGGCCGTTGATGACGGCGATGTCGACGGCGTCGCCGGTGGTGTGCTCGGAGACGTTGCCGGAGGTGGTGAGGAAGCCGTGACCGCAGCTGAGCGAGGTGATCGTCATCTCGAAGCCCTTCGCGCGCAGGTACTCGAGCATCGCCAGGACGCGCCGGTCGATGTGGCCGGCGGCGATGTCTTCGCGACCGCAGGTGTAGATCGAGAGGCCCTCGTCGGCCAGCACCCGCTTCTGCAGAGCCTCCTTGGAGAGCAGCAGCACGCCGGCGCCGCTGAGGCGGGCGGCGAACGGGTTCTTGCCCTCGGCGCGGTAGATGGCGGTCGCCTCGAGCAGCTTCCAGCCGTCGAGGATCGGCTTCGGGTCGATCCGCGGCGCGCCCCGCCCGGCCGGGCGGATCGAGAAGTTGACGTGAGGATCAACGCCCTCGCCGGCGCCGCCGACCCGGGCCAGCACGGTGCCGGCGATGACTTTCGAGCCGACCCGCAGCGAGCCGTCCGTGGGGGCCGCCTCGACGCTGTCGGCGGCGGTCGCGTCACTGCCCGTGGCCTCGTCGTCGCGGCCGGGCAGGGCCCGCAGGCGCGGCCGCAGGTCTTGGCTTTCGACCGGGATCCGCTGCTCCTTGCCGGTCGGCATCACCAGCAGACGATGCTCGCGGACGATCTCGCCGAGCTCGGCGTAGGTGTAGCGGTTGCCGTAGGTGTCTTCGAGGACGATGAACTTGCCCAGCTTGGGCGAGCTGCCGAACTTGCGGATGACGCCGTCGTTGGCGGCGACCACCGGCGATCCCTCGCGAGCGAAGATGTTGATGCCGCGCCGGGTCGGTGAGGAGGAGATGACCTCGGCCGCGCCGTCGGCCTCGCCGGCCGAGCTCCTCAGGGTCGCCCGAGCCGAGATGTCGTCGGCGTAGCGGGCGTCGGCGGCGACCGGGAAATGAGCGCCCTCGGTCAGTCCGGTCAGCGAGCCGACCAGGTCGGAAGGCAGTTTGCCGTAGGCGCGGGCGTAGAGCAGCACCTCCTGCACGTACCAGTCGGCGTGGTTGTAGGCGAAGATCGCGTTGTAGAGATCCTTGCCGCCGCCGGCGATGTCGAGGTAGTTGGCGGCGGCGCAGATCGCGTCGACCGGGTTGTAGGGGTCTTTGCGCCCGTCACCGTTGGCGTCGACGCCATACGCTTCCCAGCTCGAGGGCAGGAACTGCATCCAGCCGACGGCGCCGGCGCTGGAGACGTTGAGGTTGGTGCCGAAGCCGCTCTCGATTTTGTTGATCGACGCCAGCACCTCCCAGGGGATCCCGTATTCGGTTCCGCAGGCCTGGTAGATCGGCAGCAGGAACGGCGGGATCTCGAAGGAGTCGATGATGAAGTTGGGGACGCCGATCGGGGCCGGGCCGAAGGGGGCGATCGTCGTCGTCGGGTTGGCGCTGGTGGGGGAGCCGCCCGAGCCGAACTGCGAGCCGCCGTCGTCGCCGTCGGCCAGGGGCTGGTCGCCGCCGCCGGTCGCGCTGGGGGCCTTGACGGCGCCGCCGGAGCTGCCGCCGCCGCTGGAATCCCCGAGGTCCTCGTTATGGATGACGCCGCCGCGCGAGCCTGCGGCGCCGGCCTGATCGCCGTCGATCGTGCTGCCCTGCTCGACCCCGCCCGCCTTGCCGGGGCTCTCGTCCTCGGTCACCGCGGGCGCTTCGGGGGCGGGCAGCGGCGCCGCCGGGCTGGCGGCGCCGGGCACTGGCGCCTCGCTGATCCCGCTCGGCGCCGGGCAGTCGGGGTCGGCGAGGTCGATCAGTCCGTCGCCGTCGTCGTCGAGGCCGTTGGCGCAGGCCGGGGCCTGCAGCGACGGCACCGCGGTCGTGGTCGTCGCGGCGGACTGCTCGGTCGGTGCGTTGTCGGCGACCGGATCGGCGCCGGCAAGGCTGGCGCCAAGGGCTGACAACGCCAGGAAGCTGGCGAGTGCGACGATCAGTGCGAGCTTGGCTTTCATCCCAGTGCGCCTCGGTGCCCGCTGCTGCGGCCCGCGGAAATCGCGTCCGCACCCTCCCGGTGCAGCAAGCGTGACCACGCTACTTGCTCGCCCACAGGCGTGCAACGGCCCCGGCCGCCCCCCAACAAGGCCTTAATCATCATTTCAACCATTCTGAATCAACTTAATCAAGAATTGACCATCCCTGCAGCCTGCAGAATTTCAGCCCGCGCGGATGGTCTGGTTAAGCTCCCGTCAACGAACGGCGAAAGGTGGGCGGTGTGAGCTTCGAGCAAGACCAGCAGGATGAGCAGGACGGGTTGCGGGCGCGCAGCGAGCAGGCGATCGGCGAGATCGCCCAGGCGCTGATCGACAACCCCACTCTCCACAACGCGATCTCGGCTGCCTTCGGCGCCCGCGAGAAGGCGATCGAGGCTCAGCACGCGGCGATGGGGGCCCTCAACCTCTCTTCGGCCACGGACCTGGAGCGCCTCGAGCGGCGCCTGCGCTCGCTTTCGCAGCGGCTCGAGGAGGCCGAGGAGCAGATCGACGATCTCAGCCGCGAACTCGGCGCGATCCGGCGGCAGACGGCCAAGAAACCCTCCGCCAAATCTAAAGGCTAACCTTCAACCTTAGGTTGAGAGAAGGGCGGAAGCCGCCCTCCCGGCAACTTTGGCCGCCGTCTCTGCGTCCTCGTCGGCGAGCTCCTCGCCCGCTGCGGACTCGGCGACGATCAGCACCGCGGCCATTGCCACCCCCAGTTGCTCGCCGCGAGCGAACAGCGCCGCGGTCTGCATGTCGGCGGCCTCGCCGGCGGCGACCGGGGCTGGGGCACCGCCGGCGTGGAGGGTGTCGAGGCTGGCGACCGTAGCCGCGCGCGCCGTGCCGGCGAGCGCGCTGAGCAGCTCCTTCGTCAGTCGGGAGTTTGGCTGGAGCGCCTCGCCGGTGCCGCCGCCGCCCCAGGCATGCGCCTCCTCGACCACCAGCAGCTGGCCGGGGAGCAGGCTCGGATCGAGCGCTGCGCAGGTCCCGACCCGAACCGCCCGGCGCACGCCCAGCTCGGCCAGGTCGGCGAGGACCAGGGCCGCGCTCGGGCCCCCCATCCCGGTCGACTGCAAGGTCAGCTCGCGGCCGGCCGGCGTCAATCCCGAGTAGCCCCAGAGGCCGCGGGCGTGGTTGCACATCTTCGGCTGCTCGAGCAGCTCCTGGGCCAGCATCAGCGCCCGTCCCGGGTCGCCGACGAGGATCGAGTCAGCGGCGACTGAGGCGGTCGGGCGCAGTCGGGAGGGCATCGTCGGCCGACCCTATTGGGCGGGGGTCGTGTCCGACCCCGTTGCCATCCCCGTTTTCGGTCTCAGCCTTGACCGTCGCGGCGGCCGCTGCGGTCTTGCGCAGCGATTCCTCGTGGGCGGCGATCGCGTGCCGCACTTCGCGCTTGCGCATCCACTCGGCCGCGAAGTAGCTGCCGATCACGAAGACGAAGGCGAGCAGCTGCGCCGAGAGCGTCTCCACGGTCGGGTAGACGCCCAGCCAGGTTCCCATCCAGAGCGGAAATTCGACGTCGATGGGAGTGATCGAGAGCCAACCCACGCCCTGCATCGTCCGCGCCGTGTTGCCGACCAGGACGACCAGGACCAGGGCGATCAGGACGCCGGTCGCGATCAGCATTTTCTTGTAGGGAAGCTTGCGCTCGAGGGCGAAGGTGATGGCGCCGACGATCCCGGTCAGGACCAAGCCCAGGCTGACGCCGGCGATGACGACGCCGGTGCCGGAGCTGAGCTGCAGCGCCTGCAGGAAGAGCACGGTCTCGAAGCCCTCGCGGAAGACGCTGGTGAAGCCGAGCGTGTACAGGCCCGCCACCGTGGCGGCCCCGGCCCCGGCGACCATCGCCGCCCCGGTCAGGACCTTGCCGCGCTCGCGGTGGCCCTTGATCCACTCGGTCCAGTAGACGCGGTGGAAGAACCAGTTCATGACCAGCAAGAGCACCCCGATCGCGACCACGCCGACCACGGCCTCCAGCTTCTCCCCGTATTTGGCGAGCGAGTCGAGCAGCAGGATCGCCAGCACGAACATCAGCATGCTGGCCGGGATCGCCAGCAGCGCGCCGCGGTAGACCGGTCGCCGCAGCGGTGCCCGCGGGCCGATCATGCTGGCGGTGATCGCGGCCAGGATCAGGATCGCCTCCAGGCCCTCGCGGAAGACGATCAGGGCCGAGTTGGTAATCGTCGTGAAGGCGCTGGCGCCGTCGCCGGTGATCGCCCGCGCGTCGGCCAGCTTCTCGTCGAGGTCGAGCCGGGTTTCGCGGATCTCGCCCAGCGGCGCGTTGTCGGCGACCAGGTTGGCGAGGCCCGCGTCGCCGTTGGCGCCGTACCAGATCAGTCCCTCGATTTCGAGCGCCAGCTGGGTGTCGAAGGCGCGCAGCTTCAGCTCCGGACCGAACTCGAAGAAGCCGTAGGCGGCGAGCCGCGCCTGCTCGGCCTCCTGGTAGCGCCCGGCGCCCACCGCTGCTTCGAGCTGGTCGAGCGAGATGTCGACCAGTTCGTAGTCGGCTTCGTCGCCGCCTTCGAGCCACTCGTCGGGGGCGATCCGCTCGAATTCCTCGCCGGCCTCGTTACGGGCGGCATCGAGCTCCTCCTGGGGGGCGACGCGCTTGCCCTGCTGGGCGCTGTCGACGTCCTCGCGCATCGTCGCGAAGGCGGCCTTGATCCGTGCCACCGCGGCGGGGTCCTCGGCCAGCAGGATCGGCTCGAGATCGGAGAAGGCGGCTTCGACTCCGTCCATGAAGGCGACCGCCTCCTGCACCTCGAAGGGAATCGTTACCCGCCCGTCGCTGGTCCCCTTGTCGAACTCTTTCGGGACCAGGTCGTAGAAGCGGACGAGCTGGCTGGCGCGGTTGACCTGCTCGTCGGGGGTCAGCGGCGCCGCGGTGAACCCCTCGAGATCGGCTTCCACTCGCTCCCTCGCCGTCTCGAAGCCGGCGGCGTCGGACCGTGCTCCGGCCGCCGCCAGGCGCTCGAAGTCGCGATCGGTGGCGCGACGCTCGGCGGCGCCGCGCTGCTCTCCGTACTCGGGGGCGATCGCCCGCCAGTATCCGAGCACGAGCGCGGCGGTTTCGGCGAAGCGTCCGGCAAAGCGACGTTCGGCGGCCTCGGAGGCTTCGTCGAGGTTCGTCAGCAGGCGCGCCTGAAAGGTGTCGAGCAGGTCCTTTTCGATTTGGAGCACGGCTTCGTGCGGGCTGATTTCCCGCCCGGCGAGTTGCTGCAGGGCCGTGGTTCCGTCGACCCCGGGACGGGTGAAGCGGGTCGTCTTGCGAAAGTCGCGGATCTGCATCCAGGCCCGCGCTGCGTTCGCGTCGCCGGCGCGGGCGGCGGCGACGGCGGCGGCGAGGGCGCCGCGACGCAGGGCGGCGACGATCGTTCCCCGCGCCGCTGCGAGTCCGGTTTCGTCGAGCTCGCGGGTGGCGCGCCTGGCGGCCGCCAGGGCGATCTCGATCTGCCGCAGCTCGGCCGGGGCGGAGGCGGCGAGGCCGCGCCGCAGGGCACCGCCGAGATGGGTTTCGGCGCGGTCGACGGCGCCGTCGTCGCGTTCGCCGAAGAGCAGCTGCGTCTGCGCTTCGAAGAGTTCGGCGCGAATTTCATCCGCCGCCTGCCAGGGCGGCTCCGCGGCGCCCGCCGGGGCCGCCGCGAACGTGCAAAGGAGGACCGTCGCCGCGCAGAACGCGCTGGCGATGGTCCTCCTCGGGGTGGGGCGGTGCAGCCGCGAAGTCGTCCGAACCGCCCCTCTCTAGCTTTCCTGCAGTTCGATTTCGAGCTGTTTCGCGGCCTGCGTCACCTGGCCGGCGATCGCCTCGGCCTGGGCCTGGGCCTGGGCGCCGAGGGCGTCGGCCTGCTTGGCGCTGAATTTCTCGCCTGCCGCCTCGCGGTCGCGTAGGTCGGCGGCGAACTCGACGAGGCTTTCCAGCTCCTTCTTCGTCTGCTTCGCCTGCTGCGGGTTCGCGGCGGCGATCGTCTTCTCCATCCCGTCGTAGGTGACGAGGATGCCGCCGAGGATGTCGGCGATGTCGGAGAGCCGCGAGGTGGCGACGAAGCCGAGTTCCTCAGCCCCTTCACCGGCGATGAAGCGCGAGTTCTTCCAGGCTTCGAAGTACTCGCTCATGGTCGGGGTCATGACCACGATCGAGGTCAGCGCGTCGGACGGCGTCGGTTCGAACTCCTGGGCGTCGGCGTCGAGTTCCTGCGCCTGCTTGTCGAATTCGTCCAAGGTCGCCTTGTAGATGTTCGCGTCCGGCAGGCCCTCGCCGAACTCGACCTTGCCGTCGCCGTTGACGTCGGGCTTGACGCCCTTGGCCTCCAGGTCCGGGTTGGTCCCGTAGAGCGCGGTCTCGGTCAGGAAGAAGAGGTTGCCCGGCTGCTTCAGCTGCTTGCCGTCGGGCGTGGTCAGGCTGAAGGAGACGGCGTCTTCGGGGGTGGAGGCGTCGGAGCCGGCGTCGATGTCGACGTCGTAGTGAGCCAGCCTCGGCACCCCGGCGACGATCCCCTCCATCTGCTCGTAGGCGGGGTTGGCGACGACGAAGACGTCCTTGGAGTCGGAGAGGATCTGCTCCACTTCGTCGCCGTGCTCGGCGAGCAGGCGCTCGTAGTCGAAGTCGACCGACTGGGCGAGGTCGTAGTACTCGTCTGCGTTCTCTTTCAGGAGGCCGACCTGCTCGACCAGGTCCGCGGAGTGATCGGTGAGGTAGCTCTTGACCGGCGCCAGTTCGGCGGCGCTGGCCTCGGCGCCGGTGCTCTCGTCGCTGCTGTCGCTGTCGCCGCAGCCGGCGATCGGTGCGGCCAGCGCCAGCGCGGCGAGGGTGAGCGCGAAGTGTGCCCTGGACTTCTTCAATCGTGCCTCCTGGATAAGGGGAGCCTACTTAGGGGTCCCTAAATGCTGGTTTTCGGGAACCCTAACGCAATCCGATCCGGGCGGTCGGATTTGAGATCCCCGCTTCCCAGGCGGGTCTCGCCACTCGTGAGAAAGCGGCCGGGCGTATTTCCTCCAGCCGTCTAAATACATCCTCCCGGGCCGAATTTACGGTGCTTGCGAATCGCCAAACCCGCGACCGCCGGAGCCTGCTCCGGTGGGCTAGGAGGAATTTCGATGAGAAAGAAGATGGGGATCGCCGTTGCGTTGACGGCGTTTGCCGCGCTGGTGCTGCCGGCGGCAGCCTCGGCGGCGACCGTGGCAGAGACGGTCGCTGAAAAGACGGTCGAGCTCGACATGGTCTGGGTCGCCGTCGCCTGTGTCCTGGTGTTCTTGATGCAGGCCGGCTTCATGTTCCTGGAGATCGGCTTCTCGAGGCAGAAGAACGTCGGCACCGGCGTCGCCAAGATCCTCGTCAACTTGGCGATCGTGACGATCGCCTGGTGGGCGCTCGGCTACGGGGTCGCCGAAGGCGGCGGCAACGACTTCTTCGGCACCAGCGGCTTCTTCTTCCACTTCGATCAGGTGGTCGGCCAGGGCGAAGAAGCGTTCAACGTGGCTGGCTCCGACGCGATGCTGATGCTCTACGGGCTGGCCTTCTGCGCGGTCTCGCTGGCGATCGTCTGGGGAACGACCCTGGAGCGGATCAAGTTCGGCGCCTACGTGATCTACGCGGCGGTGTTCGGCGCCGTCATCTACCCGCTGATCGCGCATGCGGTCTGGGGCGGCGGCCTGCTGTCCGACATCGGCGGCAAGCCGGTGATGGACTTCGCCGGCTCCTCGGTGGTGCACCTCACCGGCGCGGTCGGCGCCCTGGCGGCCCTGCTGCTGCTCGGCCCGCGCATCGGCAAGTACGACGCCAACGGCAAGCCGCGGGCGATCCCCGGTCACTCGATGCCGCTGGTCGGCCTCGGGGTGATCATCCTCTGGATCGGCTGGTTCGGGTTCAACGGCGGTTCGACGTTCGAAACGGCCGGCTCGTTCTTCGGCGAGGTCATGCTGAACACGCAGCTGGCCGCGGCCGCGGGTGTCATCGGTGCCTCTCTGGCCGTGTGGCTTAAAAGCAGGACGCTCGACGTCGGCATGGCCGGCAACGGCGCGATCGCCGGCCTGGTCGGCATCACCGCCCCGTCCGGCTTCGTCGAGTTCTGGGCGGCGCCGATCATCGGCTTCATCGCCGGCCTGATCGTCGTCTACGCGGTGCTGGCGATCGACAAGCTCCTCGACGACCCGGTCGGCGCTCTTTCCGCGCACGGCCTGGCCGGCATCTGGGGCACCCTCGCGGTCGGCATCTTCGCCTCGCCGCGGCTGATCGTCGAAGGCGCCGGGCCGGGCATCTGGTACGGGATCTTCGGCGACGCCTCCTTCAGCACGGCGATCGGCCAGCTGGGGGTTCAGGGTGTGGCGGTCGTGTTCACCTTCGTGGTCGTGTTCGCGATCTCGATGGCGACGTTCGCGCTGATCAAGGCGACGATCGGGCTACGGGTTCCGGCCGAGGAGGAGGACGCGGGCCTCGACATCAGCTCGCACGGCATGTACGGGTACCCGGAGCAGTTCATCCCGCAGCCGGAGTACTCGACGGGAATGCCGAACACGATGGGCAGTGCCGCCGCGGTTCCCGCGGTCGCACCTGCTCAGATGACCGCGACCGAGACCAACTAGGAGGCTGGACGCATGAAAAAGATAGAGGCGTTCATCCGCCACGAGGCGTTCGAGCCGATCCGGGCCGAGTTGCTCGACAAGGGATTTCCCTCCTTGTCGATCCTCGAGGCCAAGGGCTCGGGGCGACAGAAGGGCATCGTCGAGCGGTATCGCGGCTCGACCCTGACCGTCAACGTCCGGCCCAAGGTGAAGCTGGAGATCGTGGTCGAGGACAAAGACAAGTCGATAGTCGTCGAGACGATCCTCAAACATGCCCGCACGGGCGAGGTCGGCGACGGCAAGATCTTCGTGATCCCGGTGGAGGAGGCGATACGCATCCGCACCGGTGAGGGCGGAGAGCCGGTCCTGCAGCTGCACGAGGAGTCGGAGATAGCCGGCTAGGGAAAATCGACGATCAGCGAGTGCCCGAACGGGGCGGCGAGAGCCGCCCCGTTCGTCGTCTGGTCCCCCGCTACGGCTAGCCTCGGCGGTGATGGCGGACGAGCGCATATCGCTGAGCGAGGCGGCGCGCAGATCTGGAGTTCCCGCCAGCACGCTCAAACGCTGGGCCGAGGAGAAGATCGTCCCGGTGCGGCGCGGTCGTTGGACGGCCACCGCTGCCGCCCAGGCGCGGGTGGTGGCGCGGATGCGCGAGCGGGGCTACTCGCTGGAGGACCTGCGTGAGGCCGGGCGCGAGGGCCGGCTGGCCTTCGGCTTCGCCGAGGAGCTGTTCTCCACCCCCGGCGAGACGATCTCGTTGGCGGAGGTGGCCGAGGAGACCGGCCTCGAGCCGGAGCTGATCGAGCGCATCCTCGTCATCCTCGGCACGCCGAAAGGACGGCAGCGGGACCTCAGCGCCGAAGACGCGGCGGCGCTGCGCCACTGCGCCCGCGTCCTCGCGGCCGGCTTCCCCCTCGTCGCCTTCCTGCAGCTGGTGCGCGTCTACGTGCAGTCGATGCGGCGGATCGCCGATGCCGAGGTCCGCCTCTTCCACCTCTACGTCCACGAACCGCTGATTCGCGACGCCGTGCCGGAGCTGGAGATGGCGGCGGAGATGGGCGACCTGGCGGCCGACATCCTGCCGCTGGCGGCGCCGCTGACCGAGTACCTGCACAACCGCTACCTGCGCTTCTTCCTCGAGCAGGACGTGGTCGGCCACATGGAGTCCGGGCTGGGCATGGAGACGGCCGAGATCGAACTCGGCCAGGTCACGGTCACCCTCTGCTTCATCGACCTCACCGGCTTCACCCGCTACACCGAGGAGGAGGGGGACATGGAGGCCCTCGACGTGGTCGAGAACTTCGTCGAGACGGTCGAGTCGACCCTGCCGCGAGAGGCGACGATCGTGAAGACGATCGGCGACGAGGTGATGGTCGTCTCACCCGACGCCGCCTCGCTGACCGAGTGGGCGGTCGGGTTCCTGAGCCGCTTTCCGCAGCGCCCGCAACCGCGGGTCGGCATCCACTGCGGCGAGGCCGTCTACCGCGACGGCGATTACTTCGGCAGCCAGGTCAACCTCGCCCACCGAGTCGTCAACCGCGCTCTCGCCGGCGAGGTGCTGGTCACCGATCGCGTCGCCGAGGCGATCGAGGGGCGGGAGCGGCTCGGCCTCGAGCCGATCGGGCAGGTCAGCCTCAAGGGCTTTCCAGCGCCCACGGATCTGTACGTGGTCCGCGCCGCGGACTGAGCGCCCGCTCCTACACTCAAGCCGTGGACGCCGACCTGATGCTCGAGCGCGTGCTCGCCGAGGGACTCGTCGCCCCCGCGGCGCCGCTGGTGGCGATGCTTTCCGGAGGCAGGGACTCGGTTTGCCTGCTCGACCTCGTGGCGCGCGGCGCCGGAGCCACGGAGGTGACGGCGCTGCACGTCAACTACGGCCTGCGCGAGGACTCCGTCGAGGACGAGCACCACTGCGCTCGCCTGTGCGAAGCGCTCGGCGTCGAGCTGGTGGTCGAGCGCCCGCGGCGGCCCGAGGGTCCCGGCAACCTCCAGGCCTGGGCCCGCGACAGCCGCTACGCCGCCGCCGTGGAGCTGGCCTCGCCGCGGCGGGCGACGATCGTCACCGGCCACACCGCCGACGACCAGGTCGAGACGATCCTCTATCGACTCGCCTCGTCGCCCAGCCGGCGCGCCCTGCTGGGGATGCGTCCTCACGACGGCCGCCTGGCCCGCCCCCTGCTCGGCTTCACCCGGGCCGAGACCACTGCTTATTGTGAGCAGCGCCAGCTCGCCTGGCGCGAGGACAGCAGCAACGCCGAGCCGATCTACGCCCGCAACCGCGTCCGCCACGGGCTGCTGCCCGAGCTGGCGAAGATCCACCCGGCCGCGGCCGCGAACGTGCTGCGCACCGCGGCCCTGCTGCGCGACGAGGCCGAGGTGCTCGACGCCCTCGTCGACGCCGAGGTCGACGGCTCCGGTTCGACCGCCCGCGGCACGATCTCCCTCGCCCGTTTGGCGGAGCTGGCCCCGGCGCTGCGCCGCCTCGTCGTCCAGCGGCTGGCCGACGGCGCCGCCGGACAGCCGGTCCCCGGCGCTGCCCGCTTCGCCGAGCAGGTCACCGGCCTGCGCCGCACCGGCACCGCGAAGCTCGACCTCGGCGGCGGCGTCCGCGCCGTGGTCGAGCGCGGCGTCCTCCGCGCCGAGCGCGACTAAGTGGGCCGATGGGCCGGAAACGTCCACATGGGGGACGTTTCCGGCCCATCGGCCTTTATCTAGACTGCGCCGGGTGAGCGACCCCGCGATCGGCGAGACCCTCGTCGCCCAGGAGGATCTGCAGCGGCGGGTCGCCGAGCTGGGCGCCGAGGTGAGCCGCGATTACGCCGGCCGCGAGCTGGTCATGGTCGGGGTGCTCAAGGGCGCCGTGCTCTTCCTCGCCGACCTGATGCGCAGCATCGACGTCCCCTGCGAGATCGATTTCATGGCCGTTTCCAGCTACGGATCGCAGACCGACTCTTCGGGAGTCGTGCGGATCCTCAAGGACCTCGACGCCTCGATCGAGGACCGTCACGTGCTGATCGTCGAGGACATCATCGACTCCGGCCTCACCCTGCACTACCTGATGCGGAACCTCAAGGCCCGCAATCCCGCCTCGCTCGAGGTCTGCGCCCTGTTGACGAAGCCCGAGCGCCTGCGCGTCGACCTCTCGCCGCGCTACGTCGGGTTTGAGATTCCTAACCGGTTCGCGATCGGCTACGGCCTCGACCACGCCCAGCGCTACCGCAATCTCGATTACGTGGCGGCGCTCGCCGACTGAGCGGCAAAACCCCCCTGGTACGCTGATTTCACCCTTGAGGCGTTTTTTCAAAAGCGCGGCGTTCCCGATCCTTCTGGTGGTCATCTTGGCCTTCATCGCCCAGAGGGTGATCACCAATGACTCGGGCCCTCCCGCGCCCGGCTACAACGAGCTGATCAAGCAGGAGACCGGCCTGATCGCCACGGGCAAGATCGAAGAGGTCTCGGTCAACACCAAGGACAACACGCTCGACGTCAAGAAGACGAACGGCGAAAGCTTTTCCACCGGCTATCCGCCGGACGCCGAAGAAAGCCTGATCAACCGGCTCGAAAAAAGCGACGTCAAGACCGACGTCCACGGTTCCGGCGGCAACGGGCTGCTCTCGCTGCTCACCTTCATCCTTCCCTTCGTCCTCTTCCTCGGCTTCTGGATCTTCCTCATGAACCAGATGCAGGGCGGTGGCTCGCGGGTGATGAACTTCGGCAAATCGAAAGCCAAGCGGATGTCAGTGGACGCGCCGAAAATCACCTTCCGCGACGTCGCCGGCGTCGACGAGGCGGTGCAGGAGCTGGAGGAGATCAAAGAATTCCTCGAGAACCCGAAGAAGTTCCAGGCGCTCGGCGCCCGCATTCCCAAGGGCGTCCTGCTCTACGGCCCTCCCGGCACCGGCAAGACGCTGCTGGCCCGGGCCGTCGCCGGTGAGGCCGGGGTGCCGTTCTTCTCGATCTCCGGCTCGGACTTCGTCGAGATGTTCGTCGGCGTCGGCGCCAGCCGCGTCCGCGACCTCTTCGAGCAGGCCAAACAGAACTCCCCCTGCATCATCTTCATGGACGAGATCGACGCCGTCGGCCGCCACCGCGGCGCCGGCATGGGCGGTGGCCACGACGAGCGTGAGCAGACGCTGAACCAGCTGTTGGTCGAGATGGACGGCTTCGAAATGAAGGACAACATCATCTTGATCGCGGCCACCAACCGGCCCGACATCCTCGACCCGGCGCTGCTGCGGCCGGGCCGCTTCGACCGCCAGGTCGTCGTCGACCGCCCCGACCGCAAAGGCCGCAAGCACATCCTCGAGGTGCACACGCGGGGCAAGCCGCTGGGGCGCGAGATCGACCTCGACACCCTCGCCGGCCAGACCCCCGGCTTCACCGGCGCCGACCTCGCCAACCTGATCAACGAGGCGGCCCTGCTGACCGCTCGCTCCGGCAAGCGCGAGGTCACGATGAAGGAGCTCGAGGAGGGGATCATGCGCGTGATCGCCGGTCCCGAGAAGAAGACCCGGGTGATGAGCGAGAAGGAGCGCCTGATCACCGCCTACCACGAGATGGGCCACGCGATCGTCGGCCACCTGCTGCCCAACTGCGACCCGGTCCACAAGATCTCGATCATCAGCCGCGGTCAGGCGCTCGGCTACACGATCAGCCTGCCGACCGAGGACAAGTTCCTCACCACGCGCGCCGAGCTGACCGACACGATGGCGATGACCCTGGGCGGCCGCGCCGCCGAGGAGATCATCTTCGGCGAGATCACCACCGGCGCCTCCAACGACCTCGAAAAGGTGACCGAGACGGCGAAGCAGATGGTGATGCGCTTCGGCATGTCCGAGCGCCTCGGCCCCCGCGTCTTCGGCCACGATCGCGGCCAGCCTTTCCTCGGCCGTGAGTTCTCCTCCGAGCCCGACTACTCCGACGAGATCGCGCGCGAGATCGACGACGAGATCCGCCGCATCGTCGAGAGCGCCCACCAGACCGCCAAGGGGCTTCTCGGCGACCGCCGCGACGACCTCGACCACATCTCGAAACTGCTCCTGGAGCGGGAGACGATCGACGCCGATCAGTTCGTGGCACTGCTCGAGGGCAAGTCCCCGGATGAGGTCTTCGCCGACGACGAGGAGCCGGCGCAGCCGGCCGAGCCGGCTCCCGAGGCGGAGCGGCCGCAGCGCGAAGGGGCACGGCCGAATCCGCGGCCACGTCCAGGGTTCGCCGGCGGCGACGCGAGCTAAGGGTTCAGAGCGCGTCAGCCCGCGGGTCCTGTCGCGGCGGCATCCCCCACGGTGCTCGGCGCTGCGCGCCTGCGCGCCGCGGGGGACCCCCGCCACCGCGCCACCCGCGGGAGAGGCGCTGGGGATACTTTGCTGATGGGGCCGAAGCTGATGGGGGTCGTGAACGTGACTCCGGACTCGTTTTCGGATGGGGGGTTGTACCTCGATCCGGAGATGGCGATCCAGCACGGAGAAGAGCTAGCTCGGGCGGGGGCGGAGATTCTTGACGTCGGTGGGGAATCGACGCGGCCGGGGGCGGAGGAAGTGAGCCTTGAGGAGGAGCTGCGGCGGGTGGTGCCGGTCGTCGAAGGGCTGGCGGGTGGTGAGGCCCGGCTCTCGATCGACACCTCAAAGGCCGCGGTGGCCGCGGCGGCCCTCGATGGCGGGGCGGAGATCGTCAACGACGTGACGGCGCTGCGAGGGGATCCGGAGATGGCGGATCTCTGCGCCGAGCGCGGCGCCACGGTGGTGCTGATGCACATGCTGGGCAGCCCCCGCACGATGCAGGAGAACCCCGTCTACGACGACGTGGTCGCCGAGGTGAAGGCCTTCCTCGCCGACCGGGTCGGGGCGGCAACGGCCGCCGGGGTGGCGGAGGGGCGGATCTGGCTCGACCCGGGGATCGGCTTCGGCAAGACCGCCGCGCACAACCTGGAGCTGCTGCGGCGGCTGTCCGAGCTGCGTGAGCTGGACCGTCCGCTGGTGATCGGGACCTCGCGCAAGAGCTTCATCGGCAGGGTCGACGGCTCCGACGCGAGCGAACGCCTCGGCGGCACGATCGCCTCCTCGGTGCTGGCCGCGGCCGAGGGCGCCGAGGTGCTGCGGGTCCACGACGTCGCCGAGATCCGTCAAGCGCTGACCGTGGCGGGCGCGATCCTCGGGTAAGTTGCCTGGATGGAGGCTCAGGGACCGCACGGCAACGGCATCGAGTCGAGTGCCGAGGTGGAGGTGCGCGGCCTCTCGATCTACACCCATCACGGGGTCAGCGACGCTGAGCAGGAGGTCGGGCAGCGGCTCGAGTTCGACGTCTCCTTCGACGTGCCGGACTGCGACGCCGTGTTGACGGACCGCTTGGAGGACACGGTCGATTATGCCCAGGTCTGCGACATCGTCACCCTCGCCGCCACCGAGCGCAGCTACAGGACGCTGGAGCGGCTGGCCCAGGTGATCGGCCAGCGGCTGATGGAGCGCTACGGCTGCGACACGGTACGGGTGCGAGCGGCCAAGCCCGAGCCGCCGCTGCCGCTGGCGATCCAGGAGGTCGCGGTCGAGGTGACCCAGGAGCGCGCGGTCGACGAGGACGAAGTCGACGCCTCCGAGGGGTAGCCGAGTGCGGAGCGGCTACCTCGGCCTCGGCTCCAACGTCGGCGACTCCCGCGGCCACCTGCGGGCGGCGATCGAGCTTCTGCGCGAGCGCGGCATCGAGGTCGAGGCAGTCTCCTCCGCTTACGTGACCGAGCCGGTCGGCGAGATCCTCGACCAGCCGGACTTCCTCAACGCCGCGATCCGCATCCGCACCGAGCTCGAACCGGAGGCGTTGCTCGACGCCTGCAAGGCGGTCGAGGGCGAGCGCGGCCGCGCCTTCGAGGCCCCTCGTCACAGCCCGCGCCCGCTCGACGTCGACCTGCTGCTGCTCGGGGACCTCGAGCTGCGCACGGACCGCCTGACCCTGCCCCATCCCGAGGTGACCAGCCGCCGCTTCGTCCTCGCGCCCCTGCTGGAGCTGGACCGCGACCTCAGCTTGCCCGACGGCACCCGACTCGCCGATGCGCTGACGGCCCTGCCGGCCCGGCAGCGCGTCGATCGGGCCGGGCCGCTCTAAGCAGTTGCCGATTTGCCGCGCAGCGGCTCGAGCCAGGCGGCGGGAAGGATCGGCGGCGTCTTGCCGGGGTAATCCGGAACCACGCGCTTGGCCAGGGCGCCGGCCGGTCGACCCTCGATCGCCGGGCGCAGATCGTCCATCGTCATCGCCAACCCGATGCTGGGGGCGATCTGGAAGTCGGCGGCGTTGAGCTGGTCGCCGTTGAGGGTGCCGGCGGCGATCAGCTCGTCCACTTTGTCCAGCATCGCCGGCAGCGCCGCGACGTCGGCGCGGGCGTTCTCGTCACTGGCCTCGTTGAAGCGAGCGGAGAGGGCGACGATCGGGGCCGCCGTCTTCATCGCCAAGCCGATCGGCAGGCCGATCCTGGCGCCCTCCGAGTAGCTGCGCAACGGCGCCTTGTCGCGCTTGAGCCCCCACCAGAGGATCTGGCGGATCGGGTGCTGCAGCTCCTCGTCGCCGAAGCGCTCTGCCTCCTCGACCGCCGCCCGTTTCTCCGGATCGGCTGGAAAGAGCGGCGGCTCGGGCCGTAGGCGCTCCAGCTCGCGGGCGATCTGGCGCGACCCCTGCACCTTGGCGCCGTCGATCTTCAGGGCGGGCACGGTCGTGCCCTTGAAGCCGACCGCCCGCAACGCTCCCTTGGAGATGACCGGCAGCAGGTCGGTGCGCTTGAAGGCGATGCCCTTGTGCTCGAGCATCGCCTGCGCGGCGATGGCCGGGTGCGAGGCGGGAATGACGAAGAGGCGCGCGTCCACCGGGCGATCCTATGCTGTATCCGTGCTTCTCGCCGTCGACGTCGGCAACACCCAGACTCACCTCGGCGCCTTCGAAGGCGAGACCCTGGTCGAGCACTGGCGCTTCCAGACCCGCGCCGGCGCCACCGGCGACGAGCTGGCGGAGCGGATCGGCGGCTTGCTGGCGCTCTGCGGGATGGGCCTCGACCAGCTCGACGCCGTCTGCGTCTCCTCGGTGGTGCCGCCGCTCGGCAACCAGTACGAGCAGCTGACCGAGCGCTACCTCGAGGCCGACTGCCTCTGCGTCGGTCCCGGCGTCAAGACCGGGATGCCGATCCGGATCGAGAACCCGCTCGAGGTCGGGGCCGACCGCCTCGTCAACGCGGTCGCCGCCTACGACACAGTCGGCGACGCCTGCGTCGTCGTCGACTTCGGCACCGGCATCAACTTCGACGCCGTCTCCGCCGCCGGCGAGTACCTGGGCGGGGCGATCGCCCCGGGCTTGGAGATCTCGCTCACCGCCCTGGTCGAACGCGCGGCCCGCATTCCCCGCATCGAACTCGCCGAGCCCGAAGCCGCGATCGGCCGCTCCAGCCGTGCCGCCATCCAGTCCGGAGTCGTCTTTGGCTTCGCCGGCTTGATCGACGGCATCGCCAGACGGATCGAGGCGGAGCTGGGCGAGGCGCGGTTCATCGCCACCGGCGGGCTCGCCGCAGCGATCGTTCCCTTCACCGAGACGATCGACGAGGTCGAAGAGATGCTTACCCTCAAGGGGCTGAGGCTGATCTATGACCGCAACCAGGAATGAGCTGACCGACCCCTTCGAGATCGGCGGTGTGCCGATCTCCAACCGCGTCCTGCTGGCGCCGCTGGCGGGGATCGGCAACTGGTTCGTGCGGCTGCAGGCGAAACGCCACGGCGCCGGCCTGGCGGTCTCGGAGATGGTCTCCAGCTTCGCCCTCCACTACCGCAATGAGCGCACCATGCGCGAGCTGATGCGGATCCACCCCGACGAGCACCCGGTCTCGGTGCAGCTCTTCGGCCATGACGCCGAGGTGATGCGCTCGGGGGCCGCGATCGCGGCCGCGGCGGGCGCCGACCTGATCGACATCAACATGGGCTGCCCGGTCCCGAAGGTGCGCCGCACCGGCGCCGGCGCCCAGCTGCTGCGCGATCCCGACCTGGCTCTGGCGCTGGCTCGCGGCGCCGCGGAGGGGGGAGGAGGGGTGCCGGTGACCGTCAAGCTGCGCTCCGGGATCGAGGCCGGCGATCGCTCCGGCTTCGACCTCGCGGTCAGGCTCGCCGAGGAGGCCGGCGTCGCCGCGATCGCCTTCCATCCCCGCGCCGCCAGCAAGGGCCACAAGGGCGATCCGGACTACGAGCTGACCAGGGAGCTGGTCGAGCGGGTGCAGGTGCCGGTGATCGTCTCCGGCGGCCTTTCCAGCGCGGACGCGGCCCGCCGCGCCCATGAGGAGTCCGGCGCCGACGCGGTGATGATCGCGCGCGGCTCGCTCGGCAACCCCTGGCTGTTCGAGGAACTGACCGGCCGCCGCCGCCAGCCGCCCAGCCCCGCCGAGGTCGCCGCCGAGCTGCTCTGGGTGATGGACGGGGCCGAGCAGCACCTCGGCGGCGAGCGGGCGGAGCGCTACCTGCGCAAGTTCTACCCCTGGTACATGGAGCGGCTGGGGGCTCCCCAGAGCGTCGTCGACGAGCTCCAGCGCAGCGCCGGCCTCGGTCGCGCCAGGGAGTTGATCGGCGCCTTCGCCGCGCCCGCCGCGGTTGCTTGAAGGGCCTTGATTGCCGGCCTGCGGCCCTCGCTATAATCCCGCGACTCCGTGCCCAGGTGTGGCGATGCATACCGCCGCATCCGGGCGTTTTTTTAGGTCTGGGAGTCGCTTCCGCGGCTCCCCCCACAGCCAAAAGCGAGGTAGTTCAAAGTGAGTCGTCAGGCGGTCATCACCCCAGAGGGTCTCGAAAAGCTGAAAGCGGAGATCGAGCACCTCTCGACGACCAAACGGCGCGAGGTCGCGGCGCGGATCAAGGAGGCGCGCGAATTCGGCGACATCTCCGAGAACGCCGAATACGACGACGCCAAGAACGAACAGGCCCTGCTCGAGGGCCGGATCGCCCAGCTCGAAGAGCGCCTGCGGCGAGCCCTCGTGATCGACGAGAAGGCGCTCAGCACCGACGAGGTCGGGTTCGGCTCGATCGTCCACGTCAAAGACCAGAAGACCGGCGACTCGCAGAAATTCCAGATCGTCGGCTCGACCGAGGCCAATCCGGTCGAGCACAAACTCTCCAACGAGTCGCCGATCGGCAAAGCCCTGGTCGGCCGCAAGCGCAACGACGTGGTCACCGTCGAGGTCCCGCGCGGGCCGAAGAAGAAACTCAAAATCACGAAAATCGAGAAGGCCTGACGGCCGATAGGCTCGCCGCGATGAGCGAGCCGACTGACCAGCCTGAGCTCTCCGACGTACTCCGCGACCGGCGCGACAAGCTGGGGCGGATCAGGGACGCGGGGATCGAGCCCTTTCCTCACGAGTTCTCCGGGCGCGAGGACATCGCCGAGGTGCGGGCCGCCCACGAGGGCTTGGCCCCGGGGATGGAGACCGAGTCCCGTCATCGCGTCGCCGGCCGCATCGTCGCCCGCCGCGGCCACGGCAAAGCCTGCTTTCTCGACCTCCGCGACGGCAGCGGCCAGATCCAGCTCCACGCCCGCGAGGACCTGCTCGGAGAGGAGGCCTTCGAGCTGCTCGTCAACCTCGACCTCGGCGACGTCGTCGGCGCCGAGGGAACGGCGATGGCAACCCGGCGCGGCGGCGAGCTCTCGCTGGCGATCGACCGCTGGCGGCTGCTGGCCAAGAGCCTGCGACCGCCTCCCGACAAGTTCCACGGCCTCGAGGACACCGAGACCCGCTACCGCCGCCGCGAGCTCGACCTGATCGCCAACGAGAGCAGCCGCGAGATCTTCCGGGTCCGAGCCCGCACCGTCAGCGAGGTCCGTCGCTGGCTCGACGACCACGGTTACATGGAGGTCGAGACGCCGGTCCTGCAGCCGCTCTACGGCGGTGCCCTGGCGCGGCCCTTCACCACCCATCACAACGCTCTCGACCGCGACCTCTACCTGCGCATCGCCACCGAGCTGTACCTGAAGCGGCTGGTCGTGGGCGGCATCGACCGCGTCTACGAGCTCGGCAAGGACTTTCGCAACGAGGGCGTTTCCCACAAGCACAACCCCGAGTTCACGATGCTCGAGTGGTACGAGGCCTACGCCGACTACGAGAAGACCGCGCACGACCTCGAGCTGCTCGTCGCCGAGGTGGCGGAGCGGGTGCTGGGGACGACCAAGGTCAGCCGCGGCGAGGTCGAGATCGACTTCGCGCCGCCCTGGCGCCGGATCACGATGCGCGAGGCGATCCTCGAGCGGGCCGGGGTCGACATCCTCGAGCACCCGAGCCGGGAGGCGCTGGCGGCGGCGATCGGCAGCGAGCCCGATCCCAGCGAGGGTTGGGGCAAGCTGGTCGACGGCCTGCTCGCGCGCGAGGTCGAGCCGGGGCTGATCCAGCCCACCTTCGTCTTCGATTATCCGGTCGAGCTGTCGCCGTTCGCCAAGGCCCACCGCTCCGAGCCGGGGCTGGTCGAGCGCTGGGAGGCCTTCGTCGGCGGGGTCGAGATCGCCAACTCCTTCAGTGAGCTCAACGACCCCGACGAGCAGCGGCGGCGCTTCGAGCAGCAGGCCGTCGAGCAGGATCGCGGCGACGAGGAGGCGCAGCCCTACGACGAGGTGTTCGTGGAAGCGCTCGAACAGGGAATGCCGCCGACCGGCGGCGTCGGGCTGGGCATCGACCGCCTGGTGATGATGCTCACCGGGGCCGCCAGCCTGCGTGAGGTGCTGCTGTTCCCGGCGATGAAGGGCTGAGAAGCCGCAATCACCGGGCAAGAGCGGTGAAAGGCCGGCCGGGCGCTCTCGGTAGAGTTACGGAACACATGGGCGCCTGCCGATATCGATTGGGCGTCTGCCGGTACTAACCCGGGCTAACCGGGTTCGATCCAGAAGAGGATTCTTTTGTTCGAGCGATTCACCGAGCGAGCCCGACAGGTCGTCGTCCTAGCCCAGGAGGAGGCCCGCACGCTCAAGCACAACTACATCGGCACCGAGCACATCCTGCTCGGGCTGCTGCGCGAGGAGGAGGGCCTGGCCGCACGGGTCCTCGAGTCCCTCGACATCACCGTCGAAAGGGTGCGCTCGCAGGTGGTCCGCATCGTCGGATCGGGCGAGGAGGTCACCTCCGGCCAGATCCCGTTCACGCCGCGGGCCAAGAAGGTCCTCGAGCTGGCGCTGCGCGAGGCGCTCTCGTTGGGCCACAACTACATCGGCACCGAGCACATCCTGCTCGGTCTGGTGCGTGAGAACGAGGGCGTCGCCGCCCGCATCCTGCTCGACTTCGACGCCGACTCGGACAAGATCCGCAACGAGGTGATCCGGATGCTCTCCGGCCCCGGCGGCCGCCGCCAGGGCGGCGCCAGCGGCGGTGGCGGTCAGGGCGAGGGCAAAAAGTCTTCGAAACTGCTCGACCAGTTCGGCCGCAACCTCACCCGCCTCGCCGAGGAGGGCAAGCTCGACCCGGTGATCGGCCGCGAAACCGAGATCGAGCGGATCATGCAGATCCTCTCTCGCCGCACCAAGAACAACCCGGTGCTGCTGGGCGAGCCCGGTGTCGGCAAGACCGCCGTGGTCGAGGGCCTGGCAGCCAAGATCAACAGCGGCGAGGTGCCGGAGCTGCTCAAGAACAAGCAGATCTACACCCTTGACCTGGCCGCCCTCGTCGCCGGCTCCAAGTACCGCGGCGAGTTCGAGGAGCGCCTGAAGAAGGTGATGAAAGAGATCACCCAGCGCGGCGACATCATCCTCTTCATCGACGAGCTCCACAACCTGGTCGGCGCCGGCGCCGCCGAGGGCGCGATCGACGCCGCCTCGATCCTGAAGCCAGCCCTGGCCCGCGGCGAGCTGCAGACGATCGGCGCCACCACGCTCGACGAGTACCGCAAGTACCTCGAGCGCGACTCGGCGCTGGAGCGCCGCTTCGCCCAGATCAAGGTCGACCAACCCTCGCCCGAGGACACGGTGAAGATCCTCGAGGGGCTGCGCGAGCGCTACGAACAGCACCACCGGGTGACGATCAACGACGAGGCCCTCGCCGCCGCCGCCGAGCTCGCCGACCGCTACATCTCCGACCGCTTCCTGCCCGACAAGGCGATCGACCTGATCGACGAGGCCGGCTCGCGGATGCGCATCAAGTCGATGAGCACGCCGCCGGTCTACCGCGACCTCGAGGAGGAAATCGAGACGACGCGGCGCGAGAAGGAGTCGGCGATCGAGGCTCAGGAGTTCGAAAAGGCCGCCAACCTGCGCGACACCGAGCGCCAGCTGACGACCAAAAAGCGCCAGCTCGAAGACGAGTGGGCCGAGGGGGAGGACGGCGAGCGCCCGGTAGTCGGCGAAGAGGAGATCGCCGACATCGTCTCGATGTGGACCGGCATCCCCGTTTTCAAACTGACCGAGGCCGAGACCAAGAAGCTGATCCGCATGGAGGAGGAACTGCACAAGCGCGTGATCGGCCAGGAGGTCGCGATCACCGCCGTCTCCAAAGCGATCCGCCGCTCGCGGGCCGGGATCAAGGACCCCAAGCGCCCGGCCGGCTCGTTCATCTTCCTCGGCCCCTCCGGGGTCGGCAAGACCGAGCTCGCCCGCACCCTCGCCGACTTCCTCTTCGGCGACGAGGAGGCGATGATCCGGATCGACATGTCCGAGTACATGGAGAAGCACGCGGTCAGCCGCCTGGTCGGCTCGCCCCCGGGCTACATCGGCTACGACGAGGGCGGCCAGCTGACCGAGGCGGTGCGGCGCAAGCCGTACTCGGTGCTGCTGCTCGACGAGATCGAGAAGGCCCATCCGGACGTCTTCAACATCCTCCTGCAGATCCTCGAGGACGGGCGCCTCACCGACGCCCAGGGCCGCACGGTCGACTTCCGCAACGCGATTGTGATCATGACCTCGAACATCGGCGCCTCGGAGATCTCCAAGAACACCTCGATCGGGTTCACCGTCTCCGACGAGACCGGGATGTCCTACGGCGACATGAAGAACCGGATCATGAGCGACCTCAAAAAAGTCTTCCGGCCCGAGTTCCTCAACCGGATCGACGAGGTGATCGTCTTCCACAAGCTCGCCAAGGACGAGGTCAAGGAGATCGTCGACCTGATGATCAACCGCGTCCGCGTCCAGGTCGCCGAGCACGAACTGCAGCTCGATCTGACCGAGGCGGCCAAGGACCTGCTGGTCGACAAAGGTTGGGACCCGTCGATGGGCGCTCGGCCGCTGCGCCGGGCGATCCAGCGCTACATCGAGGACCCGCTCGCCGACGAAGTCCTGCGCGCCGGGCCGATGACTCCCGGCTCGACCGTGATGGTCGAGCGCGACGAGTCCGGCGACGAGGAGGACAAGCCGCTGAGCTTGACCATCGTCGCGCCGAAGAAGCCGAAGCAGAAGCTGGCGAAGAAACCCGAGCCGGAGACGGTCGGGGTCGGCGCCGCCAAGAAGAGCGACGGCGAGCATGGTCCGGGTGAGGGCGACGAGCCCTCGCGCGACGACGCCGAGTCCTGAGCGGCCGCGGTTTGAGCGAGCCCGGCCGCAGCGCGATCGGCACCTGGAGCGGCGGACGGTTCCTGCACTTCGGCGAGGCGATCGACGAGGACCGCCTGGTTGAGCTGCTGCGGCCTGGCAACGGGATCGACACGGTGCTTACGGCCGACGCCTACGGGCAGGGCGAGGCGGACCGCGTGCTTGGCCGCGCCTTGGCGGGCGCGCCGCGTGAGCAGTTCAGCCTGGTCGGCGCCGTCGGCCACGACTTCTATGCGGGCGAGCGCAACGGCCCCAAGGGCTTCCCCCGCTTCACCGATCCCAGCCTGCGCGGACCCGACGAGTACGCCGGCTACCTGCGGATGGCTACCGAGGCGAGCCTGGAGCGGATCGGCGCCTCTTCCTTCGACCTGCTGCTGCTCCACAACCCCGACCGCACCGGCTACACCAGCGAGGTCGTCTGGGACGGGATGGCGGCGCTGCGCGAAGCCGGGTTGACGGCGCGAATCGGCGTCGCCCCGGGCCCCGCCAACGGCTTCACCCTCGACCTGATCGACTGCCTCGAGCGCTTCGGCGACCGCATCGACTGGGCGATGATCATCCTCAACCCGCTCGAGCCCTGGCCCGGCGAGCTCTGCCTCGGCGCCGCCGCCCGCAACGAGGTCAAGGTCCTGACCCGCGTCGTCGATTACGGCGGTCTCTTCTGGGGCGACCTGCGCCCGGGGGCCGAGCTCGGCCGTACCGATCACCGCTCCTTCCGGCCCGCCGGCTGGATCGAGGCGGGGGACGAGAAGCTGCAGCGACTGCTGCCGATCGCCGAACGCGCCCGGCTGACCCCGATTCAGCTCGCCTGCCAGTGGAACCTCGCCCACCCGGCGGTCGAGTGCGTGGCGCCGACCCTGATCCAGGAGGACGGCCCGGAGGCCTGCCCGATCGAGGCCAAGCGGGTGGAACTCGCGGCCCTGCCGACCGAGCAGCGGCTGAGCGAGGACGACGTCGCCGCGATCCGCGCGATCGGCGACAACACCGGCTCGATGGTCCTGAAGGGCGCGAGTCCGGTTTTCGAGGGCGACGAGCAGCCGGACCGTTGGGGGCTCAGCCCGGACCTGGCCGCGGTGGGCGATCGTTGGGGCATCGATCCAAACCGCGATCTGATCGCCTCTGCCTGACGGTTATACTTCGCGCAAAAGTCCTTGACTTTAGAGCGATAACTGACTATTGGGGGCGCTGCGGGCGTGGGGGCAAGAGGGAGAGCGATGTCAACGGCGGTCAAGGACCGGGTGGTCTCGAGAGGGTCTCTGATGCCGGTGATCGCCGTGGCGATCATGCTGGGCGGACTGACCGCGGTTCCGCTCTCCTGGGCCACCGACAAACTGGCCGCGCCCGGCACCGTGAAAGGTCAGGAAACCAAGATCACGGTGAGGCCCGACGGCGAAGCCGGGGAGTACCGGCACCAGAGCTTCGACATCCTGGACAACGGAGCGGTCAGCTGTGGGCGCCTCGAATTCACGGGGGCCATATTCGCGCCGGTGGTCGGTCACGTCACCTTCAGGAGCGTCGAATTCGATTCCTGTGTCTACCTCGGGAGCCCGGCGCGTCTGAACACGTCGTCATGTGAAGTCATCATCACCAGTGGCGGCCTCGGTACGTTGACGAGCCGCGAGGGCGGGATATGCAACCTCAGGGTGGAAGCACCCGGTTGCACCGTCTCCCTCGGCAAGGGCCCTTTTCTCGAACTCGGCTACCACAACTTCGGCTCTCCCTCTGAAACCACAGCACTGACCGAACCGGTGGGGATCGGCGGCACGGCCGCCGGCGCGGGCTGTCTGTCTCCCGGGCCCTCGGCAATAGCCGAGTACAAAGGCTATCTGCGCCTGGGCGGGTCGAGAAACGGTGTGAAGAAGCCTTTCACCGTGATCCTCTAGTCGGGGCGCCGGTCCTGAGGCGTCCCTGGCCATCGATAGCGTCGCGCCGATGCCGAGGATCGCTGGCTCGAACCGCAAGTGGTGGACCCTCGCCGGGGCCTGCTCGGGCCTCTTTCTGCTGATGCTGGACTCGACCGTGGTCGCGCTGGCGCTGCCGGAGATCCGGGGGGACGTCGGGGCCAGTGCCGAGGGGCTGCAGTGGGTGATGAACGGGTATCTGCTGACGATCGCGGTGCTGGTGGTGACCGCGGGGCGGCTGGGGGACATGTTCGGGCGCAAGCGGGTCTTCATCGCCGGCATGGCCGTCTTCGCGGTCGGGTCCGTGGTCTCCGGCGCCGCCGGAGACCAGGTCGGGTTGATCCTTGGTCGCGTGTTGCAGGGAGTCGGGGCGGCGCCGATGCTCTCGCTCTCGCTGGCGCTGGTCTGCAACGCCTTCCCGCCGGCGGAGCAGCCGCGGGCGCTGGGCATCTGGGCGGCGGTCTCGGCGGTGGCGCTCGGGATCGGGCCGCTGGCCGGCGGCGTGCTGATCGAAATCGACTGGCGGGTGATCTTCTGGATGAACCTGCCGGTGGCGGCGCTCGGCGTCGTGATCACCGCGATCGCCGCGCCGGAGTCGACCGACCCGGGCTCCGGCACCAGGATCGACTGGGCCGGCCTGGCGGCGCTCTCGGTCGGGATCACCGCGACCGTTCTGGCCCTGGTGCAGTCGAACGCCTGGGACGCCCAGCGGACCGGCGGCCTGGCGCTGGTGGGGCTCCTGGCGCTGGCCGCCTTCTGGCGGATCGAGCGCCGGGTGCCCGGTCCCATCGTCGACTTCACGCTCTTTCGCAACGGGCCCTACTTCGGCGCCAGCGCCGCCGCCTTCGCACTCGTCGGCGGCTACTGGGCGGTGATGTTCTTCCAGCCGCAGTACCTGCAGGACGTACGCGACCATTCGCCGATTGCCGCCGGATTGCTGATCCTGCCGATCACGGTGCCGATGATCTTCGTCTCGCCTTTCTCGGGGCGGCTGATCGGCCGCTTCGGCGCCCGCCGTTTGATGACCGTCGGGATGGCGTTCGGAGTCGCGGGCCTGTTGGCCTTGACGCGGGTGGGCGCCGACAGCTCCCTGGCGCTGGTCCTCGCGGGCTATCTGCTGTTCGGGATCGCCCTGGGGCTCGTCTACGCGCCGATGTCGACGGCGGCGATGGCGGCGATGCCAGGGGAGAAGGTCGGAATCGCCGCCGGCGTGCTGGCGATGGACCGGGTCCTGGCCGGCGCCGTCTCGCTCGCCGCCACCGGCGCCGTCTTTCACGCTCTGCTGGGGGACGGCGACTCGTTCGCTACGGCCGTGGCCGGCTCGACTTGGATTGCGGTGGGACTCTGCGCCGTCGGCGCCGCCCTTGCCTGGGCCTTCGTCCGTGATCCCGACCCGACCGGGCCGGACCTTGCCGTGGCCGGCGATCCGCCGCCGGAGCAACTCCGCCACCATCGTCACCACCGCCGCTTTCACCTCTGAGCCGAGAAGTACCGGGTTTGGCCAGTTGCGTGACCTGTATCCTTGACAAAGGCGATTCCGAGCTTTCCACACGGGTATTGGCAGACCGCATTCCAGAGCGCTTTTTGGCATCCTGTAGGGGATGCCTTCTTTGTCCGGGGATGAGCTGCACGAGCTTTCAGAACGTCAGGATCCTCGGTTACTGAGAGCACTCGACGTGGTCGCCCCCGGGGGCGCGCTGCGCGAGGGGATCGACAACATCGTCCACTCGCGGACCGGAGGCCTGATCGTCGTCGGCGACCTCGACGACATCTCCCACATGCTCTCGGGCGGAATCAAGCTCGACGTTGACTACACGCCCGCGATGCTGTACCAGGTGGCGAAGATGGACGGCGCGATCGTCCTCAACAGCGAGGCGACGACGATCGCCTGGGCCAACGTGCAGCTGATGCCGGACCCGACGATCCTCTCCTCGGAGACCGGCACCCGCCACCGCACCGCCGAGCGCGTCTCCAAACAGACCGACGCCCTGGTGATCGCGATCTCACAGCGCCGCGACGTCGTCTCCCTCTACGTCGAGGGAACCAAGTACATCCTCCAGGAGATCCCGGCGGTGCTGGCCAAGGCCAACCAGGGCCTGGCGACCCTCGAGAAGTACCGCGAGCGGCTCGACCAGGTGTCGGGCCGCCTCACCGTGCTCGAGTTCGAGGGCGGCAGCTTCCTCCACGACGCCCTCGCCGTCCTGCAGCGGGCCGAGCTGGTCACCCGGATGGCGGTCGAGGTCGAGCGCTACATCGTCGAGCTCGGCACCGAGGGTCGGCTGATCGAGATGCAACTGGAGGAGACGATGGTCGGGGTCGCCGCCGACAAGACGGCGTTGATTCGCGACTACTCGGTGGAGGACACCGAGGGGAGCCTGGCGGCGACGCTGCAGGCGCTCAGCCGCATGCCCCACCAGGACGTGCTCGACTTCGGCCGCCTCGCCGAGCTGCTGGGTTACGACCGCAAGCTCAACACCCTCGACTTCCCGGTGGCTGCGCGCGGCTATCGCGCGTTGGGCCGGGTTCCGCGGATTCCCAAGCTTGTCGTCCAGAAGATCATCCACGAGCTGGGCGGGTTGGAGGAGGTCCTCGCGGCCTCCGAAGCCGACCTCGCCGCCGTCGACGGAGTCGGGTCCACCCGGGCCAAGGACATCCGCGAAGGACTGCGCCGGCTTCAGGACGTCGAGCTGGTCGACCGGTACTTACAGAGCTGACGGCGATGGACGCCGTCGAAGACGAAAGGAGCCACCGATTCCCGAGCTAGAAGAGGCCATCGAGGCAGTCTTCGAGGAGGACGTCGAATACGTCTGCGACTTCGAGGAGGGCGACAAGGTCGTCTACCCGCATCACGGGGCTGGCCTGGTGCTGAAGAAAGAGACTCGCGAGCTGATGGGCAGCGAGCGCGAATACCTCACGATCAAAATCATCCACAACGAGCTGACGGTGATGGTCCCCTGTGAAAACGCGGGCGTGGCCGGACTGCGTCGGGTGATCGACGAGGAAGAAATCAAGAAGGTCACAGACGTCCTCACCGACGACGTCTCCGAGATGCCGAAGAACTGGAACCGGCGTTTCAAGTACAACCGCGAGAAGATCAAGACGGGCGACGTCTTCGAGCTGGCCGAGGTGGTTCGCAACCTGGCGATCCGCGAGATGGAGAAGGGCCTCTCCACCGGCGAGAAGCAGATGTACACGCGCGCCAAGAAGATCCTCGCCTCGGAGTTCATGTACGCGCTCGACAAGGACGAGGAGGGCGCGGAGGAGTATCTGGACGGGCTGCTGGAGGAGCGCTTCGCCACCACGGCGTAGCCCCCTCGCGGTAACCGCGGTCATCGCGGCCGCCGGCTCCGGGGAGCGCCTCGGAGCCGGCGGCCCGAAGGCCTTCGTGCCGCTGGCTGGGAGGCCGATGATCGAGTGGTCCCTCGACGCCCTGCGGGCGTGCGAGTCGGTGGGTGCGATCGTCGTCGCCGCTCCGCCCGGCCTCGTCGACCGGCTCGGCGGCGACCTCACGGTGGTCGCGGGCGGGGCCACCCGGGCCCAATCGGTCGCCAACGCCCTGGCGGCGGTCGACACCGAGCTGGTCGCGATCCACGACGCCGCCCGGCCGCTGCTCGTTCCCGGCCTGGTCGAAGAACTCGTCGCTGCCCTCGACGCCGCGCCCGAGGCGGCCGGCGTGATCGCCGCGACCGCGATCACCGACACGGTCAAGCGGGCGGCTGGTCTCGTGATCGAGGCGACGGTGGATCGATCGTCGCTTTGGGCCGCGCAGACGCCCCAGGTCTTCCGTGCCGATGCGCTGCGCGCGGCCCTGGAGGATCCTCCGTCGCGTGAGGCTGCCACGGACGAGGCGATGCTGGTCGAGGCGGCCGGGGGGACGGTGCTGATTCACCCCGGCTCAGCCGAGAACCTCAAGGTCACCGTCCCGCTCGATCTCGAGATCGCCGAGCTGCTGCTCTTGCGGCGAGCCGGCGGGAGGTCCTAGGCCGCGGCTCCTTGGCTAGGCTCGTTCCATGCTGACCGACTACCACCTGCACCTGCGCCCGGACGACGAGGACACGCCGCCCGAGCGCTACTTCACCGCCGAGAACGTCGACCGCTACCTGGCCGCCGCGGCGGCGGCCGGGGTCGAGGAGCTGGGTGTCTCCGAGCACGTCTACCGCTTCCAGCAGGCGCTCGAGCTCTGGCGCCACCCGCTCTGGGAGAGCAGCGGCCGCGACGACCTCGACGCCTACTGCGAGTTCGTCCGCGGCACGTCGCTGAAGCTCGGCATCGAGTGCGACTTCGTCCCCGGCGCCGAAGACCGGACCCGGACGATGCTCGAGGCGCGCGACTTCGACTACGTCGTCGGCTCGGTCCACTTCATCGGCGACCGGGCCGTCGACCATCCAGGCTGGGACGTCTGGGACGGCAGCAGCGATCCCGACGAGGTCTGGCGCCGCTACTTCGAGGCGCTCGCCGAGTGCGCCCGCTCCGGCCTCTTCGACATCCTCGCCCACCCCGACCTGGTCAAGGTCTGGGGTGGCTCCCGGCCGCTGCCCGAGCGCGACCCCCGCTTCTTCTACGAGCCGGCCGTGGCGGCGATCGCCGCCAGCGGGATCGCGGTCGAGGTCTCAACCGCCGGTCTGCGCAAGCCGGTCGGCGAGCTCTACCCGGCCCGCGGCTTCGCCGAGATGTGCGTCGAGGCCGAGGTCCCCTTCGCGCTCTCCTCCGACGCCCACCTGCCAGAGCACGTCGGCTTCGCCTACGACCGCGCGGTCGACTTCCTCGACGGCCTCGGGGTGGGAGAGATATGCGTCTTCGAGCGGCGCCAGCGGCATCTGGCCCCCCTGGCCAGCCGCGTCGGCTGATGGTCGGGATTGGCTACGACAGCCATCGCTTCAGCGACGACCGTCCGCTGATCCTCGGCGGCGTCGAGATCGACCACCCGCGCGGGCTCCACGGTCATTCCGACGCCGACGTCCTCACCCACGCCGTGATCGACGCCGTCCTCGGCGCCGGCGGCGGCGGCGACGTCGGCACGATGTTCCCGGACGACGACGAGCGCTGGCGGGGCGCCGACTCGATCGACCTGCTGCGCACTGCGGTCGGCACGATCACCGGCCCGATCGTCAACGTGGACGCGACCGTGATCTGCGAGGCGCCCAGGCTCGGTCCCTACAAGGCGGAGATGGAGCGGAGGCTCGCCGAGGCCACCTCGGCCCGGGTCAGCGTCAAGGCGACCAGCAACGAGGGCATGGGATGGATCGGTCGCGGCGAGGGGATCGCCTGCATCGCCGTCGCCTCGGTGCAGAGCGAATAGGCTTGACGACTCGATGAGCAGACTCGACTCGATCGCGGCAACCGTGCGCCAGGCCGCCTCGGACAAAGCGTTCGAGGTCAGGGTGCTGCACGACGCCGGTGTCCTTGCCGTGCACCGTCCCGACAAGTCCGCCAAGGTCGTCTCGGCCTTCCTGCGCTGGGGCGCCTCTCCGGCTCTCGGCATCACCACCGCGGCGATCCACTACCCGCACGAGATCGCGATCGTCGACGAGCGCGGCGCGCTCAGCTTCGAGCGCCTGCACCGCCGCTCCAACGCGCTCGCTCACTCCTTCGCCGCGATGGGCATCGGCCCCGGCGACGGCGTCGGGATCATGTGCCGCAACCACCGCGGCTTCGTCGAGGCCACCCTCGCCGCCGCCAAGCTCGGCGCCAGCGCGCTCTACCTGAACACGATGTTCGCCGGGCCGCAGCTGGTCGAGGTGACCCGCCGCGAGGGGCCGAAGGCGCTGGTCTACGACGCCGAGTTCGCCGGCCTGCTGGAGGGAGTCGATGACTCGGTCGCCCGGATCGTCGGCTGGAGCGACGGCGAGGAGGCGGCCGGTGAGACGACGCTGGAGCAGCTGATCGCCGCCGGGGCCGAGTCGGACCACAAGCCGCCACCCGACAAGCCGCGCTTCGTGATTCTCACCTCCGGCACCACCGGCACCCCCAAGGGGGCTCAGCGCTCCAGTCCCGACGGCCTGCTGAGCATCGCGGCGCTGATCGACAAGATTCCCTTTCGCAGCCGCGAGACGATGATGGTCGCGGCGCCGCTCTTCCACTCCTGGGGCTTCTTCCACTTCGTGATGAGCCTGCCGACCGCCTCGACGCTGGTGCTGCGCCGTCGTTTCGACCCGGAGGGGACGCTGCAGGCGATTCAGGAAAGCCGCGCCGACGTGCTGGCGGTGGTGCCGGTGATGCTGCAGCGGATCCTCGCCCTGCCGGAGGAGACGCTCGCCTCCTATGACCTCTCTTCGCTGCGGATCACCTCGCTCTCCGGCTCGGCCCTCCCAGGCGAGCTGGCGCTTGCCTGGATGGACCGCTTCGGCGACTCCGCCTACAACCTCTACGGCTCGACCGAGGTCGCCTACGCGACGATCGCCACCCCGGAGGACCTCCGCGCCGCTCCCGGCACCGCCGGCCGGCCGCCCCGGGGCACCACGGTGAGGATCCTCGACGAGAGCGGCAGCGAGGTCCCCCGGGGCGAGGTCGGGCGGATCTTCGTCGGCAACGAGATGTCCTTCGAGGGCTACACCGGCGGCGGCGGCAAGGAGGCGATCGACGGCCTGCTCTGCAGCGGCGACGTTGGCCACATCGACCCCGACGGCCGCCTCTTCATCGACGGCCGCGACGACGAGATGATCGTCTCCGGTGGCGAGAACGTCTTTCCGCGCGAGGTCGAGGACCTGCTCGCCGACCACGAGGCCGTCGTCGAGGTCGCGGTGATCGGAGTCGAGGACGCCGAGTTCGGCCAGCGACTGAAGGCCTTCGTCGTCGCCGAGAGCGGCGTCGACGTCAGCGAGGGCGACCTCAAGGCCCACGTCAAGGCCAACCTGGCGGGCTACAAGACCCCGCGCGAAATCGAGTTCCTCGACGAGCTGCCCCGCAACGCCACCGGCAAGATCCTCAAGCGCGACCTGCGCGCGCGCGAGGCCCAGCAGTCCGCCTGAGATTCTCCCCGGGAGCCTCCCGGGGCTCTTGCGCAAATTGCGGATTGGGCCGCCGCCGGGCCGCCAGTTGGCCTCCGGCACCCATAGTAAGTTGCCCGGAGATGAGTGATCCAGCAAGGCAGCTGCGGGCCGTCGGCGAGGCCACCGAGACCATGCACGGCGTCGCCAAGCAGGCGCTGGAGTGGGTCCGGGTCAGCGAGGAGCGCGTCGCCAGGGCCGAGGCCCGCACCGAGAAGGTCGGTGCCGAGCTGAAGGAGCGGGCGATGGGGACGCTGCGCGGCGTCGCCGCCGAGGCTCGCCAGCGGATCGCCGCCGAGCGCGAGGCCAGGCGCGCGATCGAGGCGAAGGTGGCCGGCGCCGAGGCCGGGCGCGACCGGGCGGAGCGGGCCTTCGAGGAGCTGCGGGAGGGCTCCCGGGCGGAAAGCGAAGCCGCTGCCGCGCAGGTGGCGGCCGCGCGAGCCGAGGCCGAGGGCGCGATCGCGACGGCGGCGAAGGATCTCGAGGCCGAGGTCGAGCGCCGCATCGCCGCCGCCCGCGAAGAGATCGACGCCGAGGCCAACCGCCGGATCGCCGCCGCTGAGCAGCGCGCCGCTGACGCCGAGGCCGCCGCGGCGGAGTCGCACGAGACCGCGGTGCGGCTCGAGACCGAGATCGAGCGCCGCGTGATGGAGGGCACCGTGGAGGTGCGTCGCGAAGCCGAGGAGAGCGTCCGCAACCTGGTCGAGAAGGTCGAGCGGGAGGCCGAGGAGGCCGCCCGGGCCCGGGCCGAGGACCAGTTGCGGATCGAGTCAGAGCGGATCCGGGTTCAGGCCGAGCGGCGCGAGGAGCGTGTCCGCGAGGCCAGTGAGGACGAGATCAAAGCCAGTGCCAAGCGCGCCAAGCGCGAGGCCCAGGCGGCGGCCGAGGAGTCGGCGCCGGTCTGGCTGCGCGGCGAGTCGACCCCCTCCGCGGCCGGCTACCGAACCTTTTAGGAAACGGATTTCATCTAGTCTCGGCCTCGCGATGCGCGAGGTCCGAATCAAGGACACGCTCGGCGGCGAGCCGCGGGCTCTCGACCCCTCCGGCGAGGTGGGGATCTATGCCTGCGGCCCGACCGTCTACAGCCGCATCCACATCGGCAACGCCCGTCCCTTCGTCGTCTTCTCCCTCTTCGCGCGCTTCCTGCGGTCCGAGGGATACCGGACGCGACTGGTCGTCAACGTCACCGACGTCAACGACAAGATCTACGCCGCCGCCACGGCCGCCGGGGAGCCCTCGGGCGAGTTCGCGGCGCGGATGACCCGCGCCTACTCGGAGGACACCGACCGGCTTGGCCTCGGCCGCCCCGACGCGGAGCCGCTGGCGACGGAGACGATCGCCGGCATAGTGGCGCTGATCGGCGACCTGGTCGAGTCCGGCCACGCTTACGAGTCCGGCGGCGACGTCTACTTCCGGGTGCGCAGCTTCGATCAGTACGGCAAGCTCTCCAACCGCCGACCCGAGGACATGGACCAGGGTGAGGAGGCGGGTTCGGCGGCGCTGAAGGAGGACGCGCTCGACTTCGCCCTCTGGAAGGCCCGCAAGCCCGGCGAGGACACCGGCTGGGACTCCCCCTGGGGCCCGGGGCGCCCTGGCTGGCACATCGAGTGCTCGGCGATGGCCGAGGCCGAGCTGGGGGCCTCGTTCGCGATTCACGGCGGCGGCTCCGACCTCGTCTTCCCCCACCACGAGAACGAGATCGCCCAGTCGGAGGCCGCGGGGCGGCCCTTCGCGCAGATCTGGATGCACAACGGGATGATCGAGACGGCGGACGCGAAGATGTCTAAATCGGACGGGAACATCTTTCAGTTGTCCGAGGCGCTCGATCGGTATGGGCGCGAGGCGGTCGTGGCCTACCTGATCTCCGGGCATTACCGGCAGCCGCTGGCTTTTGGCCATGAGCAGATGGCGCAGGCTCAGGCCCAGGTCGAGCGGTTGCGGAACTTTTTCCGCGAGCACGGGATCGCTGGTGGGGGAGAGTCGGGGGAGGTCTCGCCGTCACGAACTGCGGGAGGTTCCGTCGAGACCTCCCCCGACTCTCGTCTCGAGCGCTTCCGGGCTGCTCTTGCAGATGACTTCAATACGCCCAGGGCGATGGCCGAGGCGTTTGAGCTGGTCGGAGAGGCGAACCGGGGCGAGGTGAGTAGGGATGAGGCGGTGACTGCACTGCGCGAGATGGTCGAGTTGGTCGGCTTGGGTTCGCTGGCAGAGCAGGGCGAGGGTGCTGACGCTGCCGCTGAAGCGCTGATGGCTGAGCGTGAGCAAGCGCGGGCCGGCAAGGACTTTGGGCGAGCAGATGAGATTCGCGATCAGTTAGCGGAGCTGGGCTGGGAAGTCCGCGATTCGGCGGACGGGCCCCGCTTGGTTCCCAAGGCTTAGATGGCCAACCAGATCATCTATGGGCGGCAGCCGGTCGCTGAGGCGGAACGGGGAAGGCGACAGGTTCGGCGCGTCTGGCGGGCGCCGGAGGCGGATGCGTTTGAGCTGGAGCGACTCTGTGGGTCGCCCGACCACCAAGGCGTCGTCGCCGAGGTGGATCCATATCCCTACGGGGACCCGCGTGGGCTCCTGCGGGGGGAAGATGCCCTGCTGATCGCGCTCGACCAGGTTCAGGACCCGCGCAACCTCGGGGCCGTCTGCCGCTCGGCCGAGTTCGCCGGCGCCACGGGGGTGGTCGTGCCCGAGCGCCGCTCTGCCGCCATCACCGCTGCTACCTGCAAGGCCTCGGCTGGGGCGGTCGAGCATCTCCAGGTCGCCCACGTCCGCAACCTCGCCGACTGGCTCGCCGAGGCCAAGGCGGCGGGCTTCTGGATCTGGGGCGCCGACGCCGGGGCGGAGGCGGCGCCCTGGAGCGTCGACCTCAAGGGGCCGACGGTGCTGGTCTTCGGCGGCGAGGGGAAGGGGATCCGGCCGCGGGTGGCCGCCGCCTGTGACGGCCTGATTGCCTTGCCCCGCGGCGGCGAGATCGAGTCGCTCAACGTCTCCGCAGCCGCGGCGGCCGTGCTTTTCGAGGCCGTTCGGCAGCGCCCCGACGCCTGAGGCAGGCTTCTAACAGATGCAACGGCATTTGCATTTATGTCCCCCAGGGGTTGACAGAACTCCGTGTGCACATAAACTAGCGTCGCAACAAGGGTGAACCTCAGCTTGAGTGTGAGATAGCCCGTCGATAAGAGGCGCCCCGGGGGAGGTAAGTGGCGCCACGACCCTTCAGCAAGGAGAAGGATCTGTGGCTCTGTCTACGCCTGTGCAGCAAAGGCCCGCTTCGATGGGGGTGCGGTCCAGCGCCGCCCGCGCCCATCAGACTAACTCTCAAGTTGAGCTTGATGATCACTATCTGGTCGCTCTCGCCAAGGAGGGCAGGACCGACGCCTACGACGCGATCGTTCGCCGCTACCGCGGCTTCGTCCGCCTCAAGGCCTCGTCCTACTTCCTGCTCGGGGGAGAGTCCGACGACCTGATTCAAGAGGGCCTGCTGGGTCTCTATAAGGCGATCCGGGACTACCGCACCGATCGCGAGTCGAGCTTCCGCAATTTCGCCGAGCTCTGCATCACGCGCCAGATCATCACCGCTGTTAAGACGGCGACCCGCAACAAGCACACGCCGCTCAACCAGTACGTCTCCTTCAGCCAGACGCCGGCGGCGGCCGGAGACTCGGACACCACCCTCGACGAGATCCTGCCGGGGCCGAGCGTCCACGACCCGGTCAACCAGGTGATCGCCGCCGAAGAGCTGACCAGCCTCGTCGCCTGCCTCTCCGGCGTCTCCGGCGTCCTCTCCGACCTCGAGAGCCGCGTCCTCTCGCTCTACCTCGACGGCCACTCCTACGAGATGATCGCCGAGAAGCTCGAGTGCGACACCAAGACCGTCGACAACGCCCTGCAGCGGGTCAAGCGCAAGGTGGGAAGCCACCTCGCCTCCCGCGAGGTGGCCGCGTAACGACTACGGCAGGTCCGCCAGGACGTAGTCCAACAGCTCGCGGCCGTGGTCTGAGGCGACGGCGACGTCGTCGGCCTTGACGCGGACCCGGTGCAGCGACTGCATGCGCAGCACGTCGCCGTCGGTGCGGTGGTTGGGGAAGACGCCGGCGTAGGAGACCCCCAGCCGCTCGAGGTCGTCGGCCACCAACGCGGTCGCCGGCTGCTCCAGGGGCAGGTCGACGTAGATCGCGTCGAGCCCGGCGCTGTGGAAGAGGTGACGGCGCTCGGCGGCGACCACCACCTCCAGGTCGGCTCCGGGCCTGCGCACCGTGATCAGCGCCAGGTTGTGGTCCTCGTCGACCTCGACCTGCAGCTCGGTTCGCGCCGCCAGCTCGGCCTCGGGGCCGGGCGTCGCCAGCGTGCCGCGCAGCTCGCAGAGCGCCAGGGTCTGGCCGACGATCTCGTGGTGGCGCGGGGGCGCATAGACGCGCCGCTCAAGGCCGTCGTTGAGCTTGGTGTAGAAGAGCGCCGCCGACTGGCGCCGGCGCGGCGCGCCCGCGGCGGCGTCGTTGGCGACCGAGGCGGGGATCCAGCCGAGCAGGAAGCCGGTCTCGTGCGCGCCCAGCTCGATGTTCGCCCGCTGGCTGTAGGGGTGGGCCGCGGTCGCCTCGCTGAACATCCCGGCCAGCCCCTGGCCGCGGGCCCAGTCCATCAGGAAGCGCTTGGTCCGCGTGAACAGGTGCTGGCCGCGCGCGCGTGCCAGCGTCACCGCCTGCCCCGAGTGCCCGACCGCGTCGCCGGCCGCCGCCAGGCTCATCCCCATGTGACAGAGCAGGTCGCCGTCGGCCGACTCGGCGACGCAGGAGACGTAACGGCCGTCGGCAAGCCGGGCCGAAACCTCCGCCTCGTCGTAAACCCAGCCGACGTCGTAGGTCGTCCCGTAAGCTGCTTCTATCGCCTCGGTGAGGACGCCACCCTCGTCCGGCCCGAGGAACCGAAAGGTCACATCCACCGCTTCACCCTTTGCCACCATGCCCGCCTAGCTCAACCTGGGAGAGCACCTGATTTGTAATCAGGAGGTTGCCGGTTCGAACCCGGCGGCGGGCTTTCCGTCACGCGCTCGGGCCGCTGCCGCCGAGCAGGCGGGACTTCTCGGCGGCGAACTCCTCGTCGTTGAGGATGCCCTTGTCGCGTAGCTCCGCCAGCCGCTCCAAGCGCTCGAGCCTCGCGTCCTCCTCGCTCAGGGGCGCCACCGCGGTCGGGGCCTCGCCAGAGTCCTCGCCTCCGGGCTTTCGCACCTCCGGCAGGCGCAGCTTCGAGGCCTGCTCGCCGACCCGCTCGCCGATGTTGGCGTCCTTGACGGCGCCGACTACCTTGTCGCGGGCCCCGCCGAAGACGTCGTCGTAGCTGGCGTCGGGGTACTCATCCGCGGTCTGTTTGCGCAGCTCGTGGATGCCGAAGGCAGCCATGCCGGCGACGACCAGGGTGGTGAGGAAGGAACGCAGTCCCTGGGTCGGGCTGGAGAGGAAGTAGAGGCAGACGACGATCGCCAGGCCGGTGTAGACGTAGGCGGCGTGGTGGTTCAGGGTCGGCGCGAAGACGCGGCGGGTGGCTTGGGCCGATTTGGTCGGGGAGGCGAGCCAGCCGGCGACCGCGAAGAGGATCCCGACGACGATCACCGTGGTGGCGATGCTGGTCATCAGCGAGGTGGCGATCGACCAGGTGGCTTCGCCGGCGGGCTTGGCGCTGTCGGCCACGACCAGCTGATCGACGACTATGCCCCCGGCTATCTCACGGAAGACGATCACCGCGAAGCCGGCGGCGATCAAGCCGATGCCGCTGTAGAGCACGGTCACCCAGCGGCCGTCGCGGGAGAGGTAGATCGCGGCGCCGAAGGAGATGAAGGTGAGCAGCGAGAGCACGATCGCGAGGCCCTTGATCGCGACTGCGACGTTCTGCGCGGTCTTCAGCTCGTCGGAGCGCAGGATCTCGATCTGGCCCGCATCGGCCGGCAGTTTGTCGGCCAGGTCCTGGCCGATCCCGACCTGGTCGGCGAGGTTGGTTATCAGGCTGCCGACGTTGAGGCTGACGTTGCCTTCGCTGGTCGAGACCGCGTCGCCCTTGTCCTCGAGCACCGCGATCAGCTGTTCGTGGGCAGAGCGGTTGGCGTCTTCCCAGAGCGACTGCGCGGTCGCCGTTTCCAGAACCTTTTCGGCGCCGTCGCCGGCAACCTGGCGCAGGCCGCCGGCGGCGGGGCCGGCGAGCTCCTTGACGTCCTTCGGGAGGCGATCTTCGAGTTCGGCCTCGACGTCGACGTTTTCGTAGAGCTGGTCGACGAGGTAGTCGCTGAGCGCGGCGCGGATCGTCTCGTTCTGGATCAGGCGGCCGCTGGTGGTGACCCAGTCGTCGGTGTTGAGTGCCTGGCGCTCGGTCCAGATCGCGAAGACGCTGAGGAAGGCGAGGACCGAGCCGAGGATGACGAGCCCTTTGACAGTGCGTCTGCGTGCGCGGCTCATCGAAGAGGGATGGTATACGTGAAGCATGAAGTTGGAGGGCATCCACCACATCACCGCGATCACCGAGGACGCGCAGCGCAACGTCGACTTCTACGCGGGAGTGCTGGGTCTGCGGCTGGTCAAGAAAACCGTCAACCAGGACAACCCGACCGTCTACCACCTCTTCTTCGCCGACGAGGGCGGTGATCCGGGCGCCGATCTCACCTTCTTCGAGTACCCGGGCGTGGCCCCCGGCCGAGCCGGGGCCGGGATGGTGCATCGCGTCGTCTGGCGCGTCGCCTCCGAGGACTCGCTCGCCTTCTGGGGCGACCGCCTCGGCGAAAACGGCATCGAGTCCCGGCGCGAGGGCGCCGGCCTGCTCTTCTCCGATCCGGAGGGCCTGGACCACGAGCTGCTCGTCGTCGACGTTCCCGACGCGCCCCTGGTCGCCGAGCATCCCGAGGTCCCGGCGGAGCTGGCGCTGCAGGGCTTCCACGCGGTGCGGGCCTACAGCGCCGACCCCGAGGCCAGCAACGGCCTGCTGGAGGCACTCGAGTTCGAGCGGGCTGGCGACGGCGCCTGGGAAGCGCGGGGCGAGCAGCGCGGCGGCCGTTACCTGTTCGACGAGCCGCCGGCCGAGCGCGGCCTGCAGGGCGCCGGCAGCGTTCACCACGTCGCCTGGGCCTCGCTCTCCGAGGAGCACATGGAGTGGCGGGCGCGGGCGCTTGCGGCCGGCGCCCAGCCGACCCCGGAGATCGACCGCTTCTACTTCCGCTCGATCTACTTCCGCGAGCCCAGCGGCGTCCTCTTCGAGATCGCCACGATGGGACCGGGCTTCACCGTCGACGAGCCGCTCGAGCACCTCGGCGAGAAGCTCTCGCTGCCGCCCGACTACGAGCACATGCGGGCCGAAGTCGAGCCCAACCTGAGACCGGTGAGGAACCCGCGGACGGATTCGCCGGGGTGAACGGGGACTTCATCTGGCGCGACGCCGGACGCACGGTCGCCTTCCGCCGCAACGGCATCGCGCAGGCCCCGCAGCTTCTCTTCGAGCACGGCTTCACTTCCTTCGCGCTGCTGAGCACCCCGCGGGCGCTGGCGGGGGCGCCGGAGCTGGCCGCAGCGGCGACGGCGATTCACGAGATCGGCCCCGGCCAGGTCCCCGACCTCGCCGCGGCGCTGCTCGCCGAGGTCGACTCGGATGCGCTGGTCGGCCTCGGCGGCGGCCGCCCGATCGACGTCGCCAAGGCCGTAGCCTCGGTCAGCGGCGCCCGCGTCGCGGCGCTGCCGACGACGATGTCGGGAGCGGAGATGACCGGCATCCACCGGCTGCCGGCCGGGGCCGAGCCGGGAGCTGCGTCGATGGTGCGGCCGGACCTGGTCGTCGCCGACCCGGCCGCGATGACGAGCCAGCCCGAGCCGGAGCTGCGCGCCAGCTCGATGAACGCGCTGGCCCACGGGGCCGACTCGCTCTGCACGCCGTTCGCCAATCCGGTCTCGGAGATGACCGCGCTGCGCGGGGCGGAGCTGATCGCGACCTCGCTCGACCTCGACCGCGACGAGCGCAACCCGGCGTCGCTGGCGCTCGGCTCGCTGCTCTGCGGCTACGCGATCGACTCCGGCATGTTCGGCGTCCACCACGTCGTTTGCCAGACCCTGGTCCGCGTTTGCGGCAGCCCCCACGCCGGCACCAACGCCGCGATCCTGCCGCGTGCCCTGGCGCTGCTGGTCGCGCGGGCGCCGGACCGCCTGTCCGACCTCGCCGCGGCGATCGAGACCGATCCCGAGGACGTCGAAGCCCGCACCCTCCAGCTCGGTGGCAACCCACCCGGCCTCGGCACCCTCGGCGCCGACCGCTCCAAGCTCGACCAGGCCCTGGATTCCATGCTGGTCCGTCCCGAGCTGGCTTTCGTCCCCGGCTCCCCTCTCACTAAGGGAGATCTGGCGGAGTTGGTCGAAGCCGCCTGGTAGGGGTAACCACGCTCCCGCGCCCGTGTAGCGCTCTGCGTGAACGCCGAGCGACTCGCCCGTTACCACGCCTACACGCGCAGGCACAGCGTCAACTGGCCGCTCTACCTGCTGGCGAGGATCTTCATGACCCCGTTCTTCCTCGTCTACTTCCGCTACGCGCGGACCGGGCGTGAGCACGCCCGGCTCAAGGGCGGGCTGATCGTCGCCGCCAACCACCGCAGCTTCCTCGATCCCTTCGCGATCGGCGGCTGCCTGCCCTGGCGGCGGCCGATGAACTACGTCGCCAAGGTGGAGCTGTTCGAGCGCCGCTGGCAGGGCTGGATCCTCTCCCGGCTCGGCGCCTTCCCGATCCGCCGCGGCGAGTCCGACGAGGAATCGATGGAAACCGCGCGCCAGATCGTCGAACGCGGCGGCGCCGTCTGCATCTTCCCCGAGGGCACGCGGACCCGCCGCGGCACCCTCTCCAACCCTCGCCGCGGGGTCGGCCGCCTCGCCCTGCAGACGGGGGCGCCGGTGATCCCGACCGCCGTGCTCGGCACCGAACACGTCCGCCGCGGCTGGCGGATCCGCCCCCGCAAGGTCAAGGTAAGGCTCGGCCGCGCGATGACCTTCCCCCGGGCCGAAGAGCCCTCGAAGGCGCTGGCCGAGACGGTCACCGGGCGGATCTGGCCCAACGTGCAGCTGCAGTGGGAAGACCTCGGCGGCCTGCCGCCGATGCGCCGCGCCGCCGTGATCGGCGCCGGCAGCTGGGGCACGGCGGTGGCGGTCCTGCTCGCTCGCGGCGGCCTCGAGGTGCAGCTCGGCGCCCGCAACGCCGAGCGCGCCGCCGAGATGATCGAGACGGGGGAGAACGGGCGCTACCTGCCGGGAGTACCGCTGCCGGAGGCGATCGACGTCCGCCCGGCCTCGAAGATCGAGCTCGCCGGCATCGACTTGATCTGCCTCGCGATTCCCTCGAAGTCGCTGCCGCAGGCGGTCGGGGCCATCGCCGACCGGGTCGGCGCCCGCTCCTCCGTCCTGCTCCTGACCAAGGGGTTGATCGCTCCGCAGGGGCAGCTGCCGGCCGAGTACGTCGGCGAGCGGGTGCGGGCCAGGGCGGTCGCCTGCCTCGGCGGTCCCGCCCACGCACGCGAGGCCGTCTCCGGCTCGGCGGCGCTCGTGCTCGGCTCGGCGGACCTCGACCTGCGAGACCAGCTCGGCGAGGTCTTCGACCGCGCCGGCCTGGTCTGCGAGCGTTCTCGCGACGTGACCGGGGTGGAGATGGCCGGCGCCGCCAAGAACGCCGCCGCGCTGGCCGCCGCCGCGGCCGAGCCGCACGGCCTCAACGCCGCCGGCATCGCCGTGGCGGCGATCTGGCAGGAGTGCATCGAGTACGCGCTCGAGCACGGCGCCGAGCTGGAGACCTTCTCCGGGCTGGCCGGCGTCGGCGACCTGACGGCGACGATGATGGCCCCCGCCGGCCGCAACCGCCGCGCCGGCGAGCTGCTCGGCACCGGCACCCCGGCGGAGCAGATCCAGGACCTGATCGGCCAGGCTTCCGAGGGCCTCGACACGACGCCCCTGCTGGCTCAGGCGGTGGTCGCTTCGGGCGGTTCGGCGGAGGCGCTGAGCGGCCTTGCGGCCCTGATCCGCGGTGAGATCGCGGCGCAGGACTGGGTCGCCGGGCTGCGCCGGGTCGAGCGGTCCAGGCGGGCCGCCTGATGAGGCTAGGCTTGCCGGGTGAGCCCCCCGACGGAGAACGTCGAGCCCGGCGACCTCGGGCCGGCGGCGAAGGCGGAGCTGGACCGCGCCTTCGAAGACTTCTACCGGGCGCACCTGCGCGACGTCTACTCCTACGCCTACTACCGGATCGGCAACCACCACGACGCCGAGGACCTGACCGAGCAGGCCTTCCTCCAGGCATACCGGCATTTCGACCGCGCCCGCCGCGAGTCCGCCGGGCGGCCATTGCGCCCCTGGGTGATCAGGATCGCCCACAACCTCGCCTCCAACTACTACCGCGACCGCTCGCGGCGCCCGCAGACGCCGCTCGACAGCACCGATCCGATCGCCGCCCGCCACGACACGGTGGCGATCGCCGAGGGGCGCGAGGAGCTGCGCCAGGTGATGGCCAACCTCGAGCACCTCTCCGACGACCGCCGCGAGGCGCTGATCATGCGCTTCGCGCTCGGCATGGACAACCGCGAGATCGCCCGCGCCCTGGGCCGCTCCGACGGGGCGACCAAGGTGCTGATCCACCGCGCCATCAAGCAGCTACAGGAGGAGATGAGCGATGAGCCGGCCGAGTGACACCCTCAGCGGCAGCAGCTGGGACGTCGAGCAGCTGCTGACCGACGCCCTGCGCCCGATCGACCCTCCCGAGCGCCTCTCGAGCCGGGTCGAGGACACTCTCGCAGCGGTCACGCAAGCGGCCGCCGAGGAGCTCTCCGACTGGGCCGAGGAGCTCTCCGAGAGCGAGCTGCGCGCCCTCCGCGACCCGCGCAACTGGGTCCGCCCGGTGGTCGCCGTCGGCGCCGGCGGCGTCGCCACCGGGGCGCTGGTGCTGTTCGAGCTGCGTCGCCGCGGCCGCGGCAAGGGCGAGAGCGGCCTACGGGCTCTCGGCGGCGGCCTTCGCTCGCGCCTCTGAGGCCGCCGCCGCGGCCAGGCCGAGAACCCCGATCGCGAGGTGCAGCCAGCCGTCGGCGGAGAAGTCCCAGATCGCCAGCGCGGTGAAGCCGATCCCGGCTGCGAGCGCGTAGGGGCGCGCCGCGCAGGCGGCCAGCACCAACCCCAGGGCGCCGACGCCGACGTAGAGGAAGTTGAGCCAGGAGAGATCGGAGAAGAAGCCGACCAGGCCGAGGACGACGAGCAGCCCGCCGGCCAGCGTCGCGTAGAGCCGGGCTGGGCTGGGGGGCTCCATCGGCGGCGATTGTAGGCTGCCCATCCCGATGGCCGAGACTTGCTACCGCCACCCCGACCGCGAGACCCGCGTCTCCTGCTCCTCCTGCGGCCGCCCGATCTGCCCCGACTGCATGACCCCGACCCCGGTCGGGATGCGCTGTCCGGAGTGCATGCAGCAGCGCACCAAAGTGGTGCGGGGGGTTGGCGATGCCGGCGGCGAGGGCTTCCGGCGGGCACCGGCGACCTTCGTCCTGATCGGGCTCAACGTCGTCGCCTACCTGATCGAGATCGCCGCCGGGGTCGGGGGGGTCAACAATCCCGGCGGGTCGGTCATCAACGACTTCGCTCTGCGCGGGGTCTCGGTCGCCGACGGCGAGTGGTACCGCCTGGTTACCGGGGGATTCCTCCACGCCAGCCTGATCCACATCGGCTTCAACATGATCCTGCTCTTCATGCTCGGCCGGATGCTCGAGCCGGCCCTGGGCACGCCCCGCTTCCTGGCCCTCTACTTCGCCTCTCTGCTGGCCGGCGCCTTCGGCGCGCTGCTTCTCACCGACCCCCTGGTCTCGACGGTCGGCGCTTCCGGGGCGGTCTTCGGCCTGATCGGCGCCGCCTTCATCATCGCCCGCGGACGGGGGATGAACGCCCTTGCCGGGGAGCTCGGATTCCTGATCGTGATCAACCTGGTCTTCACCTTCGGCGCCTCCAACATCAGCATCGGCGGCCACCTCGGCGGTCTCGTCGGCGGCGGCATCTGCGCGGCCGCGATCGTCGCCGGCGAGCGCGGCATGCTCGGGCCGCGGCGGCACCCGGCGGAGTTCGCTGTGATGGCGCTGGTCGCGGTCGTCTCGGTCGTCGGCGCCCTGGCCGTCGCCTGACCGTCAGCCGTTCTGCGAGGGCCGCGTGACCGGCGCCTTCAGCGCCCGGAAGCCGGTGTTTCCCGGCGGGTCGATCAGGTCGGGGTGGAGCAGGTAGCCGAGCAGCTCGACCCCGTCGACCAAGCGCGGGCCGGGGTCGGAGAAGGCAGCGGCGGCGTCGACCGCGAAGACCCGCTCGGCGCCCAGCGAGGCGATCCGCTCCCAGTGCTCCATCGCCTGGGCCTGGGCGTCCTCGACCGAGCCGTCGGGCATCACGATCACCACCGCGGGATTGAGGCTCTCCAGCTCGCCCCAGCCGACTTCGGGCGGGCTGAGCCCGGGGTCGCCGGCGACGTCGACGCCGCCGGCGATCGAGATCATCTCCGGGATCCAGAAGCCGGCCACCCGCGGCGGGTCGAGGTGCTGCAGGGCGATCACTCGCAGGCTCGTCGCTCCGGCGAGCGCCGCGCGCACCGTCGCCAAACGGCCCTCGAGTTCGCCGCGCAGCTCGTGCGCCTGGGCTTCCATCCCGGTTGCCTCGCCCAGGCGTATGACCTCTTCGAGCATCTCACTGAGCGTGGCAACCCGCATTATTCGCTCAATATCGCATTTATCGAAAAACCTGCGTGAGCGGCCAGCTATATTCCATTCGCCGAATGGCCGACGACGTCCCAGCTCGAAGTACCGGGCCGCATAGTCGATGAGCGCCCTACTGCTCGTCCTCCTGCTGGTGCTGATCGCCGTCAACGGCTTCTTCGTCGCCGCGGAGTTTGCCCTGGTTCGCAGCCGCCGCGGCAAAATCGAGCAGCTGGCCGCCGAAGGCGAATCGGGCGCGGAGGCGGTGGTCGAGCAGCTCGACAAGATCGACGAAGCCCTCTCGGCCTGTCAGATCGGGATCACGATGGCCTCGATCGGCATCGGCTTCCTCGGCGAGCCGGCGCTCGCCGAGCTGATCGAGCCGGCCTTCGGCAGTCTTTCGCACGGGGTCGCCGCGGGCCTCTCGCTCGCGATCGCCTTCACCCTGGTCACCGCGATCCACATCAGCATCGGCGAGCAGGTCCCGAAGATGCTGGCGATCGCCAATGCCGAGAGCACGGCCCGGCGGGTCTCGCGGCCGCTGAACTGGTTCCGGGTGGCGACCGCGCCGGTGACGATGGCGCTGAGCTGGTTCTCCAACGCCGTCGTCCGCCTCTTCGGCGTCAACCCCTCCGACCTCGAACAGCACCACACCGCCGAGGACCTGAAGCAGATCATCGACAGCTCCCGGATCGGCGGCCACCTCGACCCCGGCGAGGCGGGGATGCTCGGCGGCGTCTTCCACCTGCACGAGCAGGAGGCGCGCGAGGTGATGACGCCGATCCCGGCGGTGGTCACCGTCGACGCCTCGGAGACCGTCGAGGCGGGGCTGAAGCGCTGCGTCACCTCCGGCCACACGCGCCTGGTCGTGATCGAGGACGAGAACCCGGACCGGGTCAAGGGGATCGTCCACAACAACAGCTTGGCCCGGCTTTACATGAGCGACGGGCCGGAGGCGGGGATCGAGGCGGCCATCCGCGACGCCGTGATCGTGCCGGAGACGCGCCCGCTCGACGACCTCCTGCACGACCTGCAGGTCCAGCGCACCTCGCTCTCGGTGGTCGTCGACGAGTACGGCCGCACGGTCGGGATCGTCACCGTCGAGGACATCCTCGAGGAGGTGGTGGGGGAGATCGAGGACGAGACTGATCCGCGGGCGGCCGCCCTGCGCCAGCTCACCAGCGGCGACTGGTTCGTGCGTGGCCACGTCTCGCTCGGCGATCTCGCCGACGCCGGCATCGAGCTGCCGGTCGACAGCGACGCCTACAACTCGGTCGGCGGCTACGTCTTCGGCGAGCTCGGGCGACTGCCCAAGCGCGGCGACTCGATCAAGTCCAACGGCTACACGATCCGCGTCGAGGCGGTGCGCGAGAACCGCATCGAGGCGGTCCGAATCAGCGGTTCCGTCCGTCCCGCTGCCTAATTTCTCCGGGCAACCCGCGATTCCGCCGAACGTTGGAGGTACCGCATGTGGGTTGTTCGCTTGACCGACAAGCAACTCGAGGTATTGAGAGCGCTGCTGCGCTCCGAGGAACATCTCGGCCCCGCGCTCCGGGGCTCGATCGAGGCCCTGGACCTGGCCCGCTGGGACGAGCTCCCCGAGGCGGAGCTCCCCTGGGAGGAGATCGAGATCATCGCCCGCCGCCAGAACATCTCCGAGGCCGACGTGATCTGGGACCTCTCCGGAAAAAGGAAGGCGGCGAACGCCGAGTAACTCAGTCGTAAGAGTAGAAACCGGCGCCGCTCTTGCGGCCCAATTTTCCTTCGCCGACCATCTCGACCATCAGTCCTGGCGGTTGGCTGGCGGCCTCGCTGTTGTCGGCGTAGAGGGCGTCGCCGATCGCTTTGGAGACGTCGAGCCCGACGAAGTCGAGCAGGGCCAGCGGGCCCATCGGGTGGCCGGCGCCGAGCTTCATGCAGGTGTCGACCTCGCCGGCCTCCATGCCGGTCCGCTCGATCAGCCGCACCGCTTCGAAGAGGTAGGGGAAGAGCAGCCGGTTGACGACGAAGCCGGCCTGGTCGGGGACCTCGACGGCGGTCTTGCCGAGCGCCGCGCACCAGGCCAGGGCCTTCTCGCGGGCGGCGGCCGCGCCGTCGGGGACGCAGACCTCGACCAGCTTCATCCGCGGCACCGGGTTGAAGACGTGGAGCCCGAAGAGCCTGTCCGTGCCGGCCGCCGCGGCGATCGCGGCGATGCTGAGCGAGGAGGTGGTGGTGGCGAGGTCGGAGTCGGGACAGGCCGCGGCGACCCGCGCCAGCAGCTCGCCCTTGGGCTCGACCTCCTCGACGATCGCCTCGACGATGACGTCGCAGTCGCAGAGGTCCTTGGGGTCGGTCGTGACCCGCAGTCGCGAGGGCTCGGCACCCTCGATCTTGGCGCAGGCGGCGACCACTTTCTCCTCGGCGCGCCAGGCGGAAGCCTCGCTGCGGGCCAGCAGGATCGTGTCTGCCGTCGTGGTCGAGACGGCGGCGAGACCGGTGGCAATGGCCCCGCTCCCCGCGATCCCCGGACTCTCGTACCCCTGATTCGTAGTCATGAGGGCGGTTTCCTATCACGTGGCAGCCCGCGCGGGCGCCGCGGGGAAGGGGTCCTGCGGGCGAGGTTTACGTTCTCGGACCCCTTCCCCACGGCGCTGAGTACCCCCGCCGAGAACTGGTTGACTGACCAGTCAATTGGCTACGCTTGCGTTATCAGGGTGCACTCGGCGCCCGCAGCGTTAGAGGAGATTCGGATGGCTGAGAACGGAAACGGGAAGTTCGGCGGGCGCGAGGTCGTGATCGTCGAGGCGGTGCGGACTCCGATCGGCCGCGGCCATCCGGAGAAGGGCTACTACAAAGACCTTCACCCCTCCAACCTGCTCGCCAAGGTCTATGGCGAGGTCTTCGAGCGGTCGGGGGTCGACCCGGCCGAGACCGGCGACGTGATCGCCGGCTGCGCCCAGCAGTTCGGCGAGCAGGGGGTCAACATCGGCCGCAACGCCTGGCTCGAGGCCGGGCTGCCGATCGAGACGCCGGCGACCACGATCGACCGCCAGTGCGGCTCCGCCCAGCAGGCGGTCAACTTCGCCGCCGCGCAGATCGCCAGCGGCGTCCACGACGTCGTCGTCGGCGGCGGCGTCGAGCACATGGGCCACATCTCCTTCGCCGATGGCTACGAGGTGATGAAAGAGCACGGCTCGCCCTTCTCGCCGGAGCTGATGGACCGCTACGACCTGATCCCGCAGGGCCTCTCGGCCGAGATGATCGCCGACCAGTGGGAGATCCCCCGCTCCGAGCTGGACGAGCTCGGCCTGCGCTCCCAGCAGCTTGCCGCCAAGGCGACCGAGGAGGGCCGCTTCGAGCGCGAGACCGTGCCGATGCAGGTCAACGGCGACACCTACGCGACCGACCAGGGCCTGCGCGAGACGACGCTGGAAGGCCTCGCCAACCTCAAGCCGGCCTTCAAGGAGGACGGCAGGATCACCGCCGGCAACTCCTCGCAGGTTTCCGACGGGGCCGCCGCGGTGCTGTTGATGGCGCGCGAGAAGGCCGACGCTCTGGGCTTGGCGCCGCGGGCGCGGATCTTCGACCAGACCACGGTCGGAGTCGACCCGGTGATCATGCTGACCGGCCCGATCCCCGCCACCCGCAAGCTGCTCGAGCGCAACGGGATGGCGATGGACGACATCGACCTGGTCGAGATCAACGAGGCCTTCGCCTCCGTCGTCGGCGCCTGGCGCCGCGAGCTCGATCCCGACATGGACCGGGTCAACGTCAACGGCGGCGCGATCGCCCTCGGCCACCCGCTCGGCTCCACCGGCGCCCGCCTGATCACCACCCTGCTGCACGAGCTGGAGCGCAGCGACAAGGAGATGGGCCTGGTGACGATGTGCTGCGGCGGCGGTCTCGGCACGGGGACGCTGATCCAGCGGATCTAGCGGTCTGACGGAGGCGGCCGGTAGCTTGCCGGTCGTCCCGTCCACCCATCAGAGGAGACCAGTTGAGCAAGCGACTCATCGTGCTGCTCGCCGGCGTTCTGGCGCTGGCGATCGCCAGCGCCGGTTGTGGCAGCAGCGACGACGGCACCGACACCGATACCGCGAGCGAGGTGACGATCACCAAGAAGCAGCTGATTGCCCAGGGTGACGCGATCTGCAAGCAGGGCAACGAAGAAATCGAAGACGGCTTCGAACGCTACGCGGAAGAAAACGACATCCCCGAGAATCAGGAACCGAGCGACGAGCAGGGGGTCGAGATCGTCGAAACGGTGATCGTCCCGAACATCAAAACCCAGGCCGAACTGATCCGTGGCCTCGGCGCTCCCGAGGGCGACGAGGAGCAGGTCGAAGAACTGGTCGACTCGCTGGACGAAGCGATCGAAGCCGCCGAAGACGATCCGGAAGCGCTCTTCAGCGAAGACTCCGATCCCTTCGGCGACGTCAACCAGCAGGCGCAGGACTACGGCTTCAGCGAATGCGGCGAAGAATGATCGCCGGCTAGGTCCGTGAGCGATAGGGCCTGGCCGAGCAGCCAGGCCCTATATGCTCGCCCGCGATGGACCTGACGCTGTCGCCATCGGAGGAGCAGTTCCGCGACGAGGTTCGCGCCTGGATCGAAGCGAACAATCCCGGCCCCGAGCCCGAAGGCAGCCTCGACGAGGTGATGGCCTTCCGCCGCGAATGGCAGCTGAAGCTTCACGCCGCCGGCTGGGCCGGGATCTCCTGGCCCAAGGAGTACGGCGGCCGCGGTGCGACGATGATCGAGCAGGCGATCTTCGTCGGCGAGGCGGCGCGCCAGGAGGCGCCCAGCCCCGCCAACGTGCTCGGCCTGGCGATGGGCGGCCCGGTGGTGATCGCCCACGGCACGGACGGGCAGAAACAGCGCTACCTGGAGCCGATCCTGACCGGCGAGGAGATCTGGTGCCAGGGCTTCTCCGAGCCCGAGTCAGGCTCCGACCTCGCCTCGCTGAAGACGCGGGCGGTCAAGGACGGCGACGAATGGGTGGTCAGCGGCCAGAAGGTCTGGACCACGTTCGCCCAGTACGCGAAGTGGTGCATGCTCGTCGCCCGCACCGACCCCGATGCGCCCAAGCACCAGGGCCTCACCTACTTCCTGATGGACATGGAGCAGGAGGGGGTCGAAGCGAAACCGCTGGTCCAGATCACCGGCGAGGGTGAGTTCAACGAGGTCTTCATGGACGAAGCGCGGATCCCCGAGGAGAACGTCGTCGGCGAGGTCGGCGCCGGCTGGGGGGTGGCGATCACGACCTTGATGAACGAGCGCGCCGGGCTCGCCTTCGGCGCCATCGCCCAGATCCAGAACAGCCTCGGGCGGCTGGCGAAGCTGGCCAACGAGGTCCGCGTCAACGGCGGCTCGGCGGCCGACGACACCTACTACCGCCAGCGCATCGCCCAGCTCCACATCGAGGCGGAGACGATGCGGCTCAACGCCTACCGCGGCCTGACCAAGACGATGCAGTCGGGCATTCCCGGGCCGGAGGGCTCGCTCGGCAAGTGGCAGTGGGCCGACATCAACCAGGGCCTGACCGAGCTGGCGCTGGAGATCGAGGGCGCTTACGCGCCGCTCTCGCGCGGCTCGGCCAACGCGATCGCCAACGGCGCCTGGCAGTACGGCTTCCTGCGCTCCCGCGCCAACTCGATCGAGGGCGGCACCACCGACATCCTCAAGAACATCATCGCCGAGCGCGTGCTCGGGCTGCCGAGGTTGCGTTAGATGACAGCGAGAGCGTTTTAAAAATGTACTTCGACCTCACCGACGAGCAGCAAGCGATCAAGTCGACCGCGCACGACTTCCTCGCCTCGCGCTTCAAATCGGAGCGGCTGCGCGAGATCGCCGCCAGCGACGACGGCCTCGACCCTGACGGCTGGCGGGAGATGGCCGAGCTGGGCTGGACCGGCCTGGCGCTGCCGGAGGAATGGGGCGGGCAGGGGCTCGGCATCGTCGACCTCGCCGTGCTGTTCGAGGAGATGGGCTACGCGCTCGCCCCCTCGCCGCTCTTCTCCAACACGATCGCCGGCCTGGCGCTGAGCCTCTGCGGCTCCGACGACCTGCGCGAGCGCTACCTGCGGCCGCTGGCCGCCGGCGAGAAGCGGGGCACGCCGGCGCTCTGGGACGCCGGCTCGCCGGGAACGATCGGCAGCTTCACGATGGCGGCGAAGGCCGATGGCGACGGGATCGTCCTCGACGGCGAGAAGACCCTGGTCATGGACGCCGCCGGCGCCGACTTCTTCCTCGTCGCCACCAGCGACGGCAAGCGGCACCTGGTCGAGAGCGATGCCGACGGCGTCACGGTCACTGCCGAGACCGGGATCGACCCCACCCGCCGCTTCTCCGCGGTCCGCTTCGACGGCGTCAAGGTGGCCGCCGCCGACACCCTGCCCGGGGCCGAGGCCGACTACTACCCCGTCTTCCATCGCATCTGTGTCGCCCTCGCGGCCGAGTCGACCGGAATCGCCCAGCGGACCCTGGAGATGGCGGTCTCCTACGCCAAAGACCGTCAGCAGTTCGGCCGTCCGATCGGCGCCTACCAGGCGGTCTCCCACCGCTGCGCGCAGATGCTGCTGGAGACCGAGAACGCCCGCTCCGCCGTCTACGGCGCCGCCTGGGCCGCCGACGCCGAGCCCGAGTCGCTGCCGCTGGCGGCGTCGATGGCGAAGGCCTATGCCGGTGACGCCGGCTGGCGCGTCCCCGACGCCTCGATCCAGGTCCACGGCGGCATCGGCTTCACCTGGGAGCACGACCTCCACTTCTTCCTCAAGCGCGGCCGCTCCAACGCGGCGGTCTTCGGCGACTCCAAGTGGCACCGCGAACGGGTCGCCGACGCGGTGCTGGCCCGCGCCGACGCTCCGGCCGCGATCTGAGCGCAACGGCAGTGAGCGCTCTCGACCGCATCTCCGTCGCCGCGATCGGCACCTCGGTCGCCGACCTCGAGGCGGAGACGCTGCGGGCCGAGGCGGCCGGGGTCGAGTGCGTCTGGGCGCCGGAGCTGTTTCGCAGCGCCGCCACGCAAGCCGCCTACCTGGCCGCGAAGACGACCAAGATCGACGTCGCCACCGGGATCGTCTGGGCCTTCACCCGCAGCCCCTTCATCCACGCCGTCACCGCGCTCGACATCGACGAGATGGCCGGCGGCCGTTTCCGCCTGGGGATGGGAGCGGGGGTCAAGCGCCTCAACGAAACCTGGCACAACGCCGACTACGGCAAACCGGCGCCGCACCTGCGCGAGGCGATTGAGGCGACGCGGCTGATCATGCAGCAGGCCGGCGCTGGCGAGCCGATCCGCTACGAGGGTGAGTACTACGACATCGACATCAAGGGCTGGGTCCGGCCGCATCCGGCGCCGCGGGAGTCGGTCCCGATCTACACCGCCGCCGTGCAGGCGGGGATGGCGCGGATGGCCGGCGACGTCGCCGACGGGCTGATCGGGCACCCGATCCAGAGCCTGCGCTGGATCGACGAGGTCGTCGTCGACGCCTTCGAAACGGGCTTGAAGCGCTCCGGGCGCGAGCGCAGGGACTTCGACTACCTGCCGACCGTCTGCTGTGCGATCGACGACGACGAGGGCCGGGCGATCGAGATGGCCCGCCGCACGATCTCCTTCTACGCCACGGTGAAGACCTACATGCCGCTCTGGGAGCTGCACGGGTTCGCCGACAACGCCGTCGCCGCCGGCGACGCCTTCCGCCGCGGTGACCTCGCCGCGGTGCCGGCCGCGATCAGCGACGAGATGGTCGAGGCCTACTGCGCTGCCGGCCCGCTCGACAAGGTCCGGGCCAGGGTGGAGGCGACGGCGGAGCGCGCCGACGGCCTCTTCCTCACTCCTCCCACCTACTTCATCTCGCCGGAGGAGCTGAGCGAGTTCCAGAACCGCATCATCGACGCCTTTGGCCCCGGCGCCTGACCGCGGCAGGGGAATCCCGTTTGGAGGAAGTGCTCGACCGCGTGCGGGCGATCCCGGAGGGCTTCGTCCGCACCTACGGCGACGTCTCGCCGGGTGCGCCCCGCTTCGCCGGCACGGTCCTGTTCGAGGTCGACGAGCCCGACCTGCCCTGGTGGCGAGTCGTCCGCGCTGACGGCTCGCTCGCCAAGGGCACGCGTCAGCGCCGACGGCTCCTCGCGGAGGGAGTCCCGTTCCGCGGCGAGCGCGTCGACATGGCGGTGGCGCGGCTCACGCCTTAGGCTCGCGCGCGGCCTCAGTGTCGAGGGGCCAGCGATCGGAATCGATCAGCTCTACGCAGGGCCCCTTGAGGCGCGGGGGATCCTCACCCGGTTCGAGATAGTGATCGTGGTCGACGAACAGGACGACGTTGCGCCCGGCACCCTGCGGGCCGACTCGAAGGTAAATCGGTGAAGATGCTCGGGACCGGCGGCAGATCGGGTCAGATCGACAACTGAGATTGCTTCCCGGACTCGAAAGCGACCGAGGTTGGCTGCCTTGCCCTCTGTATGTTCAGGGTCGATGGTCTCGGCCAGGGCCGTATCGACGTCTGCGGCGGCGTAGAACATCGGGATGCCGGCGGGGCTCATGCGACTTTGCTTCGAGTCGCTCGCCTCGGGCGTACCCAGCTCGGCGGCGGTGGAGTGGGTTCTGCCGAGATCGCTGACCCGGACCCGGTAAAGCGTGTCCTGCGGTTGAAGTTCGGAGATCAGGTTGTGGTCGGCGATCAGCCGCCCCAACTCGTCGAGCATCTTTGCTCCCCGCCGGACCGGCTGACCCGGGTCGTCGTAGGAGCTGTCGTAGTCGCGGAGCGCGAACAGGAACCGGGTCTCGTGCATGACCGTCTGCCGAAAGATGTCCCAGCTGAAACGGAGCGCCTCGATCGGACCCCCGATCCACTTGCCGATCTCGTTGTCCCAGGCGAGACCGGCTTCCAGTGGGGTCGACCACTCCCTGAAAAGTGAGCGGGAGACGTGCTCGAGGACCGCGTCGGTGTCCGCCGCGATCTCTGCCTCCCCCTCGCGCTCGCAGAAGTCGCAACAGGTGGCGTTGGCGTGGGTCTCGACAAAGGTCACGAGCGCGGCATCCGCCATGCACTCAGCACACACCGAGCTGTTGGAAGGCATCGAAATGCCGAGTTCTCCTTCCCAAACCTGACGTTCGCTCCAGTAGCCCATAGGAGATGATTGCGCACTCGAGCGCACAGGCTCACCCCTTACCCCCACTGTTATGAGGGGTAAGGGGTGAGGCGATCCGAATGTCTACGGGCAGACGACGACCAGGTGGAAGTCGGCGTCGGCGTTGGCGCCTTTTTCGTCGCGGGTGTGGACTTCGACCGCGTTCGGGTTAGCCGGCGAGGTGTTGGTTTGAGCGGTGCCGGCGCCCGGCACGGTGGTGCCGGCGTTGTTGCGACTGGAGACGTTGGCGCAGCCGCTGACGTTGGCGGGGAAGATCACGTTGACCGCTCCACCGCCCTCGGCGACCGTGATGCCGGCGTCGCTGGCTCGGGCGAGCGTGGCGTTGCCGGGGCTGGCCGGGTTGTTGACGACGGCCCAGTAGGTGTGGCTGGCGCGGATCGCGCTCCTGGCCGAGGGCACGACGCCGAGCTTGTTGACGTTGATCTGGTAGCCGGTCAGCGTCTTCTGCTTCAGCTTGCCGCCGCCGATCGTCTGCTTCTTGATCGCGCCGCCGTTGATCGTCTGCGCCGCGTAGGCCGTGCCGGCCAGGGCGACGAAAAGGGCGATCACGGCGACGATCATCGCCGGCGATGGCCGCCGGTTCTTGAGCGTGCTCATCGGGACTCCCTTCCAGTAGGTGAAACTAGGTAACCCACTTCGCGGGCGGGAGCTGCGCTCCTGCCGCTAGGGCAGCGCTGCGACGAAGCGCTCGAAGGCGGACATGTCGGTCACGGCGGGGCCGTGGCCAGGGAGGATCAGGGCCGGGTCGAGGTCGGCGAGCTTGCGGATCGAGAGGCGGTTCTCGGCCATGTCGTAGGTAAAGATCGACGGCGGCTCCTTGATCCCGGGAAGGCCGGTGGCGTAGCTCATGTTGCGGATCACGTCGCCGCAGATCGCCACCCGGTCGCTCTCGCGGAAGAAGATCACCTCGCCGCGGGCGTGGCCCGGGGCGTGGACGACCCGGAAGCCCGCGACCTCGTCGCCCTCCGTGAGGACGCGATCGACCCGGTGGGGCGGTCCCTGCCAGATCGCCCGGATCACCCGGTTGACGGGATGGCGCGCGGCGGCCTCCTGCATCGGCCGCTTGCCTTCCATCGCCTCGACGTCGTCGGCATGGCAGGCGAGCGGGACGCCGCGCGCCTCGCAGACGTCCTTGGCCACGCCCTGGTGGTCGGGGTGGGCGTGGGTCAGGGCCAGCATCGAGATCTCGCGGCCCTCGAGCTCGGCGAAGATACGTCGCCGGTCCCAGGTCCGGCCGGCGTCGATCAGGACGTCCTCGGCCAGGTAGACGTTGACGCTCGGCGCCGGGAACTCCTTCAGGCGCCAGACGCTGGGGGCGAGGTACTTCAATGCCCTATCCCCAGCGTGCCGCGTGGGTCGCCGCTGTGCTCGGCCAGCTCCTCGAGCTGGGCGATCTTGCGCTCGCCTTCGAGCCGCGCCGGGTGATCGGCTGGCAGCGGCTCGACCAGGCGGCGGATGCGGTTGCGCACCTGCAGCGCGAAGTGGGGGGTGGAGGCGCCGGCGAGGGCACGAATGTCCTCGGCGGTCACCGCGTGGGCGTTGGTCAGCAGCTCGGGGTTCTCGGACTCGCTCATTCGCCGCCGCCGATCTTGGCCAGCTCCGCCAGTTCGTTGACCTCTGCCTGCTGGTTCACGTCGATCGCCTCCTGGTCGCCGATCACCCACACGTGGTTGTAGAAGGCACGGGTCGGGTTGGTCGTGTAGCCGGGCTTCACGTCGAGGAAGTATTCACGTAACTGCGCCGGCAGGGTGGTGGCGCTGTCGGTGAGCAGCAGCGGCCCCCAGGTGCCGGAGGCCGATAGCGGCGCCGCGGCGGCCGCGTCGAGGGGCGAGTCGGCGCGGGCGAGGACGAAGCCGTGGCCGGGGTCGTTGACGTTCCAGCCGAAGCCGCCGTCGGCGTAGCGGGCGAAGGCGATCGCGTTGGCGACCGGGTCCTCGCCGGCGACGCGGTGCACCTCGTTGCCGAGCTTGGCGATCGCCCGGATCGCCTGCGAGGAGATCGCCGAGCTGGGGCCGAGCACGTAGACGGGGACGTCCGGGTGGCGTTTCAGCGTCGCGGCGGTCGGCTTCGGCAACGTGTCCCCGGCCGCGAAGAGGACCGGATCGCCGGAGCGGGCCGCCCAGCCGGCGGCCGGCATCGCGAAATCGGGATCGCTCGACGGGGCGAGGACGATGTGGGCGGGGGCCGAGTCGAAGAGGCGATCGCGCAGCGCCGCGATCGCGGCGGCGACCGCGGCGGCGCTGCCGGCTTCGACGGCGGTCGCCTTGCCCTCCTCTGGGGCCGCCACGTCGCCGATCGCGAAGGTGCTGGCGCCGCCGGTCGAGTCGTCGCCCTGCGGGTCGAGGGCGTCGAGCACTTCAGCGGTCGGGCCGGGCAGGCCGTCCGAGCCGGAGATCAAGACGGGGGCGCGGACCGGCGCCGAGACCAGGACCGAGGCGGCGATCGCGCCGGCCCAGTCGTCCTCGTCGACCAGGGTCACCGCCGCCGGCTGCTGCGCGGGCACGGTCGACGGGAACACCGCCAACGCCACCGCGGCGGCGTTGGTCGCGGCGTCGGCGCCGCCGACCCTGGTCGTGTTGCCGGTCGCGAAGCTCGGGTAGCCGAGCTGTTCGACGGCCTCGCTCGGCGGCGCCTCGGCGGTCTCGCCGGTCGCGGGTGCCGCGGCGGGGGCGGGGGCGGCCGCCCCCGGGTCGTCGCTCTTGGAGCCGCCGCTGCCGCCGATCACGGCGACGACGATGAAGACGACCGCGACGACGACCAGCGCGGCGATCGCCTTCAGGGCAGCGGGGATCGGCTGGCGCTTGCGCTTCACGGGGGTCGGCTGCGGATCCGGTGCCGCCGCCGTCTCGGCTTGGAGCTTCTCCTCGGACCCGGGCGACGCCGGTTTGATTGCCGCCTCGTCGGCGTTGATCGGGCGGTCGGCGCTCACGGCGGGAACGCTACACGGGGGCCCTGGCTGCCCGACCGGCTAAAGTTCGGGGCGACTGGCTGACTGACCAGTCAATCGGTCCACGGCGAGGAAGGAAGCAATGGATTTCGCACTCAACGACGAGCAGCTCGAGTACAAGGAGAAATGCCGCAAGTTCGCGCGCGAGGTGATCCGCCCGGCGGCCGCCAAGCACGACCGCGAGGAGAGCATTCCCTGGGATGTAATTAGAGAGGCCCGGGTGCAGGGCTTCGGCGGGCTCGAGGGGATCCAGCGCTCCGCCGCGGACTCCGAGGGCCAGATGCAGGTGATCTCCGCCGAAGAGTTCCACTGGGGTTGCGCCGGCACCGCGCTGGCGATCTCGGGCTCCGGGCTCGCCGCCGCCGGCATCGCCTCCTCTGGCACCCCCGAGCAGATCATGCGCTGGGTGCCGGAGTGCTTCGGCGACGACGAGGAGATCAAACTCGGCGCCTACGCCGTGACCGAGCCCCAGGCCGGCTCCGACGTCAAGAGCCTCAAGACCACCGCCAAGCGCGACGGCGACGAGTGGGTCCTCAACGGGACCAAGGTCTTCATCACCAACGGCGGCATCGCCGACGTTCACGTCGTCGTCGCCACCGTCGACCCGGCGCTCGGCACCCGTGGCCAGGCCTCCTTCGTGATCGGCAAAGACACCCCGGGCCTCTCCCAGGGCAAGAAGGAGACCAAGCTCGGGATCCGCGCCTCGCACACCGCCGAGATCGTGCTCGAGGACTGTCGGATCCCGATCGAGAACCTGCTCGGCGGCGAGGAGAAGCTGGAGAAGAAGCTGCAACGCGGGCGTGAAGGCAAGAAATCGAGCGGCGCCGACGCCCTCGCGACCTTCGAGGTGACCCGGCCGCTGGTCGGCGCCTCGGCCCTCGGCATCGGCCAGGCCGCCTACGAGTGGACGCTGGAATACCTCGACGGCCAGTCCGAAGGCGGCACGCCGCTGCTCCAGACCCAGCGCGTGCAGCAGACGCTGGCCGACGTCGCGACCGAGCTCGAAGCGGCGCGGCTCTTGGTCCAGCGCGCCGCCTGGATGGGTCGCAACGGCATGCCGATGACCGGCGGCCAGGGCTCGATGTCGAAGCTCAAGGCGGGCGACGTGACGATGTGGGCGACGACCACGCTGATGGACCTGGTCGGCCCCGACGCCTGGAACACCGACTACCCGCTGGAGAAGTTCTTCCGCGACGCCAAGATCTACCAGCTGTTCGAGGGCACGGCGGAGATCCAGCGCATGGTCATCTCCCGCATGCAGGCCCGCGACTACGCCGAGCGCCTCGGCTTCGGCGCAGAAGTCGCCGCCGCGGCAATGGCCCCCAAGGAGCCCGTCCCCGCCTAATCACTGGCCGATGGGCCTGAAACGTCCGCTATGCGGACGTTTCAGGCCCATCGGCCTATGCTCGGGTCGTGCACGGGCCGCACGGACATTCGCACGCGCTGGACGCCCGGCGCGAGGACAGCCGGCGGCGGATGTGGATCGCGCTGGCGATCAACGGCGGCCTGCTCGTCGCCGAGGCGGTCGGCGGCGTGCTCACCGGCTCGCTGGCGCTGCTGGCCGACGCCGGCCACCTGCTCTCCGACGTCAGCTCGATCGTCCTGGCGCTGATCGCGGTCCAGCTCGCCTCGCTGCCGGCGGCAGGTCGCCGCACCTTCGGCTACCAGCGCTCCGAGGTGCTGGCGGCGCTGGTCAACGGCCTGCTCCTGGTCGCGGTCAGCCTCGCGATCGCCTGGTCGGCGATCGGCCGCCTCTCCGACCCACCCTCGATCGACGGCGCCGGCGTCCTCGCCCTGGGCGCGCTCGGCCTCGCCGGCAACCTCGCCGCCACCTGGGTCCTGGCCCGCGGCCAGCGTGAGGACATCAACCTCGAGGGGGTGCTGCGCCATAGCGTCGCCGACGCCCTCGGCTCGGTCGGCGTCGTCGTCGCCGGCGCCTTCGTCCTGCTCGGCGGCTCCGCCATCGTCGACCCGATCGTCGGCCTGTTGATCGCCGCCCTCATCCTCGCCTCCTCCTGGCGGCTGATCAAGGAGCCCTTCGAGGTGCTGATGGAGGCGGCCCCGGCCAACCTCGACGTCGACGCCATGGGCGCGGCGATCTGCCGCGAGGAGGGGGTGCGCTCCGTCCACGACCTCCACGTCTGGACCGTGACCGCCGGCTTCGGGGCCTTGGCCGCCCACGTCGTCGTCGCCCAGGGCTGCGACCGCGACCTGGTCTGCCGCCGGCTCGAGCTGACCCTGGCCGAGCGGTTCGGCATCGAGCACACGACCCTGCAGATGGAGGAGGAGGCCGACCAGGCCCTGTTGCAGGTCGAGAACGTGCCCGGAAAAGGCTGATCGCAAGGGCGGTTGCAGGAGCGGCACAGGCCTCGAGCCGGGATCGGCCCTTGGCTAGCCTCGGGACGATGCTCAAGAACCGCTTCGTCGCCATGGCGCTCCTGGTCGCCATTGCGGCGCTCAGCACGCTGCTCGTCGCCGGCCCGGCGCCGGCCGAGGACCTCGAATCCAAGCTCGAAGCCAAGCAGGCGAAGCTGGACGAGGTCGTCGAGAAGAAAGGCGTGCTGACGTCGACGATCTCCCGCTACGGCGATCAGATCGACCGCCTGACCGGGGAAGTGGCGGTGATCCGCGGTCGCGAGGAAGCGGTCCGGGCGCGGCTCGAAGCCAAGCAGGCCGAGCTGGACCAGGCGGTCGCCGAGCTCGACGTCGCCAAGGACCGGCTGGTGGAGCTGCGCTCTCGCCTCAAGCGCGCCCTGGTCGCCCTGCGCGACCGGCTCGTGGCGATGTACGAGACCGGCAGTCCGGACCTGCTCAGCGTCATCGTCGGCGCCGGCGGGGTCGACGACCTCGCCGCCCGGGCCGAATACGTCGACCGCCTGCACGGGATGGATGAGGCCGTGGTCGGCCGCGTGCGCGAGCTGCGCGACCAGGTCAAGCGAATCGTCGCGCGCCTGCGCAGCGCCAAAGACCGGATCGAAGCGGCACGCGACGCGATCGCCTCCGAAGAGCAGGCCCTCGCCAACGCCCGCGCCTCCCTCGAGAGCCACCAACAGGCGCTGGTCGCCGCTCGCGGCAGGCGGGTCGCGGCGCTGGAGCAGATCAGCGCCCACGAGCAGGAGCTGCACGGCTCGGTCGCCGCGATCCAGGGCAAGCTCGCCGCGCTGCTCTCCTCGACCGGTTCGATGCCGCTGCCGGCCGGGCCGATCCAGGGTGGGAGCGGCGGCCTGATCTGGCCCGTCAGCGGGGCCGTGGTCTCCGGCTTCGGCCCGCGCTGGGGCTCGATGCACGAGGGCGTCGACATCGCCGTCGCCGAAATGACGCCGATCCGCGCCGCCGCCTCGGGCACCGTCGTCCTCCTCCAGTCGGAAGCGAGCAGCGGCGGCTACGGCAACTTCACCTGCCTCGACCACGGCGGCGGGCTCTCCACCTGCTACGCCCATCAGAGCTCTTTCGCGGTCGCCGAAGGGCAGTCGGTCTCCCAGGGGGACATCATCGGCTATACCGGCTGCACGGGGCACTGCCTGGGACCGCACCTCCACTTCGAGGTTCGAATAAACGGCTCCCCCACCGACCCGATGGGTTACCTTTAGCAATAGGTAGTCCCCCGTGATTCGTCAAGCCCACACCTACCTCGTAGGTGCGATGGGAGGGGCGACGTTGATCGCCATCGCCATCGTGGTCTTCACCGTGCTCGTTTCCGCCCAGGTCTTCCGGGACTGGCCGATCGCCGCGCTCGGCGACGGCGGCGAGGGCGCCGCCGTCTCCTCTGGCCGGCCGGCGCCAAGCGGAGGACCGGAAGGGGCGGCGGGCGCTGACTCCACCACCGCCGGCGACGGTTCGCAGGGCGCCTCCGCCGGAGACGGGCCCCGGCGGGTTCGCGACGGCGCCGGAGAGAAGCCCGGCTCGCTTGCCGCGAGCGGCGGCGGCTTCAGCCCGCCGGGCGCCGGCCAGGGGAGTCCCGACACGGGTGGCTCGACCGGCGGTGGGGCGCCGGCGGCCGAGGCGCCGCGGAGCCCGGCTGCCACGCCCAGCTCCGGCGGCGGCTCCTCGGGCTCCGGCGGCGGTAACGGCGCCGGCGGCGGCGCGGGAACGGCGGACGGAGGCGGCGGATCCAGCACCGTCTCGACGCCCTCGGGGCAGGTCACCGAAACCGTCAACGACACGGTCTCCGGCGTCGATGAATCGGTGCTCGGCGGGACGCTCGACAGCACCGGCGTCACCGGCGTGACCGAAGGCGTCGTCAACGGCGTCGCCGGCCCGGAATCGCCGGTCGGCAAAGTGGTCGACGAAGCCGTCGGTGCAGTCGGCGGCCTGCTCGGCAGCAAACGCTGACGGTCGCCGGAGCGCACATGGCGGCGTCCTCGATCGCTCGCGTGCAAAGCACGCCACGCTCCCTGCGTCCTTGCCCTGTGCGCTCCGGCGACCGTCAGGAACCGTCAGAATGCCGATCCGGATGGCGGATCGAGAACAGCAGGGGTCGGTCGCGAGCAGTGATCCGATCGTAGGTTCGGCGGTCTACCCGGCCGGTAGCCGGGTCAACGAGCGCGGTCACCTCGAGGTCGCCGGCTGTGACGTGGTCGAGCTCGCGGCCGAGTTCGGCACCCCGGCCTACCTCTACGCCGAGGACGACATCCGTGCCCGCGCCCGCGCCTACCGCGAGGCGTTCGAGCGCCGCACCGACGACTTCGAGGTTCTCTTCGCCAGCAAGTCGCTGCCCTGCACGGCCGCCTACCGCCTCTTCGCCGAGGAGGGGCTCTCGGTCGACGTCGCCTCCGGCGGCGAGCTGCACATGGCGCTGCGGGCCGGCTTCGACCCCGGTCGCATCCACATGCACGGCAACAACAAGAGCGACGAGGAGATCCTCTTCGCCGCCCGCTCCGGGATCCGCCACCTGATCCTCGACTCCTTCGACGAGATCGAGCGCTGCGAGCGGCTGCTCGACTCGCCCCAGCCGGTGCTGGTCCGGGTTACGCCCGGGATCAAGCCCTCCACCCATAGCTACGTGCAGACGGGCCAGCTCGACTCCAAGTTCGGCTTCGGCCTCGAGGACGGGCTGGCGGCGCGGGCTATCGAGCGGGTGCTGGCCTCGGACAAGCTGGAGCTGGTCGGGCTGCACGCCCACATCGGCTCGCAGATCTTCGAGCTCGAGCCCTACACGCTGGCGATCCGCGCCCTCGGCGAGCTGGCCGGCGAGTGGTGCCGGGTGGTCAACGTCGGCGGCGGCCTCGGCGTCGCCTACACGGCCGAGGACGAGCCGCCGTCGATCGACGCCTACGTCGACGTCAAGGTCCGCGGCGTCGCCGAGGTCTTTGGCGCGGGAGTGCGGATCCTGGTCGAGCCGGGCCGCTCCCTGGTCGCCAACGCCGGCGTCACCGCCTACCGGGTCGGCACCGTCAAGGAGATCCCGGGCGTCCGCACCTACGTCGCCGTCGACGGCGGCATGTCCGACAACCTGCGGCCGATGCTCTACGGGTCGCGTTACGAGGCCCTGATCGCCGACCGGGCCGCCGCCGCTCCCCGGGCCCCGGCGACGATCGCCGGCATGCACTGCGAGTCGGGCGACATCCTCGTCCGCGACGCACTGCTCGACGAGCCGGCGGTCGGCGACGTGCTGGTGACGCCCGCCACCGGCGCCTACGGCTACGCGATGGCCAGCAACTACAACGGCGTGCCGCGGCCGCCGGTCGTCTTCTGCCGCGACGGCGAGGCCCGCGTCGTGGTTCGGCGCGAGACCTACGAGGACCTCACCGCCCGCGATGCCTGAGGACCCCTCGAAACCGATCCGCATCGGCCTCCTGGGGCGCGGCACGGTCGGCGCCGCCTTCGCCGAGCTGCTGGACGAGCGGGCGGACGCGGTCGAGGCCGCGACCGGGCGCCGGCCCGAGGTCTCCGGCGTCCTCACCCGCTCCGAGGGGGACTTCGGGGCGATCCTCGAGAACTCCGACCTGATCGTCGAGCTGATGGGGGGGACCGATCCCGCCCGCGACTTCGTCCTCGACGCGATGCGGGCCGGCCGCCCCGTCGTCAGCGCCAACAAGCAGCTGCTGGCCCAGCACGGGGACGAGCTTTTCGCGGTCGCCCGCGAGGCCGGCGTGCAGCTGCGCTTCGAGGCCGCCGTCGCGGCGGTGATCCCGATCGTGCGCACGATCCAGGAGAGCTTCGGCGTGACCGAGATCGCCAAGGTCTTCGGGATCGTCAACGGCACCACCAACTTCATCCTCAGCGAGATGGCCGCGACCGGCGCCGGCTACGGCGAGGTGCTGGCGCGGGCCCAGGAGCTGGGCTACGCCGAGGCCGACCCCTCAGACGACGTCAGCGGCGCCGACGCGGCGGCGAAGATGGCGATCCTCGCCCGCCTCGCCTTCCACACGGCGGTCGACCTCGCCGAGGTCCCCTACGAGGGGATCGAGGCGATCCAGCCCGACGATCTCGCCTACGCCAAGGAGCTCGGCCTCTCGCTGAAGCTGCTCGGCGTCGCCGAACGCCGCGACGGCGGCATCAGCGTCCGCGTCTTCCCCTGCTTCCTCTACCCGGGCCACCCGCTGGCGCCGATCGAGGGCCCGTTCAACGCGGTCATGGTCGAGGCGCCGGCGATCACCGAGGTGACGATGTCGGGGCCGGGGGCGGGCGGCGTGCAGACCGCCTCGGCGGTGCTCGGCGACGTCGTCTCGATCCTCGCCGGCGACGCCCCCGTGCACGAGACCCGCGCCGAGCTGCCGATCGTCGCCGACGTCACCTCCTCCTTCTACCTCTATCTCGAGGTCGCCGACCGGCCCGGAGTGCTGGCCACGGTGGCGACCGTGCTCGGCGACCACGACGTCTCGGTCAAGAGCGTGGTCCAGCGCGGCGCCGGCGACGACGCCCGCCTGGTGATGGTCGTCCACGAGTGCCTGGAGTCGCGCTTCGCGGAAGCGGTCGCGGCGCTGGGCGGGCTCGACGACCTGCGCGCCGCGCCGCGCTCCATCCACGTGATCGAGAAGGAGTTCTAGTGGCGGCCGGGCTGATCGAGCGCTACCGCGACAGGCTCTCGCTCGAGCCCGGCGACCCGGTGGTGACCCTGAACGAGGGCTCGACGCCGCTGATCGAGGCGCCGCGGCTCTCGGAGCGGATCGGCGCCCGCGCCTACCTCAAGTTCGAAGGCGCCAACCCGACCGGGTCGTTCAAGGACCGGGGGATGACGGTGGCGGTCTCGCGGGCCAAGGGGCGCGGGGCGGAGGCGGTGATCTGCGCTTCCACCGGCAACACTGCCGCCAGCGCCGCCGCCTACGCGGCGCGGGCCGGCCTGCGCGGCGCCGTGATCGTCCCCGAGGGCAAGATCGCGATCGGCAAGCTGGCGCAGGCGCTGATGCACGGCGCCCGCGTGATCGCCCTGCAGGGGAACTTCGACGACGCCCTGACGATCGTCCGTGAGCTCTCCCAGAAGCACCCGATCGAGCTCGTCAACTCGGTCAACCCGCACCGGATCGAAGGCCAGAAGACGGCCGCCTTCGAGGTCGTCGAGGAGCTTGGCGAGATGCCGGGAGCGCTGGCGATCCCGGTCGGCAACGCCGGCAACGTCACCGCCTACTGGCGGGGGTTCCAGGAGGTCGAGAACGCGGGTTCGAACCCCCTCCCCGTCCTCTACGGCTTCCAGGCCGAGGGCGCGGCGCCGCTGGTCAGCGGCGCGCCGGTCGCCAACCCCGAGACCGTCGCTTCGGCGATCCGGATCGGCAACCCGGCCCGCTGGGAGGAGGCGATGACCGCCTTCACCACCTCCCGCGGCCGCGTCGCCGCCGTCTCCGACGAACAGATCCTCAACGCCTACCACTGGCTGGCCGACACCGAAGGCGTCTTCTGCGAGCCCGCCTCGGCCTCCTCCGTGGCCGGCCTGCTCGCCCACGGCCTGCCCGTCGTCGAGGATGCTCCCAAGCCCGAGTCGGTCGTCTGCGTCCTCACCGGCCACGGCCTCAAGGACCCCGACACCGCCCTCGGCAAGGCCCCCGCGGTGATCAACTGCGACAACGACCTCAGCGCCGTCGAGCGCGCCGTCTTCGATTGACCGTCCGCCACCGACTCGTCCGCGTGCCCGCCTCCTCGGCCAACCTCGGTCCCGGCTACGACGCGATGGCGGCGGCGGTATCGCTGCACCTGGAGCTCGAGGTGGAGGAGACGGGGGAGTTCTCGCTCGACCCGGGCGGGCTCGACGTCCCGACCGGGCGCGACAACCTCGTCGTCCGCGCTTTCGAGAGCCTGCACCCGGCCGACGGCATCGCCTTCCGGCTGCGCAGCGAGATCCCGCTGGCGCGCGGGCTCGGCTCCAGCGCGGCGGCGATCGTCGCCGGACTCTTCGCCGCCGACCACCTCTTCGAGCTGGCGCTCTCCAAGGAGGAGATGCTGGGTCGGGCGACCGCGCTGGAGGGGCACCCCGACAACGTCGCGGCGGCGATCTACGGCGGCTTCGTGGTCTGTGGGTCGGGCCCGGACGGGGCGCCGCTCGCCGCCCGCTTCGACCCCCCGGAGGGGTTGGAGGGGATCGTCGTGATCCCGCCCGAGGAGGTCTCGACCAAGCTTGCCCGGGCGGCGATCCCAACCGAGATCCCGCTCGCCGACGCGGTCGCCAACGTATCCGCGGCGGCGCTGCTGGTGCTCGGCCTGCGCAGCGCCGACCTCGACCTCGTCGCCGGCGGCCTGCGCGACGCCATCCACCAGCCGCGCCGCCGCGACCTCTACCCGCGCTCGATGGAGATCGTCGACGCGGCAGCCGAGCTGGGGGCGCTCGGCGCGACGATCTCAGGCGCCGGTCCGGCCGTCCTCGTCTGGACCACCTGGCAGGACGCCGGCAACGTCGCCGCCGCCCTCGAGGAGCGCTGCGGGGGCTGGGCCCCCGTCCGCCGCTTGCCCTTCACGCCGCTCGGCGCCGACGTGCCGGAACTCTAGATGGACTGGGTCGTCCAGATCGGCCTCGTCGAGCTGGCGCTCGGCGGCCTGCTCGGCTGGGCGATGGTGGTTCGCGACGAGAAGCCCGAGTGGATACGGCGGATCGGCATCGTCGCCCCGCAGCGGATCCGCCAGGTCCACCTCGACTACGTGATGATGGGCTTGATCTTGATCGGTGTCGGCCTCGCGGTCCCGGATCTGCCGACCGCGATCGCCGCCGCCCTCGTCTTCGGCACCTTCGTCAATCCTCTCCTCTTCGTCCCGCTCGCCTTCGATCCCGACGTGGACAGGCGGGGCTGGTACCGAATCCTGGCCGTGGTCTCCTTCATCGGCGTCAGCGGCGGCCTCCTCGCCGCCGCGATCGTCGGGCCCGCCTAGCACGAGTCTGCATCTAGGCATCCATAGGGTGCCCTGGAGCAGACTCGTGAATCCCGCCGTAGCCGGAGGCGCGGTTAGCATCGCCGCCATGCCAAGCACGCCGAAGTCGAAACTGCTCGCGGCGCTCGTCGCCGTAACCGCGCTGCTCGCGCTCCCCGCCGCCGCCCAGGCGACGCTGGTCTACGTCAAGAACCCGATGAACCCGGCCGTCTTCGCCGCCAACGACAACGGTGGCGGCGCCTTCAAGGTCGGGCCCGGGTCGAACCCGACGGTCTCGCCTGACGGCGACGTGATCGCCTACCAGCACGAAAGCTCCGACGGCAAGCGGCAGCTGAAGCTTGCGGCCGCTGCCGGCGGCGGCTCGGCGACGGTGATGACCGGCCTCCAGGACAGCCTCTACCTCACCTTCTCCCCCGACTCGAAACTGCTCGCGGCGCTGCGCGGGCCCGAACTCGGCAAGCGCAACCTGGTCCTGATCGACGTCGTCAGCGGCACTCTGCTGCGCACCGTCGCCAGCGGTTATTTCAGCGGCGTCAGCTTCTCGCCCGACGGCACCGAGGTCGCCTACTCGCTGGCGAACGGCGAAAGCTACCCGTCCAAGAGCAACGTCTACGCGGCTCCGGTCGGGGGCGGCAAGGCGGTGCAGCTGACTGACGACGACGTCTCGCAGGCTCCGCTCTGGGGCCCGGCCGGCAAGATCGTCTTCGTCAAGCTGCTCGGCGCCAAACAGCGCAAGTACGGCCCCAAGAACGAGCTCTTCCTGATGAACGCGAACGGGACGCAGCAGAAGCGCCTGACCCGCACCGACGTGGGCCCTCTCCTGACCGGGCTCACCCCGACCGAGTGGTCGGCCAACGGCCGGCGCCTGCTGGCGGAGTTCGGCGGTCAGGACACCAGCTACGCGGTCACGGTCAATCCCCGCACCGGCGCCCAGAGGCCACTCGACAAGATGGGCGACGGCGAGCAGGGCTTCGTCGGCACCGCCCTCTCCAGCGACGGCACCACGGTGCTCGGGTTCACCGGTGGCTTCGAACCGGGTCCCAACCACAAGGTCGCGACGATCCCCTACGGCGGCGGCAAGACCAAGACCCTGGTCAAGAACGCCTTCGAACCCGACTGGAGCCGTTAGTCGAGCAGGCCGACCTGACGCAGGATCGAGACGCTGTCGGAGTAGACGTCCTTGCGCTTGACGAGACCGTCCTCGAAGGGGATCGAGTCGATTCCGTCCCAGACGACGCGCTTTCCGGTCGGCTCGGCGACGAGATCGCCGCGGCGCATCGTCTTGGCGTGGGTCGCGGCGGCCGTCCATTCCTGGACGACCAGCCCCTCGCGCACGTAGAGGCGCCGGGTCGTGAACTCGATGTCGGGCCAGGTCTCGAAGATCGAGCCGATGTGCGCACGCACGTCCTCGCCCGTCGCCGACTCGCCGGCGGTGTGGTTGTCGAAGACCATGTCGGGCGCGTGCATGGCCATGATCGCGTCGAGGTCATGGGCGTTCCAGGCCTCGTTGTAGCGCCCGATCGCATCTCGCAGTGCCGAGTCTGAGTCCTTGCCTGGGTCGTTCATCGCGCGGTATGGTCGAACCTAATGGGCGCCGGCTACGCGATCAAGCACCGCGACGAGTTCGAGTCGATGGAGGGGTCGGGCGACTGCACCTGGATGCTCGCGCGCAAAGCGCTCGGCACCTCCGCCTTCGGCTTCAACCTGGTCGAGATCGGCCCGGGCGGGGAAATGCCCGAGCACGACGAGAGCGAGAGCGGCCAGGTCGAGCTGTACGTGATCCTCGCGGGTGAGGCGGTGCTGCGAATCGAGGGCGAGGATCACCCGGCGCCGGCCGGCACCTTCGCCTCGATCGAGCCGTCGGCCAGCCGCACGATCCGCAACGATTCCGGCGCCCCGCTGACCGCGATGCTGATCGGCGTGCAGCCTGGGGGCGGCTACGAGCCAATGTCCTGGGCTTGATCGCTCGCTTATAATCATCGAGCCCGTCAACCCGTCGCGCGCCCGCTCGAAGAAGGCGCGGAAACCGGGAGGTCACCGATGCCGAAGCACCAGTCCGCTGGCGCGAGCGTGAAGCGCTACTCGCCTGAGCTGCCCTACAAGCCCCTGGTTTCGCCGCCGAGCGTCGAAGACAACGACGCCTGCGCGATCTATGCCTCGGTCCGCAAGGACGCGACGCCGAGCCACCAGCCGATCGAGCTGGCGATCCCAGCCCTGCAGAAGATGCTCCACCGGGCCGGCAACGTCGACGGCGAGGGCGACGGTTGCGGGCTGCTGCTCGACCTGCCGCGGAAAATCTGGGCGGAGGAGGTCCGCTCCGGCGGCCATGACCCTTCGCTGACCCTCGACGACGCCTTTGCCGTCGCCCACATCTTCGTCGAGCGCAAGCAGGACCTCGAGAAGGTCCAGCACGACGCCCGCGAGCTGCTCAACGAAGGCGGCTTCCGCGTCCTCGCCGAGCGGATCGGCGTCGTCGACTCGCCTGCGCTCGGGCCGACCGCGCGCGAGGAGGAGCCCCACTTCTGGCAGATCGCCGGCCTGGTGCCGGACGCCGCGCATCGCGACCGCGTCCTCTTCGACCTCCTGATCGACCTCGAGAAGCGGCTCGAGGTCCACGTCCCGTCCTTCTCCGCCAGCACCTGCGTCTACAAGGTGATGGGCACCCCCAACGTGCTCGGCGAGTACTACCCCGACCTCCGCGACGAGCGCTTCGAGACGATCGGCTGCTTCGGTCACAACCGCTACTCGACCAACACCTGGCCCTCCTTCAAGCGGGTGCAGCCGTTCTCGGTCCTCGGCCACAACGGCGAGATCAACACGATCGAACAGCTGCGCCAGGAGGCGCGGATGCTGAGCGTGCCGATCCAGCCCGGATCCTCCGACTCGCAGGACCTCAACCGCACGATCGACACCCTGGTCAGCCGCAACGGCCTCAGCCTGGCCGAGGCGATGGAGATGGTGGTGCCGCCGATCGTCGAGGAGATCCGCTCGCTGCCCGCCGACCTGCACCCCTTCTACATGTACCTGCACCAGGCGATGGGGCCGTTCGCCCAGGGCCCGGTGGCGCTGATCGCCCGTCACGCCGACGAGTGCGTCTTCTCCGCCGACGCGCTGGGGCTGCGGCCGCTGTGGCAGGTCGAGACCGAGGACGACTACGTCTTCAGCTCCGAGCCCGGCGTCGTCTCCGTCCAGGCGATGGTCTCCGAGCCGAAGCCGCTGGCGCCGGGGGAGAAGGCCCTGGTGCTGATCGACCGCGACGGCAGGCGCGCGACCCTGCACGCCCACGCCGAGATGCTGCCGATCGTCCGCGACAGCTGGCTGCGCCGCAACGGGGTCGAGGAGGCGGCCGGCTACGACCGCGCCCTGGAGACCGGGGGGCCGCTGGAGGGTGACGACGTACCGGGGTATTCCGACGCCGGGCCCGAGGAGCCGGTCAAGGTCGCCGACCGCGTGCTCGCCGGTTTCGGCTGGCAGCGCGACGACGTCAAACTGGTCCAGCAGATGGCCTCCAACGGGGCCGAGCCGGTCGGCTCGCTCGGCTACGACGGCCCGCTGGCGGCGCTCTCGCCCGAGCGCCAGAACCTCGCCGACTACTTCAAGGAGACGGTCGCCGTGGTCACCAACCCGGCGATCGACCGCGAGCGCGAGATGGAGCACTTCTCGACCCGGGCGCTGTTCGGCCGCCGGCCCTCGATCGACGCCGCCGGCGAGGACACCGGCACGGTCGAAACCTCGTTCCCGGTGATTCTCGGCGGCCACCACGGCCTGGCGCCGCTCTCCGACGAGGCCTACCGCCGCATCGCCCGCGAGCACCACACCTACCTGCTGGAGGACCTCTGGGAGGAGTTCCGCGGCCGCGCCGCCGCCGTCGACATCTCGCTGCTGGAGTCGGAGACGACCAGCGGCGCGATCGAGCGGCTGAAGCAGGAAGCGGTGAAGAAGGTCCGCAACGGGGCCGAGCTGCTGATCCTCACCGACCGCACCGTCTACGACGGCGAGCGCCGCTACATCGACCCGCACCTGGCGACCTCGGCGGTCGACATGGCGCTGAAGCAGTTCCGCGTCGAGCCGGGCGAGGAGAACCTGCGCCGCCGCTGCGGGATCGTCCTGCGCTCGGCCGCGATCCGCAACGTCCACGACACGATGCTGGCGCTCGGGCTCGGCGCCAACGGCGTCTGCCCCTACGTGATGGTCGAAGTGATCTGCGTCGAGGACTACGAGAGCGACGTCGCCAACCTCTGCGCCGCCCTGACCAAGGGGATCGAGAAAGTGATCTCGACGATCGGCATCCACGAGGTCCGCGGCTACGCCCGCCAGTTCTCCTCGATCGGGGTCAAGCCGGAGCTGGCGGAGATCTTCCAGACCAAAGCCTTTGCCGCTTCCGCCAGCGGCGGCACCGGCTTCGCCGACCTCGACGAGGACACCAACGCCCGCGCCCGCGCCCTCAGCGGCGACGACGAGGCCGCCAAACCGGCGAAGACGTTCCGCTTCTACCCCAAGGTCTACAAGGCCGCGATCGCCACCGCCAACGGCACCGGCTCCTACGAGGACTACTCGCAGAAAGTCCGCGACCTCGAGCGCCAGAGCCCGATCTCGATGCGCCACGTGATGGCCCTCAAGGGCGACCGCGACCCGGTCGACCCGGCCGGCGTCGACGCCGGCATCGGCCACCACGACTACCCGATCGTGATCTCCTCGATGAGCTTCGGCTCGCAGTCCGAGCCGGCCTTCCGCGCCTACGCCGAGGCGGCGAAGGCGACCAACATCCTCTGCGTCAACGGCGAGGGCGGCGAGATCCGCGACATGTACGGCCATTACCGCAAGTGGCGCGGCCAGCAGGTCGCCTCCGGGCGCTTCGGCGTCTCGGCGGAGATGCTCAACTCCTCCTACCTGGCGGAGATCAAGATCGGCCAGGGCGCCAAGCCCGGCGAGGGCGGCCACCTGCCCGGCAAGAAGGTCTCGGCCAAGGTCGCCGCCGCCCGTAACGCCGCCCCCGGCACCGACCTGATCTCGCCCTCCAACAACCACGACCTCTACTCGATCGAGGACCTGGCCGAGCTGATCGACGAGCTCAAGACCGTCAACCCGGACGTGCGCGTCTCGGTCAAGGTGCCGGTGGTGCCGAACATCGGCACGATCGGCCTCGGCATCGCCAAGGCGGGGGCCGACATCATCACCCTCTCCGGCTTCGAGGGCGGCACCGGCGCCGCCCGCCAACACGCCCTGCGCCACGTCGGCCTGCCTTCGGACATCGGCACCCGCGCCGTGCACCGGGCGCTGATGGAGGCGGGGCTGCGCAACCGAGTCGAGATCTGGGCCGACGGCGGTTACCGGACCGGCCACGACATCGTCAAATTGCACTGCCTCGGCGCCAACCGGGTCGGCTTCGGCACCCTGGCGATGGTCAGCCTCGGCTGCACGATCTGCCGCGGCTGCCAGCTCGACACCTGCCACGTCGGCATCGCCACCCAGATCGAGACGACCGAGGAAGCCGATGCTCACGGGCTGAAGAAGTTCACCCCGCAGGAGATCGACGTCGCCGCCGAGAGCTGCGCCCGTTTCTTCGCCTCGATGGGGGAGGAGGTCAAGGAGGTGGTCGCCTCACTCGGCTACGAACGCGCCCAGGATCTGGTCGGCCGCTACGACCTGCTGGAGCAGGTCGCCTACCAGGACAAGATCGACCTGGCGCCGCTGATCACGCCGCTGGAGGAGTTCCTCGACCTCGAACCGATCGACCTGCCGGTCGTCGAGGAGGCGCGGGCCGAAGCCGGCCTGGTAGTCGCCCGCCCGATCCGCATGGAGGAGAAGCAGGCCTCCCACCAGATCGCCGCCTTGGCCGGCGACATCTGCCAGGGCCGCACGATCCGCAACGAGTTCCCGCGCGCCACCGACGCCGACGATCGCGTTCTCGGCACCGAGCTGGCCGGCGCGATCGCACGTTCACGGATCTTCGAAGACGGGCCCGAGTCCAACGACGAAGTGCTGGCCAGCCTCGAGTTCAACGGCGGCTCCGTCGCCGGCCAGGGCCTCGGCGCCTTCAACGCCTACGGCGTCTCGATCCGGATCGAGGGCGGTGCCCAGGACGGCGTCGGCAAGACGATGCTGGGCGGCTCGATCGCGATCCTCAAGGGCAAGGGGGCCAGCGGCAAGCGCCTCAACGGCTCGGTCGGCAAGTCCTTCGCCTACGGCGCCCAGCGCGGCCGCCTCTACGTCCAGGGCTCGGCCGACTCGCGCTTCTGCATCCGCCTCTCCGGCGCCGACGTCGTCCTCGCCGGCGAGCCCGAGCACGACCTCGACGACAGCCGCGGCTGCGTCGTCGACCGCGCCAACGCCAAGGGCTTCGCCTTCGAGTACATGACCTCCGGCCGCGCCATCGTCCTCGGCGACCTCGGCCCCTGGGCCTGCGCCGGCATGACCGGCGGCCGCGTCTACGTCCGCCACAACGCCTTCGGCATCGACCGCGACGCGATTACCCGCCGCCTCGGTGAGGGCGCCAAAGTCGGGCTCAAAGACCTCGACGCCGAGGGCCTCCTCGACATCGACGACCTGCTGCAGCACTACGCCAAGGAACTCCGCGCCACCGGCCAGGACGAAGAGGCCGATCGCATGCTGGGACTGGCAGCCGACGCCACCAGCAACTTCCTCATGATCGTGCCCGAGAAGGTCCAGGCGGACCCGAGCATCTCGACCGAGTAGGCAGACGCGGACCCCGCTTGGGAGCGGGATCCACATACATAAAGGTTTCTTGACTAACTGCCTTTCGTGCCGTTATAGATAGGCGCAGCTCATTTCGGCAGCCGTGGGGGCGACAAGCGCGGGTTCGGGCGCCGGCCTATGGAAGGAGCAAGCAATGGTTGGCAATTCGAAGGCCCTTGGTCTGGCTTTGGTGGTCGTCCTGTCCCTGAGTGCGCTGGCGGCATCGGCTGCGTCGGCTTCTGAAGAAGGTCACTCCGGGGTAAGCGAAACGACAGTCACAGGGCTCCCAGACGGCACCCTCAAAACAGCGCATCATGTGATCGACATGGCTGGCACCTCGATCACATGCGACAAAAACATCCTCGACGGCGACATGAAAGCCGTCGCGGTCACGCAACTGACAATGACCTTCAAATATGAAGGATGCACGTTCAACGGCCAGAAAATTACCGTCGATCCAGGTCAGTGTGAGTTTGTCGTGACATTCAACGGCGGGCTGCACATCGCAAGCACGGGTGGCGGCAACTGCAATACCAGCCCGATCAGGGTCACAGGCGTGGCATGTGAAGTCAGGATCGGCACGCAGGCGCTGAACGGATTGAAATTCCACAACATCAACAACAAAACCGAAGTCACAATGGAAATGGCGATCAAAGGGATCTCCTACACGGCCGAAGGCCCCGGCTGCCCGAAAGCCGGCACCTTCAACGACGGCGAGTACACAACAGGGAACACGATCCTCACAGGCGAGGACCCCAAAACCGGGATCATGGTCCCGATCTGGTGGGAATGACGAAGCTCTACGGGTAGCGCCGCGGCGCTACCACCGGCTTTGCTGCAGGAGGTCCGCGATTGCTCGGACCTCTTGCAGCAGGCCGTCGAGCATGCGCTCGGTGTCGCTGTGGATGCGGTACTCGGCGGCCTGGCGGTCAGCCTCCACCTGGTCGATGCGCGCCTCCAGCTTGCGGGTGCGGCCGTCGATCCTCTCCACGGAGCGTTCTAGCTTCTTCTCCGTCTTGCGGACCCGCTTCTTGACGTAGAGGCGGGTTTCTTCGCGGATGCTGTCGAGTTCGCGACGGACGTCGGCATTGATCGGCTCGTTTTGCTCGGCGAGCACCTCTTCGACGCCGAGGCGGACGCGCTCGATCTCCTCGTGCAGCTCGGCGCGAGCGCGGTCGGCGGCGGCGGAGACCGCCGGCACCCCGGCGGGCGGGGAGGGGTCTACCGGGTTCGGGGCGGCGTTCACTGCGGCCATCCTACGGGCGGGGGTGGCCGGAAATCGGCGCTGGGAGGGTCTAGGCCTGGCGCTGCAGCACGTAGAGGCTGTAGCGGCCGACCGCCAGCTCGTCGCCGTCGCGCAGCGGCGCCCACTCGACGGTCTCGCCGTTGAGGAAGACGCCGTTGAGGCTGCGGTCGTCGAGCACGCGCAGCGGCTTGCCCGGTTCGGCGACGACGAGGGCGTGGCGGCGGGAGACGCTGGGGTCGTCGAGCCGCAGGTCGGCGTTGGGGCTGCGGCCGATCCGGGTCCAGCCGCGCTCGATCGCAAAGGCGCGGATCTCGCCGCCGTCGTCCTCCATCGCCAGGCAGGAGCCGCCACCGGGGAGCCCTTCGCGTATCCGTTGCAGCCAGATGGGCGGGGCGTGGGTGCTGGGGGTGAGGAATTCGCTGGTCGTCCCGCTGTGGTCCTGGCGGGACTCGAAGATCGAGTCCCGCTGGTACTTGGAGCCGCCGCAGCGGGGGCAGTCGGGAAGCTCGTCGGTCTCCTGCATCGAGAGCTGAGAGCCGCAGACGAGGCAGAAGAACGTTCCCTCGCCGGGAGTCGCCCCGGTGTCGTACTGGCTGTCGAGCGGGCTGCTGCGGATGCTGTCGAGGATGAGTGGCTCCCTTCGTGCGCCTTGGAGCGATCGTAGCGGGGCGGCGGCCTCCCGTCACTCAATTTTGATGATCCGGTCGCTGGCGGGCGGGCGGTGACTAGAATCGCGCCGCGATGGGCCCGCTACGCGCCGAAGCCGAGATCGACGTCCCCCGCGAGCGGGTCTTCGAGACGATCGGCGACCTCGCCGTCCGCCCCTCTTTCACCGACCACTTCCTGTCCGGCTTCCACCTGACCCGGCTCGAGGCGAGCGGGGTCGGCGCCGGCGCCAGGTTCCGGGTCGAGGCGCCGCTGCGCTCGGTCTGGATGGACACGGCGATCGTCGAGCTCGACGCGCCCTACCGGATCGTCGAGCGCGGCCAGGGGGGGCGCGTCAACCGCATCCCCAACCACACCGTCTGGGAGCTGACCGAGGGGCCGGGTTCGCTGACCTCCGTCCTGGTCTCCCACTGGACCGCGCCGAAGAACCCGGTCGATCGCGGCCTGGAGCTGCTCAGCGCCGGCTCGGTCTGGCAGGAGCGCGGCTGGCGCGAGGCGATGAAACGGCTCCGCGAGGGGCTCGAGTCCGGTGCCTGGGAGCGCGACCGGATCGCCGTCGCCGGCGGCAACCGCTATGTGACCGGCATCCCGTAGACCGTCCTAATAGACTCTCGCCGCCGATGTCCCCGATCCGCCGACTCGTCCTGCCGCTGCTCGCCGCCCTGGCCCTCGCCGGCCTCGTGGCCGGCGTCTCCGCCTGCGGCTACGAGAGCCACGAGAAAGAGGTTGTCGAGGGCGAGCCGGTCGAGCTGGGCGAGCTCTCCTTCAACCTCACCTTCTCGCGCTACCTGAACCCGGCCGACAACGAGGACTCCGCTTATCTCGTCGGCCAGGCGCCGCCGCCCAAAGGCTCGACCTACTTCGGCGTCTTCTTCGAGGTCCAGAACGAAAGCGACGAGCCGCAGACGCTGCCCTCGACGCTGACGATCACCGACGCCGACCACAACGAGTTCGACGTGCTGCCGAGCGAAAGCCTCTACGCGCTCGAATTCGGCGGCGAAGTCGAACCGCAGGAACAGATCCCGGTGCTCGACTCGACCGCTGACCTGGGCGCGATCGAGGGCGCGGTGGCGATCTTCCTGCTGCCGGACGAGGCCTCCGAGGCCCGTCCGCTGACGCTGCACATCCCCGCCGCCGACGGCGAGAACGGCGAGGTCACGCTCGACCTGTAGTCGCGGGGTCCCGTTCGGCTAGAGGCCGGCGGAGAGGACTTCGGCCGCGGCCGGGGCGGCGACGTCGCCGCCGGCGGCTTCGGCTTCGATCAGCAGCACGCCGATCGCCAGCCTCGGCTTTTCGGCGGGTGCGAAGGCGGCGAACCAGGCGTCCTTGATCTGGATCGGGTTCTCCTCTTCCTCCTGGCCGGGTTTCGGCCCCAGCTCGGCGGTGCCGGTCTTGCCCGCCACCTGCGCCTCGGAGATCGCCCCGGCGGTGCCGGTGCCTTCGGCGACGACGCCGACCATCAAGTCGGTCATGTCCGCGGCCAGCTTCCTCGACATCACCCGCTCCGGCCTGGCGTCGGGCCGCAGTTTCTCGTTGGCGACGATCGAGGTCGGCTGGCGGACGCCGCCGTTGGCGATCGTCTGCGCCACGCTGGCCATCTGCAGCGGCGTCGCCAGCACTTCGCCCTGGCCGATCGCCGAGACGCCAAGGTCGATTTCCTCGCCGATCTCGGCCGGGATCGTCGATTCCGGCAATTCGGCTTCACGGACGTACTTCGGCGCGTAGAGCGTCGGCGGTGAGTTGAAGCCGAAGTCTTCGGCGGCGCCGACCAGGTCGTCGTTGCCGATCTCCGGCCCGAGCGGGGCGAAGTCGGCGTTGCACGACTCGGCGAAGGCCTGGGGGAGGGTGCCGCCGCAGAACTCGCCGTTGGCGTTGTAGATGAAACGGCCGCCGACGTTGACGCCGTCGACGATTTCGAATTCGTCGTCGAGCGAGAGGACGCCCTTCTCCAGGGCGGCGACGGTGGTGACCAGCTTGAAGGTGGAGCCGGGGGGCTGTGGCGCTGAGAAGGCCTGGCCGGCGAGGGCGCGGACGTTACCGCTGCGGGTGTCGAGCACGGCGATGCCGCCGGAGCGTCCGGCCAGGGCGGAGACGGCGGATTCCTGCAGGTCGGGGTCGATCGTCGTCTTCACCGGCGCCCCGGGTCGCGGCTCGGCTTCGGCGATGACGCGGGCCGCTCCCCCAGTTTCGCCGCTGGCCAGCAGCGAACCGCCCGGCTTGCCGGCGAGGCGGGTGTTGAAGGCGCGCTCGAGGCCGCTGATGCCGACCGGCGTGTCGGCGGCAAAGCCGTGGCGCGCGAGCTTGGCGACGTCCTCTGCGCCGGCGGCGCCGACTTCGCCGGTGACGTCGATCGCGGCGCTGCCGAGCGGGTGCTCGCGTTCCTCGGCGGCGCCCTCCGCCAGGGGCGTGCCGTCGGCGGCGAGGATCGCCGCCCGCGGCGCCAGCTCGATCTGGCTCTCGAGGCGCTCGCCGCGCCGCAGCCCGGGGAAGACGAGACTGGGGTCCCAGTCGATGCCGCCGTCCGAGTAGGGGATTTCGACCTCCTCCTCGAAGCGGCCGAAGGCGACGGTGCCCACCGCGACCGGCACCGGCACCACGGTCTCGCCGTCGCCTGAGGACGGGTCGTGCGGCGAGCCCGGGTCGAGCGAGCGCAGCGTCGCCACCTGCCCGGCCTCGCGATAGGCGATCGCGAAGTCGTTGAGGTCGATCGCCGCCTGCGCCGACGGGTTCAGCTCCTCGTACATGGCGGCGAAGCTGCCCAGCGCCCAGGCCTCGGCGAAGCGGCCGGCGGCCTCCTTCTCGGGTGAGCCGGGGGCGCCGGTGGCGGCGCCGACGACGAAGGCGACGATCGCGATGATCGCGAGGGGGAGCGTGCGGGTGACCAGGCGCCGCCGCCGCTCCACCTCGGGTGACATCTGGCTCACCGAGTGAAAGGTAATAGAGCCATCCCCCGCATGCTTCTATTCAGTGGTGACCGTTCTGGACTGGGCCATCGTGGCCTTCACCGTCGCGCTCGGGTTGTGGGGGTACCGGCAGGGCCTGATCGTCGGCGCGATGACCCTGGTCGGCTTCGGGGCCGGGGCGTTCGCGGGCAGCCGCCTCGGCCCGCTGGTCCTCTCCCAGGGCTCGGAGTCCCCCTACGCACCGCTCTGCGGGGCGCTCGGGGCGCTGCTGGCGGGCGCGCTGGTGGCGGTGGCGGTCGAGAGCTTCGCCCTGAGCCTGCGGGCGCGGGTGATCCGCCGGCCGGTTCTGCACCTCGCCGACGGGGCCGGCGGGGCGGCGCTGATCGCCTCGGTCGCGCTCGGCCTGGCCTGGGTCTTCGGCTCGGTGGCGCTGCACGCGCCGGGGACCGCCCGGCTGCGCGCGGACGTCCAGGAGTCGGTGATCCTGCGCAGCCTCAACGAAGTGTTGCCGCCGTCGGGCCCGGTCCTCAACGCGCTCGACCGGGTCGATCCGGCTCCTTCGGTGACCGGTCCGGCGGCGCCGGTGGCGAGTCCCGACCGGGCGATTGCCGCCGACCCCGACGTGCTGCGTGCCGGCGGCTCGGTGGTGCGTGTGCTGGGGACCGCCTGCGGGCTCGGGGTCGAGGGCTCGGGCTGGGCGCTGCGCCCGGGGCTGGTCGTCACCAACGCCCACGTCATCGCCGGTTCCGAGGACACGACCGTGACCACCCAGAGCGGGGTCGAGCTCGACGCGACCCCCGTCTACTACGGCCCGGAGGACGACCTGGCGCTGCTGCGCGTCGGCGCCGAGCTGCCGGTGCTGCCGATCTCCGACCAGCGCGAGCCGGGCGCCGACGCGGCGGTCCTCGGCTATCCGGAGAACGGGCCGTACGCGGTCGCGCCCGCCCGGCTCGGCGAGACCCGTCCCACGATCAGCGAGGACTCCTATGGCAACGGTCCGGTCGACCGCACGATCGTGGCGCTGCGGGGGTCGGTGCGCAGCGGCAACTCGGGCGGGCCGCTGGTCGACGCGCAGGGCCGCGTCGTCGGCACCGTCTTTGCCGCCACCACCTCCGGCACCCAGGGTGGGTTCGCGATCCCCGCCGAGGACGTCCGCGATGCCCTCGCCCAGGTCTCGGTTCCGGTCTCGACCGGCGCCTGCACCGGCTAGCGAAATGCCCAACACTTACGTTCAGTAAGCTCGGGCTTCGTGGAACCAGTTCCCCCGACCCAGGTCTCCGCCGCCGCGCCCGGCTCGGTCTGTCCCCACTTTCACGCCGCGATCGAGCTGATCGGCAAGCGCTGGACGGGAGCGATCGTCTGGGCTCTGACCGAGCGGCCGATGCGCTTCGGCGAGCTCGTCAGGGCCGTTCCCGGCCTCTCCGACCGCCTTCTCTCCCAGCGCCTGCGCGAGCTGGAGGAGGAAGGGCTGGTCCAGCGCGAGGTCGAAGCGGGAACGCCGGTGCGGGTGACCTACTCGCTGACCGCGATCGGCGAGCAGCTGGGCCCGTCGATCCAGGAGCTGAGCAGCTGGGCGCAGCAGTGGAAAAACACCGGGTGACGCGCCACCCGAGCCGGTAACTAGCCTGGCGTTATGGATTTGCCCGGGCCCTTTCCCGTCGGTCGCTACGCGCAGAAACTGCAGGGGTGGATGCGTGAACGGGCGCGGGTGCAGCTGATCGGCGAGGTGACCGGAGTCGGCCGCAGCAAGGTTCAGGCCTACTTCGAGCTGCGCGACGGCCAGGGCGCGGTTCCGTGCGCGATCTGGCTCGACGACTTGGAGAAGGCCGGGTTGCCGGAGGGCTCGCTGCGCGACGGTGCCGAACTGGTGATCTCCGGCGGTCCCGACTACTACCCCGGTGGCGGCCAGGCATCGCCCAGCTTCAGCTTCCGCGCCACCCACTTGCGGCTGGCGGGGGAAGGGGACCTGCTGGCCCGGCTGCAGGCGCTGCGCAAGCAGCTGCGCGCCGAGGGGTTGTTCGAGCTGCAGAAGCAGTTGGCGCGGCCGCTGCTGCCGAAGGCGATCGGCGTGGTCACGGCTGAATCAGGGGCGGCGCGGCGCGACCTGCTGGCCGGGTTGCGGCGCCGTGGCTGGGGCGGCACCGTGGTCTGGGCCTTCGCACCGGTCCAGGACCGCCATGCGGCGCCGGCGATCGCGGCGGCGATCCAGGGCCTGGCGGCACGCCCCGAGGTCGAGGCGATCGTCGTCACCAGGGGCGGGGGCAGCCTCGCCGACCTCTGGGCCTTTTGCGACGAGACGCTCTGCCGCACGGTGGCGATGCTGCGGGTGCCGGTCGTCAGCGCGATCGGCCACGAGCGCGACACCACCCTGATCGACGACGTCGCCGCCGTCGCCTGCTCGACCCCGACCCATGCCGCCGAGGCCGCCGTGCCGCTCGACTGCGGGACGGCCCGCCGCGACCTGCAGCGCTGCGCGGCGGCGCTGCGGCGGGCGGGGGAGGGGGCGGTCGGCGCCCGCGCCCGGCACCTGGCGGCGCTGGCGCGCGGGCCGGCGCGCGCCCTGCAGCGCGAGCGCAGCGGCCTCAACCAGAAGATCCGCGAGATCCGCGCCTCCTCCGAACGCGGGGTGGCCGCCCGCAGCGGCTTCCAGCGCCGCATCGCCACCGTCGTGCTCGATCGCGCCCGGCGGCGCGGGATCGAGCGCACGGCGGCGGCGCTGGGCGAGGAGGCCCGGCGCGGTCCGGCGATCGAGCGGGCGGCGGCGCGAGCGCTGGCGCGGCGGCGCGAGGCGCTGCGGAGAGCGGCGGTGACCTTGCGCGCCCACGACCCGGAGCGGACTTTGGAGCGCGGCTATGCGCTGGCGGAGACCGCCGCCGGGGATCCGGTCGGCTCCGCCGACGCCGCGGTCGCCGCTGCGGCGGTAAGACTGCGGTTCGCGGACGGACGCGTGAACGCCAAGATCGAGGGAGACGTTGAGCGAGAAACCTGAGAGCTACGAGGTCGCGGTGGAGCGGCTGGAGGAGATCATCGACCGGCTCGACTCCGGCCAAGCCGGCCTGCGCGAGACCCTCGACCTCTGCGGCGAGGGGCGCGAGCTGGTCACCTACTGCGCGGCGGAGCTGGAGGCCGTGGGCGAGGGGCTGAAGGAGCTGAAGCTCGACGAGCTCGCGGCGAAGCTGGATTCCTCAGCCGAGCCCAGCGCCTGAGCTACTCCGGCGGTCCGGAGCAGAGGCGGCCCAGGGCGGGGCAGCCGCGGCAGAGGTTCCAGTCACGGTCGTCGACAGGAGCGACGGGGAACTCACCGCGGCCGATGCGGGCGATGGCGGTGGCGAGGCGCTCGCGCCCGGCTTCCATCTCTGCCGGCCCGAGGGTGGTGAAGGCCGGCTCCTCGGGCCGCTCGAGGAAGACGTAGGCGACCTCGACCTCGGGTGCGGCGAGGGCCTCGGCGACGGCCAGCGCGTAGATCGAGCGCTGGGTCTCGTAGCGGGCGGCGTGCCCCTCTGGGTCGGCACCGTCGAGGCGGTCGGTCTTGTAGTCGACGACCAACGGCGGCGCTCCCTCGCGCTCGACCAGGAGGTCGATCGAGCCGCGCAGGACGGTGTCGCCGACGCCGAGCAGGATCGGCACCTCGGCCCGCACCCGCGTCGCGTCGCCGCCGATCTGCTCGCGCAGGGGGGAGCCGAGCCAGTCGCGCACCGGCTCCAGCAACGTCGCGACGCCGGTTCGAGCCGGATCCAGTCCGGCGGCGACGGCGTGACGGCGGGCCAGTTGCTCCGAGGGTTCGCGCCATCCGTTTGCCTGGCTCCACTCCAGCAGCGCGTGCACGGCGGCGCCCTGCGCCGTCCGCTCTTCGCGGGCAGAGGGCGTCGCCGCGCGTTCGCTGTCAGCTGAGAACGCACTTGTTCCCGGTATGCGGGAAGAACTACGTTCTGACCGAGGGAGGCCCAGCACGCGCTCCATGTAGAAGCGGTAGGGGCACTCTTCGTAGGCGGAGATCGCGGTGTAGGAGAGAGGGCGGCTGGGGACGGTCGGCGGCCGGCGCTCGACCAGCGGCGGCGGGCCCTCGCCGAGCGGACGGTCCGCGGCCTCGTCGCGCCGCAGCGCTCGCAGCTCCGCCGCGCGCTCGGACGAGGGGAGGTTGACGCTGACCGCGATCTCGGACGTCCCGAAGGCGGCGTCCAGGCCCGGGCGCGGCTCGGGCGGTGGCACCGCGACGACCGCGTCGGCGTCGCGCTCGACCCCGAGCGCCTCGACCAGCCGCTCGACCACCGGCGTCGAGGTCTTGGTCTCGCGCCCCGGCTCGGGCTTGACCACGCCGCTGAGGATCAACCGCCGGCGGGCGCGGGTAGCGGCGACGTGGAACAGGCGCAGGCCCTCCTCGGCGTCGCGCTCCTTCGCCTCCTCGCAGAGGGCGGTGTAGTCGTAGAGGTTGACCGCGCCGCTGCCGAGCCGGCGCAGCTGCATCCCCACCCGCGGCGGCTGCTCGCGGCCCAGGGTCACGAGCGGCGGCCGTGCCCCGGCCAGCAGGCTGCGGGCGAGGTCGGGGACGGCGACGACGTCGAACTCCAGCCCCTTGGCGTTGTGGACGGTCATGATCCGCACGCCGTCGTGACCCTCGGCGGCGGTCGCGGCCTGGGCCTCGGCGTCGCTCTCGGCGCGGGCGGCGAGGAAGTCGAGCAGCCCCCGCAGGTCGCGGCCCTCGCGGTCCTCGAACTCGGCGGCGAGGCGCATCAGCTTGCGGACGTTGGCGAAGCGGGCCTCGCCGGCCGCACGCATCAGCACCGCCAGGTCGTAGCCGGTCTCGGTCGTCGCCGCCTCGATCAGGGCCGCGAGCGAGAGTCGCGGGCCGCGCTCGCGCAGGTCCGTGACCGTGGCGGCGAAGCCGCGCAGGAGCTCGATCTCGGGCTCGGGGATCTGCGTCAGCAGCTCCGGTTCGGCCAGCTCCGCCTCGCCGGCGCCCACGGCGCGTTCGACGGCCGGCCAGACGTGTCGCCGCCGGCCCGCCGCCGCTCGCAGCAGCCAGAGCGTGTCCGGCGCGGCGCCGCAGGCCGGTGAGGCGAGGGCGCCGAAGAGGGCCTGGTCGTCGAGCGGGTTGGCGATCGTCGCCAGCAGCGCGCAGACGTCGGAGACCTGCTGCTGGGACCAGTAGCCGCGGCCGCCGACCACGTAGGGCCGCAGCCCGGCGCGCTCGAGCGAGTCCTCGTAGGCGTCGAGGTGGGTGAAGGCGCGCAGCAGCACGACCATCGTGCCGCGGTCGGTCCCGTCCTCGGCCAGCTCGCGCAGGCGCTCGGCGACCGCGCGGGCCTCGGCCAGGCAGTTGAGCGGGGTGCGGCCGTCGATCGCCGGCTCCAGCTCGATCTCCTCCTCCTCCCAGCCGTCACGGGCGGTCAGCAGCAGCTCGACCGGCGAGCCAGGGGGTCGATGGGCCGCGGGCGTCTGCATGGCGGACGTTTGAGGCCCGTCGGCGGGCGGTGCCGGTGCCGCGCCCACGCGCAGGCGCCGGTAGCTCTCGCCGAGCAGCGCCGCGCCGAAGAGGTTGACGGCGCCGATCAGCTCCGGCCGCGAGCGGAAGTTGCCGCTCAGCTCCATCAGCTCGGCGTCCGCGTGCTGGGACATCAGGTCGCGCTGGCGGCGGAAGACGTCGAGGTCGGCGTGGCGGAAGCCGTAGATGGACTGGAACTCGTCGCCGACCACGACGAGCTCGCTGCGAGGCCCTCGCAGCGCCTCGATCAGCCGCAGCTGCAGGCGGTTGGTGTCCTGGAACTCGTCGACCAGCAGGTGACTGAAGCGGCTCCGGTAGGCCTCGCCGATCTCGGCCCGCTCCAGCAGCCCGGCGGCGAGGATCTGCAGGTCCTCGAAGTCGATTCCGGCCCGGCGTTCCTTGGCGGCCTCGAAGCGGGCCGAGAACAGCTCCAGCAGCTCGGCCAGGTGGCGGTAGGCCTCGCCGCCCTCGCCGGCCGCGGCCACGTGCGAGATCGCCGCGTCGACTGCTTCGCGGTAGGGCAGGATCGCCTGCGCCTTGCTGCCGGTGCGCAGCGCCCGCAGCTCGTCCAGGCCCGGTGGCGGTCCCGGCTCGCTCAGGCGCGCCAGCGCCCGCTCGACCAGCTCGCGCTTGGGGTCGCTCTCGCGCATCTCCTCCAGCGCCTGGCCGGCCGCTTCGATCGCCCCGGCGATCGCCTCGACCGGGTCGCTCGGCGGCGGCTCCGGCAACCGCGGCTCGGCCTCTCCCCGGCTCCGCAGCTCCGCATTCACCCCCGTCACGATCCCCCGCAGCCCGTCGACGTCGAACGTCGCCAGTAGTTCTTCCCGGGACTCCAGGGGCCGATGGGCCGCAGGCGTCCGCATGTCGGACGTTTGAGGCCCATCGGCGGGTGGTTCGAGGAAGTCGCGCAGGGCTTCGTCGAAGGCCTCGCGGGCGGCCCGGGTCGTCTCGGGGGCGTCGAGGACGCGGAAGCCGGGGTCGATCCCGGCCGCCACCGGGTGCCCGGCCAGCAGTCGGTTGCAGAAGCCGTGGATCGTCATCACCCAGGCGCCGCCGATCGCGCTCAGCAGCTCCGCCGCCCGCTCCGAGCCCGCCTCGGCCCGGCGGGCCAGCTCGGCGCGGATCCGCTGGCGCAGCTCGGCCGCGGCCTTGTCGGTGAAGGTGAAGGCGAGGATCGCGTCGGGGGAGACTCCCTTGTCGCAGACGAGGCGGCAGTAGCGGTCGACCATCACCCCCGTCTTGCCGGTGCCGGCACCGGCCTCGAGCAGGACGTCGCGCCCAGCGACCTTGATCGCCGCCGCCTGCTCGGGAGTCGGAGTGCGGCCGCTCATCGCTCCTCCACGTCCTCGTCCTCCTCGTACGCCGGCGCCCGGTCGCGGCGGCAGATCGGCGCGAAGGTGCAGAAGGCGGGGCAGGCGTCGTGGCCGCGCAGGCCGCGGCGCGGGCCGGGGTCGCGGCGGATCTCGCCGCCGCGCATGCGGGCGACGATCTCGCCGGCCCGTCGCCGCGAGTCCGCCAGCAGCTCCTCCAGCCCCTCGGCGTCGACGACGTCGCGGTCGTAGAGGCCGTAGTCGCCGAGGTCGGCGGCCGCCCCCTCGACGACGACGCCGCGCGGGCGCCGCACCGAGGTTCCCCGCAGCGGGTGGTAGAGGCCGCCGACCGGCTCTGCCCCCCAGTGCTCGGCGACCGCGAGCAGGTAGAGCGGCAGCTGCAGCTTCGCCTGCTCCTCGAACTTCTCCCGCGGCGTCACCGAGCCGGAGAGCTTGTAGTCGATGACCAGGGCGCGGCCGTCGGGGGCGCGGTCGACCCGGTCGATCGCCCCGTGCAGCCCCCAGCCGTCCAGCTCCAGGGTCGGCCGCTCGCTGTCCTCCTGCTCGCCGAAGGCGGCCTCCAGCAGCCAGGGCTCGAAGCCGCCGGTCTCGCGCCCGGCCTCCTCGGCGAGGAAGCGCTCCAGCAGCCGCTCGACCCGCCGCGCCATCGCCCGCTCGGACGGGTGGGAGCCGAGTTCGCGCTCGGCGGCGATCATCGCCAGCAGCTCGCGTCCGCGCGCGGTCCAGGCGGGGAGGGAGGCGGGGCGGGGAAGGGCGTCTCCTTCCGGGCGCTCCTTGTAGAGGCGCTCGAGGACGGCGTGCATCAAGCCGCCCTGGACGAGCGGGTCGGGCGGCGGCTCCAGCGGTTGCGGGTCGAGCTCGTGACTGACGAACCAGCGGTAGGAGCAGACGTCGAAGCCCTCCAGGGTGGTGCCGCCGTAGGCGCCGCGGGCGGCCAGCGAGGCGAGCACCGCGGGGTTGGTCAGCGGCCCCGGTGCCCGCGAGGCGCGCTCGGCGGCGCGGGCGGCGTCGAGCCGGGCCTCGAGGCGGGCGGCGCGGGCCCCGCCGACCCCGACGGCGGTGAGCAGCCGCGCCGCGTCGGCGCCCGGGCCATGGCTGGCGAGGGCCCGCCCCAGATCGTCCTCCGAGGGGGCCTCGGCCAGGGGATGGACGACCTGGGCCAGGTCGTGGCCGCGGGTGATTGCCTCCTCGACCGGGTCCGGGGCCGAGCCGTCGGGTGCGGGCGCCAGCAGCGCCCTCACGTCGTCGAGCAGCGGCGAGCGCGACTCGGCGCCGCCGTTCTCGTCGCTGTCGCGGTAGGAGAGGAAGAGGCGCTTGCGCGGCAGTCCGAGGCAGACGCCGAACAGGTAGCGCTCCTCGGCCTCGCTGTCGCGCCGCGGGTCGAGGCCCAGCGAGCTCCGCTGCGCGTCGGAGAGAAAGGGATCGCCGCCACGGTCGCGACGGGGGAACTCGCCGTCCTGCAGCGAGCCGACGAAGACGTGGTCGAAGCGGCCGGCGCGCAGCCGGTAGGGGCTGGCGATCCGCACCCGCCCCGCGACCGGTCCGCTCCAGACCCGGAACTCGAGGTCGGCGACCGTCGCCGCCAGCTCCGCCGCCGTCGGCGCCAGCTGGCCGAGCTCGGCCAGCTCTCCGAGCGCCGCGGCGATCGCCCCCGCCGCGCGCAGCTCCAGCCCGTCGCCGGGACCGAGCGGCGGGCCGTCGCCCTCGCCGCGCAGCGGCCGCGAGGCCATCGTCGCCGCCAGCCTGCCGGCCTCGGCCGCGAGCGCCGCCGCCGAGCGCCCGGCCGCCTCGCGCAGGCGCATCAGGTCGCGCGGCGGCTCGCCGTCCTCGCCCTGCCACAGCACCAACGCCGTCTCCAGGTCCTCGACCCGGCCCCGTCGCAGCGCCCGCTCCAGCCAGTCGACCCGGCCCGGGGAAAAGCCCGAGGGACCGCGCAGGTAGCGCAGCAGGTCGCTGGCGCGCCGGGCGCCGAACTCGGCCTCCAGGAGCGCCGTCAGGGCGCCGCCGACGGCGGTACCGGCAACGGGCAGCTCCGCCTCCAGCGCCGTCGCCACGCCGTTTGCCTCGAGCGCGGCGGCGATCGCCGCGCCGCGCCGCGCGGGGTCGCGCAGGGCGATCGCGATCGCGGCCGGGTCGGCGCCGCCCGCGACCAACTTCGAGACCTCGGCACCGATCGCCTCGGCCTCGCCGCGCAGCCCGGCGGAGCGCAACAGCAGCAGGTCTCCGTTCGCGGCCCGGGGCTCGGCACCGATCGCCCCGAAGCCCCGGGCGAGCTGGAAGAGCAGCTCGCTCTCCGTGTTCCCCGGCTCGGCCGCGGTGGCGATCTCCTCAACCGCACCGATCCGCTCGCGCAGCTGGCCCAGCAGGCGCGAGCGCGCCGCCAACGCCGCGTTGCCCTCCTCGAAGGGAAGCGCCACCGTCACCTCGGTCAGCGCCGCGAGCACCTCGACCAGCTCCAGCTGATTGGAGGTGAGGTCGTCGAGCCCGTACAGGAAGACCGGGCGCCCGCCCCAGGAGGAGCCGTCGCGGCGCAGCGACTCGAGCGCCTCGCGGGCGATCCCGTGGGCGTCGACCCGGCCGGTCCGGCGGCGGACCTCGGTGTAGCCGGCGAAGAGGGCGGCGACGTCGCCGAGGTAGGCCGAGCCCTCCAGCGTCGCCGCGCCGGCCTCGACCGCGTCCGGATCGACCCCGGCGGCCTGCAGCTCGTCCAGCAGCCGCTCGAAGGCGCGGGCAAAGCCGGGCCGCCCGGCGGAGCGCCGCAGCGGGCCCAGTCGCGGCAGCCGCGCCGCGGTCGCGACCGAGACCGCCCGCAGGCGCTGGGCGGGTGACAGCTCGGCCGCGGGCGGCATCCCGCCGGCGACGGCGACGGTGCGGAACAGCGCCGCGAAGGTCATCGCCGCCCCGCCCAGCGCCGCGCCCTCCGCGCAGAGCTCGCGCTCGAAGGCGAAGACGTCGTCGACGGTGGGCACGACGAGGATCGGATCGCGCTCCAGGGCAGCGACGAACCGGCCCCGGATGAGTCCGGCGCGGCCCGAGTTCGGAGGTCCGTGGATCAGCTTCAGCGGCATAGCGGCAAGCGACCCAGCATAGGTCCGCCTCCGGCGCGGTCGACGGCGGACGCAGACCGCGCCGCAAAGCCGCAAAGCGGGCGTTTCCCGTCCCCGTTTTGCCGTCTTCCCCCCTCTTTAGATTGCGAGCCAGCCCATGTCCCTCTGTTTCGTAGATCCCGCCGACGCGGTCCGCGCCATTGCCGACTCGGTCGGCCGCGAGGCACGCCGCCAGCTGCTGGGCGAGGCCGTCCGCGCCTGGGTCGACGAGATCCCCGACACCGAGCTCGAGGTCCACTACGCGAAGGCGATCTCCGAGCTCGACGAGCACGACCTCTCGATGCTCGCCGCCTGGCACGGCTCGCTCGAGGTCGGCCACCCGGTCCCCAACCGCGATTTCCTGATGGGCGCCTTCGGCTCGCTCGGCGAGAACCGCCGCGAGGCCCTCAAGCTCGCCGCCGGCTTCCGCGGCGAGGAGGCCGTCGACGCCGGAGTCACCGAGGAGGACGCCCTGGAGCTCGTCCTCGGCCTGCTCTCGCCCCCGCGCCTGATGGCGCTTGCGGTCGAGGCGCTCGAGCTTTACGTCTGGGACCGGGCCGGCTCCGACAACTGACGACGCGCTCGCCGGCGCGAGGCGGCCGGACGGGGAATTAGCGCAGCCAGTCCTCGCAGATGCGGTCGACGTGGCGCTGGTCGGTGCCGCAGCAGCCGCCCAGCACCCGCGCATTCGGCAGACGGGACTTCAGGGCCCGGTATTCGGCTGCGAGCGCGGCCGGGTCGCCGGCGTCGAGCTCGGTCGCCTCGTCGAGCTCGGCGTGGCTCTTGCTGGAGGCGTTGGCGCGGATGCCGCCGAGTCGTCGCAGCCAGTCCCCCCCGGCCTCGATGACCGCGGCGAAGTGGCTGGGGTGGGCGCAGTTGACCATGAAGTAGGCGGCCGCGCCGTCGGTCTCGTCGTCGACCCGGGCGATCGCGTCCTCCAGCGACTGGCCGCTGGGGAGCCTGCCGTCGGTCTCGAGCGTGAACGAGATCGTCACCGGCATCTCGTTCGCCACCGCGGTCCTGACGATGCCGATCGCCTCCTCGGCGTAGGTGAGCGTGTAGGCGCCGACCATGTCGGCGCTCGTCTCGGCAAAAACCTCGATCTGGGCGCCGTGGTAGCGCTCGGCCGCCGCCGCCGACATGACCAGATCGGGGTGGTAGGCGTCGCCCTGCGGCCCGATCGCGCCGCAGATCGCGATCGGGGTCTCGGCGCTCTCCTCGGCGGCGCGGATCGTCTCGGCCAGGGCGACCGCCTCGCGGTTCACCTCGGCGAGCGCCGCCGCGGAGTCGCCCAGCTTCTCTCCCCAGTCCGCGTTCGCGCGCCAGGTGGGCGTGTCGAGGGTGAAGCCGGTGCCGCGACGCCGGGCGACCTCCAGATAGCCGAGGTAGTAGCGGCGCAGCGCCTCGACTCCGGCGGGGTCGCGCAGCAGCACGTAGGAGGCAATTCGGGGAGGTCGAACCCCTCGCGGAAGATCAGCGTCGTCTCCAGGCCGCCGTCGCCGATGAACAGCCGCTCGCCGCCCGGCAGGCGCTGCGCCGTGCTCACTCCGTCGATCCCGGACACCGTTCGAAGATACCGCTAGCCGAGCAGGCCGCGAATCTCGCCGATCGCCTGCTCGTTGTCCTGGAAATGAACCGCGACCATGCCCGCCTGGCGAGCGCCTTCGACGTTGGGCAGCAGGTCGTCGACGAAGAGGCAGGCCCCGGCGGGCAGGCCGAGCCGCTCCAGGGTCATCTCGTAGATCCGCGCTTCCGGCTTGCGGCAGCCGACGAAGCCGGAGTCGACCACCGTCTCGAAGATCTCGTCGACGGGGAGCATCGGGCGCCAGACCGGCTCCCACTCGCGCACGTTGTTGGTCAGCATCGCCATTCGCTTCCCCGACGCCTTCAGCTCCCGCATCAGCTCGATCATCGGCTGGTTGGGGTGGAGCGCCTCGAAGTAGGTCTCGCGGAAGCGGTGCAGCTCCGGCCGGTGGCCGAGCAGCGGCTCCAGGCCGTCGCCGAGGCGGGCCAGGAAGTCGACCTCGGCCATCTCGCCCCGCTCCAGCGCGTAGAGGGGGTTTTCGCCGTCCTCGTCGGTGATCGCCCGCATCGCCTTGCCGAGCACCTCGGGCGAGATCCCGATCTCGTCCTGGATCGCCATGAACGAGGTCAGCAACGGCGTCGTCAGGACGCCGCCGAAGTCGGAGACGACCGCCTCGATCTCACTCAACGGGCCGCGCCACCTCGTAGGTGCCGAGTCCCTCGCGCCCCTCGACCGACCAGCGGAAGAAGGCGATCTCGGCGTTGAGCCCGCGCCGCCGGACCGAGGTCGAGCTGATCAGCGTGCCGGCCCCGCGCAGCGGCCGGGCGTCCTCGGCATCGGGCCACAGCTCCAGCGTCACCCGCCGCTGCACGCCGTCCTCGCCGTACTCGGTCGAGATCAGCGCCTCGTCGAAGGCCAGCGGCCCGGCGTCGGGGTCGCAGAGCACCGCCGCCACCTCCTCGTCGCCGTGCTCGCGAGCGCCGGCGGGCAGGGCGGAGGTGAGCGCCAGCAGTCCACCGTCGGAGAAGACGATGCCGATCGACCGCCGCAGGATCTGGCCCGAGTCGCTCATCCGCGGGGCAGCCTATTGGCGGCAAAATCCCCGTGCGGCGAGGCGGGCTAGATTGCCGCGATGGCCACTCCCAGCATTCGCGACGCCCAGCCCGAGCGCGACGCCGCCGCCTGCGCCGCGATCTACGCGCCCTACGTCGAGCAGACGCCGATCTCCTTCGAGGAGCGGCCTCCCGACGCGCTCGAGATGGAAGCCCGGATCGCCCGCTCCGCGGCCACGCACCCCTGGCTGGTCGCCGAGGTCGGGGGAGAGGTGGTCGGCTACGCCTACGCGTACCGTCACCGGGAGCGTGCCGCCTACCGTTGGGCGGCCGACGTCTCCGTCTACGTGGCCGCCAACCGTCGCGGCGAAGGCCTGGGGCGGAGCCTCTACGAGAGGCTGTTCGTGCACCTGCGGCGCCAGAACTTCCAAGTCGCCTGCGCCGGCATCACCCTGCCCAACGACGCCAGCGTGCGCCTGCACGAGGCGCTCGGCTTCCTCCGCGTCGGCATCAGCCCGCGGATCGGCTGGAAGGGCGGGCGCTGGCACGACGTCAGCTGGTGGCAGCTGGAGCTGGAGCCGGCGACGCCGGGCACGCCCCTGGAGCCGCTGCCGCCCCAGTAGCCGCCGCCACCCGGCTACCATTGCCCAATGCCCGACGAGCAAGCACCCACCCAGCCGGCCGCCTCCGCGGAGCACTCCGAAGTCCTCACCGAGGAGGACGTCTTCGAGGCGCTCGAAGAGGTCATCGACCCCGAGCTCGGCCTCGACTTCGTCTCCCTCGGCCTCGTCTACAACGTCGAGATCGAGAAGGAAGACGTCTACGTCACCTTCACCCTGACCACCCCGGCCTGCCCGATCGGCCCCCAGGTCTCCGAACAGATGAAGGAGTTCGTCGGCGACCTTCCCGGCGTCTCAGCGGTCCACCCGAAGATGATCTTCGACCCCGCCTGGTCGCCGGAGATGATGACCGACGACGCCAAGTTCGCGTTGGGCTTCTAGGCAGGGTGCCCGTCTAGGCGGCGGAGAGGCGGAGGTCTACGACGCCGCAGGGCAGCTCGTCAGCCCGATCGACAATCTCGGGGTCTCCGGTTAGGAGCCGCGCCCCCTCGGTGTCAGCGAGCGCGATGGCAAAGCAATCGGCCAAAGCGATCGGATTCGCTGCCTTGAGGGCGGCGACAGCGCGCATGGCGGAAACGCCGGGCAAGTGCTCGGTGATCTGAGGGCGTAGCTCGGAGAGCACTTCGTCGGCTTCCTGGCGGCCGTGGTCGCGAATCGTCCGGTAGTGGACCTCGACCAGATTCATCCAGCTCATCGGCGGTCGTTCACGGTCGAGTGTTTCGGCGACCACGGTGGCCGCCGGCTCGTCGCCGTCGAGCCATGCCAGCACGGCCCATGAATCGAGACAGGACTTCACTGACTATCGGGGCTCGCTGCGACGATCCTCCAGGAGCCGCTCGGCCATGCCGCTTCCCGCAAACCTTCCTCGTAGGTTCGAGCGGCGATCGGACCGCCGAACGACGATGCCATCGCCTACCGGCTCAAAGGACACGTCGGCGCCAGGTCCGAGACCGACCTGATCGCGCAAGTCCTTGGGAATGACGACCTGCCCTTTTGCTCCCATCTTCTGCGTCATACGATGACAGTATAACGCGCTGCTATACGCCCCTACCCGAGGAGCCCGGCGCTCGTCGCCGGGCTCCTCGGGACGTGACTCAGGCTCGCGGCGTGGGCTCTTCTTCGCCGTAGACGATGAGGCCGTGGATGCAGATCACGCAGAGGGCGAAGATCCCCAGTGACCAGAACGGGAAGGCGCCACCGACCGCGAGCAGGGAGCCGATCGCCCCCAGAGACGCGGCAATCAGGCCGATGACCCGCCCGAAGGTGTTGCCGGCGAGCAGGGAGAGCCCGCCGCCGATCTGAACGGCTCCGAGGATGACGGTGATCCAGCCCCAGGTGTGGAGACTGGAGAAGACGTAGCGGGTGTTGTCGACGAAGAAGTTCGCATCACCGATTGCGGCGATGCCGTAGATGACGTTGAGCGTGCCTGCGATCAAGAGCAGGATGGCGACGAAGACGGCGCGGCCCAGACCCCTCATGTGTAATCCCTTCTTAGTCGGTGCCCTTTCCCTGGGCGACCGGGGTTGATGCTTCGACCAAGCAGTTCGACGCCGGGCACGGAAAGACCTTCCGTGCACGAAGACGCCCCGATCAGGTGAAGAAGTAGAACTTCTCGATCGAGCCGCGGACCTGGCGGCTGCCGGTCACCTCGACCACCCCGGCCTCGGCGAGCTTGACCATGTGGTACGAGACGTGCGAGAGGCCGAACTTCTCGTCCTCGATCACCTTCGTCAGGTCGGTCGCGGACAGCGGAACGTCGATCCACCGCAGCGCTTCGATGATCGAGACTTTCAGCGGGTGGACGACGTAGGGGACGAGCAGGTCCCAGTGAAACGGCTCGTCCCCCACCATCGTCACGGCTGCCGTCCCTGGCAAAGCAGGAGGCAACTCGGGGGGGTGGCGGTGGAGGAAGTGCGGTTCATGGTGCGGTTCGACCGGATCCGGCACCCTGAAGGTCCACAGACAATCCATGTCAGTTGAGCGTTTGACGGTTCCAGATCGAACGGCAACCGTCAATCGGCGTCTGCCCTCTACTCAGCGTTTGCGCCGGTGGCCGGAGGCCTGGGCGCGGTGCGCTCGCGCTCGAATCCCATGTGGGCCACGATCACTGACACAGCTTCCTCGCCCGACTCAGCGCGGCGGTTGGCGGATTCGGCCTCTATCTCCTGCACCCTTTCCCACCACCTTGCCTGTTCGGCGGCCAGCTCGGCACGCCCTTGCTCGTCCAGGTTGAACCACCGCCAGGCAAGCAGGACCTGGCTGGGGTCGTCGTGCAGCTTTCCCGCCCAGAAGGCGGACATCGCCTCCGCCATCATGCACTGCAGGGTCAGGCCGGCCGTCACTTGACGCTGCTGCGGCGTCATCGCCGCAGCTTCCTCGTCCGAGTAGAACGGCATCTCGACCGCTCGGTAGTAGTGCTGGTCGGCGTTGCGCACCTTCTCGATTTTGGCGAGTTCGATCGACCCGGCGTCCAGCAGTTCCTTGATGTGATGGGAGACCTTGTTCAGGGGCTCGTCGATGATCCGCGAAATCTCGTCGGGCGTGTAGGTGCCTTCGTTGAGGATCGTCAGCACGTAGACGCGGATGCGGTGGCCGAGCGCATAGGCGACCACTTCCTCGATGCTCTTCCCCCGCTGACCTGCCCTGACAGTCGTCTTCACCACAGCGACTCCCTCTGCTCGATTCGATTTTGATACTCAGTAGGAGCCGAGCATAAACTTTCCTCGTAAACAGGGGATGCGCTCTACTCAGCATCTGCCTGATACTCGACTTTCTCTTAGCATCGGCGCTTTCTCCCGGCGACCGGCGCCGGGCCGATTCATGGAGGGGGTGAAAGTCGATGAAGATCGCGAAAGCGCCGCACGTCTACCTGAGCTACATGATCTACAAGAACGCCTAGAGGGCGCTCGTGGTGGGCTGATCTCGATCGTCAGCGAGGGGATCGGGATCGGCCCACCCGGGCAGATGCGACGCCGTCAGCGCTCGTCGCGCGGAGGCAGCTGCCGGCTGGAGTCGTGGCCGTCGGAGTCGGTCGGGACCTCTTCGGCGGTGGCGTCGAAGTCGTAATCGCGGTTTGGGCCCGTCGCACCGGGGCCGGGCGCTCGACCCCCCGCCATCCCCACGACCACGAAGCGGCCGATCGTAAAGCGGCGCAGGACGCTGCGCACGATCGCCCGGGTGGGCGGGATCAGGAGCAGCAGGCCGACGACGTCGGTGAGGAAGCCGGGCGTCAGCAGCAGGGTGCCGCCGATCACGATCAGCAGGCCGTCGACCACCTCCTTGCCTGGGAAGCGTCGCTGGGCAAGTGCTTCGTTGAAGCGTCTCCAGGCGCCGCGGCCCTGGTGTTTGAGCAGAAACGAGCCCAACAGCGCGTCCGCCAGCAGCAGCGCCAAAGTCGGCCAGATGCCGATCGCCTGGCCGACTTGGATGATCACGTAGAGCTCCGCAATCGGGACGACGATGAAGAGGACGATCAGCAGCAGGGGCATCGACGAAGCCTAGCCACGGCGGGCGCCCGGGTCCCCGTGCGGGCGGGTTCAGGCAGCCTTGACGGCGGCGCCGGCGGCCTGCTCGAGCTCGGCCAGCGATTCGCTGATCCCGTCGGCGACCGCTTCGACGTCCTCCATCGAGTCGTAGTCGGCCAGCAGGCCGAAGCCGATGCGGCCGTTGTAGCTCATGATCGCCACCGCCATCGCGTGATTTTCGGGCAGGAAGGCGACCGGGAAGACCTCTTCCATCTCCCGCCCGAGCACGTAGAGGGGCAGCTGCGGCCCCGGCACGTTGGTGACGATCAGGTTGAAGAGGCGGGTCGAGAAGTTGATCCGCGAGGCCTGGGCCAGGAGGGTCGGCGGCGCGAAGTCGTTGAAGCGGGAGATGACTTCGGCCCCGAGCGCCTGTTTGGAGCGCTTCAGCCCCTCCATCTCCTGGGTGATCGTGCGCAGCCGCCGCACCGGGTCCTCGACGTAGACCGGCAGCGGGCCGCGCATCAGGGCGATCCGGTTGCCGAGGTTGCCGCGCTCGTCCTCGCCGCGGATCGAGACCGGCACCAGCGCCCGCAGCTCCAGCCCCTCGGTGCGGATGCTGCGCCGCTGCAGCCACTTGCGCACCGAGCCGGTCACCACGGCCAGGACGACGTCGTTGACGGTGCCGCCGAGGGCGTCCTTGATCCGTTTGAAGGCGGCCAGGTCCGAGCGTGCCCAGACGTAGCGCCGGTGCGGCCCGATCGGCTGGTTCAGCGGCACGTCCGGAGCCGGGTCGGCGAAGGCGCTGACGATCTCGCTGATCCCCTCCAGCGCCTCGACCGCCTTGCGCGCCGTCGTCTCCGGGTTGCGCACGGCCTCGACCGCCCGCTCGGCGAACTTGACCGGCGCCGCCACGACGTCGCTGATGCCACGGGCGACCAGCTCGGTCGTCCCCGGTTCTGGCTGCGGCACCCAGTTGTCCTCGACCGGAGCGGCCGCCGGCGCCGGCTCGAGGTCGAAGAGCACGGTGCCGATGTCGACTCCCGAGATGCCGTCGACCATCGCGTGGTGCGTCTTGGTCAGGATCGCGAAGCGGTCGCGCTCCAGCCCCTGCGCCAGCCACAGCTCCCAGAGCGGCTTGGAGCGGTCGAGCTGCTGCGAGAAGACACGGCCGGCGAGCCGCTTCAGCTGCGCCTCGCCGCCCGGCTCGGGCAGCGCGGTGTGGCGGATGTGGTAGGTCAGGTTGAAGTTGACGTCGTCCGCCCACAGCGGCCGGCCCGCCTCCAGCGGCGGCACCACGAGCTTCTGGCGGAAGCGCGGCACCTGGTTGAGGCGACCGCGGACGTGGTCGACCAGCTCGGTGTAGCGGGGTGGCGGCCCCTCGAAGATCAGGATCGCGCCGACGTGCATGTGGCTGGTCGAGCTCTCGTTGGTCAGGAACGAGGCGTCGACCGCGGTCAACCTGTCGAGATGGCGTCCGTCGGTGCTCATCCCGCAAGGCTAGCTTCGCCGCGTCGCCGGGGCCAGCCCGCCCCCGCTGCCGCAACCCCGCCACCGCTACCCTTGCCCGATGGCCCCCACGAATGTCGCTGCTCCCAAGCGCGTACTGCTCGCCGCCCCGCGCGGCTACTGCGCCGGCGTCGACCGCGCCGTGCAGACGGTCGAGCGCGCCCTAGAGCTGCACGGCGCCCCCGTCTACGTGCGCAAGGAGATCGTCCACAACAAGCACGTCGTCGAGGAGCTCGCCGAGCGCGGCGCGATCTTCGTCGAGCAGGAGACCGAGGTGCCGGAGGGCGAGATGGTCGTCTTCTCCGCCCACGGCGTCGCCCCGGCGGTCCACGACAACGCCGCCGCCCGCGGCCTGCGCACGATCGACGCCACCTGCCCGCTGGTCACCAAGGTCCACGTCTCCGCCCGCCGCTTCGCCGCCCAGGGGTACACGATCGTGATGATCGGCCACGACGGCCACGAGGAGGTGGAAGGGACGACCGGCGAGGCGCCCGAGAACATCGTCCTGATCGAAACCGTCGCCGAGGTCGAATCGCTCGAGGTCCCCGATCCTGAAAAGGTCGCCTTCATCACCCAGACGACGCTCTCGGTCGACGAGACGGCGGAGGTGATCGCGGCGCTGCGGGCCAAGTTCCCGGCGATCGTCAGCTCCAAGTCCGACGACATCTGTTACGCGACGACCAACCGCCAGATCGCCGTCAAGCAGCTCGCCCACGAGTGCGACCTGGTCCTGGTCATCGGCTCGACCAACTCCTCCAACTCCAACCGCCTGGTCGAGGTCGCGCGCGAACACGGCGCCGCCTCCCACCTGATCGACAACCACACCCAGGTCGAGGAGGAGTGGTTGGCGGGAGTCGAGACGGTCGGCATCACCTCCGGCGCCAGCGCCCCCGAGGAGCTGGTCGAGAGCCTGGTCGGCTTCTTCCGCGAGCGCGGCGCCGACGACGTCTCGGAGCTGCGCACCGTCCACGAGGACGTGCGCTTCATGCTGCCGAAGGAGATCCGCGACGAGGTTTCGGCGCGCGCCTAGGCTTTTGGCCCCTATAGGGGCCTCAATCGGCGTAGCGGTGGTGGAGCATCAGGTCGTTGCCGTCGGGGTCGCTGAACAGCGCCATGTGGCAGACGCCGGTGTCGAAGGTGTCGCCGTTGAACTCGACGCCCTTCGCCTCCAGCTCCGCCCGGGCGGCGGCGACGTCGTCGACGTGCAGGGCCGGGTGGGCGTTCTTGGAGGGTGCGAACTCCATCCCCATTTTGGCTGGCTCCCAGATCCCGAAGCAGGTCTCGCCGACCCAGAACTCGTAATCGGACTTGTCGTCGGGGCGCAGGCCGAGCGTCTCGACGTAGAACTTGCGAGAGCGGTCGGCGTCGGTCGACGGCACGCCGACGAAATCGAGCTTGGTGATCATCAGGTCCTCCTTGTGGTCATGGGGTTCCGGCGGCAAAGCTGATTGACCAGATTCGCATACCGGCGGTGGGGCGCAGGGTCATCGCGTGGGCCTCGTGGCGGGGGTGCTTGAGGAGTGGGTACAGGCCCGGGTTGGCGGTGGCGAGCGTCGCCGTGGGCTGGCCGTCGATCGCGATCGCGATCGCCCCGGCGCCCTCGGTCGTCACGTAGGAGCCGCCGGCCTCGTACTCGAAGGCGAGTTCCTCGCCGTCCTCGCCAGCAACCCAGGGACGCTCCCAAGAGCCGCCGGGGAAGATCTCCGGGGTGGGGGCCATCACCCGGGCGCCGGGGGCGTCGGTCGGGCGCAGCGGCGCCAGCGGCTCGGGCAGCGGCTGCAGGGCGTCGATCTCGCGCAGCTCTTCCTGGATCGCGATCTCGGTCTCCAGGTATTCGCCCTCGCCGAAGTGGACCCAGGCCAGGGCGCCGCCGAGGCTCCAGAGGAAGAGGCTGGGCCAGCCCTCGCAGCCGTAGGCGCTCCAGAGGTCGCGCTCGGCGTCGATCGCGACCGGGAACTCGACCTCGAGCACGGCCAGGCCGCGGGTCACGGCGACCTCGTCGGCGCCGAAGGGGAAGCGGGGGGACTGGACGCCGACCACGCTCAGGCCCGCCTCGCGGTAGCGCCTTGACCACTCGTTCAGGTAGGCGAGCGTGCGGACGCTGTTGAGCTGGGCGAAGTCGATGAAGTGGACCAGCGCCGGGCCGCCGGCGGTCAGGGCGGGCATCGACTCGGGCTCTGTGCCGACCCAGGCGAGTCCCTCCGGCAGGTCGGGGGCGGCAATGTTGTCGCGTCCCGGGCGCACCCCCGAACGTTATCCTGGGCCGCCTTGGCTGAGCTTGGCGCCTTTCTGTTGCCGGCAGTGCCGCTCCTGGCGCTGCTCGTCTGCCTGCTGTGCGGCCGCTATCCCGGCTGTGAGGCGATCGTCCGCCTCTCCGAGCGCATCGCCTCCTCTCGCACTCGGTTCGGCGGCGCCGGCCGCCACCGGGCGCCGCTGCGCCCCGGCTCCTTCGCTCCCAGGGGCGGGCTCCTGCTCGCTCTCTCGCTCTCCGGTCGCGCTCCCCCGGCTTAGCGCCGTGATCCACGTTCCGCGCGCTCGCCACCGGTTCGCCGGCGGCGCCGACGCGCGCACCCCGATCGACAGGAGATGACTGATGAAGCACGCAAACATGGTTGTTCCGGCTCTGGTCGCGCTGGCGGCAACGATCGGCCTCGCGTCCTGCGGTAGCGACGACGAGGACGAGAGCGAGGCGGTCAGCGGCCAGTTCGAGCTGGTCGCGGGCGCCCCTGCCAAGGACCGGGGAGCAGCAGGCGAGGCGACCCTGGAACGCGCCGACGGCAGCACCACCGTCAGGCTCAGCGCCACCGGCCTCGAGCCGAGCACCGGGTACGTCGCCCACCTCCACAGCGAGGGCTGCGACCAAGCCGACCCGGGTGGGCCGCATTTCAAGTTCAACCCCGAGGGCTCCGATGAGCCGCCGAACGAGATCCACCTCGAGTTCAGCTCGGGCGCTGACGGCGCCGGCAAGGCGCGGGCGTCAAGCAACCGCGAAGTGCCCGTCGGGGAAGCTGGCTCGATTGTCATCCACGAAGCCGGCGCCGGCCACATGACCGCCGCGCAGGGTGATCCCGACGGCGAGCGCATCCTCGTCCACGAAGGCCATCACCACGACGAGCCCAGCCCGCCGGCGAAGATCGCCTGCGCCGAGCTCGAAGGCGGCGGGAGCGCCACGCCCGGCGACAACCCTGAAAGCGCCAGCATGGGCGGCCAGGTCCCGACCGTGATCGTCCGCGACGGCGAACCGGTCGGAGGCGTGCAGGAGCTCGAGTACGAGGCCGGCGACCAGATCCGCTTCGAGGTCACCTCCGACGTCGCCGACGAGGTCCACGTCCACGGCTATGACCTCGCGCAGGACGTCGCGGCGGGAGGCACCGTCAGCTTCGACTTCCCGGCCGAGATCGAAGGCATCTTCGAGATCGAGCTCGAGGGTCGCAAGGTGCAGATCGCGGAGCTGCGGGTCAACCCGTGAGCCTGCTGCCGTTCGCGCACGCGCTGGCCGCCCGGCAGGACCTGCCGGTTCCGGCCTGGCTGTTTGCCTGGGGAGCGTCGATCGTCCTGATCGTCTCCTTCTTCGCGCTCGCGGCCGGCTGGCGCAAGCCCCGTTTCGAGGAGGCGCGCTGGCGCCCCCTCGGGGCGGGGCTCTCGCGCGCCCTCGTCAACCCGCCGATGCAGGTCCTCTATGGCCTCGCCGGCGTCTTCCTGCTCGGCGTCGCCGTCTACGCGGGCCTGCGCGGCACCGAAGCGCCGGACCGCAACTTCGCCCTCACCTTCCTCTTCGTCACCGCCTGGCTCGGCTTCCCGGTCTTCTCGGCGCTGCTGGGCGACGTCTTCCGCCCCTTCAACCCCTGGCGCGCGATCGGCCGTGCCGCCGGGGCGGGCTTCCGGGCGATCGCCGGCCAGCGCCCGGCTCACCTCGCCTACCCGGAGGCCTTAGGGCGCTGGCCGGCCGCGATCGGCCTGCTCGCGGTCGTCTGGCTGGAGGTCGTCTACGGCTCCAGCGGTGGCGTCGCCGTCGGCCTCGACCCCGAGACCGCCGCCATGGCCACGCTCTTCTACAGCGCTTACACGCTGGCGATGATGGCCCTCTTCGGAGTCGAGAAGTGGTGCCAGCGGGGGGAGATCTTCTCCGTCTACTTCGGGATGTTCGCCCAGCTCGGCTGCTTCGGCGTCGAGGACGGCAGGCTCGGGCGCCGCCGGCCGCTCGCGGCGGCAACCCGCTGGGCGACCACGCCCGGCTCGGCCGCCGTGGTGATCGCCTCGATCGCCTCGACCAGCTTCGACGGCGCCTCCGAGGGCGCCTTCAAGTCGGCGATCGAGAGCACCTTCGACTGGCTCGCCGACCGCGGCCTCGGGCTCACCACCGCCTTGCGCCTCACCGACACCCTCTTCATGCTGCTCTGCTTCGCCGGCGTCACCCTGGTCTACCTGCTCGGCGTGCGCGGCATGCGCACCGTGCGCGGGGCGCCGTCGCTGGCGGTGCTGCGAGCAGGCTTCGCCCACACGCTGATCCCGATCGCGCTCGCCTACCTCGTCGCCCACTACTTCAGCCTCTTCGTCTTCCAGGAGCAGGCCCAGTTCACCTACCTGCTCTCGGACCCGCTCGGCACCGCCTCCACCGACCTCTTCGGCACCGCCTCGGGCGGCATCGACTTCACGATCCTCAGCGCCAACGCGATCTGGTACGTCCAGGTCGCCTCGCTGATCGTCGGCCACGTGCTCGCCCTGACCCTCGCCCACGATCGCGCCCTCGTCTACTGGCCCGACTACCGCGACGCCGCCCGCTCCCAGTACTGGATGCTGGCAGTCATGGTCGCCTTCACCTGCTTCGGCCTCTACCTGCTCTCCTACGCCAACGAGTGAGAACGCGCCTATCCTGACCTCGATGCTCCCCCTGGCCCACGTCGGCCACTACCTCTGGGTCCTGTATCTCCTGCCGGTCATCTTCGTAGTTCTCGGCATCGTCAAAACCGTCCTCGGAGAACGCCGTAGAGCGAAAGACGATCCTCCGGCGGGTGGCAGGGAGGGGGGTCCGAGAACGGACCAACCGGACCGCCCGCAGGACCCCCCTCCCTGACAGGCCCCGCCGGCCGGAACGCCTTTCGTCCCTTACAGAATCTCCGCGAGCCGCTTCTCAAGCGCCGCCGAGATCTCGTCCCGCACCGGCCCCTCGGCCAACCGTTCCACCAGCGACTCCAAGAACCCTTCGATGATCAGCGACTTGGCCCCGGCCGGGTCGAGCCCGCGCGAGGTCAGGTAGAAGAGCTGCTCCTTGTCGACCTGGGCGATCGCCGCCGCGTGGGTGCAGCGGACGTCGTCGGCGAGGATCTCCAGGCCGGGGATCGCGTCGGCGTGGGCGTTGGTGGAGAGCAGCAGGTTGCGGCTCTCCTGGAAGGCGTCAGTCTGCTGGGCACCGGGGTCGACCTTGATCATCCCCCGCCAGACCGCGGTCGAGCCGGCGGCGAGGACGCCGCGGAAGGCGAGGTCGGAGTTGGTGTTGGGCGCCGCGTGCTCCTGGATCGTGTCGAAGTCGAGGTGCTGTCCCGGCCCGCCGGCGTAGCCGCCGGTGACGCGGGCTTCCGAGCCCGGCCCGGCCAGCTTGGTCTCCATCCGCACCTTGCCGCGGGCGGAGCCGAAGCCGAGGGCGGCCCAGTCGAGGCGGCCGTCGCGCTCCACCTGGGCCCGCTGGGTGGCGAAGATCCAGGCGGACTCGGAGATGTCCTGGGTGTTGACGTAGCGCAGCGTCGCCGCCTGGCCGACGCTCAGCTCGACCACCGAGTTGAGCAGGCCGTCGACCTCGTCGTTCGGCGAGGACCAGTGCTCCCAGACCTCCGCTTCGGCGCCCTCCTCGAGCACGATCAGCGTGCGCCAGCCGACCGCGGCGCCGTCGCGCTCGACCGGGACCTCGATCCGGATCGGCTCGGCGACGGCGACGCCGCGGGGCACGTGGACGAGGACGCCGTCGCTCCAGCTCGCCTCGTTGCGCGCGACGAAGGGGTCCTCGACCGGCACCAGCGACCCCAGCTTCTCCTGCAGCAGCTCGGCGTGGGAGGTGACGGCCTCGGCGAGCGAGACGACGGTCGCGCCCTCGGCGCCGCTGACCTCTACCTCGGCGCTTGCCGGCTCGTAGGCGTCGATCTCCAGCCCCGAGAGGTCGGTGAATTCCCAGCCCTTCGACTTGTGGTCGGGGAGGGGGAGGCTCTGCGCGAGAGAGGCGCCATTTTGGCGCCTCTCCTCGAGCCAAGCCGGTGCGGTTGCCAGCTCAGCCAATTGAGCCCTCCATCTGCAGCTCGATCAGCCGGTTGAGCTCGACCGCGTACTCCATCGGCAGCTCTTTGGTGACCGGCTCGATGAAGCCGTTGACGATCATCTTCGAGGCCTCCTCCTCGTCGAGCCCGCGGCTCTGCAGGTAGAAGAGCTGCTCGTCGCCGATTTTGGAGACGGTCGCCTCGTGGCCGACGTCGGCGTCGTTCTCATCGATCCGGATCGTCGGGTAGGTGTCCGAGCGCGAGTCCTCGTCGAGCAACAGCGCGTCGCAGACGACCTTCGACCGCGACTCGGTCGCCCCGTCGGCGATTTCCATCAGGCCGCGGTAGGTCGCCCGGCCGCCGTCCTTGGAGATCGACTTGGAGAAGATCGAGGACGAGGTCTTCGGCGCCGCGTGGATGATCTTGCCGCCAGCGTCCTGGTGCTGGCCGGCGCCGGCGAAGGCGATCGAGAGGATCTCGCCGTGGGCTTCGGGGCCCATCAGGTAGATCGACGGGTACTTCATCGTCAGTTTCGAGCCGAGGTTGCAGTCGACCCACTCCATCGTCGCCTTCTCGTGCGCGACGGCGCGCTTGGTGACGAGGTTGAAGACGTTCTGCGACCAGTTCTGGACCGTCGTGTAGCGGACCCGCGAGCTCTTCTTGGCGACGATCTCGACCACCGCGGAGTGCAGCGAGTCGCTGGAATACACCGGCGCCGTGCAGCCCTCGATGTAGTGGACGTCGGCGCCCTCCTCGGTGATGATCAGGGTCCGCTCGAACTGGCCCATGTTCTCGGTGTTGATCCGAAAGTAGGCCTGCAGCGGCATCTCGACCTTGACCCCGGCGGGCACGTAGACGAAGGAGCCGCCCGACCAGACGGCGGAGTTGAGCGCCGCCAGTTTGTTGTCGTTGGCGGGAATGATCGTCGCCCAGTGCTCGCGCACCAGGTCCTCGTGCTCGCGCAGCGCCGTGTCCATGTCGGTGAAGATCACGCCCTGGGCCTCGAGCTTCTCGTTGACCTGGTGGTAGACGACCTCGGACTCATACTGGGCACCGACGCCGGAGAGGAATTTGCGCTCCGCCTCCGGGATGCCGAGCCGGTCGAAGGTGTTTTTGATGTCGTCCGGGACCTCGCTCCAGTCGCGGCTGTTCTTCTCCGAAGCGCGCACGAAGTAGTGGATGTCGTCCCAGTCGATCTGGTCGAGGTCGCCGCCCCATTTCGGGGTCGGACGCTCGTAGAAGTGCTCCAGCGCCTTGAGGCGAAACTCGCGCATCCACTGCGGCTCGTCCTTGTAGTCGGAGATCGATTCGACGATCTCGCGCGAGAGCCCCTTCGGCGCCTTGTAGGCGTATCCGGACTCGGAATCGTGGAAGCCGAACTTCTCTTTGTAATCGGCGTTGAGGCCGGCCAGTTCTCTTTTCTCTGCGACTACCTCGGGCGTTGCCATGTCAGGAGACCTCCAGGGTGATGGTGTCGTCCTCGACGGCTATCGGGAACGTTTGCACCGGGCGGAAGGCTGGGAGCGTCTTCGGCCTGCCGGTGGTCAGGTCGAAGAGGGAGCCGTGGCGGGGGCACTCGACGGTGCAGGCCGCGGGGTCGAACTCGCCCTCGGCCAGCGGCCCGTCGTCGTGGGAGCAGCGATCCTCGATCGCATAAAGCGTGCCCGCGCAGTTGAAGACGCCGATCTTGACCCCCCCATGCTCGACCAGGCGCATCTGTCCCGGCGCCAGCTCGGCGGCAGGGCAGACGGCGATAGTGGTTCCAGCGGTGTCGGTCAAGAGGATGGCTGCTCCAGGCACGCTCGGTGCCGATTTAGTGCGGATCGAGACGTAATCCTACTTCTCCGGTCGGATTTTAGCGGCCGGGGTGGGCGGGCTCGTTTACGCGATCGCGATGAGTTCGTGACGCCGGCATGGTCTTATGTGCCTAAGCACTTCGAAAGAGAGGACGGAGATGAGCGAGAGGACCAGCTACACCCCCGGCATCCCTTGCTGGGTTGAACTGAGCGGGACCCCGGATATCGATGCCAGCGAGGGCTTCTACCGCGAGCTGTTCGGCTGGGAGATGCCGGAGCAGCCGAACTCGGTGCAGTTGGGTGGCTACCGGCGCGCAAAGCTGAACGGACGTGACGTGGCGGGGGTGTCTCCGCGCATGCAGCCCGGCCAGCCGGTCGTCTGGGCGACCTACGTCTCGGTCGCCGACGCCGAGGCGACGGTGGCGAAGGTCGCCGAGGCCGGAGGCGAGAAGGTCACCGACCCGATCGACGTCATGGGCATGGGCACGATGTGCGTGTTCACCGACCCGACCGGTGCGGTGTTCGGCGTCTGGCAGCCCGGCACCTTCGCCGGCGCGGAGCTGGTCAACGAGCCCGGCGCCTTCGCCTGGAACGAGCTCGGGACCCGCGACCCCGAGGCGGCCAAGGCCTTCTACTCGGCCGCCTTCGGCTGGGGGACCAAAGACCATGACATGGGGGAGATGGGCACCTACACCGAGTGGCTCAGCGGCGAGGACTCGATCGGCGGCATGATGGACGTCAGCGGCCGCCTGCCGGACGAGATCCCGGCGCACTGGCTCGTCTACTTCGCGGTCGAGAACACCGACGCCGCGGTTGAGACCGTCAAGTCCGCGGGGGGCGCCGTCTCCTTCGGACCGATCGACGTTCCGGCCGGCCGCTTCGCCATCGTCACCGATCCCCACGGCGCCGCCTTCGCCGTGATCCAGCAGCCCGACGACGGCGCGCAGCGCTAGGACTAACCGAGGTCGGCGACCGCTTCGCTCGGGTCGCCGGCCTCGCCCTCGTCCTCCCAGTCGGCGGCCTGGCCGAGGCTGGCGCTCTTGACGATCTTCAGGCCCAGCATCGCGCACTTCATCCGCGTCGCCGAGATCTCGATCCCGAGCAGCTCCAGCACGTACTCCTTCGGCATCCGCAGCAGCTCCTCGCGGGATTTGCCGACCAGCTCGTCGGTCAGCAGCGAAGTGGCGGCGGTGGAGATCGCGCAGCCTTTGCCCTCGAACGCGACCGCGGCGACGCGGTCGCCTCCGTCGAGCCGGATCGTCACCCGCTGCTCGTCGCCGCAGAAGGGGTTGGTGTCTTCGAACTCGAGATCGGCGTCGTCGAGCCGGCCGAAGTTGTGCGGCCGCTTGTAGTGCTCAAGAATCTGGTCTCGGTAAAGCTCGTCCATGGCTTCCGAGGCTAGCGCAGGGGTTCCCCCGCTTCGCTGAAGACGTTTAGAGTGGCGCGGCAAACTTCGACTGGGAGGGTCGCATGCCTGTTGTCCGCCGTGCCATGTTCGCCGTTCTCGCCGTGGCGGTCGCCGCCGCACTGCTGCCGGCTCTGGCCCCGGCGGCGGGGAAGAACTCGACGAAGATCGTCGTCAGCCTCAAATTCCCCGCCTTCCACGGCAAGCTGACCTCACCCCGGAACGGTTGCCTCGGCAGTCGCACGGTGAAGATGTACCGCGAGCGCAACGGCAAGAAGAAGCTGCTCGGGAAGGACACCAGTGAGGACAACGGCAAGTGGGCGGTCCCGGTCGGGAAAAACCTCACCTCTGGCGCCTACTACGCGACGGTGGCCAAGCGCGGCAAGTGCAAGGCCGCCAAATCCCAGCTGCTGACCATCGACTAGGTCACTCGAGGCCGAAGACGCGCCGGGCGTCCTCCAGGCCGTCGACCAGGCGGTCGATCTCGCCCGGCGTCGTGTAGACGCCGAAGCTGGCCCGAGCCGTGGCGGCGACGCCGAGGCGGTCCATGAGGATCTGGGCGCAGTGGTGGCCGGCGCGGACGGCGACTCCGTGGCGGTCGAGGATCTCGGAGACGTCATGGGCGTGGATGCCCTCGATCTCGAAGGAGACCGGGCCGATCCGCTCCGGGCCGCGGGGCGGGCCGAAGACCCGCAGGCCGGGGACGCCGGCCAGTCGCTCCAGGGCGTAGTCGGTGACCTGGCGCTCGTGTTCCCGCACGGCCTCCATTCCCAGACCGTCGAGCCAGCGCAGCGCCGAGGCCATCCCGATCGCCTGCGTGATCGCCGGGGTGCCGGCCTCGAAGCGGGCCGGGACGTCGGCGTAGGTGGTGCCGTCGCGGCCGACCTTGCGGATCATCGAGCCGCCGCCGAGGAACGGCGGCATTTCGCGGAGCAGGTCCAGCCGTCCCCAGAGCGCCCCGATCCCGGTCGGGCCGTAGAGCTTGTGGCCGGTCAGGGCGTAGAAGTCAACCCCCAGCTCGGCGACGTCCACCGGCAGCTTCGGCGCCGCCTGGGCGCCGTCGGCGAGCACCAGCGCGCCGGCGGCGTGGGCCAGCCGCGAGATCTCGGCCAGGGGGTTTTCGGTCCCGAGCACGTTGGAGACGTGGGTGACGGCGACGAGCTTCGGCCCTCGCTCCAGCAGCGCCGCGAAGGTGTCCATGTCGAGCAGGCCGTCGCCGTCGATCGGCGCCCACTCGATCTCCGCCCCGACCCGCTCCGCCAGCTGCTGCCAGGGGACGACGTTGGAGTGGTGCTCCATCTCGGTCAGGACGACGCGGTCGCCGGGGCCGACGTTGGCGTCGCCCCAGGCGCGGGCGACGAGGTTGATCGCCTCCGTGGCATTGCGGACGAAGAGGACCTCGCGGCGATCGGCGGCGCCGACGTGGTCGGCCACCGTCGCCCGCGCCCCCTCGTAGGCTTCGGTCGCCTCGGCGGAGAGGGTGTGGGAGCCGCGGTGGACGTTGGAGTGATGGCGGCGCTCGTAGCGGTCGACCGCCTGGATCGAGGCCAGCACCCGCTGTGAGCTGGCGCCGCTGTCGAGGTAGGCGACCGGCTTGTCGTTGACCTCGCGCTCCAGCGCCGGGAAGGCGGCGCGGACCTTTTCGATCGGGAACGCCGTGGCGGGGGCGGGGCTCTTCGCGGTCGCCGGCTCCATGTCCCCGCGGAGGCTAGGCAGCAGCGCCCGCCTCCACCTCCTCGCGGATCCAGCCGTAGCCCTTCTCCTCCAGCACGCCGACCAGCTCCGGGCCGCCTTCCTTGACGATCCGGCCCTCGAACATGACGTGGACGAAGTCCGGCTTGACCATGTGCAGGATGCGCTGGTAATGGGTGATGATGAGGACGCCCATGTCGGGGCCGGCGAACTTGTTGACGCCCTCTGCGACGACCCGCAGGGCGTCGATGTCGAGGCCCGAGTCGGTCTCGTCGAGGACCGCGATCTCCGGCTTCAGCAGTGCCAACTGCAGCAGCTCCATCCGCTTCTTCTCGCCGCCGGAGAAGCCGTCGTTGAGGTAGCGGCTGGAGAAGTCTTTGGGGATGTTCGCCAGCGCCATCGCCTCCTGGGCCGTCTTGGCGAAGTCTTTGATCTTGATCGCGTCCTCGCCGCGCGCCTCGCGCTGGGCGTTGATGATCATCCGCAGGTACTTGCTGACCGAGACGCCGGGGATCGCCACCGGGTACTGGAAGGCCATGAAGAGGCCGGCCTGCGAGCGCACGTCGGGATCGGCCTCGGTGATGTCCTCCCCCTTGAAGGTGATCGAACCCTCGGTCACCTCCAGCGCCGGGTGGCCCATGATCGCGTTGGCGAGCGTCGACTTGCCGGACCCGTTGGGCCCCATCAGCGCGTGAACCTTGCCCTTCTCGACGTCGAGGTCGAGGCCGCGGAGGATTTGCTTGTCCTCCACCTTCACGTGCAGGTTGCGTATCTCCAGCTCAGCCAATTCACTCACTCCGTTTCTGGGGTTTCGAAAGTCTGGGGTCAGGCGGCGCGGACGATCGCGGCCTCGCTGCGGCCGCCGGGCCGGGAGAAGTCGACCAGCTCGGCCAGCGTGGTGCCGGCCAGCGCCTTGGTCACGCCTCCCTGCACCCGCGTCCACAGCAGCTTCGTCGAGCAGGCGCGATCGCCGTCGTCCTCATGCGAGCAAAGGACTTTGCCCTCGGGGCTCTCGTGGAAGCACTCCATCGGGGCGATCTGCCCTTCCAGGGCCTCGACGACCGCGTCCATCGTGATCTCCTCGGCCGGCTTCGCCAGGCGGTAGCCGCCGTGGGCGCCGCGGGTCGAGGTGACGAGGTCCGCCTTACGCAGTTTCGCGACCAGGTGCTCAAGGTAGGAGAGGGGGAGCCGCTCGGCTTCGGCGACTGTGTTGAGCGAGATCGGCGCCGAGCCGGGCTGGCGGCCCAGCTCGACCATCAAGCGCACTCCGTACTCGGCTTTGGTCGAGAACAGCATCTGCTCTAAATCCTACTGAAGCGGTCGGTTATGCCTCCGCGCCCTCTGCTTCGGCTTTGCCGATTGCGACGTGGGCGCGGCTGTCGCTGTCCTTGATCAGGACCAGGGTGAGGACGAAGCCGAGCGCCGCGATCGCGGCGCCGCCGAGGAAGGCGGTTTGGAACCCCTCCGTCAGCGCCTCCTTCAGCCCCGACCCGTCCTCCAGGATGCCGGCGGTGTGGGAGGTCGCGATCGAAGAGAGCACCGCCAGGCCGAGCGCGCCGCCGATCTGCTGCGAGGTGTTGATCAGCCCGCTGGCCAGGCCCGATTCCTTTTCCTCGACCCCGGCGACGGCGGCGATCGTCGTCGTCACGAAGGCGAAGCCGAGCCCGGCCGCGGCCAGCAGCGAGGGGCCGAGGATGTCGGTGGTGAAGCCGCCGCCGACCGAGACCCGGCTGAACCAGGTCAGCCCGGCGACGATGAAGAGCAGGCCAATGGCCAGGACCGGCTTGTAGCCGACTTTGGTCACCAGGCTCGAGGCGATCCCGGCCGAGGCCATGATCGTCAGCGCCAGCGGCAGATAGGAGAGGCCGGCGTGGATGGCGCTGTAGCCGAGCACCTGCTGCATGTAGAGGGAGATGAAATAGAACATCGAGAACAGCGAGGCGCCGACCAGCAGCCCGACCACGTTGGCCCCGGTCAGGGTGCGGATGCGGAAGATCGAGAACGGCACCAAGGGCTTGCGCGAGCGCAGCTCGATCAGAACGAAGGCGGCGAGCAGGCCGGCGGAGAGCGCCAGCAACCCGATCGTCGTGCTCGACCCCCAGCCGGCGCTCTCGGCGTCGACGACGGCGTAGACGAGGATCGAGAGGGCGGCGGTGACGGTGACGGCGCCGGCGACGTCGAAGGCGCGCGCCTCGTCGCTGGCCCGACTCTCGGCGATCAGCCGTGGGGTCAGCACCAGGGCGATCAGGCTAACCGGCACGTTCACCCACAGCACCCACTCCCAGCCGAGCCCGTCGGTGAGGATGCCGCCGAGCAGGACCCCGGCGGCGCCGCCGGAGCCGGCGACGGCGCCCCAGACCCCCAGTGCCTTGTTGCGCTCGGCGCCGTCCTTGAAGATCGTGGTGACGATCGAGAGCGCCGCGGGGGAGATGATCGCGGCGCCCAGGCCCTGCGCCGCCCGGGCGGCGATCAGCTGGCCTTCGGTGACCGCGAAGCCGGCCGCCAGCGAGGCGACCGCAACCAGCAGCAGGCCGGCCATGAAGACCCGCCGCCGCCCCAGCAGGTCGGCGGTGCGGCCGCCGAGCAGGAGGAAGCCGCCGAAGGTGAGCACGTAGGCGTTGACGATCCAGGAGAGGTTGTCCTGGGAGAAATCCAGCGCTTTGCCGATCGTCGGCAGGGCGACGTTGACGATCGAGGCATCGAGGACGACGACGAACTGGGCCGCGCTGAGCAGGACCAGGGCCAGCCAGCGTTTCTCCTGGAAGTCGTTGTTCATGGCTCGATCAAACCGCGGCGGATCGCGTAGCGGACGAGCTCGACCCGGTCGCGCATCCCGAGCTTACGCATCGCATTTGCCCGGTGGTTCTCCACCGTCTTCTCGGAGAGGTGGAGCAGCTCGGCGATCTGCCTGGTCGTGTGCGCCTCGGCGACGAGCTTGACGATCTCCTCCTCGCGCGGCGTCAGCTCCTCCTCGCCGCTGGAGCCGCGCTCGAGCACGTCCTTGATCAGCGTCCGCTGCGCCTCCGGGGTGAGGAAGGGCTCGCCGCGCTCGACCGCCCGGATCGCGGCCAGCAGGTCGGTATCGGCCTGCGCCTTCAGCACGTAGCCGGAGGCGCCCGCCTTCAGCGCCTCGAACAGGTAGCGCTCGTCGTCGTGCATGGAGAGGATCAGGACCGAGACCTCGGGCGCCTGGCGCTTGATCTCCCGGGTCGCCTGCAGCCCGGTCAGCTTCGGCATCTTCACGTCGAGGATCGCCAGGTCGGGCCGCTCCCGCACCGCCAGCTCCCGCGCCTCGGCCCCGTCGGCCGCCTCGGCGACGACCTCGATGTCCGGCTGGCGCTCCAGCAGCAGCCGCAGCCCGGAGCGGACGATGCCGTGGTCGTCGGCGATCAGCACTCTCATCGATCCGATTCTCCCGGCACGGTCAGCCGCACCGTGGTGCCGCGGCCCGGGCGCGACTCGATCGTCAGCTCGCCGCCGATCAGCAGCGCCCGCTCGCGCATGCCGGCGATTCCGAGCCCGCCCTCGGAATCGTCGAAGGCAAAGCCGCCGCCGTCGTCGGCGACGGTCAGCTCGACGCCGCCGTTTTCGAGCCGGCGCAGTCGCACCTCGACCCGGCTGGCACCACTGTGGCGGGCGGCGTTGGAGAGCGCCTCCTGGGCGACCCGGTAGACGACCAGCTGGGCGTCGTCGCCGAGGTCGGAGAAGTCGCCCTCGGTGCCGATCGACGCCTCGATCTCACCGTGGGCAAGTTGCTCGATCTGGCCGGCGACCGCCGCCGCCAGGCCAAGGTCGTCGAGCGCGGTCGGTCGCAGCTGGCGGGCGAGCGAGAGCAGCTCCCGCATCGCCTGGTTGGCCAGGGCCTTGGTCTCGGCAAGTTCGGCCTCCAGCTCCGGCGGCGCCGCCTCGCGGGCGGCCTCGAGTCGCAGCAGCAACCCGGTCAGCGACTGGTTGACCTCGTCGTGAAGGTCGCGGGCGACGCGCGTCCGCTCCTGCTCCTGGGCCTGCAGGGCCGCGGACCCCGCCCGCCGCCGCTCGGCTTCCAGCCGCCGCATCATCCGCAGGAAGGCGAGCTCGATTCGCTCCACCTCCTCGGTCTCGCCGATCCCGTCGATCGAGGCGGGGAGGAGCGGCCCGGGACGGCCTAGGTCGACCTTCTCCATCTCCTCGATCAGGTGCTCGAGCGGATCGAAGCGGCGTTTGAGGCGAAGCAGCAACGTCGCGAGCACGGCGACGGCCAGAGTGAGCACGACGATTACGACCAGGGACATCGGCCAAGCCTAGAAGCCCCTGGGTGGCGCACCGGGACGAATGGGGGTTGCCACCTATGGCCAACGCCACCCGCCCCCGCGATACTTGCCCGGTAAGCGAACCGAGGAGCGATGCGATGAAGACCACCAAGCAGTCCACTTTCGGCGCCACCCTGCGCACCACGATCCTGCTCGCATCCCTCTCCGGGTTGCTGGTCGTCATCGGCGCCCTGATCGGCGGTCCCAGCACCGCCGCCCTCTTCCTCGGGATCGCGCTGCTGATCAACCTCGGCTCCTACTTCTTCAGCGACAAACTGGCGCTGAAAATGAGCCGCGCCGAGCCGATCGAGGAGTCGGAGAACCCGCGGCTTTTCCAGATCGTGCGCGAACTGACGACCCGCGCCGACCTGCCGATGCCGCGCCTCTACATGATCCCCCAGGATCAGCCCAACGCCTTCGCCACCGGCCGCAACCCCAAGCACTCCGCCGTCGCCGTCACCCGCGGCATCACCAAGCTGCTCTCCGAGGACGAGCTGCGCGGCGTCCTCGCGCACGAGCTCGCGCACGTCCGCAACCGCGACATCCTGATCCAGTCGGTCGCCTCGGCGATCGGCGCCGCGATCACCTACCTCGCCTACATGTTCATGTGGTTCGGCAACGACGACAACTCGCCGCTCAGCCTCGTCGCCTCGCTGGCGATGGTCCTACTGGCGCCGATCGCGGCCAGCATCATCCAGCTCTCGATCTCGCGCCAGCGCGAGTACGCAGCGGATGCCGGCGGGGCGGAAATCTGCGGCAACCCGGAGTCGCTCGCCAGCGCCCTCCTGCGCCTCGAGCAGGGAGCGGCGGCGATGCCGATGCAGGTCAACCAGGCAGCGGAGCCGCTCTACATCGTCAAGCCCTTCTCCGGCAAGGGCATCGCCGGCCTCTTCTCGACCCACCCCCCGATCGAGGAGCGGGTCAAGAGGCTGCGCCAGATGCGCCCCAGCTTCGCCTAGTACTGCTAGTAGCAGCGAGGGGCCCCGGGCCACGGCTGCGGTGCCTCTCGACCGGCAGGGGTGGACAGCAAACTTGAGCATTTACCTGCTCGACTTGAGTAATTACCTGTAGACCCCAGCTTTCCGACCGCGTTGGCTCTGCCGGCAATGCGGCTCGCACGTGAACCCCAGCCCGAGTTGGGCGAGGCCCTGCGCCGCCTTCGCACAGAGGCGGGAGTGACGCAGGAGCAGCTCGAGCAGCGCACCGGGATCCACCGCACCTGGATCTCGAAGACCGAGCAGGGCCACAACAACCCGGCGTGGGGAACGGTGCTGAAGACGATCGATGGGTTGGGGGTCTCGCTGGGCGAGCTTGCCGCGCTCATCGAACGGATAAAACTTGAGTAATTACCTAAGTCCCGGTACTGTCCCAGCGGACTGGCTCCCTTGTCACCCCCGCATCACCTGCAAGAGCCCCCCACCAGGATTCGTAATCGAGACCCGTTGGGGGGCTCTTGCCGCAGTTTGGAGATACGAAGCCTTGGGGTAGCGGATGCGCCGATGAAGAAACCGGTCGCCCCGACGCACCTCGCTATACTTTTTGAAGTAAAGCTGATCCGGATTTAGGAGATTTGGGTGATGGCAACCCCCGCTGGTACGCAGACGATCGAGGAGATCGAACCGTTCGAGGCCGCTGAGGAGATCGCGGGCGGCGACGTCGTCCTGGTCGACACCCGCGAGCCGCACGAGTACCAGGAGGCACATCTGGAGAACGGCAAGCTGGTGCCGCCGGGGCTGCTCGGCGACGAGATCGGCGAGGCGGCTCCTGACAAGTCGGCGCGGACGATCCTCTACTGCCGCTCCGGCAATCGCTCGGCGATCGCCGCCGCGCAGCTGCAGGAGCTCGGTTACGAGAACGTCGCCTCGATGAGCGGCGGCATCCTCGCCTGGCAGGAGCAGGGACTGCCCGTGGTCGCCGCCAGCGGCATGACCGCCGAGCAGCGCGACCGCTACTCACGCCACACCCTGCTCCCCGAGGTCGGGGTCGACGGCCAGCTGAAGCTGCTCAACGCCAAGGTCCTGCTGCTCGGCGCCGGCGGCCTCGGCGCGCCGACGGCGCTCTACCTCGCAGCGGCCGGCGTCGGCACGATGGGACTGGTCGACGACGACGTAGTCGACGCTTCCAACCTGCAGCGCCAGGTGATCCACAACACCGAGCGGATCGGGATGCCGAAGACCGAATCCGCCCGCCTTTTCATCGAAGCGCTGAACCCCGACGTCAACGTCGTCGAGCACCGGATGCGGCTCAACGCCGAGAACATCCTCGACGTGATCGGCGACTACGACGTCGTCGTCGACGGCGCCGACAACTTCCCCACCCGATACCTCCTCAACGACGCCTCCGTGCGCCTGCGCAAGCCGGTCGTCTCCGCCTCGATCCTCAGCTTCGATGGCCAGATCTCGACCTTCGTCCCCTTCGAGGGGCCCTGCTACCGCTGCCTTTACCCGACCCCGCCTCCGGCCGAGCTGGCCCCGAGCTGCTCTGCCAACGGCGTCCTCGGCGTGATGGCCGGGACGATGGGGACCCTGCAGGCGAACGAGGTGATCAAGCTGGTCCTGGGCGTCGGCGAGCCGCTGGTCGGGCGCCTGCTCCTCTACGAGGCGCTCGGCACCCGCTTCACCGAGCTCAAAGTCCGCCGCGACCCCGATTGCCCGATCTGCGGCGAGAACGCGCCCGAGATCCCCGAGTCGGAGATGGGCCGGTTCCCCGACTACGATCTCTTCTGCGCCGGATAGGCGATAGGTTTCCCGCCTGATGGCGACCGTGAGGATTCCCCCTGTGCTGCGCCCGAAAACCGGCGGCCAGCCCGAGGTCGAGGCCGAGGGCGCCAGCGTCGGCGAGGTACTGCGCTCTCTTACGACTGCGCACCCCGACACCAAGGCGCAGCTCTTCGGCGACGAGGGCGATCTCAATCGCTACGTCAACGTCTACCTCAACGACGAGGACGTGCGGGTCCTGAACGGCTTGGACACCGCGGTCAAGGACGGCGACACCGTCGTCATCCTGCCGGCCATGGCCGGCGGCGCCGCTTAGCGCTCGAGCACCAGTCCCAGGAACTTCTTGGTCCGCTCCTCGCGTGGTTCGTCGAGCACTTGGGCCGGCGGCCCCTGCTCGACGATCACGCCCTCGTCCATGAAGACCACCTGGTCGCCGACCTCGCGGGCGAATCCGAGCTCGTGGGTGACGACGATCATCGTCATGCCTTCGGCCGCCAGCTCGCGCATCACGTCCAGCACCTCCTTGACCAGCTCGGGGTCGAGGGCGCTGGTGACCTCGTCGAAGAGCATCACCTGCGGATCCATGGCGAGGGCCCGGGCGATCGCCACCCGCTGCTGCTGGCCGCCGGAGAGGCGCTCCGGATACTCGTTCAGCTTGTCGGCGAGCCCGACCCGCTCCAGCAGCGCCGTGCCTTTCGACCGGGCCTCCCCGGCACCGCGGCCGAGGACCTTTTCCTGCGCCAGGGTCACGTTCTCGAGGGCGGTCTTCTGGGGGAAGAGGTTGAACTGCTGGAAGACGATCCCGACCCGCTGGCGGACGAAGTCGAGCTCCCAGCCGGCCTCCCCCGCGGCCGACCCGGGCCCCTTGCAGATGTCGTGGCCTTCGACGAAGATCTCGCCCTGCTCAGGGGGCTCGAGCAGGTTGACGCAGCGCAGCAGCGTGCTCTTGCCGGAGCCGCTCGGCCCGAGCACGCAGACCACTTCGCCCTGCGAGATCTCGAGATCGATCCCGCGCAGGACCTCGAGTTCGCCGAAGCGCTTGTGGATGTTCTCCAGTTTGACCATCGCCCCGCTCGCGGTCGAGCTATCCATCAGAGCGCCTCGACCCGTGGGGCGCCGCGGGTGAAGCGGCCCTGTTCGCGGGCAATCAGCTTGTCGACGAAGCGGGCCAGCGGCAGGGTGACGACGAGGAACATGATCGCGCCGAGGACCACGCCTGAGCTATTCAAGAACTGTGACTGCAGATCGCGCCCGACCAGAGCCACCTCGCTGAGGGCGATCGCGCTGACCAGGGTCGTGTCCTTCATCAGCGCGATGAAGTCGTTGAGCAGCGGCGCGAAGACCTTGCGAACCGCCTGCGGCAGGATCACGTTGCGCATCGCCTGACGGTGGCTCATCCCGAGCGACCGCGCCGCCTCCATCTGGCCGCGGGGCACGGCTTCGATCCCGGACCGGTAGACCTCGGCCATGTAGGCGCCGTAGGTGACCGTGATCGCGAGCACCCCGAACCAGAAGTTGTCGGGTTTTCCGAACCACTGGGGGATCCGTAGCCACTCCGGCAGGAACTGGAGCGAGGGGATGCTGCCGGAGATCAGCAGGATCATGATCAGCAGCGGGATGCCGCGGAAGACGTCGATGTAGGCGATCGTCGCGAAGCGAACCGGCAGGAAGCCCCTGCCGGGGAGCTGGCGCAGCTGCGCCAGGATCAGCCCCCAGAGCAGTGAGAGGACGCCGGCGACGACCGAGAGCTGAACCGTCAGCCAGAAGCCTTCCAGCACTTCGTCGAAGTGGTCGACCATGAAGCCGACGTCGAAGTACTGGTTGATGAGTTCCTGCATCGCTTCTCCTGATCCTCATGGTGCAGCCTACGGCGTGGAAAGGAAGGGGCGCCAGAATCTGGCGCCCCTTTCCCCTCGTCCCTCATGGCTCTCTAGACCGCTCCACTCACGTCGCTTTGTGCGTGGCGGAGAGCAGTGCCTCGGTCGGCGGGCGTTTGAACCATCTTTCGTAGATCGTCGTGAAGGTTTCGTCGTCCTTCATTTCTTCGAGCGCTTCGTTCATTTCTTCAAGCAGTTCGTCATCGTCCTGGGCGACGACGAAGCCATAGTCTTCTTCGGTCGGGATCGCCGCCGAGATTTCGATCCCGCCGGCTTCGACCGCGTTCTCGGCGACCGGAATGTCGATCACCACGGCTTCGAGGACGCCGGATTTGAGGGCGTTGACTGCGTCTGGGCCCTGCGGGAAGGAGCGGAGTTCACCCTCGTCGACTTTTTCTTCGACGAATTCTTCCCCGGTCGTGCCCTGCTGGACCCCGACGGTCGTGCCGCTGAGTTTCTCGACCGAGTCGATGTCGCTGCCTTCTTTGACCAGGATCGCCTGTTCGGAGAAGTAGTAGGGGTTGGTGAAATCGACGGTTTCCTCACGTTCGTCGGTGATCGTGGTCGCCGATGCGACGGCTTCGAATCGGCCCTGGGCAAGGTCGCGGAAGATCGTGTCGAAGGAGGTGTCCTGGAACTCCGCCGTGCGGCCGATCCTTTTGGCGATTTCTTCCATCAGCTCGATGTCGTAACCGGTGTAGTTGCCCGGTTTGCCCTGCTCGAAGGGCGGATATGGGATGTCGGAGCCGACCGTGAGCGTTTGACCCCCGCCGCCCCCACCGGCGGTGCCGTCGTCGTCGCTGTCGCCGCAGCCCGCCGCGAACACCGCGAGGGCGAACAGCGCCAAGGCTGCGAGCAAAGTGGAAACTCGGGACTTGCTCTTCAAAGTTGCCTCCGCTGGAGAATTGTCGGAATCGAGCGAAAAGTCGGAATCGAGCGAAATTACCCATCTCAGCTACCCGGCGCAAGGCGTTTCCATGCTTGGCAGCGCCTGGCTATACTTTTTGAAGTAACGGGAGACGACGATGCTTCGCGACGAGCTACTCAACCGACCCTGCGGGGGACGCTTCGGCGACATCGTCGAGTCGATCGGCAACACGCCGCTGGTCGAGCTGCCGCGGCTCTCGCCCAAGCCGGACGTGCGCATCTACGCCAAGCTCGAGGGGCACAACCCGACCGGCTCGGTCAAGGACCGGGTCGCCAAGTCGATGATCGAGGCGGCCGAGGCCGAGGGCGCGATCGAACCGGGGCAGACGATCCTCGAGCCGACCTCGGGCAACACCGGCATCGCCCTGGCGATGATCTGCCGCCGCAAGGGCTACCCGCTGAAGGTGGTGATGCCCGACAACGTCACCGAGGAGCGCACCCAGCTGCTGAAGATGTACGGGGCGGAGATCGTCTACTCGGAGGGCCCCAAGGGCTCCAACGGCGCCGTCGAGGTGGCGCTGGAGATGGCCGAGCAGCCCGGCTTCTACATGCCCTACCAGTACGGCAACGAGGCCAATCCGCTGGCCCACTACAACGGCACCGCGGTCGAGATCCTCGACGAGCTCGACGAGGTGACCGCCTTCGTCGGCGGCCTCGGCACCGGCGGCACCCTGATGGGCAACGGCCGCCGCCTCAAGGAGGCCAACCCGGAGACGCTGATCGTCGCCGCCGAGCCGATGCAGGGAGAGCTGGTCGACGGCCTGCGCTCGCTCGACGACGGCTTCATCCCGCCGATCATCGACATCTCCCTGTTCGATCGCAAGATCATGGTCTCCAACCGCGACGCGATCGTCTGGACCAAGAAACTGCTCGACGAGGAGGGCGTCTTCGCCGGGGTCTCCGCCGGGGCGATCGCCGCGATCGCCGTTCGCATCGCCGGCGAGCTGGAGGGCGGTAACGTCGTCTTCCTGATCCCCGACGACGGCTGGAAGTACCTCTCTTCGGGCGTATACACGAAGCCGATCGAGGAGATCGAAAACCTCGATTCCACCGTCTGGTGGTAGGCGCCGGCAGCGTCCTGCCCATGCGCATCTCGCAGAGCCTTGTCGACGAGATGGTCGCGCACGCGCGCGAGGACCTGCCCAACGAGTGCTGCGGAATGATCGGCGGCCGTGACGGTGAGGCGACCGAGGTGATCCGGGTCGCCAACGCCGCGGCGACGCCGCTGCGCTACGAGATGGATCCGCAGGAGCAGTACAACGCCCTGAAAGAGATCGAAGACGGCGGTGGCGAGCTGCTCGGGATCTACCACTCGCACACCAAGAGCGCCGCCTATCCGTCTCAGACCGACGTCAACCAGGCGGTCGCCTGGCCGGAACAGGTCTACGTGATCGTCTCCCTCGCCGACGCCGAGGTGCCGGACGTGAAGGCCTACCTGCTCGAGGACCTGAAGATCGCCGATGTCGCGCTCGACGTCTCCTAGCCCCCCGGCCCACCGCCGCGGCGCCCATGGCGGTGGCGGCTCGGGCCACGGCGACGACGGCGGCGGTGGGGGCGGGGGTGGCGGCGGTCCCCTGGTCAAGGTCGCCTTCGCCCGCAATCAAGCCGAAGCGGAGATGATCCAGGGGCTGCTGAGCGAGGCCGGCATTCCCAGCATCCTGCACCGCAGCGGCGGCTTCGACACGCCCGAATTCCTCGCCTCCGGCCCGCGGGACGTGAAGGTCGTCTCCGATCTCGCCAAGAAGGCACGGACGGTGCTCGCGGACATCCTGGTCGAGGAGGGCGAAGACCCGGAGTGGGCGGAGCTGCAGGAAGAGGCTCGGTTGCGCGGGGACGGCGGCGAGACCTCGGCCGGGCGATTGGCGCTCTGGGTCGGCGCGGCCACCCTCGGCGCCCTGATCCTGGTCTGGGTCCTCTACCAGCTCAGCTGACGCCGCTCGGCCGCGCCATGCCGCGCAGGTGGTCGCGCCAGGCTCCCTCGATGTCGCGGAAGCGGGCGTCGAAGGCGTCTTCGATGGTGGGCACGGCGCCGCCCGGCTTGAGTTCGTGGACCAGGCGCTCGCAGGCCTCGGGGCCACGCTCGTTCTCGAGCAGGTCGAAGATCGTGCCGCCGAGGATCACCGCGTCGCGGCGCGAGGGGGGAAAGGAGGGCCGGGTGCTCTCGCGCAGGCGGCGGATCACGGCGGCGCGGTAGAGGCCGACCTGGCGGGCGAAGTACTGGGCGCCGCCTTCGACCAACCAGGCCCAGCCGAGGTAGCGGGCGAAGCGGCGCGGGGTCCAGTAGGGAGGGAGGGCCGTGTTGTTGGCGGCGATCACCAGCTGCGCGTAGAGGCGCTCGGCGGTGCCGAGCAGCGCCTCTTTGGAGTCCTCGCCGGCGGCGCGGCGTTCCATGTGGGAGTCGTTGAGGACGTGCAGCTCCGTCGCCATCGCCCAGCCGGCCAGGTAGCGACGACCAGCCGGTGCCGCCGACCAGCGCGCGGCGGGCAGGAAGGGATGGGCCATCGTCAGCCAGGCGGGATTGGTGTGGATGACCACGGTGACCTCACCCGGCACCTTCGCGAAGCGATCTTCGAGCCGCAGCCGCAGATCCTCCATCCGGTCCAGCGTGCGCTCGGCGTAGGCCGAATCGTCAGTGTCGTGCCGCGCCGTAAACGACAGCGACTCCGTCTCGATCCAACTCACGCTTTCAGGCTAGAGCTGCGCTCAGACGAGCGCAGGCTCTGGGCTGCCGCAGACTTCGCGGATCTCTTGCCGAGCACGGTCGAACTCTTCGTCGGCCATCACCGGCGTGCCCTCGAAGGGCAGGTCGCGGTCGATCTCGACCCAGGAGCGGCAGCCGTGGTACTCGTCGCGGACGCGCACCGTGACCGGGCGCGGAATGCGGTGGACTCGCAGCAGCAGGATGTGCAGCGGGTGACGGCGCTTCCAGGCGAGGCGCTTCTCGGCGTAGTCGGGGGTCCAGATGTAATACGGCGAGAGGCTGTCGAGGGTGCGGCGGTCGTTGATCGTGACGTGGTCGGTCACTTCCGCCCAGGCGCGCAGCCGAACCCGGTCCGGCTGGGGGATGCCGCCGTCCTGGAGCAGCGCTTTCGGCGGCGGCTCCTCGTCGGGCCAGACGCCCTCCTCGAGGGCGCGACTCAGCTCCGGGTGGTGGGATTCGCGGACCAGGTCGTTCCGCTGGTGGTCGAAGGTCGGGTAGAGGAAGAAGCGCTCGTGCTCGAGTTCGAAGTGCTTGTTCTCCTCGCGGATGCCGCCCTTGCGGAGCGTGAGCAGCTGCTCGCCCTCCGCGAGAGCGCGGACGGTTACTGCCCATTCCTTGAAAGCGATCGGCATGTTGAAGTCAGTTCCTGCGAAGAGGTGAATCAGGGGCTGGGCCGCGCCTCCAGGCCATGAAAAAGCCGTTCCGCCTGCCCGAGGTCGCGCATTCTAGACGAGCAGGGCCGAATCGCAAAATTAAAAGTCCTTAAACAGCACCCCCGCCGCCTGGAGTCTCGATTCTGAGCCGGCTTCCCGGCTCCAGGTCTCCCTCGGCCTTGCTCGGGAGGACCTCTCCGTCGCGCGAGTTGACCCCCGGCTTGCCGTCCCCGCCGCCGCCGCTGCCGCGGGGCGGGTGGCGCCGACGCTCGCTGATCAAGGTGAAGCGCATCGGGGCCAGCGCTTCCAGCTCCCTGACGATCCCGTCGCCGCCGCGGCGCGGTCCGCCGCCGCCGCTGCCGCGGCGGACCGAGTTCTCCCGCACCCGCAGCGGGAACTCGGACTCGAGCGCCTCCACCGGGGTGTTGAGGGTGTTCGACATCGCCACGTGGATGGCGCTGGGGCCGTCGGCGTCCGGGCAGGCTCCCTGGCCGCCGCCGAGCGTCTCGTAGTAGGTGAAGTCCTCGTTGGCCAGGGTCAGGTTGTTCATCGTCCCCTGGCCCTGGGCGGGGACCGGGCGGGCACCGCCCAGGGCGGCGATGACCAGGTCGGCGACGCGGCTGGAGGTCTCGACGTTGCCGGCGGCGACGGCGGCGGGGTAGCGGGCGTTCAGCAGGCAGCCCGCCGGCGCGATCACCTCGACCGGGCGATGGGCGCCGGCCGAGGGCGGGGCGTCGGGGTCGGTGAGGACGCGGACCGCGAAGAACGCGGCAGATTTGGTCACCGAGAGCGGGCAGTTGAGGTTGCCGTCGACCTCGGGATCGGTGCCGGAGAAGTCGAGCCGCAGGCCCTCGCCTGTGATCGTCGCCCTAACCCGCAGCACGGCATCGCGCTGGCGGCCGTCGCGATCGTCCTCGAGCACGTCCTCGGCGACGTAGACCCCGTCGGGGAGGCCGGCGAGGGCGGCCCGGGTGCGCCGCTCGGCGTAGTCGAGGATCGCCTCCATCCCGGCTCGCAGCCCCGCCGTGCCGTGCCGCTCGGCCAGCTCGGCGAGGCGCGCCTCGCCGACCCGGTTGGCGGCCTGCTGGGCGCGCAGGTCGGCGAGCCGCTGGCGCGGTGCGCGCATCCGGTGGGCGAGGCGCGCCAGCTCGTCATCGGCGGCGCGGGTGGGCGGGATCACCACGCCCTCTTCCTCGAGCGTTCGCGAGAAGGCCGGCATGCCGCCTGGAGTGGGCCCGCCGACGTCGGCGTGGTGGGCGCGGCTGGCGGCGAAGCCGAGCAGCTCGCCGGCGGCGAAGACCGGCGAGATCAGGGTCACGTCGGGGAGGTGGGTTCCACCTCGGTAGGGGTCGTTGAGGATCCAGGCGGAGCCGGGGCGCTGCTCCTCGTCGAGCACGGCGGCGACCGCGTCGGGCATCGAGCCGAGGTGGACGGGGATGTGCTCGGCCTGCATCACCAGCTCTCCGCCGGCGTCGAAGAGCGCGGTCGAGCAGTCGTGCCGCTCCTTGATGTTGGCCGAGTAGGCGGAGCGGATCAGCGTCGCGCCCATCTCGTCGCAGGCGGCGCGCAGGGCGCCGATCAGGACCTGCAGGCCGATCGGGTCGAGGTTGCTCATCGCCCGGTTCCCCCACTGCCGGTCTGGTGCGCTTGGAACCGCGCCACGATCGTGCCGGCGGCGTCGACCTCGGCACTCCAAGCAGGCGGAAGCACCAGCGTCGCCTCCGGCAGTTCGAAGACGACCGGGCCGTCGGCCCGGGTCCCCAGCGCCGGCTCGCCGCGCAGCACCGGGGTCTCGATCCACTCACCCTCGAAGCGCACTGGACGGGCGCTCTTCTCGAGGCCGCCAGCGGGCGCGGCCAGCGGTCGCGGCTCGGGCCCGGGCACGACCATCGCCAGGCGGACGTCGACGAGGACGACGTCGCCGTCCGGATCGCGATGGCCATAGCGCTCCTCGTGGGCGCGCTCGAAGCCCTCGGTCAGGTCGGCGGGGTCGGGATCCGCCGGGCCTGGAACGGGCAGCTCGAAGGCTTGGCCGGCGTAGCGCATCTCGTAGACGACCTCGGTCCGGGCCCGGTCGAGCCCGGCGCCGGCGGTGGCGATCAGGTCGTCGACCGCGGCGGCGATGCGCTCGGAGCTGAGCTCGGCGCCGCTCAGCATCACCGTGCGGGCGGTGTCGCGGCGGCGGTCGGAGGCGCAGAGGCCAAGCGCGGAGAGCACCCCGCTCGCCCGCGGGCAGAGGATCGTCTCGATGCCCAGCTCGCTCGCGATCGCGGCCGCGTGCATCGGGCCGGCGCCGCCGAACGGCAGCAGGGCGAAGCCGCGCGGATCGACGCCGCGCTCGACGGTGACGACCCGCAGGGCCCGCACCATCTCCTGGTTGGCGACGCGGATGATTCCCGCCGCGGTCTCCAGCGGACCGAGGCCGAGCTCGCGGGCGAGCCCGCCGACGGCCGTTTCGGCGGCCCCGACGTCGAGGGCGACGCCGCCCGCCAGGCGCGAGTCGGCGGCCAGGTGGCCGAGCAGGAGGCTGGCGTCGGTCACGGTGGGCTCATCGCCGCCGCGGCCGTAGCAGGCCGGCCCGGGCTCGGCGCCCGCCGAGCGCGGGCCGACCCGCAGCGCCCTGCCCGGGTCGCGCCAGCCGATCGAGCCGCCGCCGGCGCCGACGGTGTGGACGTCGACCATCGGCAGCTGGATCGTGCGGCCGTCGATCTCGCGCGAGTCGGTGCGACGCACCTCGCCGTCCTCGACCAGGCAGACGTCGCAGGAGGTGCCGCCCATGTCGAAGCCGAGGGCGTTGCCGTCGCCGCTGATCCGGGCGAGCAGGCCGGCCCCCACGGCTCCGCCGGCTGGCCCCGAGAGCACGCTCCAGGCGCCGGCCCGCGCGGCCTCCTCGGCCGGGGCGACGCCGCCCGAGGACTGCATCACCAGCGGCTCCGGCAGGCCGGCTGCGCCCGCCGCTTCGCTGAGTTGGCGGAGATAGCGGCCGAGCAGCGGGCTCAGGTAGGCGTCGATCACGGTCGTCGAGCCCCGCTCGTACTCGCGAAAGCGCGGCAGCACCTCGTGCGAGGCGGAGACGTGCACGCCGGGCAGGCGCTCGCGCAGGTACGCGGCGATGCGGCGCTCGTGAGAAGGGTCGAGGTAGGAGAAGAGCAGGCAGATGGCGACGGACTCGGCGCCGCGCTCGCGCAGCAGCTCGGCCAGCCGCTGCGGCTCGTCGGCGCCGAGCGGCGTGACGACACCCTCGGGGCCGATCCGCTCCTCGGCCTCGAGGCGCAGCTCGGGGGCGACCAGCGGCGCCGGCTTCGGCGCGCAGAGGCGATAGAGGTGGGGACGATCCTGGCGGCCGATCTCGAGCAGGTCGGCGAAGCCGCGGGTCGTGATCAAGGCGGTGCGGGCGCCGCTTTCCTCGAGCAGCGCGTTGGTTCCCACCGTCATCCCGTGCGCGAAGACGTCGACGTCGCCGGCTTCGGCGCCGGTCCGGCCCAGGACCTCCTCGATCGCCTTGATCACCCCGGCCGACTCGTCCCCGGGGGTCGTCGGCACCTTGGCGGTGCTGACGCTGCCGTCGTCGATCAGCACGGCGTCGGTGAAGGTCCCGCCGACGTCGACCCCGAGCAGCATCGCTCGAAGCTACCGCCACTCCTCGCGGCGCACCTCGCCGCTGGGGGAGATCACCAGGTGGATCCCGTTCAGCTCCGGGTCGGCGCCGGGGCAGTCGCTGCGCAGATGGCCGCCACGGGACTCGCGGCGGTTGAGGGCGCTGCGGGCGATCGCGGTCGCCAGCGGGTAGGGGTCGCGGACCAGCGAGGCCAGGTCGTCGGGGTTGCGTTGCGGGCCGGCTCGCCGCCAGACGGCCTCGCGGGTTTGCTGCGTCGGCGGCTCGAAGGACCGCTCGGGCAGTGCCGGCGGCGGCGCCGCGGCCACTTCCTCGAGGGCCGCCAGGGCGGCGCGGCTGCCGAAGACGAAGCACTCGCTCAACGAGTTCGAGGCGAGGCGGTTGGCTCCGTGCAACCCCGTGCAGGAGCACTCGCCGACGGCGAGCAGGCCGGGAAGCGAAGAGCGCCCGTCGACGTCCACCGCGATCCCACCCATCGTGTAATGCGCCGCCGGGGCCACGGGTACCGGCTGCGAGCGGGCGTTCAATCCAGCCTCGGCGAGCGAGGCGAAGACGTTGGGAAAGCGGGCCGGATCGATCTCACGCAGGTCGAGCTTCACGTCCGGCCTGCCCTCGGCGTGCATCCGCTCGAGGATCGCCGCGGTGACGGCGTCACGCGGCGCCAGCTCGTCGGTGAAGCGCTCGCCGGCGGCGTCGAGCAGCTTCGCTCCCTCGCCGCGGATCGCCTCCGTTATGAGGGTCCCGTCGAAGGGCGAGCCGGGCAGGGCGATCGCGGTGGGGTGAAACTGGCAGAACTCGAGATCGGCCAGGTCGGCGCCCGCCGCCGCCGCCAGCACCGGTCCGGCGCCGATCGCGCCGCGCGGGTTGGTCGTGCGGCTCCAGAGCGCCGCGGCGCCGCCGGTGGCGAGCACGGTCGCCGTGGCGGCGATCGGCCCGGCGTCGGTGACCACCCCGTGGCAACGCTCGCCGTCGCTCCACAGCGCCGTCGCCGAGGTCCTCTCGCGCACCTCGATGCGCCGCTCGGCGGCGACCATCGCCGCCAGCTTCGAGGTCAGCTCGTGACCGGTCTGGCTGCCGCCGGAGTGGACGATGCGGCGGCTCGCGTGCCCTCCCTCCAGCCCCAGCGCCAGCCTGCCTTCATGGTCGAGGTCGAAGACGACCCCGCGCGCCAGCAGGTCTCGAACCGCGCCGGGCGCCGCCTCGACCAGAACTCGCACCGCGGACGGGCGACAGAGGTCGCGCCCGGCGGCGATCGTGTCGGCGGCGTGGCGGTCGGGCGAATCGTCGGGCTCGAGCGCCGCCGCCAGCCCGCCCTGGGCCCAGAAGCTGGCGCTGTGGGAGAGCGGGGTGCGGGAGATCACGCAGACGCTGCCGCCCTGCTCCGCCGCCCGCAGCGCGGTCCAGAGACCGGCGGCGCCGCCGCCGACGACGGCGACGTCGAACTCGGAGGCTGCGGCTATCGCCCCTCAGCCTCTCGGCGGATCGAATCCAGCTGCTCGCGCAGCCAGGTGGCGGCACCTTCGCGCGCCCGCGCCTGCTCGTCGGCCACCTCCCGCTCGGCCCGCTCGGCCCGGCGTTCGGCCTCCTCGACCCGTTTCTCCGCTGCCTCGGCCTGGGCTTCGATCTCGCTCAGCCGCTCCTCCGCCGCAGCGATCGCCTGTTGCTTGGCGTCGCGCTCGCGCTGCAGGGACTCCTCGTTGGCGAGCCGCAGCTCCTCGCGTGCCTGCTCGGCGGCGGCCCGCTCGCGCCCGAGGTCGGCCTCCAGCGCTTCGATCTCGGCGGTGGCGCGCCGCTCCGCCGCGCTGGCGACGTCCGCGGCCGCCCTCAGCTTGCGCTCGGCCTCCTCGATCTGGGCGCTGAGGCTGTCGCCGCCTGCGGTTTCAGAGCTCATGCGAACTCAATCTATTACGGCCCGTCGGTGACGTCGCGATAGGCCTCGATCACGCGTTCGGCCATCCTCGCCGCGGAGAGCGAGGCGGCTCGCTCGGCTCCGGCTACGCGCGGGTCGGCTGCCTCGAGGTGGGGACGCGCGGCGGCGCTCCAGACCCCGGGGTCGAAGGGCGCGCAAAGGCAGCCTTCGACGCCAGCCAGGGCGTAGGGCGCGATGCCGACCGGGGTGGAGAGGACGGGCACCTCGCAGGCCAGCGCCTCGATCGTGGCCATGCCGAACCCCTCGTAGTCGGAGCTGACCAGAACGGCGTTGGCGGCGTTGAGCCAGAGCGGCATCTGCTCCGGTGCGATCGAGCCGCCGGTGAGCAGCTCGGCTCCGCAGGCGGCGGCCACCGCGGCGGCGCGGTCGTGACGCTTCTCCGGGCGGCCGGGGTTGGCCGGGAAGAAGAGGAAGCGGCCCGCGGGGTCGAGGCCGAGTGAGCTGCGTGCCGCGGCGCGGGCGACGGGGCCGAAGCGGGTCAGGTTCGGGCCGCAGGGCAGGACTGCGGAGCCGGGGACCGCGGGCAGGCCGGGCCGCCCGTCCTCCTCCTCGAACAGCGCCCGCGAGACGGCGGCGACGCGGTCGACCCGCCAGGCGAGCCGGCGCGAAAGCGGGCCGACGATCCCGTGGCGAACGTCGGTGCCGTGAAAGGTCACGATCAGCGGTCGTGCCCCCGCCAGCCGAGCGCACCATCCGGCCAGCCCGTAGTGGGCGTGGACGAGGTCGAAGCGCTGGCGCCGAAGCAGAGCCCGCAGCCGCCGAGTGGCCGGGGCGTACTCGTTGCGACCGGGAGGAAAGCTGAAGACGTCGACGTCGATCCCGCGCTTGCGCACCTCGTCGACCTGGTCGCGCACCCAACGTCCTCGCTGCGGCGCCGCGTCGTCGGGCTCGAAGTTGGTCACGACCAGGACGCGCACCCGGGTCAGGGTATCCGCGGAGGAGACGGCGGCGCGATCGGGAGTAGCCGTTTTGCCGCGCTGACGTTGCGAACTTGGCGCATTCGGGTCTGGATCGGTGCGTTGCCGGCGCCGAGCATTGGCCTCCAAACCCGAGCGAGGAGGCTTCGATGATCTATGAGTTGATGGGTTACGTGCACGCCGCGATCGAGCGGCGGCTGCGCCGCATCCGGGCCCTGGCGGAGGAGACGGGACAGGGGACGGTCGAGTACGTCGGCCTGATCCTGCTGGTCTCGCTGCTGATGGTCGGGATGGTCGCCGCGATGAAAGGTTTCAACGGCAAGCAGGGCACCGAGCTGGCGGACGTGATCGTCAACAAGATCAAGGAGGCGGTCGACAGGGTCGCGTTCAAATGAGAAATGCGATGACGACTGCACACGCAAACGGCACCCCGGTTCCGTCCTCTTTGCGACGTATGCTGTATGACAGCATGAAGCATCGAACCCAGCTATATCTTGACGAGGCCCAGCACCGGTGGCTGCGGCAGCGCGCCGGGAAGTCGGGGAGCATCGCCGCGGTCGTGCGTGAGCTGATCGATGCCGAGCGCGCTCGCCGGCCGGATCTGGCCGCGGACCCCCTGCTTCGCTACCTGGTGGACGAGTCCCCGGGGCGCGGCCGGGAGGGGACCAGCGTCACCACGCTGGACCGCGATCTCTACGGCCGATGAGGTCGGTCTTCGTCGACACCAGCGCCTTCGTGGCGCTGCGCAACGCCGCCGAGGCCGAGCATGGGCCGGCGCGGGCGGCGCTTTCGGGATTGTTGGCCGAGGGCGCCGCCCTCTTCACCTCCAACTACGTCTTCGCCGAGACCTATACCGCGCTGCTCGTCCGGGTCGGCCGCGGCGAGGCGATCGAGTGGGGACGTCGCTTCCGTGCCAGCGGCGCGATCGAGCTGGTCCGCCTCGAGGAGGACGTCGAGAGCGATGCCTGGGAGATACTCGAGCGCCACGGCGACAAGCAGTGGAGCTACGTCGACGCCACCTCCTTCGCGTTGATCGATCGCGAGGGCGGCGGCGAGGCGTTCGCCTTCGACGCCCATTTCGCTCAGCGTGGCTTGCGGGTCCACCCGGCTCCTGAGCGTTGATCGCGTGCCGTCCGTCCGCGTGAAAGACTCGCCCGATGCCTGCCTCACGTAGCTATGACCGCGCTCCGGCCGACATCCGGCCGATCACCATCGACCCGGGGTTCGTCGCCAGCGCTGACGGCTCGGCGCTGATCTCGATCGGCAAAACGCGGGTCATCTGCACCGCCTCGGTCAACGAATCGGTGCCGCGTTGGATGCAGGGCCGTGGCAAGGGCTGGGTGACCGCCGAGTACGCGATGTTGCCGGCCTCGACCGGGGACCGCAAGCAGCGCGACATCTCGAAGGGCAAGCAGGACGGCCGCGGGGTTGAGATCCAGCGCCTGATCGGCCGCTCGCTGCGGGTCGTCGTCGACTTCAAGGCGATGGGCGAACGCAGCGTCTACGTCGACTGCGACGTGCTCGAAGCCGATGGCGGCACCCGCTGCGCCGCGATCACCGGCGGCTACGTGGCCCTGCGCCAGGCCTTCCAGAAACTGCTCGACAAGAAAGCGCTGGAGACGATGCCGCTGAACGGCTCGGTCGCCGCGGTCAGCGTCGGCATGGTCGGCGGCCGGGCGCTCTGCGACCTCGACTACGTCGAGGACTCCAACGCCGAGGTCGACGCCAACGTGGTCATGACCGGCGAGGGCGGCCTGGTCGAGGTGCAGGCGACGGCCGAGCGCACGCCGCTGTCGCGGGCCTCGCTGGACGAGCTGCTGGCGCTCGCCGAGGGCGGCATCGCCCGCCTGCGGGAGGTGCAGGAGCGGGTCGCATGAGTCCTCGCTTCATCCTCGCCACCGGCAACCGCCACAAGCTGGCGGAGATGGAGGAGCTGCTGCCCGCGGTCGAGTTGAAGCCGCTGCCGGCCGGGTTCGAGATGCCGCCGGAGGACGGCGACGGCTTTGCCGCCAACGCCCTGATCAAGGCGCGGGCGGCGCGCGCCGCAACCGGGGAGGCGACGATCGCCGACGACTCCGGCATCGAAGCGGCCGACCTCGGCGGGGCGCCGGGGATCTACTCGGCCCGCTACGCCGGCGAGGGGGCAAGCGACGAGGTCAACCTCGACAAGCTGCTGCGCGAAGTCGACGCCGCCGGCGGCGACCGTCGCGCCGCTTACGTCTGCGCGCTGGCGCTGATCGACGAGGAGGGAGGGGAGCGCGTCTTCGAAGCCCGCTGCGAGGGGCACCTGCTCGACGAGCGGCGCGGCAGCGGCGGCTTCGGCTACGACCCCGCCTTCGTCCCCGACGACACCGGTCCCGCCGACCAGCGAACCTACGCGGAGCTAAGCGCCGCCGAGAAGCACGCGATCAGCCACCGCGGGCGGGCGGCGCGGCTGCTCGCCGCGCATCTCGGCCTCCCGGCCGGCGGCTCCCCGTGATCGCGAGCAAACGCGGCGCGGCCGGGCTCTCGATCGCCTCGAACGCGATCCTGATCGCGATCAAGCTGGCGGCCGGCGCGATCACCGGATCGATCGCGATCATCACCGAGGCGATCCACTCGACGATCGACCTGGTCGCGTCGGTGATCGCCTACTTCTCGGTCCGCAAAGCGGACGAGCCGGCCGACGCGGAGCACCCCTACGGCCACGAGAAGGTCGAAAACCTGGCCGCGGCGATCGAGGGGATGCTGATCCTGGCCGGCGCGGCGGTGATCGTCTACGAGGCGACCCACCAGTTGGTCTCCGGGGCGGAGGTCGACAGGCTCGGCGTCGGCATCGCCGTGATGGCGTTCTCGGTGCTGGCCAACCTCGGCGTCTCGTCGGTGCTGACGCGCCAGGCTAAGGCTCACGAATCGCAGGCCCTCGAAGGCGATGCCGCCCACCTGCGCACCGACGCGATGACCTCGGCCGGGGTGCTGTTCGGACTCGCCCTAGTCCAGGTCACGGGGGATGCGGTCTTCGACCCGATTACGGCGCTGGTGGTCGCCGTCGCGATCGTCTGGGCCGGGTTCAGGATCCTGCGGAGATCGTCCGCCGTCCTCGTCGACGAAGCGCTGCCGAGCCTCGAGATGGATCGGATCGAGGCGGCGATCGCCAGCGCTCGCACGCCCGAGGTCGCCGGCTACCACAAGCTCCGCGCCCGGCGGGCCGGCAGCCGCCGCCACATCGACTTCCACGTCCAGTACCGCTCCGGGACCACTCTCGAGCGCGCCCACGAGCTGGCCCACCAGATGCGCGCCTCGATCGAGGCGGAGATCCCGCACGCGGAGGTGCTGATCCACGCCGAGCCCGAGACCTCCTTCCGCGAGCCCGACGACAGCGAGTCGGGCCCTTTCCGCTCAGGCTAGTCGTCCCTCTTCGGGGTGCCGCGGGGCGGCAGGAGATTGACGCCGGCGGCAAGGCCGACGGCGACGAGAGTGATCGTGTAGCCGGTGTAGCCGCTGATCGCGAAGAGGACGGCGGCGATCGCGCAGACTGCGACGACGATCATCCATGAGGCTCGGGCGAGGGGCACGGTCGGTATTTTCACTCACATGGCCGACGCTGCCGCAACCGAGGTCGCCGCGGGCGACGCCGCGGAGGCCGCCCTGGCCTTCCTCGCCGAGATGTCCCCCGACCTGCGGGGGGCCGCGATCCTCGATTCCGCAGGGGCCGTGCTCGCCGCTGCCGACGACCCAGACCGTTGGCGCGAGGACGCGGCGGCGCTGTTCGCGGTCGCCGACCGCGCCGGCGGCGAGCCGGTCGAGCAGATCCACGTCGCCACCGAGCAGGGCGAGGTCTTCGCCCTGCGCCACGCCGGCCTCGCCGCGGTGGCCGTCACCGAGCGCTTCGCCCTCTCCTCGCTGACGTTCTTCGACATGCGCTCGATCCTGCGCGACCTTGCCCGGGAGCGGCAGGGCTGATGCCGCCCAAGCCCCATCGGGTGCTGCTCGACCGCGTCTCCGGCTACGCCGACGAGGCGGCGGCGTACATGCGCCGCCGCCGGGTCTCCCGCCGGCCCTTCGCCCGGCTCTACTACCCGAACGGGCGCAGCTCCGACCAGGCCGGCGACTCGGCCGGGGGAGCCGAGCTGTTCGTCGCCGCCGGCCGCCTGATCGAGGTCGCGGGGAAGCGGCCGAGGCAGTGAGCGAAGAGCGACCAAGCCCTCTGGTCGATCCCGCTGTCGCCGAGCGCGTCCTGACCCGGGCGCTGGCCAACGGCGGCCGCTTCGCCGAGGTCTTCGCCGAACGACGCCGCGGCCTCTCGATGTCGATCGACGAGTCGCGGATCGAGGCCGTCCAGTCCGGTACCGAGGAGGGGGCCGGGGTGCGCGTGGTCGACGGCGGCACCACTTACTTCGCCCATGTCGACGGCCTCGACCCGGCCGATCTCGAACGGGCCGCCGGCGAAGCCGCGGCGGCGTTGCGGGGGGACGGTCGCCAGCCGCGCGCGCTGGAGGCGGTTGCCACCGCGCCGCTTTCGATCGAGCATCGCCCAGAAGACGTTTCCGCGGAGCGCAAGGCGGCCTTGCTGCGGGAGCTCGACGAGCGCGCCCGCGACCAGGGAGGCGAGATCGCCCAGTTCACCTCCTCCTACGCGGAGGCGCGCCGCCAGATCGCCGTCGCCAACTCCGAGGGGCTGCTGACCGACGACGACCGCACCCGCACCCGGATCGGCGCCCAGGCGGTCGCTCGCCGCGGCGACGCAGTCGAGACCGGCGCCGAGACCCTCGGTGCCCACCGCGGCTTCGAGCTGCTCGAAGACGACCCCGGCCTGATCGCCGAGCAGGCGGCCCGCAAGGCGCTGACCCTGCTCGACGCCGGCCCGGCGCCGTCGGGCTCGATGCCGGTCGTGGTCGGCGGCGGCTTCGGCGGCGTCCTCTTCCACGAGATGACCGGGCACGGGCTCGAGGCCGATCACGTCCAAAAGGGCGCCAGCGTCTACGTCGGCAAGCTCGGCGAGCAGGTCGCCCAGCCGCTGCTCAACGCCTACGACGACGGCCGCCTGCCGCACGAGTGGGGCAGCGACGCGATCGACGACGAGGGGGCGCCGACCCAGAAGACGCAGGTGATCAAGGAAGGCCGCCTCACCGCCTATCTCTACGACCGGCTGACCGCCGAGCGCGACGGCGTCGCCTCGACCGGCAACGGTCGTCGCGAGAGCTTCCGCCACCTGCCGATCCCGCGCATGACCAACACCTACATCGCTCCCGGCGACGCGACCGCGGAGGCGATGATCGCCGAGCTCGAGCAGGGCTTCTACGCCGTCTCCTTCGGCGGCGGCCAGGTCGACCCGGCGACCGGGGACTTCGTCTTCGGCGTCTCCGAGGGCTATCTGATCGAGGCCGGCAAGGTGACCCGGCCGTGCCGCGGCGCGACCCTGATCGGCAACTGCCTGGAGGCGCTGATGGCGATCGACGCGGTCGGCGACGATTTCTTCATGAAGACCGGGATCTGCGGCAAGGGCGGCCAGAAAGCGCCGGTCGGCACCGGCCAGGGCCACGTCCGGGTGGGGGCGATGACGGTCGGCGGCACCGAGCTGTGACCGAGCTGAGCACGACCGCGGGCCGGGCGGTAGAGGCGGCGCTGGGGGCCGGCGCCGCGGAGGCCGAGGCCTACGCGGCGAGCGACAGCGGCCGCGAGGTGCGCGTCCACGGCGGCGAGGTCGAGAGCCTGACCGCGGCGACGCAGAGCGGCATCGGCATCCGTGCCTGGATCGGCGGCCGGGTCGGCTACGCCTATGGGACCGACCTCTCCGAGGCCGGCGTGGCGGCGATTGCCGCCCGCGCGGCCGAGGCGGCGGCCGTCGCCGACGAGGACGAGTTCGCGGCGCCGCCGCAGCCGGCCGAGTTCGAGGCGGTGCCGGGGCTGAGCGACCCCTCGGTCGCCACCTGGACGACCGCCCAGGTGGCCGAGCTGGGGCTGAGCGTCGAGCGGACCGCCCTGGCCGCCGACCCGCGCGTCGCCGGGGTCGAGCAGGTCGTCTACGCCGACTCGGCCGAACGGGTCGCGATCGCCTCCTCGACCGGCCTCGCCGGCGAGTACGAGTCCTCTGACTGCTTCGCCTACCTGCAGGCTCTGGCCGCGGGCGAGGGGGGGAGGGAGACCGGCCTCGGCTTCGGCCTCGCCCGCGGCCCCGACGGTCTCGACCCAGAGGCGATCGGCGCTGAAGGGGCCGAGCGCGCCACGGCGATGATCGGCGCTTCCAAGCCCCCTTCTCGATCTTGCCCGGTCGTGCTCGACCCGACTGTCGCGGCGAGCTTTGCCGGCCTGATCGGCGGCGCCCTCGCCGCCAGCGCCGTGCAGCGGGGGCGTTCTCCCTTTGCCGGCCGCCTCGGAGAGGAGCTGGCCAGCGCGGCGTTCGTCCTCCACGACGACGGCCGCGACCCCGCCGGCCCCGCCTCCGCCCCGTTCGACGGCGAGGGGGTGCCGCGGCGGCGCACCGCCCTGATCGAGGGTGGCCGGCCGCAGACGTTCCTCTACGACACCTACACGGCCAACCGCGGCGGCGGCGCCTCGACCGGCAACGCGGCCCGTCACGGCTACCGCTCGCAGCCCTCGGTCTCGGCCTCCAACCTCGTCGTCGCGCCGGGTTCGCTCTCGCTCGCGCAGCTGCTCGCTGAAGCCGGGGAAGGCCTTCTGGTTACCGACGTCGCCGGCCTGCACTCGGGCGTCAACCCCGTTACCGGCGTCTTCTCCGTCGGCGCCTCGGGCCGGGCGATCCGCGCCGGCGAGCTGGCCGAGCCGCTGCGCGAGTTCACCGTCGCCGGCGATCTGATCTCGCTGCTGGGGTCGGTCCGGGCCGCCGGCGCGGAGGCCCGTTGGGTGCCTTTCGGGGGCTCCGTACGGACGCCGCCGCTCCTGGTCGCCGCGCTGGCCGTCAGTGGTTCGTGACGCTTACGCCGAGCCCGCTGTTAGATTGGCGCCCGTCTTCAACCCCCGAGGAGGATTTCCGACGTGACCAAGGCTGAATTTCTGGATCAACTGGCTGGCGACGACCGGCTTGGCAGCAAGAAAGCTGCCGGCGACGCCGTCGACGCCGTGCTCGAGGCGATCACCGACGCGCTGAGCTCCGGCGGCGAGGTGAGCTTCACCGGCTTCGGCAAATTCCACGTCGCCGAGCGTGGCCCCCGCCAGGGCGTCAACCCGCGCACCGGCGAGCGCATCACGATTCCGGGCGGAAAGGTTCCTCGCTTCTCGGCTGGTTCGGCCCTGAAGACCAAGGTCAAGGGCGGCTGATTCCCTGACGCCTTTCGCCGATCGGCTGGCGGCGCTCGTAGAAGAGCGCCGCAGTCAGATCTGCCTCGGTCTCGACCCCGACCCGGCCAGGTTGGCCGGGGAGGGGCCGATGGCCGCCGGTCCCGGGACTCTGGCCGCCGACCTGGCCGCCGCCGCGGTGGTCACCCACTGCCGTTCCCTGATCGAGCGCGTCGGCCCCGCCTGCGTGGCGGTCAAGCCGCAGCTCGCCTGCTTCGAGCGTCTCGGCGCCCCCGGCTGGGCCGCCCTCGCCGAGGTCTGCGCCGCCGCCCGCGAAGCCGGCCTGCTGACGATCGCCGACGGCAAGCGCGGCGACGTGCCGGTCACCGCCGCGGCCTACGCCCAGGCCCTGGTCGGCGAGACGCCGACCCCGTGGGGGCCGGTCGCCGGCCTCGGCGCCGACGCCTTCACCGCCAACCCGCTGCTTGGTCTCGACGCCTTGGAGCCGTTGGTGTCGGCTGCCGCCGAGGCCGGGGCCGGCGTCTTCGCCCTCGTCCGCACCAGCAATCCCGGTGCCGCCGACGTCCAGGACCTGCCGGCGCCCCACCAGCCCCTGCACGAGCGCCTCGCCGCTCTGGTCGCCGGCCTCTCCGAGCGCTTGCCGGGGGAGAGCGGGCTGAGCGGGATGGGAGCGGTCGTCGGCGCCACCGAGCCTCTCCACATCGCCCGCCTGCGGGAGCTGATGCCGCGCTCGATCTTCCTCATTCCCGGCGTCGGCGCCCAGGGCGGCAAGCCGGAGCTGCTCGGCGCCGCCTTTGCGGCCGGACCGGCATCCGCCCTCGTCGCCGCCTCGCGCGGGATTGCCGCCGATCCGGACCCGGCAGCGGCGGCCGAGCGTTTGCGGGCCGCCGTCTGGGACGTTTCGGCCGCCTGAAGACGCCTCTGGCGCCGATACGATCAGCGGCTCTTCTCCGATCTCATCCCTGTCAATGGAAAAACGCACCAGCGCCTTCGCCCGGATCTTCGCCGCAGTCGCCCTGGTGGGCGCGGTCGTCGTCGTCATCGCCGTGATCGCGAGCTCGTCCGGCGATTCGGACTCGACGAACAAGGCCGGGCAGGGGAACAACCAGTCCTCGAACAAGAACGGTCGCAAACCGACGGCGAAGACGTACGTGGTCAAGAGCGGCGACACCCTGGTCTCGATCGCGCACCGGACCGGGGTCCCGGTCGGCCACATCCTCGCCCTCAATCCCGAAGTCGACCCCCAGATCCTGATCGCCGGCCAGACGCTGAAGCTGCGATGAGCCGGCGCCGTCTCGGCGCCGCGCCGCTGCTGCTGGCGCTCCTGGCGGTGCTGGCGCCGCTGCCCGCCGCGGCCGCCGCGGAGCCCGCCCCCGAGGCCAGGGCCTGGACCCTGATCGACGGCCGCTCGGGCGACGTGCTGGACTCACATGCGGCGGCGCGGAGCATGCCCGTCGCCAGCACCACCAAGCTGATGACGGCATACGTGGCGCTGCAGGAGCTGCCGCTCGACCGGATCGTGCGGACGGCGCCCTATGAGGCGATCTACGGCGAGTCGCTGCTGGGCCTGCGCAGCGGTCGGCGGATCAGCGTCCGCGACCTTCTCTACGGCCTCTTGCTGCGCAGCGGCAACGACTCCGCCCACGACCTCGCCCTCGCCGCCGCCGGCTCTCAGGCCCGTTTCGTGACGCGGATGAACCGGCACGCCGCGGCCCTCGGCCTCGCCGACACTCGTTACGCAAATCCGATCGGCCTCGACCAGCCGGGGAACTACTCGAGCGCCCGCGACCTGGCGACCCTGAGCCGGCGCCTGCTGGAGATCCCCGCCTTTGCCAGGATCGTCGACGCGCGCAGCGCCGTCTTGCGCAGCCTGCGCCCCCCGCGGCGGATCTCGAACAGCAACGACCTGTTGCGGATGGCCCCCTGGGCAACCGGGGTCAAGACCGGCCATACCTTCGACGCCGGCTACGTCCTGGTCGCCTCGGGCCGTCGCAAGGGGGTGGAATTGATCTCGGTCGCGCTCGGCGCCCCTAGCGAAGAAGCCCGCTACAGCGACAATCTCGAACTGCTCGAATATGGCTTTGCGCAGTACGACCGCCGGGTGCCGATCCATGCCGGCCAGGATCTCGCCGACCCCTCGATCCGCTACTCGGGCGGCGAACTGCCTCTGCGAGCGGCGCGCACGGTCGCCGTCGGCCTGCGCGGCGGCCAGCGGCTCACGGTCGACGTCCGCGCCCCGGCCGAGGTCGAGGGACCGATCCGGCGCACCGCCGTGCTGGGCACGGCGGTGGTCTCCGTCGACGGCCGCCGCGCCGCCGCGGTCTCACTGCGGGCCGGCCGCTCGATCCCCGCGGCGAGCACCTTCGACCGGGCTCGCGCCCTCCTCGCCGACTGCCCGATCCCTATCGCGATCGCGGTCTTCGTGATACTGATGGGCGGAGTGTTGCTCTACCGGCGCCTATCCCGCCGAAACGACTAACGGGAGTGAGCCAGTCCGGGTGAAAGCGAAGTGATTCTCACCGTCACCCTCAATGCGGCGATCGACCGCACCGTCGCCGTGCCGAACTTCCGGCTGGGGCGCCGCCACCGCGCCGTCGAGAGCCGCACCGTGGCTGGCGGAAAGGGCATCAACGTCGCCCGCGCCCTGAGCCTGCTCGGTCGCCCCGTGATCGCCGCCGGCTTCGTCGGCGGACCGACCGGGACCCGGGTGCTGGAAGGACTGCGCGAAGAGTCCGTCCTCACCGACTTCACCCGAATCGCCGCGGAGACGCGGATCAACCTCGCCGTGATCGACCCGACCTCCGGTGACCAAACCGAGATCAACGAGCGTGGTCCCGCGGTCAGCCCCGAGGAGACCAAGGAACTCTTCGAACGGATCGGTTATCTGGCCAGCGGGGCGAAGATCTGCGTGCTGGCCGGCTCGCTGCCACCCGGCGCCGGCGACGACCTCTACGCCCGCCTGATCGCCGACCTCGGCCGTCGTGGCGTCGCGGTCGTGCTCGACGCCGAGGGCGAGGCGATGCTGGCCGGCGTCCGCGCCGGTGCCTCGATGGTGACCCCCAACGAGCGCGAGGCCGAGGAGCTCGTCGGCCAGGAGTTCGACGGCGGCGGCGACCTCGCCCAGGGCCTTAACGAGCTGGTCCGCCTCGGCGCCGTCGAGGCTGCGATCACGCGCCCGGAAGGCTGCGTCGCCGCGGTCGGCGAGGGTGCAGAGCGGCGCCTGCTCGAAGTCCACACGGAGCCGCTGGAGCCGGTCTCGACGGTCGGCTCCGGAGACGCCTTCCTGGCCGGCTACGTAGCCGGCCGCTACGAGAGCCGCTCGCCGGAGGAATGCCTTGCCTACGGGGTCGCCTGCGGCGCCGAGTCGACCCAGCACTTCGGCGCCGGCACCGTCGACCGCAACCAGGTCGAGCGCCTGCTCGGGGAGGTCGCGGTACACGATCTGGAGGTCCCGGCGGAAGTGTAGGCTGGTTTTTCAACGCCAGCCCTGGAGGAATCACTTGGAAATCGAAATCGGCCGCGGCAAGAAGGGGCGGCGCGCATACGGGTTCGACGACATCGCGATCGTCCCCTCGCGCCGCACCCGGGACCCCGACGACATCGACATCAGCTGGACCCTCGGTCCATACCGCTTCGAACTGCCCCTGGTCGCCTCGGCGATGGACGGCGTGGTCAGTCCCGATACCGCCGTCCTGGTCAACGAGCTCGGCGGCCTGGGCGTTCTCAACCTGGAGGGGATCTGGACTCGCTTCGAGGATGCCGAGGAGCGGCTGGAGCAGATCGCCGCCGCTCCCAAGCACGTCGCGACCCGCCTGATGCAGGAGATCTACACGGAGCCGGTCAAGGCGGAGCTGATCGGCAAGCGCGTAGCCGAGATCAAGTCCCGCGGAGCGGTCGCCTGCGGTTCGCTGACCCCCCAGAAAGTGCGCGAGCACTACGAGGTGGCGGTCGAGGCCGGCCTCGACATCCTCGTCGTCCAGGGCACGGTGATCTCCGCCGAACACGTCTCGACCACGGTCGAGCCGCTGAACCTGAAGGAGTTCATCGCCGAGGTGCCGGTGCCGACCATAGTCGGCGGCTGCGCCTCCTACTCGACCGGCCTGCACCTGATGCGGACCGGCGCCGTCGGCGTCCTCGTCGGCGTCGGCCCCGGCGCCGCCTGCACCACCCGGGGCGTGCTCGGCATCGGCGTCCCGCAGGCCACCGCGATCGCCGACGTCGCCGCGGCCCGCTCCCAGCACATGCTGGAGACCGGCGAGTACGTCAACGTGATCGCCGACGGCGGCATGCGCACCGGTGGCGACGTCTCCAAGGCGATTGCCTGCGGCGCCGACTCGGTGATGGTCGGCTCACCGCTGGCGCGGGCCAAGGAGGCCCCCGGTCGCGGCTTCCACTGGGGGATGGCGACCTTCCATCCCTCGCTGCCGCGCGGCACCCGGGTCTCGACCAAGCAGGACGGGACGATGGAGGAGATCCTGCTCGGCCCCGCGCAGGAGAACGACGGAACCTTCAACCTGATGGGGGCGCTGAAAACCTCGATGGCCACCTGCGGCTACGAGGACATCCGCTCCTTCCAGCGGGCCGAGGTGATGGTCGCGCCGGCGCTGATGAGCGAGGGCAAGAAGCTGCAGAACGAGCAATCGGTCGGGATGGGCTCCAACGGCCGCGCCGCCGTATCAGCGGGGGTTGCCGTAAGCGATGACTGAGCAGGTCGTCGGCACCGTGCCCGAGCTGCCGGTCGACGACGTGCGCTCTCTCGAGGAGGTGCTGGTCCTCGACTTCGGGGGCCAGTACTCCCAGCTCATCGCTCGCCGCATCCGCGAATGCGGCGTCTTCGCCGAGCTGCTGCCGTCGACGACGCCGGTCGAGAAGATCCGCGAGCGGGCGCCCAAGGCGCTGGTGCTCTCCGGCGGCCCGGCTTCGGTCTACGAGCCGGGGGCGCCGCCGTTCCCGACGCAGCTGCTCGACCTCGAGATCCCGATGCTGGGCATCTGTTACGGCATGCAGGCGATGGTGCTGGCGCTGGGCGGGCGGGTGGAGACGGCCGAGTCGGGCGAGTTCGGCCGCACCGACCTGGTGCTCCGCGACGGCGGCGGCCGCCTTCTGGGTGGGCTGCCGGAGGAGCAGAGCTGCTGGATGAGCCATCGCGACGCCGTCTTCGAGGCGCCGGAGGGGTTCACGGCGCTGGCCTCGAGCCCGAGTTCGCCGGTTGCCGCCTGCGAGATGCCCGACCGCGGCCTCTACGGGATCCAGTTCCATCCCGAGGTCGTCCACACCCCCTACGGAACCGAGATCCTGACCCGCTTCCTGCGCGACGTCGCCGGCTGCGAGCAGCAGTGGTCGCCGCAGTCGGTGATCGCCGAGCAGGTCGAGAAGATCCACGCCCAGGTGGGCGAGGGACGGGTCATCTGCGGCCTCTCCGGCGGCGTCGACTCGTCGGTCGCGGCGATGCTGGTCCACAAGGCGGTGGGCGAGAAGCTGACCTGCGTCTTCGTCGACCACGGCCTGATGCGGACGAACGAGGCCGAGCAGGTGGTCGAGGCCTTCAGTGCCTTCGGCATCCCGCTCGTCCACGTCGACGCCGAAGAGCGCTTTCTCGCCAAGCTGGCCGGCGAGGACGACCCCGAGCGCAAGCGCAAGATCATCGGCGGCGAGTTCATCCGCGTCTTCGAGGAGGAGGCGGAGAAGCTCGAGGGCGTCGACTTCCTCGTTCAGGGCACGCTCTACTCGGACGTGATCGAGTCCGGCGGCAGCGACCACGCGGCGACGATCAAGTCCCACCACAACGTCGGCGGCCTCCCCGACGACCTCGAGTTCGAGCTGGTCGAGCCGCTGCGGATGCTGTTCAAGGACGAGGTCCGTGCGGTCGGCATCGAGCTCGGCCTGCCGGAGCGCATGGTCTGGCGCCAGCCGTTCCCGGGGCCCGGGCTGGGGATCCGCATCGTCGGCGGCGAGGTCAACAAAGAGCGCCTCGACATCCTCCGTGCCGCCGACTCGATCCTGCAGGAGGAGATCCGCGCGGCAGAGCTCTACCGACAGCTCTGGCAGTCCTTCTGCGTGCTGCCGGTCGTCCGTTCGGTCGGCGTTCAGGGCGACGGGCGCACCTACGCCTACCCGATCGTGATCCGCGCCGTCACCTCCGACGACGCCATGACCGCCGATTGGGCGCGGTTGCCGTACGACCTGCTCGAGCGCGTCTCCAACCGGATCATCAACGAGATCCGCGACGTCAACCGCGTCGCCCTCGACATTTCCTCGAAGCCCCCCGCCACGATCGAGTGGGAGTAGCGGCAGATCCTCTCAGGTCCTCCCTGAGCCGCCCGTCTCGAAGCTGGCGACGGCGACGACGGCGGAGATCGCGTCGCGCCCGCGCTTGAGGCGGTTGAGACGCTCCCGGCTCTGGCGCTGAGCGGCGAGAATCCGATCGGTGGCCTCTTCCATGATCAGTGCCACTTCACGGAGGCCGAGCTCGTCGACGAGCAGCGGCATCCAGGTGAGGACGGTCTCGTCGCGGGCGTCGATCGTGCCGGCCTCCAGGGCCGCCGCGAACTTGTCGACGAAGGTCTGGATCCAGGCGGCCGAGGCGCCGCCGCGGACCGATCGAGGCACTCGCCGCCAGGCACGGTCGCCGACGAAGGAGCTCGGCGTCGCCTTGTAGAAATGCTCGGTGGCACCACGCTTCTGCGCGGTGTCGACCAAATCCAGGCAGCCGCACTTGTCAAGCGTGCGGGTGTGGTACGCGACATGGCTGAGGCTGGCCCCGAGCCGCGTCGAGAGCCAGTTGGGACTGGCAACCCGTTCGGTCAGGACTTCCAGGATCTGCACTCGCAGAGGATGGGAGAGCGCCCGGACCAGGCGCTGATCGATCGGTTTGGTTCGGTTCGGCACTGAGGTGGCTCCTTCGATGGGGGGCTACCTCTACGTTAACTGCACACTCGATACCTCCTGAGCATTGATCGGTCTTAATAGAGAATTCACCGACCGCCCATCCACCCCGGGGTCATTCCCGAGATCACGCGCTCTCAGCTGTAGAGGTCCCACTTTTCGAGATCGGCGAGGGGGTCGAAAGGCGAGCCGCCCTCGTACCAGCCGGGCGCCGCCCAGATCTCGAAGTGGAGGTGGCAGGCGGAGGCGTCGCCGGTGTCGCCGACGATGCCGATCGGCTGCCCGGTACGGACCGTGTCGCCGGCCTGCAGCGGCGACGGTTCGGCCAGGTGCGCGTACATGAAGTCGTTGGGGGTGCCCTTGCCGTCGACGACGACGTAGTTGCCCGCGTTGGCCTCGTACTCGGAGTACTGCACGGTCCCGCCGCGGGCGGCGACGAGGGGAGTGCCGCAGTCCGCCATCACGTCCTGGCCCTGATGGGTGTGTCCGGAACGGCCAGCGCCGAAGCGGCCGCCGCTGCTGCCGAAATCGTGGGCGCCGAGGATCGGAAAGGCGTATCCGTAGAAGGCGAAGCTGAGACTGAGCGCGGTCGACTGAGTCGCCCGCCGGGCTGCCGGCGCTTCGACCTGCGGGCCGATCCGGAAGCTGTAGCGACCGTTGGGCGCCGGTCGCCCTGCGTCCGTGGTGCCGTCCCAGCGCAGGCTGGTGGGCAGGTTGGGGGCGACGTCGTTGCGGTAGAAGCTTTTGACGATCGTGCCGGCGGCGTCGAGGACGTCGACCCGCAGGTCGTTCTGGGGCTGGCTGCTGCCGATCGTGTAGGTGAGCCGGGGGAAGCGAAAGCCGAAGTAGAAGGACTTGCGCGGCGACGTTTCGGCGGCGACGAGGCTGAGGGAGCCGGCGCTGGGGGCGGTGGTCGGGGCTCCGGCGGGGCTGCTCGGAGGCGGTGGGCCGCCGCCGGGGGTAGGGGCGCCGCCGGTGCTGGCCCAGGCGCCGCCGCAGCAGACCGTCAGCAGCGCCGCGACGGCGGCTATGGAGATTTTCCCCGCCAGGCCAGGCCCGGCGATCTCGTTGCGCACAGCTAGCCCTCTCTTTCGATCGCCTACGGAGTTAGCTGTCGGGCTCGCGCTGAAAGAGATGCGCTACGGACCGATTCGTCCGATTCGCCCCGGAGACCTGCTTCGGCCTCTTCGGTTCCTCCGCCCCCGTTCGGATGCCCGGACGGGATTCGGCATTGCTGGCGCGGCAGTATAGAGGCCAGGATGGCTATGATCCTGCGGCCGCGTCGGCGAGTCCGCGCGGCTTTTTGACGATGAAGCAACGATGAAGACCTACGTAGCCAAGCCGACCGACCGCCAGCGAGACTGGTACGTCGTCGACGCCGAGGGCCAGACCCTGGGTCGCCTGGCCACCCAGATCGCCGACGCCCTGCGAGGCAAGCGCAAGCCGGAGTACACGCCCCACATCGACACCGGCGACTTCATCGTCGTCGTCAACGCCGAGAAGATCCGGGTCACCGGCAACAAGATGGAGCAGAAGGTCTACTGGCGACACAGCGGCTATCCCGGCGGGATCAAGTCGCGGACGCTGGCCGAGATGCTCGATCGGCGTCCGGAGGAAGTGATCCGCAAGGCGGTCAAGGGGATGCTGCCGCGCAATCGCCTCGCCCGCCAGCAGCTGACCAAGCTGAAGGTCTACGCCGGGCCGGACCACCCGCATGCCGCCCAGCAGCCCAAACCGATGGAGACGAACTGATGGCAGACGACGAGACCAAGCGCGACGACGACGCGACCACCGAGGGCCAAGAGCCTCAGGACGCGGGTCCTGGCGTGGGGTCAGACGACTCGTCCTCGCAAGCTGCGGGCGAGTCGCCCGACCCCACGCCACCCGCGTCAGAGGGGCCGGAGGAGCCAGTGGCCGAGGCGTCGGAGGAGGAGCCCCCCGCGTCGGCCGACGAGCCCGCTCCTGAAGGTGACGAGGGTTCGGACGCTCCCGCGGAGACTGTTGAGGAGCCTGTCGCCGAGGAGCCCGCGGCGGAGGAGCCGCAGGGGGAGAAGAAGAAGGACGTCATTCCCGGTGCCGACCTGGAGCCGATCGCGGTTGAGCCCGAGAGGCAGCTGAGCGCCGAGGAGCAGGCGCGGCTCGAGGCCGAGGAGGAGGAGAAGGCGCGCCGTGAGGCGGCGCTCACCGACGGCGACGACTCGGACGCCGAGGCCGCCAGCCGCGAGCCGGCGAAGATGGAGAGCGGCTCCCGCTTCCTCGCCACCGGCAAACGCAAGTGCTCGATCGCCCGTGTCATCCTGCTTCCCGGCGAGGGCAAGATCGAAGTCAACAAGCGCAGCCTCGAGGAGTTCTTCCCGCGCCCCCTGCACCAGACGATTGCGGTGCAGCCGCTTGCCGTCTCCGGCTACGAGGGCAATGTCGACGTCCGCGTCCGCGTCCACGGCGGCGGCATCAGCGGCCAGGCCGGCGCCGTCCGCCACGGCATCGCCCGGGCGCTGATCGAGATCGACCCGGAGCTGCGCGGCGAGCTCAAGCGGCGCGGCTTCCTGACCCGCGACGCGCGGGTCAAGGAGCGCCGCAAGGCCGGCTTCAAGAAGGCCCGCAAGAAGCCTCAGTTCAGCAAGCGCTGACGGGGGTTTGGTGACGGCCGAGCGCAAGCTCTTCGGGACCGACGGGGTCCGAGGAGAGGCGGGGACGTTCCTCAGCGCCGAGCTGGCCACGGCGCTCGGCAGGGCCACCACCGCTTCGCTCGAGGCGCGGCGCCCGCAGGTCCTGATCGTCCGCGACACCCGCGAGTCGGGGCCGATGCTGGAGGCGGCGCTGGCCGCCGGCGTGGCCGCGGCCGGGGGCGACGCCCTGCTCGGCGGCGTGCTGCCGACTCCTGCCGCGGCGATCCTCGTCAAGCGGCTGGGCCTCGACCTCGCCGCGGTCGTCTCCGCCTCCCACAACCCCTACCGCGACAACGGCATCAAGTTCTTCTCCGGCCAGGGGACGAAGCTCGGCGACGAGCTGGAGGCGCGGATCGAGTCGTTGCTCGACGAGGCTCCCGGTGCCGTCGAGGTCGGCCGCGTGCGCGAGCTCAACGGCGGCCTCGACGACTACCTGCGCGAGCTGGAGGCGGCGTTCCCCCTCGACCTCTCCGGCCGCCGCGTCGTCCTCGACTGCGCCAACGGCGCCGCCCACCGCGCCGCCCCGGCGATCTTCGAGCGCCTCGGCGCCGAGGTCGAGACGATCGGCGCCGAGCCCGACGGGCGCAACATCAACGCCGGCTGCGGCTCGACCCACCTCGAGCCCCTGGCCGAGCGCGTCGCCGGTTCCGACGCCGAGATCGGCTTTGCCTTCGACGGCGACGCCGACCGGATGCTGGCCGTCGACGGCAGCGGCCGCGTCCACGACGGCGACGAGCTGATTGCCCTGGCGGCGCGCGGGATGGCGGGCCGGGGCGAGCTGGAGGGCGGGGTCGTGGTGACGGTGATGACGAACTTCGGCTTCCACCGGGCGATGGAGGCGGCGGCGATCGAGGTCGCGATCACCCAGGTCGGTGACCGCTACGTGCTCGACGAGATGCAACGCCGCGGTTGGAGGCTGGGAGGCGAGCAGTCAGGCCACATCATCGCCTCTGATTTCGTCGCCACCGGCGACGGCATCGCCGCAGCGCTGATGACGATGCGCGAGCTGGACGGTGCCCCTTTGGCCGACGCCGTGCCGATGGAGAAGCTGCCGCAGACGCTGGTCAACGTCGAAGTCGCCGACCGCGAGGCGATCGCCGGTGCCGCCACCGTCTGGGAGGCGGTGGAGCGCGAGGCCGAGGCGCTCGAGGGACGTGGCCGCGTCCTCCTGCGGCCATCCGGAACCGAGCCCTTGGTTCGGGTCATGGTCGAGGCACCGAGCGCCGAGGAGGCCGAGGCCGTCTGCAATCGCCTTGTCGGCCTGGTCCGCCAAGAGCTGGCCTGACCGAGCCCGCCCTCTACCCTTACTCGCCTTCATGTGCGGAATAGTCGGATACGTGGGCGCGCGCCCCTGCGAGGAGCTGCTGCTCGCGGGGCTGGAAAAGCTCGAATACCGGGGCTATGACTCGGCCGGCCTCTCGGTGATCGAGGACGGCGAGGTCGACAGCGCCCACGCGGTCGGCAACATCGCCAACCTGCGCGCCGCCGTCGCCGAACGCGCCGCCAACGGCGCCGGCGCCATGGCCGTCTCCCATACCGGCATCGCCCACACCCGCTGGGCCACCCACGGACGTGTCACCGAGGAGAACGCCCATCCGCACGACGACAGCTCCGGCAAGGTCCACATCGTCCTCAACGGCATCGTCGAGAACCACGCCGGCCTGCGCAAGCGGTTGCAGGCCGAAGGGGAGGAGTTCACCTCGGAGACCGACGCCGAGGTCGTCGCCCACCTGATCGCCGCCCACTACGACGGTGACCTCGCCGCTGCGGTCCGCGCCGCTTATGCCGAGCTGCGCGGCCATTACGCCTTCGTCGCCATGCACGCCGACGAGCCCCGGCGCCTGGTCGGCGCCCGCAAGGAGTGCCCGCTGGTCGCCGGCGTTGGCGAGGGAGAGGCCTTCCTCGCCTCGGCGATCCCGGCCTTCCTTGCCGACACCCGCGTCGCGGTGCCGATCGAAAACGGCGAGCTGGTCGAAATCGAAGCGGGCGGGGTGCGGATCACGGACACCGACGGCAACCCGATCGAGCGCGAGCCCGAAGCGGTGGACTGGGACGCCGAGGCCGCCGAGAAGGGCGGCTTCGAGACCTTCATGCTGAAGGAGATCCACGAACAGGCCGATGCCGTGGCCGAGACGATCGCCGATCGTCTGCCGGGCGACGAGGGGGTCGACCTCTCTGACGTCGCGCTCGACGACGATCTCCTGCGTGGCCTGCGACGGATCGTGATCGTCGCCTGCGGCACCTCCTACCACGCTGGCCTGATCGGTCGCTACGCGATCGAGGAGTGGGCCCGGGTGCCGGTCGAGATGGACATCGCCTCCGAGTACCGCTACCGGAATCCGGTGGTCGGGCCGGGCGACCTCGTCGTCGGCATCACCCAGTCCGGCGAGACCGCCGACACCCTGGCGGCGATGCGCCTGGCCCGCGAGGCCGGGGCGAAGGTGCTGGCGGTGACCAACATCATGGGCAGCCAGGCGACTCGTGACGCCGACGCCGTCCTCTACACCCGCGCCGGCCTCGAGATCGGAGTGGCGGCGACCAAGACCTTCCTCGCCCAGGTGGCGGCGATGTATCTGCTGGGGCTGCGGTTGGCGCAGCTGCGCGAGTCGTTGCCGACCGACCGCATCGCCGGGCTGGTGGCGGAGCTGAAGGCGCTGCCGTCGAAGGTCGAGGAGACGCTGGCGGCGGTCGCAGCGCCGGTCGCGGCCGTGGCTGCCGCCCACAGCAAGCAGAACTTCTTCCTCTACCTCGGCCGCCACATCGGCCTGCCGGTCTGTCTCGAGGGGGCGCTGAAGCTGAAGGAGGTCTCCTACATCCCCACCGACGCCTATGCGGCGGGAGAGATGAAGCACGGCCCGATCGCCTTGCTCGACGAGTCGACGCCGGTCGTCTGCATCGCCACCGACAGCCCCGTTCTGGAGAAGGTCCTCTCCAACGTCGAGGAGGTTCGCGCCCGCGGCGCCGAGACGATCGCGATCGTCACCGCCGGCAGCGAGCGGGCGGTCGAAGTGGCCGACGAGACGGTCGAGGTCGCTCGCACCGACTGGATACTGCAGCCGATCGTCGCGATCCTGCCCCTGCAGCTGCTGGCCTACGACATCGCCCGTTCCCGCGGGCTCAACGTCGACCAGCCCCGCAATCTGGCCAAGACCGTCACGGTCGAGTGATCTGATCCAGTCGCATCGCTAGGATGCGCCGTCCTGTGAAGGCCCGCCTCGCCCTTTTCGCCACCGTGGTCGCAGTCCTGGCCGTTGCCGGCTGCGGCGAGGGCGCCGAGTCTGGCTCCGATCCAGCCGCCCTGGCGCCGCCGCAAGCCCCTCTCTTCATCGCGGCGGACGTGCAGCCGACGGGTGAGGCCAAGACGAACGTCGAAGAGCTGTTCGAAGCGGTCAGCGACGTCGATACCAGCCTCGGTGAACTGATCGTCACGGAGATAGAGAGCTCGGCCGGCTCTTCGGGCGAAGAGCTGGATTTCGAAGGTGAAATCCAGCCGTGGCTGGGCGAAAGAGGCGGCCTCTTCCTCCAGGAATACGACGGCGAGGAGTTCGAAGGCTACGGCGTCGCGATCCAGACGACCGACACCGGCGCCACCCAGGACTTCGTCGACAAGCAGTCCGCAGAGAGCGACGAAGTGCCTGAGGAAGGCTCGTACGAGGGCGTCGACTACAAGACGGAGGTCGATGACGGCACCACGATCGGGATCGTCGGCGACTTCCTCGTCTTCGCCGAAGACGCCGAGACCTTCAAGGAAATGGTCGACGCCTCGAGCGGCGAATCGCTGGCCGACGAGGAGCGCTACGCAGAAGCCGTCGATGCCGCACCCGCCGGCAGCCTCGCCGACGTCTACGTCGACGTCGGCGGCCTGATCGACCAGTCCGGCGGTGTGATCGACCCCGAAGCGAAGCAATTCCTCGACAGCGCCGGGATCGACGCCGCGGAAGCGACCGCGGTGGCGAGCCTGATCCCGAGCCCCGACCGGGTCGAGATCGAGGTCAGCAGCGACCTCGGCGGCGAGAACCCGCCCAGCGGCGACGCCTCCGGCCTACTCGGCTCGTTGCCGGCCGACTCCGTCGCCGCCTTTGCCGCCACCGACTTCGGCGACCGCATCGGGGAAGCGCTCGATCAAATCGACGAGGACGGCATCCCCGGGGAGATCCCGCCGGGCAAATTCAAGAGCACCCTCAAGGAAGCCGGTATCGACGTCGACAGGATCGCCGCCTCGGTCGGCGATCTCGGCGTCTTTGCCGAAGGCAGCAGCGAACGCAGCATCGCCGGCGCCGCCGTGCTGACGACGAAGGACTCGAAGGAGGCGACGAACACGGTCTCCAACGTCGGCCTCCTGCTGCGCGCCATCGGCACGCCCGGGGTCACCGCGATCTCAGGCAAGGTGAGCGGCTTCTCGGTTCGCAGCGCCGACCTCGGCCCGAAGCCGCTGGTCGTCGCGGCCCGGGGGGAGCGGATCGCGATCGCCTACGGGCTGCTCGCGGCGACGCGGGCGCTGGCGCCGGATTCGGCGAACACGCTCGCCGACGCCCCTGCCTACGAGGCAGCGGTCAGCGCTCTCGGCGGGACGCCGATCAGCGGCTTCGTCGACGGGCCGGCGGCACTGGAGCTGGCCACCGCGCTGATTCCCGCGGATGACGAGGGGTTTCGCGAGGCCCGGCCGTACCTGACCAAGATCGACTACGTGGCGATCGGCGCCAGCTCCTCCGGAGAGCTGGCGAGCGTGAAGCTGATCGCCGGCATCGAGAAATAGCCGCCGCCCCGTGTCCGGCGTCGGCATCGACCTGCTCGAGATCAACCGGCTGGAGCGCGCCTTGGAGCGCCATCCCCGCCTCGCCGAGCGCGTCTTCACCACGGCCGAGCGCGAGTACGCGGCGGCGCGGGCACGGCCCGGGCGCCACCTGGCGGCGCGGTTCGCTGCCAAGGAGGCGGTGGTCAAGGCGCTGGGGATGCGCGACGGCTTCGGCCTGCGCGAGATCGAGGTCGTCGCCGGCGAGCCGCCGGCCGTTCGTCTCTCGGGAAGGGCGGCCGCGGCGGCGGCGGGCCGGCGGATCGATATCTCGCTGACCCATTCTCGGGAGAACGCCGCCGCCGTAGCCGTGGCGCGGTAGCGACGGGATTCCCGCCCGCGGCTAGGCTCCGGGTTGATGGAGACCTGGCTTGAGCCGCTCTACGACGCCGAGGGGATCCGCGCCGTCGACCGCTGGGCGATCGAGGAGCAGGGGGTGCCGTCGGCGCAGTTGATGGAGACCGCGGGGACGGCGCTGGCGGAGGCCGTGGCCGAGCTGTCGCCCCAGGGGGTCGTGCGGATCGTCTGCGGGAAGGGGAACAACGGGGGCGACGGGGAGATCGCGGCCCGGCGCTTGCGCGGGATGGGCTTCGAGGTCGAGCCGGTCAACCTCTGGTCAGATGACGTGCCCGACGATCTCGATCGCTGGCTGGCGGGCTCGGGCGCCGTGGTGGACGCGATCTTCGGGACGGGATTCGCCGGCTCGCCGCGGCCGCCGGCCACGGCGGCGATCGAGGCGATCAACCGCTGCGGCGCCCCGGTCGTGGCCTGCGACGTCGCCTCCGGGGTCGACGCCTCCAGCGGCGAGGTCGAGGGGGTCGCGGTCGAGGCCGATCTGACGGTGAGCTTTCACGGCGCCAAGCTGGGGCAGCTGATCGCGCCCGGCAAGTGGCACAGCGGCGAACTGAAGGTGGTGCCGATCGGGATTCCGGCCGGCGCCCCGGCTTCGCCCGCCGGCGGCACGATCGGCCCGGCGGTCCTGGCCCTGGCGCCCCGCCGCGGTCCCCGCTCGACCAAGTTCAGCTCCGGCCAGGTGACGATCGCCGGTGGCTCACGGGGGTTGACCGGGGCGGTGAGGATGTCCTCGCTGGCGGCGATACGGGCCGGCGCCGGCTACGCGACGGTCGCCGTGCCCGCCGATCTCGAGCCGGTCTTCGAAGCCGGCGAGCCCGAGGTGATGTCGGTCGGCTGCCCCGGCGGCGACGGTTGCCTGGCGCCGGCCTCGGCGAAGGTGCTCCTGCGCAGCTTCGAGCGGGCGGCCGCGGGGGTGCTCGGTCCCGGCCTGGGTCGCGACCCGGGCTCGGTCGAACTGGCGCGCGAGGTGGTGGGGGGAATCGCGGCGCCGCTGGTGATCGACGCCGACGGCCTCAACGCCTTCGCCGGGCAGCTGGGGCCGGTCGCCGCCCGCGAAGCCCCGACCGTCCTCACCCCGCACGCCGGTGAGCTGGGGCGGCTGCTCGGCCGCGACTCGGAGGAGATCGCGGCCCACCGGCTTGCCAGCGCCCGCGAGGCCGCCCGCGAGGCCGGCGCCGTGGTGGTGCTGAAGGGCGACGACACGATCGTCTGCGACGGCGAGCGGGTTGCGGTCAACGCGGTCTCCGCCCCCGGGCTGGCCACCGCCGGCAGCGGCGACGTTCTCTCGGGGGTCGTCGCGGCCCTCCTCGCCCGCGGCCTGGAGCCCTTCGCGGCCGCCTGCGCGGCGGTCCTCGCCCATGCCCGCGCCGGCCGCGACGCCGCCGCCCGCATCGGCGCCGCCGAGTCGGTGATCGCGAGCGACGTGATCGATTCGATCCCGATGGGCCTGCGCCCCGGCGAGCCGGTCGAATAATCTCGCCGGAGTGAAGACTGCCGCAGACATCCTCAACGCCGGCGTTCCCGCGGTCTCGCCCGACGACGACGCCCGCACGGCGATCGACCTGCTCGCCAAGACGGACATGGGCGCGGTGGCGGTCGTCGACGGGGACCGGCGCGTGGTCGGCATCGTCAGCGAGTCGGACCTGATCCTCAGCGACGAGGAGTCCGATCTGCACCTGCCGCACTACCTCAACATCATGGGCGGGATCGTCTTCGTCGGCTCGATGAAGGGATTCGAGGAGCGCCTCGACAAGGCCTTCGCGACCAAGGTCTCGGAGCTGATGACGGCTGACCCCGTGGTGGCGCGCGACTACGAAGCGGCGGATCGCGTCGCCAAGAAGATCGCCGACTCACACCACAACCACCTTCCGGTGGTCGACGCCGACGGGCACCTGGCGGGCATGGTCACGAGGGCTGACGCCCTCGCCGCGCTGGTCGACGACGAGTAGCCCGATGGAGCGGGCGGTCGCTCGGGTCGACTACGAGGCGGTTCGCGCCAACTGCGCCAGGCTCAAGGCGGAGCTGGGAGACGGTGCCGAGCTCTGCGCGGTGGTCAAGGCGGACGGCTACGGGCACGGCGGCGACGCCTGCGCCAACGCGGCCCTCGCGGGCGGCGCGACGCGGCTGGCGGTGGCGACCGCGGCCGAGGCCGAACAGATCGGCCGCCGCCTCCAGCACATCCCGCTGCTGACGATGGGGGCGCTGACCGCGGCGGAGGTCGACACGGTTCTGGACGCCGGCTCGGAGGTGGCGGTCTGGCGCGAGGGCTTCCGCGCCCTGCTCGCCGCGCGCGCCCGCGCCCAGGGCCGGCCCGCCCGCGTCCACGTCAAGTACGACAGCGGCATGGGCCGGCTCGGCACCCCCGATCCCGCCGAGGTGCTGGCATTGGCGCGCGCCTGCGACGCCGATCCCAGCCTGCAGCTGGCGGGCGTCTGGACCCATTTCGCCACCGCCGACGAACCCGATTCCTCCTTCTTCGACGAGCAGCTCAGCCGCTTCGAGGCAGTTGCCGCCGCCGTCAAGGCCGAGTTTCCGGCGACCATCGCCCACGCCGCCAACAGCGCCGCGCTCTTCCGCGAGCGCCGCTCCCACTTCGACATGGCCCGCTGCGGCGTCGCCGTCTACGGGCTCGATCCCTTCCAGGGCGACCCGGCGGAGCGCGGCCTGGCGCCGGCGCTCTCGCTGCGCTCCTACGTGGCCGACGTCAAGCGCTTCGCGCCCGGTGCCAGCGCCGGCTACGGGCAGCGCTGGACGGCGCCGCGGGAGACCTGCGTCGGCGTGGTGCCGCTCGGCTACGGCGACGGCGTCCGTCGCGGCCTCAGCGACAACGCCGAGATCCTGGTCCGCGGCCGCCGCCGGCCCCTGGTCGGGACGGTCTCGATGGACAACGTGACGATCGACCTCGGGCCCGAGACCGAGGTAGAAGCGGGGGACGAGGCGGTCTTGATCGGCGCCCAGGGCGACGACGCGATCCTCGCCGAGGAGGTCGCCGCCCGCCTCGACACGATCAACTACGAGGTCACCTGCGGGATCTCGGCCCGGGTGCCGCGGCGCCCGGCATGAGTCTGGCCGAACGCCTCGCAGCCTCGCCGTTGGTGGCCGCCGCCGGGCGGGCGCTGGCCGGTGGGGAGCGGGCCTGGATCGTCGGCGGCGCCGTCCGCGACGCCGCTCTGGGCCGCGAGGTCACCGACCTCGACCTCGCCGTCGCCGATCCCGGCGCGGCGGCGCGGGCGATCGCCGCCGAGCTGGGCCAGCACGCCTTCGAGCTCTCGGCCGAGTTCGGCACCTGGCGCGTCGTCGCCCAGGACCGGGGCTGGCAGGTGGACGCCACCGTCCTGCGCGGCGAGACGATCGAGGCCGACCTGGCCGAGCGCGACTTCACCGTCGGCGCCGTCGCCGTGCCGCTGAGCGGGGGTGGGCCCATCGACCCCTTCGGCGGCCTCGCCGACCTCGATCGCGGCATCCTGCGCGCGGTGACGGAGGGAAGCTTCGCGGCCGACCCCCTGCGCCTGCTGCGGGCGGCGCGTCTCGCGGCCGAGCTGGGTCTCGAGGTCGATCCCGGCACCGCCTCCCTCGCCCGCGCCGCGGCGTCGCATGCCGCCGACCCGGCCGGAGAGCGCCAGCTGACCGAGCTGCGGCAGCTGCTCGGCGGCCCGGATCCCCTGCGCGGCCTCGCCCTGCTCGACGACCTCGAGCTGACCGCCGTGGTGCTGCCGGAGCTGGAGAGCCTGCGGGGGGTCGAGCAGGGCCCCAACCACCATCTCGACGTCCGCGGACACACCCTCGCCGTGCTCGGGCACACGCTGGAAGTCGAGCGCGACCTCGACCGCTTCGCCGCTGATCGCGCCGCCGAGGTGGCGCAGCTGCTGGCGGAGCCGCTCGCCGACGAGATGACGCGCGGCACGGCGCTGCGCTTCGGCGCCCTTTTCCACGACATCGGCAAGCCCGCCACCCGGGCCGAGCGCGACGGCTTCGTCGGCTTCCGCGGCCACGACCAGGTGGGGGCGGAGATCGTCGGCGGCATCTGCGCCCGCCTGCGTGCCAGCCGCCGCCTCACCCAGCACCTGCAGGGGCTGACCCTCCACCACCTGCGGCTCGGCTTCCTGATCCCCGAGGCGCCGCTGTCGCCGCGCCGGGTCCACGAGTACCTGCGCGCGACCGAACCGGTCGCGGCCGACGTCACCCTGCTGACCGTCGCCGACCGGCTCTCCGCCCGTGGCGCGGGTCCCCTGGCCAGGCCCGAGATGATCGAGGCCCACCTCGCCCTCGCCCGCCAGATGGTCGCCGCCTCGCTCGACTGGCGCCGCGACGGGCCGCCGCCGCCGCTGCTGCGCGGGGACGAGCTGGCCGCCGAGCTCGGAATTGCCGCAGGGCCCGAGCTGGGCGCCCTGCTGGCCGAGCTGGAGGCCGCCCAGTACGCCGGCGAGGTTGGCGACAGGGCGGAAGCCGTGAAGCACGCCCGCCGGTTCACGGCTGAGGCGGGCGCTGGCTAGGCGTCCCGTCAGGTACGCTCATCGCCGCATGGCTGAGGAAAAGATCGAAATGGAGGGGGAGATCACCGAGGCTCTCCCCAACACGATGTTCCGGGTCAAACTGGACAACGGCCACGACGTGCTCGGCCACATCTCCGGCAAGATGCGCCGCCACTACATCCGCATTCTCCCCGGTGACCGGGTGAAGATCGAGCTCTCGCCGTATGACCTCGACCGCGGTCGCATCACCTATCGCTACAAATAACTCGCCTTCGCTCCCCCGTCCGGGTTCGCCATCTCCGCGATCAGGGCTGACCAGGCGAAGTCGACGGCGCCCAGGCCCTTGCCCGTGCGCGGGTCGTAGTACTCGCGCAGGCCTTCGCGGGCCGCGGCGGCGATGACGCCGTCGGCGAGGCGCTGCGCCTCCTGTTCATAGCCGAGCCGGCGCAGGCCGAGCCAGACCATCCAGGCGGAGTTGACCCAGGTCGGGCCGCGCCAGTAGCGGCGAATCAGGCGGTGGCGGCCGTCAGGTTCGTAGCCAGGTTCGCCGATCGCGACCGAGGGCGGGGCCACCGGGGTCAGGAACTCGCGCTCGTTCAGCAGGTGCTCCTCGACCAGGCGGCGGCCGATCTCCTGCGGCAGATCGGGCAGCGCCAGCGGCGCCAGCGCCGCCCAGGTGACGACGCCGGGCCGCGCCCCTCCCGGCTGCACCTCGTCGAGGAAGAGGCCGCGGCGCTCGTCCCAGAGCCGCTCAACCAGGGCCGGGGTCGCCGACGGCCGCCCCATCGCCTGCAGCGAGAGCGACCACATCGTGTTGACCAGCGTCTCGCAGAGGACGGGATGGCCGCGTTCCCGCACCCGCCGCGCGTCGAAGCCGAGGACGCGGTTGCGCCGCACCAGCAGCGGGAAGCCGAGGCGCCCGTTCGAGCGCCAGCCCCAGACCGGTTCGAACTTCGGCGAGGCGTCGAGCCCGGACTCGTCCGGCTGCAGGATCCAGAGCAGGCCGTCGCCCTCGAGGTCGCGATTGGCGGCGAGCCAGTCCATGTGGGCACCGATCCGCGACTCCCTGGCCGGGTCGCCGACGGCGATCCGCCAGGCCCAGGCCAGCAGCGGCGGCTGGATCGTCGCGGTCGCCGAGGAGGAGCGGGTGGCGACGTTGTAGAAGGCGAGGCGGGGCAGCGTCACCGGGTGGTCCCAGAAGATCGTGTGGCCGATGAAGCCGTCGGCGCGCTGGGCGGCGAGCAGGCTCTCCAGCTCGCCCCGCGCCCGGCTCGGCTCGAAGCGCCGCCAGACGATCGCCGCGAAGCACGAGTCCCAGTACCACTGCCACGGATAGCGCCCCGGGCTGGGCTGCGAATAGGCGTAGGCGAGGTCCCGCCGCCGTCCCTCCCGCCAGTTCTGCCGCAACACCCGCTCCGCCTCCACCACAACCGCGGCCGATGGGCCGGAAGCGTCCATGTGGCGGACGGAATCGGCCCGTCGGCCGCTGTTCATCGGCCGGTGCGGCGCATTTCGCGCAGGGCGAGGGCGCCCAGGAGCGCCAGCAGGCCGGCGAGGGCCAGGAGGCCCGGCCAGGTTTCGGCCCAGGTGACGCTGCCGACGAAGCCCTGGCGGGCGGCTTCGACCACCTCGGTGACCGGGTTGACGCGGGCGATGTCCTGGAGCCAGCCCTGCAGCAGCGCCAGCGGCGCGTAGGCGGTGGTGGTGAGGATCAGCGCCATCATCCCAGCCTGCATCAGCGGCGCCGCCGACTGGCTCTTGAAGCGCAGCGCCAGGAACGACCCCCAGCAGGCGGCGACGGCGGCCATCGCCGCGACCATCACGAAGGTGACGAGGAGCCCGTCGAGGCCGGGCCAGCCAGCGCCGAGCGCCAGCGCGATCGCCAGCACGAAGCTGGCCGGGATCAGCGAGCGGGCGCTGGCCGCGAGCACGGTGCCGGCGAGCAGCACCCAGCGCGGGGCGGGGGAGACGAGCAGCCGGTCGAGCCAACCCTGCTCGATGTCGCGGGCGAGGTTGACCCCGGCGGCGGCACCGGTGAACCCGGCCCCCTGCAGCATGCTGACCGGGACGATGAAGCTCTCGTAGGTGCCGGTGCTGAAGCCGTTGAGCTGGGTCAGGGCGCCGAAGACGCCGTTGAGGCCGAGGAAGAAGATCGTCGGCGCCAGCACCCCCGGGATCGCCGCCCCCGGCACCCGGATCAGCTCGTTCTTGGCTCGCGCCATCAGGGCGCCGATCGTCGCCAGGTTGGCGCGCCAGGCGGGGATCGCCACCGTGGCCTCCATCAGCCCACCCGCAGCCGGTGGCGCAGGGCGAAGGCACTGAGGACCAGGCCGAAGACGACGATGCCGAGGATCGCCAGCACCGCGTAGAGCGTGTCGGCGGCGTCGATCCCGGAGATCATCGGCTCGCGCACCCCTTCGGCGATGAAGCTGAGCGGGTTGTACTCGGCGATCGTCTTCGCCGGCTCGATCATCAGTTCCTGGGGGAAGAAGGCGGAGGAGATGAAGAGCACGACGAGGACCAGCGGGAACAGCCCCTGGACGACGCTGGCGCTGCCGGTGCGCAGGGCGATCGCGGCGCCGACTCCGCCGACCGCCATCGCCGCCGCGGTGACCAGCACGATCGCCAGCAGCGCCCCGGCGACGCCGCTCTCGATCTCGGCGCCGAAGATCAGACCGATCGCGAGGAACCAGAGCGCGGCGAAGAGCCCCAGCGCCGCGGTCCCCGCCAGCCGCCCGAGGACGATCGCGAAGCGCGGGATCGGGGCCGAGAAGAGGCGGTCGGTGAAGCCCATCTCGATGTCGACGGCGAGGGCGATGCCGCCGCTGTTGCCGGCCAGCATCAGCGACTGCATCATCGCCCCCGCCAGCATGAACTGGAGGAAGCTCTGGACCGGCGGGAAGCCCGGCAGTTCGACCGCGCCGCCGGCGCCGCCGGTCTGGATCGCCAGCAGCAGGGTGGGGAAGACGATGATCGGCGCGATCAGCTGCGGGCGGCGGAAGGTCTGGCGGATCGAGCGCATCCCGAGAGCCCGCACCACCCGCGCGTTGGTCGCCAGCCCGCTCATGCCTCGACCGGCGCCTCCTCGGCGTTCTCCTCGCTCTCCTCCTCGAGGTGGTAGCCGGTCTTCTCGACGAAGACGTCGTCGAGCGTCGGTTTGACCAGCTCCAGCGCCTCGACCGCGATCCCGGCCTCGTCGAGGGCGCGGACCACGCGCGGGATGTCCTCGGCCCCGTTCTCGACCTCGACCAGGACCTTCCTGCCGTCCTTGGGCGGCAGCAGCTTGCCGATCGGCGCCAGGATCGCCTCCGCCTCGGTCACCGAGCCCTGGGCCAGCTGCAGCTGGATGTGGGGGTTGCCGACCTCGGCCTTGAGCGACTCCGGCGTCCCTTCGGCGACGATCCGCCCATTGTCGATGATGCCGACGTTGTCGGCGAGCTGGTCGGCCTCCTCCAGGTACTGGGTGGTGAGGAAGACCGTGGTGCCGTCGTCGTTGAGGGCCCGCACCTCCTCCCAGATCGTTTTGCGGCTGACCGGGTCGAGGCCGGTGGTCGGCTCGTCGAGGAAGAGCACGCGCGGTTCGTGGACGAGCGCGGCGGCGAGGTCGAGGCGGCGCTGCATGCCGCCCGAGTAGGTGCCGACGCGGCGGTCGGCGGCGGCGACCAGGTCGACCCGCTCCAGCAGGTCGTCGGCGCGCTGGCGGCCCTCGGCGGTGGGGATGCCCTGCAGGGTCGCCTGCAGGCGGATCAGCTCGCGGCCGGTCATCAGCGGGTCGAGCGCCGCTTCCTGCAGGGCGACGCCGATCGAGGCGCGCACGGCCCGCGCCTCCTTGATCACGTCGTGGCCGGCGACGGCGGCGCGCCCGCCGGTCGGCAGCAGCAGCGTCGTCAGCATCCGCACCGTGGTCGTCTTGCCGGCGCCGTTGGGGCCGAGGAAGCCGTAGATCTCCCCCTCGTCGACCGAGATGTCGACGCCCTGCACCGCGAGGACCTCGTCGAAGGCCCGCTCTAGTCCTTCGACCACGATCGCTGGCATCGCCTGAAACCTACAGCGCCCGAATGGCCGGGATCGTGCAAGCACGGCCGCTCCGTCGCATTCACAGGGCCCGAAAGGCAGAATCCGGGGCCGCAACCGGGGTCTCGACCCAGTGTTTGCCTAAGTTCATGCCCTTGACCGAGAAGAAAAGCCGCAGCGTCCGCGCCTGGGCGCCTCTCGCCCTCGCCGCCTGCCTGTTCGCCGCCCTCGTCGCGGTGGTCGCTCCCGGCGCCGCCGACTCGGCGCCGCTGCGGGTCGTGGTGCTGGGCCAGACCGCGGAAGCGCCGCCTGCATCCTGCCCCGGCAAAATCGTCAACAACGTCGAGATCACCCCTTGCCGGGTGGAGGGACACGTGACCGGCTTCCAGGCGATCGCCGGCGGCGTCGCCCGCCCCTACGAGGCGCCGTTCGAAGGCAAGATCGTCGCCTGGTCGATCACCCTCGCCAAGCCTTCGACCGTGGAATCTCCAACCACTTCCAACGAGGTCGGCTTCTTCGACGAATTCCTCGGCAAGCCCTCGCAGGCCCGGATCGGCGTCCTGCGCCCGGTCGAGGACTCCAAGCCGCCCCAGTACACGCTGGTCCGGCAGAGTCCGCTGGAGATCCTCAACCCCTACTTCGGCACTTCCCCGATCTTCGCCCTGGAGCACCCGTTGACCGTGCTCAAAGGCCAGGTCGTCGCGCTCACCGTCCCCACCTGGGCGCCGATGTTCGCCTTCAACGTCGACGACGACAACACCTGGCGGGGCAGCCGCCTGCCTGAGCACTGCGCCTCCAAGGAAGACATCCAGGGCGGCCACCCCCAGCAGGGGGTCGGCAAAACCAAGACTTACGGCTGCTACTACAGCAACGCGCGGTTGCTCTACACGGCAACCTTGGTGAAGAAACCGTAGGGAGCCTCAAGGGGTGGGAGCCGGGTATCCCTCCTCACTCGCCTGACTGGCGGGATCGCTTAAGAGCCGTCCGAGATGGCCTTTCGGCCAGCGGCGCAAAACGTTCGGAGGGACACCCGGCTCCCACCCGCGGGACGTTTCTCGCTTGCTTCGTGGCACGGGAGCACTGAAGGGCAACGTCCCTCGGAAGCTAAGCGGGAGACGGTCGGTGGCTGCCCTCCGTTCGCGCTGGGGCAGCCGCCTTTTTTTAGAGCTGGGGTTTCGTGCGGGAGGCCTCGGTGGGTCCTCCGAACGTTTTGCGCCGCTGGCCGGACCGGAAACTCGGACGGTCGGTGGCGATCCCGCCAGTCAGGCGAGAGAGGAGGACCCACCGAGGCCTCTCGCTCTAAGGCCGTCCCGCTAAAGAGCGCTTTGACGCAGACCGCAGTAAGGGCAGTCGCTGACGTCCAACCCGATCAGTTGGTCGCAGCGGCGGCAAGACCTGAGGTTCGCCGGGGTGCGCGGTAGGGAGGACGCTGAGGGCGCGAGCGGCAGCACCATGGCGACCGGCTCCATCTCCTCGCCGGTCTCGCGATCGACGTAGACCTTGCCCGGCTCGGCGGGGGCGATTGCCTCGCGGCCGGAGGCCGGGGCGCGCATCCTGTAGAGCTGACGCTCGTTCATCGCCGCGAAGACTAATAGCTTGGGCGGCAGCGATGCGCGTCCTCCTCTTTCACGGCTACATGCTGCGGGGCACCGGCAGCAACATCTACAACGTCAACCTGGCCCGGGCGCTGGCCAGGCTCGGCCACGAGGTCCACCTGCTCTGCCAGGACCGGGAGGTCAAGATCGAGGGGGTCGAGATCCACAACCCCTACATCCACGGCCTGCTCCCGGTCTACGTAAAAGACCCCTACGAGGGCTTCGAGGTCAAAGCCTTCCCGGAGCTGACCGACGCCGAGCTCGACCGCTACGTTGACGCCAACGTCGCCGCCGTGCGCGAGGTGGCCGCGGCGACCGGCGGCTTCGACGCCGCCCTCGCCAACCACCTGGTGATGGGCCCGGCGATCCTCGCCCGCGCCGAAGTCGGCCCCTTCGCGGCCAAGATCCACGGCTCGGCGCTGGAGTACACGGTCAAACCGCATCCGCGCTTCCTGCCCTATGCCGAAGAAGGCATGCGAGCGGCGTCGGGCGTTCTCGTTGGTTCCGGTCACACGGCGGAATCGCTCTGGGCGGCGCTGCCCGAGCTTCCACGGCTCAAGGAAAAGACCCGTCTGGGACCGCCGGGCGTAGACGTCGATGAATTTCGGCCGCTGGGGCGAGAGTCCGGTGGGGAGGGTCCTGCGGGCGAGGTTTACGTTCTCGGACCCTCCCCACCGGACTCCCACGGGCGCGCCGCTTTGGTCGTGTTTGTCGGCAAGCTGATCGTTTCCAAGGGGGTCGATCTGCTGATCGCCGCGTGGCCCCTGGTTAGAGCTGCGCACCCGGATGCTCGGCTGCAGATCGCGGGATATGGCGAGTACGAGGACGGGTTGCGGCGGTTGCTGGCGGCTCTCGATGCGGGTGACCTAGACGATGCCCGCGAGATCGCTCGGCTCGGTAGGGGGCTGGAGGGCGGGGCGGAGAAGCCGCTGAAGATCCTCTCTGCCTTTCTGGCCGAGCCGCCACCGGGCTATCTGGAGGCGGCGCGGGGCGTCGCCGGCTCGATCGAGTTGATTGGGCGGCTCGAGCACGACGAGGTGGCGGAGCTGTTGCCCGGGGCCGAGGCGCTGGTGATGCCGAGCACGTTTCCGGAGGCGTTCGGGATGGTCGCGGTCGAGGCTGCCGCCTGCGGGGCGCTGCCGGTCTCGGCCGGGCACTCGGGGATGCTGGAGGTGTCGCGGCAGCTGGCCGAGGCGCTGCCGCCGGAGATCGGTCGGCTCACCTCGTTCCCGGTCGAAGCCGGTGCCGTCGAGGCGATCGCGGGCCGGCTCGGCGGCTGGCTGGCGCTGCCGAAGGCTGAGCGGGCGGCGGCCCGGGACGCGCTGGTCGGCACGGTCAGGCGGCTGTGGAGCTGGGAGGGCGTCGCCCGCGGGGTGCTCGCCGCCTCGGCTGGAGAGCTCGAGGACCTGCCCCGGCCCGCGTAGCTAGTGCCAAGCGTCACCTGGGCCGGAAAACCTCCCGCCGCCGCTTCAATAGAATGCCCGCCGCCTCATGTACGGCCGCCTCCCGATAGTGAAGATGCTCGCCGCCACGGTCGCGCTGACCGCTGCGATCTGCGCCGTGATGGTCCCGATCAACTGGGACGGCCAGCAGGCTTCGACCGCGGCGCCGAAGATCGACGACCTGCTGACGGTGATGATCATCCTCTCGTCCTTCGTCTTCTCGCTGGTCATGGTGATGCTCTTCTACGCGCTGTGGAAATTCAAAGCCAAGCCCGGCGACGAATCCGACGGCGAGCCGCTGCACGGCAACACCCGGCTCGAGGTCGCCTGGACGCTGATCCCGACCGTGATCGTCCTCTTCGCCGGCGGCTACAGCTGGGCGGTGCTCAACGACATCGAAGAGCCCGCCGACAACCCGCTCACGGTATCGGTCTTCTCTCAACAGTACGCCTGGAGCTTTGCCTACCCGGGCAAAGGCTACGTCTGGAGTGAAGGCGAGCTACACGTCCCGGTCAACCGCCAGGTCCAGTTCAAGATGCACGCCCAGGACGTGATCCACTCCTTCTGGGTGCCCGAGTGGCGGATCAAGAAAGACAACGTGCCCGGGATCACGACGACCGCGATCGTCACCCCGGACAAGGTCGGGACCTACCAGCTGATCTGCACCGAGCTCTGCGGCTTCGGCCACGCCACGATGCGGGCCGAGGTCGTCGTCGAGCCGGCGGCGAAATTCCGCGAATGGGTCGGCGGCCTCGATCAGAAAGTGCCGCCGGCGCTGATGGATTCGCTCGACGACACGGAGTCCGCGCCGACGCCCGTCGGCAGCGGCGGGGCATAATGGGGGAGAACGGATGACGGCTGCGATCAAGCAACCGGGGTGGATTCGAGGCGCGCTCGGCGCGCTCGCCGCCGCGGCATTCGGCTTCGGCCTGGTCATCGCCCTGCGCGCGATCTCCGACCTGCCGCTCTACCAGACCGAGCAGACCGGCTATCCGCACGTGGTGGTGCCGCTGATCCTCGCCCCGCTCGGCTTCCTCGCCGGCTTCGGCTGCTTCGACTACTGGCTGCGCTGGGCCGCCGGCGCGCCCACCATCCCCGAGGACCACTCCCAGCACGGCGCCAAGAGCTGGAAGGACTACTTCCGCTTCAACACCGATCACAAGGTGATCGGCATCCAGTACATCGTCACCACCTTTTTCTTCTTCTTCATCGGCGGGCTGATGGCGATGCTGATCCGGGCCGAGCTGGCGCAGCCGGGCACCCAGATCGTCGACGCCGCCACCTACAACAGCCTCTTCTCGACCCACGCGGTGCTGATGATCTTCGTCTTCGTGATCCCGGTCTTCGCCGGCATCGCCAACTACGTGCTGCCGCTGATGATCGGCGCCCCGGACATGGCCTTCCCGCGCCTCAACGCGCTCAGCTTCTGGATGCTGCCGCTCGCCGGCCTCCTCTTCATCGGCAGCTTCCTCGCCCCGGGCGGCGCCTTCGACGCCGGCTGGACCGGTTACGCGCCGCTCTCCACCGGGGCTCCCTTGGGGCAGTCGTTCTTCAACCTCGGCGTTCAGTTCGCCGGCGCCTCCTCGATCGCGACCGCGCTCAACTTCCTGGTCACGATCATCACCATGCGTGCGCCCGGAATGACCTTCTGGCGGATGCCGCTGCTGGTCTGGGCCAACCTCTCGACCTCGCTGCTGGTCGTCGCCGCGACGCCGTTCATCGCCGGCGCCCAGTTCATGGTCCTCTTCGACCGCGTCCTCCACACCAACTTCTTCGACTTCGCGGCCGGCGGCGACGTCGTCAGCTACCAGCACATCTTCTGGTTCTACTCGCACCCAGCCGTCTACATCATGATGCTGCCCGGCTTCGGGATCATCAGCGAGGTCATCTCGACCCACGCTCGCAAGCCGATCTTCGGCTACCGCCTGATGGCCCTGGCGCTGATCGGGATCGTCGTCCTCAGCTACTCGGTCTGGGCCCACCACATGTTCGTCGCCGGCATGTTCAGCTGGCTGCGGGTGCCGATGATGATCACGACGCTGCTGATCGCGGTGCCGACCGGGATCAAGATCTTCTCCTGGTTAGGCACGCTCTATTTCGGCAAAATCCACACCTATTCGACGGCGATGCTGTTCGCGCTCGCCTTCATCGTCACCTTCACGATCGGCGGCATCAGCGGCGTCATGCTCGGCATGGTGCCGATCGACATCCACGTCTCCGACACCTACTTCATCGTCGCCCACATCCACTTCGTCCTCTTCGGCGGCTCCGTCTTCACGATCTTCGCCGGGATCTACCACTGGTTCCCGAAGATGACCGGGCGCATGTACGACGAGAAACTGGGGCGGGTCCACTTCTGGGGCACCGTGGTCGGGACCTGGGGAACCTTCATCCCGATGCACTGGGTCGGCATGGACGGGATGCCGCGGCGCGTCGCCGACTACGCGACCCAGTTCGGCGAGTGGAACCTGCTGATCAGCACCTTCGCCTTCATCCTCGGCGCCGTGCAGCTGGTCTTCCTCTACAACATGGTCGTCAGCTGGCGCTTCGGCCCGCGTGCCAGCGCCAATCCCTGGCGCGCCAACTCGATCGAGTGGCAGGTCTCCTCGCCGCCGCCGATCTACAACTTCACCGAGATCCCGCGCGTCGTCGGCGGCCCCTACGAGTTCGGCGTGCCCGGCGCCAAGCACGCGATCATGGCCGGCGAAGCCAGCGAGGCCCCCGCCAAAGAGGAGCCGACCGTGGTGGGTTCCTCGTGACCGCCGTCGACGAGCGCCGGCCGCTGCTGGTCTTCCTCAACGAGGTCGCCGGCGGCCGCAAGCTGCTGCAGGCGGTGCGCGAGCGCCAGGAGGCGGTTTCCGGCGTCGTCGTCGCGGCGCCGCAGAACCAGCCCGCCGTCGGCCAGCTGATCGACAGCGGCGAGCTGCGCGACGCCGCCCGAGCGCGGGTCGAGGTGACGATGGCGGTCCTGGCCGAGTTCGGAATCGACTCCGTCGGCGAGGTGATGGACCCCGAGCCCTCGCTGGCGGTCGACGACGCCGTCCGCGCGCACGAGCCGGGTGAGCTGCTGCTGTCCTGCCTCTACGACACCCGCTTCGGCCTCACCCGCAAGGACCTGGTCGAGTGGACGCGAGCCCGGATCGAACCGGAGACGAAGCTGACCCACATCCCGGTGCGGATCGAAGACGACGCGATCCGCTGGGACCTGATCCACACCCTCGTCGTCGCGACCAAGACCGTCGCCGCTCCCGACCTCGTCAACCGGCTCAAGGAGCGCGCCGCCGACCGCGCTCACCGCTACACGATCATCTGCCCCCGGGCCGACGACGTCAGCGAGGCCGAGATCGTCCGCGACCTCGCCTCCACGCTCGCCGAGCTCTACCGCGCCGACGTCGACGCCACCGGCCAGCCGATGAGCCCGGACCCCTTCCTGGCCGTGAAGAACGCGATCGAGCACTACCGGATCGACGAGGTCCTGATCTCGACTTTTGCCGGCGAGGGCTCGCGCTGGCTCGAGGAGGACCTGATCGGACGGGTTCGCGAGATCACCGAGAAGCAGGTCGAGCACGTCGAGGTCGGCCGTCCGGCGGCGGCCGTCGCCGCCGCCGTCGCCGGGGGGGAGGAGGCCTGATGGAGAGCGCCACGGTAGCCCTCGGGCACGGGCACGCGGAGGAGCAGCACGGCCCCCCCGAGGCCAACGAAAGCTCGCGCATCGACAGGCAGACCCTCGGGATCCTCCTCTTCATCGTCTCCGAGGTCATGCTGTTCGGGGCCTTCTTCGCCTCCTACTTCTTCCTGCGCGTCGTCGTCGCCCCCGAGAGCTGGCCGCCGCATCCCTACGAGCTGCCGGTCGCGGTAGCCGGCATCAACACGGCGATCCTGGTCTCCTCCAGCTTCACGATCCACTACGCCCTGGAGTCGATTCGCCGCGGCAACCACGCCGGCCTCAAATTGGGCCTGGTCCTGACCTGGATGCTGGGCGCGACCTTCCTCTTCATCCAGGTGAACGAGTACGTCCACCTCGGCTTCAGCATCCGCGACCTCGCCTTCGGCTCGATCTTCTACGGCCTCACCGGCCTGCACGGCGCCCACGTCTTCGTCGGCCTGCTGCTCTTGAGCTTCGCGACGATCCGCGCCTTCCGCGGCCACTTCGGGCCGAAGGCGAAGGACCATCTCGGCGTCGAGGTGCCGGGGATTTACTGGCATTTTGTCGACGTCATGTGGATCATCGTCTATGTGACCGTCTACATCCTTTAGGCGCGGACGCTGCAAACCGGCGCATCTCGGCGTCCTCGGTCGACTCGGATCGGGTCACGCACGGGAGTGCGCTCCCCTCACCTCGCTCCCTGCGTCCACCGACCTGCTTGGTTTTCGCGCCCGTGCGTGGACGAGAATGGAATAGATGAAGATCTCTGAGGCGGCGGTGTTTCGGTGGGTCGTGATCGTTGGGATCGCGGCGGCTTCGATCGTTGCTTTGACCTTGTTGACGAGGCCGTTGGTGGGGGCGCTGTGGGGGTTGGTTCTGGTCTGCGTGGTCGCTTGGCATGGGGTCCGCTGGGTTGCGCGTAAGCGGCGCGAGAGTTGATTCAAAGTTGCAATCTGTGTAGACAATACGTTGCGTTTACCTCTATAGGCTGGCAGGATGGAGACGGTGAGAGACAGATGGACCGATGAGCGGCTCGACGACCTGAATGGGAGGGTCGACGACGGCTTTCGCCGGATCGACGACCGCTTTGCGCAGATCGATGCTCGGTTTGCGCAGATAGACCTTCGTTTCGCGCAGGTCGATGCTCGATTTGCGCAAGTGGACGCCCGGATCGACGAGCTGCAGCGAGAGATGAATCGGCGCTTCGATTCGCTTCAGAAGCTGATGATGCAGGGGTTCTTCGCGTTGACCTCGGTGATGATCGCCGGCTTCGCGGCGGTCTTCACGCAGATCTAATCCGGCGCCACTCGAGGAGCTCCAGGGTTGCCAAGGCCAGCGCGATCGGGACGGTTGCGGGCAGGGTGTCGACGGCGAAGAAGAGCAGGTCGAAGCCGAGGGCGATGATTGCGACCAGGGCGGCGCCGGTCAGCTGCAGGCGCCGGTCGGCGGCAAGCAGCGCTCCCAGGGTGGCGGCGAGGAAGAGGTCGCCGAAGCCCATCACCGCCGAGCCGAAGGATGCCAGCTGCAGGCGGGGCAGGCCGCCGGGCGAGGCGGCGTTGAGGATCGCGTTGGGCTCCTGCAGGAGGTCGGAGCCGACCAGCCAGGCGTCGATCGCGGCCATCGCGTAGATCCCCAGCTTCAGCCAGCGCCCCGGCACGACGCAGGCGAGCAGCCAGCCGAGGCTGACGCAGGCCAGGGCCGAAAGCGCCAGCGCCGCCGTCTCGCCGCCCAGCGAGCCGCGGGCGGACCAGGCGAGTGCGAAGAGGGGGACGACCAGAAGGGCGAACGGCGGACGGCCCCCGCGAACCAGTGCGGCGAGCGCCAGCGCCGCCAGCGGCGGCACCGCGAACAGGGCCAGGTAGGCGAGGAACTGCGCCGAGGCCGAGTCGAGGGCGATCGCCGTCACCACGGCCGCGATCGAGAGCGGTGGCACCAAGGCCCAGGAGCGGTTGCGCAGGCCGGCGAGGAGCGGGGCGGCGGCCGGGCGGGGCGCCGCGACCAGCGCCGCCTGGACGAGGCTGAGGATGCCGATCGAGAGCGCGAAGGGGAGCACCGGCGGCGCCTAGACGGCGCCCGCCGTGGCCTCGGTCCGCTCGGGAGAGATGGTCGTCTCTCCGCGCGGCTCCAGCCGCCCCGCCGCCGCTACCGTCCACAGCATCGCCAGCCAGTTGAGGGTGGCGACGGCGACGTGTACCCAGACCATCTCGCTGGGCAGCTCCAGGGCCCATTGCACGCCGCCTATGGCTCCCTGCAGGGCTAGCAGGCCCAGGACCGCCGTCAAGGGCGTGAGGGCACGCCTGTCGCCGCCGGGACGGCGCAGCAGGAACCAGACCCCGATCGCCGCGAGACCGTAGACGGCGGCCAGCACGGCGTGGCGCTGGACCACCCATTCCAGCGTCTGGACGCCCTCGAAGGTGAAGCGGTGGACGAGCTCGCCTTCGTGAGCGCCGGCGTGGGGGCCGGATGCGGTGGCGATCGTGCCGGCGAGGATCGTCAGCTGGCCGAGCGGAACCAGCGCCCGCACCGACCAGACGCCGAGGCGGTCGTTCGAGCGCCGTCGCTCCCAGGGCTCGTAGCGCGAGCACCAGGCCAGGGCGAAGGCGGCGTCGAGCAGCATCATCGAGAGGATGAAGTGGGACATCACCAGCCCCGGGGCGAGGTGGTACTTGACGACCAGGGCGCCGAGGATCGCCTGTCCCAGCACCCCCAACGGCAGCAGGGCGCCGAACAGGGCCAAGTGCCAGCGGTAGGGCACGCGGAAGAAGGCGAGCACGCTGGCGGCGATCACGGCGAGGCCGACGAATCCCGTCAGCAGCCGGTTGCCGTACTCGATCACCGCGTGGGTCTCCAGCGGGGGCGTGGTGCCGCCGTAGCATTTGGGCCAGTCCGGGCAGCCCAGGCCGGAGCCGGTCAGCCGCACGGCGGCGCCGGTGAGGACGATCAGGGCGAGCGCCGCCAGAGCGACGGCGGTGACCTGGGCGTAGCGCCGGGGGGAGATCTCGAGACGGGCTCTGAGGCGTTGCCGCATCTTCAGGAAATGATCGCAGCGGCCGCGCGGCCGCCGGGGCTCAGCCGCCTGCGGATTTCGAACCGGCGGACGGATTCGCCTTCGCCGTCGGCGGCGGCGAGCCGGGGGCGCTTGAGGACCCTTTGCCGCTGGCGTCTTCGAGCAGGTATTCGACCAGCTGATCGAGTTCCTTCGCCGAAATGGTCTGCGCGTAGTTAGCCGGCATCACGTTTGGCGGGTAGCCCTTGGCGATCACCTTGTTCGGATCGACGATCGACTCGTGCACCATCGCCATGCTCTGGCCGGGCAGGACTTCGTCGAGGTTGGGACCGGTGACCCCGCCCGATTTGGCTGCGGCGAAGGTGTGGCAGCCGCCGCAGCCGTTGTTGGCGAAGACCTGGGCGCCGGGGCCACCCGGGACTTTCGGCGGGGCCGCGCCGGGCACGCCGGCGTATTTGCCGACGTAGGCGGCGACGTCGACCAGGTCCTGGCCCTCGACGATGTCCGCCGGCATCGAGACGGCCGGGTTGCCGATCATCGGCCGCGGCGACTCGACCTGGGCGGCGGTGACGCCTTCCACCGTGGCGTCGTTCTGGCCGACGGCGCGGGCGGCGGCGAAGGCGTCGTCGAGATCAGGGCCGACCTGGGCGGTCGTGCCGGCCTGGGCCATGGCGTGGCAGGTGCCGCACTTCTGTATGAAGAGGACGCGCCCGCGGGCCTCGTCGGCGTCGGTCGTCCCGCACCCGGACGCGACGGCGACTATGCACGCCAAGGCGGCAAGGGCGAGCAGCGGGCGGATGAGGGGGGAAGGGCTCTTCATACGGCTGGCGGCGGGGCGGAGTCTATATGCCGAGGCCGCCCGAAAGCGTCGTTGCCGGGCCTCGCGTTTGGAGTAGTCTTGCAGCGATCCGCACTATCTTCAGGAGCCGGTGAGAGGAGGCCGTTGATGCAGGTGAGGGACGGAATGTCGGAGGTGTCGCTGACGGTGGGCCCCTCCCACACGCTGCGCGAGGCTGCCGCGAGGATGGTCGAGAAAGGGACCGGCGCGGCGCTGGTCAGCGACGCCGAGTCGCCGACGCCCGGGATCGTCACCGAGCGTGACCTGCTGATCTCGATCGGGGGCGGCGAGGACCCGGACGTCGAGCTGGTCGGTGAGCACATGAGCGAGCGGGTGATCGCGGCCGAACCGGACTGGAGCCTCGAGCGCGCCGCCGCGGAGATGTCGCGGCGCGGCGTCCGCCACCTGGTCGTCTTCGCCGACGGCGACGCCGTCGGCGTGCTCTCGATGCGCGACATCGTCCGCGTCTGGACCAGCGAGGGCGCCACCTCGGGGATGACCCCCGGCTGATCCAGCGCTAGCGCTGGGGGGCGGGCGGAACCGAAATGGTTTCCACCGGCAGGGCGGCGCCGCGAACCTTCTGGCGGCGCGGCAGGCGGTAGTAGTCGCGGATCGCACCGCGGGCGAGGCTGCGGAAGGCGGCGAGGACGAGGACGGCGCCGACGACCGCGTAGACGACCGGCGCGAAGATGAAGCCGGCCGCGAAGGTGCCGCAGACGAGGCCGGTGACGCCGATCGCGAAGAAGATCGGGGCCCAGGAGGGCTTCGGCGAGTAGACCAGCTCGCCGGGCTCGGGGATGTGGCGGGGCTCGCGCATGCGCTTACTGGGCGATGTAGAGGAAGGCGGCGACGAAGCAGAGCGCGAAGACGGCCGCCGCGAGCGCCCCGGCGAACAGGCCGGCGCCCATGTTCTTGCGTGCGGTCTCACGATCCACAGCCCGGATTTCTATCAGGCGGGCCAGTGGCAAAGGGATCAGGGTTTGGGGGAGGGCCGGGTGGGACTTGGCTGCGCGAACTGCGGGGAGGCTTGCCAAGTCCCACCCGGCCCTCCAGCCGAAGCCGTACTCCACCCAGGGTCGCCAGCCTCACCGGGTAGATCCCGTCCTTCGGCAGCTTCCTGGCTCCACGAAATTGCTTACTTCGGGAAGCTGGCCGAGCGTTCGTGAGGAGGGAGTTGGGGTGCCCCTGGAGCGCGCGGCGTCCTGATTTTCGCCCCTTCCGGTCGGCGAGAGAGACGAGGCTCCCGGCGAAAATCCCAGCAAGCGGAAGGGGCACCCCAACTCCCTCCCTGCCAACCCCGTATCGCCGAACTAGACGTTTGCCGCGATGGCCATTGAAAGGAACAGCAACGCTAGGTACGCAAGCGAGAAGAGGTAAGTCCGCAGGGCCCAGGCGCGTTCCTTGGTGCGGAGCAGCTTGGTGGAGAAGTAGATGAAGGCGGCGCCGAGGACCATCGAGGGGATCACGTAGGCGACGCCGAGGCCGCCGGCGCAGAAGGGCAGCTGGGTGACCGCGTAGAGGAGGACGGTGTAGAGGAGGATCTGGCGGCGGGTCTCATCCTCGCCGCGGACGACCGGCAGCATCGGGACGCCGGCCTTGGCGTACTCGTCCTTCATCAGGATCGAGAGGGCCCAGAAGTGGGGCGGCGTCCAGAAGAAGACGATCGCGAAGAGGTAGAAGGCCATGCCGCTGAGGCTGCCCGTCACCGCCGCCCAGGCGACCAGCGGCGGAACCGCGCCGGCGGCGCCGCCGATGACGATGTTCTGGGGGGTGGAGCGCTTGAGCCAGAGCGTGTAGACGAAGACGTAGCCGAGCAGGCCGGAGAGCGAGAGCGCCGCCGCCAGCGGGTTGACGGTCAGGGCCAGCAGGGCGAAGGAGGCGCAGCCGAGCAGGACTCCGAAGGCGATCGCGGCGGCGGGGGAGACGCGACCCGAGGCGACGGGCCGGTCGGCCGTGCGGGCCATCGTCCGGTCGATGTCGCGGTCGACGGCGTGGTTGATCGCGCCGGCGCCGCCGGCCGAGAGGGCGCCGCCGATGCAGGTCAGGAGGATCAGCCCGAGCGAGGGGTCGCCGGCGACGTACATCGTCGTCACGGTCGTGAACAGCAGCAGCGACTGCACCTTCGGCTTGGTCAGCGTCAGGTAGTCGCGGGCCACCGTCATCGCGGCGGAACGCGGGGCAGGCGCGGCTGCCGTCGGGGTGGGCGCGGTCTGCGCGCCGGCGCCGGCTTCCATGCTGGTCAGGCTACCGGCTGCGACTCGCGAGCCGGCGCCTCGGCGCTGCCGGTGCGATGGGCGATCGCGTCGCGGATGTCGCGCATCGGGTGGGCGCTGCGGACGTCGGGCAGGACGTCGAAGTTGTGCGGCTGCGGCGGCGAGAGCGTGAACCACTCGAGCGATTCGCCGCCCCAGGGATCGTGCCCGGCGGCGGGGCCGTTGACGCGGCTGAGGATCGCGTTGGCCAGCGTCAGCACGATGCCGGCGGCGAGGACCAGGCTGCCGATCGAGGCGATCAGGTTGTAGGCGTTGACGCCGTCACCGTCGAAGAACTTGTAGGCGTCGATCACCTGGCCGTGCTCGCCGCCGGCCAGGAAGAGCGGCACGAAGGCGAGGAGAAGCCCGAGGAACATCGTCCAGAAGGAGATGCGGGCGAGGTTCTCGCCCATCGTCCGCCCGGTCATCTTCGGGAACCAGAAGTAGAGAGCGGCGAAGCCGGCGAAGACGGCGCCGCCGACGAGGGCGAAGTGGGTGGCGGCGGTGGCGTCGGTGGTGTTCTTGAGCTGCCAGGCCGCGGCGACCATCGAGTGGTTGATCTCGGCGGCGAGGCCGATCGAGATCGAGGAGATCGCGCCGACCGCGAACAGCAGCGGTGCCCGCATCCGCAGCGCTCCGCCGATCATCGTCGCGATCAGGTTGAAGACGATCAGGCCGAAGGGGACGATCAGCGCCAGCGACATCAGCATCGCGAAGTACATCCAGCCGACCCCGATCGGGGCGGTCAGCATGTTCTGCATCCAGGAGAGGGTGCCGAGCACGGCGATCGCGACCATCGAGCCCATGACGACGCCGCGGTTGGGCAGCGGCCGGCCGCTGAAGGCGGCGACGACTTCGGCGATCGCGCCGAAGGCGAAGATCAGGATCAGCACGTAGGCGCCGGAGAAGAAGATCCAGCTGAGGTGCTGCCAGAGCAGCGGCGCGCCGCCGGAGCCGTCGGCGAAGAAGATGCCGTCGTAGTTGCGGTCGATCATCAGCATCGTCAGCGCCGCCAGCAGCACCGGCCCGACCACCAGCACCAGCCAGCAGCTGACGGTCGCCGCCCAGGCGAAGACCGGGACCCGGCGCCAGGCCATGCCCGGCGCCCGCAGGTTGCGCAGGGTCGCCAGCAGGTCGATCGCGAGGAAGACGAAGCCGAGGGTGCAGAGGCCGGTCGCGGCGGCCCAGGCGTCGACGCCGTTGCTGGAGAGGAAGGCGAGCTCGGTGAGCGGCGCCAGCGGGTTGATCCCGGCCTCCGAGGGGGTGAAGAGGAAGCCGGCGTAGAGGACCGTCGCGCCGGCGATCCAGAGCGCCACCCCGATCTGCCCGAGGCGCGGCAGGGCGGTGCCGCGGGAGCCGATCTGCAGCGGCGCCACGTAGTAGAAGAGGCCGAGCGCGAGCGGCAGCGCGAAGAGGAAGACGGCGCTGGTGCCGTAGAGCGAGAGCATGCGATTGAAGGCGACCGGGGAGAGGAAGGTGTTCTCGGGAATCGCCAGCTGCAGGCGCATCAGCAGCAACTCGAGCAGGGCGATGAAGAGGAAGCCGAGCGAGCCGGTGACGAGGATGCGGCCGAGGTCCTTGTGGTCGGCGCTCGTCGCCAGCTCGATCCAGCGCGGGCGCCGCCGCGGCAGACCGTCGACGACCAGCTCGGGGCGCGGTTTCTCGCTCATGGCACGTCTCCACTTTCGATCAGTCCGACGACCCGGTCCTGGGCGCTCTCGATGTCCGCCTTCTGCTCTTTGACGAAGGCTTCGTAGGCGGCCGGAGAGACGACTTCGACCGCGGTCCGCATCGCCGCGTAGGCCTGGCCCGAGAGGCTCGCGGACTGGCCGTCGTAGACGCCCTCCTCGTCAGCCCGGAAGACGACCTCGTTGACCTTGCCCGGCACGGCGTCGCGCTTTCCCGAGAGGTCGGGGACGTCCCAGGTGTGGACGACGTCGGTGGAGAGCAGTTCGAGCTCGACGGCGGTGTCGGCCGGGACCACGAGCTTGTAGTAGGAGAAGGCGCCGTTGGGGTAGTCGTAGCGCCACAGCCACTGCTGCCCGGTTGCCTTGATCGTCAGCGGGCTGGTCCTGGCGGCGGCGAGGCCGGCGGCGTCGGAGGCGGGCGTCTCGCGGGCCTTGCCGGTGAAGACGAGGCTGACGACGAAGATCGCCGCGGCGAAGGCGGTGAGGACGGCGCCGACCCGGAACTGGAGGCGGCGATCGCTGTGCGCCGGGCGGGGAGCGGTTCCGCGCTCGGCGCGGTTGCGGCGCACTGCGTAGATCAGCGCGACGTTGATCGCGACGACGACGATCGCCGCGGCGACGAAGCCGATCTGGAGCAAGCTGTCGATCTGGTCCGTGCCAGGAGAGTGCGGCGTCAAAGCGCGGCCATTCTAATCACGCCGGGCGGCAGCCGGGCGGCGTGGCGTCCGCTCCACCCCCGGCCCTACCTATACTCGCCGGCCTTATGAGGAGGCGCTCACGGCCATCACCCGCGTCGCGCCATCTGGTGCGGGGAGGCGCGGCCGGGGTCTTCGCGGCCGCCGTCGCGGTTCCGCTGCTGCGGCGCCGGCTTCGCATCCCGGCTCCGGTGACCGTGATCGCCTGCGCCGGCGGGCCGCTCGCCCTGGCCGTTCTCTATCCCCGTTCCAAGAAGCGGGACGTCGCTCTCTACGCGATGCAGATGTGGGGTTTCATCATGGCCCACGAGATCCCCTTCGACGATCCGGAGCGTCTCCGCAGTCGTCTCCGCACTCGCTATCCGATCGTGGCCGACCGCGCGATCGGCGCCGGCAGGCTGCCGAACACCCGCCTCCAGCGCCGCCTCGCGGGGCTGCCGCGGATCGGCGCCGTCAACCGCTTCCTCACCTGGACCCACTGGATCTGGTTCTTCGAGCCCTACCTGGCCCTGGCCCTGATCCTGGTCCGTCGCAACGAGCGCTTCCCCCGTGCCGCCCGTCAGATGGCGGCCGTCTTCGACATCGGCTGCGCGGTCTACTTCGCGGTGCCGACGGCGCCCCCCTGGTGGTCCTCCGAGCAGGGCCTGACCGGCGAAGAGGTGCGGCGGATCATGGTCGAGGTCGGGGAAGAGACCTGGGGCCCGGCCTGGCCGAGGATGTACGACGCGCTGGGCGGCAATCCCTGGGCGGCGATGCCCTCGCTGCACTTCGCCACCTCGCTGCTCGCCGCGCTCTCCCTGGCTGAAGCGGGCAAGGTCGAGGGGGTGATCGGCTGGGGCTACGCCGGCACGCTCGGCTTCGCCCTCGTCTATCTCGGCGAGCACTACGTCACCGACCTTCTCGCCGGGGCCCTCTTGGTAGCCGTCGTCAGGCGGGGCGAGCCACTCGCCGAGCCGCTCGTGCTGGGCGTCAACCGGGGCCTGCGTCGGTTGGAGCGCCTAGCGAGCGGGTAGCGTCCAGGGCGTGTCTGGAGACGACCCGGCGAACCGCAACGGGACCGTCGAGATGCCGCTCTTCACCACGCGGCGCCTGGTGCAGACGGTCATCGTCGTCCTGTTGCTGCTCGTCGGCATCTACTTTCTCTTTCCCAAGCTGGTCGGGCTCGGCGACGCGCTGAGCCGGCTCGACGAGGCCGAGCCGATCTGGATCGCCGTCGCGATCGGCTTCAACGTCATCGCCTACGCCACCTACGTCGCCCTCTTCAAGGCGGTGGTCGGGGGGGACGCGTTGCGGCTGAAGTGGATGGAGACCTACGAGATCAACATGGCCGGCGTCGCCGCGACCCTGCTCTTCTCGGCCGGCGGCGCCGGCGGCATCGCCCTCACCTACTGGGCCCTGCGCAAGGCCGGGATGGCCCGCCGCGACGTCGCCCGGCGGATGGTCGCCTTCATCACCCTCCACTACGCCTTCTACCCGCTGGCCCTGATCGTCTTCGGGGTGCTGCTGCGGACGGGGGTCCTGGAGGGCAAGAGCTCGGTCGAGCTGACCATCGTCCCGGCCGGGGTCGCCGGCCTGCTGATCGTGATCGGGGTCCTGGTCGCCCTGATCCCGCCGGACCTCGAACGGCGGCTGGCGCCGTTCGCCCACGGCGAGCGCGCCCGGGCCTTTCTGAAGACGGCGGCCAAGGTTCCCGCCACCGTGGGGGAGGGCTTCCGCTTCGCGATCGGGCTCTTCGCGCACCCCTCGCGGGGCGGGCTCGCCGTGCTCGGCGCCGCCGGCTTCTGGGCGGCCAGCATCGGCGTGCTCTGGGCCTCTTTCCAGGCCTTCGGGGTCCACGTGCCGCTGGCGGTCGTCGTCCAGGGATTCTTTCTCGGCATGGTCGCCAACCTCTTCCCGCTGGCGCCGGCGGGCGTCGGCGCGGTCGACGCCGGGATGATCGGCGCCTTCGTCCTCTTCGGAATTCCCGAGACGACCGTCTTCCCGGCGATCCTCGTCTTCCGCCTCGTCGCCTTCTGGATGCCGATCCCAGTCGGCATAATCGCCTTCTTCCAGCTCCGCAAAACGGTCCATGCCTGGGAGACAGAGGGGCTCCCGGTCAGCCGTGGCGGCAACGCGGAATCGGACCTCGAGCTGCCCGTCGGCGGATTTGCGATGGGTCGCCGAGGGGGCTACTATAAAAAGTAAAGTAATAGACTCCAGGCGGAAATAAATGGCTGATCAGAAGAAAATCGAGAACGTGATCATCATCGGTGGCGGGCCCGCCGGCTATACGGCGGCCCTCTACACGGCGCGGGCCAATCTCGAGCCGCTCGTCTTCGAGGGCTTCCAGTGGGGCGGGCAGCTGCAGAACACGACCGACGTCGAGAACTACCCGGGTTACCCCGAGGGGATCATGGGCCCGGAGATGATGAGCCAGTTCCGCGCCCAGGCCGAGCGCTTCGGGACCCGCTTCGTGACCGACGACGTCGACCGCGTCGAGCTCTCCGACGGCGGTGTCCAAAAGGTCTTCCTCGGCGACGAGGAGCATCGCGCCAAGACCGTGATCCTGGCCATGGGGGCGGAGCCGAAACGGCTCGGCCTCCCCGGCGAGATGGAGCTGGGCGGCCGCGGGGTCTCCACCTGCGGCGTCTGCGACGGCGCCTTCTTCAAGGACCAGCCGGTGATCGTGATCGGCGGCGGCGACTCGGCGATGGAGGACGCGATCTTCATCTCCAAGTACGCCAGCAAACTGACCATCGTCAACCGCCGCGACGAGTTCCGCGCCTCGAAGATCATGTTCGACCGCGCCCGCGAGCAGGAGAACATCGACCTCAAGACCCCGTTCGTGCCGGAGGAGTTCGTCGCCGGCGAGGGCGGCAAGCTGGAGAAGGTCCGGGTGCGTAACGCCGAGACCGGCGAGACCGAGGAGATCGAGACCAGCGGCGCCTTCGTCGCGATCGGCCACACTCCCAAATCGGAGATCGTCAGCGCTCAGGTCGAGACCGACGAGGACGGCTACATCGTCACCGAGCCGGGCTCGACCAAGACCAATCTGGCCGGAGTCCTCGCCGTCGGCGACGTCGTCGACCACACCTATCGCCAGGCGGTCACCGCCGCCGGCACCGGCTGCATGGGCGCGCTCGACGCCGAGCGCTACCTGCGCGACAGCCCGCCCCCGGTCGAGGCTCACTGGATGCCCGGCGGCGAGCCGATCGAGATCGCCCCCTAGCGATGGGCGAGCGCCTCGCCGAGTATTTCCCGTTCATCCTCGCGGTGCTGCTGCCGCCGGTGGGGATCCTGCTCGGCTTCATCGAGATGCAGAAGGACCGCGAAGTGGGGGTGCGGATCATCGCCGTCGCCCTGCTGGCCGCGGTCGTCTGGGCCCTGCTCTTCGTCCTCTGATGCCCGAGTGCAGCCACCTCGACTCGGTCGAGATCCTCGACCTTCCGGACGAGGTCAGGGGCTGCGAGGAGTGCCTCGCCGAGGGGATGGGATGGGTGCACCTGCGGATGTGCCAGACCTGCGGCCACATCGGCTGCTGCGACAACTCGGTCGGCAAGCACGCCACCGCCCACAACGAGGCGACCGGCCACCCGATCATCCGCTCCGCCGAGCCGGGCGAAGACTGGAGCTGGTGCTACCCGGATGAACTGATGTTCCGCCTCAGCAGCGGCGCCGGCGAGTAGGCCTCTCCCTTCGCCCGCTCGAGCTCCTCGAGCAGGGCGACGGCGCGGCCGGGGCCGAGCAGCGCCGTGATGCCGAGCGGTCCCAGCGGCCAGTTGAGGCCGAGCCGCGTCGCCTTGTCCATGTCCCCTGGGGAGGCGACGTCCTCTTCCAGCGCGAAGGCGGTCTCGTTGGCGATCTGGGCGAAGAGGCGGGGCAGGATCTCCGGTGCGGCTGGGTCGATCCTGGCGAGCTGCACGGGGTCGAGGGTCGGGGCGGAGATCCCGAGCTCGGGATCGGGATCGCGCTCGATCCCCTGGCCGTAGGGGTAGTAGCCCTGGCCGCTCTTGCGGCCGAGCTTGCCTTCCTCGACCAGCCGTTCCTGGATCGGGCTGGGGCGCCAGCGCTCCGGCTCGCCGCCCTGGGCGAAGAAGGAGCGGGCGATGGTGAGGTTGACGTCGAGGCCGATCAGGTCGATCAGCTCGAAGGGCCCCATGCGGAAGCCGCCGCCGAGGCGGACGACGCGGTCGATCGTGGCGGCGTCGGCGACGCCGTCGGCGAGCATCCGCAGCGACTCCAGCGAGAAGGGGCGGGCGAGCCGGTTGGCGACGAAGCCCGGCGTGTCCCGCGCTCGGATCGGGGTGCGGCCCATCGCCAGCGCCGCCGCGGTGGTCGCCGCCAGCGCCGCCTTGGAAGAGCGCTCCGCGGCCACCACCTCGACCAGCTTCATCAGCACCGGTGGGTTGAAGAAGTGCATCCCGACGACGCGCTCGGGAGCGGGAACGCCGGCGGCGATCTCGGTGACGCGCAGCGAGGAGGTGTTGGAGGCGAGCACCGTCTCGGGACCGCAGGCGGCCGCCGCGTCGGCGAGCAGCTTGCGCTTCAGCTCCAAGTCCTCGGGAGCGGCCTCGATCAGCAGCTCGCACCCCTGCAGTTGGCCGATCTCCAGGGCCGACCCGATCCGGTTCGAAGCCTCGTCGGCCTCGGCCTCGCTCCAATTGCCGCGAAAGGCGCCTTTGGCCAGCGCCTCGCGGAGCTTCACGGCGCCGCTCTCGGCGGCCTGCGGAAAAGCGTCGTAGAGCCGGGTCTCGAAGCCGCCGAGCGCGGCGAGCTGAGCGATTCCCCGGCCCATCGTGCCGGCGCCGAGGATGCCGACGCGGGAGACCTTCACCGGCCCTTGAAGTCCGGCTCGCGCTTCTCCAGGAAGGCCCGCATGCCCTCGACCCGGTCCTCGGTCGCCATCGCCTCGTCGAAGAGCCGGCGCTCGGCTTCGAGCCCGGCGGACAGGGTCGTCTCCTCGGCCTCGAGGACGGCGCGCTTGGCGAGCCGGGTCGCGATCGGCGGCCGCGCGGCCACGGTGCGGGCCAGCTCGAGCGCGTCGTCCAGCCAGGCGCCCTTGCGGCTCGTCTTGTTGACCAGGCCCCAGCTCGCGGCCATCTCGGCGTCGAACCGCCGCCCGGTCAGCGCGTACTCCATCGCCCGCTGCTTGCCGAGCGCTCGGGCCAGGCGCTGGGTGCCGCCGCCACCGGGGATGATTCCCAGGGTCACCTCAGGCAAGCCGAAGCGGGCCTCGCGGTCGGCGACGATCATGTCGCAGGCGAGCGCCAGCTCACAGCCGCCGCCGAGCGCGTAGCCGCAGACGGCGGCCACGAGCGGCGTCTCGATCGTCCCCAGCTGGGTCCAGAAAGCGGCGCCCTCGGGATCGGAGGGAGCGCCGATGCTGCGTTCCGCCAGTGCCTTGATGTCGGCGCCGGCGGCGAAGATCCGATCGGAGCCGGCGACCACCAGGCAGCGTATCTCCGGGTCGGCGTCGAGCCGTCGCAGCTCGCTCAGCAGCCGGGCCTTCATCTCCGCCGAGAGGGCGTTGCGCGTCTCCGGGCTGTTGAGGCGCAGCAGCCCGACGTGGGGCTCGTCGACGCTGGTCTCGAGGATCTCCGCCAAGGTGGTCCCTCAACTCTCCTCGAAGGGCAGCATCGCGTTGATCCCGGTCGCGGCGCGGCCGATGATCAGCTTCTGGATCTGCGAGGTGCCCTCGTACAAGGTGGTGACGCGGGCGTCGCGCAGGTAGCGCTCGACCGGGTAGTCGTCGACGTAGCCGGCGCCGCCGTGGACCTGGATCGCCAGGTTGGCGCATTCGACCGCCGACTCGGTCGCGTAGAGCTTGGCGACTGAGGTCTCGGTCGTGTTCGGCACGCCTTCGTCCTTGAGGGCGCCGGCACGGTAGACCAGCATCCGGCTGGCGTCGCGCTTGAGGATCATGTCGGCGATCATCTCCTGGACCAGCTGGAAGCGGGCCAGGGGGACGCCGAACTGCTTGCGCTCCTTGGCGTACTGGACCGATGCGTCGACGCAGCCGTCGCAGATGCCGACGCAGCCGGCGGCGACGCTGTAGCGGCCGTTGTCGAGGGCGCTCATCGCCACCTTGAAGCCGTCGCCGATCTCCCCGAGCATGGCGTCGTCGCCGACCTCGACCCCGTCCAGTGCCAGCGAGGCGGTGTCGGAGGAGCGCAGCCCGAGCTTGCCGTGGATCTCCTGGCTGGAGAAGCCCTCGCTGGCGGTCGGGACCAGGAAGCAGGCCAGGCCCTTGTGCTTCTTCTCGGGGTCGGTCTGGGCGAAGATCAGCGCCAGCTCGGAGAAGTTGCCAAGCGAGATCCACATCTTCTGGCCGCTGATCGACCAGCCGGAGTCGGTCTTGGTGGCGCGGGTACGGAGGTTTGCGGCGTCGGTGCCGGTGTCCGGCTCGGTCAGGCCGAAGCAGCCGAGCGCCTCGCCCGAGCACAGCCTTGGCAGCCACTGCTGTTTCTGCTCCTCGGTTCCCCAGCGCTCGATCGAGCCGGCGACCAGCGAGGTCTGCACGGAGACGACGGTGCGGGCGGAGGAGTCGCCGCGGCCGACTTGCTCGACGATCAGCCCGTAGCCGATGTAGTCGAGGCCGCGACCGCCGTACTCTTCGGAGACCGGCGCACCTAGGTAGCCGACCTCGCCCAGCTTGCTCGCCAGCTCGCGGTCGAAGCGGCCGGCGCGGTCGTTCTCTTTGACCCGCGGGACGATCTCCCTGTCGGCGAATTCGCGCGCCGTTTCAGAGATCAGTCGCTGCTCGTCGCTCAGCTGAAAATCCACTCTTACCTCTGCTTTCTTGGCTTCTGCATCAAGTTCTCAATCCACAAGATGTAGAAGTTGATGCAGTTCGGCTTTGCTGGGTCATTGCAGGCCTCGCAGCTCGCGGCCGAGGGTCTCGGCGAAGGCGCGCTGGGCCTCTTGGGTGCGGGGGCCGGGGGCGGCTGGGAGGTCGGCGCCGTCGATCGCGGCGACGGCCTGGATCTCGCGCGTGGTCGAGGCGAGGAAGGCCTCGGAGGCGCCCCGCAGGTCATCGACGTCCCAAGTTCCCTCGGCGACGTCGAGCGCTTTGACCAGGCGGTCGCGGGTGATCGACTCGAGGACGCCGTCGTCGAGCGCGGGGGTGCGCAGCTCGCCGCCGGCGGAGACCCAGAAGATCGCCGAGGTCGGCGGCTCCAGGACCGTGCCGTCGGGCCGGACCAGCACCGCCTCGTCGGCGCCGCGGCCTTTGGCCAGGCGGCTGGCCTGCATGTTGGCGGCGTAGGAGAGCGACTTGACGCCGTTCAAGATGACCGTCGGGTTGTAGGTGACGGTCGCCAGCGAGAGCGTTTCGGCGTGGTCGGGGATCGGCTCGGTGGCGGCGATGCGGCGGCCGCCGCGGGTGACGATCAGCCGCAGCTGCCCGTCGACCGGACCGGCCTGGTCGAGCAGCGCGCCGATCTCGCGCTCCAGCGCCGGGCGGTCGAATTCGAGCTCGATCGCCGCGGCCGAGCGACCGAGCCGGTCGAGGTGGTCGACCAGCGCGAACGGCTTGCCGTCGTAGAGGCGGATCACCTCGAAAGCGCCGTCGCCCCGGTAGAGCCCGTCGTCCTTCATCGGCACCATCGCCTCGCCGGTCGGAGTCACCGTCCCGTCGACGCTGGCCAGCTCTTGGAAGCCCGAAGTCACCGCCGGCGAGGCTACCTGAAGGTCAGATGGCTTCGAAGACCGTCGCCAGGCCCTGGCCGACGCCGACGCACATGGTGGCGACGCCGTACTTGCCGTTGCGGCGGCGCAGCTCGCGGACCAGGGTGGTGGAGAGGCGGGCGCCCGAGCAGCCGAGCGGGTGGCCGAGGGCGATGGCGCCGCCGTTGACGTTGAGGCGCTCCTCCTCGACGCCCAGCTCGCGGGCGCTGGCCAGGACCTGGGAGGCAAATGCCTCGTTGACCTCGACCAGGTCGATCTGGTCGAGATCGAGGCCGGCGGCGGCGAGGGCACGGGGGATCGCCTCGACCGGGCCGATGCCCATGTAGGCGGGGTCCACTCCCGCGACCCCGGTGGAGACGATGCGGGCGAGCGGCTCGGCGCCGAGCTGGGCGGCCCCCGCCTCGGAGCCGATCAGGAGGCAGGCGGCGCCGTCGTTGAGGGTCGAGGCGTTGCCGGCGGTGACGGTGCCGCCCTCGCGGAAGACCGGGCGCAGCTTTGCCAGCTTTTTCAAGGATGCATCGGGCCGGGGGCCCTCGTCCGCCTCGACGAGGACGGTTTCGCGGCCCTGCGGCGCCTCGATCGGCACGATCTCCTCCGCCAGCCAACCGGCCTCGGCGGCGGCGACGGCGCGCTGGTGGCTGCGCAGGGCGAAGGAGTCCTGGTCCTCGCGGCTGATCCCGTAGCGCTCGGCGACGTTCTCGCCGGTCTCGCCCATCGACTCGGTGGAGACGCCGAGCTCGGCCATGCGCGGGTTGACCATCCGCCAGCCGAGGGTCGTGTCGTGCATCGTCTGCGGGCCGCGGGGGAGGGCGCGCTCGGGCTTCTCGACGACCCAGGGCGCCCGGCTCATCGACTCGACGCCGCCGGCCAGGTAGAGGTCGCCCTCGCCGAGCTTGACCGCGCGGGCGGCGGCGTTGACCGCCTCCAGGCCGGAGGCGCAGAGGCGGTTGACGGTGGCGCCGGGGACGCTGTGCGGGAGACCGGCCAGCAGCGCCGCCATCCGCGCCACGTCGCGGTTGTCCTCGCCCGACTGGTTGGCGGCGCCGAGGTAGACGTCGACGATCCGCTCCGGATCGACGCCGCTGCGCTCGACCACGGCCCGGATCGCGTGCGCGGCGAGGTCGTCGGGGCGGATCCCGGCGAGGGCGCCGCGGTAGGCGCCCATCGGGGTGCGGATCGCGTCCAGCACGTAGGCGTCGGTCATCGGCAGGAACCGTATCCTTGTCTGGTGCTGTTCATCCTGGGGACCCTGGCGGTACTCGCGTTCATGATCGGCGTGCTGGTGCTCGTCGGCCACTTCTACCCGGGCACGACGGCCGACCTCGTCGACTGGAAGCCGACCCGCTCGCCGGAAGTCGAGGCCCAGAACGAAATCGACGACATCCGCCAGATGATGGAGGCGCAAAACGAGCTGCGCCGCCGCCGCGGCGCGCCGGAGATGACCGAGGCGGACCTGCAGCGACAGGTCGCCGAAGACGAGCGGCTGCGCCAGCGCGGCGGCCCGTTCGAAGCGACATAGGGCGGTGGCGCGGGCGCTGATCGTCGGCTGCGGCTGCCGTGGTCGCGAGTTGGGGAAGCGGCTGCTGGCCGAGGACTGGGCGGTGCGCGGGACCAGCCGCCGCGCCGAGGGCCTGGCGGCGATCGAGGCGGCCGGGATCGAGGCGGCGCTCGCCGACCCGGACCGGGTCGGGACGGTGCTGGAGCTGGTCGGCGACGTCGCCGTCGTCTTCCACCTGCTGGGGTCCGCCACCGGCGAGCCCGAGGCGCTGGCGGAGATCCACGGGCCGCGGCTGGAGCGGCTGCTGGAAAAGGTCGTCGACACGCCCGTGCGAGGCGTCGTCTACGAGGCGGTGGGCGACGCCGGCGACGCCGTGCTCGCCGGCGGGGCGGAGATCGTCGAAACCGCATCGCGCACCTGGCGGATCCCCGCCGAGGTCGTCACCGCTGAACCGAACGACCCCGCCCAGTGGTCTCAAGGAATGATGGACTTGGCTCTGGGATTGCTATCGCCAGCCCGCGAAGTCAAATAGTTAAACTCGGATGGGAATTTAGGTAAATAACTGACTCACGAGAGGAACGATTCGATGGCCTTACAGCTTGGCGACGTAGCACCGGATTTCGAGGCCGACACGACCGAGGGCCGGATCAAGTTCCACGACTGGATCGGCGATTCGTGGGCGGTCCTGTTCTCCCACCCGAAGGACTTCACCCCGGTCTGCACGACGGAGCTCGGCTACATGGCGAGCATCGAGCCCGAGTTCGCGAAGCGCGGCGTGAAGATCATCGGCCTCTCCGTCGACCCGCTCGACAAACACGAGCAGTGGGTGGACGACATCGAGGCGACCCAGGGCGCGAGGCCGGACTACCCGATCATCAGCGATGCCGACTTCGAGGTCGCGAAGGCCTACGGAATGCTGGCGGCCGACGTCTCCGGGGACCCGGGGGATCGCACGCCCGCCGACAACCAGACCGTGCGCAACGTCTTCGTCATCGGCCCCGACAAGAAAGTCAAACTGATCCTCGTCTATCCGATGACGACCGGGCGCAACTTCGACGAGGTCCTGCGCGTGATCGACTCGCTCCAGCTCACCGCCCAGCACAAAGTCGCGACCCCGGCCCAGTGGCAACAGGGCGACGACGTGATCATCGCCGGCTCGGTCTCCAATGACCAGGCGAAGGAGATCTACCCGGACGGCTGGGAGGAGCCGCGGCCTTACATCCGCATCGTCCCGGCACCGAACGGCGACTCGAACTAGCCGAGACGCTGCAGTAAGTCGCCGAGGATCCGCGCGGTGGCGCCCCATATCAGGTGCCCTTCCACCTCGTAGGTGGGGGTGCGGATGGGGACGCCGCGGCGGACCAGGCGGCGCATCTCGTAGCCCTGGCGCAGGATCTCCAGCGAGAAGGTGAGGACGGTCTCGACCTCGGCCGGGTTGGGCACCAGTCCCAGCTCGGCCGGGTGGGCGACGAGGCCGACGAAGGGATGGACCCGGTAGCCGGTGACGAAGGTCGAGACCGGCGGCAGCGCGCCGACCAGCTCGACCCGCGTCGGAGCGAGCGCGATCTCCTCCTGCGCCTCGCGCAGCGCCGTCGTCGTCAGGTCGGCGTCGATCGCGTCCTGGCGCCCGCCGGGGAAGGAGATCTCGCCGCCATGCCGGCGCAGGTCGGCGCGGCGCTCGGTGAAGATCAGCCCGGGCTCCTCGGGCCAGCCGTAGAGCGGCAGCAGCACGGCGGCATCGGTGCCGCCGCGCGCCTCCATCGCCGCCGCCTCCGCGGGCGAGAGCAGCAACGAACTGAGGGTCGATGGGCCGATTCCGTCCAATATAAGGACGTTTTAGGCCCGTCGGGCCTTCAGATGATGACCTGGACGGTGCCGCCGTCGACCGACCAGGCGGCGCCGGCGACGTAGGAGGCGCGCTCGGAGCAGAGGAAGACGATCGCGGCGGCGATCTCGGCCGGGTCGGCGAGACGGCCGATCGGGCGCTTGGCGCCCGCTTCGGCGAGGGCCTCCTCGCGACTCTCGGCTCCGCCCAGCGCCCGCGACTGGTCGAGCAGGCCGCCGGGATCCATCCACATCTCCGATTCGGCCGGGCCGGGGCAGATCGCGTTGACGAGGACGCCGCTCTTTGCGTAGCGGTCGGCGAAGAGGCGGGAGAGCGAGAGCTCGGCCGCCTTCGCCACCGAGTACTCCGGCATCGCCGCCGAGGGACGCTTGCCGGCGGTCGAGCAGACGTTGACGATCCGGCCCCAGCCGCGCTCGGCCATCGCCGGGGCGGCGGCGCGCATCGCCCGCAGCGGCGCCATCACGTTGAGCTCGTACTGGGCCCGCCAGTCCTCGTCGGGGATGTCCTCGAGGTCGCGCCAGGCGGCGGCGCCGGCGTTGTTGACGAGCACGTCGAGGCCGCCGAAGTACTCGCCGGCGGTGGCGAGCATGCGCTCGCCGGCGTCGGCGAGGGTGACGTCGAGGGCCAGCACCGCGGCGCGGCCGCCAGCCTTCGCCCCGGCGCCCACCGCCTCTTCCTGGACCTCGCGCAGGCGTTCCTCGCCGCGCGCGACCAGCAGCACGCTGGCGCCCTCGGCGCAGAGCCCGATCGCGGTCTCGCGGCCGATGCCGCGGCTGGCGCCGGTGACGGCGCAGGCGCGCCCGCTGAGGCCGAGGTCCATCTAGAGCGCCTCGAGCCGCTCGGAGACGGTGACCGCCGCTTCGCCGACCAGCGCCTTGTGCACCGGGCACTTGGCGGCGATCACGAGCAGCCGCCGGCGCTGGTCCTCGCTCAGCTCCCGCGGCAGCTTCAGCGCCACCGCGTAGGCGGAGGGCGTGGTGCCGTCGTAGGCGACCTCGACCTCGACCTCGATCGCGCCGACGTCCCAGTCTTTGCGGTCGGCGTACATCTCGACCGTGATCGCCGTGCAGCCGGCGAGGCTGGCGGCGAGCAGCTGGGTCGGCCGCGGGCCGGTGTCGGTGCCGCCCCGGTCCTCGGGCTCGTCCACGACCATCGTGTGGCCGTCGCCGAGGTCGACCTCGTGGGCATAGCCGTCGAGGCGGCGGGCCAGAACCCTCACGCCGTCAGCCCTTGCCGCGGCCCTCGAACAGGGCCGGGTCGTCGACGTCGGCCCAGCGGGCCATCGCGTAGGCGAGGTCGGAGGCGCGGTTGACGAAGTGGATCACGGTCTCGCCGTTGAGCTCGCCGGCCGCGGCGAGGGCGGAGACGTGGCGCTCGGCGCGGCGGATCACGGTGCGGGCGACGTCGAGCTGGGCCGAGAGCCGGTTGCCGCCGGGGATCACGAACTTGGGCGGCAGCTCGACCTCGTCCATGTAGCGGTCGATCAGCCGCTCCAGCTCGGCCACCATCGGCTCGGTGACGCGGCTGATCCCGTCTTCGAGCCGCGCGGATGCCTCCGGAGCCGTCGCCAGTTCGGCGCCGGCGACGAAGAGGTCGTCCTGGAGGCGGAGGACGTCGGCGGCCAGCTCGGCCTGCTCCGGGCCGCAGAGGGCGCGGGCGACGCCGAGCAGCGAACAGGCCTCGTCGAGCGAGCCGTAAGCCTCGGTGCGGCCGTGGTGCTTGGGGACGCGGCCGCCGTACCAGAGCGAGGTGCTGCCGTCGTCGCCTTTCTTCGTATAGATCTTGACCACGGAGCGATCCTACGCGGCGGCGCTCAGGCGACCGGGTTGAAGGCGAAGCCGGTCATCACCTTGGGGAAGAAGTAGGTCGACTTCGGCGGCATGTTGGCGTCGGTCTCGGCGACTGCCTTGACCTGCTCGACCGGGACCGGGCGCTGGACGAAGGCGACGTCGTACTCGCCGCCGTCGACCATGGCGAGCGCGTCGGGGACGCTCTTGGCGTACTCGAGGCCGCGCCGCTCGTCGATGTCCTCGTCGCTCATCCCGGCCAGCCCCTTGAGGACCAGCGTCTCGAGGATCGCCGAGTCGAGGCGGCGGTAGGACTCGGGCTTGCCCTCGAGCCGGCGGTCCAGCGCGGCGACGTCCTTCAGCCGCAGCCGGTAGGTCTGCTTGTGGAAATCGTCGTAGAGGCCGAAGACGCCGACGCCGTCCGCGCCGGCGGGGTCGACGTCCTCGCGGGCCACCTCGCTCACCTCGAAGAGGTCGCGCAGGCCGGCGCCGAGGCGGCGCCGGCGCTCCGGGTCGGCGGCGAAGCCGGAGAGCAGGCGGTGGGTGGGGAAGACGGTGAGGCCGGGATCGTCGAGCCCGGTCAGCGCCATCAGCGTGTAGTTGTGCGGGCCCTCGCCGCCGACCTCGTCACGGTAGGCGCGGGCGGTCTCGTAGCGGTGGTGGCCGTCGGCGATCAGCAGTTCGGCGCCGGCCAGGCGCTCGCTGACCGCGGCATGGACGGCGGGGTCGGTCACCTTCCAGACCCGGTTGACGGTGCCCGTCTCGTCCGTCGCCTCGCCCCATGGCTCGGTCGCCAGCGCCGGCCCGACCAGCGGCCAGGCGTCGGCGGTGCTGAGCGAGAAGATCGGCGAGAGGTTGTAGCCGGTGGCGCGGGTCAGCTCGAGCCGGTCCAGCAGCGGGCCGGGGTGGGTGCGCTCGTGCGGGCGCACGCCTTCGTCGTACTCGACCACCCGCACCCGGGCGAGGATGCCGTGGCGGCTGTGGCTGGAGCCGTCGGGGGCGGTGTAGTCCTGGGTCAGCGCCCAGATCGAGGGCTCCTCGTCGGCGACCAGCGCCTCGTCGGCGCGCCAGGCGTCGATCGTCCGCGCGGCCTCCTCGTAGGGGTCGCCGCTGGGCTCGCTTGCGGGGCCGGCGGAGTCGAACGGCTTCGGCAGGTCGATCGCGACCGCGTTGTAGGGCGAGCGCTCCAGCAGCCGCGCCCGGCAGGCGGCGTCGATGACGTCGTAGGGCGGCGCCGCGACCGCGTCCAGCGAGCCGACCTTGCCGAGGTCGTAGTGCAGCGCCTTGAAGGGCTGTACGTCCGCCATGCCCGCAACGCTAACGGCTGATCCCCGCCGCGCCTAACGCGTACCTGCCGGGCGGCTCTAGACTGAGGCGGTCGGGGTGTGGCGCAGCCTGGTAGCGCGCGGCCTTTGGGTGGCCGAGGTCCTCGGTTCGAATCCGGGCGCCCCGATATCGCCTCGCTGCCAGCGAACCCGGGAGTCGTCGGCGGGCGAGTGCGTTGGCCTGCCCACGCCCCAGGTATTTCCGGACGCCGAGCAGGCCAACAGCGCTGACCGCGTCTAACCGTTCTTGCTGATCGAGGACATCGGGAATGCGCTTACCGTTGCGATCTTCATCGCTTCACCCCCTTCGCGTCTGTCGAGGTCCAGGGCGATCGTGCAATCGCCGTGCACCCGCAAGACCAAGGAAATGGTGGGGATGTTTCCAGCGGTGGGAGAACGTGCCTCAAATAGCCCGCACAAAGCGGTTTATGGCGATTAGCATGAGTGCTCTAAGCCGCTCGACTACTGGAGGCGCCCGACATGGCCGCGACCGAAAAGACCGAGTCCCCCCAGGTGCAGCTCCTCAAAACCCTGGCTCATCCGACTCGGTTGAAGATCTTGGGTGTCCTCAGCAGCCGCGACATCAGTCCGGCCGAATACGCGCGCGAAAACCGCGAAGACGTCTCGAACGTCGCCTACCACTTCCGGCATTTGACCAAGATGGGCTGTGCCGAAGTGGTCGATACGAAGCCAGCCCGCGGCTCGACCGAGCATTTTTACCGGGGCACCCGGCCGGTCGTGTTCGACGACGAAGCGTGGCCCACCCTGCCGCCGGCGATGCACGCCGCGGTCAGCCACACGATCCTCGAAGGTCTTCACAGTCGGATCCGAGAGGCCTTTGTAGCGGGCACCTTCGACGCCCGCGTCGATCGTCATTTCACCTGGACGCCGATGTGCGTCGATCAAGAGGGCTGGGCGGAGATGATCTCGACGCTGTTGTGGACTTTTGAGCAGATCACCAGGATCAACCAGGAGTCCGCCGAGCGGATGGCAAAGTCCGGGGAGTCCGCCATTGAGGCGACGGCGGCGATCATCGGATTCGAGTCTCCCGCTCAAAAGCCTGCGGCCTGAGCCGCTGCCGCAGAATCCAGCTCGAATGCTTTGTGGACGTTTGTCCGGTGGGAAAACAGAGGATTGTGTCGATAGAGGCAGGGATGAACGAGGGGCACCGTGAACAGGACTCGGTCGAGCGGCGCGTCGAACGCGCCGTCTTCGAAACCGATAGTCACCTCATCGTCGGCGACGTCACCTTGCCCCCAGCCGGTTACCAGAGCCGATTTTCGGACTCGCTCAACCGGGCTGATCTCGAATTCGTCCCCTTGACCCAGGTCGAAATCACCTCGCTGGCGGACGGCAAGGTCAGCGAGCGGCCCTTCGTGGTTCTTTCCAAGCGCCACATCCGGCTTTCATACCCCTCCGCCACGCACTGACCGGGAGAGACCTCAGGCGCGGCGGGCGCGGTCGCGACCGGCGTAGGAGCCGAGGTCGATCACGAAGGCGAGGATGACGATGAACCACTCGAAGCCCTCGACGCGGTTGGAGCTGCTCCACATCACCGCGTAGGCGAGCGTCGTCCAGGGCAGCAGGAAGAAGCCGAGCAGCGGCACGAACCAGCTGTCGAAGGCGCGGCTGAGCAGGTCGGAGAACAGCCACAGCGCGAACAGGGCCAGCCGTGGCGAGATGAAGGCGAAGAGGACGAGGAGGCAGCCGATCGGCAGACCGTATCCCCTGGCGACGACGCTGACAATCTGCTGGACGGCGGACCCGGCTGGACGGCTTCCGTAACGTTGACGGCAGGAGGTGACGCCCATCAACCGACTTGGAAAGCTGATGACGATGCTGAATCCCGAGAAGACGCGGATGCCCTCGCCCGAGGACGCCCTGCCCGGCCGCAGCGAGCCGGCCTTCGGGGTGCCCGACACCCACGCGGTGCTCGGCACGGCGATCAAGCCGCCGTTCCCGGCCGGGGTCGAGGTCGCCTACTTCGCGCTCGGCTGCTTCTGGGGGGCGGAGCGCCTGTTCTGGGATCTGGACGGCGTCTACACGACGGCGGTCGGATACATGAACGGAACCACGCCGAACCCGACCTACGACGAGGTCTGCTCGGGCCGCACCGGCCACGCCGAGGCGGTGCTGGTCGCCTTCGACCCGGAGCGGGTCTCCTACGCGGACCTGCTCAAAGTCTTCTTCGAGGAGCACGACCCGACCCAGGGGATGCGCCAGGGCAACGACGTCGGCACCCAGTACCGCTCCGGGATCTACTTCGCCAACGACGCCCAGAAGGCGACGGCGGAGATGGCGCGCGAGGCCTACGACGCCTCGCTGCGCGGCGCCGGGCACGAGCCGATCACGACCGAGGTCGAGCCGGCCGGGCCCTTCTACTACGCCGAGGAGCCCCACCAGCAGTACCTGCACAAGGTGCCGAACGGGTACTGCGGGCTGGCCGGGACCGGCGTCTCCTGCCGCATCCCGGCCGCCGCCCCCTGACCGCGGGGTCGGACCACCGGCGCGGCGAATAGCATCACGCGCCCGTGGCACCCTCCTTCGGCTCCTACATAGGCGGCTGCCTCGCCGTGATCGGCATCGTCGCGGCGCTTGGCCTCGGCGGCTACTGGCTGCGCCGCTGGATCGTGCCCGAGTTCTCGGGGGCGCTGGCGCGGCTCGCCGACGCCACGATCGCGGTCGCCCTGCTGGTCGTCTCGCTGCAGGTCCTCGGCGCCCTCAGCATCCTCTACCTGGGCTGGATCGTCGTCTTCTGCATCGGCGCCGGCCTCGGCGCGGCCTGGCTGGGCTGGCGCCAGGCGCCGGAGCGCAGCGAGGAAGTGGCGGCGCCGAGGGTGCAGACGATCGCCCTCCTGATCGCCGTCGGCGTCGCCTCCTTCACCGTCGCCGAGTGGACCTTCCCGTCCCAGTCCAGCCTCGACTTCGGCATGTTCGGCGGCGACACCACCTGGTACCACATGCCGTTCTCGGCGGCGATCGCCCAGGACCACTCGACGGCGCCGCTGCACTTCACCGACCCGCTGCGCCTGGCGGCCTGGTTCTACCCGGCCAGCACCGAGCTGATCAACGGCGCCAGCATCGTCCTCTTCAAGAGCGACTGGCTGGCGCCGCTGCAGAACCTGATCTGGCTGCCGATCGCGCTGCTCGCGGCCTGGTGCGTCGGTCGCCCCTACAAGGTCGGGCCGGCGACGCTGGTCGCCGCCGCGATCGTCCTCGACGCGGGGGTGATGATCGAAACCCAGCCCGGCGAGGCGCGCAACGACATCATGGGGCTCGCCTTTCTGCTCGCCTTCGCCGCCTTCCTGATCAACGGCCACCAGCGGCACGCGCCCGCGAGCGGGGCGGTGCAGGACGCGCCCGAGAGCAACGCGCCGCTGCTCGACAAGGGGCCGCTGGTGATGGCCGGGATCGCGGCCGGCCTCGCCGCCTCGGTCAAGCTCACCTTCCTGATCCCGGTGGCGGCGATCGCGATCGGCGTCGTCATCTTCAGCGGCAAGGGGCGGCGCCTGACCACGGCTTGGGTGATGGCGGTGCCGATGCTCGTGGTCGGCGGCTACTGGTACCTGCGGGCGGCGATCAAGACCGGCGGCAACCCGATCCCCCAGGTCAGCTTCGGGCCCCTCAACCTGCCGACCCCCGACCAGATGCCGCTCGACCCGCGGCCCCGCTTCGCGGTGGCGCACTACCTGACCGAGCCGACGATCTACCGCAGGTGGTTCTTTCCCGAGCTCGACAACGCGCTGGGCCCGCTCTGGCCGCTGATCCTGATCGTCGCCGTCTCCGCCGCCCTCTACATCGCCTGGCGCTCGCGCAACAAGATCCTGCGCGTGATCGCCGTCGCCGCCCTGGCGACCGCCCTCGTCTACATCTTCACGCCGCTGACCGCCGCCGGCCAGGAGGGGTCGCCGACCGGGTTCTTCACCAACACCCGTTACCTGATTCCCGGCCTGCTGCTGGCGCTGGTGTTGCTGCCGATCGCGCGGCCGCTGCGGGCGCCGGACAAGCGGGCCTGGCAGACGCTGCTCTTCCTGACCGGGGTCTATGCGATCACGGTGCTGAGCACGCCGCGCTGGTTCACGACCTACATCGTCGGCACGATCTTCCTCACCCTGCTGCTGGTCTGGGCCCCGGCCGCGCTCAGCCTCGGGCGCGGGCGCGGGCACGTCAGCCGCGCGGTCGTCGCCGGGGCGGCGGCGGCGCTGGTGCTGCTGGCGGTGGTGCTGGGACGGGCCCAGCAGGTGCAGTACGCCGATCACCACTATGCGAACCCGTTGCCGTTCCTCGGCGAAGGCGGCCCGCGCGAGGCGTACAACTTCGCCCGTCGCCAGCAAGACAAGCGGATCGGCATCGTCGGCTCGAGCGAGATCATCTTCGGCCAGTACGGCTTCTATGGCGGCGACCTCTCCAACGAGGTCCAGTACATCGGCCAGGAGGGGCCCAACGGCACCTACCGCCTGGCCACCAGCTGCCCCCAGTTCCGCCGCCTGATCAACGAGGGCGACTACGACTACCTGATCATGAGCCAGTACACCCAGGACTCCTCCGCGGCCGACTACTGGTACCCGATCTACGCCTGGGTCAAAGACGACCCGGCCTTGAAGCTGGTCGTCGAAGAGCCCGACATCGTTCCCCAGCCCGACTACGTCTTCAAGGTCGACGGCAAGCTCGACCCGGGCGGCTGTGCCGGCGGGGACGAGTAGGAGGACTGCCGGCTAGGAGCGGGCCGCGGCGAGGGCGTGCTCGCGGATCAGCTCGGCGGAGCGCTCGGGCTGCTCCCACCAGAACATGTGGCCGACCTCCTCGAAGGTCTCGAGGCGGGCGCCGGGGATGCGCGCGGCGAGCAGAAGGCCGTTGGGGTAGCCGAGCACGCGGTCGACGGTGCCGTGGATGACCAGCGTCGGGACGTCGAGCTCCGGCAGGCGGGCGTTGGTGTCGTGGGCCATGATCGCCTGCAGCTGCAGGCCGATCGTCTCGCGCGAGGCCGGCAGCGCTTCGGTCATCTCCGTGAACTCCGCGTAGCGGCTCTCGTCGGCGCGGAAGCCGGGGGAGAGGTTGAGCTCGTACATCGCCCGGTAGACCCGCTGGGGGTCGCCGGAGGCCATCGCCTCGACCAGGCCCTGGAAGTCGGCCGGGTCCATCACCTGCGAGCCCTCGCCGCCGCAGTAGGAGCAGCCGAGGGTCAGCGAGCGGAGCTTGCCGGGGTGCGCGAGCGCCAGCTCTTGGGCGATCATCCCGCCCATCGAGATGCCGAGCACGTGAGCGCTCTCGATCTCCAGCGCGTCGAGCAGCCCGGCCGTGTCGGCGGCCATCTCCGCGATCGAGAAGGCCTCGGTGACCCGCCGCGAGAGCCCGATGCCGCGGTTGTCGAAGGAGATCACCTCGAAGCTCTGCTCGAGCAACGCGGAGAAGGGCCGCCCCCAGGCCAGGTGGTTGCCGCTCATGCCCTGGATCAAGAGCAGCGGCTCGCCCTCGCCGGCGCGCTCGTAATGCAGTTCCGTCCCCGGCAGCTCGACTTTCGGCACGCGGCGATGCTACGCGATGGCGCCTGCCAGGGCCTAGTCTTGGCGAGCTGCCCCCGTAGCTCAGTGGACAGAGCACCGGCCTTCTAAGCCGATGGTCGTTGGTTCGAATCCAACCGGGGGCGCTGAAACCGCTCTGGTATGGGATCCAGCAATGCCCGCACCGGACCAGGTCTCGAATTGGTCCCAGCGTTATCGGCTGGCGTCCACGTTAATCTCAGCTCATGCGCATAACGCGTCTAAGTCTCAAGAATTGGCGGAACTTTCAGCAGGCGGATCTTGTTGTCGGCAAACGCCTTTTTGTTGTGGGCCCCAACGCGGCTGGGAAGTCGAACTTTCTTGACGCACTCCGGTTTCTGCGAGATCTTGCAGCCGACGGCGGCGGTCTGCAGCAGGCACTCAAGATCCGTGGGGGAGTGCCCCGAGTCCGAAACCTGGCGGCCGGTGCGTTCAACCACGGACGGGTGCTTATCGCGGTGACGATCGGCGACGACGAGGCTCCAAGTCAATGGGTCTACACCCTCGAATTCACGACCGAGAGACGAGGTCATCGGAGACCCCTGGTCCATCGAGAGACTGTCGAGCGGGATGGCGAGGTCATCATCTCGCGACCTGATTCCGAAGATGCGGAGGACCCCGACCGCCTTACGCAGACTTATCTAGAGCAGGTCAATGCGAACCGAGACTTCAGAGCTATAACCGAGTTTTTCGCATCTACGCGTTACCTCCACCTTGTCCCACAGGTAATCCGGGAACCCGACAGGGGTGCGGACCGCGTTGACGACCCATTTGGGGGTGACTTCCTCCAGCAAGTTGCGAGATCCACGGCACGGAAACGGGCAAGCCGGTTAAAACGCATCAACAATTCCCTCAGGATCGCAGTCCCGCAACTCGACGAACTTACCCTTGAGCGAGATCTAGAGGGTCGGCCACACCTTGAGGCCCGATACGCACATTGGAGGAAGGTTGGTGCTCGTCAAGACGAGCAGGACTTTTCCGATGGGACGCTTCGACTCATCGGACTTCTATGGGCCCTGCAGGAAGAGGGTAAATCGGCTGGGCCGGTCCTTTTGGAGGAGCCAGAGCTGTCACTTCACTCGGGCATCGTGCGTCTGTTGCCGACGATGCTGGCCGCTGCTCAAGAGCGCACGGATCGGCAGGTCTTCGTAAGCACTCACGCCAGTGAGGTAATGGAGGATGAGGGATTGGGTCTCGATGAGGTCGCACTCTTGCGGCCTGGGCAAGACGGAACCGTGGCGACCCTTGCCTCTGATATTCCCGACGTTCGGGAGGAGGTTGAGGATCTCGGACTCTCGCTCGCTGAGGTCCTGCCCGCGCGCACTCGTCCCCCCGACCTCGAGCAGCTCGCCGAAGTCGCCTCGGAATGACGGAGCACATCCGCGTCTTCGTCGAGGGCGAGACGGATGAGCCGTTCGCCCGTCGCCTTATCGAGGTGGCTGGACACGCCGTGACTGAGGTGTTCGCCATGCGAGGGCATGGCGAGATTGACAAGCGGATCGGCCGCTGGGCCAGACCCTCGAACCGTCACCCGATGCTCGTACTGCGGGACCTGGATCCGGACTTGGGGACTGGCTGTGTCCCTGGTCTTATTCGACACTTGGTGGGCGAAGGAGCGCGATCGCAGACGACCATTTTTCGGATCGCCGAGCGAGAGTTGGAGGGCTGGATGCTCGCTGACCGGGAAGGCGCCGCTCAGTATTTCGCCGTGGAGCTTGCGGCCATACCGATGCAGCCCGACGAAGAGCCCGATCCGAAGCGCACCCTTGTCAACCTCTGTCGAAACTCGACTTCTCAACGCATACGGTTCGGAATGGTCCCTACGGCGACCTCTGGTCGCGCAGTCGGGCGGCAGTTCACCGGTCTCGTGCTGGAGTTCGGCCGGACGCATTGGGATCCGGTGCGGGCTCGGGCGATTTCACCAAGCTTGGATCGAGCACTCAAGGCCGTTGAAGAACTTTGAGGGATTCCTGTCTGCTGCCAGAAACTTGGGTCCCGAAATTGGTCCCCACCAGCCGGGGGCGCTTAACGTCTGGCGATTTTCGGCCTCCCTCCAGGTTTCTGCTGTCAAGTCGGAGTGCTGCCGCCGCCAGCCGATTAGTGTCCCGTCGATGACGCGGAGATTGGCAGGCGTTCTTTCGCTGGCGGCCTCGCTGCTGTTCATCTTCATGAGCGCGGTCGCGCCGGCATCTCCGTCGGGCCCCCGCCTTGCGGTGGTCAGCATGCGATACCCGGGATGGAGCCAGCTCTTCACCGTCGACCCCCAGGGCGGCGCCCGCCACCCGGTCTATGCCCTCAGCGTCTCGAAGGCACCGCGGGCGGTGTACACGTATTCGGCTCCCTCCTGGTCGCCCGATGGCACCCGGATCGCCTTCACGGCGTTGAACGAAGAGCTTCCCGAGTTCGGTCGCACCGGGACGAGCCTGGCGCTGATCTCCGCCGAGGGAGGCGCGGTCAAGCCGATCCCGGGCACCGCGAATGGTTTCGGCCCGGTGTTCTCGCCCGACGGGCGCACCGTCGCTTTCGCAAGGCAGCAGGAACGTCACGGTCAGTCGGAAGGCGAGGAAGACTTCGAGAGCGTCTCGATCTGGCTCGCCGACCTCCAGACCGGGGAGTCGAGGCCCCTGACGCCTTGGCGCGACGACGCCTTTCTCTTCCCCGCTTCGTTCACGCCTGACGGCACGCGCCTGGCGATCAGCCGGAGAATCGCCGACAAGCCCAGCGAAGTCGCCGAGATCGGGCTCGACGGCCAGCCGATCAGAGTTCTGGCCCGGAACGCCTACGAACCGATCTACTCCCCCGACGGCCGCTCGATCGCCTTCCTCCGGGGCCCGCTCAAAGAGGTCACCCGACACACTTCGAGAGGGGGACGGCTCCGCCTCTCGGCGCGCCTCACCGACATCTTCGTGAGAGACGCCGCCGGCGGCGGCCTGCGGCGGGTGACCCATACCGAGAGGGCAGTCGAGGAGGCTCCGCGCTGGGACCCCTCGGGGCAGCGTCTTGCTTACACGGACTGGCGGCCCTTCGATTACGGCGAGGAGTCAGCCTCCGTCCAGGAATTGGTCGGCTTCGAATTCGGCAAGAGCGTGCGGGTGATCAACGCCGACGGAACTTGCCCCACGACGATCCTCTCGGGGCTGAACTCGATTCATTTCGCCGCGGTCTGGCAACCCGGCGTCGGGCGTGAGGCGGAGCCGATCAGCTGCTGATCCTTGTGAGCCTCGAGGAGTTTGCGAAGCCGGCCGATTGTGGGTACATTGTGCCAACAACTTAGAAAGGGAGCGTAGGCCGCCATGGCCACTAAGACCAAGGATTGGAAGTTCCGCGTTGCCGAGGACGAAGACAGGCTCGTCAAAGCGGCGGTGGAATCAAGCGACACGCAGTTTTCGAGCTTTGTCCGAGCTGCAGCGGTTTCGGAAGCGCATCGAGTTCTGGCCGACCGGCGAAGCTTCGAGTTGGACCGGGATGCCTGGGAAGAGTTCTCTGAGCTACTGGAGCGCCCGGCGAAGGTGCCCCCGGGCTTGGTGGAGCTTTTTTCCAAACCATCCGTCTTTGAGTAAGCGTGGGCTACTCGCCGCCCGGGCCTCTCCGGGGTAAGCACCGCACGAAGGGGTTCGAGTGCGGGGAGCCCGCCCTGGATGTCTGGATTGAAAAGCATGCTCGCCAGGCCGAGGCATCTGGCTCAGCGAGGGTCTTCGTCACGACCGAGAACGGCGAGGGTGTCGTCGGCTTCTACGCTCTAGCCGCGGCTTCCGTCAGTCCCAGGGATGCGACCGAGCGGCTGGCGAAGGGCCAGGCGAAGCACCAGTCGATTCCCGCGATCCTGATTGGGCGACTCGCTGTTGATCTGGACCACCAAGGCACGCAGCTGGGGAGTTCGCTCCTTCGGGACGCTTTGCTGCGATGTGTCACGGCCGCGGACAGCATCGGTGCGCGAGCTGTGATCGTGCACGCGGTATCTGAGGACGCCGTTCGCTTCTACGAGCGATTCGGGTTCGAAGCTTCCCCCACCGATTCTCATCATCTGATCCTGCTGATGAAGGATTTGCGACGGCTCCTCGCGCGGTACGAATGAGGCGCAGGGGGACTAGCCCCCGGCATCGCCCACGGCGACGGAGTCGGCCTCTTCGAGCCATCGTTCACTGGTTAAGAGCAGATTCTCGAACGCCTGCCTCGAGGCCTTGATCCGTTCCCTCCACTTATTCATCTTTGGGAAATTTCCCTTCCTGAACGGCGCGAGCCTGAGGTCGTTGGCGTTGTCGCGCCAGGCGTCCGCGAGGGCTTCGACCGCCCTCGGTACATCATGTGCCGCCCCGAAGCGGACCTTCAACGGCCCCGCGGATGCGCGTAGCTCGGGAGCACGCTCGAACACCCGGAGTTCCTCGCCGAGCTTCCTGCTCTGGGCCTCGACGATGCCCCTGACGGTGTCGGGACGCTCTGCTGAGTCCAGCCTCAGGTATTCGGTGCGCACCGACTCGAGCCTGTTGATGGCCCGCTCCACGCGGTAGTGGAGCTCATTTGCCAGCTTCAGGGTTGCGTCAAGTGCGTCACGTTGATGCTCTTCCCGCCGCAGCCGCCGATCGTTTGCAAGTTCGATCCGCAGTCTGTTGTTCGCTTCACCGAGTTGTGTGGCCATTCGCTTGTTGGCGAACTTCGCCGCCAACACTGCAGCGGCAAGCGTTCCCAGTAAGACGCAGACCGGCCCGGCGACCGAAATCAAGACGTTCTGTCCTACGAGTTCGACCTTGGTGACACCCAGGAGGGCAACCATGTCAAGGCCAAATCGCATGGTCTCCCTTTCGCTCGGCGTGTTTTTCCTCCTGCTCGGCGTGGGCGACGGCTCTGGTTGCTGGGAGCAGGGGTGTGTTCTGCCTTGGGTGTCAGTAGCCCGGCGGGTGGCGGACGACGAATTCGCCCGTGGGCCTGCTGCCGAGATGCCAGCGCGGGCCGGTGCCGCTTTCGGTGCCGGAGGTGTCGTAGCGCAGTCCGGCGATCTCGGCGAAGGTGTGGCTCGCGTTGGCGTAGACGGTGATCCACTTGCCGGGGCCGGGGGCGCCCCAGCCCTCCAGTTCTCCCGAGGTGAGGGGGCGCGGGATCATGCCGCCGCCGAAGAGGGCGAAGCTGACCGCGCCGGAGCAGTCGTAGCCGTAGGAGTAGAAGGAGCCGTGGCCGCCGCCCCAGACGTAAGGGCGGCCGACGATCGCGTTGGCGTTGTTGACGACGTCCTTGACCGCCTGCGGGGCGTCGGGCGGCGGCAGGGCGATGCCGGTGAGCAGGATCGAGGTCGACTCGCCGCCGACGCGGCTGTTGGCAAAGATCTTTTCGCGGTCGGCGGCGCTGTGGCGGCGGAAGGTGGTGCCGTTGGAGCCGGCGGAGGCGGGCGGCATCGTTGAGGGGTCGCCGGGGACGGCCGGGCCGGGTGGGGCGGCGGGCACTTTGGAGCCGTAGGCGGGGGGCGGTTTCGCTTCGACCTTGCGCCTGGCTTCGATCAGGGCGAGGCTGTTGCCGAGCGCGCCAAGCGCCTCGTCGGCGCCGCTGGAAGCAGCGAATGCAGTCAGCACGGTCTTGCCGATGGCGCCGATCGCGATCGGCGCGGGAGCGTCGTCGCCCGGCTCCGCGGCGGCGATCGACGGCAGCGCCAGGAGCGCGAGGGCGCAGAGCAGCGCGGCTTTGCAGAGACGTCCCATATCCAGATCCGACCGCGAAACACCATAATGACCCCGCGCATGGAGGGAATCCGCATCACCCATGTCGGCGGGCCGACCGTCCTGATCGAGGTCGGCGGCTGGCGGCTGCTGACCGACCCGACCTTCGACCCGCCGGGGCGCAAATACAACTTCGGCTGGGGGACGAGCTCGCGCAAGCTGGCCGGACCGGCGATCGCCGCCGCCGACCTCGGCGAGATCGACGCGGTCCTGCTCTCCCACGACCATCACGACGACAACCTCGACGACGCCGGGCGGGCGCTGCTGCCGTCGGCCGGCGCCGTGGTCACCACGGTGCCGGGTGCGAAGCGGCTCGGTGGCAACGCCCGCGGGCTGGCGGCGTGGGAGTCGACCACGCTGGAGGCGCCGGGGCGGACGCCGATCGAGGTGACCGCAACGCCCTGTCGCCACGGGCCGCCGCTGAGCCACCCGATCGTCGGCGAGGTCGTCGGCTTCGCCCTGCGCTGGGACGGCCAGGAGCACGGAGTGCTCTGGATCTCCGGCGACACCGTCCTCTACGACGGCGTCCGCGAGGTCGCCGACCGGCTCGAGGTGGACACCGCCGTGGTCCATCTCGGCGGCGTCCGCTTCCCGGTCTCCGGCCCGCTTCGCTACACGATGACCGCGGCGGAGGCGGTCGAGCTGTGCGGCCTCGTCAAGCCGCGCACGGTGATCCCGATCCACTACGAGGGCTGGAAGCACTTCCGCCAGGGCCGCGAGGCGATCGAAGCCGAGTTCGCGGACGCCCCCGCGGAGTTCCGCGAGAGCGTCCGCTGGCTGCCGATCGGCGAGCCGATCGGGCTCTAGGTGTTCTGGTAGAGCGGGCCGTCGCCGCCCTCGGGCGGGGTGAGGCGGCCGCCCTTGGCGGTGATCGCGCCGCACTGGATGCAGTTGGTGTAGTTGACGATCACGTCGACCTCGCCCTCCGCGGGCGCGTCCTCGGGGATCTCGTAGACGCCGGCCGGGCACATCCAGGCCCAGGTCTCGGCGATCTCCCGCGGCACCCTCTTTTGCACGCGGATGTGGTTGGGGGCGTCGTCACGGGTGGCGTTGCCGCTGATGAAGACGCTGGAGAGCTTGTCGAAGGTGTACTTGCCGTCCGGGGTCGGGTAGCCCTCTTTGGTCTTGCCGACGAACATCGGCTGGGCGTCGTTGCGGTGGATCTTCCAGCGGCCGCCGGGGAAGCGGCCCTTGGTCGCGATCATCAGGTTGACCAGCGGCCCGCCTTTGAGCAGCCCCTTCTGGAAGGGCTGGCGGGTGTTGCGCTGTTCGTAGAGGTCCTTGCCGATCACCGAGTCGGCGACGGCGGCCTCGTAGGCGGAGAAGTCGTTCGTCCCCTCCTTCAGGGAGGCGTAGATCGACTCGGCGGCGAGCATCCCCGCCTTGATCGCGTAGTGGACGCCCTTCAGCGCCGCCAGGTTGAGCATGCCGGCGGCGTCGCCGGCGATCACCGTTCCCGGCGCGGACAGTTTCGGCATCGCCCAGTAGCCGCCGGCCGGGATCGCCTTGGCGCCCCAGCCGACCCGCTCGCCGCCGTCGAGGATGTCGCGGACCAGCGGGTGGGTCTTGAACTGCTGCAGCAGGTCGTGGGCGGAGGTGGTGGCGTCGGCGTAGTCGAGGTCGAGCACCCAGCCGATCGAGACCAGGTCGTCGCCGGTCTTCTCGTCTTTCATCGGGTAGATCCAGGAGCCGCCGATCTGGTGGTACTTGGCGGAGATCTTCAGCGGCCAGCCGGCGAGCGTGTGGATGACGCGGTCGAGCGGCTTCTTCACCTTCCAGACCTCTTTGACGCCGAGCTCCCAGACCTGCGGCTCGCGTCCCTCGTCGAGGCCGAACTCGCCGACGGCGGCCTCGGTGAGGTGGCCCCAGCAGCCCTCGGCCAGGACCGTCGCCCTGGCGGCGATGTCGGTGCCGGGCTCGAAGTTGCCCTGCGGCTCGCCGTCTTTGCCGCGGCCCTTGTCGCCGGAGCGGACGCCGACGACGGCGCCGTCCTCGACGATCAGCTGCGTCGCCGCGGTCTCGGTCAGCAGGTAGGCGCCGGCCTCCTCGGCCTGGGCCTGCATGTAGCGGCAGAGGGCCGAGACCGAGATCACCTCGTTGCCGTGGTTGCGCTGTGGCGGCGGTGGCGGGATGCGGAGCTTGCGCTTGCCGTTGGGAAGGAGGTAGATCGCCTCCTTCTTCACCTCGCCGAAGCCGAATCCCTGCTGTCGCCACTGCTCGCGGCTGAGGTCGGGGAACAGCTCCTGCAGCGGGCCGGGGCGCATGACCGCGCCGGAGAGGTTGTGGCCGCCGCAGGTTTTCGCCTTCTCGATCACCGCGACCGGGACCTCGCCGAGCTTCTCCGTCGTCTCCGGGTCGTCGGCCAGCAGCGCCAGCAGGCGGTTGGCGCAGGCGAGCCCGGCGGTGCCGCCGCCGACGATCGCGACGCCGATCTCGATCCGCTCGTCCTCGCCGTCGAGAGAGCGCTTGACGAACTCCTTCTCGACCTCGACCGGGGGCGGGAATTCCGCGGGGGAGAGCTTGCCGTTGCTCGAAGCCATGTGACATCCTTTCGTGTCGATTGACTCGTCAGTCAATCTTACCGCGACCGTCTGATTCCGCTCTCCATCTAAGGGTTCGTAAGCACGCGGAGCTCAGCAGGCGTGCGCGGCGACGGCACTCTTGACGACCTCGAAGGCGCGGCCGGGGATGCGCTTCAGCTGGTTGAGGTCGTCGTCGTCCCAGCGGCGGTCGCTGCTGCCGCTGAAGAACCAGTTGGAGCCGTTGTCGGCGACGATCAGGCCGTAGCGCTTCATCGCCTCGGCGATCGTCCTGGCGTGGCCGCTGATGCCGCCGAGCCCGTAGCCCGCCTTGAGCCGCAGGCGCAGGCCCATCGGCGGCGCGGCGGCGCTGGAAGTGTCCCCGGCGCAGTGGGTGGCGGGGTGGACGTAGGCGTCGCGGGTGCTCTCGAAGGTGACGCGGATCGCGTGCTCGAGCCTGCCGGTGGCGACTTCGTCGTAGCGGACCAGGCCGGGGAAGATCGGCAGCCCGGCGGCGTCGGCGGAGGTCCAGCCCGCGGGGCGGAGGGCGACCGAGTCGAGGTCCCAGGCGACGCCGGAGTCGGCGTTCCAGTGCGGCTTCGGCTTTGGCACGTAGAAGGCGCGGTAGAGCTCGTAGAGCGTGCAGCTCGACTTGTCGACGGCGAGCACGTGGCGGTCGCCGTCGCTGCCGCTGCCGCCCTCGACTGGCGCCCCGGCGGGAACCGGGAACGGCCCGCGGTCGCTCTCCTCGCCGTAGGCGGTGTAGTTGACGGGGAGCCGGCGCTGGCCGGGGCCGACGACGGCGAAGGGGAAGCCGTAGGGACGGGGGGAGCCGAAGTCGGGGTGCAGGTGGTCGCCGCCCTGGGAGCCGATGTAGGAGATGTAGGCCGCCGAGCGCGGGTCGCGCGGCGCCTTGGAGACGTCCTGGTTCCAGGCGGACTGGTCGGGGAGGGAGGCGGCGCGCGGCGAGAGCGAGGCGGGCGGGTCGGGGAAGACCTGGCAGGAGCCGAGGTCGGGATAGGGACCGACGGCCTGAGCGGGTGCGGCCAGCCAGGCGGCGGCGCCGAGCACGGCGAAGAGCACAAGTAGACGGCGAGTTCTGAATTTGGGACCCCAGGGCACCCCAAACTCAGATCGCGTGTGATCTTCAGGCATCGCGCCGGGTTGGGGGGAGCGATGACTCGCGAACCGTCAGCCGACCGACCTCGAGCTCCTCGATCTCGACCTTGCCGAACTTGGCGCGGCCGACGGAGAGGCGGCCGACGCTGAGCCGGCCAATCGCGAAGGCGCCGATCGCGGTGGCGCCGACGGCGAGCGCGGCGAGCGCGAGCGGGCCGCGTGCCGAGGGCCCGACCACCTGGGCGCCGATCGCCGTCGCCGGCCGGGCCTCGGACTTGAAGCGCGTGATCTCCGGAAGCTTGGCCACGGCGCCACCGTAGCGCGGCTAGCCTGAGGAGCGGATGAGCGTGGACGAGCGTCCCACCCTGCTGGCGATCCAGCACGTGCCCTGGGAGGGACCGCACCGCATCCTCGACGCCTGCGGCGCGCTGCAGGTGCAGACGGTGAAACCGCTCGCGGGCCAGCCGCTGCCCCGCCATGACGAGGTCGCCGGAGCCGTCGTCATGGGCGGCCCGATGAGCGTCGACGAAGTCGAGCGCTTCCCGGCGCTCGCCCTGGAGCGCGCCTGGCTGGAGGAGGCGGCACGGCGTGAGCTGCCGGTCCTCGGCATCTGCCTCGGTGCGCAGTTGCTGGCGCGGGCGCTCGGCGCTGGGGTGAGGCCAGGCGACGGGCTCGAGATCGGCTTCGCCCCGGTCGAGGTCGGCGCTGCCGACGATCCCGTCCTCGGCGGGCTTGCGCCCGGCGCCGACGTCCTGCACTGGCACGGCGACGTCTTCGACCTGCCGGACGGCGCCCGCTCCCTGGCCTCCTCGGCGGGGACCGAGCACCAGGCGTTCCGCGCCGGCAACGCCTGGGGCGTGCTCTTCCACCCAGAGGCCGACCTGGCCCTGGTCGAGGCCTGGCTGGCGGTGCCGGAGATGATCGACGAGGCGGTTGCGGCGCTCGGCAACGAGGGCACTCACGCCCTGCCGGAGCGGGCGCGCGCGGCCGAGGCGACGCTGGTCGAGCGCACCGCGCCAGGGTTCGAGGCCTTCGCTGAAATGGTCGCCAGCGGGTAGCTGGGACGCCAGCACCGAAACCCGACGCAGAGGAGCGGCATGGAGATCTGTCTGATGATCGAGGGGCAGGAGGACGTGAACTGGGCGGACTGGAAGGCGATCGCGGCCGCCTGCGAGGAGCACGGAGTGGGGACGCTGTTCCGCTCCGACCACTATCTCTCGGTCGACGACCGCCGCGAACGCGGCTCGCTCGACGCCTGGACGACGATCGCGGCGCTGGCGGCGATCACCGAGCGGCTGCGGCTGGGGACGCTGGTCTCGCCGGCGACCTTCCGCCACCCGGCGGTGCTGGCGAAGTCGGTGGTCACCGCCGACCACGTCTCCGGGGGCCGGGTGGAACTGGGCATCGGCGCCGGCTGGTGGGAGGGCGAGCACGAGGCCTACGGCATCGACCTACCCGAGGTCGGCGCGCGGATGGACGCGCTCGAGGAGCAGATGGAACTGATCCGTCGTTACTGGGAGGAAGGGCCGTTCAACTACGAGGGCCGCCACTACCGGGCCAAGAACCTCGACCCGCTGCCGAAGCCGATGCGCCAACCGCGACTGCCGCTGATCCTCGGCGGCAGGGGCGGGCCGCGCAGCCTGCGCCTGGCCGCGGCCCTGGCCGACGAGTACAACACGGTGATGGTGACGGCCGCGGAGGTCGCCGACGTCCGCAAGCGGCTCGACCAGGCCTGCGAAGCGGCCGATCGCGACCCCGCGACCCTGCCGCTCTCGATGATGACCGGTTGGCTCGTGGGCGCCGACCGCGACGAACTGCGTGATCGCGCTTCGCGCCTCTCGGCCTGGAAAGGCCAGGGCGACGACGGCGACGCCTTCCTCGCCGGCATCAGGGAGAGCGCCGTGGTCGGCACGGTCCCGGAGGCGGTCGAGCAGCTGCAGGAGCTGGAGCAGGCCGGTCTGACCCGGATCATGGGCCAGCACCTCCTCCACCGCGACCTCGACGCGATCGAGTTGATGGGCCGTGAGTTGACCCCCGCCCTGTCCCGCTAAATTGCAGGCAGCGCGGTGGACGTAGCTCAGTTGGTAGAGCTCCTGGTTGTGGTCCAGGCGGTCGCGGGTTCGAGTCCCGTCGTCCACCTTTTGGCTTTGGCGCCGAAAGACGAGTCCAGCGTCAGGCAACCCCTTCTGCTGCCCCGCTGAACCAACGCCCGAGCCGGCTGGGGGTGAGGACGTCGGTGCGGGGGCGGGCGAGGCGGCAGAAGGAGTCGCGGAACGCCTGGCCGGCGTCCGGGTCGGCGGCGAGGCCGGCGAAGACGGGGCGGGCGAGGTCGGGCTGGGGGAGGCGGGCGTAGTCGAAGGACCACTCGTAGTGCTCGCGGGCGCGCTCGTCGCGCCAGGCTTCGTAGCCCTCGAGGCGCTCGTCGGCGCCGCTGAGGGCGTCGGCGACGTGGAGGGCCTGCTCGATCGCGTCGGAGATGCCCTGCGCGGTCGAGGGGTGCTTGAAGTGCCCGGCGTCTCCCACCAGGGCCCAACCGGGGCCGGTGGCGTCGCGGAAGAACCCGCGCAGCATCGTCTCCGGGGCGACTCGGATCGGCGCCAGCTGCTCGGCGCCGTCGAGGCAGGTCGGGTCGAACCACTCGAACCGCTCCAGGCTCTCGGCGAAGCGGCGCCGGCGCTGCTCGGCGTCGCCGCGGGTCTGCTCCGGCGGCACGCCCAGCATCGCGATCCAGGTGTCGTCCTCGCACGGCCCCCAGCTGAGCGACCCCGACTCGGTCGCCTCGACGTGGAACGTGTCGCTCTCCGGCACGCCGCGCCAGTAGGAGTACATGATTCCGACCTCGCCGCTGATCGAGTCGCGCTTGGGCAGGTCGAGCAGGCTCGCGACCGTCGACGCCCTGCCGTCCGCCCCCAGCACCCAGCGCGCCTCGATCCGCTCGCCGCCCTCGAGGACGACGCCGCGGATTGGCTCCTCCTCGCTGCCGCTGCCGAGCAGGCCAATCACCCGCTCACCGAAACGCGTCTCGGCGCCGGCCGCGACGGCGACGTCGAGCAGGGCCTGGTCCAGCACCGGCCGGGTGATGCCGCACATGCCGTCGAATCCGTCGATCGGCTCGAACGGGCCCGACACCTCCTCCCCGAGCACGCGCACCGCGTAGCGCACGGGGTTGAGGCGGTGCTCGGCTTCGATCCGCGCCAGCGCCCCCAGCTCCCGCAGCCGAACCAGGGTGTTGGGGAAGACGAAATGGGTCGAGATCGTGTCGGCCGGGGGCGGCTCGCGGTCGACGAGGAGCACCGACCAGCCTTGCGCGGCCAGGCGGGCCGCCAGCGGCGAACCGGCGCAGCGGGCGCCGACGATCACTGCGTCGTAGCTCGACCTCCGGGCGCCGCTCACGATCGCTTCTCCCCGACCGCGATCAGGTATTCCATCTCGAAGCGGGCATCGTCGCCGCTGCCACGGTTCCACTCGTCGCAGAAGCGGTCCAGCGCCTCCTCCAGCTCCTGCTCCCGTCCGTTTTTGCGGGCGTTCGCCAGAGCCGCGATCGTCGGGCCGTAGCGCTGCTTGAAGTGCTCCGCGTAGTCGTGCGGGTGCGCGAACGCGTTCACCTCGAGCACGTCGCGCTCGACCTTGCCGAGCTCGACGCGGTCGCCGAGCAGCTCGCGCAGGTGGTCCTCGCCACCCCACAGCGGCGGCGGCTGGGCACCGGGCGGAGGCGTCGGCATGAACGGCCCCATCGTGCGGAAGAGGGCACCGAGCATCCCGTCGGGGGTCCAGCTGAGCAGGCCGATCGTGCCGCCCGGGCGGCAGACGCGCACGAGCTCGTCGGCGGCCGCTTGGTGGTGGGGGGCGAACATGACCCCGATCGAGGAGACGACGGCGTCGAAGCCGGCGTCCTCGAACGGCAGCGCCTCGGCGTCGGCCGCGACCCACTCCAGCTCCACTCCCTCGGCCTCGGCGCGGGCGCGCCCGGCCTCGAACAGCTCCGGGGTCAGGTCGCTCGCGGTCACGCTCGCGCCGGCGGCGGCGGCGGGGATCGAGGCGTTGCCGGTCCCGGCGGCGACGTCGAGGACCCGCATTCCCGGACCGATCTCAGATGCCTCGACCAGCCGCGGCCCGAGCGGCTCGAGGAAGGTCTCAACCATCGAGGGGTAGTCGCCGGACGCCCACATCGCCCGGTGGCGGGCCTTCAGCTCGGCGTCGGCGTCTGCACTCGATTTCGTCGTTTCGGCACTCTCACTCACTGGATCCTCCTTCTCGCGTGTTGTCGAGCCTTTTCTACGCCCCGCCGAGGGCGCGATCAACTTCAAGATCTGCAGTTGGGCACGTACACTCGACAGCAGGGTGCCCGAGAGCTATGGACAGTTCTGCCCGATCGCACAGGCGGCAGAGGTTCTGACCGAGCGCTGGACGCTGCTGGTCGTGCGCGAGCTGCTGATGGGGAGCACCCGCTTCAACGAGCTCCAGCGCGGCGTCCCCCGCATGTCCTCGTCCCTCCTCAGCAAACGCCTGCGCGAGCTCGAGCGCTCCGGGTTGATCACGAGGGAGCCGCTCGACGGCGAGCGCGGGCACGCCTATCGCCCCACCCCCGCCGGCGAGGCGCTGAAGCCCTTGATCGTCTCGCTCGGGACCTGGAGCCGGGACTGGCTGAAGCGCGAGATCAGCGCCGAGGAGGCCGACCCCGCCCTGCTGATGTGGGACATGCGCCGGAGCCTGCTCCTCGACCGGCTCCCCCAGGGCCAGGTCGTGACCTTCTTTCGCTACCGCGACGTCGAGGACTCGAAGCGAGCCTGGTGGCTGGTGGCACAGAGCTCCGGTGCCGACATCTGCTTCTCGGACCCGGGCTTCGCGATCGACCTGCAGGTCGACGCCGAGGTGCGGGCGATGGCCGAGGTGTGGATGGGAAGGCTGGAGCTGGGAGCGGCGATGCGCTCGCGACGGGTCCAGGTCAGCGGGCCGGAGCACTTGGTTCGCAGCTTTCCGAGCTGGCTGGGCCTGAGTTCCTTTGCCTATCCGGACCCGGCGGCCGTGCTTGCCGAACGCGCTTAGCGCAACAACGAGTTCTGGCTGCTCCCGGGGCGATCTCACGACCTGACCGGCTGCGGCGTTTATATGGGTGACTGCACGCAACCCGGAGAGGGGCAGGATGACCGCGACGCACACCACGATCGATTCTCCGCTCGGGGACCTGACGCTCGTCGCCGTGGACGGGGTGCTGAGCGGGCTCTACTTCCCGGGCCACTGGTACATGCCCGATCCCGACGTCTTCGGCCTCGAGTCAGAGCGGGGCTTCGAGCCGGCACGGCGGCAGCTGGCCGAGTACTTCGCCGGCGAGCGGACCAGCTTCGATCTCGCCACCGCGGTGGCCGGCGACGAGTTCCAGCGACGGGTCTGGGAGCTGATCGACCGCATCCCATATGGGGAGACCACGAGCTACGGGGAGATGGCGCGGGAGCTGGGCGATCCGACCCTGGCCCGCCGGGTCGGCGGCGCCGTCGGCCGCAACCCGCTCTCGGTGATCGTCCCCTGCCACCGGGTCGTCGGCAAGGACGGCAAGCTCACCGGCTACGCCGGCGGCCTCGAGCGCAAGCGGTTGCTGCTCGAGCTCGAGGCCCCGGCGCTGCGGCTGCAGCCGGCTAGTTGAACGCGTACTGCTTGTACTCGCTGACGTTGTCTTTGGTCACGACCGCGGCCGGGACGACGATCTGGCGCGGAACCTCGGGTGGAACCAGCTCCGGGAAACCCTCGCCGAGGGCCAGCAGGCGGGCCATGGTCACGGCGGTGGCGGCCATGTTCGGGTTGTAGAGGAAGGTCGCCCGGTAGAGGCCGCCCTCTTCGATCTGCTCCATCGCGTCGCTTGAGCCGCCGACTCCGGTGAGGAACATTTCGTCGTCGCGGCCGGCGTTCCTGATCGCCTGGACCACTCCCTGGGCCATGTCGTCGTCGTGGGTGTAGACGGCGTCGATCTGGTCCTCGGACTGGAGGATGTTCTCCATCACCGTCAGGCCCTTGGCCGGGTCGAAGTCCCCGGGCTGCTGGGCGATGACGTCGATGCCGCCGTCGGGACAGGCTTTTTTGAGCTCGTCGGTGAAGCCTTCCGTGCGTTCCTGGGTGACCGAGATCCCGGCCAGGCCCTGGATTTCGACGACGTTGCCTTTGCATTTGAGCTCGTCGGCGATGTAGTCGGCCGCGAGGATTCCGATCTGGTAGTTGTCGCCGAGGATCGTCGCCGTCGCCGCGTCCGGCTGGGTGAACAGGCGGTCGATGTTGACGACCGGGATGCCCGCCGCCTCGGCCTGCTGGGCAACCGGGGTCAGCGATTCGCCGTCCTGCGGCAGGACCACCAGGACGTCGGGTTTTTCGGAGATCACCTGCTGGATCTGTTGGGCTTGCGAATCGGCGTCGGCGGCCTCGAGCAGTTTGAAGTCGACGTCGTCGTACTCGTCAGCCTGGGCCTGGGCGTTCTTGGAGATCGCCCCCAGCCAGCCGTGGTCGGTGGGCGGCACGCTGGCGGTGATGGTCACCGGCCCGTCCGAGCCGCCTCCTCCAGCCGACCCGCCAGCTTCCTGGCTGGTGTCCGCCGCGGTTTCGGCAGTCGTGTCGTCGTCGCCACCACCGCAGGCGGCAACCCCAATCGAGATAAGGGCCATGGTTCCCACCACAGCGATGAGTCGCTTGAGCGACATCGTTACTCCTCCTTGTTTTGACTTTCCACCCTTTGCAGGGAAATGTGGTCGCATCAGTACCTCGCCTCGGGACGCTGGATCAGCACGGCGCCGAGCACGATCGCCCCTTTGGTGACCTGCTGGATCTCGGTCGAGAGGTCGAGCTGGGTCATCAAGCTGAAGATCAGGGCGAAGGTGAGGACGCCGAGGAAGGTGCCGACCATCGTCGCCCGTCCGCCGGCGAGGCTGGTGCCGCCGATCACCACCGCTCCGATCGCGTCGAGCTCGTAGAGGTTGCCGCTGACCGGGGAGGCGCTGCCGAGCCGGGCGCAGAGCAGGACGGTCGCGATCCCGGCCATCAGGCCGGAGAGGACGTAGACGCTGAAGATCACCTTGCGCACCGGCACGCCGGCGATCCGCGCCGCCTCGCGGTTGCCGCCGACGGCGACGACGTAGCGGCCGAAGCGGGTGCGGTTGAGCAGGATCCAGCCGCCGACGACGATCCCGAGGAAGATCCAGACCGAGACCGGGATGCCGAAGATTTTTCCGGTGCCGAACCAGAGCAGCGAGAAGGCGGCCGGATCCCCGAAGGAGCCGCCGTTGAGATCGAGCAGGCCGACCGGGAGCTTGTCGTTGAGGAGCAGGGAGAGGCCGCGAGCGATCGAGAACATCGCCAGGGTCGCGATGAAGGGGACCACCCGCCCGAAGACGATCGAGGTCGCGTTGATCGTGCCGAGCAGGACCGCGAAGCCGATCGCCCCGACGACGAAGAGCAGGGTCGAGCCGCCCGGGTCGACGAGGACGCCCCCGAAGACCCCGGCCGCGGCGACCATCGAGCCGACCGAGAGGTCGATGCCCGAGGTCGCGATGACGAAGGTCATGCCGACCGCCAGCACGCCGATGATGCTCGCCTGGGTCAGCATGTTGCGGACGTTGTCCCAGGTCGGGAAGGTGTCGGGCCTGAGGATCGCCCCGGTCACGAAGAGGGCGATGACCACCAGCCCCAGTGCGTACTCCTGGAACTCCAGTGCGCCGAGGCGGTTCTTCAGCGTGCCGACGGAGCTCATGCGACCTCCTCGATCAGGTCCGGGCCGGCGGTGGGGGCGACGGCGTGGCCGAGCAGCTCGCGCTCGGTCGTCCGCTCGCCATCGACCTCCGCCACCAGCTCGCCCTCGCGCATGACCAGGACCCGCGTGCAGATCCCCGCCAGCTCGTCGAGCTCGGAGGAGACGACGAGGACGCCGATGCCGGCCCGGGCGAGCTCGACCACGATCCGGTAGATCTCGGCCTTGGTCGCAATGTCGACGCCCCGGGTGGGCTCGTCCAGCAAGAGCACACGACACTCGCGCAGAAGCCAGCGGGAGAGCACGACCTTCTGCTGATTGCCACCGGAGAGCTGGCGGGCTCGCCGGTCCGGGTCGTCGGGAACGGTTTGAAGGGAGCGAAGCTGCTCGCGCGCCGCCGCGCGCTCCTGCCTGACGTTGAGCAGGCCGCGGCTGAAGCGGCCGAGGTCGGCCAGGGTCACGTTCTTGGTCAGGTCCCAGTCGAGCAGCAGGCCCTGGGACTTGCGGTCCTCCGGCGCCAGCCCGAGGCCGGCGGCGATCGCCCGGTCGGGACGGTTCGGGGTCAGTCGCTTGCCTGCGACCCGGACCTCGCCGGCTTCACGGCGGTCGATGCCGCAGATCAGCCGCAGCAGCTCGCTGCGCCCGGAGCCGACCAGGCCGCCGATCCCCACCACCTCACCGGCCCGCACGTCGAGGCTGGCGCCGCGCACGGCGGGGAGCCCTTTCAGCTCGCGCACCTCGAGCAGGACGTCGCCGCCGCCGCGGACCCGCTCGGGGTAGAGCTGCTCGACCTTCCTCCCGACCATCAGCCGGACCAGCTCCTCGGTCGGGGTCGAGGCGGGAATCCCGTTGGCGGCCGTGGCGCCGTCGGCGAGCACCGTCACCCGGTCGCCGATCCGCTTGATCTCGTCGAGGCGGTGCGAGATGTAGACGACGCCGACCCCCTCGGCGGTGAGGCGGCGGACGACCTCGAAGAGGGTCTCGACCTCGCCGCTGTCGAGGATCGCCGAGGGCTCGTCCATGATCAGGACCTCGGCCTCGTAGGAGAGGGCGCGGGCGATCGAGACGATCTGCTGGGCGGCTGGGCGCAGCGCCCGCACGGGGGTACGGGCGTCGATCCTCGCGTGTCCCAGCCGCGCCAGCAGTTCCGTCGCCGCAGTCCGCATGCGGGCGAGGTCGAGCAGCGGCCCGCGCCGCGGCTCGTGTCCGAGGAAGACGTTCTGGGCGACGTCGAGGTCGCCGACCAGGTCGAGCTCCTGGTAGATCGTCGCCACCCCGCGCTCCAGGGAGGTCCCCGGATCCCGCGGCGGCAGCGGCTCGCCGCGGATCAGGATCTCGCCGCCGCTGGGCTCGACCACGCCGGCGACGCACTTGATCAAGGTCGACTTGCCTGCTCCGTTCGGTCCCAGCAGGCAGTGCACCTCGCCGCGGCGGACGTCGAAGTCGACGCCGCGCAGCGCCTTCACCCCCGGGTACTCCTTGGCCAGCCCGCGGACCTCGAGCACCTTCGCCCCCTGCTCGGCCGCGGCGCTCACGCGACCACCAGCGGGCGCAGGTTGCGGTGGGCGATCTCGAGCCCGCGCTCGACCAGCTCCGGCGAGCCGCCCCAGATCGGATCCTCGTGCTCGACCGAGAGCACCCCCTCGAAGCCGCCCTCGTAGAGGACGTCGAGGTAGCGCCGGAAGTCGACCACGCCGAGGCCGGGGAGGCGGTAGCGCCACCAGCCCATGTCCCAGGGATCCTGCTCGCGGGTCGCCATCCGGCCGAAGAAGCCGAACTGGTTGCGCCGCTCGGGAAAGACCTCGGCGTCCTTGGCGTGGGCGTGGATGACCCGGCTGACGTGGGGCCGCAGCGCCGCCACCGGGTCGATGCCGAGCCAGAGCAGGTGGGAGGGGTCGAAGTTGAGGTAGAGGCCGAGCGCGAACATCCACTCCCAGAGCTCGGGCGAGTAGGCGAGGTTGCCGGGGGCGCCGTCGGGGTGCCAGCCCTCCATCACGCAGTTCTCGATCATCAGCTTCACCCCGCGCTCGCCGGCGTAGTCGACGAGCGGCGGCATCACCTGCTCGGCCGTGCGCAGGTTTTCGCTGACGGTGGCGCCCGGGTCGCGGCCGACGAAGGTGCCGACCGGGACGCCGCCGAGCTCGGCCGCCGCGTCGATGCAGGCCCTGAGGTGGGTGTGGATCGCGGCCCGCTCGTCCGGATCGGGGTGGAGGTTGTTGTCGTAGTAGGCGAGGGCCGAGAGCTCGAGCCCGTTCTCCTCGAGGGCGCGGCGGACGCGATCGGCCTCGGCGGCATCGAAGCGGTCGGCGGCGACGTGCGCCGCCGTGAACGGACGCTCGCCGAGCGTCGGCCAGGCGGCCAGCTCCAGCGCCTCGTAGCCGTTCCCGCCGGCCCAGGCCGCCACCTGCTCGAGCGAGCGCTCGGGCATGCAGGCGCTCAGCAGGCCCAGCTTCACGGACCCACCTCCACCCAGGAGCCCTGCCGCGCCGACTCCAGCACGGCCTCGGTGACGCGGACCGCGCGCAGCCCGTCCTCGAGCCGTGGCAGGCCCTCCGACTCGGCGCCGGCGATCGCCGCGTAGGTCTCGGCCGTGAAGGCGTCGAAGCAGTCGTGGTAGCCCTGCGGATGCCCTCCGGGCAGGGTCACGTAGGCGGCGGCCTCGGGCGAGAGGGTGCCGAAGTCGCTCGGCACCGCTTCGGCCCCCTGGCGGCGCAGGACCTCGAGCGAGCCCGGCTGTTCCTGGTCGAAGACGAAGGTCTCCGAGTCGGCGGAGATCTCGAACCAGAGGCGGTTCTTGCGCCCGGCGGAGACCTGGGAGACGACGACCGAGCCGGTGGCGCCGGCGTCGGTCTCGAAGAGGACGAGGGCGACGTCCTCGGTGTTGACGGCGCGGGTCTCGCCACCGCCGTCGCCGCGCTCGAAGGAGGGTCGCGACGACTGCCGCCGGCTGCCGTGGGCGATGCTGGTGCGCGCGATCAGGGCCTTCAGCCGCTGGCCGGAGACGAACTCGACCAGGTCGCACCAGTGCGAGCCGATGTCGGCGAAGGCGCGCGAGGCGCCGCCGAGCTCGGAGTCGACCCGCCAGTTGTAGTCGCCGGCGTCGAGCAGCCAGTCCTGCAGGTAGGCGCCGTGGATCAGCCGGGCGTCGCCCGCCGCGGCGCGAACGCGGGCGCGCGACTCACGGACGCTCGGGTAGTAGCGGTAGACGAAGGGGACCGTGACCACCACGCCGGCTGCCTCGGCCGCGGTCGCCAGCCCTGCCGCGGCCGCCGAGTCGAGCGCGACCGGCTTCTCGCAGACCACGTGCTTCCCGGCGGCGATCGCCGCCTGGGCCAGCGGCACGTGGAGGTGGTTGGGGGTGCAGACGTGGACGACGTCGACGGCGTCGGAGGCGATCAGCTCCTCGGCGCTGTCATAGGAGCGCTCGGCTCCGATCTCGCTCCGCGCCGCGGCCGCGTGCTCCGGGGTGGAGGAGGCGACGGCGGCGAGCCGCGCTCCGGCGACCCTCGCCGCCCGCGCGTGCACGCGCCCGATGAAGCCGGTACCGACGATGCCGACGCGCAGGGACCGGACGTCCAGCGCGGGCTGCGCCAGCCCCGTGTCCACGGCACTCCTCTCCATGCACCGAACCTAACTCGCTTTTGAATGTATGTCAACCAAAAGTAGTCAGTTAAACCAGCAGAAGATTGTCATGATTTCCTGTCACGCAGGACTTCTGCATTCTTGACAGCCAAAACCAGGAGGTGATTCACTGCCTGGGCTGATGGCCGATCGAGCTCTTCCCCCTTCGACCCCGACCGCGGCGGGCTCGTTGCTGAAGCTGATCCGAGAGGGGGAGGGAACGACCCGGGCCGATCTGGCGAAACGCACCGGCCTGGCGCGGTCGACGATCACCCAGCGGCTCGACCAGCTGCAGCGGTTGGGCCTGCTGAAAGAGGTCGGCGGCAACGCCTCGACCGGCGGGCGCCCACCGATGCGCCTGGCCTTCAACGAGGACGCCGGCCTGGTCCTCGCGGCCGACCTCGGGGCGACCCACTCGCGCCTGGCGGTGACCAACCTGGGCGGCGAGGTCTTGGCCGAGGACAGCGGCGAGGTCGAGATCGCCGCCGGCCCGATGGTGGTCCTGGACTGGGTCGAAGACCGCTTCGCGAAGCTGCTGGAGAAATGCTCCCGCGAGCGGACCGAAGTCGCCGGGATCGGGATCGGGCTGCCGGGCCCGGTCGAGCACTCGACCGGACTGCCGCGCAACCCGCCGATCATGCCGGGCTGGGACGGGTTCCCGGTCCCCGAGCGGTTCGCCCGTCGCTACGGCGTGCCGGTGCTGGTCGACAACGACGTCAACATCATGGCCCTGGGCGAGCACTGGACGGACTGGCGGGAGGTCGAGCACCTGCTCTTCGTCAAGGTCGGGACCGGGATCGGCTGCGGGATCGTCGTCGACCGCGCCATCCACCGCGGCGCCGACGGCGCCGCGGGCGACATCGGCCACGTGCGCATCGCCGTCGACGAGGAGAGCGAGGACGTCGTCTGCGGCTGCGGCAACCTCAACTGCCTCGAGGCGCTGGCGAGCGGCGGCGCGATGGCCCGGCAGCTGCGGGCGGCGGGGATCGAGGCGCGCGACTCGCGGGCGGTGGTCGAGCTGACCCGGGCCGGGGTGCCGGAGGCGGTGCAGCTCGTCCGCCACTCCGGGCGCCTCGTCGGCGAGGTGATCGCCGCCGCCGTCAACTTCTTCAACCCCTCCGTGATCGTGGTCGGCGGCGACGTCGCCGAGGCGCAGGAGCAGTTGCTGGCCGGGATCCGCGAGGTCGTCTACCAGCGCTCGCTGCCCCTCGCCACCCGCCACCTGCGCATCGTCAGAAGCCCGCTCGCCGATCGTGCAGGAGTGATCGGAGCGGCGGCGATGGTGATCGAGCACGTGCTCTCCCTCGAGCCCGACGCGGCCCCGTTCGGCGCCCTCGCGGCCGGCTGAGCGCCGCTGCGCGCGAGACGCGGGAGCCTCAGCGCAGCTCGTCGAGCGAGGTGACCTCGAGGTCGAACGGCTCGTCGGCTGAGCGCCGGCGCCGGTACGGGGAGACGGTCACGCGGTGGACTTCGCCGCAGGCGCAGGGGACGTCGATCGGCCGCGTGTCGGCGGCCGGGTCGGTGTCGACCTTGAGCCTCCGCAGGGTCCCGGTCGGCTTGCAGCCGAAGGAGATCACCCAGCCGTAGTCGAGCGGCTCGGCGCGTTTCTTCGGGCGGTGGGACCGGGGCATCCGCCCATCCTCCTGGTTTTCCCCGCCGGCGGTACGGCCGCGGGCGGCCGGGGCGCTACCCCAGGCCGCGCAGTTCGATTGCCGCGGGGTCGTGGTCGCTCGCGTTGCCGCCGCGCAACGTGCGCCGCAGGATCCACGCTCCCGCGACCTTCCCCTGCAGGTCGGGGCTGGCCCAGATCTGGTCGTACAGCTCATAGCTGGTCTCGCCGTCGCCGCGGTAGCGATGCGTCCACGGTCGCTCGGGCGGCGGGGTCGGGTCGTCGTCGGGGTACGGGCCGCCGCGCTCCTCCGCGCCGGCGAGGGCGTCGAACATCCCTGCCCCGGGGAGCGCCGAGAGCGGGGAGGACTCCGGGGTGTCGTTCATGTCGCCGAGGACGAGGTAGGGGGTCTGGGGCGGGCTCTCCGCGATCACCGCCGCGATGCTCTCGGCCTGGCGCTTCCTGCGTGTGTCGTTCGCCGCCCGCTCTTTCTCGTCGTCCGCAAGCTGGCTCTTGAGGTGGTTGACGTAGACCGTCAGCACCGCCTCGCGGGTGTCGGGGTCGAGGATCTCGACCTCGAGCAGGTCGCGCGAGAAGATCGTCTGGTTCGGCGCGTCCTCGTGGGTGCGGTGGCGCCATGACCTGACCGCGCCGAGCGGGAGCTTCGAGATGACGCCGACGTCGATCAGCCTCCCGTCGTTGCCCTCGACCAGGGAAAGGTGCTTGAAGCCGGAATGCTCGAGGTCGAAGTACCTGACGAAGTCCTCCAGCGCATCGAGGTTCTCGATCTCCTGCACGGCGAGCACGTCGACGTCGAGCGCCTTGATCCGCTCCGCCAGAGTTTTCTGCGCTTTCGGATCCTTGGCGTGGACGAGCCTGCCTTTGAAGGTGCGGAGCCAGCGCAGCTTGCCGTCGGGGCCGACGGTGCCGCGGGAGACGACTTCCAGGTCACCGTCGGCCTCGGCTGCCGTACTTCGCTCGAGCCACGGCCGCGGATCCTCTTTCGTCGCCTCCTCGGTCGCCGAGCGGATCTGAGGATCCGCCTCCGTGTAGAGGTTGAAGCGTGAAAACAGGTTGTTGAGATTGAAGGTGCCGACGCGAATGTCCATGTCCACTCCCGGACTCGATTGCGCGATGACCTTACAGTGATCAAAAAAACCCTTTGTAAAGTGAACGGTGAATCCGGTGAGCTGTCTTGGAGCTAGCCTCCGGCAATGGCCAAACGGACCGAACGGGCCGAGAAGGATGCGGTGGCCGTACGCGCGGCCGCGCGTGGTGAGGTGCAGGGTGTGGGGTTTCGCGACGCGACCGTCGGCCGCGCCCGGGAGCTGGGCGTGACGGGCTGGGTGCGGAACGGTGACGACGGCAAGGTGCTGGTCCACGTCGAGGGCCCGGCCGCGGCGGTCGACGGGCTGGTCGCGTTTCTGCGCGAAGGGCCGGCGGCCGCACGGGTCGACGGGGTGGAGCTCGAGAGCGTCAAGCCCGAGGGCCACGAGCAGTTCGCCGTCCGCGGCGTCAGCGCCGGCGCCTTCGTCGTCCAAGAGCACGCCGCCAGCGCACACCACTTCGACCTGCGCCTCGAGGTCGGCGGCGTGATGCGGTCGTGGGCGGTGCCGAAGGGCCCGTCGATGGACCCGGCGGTCAAACGTCTCGCCGTCCAGGTCGAGGACCATGCGATCGCCGACAACGAGTTCGAGGGTCCGCTCGGCGAGGGGACCGTGGTCCTCTGGGACCGGGGCGACTACGAGCAGGGCGGGCGGGTCGCCTGGCCGGAGGCGCTCGAGCGCGGCCACGCCGTCTTCGTCCTGCACGGGAAGAAGCTGCGCGGCGGCTTCGCCCTGCAGCGCACCCGTCCCGGCAAGGGGGCGCAATGGCTGCTGATCAAGCGCCGCGACGGCGAGGCGCGACCTGGCTCGGACGTGGTCGCCGAACAATCAAACTCGGTCGGCCGAACCTGACGTACCGATAGAGTACTTCGCCCGAACGGCAGGATCGGAGGCGTTGTATGACCAGTGTGGACTGGATTGATCGCGGGGCGTTCCGAGAAGAAGGACTGCTCGTCTGCGGCGTCATGGGGACGGTCGGGGTCGCCGTGCAGGCGGAGAACTCGAAAACGCATGACGCTGTCCGAAACGTGTTGTCTGAAGAGGCGGTGAAGAGGGAACTCCAGCAGCAGCTCACCGAAAACGTCAAGAAGAGGTTTGGCAGGAAGTGTTATGTGGGATTGCTCGAGTTCGACTCCGAGGAGCTGACCCTCAGTGCTCAGATAATCGCCTCGTCGGCAAAGTTCGACGATCGCGACAGCGTCGCGAGGCGCGCCGGCGAAATGCTCGACGGCGTCGTCGAGCTTTGGGACCAATGGCTCGCCAGCCACCTGGCGGAGGGCGCGCACTACGCGCTCAGCCCGGAGTGGGTCCCCGTCGAGGAGATCAGCGACTCCGCCCGTCCCGCCCTCTCCGAATCGGAAGCGGCTGAGCTGAGAGTCAGGATGGGGCGGCTCCTGCGCCGCCGCCACGAGGCACGCCGCGGTCGCGCCTACGGCCTGGTCGCGATCGGCGGCTCCTCGCTGGCTCTCTTCGGCGCGACCGCGCTTGCGCTGCTGGGCGACGAAACGCTGCGATGGGTGGCCCTGGCAATTGGGTCCTACGCGCTTTTCTTCGTCGGGATCGGGCTGTTCGCCTGGGTGAGCGGGGTGTCCCACCTGCGCGACGCGTCGGAGGAAATCCAGCGGACGACCGACGAGATCGACCTCCGCAACATCGACAAGAACGCACGTGACGTCAGAGCGGAGAAGCTCTTCCTCGCCCACGGCTCCGACCTCAAACGGTATTACGACCAGGCTCTCCGTCAGGCGAAACACGTGTACTACGTAGGGGTCGCCTCGCTGATGATGGGCGTGCTGATCATCGGGGGTGCGCTGGCCCTGGTCGTCACCGGCGTTGCCTCGACGCTCCCAGAGCAGGTGATCGTCGGCGTTCTCGCCGCGATCTCCTCGCTCCTGGTGAACTACATAGCGATCATCTACCTGCAGATGTTCTCGGGGACGGTCTCGGCGCTGACCGGCTTTCACGCGAGGCTGGTCTCCACCCATCACCTTCACTTCGCCAACGTCCTGACGACGAAGATCGAAGACGAGCAACTGCGGCATCAGGCGCTGGCGGAGATGGCGGCGGCGATGTCGAGGGCGCCGCTGGACGAGGCGCCTGCGGCCGGGCTGAACGGGCAGCCCCCGGCGAACGGCAACGGCAATCGACCGCGCCGGTTCCTGCGGCTCTTCAGGCCGCGGGAGACCGCCTCCCACAGGTGAGCCGGGAGGACGGGCGGCTGGGCCGTTCGTTAGGACGCCCGGGTTCGGGGTAGTTCATCTGAACCGGTGTTCGAGTGGCTAGCCAGCGAGGTCTCGAACAACCCGGTCACCTACCTGATCGTCTTCGCGGCGGCGGCGACGGACGTGTTGGCGCCGCTGATCCCGTCCGAGACGATCGTGATCGCGGCATCGGTCCTGGCGGCCCAGGGCGACTTGCTGATCTGGGTGATCGTCCCGGCGGCGGCGCTGGGCGCCTTCCTCGGCGACAACGTCTCCTACCTGCTGGGGCGGAAGGTCGGCGACCCGCTCGCGAGGCGCTTCTTCCGGGGGGAGAAGGCGATCGCGCGGGTGCGCTGGGCGGAGGGGGCGATCCGCGAGCGAGGCGCGTTCCTGATCGTGATCGGCCGCTTCATACCCGGCGGCCGCACGGCGACGACCTTCGCCGCCGGCACGCTGGAGATGCCCTATCGGCGCTTCCTCGTGGCCGACGGCTGCGCGGCGCTCGTCTGGTCCCTCTACGTCTCGATGCTCGGCTACCTCGGCGGCGCCAGCTTCGAAGACAACCTCTGGCTGCCGTTGCTGATCGCGCTCGGCGTCGCGACCCTGGTCGCAGCGGCCGCCGAAGCGTGGCGGCGCTTCCAGCGGCGGCGCGGCAGGGACCTGCTGGGCGAGGAGGTCGAGTCCTGAGGCGGGGGCGCCGGGGCCCACTCCCGGCGGCGGGCGGCTGACGGGTTACCGTTTGGCCGGTGACCGCGACGATCGACGAGCTGGTGATCGCTGACCCGCCGCAGGCCTGGTCGGAGCTGGGATTCGCGGTCGAGGGCGGCGCCTGCGTGATCGGCGACGTGCGGCTCCGCCTGGCGGGGGCGGACTCGGGGAGGGGGTTGGCGGGCTGGTCCTTGCGGGGGGTCGCGAGCACCGACCTGGACGGGCTGCCGACGGTCCGCTCGGATCGGCCCCCACCCCCCGAGGCGCCGTCGCATCCCAATGGGGTCAGCGGGCTCGACCACGTCGTCGCGATCACGCCGGCGCTCGAGCGGACCGTCGCGGGGCTGCAGGGGGCCGGCCTCGACCTGCGTCGCATCCGCGAGGAGCCGACGCCCGCCGGTGCGCCGCGACAGGCGTTCTTCCGGCTCGGGGCGGAGATCCTCGAGGTCGTGCAGGAGCCCGACGAGGCGGTCGAGCGGAAGGGGAGGGACCGGCCCGCGTTCTTCTGGGGCCTTGCCTTCCTCGCTCCCGACCTGGAGGCGACCGTCGCCGGGCTCGGCGATCGCGTCGGCGAGATCCGCGCCGCCGTCCAGCCCGGCCGCCGGATCGCCACCCTGCGCCGCTCCGCCGGCCTCGCGGTCCCGGTGGCGCTGATGACGCCGCCGTAGGAGGGGTTATCCCGCCCGCTTCACCGCGTGCGCGGCGAGGTCCTTCGGGGCGCCCTTGGCGCTGAACCGCCGCTTCCTCGCCGTCACCGCGGCCGGGTCGAGCCTCTCCAGGGCGCGGTCGGAGACGAGGATCTCGCCCGGCTTCGCCGCCTCGGCGAGGCGGGCGGCGATGTTGACGTCGACGCCGAAGTAGTCGCCGCCGATCTTGCGCGGGCGGCCGAGGTGGATGCCGGTTCGCAGCCGCGGCCGGTAACCGTCGACCGCGATCGAGGCGGTGCGCTCGGTGGCGGTGAACGCCGCCTCGGCGGCGCTTTCCGCATCCCAGAAGGCGGCCATGACGCCGTCGCCGAGGCGCTTCACGACCTCGCCCCGGCGGGCGGAGATCGCCGGCTCGACCGCCTCGCCGAACTCGCGCAGCAGCCGGATCGCCGAGCGGTCCCCGGCCTCCAGGGCCCAGCTCGAGAACCCGACCAGGTCGGTGAAGAGGACGGCGACGTCGACCTTGCCGCGGCCGCGGTCCTGGGACTCGGCGAACCGCTGCCAGGCCTGCAGCGCCGTCAGCCCGAGCTCGCCCAGCACCCCGGGCGTGTCCCCCCTGAGCGTGACCAGCTGCTGGGCGGCGAGGTCGGCGGGGCGGCCGCGGGCGGTCGAGAGCCGGTCGACGAACTCCTCGTCGCCCAGCGTCCGCTCGCGCGTCCGCCGCGTCGCCCGCAGCAGCCTCGGGTGGCGGTTGAGCCGCCGCGCCGCCTCGGTGAGTCGCCTGCCGCGGGGCTGCTCGGGGGTCTCGCCCATCGCCTCAGCCTAGGAGGTCCCGGGAGCGCCTGATTCCGTGCTCGCGGCGGCGAGCGAGGCCCACCAGTTCTTCAGGGCGCCGCCGGCGACGTAGGCGAACAGGTGCAGGTACATCGGCAGCCGATCCTCCTCCCAGACTCCGCCGGCGCTGGCGACGGCGCTGGCCGGGAAGCGTTCCATCGGCTGCCCGTTCCCTCCTCCCTGAGGAGGGGAGCAGAGCGACGGGGGAAAGGGGATTCCGTCGTGGAGGTCGCGCGAGCGCCAGTCGTAGATCACCCTCAGCGCCTGTTCCAGGCCGGCCCAGTCGAAACGCCCGAGATCCGGTCGCTCGGCGGGCGGTCCGGGCGCGAAGCGCAGCACGAACTGCGTGAACTTGTGCTCGGCCTTGAAGGTGTGAGCGAGATCCTTCGCGATCGTCTCCCGCACGGACTGCGGGCACTCGCCGAGCGCCTCGTGAACCTTGGGCCGGTAGCGCCGCAGGCGGTCGAGCGGGGTTTCCGCGGGCGCCGCGTCCCACTGGTTGGCGGCCGTCTCGAGCGCTCCGACCAACTTGATCCACGACACCCGCGGGTCCGCGTCGGCGAGCCAGAGGGCGTCGGCGTACTGCCCGGCGGCTCGAACCAGCGCCACGGCGTCGTCGGCGCGCAGCTCCGGATAGGAGCGGAGCGGTCCCTCGGCGTCGGCGAGGTCGCGCCCCGCGGCGACCCGGGGCAGGACCGGGCGGCCGTGCGGGGGAGCGAGGACGGGCTGGGAGTGCTCGGTCTCGCTCGGGCTCCCGAGCGGGTCGGAGCCCGCGTAGCGGCGGCGGACGACTCCCCCGGAGCGCAGCCGGCAGGCCAGCAGGAGGGAGAGCAGGGAGGCGAGCTCGTCGCCGAGGTCGCCTCCGTGGTAGTCCGAGACGTCGGTCTCCCACTCGGCCGCCGAGTGGTCGGGATCGGGGAGGTGGTCGTAAGCGCGCAGCACGAGCTGCATCGAGAGCCTGCCGACCTCTTCGCGAGCGCCCGGGATCGTGATCAGGAAGCCGTAGGGGCCGAGCTTGAGCCGGCCCGCGAGGTATGCGTCCGAGTAGAGCGCGTACTCGCTCCAGGTCGGCAGGACCTGGCTGCTGCTCCCCACCCGTGCCGTCTTTCGAGCCGGGCGCCCGCTTCTCTGCGCCTGCCAGTTGGCCCAGCCATGGGGGCCTCGTCCGAGGTCCGGCGGATCTTTGGGCTCGGCCGCTGTCGTCATCGAACCCTTGATATAGGACCAGCCGCGGGTCCATCGCCGGCGCGGCGGGATCGAGCGGACTCGAATGTACGATCCCGCCGATGCTGATCGACGGCCACCCGCTGGAGGCGCCTTCGGCGCCGCTTGAGGAGCTGCTGCGGGTGGGCCTGGCGACGCCCGGCGAGCCGGCGCTGATCGCGGCGGACCGGTCGCTGAGCTGGGGCGAGCTGGAGGCGGCGAGCACGCGCCTGGCGGGCGGCTACCGCGGGCTCGGGCTGGAGGCGGGGGACAGGCTCGCGTCGCTGATGCCGAACCGGGTCGACCTCGTCGTCCACTACCTGGCCTGCTTCAAGGCGGGGCTGGTGGCGACGCCGCTCAACTACCGCTACACCTTCCGCGAGATCGACCACGCGCTCGAGGTCAGCGGCGCCAGGGCGCTGCTGGTCCACGTCGAGCGGGCCGAGGACGTGGCCGCGAGCCGGTTGGCCGCCGGCCTCGAGCTGGGCGCGATCGCCTACGGCGCCGCCGAGGCGCCCGCGGTGCCCGACCCGGGCTGGCCCCACGGCTTCGAGCAGCTGCTCCAGAGCGAGCCGCTGCCGGAGCAGCCGCCGGCCGACCCCTCCGGCCCGGCGGTGATCTTCTTCACCTCGGGCAGCACCGGCCCGGCCAAGGGCGTCACCCACACGCGCGAGTCGCTGCGCTGGATGATCGCCAGCGCCGCCGCCGCCTTCGGGCTGGACCAGAGCGACGTCTTCCTGCCCGGATCCTCGATGTCGCACGTCGGCTCCTTCCTCTGGGCGCTGAGCGCGCTCTCGGCCGGCGGCCGGGTCGTGGTCGCGCGCAGCACCGACAGCCACGAGATCCTGCCGCTGCTGCGCGAGCAGCAGCCGACCGTGATGGCGATGATCCCGGCGGCGCTCTCGGCGCTGATCCGCGACCACGACCTGCGGCCCGGCGACTTCGCCTCGCTGCGGATCTGCCGCGCCGGCTCCGACAAAGTCTCGACCGAGCTGCTGCACGAGTTCGCGGCCGCCGCCGGCTTCCCGATCGTCGAGGGCTACGGGATGACCGAGGTCGGCCTGGCCACGCTCAACCCGCCCTCGGGAGTCGTCAAGCAGGGCTCGATCGGCCCGCCGATCGACGGTTACAGCATCGCCGTGCGGGGCGAGGACGGCGAGCCGGTCGGGGCGGAAGCGGTCGGCCGCATCTGGATCCGCACCCGCAGCCGCATGGCCGGCTACTGGGAGGCGCCGGAGGCGACCGCGGAGGTCGTACGCGAGGGCTGGCTCGACTCCGGCGACCTCGCCCGCGCCGACGAGGACGGCTACCTCTGGTTCTTCGGCCGCAAGAAGCAGGTGATCGTCCACGACGGCTCCAACGTCAGCCCGCTCGAGGTCGAGGAGGCGCTGTCGAGCACCCGGCGGTCGCCCTCGCCGGCGTCGTCGGCATCCACGACACCACGCACGGCGAGAACGTCCGTGCCTACGTGACCCTGCGCGAGGGCGCCGAGCGGCCCGCGAGCGCCGACCTGATCGTCTTCTGCCGCGAGCGGGTCGGTTACAAGGCCCCCGAGGAGGTCGTCTTCCTCGCGGAGATGCCGCTCAACCCGACCGGCAAGATCGACCGCGTCGGGCTGAAGCGGATGGCGGAGGACCACCTCCACCCGCACGGCCTTGACTGACGTTTCCGGGTTCCCGACGCGCGCTGCCTATACTGCGCCGCTGACCAACTGCCTAATCTCTCGCCACATTGGGGAGGGAGCGGGGGAACCATTGGGGAGCCGCATCTCCCCGGGGGCGAATCGGACCCAGGTGTCCGTAGCGCAGCTCTTTCAGCGCGAGCCCGACAGCTAACCCCGCCGGCTCAAGAGAGAGGAATCGTCTTGGTCGGTTCATCGCAGCGAATTTCGCGCCTTTGGGCGCTCTTGGCGACCGCCGTGGCGCTGGTCGTGCTGTCGAGCGGCGCCGGCGCGCTCGCCGCCGCCCCGCAGGGCGGAGGCGCCGCGCCGGGAGGGGTCAGTTCCGCCCCCGCGCCGCCGACGGCCGAGCCGCTGCCGCCGCAGGCCGGCTCGCGGCAGGCCTACCCGGTCCGCGGCAAGCACGAGTACTGGGACGGGATGGGCGCCGGCCGCGGCCACGACGGCGTCGACATCGGCTCGCCCTGCGGCACCCCGTTGGTGGCCGCCCAGGCCGGACGCGTCCGCTTCGCGAAATACCACGCCCGCGCCGGCAACTACGTCGTCCTCGACGTCACCGGCTCGAGCCTCGACTTCGCCTACATGCACCTGCGCGAACCGGCGAGCGTGGAGCCGGGCCAGGCGCTGGCCGCCGGGCAGCAGATCGGCGCCGTCGGCGACACCGGCAACGCCTCCGGCTGCCACCTGCACTTCGAGGTCTGGGAAGGCGCCTACTACGGCGGCGGCGCGCCGATCGACCCGATGCCGCTGCTGGCGCAGTGGGACCGCAAGCCCGCCGCCAGGCGCGGCTAGGGAGGGACGTTCACACGTCTATGGCGACGCTCGCCCTCGTCCTCTACGTCGTCTACCTGGCACTCGCCTTCGGCCTGCGCACGCTGATCCAGCTGCGCCGCACCGGCTCGACCGGCTTCCACGGCCTCGGCGGCCGGCCGGGCTCGGCAGAGTGGGTCGCCGGCGTCGGCTTCACGCTGGCGCTGCTGGTCGGAGCCGCGGCGCCGGTGCTCGCCCTGCTCGACCTGGTCGAGCCGATCACGGCGCTGGATACCACCGCCGTTCACGCGGTGGGGGCCGCGCTCGCCGTCGCCGGGATCGGCGCGACCTTCTACGCCCAGGTGGCGATGGGGGCGAGCTGGCGGATCGGCGTCGACCCGGGCGAGCGCACCGAGCTCGTCACCGACGGGCCCTTCGCCCTCGTCCGCAACCCGATCTTCGCGGCGATGCTGCCGACGGCGGTCGGCCTCACGATGCTGGTGCCGAGCTCGGTCGCGCTCGCCGGCCTGGCCGGGCTGGTGGCGGCGCTTGAGCTGCAGGTGCGGGTGGTCGAGGAGCCCTATCTACTGCGCGCCCACGGCGCCGCGTACGCCGCCTACGCCGCCCGGGTCGGCCGCTTCGTCCCCGGCCTGGGACGGCTCGGCGGGGCGGGGTGAGGCGACCCGCCGCACCCTGACCGGCGTCCCGTGCCGCGGGATCAGCGTGATGCCGCGCATCACCACCGGTTCGCGCTCGGGCCGGACCAGCTCGAGGTCGGCGCGGGAGACCACGGCGCGGATCACCTCCGCCATCTCGGCCTGGGCCAGGGCGGCGCCGATGCAGCGGCGGATGCCGCCGCCGAACGGCAGCCAGGCGTAGGACGGGGCGTCTTCGTCGAGGAAGCGCTCGGGGCGGAACTCCTGCGCCCGCGGGTAGAGGTCCTCGCGCAGCTGCACGACCGCGATCGCGGGATAGACGCGGATGCCGGCGGGCAGCTCCCAGCCGCCGATCGTGCGCGGCTTGGTCAGGCTGCGCTCGTTGGCGTCGATCACCGGCCGCAGCCGCAGCGTCTCCGTGACCACCGCGTCGAGGTAGGCGTCGTCGTCACCGGCCAGCTCTTCGCGCAGGCGGGCCAGCACCCGCGGCTCGCGCAGCAGCAGGTCGAAGGCGAAGGCGAGCCCGGTGGCGGTGGTCTCGTGGCCGGCCAGCAGCATCGTCATCAGCTCGTCGCGCAGCTCGACGTCGGTCATCGCGCCGCCGTCCTCGTCGCGGGCGCGCATCAGCAGCGAGAGGACGTCGGTGCGGTCCTCGAGGTCGGTCTCGGCGCGGCGGCGGGCGATCTCCTCGTAGAGCAGCGCGTCGGCCGCCCGCAGCCGCCGCCGGAACTGGCCCCATGGGCTCCAGCGCCCGAGGTCGCGCCGCAGCGCGCCCGGCAGCAGGAAGATCGCCTGCATCTCGATCAGGGAGACGAGGGCGGACCGCAGGCGCTCGATCCGCTCGCGCTCGGCGACGCCGAAGACGGCGCGGACGATCACCTCGAAGGTCAGCGCCCGCATGCGGTCGCGCATCGTGAAGCCCTGGCCCGCCCGCCAGCCGTCCACCTCGGTCGTGGCGACCTCGCGGATCACGGCGCGGAAGCTCGGGATCGCCGCGCCCTGGAAGGGCGGCAGCAGCAGCTTGCGCTGGCGCAGGTGCTCGCGGCCGTCGAGCAGCAGGACCGACCTGTCGCCGAGCACCGGCGCCAGCGGCGCGTTGGCCTCGCCGGCGCGCAGGTCGGACTGGTCCCCGGTCAGCATTCCGCGGATCGCCTCCGGATCGGCGACGTAGACGCCGACCCCGAAGACGGGCAGGGAGACGGTGAAGACGTCGCCGTAGCGCTCGCGCCAGCCGAGCAGCGACTCCAGCGGCCGCTGCACGAGGCGGGCCATGTTCACCGCGGCCGGCGCCCGTGGGCCCGGCGGCAGTGGCCCGTAGGAACGGCGGCTTTTCATCTGCCGGTCACGCTTTCACCGTCTCATCAGGATATGGGTTTGACATGTGACTAAAAGGTCACCTATAGTGCTCGCCATGGACAAGGTGTTCAAGGCGCTGGCGGACCCCACTCGGCGCGGCCTGCTCGACGAGCTGTTCGAGCGGGACGGGCAGACGCTCAGCGCGCTGGAGGCGCGCCTGCCGATGTCTCGCTTCGGGGTCATGAAGCACCTCAAGGTGCTGGAGGAGGCGGGGCTGGTGACGACCAGGAAGCGCGGTCGCGAGAAGCTCCACTTCCTCAACCCGGTGCCGATCCGGCTCGTCTACGAGCGCTGGGTCGGCAAGTACGCCGAGTCCTGGGCCGCTGGCCTCAGCCAGCTCAAGCAAGACCTCGAGGAGGAGGAACGATGAATCAGAAGGAACCGTGGGAAGTGGTGGACGGCCGCGCGATGGCGGCCTTCGAGATCTACGTCAAGACGACGCCGGAGCGCCTCTGGGAGGCGATCACCGACGAGGAGCTGCGCAAGAAGTACAGCTTCGGCGTCGGCACGAAATCGGACTGGACGCCGGGCTCGGCGTACCGGTCGGGCGTTCCGGGCGTGGTCGAGATCGCCGCCGGGGAGAACCTCGAGGTCGAGCCGCCGCGGCGCCTGGTGCAGACCTTCACGGCGCTCTGGAGCGAGGACGTGCGCAGCGCCGGGGCCTCGCGGGTGACCTGGGAGATCGAGCCGGTGGGCGATGACTCCTGCCGCCTGCTCGTCACCCACGACCAGCTGCCCGAAGGGGCGAACTCGGAACTGTACGGCGGCTGGCCGATGATCCTCTCCGGCCTCAAGACCCTGCTGGAGACCGGCGAGGAACTGACCACGCCGGGCTCCCTGCGCTACTCCGGCGCCGCCGATTGGGGGTCCTGACTCTCAGCCGGGCCGCAGGTGCTCGACCTCGAATCCCCAGTCGCGCTCCAGCCGGGCCGCGATCAAGGATCGGTGACAGGCCTCGGGGTCGCGCTCCACGCAGAGCAGGGCGGCGGAGCCGTTGCCGACCCACTTGACGATCGAGTCGAGGTCGGCGGGGTCGAGAATCTGCTCGGTGTAGAGGTGGAGGTACTCGGGGGCGAGGGCGGTGCGGGAGCGCTTGCCCTCGCCGCGCCGGTCGTCCTCGCGGTACTGCACCTCGCGCAGCTCGGTGGTCGGGGCCAGCTCCTTGACGTGGGTGTAGCCGATGCCGGCCTCGCCCAGTGCCGCCTGCAGGCGCTGGGAGTTGGCCCAGGCGTACTCGCTGCCGCGCACGCCGCGGCGCTGCCGCACGTCGAGGACGAGGTCGATCCCGGCGCCCGCCAGGGCGGCGAGGAACGAGTCGCGGTCGAAGCCGTAGACGCCGATCGTCGCGATCGTGGGCATCGCGTTCGCCCGCGCCGGCGCGGTCAGCCGGTCTGCTCGGTCGGCCGGATCAGGATCTCGTTGAGGGAGACGTGCCAGGGCCGGGTCACCGCGTAGGCGATCGCGTCGGCGACGTCGTCGGACTCGAGCGTCTTGACGTCGGCGAAACGCCCTCGCACCTGCTCTCTGACTCCGTCGCGCAGGTGGTCCGTGAGCTCGGTGGCGACGGCGCCGGGCTCGATGATCGTCGTCCTCACCTTGCGGGAGGCGAACTCCTGGCGGAAGGACTCGCTGAAGGCGCCGACCCCGAACTTGGTCAGGTTGTAGACGCCGGAGCCGGCGCGGGCGATGCGGCCGGCGACGGAGCTGATGTTGACCACGTCGGCGCAGCCGCGCTCCGCATCCTCGGCTGCCGCGAGCAGGTGGGGAACGGCGGCGTGGGTGGTGGTGATCAGGCCCTTGAGGTTGAGGTCGATCATCCGGTCCCACTCCTCGGTCGGCGCGTCCTCGATCGGGCCGAGCAGCATCTGGCCGGCGTTGTTGACGACGATGTCGAGGCGGCCGAGCTCGTCGACGGTGCGGTCGACCGCCGCCACGGCCTGCGCCGGGTCGGTGATGTCGGACTCGATCGCCAGGGCGGTGTGGCCGCCGCTGCCGATCTCGGCCGCAAGCCGCTCCAGCCGCTCGAGGCGGCGCGCCGCCAGCGCGACTTTCGCCCCCCGTGCCGCCAGCGACCGCGCGGTCGCCTCGCCGATGCCGCTGCTGGCGCCGGTGACGAGCGCCACGGTTCCGTCCAGTGAGGTCGCCATCGCCTTCCCTTCGGTCGTTTCGATCAGTCGCTCCCCTCAACCTACCCAGCGCTGTTTCGCCCAACCGCGATCCACCGGACCGTAATCGTCAGGGTGACCGGCCTCCGAGGGCCTCGGCGAGGTCCGCCGCGATGCGGCCCGGTTCCTCGGCGATCTGCCGTTCGTCGAAGCGCCGAACCTCGTAGCCGCGCGCGCGCAGATCGAGGTCGCGGGCGTGGTCGTCCTGGAAGGCGACGCGGCCGCGATGGTAGAGGTAGCTGTCCGTCTCCACCGCGATCCGCTCGGCGCGCCAGAGGAAGTCGACGGTCCATCGCCCCACCTTGACGTTCACCTCCGGCGAAGGAAGTCCAGCGTGGCGGCAGATCCGCAGGAAGTCCCCCTCCAGATCGCTGCGCGTCCCATCGGACCTCATCTCTGGGTCGAGCCTGAATCCGGCGAACTCCGCCTGGCGCACCGCCCGACGCCACAGGCGGGGAGGCACGCTGCCCCGTAGGTCGGCGATCGCCCGCGCGGGAGTCGTCACCGGGATGTCGAGGCGCTGAGTCGTCGTCCCCCGCACAAGTGAGGCGCAGCGGTGAAGACGGATGCCGCCACGCTTCCCGCGTCCGCTGCGCGCGGGAGTCGAGACGTCGACCGGCCCGTTCTGCGGTCGCAGCAGACCCCAGAGCTCCGCCGCACTGCGGTGGCTCAGCACGGCCCCCTCGCCGCAGGCCAGCACCGCCGCCATCCAGCGCCGCTCCTGCGAAGTCGCGACGTGCCCCACCGCGTAGACGCCTCGATGCAGCCGGTGCAAAACGCCCCGGCGAGCGCGCTTCGCGACCCCGCTCGCCCCGATGCCCGCAGCCGCCAACTGCGCAGTGGTGATGACCCCGTGCTGCCGCCCGGCGATTCTCGCGATCTCAAGGTCGAGCGGGGCGCTTTTCCGTCCCATGGGGACACTAAGTCGACCCGCAGCGAGATTCTCCCCCTTCACAGGACAAGCGCTGAAGGGGCGATACTGCGGCGATGATCGTCAAGTGCTCCGCCTACGAGGAAGGGCTGCGTTGCGGCGACGATCTCGCCCTCGACGAAGCCGGCGCCACCGCGCAGGAAGACGGCCGCTTCGTCTGGCTGGGGGTCCTCGAGCCCTCGGCCGAGGAATTCGAGTCGATCGCCCGTGAGTTCGACCTGCACGAGCTGGCGGTCGAGGACGCGATCAAGGCCCACCAGCGGCCCAAGGTCGAGCTCTACGGGGACACCCTCTTCGTCGTCGTCAAGACCGCTCGCTACGTCGACTCCGAGGAGGTGATCGAGGTCGGCGAGCTGATGCTCTTCGTCAACCCCCGCTTCATCGTCACCGTGCGCCACGGCGAGGGCGACCTGAGCGCGGTCAGGGAGCGGATCGAGCGCCGCCCCGACCTGCTGCGCCGCGGCACCGGGATGGCCCTCTACGCGATCCTCGACCACGTGGTCGACGGCTACGAGGTCGCCGCCCAGGGCGTCGACGTCGACATCCAGCAGGTCGAGCGCCAGGTCTTCTCCGACGACGGCCAGAACCCGGCCGAGCGGATCTACAAGCTCGAGCGCGAGGTGCTGGACTTCTACTCGGCGGTGGCGCCGCTCGCCGACGCCGTCGACGAGATCGCCCGCGGCCACTTCGAGGTCGTGCCCGACGACCTGCGCGAGTACTTCCGCGACGTCCACGACCACCTGCGGCGGGCCAGCGGCCGGATCGCCGGCTTCCGCGAGCTGCTGGGGAGCGCCCTGCACGCCAACCTGACCCAGGTCTCGGTGCGCCAGAACGAAGACATGCGCAAGATCTCCGCCTGGGTGGCGATCCTCGCCGTGCCGACGATGATCGCCGGCATCTACGGGATGAACTTCGAGCACATGCCGGAGCTGCACTGGCGCTTCGGCTATCCGTTCGTGCTGGTCCTGATCGCGGTGGTCTGCGCCCTGCTCTACCGCCGCTTCCGGCGCGCCGGCTGGCTGTAGGCGGAGGCGGGCGGCCGCCCGCCGCAGGTTTCAAGTCCCGCCGAGACGGTAATAGGAGAGCGATGCGACTTCGGATCCTTCTCCTCAGCCTCGCCGTGATCGCCCTGGGCTGCTCGCCGGCGCTCGCCAAGGACGGCGACGTCGAGCGTCCCGGCACCTGCTCGGGGGCCTCCTCGGCAAAGTTGAAGCTGAGCCCGGAGGACGGCCGCATCGAGGTCGAGTTCGAGGTCGACCAGAATCGCGTCGGCGTGCGCTGGGACGTCGTCCTCAAACGGAACGGCAGTCGAGCGGCTGCGGCGCAGGCGACCACGCGCGGCGCCAGCGGGTCGTTCGAGTTTCGCCGTGTCCTCGCCGACGGCGCCGGTGCGGACAAGGTCTTCGCCAGGGCGGTGAGCCCGTCCGGGGAAACCTGCAGCGCGCAGGCGACGTTCCCGTAGTTCGACGGCCGAGCGCCCTGATCATCGTCCGCTAGCCCGCGCCGGTTTAAAGGTTTCGGTCGTCCGGGTCGCAATAGACAGCAATGCCCACCCGCCCCGCAGCCTCCCGCGTCCTGTCCACCCGGCTCTCGATCGCCCTGGCCGCCGCCGCCCTGGTGGCGCTGGCGCTGCCCGCCTTCGCGGCCGCCGCCCCCAAGGGCCAGGTCGTCAACTTCAAGACCGTGACGATCGGCGCGCCGGGCAACCCCTCGGTCGCGATCCTGCCGTTCACCGACGCCGTCTACCGCTCCTGCGCGGAAGCGCCGCAGTCGGAAAAAGAATGCCTCACGGTCGGCGGCGTCGACTACGGCTACGGGCTCGGGCAGCTCGAGGTGACGGTGAGGCAGTGGGTCGCCTTCCTCAACACGGTCGACCCGATGGGGCGCAACCGCCATCGTCTCTACAGCTCGACCGAGAGCCCCTCGGCCTGGCCGCGCTTCGGCCAGATCGGCTTCTCCAGCGGCGCCCGCCCGGGCCGCCACTACTCGGTCGGCTCGCCGGAATGGGCCAACAAGCCCTACGGCTTCGCCAACTTCCCGCGGGCGGCGCGCTTCGTCAACTCGCTCTACAACGGCAGGCTCCTCGCCAAGAAGGTCAACGGCAGCGGTGCCTTCCGCTACACCAGCTACCGGGTGCGGCTCTCCTCCGTCACCGGCGAGGGGATGTACGACCTCGCCGGCCGCAAGCGCCCCGGCGCCACCCGCACCAAGAAGACCGGCTTCGTGCTGCCGAGCCAGGACGAGTGGATCAAGTCGGCCTACTACGACCCCAGCGGCGGCGGCACCTACTCCTACTGGAAGTACCCGACCAACGCCGGGGTCTTCGGCGACGGCTCCGCGACCGCGCCGAAGACGACCACTCTGAGCCCCGGCAGCGGCAACGTCACCAACGCCGCGACGCAGCCGCTGGCGACCTACCACGCCTCCGAAGTGCCGGCCCCGAGCTGGTGCCCGTCGGCACAGACCCCCGAAGCCTGCGCCACCGTCAACCCCTTCGGGATCCCGCCGCAGGGCTATGAAAAAGCCTTCCAGGGCAGCCTCAGCACGGTCGGCCAGGCGCTGACCACCTCGCCCTGGGGCACCCTCGACCAGGGCGGCAACGTGGTCGAGTGGACCGACACGATCACCGCCTCGCCGACCGGCAAGAGCGACGGCCGGGTCTGGCGCCGCCTGCACGGCGGCATCGCCAACGCGCCGGCCTACCAGCTCTGGCTCTCGGCGGTGGGACTGCAGCCGGAGGACAACGCCGCCTTCACCGCAACCTACCCGTGGCTCGGCTTCCGCATCGGCGTGCTCGGGAATCTGAAGCCCGGCAAATAAGGGGCCTCCGGCGTCCGCGCGGCTGACTAGGCTCGCCGCGCGTGCCCCGGTCACTCTCGATACGCAGCGCCGCCGCCAGGGCATCGCTGGCGCTCGTCGCCGTCGCCGCCCTGGCGCTGCCGGCCGCCGCGGCCGCCGCAAAGGCGCCGCCGCGCGGCGCCCTGACCCAGCTGCCGAAGTCGGCCGGGTGCTTGGTCGACCGTTCGGCCCCGTCGGGCGCCTGCGGGTCCGCGCGCGCCCTCAGGGGCGCCGGTGTCGGCTTCGGCTCGCGGGCGATCGCGGTCAGCCCCGACGGCAGGAACGTCTACGTCGCCGCCTCCAAAAGCAACGCGATCGCAACCTTCAGGCGCAATGCCAAGAGCGGCAAGCTGACCCAGCCCAAAGGGCCGGCGGGATGCATCGCCTCCCAGGGACCGAGCAGTTGCGCCGCCGCGGTCGGGCTCGAGGGCCCCAACTCGGTTGCGGTCAGCCCTGACGGCCGCAACGTCTACGCGACCTCACGCGGCGCCAGCTCGCTCACCGTCTTCAGCCGCAATCCAAAAGGCGGCGGGCTGACGCAGCTGCCGGCCGGTTTCGGCTGCATATCCGGCCTGCCGGTTCCGGTCTGCTCCAGCGGCCGCGCCCTGATCGACCCGGACGTGGTCGTCGTCAGCCCCGACGGGCTCAATGTCTACGTCGGTGCCTTCGCCGGCAACGCGGTGGTGGTCTTCAACCGCGACCCCGCCTCCGGCGCCCTGGCCCAGCCGTCGGGCAGCGCCGGTTGCATCGCCGAGGCCGTCAGTGGCTGCGCCGTCGGCATCGGCCTCGGGGCGGTCGAGGGGCTGGCGGTCACCTCCACCGGCGTCTACACCGGCAGCGCGGCCTCCAACGCGGTCGCGGTCCTGGCCCGCAATCCTTTCACCGGCGCCCTGGCCCAGGCCACGGACGGCGGCGGCTGCATCGTCAGCACCCCGCTCGCCGGCTGCACCAACGGCTATGAATTCAAAGGCGCCAACGCGGTAGCGGTCAGCCCCGGCGGCAAAGACGTCTACGTCACCTCGCTCCTCAGCAACAGCGTCACCTCCTTCACCCGCGCCGTTCCGGCCGGCGGCCTGACTCAGAAGCCCGGCACCGCCGGCTGCCTGGTCTGGCTGCGCGCCGTCGGCTGCTCCTTCGGCCGGGCGCTGAGCGCGCCGGAGGGGCTCGCCGTATCTCCGGACGGGGCGAACGTCTACGTCGCCGCCTTCGCCACCGGCGCGATCGCCGTCCTCAGCCGCAACAAGTCCGGCGAAGTCGCGCAGTTGGAAGGGCGCGCCGGCTGCCTGGCGCCGAAGTCGGTGCCGGGCTGCACGCGCGCCAACGCGCTGCGCGGCGTCGGCTCAATCGCGCTCAGTCCCGACGGCCGCAATCTCTACTCGACCTCGTTCGGCAGCAACGCCGTCGACATCTTCCGGAGGCACAAATGAGTCAGTCGGACGACCGCAAGGCCGGTCTCACCCGTAAACAGCTGCTCGGCTCTGGTGCCACCGCGGCCGGGGCGCTGCTGCTCTCCCAGGGCGCCGGCATCGAGCAGGCGCTGGCGGCGGCGAAAGGCAAGAAGAAGGACGTCGCCGGGATGAACATCATCCTCCTCCTCACCGACCAGGAACGGGCGATCCAGCACTTCCCGCCGAACTGGCTGCGCCAGAACCTGCCGGGGATGCGGCGGCTGCGCCGGCACGGCCTCAGCTTCGAACGCGCCTTCACCAATGCCTGCATGTGCTCGCCGGCGCGCTCGACCTTGATGAGCGGCTACTTCCCCGCCCAGCACGGGGTCAAGTACACGCTCGAGGAAGACATGCCGGCGGAAAAGGGCTACCCGCAGGTCGAACTGCCGGTGGAACTGAAGAACCTCGCCACGGTGATGAAGGCGGCCGGCTACAAGGTCGTCTACAAGGGCAAGTGGCACTGCTCGAAGCCGGCGATCCCGGGCGAAGCCAAGCCCTCCGACCTCGAAAAGTACGGCTTCGACCGCTGGAACCCGCCGGACGCCGGCGCCAACCAGAGCGTGCCCGAGGCCGGCGGCGGCTTCGTCGACAACGACGGCCGCTTCGTCGACTCCGAAGGCACGGGAGAAGACGAAGGGGTGCTGCAGTACCTGGGCACCAACGCCGCCAAGGAACAGCCCTTCTTCATGGTGATCTCACTGGTCAACCCGCACGACGTCCTCTTCTACCCGAGCAAGACCTTCAACGAAGCCGGCTACGACGAATCCTGGCTCGAGGGCAGCATCCAGCCGCCGCGGACCAACGAAGAAGACCTCTCGACCAAGCCCACGGTCCAGGCCGAATTCCTCAAAATCTTCAACCTCACCGGCAAGCCGGAAACCAAAGCGGAAAAACAGGCCTACCTGAACTACTACGGCAACCTGATGCGCTCCTCCGACAGCTACCTGGTCAACGTCCTCGACAAGCTGGAAGAGGCCGGGCTCTACGACGAGACGCTGATCGTCCGCACCGCCGACCACGGCGAGATGGGCCTCACCCACGGCGGCATGCGGCAGAAGAACTTCAACTTCTACGAGGAGGCGACGCGGGTGCCGCTCGTCTACTCGAACCCGAAGCTGTTCCCGAAGCCCGCCGAAACCGATGCCCTGGTCTCCCACGTCGATTTCCTGCCGACCCTGGCGAGCCTGGCGGCGGCGCCGCAGAGCGCCCGCGCCAACTGGCAGGGGGTGGACTACTCCAAGCTCGTCCTCCGCCCCAAGAGCGCGAAGCCGGTTCAGGACTACGTGGTCTTCACCTACGACGACTTCCAGTCGGGGCAGAAGAAACCGCCCTATCCGAAACCGCCGAACCACATCGTCAGCATCCGCGAAGGCCGCTGGAAGCTGGCGAAATACCACGACGTCGCCAACCAGCTGCGCAAAAAGAAGCCGCCGCAGTGGGAGATGTACGACCTCAAGACCGATCCGCTCGAGGAAACCAACCTCGCTTACAAGGGCTATGAGCGCAACGAGGTCCAGGAGAAGCAGTTCCAGCGCCTCAAACGCAAGCTGGCCCGGGTCGAAAAGACCCGCCTGAAGCCGCTGTAGCCACGTCGGATCGGCCCTCCGCGGTTCGCGGCGCCGTTTCGGCAGGCGTGGTTGCGGGGAACCGGAGGACAGATGCTTTTCCTTGTCCTGATCCTGGCGCTGCTCGCGATCGCCGCGCCGTCCTCGCTCGGTAAGAAGGCCGGTCCCCAGTGCGGCGGCAGGCCCGCCACGATCGTCTCCAACGCGCCGCGGATCGTCGGCACCAAGGCCCCCGACGCGATCGTCGCCGGCGGCAGGCGCAACACGATCTTCGGCATGGGCGGCAACGACTCGATCTGCGCCGGCGCCGGCGCCGACCTGCTCCACGGCGGTCGCGGGTCGGATGACCTCCGCGCCGGCGACGGCCAGGACCGGGTTCACGGCGAGTCCGGCAACGACGCCGCGGCCGGCGGTCTCGGCGCCCACGACGAGGTCGACGGCGGCCCCGGCGACGACTCGCTCGCGGGCGGCCCCGGCGACTTCGACGTGCTCAGCGGCGGCCCCGGCAGGGACCGCGTCCACGGTGGCCGTGGCGTCCACGACATCGCCTCCTACCAGACCGCCGGCGGCCCGATCGCCGTCGACCTGCGTCGCGGCGTCGTCTTCGGCGCCGAGGAAGAGCGACTTGCCGGCGCCGAGGACGTCCTCGGCGGCTCGGGAGACGACACGCTGCTCGGCTCGCGCCGCTCCGCCAACCGGCTCGACGGCGGGCCCGGCGCCGACCGCCTGGTCGCCACCGGCTCCGGAGACACGGCCTTCGGCGGCCCCGGTGACGACGCCTGTCTGGGCCCGCTCGCCGCGCGCGACTCCTGCGGCCTGGCGAACGGTCCCGGCGACGCCGCGGTGGAGCTCTACAAGAGCATCGCCGACACCGCCAGCCTGGTCATCGTCGACGGCGCGAACGTCGTCAACGTGACCGTCAGCCGGGCGGGGAGGCGCTACGTGGTCAGGAGCAGGCCCGGCGGGGTCCAGGTGCGGCTCGGCAGCGGCTCCCGCGCCTGCTCCAGCAGCCGCACCGCCAAGTTGGTCTCCTGCCGCGCTGACGTGGCCTCGATCCTGGCTTCGCTGGGCGCCGGCGACGACACTCTGAGGATTAGAGGCAGCGTGCCGGCTCGGGTCTCGGCGATCGTCGACGGCGGCGAGGGAAGCGACCGCGTGCGAGGAGGCCGCGGCGACGACACGATCTACGCCGGTGACGACCACGACCCCGACACCGTCGCCGGGGGTGGCGGCGGCGACGTCCTCTACGGCGTCAACATCTTCCACCCGCGCCGTGACAGCGGCGCCGCGAAGATGCTGGGCGGGCCTGGCAACGACCTCCTGGTCGGCGGTCAGCCCTGCGACGGCGACCGCTTCGACGGCGGCGGCGGTGAGACCGACAGCGCCTCCTTCGCCAGGGTCAGGAACAGCGGCACGGTCGTGCGGGCACAGCTCGGCGGCGCCGTGCTCGATCCCGACGTGCCGCTCTGCGACGGCGGCTGGATCACTCACGCCACCGAGAAGATCGAGGGCTCGACCGGCCCTGACGTCCTGGTGGGGGCGAGCGGCGCGAACACGCTGCTCGGCCGCGGCGGCGACGACCGTCTCGACGGCCGCGGCCGTCCCGACAAGTGCATCGGCGGCCGCGGCCGCGACCGCGCCGGCCACTGCGAGTTCACGGCGCTGGTCCCGTAGCCGACGCTTCCACTCCGACTAGCCTTCCGCGGCAACCGTGGCCGCGATCTTCATCCGCTTCCTCAAGTTCGGTTGCCTCGCCTGGGGCGGGCCGGCGGCGCAGATCGCGATGATCAAGCGCGAGTGCGTCGACGAAGAAGGCTGGGTCGACGAGGAGAGCTTCAGGAAGCTGCTCGCCGTCTACCAGGTCCTGCCCGGCCCCGAGGCGCATGAGCTCTGCGTCTACTTCGGCCGCCTGCAGGGCGGCGGGCTGGGCGGCTTCCTGGCTGGGCTCGGCTTCATGCTGCCGGGGTTCGTCCTCATGCTTGGCCTCTCGATCCTCTACGTCGAGGCCGACTTCGCCGAGAGTTTCGACGCCCTCTTCTATGGGCTGACGGCGGCGGTCGGAGCGCTGGTCGCCCGCGCCCTGGTCCGGCTCGGCGGCGCCTTCGTCACCGATCTGCCGCTGGCGGCCATCGCCGTCGCCGCCCTCGCCCTGACCCTGCTCGCCGGCGCCAGCTTCGTGCTGGTCCTGCTCGGCGCCGGTATCGCCTACGAGCTCTGGGTCAACGGGCGCCGCTGGATCGGTCGCGGCAACTCGCTCGGCATCAGTCCCCTGATCGTGCTCGCCGCCCTCGTCGGCGGGATCACGCTCTCGCTGACGGCGGAGATCTTCCTCGAGGGGTTGAAGGCCGGCCTGCTCACCTTCGGCGGCGCCTACACCGCGATCCCCTTCCTCGAGGACAGCGCCGTCGCCGGCCACCACTGGCTGACCGCCGACCAGTTCGTCGACGGCTTGGCGATCAGCGGCGTGCTGCCGGCGCCGCTGATCATCTTCTCCACCTTCGTCGGCTACCTCGCCGGCGGGCTGGCGGGGGCCCTGGCGATGACCCTCGGCATCTTCCTGCCCGCCTTCCTCTTCCCGATCTTTTTCCACCGCCAGCTCGTCGCCGTCGCCGAGAACGAGCGGCTGCATCCATTCCTGCTCGGTGTTGCCGCCGGCGTGATCGGGCTGATCGCGGCGGTCACGGTGACGATCCTCGAAACCAGCGTCGTCGACGCCTACACGGCGCTGATCGCCCTCGCCGCCTTTGCGGCCCTCAACCGCTGGCACTCGAAACTGACCGTCGTCTACGTGATGGCCGCGGCCGGCGTCGCCGGCGTCGTTCTCCAGCAGACGCTGGTCTGAGATGAGAAGGTGTTCCAGTCATGGCAACCGTGCTCTGCGTGCTCTACGACGACCCGGTCGACGGCTACCCGCCCGCCTACGCGCGGGACGGGGTCCCGAAGATCGAGCGCTACCCCGACGGCCAGGGCACGCCGACGCCGGCGGCGCTCGGCTTCGAGCCGGGCGAGTTGGTCGGCAGCGTCTCCGGTGAGCTGGGGCTGCGCGAGTTCCTCGAGGGGCGCGGGCACCGGCTCGTCGTCACCGCCGACAAGGACGGCCCCGACTCGGCCTTCGAGCGCGAGCTGCCGCAGGCCGAGGTGGTCATCTCCCAGCCCTTCTGGCCCGCCTACCTGACCGCCGAGCGGATCGCCAAGGCGCCGAACCTGAAGCTGGCCCTGACCGCCGGCATCGGCTCCGACCACGTCGACCTGGAGGCGGCGATCGGGCGCGGCCTGACCGTCGCCGAGGTGACCTACTCGAACAGCATCAGCGTCGCCGAGCACGTGGTGATGATGATCCTCGGCCTGGTCCGCAACTACATCCCCTCCTACCAGTGGGTGGTCGAGGGCGGCTGGAACATCGCCGACTGCGCCTCGCGGTCCTACGACCTGGAGGGGATGCAGGTCGGTTCGGTCGCCGCCGGGCGGATCGGCTCGGCGGTGCTGCGGCGGCTGCAGCCGTTCGAAGTGGGCCTCCACTACACCGACCGCCACCGCCTGCCGGCCGCGGTCGAGGAGGAGCTGGGGGTGACCTTCCACGCCGACGCCGAGTCGATGGTCGGAGTCTGTGACGTGGTCACGATCAACGCTCCTCTGCACCCCGAGACCGAGAACATGTTCGACGCCGACCTGCTGGCGAAGATGAAGCGCGGCTCCTACCTGATCAACACCGCCCGCGGCAAGATCTGCGACCGCGACGCGGTCGCCGCGGCCTGTGCGAGCGGCCAGCTGGCGGGCTACGCCGGCGACGTCTGGTTCCCGCAGCCACCGCCCCGCGACCATCCTTGGCGCTCGATGCCCCACCACGGGATGACCCCGCACACCTCCGGCACCAGCCTCTCGGCCCAGGCCCGCTACGCCGCGGGGACGCGGGAGATCCTGGAGTGCTGGTTCGATGGGAGGCCGATCCGCGAGGAGTACCTGATCGTCGACGGCGGCACCCTGGCCGGCGCCGGCGCCCACTCCTACTCCGTATGAAGATGCGCGCCGCGGTGCTGGAGGAGTTCGCGCAGCCGCTCGCGGTCCAGGAGGTCGAGCTGGCCGAGCCGCGGGCGGGGGAGGTGTTGGTCCGCCTCGTCGCCTGCGGCGTCTGCCATACCGACCTCTACACCGCCTCCGGCGCTGACCCCTCCGGCTACGCCCCGGCCGTGCTCGGCCACGAGGGCGCGGGCGTGGTCGAGCGGGTCGGCGCGGACGTCCGCTCGCTGGCCGAGGGCGACCACGTCGTCACCCTCTTCTCGCCCCAGTGTGGCGAGTGCGTCCACTGCGTCGACCCGCGGACCAACCTCTGCATGGCGATCCGCGAGCAGCAAAACCAGGGCTTCCTGCCCGACGGAACCAGCCGCATCTCCCGCGGCGACGGCGACGTCCGCCATTTCATGGGCTGCTCGACCTTCGCCGAGTACACGGTGATGCCGGAGATCGCCCTCGCCAAGGTCAACCCCGAGGCGCCCTTCGAGCACGTCTGCCTCTTCGCCTGCGGCCTCTCGACCGGCCTCGGCGCCGCGATCAACACCGCCGCGGTGGAGCCGGGCACGACCTGCGTCGTCTTCGGCGCCGGGATGGTCGGCCTCGGCGCCGTGGCCGGCTGCCGGCTGCAGGGGGCCGAGCGCATCGTCTGCGTCGACCTCTCGCCCGAGCGGCTCGAGCTCGCCCGCGGCCAGGGCGCGACCGACGTCATGGTCGGCGGCGAGGACGCCGTCGAGGCGATCCTCGAGATGACCGACGGCTTCGGCGCCGACTACACCTTCGAGGCCACCGGCAGCGTCGCCGTGATGCGCCAGGCGGTCGAAGCGGCGCGCATGGCCTGGGGCCTGTGCACCGTCGCCGGGGTCGCCGGCAAGGGGGAGACCCTCGACGTGGTGCCGCGTCTGCTGATCACCGGCCGCCGCGTCGCCGGCTCCTCCTTCGGCGGCGTCAAGGGCCGCGACCAGGTCCCCGTCCTGGTCGAGCGCGCCCTCGCCGGCGAGATCGACGTCGCTCCCTTCATCTCCCACCGCCTCAGCCTCGACGAAGTCAACCGCGGCTTCGAGCTGATGGAGGCCCAGAACGGGATCCGCAGCGTCATCGAGTTCGCCTAGCGTGCCCGCGGTGGACGGCGTCACCCGGATCGGGCACATGGGGCTGCGGGTGAAGGACCTCGACGCCGCCGTCGAGTTCCAGGCCGCGGTCCTCGGCCTGGTCGAGACCGAGCGCCGCGGCCGCGCCGCCTACCTGACCTGCAACGAGCGCCACCACGAGCTGATCCTGATCGGGTCCGAGCGCCGCGGCTACGACCACATCGGCCTCGAGGTCGCCGACGCCGCCGCGCTCGAGCAAGCGCGGCGCGCGGTTGCAGGAGCCGGGGGAGAGGCGCTCGGCGCGGTCTACGACGGCGAGCCCGGGATCGACCGCGCCGCCCTCCTCCGCGGTCCCGGCGGCCACGTCTACAAGCTCTTCTGCGGGATGGAGTCCGTCGCCGCGCCACCCGCCGGCGACCGCCCCAGCCGCTTCCAGCACGCCTCGGTCAAGGCTCGCAGCCTCGGACCGACCGAGCGCTTCCTCGGCGACGGGCTCGGCTTCGCCTTCTCCGACCGCATGGGGCGAACCGCGAGCTGGTGGCACTGCGACGCCGACCACCACGGGATGGCGTTGATCTTCGGCCCGCGCCACGAGCTATCCCACTACGCCTGGTCGGTCCCCGACCTCAACGCGATGGGCCGGATCGCCGACCGGCTCGCCGCCCGCGGCCAGAAGCTGATCTGGGGGCCCAGCCGCCACGGCCCGGGTCACAATCTCTTCATCTACTTCAAGGACGAGGACGGGGCGATGGTCGAGTGCTGCGCGGACCTGGCGGCGATGCCGCCGCACGGCGACTACGAGGCGAAACGCTGGCCGGGCGGCTTCGGCGCGATCAACCGCTGGGGCGGCCCGCCGCCGCCGCGCTTCCTCCTCGCCGGCCACCCGATCGCCAACTCGAGCCCGGACTGGCTGCGATGAAGCTGAGGCGCACCACGGCGGGCCTGATCGCCCAGGCCGAGGACGGCCAGTGGATCTCGCTGGCGGCGGCGCGGAGCCTCGGCTCCGGCGCGGAGCCACTGAGCGAGGCCGAGGTGACCGACCTCGTCGCGTTTCTGGCCGGCGGAGCGGAGACGCGTGCCGCCGCCGCGGCGGCGGTCGAGGCCGCGGCCGCCAGCCCCGGCAGCGCCGCCGCCGATCCCGGCGACGCGATCCTGCCCCTCCAGCCGCGCTCGATGCGCGCCTTCATGCTCTGGGAGTCCCACTACGTCGCCTCGGCGCGGATGCTGGTCAAGCGCTTCTTCCCGGCGCCGGTGGCCGGGGCCGTCGGTGGCTACGAGCGGGTCACCCGCAGGACTTTCCCGAAGCTGAAGCCGAACAAGCGCTTTTACGAGACGCCCTCCTTCTACGTCGCCAACCACACGGCGGTTCTCGCCGACGGCGAGGAGATGTGGTGGCCGAGCCATACGGAGTACCTCGACTTCGAGCTCGAGCTCGCCTTCGTGCTCGCCAAGCCGCTCGCCGACGCCACTCCCACCGAAGCGGCCGGCGCCGTCGGCGGCTGGTTCGTCCTCAATGACTGGAGCGCCCGCGACGTCCAGGCCGAGGACCTGCGCGAGAACCCCTTCGGCCCGGCGGTGAAGTCGAAGACCTTTGCCAGCTCGATCGGCGCCGACGTGATCACCGCCGACGAGCTGCCCGACTGGCAGGCCGCGACCGGGCGGGTGCGGGTCGACGGCGAGCTTTGGTGCGAGGGCGCGACCGCCGGCGCCGCCCACGACGTCGGCGCGATGCTCGCCTACGCCTCGGCCGGCGAGCGGTTGCAGCCCGGCGACGTGATCACGACCGGGACGATGCCCGGCTGCTGCGGCCTCGAGCTCGACCGCTGGATCCAGCCCGGCCAGACCGTCGAGCTGGAAATCGACGGCATCGGCACCCTGCGCAACAAGGTCAGCCTCGACGCCCACCCCTAATCAAGGTCGATGGGCCGGAAACACGCCTATAAGGAGGGAAATCGGCCGGTCGAGCGCCGGGCGGCGCGTTTTCGTCGCGGGCGCGCGCCCTCGCTCGACCTCGATCTCTACTCGGCTGAGGTCATCGAGGACTCCGCAGCCGCCTTCGCCCAGATCCGCGAGGCCGGTCCGCTGGTCTGGCTGCCGCGCAACCGGATCTGGGCGATGGGTCGCTTCGACGACGTGCGGGCGGCGCTGCGCGACGACGAGCTGTTCGTCAGCGGCAAGGGCGTCGCCGCCAACCCCGTCACCAACCTCGCCGCCCGCAAGACGACCCTTTTCAGCGACGGTGAGACGCACGCCGCGCGGCGCAAGGTGCTGATGCGCTCGCTCGGCGCCCAGGCGATCGCCCCGATCGCCGGCCGCCTCGATACGGAGGCCGAGGCGATCGTCGCCGGCCTGGTCGACCGCGGCGAGTTCGACGCCGCCCGTGACTTCTCCAGCGGCCTGCCCGTGCAGGTGGTCGCCGACCTCGTCGGCGTCCGCGTCTCCACCAAACGGCTGCTGAGCTGGGGCGCGGCTGCCTTCGACATCCTCGGCCCGCTCAACCGCCTTGGTCTCAAGGCCGGCCCCGGCTCGATTGGCATGCTCGCCTACTCGCAGCGCCTCAGCCGCTCCCGCGTGATCCCGGGCAGCTGGGCGGCGAGCGTCTTCGACGCCGCCGATCGCGGTGAGATCAGCAAGGTCGAGGCGCGCAACATGGTCATCGACTTCATCGCCCCGAGCCTGGACACGACGATCCTCGCCAGTACCTGCATGCTCTGGCTGCTCGGCGAAAACCCCGCCGCCTGGCGGCGCTTGCGCCAGGACCCCGAGTTGATCCCCGCCGCGGTCGTGGAGTCCGTCCGGCTAGCCTCGCCGATCCGCGGCTTCACCCGTCGGGTCAGCCGCGATGCCGAGTGGGAGGGGGTCGAGCTGCGGGCGGGGGAACGCGTGGCGGTGCTCTTCGGCGCCGCCAACCTCGACGAGCGCCGCTTCCCGGACTCCGAACGCTTCGACCTCGACCGCCCCCCGGGCGGGAACCTCGGTTGGGGCAACGGGCCGCACACCTGTGTCGGGATCCACCTCGCCAAACTGGAGATGGCGGCTCTGCTGCGCGCCCTCCTCGCCCAGGTCGGAACGATCGAGGTCACCGGCGCTCCGACCCGGATCGCCAACAACACCCTGCAGGGCATCGCCTCGCTGCCGGTTCGGCTGGAGGCGCCATGAGGATCCGCGGGGCCGCGATCGTGGCTGTCGCCCTGCTTCTCCCCGCTGCTGGCTGCGGCGGCGACGCCGCCGAGAACGGCACGGGCGCGCAGAACGGCGACCCGACGGACGCCCCCGGCGAGAAAGCCGCCGCTGCGACGGTCATGCCGTCGCATTGCCCACCGAACCTGTCCGGCTGCCGCACGACGAAGGGCCGGATCGCCTACGTCGAGCGGGTCGACCCCGACGGCGACGGCGACGCCCACTTCGTAATTCTCGATCCGCAGGGCATCAGCCTCCCCGGCCTGACCGCGATCGACGTCCGCAGGGGACTGCGCCCGCACCCTCTGCCCGGCGTCGGCGAGCTGATCAGCGCCGCCGGTCCGGTCCAGACCGGTTCCTACGGCCAGGACCAGATCCACGCGCTCGAGCTGCACGTCGCCGACTAGGCGTTCTGCTCTGAGATCCTTGACTATAGTAAAAAGTATTGCTCCAAACCGTCGCCTGCGCGGCAATCTGCGGAACGGCGACGGCCGGTCACTACAGAAAAGGAAATAGGGAGAGATGAAGATCGATAAGCGCTTGCTACTCGCGGGCCTGGTCGTCGCGTTGACGATGCTGATGGCATCGGCCTCCTCGGCGTCGGCGGCGGTATGGAAAGACAAAGGCGTCAACGTCACCAAACTCGTGGAAATCGGCTTCACGGGTGGCGAAGTGTTCGAAAACCTGAACGCGGAAAAAATCAGCACCGGGGGCATGTCCTGCGAACTGGCGGTGACCCTCACCACCGAAGGCGGCAGCACCGGGAAAATCACCAAATTCGAAACCAAACAATGCTCGGGGGGCTTCGGCGAATTCGAAAAATGCGAACTGGCCACGGCCGAAGCGAAAGGCCTGCCCTGGACCGTCCACGTCAACACGACGGACCTGACGATCACAAATCTGAAAACCAAACGCACCTTCAAAGCGGGCTGCAAAGTCGCGTCAATCGAAAAAACGGTGCCCAGCGTCACAGTGACGCTCGACGTCACCACGGCGATCACCGAAGTCGAATTCCTCGGTGAAATCACCGGCTACAAAACGTTCGGCTCGCTCACGGTCAACGCGCCGAACTCCGGCACATACGGAATCGGCTGAGCAGCCGTAGGACTGCCAAGGGGTCCCGCCCCAACAGCGGCGGGGCCCCTGCCTCAGCTTCGTGCCAGCTCGCGATCGATGATCGCACCGAGGGCGTCGTCGACCCCCGCGGCGGGAATGCTCGAGAGCTTGGCGCCCGCGGCCGTGCCGCGTACGTTTTCGGCCGCTCGCAGCGCGTGCCAGTGCGAGTCGAAGGACTCGCCGGACGTCGCGACGGGGCGCCCGTCGGCACCGAGCAGCCGCCAGCGCCACTTTCCTACAAGGTCTTCGTATGCGTCGAACTGGGGCATCTCGACTCCTCTCTCTTACGAATGGGAACATATGTTCGCATCCGGCCCGGCGGCAAAGCGACGGGCCTGCTGGGCCTAGAGGTCTTGCCCGGTTTAGCCATCGCGTCCAGTGGGTAACGGCCTTTCGGCCAGTCCAACGGGGACCCGGCCAGTCCAACGGGAATGCAGGAGGGGAACGATGTTCGAGTGCGAGCGATGCGGGAGCAGCTACAGCGCCACCCACCTTGGCGTCGAGCACTGCCCGCGCTGTCAGCTGCGCGACCAAATCCAGGCGCCGCTGGCGTTCAAAGCTTTCCAGCGGCTGGAAGCAGAGACTTCGGGTGCCGGCTCGCCGCCGGGATCGGCGGCGACGACCGAGCCCGCAGCGCCGGCGCCCGTTGAAGCGAGCTGAGCGGGAGGGCCGACTCCGGCCCTCCCGTCCAACTCTGGACTATTCGTCGGCGACGGGGAGAGCCTAGGCCGACTCCGGCCGTTCCTCCCCTGGCCAGGAGCCCGTCGCCTTGGCGAAGGCGGACCTCGCCCCGTGGTCGGTGAGGCCTTTGACGAGCTTGAAGATCGCCCCCTCGACCAGCAGCGCCGCGATCAGTTTCGGCCAGGAGAATTCACGGTGCTCGGGGCTCGGCGGCTCCTCCTCGTCGATCAGGCTCCAGATTTTTTCGAAGATCTTCGATCCGATCATCCCGGCGATCAGGCCGAGGACGATGCTGACCGGGGTGAAGACGAACTTCATGACCGACTCCCCTCGGCGCCCTGCCGACCGGAGACGGCGTCCATCAGCGACGAGCGCAGATCCTCGTCGAGGGCGATCGCGACGCCGGCGCCGATCGCGGCCAGCGGCAGCAGCCTGAGCAGGTTCCGTCCGCGCCGCTTCTTCGGCTTCTGGGTGTGGCTGATCAGCTCGTTGGCCCCTTCGCCGAGCAGCTCGGCGGCGCTTTTCAGCTGGGCCCGGAGCTTCTCGTCGCGGGTCGCCTTGACCCGCCGCTTCTGCGAGCGCTCGTAGGCTTCGCGGAGCTTGTCGGCGCCGCGTCGCAGATCCTTGCGGGCGGAGTCGTCTTCGAGCAGCTGCTCGAGGTAAGGGGCGAGGCGGGCTGCGGTTGCGGTTGCTGCCATGGGTCTCTCCTTTGGTCAGGTGGTCTTCTGGTCCTTGGGCTCGTCGCGCGGCTCGAGCTGGATCTCTCGCTCGGCCCGCGGGCGGCCCTCTTCGATCTCGATGCTGCGCTCGCGCTCGGCGTTGAGCTGGTGTCCGAAGAGGATCGCCAGGTTGCTGATCCAGAACCAGACCAGCAGGGCGACGAGGCCGCCGAGGGTGCCGTAGGTCTTGTCGTAGGAGCCGAAGTTGGCGACGTAGAAGGCGAATGCCGCCGAGGCTATGGCCCAGACGACGATCGCGACGACGCTGCCCACGGTGACCCAGTGGAAGCCGCGCAGCTTCACGTTCGGCGAGGCGTAGTAGAGGACGTTGACCATGACGACGAAGATCGCCGCCATCACCGGCCACTTGGCGACGTTCCAGATGCTGACCGCGGTGTCGCCGATCCCGACCGGCCCGGCGACGGCGTCGACCAGCGGCCCGGTCAGGACCAGGCCCAGCGCCAGCAGGGTCATCAGCACGATCATCCCCAGCGTGACCAGGAGCTGGAGCGGGCGCAGCTTCCAGAACGGCCGCCCCTCGGGGGTCTCGTAGATGACGTTCGAGGCCCGCATGAAGGCGCCGACGTAGCCGGAGGCCGACCACAGCGCCACCGCCAGGCCGAGCACGAAGGCGAAGCCGGCGGCGCTCTGGTTGGAGGCGACCGATTCGATCGGTCCGGAGAACGTCTCGGCGGCCGAGTCGGGCCCGATCGAGGTGATGATTTCGGTCAGGCTCGAGGTCGTGCTTTTGGGATCGCCGACCAGGCCGATCAGCGAGACCATCGCGATCAGGGCGGGGAAGAGGGCGAGCAGCCCGTAGTAGGTGAGCGCCGCGGCCCAGTCGGTGAGGTTGTCCTCCATGAACTCCGTGGCGGTGCGTTTGAGGGTGGCGACGGTGCCGGGATTCGCGCCCGCCCCCTCGGGGGCGTAGTCACGGCGCGCGCCGCCCTCGCGCGCGCCGTGACCGTTTCCGCTCTCCTCGGCAGACCTCAGCTGGGACTCTGACCGGCTCATCGCGACGACAGCCGCCCGAGCACGAGGCCGGCCAGGAAGGCGCCCGCGAGTGCCACCGGCACCGGGTTTTCGCGAGCCAGCTTCTGGGCCTGCTCGACGCCTTCTCCGGCTGAGTCCGGAGCGGCTTCCTTGGCCTTCTCGCCAAGCTCCTGGGCTTTGGCCTTCGCTTCCTGCGCCTTGGCCCCGGCCTGCTCCTTGATCTCGTCGGTCTTGGCCTGGGCCTGTTTCTTGACGTCGGTCTTCTCCGCCACCTCGGCGACGGTCTCGCCGAGTTCGGCGCGGGTGTCCTCGATCTCCTCGCGGATCTCCGCCGGGTCCCGGGTGCCCTTCTCGTCGGCCGTCGTCGTCCTGCCTTGCCCTGCTGCGCTCATGCTCGTCCCTCCTTGACTTTGTCCTTGGTCTCTTCAAGGTCTCTCTTGACGCTTGCGGTCGCCTGCTCCGGCAGCGGTGGCGTCGCCGCTTCGACCTTCGAGCGGCCGAACAGGCTCAGCACGCCGGCCACCGCCAGGTAGGCGACGGCGACGATCAGGGCGGCGAGCCAGGCCTCGACCGCGGTGGCCAGGGCCAGGATCGCCGCCGCGGTGAGCGCGCCCAGGGCCAGCACGGCGAGCAGGCCGGCGGCGCTGAAGGCGCCCGCGCCGAGGCCGAGCCGCTTGCCCTTGACCGTCATCTCCGCCTTGGCGAGCTCGATCTCCTTCTGCGCGAGCCGGGTGGTCTGCTCGCTCAGCTGCTGCAAGAGCTCGGAGATCGAGCGCTCGTCGCCGTCGGCGCTCGTCTTCGAAGAATTGAGACTCGTTCTGGCCATCACGCGCTCCTTCGAGTTGCCATTCGGTCCGGCTCATCCCTTCTGCCCATTAGGAGAGGAAGCCAATCCGGCGTTGAGCAGAGATGCCCCAACTGACACACTTCGACCGGACCCGGCGTTCCACTTAGGCGGATGCGATGAGCGGCCGAGAGACTCAATCCAGCGACATGCGCCGTGCCGACGCGCTGCGCAACGACGAGCGCATCCTCGAAGCCGCCAAGCGACTGCTCGAGCAGTCGCCGGCGGCGACCCTCTCCGACATCGCCGCCGCGGCCGGTGTCTCGCGCTCGACCCTCTACCGCCGCTTCTCCGATCGCGAGCAGCTCCTCGCCAAGCTCGACGCCCGGCCCCAGGACGGCGCCCTCAACCGCACCCGCGAGCCGCTTCCGCCCGGCCGCCTCGGTCGCCAGCGCCCGCTCGCGCTCGACGCGATCCACGTCTTCGACGTCGTCCCGCCGGCCCTGCTTCCCGAGCAGCTGGTCGCCGAGGCGCAGCGGATCGCCGAGGTCCCGGTCGCCCTCTACGTGCTCGACATCGACGGCAGCCACCTCCTGCACATGGCCGGCCCGAAGCGGTTGGGAGTAAAGCTGCGGGCGCCGTTCGCGATCGGGCCGGAGCTCGACGCCGACGGCATCGCCGCCCTGCGGCAGACCCTGGCCCGCGTCCGCGGCATCGAGCTCTTCGCGCTCTGGCTGCGGGGGCGCGCGATCGGCGTCTTCATCACCTTCGGCCGGCCCCGCCAGCCATTGACCGAGATGGCCCGGCAGGCCGCCGCCGCGGTGACCCTCGCCGACCGCTACACCGACGTCTTCGCCCGCGCCCAGCGGCGCAAGCAGCCGAAGGCGGCGGCGGAGATCCAGCAGAGCCTGCTGCCGCCGCGGATCGTCCGGGTGACCGGGGCCGAAGTCGCCGGCAACGTGCTGCCGACCTACGAGGTCGCGGGCGACTGGTTCGACGTGGTCGAGAACGCCGACGGGGTCTGGGTGACGCTCGCCGACGGACTCGGCGACAGCACCCGTTCGGCCGCCAGCAGCGCCGTCGCCCTCGGGGCGCTGCGGGCGAGCAGGCGCAGCGGCGCCTCGATCGGCGAGGCGCTCCTGGTCATGCACCAGACGCTGCGCGAGATGCCGGGCCCCCGGGCCGAGATGGCGGCGATCGTCGCCCGCTGGGACCCGACCACCGACCGCGTCGCGCTGGCCAACTGCGGCCACGTCGCGCCGCTGATCCTGCGCGCGGACGGCGAGGTCGAGCGGCTGCCGTTCCCGCCTTCGCACGGCCTCGGCGGCCGGGCGACGCCGAAGCCGAGCGAGCGCACGGCGACGCTGTCCGCCGGCGATCGCCTGCTGGCGACGTCCGACGGCGTGATCGGGGACGGGGCGGGACAGGCGGGGCTGGGGGAGGACGGCCTCGCCGAGGCGGCGCTGCGTCCGGCCCGGGCCTCGGCGGCAGACACCGTCCGCGAGGTGCACGACGCGGTGCTCGCCGCCGCCGCCGGGAAGCTCGCCGACGACGCGACGGCCGTCTGCCTTGCGATCGGCTAGCCGCCGAGCTTGGCCAGGAACCGCGACTGTCCCCGCCGGCCGCTCGCTCGGCCAAGCGTGTCGCCGACCAGCCACAGCAGCGGCGGCCAGAGGCCGACGAAGAGGGCCCGCCGCTCGGCGTTGCCGCGTTCGTCCTCGCCGATCGTCTTGGCGCGGATCCAGAGGCCGACGCAGAGGCCGACGGCGCCCAGCGAGAGGAGGTGCAGGTGGATGGCCCGCAGGCCGGACTTGCCGAGGATCTCGCCCATCCCCGCCGGGATACCCGCTGCTCGCGTCGGTGAACCCCGAGCGGGTAGAGAGGGACGATGCCGCGCTACCAACCGCTGAGCCGCCGCTGGTCCACGGCCGCCCGCTGGCCGCTCGGCATCGTCCTCGCCTCGTGGCGCTACACGTGGAGCACGACGCCGCTGCACCGCTGGGAACTGAGCGGCTCCTGGCCCGAGGACGCGCCGCCGCAACTGCCCGCCGACGCCGACACGAGTGGCCTCCAGCGTCCCGACGACGGCACCGGCCCGCTGGTCCACCGGATCTACCGGACGCGGATCGTCGGCTCGGCGATGTCCCCTTCGCAGCTGATGGACGTGATCGTCGGCGACCTCGACCGGATCGCGCCCTCGGAGTTCGCGACCTTCCAGAAGATCGACGGCGAGCAGGGTCGCTTGCGGGTCGGCGACGAGTACGTGGTCCGCATGCCCGGCCCTTGGGACGGCCCGGTGCGGGTGGTCGCGGCGTCGCCGACGTCGTTTCGCCTGGCCACTCTTCCCGGCCATCTCGAGGCGGGCCAGATCGAGTTCCGCGTCGTCTCCGACTACCGCTCGCTCGGCTTCGAGATCGAGTCCTGGGCTCGCAGTGGCGACCGTCTCAGCGATCTCCTCTACACCCACCTGCGCATCTCCAAAGAGGTGCAGCTGCACATGTGGTCCTCGGTCCAGCGCCGGGCCGCCGAGCTGGCGGCGGGCAAGATCGAGGGCGGCATCGTCATCACCACCCGCAGCGTCAAGCCGGAGAAGCTGCCCGGCGGGCGTCGCGAGACGCGGGCCGGCGCCAGGACCGTGCGCCGGCTGGCCGCGCTGGCGGAGCGGCCGGTCAACTTCGACGCCGGCGACGTCGACGCGCTCGTCGCCGCTCGCGGCTGGCGGGTCGACGACATGGTCGAACCGCTGCCGCACGAGGGATCGGGGCCGCCGCTGGAGGGAGGCAGCTGGCGGGTCGCCCGCAGGATCATGGACGACTACCAGCTGGCCGACCCGCGGGTGGTGAGCGCCTTCTACGACGAAGAGGCGCCGATCCCGGGGCGCGACATGCTGCTGAAGATCCGCTTCGCCGGGCTGCCGATCTGGGTAGGCGTGCGGATCGGCGACGTCTACGAGGACACGCTCGAGCTCGACGGACGCCAAGCCCACGTCTTCGGCTGGAGCTATCGCACGCTGCAGGGCCACTTCGAGGCGGGCCAGATGCACTACGAGCTCTGGAAGTGGCTCGACAGCGGCGACGTCGAGTTCCGCTTGCGCGCCGTCTCCCGCCCCGCCGAACACGGGCCGTGGCTGCTGCGAACCGGCTTTCGGCTGTTCGGCCGTACCCACCAGCTGCGCTTTTACCGCCAGGTCTGCCGCCGCGCCCGCAAGCTGACCGAGGCCCAGCTGGAGGTCAACCGCGCGGCCGCCCACTGATCAGGCGGAGCAGGCCGGCGGTTCCAGCGGCTGCCGCCGCCAGGAAGGCGCGCCGCAGGGTTCCCGGCGCCGCCTCCGCCAGCGGCTCGGCATCGGCTCAGCCGAGACCCTTCTCCTCGGCGGCTTTGTAGGCGATCTGGAGGAAGTCCGAGATCGTCAGCGCCGAGAAGACGGCGACGAGGAAGCGGGTCAGGCGGGGGAGGAAGAGCAGGCCCAACGCGAAGGTGGCGACCACCCAGAGGCCGAGGCAGTAGGGGCAGATCAGCAACTCGCCGATCGCCTTGCGAGCACCTCTGCCGCGCGAGCGCTCCTCGAGCTCGCCGGGCCCGCCCGATCCCTCGAGTTCGGTGAAGGGCGCCCGCAACGGGCTGGTCACCTTGTCCTTGGAGATCAGTCGGCTGAGCTTGTGGGAGGCGACCCCGATCGTCACCAGGTCCGCCGCCCCAACCCGCTCCGGCAGCTCACGGCCGCTGCGCCTGGCCGCCACCAGCGCCCCTCCGAAGAGAGCGCCGAAGACGCTCATCAGGGCGGCGTAGGAAATAAGCGGGGGCTGCTCGGAGGGCGGCGCGTAGCTGCTCACCACCCTTCGTTACCCCCGCCCCTCCGCGTTCAATCCGGGCTCAGCTCCAGACTCAGCCCCAGACCTCCTCGCAAGTGATTCACCACCCAAGGGGGCGGCTCGGATTGAGAGTTCGCGACCGGGGTATGAAAGCGACAGTGACGGATCGCGACCGATACCGATACTCGGGGATCTCGCTGGACACCATACGGAGGTTCAGAAGCACGCTGTCGCGGAAGCGCGATGACGGCGCCGCCGACCTACCGCGGACCAGCGCCCTGGAACGAGTGCGTCAGGCGGCCGCCTCCCAGCACCTGCGGATCAGGCGCGCGCGGGTCCGAGCCTGAGCTCAGGCCGAGGCCGAGTGGGTCCCGTCGAGGGCATCCTCGACGAGCGGCAGCCGCTCGGCGACCCCGGTGAGACTGAGCACGCGGCTGACCGCGGGCGCCGAGCTGGGGATGAAGCGCAGCCGCTTGCCGTCGCCGGCCTGGCTGAGAGCGGCGACGACGATCGCGATCCCGGTCGAGTCGATGAAGGTCAGCTCACGCATGTCGACGAGGACCTGGCACTGGCCGTCGGCCAGTGCCTCGCTCAGCTCGGCGTCGAGCGCCTTGGCATTGGCGAGGTCCAGTTCGCCGGCGAGGCGGATGCGGCGGGTGTCACCCTCCCGCTCGACTTGGAGGGTCAGCATCCCAGCGTGAACCTCGTGTTGGAAGGGGGGCAAGGGTGGCCTCCGTGAAAAGCGGTGGGGCTGTCCCGCCGCATGACGTAACCCAAGTCGATGCTACACCGTTGCCGGTTCGTCTCAGTCCGTGTGCTTGGCCAGGTAGTCGAGCAGGCCGTCCATCCCGTCCTCGCGCTGGACCCGGCGCTGGTCGTCGGCGCCGTTCCCCTCCCGGAGGATGCGCTCGATTTCCTCTAGCGCCGCCTCGCCGCCGAGCTCGCGGGCATAGGGGCGGACCGAGTCGAGGACCCGCCGCCCGACCTCCCGGGCCGGCTCCGGGGTCTCGGCGTCGAAGAGGATCTTGGCCTCGAGCCCGTGGCTGGCGGCCTGGAAGTAGGACTCCTCGAGCGCCTCGCGGAAGAGGGTGGGGGCGGTCGGGCGGTCCAGCTCCCTGGCGGCGATCGCCTGGATCAGGACGGCGATCGCGGTCGAGCCGGCGGCACCGGTCTGCACGTCGACGGCGCGGACCTCGACCGTGCCGAGGCGCGGGTGGGGGCGGACGTCCCACCAGACGTAGGTGTAGTCCTCGACTCCGGCGGCGGCGATCAGCTGGTCGGCGACCTTGCAGAAGTCTTCGTAGTCGCGGAAGTGGCGCGGGACCTCGAAGCGCGGGTAGCTGCCGACCACCGCGGTGCGGGCGCTGGCATGGCCGCTGTCGGCGCCCTCGCGGAACGGCGAGTTGGCGCTCAGCGCCTGCAGCAGCGGCAGGTAATGGCGGAAGGTGTTGGCCAGGCGGACGGCGGTCTCCGGGTCGGGGATGCCGACGTGCACGTGGAGGCCGCAGGGCGGGGTTTTCAGCAGGTCGCCGAGGTCCTGGCGAACGATCTCGTAGCGCGGCTTGGCGACCAGGTGGGGCTGCTCGGAGGCGTCGGCGGGATGTAGCCCGGACCCGAGCAGGGCGAAGCCGGCCGCGGCGATCGCCTGGCGCGCCTCGCGCAGCTCGGCGAGCACTTCGTCGGCACCGAGGCAGATCCCCGTCTTCAGCTCGATCTGGTCGGCGAAGATCTCCGAGGAGACCCGTTCGGCGGCCGGGCCGCTGAGGCTGTCGAGGACCAGCTCGCTGGCGGCGACGAGCTGGTGGCGGTCGTCGACCAGCAGCAGCTCCTCCTCGACTCCGAGCGAGAGCGGCGGCGAAGCTCCGAAGCGGTGGGCGTAGGGGTCGCGCCGCTCGGCGGGATCCGGGGAGGAGGCGCGGTCCGTCGAGGCCATCGCCCGTCTTTACCCGCCGTGGCTTGGCTTGCAACCTCGCCACGCGCCTGCTTCACGGCAGTTCGCGGATTGCGGTCGAGACGGGCGGGTACCCGAGCTCCAGATGCCCGGCCGCTTTCTCCCCATCTATCTCAACGACCATTTCGCCGGTTCGGTTGTCGGCGTCCAGCTCGCACGCCGCGCCGCGGCGAGCAACGAAGGCACGGAGGCGGGGCGGACCCTGGCCGAGATCTGCGCCGAAATCGAAGCCGATCAGGCGACGCTGCGGCAGCTGATGGATCGGCTCGGCGTCGGCGTCAGCCGGGTCAAGCCGGCGGCAGCCTGGCTCGGCGAGCGGCTGGGACGGCTCAAGCTCAACGGCCGACTGCGCGGCTACTCGCCGCTCAGTCGCCTGGTCGAGTTGGAGGGGCTCTGCGCAGGTGTTGCCGGCAAGGAGATGCTCTGGAAAGCGCTGGGCCGGGCTCTCGGAGACCACCTTCAGGGATTCGACTTCGACGCGCTCGCGGTCCGTGCCGTCGCTCAACGCGAGTGGCTCGAGGCGCACCGCCTGGAAGCGGCGGCAAGCGCCCTCGCCACCGCTGGGGGACCGAGCCGATGAGAACGGAAGACCGTCTGCTTCTGAGCCTCATCGCCGAGCCGGAAAGCGTTGCCGCGGTGCGTCACGCGGTTGCCGGCCGGGCCGAAACGCTCGGCATGGCGGAGGCGAGGATCGCCGACCTCGAGACCGTCGTCTCGGAGGCTTGCGCGAACGTGGTTCTGCACGCATACGAGGGCCGCGAGATGCCCGGACCGCTGGAGGTCGAGTTGGTTCCCGGCGAGAGTGAGCTCGGCGTGGTGGTCCGTGACTTTGGGGTCGGAATCTGCCCCTCGACGTCTCTCGACCGGCCGAGCCTGCAGTTGGGGCTGGGACTGATCGGAGCGCTGTCGAGCCGGTTTCACCTCGTCAGCGCCAGGGGCGAGGGCACCGAGATCAAGATCGAGATCCCCCTGGCCGCCGCCTGAGCGGGCAGGGGTCGCTTAGCCGGGATCGACGCCGGGCGGCGGGTCTTCGCCGCGCTGGGCAGAGCCCTGGATCGCGGCGATCAGGATCGCCGCCAGCCCGGCCGCCATCGAGCCGGCGATGACGTCGGCGTGGTCGGGGTTGTCGGTGGCCAGGTCGACCAGCGCGTAGATCTCGCCGGCGAGCAGGATTCCCACCGTCATCAGGCTGAGAATCCAGTTCACCGGCCGGCTGCGCCAGCGGATCGCGCCGGCCTCGATCACGTAGCCGATCAGCAGCACGAGGATGATCTGGGAGGCCTGTTCCTGGAACCGCAGCGACTCCGATTCCTGCGGCAGCGGCCAGGTGACGGCGACGAAGACGAGGAAGGGAGCGACGAAGGGCACCTGCGGCGCGGCCCAGGCGATGAAGTCGACGACGAAGCGGGCGAGCTCGCCGAGCCAGGCGAGCGAGAGGCGCGGGGTGGGGAATGGCGGCGCGTCGTCACCGAAGATCCCGAGCCGGTACACGACCAGCGCCCCGACGGCGACGAGCGCGACCGGCGCGGCGAGGATCCCCAGCAGCGCCGTCCCCAGCCCGGCCAGCAGCGAGAGCACCGCGAGCAGGCCGGAGAGAACGGCGTTTCGCTCCTTGCCGCCCGCTGGTTTGCTCGCCTCGCTCACCGCGCCCGCACCCTACAAGCGGTTGCGGCCGCCGCCTACCTCGGGCCAGCCTCGATACTTAAGCGATGCCCGCCGCCCTGATCGAGTTTCCCGCCGACGATGCCGCGCGGGCGTTGCGCTTCTGGCGCGGCGTGCTCGGAGTCGAGCTGGCGCCGCGCTGCGGCGACGCCGGTGCCGGTTGGGTCCACGAGGAGGAGGGATTGCGGCTCGGGGTGCACGAGCGCGGCCGGGGACCGGGGGACACCGGCTCGCTGCCATACCTGCCGGTGTCGGAGATGGAGGCGGCGCTGGAGCGGGTGCGGGAGTTCGGCGGCACGATCGTCCACCCGGGCGAGCGCTGGTCGATCTGCCGCGATTCCGAGGGCAGCCCGTTCGCGCTCGAGCTACAGCGCTGAGAACGTCAGGCGCCGACGGTATCCAACGAGTCGAGCATGACCTCCGGTTTGTCCGGCGATGCATGGACGAGCTCCACTTCGGCAAGTCGCGCGACCTCGTTGAGCTGCTCCGGGGCCTCGCTCGAGAAGATGAGAACTCCCTTCGGCCGCGCTCCCCACCTGTCGCTGAGTGAATTGCGATACGCCTCGACCTGAGCCACGGCTCCGAGGTGCGCCGCCGTGGAGCCGGTCTTGATCTCGAACACGTAAGGGGCGCCGTCGGGGTCGGTGGCGATGATGTCCGGCCCGATCGCGTTGGGCTCCTCCACGACCTTCCAGAGCTTGCCTTTGAGCGCCTCGATGACGGCGGCCACCATCTGGTCGTGTTCCTGGCGGTCGGCGGTCATCGACGAGTCAACTCCAGACCAGTCTCTTTTTCCGGATATCGACCAGCAGCCATAGCAAAGCCAGTATGGCAGCCACGAATGCCGGGATCGAGCCCACCGCCAGATCCCAGGAGCCGCCAAAACCGGCGATGGCGACGACGAGGACCGCGATCGTCGCCGCTCCAATCGCGAGCGGCGCGACGATCTCGACCCTCTTGAGGTTCTCTTCGAAGCCGACCCCGGCCTGCGCGATCTCGTCGTTGGAATCCTCGTCGAGCAAGACCAGGGAATCCAGCTTCGGATGATGGGCCTTGGCGTTGCGGAGAATGAGCTGCCAAGCGCCGTTCGTCGCCTTGCGCAGCCGACCTTCGGAGGACTCCAGGTATAGGAACAGCTGACCGGGCGTCACCCAGGCCATCACCCGGAAGCCCTGGCCGAAAGCGGCATAGCTGATGCTGGCGGCCGAGCTCGGTGACTTTTCCGCCAGGGCGCTGGTTCGCAGCGCCTCCGGATCGTGCGCGCCGAACGTTTGCCTCAGCGCATCGACCAGGTCCTGTCGATGCGAGATTGAAAGCTGTGCCCGCATTTCATCCTTGCCTAGGAATCCAAGAGATGCTCAGAGTATTCGAAGTTCGTCTCACAGGCGCGAATCACGCCTCGGCCCTACGTAGCATGCGTGTGAGAAATGCCTGAACCAGTCAAGCGCAACCAGCGCTACATGCCCGGGCTGGACGGGCTGCGCGCCGTCGCCGTCCTCGCCGTGATCGCCTTCCACCTCGGGTTCGGGTGGGCCCCCGGAGGGCTGCTCGGGGTCGGCATCTTCTTCACCCTCAGCGGCTACCTGATCACCGACATCCTGCTCTCGCAGCTGGGCCGCCGCGGCCACATCCGCCTCGGCAGGTTCTGGCTGGCCCGGGCCCGACGCCTGTTGCCGGCGCTGTTCCTGATGCTGGTGGTCGTCGTCGCCTGGGTGACCATCTTCGGTCCCGCCCAGCCGCAGCAGTTCCGCGACGCGGTCCTCGCCAACGCCTTCTACGTCGGCAACTGGCAGCTGATCTTCGGCGACGTCTCCTACTTCGCCCGCTTCGCCCCGCCCGGCCCGCTCAACCACCTCTGGTCGCTGGCGATCGAGGAGCAGTTCTACATCCTCTGGCCGTTCCTGCTGCTGATCGGCGTCAAGCTCGTCCGCGAGGCGCCGCTGCCCTCCGGGGTGCGGCCGCGACTGGCGATCGTGACGCTGGCGCTGGCGCTCGCCTCGGTGATCCTGATGGCGGCTCTCTACCGGCCCAGCCTCGATCCCTCGCGGGTCTACTACGGAACCGACACCCGCGCTTCGGAGCTGCTCTTCGGCGCGGCCCTGGCGATGGTCTGGCCGAGCCGCAAGCTGAGCCCGCGGATCGGCGCCGGCGCCCGCAACACGATCGACGCCCTTGGCGTCGTCGGCCTGCTGGCGATCGCGCTGATGATCTGGCAGGTCGATCAGTACTCCTCCTTCCTCTACCGGGGCGGGTTCGTGCTGCTCTCGATCGCGACGGTGCTGGTCGTCGCCGCCCTGGCTCATCCGGCCAGCCGGCTCGGCCCCGTGCTCGGCTGGAAGCCGCTGCGCTGGATCGGCGTGCGCTCCTACGGCATCTACCTCTGGCACTTCCCGATCATCGTCCTGACCACGCCCGGCGGCATCGCCAACGGGGCCGAACCGCTGCGCGAGCTGCTGCAGCTGGCGGCGATCGTCGCCGTCTCGGCGCTCTCCTGGAGATACGTCGAGGAGCCGATCCGTCGCGGCGCCCTCGGCCGGTTCTGGAAGCGGGTGCGGGCCGGGGCGTGGCGGCCGCAGAACCTTTCGCGCGAGGGATGGGCCGTCGCCGTCGCCTCCCTCGTCGTCCTCGTCACCGCCTGCGCCGGCATGGCCGGGGTCAACTCGGTCGCGGCCGAAGGCAAAGACGTGCGGGTGGAAGAAGCGGTTGCCGCCGGAACCGCGAAGCCGCCGCCGCTGACCCCGGTCCAGGCGAACTCCTCGACGCGCTCCTCCTGCAAAGCCGTCGTCCACGTCGGCGACTCCACCTCGGAGGGCCTCACCTCGCCCGAATACCTGCCGTTGGAAAGCCAGCGGATCGAAGCCCGGTACGCCGGCGTCGGCGCTGTCGAACAGCACATGGAGATCTCCGGCGCACGCTCGATCGAAGAGCAGTTCGAAGGCGAACCGAACGCCCAGGAAGTGGCGGAAGCCTGGAAGCTCGAAGGGTTCAGGGGCTGCTGGGTGCTGGCGCTTGGCACCAACGAGGCGGCCAACGTCTTCGTCGGCTCCGCCGTCGGCGAGATCGAACGGATGGAAATCATGATGGAGACGATCGGCGAGGAACCGGTCCTCTGGGTCAACGTCCGCTCGCTCGTCGAAGCTGGCGATCCCTATTCGGCCGAAAACATGGAGAAGTGGAACGAAGAACTGCTCGTCGCCTGCCGCAAATATCCCAACATGCGAGTCTACGACTGGGCCTCCGACGTCAAAGACGCCTGGTTCATCGATGACGGCATCCACTTCACCTCACCCGGTTACGCGGCCCGCAGCGAGCTGATCGCCCAAGCCCTGGCCCACGCGTTTCCCGCCTTCGGCGAGAGCGAAAGCGGCGCCAACTGCCTGGTCAGCTGACGGGTTCACCTTTTTCATCCAACTCGGGCACGGGTAGCCCATTACCCCCACTACAGGAAGGACCACCCCCCAGATGAGTGATTTGAACGAGCGCGACGCAAAGCTTGTCCAGTACCTGAACGAGGCCTACGGCAAGGAGAAGGAGCTGGAGACCTCGCTCGAGGCGCACATCGCGATGACGACGAAGGCGCCGTACAGGAAACGCCTCAAACAGCACCTGAAAGAGACCAAGTCGCACGCCAAACAGCTCGAGCGCCGGATCAAGAAGCTCGGTGGCGGCGGCCACGCGGTCCAGACCGTGGTCGCCAAGGCGACCGCCGCCGCGAAGGGGCCGCTGCACGCGCTGCGCGGCAGCGGCGAGCAGGAGAAAATGCTGAAGAACGCCAAGACCGAGTACTTCAACGAGCACGAGGAGATCTCGACCTACCTGGCGATCGAGACTTTCGCGGAAAGGGTCTCCGACAAGGAGACCGCCCAGCTCGCCCGCGGCATCCGCCGCGAGGAGGAACGGATGGCCAAGTTCCTCGAGGGCCAGATCAAGTCGCTCTCCGGCGCCGTGGCGTCGGCGGAGGTTCCGGCCGCGCAGCGGCGCCCGGCCAAAGCCGGCGGCTCGCGCAAAGCGAAAGCGAGCGCGAAAAAAGCGACCGGCTCGCGCAAAGCGAAACCCCGCACCAAAAAACCGGCCGCGAAAAAAGCGAAAGCCGCCTCGCGCAAATCCAAAGCCGCTCCGCGCAAAAAAGCGAAATCAAAAAAAGCCGCCTCGCGTAAAAAAACCGCCTCGCGTAAAAAAAGGTAGTCCCGCGAGCCGAGCCGGTCGAGGCGAAGGCGCCGTCTCAGGTGCCGAAGATCTCGACCGGCTGCAGCTCGTCGGCGGGCTCGAAGCCGAGGATGCGTCCGTAGAAGTAGAGCTCGGCTTCGAGGCAGCGGACCTCGGTCTCCGAGCGACGGAAGCCATGCGCCTCGCCCGCGAAGGCAAGGTAGGCGTGCGGCACGCCGTTGCGCTTCAGGGCTGCCACCATCGTCTCCGCCTGGCTGGGCGGCACGACCTCGTCCTCGAGGCCCTGAAAGAGGATCACCGGCGCCCGCAGGCGCTCGACGAAGTTGATCGGCGAGCGTTCGCGGTAGAGCTCCTTCCGCTCCGGATAAGGCCCGATCAGCCCGTCGAGGTAGCGGGACTCGAACTTGTGGGTGTCGGTCGCGAGCGTCTCGGTGTCGGCGACGCCGTAGTAGCTGGCGCCGGTTGCGAACTCGTCGTGAAAGACCAGCGCGCAGAGGGTCGCGTAACCGCCGGCGCTGCCGCCGCGGATCGCCAGGCGCTCGGGATCGGCCTCGCCGTTCGCGGCCAGGTGCCGGGCGGCGGCGATGCAGTCGTCGGTGTCGACCACGCCCCAACCGCCGTGCAGCCGCTGGCGGTAGGGCCGCCCGTAGCCGCTGCTGCCGCGGTAGTTGACGTCGACCACGCCGATGCCGCGACTGGTCCAGAAGAGGAACTCGCGGTCGAGGGCGGGGGTGGCATGGGAGGTGGGCCCGCCGTGGCTCTGCACGATCAGCGGCGGCAGCTCGCCCGGCGGCGCCTCGAAGTCGGCGTTGGCCGGTGGGTAGTAGAAGCCGTGCGCGGTCTCGCCGCCGCTGGTCGGGAACTCGATCGCCCGGGGAATCGAGACGTAGCCCTCGCCGACCGCCTGCTCGCCGGCGCTGCGCACCTGCTCCAGCTCGCCGCTTGCCGCGTCGTAGACGAGGACGGCGGTCTCGGCGCCGGGGCTGGAGGCGGCGAAGGCGACCGAGCTGCCGCGGGTGGACAGCGAGGGGAAGCCGAACGAGGTGTATGGCAGCTCGAGGTCGCGCAGGTCCCCGGCGCCGGGCTCGCGCAGGAAGAGTCGTTCCTCGCCGCGCTCGCAGCGCACGCAGACGATCGAGCCGTCGGCGAGGAAGGCGTAGGTCGAACCGCCGAAGAGCCACTGGGGATGGCCCAGCTCGGCTTCCTCGGCGCTCAGCCGCGCGATCTCCTCGCCCTCGCCCTCGGCCCGATAGAGGTTCCACCAACCGTCGCGGTCGGAGACGAAGTGCAGCCGGCCCGCGGCGTCCCACTGCGGCTGGAATACCGACTCCTGCGGCCCGCCGGCGAGGAGGCGCGCGTCGCCGCCGTTGTCGAGGGGAGCGACCCATAGCTCGGTCCCGTCCCAGGGCATGTTCGGGTGGTCCCAGCAGGTCCAGGCGAGCCGGGCGCCGTCGGGGCTGATGCGCGGGAAGGAGTAGAAGTCGCGGCCGGCGGCGAGCACCGTGGGCTCGGCGGAGCCGTCGAGCGGCAGCGCGACCACCTGGTTCTCGGCTTCGCCCTCGCCGTGGACTTCGCGCACGCAGACCGCCGTGCGCCCGTCGGGAGCGACGTCGAAGTCGGCGTAGCGCAGGCCGGCGGGGGTCTCGGGCGCGGGGGTGATCGCGACCGGGTCCTCGCCGAGCCGCTGGCGGTAGAGCCGCTGGTCGGCGAACTCGACGAAGAGGACGAGGTCGTCGGCGGCGAGCCTCCAGGCACCGCCGCCGTACTCGTGGACGCGGGTGCGCACGTTGACGGTGGCCGGCGTCACCGCTTCGGGCTCTCCGCCCGGCGGCCGCCGCATCAAGACCACGCGCCCGCCCTCCGACGGCCGCCCTTCCGCCCACCAGACCGCGCCGTCGCCGGCAAGCGCCGGCGAGGCCAGGCGGCGTCCCGCTGCGGCGACGACACCGGGGTCGACCGGCGAGCGCCAGGAGCCGTAGGGGGCGACGGTGGGCACGGCCGCAGTCTAGGCTGGCCCGCCTCATGACCAATACCTACGAAGTCCCCCAACAGTCCCGCGACCTCCGCGACATGGTCCGCCGCCTGGCGCAGGAGAAGATCGCCCCCCGCGCCGGCGAGATCGACCGCGAAGGCGAGTACCCGTGGGACGTGCGCAAGCTGCTCGCCGAGTACGACGTGCTCGGCCTGCCCTTCGCCGAGAAATACGGCGGCACCGGCACCGGCACGCTGGTCCTGCAGATGGCGGTCGAGGAGATCGCCAAGGCCTGCGCCTCCTCGGCCCTGATCCTGATGATCCAGGAGCTGGGGACGCTGCCGATCCAGCTCTTCGGCTCCGACGAGCTGAAAGAGCGTTTCCTGCCCAACTGCGCCAGCGGCGAGTGGTCGCCGGCCTTCGCCCTCTCCGAGCCGGAGGCCGGCAGCGACCCGGCGGCGATGCGCACCACCGCCGTCCGCGACGGCGACGAGTGGGTGATCAACGGCCAGAAGAACTGGATCACCAACGCCTCGATCGCCGACTTCTACGTCGTCTTTGCCGTCACCGACCGCGAGAGCAAGCGGATCAGCGCCTTCGTGGTCGAGAAAGAGCGCGACGGCTTCGACTCCGGCAAGCTCGAGCACAAGCTCGGGATCAAGGGCTCGCCGACCGGGTCGCCGTCGTTCACCGACGTGCGGGTTCCGCACGAGAACCTGATCGGGACCGAGGGCAAGGGGCTCGGCGTCGCCCTCGGCACGCTCGAGCGCACCCGCCTCGGCGCCGCCGCGCAGGCGGTCGGCATCGCCCAGGGGGCGACCGACTACGCCAACGGGTACGCGAAGGAGCGGGTCGCCTTCGGCAAGCCGATCAACGCCCTGCAGGCAATCCAGTTCAAGCTCGCCGACATGGAGACCGGCACCGCCGCCGCTCGCGAGCTGCTCTACAAAGCCTGCTCGATGGCCGACCTGGCCGAGCGCCCCGCCAGCCTCCCCAAGTGGACCTCGATGGCGAAGCTGTTCGCCTCCGACAACGCGATGAAGGTCACGGTCGAGGCGATCCAGGTGCTCGGCGGCTACGGCTACGTCAACGAGTACCCGGTCGAGCGCATGCTGCGCGACGCCAAGATCACCCAGATCTACGAGGGCACGAACGAGATCCAGCGCGTCGTCATCGCCCGCAGCATGGGCGCGTAGGCGCAGCGGACAGCGCGGTCGACTTTTCTTCCCCTATGCGGAAGAAATGACGACCGCGCTCACTCGACCTCGCGCAGGCGGTGGGTGTCGACGTCGTAGACGAAGCCGCGCGCTGCGTCGCGGTGAAGGATGAAGGGAGAGCGGCGGACGCGCTCCAGCGACCGGCGGACGCTGTCGTCGACCCTCTCGAAGGACTCGATCGGGAACTCTGGGGCGATCCCCGTCGCCTCCTCGAGCTCGACCCGGAAGCCCTCGTCGCTGATCTTCTCCATGCCGCAGTCGGTGTGGTGGATCAACATGATCTCCCGCGTTCCCAGTCGCCGCTGAGAGATCGCCAGCGAGCGGATCACGTCGTCGCTGACGACGCCGCCGGCGTTGCGCAACACGTGCGCCTCACCGTCGCCGAGGCCAAGCGCGGCGAAGACGTCGAGGCGGGAGTCCATGCAGGTGACGATCGCCAGCCGCCGGCTCGGCTGCACCTCGAGGTGGCGGTCCGCCAGGGCCTCGGCGAAGACGCGGTTGTTGGCGAGAAGCTCGTCGATCGTGTCCATGGCGCCGCAGCCTAGCCGCCGGCGACGCCCAGTTCGAGATCGGTCCAGACGGGTATGGAATAGGGGCACCCGCAATCGACCGGAGGAGTGGAGAAGGCGATGGAGGCCACCAGCCCCAGTAAGGGAATATTCGACGGCGCCAGCAGCGACCAGCGCGAGCACGTGATCGAGCTGCTGACCAAGGCGTACTGGATGGAGATCGAGACGGTGATGAGCTACCTCTCCGCCGCGGTCAACCTCGACGGCGTGCGGGCGCAGGAGATCAAGGAGTCACTCAACGGCGAGGTCGAAGACGAGCTCGGCCACGCGCGTCAGTTCGCCGACCGGATCAAGGAGCTCTACGGCGTCGTTCCCGGCTCCGGGGACTTCGCCCCGGAACAGAGCTTCCTGCAGCCACCCGAGCACCAGACCGACGTCGTCCACGTGATCCGCGGCGTGATCAAGGCCGAGACGGGGGCGATCGAGCACTACACGCGGATCGTCGAGGAGACCGAGGGGATCGACCCGGTGACCCAGGACATGGTGATCGCGATCCTCCGCGATGAGCAGGGCCACCGTCGCCTCTTCGAGGGTTTCCTGCGCGAGTACGAGTTCGAAGGCAAGGCCTGAGGCCGGCATTGCGGGGGAGGGCGACCAGACCCCTCCGACGACACGTCCCGTCGGGACTGCTCCAGGGTTGGGGTGCGCCGACTCGGCGCTACTCGTCGCGCGGGGTGATGCGGAAGATCGAGACGACCTCGGCCTGATGCGCCTCGGGATGGGCGACGTAGGCGCTGGGCCCGCCGCCGAACCAGCCGGCGGCCTCGTTGTCGCCGACGAAGACCCCCGGGTGGTGCTTGCCGTCGGCGTCCTGGACCCAGACCTTGTCGCCCTCCTTGAACCCGCGCTCGATCGGGTCGCTCACGATTGCCCCTCGCGCGGGAGGCTCTGCACGGCCCAGCCGTTGCCGTCGGGGTCGCTGAAGAAGACGAAGGAGCCCCAGGGGAAGTCCTGGATCTCGCCCACCTCGATGCCGCGCTCGACCAGCTCGGCGCGGGCGGCCTCGACGTCGGCGACGACCATCTGCAGGCCCTCGACCGAGCCCGGCGCCATCTCCGAGAGCCCGCTGCCGATCGCGATCGAGGTCGGCGACCCCGGTGGAGTCAGCTGCACGAAGCGGATCTCGTCGCTGACCCGCTGGTCGTGTTCGGCGACGAAGCCGGCGCGCTCGTAGAAGTCCTTCGCCCGATCGACGTCGGAGACGGGGACCTGCACCAGCTCGAGCCGCCAATCCACGCCGCCGAGTCTAGCCGGCGCAGGCGCCCATCCGACTGAGGCGCTGGCGGTAGACCCGCATCGAGCCGTGCTTCCAGTCGCCGTGGGTCTGGCGCCGTAGGCTCGGCACCAGCTCGTGGTGATAGGGCGAGCTGAGGCTCTCGTTGTGGCCGATCACGTCGCCGACGCCGATTCCGAAGCGGCAGCGCAGGTACTGCGTCAGCCAGAGCGAGGCGCGGCGCTCGGCGGGGTTCCCGAGCACGTCGCCGTCGCCATAGCCGGCGTGCTCGATCCCGATCGCGGTCCAGTTGAGCCCGACCGTGTGGCGGCAGCGGGTACGCAGGTTGACCAGCTTGAAGATCCGGCCCGACGAGGAGATCACGAAGTGGGAGCAGACGTTGGGCAGCTCGCCCAGCTCGACGTCGGGCACGTCTGGCGCGAAGGTGTCGTAGACGGCGGCGGCGCTGCTGGCCTGCGCCATGTGCTCGACGATCACCTTGGGGTCGCGGAGCCGCCACTTGCGCGGGCCGTAATGGCGCGCCGAGTAGGCGGCCATCTCGCGCTTGCGCTTGGGGCCGAAGGGGATCAGGTGGTTGACGATCGGCGGCCGGGCGACGCTCGTCGTCGCCGCCGTGCCCTCCGGCCCGGCGGCGCCCGCCGGCCCGATCGAGGTCGTGACGAGCAGCGCCAGCGCCAGAGCGGCAGCACAGGCGGTCGCGGCTCTGACGGCGGGCCTCATCGTGCGGATGCTAGTTCCCGCCTCGGTCTCGGCACCGGGCCAGGGGTAGCCTGACCTCATGGCCCCAGCGAGCGAGCCGATGAGGGCGAAGCTCACCGAGCGCCCCTTCAGCGACCCGGATTGGGTCTTCGAGCGCAAGCTCGACGGCATTCGCGCGGCGGTGCGCAGGGAGCGGGGAGAGGTGACGCTCACCTCCCGCACCGCCAAGAGCCTCACCGCCGCCTACCCGGAGCTGGTCGAGGCGCTCGCGGCGGAGCCGGCCTCCGACTTCGTCGCCGACGGGGAGATCGTCGCCTTCGACGGGTCGCGGACCAGCTTCGAGCGGCTGCAGGGGCGGATGGGAGTCCACGACCCCCAGCTGGCCCGCCTCACCGGGATTCCCGTTTTCCTCTACCTCTTCGACCTGCTCGAGTTCGACGGCCACGACCTCTCCGGGCTGCCGCTGCGCAAGCGCAAGGCGGTGCTGCGCCGCGCTCTCTCCTTCCACGGTCCCGTCCGCTACACGCCGCACCGCAACGAGCGCGGCGAGGACTTCTTCCGCGAGGCCTGCGCGAAGGGGTGGGAGGGCCTGGTCGCCAAGCGTGCCGACAGCCCTTACGTCCACGGGCGCAGCCGCGATTGGCTGAAGCTGAAGTGCTCCTGCGAGCAGGAGCTGGTGATCGGCGGCTTCACGCCGCCCCAGGGAGCGCGCCAGCGCTTCGGGGCCCTGCTGGTCGGCTACTACGAGGACGGCGAGCTGCGGTACGCCGGCAAAGTCGGGACCGGGTTCAGCGAGCGGACGCTGGCCGACCTCGGCGACGAGCTCGAAGCGCTGGAGATCGCGGAGTCCCCATTCGCCGGCGAGGGGCTGCCGCGCCAGGCGCGCTGGGTAGAGCCACGCCTGGTCGCTCAGATCGCCTTCGGCGAGTGGACCCGCGACGGCAGGCTGCGCCATCCCCGCTTCCTCGGGATGCGCGAAGACAAGCCCGCGGCCGAGGTCGTCCGCGAGGTCGCCGGTTGAGAGCCCGGCGCCGGGGGGCGCCGGGCTGGTTCGACCGGCGTGCTCGCGGACCGGCCCCGCTCAGGCGGCCAGGCGATCTCGGAGCAGCTGCTTGCCTTGCTCCGCGCCCTTGCGGCTGGTCTCCTGCGCGCGCCGGAAGAAGTCGGCAAGGTCGGAGTCGCCGGCGCGGTCGGCGTCTTCGACATAGGTCTCGAGCCTGAGGACGTTGCTCAGGCACTGCTCGACGAACCAGATCACGTTGTAGTCCTTGTCCTTGGTCCCGGTTACTTCGCCGGTCTCTTGTGCACCCATCTTCACCGTCTCCTCTCAAAGTTTCCCGTGGACCGTGAGTACCCGTCGCCAGCCCGGTTTAACGCCCCTGCTCGTGGGCGGCCCAGTTTTGCCTGCTGCCGCTGCGGGTAGTCGAGGCGAGGACAAGGACAACGACCCGCCGGCCCGATTCCCAGCGGCTTTGCACCGGGCCTTGCCTCGGTTCCCGCTCGGGTGAGAAGACCAACCGTCCCCCACGGAGAGGCGATCGGCCCGGCGGGCACGAACTTCTGGGAGGAGCCTTCATGTTCAACCAGTTGCAGGGCAAGAGAATCGCCTTCCTGGTGGCCAACGAGGGAGTCGAGCAGGTCGAGTTGACCGAGCCGATGGAAGCGGTCGAGGCGGCCGGCGCCAAGGTCGACGTGCTGGCGCCCGAAGCCACCGACGTACAGGCCTTCAACCACCTCGACAAGGGCGAGCGCTTCGAGGTCGATCGGGCCGTCGGCGACGCCGACGCGGGCGAGTACGACGGCCTGGTCCTCCCCGGTGGCGTCGCCAGCCCGGATCAGCTGCGTTCCGAGGAAGCGGCGGTCGAGTTCGTCCGCGCCTTCTTCGAGGCCGGCAAGCCGGTCGGCGTGATCTGCCACGGGCCCTGGACCCTGATCGACGCCGGTGTCGTCCGCGGTCGCACCCTGACCTCATGGCCGAGCCTGGAGACCGATCTGCGCAATGCCGGCGCCGAGTGGGTCGACGAGGAGGTCCACGTCGACCGAGGGCTGGTCTCGAGCCGCAAGCCGGACGATCTGCCGGCCTTCATCGCCAAGATCGTCGAGGAGTTCGCCGAGGGCATTCACGCCGAGGGGAGGGAGCATGCCGCCGCGCGGGGTTAAGAAAGGCAGCAAGCGGGATCGCCAGTACAAAGAGGTCAAGAAGAGCGAGAAGGAACAGGGTCGCTCCGAGAAACGCGCCGAGGAGATCGCCGCCCGCACGGTCAACAAGGAACGGGCTCGAGCGGGGGAGTCGAAGAGCGCTTCACGGACCTCGACCAGGGGCAGGTCGGCCAGCAGCCGCGGTGGCAAGCAGTCCGGCAAAGGCCCCGGCGGGCGCACCCGCGAGCAGCTTTACGGCGATGCCAGGAAGCTCGGCATCGAGGGCCGCTCGAAGATGAGCAAGAAAGAGCTTCAGCACGCGGTCGCGGGGGCCAGCTGAGCGGCGGCTTGAATCGGGGCGCACCCGCCTACTGCCAGGGGAGGGACTAGTCGCGTTTGGCGGCGTTGTCGCTGCGGGCGATGCGGTCCCTGGCCCGGAGCATGAAAGCACGCAGGCTCGCGCTGAGCAGATCGCCCCGCAGCAAGCGAGGCGCTTCGCGCCACTGCTGCCGCGCCAGGGAGCGGGGCAGCTGGGGGTCCTCTCCTGAATTTCGTTCTCGGGCCACTTGCTCTCCAGCGGTTCGGGGGGTCACTGGAGACGGATGCGAATCTAAGCAAGCATCAGATCAGTTCCCCAGAGCACTCGCATGTCTATCGCGCAAACTCCGTGAGTAGGTGCCGTCGCGGAGCGGCTCAGCGATTGATTCGACGGTTTCGGCTTGCGGGCCGGGGGGTAGCCGACCGCCATGAGCACGCCTGAGAACGACCGCACCGAGGCCATCCTCGCCGCCAAGCACCGGGTCGACGAAGAGGCCGAGGCCGCCGCCGCGGAAGCGGCGCAGGTCGGGGGAGACGCCCCGATCGAGAGCGACGATCCGTCCCAGCAGCCGTTGATCGAGGCCGGCCAGGGCGAGTCCGAGGGCTTCGAGCTGGCCGAGAAGAAGCTGATCGACATCGCCAGTCACGGCGACCAGCACCGCTTTCCCGGCGGCGTCGCGCCGCCGCCCGAGGAGCTCGCGGATGCCGAGTTCGGCGAGGCCGACGAGCCGATCCCGCCCGATGCCTGACGAGATGGTCGGGGAGAGGCCACATCGCCTGCTCGCGATCGTCACCGACTCGCTCGACGGGCCGGAGCCGATCGACGAGATCCGCCGGGCCGGCAACGGCGACGGGGCCGAGGTGCGGATCGTCGTCCCCGCCGTCGAGGCGACCTCTTTCCGGCACACCTTGGGCGACGTCGACGAGCCCAAGCGCGAAGCCGAAGAGCGCCTGCGGGCCGCGCTCGAGTCGCTGCGAGGCAACGGCGTCGAGGCGTCCGGGGAGGTCGGCGATCCCGACCCCGTCCAAGCTGCCCAGGACGCCCTGCTCAAGGCGCCGGCCGACGAGGTCCTGATCTTCGAGCGCGAGGCCGATCAGGCGCGCTGGTTCGAGGAGGGGCTGTTCGACCGGGCGCAGGCTTCCCTGGAGCCGCCGCTGCGGATGGTCGTCCTCCACACCGGCGACAGCGACGGGGAGCACGTGGTCGCGGTCGAGGAGGCCGGGGCCGGCACTTCCGCCAAGGAGGAGGACGAGCTCGAGCTCTCGGAGAACATGCCGCCCCTCTCCTCCCGCGACCTGGCCGGAATCGTGGTCGGCATCGTCGGCACGATCACGACCATCGTGCTCGCCGCGGTGGCGGCCTCCGGCTCCGGTCCCGAGGCGGGCTGGAAAGCCGTCGCGATCGGAATCGCGATCGCGACGGCCCTCGTCAACATGGCTCACGTGGTCGGCCTGACCCTCTTCGAGAGCGTCCACTACCGCGGCGGCTTCGCAAAATTCTTTCGCCTCCTCTCGCTGATCGGGACGCCGACCGCGGTCTTGGTCAATCTCGCGATCGTCCTCTTCACGTAGTCGTCCGCTGCGGCTCCCGCAAGGCCTCCAGAACCTCCTCCGCGAGCCGCGAGCCGTCTTCGGGTCGCAGCGGCGTCGCGTTGACCCGCAGCACGACCCCGTCGCGGTCGACTTCCTCCAGCGAGACGCTCGGCCGGTATCGCGTCGGCACGGTGATCGCCCGCAGCAGCCGCTCCTCGATGCTTTGGGGGCTGGCGTCGGAGTCGAAGCGGGCACGGACGTCGACTCTGTCGGGCTCGCGAAGGGGCACGACGACGAGGCCGATGAGGACGCTGTTGGGGACGAGCAGGCGATCCGCTCCCTGGACCAGGGTCGCGTAGAAGAGGCCGAGCGAGCTGACCGTGCCCTCGATCGAGCCGGCCAGGGCACCGCCGGTCAGCCGCACCCTTTCACCGACTTTGAAGGGCCGCGTGCTCTGCAGGACGATGCCGGCGAAGACGCCCCCGAGCGTCTGCTGGGCCGCGAGACCGAGGACGATCGCGGTGAAGGCGCCGCCGACGGCGAGGGTTGCGGCGTTGACCCCGGCGATGCGCAGGGCGAGGATCACCACCGCCGCTATCGCGAAAAGGCGGACGAGGAAGCCGAGGGTTCCTGCCGTGGCCGGGTCGAGGCGGCGGTACAGCGGCGGCGAGAGGCCCCGCACCAGCCAGTGCGTCGCCGCCGAGCCGACGACGATCAGAATCGCCACGGTGGCCATCCGCACCCATGGCCCGTAACCCGGGAGCAGGCGCTGACGGTTGTAGTAGACGGCCAGCGTCCCCGCCAGCACGAGCAGCGCCAGCAGCAGTCCACCGAGCGCCCTTTTCGACATCCGCGGCGCCAGCTCGTCGCCTAGCCCCAGCGAGTGCCAGGCGTGGCTGCGGGTCTCGAACAGCTCGCGGGGCAGTTTGGGCCGGCGGGGTGCGGGCATCGAATACCTCTACCCGGGTTGACCCCGCCTATTCGGTGGAGGGAGGCTCAGCTGCGAAGCGCCGCGAGCGCCTCGTCCTTGCTGCCGTGAATCGGGATCGAGAGCTCAAGGCCGGTGATCTCGAGCACCCGCCGCACCTGCTCGTTGGCGCTGCAGATGACGACGCGGCCCTCGCCCTCGCCGTCGGCGTCGAGGTCGAGCCGCTGCCAGGCGCGGACGATCAGGGCGATTCCGGTGGAGTCGATGAACTCGCAATCGCTGAGGTCGAGCAGTACCGAAGCTTTCCCCGAAGAGACGGCCTCTTCCAGCGGGCTTTCGAGATCGGAGGCGGTGCTCAGGTCAAGCTCTCCGCGAACCGCGACAACGCAGACGCCGTCGTCGAGATGAGCGGCGATTGCCTCGAATGGCGCCGGATTCACGCGCCGATGCTACCGCAGGAGCAGGCCTACGCATGGGCGCCGGTTTGCGCCCGCCCGCCAGGGGTAGGGATTGATCGGCGGCGCGGAAAGCTATGCTCGCCGCGAGACCGACGAGAGCGCGTTCCGGCGCTTGGGGACTGGCTAAAACCTTGAACACGACCACCGAGGATCGATCGGGGCTTCAGATGTCCCTTCCCGCCAGGGCTGAGAACGTGGCTGTCGTCCGCCACGCTCTGGCCGGGCTGGCGGACCGGATCGGGATGGACGAACCGGGCGTCGCCGATCTCAAGACGGTCGTCACCGAGGCCTGCATGAACGTCGTCGTGCACGCCTACCCCGCCGGCGAGGCGGGGCCGCTGGAGATCGAGGCGACCCCGGAGTTGAAAGGGCTCACGGTCGTCGTCCGCGACTTCGGCATGGGGATCCGGCCGCGCCCGGACGTCGATCGGCCCAGCCTGCGGATCGGCCTCACCCTGATCGCCGCGCTCTCCCGCAGCTTCGAGATCAAGGGCGGCGTCGACCGCGGTACCGAGATCCGCATGCACCTGCCGTTGCGGAGCGAGGACGGCGATGCCGCCGCGGCGTCCAGCGCCCCTGTCGCCGCGGCCACGGTCGAGGAGACCGAGATGAGGGTCGGGCAGCCGGACCTGGTCGCGCCGATCCTCGGCCGCGCCCTGGGCGCGCTGGCCGCTCGCCGCGACGTCACCGTCGACCGCCTCTCCGACACGATGCTGCTCAGCGACGCGATCTCGGCGGGCGCCCCCCAGGGTTTTGCCGACGGCCACGTCCTGCTCAGCATCGCCGATCGTGAGGAGGGCGTCGAGCTGCGAGTCGGACCGATGGAAGGCGGTGCCGCCGAGCGGTTGCGTGCCAGCCTCGGCCTGCCGGAGCTCGGCGGCTCGCTCGAGAGCCTGGCCGACGAGATGCGGGTCGAGCAGGACGACGAGGGCGAGTTCCTCGTCGTCGGCATCGCCTCGCTCTCGGCCTAGGAGCCGCTGCTAGTCGGGACCGCTGTCGCCGTCCTGTTCGGCGACCTCGGCGCGGATCCGCTCCAGGGTCCGGCGCAGGATCCGCGAGACGTGCATCTGCGAATGCCCGATCCGCTCGGCGATCTGGGACTGGGTCATGTCCTCGACGAAGCGCAGCTGCAGCACCAGGCGCTCGCGCTCGTCGAGGTGGGGGAGGGCGCCTTCCAGCGCCAGCTTGTCCTCGACCAGCTCGAAGCCCTCGTCCTCGTCGCCGACCCACTCCGAGGCGGGCGATTCCTCGTCGTCGCCGCCGACCGGCCGGTCGAGCGAGAGCGGGCGCCGGTTGTGGTTGGCCTCGAGCACCTCGAGCACCTCGTTTGGATCGACTTCCAGCTTCGCGGCGATCTCACCCACCGAGGGAGAGCGCTGCAGGTCCACCGTCAGCCCCGAGATCGCTTTGTCGACTTCGGCCATGCGGTCGTGCAGCCCCCGCGGCACTCGCACCGTCCAAACCCGGTCGCGGAAGTGGCGCTTCAGCTCACCGAGGATGGTCGGCGAAGCGAAGGCCGTGAAGGGGGTGCCGCGCTCCGGTTCGAAGCGGTCGATGGCGTTGACGAGACCGAGGCTGGCCACCTGGAGGAGGTCGTCGAAGGACTCGCTGGCGCCGCGATAGCGCAGCGCCAGGTTCTTCGCGAAGGGCAGGTAGCGCCGGACCAGCTCCTCGCGGATCGCGGGGTCGCGACCCTCGCCGAAGCGAGCCCATAACTCGCGCTCGCTCGCCAAGCCGTCCCCAGGCCCGGGTGCGTCGTGTTGAGGTGGTCGGGTCTCTTCCCTTTTCGCTGCCATCGATGCCTCGCGCCGGATCGCTTCCCCGGCGCCGCCCTAGGGGCATTGATACGAAGCCGTGCAGCGCCTGAGGCCCTCGCGGCCTCGGTTCACACCATAGCGAGGGGGCGGCATGGGCCGCCCGCGACTACTCGGTCGGGGGCGGCGCCGCAGCCGTCTCGGCTTCCGCGGCGGCCTTGGCCTCCGCGTCGGGCGACTTGAAATGGAGTAGGTGGACCTTGGCAAGGATGCCCGGCTCGTCTCCCGCGGCGATCCTTTCTGAGGCTTCCGCCTGAATCTCCAGCACCTGATCCAACGTATTGCTGAGCAGGCTCGAGACGTCGCCCCAGCCCTGTTTATCGAGGACCATCGGGGTGCGGCTGAGATGAAGGTCCTCGACCTCGTCGAGAGTCCCGCTCTTTGATGCTTCCTCGATGTCCTCAAAGACTGATTTGAGCATCGCGCCGGCCAGGCCGGGTCGCAGGCTTTCCGGCATCCGCGCCCATTCGCTGTCGCTGAGGAACTGCCGGCGGGTCGCGCGGTAGAAGTGCTCGGTGGCACCGCGCCGCTGCTTCGTGTCGACCAGCTCGATGCAGTCGTATTTCTCCAGCACCCGAACGTGGTAGGCGACCAGATTGAGGCTTTGTTCCAGCTCCTGGGAGAGCAGGTTGGGGCTGGCGACCCGCTCGTTGAGAATGATCAGGATCTGTACGCGCAGGGGGTGGGCGAAGGCTTTGGCGACGATTTGTTCGACGCCCTCTTTTTTCTTGGTTTTCGGCAAAACGGCTTCCTTAGGTTGCTTTCCGGGGTGGCGGCTGAGCACTCACTTTACTGGTCTCAACTCAAGAATTTCACAACGTTCCCGCAATTTTCGTTTAGTTCCTCATTTTTTGGTGGCAAGGACTTGATTGATAGAAAACTTTCGAGTATTACTTCGGTCTTCACGGATATCGCCTAGGGGAGCGGTCCAGGGGGAGAGGGGAGGAGGTGGGACGAAGGTGAAGATCGAGACGACGCAGGACAGAGTTACTTCGGTGACGATCGTCAAGGGTTCCTAGTAGCGAAGGTCTGGGACGGCGGTCGCCTGGCAGGCTTTGGCGGTGGCGCCATGGAAGCTGCCTCTGGTCGTAATGGCGATCGCCGTCCCGATCGTCGCCGGCTTCTACCTGGGTGGTCCCGGCGTAGGAGTGGCGATGGGAGCCGTGGTCGCGGTGGCGATCGTCGTCGTCGCGGTTCGTCAGGTTCCCCGCGGCGGGCTCGGCGAGTCGGCAGCCGCCGTCGCGCCGCGCCGGTTGCTCGTCGTCGTCAGCCGGGCGCTGGAGGAGCCCGCCGCGATTCGCGAGATCGCGACGCTGGCGAAGGGCGGCGCCACCGACGGGACCGCCGCGGTGCTCGTTCTCTCGCCGGCCCGGATCGGCTTTCTCGATCGCTGGGCCTCCGACGTCGAGGGGGCGCGGCGCGAAGCCCAGCGGAGGCTGGTGGTCACGGTCGCCTCGCTGGCCAAGGCCGGGGTCGTCGCCGAGGCGCGGGTCGGCGACGAAGATCTGGTCCAGGCGGTCGAGGACCAGCTTCAGACCTTCACCGCCACCGACGTGGTCCTGGTCACCGGCAGCCCGGCGGACGACCCCGTTGGGGAGGCGGCGGCGAGAGAGCTCGAGCGGCGAGTGCTGGCCAGGTTCAGGCGGTTGGCGGTCAGTGGTCCAGCAGCTCGTTGAAGCGCAGCGCGGCGCGTGTGGGGATGACGAAGGCGTCGTGCCCGTGCAGCAGGCCGGCGCCGGTGAGGTCGTGGACGGCGCGTTCGATCGCGTCTCGCTCGGCAAAGCTCGGCGACTTGCCGCCGAGCTCGCGAACCAGCTCGGCGGCGGTTACCTGGGCGGGGTGGAGGTCGAGGACCCGCTGCAGGACGGCGGACTCGATCGCGGCGTCTGCCGCCGCCGGCGTCCAGCTGTCTTCGATCTCGTTCATGGGCCCCCGGCCGCTAAGTCTCGGGCTCGGCCGAACTCTCCCCCGCCGCGCCCTTCTCGTCGAACCCGAGGATCTGGCGCGCCCAGGGCGCCTCGATCGCGGTGCGGTAGAAGTGCTGCATCGAGCCCCGCACCGGTTTCGTGCTGACCAGCGAGATCGCGGCGCAATCGGCGAGCACCCGGACGTGGTAGCTGACGTTGCTGAGTGGTTGGTGGAGGGCGCTGGCGACCTCGCGCGGGCTGATCGCCTCTCTGCCGGCCATCTCGCGGAGGATGTCGCGGCGTAGGGGATGGCGCAGGGCCATCAGCAGGTCGTTGTCGTCAGAACGGTTGAGATTCGTCATTTCGGCCCGCGCAATATAGAGCAAAACGAAACGTTCTGTCTGTAGTGCTTCTGTCTGCGGAAAAATTCCGCAAGGCCGCGAGTAGTCAGGCGTCCTCGCGAACGCCGCCCATTTCGCTGAAGACCGCGGTGACGCCGCCGTCGTCGCGCTGCTCGTCGGCGATCACGTGCGAGACCGCGTTGATCAGCGCCAGGTGGGTGAAGGCCTGGGGGAAGTTGCCGAGGTGGCGCCCCGAGTCGGCCTCCAGCTCCTCGGCGAAGAGGTCCAGCCAGCCGGCCGCCTCGAGCAGCCGCTCGCAGAGCAGCCGGGCCCGCCTGCGCTCGCCGATCTCCGAGAGTGCCGAGACCAGCCAGAAGGAGCAGATCAGGAAGGTGCCCTCCCTGCCGCGCAGGCCGTCGTCGGTCTCCTGGACCTTGTAGCGGAGGACGAGCCCGTGCTCGGTCAGGTCCGCGGCGATCGCGTCGACGGTGGCGCGTACGCGCGGGTCGTCGGGGGGGAGGAAACGCAGCAGCGGGATCAACAGCAGCGAAGCGTCGAGCGCGTCGGTCTCGTAGTGCTGGCGGAAGATCCCGTCGCGGACCCCGCGCTCGAGGATCTCCTCGTGGATTTCGTCTGCCTTCGCCGCCCAGTCGCCGGCGATCTCTTCGAAGCCGAGGCCGCGAGCGAGGCGGGCGCCGCGGTCGACGGCGACCCAGATCATCAGCTTGGAGGAGACGTAGTGCCGGGGCTCGCCGCGCGACTCCCAGATCCCCTGATCCGGCTCGTGCCAGGCGGCGATCGCGGCCTCCACCTGGTAGCGGATGAGTTGGCGGTCGGTCGGCGTGCCGGTTCCCTTGAGCGCCTTTTCGTGCAGGTAGATCGAGTCCAGCAGGGAGCCCCAGACGTCGTTCTGGCGCTGGTCGTAGGCGCCGTTGCCGATCCGCACCGGCTTGGCGCCGCCGTAGCCCGAGAGGTGGTCCAGCGTCTGCTCGGTCAGCTCCTTCTCGCCGCCGATCCCGTACATGATCTGCAGGTCGGGATGGTCCTTGCAGACGTTGACGATGAAGCGCATGAAGTCGCGCGCCTCCTGGTCGAAGCCGAGCGTGTGCAGGGCCCAGAGGCTGAAGGTCGAGTCGCGGATCCAGCTGAAGCGGTAGTCCCAGTTGCGTTCGCCGCCCGGGGTCTCCGGCAGCGAGGTCGTCGGCGCCGCGACGATCGCCCCGGTCGGCGTGTAGGTGAGGCCCTTGAGGACGAGTGCCGAGCGCTGCAGGTGGATCCGCCAGGGGTGATCCGGGAAGTCGCCGTCGCGCAGCCACTCGCGCCAGAACTCTTCGGTCGAGTCGAGCCGCTCCAGCGCCTCGGGAGCGCTGCGCGGCCCGCCGAGGTCGTCGTTGCCCCAGGTGACGGCGCAGAAGCCGCTCTCGTTCTCGCGCAGCTTGACCGTGCCGCGCACCCGGCCCGCCTCGATCGTCAGGTCCATGTCGCTGGTCAGCCGCAGCTCCGTCCCGTCGGCGGCGCGGGCAACCGCCTCGCCCAGCTCGCCGCCGCTCCAGCTCGCGCCCTCGAGCCCGTAGCCGAAGCGCGGCAGGCACTCCATCTCCATCTCGACCTCGCCGTCGATGCAGGTCATCGTCCGCAGCAGCGAGCGGTCGGACTCGTGTTCGGTGTCGGGACGGCGCCCCTGGCCGGAGACGGCCCACTCGGCGATCGTCAGCGCGTCGTGGACCTCGACCCAGCCGGTCTCGGTGACCCAGGTCGTCTCGATCACCAGCGTGCCCGGCTCGTAGCGGCGCCCGATCGGGACGACGACGCCGCGCGGCTTCACCTTGAAGTGGCCGGCGCCGCGGTCGAGCAGCGCCGCGAAGGCGCTGGGCGAGTCGAAGCGGGGGAGGCAGAGCCACTCGACCGAGCCGTCGTAGGAGACCAGGGCGGCGGTGTGGCAATCGGAGAGGAAACCGTAGCTGCCGATCGTGGGGAAGCTGTCGTGGGCGCTCACGGCGCTGCCCAAGCTACCAGCGCCCACGGGCGGCGACGGGGGCGATCGGCGTCGCTACGCTGATCCCATGACCACGCCGTTGGCGCACGTGGCCGGCGTCCTCGCCCCGATCGAGCTGTTGCCGCTGCTGATCGCCGCGGTTCTCTACTCGAAGCGGGCTTCGACCCTGGCCCGCAAGGGCAGGCCGGTGCCGGTCTGGCGCCAGCTCTGCTTCGCCGCCGGCCTGCTGATGATCGTGGCGGCGCTGTTCTCGCCGATCGGCCACATCTCCGAGGAGCTGGTGATCGCCCACATGGTCGAGCACCTGATGCTCGGCGACCTCGCCACCCTGCTGCTCGTCCTCGGGTTGACCGGGCCGCTGCTGCAGCCGGTCCTGGCGATCCGGGTCTTCGACCGGTTGCGGGTCCTCGCGCACCCGCTCGTCGCTTTTCCGCTCTGGGCGGTCAACTTCTACGCCTGGCACATCCCCGCGCTCTACGAAGCGGCCTACGGCACCGCCTTCATGCACGTCGTCGAGCACTCGACGTTCATCTTCTTCGGCTGCCTGATGTGGATGCCGGTCTTCGGGCCGCTGCCCACGCCGCAGTGGTTCACGGCCGCCTGGAAGGTCGGCTACGTGATCGCCGTCCGCTTCGCCGGGGCGATCCTCGGCAACGTGCTGATGTGGTCGGGGACCGTGCTCTACCCGATCTACGCGCCCGGGGAGCGCTACTGGGGGATCTCGCCGATCGCCGACCAGAGCACCGCCGGCGTGGTGATGATGATCGAGGGCACCTTCCTCGCCCTGGGCCTGCTGGCCTGGGTCTTCTTCGAGGCTTCGCGCGAGGGGATCGAGAGGCAGCGGCTGCTCGACCTGGCCCACGACCGCGGCATCGAGCTCGACGCCGGGCGCGCCCAGCGCGCCGTCGCCGCCGGGCACGGCGACCGGCTCGAGAGACAGCTGATCGCCGGCGGGAGAGACCCTGAAGCCGAGCGCCCCTGAGCGGCTGCTGCTGCCGGCGCTGGTCTTCGTCGTCGGCGCCGCCAGCCTCGGAGTCGAGATCGCCGCCGCGCGCCTGCTGGCGCCGTACTTCGGCGCCTCGACGATCGTCTGGGCGAACACGATCGGCGTCGTCCTCGTCGCCCTCTCGGTCGGCTACTGGTTCGGCGGCCGCTTCGCCGACCGCCATCCGCATCTGCGCGGCCTCTGCCTCCTCGTCCTCGCCGCCTCGCTGCTGATCGCCGTCGTCCCCTTCGCCGCCCGTCCGTTCCTGGGCTTTTCCGTCGACGCCTTCGAGACCGTCTCGGTCGGCGGCTTCGCCGGCTCGCTGTTCGGCGTCCTGGTCCTGGTCGCCGTCCCGGTCACCCTGCTCGGCGCCGCCGCGCCCTGGGCGGTGCGGCTGGCGGTGGGGGAGATGGACCGCTCCGGCGAGGTGGTCGGCCGCCTCTACGCGATCTCGACCGCCGGCTCCCTGGTCGGGACGATGATCTCGGCGCTGCTGCTGATCCCGCTGCTGGGCACGCAGCGGACCTTCTTCGTCTTCGCCCTCGCCCTGGCGCTGGTCGCCGTCGTCGGCCTCGGCTGGCGCTTCGTCCTCGTCCCCGTGGCGCTGGCGCTGGCGATCGCGATCCCGGTCGGGACGATCAAGGCGGCCGACACCGGCCGCGTTCTCTACGAGGCGGAGACCACCCACCAGTACGCCCGCGTCGTCGAACGGCCCGACGGCAGCCGCGTGCTCGAGCTCAACGAGGGCCAGGCGGTGCACTCGCTCTGGCGCCGCGGCGCTTTCCTCACCGGCGACTACTGGGACGGGCACCTGGTCCTGCCCGCCGCCTCGCGGCGGCGCCCACCGGAGCGGATCGCGATCCTCGGCAACGCCGGCGGCACCGTCGCCCGCGCCTTCGGCCGCTTCTTTCCCGGCACCGCCGTCGACGCGGTCGAGATCGACCCCGAGCTGACCGAGCTGGGCCGCCGCTTCCTCGGCCTGCGCAACCCGCGCATGCGGACCTTCGCCGAGGACGCCAGGCCCTGGCTGGAGCGCTCCGCCGGTGGCTACGACGCGATCATGGTCGACGCCTACCGCCAGCCCTACATCCCCTTCTACCTGACCACGCGGGAGTTCTTCGAGCTGGCCCGGGAGCGGCTGGCGCCGGGCGGGATCACGATCGTCAACGTCGGCCATCCGGAGGGCAGCGACGAGCTCGAGCGCGTGCTGGGGCGGACGATGGCGACGGCCTTCCCGCGCGTGCTGCGCTACCCGATCGAGCCGACCAACACGCTCCTGGTCGGCGGCGAGGGCGGTCTCTCCGCCGAGCGCCTGCGCCGCGACGCGAGGGCCTTGCCGGCGCCGCTGCGGCCCCTCGCCCTCGAAGCGGCGTCCAGCCTGGCCCCGCGCCTGCCCGGCGGCGAGGTCTTCAGCGACGACCGCGCTCCGGTCGAGTGGCTGGTCGACAGCTCCCTGCTGGAATACGCCGATGAGTAGGCGCAAGCGGGGCGAGCGGATCGAGCGGCTGCGGGCCTGGCTGGTGACCGGGCCGTTGGGGCGGGGCCTGGCGTTCGCGATCGACTTCGGCGCCGCGTTGCGCACCTTCGTCTCTCGCTAGGGTCCTGCGTCCGATGCAGACCACCCTCACCGACCTGCCCGACTCACGCGCCCGCGTCGAGGTCGACGTTGCCGCCGAGGACGTCGCCCGCGCCACCTCGCGCGCGGCCCGGGCGATGGCCAAGGAGATGCGGCTGCCCGGCTTTCGCGAGGGCAAGGCGCCGCCCTCCCTGGTGATCCAGCGACTTGGTTTCGGACCGGTCCTCGAGGAGGCGATCCGCGAGGCGTTGCCGGAGTGGTACGAACGGGCGCTGCTCGCGACCGGGGTCAGCCCGATCGGCGACCCCAGCATCGAGATGCTCTCGACCCCCGAGGGCGAGGGCGAACCGCTCAAGTTCAAATTCGAGGTCGGCGTGCGGCCGGCGGCAAAGCTCGGCGAGTACAAGGGGCTCGAGGTCGGCCGCAAAGAGACCGAGGTCCCCGACGACGTAGTCGAGACCGAGATCGAGCGGGTCCGCGAGAGCTTCGCGCGCCTGGAGCCGGTTGAGCGCGAGGCGGCCGAGGGCGACTCGCTCTTGATCGACTTCGAGGGCCTGATCGACGGTGCCGCCTTCGATGGGGGCAAGGCCGAGGACTACCTGCTGGCGCTTGGATCGGGTTCCCTGATTGAGGGCTTCGAGGAGCAGCTGACCGGGGCCAAGCCCGGTGAGGACGTCAGCGTCGAGGTCACCTTTCCCGACGACTACCAGGCCGAGCACCTGGCCGGCAAAGCTGCGGTCTTCAAGGTCAAAGTCAAAGAGGTGCGGGAGAAGATCCTGCCCGAGCTCGACGACGACTTCGCCGCCGACGCCTCCGAGTTCGAGACGCTGGAGGAGCTGCGCGCCGACGTCCGCGAGAAAGTCGGCGAGGCGCTCGGCAGCCGGGCCGAGGAAGACTTCCGCGTCGCCGCCGTCGACGTCGCCGTCGGCGAGGCGACGGTCGACGTCCCGGCCGACCTGGTCAGCGCCCGCGCCACCGAACGCTGGGAGCGGATGGAACGCCAGCTCGCCCAGCGCGGCATGGACCCCGACGCCTTCCTGCAGATGCAGGGCAAGACCCGCGAGGAGTTGATCGAGGAGTCCAAGCCCGACGCGGCGCAGGAGCTGAAGCGAGAGGCGGTCGTCACCGCGATCGCCGAGGCCGAGGGGATCGAGATCAGCGACGAGGAACTCGTCGAGGCGCTGGCGCACAGCGCCGAACACGAGCGGACGACGCCGGAGAAGCTGCTGGCGAGGCTGCGCGAGAACGGCCGCGAGGCGATGGTCGTCGACGACCTCAGGGCGCGCAAGGCGATCGAGCTGGTGGCGGAGTCGGCGCTCCCGATCCCGCTCGAGCAGGCGGAGGCGCGCGAGCAGATCTGGACGCCGGAGAAGGAGCGCAAAGAGTCCGGCGAGCTTTGGACGCCTGACTCGTAGGGGCGGGTGGTCGGAGGGAGGTCGGGTGCCCCTCTCCCTTGCTGGGATTTTCGCCGGGAGCTCGGTCTCTCTCGCCGACCCGGCGGTGCGAAAATCGGACGCCGCGCGTCCGAGGGGCACCCGACCTCCCTCCCGCGCAGCGCGCTCAGTAGAGTGCGCGCCGTGAGCCCTCTGGTGCCGATGGTTGTGGAGCAGACGTCGCGTGGCGAGCGCGCCTTCGACATCTACTCGCGGCTGCTCAGCGAGCGGATCATCTTTCTCGGCACTCCGGTCACGGATGACATCGCGAACCTGATCGTGGCCCAGCTGCTGCACCTCGAGTCGGAGGATCCCGACAAGGACGTCAGCATCTACATCAACTCGCCCGGCGGCTCGGTCTACGCCGGGCTGGCGATCTACGACACGATGCAGTTCATCAAGCCCGACGTGCAGACGATCTGCTCTGGGGTGGCGATGAGCATGGGAGCCCTGCTGCTCAGCGGCGGCGCCGCCGGCAAGCGGATGGCGCTGCCCAACTCGAAGATCCTGATCCACCAGGTCTCGGCCGGGTTCCAGGGCCAGGCGACCGACATCGAGATCCACGCCAAAGAGATCATCGACGTCCGCCGCCGCCTCGACGAGATCATCGCCCACCACACCGGGCAGCCTTTCGAGAAGGTCACGAAAGACACCGATCGCGACTACTTCATGAGCGCCGAGGAGGCGGTCGAGTACAACATCGTCGACCGCGTCATCGAGCACCACTGAAGCGCCCGGCCCTTCTCGCCCTCGCATTTCTCCTCGCCCTGGCCGCCCCGGCGACGGCTCGCATCGCCGGCACCGCGGGCGGTGTGCCCTATTACGGCCACGTCTTCCCGGTCCAGGGACCGCACGGCGTGCGCGGCGCCGTCGGCGAATTCGGCGCCGGCCGCAACGGCGGCCGCACCCACGAAGGCTTCGACGTCGTCGCCGCCTGCGGCTCGCCGCTGGTCGCCGTCGGCAACGGCCGGGTGCTGCGCCGCGGCTACGACCCGGTCCTCTACGGCAACTACCTGCTGATCCACGGCGAAGGGGAGCGACGCGGCTACTTTTACGCCCACCTGCCGCGCCCGGCGCTGGTGGCCCGCGGCGAGCGGGTCTGGGAGGGGGAGAGGGTCGGCTCGGTCGGCGAAACCGGCAACGCCGCCGGCACCGGCTGCCACCTCCACTTCGAGATCCACGTGCGCGGCGCTCCGATCGATCCCCTGCCCGACCTCGAACGCTGGGACCGCTACAGCTGACTCAGGGCCGATCGGACGAAGTCGCCCTTGCCGTCCGTATAGCCCTCACGGTCGTCGCGGAAGCGGGCAGCGAGATCGCGCTTGAGGACGCCGTACTCGCCGGCCAGCACTGGATCGCGCCGGAGGCGATCACGGAACCTCAGCTCCTCCCCGTAGCGCCGATGGTCGACCGGAATCAGGTGCAGGTGATGGGTGCGCCGGCTTGGATCCGGCTTGCAGAACCAGTGCATCTCCTCGGGCCGGTACGGCGCATAGAGGTACTCGAGCCGGGACAGTGGCTCGAAGCAGGGCCGCGAGGCCTGCAGGCTCTCGACCCCGACGAGGATGTCGATGATCGGCTTCGCGTCGAGGCCGGGCACCGCCGTGCTGCCCACGTGATGGACCCCGCCGGCGATCCAGTCCCCGATCGCGCCTTCCAGCAGGATCCGCTCCGCCGCGAACATCCGCGGCCAGCGCCGATCGTAAGGGACGATCGCGATCCGCTCGGAGTCCAGTGAGCGCTCGAACCAGAGGTTGGCCTTGGCGTTCTCGTTGTAGGGAGGGACCTCGCGGTAGCCGGCGGCGCGATAGAGGGCGACGGCGTCGGTCAGATAGTCGGAGGTGTCCAGGCGCACCGCCCGGCAGCCGCGGCGGCGGGAGATCTCCTCCAGCTCGGCCAGCAGCCGCCGCGCCAGCCCCTTGCCACGGTGGGCGGGGGCGAGGTACATGCTCTTGATCTCGGCCGCGTCGGTGTCGAGATGGCGCACGCCGCCCAGTCCCGCCGGCTCGCCGTCGACTCTCACGAGCAGCAGCACCCCATCCGGCCCCGCCAGCTCCGCCGGCGGCCCCGCCGCGATCTCCGCCTCCAGGTCGATCCCCAGCGGTCCGTCCGACTCGCGGATGAAGGCGTCGAACAGCGCCAGCACCTCGGGGTCGTCGCGGCCTGCCGGTTCGAGCTTTACGTCCATTGATCAAGGCGACGCTAACGGGTTTGGAAATTGGCTCATTTGACGCGTAACCGATGCGTTCGTCTTTGCCAGAATGGCGACATGAGGCGAAGGGAGTTGTCTGAGATAGCCAAGCGCAGCGAGCAGGAGCTGAAGCTCAGTCGCGCCGCTGCCGAGCGTCATGCCCTGGCCTTCGAGCGCTGGATGGCTGCCTTCGAGCGGCACGAGCAGGCCTTCGAGCGGCACCAGCAAGCCTTCGAGCGGCACGAGGAGGACTTCAAGCGGAACGAGGAGGGCTTCAAGCGGGTGATGGCGTCCCTTGATCGCCACGAGGCGCAGCACGGCGACCTCAAGGTTTTCATCCGCGACATGAACCGGCGCAGCGAGAAGGTGATCAACGATCTTCTTCGCGGCAATCGGGAATTCTGCAAGGAATTGACGGCGAAGACCGACGTCAAGACCGAGCAGATCCTGGCCGAACTACGCGAAGGGCGCGAGGAGGCGAAAGCACATCGCGAAGCCCTTCTGGCGTTGATCGACCGCCTGCCGCCGCCGCAGACGACTTAACTCACAGTCAGCGAGTACTCGACCCATTCCGAGCGCTCGGCACCGATGCTGTCGTAGAGGCGCTGGGCGGTGACGTTGCCGGGCGCGGTGGCCCATTCGAGCTGAGCGGCGCCGCGTTCGCGGGCGACGGCGGCGCTGGCCTCGATCAGGGCGCGGCCGACGCCGTTGCCGCGGGCGTTCTCGCTGACGAAAAGATCGTTCATCAGCACGGTCTCGACCGCCCGGGTCGAGGAGAAGTGCCAGTAGAGACAGGCGTAGCCGACGATCTCGCCTTCGCGCCGGGCGCCGAGCAGCATCCCGTCCTCGCTGGGGGAGAGGAAGCGGCGGAAGAAGGCGCGGTTGCGCTCCTCGTCGATCTCCTCGGCTTCGTAGAAGCGCTGGTAGGCGGCGATCAGGGGCAGCAGGCGCTCGTACTCGGCGGCCTCGAGCGGCCCGATCTGCAGGGTGGGAGTCACGGCTCCCACCGTAGCGCGGGCGCGCAAGGCCGGAATCACGAGCAGGGACCGCCGCCCGGGCGAAGTAAACGAGACCCACAACCCGGTTTGGCGCCCCGATTAAGCTGTTGGGGCTGCCGGAGGTCATTGATCATCCCGTTAGGAGGGGATTCCGCTGGCACGTCCCACAGACTCGAACGAGCAGCTCCTCTGCAGCTTCTGCGGCAAGTCGCAGCGCCAGGTCAAGAAGTTGATCGCCGGCCCCGGCGTCTACATCTGCGACGAGTGCATCGACCTCTGCAACGAGATCATCGACGAGGAGCTGACGGCGGCGCCCGCCTTCGAGCTGGAGAACCTGCCCAAGCCGCAGGAAATCCACGCCGTGCTGGAGGAGTACGTGGTCGGCCAGGAGGCCGCCAAGCGCTCGCTCGCCGTCGCCGTCTACAACCACTACAAGCGGGTCCAGATCGCCCAGTCCGAAGAGACCGAGGTCGAGCTGCAGAAGTCGAACATCATGATGCTGGGCCCGACCGGGTGCGGCAAGACGCTGCTCGCCCAGACCCTGGCCCGGATCCTCAACGTCCCCTTCGCGATCGCCGACGCGACGGCGCTGACCGAGGCCGGCTACGTCGGCGAGGACGTCGAGAACATTCTCCTGAAGCTGATTCAGGCCGCCGACTACGACGTCAAAAAGGCCGAGACGGGGATCATCTACATCGACGAGATCGACAAGATCGCGCGCAAAGCCGACAACCCGTCGATCACCCGCGACGTCTCCGGCGAAGGCGTCCAGCAGGCGCTGCTGAAGATCCTCGAGGGGACCACAGCCTCGGTGCCGCCGCAGGGCGGGCGCAAGCACCCCCACCAGGAGTTCCTGACGATCGACACCACCAACATCCTCTTCATCTGCGGCGGCTCCTTCGCCGAGCTCGACAAGGTGATCGAGCGGCGGGTGGGCGACCGCGGCGTCGGCTTCGGGGCGTCGATCTCCGCCCGCGAGAAGAAGGACGCCGGCGAGTGGTTCGAGCAGGTGCTGCCCGAGGACCTGATCGAATACGGCCTGATCCCCGAGTTCATCGGCCGCCTGCCGGTGATCACCGCGATCCACCAGCTCAGCCGCGACGACCTGACCACGATCCTGACCGAGCCCAAGCACGCGCTGACCCGCCAGTTCCAGCGCTTCTTCGAGTTCGACGACATCGAGCTGGTCTTCTCCGAGGACAGCCTGGCGGCGATCGCCGACAAGGCCCTGGAGCGGGAGACCGGCGCCCGCGGCCTGCGCTCGATCCTCGAGGAGACGCTGCTCGACGTCCAGTTCGAGCTGCCCTCGCGCCGCGACGTCACCAAGTGCGTGGTGACCAAGGAGACGATCGCCCAAGGGCGGCGGCCGACCCTGGTGACCGAGGCCGCGCACCAGGACATCGGCAAGGCTGACGAGGGCGTCGCCGAGGAATCCGCTTAGGAGGGGTGGGGGTCGGGTGACCCTCGCCCTCACGAACAGCGGGGAGGTTCGGTTGAGGGTCACCCGACCCCCACTCACGAACGCGGCTATCTAGACTCGCGGCGGATGGGCGCCGCCGATAGAAAAAAGCTGGAGGAGACGACGCGTTACGACCCTTCGGAGGTGGAGGCGCGGGTCTTTGCGGAGTGGATGGAGGGTGGTTATTTCCATCCGGAGGCGGAGGGGAGTCCGGCGCAGAATTTTTCGGTGGCGATCCCGCCGCCGAACGTGACCGGGGTGCTGCACATGGGCCACGCGCTGAACGGCTCGATGCAGGACGCGCTGGTGCGGATGAACCGGATGCGGGGTCGCAACGCGCTCTGGATCCTCGGTACCGATCACGCCGGGATCGCCACCCAGTCGGTGGTGGAGAAGGGCCTCAAGGCCGAAGGCGTCTCCCGCCAGGAGCTCGGTCGCGAGGAGTTCGTCAAACGGGTCTGGGAGTGGAAAGAGGAGTACGGCTCGCGGATCGTCGAGCAGTACAAGCGGCTCGGCGCCTCCTGCGACTACGAGCGCGAGCGCTTCACCCTCGACGAGGGCTACGTGAAGGCGGTCTACCGCGTCTTCAAGCAGCTCTACGACAAGGGCTACGTCTACCGCGACCACTACATGGTCAACTGGGACCCAGGCTCGCGCTCGGCGATCTCCGACCTCGAGGTCGAGAACCGCGAGGTCGAGGACGCGCTCTATTCGATCGACTACCCGGTCGAGGGCTCCGACCGGGTGCTGACCGTGGCGACGGTGCGGCCGGAGACGATGCTCGGCGACACCGCCGTGGCCGTCAATCCCGAGGACGAGCGCTACGGAGACTTGGTCGGCCGGTTCTGCGTGCTGCCGCTGGTCGGCCGGCGGCTGCCGATCATCGCCGACGAGCACGTCGACCCGGAGTTCGGGACCGGGGCGCTGAAGATCACCCCCGGCCACGACCCCAACGACTTCGAGATCGGTCGCCGGCACGGGCTCGAGGAGATCGTCGTGATCGGCGCCGACGGCCGCCTCACCGAGGAGGCCGGCGACTTCGCCGGGCTGACGGCGGCGGAGGCTCAGACGGCCGTGGTCGCCGCACTGCGCGAGCAGGGCCGCCTGCGCGCCGAAGAGCCCTACGCCCACTCGGTCCCCTTCTCGCACCGCTCCGGCGAGCGGATCGAGCCGCTGATCTCGCTGCAGTGGTTCTGCCGCATGGACGAGCTCGCGAAGCCGGCAATCGAGGCGGTGGAACGCGACGAGGTGCGGATCGCGCCGGACCAGTGGAAGCGCGTCTACCTCAACTGGATGCGGGAGATCCGGCCCTGGTGCATCTCGCGCCAGCTCTGGTGGGGGCACCGGATCCCGGTTTGGTACTGCGACGCCTGTGAAGAGACGATCGTCGCCGAGCAGCCGCCCGAGCGCTGCGGCGCCTGCGGCGGCGAGCTGCGCCAGGAGGAGGACGTGCTCGACACCTGGTTCAGCTCGGCGATCTGGCCCTTCGCGACGCTCGGCTGGCCCGACGACACGCCTGAGCTGCGGGCCTTCTACCCGACCAGCTTCCTCACCACCGCGCGGGAGATCCTCTTCCTCTGGGTGGCGCGGATGGTGATGATGGGCCTCGAGTTCCCCGGCGCCATCCCCTTCCGCGACGTCTATGTGCACTCGGTGATCCAGGCCCGCGACGGGCGGCGGATGTCGAAGAGCCTCGGCACCGGGATCGACCCCCTGGAGGAGATCGACGTCCACGGCGCCGACGCCCTGCGCTTCGGGCTGTTGGCGATGTCCTCGACCCAGGACGTGCGCTTCTCCGACGCCAAGGTCGAGCAGGGCCGCGACCTCACCAACAAGCTCTGGAACGCGAGCCGGCTGATCCTCCTCAACGCGGCCGAGGGAGCAGAGCCGGCGCCGCGGCCGCTGCACGTCGAGGACCGCTGGATCCTCTCGCGGCTGGAGCGGACGATCGCCTCCGTCAGCGAGAAGCTGGAGACCTACGACTTCGCCCACGCCGTCCAGGAGGCCTACTCGTTCTTCTGGCGCGACCTCTGCGACTGGTACCTGGAGATCGTCAAGCCGCGCCTCTACGACGGCGAGGCGGAGGTCTCGGCGACGCTGCTCTACGCGCTGGAGCGGGTCCTCGGGCTGCTGCACCCGGTGATGCCCTTCGTCACCGAGGAGATCTGGTCCTTCCACCCGGCCCGCACCGGCCACCTCGTCGTCCACCCGTTCCCGCTGGCGGACGAGTCGCTCTTCGACCAGGCGGCCGAGGCCGACGTCGAGGGCGGGATCGGCCTGACCCAGCGCCTGCGGGCCTGGCGCGACCTTGCCGGCGTTCCGGTCGGAGCGGTGCTGATCGCGGTGATCGACGGCGTCGAGCCGCCGCGGTTCGTCGGTCGCCTCTCTCGTTTCGAGTTCGACGGCGTCGGCGGCGACCCGGTCGCCTCGATCGGCCCCGTGCGCGTGCTCCCCTCCGAGCAGCTCGACGCCGAGGCGGTGGCGGAGCGGCTGCGGAAGCGGCGCGAGGAGCTGCGGGCCGAGGTCGAGCGGGGCGAGCGCAAACTCGGCAACGAGGGCTTCACCGCCAAGGCGCCGGCCGCGGTGGTCGAGGAGGAGCGCGGCAAGCTCGAGCGCTACCGGGCCGAACTCGCCGAGCTGGCTTGAGCTTCGACCCCGACGCCTACCTCGACTCGCTGGAGCCGATCGGCTGGCGGCTCGGCCTCGAGCGGATGCACAAGCTGACCACGGCGCTGGGCATGCCCCAGCACCGTTTCGCCTCGATCCACGTCGTCGGCACCAACGGCAAGTCCTCGGTGGCGCGGATGACGGCCGCGCTGCTCGAGGCCCATGGCGTCGGCGCGGGCGCCTGCCTTTCGCCCCATGCGGCCCGCTGGTCGGAGCGGACCCTGATCCACGGCGAGGAGGTCGGGGCCGGGGAGTGGGCCAGCGCCGTGGAGCGGGTCGCGAAGGCGGCCGAGGCCGTCAACCGCAGCCTCGACGAGGAGGACGCGATCACCCAGTTCGAGGCGGCGACGGCGGCCACCTTCGTCGCCCTGGCTTCGGCCCGGGTGCAGGCGGCGGCGATCGAGGCGGGCCTGGGCGGGCGGCTCGACGCCACCAACACGATTCCCTCGCGGGTCACGGTGCTGACCTCGGTCGGGCTCGACCACACCGAGTGGCTGGGAGAGACCGAGTTGGAGATCGCGGCCGAGAAGCTGGCGGTCCTGCGCGACCAGACGACGCTGGTGTTGGGGCGGGTCTCGCCCGAGGTCGCGGCCCTGGCCGAGCGCGTCGCGGCCGCGCGCGGCGCCCGCCTGCTGCGCGCTCCCGAGGATCCGGGGGCGGAGCTGCGGCTGCTCGCCGCGGGCGACTTCCAGCGCCGCAACTTCGCCCTCGCCCGCACCGCCGTCGAGGCCTTCCTCGGCGCGCTCGACGCCGACCTGGTCGCCCAGGTCGGCGTAAGCGTGCTGGTCCCCGGGCGCCTCGAGCAGATCGCCGCGCGCCCGCCGACCTTCGTCGACGCCGCCCACAACCCCGACGGCGCCGCCGCCCTGGCCGAGGCCCTGCCCGCGGTGACCGGCGGCCGCCGCGTCGTCGCCTGCCTGGCGATCCTCGCCGACAAGGACGCCGCCGCCATGGTGCGCGCCCTGGCGCCGGCGCTCGACCACGCCGTCTGCACGGAGCTGCCCGCCGATGGGCCGCACGCGTCCAAATGGCGGCCGTCTGAGGCCCATCGGCCATCGGTCCCGGCCGCGGCGCTGGTCGAGATGTGCCGGGAGGCGGGACTGACGGCGGAGGCGGAGCCCGATCTTGCGTCGGCGCTCGTCCGGGCGTCGGCGCTCGCCTCCGCGCCGCCGCAGGGCGCCGTGCTCGTCGCCGGCTCCCACTATGCGATCGCGCCCGCGCGCGCGGCGACGGCCACCGGCCGCACGGGCGAGCCTTGAGGCGGGTTCTGCGAGGATTCGGGCATGGATCGAGGTGCCGGCACGCAGCTTCTCTCGATGATGGGCCTGGTCGCCGCCGTCGTGGCGATCGTGATCCTGGTCTTCTTCGGCATCGGCTACCTGTTCGGGCGGCTCTTCCTCTGACGGGCGCGGTCGCCCATTCGTCGCCGACAGGGTTCGCGGGCCGCGTGGAGAAGTAGACTGCCGCCTCCCTTCCAGCGGGGCCCCAACCCATGTCACTAGCGATCTTCGGCATCACCAACGGCAGCCTCAACCTGGTTGCGACCCTCTTCGTCCTGATGCTGGTCGTTCTCTGGCTGGCGCTGATCGTCTACACCTACCTCGACGCGCGCCGCCGCATCTCCGACCCCTTCCTGGTCGCCTGCGCGACCGTCGCCTCCTTCTTCCCCTACATCGGCACCGCCGTCTACGCGATCGTGCGGCCGCCGGAGTTCCTCGAGGACGCCCACGAGCGCGAGCTGGAGATCAAGGCCGCGGAGCTGCGGGTGCGCCAGCTGCGCGACCAGACCTGCCCCAACTGCGAGTACCCGGTCGAGAAGAACTTCCTCCGCTGCCCCAATTGCCAGCGCCGCCTCAAGGACCCCTGCCCGACCTGCAGCAAGCCCGTCGACCCGCGCTGGGGCCTCTGCCCGTACTGCGAGACGACCCTCGCCGGCGCCGAGCGGCAGCGCCGTCCGCAGAAAGGGGAGCGGCGCCCCGATTCCGAGAAACGGCAGCCCGCGCGCCGCAAGAAAGCCGCCGCCCCGAGGAAAACTTCCGCGCCCGCCGAGGAGAGGCAAAAGCCGGCCCGCGGCGCCCCGCCAGAGGCGTCAAGCCCTAACCCAGAGCAAAGGAGCCCCAGCCGTGAGCCGGACCCTGATCCTCGTCAAGCCTGACGCCTTCGAGCGCGCCCTGACCGGCGAGGTGATCGCCCGCTTCGAGCGCAAGGGGCTTCGCATCGCCGCCCTGAAGTCGATGCGCGCCGACGAGGCGATCGCCAACGAGCACTACGCCGAGCACGCCGAGAAGCCGTTCTTCGGCGAGCTGGTCTCCTTCATCACCGGCGGCACGCTGGTGGCGATCGTGTTCGAGGGCGCGGATGCCGTCCCCGCCGCCCGCCAGCTGATCGGCGCGACCAACCCGGTCGAGGCCGCGCCCGGCTCGATCCGCGGCGACTTCGCGCTGGAGATGACCTTCAACATGGTTCACGGCTCCGACTCCGACGAGTCGGCCGAGCGCGAGATCGGGATCTGGTTCCCCGAGCTGTCTTAGCTTCGGGCTCGCCCCAGAGGCGAGAGATTCTCGAAAAGCTGGGAGTCGAGTTCGACGTCGTCGTTTCGGGCGTTGACGAGTTGAGTGGGGGAGACCCAGAGTTCGAGGTGCTGGAGAACGCCCGTCTCAAGGCTCAGGCCATTGCGAGTGCGTCGGGAGGGGGTCCTGCGGGCGAGGTTTACGTTCTCGGACCCCCTCCCGACGCACCCACGAAGCCCCTGGTTATCGCGTGTGACACCGACGTGGTCCTGGACGGTAAAGCCCTCGGGAAGCCTCAATCAGAGGTTGAGGCTCGGGAGTACCTGGATCGGATGTCGGGGCGGGCCCATGAGGTGCTCAGTGGGCTGGTCGTCCTTGATGGCGGAGAGGAGAGGTCGGGGCTGGAACGCACCTCCGTTCACTTCAAGCGGCTCTCCGATGCGGATAAGGATCGTTATGTCGAGTTCGGTGAGTGGGAAGGGCGTTCGGGGGGGTATGCGATCCAGACGTTGGGGTCGACGCTGGTCGAGCGGGTCGAGGGCAGCGTCTCCAACGTGGTCGGATTGCCGGTCGGGTTGCTGATCGAGCTTGCACCCGCGCTTTTCGAACGGGGCTGAGCCTCGCTGGGTGCCAAGATGAGCCCAAGGGGGCGCCGGCGGCTTTAGCGGGCGCTCATGTCAAGCAACGAACTTAGGTCTTCCACGTGTACCGAAAGCAAGTACGCCGCCGCAGGGCGGTGCTCGCGCTGTTGATCGTCGGCTCCTTCGTGCTGCTGACGATCACCTACGGCTCCGGGTCCAACGGGCTGCAGCGCGGCGTCAGCACCATCTTTAGCCCGATCCAGTCGGTCGCCGACGGAGCGTTGAAGCCTGCCCGCGACCTCGTCAACTGGTTCGACCAGACCTTCGACGCGCGCGGCCGCAACAGCCGCCTGCAGGACGAACTACAGGCCGCGCGCAAGCAGGCGGTGGGGGCCAGCGCGGCGCTGGCCGAAAACGCGCAGCTGCGCAAGCTGCTCGGGCTCGATCGCGGCGGAGCGATCCCTTCCGGCTACGAGCCGGTTACGGGGAGGGTGATCGCGCGCTCCCCGACCGTCTGGTTCTCCGACGTCACGATCGACGCCGGCAGCGACGAAGGCATCGAGGTCAACGATCCCGTCGTCAACGGCGACGGCCTCGTCGGCACCGTCTCCGCCGTGACCGGCGGCTCGGCCCAGGTGACGCTGATCGCCGACCACTCCAGCGCCGTCACCGCGAAGGTCGTGCCGGTCGGGGTCCAGGGCCTGATCCGGCCCAACGTCGGCGACCCCGAGGACCTGATCCTCGACTTCATCGACTCGACCAAGCACGTCCACAAAGGGCAGGCGGTGGTGACGGCCGGCTGGCGCACCCAGACCATCGCATCCGGCTTCCCGCCCAACATCCCGATCGGCGAAGTCAGTCGGGCCCCGATCGTCGAGCAGGAGGCAAGCCAGCAGGTGCACGTGCGACCTTACGCCGACCTCCGCGACCTCGACTTGGTCCAGGTCCTGACCGGGGGCTCGCGCGGATGATCCTGACCCCGAAGATCCTCGCCCGCCTGGTCGCGATCGTCGTCCTCGGCGTGATCCTGCAGCTCTCCTTCTTCTCGCAGGTGGCGGTCTTCCACGTCAGCCCCGACCTGCTGCCGGTCCTGGTCATTTCGCTGGGCCTGCTCGGCGGCACGATGACCGGCGCGGTGAGCGGGTTCGCGGTCGGGTTCCTGCTCGACTGCCTGCTGGTCGAGCCGCTCGGTGGCGCCTCGCTGGTCCTGCTCGCCACCGGCTACCTGGCCGGGCTCTTCCGCGAGCGCTTCGAGATCCACAGCCCGCTGGTGGCGCCGCTGCTCTGCATGGGTCTGACCCTGTTCGCCGAGCTCGGCTTCGGCGCCGTCGAGCTGATGCTCGGGGTCGACACCGCGGTCAGCGGCCTCGTCGTCCGCGACCTCCTGATCAAGTCCGTCTACGCCTTCGCCCTCGGCTGGCCGATCTACCTGGGCCTGCGGCGGGCGCTGCGCCCGGCCCTGGTCGAGGAGCCTGCGGCGCGGCGCCCCAGGCGGCCGACGGCGCTGGGAGCCTAGGAGCGTATGTACCTGCGATCGAACGACAGCCCCGGCCCCCGCCTGGCGCTGCGCGTCGCCGTCCTCGGCGGCGTCGCGGTCGCCCTCTTCGCGGTGCTCTTCTTCCGGCTCTGGGATCTGCAGGTGCTCTCCGGCACCGACTACCTGGCCGAGGCCAAGAACAACCGCAGCCGCGAGTACAAAGTGATCGCTCCGCGCGGCGACATCCTCGACCGCGAGGGCAACGTCCTGGTCGACAACCGGACCAGCCTGGCGCTGCAGCTCAACACCCAGAAACTGCCCGTGGACCCGGCCGAGCAGCGGGTCGAGCTGGCCCGGCTCGGCAAGCTCGCCGGGATGTCCCTGCGCAAGGTGCGGCGGACGATCCGCGAATCCGAAGAAGTCGCTGCCGGGGCCCCGGTGACCCTGCGCAAGGACGTCGGCTACGACCTCGTCTACTACTTGGAAGAGAACCAGCGCGACTTCCCCGGCGTCACCGTGCAGCGCGTCTTCGTCCGCGACTACCCGAACGGCACCCGTGCCGCCCACGTGGTCGGCAGCGTCGGCGAGATCTCCGAAGAAGAGCTGAAGGAAGCGACCTACGCGGGCCTGGAGCCGGGCGACGAGGTCGGCAAGGGCGGCGTCGAGTACAGCTATGACCGTTACCTGCGAGGCGAGCCCGGGCTGACCAAGATCCAGGTCAACGCGCTCGGCCAGCCGACGCCGGGAGGCCAGCTCGTCTCCGAGCCACCGGCCCCCGGTGACAACCTGAAGTTGACGATCGACCCCGACGTGCAGGCTGCCGGTGAAAGCGCCCTCGCCTCGCGCGGCCTGCCCGGCGCCTTCGTGACGATGAACGTCAACAACGGTCAGCTGCTCGGGCTTGGGTCCTTCCCCACCTTCGACCCGACGGTCTTCACCGAACCGATGACCCAGGCCCAGGTGAACCAGCTCTACCGGGACCCGGTGTTGGCGCCGCTGACCGATCGAGCCACCGAAAGCTATTACCCGACGGGATCGACCTTCAAGATCGTCACCGCCCTGGCGGCCCTGGAAGGGAACGTGATCACCCCCTCGACCTCGATCTTCGACAACGGCAAGCTCACGATCGGCACCGACAGCTTCCAGAACGCGGGCGGTGTCTCCTACGGGCCGCTGACCCTGGTCCCGGCGATGGAAGTCTCCTCCGACGTCTTCTTCTACGAACTGGGCTGGGACATGTGGGACACCGGCCAGCTGCAGCGCTGGGCGGGGAAGCTGGGGATCGGCAGGGAGTCCGGGCTCGACATCCCCGGTGAGACCGAAGGCCTGGTGCCGAGCCAGAGCTGGCGCAACCAGCTCTACGAGGAAGGCGAAACCGATCGTCCCTGGTCGGCCGGCGACAACATCCAGCTGGCGACCGGCCAGGGCGATCTGCAGATGAATCCGCTGCAGCTGGCGATCGCCTACGCCGCCCTCGGCAACGACGGCACGATCGTCACCCCGCACGTGGGGATGGAAGTCGAGGACGCCGCCGGGCGGGTATTGAAGGAATTCGACCCGGGGCCGCGGCGCAAGGTCAAGATCGACCCCGCCAGCCGGAGGGCGATCATGGAGGGCCTGCACCAGGCCGCCCAGGGCCCCCAGGGCACCTCCTACGGGATCTTCGGCGGCTTCCCGATCGAGGTCGCCGGCAAGACCGGGACCGCGCAGCGGCCACCGCACGCCGACCAGTCCTGGTACGCGGTCCTGGCCCCGTATCCGGACCCCCGTATCGTCACCATCGTGACCATGGAGGAAGGCGGCTTCGGCGCCGAATCCGCTGCCCCGGCGGCGCTGCAGATCCTCGAAGCGTATTTCGACAAGCACGCGAGCTCGGTCTCGGCCGCGGGAACGGGGCTCGCCGAATGATGTACACGACCCGTGGCAGGCAGGCCCGCGCCGAGCCGTTCGCGATCCGCGCCGGCCTCGGCGAACGCCTCGGCCTCGCCCACATGGACTGGACCCTGGGCCTGGCCACCGTCGCGCTGGCAGCCTTCAGCGTCTTCACGCTCTCGCAGGCGACCCTCAACGACGTCCCGGGCAGCCCTCACTACTACGTCGACCGTCAGGCGCTCTACGGAATCTTCGGGGTGATCGGGATGCTGCTGCTGGCCCGGATCGACTACTCGCGCTTCCGCGAGCTGCGGGTCGGCATCTACACCTTCCTCTGCGCCAGCATCGCGCTGGTCTTCGTCTTCGGCTTCGCGGCGCGCGGCTCGCGGCGCGCCTTCGAATTCCCCCTCTTCAGCTTCCAGCCCTCGGAGCTCGGCAAGCTCCTGCTCGTCCTCGCCCTCGCCGGCTTCGTCATCGACGGCGCCAGGCGGGGATCTCCGCGGCAGCGCACGGTGCGTTATCTCTGCCTCGGACTGGCCCCGGCGGCGCTCGTTTTCCTGCAGCCGGACCTCGGAACTTCCCTGGTGTTCGCGGCTGCCACCCTCGCCGTGATGTACTTCGGTGGTGTTCCCTGGACCCACTTCGCCGTCATCGGCTCGACCCTCGTCGCTTTGATCGCTCTCGTTCTCGTCGCGGCACCCTCTGTCGGGGTGCCCGTCCTGAAGGGCTACCAGGAGCAGAGGCTCACCTCTTTCCTGGACCCCGGCGAGCATGCCAGCGGCGCGGGTTACCAGCAGAACCAATCAGTGGTCGCCATCGGCTCCGGTGAGAAGACCGGCCGCGGCGACCGTGCCACCCAGACGAGGCTTGACTTCGTTCCCGAGCGGCACACCGACTTCATCTTCGCGGTGATCGGTGAGCGCTACGGGTTCGTCGGCGCCTCGTTCGTCCTATCCCTTTACGCCCTGCTCTTCTGGCGGGCGCTGCGGATCGTGACGCTCTCGAAGAACTCGTACGGGACCCTGGTGGCGGGCGGCATCGCCGTCTCGCTGCTCTTCCAGGTCTTCGTCAACGTGGGGATGAACCTCGGCATCATGCCGATCACGGGCATCCCCCTGCCGCTGCTGAGCTACGGAGGGTCCTCCGTGCTCGCTACCTTCCTGGCGGTCGGAGTGCTTCAGAGCATCAACATCCAAGCGCGTCTCGGTCAGAGGGGAAGGTTCGCCTGGTGATGCCCTTGCAAGGGCCCCCGGCGGTGCGTACCCAAACTGAACTGAGATAAGCATGAAAAAAACTATCCTGGTCTCCGCCGAGCGCGGAGAGACCCGCGTGGCCGTCCTCGAGTCGAAGACGAAAGGCGGCAAGCGCGACGTCGCCGAGCTCTACATCGAGCGCCGCGGCAAGCGCTCCATCGTCGGCAACATCTACAAGGGGAAGGTCGACAACGTCCTGCCCGGCATGGAGGCCGCCTTCGTCGACATCGGCCTCGAGCGCAACGGCTTCCTCCACGTCGACGAGATCGTCCTGCCGGGCGGTGAGCAGGCCCCGAAGCGCGGCCGCGGCTCCGGCCGCCGCATCAACGAGCTGATCAAACCCGGGCAGGAGATCCTCGTCCAGGTGGTCAAGGACCCGCTGAAGACGAAGGGCGCGCGGCTCTCGATGAACGTCTCGATCGCCGGTCGCTACCTCGTCTTCGCCCCCCAGGGCAGCGGCGTCGGGGTCAGCCGCCGCCTCACCGACTCCGAGCGCGACCGCCTGCGCAAGATGGTCGACCGCACCTACAAAGGGCCGGGCGGGCTGATCGTCCGCACCGCTGCCCACGGGGCGAAAAAATCCGACTTCGTGCGCGAGATCGGGTATCTCCAGCGACTGAACGAGGTGCTGGAGCGGCGCAGCGAGACGACCAAGGCGCCGTCCCTCGTCTTCCAGGAGGCCGACCTCTCGGTGCGGGTCCTGCGCGACGTCTTCCTCAGCGAGTTCGAGAAGGCGATCATCGACTCCGAGAAGCAGTTCGAGCGGGTCACCAACTTCTTCCAGCGGACCGCGCCGGAGTTGGTCGGCGGCGTCGAGCTCTACGAGGGCCAGAAGCCGCTGCTGGAGAAATGGAAGATCGACGAGGAGATCGAGTCGACGCTGAACCGCCGCGTCGACCTGCCCTCCGGCGGCTACCTGATCATCGACTACACCGAGGCGCTGACCGTGGTCGACGTCAACAGCGGCTCCTTCACGGGTCGCGGCAAAGGCGGCCTCGAGGAGACGATCACCAAAGTCAACACCGAGGCGGCCGAGGAGGCGGTGCGGCAGCTGCGCCTGCGCGACATCGGCGGCATCATCGTCATCGACTTCATCGACATGGCCCGGGCCAGCAACCGCGACAAGGTCCTGAAGACGATGCGCAAAGCGCTCGACGCCGACAAGTCGAAGAGCTACGTGGTCGAGGTCTCGCCGCTGGGGCTGGTCGAGATGACCCGCCAGAACGTCACCGACGGCGTGCGCGAGATCCTCACCGCTCCCTGCCCCACCTGCCACGGCGAGGGCGTCGTGCTCTCGGCCGAGACGGTGGCCCTGGAGGGCCTGCGCAAGATGCGCGAAATCGCCGTCGAGCACGGCGACGACGAGGCCTTCCTGATCCGGGTCAACCCGAAGGTCGCGCACGAGCTGACCGCCGAGGACAGCGGCCTGGCCGAGCTCGAGGACGAAACCGGCAAGCGCTTCCACTTCGAGGGCGGCGACGCGCTGGCGATCGACACCTTCGACATGGTCGAGAAGGGGACGAGGGTGGAGATCGAGGAGCGGGCGCTGCCTTTCAAGGTCGGCGAGGAGGTGCTGGTCAAGATCGACGAGCCGCACATGTACAACGCCGACGACGCGGTCGCCCGGATCGACTCCTACATCGTCAGCGTCACCGGCGGCGGCCGCTTCGTCGGCGAGCGCAAGCTGGTGCGGATCGAGGAAGTCGAGCGCTCCGCCGCGATCGCCTCGCTGCTGGGCAATGACTCGCCGAACGGGTCCGGCGCCGCCGGCGAGGGCGACTCCGAGCTAGACTCCGCCGCTGCTTCGCGCAAACGCAGTCGTGGCCGCAGGGGCGGCCGGGGGCGTTCGCGCGCCAAACAAGGCAGCAAGGAAGACGATTGAGCATGTATGCGGTAGTCGAAAGCGGCGGCAAGCAGTACAAGGTCGAGCAGGGCACGTCCCTCCTCGTCGATCGCCTTGATGCCAAAGAGGGCGACAAAGTCGTACTGCGGCCGGTGATGTTCCGCGACACCGACGTGCTGGCGGCGCCGAAGGAGCTGGAGAAGGTCAAAGTCGAGGCGAAAGTCGCCGAGCACCTGCGCGGGCCGAAGATCAAAGTCTTCAAATACAAGGCCAAGAAGGGCTACCGGCGCAAGGCCGGTCACCGCTCTGAGCTGACCAAGCTCGAGGTGACCGAGGTCAAACTGCTCAAATCGGCTGCCAAGAAACCGGCCGAGAAAAAAGCGGCCGCGGAGAAAAAACCGGCAGCCGCCAAAAAACCCGCTGCGAAGAAGGAGGAGACCGATGGCTCATAAGAAAGGGCTGGGCTCCAGCCGCAACGGGCGCGAATCGAACCCGAAGATGCTCGGCGTGAAGGTGTTCGCCGGCCAGGAGGTAACCGGCGGCGAGATCATCGTGCGGCAGCGTGGGACCAAGTTCTGGCCCGGCGAGGGCACCGGGCTCGGGCGCGATCACACGATCTTCGCGACGCGGGCCGGCAAAGTGGATTTCTGCACCGCCCGCAAGGGGCGGACGATTCGCGTTCTGCAGGACTAGCTGGGACGGAGCGTGGGGAGGAGGGGCGGGTGCCCCTCGCCCTCACGAACTGCGGGAGGTTCGGTTGAGGGGCACCCGCCCCTCCAACCAGGCTTTCGAGCTTGCGCCCAGCGGTTGCTGTCGCCCTTTGGTGCGCATAGCGCTACAAAGGGCGACAGCAACCCATTTACCCTCCTGAGCTGTGTATGACAAAGCCAAAATCTGGGTTGAGGGCGGGGTCGGTGGCAATGGCTGTGTGAGCTTTCGGCGGGAGGCTCATGTGCCGCGCGGGGGGCCAGACGGGGGAGACGGCGGGCATGGCGGCGATGTTGTGCTGGTCTGTGACTTGTCGAAGCGCGATTTGGGCGCGCTCAAAGGCAGTCGGCACTTCCGGGGGCAGCGGGGGAGTCATGGGGAAGGGTCGAACCGGCACGGGGCGCGGGGGGAGGAGCGGGTGATTCCGGTTCCCGCCGGGACCCAGGCGACGACGGTGGATGGGAGCGCTGTGGACCTCGTCGAGGCTGGGCAGCGGGCTGTGGTCGCCTATGGGGGGCGCGGGGGGCACGGGAACAAGCGGTTTGCGACCTCGACCCGGCAGGCGCCGCGGTTTGCGGAGAAGGGGACGAAGGGGGAGGCGGGCTGGATCGAGCTGCGGCTGAAACTGCTCGCCGACGTGGGGCTGGTGGGGCTGCCCAACGCGGGCAAGTCCTCGCTGCTGGGCCGGCTGACGCGGGCGGCGCCGAAGGTGGCGGACTACCCGTTCACGACGCTCTCGCCGGTGCTGGGGACGATCGAAGGGGAGGACCGGCAGGCGGTCGTCGCCGACATCCCCGGGCTGATCGAGGGCGCAGCCGATGGCGCCGGGCTGGGGCACGAGTTCCTCGCCCACGTCGAGCGCTGCTCGATGCTCGTCCACCTGGTCGACCTGGCGCCGCTGGAAGGGGATCCGGAGAGCAACTACGAGACGGTGCGGGCGGAGCTCGCCGCGCACGGAGCGGGGCTGGAGCGGTTGCCGGAGCTGGTGGCGCTGACCAAGCGCGACCTGGTCCCGGCCGCGGAGGCGGAGGCCGCCGTGGCGGACTGGGCCCAGCGGCGCGGCGACCGCGTGCTCGGCGTGCTGGCGGTCTCCTCGGCGACGGGAGAAGGCCTGGACGAGCTGCGCCAGCGGGTACTCGCCGAGCTGCCCGAGCTGCAGCCGGTCGGCGTGACGGGGGCGGGCGAGCCGGTCGGCGAATTCGAGGCCGAGCACCGCGTCTACAAGCCCGTGGGAGAGGGCGGCTACTGGGTCGAGAAGGAGGAGGACGGAGCCTTCAGGGTCGCCGGGCGGGGCGTCGAGCTGCTCTTCGAGCGCCACGACACCAAAAACGAAGAGGCACTCGCCTATCTCGAGCAGCGACTCGGCGAGATCGGCGTCCTCGCCGCCCTGCTCAAGGCCGGCTTCGAGGCCGGCGACGACGTCCGCGTCGGCGAGCAGGAGTTCGAACTCCACATCTAAGAGAGACTGGAGAGGCCTGCTGCGAGGGCGAAGCCGAGGACGGTGACCAGGCCGGCGGTACGGCCGGCCTCGGCGCGGGCGTCGGGGATCATCGAGTCGATCAGCATCACCAGCAGGGCGCCGGCGGCGAAGCCGTCGATGGCAGCTCGCAGGTCGCCGCTGACGGCGTCGGCGGCGGCGTAGCCGGCGACCGCCGCCAGGGTGCAGATCACCGCGACGATCAGCCACAGGCGCAGGATCGTCCCGCGTGCTCTTCCCGCCTTGCGCATCGCGTCCGCCGACCCCATCGCCTCGGGGAGGTTGGAGACGAAGATCGCGGTCAGGAGGGCGACGCTGACGCCGTTGCCGGCGGCCAGGCTGATCCCGAGGACCGCCTGCTCGGGGATGCCGTCGAGGAAGGCGCCGAGCGCCAGCGCCGTGCCGTCGTTCGAGCTTCCGGAGCGACCACGGCGGCCGCGGCCGGTCGAAAACCGGCGGGCGATCAGACCGTCGAGGGCGAAATAGGTGAGCGCGCCGACGCCGAGCCCGATGCCGGTGACGCCGGCGCCGCCGACCTCCAACCCCTCCTGGGCCAGCTCGAAGCTGACGGCGCTGATCAGGGCCCCGGCGCCGAAGGCGAGGACGAGGCCGATCTGCCGCGGCGACCAGCGGTGGGCGAAGCTGAGCAGCGCGCCGATGACGAGCGAGCTTGCCGCGAGAGCGCCCCAGCCGATAGCCGCTGCCATCTCGGCTACTTTGCTCGCCATGACCTTGGTCGTCAAGCTCGGATCCTCGATCGTCGCCGCCGACGACGGCGAGCTGCGCGCGGACGTGCTCGATTCCGTCTGCGAGCAGGTCAGCGCCCTCGAGCAGGGCGGCGAGCGGGTCGTGATGGTCACCTCCGGCGCGATCGCGCGCGGAATGCGGCTGATGGGGCTGGCGGTGCGGCCACGGGCGATGGACGAGCTGCAGGGCGCCTCCGCGGTCGGCCAGGGCGACCTCTTCCGGGCTTACGAGAGCCGCCTGGCGAGCCACGGCACGCGCGCCGCCCAGGTGCTGCTGACCGCCGCCGACATCGCCGCCCGCACCAACTACCTCAACGCCCGCCAGACGCTGAGGCGACTGGTCGAGTGGCGGGTGGTGCCGGTGATCAACGAGAACGACACCACCGCCACCGACGAGATCAGCTTCGGCGACAACGACTTTCTCGCCGCCCAGGTGGCGCTGCTGCTCGACGCCCGTCTGCTGGTGCTGCTGACCAACATCGACGGCCTGCTCAGCGCCGACCCGCAGGTCGACCCGTCCGCGCGCCTGATCTCGGAAGTCACCGATTTCGCCGCCCTGGCCGCGCTCGAGATCGGCGACCGCACCTCCGCCTTCGGCTCGGGGGGCATGCGCAGCAAGGTGGCGGCGGCGGAGATGGCCAGCGAGGCCGGCATCCCGGCGGTGATCTGCAACGGGACCAAGCCGGGCACGCTGGCGGCCGCCGCGACCGGCGGCGACGGCGGCACCCGCTTCGCCCCGCAGCCGGGCAAGGCCTCCAGCTTCAAGCTCTGGCTCAAGTACGCCAAGCCGGCACGGGGCACGATCGCCGTCGACGAGGGCGCCGCCGAGGTCCTGCGCGAGCACGGCTCCAGCCTGCTCCCGGTCGGGATCGTCGCCGTCGACGGCGACTTCGAGGCGGGCGACGCCGTCGACGTCGCCGTCGGCCGAGTCGTGATCGGCAAAGGGATTGCCGACTACTCCGCCCGCGAGCTGGCTCGCGTGGCGGGGATGAAAAGCGCCCAGGTGCGCGACGTCTTGCCGCACGCGGCGGACGAGGTCATCCACCGCGACCGCTTCGTGCTCCTCTAGCCCCCAGCTACCCTTGTCCGCATGGCTGTGACCGCCACTTCCGTCGCCGAGAGCTGCGCCGCCGCAAAGGTCGCCGTGCGGCGACTGGCGCGCGCGTCGACGGCGGCGAAGAACGCGGCGCTGGAGGCGACCGCCCGCCTGCTGGAGGAGCGCACGGCGGAGATCCTCGAGGCCAACGCGGCCGATCTCGCCGACGAGCGCGCCGCCGGCCTGAGCGAGGCGTTGAAGGACCGCCTGGCTCTGAGCGCCGACCGCGTCGCGGCGATGGCGGCGGGCGTACGGGTCGTCGCCGGTCTCGCCGACCCGGTCGGCGAGGAGCTCGAGCACAAGACCCTGGCCAGCGGCCTCGACCTGAGGAAGATCCGGGTGCCGCTGGGGGTCGTCGCCGTCGTCTACGAGGCGCGGCCGAACGTGACGATCGACTGCGCGGCGCTGACGATCAAGAGCGGCAACGCGATCGTGCTGCGCGGCTCCCACTACGCCGAACGCTCGAACGGGGCGCTGGCGGCGATCGCCCGCGAGGCGCTCGCCGAGGCCGGCCTGCCCGAGGACGCGGTGCTGCTGCTCGCCGGTGGCGGCCACGAGGAGCTGGCGACGCTGGCCACGCAGGAGGGTCTCGTCGACCTGCTGATTCCCCGCGGCGGCGAGGGGCTGAAGGCGGCGATCAAGGACGTCGCGACGGTGCCGGTGATGTACGCGGCGGCCGGCAACTGCCACGTCTACGTGCACACCGAGGCCGACCTGGAGATGGCGCGGCGGATCGCCGTCAACGCCAAGGTGCAGCGGCCGGGGGTCTGCAACTCGGCGGAGACGCTGCTGGTCGACGCCGCGATCGCCGAGCGCTTCGTGCCGGCGGTGCTCTCCGACCTGCGCGAGGCCGGGGTCGAGCTGGTCGGCGACGAGCGCGCCCGAGCCTTCGCCGGCGCGGTCGAGGTCGGCCCGGCGACGGCGGCGGACTGGGACGCCGAGTACCTGGAGCTGAAGCTGGCGGTCGCCGTGGTCGACTCCGTCGCCGACGCCGTCGAGCACGTCAACCGCCACGGCACCGGCCACTCGGAGGCGATCGTCACCGGCTCCGAGGACGCCGCCGAGGAGTTCGCCGCCGGGGTCGACGCCGCCGCCGTCTATGTCAACGCCTCGACCCGCTTCACCGACGGCTTCGAGTACGGGATGGGGGCCGAGATCGGCAACTCGACCCAGAAGCTGCACGCGCGCGGGCCGATCGGGATGCGCGAGCTGACCACCTTCAAGTACGTCGTGCACGGCAACGGCCAAGTGCGTGAGTAGCGCGGAGGGCACGGGCATCGGCGTGCTGGGGTCGGCGTTCAACCCGCCGCACCTCGGTCACCTGGCGCTGGCCCAGGAGGCGCTCTGGCAGCTCGGCCTCAGCGAGGTGATCCTGGTCCCGACCGGCGACGCGCCGCACAAGCGGATCGCCGACGACCCCGGCCGCGAGCTGCGGATGACGATGACCCGGCTCGCCGCCGCCGACGACTCGCGCTTCTCGGTCTCCTCGCTCGAGGTGGATCGCGACGGGCCGTCCTATACGTATGAGACCTTGGAGCTGCTTGCTGAAGAGAGAGGCGACACGGAGCTGGTGTTCGTAATGGGCGCGGACGCCGCCGTGGGCCTGGAGAGCTGGCGCAACCCGCAGCGCGTCGTCGAACTGGCCCGGGTCGCGGTCGCGCGGCGGGCGGGGATATCCGAGGCCGACGTATCGGCCGTGCTCCGTAGCCTCGGCGCCGGTGACCGGGCGACGATGCTGGAGATGCCGCAGTTCGGCGTCTCCTCCTCCGCCGTGCGCGAGCGCGCCGCGGCGGGTCGGCCGCTGCGTTATCTCGTCCCGGAGCCGGTCGCGCGATTCATCGAGGAAAAGGGGATCTACTCGTGAGCACGCCGAAATCCGAACCGCTGGCCCAGCGCCTGGCCGAGCTGGCCGATTCGAAAAAGGCCGAGGAGGTCGTCGTCCTCGACATGCGCGACCTCGTCTCCTACACCGACTTTCTGACCATCTGCACGGCCCGCAACGAGCGCCAGGCGAAGGCGATCGTCGACGAGGTGAGGTTGCGGGTCAAAGAGGAAATGGCGCTGTTGCCGAGCGGGGTCGACGGCGGCGGCGAAGACGGCTGGATCGTCCTCGACTACCTCGACTGCTTCCTGCACGTCTTCACCGCCGAGGCGCGCGAGCGCTACCAGCTCGAGGACCTCTGGCGCGACGCCCCGCGCCTGGAGCTCGACCTCGACGCTCCCGAAGCGCCCTCCGCCGCCAGCGCCTGAGCCCGGTGTCGGCGCTGAGCGCCTTCTGAAGCGAATTCCGTCCGAGGGCCCGCATACGGTGCCGCTCATGGGAAGCTTCAAGCGAGCCTTGTTCGGCTACCGCCGTTTCGACGTCGACGAGGCTGTCTCCGCGCGGGACGCGCAGATCCTCGGTCTCGAGATGAAATCGGGACGCCAGGCGGAGGCGCTCGACGGGCTGGAGCGGGAGCTCAGCGCTCTGTCGGGGATGGTGATCGAGCGCGAGCGCGAGATCCGCGGGCTGACCGAGCGCCTGCGCGAGTCCAACGAGCGCCACGACCGCAGCATTGCCTCTCTCGACGCGGTCTCCGGCCGCCTCGAGGAGATCCAGAGCCAAGCCCGTGGCCAGGCGACGAGGATCCGGATGAAAGCGCTGCGCGAGGCGGTCGAGGTGGGCCGCAAGGTGCAGGAGCTGAACGAGGCCGAGGCTCAAGCCCAGCCGCGGGCGGACGCCGCCGGCGCCGACGACGGCGGGCGCGTCGATGATCTCGGCCGGACCTTCGAGGGGATGGTCAAGTTGGAGATCGGCCCGCTGGGCGACTTCTCGCAGCTGGTCGGCTTCGAGGATGCCGTCGGCCAGATCGGTGCCTCCGACATCTCGGTCGAACGCTTCTCCGAGGGCCGCGCCACCCTCTCCGTCCGCCTCGACCAGCCGGTCGAGCTCCTGCGTGAGCTCGAGGAGCTCTCCTCGCTCGACTTCAGGGTCCGCCACACGGCGCCCGACAACCTGATCCTCGACGTCGACGAGGATTCAGGCGAGCAGCGCGCCGCCTAGTCGAGCGGGACTCGCGGTAAACTCGTAAGCCGATCTGGGGCTGTAGCTCAGCTGGAAGAGCGTCGCGCTGGCAGCGCGAAGGTCAGGGGTTCGAGCCCCCTCAGCTCCACTCTCAACGATCTGCCCGCAGCTGCCGATGACTGAGGGATGAGCGCGGCCAACCAGCACGTGTTCTCGCACGGGATGCGGGACACGCGGGAGACCTTCGAGGCGTGGAGCGAGCGTCCGTGGGTCGTGCTGCGCGGCTGGCTGGCGCTGAGCGTGGCGATCGCGCTCTCCCTGCTGGGGGCGACCTGGGTGGTCGCCGGTCAGTTGACGCCCGACCTGACCCCGATCCATCTGTCCGGCCTGACCTCTGCTTCGGAGCCCGACGACCTGCTGCCGATCCTCTGGCGCAACTCGCTGGTCCTGGCGCTGCACGGAACCGCCTGCGTCGCCGGCTTCATCGCCGGCGCCTCGATGCCGATCGCCGCCGCCCAGCGCAGCGGCGTCTCGCGCTGGATTCACGTCAAGGCGGGAGAGTTCGCGATCCTTTTCGTCTGCGCCGTGACCCTCTTCTCGCTGGGCACGCAGGCGCTCTACCTCGGCTTCCAGGGCTCGACCCTAGCCTTCCAGCTGCAGATCTCAGATGCCGAGCTGATCCTCAGCGTGCTGCCGCACGCGATCCCGGAGCTGACGGCGCTCTTCCTGCCGCTGGCGGCCTGGATCATCGCCAGCCGCCGCGGCGAGTGGAACCAGCTGCTGGCGGCGACCTTCATCACCGTCGCCCTGGCGGTGCCGGTCCTGGTCGCCACCGCGACGGTCGAGGTCTACGTCTGGCCCCAGATCCTGGAAGCGATCTCGCCCGTCGACCCGAACCAGATCACGATCGAAGTGACGTCGAGCCCGTAGGCCCGGAACCCTCATAAGATCGCCGTCCGATGAACGGCTACGAACCGAAGGCGATCGAGCGGAAGTGGCAGCAGGTTTGGGCTGAGGAGAAGACCTGGGAGGTCCCGAACCCGGGGCAGTCCGGCTTCGACCCCGCGAAGCCGAAGTCGTACGTGCTGGAGATGCTTCCCTACCCGTCGGGAGAGCCCCACGTCGGCCACCTGAAGTGCTACGCCGTCGGCGACGCGATCGCCCACTTCCGCCGCCGCCACGGCTTCGAGGTGATCCACCCGATGGGCTACGACGCCTTCGGGCTGCCGGCCGAGAACAACGCGATCAAGACCGGGGAGCCGCCGCGGGTGGCGACCGAGCGCTCGATCGAGAGCTTCCGCAAGCAATTCCGCGAGTGGGGCATCTCGATCGACTGGTCGCGGGAGATCGGCACCCACACGCCCGAGTACTACCGCTGGACCCAGTGGATCTTCCTGCGGCTCTTCGAGAAGGGCCTCGCCTACCGGACCGAAGCCCCCGTGCAGTGGTGCCCGGTGGACGCCACCGTGCTGGCGAACGAGCAGGTCGTCGACGGCCGCTGCGAGCGCTGCGGCACCGAGGTCGTGCAGCGCAGCCTCGAGCAGTGGTTCTTCCGCATCACCGACTACGCCGAGCGCCTGCTCGCCGACTTCGACCTGCTCGAGTCCTGGCCCGAGCACGTGGTGACGATGCAGCGCAACTGGATCGGGCGCTCGGAGGGAGCCGAGGTCGTTTTTCGCTGCGAAGAGGTCGGCCTCGACTTCCCGGTCTTCACGACCCGTCCCGACACCCTCTTCGGTGCCACCTTCTTCGTGCTGGCGCCTGAGCACCCGGAGCTGGAGCGCCTGGTCGCCGGCACGGCGGCCGAGGGGGCGGTGCGCGAGTACGTCGACCGGGTCGGCCGCGAGTCGGCCGAGGAGCGCGGCGCCGAGGATCGCGAGAAGACCGGGGTGGCGCTCGGCCGCAGCGTCGTCAACCCCGTCAACGGCGAGGCGATCCCGATGTTCGTCGCCGACTACGTGCTGATGGAGTACGGGACCGGCGCGATCATGGCGGTCCCCGGCCACGACAGCCGCGACTACGAGTTCGCCCAGGGGTTCGGGCTGCCGGTGAAGCGGGTGATCGAGGGGACCGACCCCGAGGCGGCCGGCGACGACCAGGGCCTGCCCTACTCCGGCGACGGGCCGATGGTCGACTCCGGCCGCTTCGACGGCAAGGGCAACCGCGAGGCCTACGCCGAGATCGTCGCCTGGCTGCAATCGGAGGGACGCGGCGAGTCCTCGGTCAACTACCGCCTGCGCGACTGGCTGGTCTCGCGCCAGCGCTACTGGGGGGCGCCGATCCCGATCGTGCATTGCCCGGAGTGCGGGATCGGTGCCGGTGCCCGACGAGCAGCTGCCGGTGGAGCTGCCGGAGATCGAGGACTACGCGCCGCAGGGCAAGAGCCCGCTGGCGGCCGCCGAGGACTGGGTCGCGACCGCGTGCCCGCGCTGCGGCGGAGCGGCCCGGCGCGAGACCGACACGATGGACACCTTCGTCGACTCCTCCTGGTACTTCATCCGCTACCTCGATCCGCGCAACGGGGAGGCGCCCTGGGACCGCGCCGCCGCCGACCACTGGCTGCCGGTCGACCAGTACATCGGCGGCGTCGAGCACGCGATCCTGCACCTGATGTACGCGCGCTTCTTCACCAAGGCGCTGGCCGACGTCGGCCAGCTCGACGTCCAGGAGCCGTTCGCCAACCTCTTCGCGCAGGGGATGATCACCCGCGACGGGGCGAAGATGTCGAAGTCGCGGGGCAACACGGTCAGTCCCAGCGACTACGTCGAGCGCTATGGAGCCGACACCGCCCGCACCTACGTCTGCTTCATGGGCCCCCCCGAGCGCGGCGGCGACTGGTCCGACGAGGGGGTGGAGGGCGTCAACCGCTTCCTTGCGCGGCTCTGGCGGCTGGCCGAGGAGGTCGAGGCGAACGGCCCTCCCGGCTTCGACGTCGACGAGCAGGTCCTCAACGGCGAGCCCCGCGCGTTGCTGGCCAAGGCCCACTGGGCGATCGAGAAGGCGACGCGGGACTTCGAGCGCGGCTTCCAGTTCAACACCGCGATCTCGGCGGTGATGGAGCTGGTCAACGAGGCATACCGCCTGAAAGACGACCTCGGGACCACGGTGGGGCGCGCCGTGATGCACCGGGCGACGGTGATAGCCGCCTCGCTGATCTTCCCCTTCGCGCCGCACTTGGGGGCCGAGATCTACGAGCGCCTGATCGGCGGGCGAAGGATCTGGGAAATCCGCTGGCCCGAGGCCCGGCCCGAGCTGCTGGTCGGCGACACCGTCACCCTCGTCGTCCAGGTGAACGGCAAGCTGCGTGACCGGATCGAGGCCGACGTCGACGCCTCGCAGGAGGAGCTGCTGGCGCTGGCGCGGGCAAGCGAGAAGGTCGTCAAGCACATCGACGGCAAAGACGTCGTCAAGGAGATCGTCGTGCCGGGCAAGCTCGTCAACCTCGTGGTCAGATAGGGATGTCACTCCGGTCCTGCCCGGGGTTCTGGTAGAAAGCGCGCCGATGCTCGTCAGGCGTCTCGAGGACGCACCTGTTCAGGAGTGGCACCGGCTGCGCACGCACGTCCTCATGGACGCGGGCGAACTCGGCTCCCGCCATCTTTCGGTCACCTGGCTCTCGCTGCCGGCCGGCGCTGAGCAGAAGCTCGGCTCGCACGAGGACTCCGAGCAGGCTTACGTGGTCGTCCGCGGCGCCGGCAGGATGTCGGTGGCGGGCGATACCCAGCAGGTGGAAGAGGGCGATCTGATCCTGGTCCCCCCGGCGACCGAACACTCGCTCGTCAACGACGGCGAGGCGGAGTTCTCCTGCGTCTCGATCCAGTCGCCGCCGGTTGCGGCGGACGAGCTGTACAGCGACCAGCTCGCCGAGGTCGCCGGCTACGACGACGACGATGACCTCGTTTAGAGACTCTTAGCCGAGTCGTTTGTTTCCGCGCGCCACGCGCGCGCCTTGCTGGTCCAGGCTTCGGGCCGTGCCCGAGCTGAGCCGAACCCAGATCGTCGTCTACGGCGCCCTCGCCGTCGCCCTCCTGCTGGTCGGCGCGCGGGCGGTCAGGGCCGGCGAAGGGGCCGAGCGGTCGCTGGCCGCCGGCTCGGGCGGCGGCGCTTCGACGGGCGGGGGCTTCAGTCTCAGCGGCCAGGCGTCCGACCTCGTCGTCGACGTCACCGGTGCGGTCGAGCGACCGGGGGTCTACCGCTTGCCTGCCGGCAGTCGGGTCGAGGACGCGATCGCGCGGGCCGGGGGCGCCGGCGCCAAGGCGATGCTGGAAGCCGTCAACCGCGCCGCCCGGCTGGCCGACGGGCAGCAGGTGGTGGTGCCGGAACGCGGGCCGGCGGGAGTCGCGATCACGGCCGGAGGCGGCGAAGGGGAGGGCCCGATCAGCCTCGGCACCGCCACCGTCGAGCAGCTCGACACGATCGACGGCATCGGTCCGGTGACGGCGCAGGACATCGTCGATTTCCGCGATCAGCACGGCGGCCTCGCCTCGGTCGACCAGCTCGACCAGGTCTCCGGGATCGGGCCGGCGACGATGGAGTCCCTGCGCGCCCGCCTGCAGCCGTAGGCGGGCGTTGCGCTCTCCGCGTCCGCCGCTGCCCGTCCTGGCCGGCATCGCGGCCCTGGCCGTCGTCGCCCTCTTCCACGCCGGTGAGATTCGCGAGCGCGCCGAGGACGGTCTGGGGCGGGGAATGCCGGCCCGCGAGGCGGAGCTGGCGCGGGGCTTCGTGCTTGGCGAGGACGAGGGCGTGGACGCGCAGACCGAGGAAGACTTCCGCCGGGCCGGTCTCAGCCACCTGCTGGCGGTCAGCGGCCAGAACGTGATGCTGCTGGCGTTGCTCGCCATGCCCGTGCTGGGCGCGCTCGGCATCCCGCTGCGCGAGCGCCTGGTTTGGGTGCTGGGGCTGATCGTCGTCTACGTGCCGTTGGCCGGAGCCGGGCCCTCGATCCAGCGCGCCGGGGTGATGGGGGCGGCCGGCGTGCTGGCGACGCTGGCGGGGCGCCGGGCCTCGCGCCTCTACGCGCTGCTGTTGGCGCTGGGGGTGACGCTGGCGATCGATCCCGGCGTCGCCGCCGACGTCGGCTGGCAGCTCAGCTTCGCCGCGGTGACCGGGATCTTCCTGCTGGCGCGGCCGCTGCGGGCGGCGATCACGGCGCGGATCGGCGGGTCCGGTTGGCGCCGTGCGCTGGCCGAGGGCGCGGCGGTGACGATCGCCGCGACGCTGGCGACGGCGCCGTTGATCGCCTTCCACTTCGAGACGCTCTCGACCACCACCCTCGTCGCCAACCTGCTGGCGATGCCGGCGGTGGCGCCGGCGATGTGGCTGGGGATGGTGGTCGCGGCCGGGTCCCAGGTCCCTGGCCTGCCGGTCGAGGCGCTCAACTGGGTCAACGCGCTGTTGCTCGGCTACATCGCCCAGGTGGCGGCCTGGTGCGGCCGCCCGCGGTGGGCGCAGCTGGAGATCCGGCTCGACGGCGCTGGGCTGGGCGGCTCCTACCTGGGACTGGCGGCGCTGGTTCTATGCGCCTTCCGCCTCGGTCGGCGCCGGCGGCTGGGACGGGCGAGAAGTCGCACCGGCGGTCCGCCCGGTCCCGGCCCCCGCGTTCACCGCGGCGCGCGGCAGCTGCGACCCGCACTCGCCGTGCTCGCGGCGCTGGCCCTGGCGACGGCCCACCTCTGGCCTAGCGGCGGCGCCGCCGCGGGACCGGTGCGTGGCCTCCGGATCGACGTCCTCGACGTCGGCCAGGGCGACGCGATCCTGCTGCAGCCCGCCGGCGCCCCGGCGGTCCTGGTCGACGGCGGGCCGCCCGGAGAGGGCCTCGAGGGCAAGCTCGAAGCGGCCGGCGTCGAGCGACTCGCCGCCGCGGTGGTAACCCACGACCAGTCCGACCATGCCGGCGGGGTCGAAGAGCTGCTCGGCCGCTTTCCCGTCGCCAGGCTGGTCTACGCGCGGCTGGGGCGCGAGACGCTGGCGCTGGCCCGCGCGGCCGGGGCCGTGCCGGTGCGCGCGGCAGCGGGTGGCGAGCTGCGCTCCGGTGGCCTTCGCCTGGAAATCCTCTGGCCTCCCCCCGAGCTGCTCACCGCACCGGCGGCCGGCGCCGACCCGAACCAGCTGGCGCTGGTGCTGCTGGCGCGTTGGCGCGGCTTCTCGATGCTGCTCAGCGCCGACGCGGAGGCGGAGACGGTCCCGCTCGATCCCGGGCCGGTGGACGTGCTCAAGGTCGCCCATCACGGCAGCGACGACGCCGGCCTGGCGACGCTGCTGGACCGAGCCAGGCCGCGGCTGGCGGTGATCTCGGTCGGGTCCGGCAACTCCTACGGCCACCCGACCGCCGCCACCCTGGCGACCCTGGCCGCCCACGGCACCCGGACCCTGCGCACCGACCGCGACGGCGCGGTGACGATCGCGGTGGAGCACGGCTCGGTCGCGGTCGCGAGTGGCGGCTGAGGCGCCGCCAGGCCGTCGCCTAGACTCGGCGCGTGGCCGAGGAGATGCGAGCGCTGTACCTGATCGCCGGCACCGACGGGGCGAAGATCGACGCCACCCGGACGCGGCTGCGGGCCCGCGCCGAACGGGAGGCGGGGGCGGATGCGCTCGAGGTCTTCGAGCCCGGGGAGGGGCGGGGGATGCCCGACCACGAGGCGCTGCTGGCGGCGATCCCGGCGATGTCGCTGTTGGAATCCCGCCGCTATCTGCTGGCCGACGGGATCGAGCGCTGGCGCGACCGCCAGCTCGAAGCGGTCGCCGCCGCCGTCGGCGAGCTTCCGGCCGACCTCACCCTGGTCTTGATCTCCCGCGCCAAAGCGCCGGCGAAGCTGTCGAAAGCGGTCAAGGCCGCCAAGGGCGAGATCCACGAGTTCGAGGCGCCGAAGGCCCGCGAGATGCCCCGCGCGCTCGTCGCCGACGCGCAGCGCCTCGGCTTTCGACTCGAGCCGGCCGCCGCCCGCCTGCTGGTCGAGCGGATGGGCGCCAACCCGGTCCGCCTCCAGCAGGAGCTGCAGCGCCTGACCCTGTGGGCGGGGGAGGGGGGCGCGGTCACCGTGACCGACCTCGAGGCGATGATCGCCGACACCTCCGAGGCCGCGGTCTGGTCGCTCTCCGACGCCCTGCTCGAACGCGATGCGGCCGCGGCCCTGCGAATCGGCGAGCGGCTGATCGACCAGGGCGAGAACGTCACCGGCTTGATCTACGGCCTTGCCTCGCGCCTGCGCGGCGCCTGCGCGGCCGCCGGCCAGCTGGCCGAGGGCATCCCCCCGAAGCAGGTCGAGGCCTCGCTCAAAATGCACCCCTACGCGGCCAAGCAGCTGGTCACGCGCCTGGGCAACGCCGACCTCGCCGACCTGCGCGCTGCTACCGAGGCGCTGGCCGAGCTCGAGCTCTGGTGCCGCGGCGGCGCCGACTACGGCGACGAGCTGGCGCTGACTCTCGCCCTGAGGCGAGCAGCGGGTGCGACGGCCGCGTCCTGACTACTTGGCGGCGGCGGAGGCGATGCGAGAAGCTTTTGACTTCTTCCGGGCGCCGGTGTTGCGATGCATGGCGCCCTTCTGCACGGCCTTGTCGATCTTCGAGACGAGGTCGCGCTCCTCAGTTGCGATCGCGGCCGCGTCGCCGCCCTCGACGGCGCTCTCGAGGCGGCGGAAGTGGGTCTTCACCGTGCTGGTGAGCAGCCGGTTCTCCGCGCGCTCGCGCTCGCTGCGTAGGATCCGCTTCTTCTGTGAGGCAATGTTGGCCATGTCGAGTGCCCGGGCGAGCGTCTTGCCTGCTCCGGGCGGTCGCCGACTATAGCGACTGAGAACCAGCTTGGAGACCCCCAAGGCACCCGACACCCCCGAGGACGACGAGCGGGCGGCGATCGACGCCGATGCCGCGCTGCGGGCCGCCGAGGCCTTCAACCCCGGCGAGGACCTGGAGGGAGAGCCTGCACCCGGCCGCCAAGCCGGCCGCATCGCCCGTTCCACCGCCTTCTTCTCGATCGCCACCGCGGCTTCCCGGGTGGCTGGCCTGGTGCGCGAGGTGGTCGCCGCCAGCTACTACGGCATCAGCGGCCCGATGTCGGCCTTCACTATCGCCTTCCAGGTCCCCAACCTGATCCGCAGCCTCTTCGCCGACGCGGCGCTGCAGCCCGCCTTCGTGCCGATCTTCACCGAGCAGCTGGAGAAGAAGAACTACCGCGAGGCATTCAGGCTCGCCTCGACCCTGCTGCTGATCGTGACCATGGTGCTCGGTGCGATCACGGCGCTGTTCGTGCTCGCGGCACCGGTCGTGATGCCGCTTTTCGCCCCCGGTTTCGAGGGCGAGGTCCTCGACCTCACGATCACCCTCTCGCAGATCCTCTTCCCGATCCTGATCCTGCTCGGGATCAGCGGCATCGTCGTCGGCGTCCTCAACAGCTACGACCGCTTCGGCGCCTTCGCGATCGCGCCGCTGTTCTGGAACCTGACGATCATCGCCGTGCTGGTCTTCGTCGACCCGCTCTTCGACGGCCAGGACCGCATCTACGCCTACGCGATCGGCATCCTCGCCGGCACCCTGGTGCAGCTGCTGATCCCCGTCTTCGACCTGCGCAACACGCCGTTCAAGTTCAAGTGGAGCTTCGAATGGCGCAACCCGGACGTGCGGCGGGTGCTGCTGCTGATGCTGCCGGTGACGATCAGCCTCGGCCTGATCAACTTCAACCTGGTGATCAACAGCTTCTTCGGCAGCCTCGTCAGCGACGAGGCGCCGGCGGCGATCGACAAGGCGTTCCGGATCTACCAGCTGCCCCAGGGGATCTTCTCGGTCGCGATCGCGACCGTCCTCTTTCCGACCCTCGCCCGCTTCGCCAGCCGCGGCGCCTACGACGACCTGCGGGCGACGATGGCCAACGGGATGCGGCAGATCCTCTTCGTGCTGATCCCGGCCGCGGCCGCGGTCCTGGTCCTCGCCGACCCGATGATCCGGCTCGTCTACCAGCGCGGCGCCTTCGACGCGACGGAGACGGAGGTGGTCTCGACCGCGCTCTTCTGGTTCGCCTTCTCGCTGCCGACCAACGGCCTCTTCCTGCTCCTCACCCGCACCTTCTTCGGGCTGCAGCGACCCTGGATCCCGACCCTGATCGCGGCCGGCAACCTGGCGGTGACGGCGCTGGCGGCGCTGGCCCTCTACCACCTGGGCGTGGGGGGGATCGTCGCCTCGACCGCAATCGCGACGACCGCCAGCGTCGTCGCCCAGGCGGCGATCCTGCGGCGCCTGCTCGGCGGCCTCGAGCTGGGCCGCCTGCTCGCCGTCAGCATCCGCATCTGCATCGCCGCGGCCGCCCTCGCCGCGGTCAGCTTCGGGATCTGGGACGTGCTCGACGGCCTGCTCGGCCGCGGCCTGGTCGGTCAGCTCGTCTCCCTCGGCTGTGGCCTGGCCGTCGGTGGCGTCGTCTACCTGGCCGTCGCCAAGCTGCTCCGGATCGCCGAGCTGGAGCAGATCACCCGCCTGCTGCGTCGCCGCTAGATGCTCGGCCCCGGTCGCTACCTGCTGGGGGTGGTCGAGATCGTCTTGCTGGTCGGTTTCGCCTGGCCGGGCGCATCCGCGTTAGCTGCTCGCTTGCTTCCCCGTCTTTCGGGAGGCCCATCTCATCTCGCATCGACGGTCATCGCGCTTGCGCTTGTGCTCTGGGTTGCCGAGCTGCTCGGCGCCTTCGGTGCATTCGAGCCGGTGCCGTATCTCATGGGCGTTGGTCTTGTGGGCGTTGCTTGCCGAGTTCTCTCCGGTGGGTGGCGTGGGGGCGGGGGTCCCCCGCGGCGCGGAGGCGCGTCAGCGCCGAGCACCGTGGGGGATGCCGCCACGACAGGACCCGCCGGCCGGGTGCTTGGTCCCGCGACTCTCGTTTCCTTTGCCATTGCAGCAATCGCATTCGTGCACTTTGCCGCTGGCGCTAAGACGCGGCTCTCGACGGGGATGACCGGGTTCGATTCGACTTGGTACCACGGGCCGTTCGCCGCGGGGTTCTTCCAGGGCGGGAACACGATGGATTTGCACTTCATCGCGCCGCAGTTCCTGGCTTGGTTCTACCCGGCGAACGGAGAAATCTTCCACTCGGCGGGGATGCTGGCGTTTGGTCGGGATCTGCTGTCGCCGCTGCTGAATCTGGGCTGGTTCGTGGGTTGCTTGGTCGCTTGCTGGTGCGTCGGGAAGCCGTACCGGGTCGCGCCTTGGTCGTTGGCGCTGGGCGCGATCGCGCTGAGCGTGCCGGCGCTTTCCGATCAGGCGGGGGAGGCGCGGAACGACGTCGTCGGGATCTTCTTCCTGCTTGCCGCGGTTGCCGTGGCCCTGAACGCGTGGTCGGAGCGTGCGGAGGGGGAGAGGTCGCTTGCTACGGGGGCGCTGGTTGTCGTCGGGCTGGCCGCCGGGCTCGCCGCTGGCACCAAGCTCAACTTCCTGCTGCCGGCGGGGGTGCTCGTCGTCGGACTCGTCGCAATCGCCCCTCGGGGCGCACGGAGGCGGGCGCTTCTCGCCGCCGGGCTCGCGGCGCTGGCGGGCGGTGGCTACTGGTACCTGCGAAACCTCCTCCACACGGGCAATCCGTTGCCGTGGGCCGACCACCTCGGTCCGATCTCGCTGCCTGCCCCCGAGCAGGCTCTGGGGGGTCGCGAAGCGCACAGCGTGCTCGGCTACCTGACCGACGGCACGGTCTGGTCGGACTGGTTCCTCCCCGGCCTCCACGACGGCCTCTGGATCGTCTGGCCGCTGCTGGGCGCCGCGGCGCTCGCCGGCCTGCTGTTCTGCCTCGGCCGCGGCGCCGGTCCCCTCCTGCGAGTAGTCGGCCTGGTCGGCCTCGCCACCGCCCTCGCCTGGCTCGTCGCCCCGACCTCCGCCTCCGGCCCCGACGGCATGCCCCGCGGCTTCGAGTCCGGCCTCCGCTACCTGGCCCCGGCCCTGGTCCTGGGCCTGGCCCTGATACCGGCGGCGCCCCCCCTGCGCGCTGTTTTCACACGCTTCCCCCCGTTGCTGTCGTCTTTTGGTGCGGATAGCGCCCCAAAGGACGACAGCAACCGGGGGATGGCCGGTAACGGGCGGGTAGTCGCGGTCATCGTTCTGCTGATCGTCGCTGCGGTCGCAATCGGCTATCCGGTCCAGCGCCACTATCTGGAGAGCCGCTACTCGGACCCCACCTTCACCACCCCGGGCCTCAACGCCGCCTTCGCCTGGGCCGGCGACATCAGCGACTCCCGCATCGCCACCACCAGCACCCGCCAGTACCCCCTCTTCGGCACCGACCTCTCCAACCACGTCCAGTTCGTCGGCCACGAACGCCCCCAAGGCGGCTTCGTAGCCCCGACCACCTGCCGCACCTGGCGCGAAGAGCTGAACAGGGGCGACTACGACTACGCAGTCACCACCCGCGACCGCCTCGAACCGGGACAGCCGGTGTATCCGGAGCAAGCACGTTGGACTGAAGGGTCGGGAGCAAAGCCAATTCTCAGGAAGCCCCCGACGGTCGTCTTCCAGCTAAGCGGCGACCTCGATCCCTCGGCGTGTAGATGACCGCGCTCCTCCGGCGGCTGGCACGGGGGGAGGGGCCGAGAACGTAAACCTCGCCCGCAGGCCCCTCCCCCCGTGACACTCGCCGGCCGATCACGCTCGCCATACTTCCGCCCGTCCATGGACCGCATCCGCAACTTTTCAATAATCGCCCACATCGACCACGGCAAGTCGACGCTGGCCGACCGCATCCTCGAGGTCACCGGCGCCGTCGACCCGAAGAAAATGCAAGCGCAGATGCTCGACTCGATGGACCTCGAGCGCGAGCGCGGGATCACGATCAAGGCGCAGGCGGTGCGGGTCGAGTACAAGGCCACCGACGGGCAGACCTACCACCTGCACCTGATCGACACCCCCGGTCACGTCGACTTCTCCTATGAGGTTTCCCGCAGCCTCGCCGCCTGCGAGGGCGCGCTGCTGGTCGTCGACGCCGCCCAGGGAGTCGAGGCGCAGACCGTCGCCAACACCTACCTGGCGATCGACGCCGGGCTGGAGCTGATCCCGGTGATCAACAAGGTCGACCTGCCGGGCGCCGAGCCGGAGCGGGTGGCGGCCGAAATCGCCGACCTCACCGGCGGCGATCCCGAGGAAGCGCTCTGGATCTCGGCCAAGACCGGGATCGGCGTGCCGGAGGTGCTGGAGGCGATCGTCGCGCGCATCCCCGCCCCCAAGGGCGAGCCCGAGGCGCCGACCCGGGCACTGATCTTCGACTCCGAGTTCGACCAGTACCGCGGGGTGATCGCCTACGTGCGGATGGTCGACGGCTCCTGCCGCAAGCACGAGCGGATCCTGGCGATGCAGAACGGGACCGAGGCCGAGGTCGACGACATCGGCTTCTTCCGGCCGGCAATGAGCGCGGTGGAGGGGATGGAGGCGGGCGACGTCGGCTACCTCATCACCGGCATCAAGGACGTGACCAAGCTGCGGGTGGGCGACACCCTGACGGCCCAGGCCGCCCCCGCGGCGAAACCGCTGGAGGGCTATCGCGAGGTCCGCCCGATGGTCTTCTGCGGCATCTTCCCGATCGACACCGACCGTTTCGAAGATTTGCGCGACGCGCTCGAGAAGCTGGCCCTCAACGACGCCGCGCTGTCCTGGGAGCCCGAGACCTCGGAGGCGCTCGGGTTCGGCTTCCGCTGCGGCTTCCTCGGCCTCCTGCACATGGAGATCGTGCGCGAGCGGCTGGAACGCGAGTACGGCCTCGACCTGCTCTCGACGACCCCGAACGTGCGCTACGAGGTCCACCTCACCAACGGCGAGTCCAGGGAGGTCCGCAGCCCCACCGACCTCCCGGACCCGGGCACGATCGAGTCGGTCGAAGAGCCCTACATTCGCGCCACGATCATCTGCCCGTCGGAGCAGGTCGGAGCGGTGATGGAGCTCTGCCAGCAGCGCCGCGGCACCCATGTCGACATGCACTACCTGAGCCCGGTGCGGGTGCAGATCCGCTACGACATGCCGCTGGCGGAGATCGTCCTCGACTTCTTCGACCTCCTCAAGTCCTCGACCCGCGGCTACGCCTCGCTCGACTACGAGCCGATCGGCAACCGTGCCTCCGACCTGGTCAAGGTCGACATCCTGCTGGCCGGCGACAAGGTCGACGCGCTCTCGATCATCGTCCACCGCGACTTCTCCTACGAGCAGGGCAAGCGCCTGGTCGAGCGGCTGCGCAAGACGATCCCGCGCCAGCTCTTCGACGTGCCGGTGCAGGCGGCGATCGGTTCCAACATCCTCGCCCGGGAGACCGTCAAGGCGCTGCGCAAGGACGTCACCGCGAAGCTCTACGGCGGCGACGTGACCCGCAAGAACAAGCTCCTGAAGAAGCAGAAAGCGGGCAAGAAGCGGATGAAGTCGGTGGGCCGGGTGGAAGTGCCGCAGGAGGCGTTCCTGGCAGTCCTGCAGATCGACGAGTAGGAGCCGTCGCCTGGCTGAGCGGCCGGATAAAGTCCCGCCGATGCCGATCAAGACTGACGCCATAGGTAAGGAATGGCCCGGCACGACCTATCAGGTCGGCCGGGAGAAGATCAAGGAGTACGCGACCGCGCTGGGGATCGACAACCCCGTGCACTTCGACGCCGGGGCGGCCCGCGCCGCCGGCTTCCGCGACGTCGTCGCGCCGCCGATGTTCGCCGTCGTCTACAGCGGCCCGGCCCTGGGCCCGGTCCTGTTCGACCCGGACGTCGAAATGAACTTCGCCGCGATGGTGCACGGCGGCCAGGTCTTCGAGTGGGGCGAGCCGGTCTGCTCGGGGGACGAGATCACGACCAGCTCGAAGTGCCTCTCGATCGAGGAGAAAGACGGCAAGGGCTTCTACGTCTTCGAGACCGTCTCCGTCAATCAGGACGGCGCCGAGGTCGTGCGCGGCACCTGGACCAACATCGTCAGGGGGGTCTGAAATGAGCGATCTGAACGCGGGGGACGCGGTCCCGGAGCTGAGCGTCACGCCCGACAAGTACCTGCCGCATCGCTACGCGGGCGCTTCCGGCGACTTCAACCCGATCCACATCGACGACGAGTTCGCGAAGGCGGTCGGGCTGCCGCGCAACATCCTCCACGGCCTCTACTCGATGGGCCTCGTCGCCCGCGCCAACGCCGCCGTCGCCGGCGGCGACCCGCGGGCGCTGAAGCGGCTCTCGGTGCAGTTCCGCGGGATGGGGATGCCCGAGCAGGAGATCGTCGTCTCCGGCACGGTCAAGTCGGCCGACGGCGATCGCGTCGTCATCGACACGGTCGCCCAGCAGGGGGACACCGCGATCATCAAGAACGCCGAAGCGGAAGTTGCGCTGTAGGAGCGCCGGGTGACCCCTCCCAAAACGCTCGGCGGGAGCCTCGCTTGAGTGTTTTGGGAGGGGTCACCCGGCGCTCCTCCTAGACTTCGGGGGATGCTCTCCGAGCGACAAGAGCTGATCCTGCAGCTGGTGGTCGATGCGTATCTGGCGTCGGCGAAGCCCGTGCCCTCGAAGGAGGTCGCGGAGCAGCCCGAGGTTGCTTGGGGGCCGTCGACCGTTCGGGCCGAGTTGGCTCTGCTCGAGGCGGAGGGCTACCTCACCCACCCGCACACCTCGGCGGGGCGGGTGCCCACGGACGTCGGCTACCGCCGTTACGTCGATCTGCTGATGGCGTCCGGGGCGCTCCCGGCCGAGACCCAGGTGGAGCTGGAGCTCTCGCGCCTGCGTCGCGAGGTCGACGAGGCGATGCGGGAGACGACCGCGGCCTTGGCCCGGGTCACCGACCTGGTCGCGATGGCGACGGCGCCACGGCTGGCGACGGCGACGATCCACCGGATCGAGGTGCTGCGGCTGACCCCGGCCAAGGTGGTGGTGATCGCGATCGCCTCGACCGGCGACGTGGCGCGGCGGGTCTTCGAGTTCGAGCGGCCGGTCGACCCCGGCCTGATCGAGTGGGCCTCCAGCTACCTGAACGAGTCACTGGCCGGGCTCGCCGTCGGCTCGCGGATGATCTCCGGCCGCCTCGCCGACCCCGAGCTCGACCGCACCGAGGCCGACTTCCTCGCCACGCTCGGCTCCGCCTTCACCGCGCTGGAGTCCGGTGCCGGCGCCGACCTCTACCTGGACGGCGCCTCGCGGCTGCTCTCAGAAGCCCACCTCGCCGACCTGCCCCGCGCCGACGAGTTGATGACGGCGCTGGAGCGCCGCGCCGGCGTCCTGCAGATGCTGCGCTCCTCGCTCGAGGAGCGCTCGGTCTTCCTCTGGATCGGCGACGAGAACCCGCAGCCGGAGCTGCGCTCGGTCAGCGTGATCGGCGCCAACTACGGCCTCGGCCACCGCAACCTCGGTTCGGTCGGCGTGGTCGGGCCGCTGCGGATGGACTACGCGACCGCGATCGTCTCGGTGCGAGGCGCCGCCCGTGAGCTCTCGCGCTACTTCGAGACCGTGTACGACGGCTGAGCGGCAGATGCCACACGACTACTACGAAGTGCTCGGCGTCGGCCGGGACGCCGGAGAGGCCGAGATCAAGAAGGCCTTCCGCGGCCTCGCCCGCGAACTGCACCCGGACGTCAACGACCACGACCCCGAAGCCGAGGAGAAGTTCAAGGCCGCGGCCGAGGCATACGAGGTGCTCTCCGACCCCGAGCGCCGGCGCACCTACGACGCCTACGGGCATGAGGGCCTGCGCTCCGGCGGCTTCGACCCGCGCGCCTCCTCGTTCGGCTCGATCGACGATCTGCTGCAGTCGCTGTTCGGCGGCGGCGGTGCGGCCTTCGGTTTTGGCGGCGGCGGCCGCGCCGGCGGCGGCGACGTCCTGGTCGAAATCGAGGTCGACCTCGAAGAGGTCGCAAGCGGCGTGCGGCGGGAGATCTCCTTCGACGCCGTGGGCGCCTGCGAGCACTGCCACGGCAACGGCGCTGAGCCGGGGACGCCGATCAGCACCTGCGAGCGCTGCGGAGGCGCCGGGCAGCTGCGCCGGGTCGCCCGCACTCCGTTCGGGCAGATGGTCCAGGGAGTTCCCTGCGACGCCTGCGCCGGCGCCGGCAAGATTCCCGAGACGCCGTGTGGGGAGTGCGCGGGCAGCGGCCGCACCCGCGGGCTGCGCACCCAGGCGGTCGAAATCCCGGCCGGGATCGAAAGCGGCCAGCGACTGCGGGTCGCGGGCGGCGGCCATGCCGGCGAGGCCGGCGCCCCCGCCGGCGACCTCTACGTCGAGGTCGAGGTCAGCGAGGACGAGCGCTTCCAGCGTGAGGGAACCGACCTGATCAGCGTCGTCTCGATTGCCGCCACGGAGGCGATGCTCGGGACCACGGTCACCGTCCCCACCCTGGACGCGGAGCGCACGATCGAGGTTGCGGCGGGCACCCAGCCAGGACATGAAGAGGTCCTGCGCGGCGCCGGGTTGCCGCGCCTCGGGAGCCGCCGCCGCGGCAACCAGCGGGTGATCCTCAACGTGATCGTCCCCGTCAACCTCAGCGAGGACCAGCGCGAGCTGACCGAGCGACTCGACGAGTCGCTGGAGGAGGACAACCTCGGCCCGCGCCAGGGCGAGGGGCTCTTCAGCCGCGTCCGCCGCGCCTTCGGTTGAGGGCCTGTCCTTGATCCGGCTGGCGGTGCGCTGTCCGCCCGCACAGGCGGACCTCGTGCTCGCCGAGCTGACCGTGCTGGCCCCCAACGGGGTCGAGGAGGAGCGCGGGCCGGGTTACGTCGAGTACGCGATCTACGGCGGCGAGGGGGAGCTGCCGGAGCTGGGCGAGCTCGACGCGGTGGTCGGCGAGGGGCGGATCGAGGTGACCAGCAGCGAGATCCCCGACGACTGGGCCGACCGCTGGCGCGACTTTCACAAACCGCTGCTGGTCGGCGAGCGGCTTTGGCTGCGACCCTCCTGGGAGGACCCGCGCCCCGGCACCGTCGACGTCGTCGTCGATCCCGGCCAGGCCTTCGGCACGGGCGCCCACCCGACGACCCGGCTCTGCCTCGAGTTCCTGCTGGAGCTGGAGGCGGCAGGTGAGGCCAGCGGTCCTCTGACCGACCTCGGCACCGGCTCCGGCGTCCTCGCGATCGCCGCCGCGAAGCTGGGCTGGGGCCCGATCCACGCCTACGACCACGAGCCGCCGGCGCTGGAGGCGGCGGCGGCGAATGCCGCAGCCAACGGAGTGGAGGTCACATTGCAACGCATGAACCTCCGTGAACAGCTTCCCGCGCTCGCACCTACCGTGGTCGCCAACATGACCGCCCCGATCCTGCGCGCGGTCGCTGCTCAGCTTGTGGTCGACGGGGAGGGCAGGGGGAGGACTATTCGGAGCAACAGCGGGGAGGCTCCGAATAGCCCTCCCCCTGCCCTCCCAGCGCCCCGCACGCTCGTTTGCTCTGGGCTCTTGCCGAGTGAGGTGGACGAGGCAGTGGGATTCTTTGGCTCGGCCGGCCTGGCCGAGGTCGAGCGTCGTCGTAATGGTGACTGGGCGGCGCTGTTGCTTCGTCGGGCTTGAGAGATAGGGTTTTCGCCGATGCCTTTCGCTTCCATAGTCGATCCCGGTTACAAGATCGCGTTGTTCCTGCACATCCTCGCGGTCGTATTGGCTTTCGGCCCGACCTTCGGATACGCGCTCTTCTTCTCCGTCGCGCCGCAGTACCCACGGGCGACCCCGGCGATCCTGGCGGGGGTCCAGAAATGCGATCGCTACCTGGTCAACCCGGGGATGATCGTATTGCTGCTGGCGGGGATCTACCTGCTCGTCGACGGCGATTGGGAGACGAGCGAGGCGTTCATCAGCGTCGGGTTCCTCGCAATCATCGTGCTCTTCGGGTTGCAGCACGGCTTCTTCCAGCCCCAGACGCAGAAGGCGAAGGAGCTGGCGGAGCGGGATCTGAAGGCGGGGGACACGCTCAGCCCGGAGTTCGAGGCCGTGAGCCAGCGGATTGGCCAGGTCGGCGGGATCGCGGGCGTCATCGTCGTCGTGACGGTCTTCTTGATGACTTACAAACCGTTCCTGTAACGGCGCTGTCGCGTGGACAGGCTCGACGCCTCGCTGCCGGTGGCGATGTTCGATTCCGGGGTCGGCGGGCTCACCGTGCTGCACGAGTGCCTGGTCTCGCTGCCGGAGGAGGACTTCGTCTATCTCGGCGACACGGCGATGTTCCCCTACGGGACCCGCGATCCCGATGCGCTGCGCGAGCGGATCGCCCGGATCGCCGAGCTGCTGCTCGGCCGCGGCGCCAAGCTGTTGGTGATCGCCTGCAACACCGCCACCTCGATCGGGACCGACGTCGCCCGCGCGGCCGGGGCGACGCGCGGGGTGGAGGTCGTGCCCGTGGTCGAGCCCCAGGCCGAGATCGCGGCGGCGATCACCGACAACGGCAAGGTCGGCGTGCTGGCGACCCCGAACACGGTCGCCAGCGGCGCCTACCGGCGTGCCCTCGAAGCCGAGGGGCGGCCGCTCGAGGTGACCGAAGTCGAGGCGCCGAAGCTGGCCCCGTTCATCCAGCAGGGCTCGCCCTTCGACGAGAGCGTGATGGCGATGGCGCGCGCCTACTGCGAGCCGCTGAAGCAGGCCGAGGTCGACACCCTGATCCTCGGCTGCACCCACTACCCGCTGGTGGCGCCGATGCTGCAGCGCATCCTCGGCCGCGACATCCGCCTGGTCAGCGGCGGCCACGCGGTCGCCGCCGCCGTCCAGCGCACGCTCGAGCGCGCCGGCATCGCCCGTGAGCGCGACGGCGAGGGGGCCTACAGCTTCCTCTGCACCGGCGACACCGACTCCTTCCGCGACCTCGGCACCCGTTTCCTGCAGATGCCGCTGGGCGAGGTCGAGCGGGTTGACTTCCCAGCCGACTCCGGCGACTAGGGGTCGAAGGAGACGGGCTTAGGGGTCAAGCCCGGATCCACCTCACCATGGATGATCGTGTTGCCTGTTGTGTATTCCCCATTGGTGAACGCACCGGGTTTTGGGCAGGCTGCGCCGACTGCGGAGCCTTTTATGGATTTCGCCGAGATCGACATTGTGATCTGGGAGACGCCCCCGCCGCTCACCACATTGGAGTAGGTGATCCCGGAGAGGGTCTGGGGGCCGATCGTCACATGGCAACCGGGGATTTCAAATGTGATCGGTTCGAGTTCGCAGTTCTTCAAGATTTCTATCGTGATCCCGCCGACGATTTCGAAGAACACGGCATTGCGAATTTCCAGCGTGCCGCTGGCATTGAACCGGTACTCACAGCCATTCATATTGACCGACGTGTTCTGGCCCAGAAAATTGCAGAAGTGGTAGGAGGGGATCGCTGTGACGTAGGTGAAGGAGGTGCTGGACACTGTCTGGCCGCCGCCCGTGGTGATCGCGTCGCCGCATGTGACGGTTCCGCCTCCGAGATCAAACACGTGGTGCGACGATTTCCCGATGCCGTCAGACCCCAATGTCAGCACCGTGCTGCCGCCATTGGGGTTTGTAAATAGAGCCGCCTGCGCTGGTGACACCATCGTCACCCCGAGGACCGTCGCCAAGAGCGCCAGTAGCACAGCCTTGCGTCGACGGGCCATGATTTCGACTCCTTGCCCGGCCTCGGTTGGCCGGCGTTGCTCTCCTACTCCTATTCACGATCATAGTGGCCATGTCTTATTAATCAAGCTTTCTTAACAGCTTGATCGGGAGCCCACCGGTGATCGGGCTCAGACCTCGGCTACGAAGCGGAGCCGACTACCCTTAGCCCGATGAGCGTTCTCGAGCAGGTCCAGGACGACGTGCGGACGGCGATGAAAGCCCGCGACCGCGAGCGCGCGGCGGCGCTGCGGATGGTCGTCGACGTTCTTCAGAAGGACGCCAAGCTGGGCAAGGGTGACGAGGTCGCGGTGTTGCAGAAGGAGCACAAGAAGCGGGTCGAGGCGGCCGAAGCCTACGAGGGCGCCGGCCGCACCGAGCAGGCCGCGGCCGAGCGCTTCGAGGCGGAGCTGATCGAGGGCTACCTGCCGCAGCAGCTCTCCGACCAGGAGCTGGCCGAGCTGGTCGAGGCGGCGGTGACCGAGACCGGCGCCAGCGAGCAGCGGCAGATGGGCGAGGTGATGTCGGCGCTGATGCCGAAGTTGGGCGGTCGCGCCGACGGCAAGCGGGTCAGCACGGCGGTGCGTGAGCGGCTTGGCGCGTAGGCAGCTGACGCTCGAGAACACCGTCGCCGCCGAGCTGGCCGGCTCTGAGGACACCGTCCTGCGCGAGCTGCGGGGACGGCTCGACTGCGACCTGCACCTGCGCGGCAACGTCCTCACCCTCGACGGCGACTCCGGCGACGTCGAGCAGGCGGCGACGATCGTCGACGAGCTGGTCGAGCTGATCGAGCAGGGCCACGACGTCGCGCCCGGCACGATCGAGGCGGTGACCGGTGCGCTCGACGCCGACGAGGATCCGGCCGAGATCCTCGACGACGTCGTCTGGCGCCATCGCAACACCAAAGTGGCACCGAAGACCCTGAACCAGAAACGCTACGTCGACTCGATCCGCCGCCACACGATCACCTTCGGGATCGGCCCCGCCGGCACCGGCAAGACCTTCCTCGCCGTGGCGATGGCCGCGGCGGCGCTGACCGAACGCAAAGTCCAGCGGATCATCCTCACCCGGCCCGCGGTCGAGGCGGGCGAGCGGCTCGGCTTCCTGCCCGGCGACATCCAGGCCAAGGTCGACCCCTACCTGCGACCGCTCTTCGACGCGCTCTACGACATGATCGACCCCGACCGGGTCAACGGCTACTTCGAGCGCGACGTGATCGAGGTGGCGCCGCTGGCCTTCATGCGGGGAAGGACGCTCAACGACTCCTTCGTGATCCTCGACGAGGCGCAGAACACCAGCCCCGAGCAGATGAAGATGTTCTTGACCCGGCTCGGCTTCAACTCGCGGATGGTGGTGACCGGCGACATCACGCAGATCGACCTGCCGAGCGACCAGCGCTCCGGGCTGATCGTCGTCCGCGACATCCTCGACCAGGTCCAGGACATCTCCTTCGTCGAGTTCGGCGGGGCCGACGTGGTCCGGCACAAGCTGGTTCAACGCATCGTCGCCGCCTACGACGAGCACGGGAATCGCGACGGGGCGGCACGCACCGAACACGGCCCGACGCCCCGCTCTTGACCCTGGATCTCTCCGACGTCCCGGCCGACCTCCAGGGGGCGGTCGCGGCGACGCTGAGCGCCACGGGGGTGGCCGACGGCCACCTCGCGGTCGAGTTGGTCGGGTCCGAGCGCATCCGCGAGCTCAACCGCGACCATCGCGGTAGGGATGCGCCCACCGACGTCCTCGCCTTCCCGGTCGACGGCTCGGGCCCGACCGCCGGCCCGCGCGAGCTCGGCGACGTGGCGATCTGCCCCGAGCACTGCTCTGACCTGACCGAAGCGGCGGTCCACGGCGTCCTCCACCTTTGCGGCCACGACCACGAGACCGACGGCGGCGAGATGCTCGCCCTGCAGGAGCGGATCCTGGCGGCGCTGCGATGACCAGCTCCGGCTTCATCGGGCTCGCCGGGCGGCCCAATGCCGGCAAGTCGACCCTGGTCAACGCGATCGTCGGCTCCCACGTCGCGATCGCCTCGGTGCGCCCGCAGACGACCCGCCGGGCGATCCGCGGCGTCGCCACCGACCTCGAGAACGGGCGGCAGCTGATCCTGGTCGACCTGCCCGGCGTGCAGCGCCCGCGCGACGTCCTCACCGAGCGCATGCAGGAGCGGGTCAAGCGCGAGCTGGCCGATTCCGACGTGGCCCTGGTCGTCGTCAACGGCGAGGAGGGGGTTGGCCCCGGCGACCGCTTCATCGTCCGCTCGCTGCTCGGAGCCGGAGCGGCGCTGCCGGTGATCTGCGCCGTCAACAAGGCCGACCGGCTCGGTCCGAACGAGATCGTCCCGGTCCTCGCCGCCGCGGCCGAGCTGCCCGGCGTCGACGAGGTCTTCCCGATCAGCGCTCGCACCGGCGAGGGCCTCGACGTCCTCGTCGAGCGCCTCGGCGAGCTGGTCCCGGAGGGTCCGTACATGTACCCGCCCGAGGACCGCAGCGACCAGTCCAGCGAGCTGCTGCTGGCCGAGCTGATCCGCGAGCAGGTGCTCAACCGCACCCGCCAGGAGATTCCGCACTCGGTCGAGGTCGCGGTCAAGGAGGTCGAGCCCCGCGAGGACGGCCTGGTCCTCGTGCGGGCCGAGGTCTGGGCCGAGACGGAGTCCCAGAAGGGCATCCTGATCGGCAAGGGCGGCGCCAAGATCGGCGAGATCGGCAGCGCCGCGCGGCGTTCGCTCGAGGGCGAGCTCGACGCTCGCGTCCACCTCGATCTCAGCGTCCGCGTGCGCCGCCACTGGCGCCGCGACGAGGATCTCCTCGACCGGCTCGGGATCGAGTAGCCGCCAACGCGGGCTACGATGGGCCGATGTTCGGGGAAATCGAATTCGATCAGCGGGGGCTGGCGCCCTGCGTGGTCCAGGACTGGACCACCGGCGAGGTGCTGATGCTGGCCTACGTCAGCGCGGAATCGCTGGAAATGACGCTGGAGACCGGCGACCTGCACTTCCACAGCCGCTCCCGCGACGAACTCTGGAAAAAAGGCGAAAGCTCGGGCAGCTTCATGCACCTGCGCCAGCTCCGCTACGACTGCGACGGCGACTCCCTGGTGGCGATGGTCGACCCGGCCGGCCCCGCCTGTCACACCGGCCAGCGCAGCTGCTTCTACCGCGAGGTGCTGGGCTCGGCCTCGAGCCGCAAGGACGCGCCGCCCGCCCCGGGCGAGCCCTTCCCGGTCACCTACGAAGCGCTGCCGGCGCTGGAACGGACGCTGCGCAGCCGCGCCGTCGAGCGGCCGGACGGCAGCTACACCGTGAAGCTGCTCGACGACCGCGCCCTGATCGGCGAGAAGGTCGAGGAGGAGGCCGAGGAGGTCATCCGGGCCGCCCGCGAGGAGTCCAACGAGCGCGTCGCCGAAGAGGCGGCCGACCTGCTGTACCACCTCAGCGTGCTGCTGGTCTCGCGCGGCGTCTCCCAGTCGGCGGTGATGGAAGTGCTGAATGACCGTAGCGGCTGACTCCGAGCTGAGACTCGAACCCAGCCTCGAGCGGGCGCGGGAGCTGGCCCGTGAGGGCAACGTGGTGCCCGTGCGGGCCCGCTTCGTCGACGACTGCGAGACCCCGGTCTCGGCCTTCCTCAAGCTCCGCGCCGGCGAGCCCGACGGCGCCCCCGCCTTCCTGCTCGAGTCCGCCGAGCAGGGCCAGGTCGGGCGCTACTCCTTCGTCGGCCTGCGGCCCCGGGCCGTGCTGCGCTGGAGCGACGGGATTCTCTCGGAGTGGAGCGGGGAGGAGGCCGCTACCGGCGCCGGCCCGGGGCGCAGCGAGCCGGCCCCGGACCCCTACGCGGCCGTCGCCGCCCGCCTCGCCGATTTCCGGCCGGCCCCGGTCGAGGGCCTGCCGCCGTTCGCCGGCGGCGCCGTCGGCTTCTTCGGCTACGACCTGGTCCGCACCGTCGAGCCGCTCGGCGAGCCCAATCCCGACCCGCTCGGCCTGCCCGACATGGCGCTGATGGTCACCGACGCGATGGTCGTCTTCGACCACCTGCGCCACGAGCTGACGATCCTCGCCTGCGCCTTCGTCGAGGCCGAAGGCGGGGTCGACGCGGCCTACGAGGGCGCGGCGGCGACAATCGCGGAGATGCGCCGGCGCCTGCGCGGCGCGGTGCCGGCCCCGGCCGGCCCCTCGGTGAGCGAGCCGCCGCGGTTCGTCTCCAACGTCGAGCGGGAGGAGTTCGAAGCCGCGGTCGAGCGGATCGTCGAGTACGTCCACGCCGGCGACGCCTTCCAGGTCGTCCCCTCGCAGCGCTTCTCGGCGCCCGCCCCGGTCGAGGCCTTCTCGGTCTACCGCGGCCTGCGCGCGGTCAATCCCTCCCCGTACATGTACTTCCTCGAGTTCGGCGACTTCCAGATCGCCGGCGCCTCGCCGGAGCCGCTGGTCAAGGTCACCGGAGACAGGGTGGAGACGCGGCCGATCGCCGGCACCTCGCCGCGCGGGCGCAGCGAGGACGAGGACCGCCGCTTCGCCGAGCGCCTGGTCAACGACCCCAAGGAGCGGGCCGAGCACGTGATGCTGGTCGACCTCGGCCGCAACGACCTCGGCCGCGTCTGCGAGTACGGCTCGATCGCGGTCGACGAGCTGATGGTGGTCGAGACCTACTCCCACGTGCTTCACATCGTCAGCCAGGTCTCGGGGACCCTGCGCGAGGGCGTCAGTGCGATGGACGTGCTGCGCTCGGCGCTGCCGGCGGGAACGCTCTCCGGGGCGCCGAAGGTGCGGGCGATGCAGATCATCGACGAGCTCGAGCAGGTCAAGCGCTGCTCCTACGGCGGCGCGATCGGCTACCTCTCCTGGGAGGGCGACCTCGACACCGCGATCCACATCCGCACCGTCGTCGTCAAGGACGGCCAGCTGCACGTGCAGGCCGGTGGCGGCACCGTCGCCGACGCCAAGCCCGCTTACGAGTACAACGAGTCGGTGAACAAGGCGAAGGCCGTCTTCCGTGCCGTCGAGGTCGCCTGCGAACAGCCGGACTGGGCCTGACATGCGGGTGCTCGTGATCGACAACTACGACTCCTTCACCTACAACCTCGTCCAGTACCTGGGCGAGCTCGGCTCTGAGGTCGAGGTGGTCCGCAACGACAAGGCCGAGGTCGGAGAGCTGCTCGAGCGCGGTGCCGAGCGCCTGGTCGTCTCCCCGGGCCCCTGCACGCCGGCCGAGGCGGGGATCTCCGGCACCGCGATCCGCGCCTTCGCCGAGGCGGGCACGCCGGTGCTGGGCGTCTGCCTCGGCCACCAGGCGATGGTCGAGGAGTTCGGCGGCCGCGTCGTCCAGGGCGAGCCGGTACACGGCAAGGACGCCGAGATCGAGCACGACGGCAAGACGATCTTCGCCGGCCTGCCGGCGCCGCTGGTCGCCGGCCGCTACCACTCGCTCGTCGCCGACCCCGACCTTCCCGACGAGCTGGAGCTGAGCGCCTCGCTCGGCGACGTGGTGATGGCCGCCCGCCACCGCGAGCTGCCGGTCGAGGGGGTCCAGTTCCACCCGGAGTCCGTTCTAACCCCTCAGGGCAAGTCCCTGCTCGCCAACTTCCTCGAGGCGCGGTAGAGCTTTGGTCCGGATAGCGACCCAAACCTCTGCCGCGGTGTCGTCCTGATGCCCAACGACGTCGTCAGCCGGGCGATCGACGCGGTCTGCGCCGGCGACCACCTCACCGCCGACCACGCCGCGGCGGTCCTGGCCGAGATCATGGAGGGACGCGCCGACCCGGTTCAGACCGGCGCCTTCCTGATCGCCCTACGGGCCAAGGGCGAGACCGTCCCCGAGCTGGTCGGCCTGGCGCGGACGATGCGCTCGCTGGCCGTGCCCGTCTCCAGCAGCCGCCCCGACCTCGTCGACACCGCCGGCACCGGCGGCGGCCCCTCGACCTTCAACGTCTCCACCACCGCGGCCCTGGTCGCGGCCGGCGCCGGCTGCGCCGTCGCCAAGCACGGCAACCGCTCCAACACCAGCAAGTGCGGCTCCGCCGACCTGCTGGAGGCGCTCGGCGTCGACATCGAGCTCGAGCCCGAGCAGGTCGGGCGCTGCATCGACGAGGTCGGCTTCGGCTTCATGTTCGCTCCGCGCCACCACGCCGCGATGGCCCACGTGATCCCGGCCCGCAAAGCGCTCGGGGTGCGGACGATCTTCAACTTCCTCGGCCCGCTGACCAACCCGGCGGCCGCCAACCGGCAGCTGCTCGGCGTCGCCGACCGCCATTACCAGGAGACGATCGCCGAGGCGCTGGTCGGCCTCGGCAGCGTCCGTGCCCTGGTCGTCGCCGCCGAGGACGGCCTCGACGAGCTCTCGATCTCCTCGCGCACGCGGGTGATCGAGGTCGCCGACGGCGGCACCGCGGAGTGGTTCGTGCAACCGGGCCAGTTCGGGATCGCTCCCGCCGAGCTGGAGGCGGTGGCGGGAGGGACCCCGGCCGAGAACGCCGCCGCCGTGCGGGGCGTCCTGGCCGGGGAGCCGGGCCCGCGCCGCGACCTGACCCTGCTCAACGCCGCCGCGGCGATCTACGTCGGCGGCCTCGCCGCCGACCTCGAGGAGGGCGTCGCCAAGGCCGCCGAAGCGCTCGACTCGGGGGCGGCGGCAAACGTGCTGGAGCGGCTGATCGCGGCGACCGGCGCCGCCGCCGACTAGGCTCTGGCAGTCAAGTGGGAATGATCGAGCAGCTCATCGCCGGGGCCAGGCAGGGAGTCGACGCGCGTCGCCGCGAGCTCCCGCAGGCCGATCTCGAGTCGCGGCTCTCCGGCCGCGGCGAGGATCGACCCTTCAACGAGGCGCTGGTGCGGCCCGGCCTCTCGCTGATCGCCGAGTTCAAGCGCCGCTCGCCGAGCGCCGGCGAGATCGCGGCGACGGCAACCGTCCCGGAGCAGGTCGGCGCCTACGAGCGCGGTGGCGCCGCAGCCCTCTCGGTGCTGACCGACGAGCCCCACTTCGGCGGCTCGCTCGAAGACCTGCGCGCGGCTCGCGCCGCCTGCGGCCTGCCGATCATCCGCAAGGACTTCATCGTCGACCGCTACCAGCTCTACGAGGCGGCCGTGAACGGCGCCGACGCGGTGCTGCTGATCGTCCGCGCGCTCGACGACGAGACCCTGCGGTCACTCTACGAGGAGGCGCGCTCGCTCGATCTCGACTGCCTCGTCGAGGTCCACGACGCGGAGGAGCTGGAGCACGCGCTGGAGGCGGACGCCGAGGTGATCGGGATCAACAACCGCAACCTCGACGACGGCAGCGTGGACCTGGCGACGACCTTCGAGCTGATGCCGGACGTGCCGGCGGGCAAGACCGTCGTCGCCGAGAGCGGCATCTCCGGCCGGGCGGAGCTGGAAGAGCTGGAGCGGGTCGGGGTCGACGCGGTGCTGATCGGCGGGGCGCTGATGGCCGCCGCCGACCCGGAGGCGAAGACGCGCGAGCTGACCGGGGCCGACGAAGGCACCCGCGAGCACCTCTATTAGCGGCGGGCGGCTTTAGAAAACTTTTTGGGCAGCATTTAGGAGCGGTTCAGCTCGGGGCCCGATGATTGCTCCCATGACCAGGTCACGGCGGCTCCTCCGCACTCCCTTCGTCTCAGCGCTGCTGGGCGGAGCCATCGTCGCCGCCTGCGGCTGGATCGCGATCGCGGCCGGCTGGATCCAGTCCGAGGGCGGCTCGACGACCACCGTCGCCGCCCCGCTGGCCGCTCCCGTCGCCGACCGCTCGGGGGACGAGGGCAACCCCAACGTCGTCAACCAGATCTATCGCGAAGACGGTGACGGCGTCGGCTTCATCGAAGCCGACATCGCGGCCAAGGACGGCCCCCGGTCCTTCTCGCCCTTCGGCGAACCGGAACAGGAAGGCGGCACCGCGACCGGCTCGGGCTTCGTGATCGACACCGAGGGCCAGATGCTGACCAACAACCACGTCGTCGAAGGCGCTGACCGGATCCAGGTCAAACTCGGCGATTCCGAGACGACCTACGAGGCCAAGGTGGTGGGGGCCGACCCGGCGATGGACCTGGCTCTGCTGGACGTGGAAGCCCCCGCCGCAGAGCTGCACCCGCTCACCCTCGGCAGCTCCGCCGAGATGGAAGTGGGCGACCCGGTGGTGGCGATCGGCAACCCGTTCGGGCTCGACCGCACGGTCACCAGCGGCATCGTCTCGGCGCTGCAGCGCCAGATCGAAGCCCCCGACGGCTTCTCGATCACCGACGTGATCCAGACCGACGCGGCGATCAACCCCGGCAACTCCGGCGGGCCGCTGATCAACGCCGACGGCGAGGTGATCGGCATCAACTCCCAGATCGCCACCGGCGGCGGTAGCACCGGCAACGTCGGCATCGGCTTCGCGATCCCGATCGACACCATCCGCTCCGAGATCCACGAGCTGGAAACCAAAGGGGAAGTCGCTCACGCGTTCCTCGGCATCAGCGGCGGCACGATCACCCCTGATCTCGCCAAAGCGCTCAACCTCCCGGTCGAGGAAGGGGTGATCGTCCAGACCGTCGTCAAGGGCGGCCCGGCGGACGAGGCCGGGATCGAGGGCGGCAACACGTCGGCGACGATCGAGGGCGCCGAGGTCAAGCTCGGCGGCGACGTCATCACAGAGGTCGACGGCAAGAAGGTCACCGGCATGGACGAGATCGTCGAACTCGTCAACGAAGCGGAGCCGGGGGAGGAGCTCGAGCTGAAGATCCTCCGCGACGGCTCGACCAAGACGGTGACGGTGACGCTCGGCGATCGGCCCGACTCGGCCGCGGGGGAATCAGGGGACTCCGAATAGCGGCTCGCGTAGTCTGGGCGTATGCGGGTCAAGTTCTGCGGGATCACCAATCTGGACGACGCGGCCGAGGCCGTGCGGCTCGGTGCCTGGGCGGTTGGGCTGATTCATTACGACAAGAGCCCAAGGTGCGTGGAGCCGGCGGTCGCTACCGAGATCGGCGCCGCTTTCCGCCGCAAGTGCGAGATCGTCGGGGTGTTCGTCAACCCGACCCTGGAGGAAGTCGGCAAGGCGGTGGAAGACGCTAACTTGACGATGGTCCAGCTGAACGGCGCCGAGGGGGCGCAGTTCTGCGCCGAGGTCGCGCGGCGATCGGGGGTCAAGGTGATCAAGGCGATCCACGTCGCCAGCGCCGCCGACGTCCACGCCGCCGAGGCCTACCGCACCGATTTCCACCTCTTCGACCGCCGCGGCAAGGGCCTCTGGGGCGGAACGGGAGAGAGCTTCGACTGGGAGCTGTTGCGCGGACACCGCTCCGACGTCCCGGACATCGTCGCCGGCGGCTTGCGGCCGGGCAACGTCGCCGCGGCGGTGGCGGTCACGCAGCCGTTCGCGGTCGACGTCGCCAGCGGCGTCGAGGCCGAGCCCGGCCGCAAGGACCACGCGGCGATGGCCGCCTTCTTCGAGGCCGCGCAGCCGGCCGGCATCGCCGGCCGATGAGCGCCGTCGAGGAGCGGTTTGGCCCTTATGGGGGGCGTTATGTGCCGGAGACGCTGATCGCGGCGCTCGACGAGCTGACCGCCGCCTGGGGAGAGGCCCGCAAGGACGCCGGGTTCATGGCCCGGCTCGAACTTCTCCGGCGCGACTTCATCGGTCGTCCGACGCCGCTCTACCTGGCCGCTCGGCTCTCCGAGCGGGTCGGCTCCAAGGTCTACCTGAAGCGCGAGGATCTGGCCCACACCGGCGCCCACAAGATCAACAACGCGGTCGGCCAGACGCTGCTGGCGCAGCGGATGGGCAAGCGGCGGGTGATCGCCGAGACCGGCGCCGGCCAGCACGGCGTCGCCACCGCCACCGCCTGCGCTCTGCTCGGCCTCGAGTGCGTCGTCTACATGGGCAGCGAGGACATCCGCCGCCAGGCGCCCAACGTCGAGCGGATGCACCTCCTAGGGGCCGAGGTGGCGCCGGTCGAGGCCGGCGCCCGCACCCTCAAGGAGGCGGTCAGCGCCGCGATCCGCGACTGGGTCGCCAACGTCGAGACGACCCATTACGTGATCGGCTCCGCGGTCGGCCCGGCGCCCTACCCGGCCCTGGTCCGCGACCTGCAACGGGTGATCGGCGAAGAGGCCCGCGAGCAGTCGCTCGCCGCCGAGGGCGCCCTGCCCGCCCGGGTGATCGCCTGCGTCGGCGGCGGCTCCAACGCGATCGGCATCTTCAGTCCCTTCCTCGCCGACGCCGAGGTGGCCCTGATCGGCGTCGAGGCGGCCGGAGAGGGGCTCGACACCCGTCGCCACGGCGCCTCGCTGGCGGCGGGCGGCACCGGCGTCCTGCACGGCTCGCTCTCGGCGGTGATCGCCGACGAGGAGGGCCAGATCCTCGAGGCCCACTCGGTCTCGGCCGGGCTCGACTACCCCGGCGTCGGGCCCGAGCACGCGCACCTGCGCGATACGGGGCGGGCGAGCTACGTGGCGATCACCGACAAGCAGGCGCTGGCGGCGTTCGGTGAGCTGGCGCGCTTGGAGGGGATCATTCCGGCGCTGGAGTCATCGCATGCGATTGCCTGGCTCTTGGAGAACCCGGGGGACCACGGTTTCGATGTTTTGTGCCTCTCGGGGCGGGGGGACAAGGACCTGGCCGAGTACGTGGAGCAGATCGAGAAGGGCGTCGGGGGGTGACTCTGCCGAGCAAAAGCGGGGAGGGGCTTGCAGAAGGGAGCCGGGGAGACACTCCTCGGAGCAACAGCGGGGAGGCTCCGGGGAGTGTCTCCCCGGCTCCCAGCGCAGGCGAGCTGAGTGGCGAGGACCGGATCGCGGCTGCTTTTCAGCTGGCGAGGGACGAAGGCCGGGCGGCGTTGATGCCTTACATGATGGCCGGGTATCCAGATCGGGAGACCGGGTTGGCGGTGGCGGCTGCGTACGTGGATTCCGGTGCGGATCTGATCGAGCTGGGGGTGCCATTCTCCGATCCGCTGGCGGATGGGCCGACGATTCATGCTGCCGCCACGGTGGCGTTGGAGGCTGGGGCGACCTTGGCGACGGCGTTGGAGGTTTGTCGGTCGGTCTCCGACCGGGTTCCGGTGGTGCTGATGGCGTACTCGAACATGGTGCTGGCGCATGGCGGCGCCTCGGAGTTTGCGCGGCTTGCCGTTGCCGCCGGCGCGGCTGGGGTGATCGTCCCGGACTTGCCGCTGGGGGAGGCGGAGGAGGTGCGGGAGGACTTTGCCACGGCCGGCCTGGCGCTGGTGCCGTTGGTGGCGCCGACGACCTCCGCTGAGCGCCGTGCCCAGATCTGCTCTGTCGCCCGCGGTTTCGTCTACGTCGTCTCGACCGTGGGGACGACCGGGGAGCGGGCTGAGATCCCGGCGGCCCTGGCCGATCTGGTCGCGGCGACCAAGGAGGACGCGGAGATTCCGGTCGCCGTCGGCTTCGGCATCGGCACTGCGGCGCAGGCGGCCGAGGTGGGACGGATCGCCGACGGCGTCATCGTCGGCAGCCGCCTGGTTCGAGCCGCCGCTGAGGGCGGTTCACCGCAGGGGGCGGCGGACGCCGTCGCCGGCTTCCTCAGCGAGACGCGCGTCGCCCTCGCCGGGTAGAGTTCCGGCCGCAATGGGCATGGTCGTAACCCTTTTTCTGGCTCTCGCCGCGATGACGGTCTCCTACGCCTTCGGGCAGGGCGGCCCGGTCGCCGGCATGGTCTTCTTCACGGTGCTCCTGATCGGTGCGGGAATCCGCGTTTTCGCGCCGAAGTCCTAGTCGTCCCCTGCTAAGCCCGGGTTGCGATTACCTCTAGATAATCGGCCTCGAGCACCATCGCCTGGTCGCCGGCCGTGTTGGCCGATTCGAGGAAGGCGCGCAGGTCCTCGGTCAACGCCTGTTCGCCCTCGGTGCCAACCCTCTCGTAGGCCATCTGGGTCGGGCCGAAGTAGGTGCGGAAGAACTCGATGTAGTGGTCGGCCGAGCGGAACGGCTGGCGGGAGACGCGGCGCTCTGCCCGCAGGTCGGTGATCCCGTCGCCGAACAGCTCGCGCAGCCGCTCCTCGGTGCCCCACAGCAGCGGCGAGTCGAGGCCGGGCGGCGGTGGCGCGTGCTTGGAGATCGTTTTGAACATCGTGCCGACGGCGCCGTCGGGGCACCAGTTGCCCATCCCGATCCGGCCGCCTGGTTTGACCACGCGCAGCAGCTCGTCGGCGGCCTTCTGCTGATCGGGAGCGAACATCGCACCGTAGATCGACATCGCGACGTCGAAGCTGCCGTCCTCGAAGGGCAGGTCCTGGGCGTCGGCCTCGACGAACTCGATCTGCAGCCGCTCGGCGGCGGCGCGCTCGCGGCCGCGCTCGAGCAGGGAGGGGACGTAGTCGGCGCCGACGGTGCCGCCCCAAGTTCGGCGCGCGGCCGAGATGGCGCCGTTGCCGCTGCCGCAGGCGACGTCCAGCACTCGCTCGTCGGGGATCAGCTCGAGCGCCTCGGCGAGGTTCTCGCTGGCGTTGTAGACGATGTTGGCGACCATCGCGAAGTCGCCCTTCGACCAGGTCTGCTGCTGGACCTGGGTGACTGCCTTGAGATCGGGTGCGTCGGTCATCTCTCCTCCTCGTCGGTTCCCTCTCGAACTTACCTGCGCCGGCGAGGCTGGACAAACTTCTAAGCTGAGCCGATGCGAATCGGAGTGCTCACCGGCGGCGGCGATTGCCCGGGTCTCAACGCGGTCATCAGAGCGGTCGTCCGCAAGGGCGCCGGCGACTACGGGCACGAGTTCGTCGGCTACCGCGACGGCTGGCGCGGGCCGCTGGAGGGTGACAGCCGCCCGCTCGGCGTGCCCGAGGTGCGGGGCATCCTCCCGCGCGGGGGTACCATCCTCGGCTCCTCGCGGACCAACCCCTTCGCCGATGACGGGGGGCCCGCGCGGATCGCCGAGAACATGGCTGCGGCCGGCGTCGACGGCCTGATCGCGATCGGCGGCGAGGACACCCTGGGCGCGGCCTCGCGCCTGCACGACGAGCACGGCACGCCGGTGATCGGCGTGCCGAAGACGATCGACAACGACCTCGGCGCCACCGACTACACCTTCGGCTTCGACACCGCGGTCAACATCGCGATGGAGGCGATCGACCGTCTGCACACGACCGCCGACAGCCACCACCGGGTGCTGATCGTCGAGGTAATGGGCCGCCACGCCGGCTGGATCGCCTTGCACGCCGGCCTCGCCGGCGGCGCCAACGCGATCCTCATCCCCGAGCGCAAGTTCGACGTCGAGGCGGTCTGCGACCTGGTCGGGCGGCGCTTCGCGAGCCGCTTCGCGCCGATCATCGTCGTCGCCGAGGGGGCGGAGCCGGTCGGCGGGGTGCCGAGCGCCGAGGACGACAAGCTCGACGCCTTCGGCCACGTCCGCCTCGGCGGGGTCGGGCACTGGCTGGAGGGCGAGATCGAGCGCCGGACCGGCAAAGAGACGCGGGCGACCGTGCTCGGCCACGTCCAGCGCGGCGGCACGCCGACCGCCTTCGACCGGGTGCTGGCGACGCGTTTCGGCCTGCACGCGATCGACGCCGCCGCGGCCGGCCGCTGGGGCACGATGACGGCGTTGCGGGGGACCGAGATTCGGCTCGTTCAGCTTACGGAGGCCACTGCTGAGCTGAAGACGGTGCCTGAGTCGCTTTATGCGGAGGCCGAGGTCTTTTTTGGCTAGGGCGTTGGGAGGGACGGGCGCCCCCTCCCAAAACGAGCGGCGGGAGCCGCTCTGGAGTGTTTTGGGAGGGGGCGCCCGTCCCTCCCGCGCGCTCCCCAAGGTTCTGCTGCTTGCGACGGTCGGTGTCCTGCTGGTAGCTGGGGTGGGATGTGGGGAGGAGAGCGGGGTGGCGAGGGGTGCGGAGGTGACCGTTTACGTCGAAGCGCCCTTGTGTGCGGGGGCTGAGCAGGAGCTGGCGAGGGAAGGTGGGCGCGCGGGGGACCTCCGGGTTCGCGCGGTCTGCCTGGAGGGCACCGGCCAGGGAAAGCAGCTTGACCTTGCGACCGTGGGCGCCAACGCCCGCCGCGCCACGGAGGACTCGTCCACCATCGCCTACCTCGAACCCCCTGTCACCCCCAGCTTCTCCCGCCCGATCGTCGAAGCCGCCAGCATCGCCGTGATCCGCACCAGCTCTGGGAAAGCCGCGATGGCACGCCTCCTGGACGCAATCCGAGCCGCGGACGACTCCAGCTCGCTCCGGGACCAGGTGCGCAAGACCCTGAACTAGCCGTTAGAGCAAGTCTTCAAGCGCCCCGTCCAACTCGGGGAATTTGAACTCGTACCCCAGCTCCCGCGTCCTCTTCGGAATCACCCGCTGCCCCCCTCGCAACACCGCCCCGAACTCGCCACCGAATTTGAGGTCGAGGACGAAGCCGGGGACCGGGACCACCGCCGGGCGTCCGAGCGCCCGCCCGAGCGCCTTCGAGAAGTCGCGGTTCGTCGCCGGGTTCGGCGCGGTCGCGTTGACGGCGCCGCTGACCTCGTCGTCGTCCAGCGCCCAGAGGATCAGGCCGACCTCGTCGTCGGCGTGGATCCAGGAGATGTACTGGTCGCCGCCGGCGAGCGGGCCGCCGACGCCGAGCTTGAACGGCGGCAGCAGCTCGCCGAGCATGCCGCCCTCGGCGTCGAGGATCTGGCCGCTGCGGAGGATCACCAGGCGCACGCCTGTGGGGTCGATCTCGTGCGCTGCCTGCTCCCACTCCCGCACCACCTCGGAGTCGAAGCTCTCGCCGCCCGGCCCGTCCGACTCCTCGACGACGTCGCTGCCGCGATCGCCGTAGTAGCCCACCGCCGACTGGTTGACCAGGACCGACGGCCGTTTCTCGAGGCCGGCGATCGCCTGGACCAGGTTGTGGGTGGCGGTGCGGCGGCTCTCCATGATCTTCTTCTTGGCCTCGTCGGTCCAGCGCTGGTTGATCTTCTCGCCGACCAGGTTGACGACGCCGTCGACCCCGTCGAAGGCGCCGGCCGGCGGCCTTTCCAGTGTCGGCTCCCAGGCGTGCCACTCGACGCCCGGCCGGGCGAGACGAGCCTTGGCCGGGTTGCGGGTCAGGCCGACCACCTGATCCTCCCGCGCCAGCAGCGAGTCACACAGGGCCGAGCCGATCAGGCCGGTGGCTCCGGTGACGAGCACCTTCACGGCGTGAGGGCCCCGACTCTCATCAGTCGCTCTTCACGGTCGCGAAGGTCCCGGTCTCCTCGTTGAGGCGGGCGATGCCGTCGCGCTTGGCCTCCTCGACCACCGCTTCGGCGACCTTCGGGGCGACGTCGCGGTTGAAGACGCTGGGGATGATGTAGTCCTCTGCCAGGTCGGCCTCGGACACCGCCATCGCGATCCCCTGGGCCGCCGCCAGCTTCATCTCCTCGGTGATGCTGGGGGCGCCGGCGTCGAGGGCGCCGCGGAAGATGCCCGGGAAGGCGAGCACGTTGTTGATCTGGTTCGGGTAGTCCGAGCGCCCGGTGGCCATGATCCGCACGTACGGGGCCGCGTCCTCGGGCATCACCTCGGGGGTCGGGTTGGCCATCGCGAAGACGATCGCGTCGTCGTTCATCTTGCCCAGCGATTCGGCCTCGATGATCCCGGGGCCGGAGAGGCCGACGAAGATGTCCATGCCCTCGATTACGTCGTCGGGCTGCCCCTGGATCGACTCCGGGTTCGAGTGCTCCGCGTACCAGCGCTTGGCCTCGTTCATCTCACCCGACTCGTAATCCTCGCGAGCCGTCGAGAGCGCGCCCCTGCGATCGCAGCCGACGATTTGGGTGATCCCCGAGGCGAGCATCATCTTCGTCACCGCTACCCCGGCGGCGCCGAGCCCAACCACCAGCACCCGCAGCTGCTCGATCGGCTTGCCGGTGATTTTGAGCGCGTTGAAGAGGGCCGCCATCGTCACCACCGCGGTGCCGTGCTGGTCGTCGTGGAAGACGGGGATGTCGAGCGTCTGCTTCAGCCGGTCCTCGATCTCGAAGCAGCGCGGCGCGGAGATGTCCTCGAGGTTGATGCCGCCGAAGGTCGGCGCCATCAGTTCCACCGCCTTGACGATCTCGTCGGCGTCCTGGGTGTCGAGGCAGATCGGGAAGGCGTCGACGCCGGCGAACTCTTTGAACAGCATGCACTTGCCCTCCATCACCGGCATCGCCGCCTCGGGGCCGATGTTGCCGAGTCCGAGCACGGCGCTGCCGTCGGAGACGACCGCCACGGTGTTCTTCTTGATCGTGTACTCGAAGGCCTTGGCGCGGTCGTGGTGGATGTCCATGCAGACGCGGGCGACGCCGGGCGTGTAGGCCATCGAGAGGTCGTCGCGGGTTTTCACCGGGTACTTGTTGTGCATGTCGATCTTGCCGCCGCGGTGCATCTGCATCGTGCGGTCGACGTAGTCGAGCACCCGGGCGCCGCGGGTCGAGCCGATCGCCCGCAGGATCTTCTCCCAGTGCTCGCGATCGGAGGCGTCGATCGTGAACTCGCGCACCCGCTTGCCCTCAGGCCCGGCGCCGGGGACCAGGTCGACCCCCTGCAGCTGCCCACCGGCCTCGGCGATCGCCGCGGTCAGTTTGCCCAGCGGCTCCTGCCGCGCGTCGAGCTCGACCCGGATCGTGACGCTGTATTGGGCGCTGACGGCCATCGCAGCTATCGAATCAGATTCCGTGCCTCGCCCCTGGCGTGGGGGAGAAGCTTGGGCGCTGGTCGACTTGTTCGGCATATGGCCGAGAAACTCGCCCAGCCAGACCTACTCATCGCAAGGATCGCCGATGCGCAGCACGGCGTCGTCTCGATCCGGCAGCTTCGGGAGCACGGAATAAGCGACGATGGGGCGTGGGGACGAGTGAGATCGGGGCGGCTGCACCGCCTCCATCGGGGTGTCTACGCCGTTGGCTACCGGGGCCTACCGCGGGAGGGAAGGTGGATGGCCGCGGTTCTCGCCTGCGGAGACGGGGCCGTGCTCAGCCACATGAGCGCTGCGGCGCTGTGGAAGTTGTTGCGCCCAGAGGACGGTGTCCCGATTGACGTTTCGACCGCTGCGAGGAGCGGGCGGGCACGGCGGGCTGGAATTCGCCTTCACCGCAGTACGACCTTGACGAGCGGGTCGACCACAGAGCGCTTGGACATCCCTGTGACCACGCCCGCTCGCACGATCGAAGACCTGGAGGGCGAGGTCGCGCCGCACCTGGTCCGTCGCGCCACCCGTCAGGCCGAACTGGCGAAATACCGCCTCGGGTCGATTGCCAAGGGCGACCGAACCCGCAGTGACCTCGAGTTGGACTTTCTGCGCCTCTGTCACCGCCACCGTCTGCCTGCTCCCGAGGTCAACGTCAAGGTGGGTCGGTGGACGGTCGACTTCCTCTGGCGACGTCAGGCGGTCGCGGTCGAGACCGACTTCTACGGCTACCACCGCGGCCGCATCGCTTTTCGGGACGACCGGGCACGTGATCTGGATCTGCGACGCCACGGGTTCACCGTGCATCACTTCAGCGAAGAGCAGGTGAACGATCGGCCCGCGCAGGTTGCGGCGGACCTGCGGGACGCGCTCGGGCTCGCCTCATAGAGTGGGGCGCCGATGGCGTCTGATGCCCCCCAGCTCTTCCTGATCGACGGCAACTCGCTCGCCTACCGGGCCTTCTTCGCGCTGCCGGAGTCGATCGGGACCAGCGACGGGCGGCCGACCAACGCGATTTACGGCCTCGCCTCGATGCTGGTCAAGATCATCGACGAGCACCATCCGCAGGGGGTCGTGGTCGCCTGGGACGCGGGGATGTCGGGGCGCGAGGTCACCTACGACCTCTACAAGGCGGGGCGCAAACCGCGGCCCGACCTGCTGCGCGAGCAGTGGCCGCACCTGATGCCGCTGGTCGAGGCCTTCGGCTACACCAACGTCAAGGTCGAGGGCTACGAGGCGGACGACGTGATCGCGGCGCTGACCCGGCAGGCCCGCGAGGAGGGGATCGAGGTGATGGTCGTCACCGGCGACCGCGACGCCTACCAGCTGGTCGGCGAGGGGGTGCGGGTGATGAGCACCTCGCGCGGCATCACCGAGACGAAGATCTATGACAGCGACGCGGTGGTGGAGCGCTACGGCGTCGCTCCGGAGCTGATCACCGACCTGATGGGGCTGCGCGGCGACACCTCCGACAACATCCCCGGCGTCCCCGGGATCGGCGAGAAAACCGCGACGCAGCTGCTGCAGCGGTTCGGCTCGCTGGAGGAGGTGCTCGCCAACGTCGACGGCATCTCCGGCGCCAAACGCAAGCAGAACCTCGTCGACCACGCCGACGACGCCCGCATGTCGAAGCAGCTGGCGACGCTGCAGTACGAGATCGAGACCGGGGTCGACCTGGCGGCGGCGATGGAAGCCGAGCCCGACCGAGCCACCCTGCGCGACTTCATGCGCGAGTTCGAGCTGCGGGCCGTCCTCGAGCGGCTCGAGGAAGCGCTCCCCGAAGGCGAGGCCGTGCCCGGGCGCAGCGTCGAGCAGGAGCTGAGCGTCGAAGCCGAGGAGGGGACGGTGAGCGACCTCGGCGAGGGGCCGGCGGCGCTGGCGATCGACGGCGATCGCTGGGCGGCCGCCGAAGGTGAGCGCATCCGCGCCGGCCGCGCCAGTCACGACGAGCTGGCGGTGGCAATGGTGGGGCGCCCGTTCCGCGCCCACGACGCCAAGTCGCTCGGCGGCGGTCGCCACGGCCTGCTGGCCGCCGCCGCCCGTGAGGGGGTCGAGCTGACCCTCGACCACGACACGATGATCGCCGCCTATCTCCTGGAGCCCCAGCGCCGCACCTACGAGCTGACCGAGCTGGCGGCCGACGCCGGGATCGGCCTCGCCGAGGGCGGGGCCGCCGCGGCGGCGGACGAGAACGACGGGCAGCTGGCACTGGGCGAGGAGGTCGAGGCCGGGCTCGACCCGCCCGAGGAGGCGCGCCTGGTCGCCGCTCTCGCCGAGGTCCAGCGGCCGCGGATCGAGCAGCTGGGGCTGGAGGGACTGCTGCGCGAGGTCGAGCTGCCGTTGGTCGGCGTGCTGGCGGCGATGGAGCGCGAGGGCCTCAAGCTCGACGCCGAGCGCCTGGCCGAGGTCGGCGCCGGCTTCGGCGAGCGGATCGAGACCTTGGAGAGGGAGATCTTCGAGCTGGCCGAGGAGGAGTTCACGATCGGCTCGCCGCAGCAGGTCGGCCGCGTCCTCTTCGAGAAGCTCGAGCTGACCCGCAAGCGCCGCGGCAAAACCGGGTTCTCGACCGACGCCCGGGTGCTCGCCCAGATCCGCGACGAGCACCCGATCGTCGAGAAGATCGAGTCCTGGCGCGAGCTGACCAAGCTGAAGAACACCTACCTCGACTCGCTGCCGGATCTGATCGACCCCGCCACCGGCCGCGTCCACACCACCTTCAACCAGGCCTCGACCACCACCGGCCGCCTTTCCAGCACCAACCCCAACCTGCAGAACATCCCGATCCGGACCGAGATCGGGCGACCGGTCCGGGCCTGCTTCGTCGCCGAGCAGGGCGCGCAGCTGCTCTCCGCCGACTACAGCCAGGTCGAGCTGCGGGTGCTGGCCCACGTCGCCGACGAGGAGGTCCTGAAAGCGATCTTCCGGGCCGGCGAAGACGTCCACGCCGCGACGGCCGCCGAGGTCTTCGAGATCGGCCGCGACGAGGTCGACGTCGGCCAGCGCTCGAAAGCGAAGATGGTCAACTTCGGGATCGTCTACGGCCTTACCGGCTTCGGCCTCGCCGACCGCCTCAACATCCCCCGCAAGGAGGGCGAGGAATTCGTCGCCCGCTACCTGGAGCGCTTCCCCGCCGTGCGCGCCTTCCGCGAGCAGGTGGTCGAGCGGGCGCAGGAGGAGGGCTACGTAACGACCCTGATGGGCCGCCGCCGCCAGATCCCGGAGCTGCGCTCGGGCAACCCGAACACGCGCCGGCTGGGGGAGCGGCTCGCGGTCAACACGGTGATCCAGGGCACCGCCGCCGACGTCATCAAGGTGGCGATGGTGCGCTGCCAGCGGGCGCTGGCCGAGACCGGCGGCAAGACCCGCCTGGTCCTGCAGATCCACGACGAGCTGCTGTTCGAGGGTCCGCCGGGGGAGATGGACGGCGCAACCGAGCTGGTGCGGCGCGAGATGTGCGCCGCCTATCAGCTCGATCCGCCGCTCGAGGTCGACGTCGGCGTCGGCCCCGACTGGCTCACCGCCAAGTAGCTAGTCGTCGAGCTCGACCTCGTCGAAGACGACGGTGTCGCCGCGGAACTCCAGCTCGATCTCCTCGACCGCCGCACCGGGGACGAGATCGGCCGTGGTGCAGTTGGCACCGCTGCCGTTGTCGTCGTGACCGCTGGGGCCCGATTGCGATAGCCCCGAACCGGAGCCCGAGCTGCCGTTGTCGTCGCCCGGCTCGGCCTCGCGCTCGCGAATCTCGCCGCCGTGCCGCCGCCCGCGCTGGTCCTCGCAGCGGATCTTGGTCCGCCCCGTGACCAGGCCGCTCACCGTCTGCCCGTCGGGCAGGGCGACGACGAGCGCTTTGGTTGCCTGGTCGAACGATTTGATCGTGGCCGTGCTGTCGCTGCGGTCGTCGCTGCCGTGCCTGGCGCTGGCCAGACCGGGAAGGACGAAGATCGCGAGCGCTCCCAGCGCCACCGCGACCAGGCCGCCGAGACGGGCGCGCCTTCCGTTGGAGCGGGTCATGACTTTCCTCCTTGTTCGATGCTGGACGTGTTCACCCGCCACAACCCGGGCGGGCGGTGAAAATCACGAATCGCCGTCGCCGGAACCGCCGTCGCCCGAGCCGGAGCCGTCGCTGCCGGATCCGTCGCCCGAGTCGCCGCCGTCCTCCAACGGGGGTTCGATCGGCGTGGGAGCGGCCGCCGTAGGGCCCGGCTCCGGCTCAGATCCGCCGCCGTGGCCCCCTGAGCCCGAGCCGTCGCTTCCGGATCCTCCGTGCGAGCCCCCGCCGTCTCTGCTGCTCTCGCCGGAGCCGCTGCCGTGTCCGCTGCTCCCTGAGCTTTCGCCGCCGGATCCGTCGCCGGGGATCTGCCGGCCCGAACGGCCTCCGGAGTCGTCGGCGCCAGGACCCTCGTGGTCGTCCTCACCGCCGCGCCCGTGCCGGCCGTCCTCCCCCTGGCCGTGATCGCCGTCCTCGTCGGAGCCGCGGCCGCCGGAGCTGACCAGCGGCGCTTGGCCGCCGCTCCCGGACGAGCCCGAGAAGTCCGACGAGCCGGAGCCGCTTCCCGCGGAAGGCAACGACGCGGTCGAGGCCGCGGCTGGCTCCGGGGCGGGGCTGCCCTCGCGGTTCTGCTGCACCGCCACGCCGGCTCCTACCGAACCGGCGATCAGGGCCGTCGCCACACCGGCTTTGAGGGCGCCGCCGGCGCCGAGGCCACCCAGCGCCGCGCCGCCCCCGCCGCCCGCCGCGGAGGCCGCCCCCGCCGCGGCGACGGCACCCCCGGCACCCGCCCCGGCGACCTCGGCGCCGTGGTCGAACAGCACCCGCAGCAGCGGCAGTGGGATCAGCAGTCCGAGGCCGTCGCGCAGCGCCAGCCGTGCCCGGTAGATCGCCTGCCGGGCGGCGCCGCCGCTGACCCCGAGCGCCGCCGCGATCTCCTCGTGACTCAGTCCTTCCAGCTCGCGCATCACCAGCGCTGCCCGCTGTGGCTCGGGCAACGCCCGCAGCCGCGTCATCAGCTCCGTCATCCCCTCCCGTCGCTCGGCCTCGATCGCGGCGCTCCGCCCGCCCGCGATCGTCTCGCCCAGCTCCTCGCTCGGCGGCGGCCCGTCGCGGAGGTCGTTGAGGGCGGTGTTGCGGACGATCCGGTAGAGCCAGGGCCGCAGCTCGATCTCGGTGGTGGTGCCGCGCAGGGCCAGCAGCGCCTTCGAGAAGGCGTCCTGGGTGACGTCCTCGGAGCGGCCGCCGACGATCGCGGCGGCGAAGCGGTCGAGCGGCTTGCGGTAGCGGCGGACGATCTCCTCGAAGGCCGACTCGTAGCCCTCGCGGACGAGCTTGACCAGGCGCCGGTCGGGTTGCGTGCGCAGCGCCGGCCCGAGGAGGATCCGGGGGGCGAGGGGTTCTGCCGGTGGTGGAGGCATCGAGTCGAAGGGTCCTTTCGCTGTACTGATATGACAGCACGGAGGTTCACTCCGCCGGTCCTCACCGATGCAACACGCGCCCAGCCCGAAGATCACGCGAAACCGAGGCCAGACCCGTGGATAGGGGTCTGGCGGTGATTCTGACCGCGGCGGCCGGTGGCCTGATCGCCCTGCAGGCGCCGATCAACTCCGGCCTCGGCAAGGCCACCGGCGGTCTGCCGGCGGCGCTGGTCTCCTTCGCGGTCGGCTCGATCGCCCTGGCGGCGATCGTCGTCCTCAGCGGCAAGGCCGGCGGGCTCGGCTCGACCTTCGACGTCAGCTGGTACTACCTGCTCGGCGGGCTGCTGGGCGCCGTCTACGTGACCAACGCGCTGATCGCGGTGCCGGCGATCGGCGCCGGCGGAGTCGCCGCGGCCACCGTCGCCGGCCAGCTGACCGCCTCGGTGGTGATCGACCGCCTAGGCCTGTTCGGCCTGGACGAGGTCGCGCTCAGCTTCGAGCGCCTGCTCGGGGTCGGCTTGCTGCTGGCCGGGACCTTCCTGATCGTCCGCTGAGGCAACCGGCACGAAGTCCGGCGGCGCGATCTGAAGGTAGTGCGAGAACGACCAGTCGACGAAGCGCTTGCGGCCCATCAGCCGGATCGCCGGGCCGAGGATCCGCGGCGGGATCTTCGGGATCAGCTTCTGCACCCGCAGCATCCAGCGGAACTTCCACTCGTGCGAGTCGTTGAACTCGGCGTAGGCGGCGGCCGCCTGCTCGCGGCTCTGGCGCCCCTCGACGACGCCCCGCAGCTCGCGGCCGAGGGCGATCCCGAAGTAGAGCGCGGTCCTGATCCCCTCGGCGCTGAGCGGCAGGCAGTGCCCGGCCGAGTCGCCGGCGAAGAAGACGCCGCCCTCGGTCGCCTGGCGCAGCTTGTGGGGGATCCAGTTGCCCTGGTACTCGTTCGGCGCCTTGCCGAGGTCCTCGGTCAGTAGCACGGTGGTGTCCTTGACGTGGAAGCGCGGGTCGAAGGAGCCGATCCCGATCCGCAGCTCGTCCCGGGCCGGAAACGACCAGCCGTAGCCGGCCGGCACGTAGCGGCGGTCGATCCAGATCTCGAGGTCGTCGCCGCTTCCGGCCGGGTGCACCTCGAGCCCGCGCGAGAGCGGCGCTTCGGGCGGCTGGTAGCCGTCGCCGGACGCCAGCATCCGCCGCCAGCCGAGCGCGTCGACGACCAGCGGGGCGGAGATGACGCCGCGGTCGGTGTCGATCGCGATCTCGCCGCCGCCGTTGGCCGCCGCCCGGCCGTTGACCTTGGCGGTCTCGAAGCTGGCGTCGCAGTCGCGCCAGAGCAGCTGGCAGAGCTCGCGGTAGTCGAAGGTGGAGAAGGTCCAGGGGAGCTTGTAGCGAGCGTCGCCGTGGGGGGTGTGCATGACCAGCTCGTCGAAGCGCTGGCGCTCGCTGGCCATCAGCCCGAGCCGGCGCAGCCACTCGGTCGGGATCCCGCAGGCGGAGGTCTGGCGCTCGCCGATCTCGTAGCGGTCGACGATCATTACGTCGGCCCCCGAGCCGCGCAGCTCGCGGGCGATCGCCAGTCCGGCGAAGCTGGCCCCGCATATCAGGACGTCGTGGTTCCCGTCGAGAGGAGTGCGCTCCTCGCCGCGCTTGGTCGCTCTAACCGGCATCGGCCTCGATTCTGCCATTATTCGCCGCCGTGTCCCCGACCGACGTAATGACCGCCCCTGCGCCCGCCGCAACGCCCGTCGAGGGCTCCAACGGCCTGCTGCTCCAGATCGAAGGCAAGATCGTCCCCAACTACGCGGCGACGATGGTCTCCTTCGAAGAGGGCGACGTCGTCAACGGCAAAGTCGTGCGGATCGACAAAGACGAGGTCCTGGTCGACATCGGCTACAAGGCCGAGGGGGTCATCCCCTCCAACGAGCTCTCGATCCGCAAGTCGGTCAATCCGGCCGAAGAGGTCGAGCTGGGCGAGGAGATCGACGCCCTGGTCCTCACCAAGGAGGACGCCGAGGGCCGCCTGATCCTCTCCAAGAAGCGCGCCCGCTTCGAGAAGGCCTGGCGGCGCATCGAGATCTCCGCCGATTCCGGCGAACCGGTCGAAGGCAGCGTGATCGAGGTCGTCAAGGGCGGCCTCATCCTCGACCTCGGGGTGCGCGGCTTCCTGCCCGCCTCGCTGGTCGACATCCGCCGCGTCCACAACCTCGACGAGTTCATGGGGCAGACGCTCGAGTGCAAAGTGATCGAGCTCAACCGCAGCCGCAACAACGTCGTCCTCTCGCGCCGCGCCGTGCTCGAGGAGGAGCGCAAGGAGGTCCGCGAGCAGATCCTCGGCCGCCTCGAGCCCGGCCAGGTGGTCGAAGGCAAGATCTCCAACATCGTCGACTTCGGCGCCTTCGTCGACCTCGACGGGATCGACGGCCTGATCCACATCTCCGAGCTTTCCTGGAGCCACGTCAACCATCCTTCGGAAGTGGTCGCGATCGGCGACACGGTGCGGATCAAAGTGCTCGACATCGACCGCGACCGCCAGCGCATCTCCCTGGGCTTGAAGCAGACCCAGGAGGACCCCTGGCAGCGGGTGATCAGCACCCACCGCCCCGGCGACGTGCTCGAGGGCTCGGTGACCAAGGTCGTCGCCTTCGGCGCCTTCGTCGAAATCCTCCCCGGCGTCGAGGGCCTGGTCCACATCTCCGAGCTTGCCGACCACCACGTCGAGAATCCCTCCGAAGTGGTCGAGCCGGGCAGCACGCTCAACGTGAAGATCCTCGAGATCGACGAAGAGCGGCGGCGGCTCTCGCTCAGCATCAAGCAGGTCGAAGGGCAGAACATGCCGATGGGGGACCTGGGTCAGCAGCTGGCGGCGGCGGATGCCGAGGGTTCAGAGGCCACGACCGCGGGTCCTGTCGCGGAGGAGGCGACCGACGAGGGTTCGGACGCCACGACCGCGGGTCCTGTCGCGGAGGACGACTCCTCGTCCTCGCAAGCTGCGGGCGAGGAGCCATCCTCCACGCCACCCGCGGGCGAAGCGCCTGAGACCGTCGAGACTGCGGACGCTGAGGAGCCGCAGGACGAGAGCTCGGCGGAGGAGCCTGTTGAGGCGCCTGCTGAGGATGCTCCTGCCGAGGAGGAGACTGCTGAGACTGCGGATCCTGCGCCTGTCGCGGAGGAGAACGGCGCGGCCGAGGGCGAGCAGACCGGCGAGGAGGCTCACCAGGAGGGTGAAACCTCCAGCGAGCGGCCCGATTCTCCCGACGATCTCGACGAGGCCGCGGGCGACGAGTCCCAGACTGGCGAGTCAGAGCAGAGCTGAGCGGCGGCCATGGCGCCGCTGACGATTGGCCTCACCGGCGGCATCGCGGCCGGAAAGTCGGAGGCACTCGCGGCTTTCTCGCGGCTCGGCGCGGCGACTCTTTCCAGCGATGCCGTCGTTCACGAGCTGCTCGACTCCGAACCGCTGCTGGCCCGCCTCAGCGAGCGCTGGGGGCCGGAGATCGTCGTCGACGGCGGCGCCGACCGCGGCCGCATCGGCGAGCTGGTCTTCGCCGACCCCGAGCAGCTGACCTGGCTCGAGCAGCAGATCCACCCGCTGGTCGGCGAACGGATCGGCGCCTGGCTCGCCGCGCTTCCAGCCGACACGGAGATCGCCGTGATCGAGGTGCCGTTGCTGTTCGAGTCGGGGATGGAGGCGGCCTTCGACACCACCGTCGCCGTCGTCGCCGAGGAGGAGGTGCGCCGCCGCCGCGCGGCGGCACGGGGGCACGCCTTGGTCGACGAGCGCGAGGCGCGCCAGCTGGCCCAGGACGAGAAGGCGGGGCGGGCTGAGCACACGGTCCGCAACGACGGCTCCTTGGAGGACCTGCAGCGGTCCCTGTCCGCCCTGATCGGGAGGCTGCGAGGATGAGGCGGCGACGCTGGCTGGCTCTTGGCGGGGCCGCGATGGCGGTCGGCCTGGTGGTCGGGGTGATGGTCGCGAGCGGCAGGTTCGACGAGGCGATCCAGGAGTTGACCCTGCCCCTGCGCCACGAGGACATCATTCGCCAGCAGGCCGCCGAAAAGGAGGTCGACGCGGCGCTGATCGCCGCCGTCATCTACTCCGAGTCGAAGTTCAGCGACGCGACCTCCAGCGCCGGCGCGCGCGGGCTGATGCAGATCACGCCGGAAGCGGCGAACGAAATCGAGCGCCTCAGCGGTGGCACCTCGTTCAGGATCGACGACCTCTCCGACCCGGAAATCAACATCCGCTACGGCACCTTCCTCCTGCGCGAACTGCTGGATCGCTACGACGGCGACGAGGCCGCCGTCCTCGCGGCCTACAACGCCGGCCCCGCCAATGCCGACGAGTGGGGCGGCTCCGACCTTAACGTCAGCGACATTCCCTTCCCGGAAACTCGCGCCTACGTGGAAGAGGTGCTCGACAAGCGCGGGGCCTACCGGGAGAAGTACGCGCGGGAGCTGGGCTACCAGTGAGTGCCGCTCCCCGGCCGCGCGTCGCCGCCCTGGCGCTCGCCGTCGGCCTCGTCCTCGCCGACTCCTCGATCGTCGTCCTGGCCCTGCCGGACATCTACCGCGAGCTCGACACCAGCGTCGCCGGCGTCACCTGGGTGCTGATCTCCTTCAATCTGGTGATGGCCCTGGCGGCGGTGCCGGCGGCGCTGCTGGCACGCCGCGTCGGGCCCGGCCGGGCCGCGGCGGTGGGCCTGGCGATCTTCGCCGGGGCGGGGCTCGCCTGCGGGATCGCCGACGAGCTCTCGACCTTGATCCTGGCCCGCTGCGTGCAGGCGCTCGGCGGCGCCGCGGCGGTGACGGCGGCCCTGGAGCTGCTCCCTGCCTCGGTCGGCTCGGAGCGCCGCGCCGCCGCCGTCTGGGCCAGCGCCGGAGCGACGGGAGCGGCGCTGGGGCCGGCCGTCGGCGGCATCCTCACCGAGCTGGTCTCCTGGCAGTCGATCTTCCTGATCCAGGTGCCGGTGGCGCTGGCCGCCGCGGTGCCGATCCTGGCCGTGGCCAAGCACGAGGCGGCTACCGGCGTGCTCGAGACCGAGGTGCGGCGCACCGGGCGCCCGCACCTGGCGGCGAACGTCGCCCTGGCAATGGTCTCGGCGGCGATCGCGGCGGCGCTCTTCCTATTGGTGCTGCTGCTGATCGAAGGCTGGCGCCTGACTCCGATCGGGGCCGCGATCGTGGTCACGGCGATGCCCCTGGCGGCGATCCTCGGCAGTCGCCTCACCCCACTGGTGCCGAGCGCCAAGGCCCGTGCGGCGGCCGGCGCGATCCTCGTCTCCGGCGGGCTCGGTGGCTTGGCGCTGCTGCCGCAGGCCGAGGTGGCGCTGACGCTGCCGCCGCAGGTCCTGGTCGGCGTCGGTCTCTCCCTGGTGCTGTCGGCGCTGACCGAGACCGCGCTCGGCGGCCGCGCTCCGCAGGCGATCCACGGCGGCTGGACGATCTCCGCTCGCCATGCCGGCGTCGTCATCGGCCTGCTGGCGCTGACCCCGGTCTTCACCGCCGACATCGCCGAGCAGCGCGACGACGCGATCAACGCCGGCACCGCGGTGATCCTCGACTCAAAGGTCAGCCCGCTGCTGAAGATCGACCTCGCCCAGAAGATCGAGGAGCGGCTGGAAGGGGAGAGCGGGAAGGTGCCGACCCTCGGCCCCGCTTTCGAGCCGCTGCCGGAGGATCCCGACGAGCGCGCCGACGTCGAAGGCCTGCGCGACGAACTGCAGGAGCAGCTCAACCGCGGCGCCACCCACGCCTTCAGCCCCTCGTTCGGCCTCGCCGCCCTGCTCGCCCTGCTGGCGCTGATCCCGATCGGGCTGGCGCGGAGGATCGAGCTGTGAACACGGCCCTGCGAGGGCAGGTCCTGGTGGGGGGCGCGATCGTCGCGGCCCTGGTCCTGATCGGCGCCTATCTCGCCGCCGGCGGCTCCTCCTACACGCCGGAGGAGGTCCAGGACCCCTGCCAGCAACGGGAGTGGAGCGACCCCCGGGGCCTGGAGGAAATCGCCAACCAGTTCTCGAACTCGGCGCTCGACGGCGCCGCCTGCCAACTCGGCGTCTCGCGCGAGACGCTGGCCCGGGCGCTGGCGACGCCGGAGGCGCGCGAACGCTTCGCCGAGCGCTACGGGATCGACGACGAGGAGCTGGCGCGGGCGGTCCGGGCGGGACTGGTGCGGGCGATCGACGACGCGGAAGAGGCCGGCGCCCTCAGTCCCTTCATCGCCGGGCCGCTGCGGGGGACGATCGAGGAAATTCCGCTCGATCGGGCGATCGAACTGATCGACAACGCGCAGTCGATCCTCGGCACCGCGTCGTCGTTTCTCGGCCCGGCTGAAGACCTGCTCGAAGAATTCCTGCCCTAGTAGGAGGGGCTGGCGAAACCCGCTAGGCGCTTCTAGGCGCGCGTAGCGCGCCAGACCCAGAGCATCGCCAGCGGCTGCAGCGGCAGCCGCGCCCAGAGCGCCCAGCGGGGGACCTTGTCCAGGTCCAGCCCCTTGACCTGCTCGGGGCTGACCGCCATGTGGACGTTGGCGGGGAAGACGGAGAGCAGCAGGGCCAGCAGCCACCAGCGGGCGAAGGGGCGGGTGCGGGGGTGGAGGACGGCGAGCCCGCCGGCGATCTCGGCGACGCCGCTGATCGCGACCGCCTCGCGCTTGTAGTCGGCGATCGACGGCGGCACGATCGCCTCGAAGCTGCGCGGGATCACGAAATGCAGTGTCCCCATGGCGCTGAAGAAGGCGGCGAGGGCCAGGCGCGAACGGTTCATCGGCGGCGCAGTCTAGGCGCCAGCTAAGGTCAACGCATGCCCGAGTTCAAGCTCAATCCCGCCTACACCCCCACCGCCGACCAGCCCAAGGCGATCGCCGGTCTGGCCGCGGGGATCGAGGCCGGCGAACGCTTCCAGACGCTGCTGGGGGCCACCGGCACCGGCAAGACGTTCACGATGGCGGCGACGATCGCCGCGGTGCAGCGGCCGACGCTGGTGATCGCCCATAACAAGACCCTGGCGGCGCAGCTCTGCAACGAGTTCCGCGAGTTCTTCCCCGACAACACGGTCGAGTACTTCGTCTCCTACTACGACTACTACCAGCCCGAGGCCTACGTCCCGGCCCAGGACCTCTACATCGAGAAGGACTCCTCGATCAACGACGAGATCGACCGCCTGCGCCATGCCGCGACGGCCGCCCTCTTCGCGCGCCGGGACGTGATCATCGTCGCCTCGGTCTCCTGCATCTACGGGATCGGCTCGCCCCAGGTCTACAACGAAAAAATGCAGCTCTTCAAAGTCGGCGCCTCGATCGAGCGTGACGAGGTGCTGCGCAAGCTGGTGAAAATGCAATACCAGCGCAACGACCAGGTGCTGGGGCGCGGCTCCTTCCGGGTTCGCGGCGAGGTCTTGGAGATCATGCCCTCCTATGCCGAGTCGGCCTACCGAATCTCCCTCTTCGGCGACGAGATCGAGGGGATTCAGCACTTCGACCCGCTGACCGGGGAAATCCTCGACACGATCGACCACGTCTCGGTCTGGCCGGCTTCCCACTACGTGACCAAGGACGAGACGGTCGAGCGCGCCGTCGAGGAGATTCGCGCCGAACTCGAATCGCGCACCGCCGAGCTCGAGGCCGAAGGCAAACAGCTGGAGGCGCACCGCCTGCGCCAGCGCACCGCCTACGACTTGGAGATGATCAAGGAGGTCGGCTTCACCTCCGGGATCGAGAACTACTCGCGGATCCTCGACGGCCGTCCGCCGGGCAGCCCGCCGCACACGCTGATCGACTACTTCCCCGACGATTTCGTCGTCTTCGTCGACGAGTCCCACCAGACGATCCCCCAGATCGGCGGCATGTTCGAGGGCGATCGCTCACGCAAGTCGACCCTGGTCGACTTCGGCTTCCGCCTGCCCTCGGCGATCGACAACCGGCCGCTCAAGTTCGAAGAGTTCCTCGACCGCGTCGACCGCCTGGTGATGGTCTCGGCGACTCCCGGCAACTTCGAGCGGGCCGAATCGACCCGGATCGTCGAGCAGATCGTGCGCCCGACCGGGATCATCGACCCCTACATCGAGGTGCGGGAGACGAAGAACCAGATCGACGACCTGATGAACGAAGCCCGGGTCGTCGCCAAGGCCGGCGAGCGCGTCCTCGTCACCACCCTGACCAAGAAGATGGCGGAGGACCTGACCGCCTACCTGCTCGAGTACGGGATCAAGGTCCGCTACCTGCACTCGGAGATCGACACCTTGGAACGGATCCAGATCGTCCGCGACCTGCGCCTCGGCGAGTACGACGTCCTGGTCGGGGTAAACCTGCTGCGCGAGGGCCTCGACCTGCCAGAGGTCTCGCTGGTGGCGATCCTCGACGCCGACAAGGAGGGCTTCCTGCGCGGGGAGACCAGCCTCGTGCAGACGATCGGCCGCGCCGCCCGCAACGTCAACGGGCGGGTGCTGATGTACGCCGACAAGGAGACCGACGCGATGCGGGCGGCGATCAGCGAGACCGATCGCCGCCGCGCGATCCAGCTCGCCTACAACGAGGAGCACGGGATCACCCCGGAGACGGTCCGCAAAGGGATCTCGGAGATGGGCGAGTTCTTGGCCATGGAGGACCGGGCTCCGGCCAAGCGGCGCCGCAAGCGCAGCAGCGACTTCGAGAGCCCCGAGCAGCTGCAGAAGACGATCGTGGCCCTCGAGGAGGAAATGCTGGCAGCGGCCGACGACCTCCGCTTCGAGGAGGCCGGCCGCATCCGCGACGAGCTCAAGGAGCTGCGCCGCGACCTCGACGGGATGACCGCCGGGGCCTGAGTCAGGCGAGCAGGTTCGCCGCCTTGGCGCTGTCGCCGAAGAACTCGCCGCGCACGGTCTTGCCTTCGGCGTTGACCTTCAGCAGGTGGGCGAAGGGCGCCTCGAAGCTCCCTTTGTCGTTGCCCGCGCGCTGGGTGCCGCGGACGACCACCCACTCGCCGCCGTCGATGAACTCTTCGGGCTCGACGCTGAACGAGGTCCAGTAGTCGGGGATCTGGGCGAAGTTCGCGATGATCGCGTCGCGGCCCTTGACTTCTCCTCCGAGCGGCAACTCGTCCGAGGTGACCCAGACGGCGTCCTCAGCGAATGAGTCCTGCAGTGCGGCCAGGTCGCCGCGCCCGAAGGCGTCGTAGGCGGACCGGGCAGTGTCGACGTTCGACATCTCTCCTCCTCTGTTCGACCCTGCCTATGACCAACGTAGCGCCGCCGCGCGGGCGGCACAAGCCGGGGCCGGCATCCGTGCCTGTCTAAGCTGCGCCGGTGGCCATCGCCGTAACCGAAGCGAGCTTCGATCGCGACGTGATCGAACTCTCGAAGCAGACCCCTGTCGTGGTCGATTTCTGGGCCGAGTGGTGCGGCCCCTGCAAGGCGCTGAGCCCGGCTTTGGAAGCGGCCGAGGCGAGCCGGGGCGGGCGGGTGCTGCTGGCCAAGGTCGACGTCGACTCCAACCAGGCCCTGGGCGCGCGCTATGGCGTGCAGGGGATTCCGGCGGTCAAGGCCTTCCGCGACGGCAAGGTGGTCAGCGAATTCACCGGCGCCGCGCCGCCGGCCAAAGTCGAGGCCTTCTTCGACTCGCTCGCGCCCTCGAAGGCGGATCAGCTCTTGGAGAAGGGCGACGAGCTCTCCCTCCGCGAGGCCGCCGAACTGGAGCCGCGTCGCGCCGACATCGCCGTCCGGCTGGGACAGGCGAGGCTCGAGCGCGGGGCGGAGGATGAGGCGCTCGAAGCCGTCGAGCCCCACCCCGGCGATTTCGCGGCCCAGGGCATCGCCGCCCGCATCCGCCTCGCGAGGACCGGCATCGGCGCCGACGCCTTCGCCGCTCTCGACCGCGGCGATCGCGAGGCGGCCCTGGACGGTCTGCTGGCGGAGATGACCGACGCCGACGCCGCTCCCCGCGAGCTGCTGCGGCAGGCGATCGTCGGCATCCTCAGCGCCGACCCGGCGAATCCGGCGGCGCGCGACTACCGCCGCAAGCTCGCCGCCGCCCTCGGCTGAGCCGCGACCGGGCGTGAGAACGCATTTCTTCCCGCATACCGGGAACAAGTGCGTTCTCACCCTCGACTTTCGAGCTCGGTTCGGCGCTGCGCGAGCAACCTCTCCAGCCGCTTAGCCACCAGTCGCGGCTCCCGTTCGATTCGCCGCGCGGTAAGTCGAATCGAGTCGATCCCTGCCAGCTTCAGGTTCTCCTGCCGCAGCGGGTCGTTCTCGAAGGCTTTACGGCTTCGGTGCGTGTCCCAGCCGTCGACTTCGACTGCGAATCGCTCGGCCTCCCAGTAGGCGTCGATCTCGTGACCGGCGATGAAGAGGTTCATCGCCGGACGGGGCAAGCCGGCCTTCTTGATGAGATCCAGGAACAGCAACTCCGATCGCGCGCGGTTGAATGCGGGATCGCGGTACAGGTCCAGGGCATCCAGCAAACTCTTCGTGCCGCGACCGCCGCGTCGCCGGCGGATCAGTGCGTCGATCCCGACGAGGTCGAGTCGGCCCAACCGCTCGGCTCGCTCGATCGCCTGCTCCAAGCGCTGCGGCGTCCCCGCGGCGGCCAGGTCGAGCAAGGTCCGTGGAAGCGAGGTGACTGGAATCCGCTCCAGCCAGCCCCACTCATCTGCAGTGAGGGAGAGAGCGTGATGGAGCCTGATCCCGCGCCGCTGGCGACCGGGTCTCGGAACCGTGATCGCGACTTCGAAGGGGGATCGGCGAAAGAGGCCCCAAAGCCAGCCCGCCGACTCGTGACTGAGCATGGCGCTGGCGCCACAGGCAAGTACGGCCGCCATGGAGCGCCCGTGATTCGACAGGTCGGTGCGTCCGACGGCATAGACGCCGCGGTGGACCCGAAGCAGTCGATCTGCTCCGCTGAGTCGGCCGATGGCGCTGGCGGAGAATCCCAGCCGTAGCAGCTGTCCGTGCGACACGACCCCGTATTGCTGATCGGCAAGCTCCGCCAGTCGAGTGTGAGAACGCATTTCTTCCCGCATACCGGGAACAAGTGCGTTCCCGCCCACTACTCTCCCCACGGGAACGTCTGTTCGCCTGCGTAGAATCGGTGTCAGTGGCCGCCTCTGAGCGAATCGTCATCTCGGGCGCCCGGGAGCACAACCTCAAGGACATCGACGTTGAGCTGCCCCGGGACGCGCTGATCGTCATCACCGGGCTTTCGGGCTCCGGCAAGTCGAGCCTGGCCTTCGACACGATCTACGCCGAGGGGCAGCGGCGCTACGTCGAGTCGCTGTCGGCCTACGCGCGGCAGTTCCTCGGCCTGATGGAGAAGCCCGACGTCGACTCGATCGAGGGGCTCTCGCCGGCGATCTCGATCGACCAGAAGACGACCTCGCGCAACCCGCGCTCGACGGTCGGCACGGTGACCGAGATCTACGACTACCTGCGCCTGCTCTGGGCGCGGATCGGGGTGCCGCACTGCCCCGAGTGCGGCGAGGAGATCACCGGCCAGACCCAGGAGCAGATCGTCGACCGGCTGATGACCCTCGAGGAGGGGGTCAAATTCATGGTCATGGCGCCGGTCGTGCGCGGGCGCAAAGGCGAGTACGGGAAGTTGCTGGAGCAGATGCGGCTGGAGGGCTACTCGCGGGTCAAGGTCAACGGCGAGCTGCGCCGGCTCGACGAGGAGATAGTCCTCGACAAGAAGTACAAACACGACGTCTCGGTCGTCGTCGACCGGCTGGTGATGAAGAAAGACCTGCGCCGCCGGCTCTCGGAGTCGGTCGAGGCAGCCGGCGGTCTCGCGGCCGGGCTGATCGAAGTCGAGATCGTCGGCGAGGACGATCCGCTGCTCTTCTCCGAGCAGTTCGCCTGCCTCAACTGCGGCACCTCGATCCCGGAGCTGGAGCCGCGGATCTTCTCCTTCAACTCGCCTCATGGCGCCTGCGAGCGCTGCCACGGGCTCGGTTTCCAGCGCGTGATCGACCCCGAGCTTGTCGTCCCCGACCCGACCCTCTCGCTCGCCGAGGGCGCCCTGCAGCCTTGGAACCGCGGCATCACCGCCTACTGGCGGCGGCTGATCGCCGCCGTCGCCGACGAGTATGAGATCGACGCCGACAAGCCCTGGTCGCAGCTGAAGAAAAGCGAGAAGGAGATCTTCCTCTACGGCACCGGCGAGGACCGCCACCAGGTCACCTACACCAACCGTTTCGGCCGCCGGCGCTCCTACAAGGTGCGCTTCGAGGGCATCGTCAACAACCTGCAGCGCCGCTACGAGGAGACCGACTCGGAGACCAACCGCGAGCGGATCGAGGGCTACATGGCCGAGCAGCCCTGCCCGCAGTGCAAGGGCGCGCGGCTGCGGCCGGAGACCCTGGCGGTCAAGGTCGGCGGCATCAGCATCGCCGAGTACAGCGACCTCTCGGCGCGGGCGGCGGCGGAGTGGATCGCAGCGCTGGAGATGACCGAGACCGAGCGGGCGATCGCCCGCCTGATCGTGCGCGAGATCTCAGAACGGCTGGCCTTCCTCGAGAACGTCGGCATCGGCTATCTCTCGCTGGCCCGCTCGGCCCGCTCGCTGTCGGGCGGCGAGGCGCAGCGGATCCGGCTCGCGACCCAGATCGGCTCCAGCCTGGTCGGGGTCATGTACGTGCTCGACGAGCCCTCGATCGGCCTCCACCAGCGCGACAACGAGAAGCTGATCGCGACCCTCGACCGCCTGCGCGACCTCGGCAACACGGTGATCGTGGTCGAGCACGACGAGGGGACGATGATGGCCGCCGACCACCTCGTCGACCTCGGGCCCGGTGCCGGCGAACACGGCGGCCAGGTGATCGCCGCCGGCACCCCGGCCGAAGTCGCCAAGGACCCGGCCTCGCTGACCGGGCAGTACCTCTCCGGCAAGCGGCAGATCCCCGTGCCCGAGGAGCGCCGCCAGCCGAGCGGGGCGCTGCTGGTCCGCGGCGCCCGCGAACACAACCTCAAGGACGTCGACGTGACGATCCCGCTCGGCGTCTTCTGCTGCGTCACCGGCGTCTCCGGCTCCGGCAAGTCGACCCTGATCAACGAGACGCTGCACCACTCGGTCGCCAACCGCCTGCACCAGGCGAAGCTGCGCCCCGGCGCCCACGACGGCGTCGACGGGCTCAGCCAGATCGACAAGATCATCAACATCGACCAGTCGCCGATCGGGCGCACCCCGCGCTCCAACCCGGCCACCTACACCGGCGTCTTCGACCACATCCGCCAGCTCTTCACCCAGACCCAGGAGTCGCGGGCGCGCGGCTACAAGCCGGGCCGCTTCAGCTTCAACGTCAAGGGCGGTCGCTGCGAGGTCTGCAAGGGCGACGGCCAGATCAAGATCGAGATGCACTTCCTGCCCGACGTCTACGTGCCCTGCGAGCAGTGCCACGGCAAACGCTACAACCGCGAGACGCTCGAGGTCCGCTTCAAGGGCAAGAGCATCGCCGACGTGCTGGAGATGTCGGTCGAGGAGGCGGTCGTCTTCTTCGAGAACGTGCCGAAGATCCACCGCCGCCTGCGCACCCTGCACGACGTCGGCCTCGACTACATCCGCCTCGGCCAGCCGGCGACGACGCTCTCCGGCGGCGAGGCGCAGCGGATCAAGCTCGCCACCGAGCTCTCCAAAGTCGCCACCGGCGACACCCTCTACATCCTCGACGAGCCCACCACCGGGCTCCACTTCGCCGACGTGCAGCGCCTGCTCGAGGTGCTCGGCCGGCTCGTCGACGCCGGCAACTCGGTGGTCGTGATCGAGCACAACCTCGACGTGATCAAGACCGCCGACTGGCTCGTCGACCTCGGCCCCGAGGGTGGGGAAGAGGGGGGCGAGGTCGTCGCCACCGGCACCCCCGAGGAGGTCGCCGCGGTCAAGGGCTCCTACACGGGCCGCTTCCTCGCCAGCCTGGTGGTGCCGGCAAAAGCCAAGCGCGGCGGCAAGCGGCGCGAAGCTCTTGCTGCCTGATTGAGCACGGCGTCTAGGACGCCGCGTCCCAGCTTTCCCGGACCCGTTGGCCGGCCTGGCCCGAATCCGGATTGAGATCGACATCAGAGGGGTATGGTCGAGTCAGGTCCTGGGAATTGGGTGAGAGCCCGGCAAAAGGAGGAGACGAATGACCAGTCCCACCGCGCGGAAGCGGGCTTCGTTTGTATTGGGGGCTTTACTCGTAATCGCCTTTGTCGTCGTCGGCTGCGGTGGCAGCGATGGCGGCGGTGGCACCAAGATCGCCCTCCTGCTGCCGGAAAACGAGACGCCTCGCTACGAAACCAACGATCGCCCCGATTTCGAAGAGTCGATCGAAGAACTGTGCAGCGACTGCGACGACGTCATCTACAGCAACGCCGGTGGCGACGCCCAGAAACAGCAGAGCCAGGCCGAAGCGGCGTTGACGCAGGGGGCCGAAGTCCTCGTCGTCGACCCGATGGACTCCAAATCGGCGGCGGCGATCGCCGAAAAGGCCCAGGCCCAGAACGTGCCGGTGCTGAGCTACGACCGCCTGATCGAAAACGGCGAAATCGACGCCTACGTCTCCTTCGACAATGAAAAAGTAGGCGAATTGCAGGCCGAAACGCTGGCCAAAAAACTGAAAGAGGACGGCAGCGCCAGCGGCCCGATCATCATGATCAACGGCGACCCAGCGGACCCCAACGCCGCCCTGTTCAAAAAAGGCGCCCACAACGGGTTCGACTCCGCCGGAGTCACCGTCGCCAAGGAGTACGACACCCCCGACTGGTCGGCGGAAAACGCCCAGCGCGAGGCGCAGCAGGCGATCACCGCGCTCGGCAACGACGGCTTCGCCGGGATCTACGCCGCCAACGACGACACCGGCGGCGGCGCCATCGCGGCGCTGAAAGGAGCCGGCCTCAATCCCGAAGACGTACCGGTCACCGGCCAGGACGCGACCGTGGCGGGATTGCAGCGCATTCTCGCCGGCCAGCAGTACATGACGGTCTACAAGGAAATTCCGCCGCAGGCGAAAGTAAGCGCCGAAATCGCCCTCGCCCTGGCCGAAGGCAAGCCGGTGCCGCAGGACAAAGTCACCGAAGAAGTCGACAACGGGGCCGGCCAGGTCCCGGCGGTGCTGCTCGACCCGATCGCCGTGACCAAAGACAACGTCAAGTCCACCGTGGTCGCGGACGGATTCGTGACCGCATCCGAACTGTGCACCGGCTCCTACGCGGCCGCGTGCAAAGAAGCGGGAATCTCGGGCTGAGATGAGCGACGGCGCTCCGCTCCTCGAGCTGGAGGGAGTCAGCAAGCGATTCGGCCCGGTCCGGGCATTGGACCGGGTCGACTTCGCCGTCCACGCCGGCGAGGTGGTCGGCCTGGTCGGCGACAACGGCGCCGGCAAGTCGACGCTGGTGAAGACGATCGCCGGCATCCACGCCGCCGACGACGGCACGATCCGCTTCGGCGGCGAGCAGGTGTCGATCTCCAAGCCCCAGGACGCGACCGCGCTGGGGATCGCCACCGTCTACCAGGACCTCGCCCTCTGCGACAACCTCGACGTCGTCGCCAACCTCTTCCTCGGTCGCGAGGAGGTCTCGCCCGGCGTCGGCACCGCCTCGCGCCAGCTCGACGAGGCGCGGATGGAGCACCAGACCGGCGAGCTGCTCTCGAATCTCGCGGTGACGATCCCGAGCCTGCGCAGCGAGGTCGGCACCCTCTCCGGCGGCCAGCGCCAGCAGGTCGCGGTGGCGCGCTCGCTCCTGGGCGAGCCCAAAGTGGTGCTGCTGGACGAGCCGACGGCCGCGCTCGGCGTCGCCCAGACCGCCCAGGTGCTGAACCTGATCCGGCGCCTGCGCGAGCGCGAGCTCGGCGTCGTCGTGATCAGCCACAACCTGGTCGACGTCTTCGAGGTCGCCGACCGCATCTTCGTTCTTCGCCTCGGCCGCGCCGCCGGCGAGTTCGCCGCCGAATCGACCACCGAGGAGCACGTCGTCTCCGCGATCACCGGGGTCGGCTCCGATCGCGAGAAGAACGGCGACCCGGGGAACGGCGGTCCCGGAGCGGGGGAGGAGGCGCGATGAGCGACGCGGCCGTCGCCACCGCCGACGCCGAGGAGAGCGTTCCCCGGCGCAAGGAGACGATCCGGCGCCTGATCCAGGGCGACCTCGCCTCGCTGCGGGTGGTGATCGGCCTGGCCTTGATCTGGGCGATCTTCCAGTTCGAGAACGACCGCTTCCTCTCGGCCCAGAACCTGACCAACCTGATGCTGCAGATTGCCGCCATCGGGTTGATCTCGGTCGGCGTCGTCTACGTGCTGCTGCTGGGGGAGATCGACCTCTCGGTCGGCGCCGTCAGCGGCCTGGCCGCCGGGGTGATGGCGGTGCTCAGCGTCAAGCACGGCTGGAGCCCCTACCTGGCGATCGCCGCCGCGATCGCGGTCGGGCTGGCGATCGGCCTGCTGCAGGGCTTCCTCTTCAGCCGCTTCGGGGTGCCCTCCTTCGTCGTCACCCTGGCCGGCTTACTGGCCTGGCAGGGGGCGCTCTTACAGGTGCTCGGCTCGACCGGGTCGATCAACCTCACCAACCCCAAGATCACCGGACTCGCCAACATCTTCTACTCGGACACGGTGGGCTGGATCATCGCCGCGATCGTGATCGGCGGCTACGGGGCGGTGCTCTTCCTCGGCCATCGCCGCCGCGCCGCCGCCGGGCTCGACAGCGAGAGCCTGGTCGGGCTGGGATTCCGTTTCGGGCTGGTCGCGGTGGTGACGATCGTCGCCACGATGATCTTCAACTCCGATCGCGGCATGCCGCTCGCCGTCCTGATCCTGCTCGCCTTCGTGGTCGGGATGGAGTACGTGGTCAGGCGCACCGCGTTCGGCCGCCACGTCTTCGCCGTCGGCGGCAATGCCGAGGCCGCCCGCCGCGCCGGCATCCGCGTCAACGGCATCCGCGTCGCCGTCTTCGGCATCGCCGGCACGATGGCGGCGATCGGCGGCATCATGGCCGCCTCGCGCCTGCTCGCCGTCAACCAGAACTCGGGCGGCAACGAACTGCTGCTGCTGGCGATCGCCGGCCCGGTCATCGCCGGCACCAGCCTCTTCGGCGGCCGCGGCTCGGTCTGGACGGCGCTGATGGGCGCCCTGGTGATCGGCTCGATCTCCAACGGCATGGACCTGCTGGCCCTTTCCTCGGCGGTCAAGTTCATGGTCACGGGCGGCGTCCTGCTGCTGGCGGTCCTGGTCGACGCCGTCGCCCGCAACCAGCGCCAGGGCTCCGGTCGGGTTTAGAGCACGAGGAGTGGCATCCAACGTCGTAGGGCTGGTGGATGCACGTCTCGTCTAGCGCGCGAAGAGCAGAGAGGCGCCGATGGCGCCGCCGAGGTCGCCGAGCGCGACGACGCGCACCGCCGGCGGGCGTTCGTCGAGGAAGAGGTGCTCGCCCATCTCTTCCATCAACGGCTCCATGTAGCGCTCGCCGAAGCGCACGCCGAGGCCGCCGCCGATGATCACCGCTTCCGGGTCGAGCAGGTTGACCGCCGAGGCAATCCCGGTCCCCAGCGCCTCGATCGCGCGATCGACGAGCTTCTCGGCAAGGTTGTCGCCGTGGTCGAGGGCGCGCTCCCAGATGCCGCTGGTCAGGCGCGGTTTGTCGTGCTTCTCCATCAGCTTGAAGAGGTCGGTCTTGTGCCCCTCCCCGTGCTGGCGGCGCGCCTCGGCTTCCATCGCCGAGCGTCCCGCATAGGCCTCCATGCAGCCCTTGCGCCCACAGGGGCACTTGGCCCCGCCGCGCTTGACGACCACGTGGCCGATCTCTCCGGCGGCCCCCCGGCCCAGCCACGGCTTGCCGTCGAGGACCAATCCACCGCCGACGCCGGTGCCCCAGAAGACGCCGATCAGGCTCTGGAACTCGCGCCCGGCGCCGAGGTGGAACTCGGCTTCGGTCGCGACCTGGACGTCGTTGCCGACCCGGACCTCGGTCGCCAGCGCCTCTCTCAAGGTTTCCGCCAGCGGGAAGCTGCCCTCCCAGCCCGGCAGATTGCGGGCGCCGGAGACGATGCCGGTCTTCTCGTCGGCGTCGCCGGGGGAGCCGACCCCCACTCCCTTCAGCGCCGCGGTCTCGACCCCCGCCTGTTCGGCCGCCTCGCGCAGGGCGGCGGCCATCTCGTCGGCGACGTCCCCGGGACCGCCGCTGGTCGGCGTCGGCCGCCGTGCCTCGCCCTTGACCGCGCCCGCCGCGTCGACGATCGCCGCCTGGATCTTCGTCCCGCCCAGATCTATGCCGCCGCGCAGCTCAGCCACGCGCGCAGTCTACGCTGGGCGGGTGAGCGAGGACGGGGGACAGCGGGGCTGGCGGATCTGGTGGGCGAAGCGGCGCTGGTACGAGCGCAACCGTCGCTGGCTGCGCCGTCGCCGGATCGACCGCCACGCGGCTCGCGGCGGCTTCTTCATCCGTTATCCGGTCGAGGGCGAGCTGCTCGAGGCGCTCGACGAGGGACGGTTGACGATCGGCGAGGGAACCCTGCTGGAGCCCGGCTGCTGGCTGACCCTGGGGCCAGAGGCGCGGATCGAGATCGGCGCCGGCTGCTTCCTCAACCGCAACACGATGATCGCCGCTCACGAGCGGGTCTCGATCGGCGACCACACGATGTTCGCCAACGGCTGCTTCGTCGGCGACGCCAGCCACCGCTTCGACGACGCCGAAAGGCCGATCACCGAACAGGGCTTCACCTCCAAGGGCCCGGTCGAGATCGGCGCCAACTGCTGGTTCGGGGTCAACTGCGTCGTCACCACCGGCGTCACGGTCGGCGAGCGCTGTGTGATCGGTGCCAATTCGGTCCTCACCCGCGACCTGCCGCCGGCGACGATTGCGGCGGGAGTGCCGGCGAAGGCGATCCGAACAATCGGGCAAGAATGATGCTGAGCTCGTAGAGCAGGATCAGCGGCGCCGTCTCCAGCAGCATCGAGACCGGGTCGACGCCGGGCAGGGCGGCGGCGAGGACGGCGCAGGCCAGGTAGGCGTAGCGCCGGTTCCGGGTCAGCTGCTCGACCTTGACGATGCCCAGCCGGGTGACGGCGAGGATCCCGACCGGGACCTGGAAGACGATCCCGCAGGCGAGCAGCGTCTGGGCGAAGAAGCCGTAGTACTCGCGCGCCCGGACCTGGATGTTGAACTGGGCGTCGTTGAAGTTGAGCAGAAACTTGGCGGCGGCCGGCAGCACGACGAAGTAGCCGAAGGCGACGCCGGCGACGAACAGCACCGGGATCAGCAGCAACAGCGGCAGGATCATCCGCTGCTCCTGCTTGCTGAAGGCCGGCAGCAGGTAGGCGTAGAGCTGGTAGAGGATTATCGGCAGCGCCAGGATGATCGCCCCGTAGGCGGCGACGGTCATCGTCGTCGTGAACGGCTCGGTCACCCCGAAGGTGATCAGCTGGTCGTGGTCGGACGGCAGTGGTCCGCTCGCCAGCTCCAGCAGCAGCTGGTTCTGCCAGAAGCAGAGCGCCAGGGCGACGCCGAAGACGGCGATCGAGACGACGACGCGGGCGCGCAGCTCGTCGAGGTGCTCGACGAGACTGAGCTGGTCCTCAGGCGAGATCGCTTTTACGCGCCGCATCGTTCTCGATTGCCTCGGGCTTGTCGTTGCCGCCGATCGTGCCTTTGAACTCCTGGATTCCCTTGCCGAGCGACTTGCCCAGCTCGGGGAGGCGTTTCGGCCCGAAGACGACGAGCGCGATGATCAGGACGATTGCTATCTCCATCGGTCCTATGTTGGGCATGGTGTCTCCATTCGGTTGAGGGGGAGGCGGCGAGAGCCGATCGGACGATCGGCTCTCGCCGGGCCCCGGGGTGGTTACTGGAGGAAGCCGGTCGCTGCGACCGCCTTGAGCACCTGGGCGGCGGTTTTCGGTTTGTCGAACGCCCCGTTGGGCGAGATGTTCGCCGGGGTCGGTTTCAGCAGCAGGCCGGCGACCGAGGCGTGACGCGCCTCGATCGACCAGATCGAGAGCGCCGCCGAGATGTAGGCGGGGCTGCTGATGTTCAGGGCCTGCCCCGCGTAGGCGCCGACGCCGGTGTTCTCGAGCGCGACCGCCGTCTTGATGAACGACGCCTGGTCCGAGGTGGTGCCGCCGAAGTCGACCTTCGGAGCGGCCACGGCCTTGCTGCCGAGCGCCTTCTTGAGGAAGGCGACGTGGGCGTTCTCGTCGGCGGTCGTCTGCTTCAGGAACGCCAGCTCCGCCGGAGTCTTGAGGAACGACGTTTTCCCGTTGTTGGCGGTTGCCTCGTTGTAGAAGGCGGCCTCGAGATACTCGAGGGTGAGGGCGTAGTTGAGGATGCCGACGTCGCCTTTGCCGAATTTGGCCGGGGGGCGGCCTTTGCCGGCGGCCATCGAGGCCGCGGGGGTGAGGGCGCTGAGCAGGGCGCCGCTGCCCATCACCGCGCCGCCGGCGAGGCCCGCCTTCTTGAGGAAGCCGAGCCGGGTGTCGCCCTGCAGCGCCTCGGTCGCCTCGTGCGCGGTTTCGCGGACGTCGCCGTCGACGTCGACCTGCTCGATGTTCAGCTCTGAATTCATGGGGGATCGCTGCCTTTCGGATCTGGGTGTCCTGCTTTGCGGGTCCTTGCGACTTCCACGGCTCCGTGGATCACTCGTATGGCTTGTTTTATTTTTCGTTTGAGTTCCGCGCGGAAGGGCTACAATTGCCTCAGGCCGTGACCCAAGACAGGGCATGGACCCATTGACGTGAACTCCACCAGCACCAGCAACCCCCCCGTTGCGATTCCTGGCGTGCGAGCGATTCGCTCCCGGCAGGATCTTCGCGCTGCCCTGGAGCAGCCGCGCCGCGACGGGCTGACGATCGGGCTGGTGCCGACGATGGGCTGCCTGCACGAGGGGCACCTCTCGCTGCTGCGGGCGGCGAGGGCCGAGTGCGACGTCGTCGTGATGAGCCTCTTCGTCAACCCGGCCCAGTTCGGCCCCGGCGAGGACCTCGAGCGCTACCCGCGCGACGAGGAGCGCGACCTGCGGCTCGCCGCCGAGGCCGGCGCCGACCTCGTCTACGCGCCGCCCGTCGCCGAGGTCTATCCCGAGGGCTTCGCGACCACGGTCGAGGTCGGCGGCGAGCTGACCGCGGTCCTCGACGGCGACCCCCACCGCCGCGGCCTCGAGCACTTCCGCGGCGTCACCACGGTCGTCGCCAAGCTCTTCAACAGCGTCGGCCCCGACGTCGCCTACTTCGGCCAGAAGGACGCCCAGCAGGCGGTGGTGATCCGCCGCATGGCCGCGGACCTCGACTTCCCGGTGCGGATCGAGGTCCTGCCGACCGTCCGCGAGCCCGACGGGCTGGCGATGAGCTCCCGCAACGCCTACCTCGACGACGAGGCCCGGGAGCGCGCGGTCGCCCTCTCGCGGGCGCTGCGGGCCGCCGAGCGCGCCACCCGGGAGGAGTCGCTGCAGGCCGGCCTCGACGCCGCCCGTCGCGAGCTGGCGAGCGCCGGCATCGAGCCCGAATACCTGGAGGCGCGCGACGCCGAGCGGCTGCAACCGGCGACCGCCCTGAACGGGCGCCCGGTGCTGCTCGCGGTCGCCGCCAGGGTCGGCGGCGCCCGCCTGATCGACAACGTCTTGATCCAACCTTGACCACCTAGAAAGGCAAAGGGGAGAGCCAGTGCAGAGACAGATGCTGAAGTCCAAGATCCATCGAGCGACCGTGACCGACTGCGACGTCGACTACATCGGCAGCATCACGGTCGACACCGAGCTGATGGCCCAGGCCGACCTGATCACCAACGAGCAGGTCCACGTCTGGGACATCGACAACGGGTCCCGCTTCGTCACCTACGTGATCGACGGCGAGCCGGGCTCGCGCACGATGCAGGTCAACGGCGCCGCCGCCCACCTGGTCGAGCCCGGCCACAAGATCATCGTCGCCTCCTTCGGCAGCTACGACGAGAGCGACCTCGAGTGCTACTCCCCGGTCGTCGTCCACGTCGACGACGACAACCACCCGGTCGCCGTCGACAGCCATCCCGAGGTGCTGCTCTCATGAGCTCCGGCGGCCGCTCCCACACCGCCCCGCCGCCCTCGGGCCGCCTGCCGGTCAACCTGCCGCGCCTGGCCGAGATGAAGGCCAACGGCGAACCGATCGTGATGGTCACCGCTTACGACTTCCCCTCGGCGACGGTGGCCGAGGCGGCCGGCGTCGACGTCGTCCTGGTCGGCGACTCGGCGGCGATGGTCGTGCTCGGCTACCCCGGCACCGAGCCGGTCTCGATGGAGGAGATGATCGTCCTCGGCAAGGCCGTGCGCCGCGGCCTGAAGACGCCGCTGATGGTCGGCGACATGCCGATGGGCAGCTACGAGTCGAGCAACGAGCTGGCCGTCCAGAACGCCCAGCGGCTGGTCAAGGAGACCGGCTGCCAGGTGGTCAAGCTCGAGGCCGGCGGCATCGCCGTCGAGCGCGCCCGGGCGATCGTCCGCTCCGGCATCCCGGTGATGGGCCACGTCGGCCTGACCCCGCAGACGGCAACCGCCCTCGGCGGCTACAAAGCCCAGGGCAAGACCGCCAAGGACGCGATCGCGCTCTGCGAGGACGCCCTCGCCCTGCAGTCGGTCGGCTGCTTCGCGATCGTCTTCGAGGCGGTCCCGGCGGCGGTCACCGAAGCGATCGTCGCCAAGCTCGAGATCCCCTCGATCGGCATCGGCGCCGGCCCCTCGACCTCCGGGCAGGTGCTCGTCTTCCACGACCTGCTCGGCATCAACACGGGCCACATGGCCAAATTCGTCAAGCGCTACGCCAACGTCCACGAGCAGATGGTCGAGGCCGTCGGCCGCTACCGCGACGAGGTCCGCTCACGCCACTTTCCCGAACCCGACCACGTCTACAGCGTCGAGCCCGCCGAGCTGGACGAGTTCCGCCGCTACCTCGACCAGGAGAGCCTGGCCTCCCAGAAGGCCTGGGAGTGGGAGCCGCTGCCCTAGGTCGGGACTTACGACGAGCGCTGCATTTGTCATCTCAGGGCTGACAAATGCAGCGCTCGTCGGCATCGTACGATGGGCGCGGCATGCCGATCTATGAGTTCGAGTGCGAGGAGTGCGGGGCTCGCTTCGAGGAGCTTGTGGCCGCTGGGGCCGTCAGCGTCCCCTGCGGGGAGTGCGGCTCGGCCCGGACGCGGCGGCTGATGTCGAGCGTCTCGCCACCCGGGCGTCAGCCGCGCGGGGCGAAGGTGCGTTCGAACGAATCGATGCGGGGCGAGCGCGAAGCGGCGCGCAAGGACCGGATCGTCGAGTCGCGCCAGAAGCGGGCACGGGGCGAAAACCCTCACCCGCCGAAGAAGGGGAAGGCGAAATGAGCGCCACCGCCGAGCAGCGCCGCGAGCAGCTGGTAGACCTCTACAAAGAGGTCTCGGCCTGCACCAAATGCCCTCTGCACGAGACCCGCGCCAAGACGGTCTTCGGGGCCGGCAACGCCGACGCCGAGCTGATGTTCGTCGGCGAGGCGCCGGGAGCCGAAGAGGACCGCCAGGGCCTGCCGTTCGTCGGGCGGGCCGGACAGCTGCTCAACCAGCTGCTGGAAGAGATCGGGCTCTCGCGCGACGAGGTCTTCATCGCCAACGTGCTGAAGTCGCGACCGCCGGGCAACCGCGACCCCCAGCCGCTGGAGATCGAGGCCTGCAAGCCGTACCTGTTCGAGCAGGTGCGGCTGATCGAGCCCAGGGTCGTCTGCACTCTCGGCAACTTCGCCACCAAGCTGCTCAGCGGCAGCCCGGTCGGGATCACCAGGGTGCGCGGCACGCCGCAGGTGCACGAGCTCGGCGGGCGCACGGTCTTCCTCCTGCCGCTGCTGCACCCGGCCGCGGCGCTGCGGACGCCGGCGATGAAGGAGACGCTGCGCGGCGACCTTGCCACCGTGCCCGGCCTGCTGGCCGGGCCCGCCCCGGCTGCGGCGCCGAGCGCGGAGGAGATCGCGGCGGCGGAAGAGGTGCAGGGCGGGCACGCGCCGCCGCCACCGGCCGACGACCAGCTCGACATGTTCGGCTAGCCGTGGAACGGGTTGAGAGTGATTCTGCGGCGCAGACCGAAGCGCTCGGAGCGCGGGTCGCCGAGCGCCTGCGGCCAGGTGACGTCGTCGTCGTCAGCGGCGAGGTCGGCGCCGGCAAGACGACCCTGATTCGCGGCGCCTGTCGGGCGCTCGGGATCGAGGAGCCGGTCACCTCGCCGACCTTCACGATCGGCCAGCGCTACGGCGGCGGCCGCCTGCCGGTCTCCCATCTCGATCTCTACCGGCTGGAGAGCCTGCAGGGCGAGGACCCGGCCCTGCTCGACGACTACATCGGCCCCGCCGGCGTCACCTTCGTCGAGTGGCCGGCGGTCGGGGTCGAGCAGCTCGGGCGGCCGGCGCTGGAGATCCGCCTCGAGCACGGCGGCGGCGAGACCCGGGTCGCCGAAATCGAGTGGTAGCGCAGCGAGCGGGCGCAGGCGGTGTTCCGGAGACAGCGAACACAGCTTGTAGCATCGGCTTGGAAACTGCGATCCACGAAGGGAAGGACCGATGAAGGGACTGAAAGCGCTTTCAGCAGTGTTGGTCATCACCGGGCTGCTGGCTAGCGCGGCGCCCGCCACGGCTTCGGCGGCGGCGTTCAAGCACTACGTCGGCTGCGGCATCTCCCGCAACGCCACTCCCTCACACGTCTGCCCGAAGGGGAGCAAGAAGGGGGCCTTCTTCAAAAGCCTCAAAGGCGACGTCAATTACAGCGTCTGCGTCAAGTTCCCGAGTGGCAAAAACCTCTGCGCGCAGAAACAGGAAGCGACCCAGGGGACGCTCTACGTGAACAAGGTCACTTCGACCATCCCCGGCAAGCACCGGGTGACCTGGTTCGTCGAGGGCAAAAAAGTCGGTTCCTTCGTCTTCAGGGTCAAGAGCTAGAAGCGGCGCTGCGCTGGTCGTCGTCGGCTTCGATACCGCGACCGCCGACACCGCCGCCTGCGCCTGGCGCGACGGCGAGGTTCTGCAGGAGTCGCTACTGGGGCCCGCCGCGGACGGGGGGCCCCGGCACGCAGCCGCGCTGCTCGGCGAGGTCGAGCGTTGCGCTACCGCCGCCGGTGGCTGGGAGCGGGTCGACCTGCTTGCCGTCGGCCTCGGCCCCGGCTCCTTCACCGGGCTGCGGATCGCCGTCGCCACCGCCCGCGGGCTCGGTGCCAGCCTCGGCCTGCCCGTGGCCGGCGCCTGCACGCTCGATGCGCTCGGGTGGGGGATGGGGGAGGGCGATGGCGGCGAACGGCTCGCCGTGCTCGACGCCCGCCGCGGCGAGGTCTTCGCGGCGCTCTACTCGGATTCGGGCGAGCGGATCTGGGAGCCGCTGGTCTGCCGGCCCGAGCAGCTTGAGGAGCGCGTGGCGGTGCTCTCGACGCCGCCCCGGGCCGCCGGCTCCGGGGCGGTACGATTTCGGCACGAGTTGGCTCGGCACGGCGTCCGGATAGCGGACGATGCCGACCCTGTCCACCGGGTCGCGGGGCGGCAGGTCTGCGCTCTCGCGGCGGCTTCGCCGGGCGGGGGCCCGCTCGCCCCGATCTACCTCAGACCTCCCGACGCGGAGCGGTGGCGTGAGCGAGATTCTTTCCAGAGAGCCGAGTGATCTGATCCACGAGGTCAAGGTGCGCAGACTCGCCTACAGCGACCTGCCGGCCGTGATCGCGATCGAGCGCCGCTCCTTCCCGACCCCATGGTCGCTGGCGATGTTCGTCCTGGAGCTCTCCAAGCCGTCGGGCGTCTGCCTCGCGGCCAGCGTCGGCGACGAACTGCTCGGTTACGTGATCTGCTCCCGCTATGACCAGGTCTGGCACCTGATGAACATCGCCGTGGCGCCGGAGCAGCGCCGTGCCGGCGTCGCCGGCCGGCTCTTGCGGCGGCTCTTCGAGGAGGGCGGCGGCGTGCTGCCGTTCACGCTCGAGGTCCGCGTCTCCAACGATCAGGCGATCGGGATGTACGAACGTTTCGGCTTCCGCTCCGCCGGCGTCCGCCCCCGCTATTACCACGACAACGGCGAGGACGCGCTGATCATGTGGCTCGATTGATCCTCGCCCTCGAGACCTCCTGCGACGACACCTGCGCGGCCGTGCTCGACGGCCCGCGGATCCTCTCGAACCTGATCTCCTCGCAGGCGGCGGCGCACGCGCACTTCGGCGGCGTCGTCCCCGAGGTCGCCTCGCGCCATCATCTCGAACTGACGGCGCCGCTGGTGGGGGCGGCGCTCGACCAGGCAGGCGTGGGCCTGGACGACGTCGAGGCCGTGGCCGTGACCGCCGGCCCGGGGCTGATCGGCGCCCTCCTGGTCGGGGTCAGCACCGCCAAGGCGATCGCGGCGCCGCGGCGGCTGCCGCTGATCCCGGTCGACCACCTGCAGGGGCACGTCGCCGCCAACTTCCTCGAGCCGGAGCCGCTCGAGCCGCCATTCCTCTGCCTGGTCGCCAGCGGCGGCCACACGCTGCTGGCGGGCGTGCGCGACCACGCCGGGCACGAGATCCTGGGGCAGACGCTCGACGACGCGGCCGGCGAGGCCTTCGACAAGTCGGCGCGGCTGCTCGGCCTCGGCTACCCGGGCGGGCCGGCGCTGGAGAAGCTGGCGGCGGAGGGGGATCCGGCGGCGTTCGAGATGCCGGTGGCGATGGCCCGCAACCCCAGCCTCGACTTCAGCTTCAGCGGCCTCAAGACGGCGCTGGTCTACCGCTGCCGCGAACTCGGCGAGGAGGGAGTGGCGGAGCACCGCGCCGACCTCGCCGCCTGCTTCCAGGCCGCCGTGGTCGGCCAGCTGATCTCGAAATTGAAGCGGGCCCTGAAGAGGGGCGACTGGGAGGCGGTGGCGCTGGGCGGCGGGGTCGCCGCCAACGGGCCGCTGCGCGAGGCCGTGACGGCGCTCTGCGAGGAGCGCGGCGTGCGCCTGAAGCTGGTCCCGCGCGAGCTCTGCACCGACAACGCGGCGATGATCGGCTCCGCCGCCCGCTTCGCCCCCGCCCTCGAGTACCCGGCCTACCTCGGTTACGACGCCTTTGCCAGCGGCGAAACGCCCGCCGCGGCATGACCGAGGTCGTCGTCTACTCGCGGCCGGGTTGCCATCTCTGCGAGGAGGCGGTCACGGCGATCGTCGCCCTGCACGGGGAGGGCTACCGCTTCGGCCTGCACGAGGTCGACATCGAGAGCGACGAGCTGCTGTTGCGGCGCCATCTCGAGCGGATCCCGGTCGTCGAGGTCGACGGCGCCGTCGTCTCGGAGCTGGTTCTGGACGAGGCGGCCCTTCGGGCCAGGCTCGATACTGTGGGGGAATGGTCGAGGTGATCGAGGATTTCGAGGCTCCCGGAGGGTTCCCGGTCGAAGGCGAACGCCTCTCGCTGGGCGTCGCCGCCCGCCTCTCGCGCTACCTGCAGGTGCTGACCCAGGCCCGCAAGATGGGCCGCGACACGATCTCCTCGCAGGAGCTCTCCGAGTACACCCACATCAACCCGACCCAGATCCGCCGCGACCTCTCCGGCTTCGGCAAGTTCGGCAAGCGCGGCGTCGGCTACAACGTCGAATCGCTGGTCTCGGAGATTCGCAAGATCCTCCGCACCTCGGGCCAGCACAACATCGCCCTCTTCGGCGCCGGCAATCTCGGTCAGGCGATCGCCAGCTCGGCGATCTTCGCCGACCACGGCTTCCAGGTGGTGGCGGTCTTCGACAGCGACCCGGGCGTGGTCGGCAGCCAGATCGGCGAGCTGCAGGTGCGCGACCTCGGCGACCTGCAGGCGGTGGTCGCCGAGGAGGAGATCGTCGTCGGCGTCCTCGCGGTGCCCGCCGGCGCCGCCCAGGAGGTCGCCGACCGCCTCGTCAAAGCCGGCGTCAAGATCATCTTCAACTACTCCGAGCAGCTGCTGCAGGTGCCGCCGGAGGTGACGGTCCACACGTCCAGTCCCGCCGTCGACCTGCTCTACGCGCTCTACTTCTACCTGGCCTGATTCCTTGTCGCTAGACCTCGACCTCGTCCGCGAGAGATTCGAGTCCTCCACCGATTTCACGATCGGGCTCGAGGAGGAGTTCGCGATCCTCGACCCCGCCACGCTGGAGCTGGAGCACCGCTTCGAGGACGTCTACGCCGCCTGCCAGGAGGACGAGGTCCTGGCCGAGTCGGCCGCCGGGGAGCTGATCGCGGCCGAGGTGGAGATCCGCTCGGGGCGCTCGCAGAGCTTCGCCGAGGCGGTCGCCAAGCAGCAGCAGCGGCGGCGCCGGCTGTTCGACCTGGTCGGCGGCATGGGCCTGGCGCTCGGCGCCACCGGCACCCATCCCTGGGCTGACTACCTCGACCAGCGGATCATCGACACCCCCCACTACAACCGGCTGCGGCACGAACTCGGCTGGGTCGCGCAGCGCAACAACACCTGGAGCACCCACGTCCACATGGGCGTCCGCGGCGCCGACCGGGCGATCGCGGTCTGCGATCGGCTGCGCGAGCTGCTGCCGCTGCTGCTCGCCGTCTCCGCGAACTCCCCCTTCCTCGATCGCCGTGACACCGGCCTGCACACCGTCCGCACCGAGATCTTCACCCGCACCTTCCCGCGCTGCGGCGTGCCCTCGCCCTTTCGCGACTGGAACCGCTACGCGAGCTTCGTCGGCACACTGGAGCGGATCAACTCGATCGTCGAGTCGACCCAGCTCTGGTGGAGCGTCCGCCCCCATCACCACTTCGGCACCGTCGAGGTGCGGATCTGTGACGCCCAGAGCCGCGGCGACGAGTCCTTCGCCCTGGCCGGCCTGATCGCCGCCTGCATCGCCCAGACGGCGCTGGACTACGACGAGCACGGCTACGAGGGCAGCGGCGCGCCGCTCGCCGACCGCGAGATCGAGGAGAACCTCTGGCGGGCGATCCGCTACGGGCTCAGCGGCAAGCTGGTCGACTTCCGCCACGGGGTGGAGGTGGAGGCCAGGGAGATGCTCGACTCGGTGCTTGCCTGGGTCGAGCCGGCCCGCTCGCAGCTCGGCATCGAGCTGCGGCTGCCGGAGCGCAACGGCGCCCAGCGGGCCCGCGACGCACTCGACGCCGGGGCCTCGATAGAGGACGTCTACCGCGACACGGTGGACGAGACGAGGCGCACCTACGCGGGCGCCGGCGAGGCCGCAAAATCTTCTTGAACCGGGTCTACGGGCGGCGACGCCGTCCCCGTCTATAGACTCCCGCGCCGCAAATCCACCGGAGGAACGAAACTTGACCAGCTTCTTGACCGATTACGGGGTAGTTGTCGCGCTCGTGTGTGCCGGCGCTGCCGTCGTCTACGGACTCATAGTCACTCAGCGCCTGCTTGCCAAGTCCCCTGGCAACGACCGGATGCAGGAAATCTCAGGGGCCGTTCAGGAGGGCGCACAGGCCTACCTGAACCGCCAGTACACGATCATCGCCGCGGTAGCGATACCGCTCGCGATCGTGCTGCTGCTCCTGCAGGACTGGAAGACCGCGGTCGGCTTCGTGATCGGCGCCGTCCTCTCCGGCGCCACCGGCTTCATCGGGATGAACGTCTCGGTGCGGGCCAACTCGCGCGTCGCCGAGGCGGCCCGCGGCGGCGTCCCGCCGGCACTCGACGTCGCCTTCAAGGGCGGCTCGGTGACCGGCCTTCTGGTCGTCGGCCTGGCGCTGCTCGGCGTCGCCGGTTACTACGGCTTCCTGATCATCACCGGCAGCACCGACAAGGAGGCCGTCGACGCCCTGATCGGCCTCGGCTTCGGTGGCTCGCTGATCTCCGTCTTCGCCCGGCTCGGCGGCGGCATCTTCACCAAGGCCGCCGACGTCGGCGCCGACCTGGTCGGCAAGGTCGAGGCCGGGATTCCCGAGGACGATCCTCGTAACCCGGCCGTGATCGCCGACAACGTCGGCGACAACGTCGGCGACTGCGCCGGCATGGCCGCCGACCTCTTCGAGACCTACGCGGTCACCTCGGTCGCGGTGATGCTGCTCGGCGTCCTCACCTTCACCACCGACTTCGCCCGCGAGGTCGCGATCTTCCCGCTGGTCATCGGCGGCGTCGCGATCATCGCCTCGATCGTCGGGGCACTCTCGGTGCGGACCAAATCCAACAAAGTCGAGGGTGCGCTGTACGTCGGCATGATCGTCTCCGGCCTGATCTCGATCGCGGCCTTCTACCCGATCACCGACTGGCTGATGAGCGAACCGCTGCGTCTCGGCTTCGCCAGCACCGCTGCCGACGCCGTCAGCGTCACCGACCTCTGGCTCTGCGCCGTGATCGGCATCGCCGTCACCGCGCTGCTGTTCGTGATCACCGATTACTACACCTCTACTCGCTTCCGCCCGGTGAAGACGATTGCCGCGGCCTCGGAGACGGGTCACGCGACGAACATCATCCAGGGGCTCGCTCAAGGCTTCCAGGCGACCGCGGCTCCGGCCCTGGTGCTGGCGCTGGCGATCCTCGGCGCCAACGAGCTGGCGGGCATCTACGGCATCGGCATCGCCGTGATGGCTCAGCTCTCGCTCTGCGGACTGATCGTCGCCCTCGATGCTTTCGGGCCGATCACCGACAACGCCGGCGGCATCGCCGAGATGGCGGAGCTGCCGGAGGACGTCCGCAACGTCACCGACCCGCTCGACGCTGTCGGCAACACCACCAAGGCGGTGACCAAGGGCTACGCGATCGGTTCCGCCGCCCTGGCCGCGCTGGTGCTGTTCGCGGCCTTCAAGAGCGAGCTCGCGGAGGAGAAGCCCGGGTTCGACGTCAACACGCTCTTCAACCTCAGCAGCCCCGAGGTGCTGATCGGGCTGATCATCGGCGGCATGATGGTCTACCTGTTCTCGGCCCTGGCGATCGAGGCGGTCGGCCGCGCCGGTGGCCAGGTAGTCGAGCAGGTGCGGAAACAGTTCCGCGAGCACCCCGGGATCATGGAGGGGACCGAAAAGCCGAACTACAGCGAGACGGTCAGCATCGTCACCCTGGCGGCGCAGAAGGAGATGATCGTTCCTTCGCTGATCCCGATCGTGATCCCGGTCATCGTCGGCCTGCTCAGCGTCGACGCGCTCGGCGGCCTCTTGATCGGCGTCATCGTCGTCGGCCTCTTCGCGGCGATCTCGATGACCGCCGGCGGCGGCGCCTGGGACAACGCCAAGAAGCTGATCGAGGACGGCGCCCACGGCGGCAAGGGCTCGGAGGCCCACGCCGCCTCGGTGACCGGCGACACGGTCGGCGATCCCTACAAGGACACGGCGGGGCCGGCGATCAACCCGATGATCAAGGTGGCGAACATCGTCGCCATCCTGATCATCCCGATCGTTCACTTCTAGGACTTAGCGGGTGGGAGGGGGGCTGTGTGCCCCTCCCACCCCTCTACTCGGAAGTGGTTAGGGGACGAGCGGGATGAGACGCATGGCTGCTCGTTCGCCTGGCGGTTTGATGGGTGTCAGTCGGTAGGGTCGCGGTGATGGGGCGGGGGATCAAGGTGGGCGCGGTGGCGGCGGTGGGGTTGAGTTGCCTCGTGCTTTGGGCGCCGCAGGCGGGTGCTGCCGGCTTCAGCGACAGTCTGGCCGGGCGGGAGACGGTGAGCGGATTGCCGATCGAGATCACCGGATCGAACTTCGGGGCGACCGAAGAAGCGGGCGACCCGCAGGCGAAAGCCTTTTCGCCGGGGCCCTCCTTCCTCCCCGCTGGTCACGGCGTCTGGGTCGAGTGGGAAGCGACCGAGACGGGGCTGGTGACCATCTCGTTCTGCGGCAGCAGCATCCCCCTCGTTCTCGGGGTCTACCACGACGCCAGCGTGGGTTACCTGTCCGAGATCCATGCCGCGCAGGTGGGTCACGGGGCGGATTGCGCGCCGCTCGAAGGGGGCTTCACCTTCAAGGCGCTGGCGGGCCGGAAATACGAGCTCTTCGTCGACGGAGACGCCGACCCCTTCTGGTCGGCTCCGAAGGAAGGCCTGGTCTCGATGCGAATCGAAGCGACCCCCCGGCCGCCGAACGACGACTTCGCCGATGCCCTTGCCCTGACGGGGAGCTTCTCATCCGAACGTCCTGGCTGGCGGAGCTACAGCGCGCAGATGTCCGGCTATACGTGGGCGGCCACCAAAGAGGCGGGGGAGCCGGCACACGGGCAGGATGCCGGTGGCGCCTCGGTTTGGTACCAGTGGACGGCCCCTGAGAGCGGCACTGCCCAGATAGGCACGGGCGCACGATCTTCTACGCGGTTTGCCGTTTACAGGGGCGAGAGCCTGGGCTCGCTCGAGCAACTTCTGGCAGGGCCCGAATACGGAGTGCTGCCGGTGGTCGGCGGAACCTCCTATCGAATTGCGATCGACGGGGCGCTCGATGAAGGCGCTCCCGCGATGGGGCTCTTCTCTCTCAGCATCTCGATGTACCAGTCGGCGGCTCTGAAAGCGGGTCTGTTCCCGCTCCGGGACCGGCAGGCGCCGCGGACGAGGATCGTGGGCAAGGCGGTGCGGTCGCGGCTGCACACGGCGACCATCCGCTTCCGCGCCAACGAGGCACCGGTTCGCTTTCGTTGCAAGCTCGATCGCCGCAAGGCAAGGCGATGTGAGTCCCCGAAAACCTACGCGGGGCTCGCCGAGGGTCTCCACAGGTTCAAGGTGACCGCTGTCGACGCGGCCGGCAACGCGGATCCAACCCCGGCGACGGCGCCGTTCTCGATCCTGCGTTCGCGGCCACACGGGTAGCCCGCTGCGACTAGGCTCGCGCTCGTGAACGACGAGCCCATCAACGTCGCCGACTTCGAGCGGGCGGCGGCTGCAAAGCTCGACGCCGGGACTTTGGGCTATTTCGCCGGCGGTGCCGGCGACGAGCTGACGCTGCGGGAGAACGTCGCGGCCTGGTCGCGCTGGCGGCTGCGGCCGCGGGTGCTGGCGGGCGTCGGCGAGGTGAGCGCCGCGGCCGAGGTGCTGGGCGGGCCGGTGGCGCTGCCGGTGCTGGTGGCCCCGGTCGCCTACCAGCGCCTGGTCGATCCCGAGGGCGAGGTGGGGATGGCGCGGGCGGCCGCCGCGGCGGGCACGGTGATGTGCCTCTCGACCCTGGCGACGACGCTGCCCAGCGAGCTGGCCGCCGCGGTGCCGTCGGGGCGGCGCTGGTTCCAGCTCTACTGCTTCAAGGACGAGGCTGTGACCGGGGCGCTGATGGACGAAGCCGTCGAGTCCGGCTTCGAGGCGATCGTCGTCACCGTCGACGCGCCACCGGGCGGCAACCGCGAGCGCGATCGCCGCACCGGCTTCAAGATCCCGGCGGGACTGGGCGTGCCCAGCGTCGCCGCGGCGCTCGGAGTCGAGCGGGAAGTGACGATCGCCGAGACCTTCGCGCTGATGGATCCGGCGCTGGGCTGGTCGGACCTCGAGGAGCTCGCTTCGAAGTGCAGCCTGCCGGTGCTGGTCAAGGGGCTGCTGACGGCCGAGGACGCGGAGCTGGCGGTCGCCCACGGGGCGGCGGGGGTCGTCGTCTCCAATCACGGCGGCCGCCAGCTAGATCGGGCGCTGGCCACCGGCGACGCGCTGCTGGAGGTGGTCGACGCGGTCGCCGGCCGTGCCGCCGTCCTGGTCGACGGCGGCATCCGCCGCGGCGTCGACGTCGCGATCGCCCTGGCGCTCGGCGCCGACGCGGTCCTGGTCGGCCGGCCCGCTCTCTGGGGCCTGGCGGCGGCGGGAGCGGACGGGGCCCGGCGGGTGCTGGAGCTGCTGCGCGAGGAGTTAGAGCTGGCCCTGGCCCTCTGCGGCTGCGCCTCGCCGGCGGATCTGAGCCGCGCCCACGTGCAGAGGGCACCGGCCGCGTCCGTATATTCGGGCTGAGTGACCGCTCCAAGCAGCTTTTAGATGGCCCAGCGCATCCCCAGAGACGAATCGCTGAGCCGCGTCCACGGCGTCGGCGCCCTGTTCTCGGCGGCCTACGGCAACGTCGGCTCCTCGATCTACTACGCGCTCGGCGTCACCGCCGCCTTCGCCCTCGGCCTGACCCCGCTGGCCTTCGTCATCTCCGGCCTGATCTTCGCCGCCACCGCCGCCACCTACGCCGAGGCGACCGTGATGTACCCGGAGGCCGGCGGCTCCTCGAGCTTCGCCCGCCATGCCTTCAACGAGTTCGTCAGCTTCGTCGCCGCCTGGGGGCAGATGCTCAACTACACGATCACGGTCGCGATCTCGGCCTTCTTCGTGCCCCACTACCTGGCCGTCTTCTGGCCCTGGCTGGGCAGCAGCCCCGGCGACGTCGTCGGCGGCGCGGCGCTGATCCTCGGCCTTGCCTTGCTCAACATCCGCGGCTCGCAGGAGTCGGCGAAGCTGAACCTGGTCCTCGCCATCGCCGACCTCGCCACCCAGATCGTGCTGGTCGGGATCGGGCTGGCGCTGGTCTTCAGCCCGGAGATCCTGGTCGACAACATCCAGCTCGGCGTCGCCCCCACCTGGAGCGACTTCGCGCTCGGGATCGCGGTCGGGATGATCGCCTACACCGGCATCGAGACGATCTCCAACATGGCCGAGGAGGCCAAAGACGCGGCTCGCACGATCCCGCGCAGCGTCGGCCTCACCGTCGCCGCCGTGCTCGGCCTCTACCTGCTGATCCCGATCGTGGCGCTCTCGGCGATGCCGGTCACCGAGGACGCCGCCGGCAACTTCACGACCGCCCTCGGCAGCACCTTCGCCGACGACCCGATCCTTGGCATCGTCGAGAACCTCGGGCTCTCGCACCTGCCGACCGAAATCATGCGCTATTACGTCGGCGTGCTGGCGGCGGTCATCCTTCTGATCGCCACCAACGCCGGCCTGATCGGCGTCTCCCGCCTCACCTACTCGATGGGCCAGCACCGGCAGCTGCCGGAGGCGCTGCGCCAGGTGCACCCGAAGTACCGCACCCCGTACATCGCGATCATGATCTTCGCCGCGATCGCGATCGTCACCCTGCTGCCGGGTCAGACCGACTTCCTGGCGACGATGTACTCGTTCGGGGCGATGCTCTCGTTCACGATCGCCCACGTGGCCCTGGTCCAGCTGCGCCGCAAGCGGGGCGACGCCGAACGGCCCTGGAAGGCGCCGCTGAACCTGCGCGCCTTCGGCTTCGACGTGCCGATGGTCGCCGTGCTCGGCGGCCTCGGCACCTTCGCCGCCTGGATCGTGGTGATGGCGCTGAACCCGCGCACGCTCGTCGTCGGCAGCGGCTGGATGCTCTTCGGAATCGCCGTCTACGTCCTCTACCGGCGCAGCCAGAAGCTGCCGCTGACCGAAACCGTCAAGGTCGTCACCCCGGAGCCGTTGGGGGTGGAGGAGGTCGAGTACCGCAGTGTCCTGGTCGGAGTCGAGGACGCCGCCTCCTTCTCGCCGGAGATGGTCGCGACCGCGGTCAAGCTCGCCTCAAAGCGGCGCCGCGGCATCCACATCCACTCGATGCTGACCGTCCCCACCAACCTGCCGCTCAACGCCGAGATGCGGGAGCAGGAAGCGGCGGCGCAGAGCATGATCGAGGAGGCGAGGTTGATCGGCGGCCAGCGCGTGACCGGTCACGTCGCCCGGGTTCGGCCCGGCCAGGCGGGCTACTCGGTCTCCGAGGAGGCCGAGCTGATCAAGGCGGCGGCGATCGTGATCGGCCTGCGCTACCGCGCCGGCGTGCCGCTCTACGACAAGACCCTGCAGACGGTCCTCGGCGAGCGCCCCTGCCGCGTCATCGTCGTCTCCGACCCGACCGACAACCCGCGCGCCGGGCCGGCTCCCATGCTGGCCGAGGCTCCCAGGTGAGCGCTCGCGGGCCGCGCGGTGAGCGGGTCTACAGGGGCGCGGTGAGAACGTTCTCGCTGACCTTCGTGGTCGTCGGGGTGACGGTGCTCGCGGTCACCCTCGCCAACGGCGGCGGCCCGGCCTCGGTCGGGGTGCTGCTCGGGGTCGTCTTCGTCGCCGTCGGGGCGGCCCGGCTCTGGCTGGCGGGGCGGATGGAGCGATGAGCGGCCCGGACGCGCCGGCGCCCCCGCCGGGCAAGCCGCCGCTGGCGCGACGGCCCGACGCGCTGCTCAAGCGCGGCCTCGGCGTTCCCTGGCTGTTCGCCGCCGCCTACTCCGCGGTCGGCTTCTCGATCTACTTTGCGCTCGGGGTCGTCGCCGACCGCGGCCTCGGCCTGACGCCGCTGATCTTCCTCGCCTCGGGACTGCTGTTCGGGCTGACCACCCTCAGCTACGTCGAGGGCGGGGCGATGTTCCGCGAGCGCGGCGGCTCCTCGACCTTCGCCCGCCACGCCTTCAACGAGCTGATCGCCTTCATCGCCGGCTGGGCGATCCTGATCGACTACCTGATCGTGATCGCCCTGGCGGCGATCTCGGTGCCGCATTACCTGACCCCGATCTGGGGCGGCTTCGCCGAGCCGGGCTGGGAGATCGGCGTCGCCGCGGCGGTGATCGCGGCCGCCTGCGTGCTCAACATCCTCAACGTCACCGGCCGCGAGCGCGGCCGCTCGCTGGCGCTGCTGGCCCTGGCCGACCTCGGCCTGCAGCTGGCGGTGATCGTCGTCGGCGCGCTCGTCGTCATGCACCCCGACCGGTTGGTCGAGGAGCTGCACCTGTTTGGCGACCCCAGCTTCAAGGACATCGTCTACGCCGCCGTGATCGCGATGCTCGCCTACGCCGGGATCGAGGCCGCCTCCGACCTGGCGCCGGACATCGACGTCGACCGCCGCGACCTGCGGCGGATCGCCACCCTGGGGGCGGTCGCGGTGCCGCTGGTCTACGCCGGGATGGCGGCGATCGCGCTGATGGCTGTCCCGGTCGTCGCCGGCCCGCAGGGGCCCGAGACCGCCCTCGGCGGCAAATTCGTCGAGGAGCCGGTGCTGGGGGTGGTCTCGGCCTTCCACCCGGCCTGGGTCGCCGACTCGATGCGCTGGATGGTGGCCCTGATCGCCGCCCCGGTCCTCTTCTGGGCCGCCAACACCTCGATGCTGGGCGTCTCGCGACACATCTACACGCTGGCGATCAACCGCCAGATCCCCAGCTGGCTGGGCAAGCTGGAGAAGGGCCGGGCGACGCCCTACGTGGCGATCACGATCTGCGGCGTCATCGCCCTCGGCCTGGTGCTGCCGACCGACGTCAAGCTCCTGGCCGGCATCTACGCCTTCGGCGCGACCCTGGCGATCACGATCGCCCACCTCTCGATAATCCGCCTGCGGATCGTCGACCCCGACCGCCGCCGCCCCTTCCGGATCCCGCTTGCGATCCCCTGGAAGGGCGCAGAGCTGCCGCTGCCGGCGATCGTCGCCGCCGTGCTCAGCGGGCTGGCCTTCCTCAGCGTCCTCGTCTACCACGACATCGCCCGCCTGGTCGGCGGCGGCTGGATGATCTTCGGCCTGCTCTTCTACGTCGTCTACCGCAAGGGCTTCGAGGGGACGACGCTGACCAGGCGGGTCTCGGTCCCCGAGCGGGCCCTGACCAAGCAGGTGCCCGAGGTCGAGTTCCGCAACATCCTCGTGCCCGTCTTCGGCACCGAGCTCGACGACGACATCGTCGCCACCGCCGGCCGCCTCGCCGCCGCCGAGCAGGCGCAGTCGGGCAAGGGGGAGGAGGACCCGCGGCTCGACGTCGTCTACGTGATCGAAGTGCCGCTGACGCTGCCGCTCGACGCGGCGCTGCCGCCCGAGCGCGAGGCCGAGGCGCGGCGGGCCCTGGAGCGCGCCCGTGAGGTCGGCGAGGAGTACGAGCACGTCGGCGTCACCACCGAGGTGATCCGCGCCCGCAAGGTCGGCGCCGGCATCGTCGAGGCGGCGCGGCGCAGCGGCGCCGAGGCGGTGGTGATCGGCGGGGAGCCGCCGTCGAAGATTCGCGGCGGCGCGAAGATCGGCGGCATCGGCGCCGCCAAGCCAGCCGAGATCGGCGCCGCCACCGAGTACGTGCTCAAAAAGGCCCCCTGTCGCGTCCTGCTCACCGCTCCGCCCGAAGCGCCCTAGTCGCGTTCGTGGCCGGCGCATATCGGCGTCCTCGGTCGCTCGCGTGCGGAGCACGCCACGCTCTCTGCGTCCTTGATCTGCTTGGCCACGAACGCGACTAGTATCCGGGCCATGTTGATTCTGATCGTTGGCTGCGGCCGCGTTGGCTCTTCCGTCGCCCGGGCGATGCTGCGTGAGGGGCACGAAGTCTCCTGCCTCGACGAGGATCCGGAGTCGCACGCCCGGCTCGAGGTCGGCCTCGAGAAGAGCTGGGAGGACCTTGGCGGACAGTTCACCGTCGGCGCCGGCCTCGAGACCGAGGCGCTGGTCGCCGCCGGCATCGAGCGCGCCGACGCCTTCATCGCCTCCACCGACGGCGACAACACCAACATCGTGATCGCCCAGATCGCCCAGAAACGCTACGAGGTGCCGACCGTGATCGCCCGCGTCCTCGACCCGCTGCGGGCCGAGTGGTACCAGCGCCAGGGCCTGCACACGGTCTGCCCGACCAGCGTCGCGATCGACATGCTCGAGACCGCTGTGCGCAAGGGCGGCGAAGGCGGAGACCCGACCGACGGCGCGGCGGAAGCCGCCTAGAGAGGGACTGGGGAGCAGATGTACATCATCGTCGTCGGAGCCGGCAAGGTCGGCTGGAACCTCGCCCGGGAGCTGCTCGAGAAAGAGCACGAGGTGACGCTGATCGAGAACAACCGGCGCCGCTACCTGACGGTCGAGCAGGAGCTCGAGCACAACGTCTCCTACGGCGACGCCTCCGAGCTCTGGGTGTTGGAGCGGGCCGGGATCCAGCGCGCCGACATGGTGATCGCGGTCACCGGCGACGACGAGGACAACATGCTGATCTGCCAAGTCGCCAAGGAGAAGTACCTGGTCGGCCAGATCATCGCCAGGGTCAACAACCCGCGCAACCGCCAGCACTTCGACCTGCTCGGCATCAAGCCTTCGGTTTCCGCCACCGACCTGATCCTGCGCCTGCTCGAGCACGAGGTGCCCGAGTACGGCCTGGTCCACCTGCTCGACCTGCAGGAGGAGCAGCTGGAGATCATCGAGATGCTGCTCGGCAGCGACTCCGCGGTCACCGGGCGGCGGGTCGGCGACCTGCAGATGCCGGAGGGCAGCCTGCTGATCTCGGTCCTGCGCTCGGGCAAGGGCTTCGTCCCCACCGCCGACACGGTGCTCGAGCAAGGCGACGAGATCCTCGCCGTGCTCGACCCCGGCAAGGAGGACGAGCTGAAGGTTCTCTTCGGGCCGGAGAGCAACGGCGGCGGTGGCTGACCGCGAGGTCGACTTCCTGCTGATCGGCGGGGGCATGGCCTCGGCCCACTGCGCCGCGGAGCTGCGCAAGCGCGATGCCGACGGGTCGGTCCTGCTGGTCGGCCGCGAGCCGGAACCGCCCTACGAACGGCCGCCGCTCTCGAAGGAGTACCTGCGCGGCGAGGCCGAGCGCGCCGACGCCCACGTCAACCCGCCCTCCTGGTACGAGGAGAACGGGGTCGAGCTGCTGAGCGGCCGCAACGTGATGTCGCTCGACCCCGCGAGCCGCACGGTCAAGGTCCAGGGCGGGGAGGAGGTCGCCTTCGGCCAGGCCCTGATCGGCACCGGGGCGATGGTCAACATCCTCCGCGTCGAGGGTGCCGAGAACGAGGGCGTCCACTACCTGCGCGCCTTCGGCAACTCCGACGCGATCCGCGCCGAGGCCGAGGTCGCCGAGCACGTGGTCCTGATCGGCGGCAGCTACATCGGCACCGAGGTCGCCGCCTCCCTGACCGCGAGAGGCACCAAGTGCTCGATCGTGGCGATGGAGGACGTGGCGCTGTCGCGAACCTTCGGCGAGGGGGCCGGCCGCTGGTTCCAGCAGAGGCTCGAAGCGAACGGCGTCGATTTCCACGGCGGCGAGGAGCTGGAGGCCTTCGAGGGCGACGGCCGGGTCGGAGCGGTCGTGACCAAGAGCGGCCTCACGATCGGCTGCGACATGGTCGTGGTCGGCGCCGGGGTGCGCCCGGACGCGATGCTGGCTCAGCGGGCCGGCCTGGAGGTCGACGGAGCGATCGTCTGCGACGCGAAGCTGCGGACCTCGGTCGAGGGGATCTACGCCGCCGGCGACTGCTGCTCCTACGAGAGCGTCGTCCACGGCCGCCGCATCCACGTCGAGCACTGGGACGTGGCGATGCAGCAGGGCATCCACGTCGCCGGCAACATGCTCGGCGACGATCGCGACTACGAGGTCGTCCCCTACTTCTTCAGCGACCTCGCCGATTGGGCCAGCCTCGAGTACGTCGGCCCCGCCTACGAGTGGGACGAGGAGGTCTGGCGCGGCGACCGCGAGGGAGACGAGTTCTCCCTCTGGTATCTGAAGGACGGCCGCGTCGCCGCCGCCCTCAGCGTCGGCCGCTCCGAAGACCTGGCCGAAGCCAGGCGCATGCTGGCCGACGGCGTCGACGTCTCGGGTGCGCGCGAGGCGATCGCGAACGCGGACTCTGACCTTTCGGAGATCGACTAAAACCTGGTGCGGCCGAGGCCGAGCAGGAAGCCCGTCCGAGCCGACGCCGTTTCGACGATCCCATGCGGGATCCGGCCGACCTGGCCGCGGAAACGCAGAATGGATACCGAGCGGACCATCTCCGGCATCGCGTAGCTGACCCGGGATAGGCCGCTCTCGGCCGGTTCGATCCGCACGTGCAGCTTGCTGGACCGATCGGTGGTCGTCATCGGGAGTCCGATCGCCAGACCCGCGGGCGCTTTGTTCACGTGCCTGATCGAAAGAACCAGGAACGGACGGCGCCCGCTCTGCTCGCTGCCGACGATGGGGTCCAGGTCGGCGAGGAAAACGTCACCGCGGTGGGGGGATGCGGGCAAGCTCAGTCCCGATCGGTGAAAGGCGGTCGCAATTCGAGTTCGCGGACCCACTCGTCGTCGCGCGCGGCGTCGCGAGCCATGATCTCCGGTGACAGCTCTGCCATCCGCTCCCAGGCGCGTTCGGCCGATTCGAGCATCTTCGTCTCCTCGAGCATGTCCGCTGCTTCCTCCAGGACCTGAGTCACGCTCTGCCCCGTGAGTTCTGCCTGTCTTTGGAGGCGCTCATGAGTGCTACGCCTGACCCGGATCGTGGTCGTCTCGACGCTTGCCATGAGGCCAGTCTACATTTCTGTCTACATGGTCCCGGCGCGCATGGTTCTTGCCTAAGGGCGTGGCCGGGCGTTTCTCCCCCTGCCATCGATATCCTCTGAACACGCTTTGCGGCCTGGTGTAATGGCAGCACACCTCTCTCTGGAAGAGGCAGTCGGGGTTCGAGTCCCTGGGCCGCAGCTCTTTGATGAGACCCCCCAAGCTCCTGACGATCCTCTCGCTCACCGCGCTCCTGGCGCTGGCTTCCGGCTGCGGCGGCGGGGACGACGGCTCGACCGACTCGACGCCGGCGACGGAAACGACGACCGCGCTGACCAAAGCGGAGCTGATCTCCCAGGGCGACGCGATCTGCGGCGAGGTCAACGCGGCGGTCGGGGCGATCGGCGCCTCTGAAGGCGAAGTCCCTGACCAGACCACCCAGGTCGCCGACCTCTACGTCAGCATGGTCGAGAGCATCAAGAATCTCGGCGCTCCCGACGACCCCGCGGGCTACGAAGAATTCATCACCGCCGCCGACGAATTCTCCAAAGTCGAGGGTGAAGTCAAGCTCGCCGCCGAACGCGAAGACACCGCCGCGCTCGGCGAAGCCGCGACCGCGGCGACCCCGGCGCTGGAAGAATTCAGCAGCCAGGCGGAGGAGTACGGGTTCGAGGATTGCAGCGAAGGCCCGTCCGCGCCGACCCCCTCTGGCGAAGCCGCCGCCCCGGCCGAAGCGGGCGAAGAAGGCGGCGTCGAAGTCGCTCCCGAACTCGAAGAAGAAGCGGCGCCCGAAGAAATCGCCCCGGAAGAAGTGGCACCGGAAACCGGCGGGGCCGGCGGCGGCGTCGAAGAAGCGGCACCGGAATCCTCGCCCGAAACCGGCGGCGGCTCGGGCGGCGTCGGGCCTGGCTGAGTCCGTTTGAAGCGTTCGGGGGAGGGATGGCCATACCCCTGCCCGTGAATTTGTCGCTCCGCGCCCTATGGGCGCGTTGCTCCGGATGTTGGAGCGCGACCTAAAGGTCGCGCAATAGACAGATTGCATGTCGCGCGCTTCGCGCACATTCACGGGCAGGGGTATGGCCATCCCTCCCGCAAGCGCTTCGTATTACTCCAGCTACGGAGACGCGGAAGGAGGTCGCAACTCCAGCTCGGCATCCCGCGCAGGGGAGCTGTGAGGGACGTTGCTCCCTTGCTAGGAGCTGAGCAACGTTCCTAGGTCGCTGCAGCTGTCCGAAGCGTGTACGGGAGCCGGGTGCCCCTTTGGGCGAATGTGGCCGTAGGCCGCGATATGCAATCTGTCTCCTGCGCGCCATAGGCGCGCACCAACATCCGGAGCCGCGCGCGTAGCGCGCGCGACAAATTCGCCCAGGGGGGCACCCGGCTCCCTCACCCTTCAAGTCAAGCAGCAGAAGACTCAGCCCACGCCCCGTAGAGCCGCGAGTACGGCCCGCCTGCCGCGATCAGCTCCTCGTGCGTCCCCTGCTCGGCAATGCGCCCCCCTTCCAAGACGACGATCTTGCCGGCGCGGCGGATCGTCGAGAGGCGGTGGGCGATGACGATCGCGGTGCGGCCCTGGAGCAGTCGCTCGAGGCCTTTCTCGATCGTCTTCTCGGTGCGGACGTCGACGTTGGAGGTGGCCTCGTCGAGGATCAGGATGCGGGGCTCAGCGAGCAGAGCGCGGGCGAAGGCGACCAGCTGGCGCTGGCCGGCGGAGAGCTGGATGCCGCGCTCGCCGACCTCGGTCTCGATCCCGTCCGGCAGAGCGGCGACGAACTCGGTCGCGCCGACCGTGGCGACGGCGGACTCAATCTCCTCCAGGCTCGCCTCCGGCCGCCCGAAGGCGATGTTCTCGCGGACGCTGCCGGAGAAGAGGAAGCCCTCCTGGGGGACGATCCCGAGCTGGCGGCGCAGCGCCCGCTGCTGCACCCCGCGCAGGTCGTGGCCGTCGACTAGCACCCGCCCCTGTTGAGGGTCGTAGAAGCGGGCTACCAGCTTGGCGAAGGTCGACTTGCCGGCGCCGGTGGCGCCGACCAGCGCCAGCGTCTGCCCCGGCGGCACGTGGAGGTCGACGTCGCGCAGCGCCCAGGCGTCCTCGGCGGGCTCGTCCTCCTCGCCGTAGGAGAACCAGACGCCCTCCATCTCGATCTCGCCGCGCAGAGGGCCGGGGTCGATCGCGCCGGGGGCGTCGACCATGTCCGGCTCGGTGTCGAGCAGGTCGAAGATCTTGTCGAGGGCGGCCATCCCCTGCTGGTAGGTCGTGTAGAGCTGGGAGAGCTGCTGGATCGGTTCGAAGAAGGTGGTCAGGTAACCGACGAAGGCGACGATCACGCCGACCTGGATCGCGCCCTCGATCGCCTGGGTGCCGCCGTAGACGAGGATTACGCCGGTCGCCACCGCCGCCAGCAGTTCGACCGCCGGGAAGTAGGAGGCGTTGAGATAGACGGTCTTCATGTTGACCGCGCGGTTCTGCTCGTTGAGGTCGGTCATCACCTCGACGTGGCGCGGCTCCTGGCCGAAGCTGCGCACCACCCGGACGCCGCTGAGGGTCTCCTGCAGGTAGCCCGTGATCGCCGCGATCCGCTCCCTGGTTGCCCGGTAGGCGCCCTGGGAGACGATCCGGAAGGCGACGCTGGCGACCAGCAGCAAGGGGAAGGTGAGGAAGGTGACCAGGGCCAGCTGGACGTCGAGTAGGAGCATGATCACGATCACGCCGAGCAGGGTCAGGCTGCTGGAGAACATCGTCACCACGCCGCTGGTGACGAGCTGGTTGAGCGCCTCGATGTCGTTGGTCATGCGCGAGATCAGGACGCCTGGGCTGCGACGGGTGAAGAACCCGATCGACATCGACTGCAGGTGGGCGAAGACGCGCTGGCGCAGGTTCTGCAGCACCCGCGTGCCGATCCAGCCGACCATGTAGGTCTGCAGGTAGGTGGCGGCGGCGTAGAGGACGGCGACGGCGAGGAAGGCGGCGACGATCAGGTCGAGGGCGGCGACGTCGCCGGTGAGGATGCCGGAGTCGATCGCCCGGCCGGCCAGGTAGGGGGGCGCCAGCCCGGCGCCGGTCGCCAGCAGCAGCCCGGCGAGCATCAGGGCGACGCGGCCGCGGTAGGGCCGCAGCTGCCCGACCAGCCAGCGGACCTTGCGGCCGCGCTGGTCCTCGCCGCGGACCAGGCGCCAGAGCGCGGCGAACAGGAGGGCGATATTCCGCAGGCGGTTCTCGCTGGGCTCGGGGTCGCGGGTGCTCACAGGCGCGCCATCTCCTCGCGCTGCTCGAGGTCGCGCTGGAGGAAGACCGAGTCGGCGAGGCCGTGCTCGGCGATCTCGCGGTAAAAGCCGCAGCCCTCCATCAGCTCGGCGTGGGTACCGCGGTCGACGATGCGGCCGCCGTCGATGACGACGACCTCGTCGGCCAGCGATACGGTCGAGAGGCGGTGGGCGATGATGAAGGTGGTGCTGCCGGCCATCGCCTCCTGCAGGCCGGATTTGATCGCCGCCTCGGTGGTCGCGTCGACCGAGGAGGTGGCGTCGTCGAGGATCAGGATCCGCGGATCGGCCAGCAGGGCGCGGGCGATCGCGATCCGCTGGCGCTGGCCGCCGGAGAGGGTGAGGCCGCGCTCCCCGACCCGGGTCTCGTAGCCGTCAGGGAGTTCCCGAATGAAGCCGTCGGCCTGGGCGCGGCGGGCCGCCGCTTCGATCTCCTCCCGGCTCGCCGTGGGGTTGGCGTAGGCGATGTTCTCGGCGACGCTGGCGGTGAAGAGGAAGCTGTCGTCGGCGACGAAGGCGATCTCCGCGCGCAGCGAGTCGACGTCGACCGCGCGCACGTCGACCCCGTCGACCAGGACCGTGCCGGAGCTGGGGTCGTAGAGGCGCGCGATCAGCGCCACCAGGCTGGTCTTGCCCGAGCCGGACGGCCCGACCAGGGCCACCGTGCGCCCGGCCTCGACCTCGAGGTTCACGTCGCTGAGGGCGGGGACGGCTTCGCGCGCCTGAACTGCATCAAATTTCCTATCTACAGGCTTAGAAATTTGATGCAGTTCGGGGTTGGGCTCGATGGGGCTCTCGTAACGCAGACTGACGCCGCGCAGCTCGACCCGGCCGCCGCCGGCCGGCAGCGGTGGCGCCTCGGGCGGGCTCTCGATCTGCGGCTCGCGATCGAGGATTTCGAAGAGGCGGTTGCCGGAGGCGATCGCCCGCTGCGCCATTCCCATCGTCACGCCCAGCATCCGCAGCGGCCCGGCCAGCATCACCAGGTAGGTGTAGAAGGCGGTGAAGCTGCCGAGGCTGAGGCTGCCCGAAATCACCTGGCGGCCGCCGATCAGCAGCACCAGGGCGATGCCGACCTGCGGCAGCAGCCCGATCAGCGGTGAGAAGAAAGCCTGCAGCCGGGTCGAGTAGATGCTCTGGTCGAAGACCCGCGAGACGGCGCGGCTGAAGCGGTGCAGCTGGTACTCCTCACGGGCGAAGGCCTTGACGATACGGATCCCGGAGACGTTCTCCTCGGCCTCGGCGGTCAGCTCGGCGAGCCGCTGCTGGACCTCCTGCTGGGCCGGGCGGGAGACGCGGTTGTAGCGCGAGGCCGTGTAGACGATGAAGGGGGCGGGGGCGAGGGCGATCAGCGCCAGCCAGGGGTCGATCGCGAACATCACCGCGCCGGCGAGGACGATCGTCAGCAGGTTCTGGGTGATGAAGATCAGCCCGTAGCCGAGGAAGAAGCGGATCGCCTGCAGGTCGACCGTCGCCCGCGACATCAGCTGGCCGGTCTGCTGGCCGTCGAAGAAGCCCAGCTCGAGCCGCTGCAGGTGGGCGTAGAAGGCCTGGCGCAGGTCGAACTCGACCGCCAGCGAGACCTTGCCGGCGACCAGGCGGCGGACCACGGTCAGCCCCAGGCGCAGGATCGCGGCGGCGAAGATCGCCAGCGCCAGCGGCAGCAGCGCGGCCTCGTCGTGGTCGACGATCGCGTTGACGGCACCCCCGATCAGCCAGGGGATCAACACCGTCATCCCCATCGCGGCCCAAGCGAACACCAGCGATCCCCAGAGCTGGGGCCGGTAGGGGCGCAGGAAGCCCATCAGCCGGCGGTAAGTGCGCATTCCTACTCACTATACAAAGTGAAGTATTGGACCCCTATCCGTTCAACCGGGCGGCGGCTTTGGCGCTCGGCACTTTGCCCTGCGCGCACGGTTTCGGGCCGTGGCCCGGGCGGGGCAGGATCTGGAAGTTGGTGACGGCGTGGACGGGGGTGGTGGCGCCGCTGTTCTGGGCCAGGTTGACGATCAGGCGGTAGAAGCCCGGCGGCAGGTCCTGGTAGAAGATCTCCGGCCGGGTGCCCGGCGAGTAGCTGCCGGCGCTGCCGATCCGCTCGGCCAGGACCCCGTTGGGCCCCGAATAGCGCGGGTAGTCGAAGGAGGCGCCGACGAGGCGGCCGTTGCCGATCGGGCTGTTGATCGCGTCCAGCAGTTTCTTCGGGTCGACGCAGTCGGGCACGCGGTTGAGGCTGAAGCGGATATGGCCCTGGCCGAGCTGCGGATCGCGGCCGAACTGGCGCGGGGCGAGGCGGAAGTTCTCGACGATCGCTTTGACGACGACGGCGTGGCTGGTTTGGCGAGCACCGTTGCGGGGAGAGACGATCTCTACGGTGGGCTGACCCGGCACCACCGTGGCGCTGTCCTCGCCGTCGTCTGAGCCCGCGCAGCCGCCGCACGGCAGGGCAGCTCCCAGGGCGACGAGCGTCGCCGCCGGCATTGCCAATCTTCTGACTCTTCCCCGCATTGGAGCGGGAACATTACGCGTAACTTCCGGAACCCAATGCGACGAGCCGCCACCATGACCATCGCGATCTTGCTCGGGCTCGCCGTCGTCGCGCCCGCAGGCGCGACGGCCGGCCCCGCGAGCCACGTCGAGCCGTTCGCCGGCACTCGTCCCGGACCGGGGACCTTCGGCGGCGGTCACAACTTCCCCGGCGCCGCACTGCCCTTCGGGATGGTCCAGTGGGGCCCCGACACGACGCCCTCGGCGCCGCACTCGGGCGGCTACGACCACCGCGACAACCACCTCCGGGGCTTCAGCCTGACCCACCTCAGCGGCGCCGGCTGCGCCCTCTACGGCGACTTTCCCTTCCTGCCGACGACCGAGCCGCTCACCTCATCGCCGGCGGCTCCCGGCGGCGGTCTTGACGGCAGGTTCCAGCCCGGCTTCTCCCATGCGGACGAGCAGGCCCGGCCCGGCTTCTACTCGGTCCGCCTCAACCCGGCCCGCGGCGCCGGCATCGGGGTCGCCCTGGCGGCGACCACCCGGACCGGGATCGGGCGCTTCGAGTTCGCGCCCAACCCGCACGCCAGCGTCGTGATCGACGCCGGCGGCAGCGCCCAGCCCAACGACTTCGCCGCGGTCGTGGTGAGCCCGGAGCGGCGGGAAATCTCCGGCACCGCCTCGAGCGGGCTCTTCTGCGGCCAGCGCCCCCGCTACCGGATCTACTTCGCGGCGATCTTCAACCGCCGCTTCGACGCCTACGGAACCTGGCAAGGGGACTCGCTCGAGCCGGGTGGGCGGGCGGCGGAAGACAGCCAGGCCCCGGCCCAAAACCCGCGAACCACGGCGCGGGCCGGCGCCTACGCCAGCTTCGACACCCGCGGGAACCGGATCGTCGGCGTCCGCGTCGGCGTCTCCTTCGTCAGCGTCGCCGGCGCCCGCGCCAACCTCGCCGCCGAGAGCAGGGGGGACGGCTTGGCGGCGCTCGCCGCGCGCGCCACCAAGCGCTGGAACCAGGCACTGGGACGGATCCGCGTCAGCGGCGGTCCCAGGCCCCTCCTCGACACCTTCTACACGGCGCTCTACCACGCCTTTCTGGCGCCGCGCACCTTCAACGACGTCGGCGGCGCCTATCCCGGCATGGACGGCCTCGTCCACCGCGCCCGCGGTCGCACCCAGTACGCGGACTTCTCCGGCTGGGACGTCTACCGCACCCAGGTGCAGCTGCTCTCGCTGCTGGCCCCGCGGCGGGCCGGCGAGATGATCGCCTCGTTGCTGGCCAACGCCGCCGAGAGCGGCTGCCTGCCGCGCTGGTCCTACGCCAACGGTCAGAGCATGACCATGGTCGGCGACTCCGCCGATCCGGCGATCGCCTCGGCGGCGGCCTTCGGGGCGCGCGGCTTCGACCGCGGGGCGGCGCTGGCGGCGATGGTCAAAGGCGCGACCGAGCCCTGCCGCAGCGCCAACGGCGAGTACCTGCAGCGGCAGGGCCTCGCCGAGTACATGGCGCTCGGCTACGTCCCCTTCGACCTCGACGTCAAGACCCGCAACGCCAACTCGATCTACGGGGATCCCGATGCCGTCTGGGGCTCGGCGGCGACGACCCTGGAGTATGCCGTCGACGACTTCGCGATTGCCCAGTTCGCCGCCCGCTCGCTGCGCGACCGCGCCACCTACCGGGACTTCATGCGGCGCTCCGCCAACTGGCGGCGCCTCTACAACCCGGCCAGCGGCATGGTCGAGCCGCGCTTTGCCGACGGCCGCTTCCCGACTCCCTACGACAACCTCGGCGGCGCCGGCTTCGTCGAGGGCAACTCGGCCCAATACACCTGGATGGTGCCGCACGACCCCGCCGGCCTGGTCGCCAGGATGGGTGGCCCGGCAAAAGCGGCGGGCCGGCTCGATCATTTCCTGCGCGCACTCAACGGCGGCGCCGGGGGGACCCACGCCGACCACGCCCTGCTCGGCAACGAGCCGACCCTGCAGACGCCCTGGCTGTACGACTGGATGCGCCGGCCCTATCGCACCCAGGCCGCGGTCCGCCGCGCTCTGCTGGCTCTCTACGACACCTCGCCCGACGGCTACCCGGGGAACGACGACCTCGGAACGCTGTCCTCCTGGTACGTGTTCGGCGCCCTCGGCCTCTACCCCGAGGTGCCGGGGGTCGGGGTCCTGGCGATCGGCAGTCCGCTCTTCGAGCGGGCCGAGATCCGCCTCCCGCAGCGCCGCCGGGCGCTGATTCTCGGCCGGGGGCAGGGCCCCTACGTCCAGTCCCTACGCCTCAACGGCCGTGCCTACGGCAAGCCCTGGACCACCTATTGCGCTCTCGCCCGCGGCGCCACCCTCAGCTTCCGCCTCGGCCGCCGTCCCGACCGCCGCTGGGGCGCTTCGGCCGCCGCCGCACCGCCGTCGTTCGGGCCGCAGCGGCGGATGCCGAAGAGCGACTGCGCGCCGTGAGCCGCCGCGCCACAGTGCTCTGGGCCCTCGCCGGCCTGACCGCCCTCGGCGTCGCCGTGCGCTTCGCCAGCCTCGGGCTGCAGAGCTACCACCACGACGAGGCGATCACCGCGATGCGGGTCATCCCCGGCAGCTTCGGCGACATGCTGCACGCGGTCAGGGCGAGCGAGTCCAACCCGCCGCTCTACTACTCGCTGGCCTGGGGCTGGGCCAAGCTCTTCGGCACGGACGAGTTCGGCCTGCGCTCGCTCTCGGCCCTGTTCGGGGCGGCGACGGTGCCGATCGGCTACCTGATCGGCCGCCAGCTGGCCACCCGCCGCGCCGGCCTCGTCCTCGCCGCGCTGATCGCCGTCAACCCGATGCTGATCTGGTATTCGCAGGAGGCCCGCTCCTACTCGCTGCTGGTCTTCTGCGGCGCCGTCTCGCTCTTCTTCTTCGTGCGGGCGCTGGACACCCGTCGCGGGCGCGACCTGGCGCTCTGGGCCCTCGCCTCGGCCTTGGCCCTCTGCAGCCACTACTTCGCGGTCTTCGCCGTCGGCATCGAGGCGATCTGGCTGCTGGTGGCGCTGCGCGCCCGCTGGCGGGTCGTGCTGCCGGCGCTCGCCGGCGTCGGCGCGGCGGGCCTGGCGCTGTTGCCGCTGATCGGCGCCCAGGTCAACCCGACCCACATCGGCTGGATCGAAAACAGCCCCCTCTCGACCCGCGTCTGGGAGACCGCCGTCAGCTTCATGGCCGGGGAAACCGGCCACGTGATCGCCGCGGCGCCGCGCGACCGCTACGCGCTGGCGCCGCTGGTCATGGTCGGCCTCGCGCTCGCCCTGGTCGCGTTGCGCGGCGACCGCCGCGAACGGCGGGGGGCGGGGATCGGCCTTGCGATCGGGCTCGGCGTGATCGGCCTCGCCGTCATCGCGGCGCTGGCCGGCAAGGACTACGTGGTCGAGCGCAACCTGCTGCCGGCCCTGGTGCCGCTGCTGGCGGCGACGGCGCTCGGGCTCACCGCCGCCGCGGCCCGCCGACTCGGAATCCTCCTCGCGGTCGCCCTCTGCGCCTACTGGCTCGCTTTCGACGTCCACGTCACCCGCACGCCGAACCTGCAGCGGCCCGATTTCCGCATCGTCACCGAGAAGCTCGGGCCGCCGCTCAATGGCCGGCGGGCGATCGTCGCCTGGAAGCTCGCCGCCGACTCGGTTCGCTATTACCTGCGCGACGATGCAGTGCGCGTGTACGGTGGATCGGCGTGGCTGCGCGAGATCGCCGTGCTGCGAAAGCCACTGGTGACCGGGCAGACGATTAACCTACCGCCCTCCTTTCATCAGGTCAGGCGAGTCCGGGCCGACCGGCTCACGCTCAACACCTACGTCTCCGAACGCCCCGTGAGAATCTCGTTCAAAACCCTCGACGAACTGCCGACCGGCTACGGCGAAGACGCGGTGCTGATCGACGGCGTCAGGCGATGAGCCCCTCCGAGTTCGCCGACAGAATCGGAGCCGCCGCCCGGCGCCCGGCGAGCTGGTGGCAGCTGCTCAAGTTCGGGATCGTCGGTGGCTCCGGCTACGTGATCAACCTCGCCGTCTTCGCGGTCCTGGCCGGCAGCCTCGGGGTCCACCACATCGCCGCCGCGATCGGCGCCTTCTGCGTCGCCGTGACCAGCAACTTCCTCTGGAATCGCCACTGGACCTTCGGCCCCGGCGACGGCTCGGCCGGCTTCCAGGCGGTCCGCTTCTTCGCGGTCAGCCTCGCCGCGCTCGTCCTCAACCTGATCGTGCTGGAAGCGTTGCTGAGCGCCGGCGGGATCGACGAGCTGGCCGCCCAGGCGATCGCGGTCGCGATCGCGATGCCGTTCAACTTCCTCGGCAACAAGCTCTGGACCTTCGCCTAGCTCCGCCCTCGCTCGGTGCCGAGCTCGCGCTGTCCCAGCCACTCCATGAGTTCGGGGAGGCGGCGGCGCAGCTGCGGCGCCGGCGAGGCCAGCTCGGCCCGGGCCAGCTGGATCGCGGCGCCGAGGCGCAGGGCCGCCTGGGTGGGCCCGCCGCCGACGTGCGACTCCACCAGCTTCAGGGTCTCCCAGTCCGCCTGCAGCCGCCATAGCCCGGCGCGGGCGTCCTGCGGGTTGAGTTCGGCGATCGCGACGGCCGCTTCGACTCCCGCCCGCAACGGTTCGGGTGCACGGTAGGCCGCCTCGTACACCGCCGCGAACGCGTCCGCATAGAGATCATCGCGAACGAGCAGCAGTCGTTCTCTACTCTCTTCCATGTTGGGACCTCCTCTTTAGGTCTCGGCCAGGCCCCGGGGTGTGCCGCACCGCCGGGGCCCTTCATTGCCTGGACCCGGCGAGCGTACATGCGCGCGGTTCCGGGCACCGGACCCCGGCGACCTCCACGAGCCCGCTTGACCCTGTTCCTGGGCAGGGACAGGGCTCAGTTAGCCTTGAGCGCGAGATGGGCAAGCAAAAGCCGAGCTATGACGCGGGACGGATCGAGGCGACCAGGCAAGCCGCCTGGGAGCAGCGCGGCGACTTCGAGGCGCCGCGCCCGGCCGCGGGCCAGGCCCGCGTCTACGTCAAGCCGTCGAGTCCGTTCACCTCGGGCAACCTGCACATGGGCCACGTCCGCGACTACTCGATCGGCGACGCCTACGCGCGCTTCCGCCGCGCCCGCGGCGACGCCGTCCTGCTCGGCTTCGGCTTCGACGCCTTCGGCCTGCCGGCCGAGCTGGCGGCGATCGAGCGCCAGGAGCCTCCCGCCGAGTGGGTGGCCCAGTGCGGTGAGCGCATGCTGGGCCAGATGAAGCGGCTCGGCTTCTCCTTCGACTACGACCGCGTCTTCTACAGCTCCGACGAGAGCCAGTACCGCTGGTCGCAGTGGCTGTTCCTGACCCTGCTCGAGGCCGGCCTGATCTATTCCGAGGACGCCACCGTCGACTGGTGCGACACCTGCCAGACGACGCTGGCTTCGATCCAGGTCGAGGACGGCCGCTGCTGGCGCTGCCACGACGAGGTCCGGCTGATCCGCCGCCCGACCTGGTTCCTGCGGATAACTCCCTACCTGGAGGAGAACGACCGCAACACCGAGCAGCTGCGGAACTGGGACGACCTGGCGCTCGCCACCCAGCGCTACATCCTCGGCCGCAGCGACGGGGTGGAGGTCGACCTCGAGGGCGACGGCGGTTCCCTGACCGCCTTCAGCCCTCATCGTGACGCCGTCGGCCGTGCCGGCTTCGTGCTGCTCTCGCCGCGCCACCCCGAGGTCGACGCCTGGGTCACCGCCTCCGGGGTGCGGGACGAGCTCGAGCAGATGCGCTCGGGCGGCTGGGAGCGCAGCGCCCGCGACGCCCGCTCGATCCCCGTCTTCGACACCGGGGCGTCGGTCTCCGGCCCGGCGGGAGGCGAGCTGCCGGTTCTGATCTCACCGCTCGTCGACGCCCGCTTCGGCCCGACCGCGGCGCTTGGCATCCCCGCCGTCGACGATGCCGACCGCGAGATTGCCAGGCGGGTCGAGCGGATCCCGGACCCGAAAGAGCCCGACGAGGACGGGGGGGAGCCCGACGCGGACGGGAGCGAGGGCCCCGTGGTCCCCGGCCTCCGCGAGGCGAAGCGCTACCGCGCCAACGACTTCTCGATCTCCCGCCAGCGCTCCTGGGGCACGCCGATCCCGGTCGTTCACTGCGAGAGCTGCGGCGCCGTCCCCGTGCCCGAGGCGGACCTGCCGGTGGTGCTGCCGCGCGACATCAAGCCGACCGGGGCCGGCAACCCGCTGGCCGAGCGCCCCGACTTCGTCGACGTCAGCTGTCCCAAGTGCGGCGCTCCCGCCAAGCGCGAGACCGACACTCTCGACTGCCACTTCGACGCCCTCTGGCTCTGGGTCCCGGCCGCGGTCCCGCCCGAGGACCGCGACGAGCTGATGTTCGAGCACCCCGACCTCAAGGAGTGGCTGCCAGCCGAGCGGCTGGTCGCCGGCGGCGACAGCGGCGGCTTCGTCTTCGACCAGCGGATCGTCACCAAGGCGCTGCGCGACGTCGGGCCCTTCGCCTTCCTCGAGGACGGCGAGCCGTTCGCGGGCTGCCTCTTCCACGAGATGGTGATCGCCGACGGGCGCAAGATGAGCAAGCACCTCGGCAACGTCGTCAATCCCGACGAGCTGGTCGAGCGCTACGGCGCCGACACGGTGCGGCTCGCGGTGCTCTACGCAGCCGGCCCGGCCAAGACGCTCAACTGGAGCGACGGCGCCCTGCGCTTCGCCAACCGCTTCCTGCGCAGCCTCTGGACCTACTCGCACGACCGCTTCGCGGCCCTGGAGGACACGCCGCACGACGAGGCGGCCGCGGCCGACACCGAGTTCATGCGCGACCGCCTGCGCAAATGGTGCGACAACGGCCTGGAGCGGATCACCGAGGACGTCTCGCAGCTGCAGATGCACAAGGCGGTGCGCAACGTCACCCGTCTTTTCGAGCGGATCCAGGACTTCGAGAAGCGGGTCGTCAAGCGGCGAGGCCAGCTCGACCGTGCCGACGCCGAGGCCCAGGTCGCGGCCCTCGCCCTCCTGGCGCGAGCGCTGGCGCCGTTCGCGCCGCACACGGCGGAGGAGTTGCTGCTCGGCTGCGGGCGCGAGGAGGGCTCCGCCCTGCCGCCGAGATGGCCGGACTCGGCGCCGATTCCGGTCGCCGGCGATGCCCCGGCGACGACCAGGTAGGAATCTCGACCTTAAGTCCGTTGATTGAGCAAACTCACTTGATTGTTACACGGCGGTGTGTTACTAATGATCATGCCGGGCGATCAAACCGGTGAAGGGGGCGGGGTTCCCGAGTTGCTGGGAAACCGCCTTGGGGTGGCAAAGGAGGACCAGTCGTGGGTCAGGACCGGATACGGACCTGAAGACGTCGGCACGGCCGGCGCGGCCCCGCCTCACTTCATCGTGATCGCGCCCGGCTCAGCCGTCGGCGCGGGGCGGGCGCTTGATGTCGAAGCGGCGCTTCGACGGCTGCCAGGAAATACCGGTGCAGAGCTCGCCCGGCGTGGTCCCCAGCGATCCGGCGAGCTTGACGATGGTCGCCAGGCGCGGCTCGCGGCCGGCCCGCTCCAGCAGCGAGATCTCGGTTCGGTGCAGATCGCAGCGGTTGCCCAGCTCTTCCTGAGAGATGCCGGCGTCGGTGCGGGCTCGGCGGAGATTTGCGGCGAAGCGCTCCTGGGGGGTCATTGATCGGGGATTCTTTGGTGCTGAAGACAGGAACTCTACAGACAGAAAGTTTCTCCACTCCGGTGCGGCGTCACGTTTCGCTACTTTGCAGTCGGGGATGAGGCGCGGTTATCCAAATATTTACGCAGAAAGCGTTGAGCGCCTGCCGCGCATCTGTTATACCCGTGCGAACCACGGACGAGCGCCGGAGCGGGCCTGGGCTTGCTGGACGGCGACAAAGGAGGAGTCATGAGCGACGCGCATCTGGGAGGGCCTGGCGGTCCCCGAACCAGCTCCTGCGCGACCGAACTCGCCTGCCGCGACTGCGGTTATCGCACGCCCCTGCTCGACACCGCCTTCAAGTGCCCGGCCTGCGGCGAGGGCCTCGACGTCGACTACGACTACGAGCGCGCCAGGGCGCTGATCGCCGAGCGCGGCCTCGGCGATCGTCCCCGCAACGTCTGGCGCTTCGAGGAGCTGTTGCCGATCGTCTCGCGCAGCGCCCAGGCGAGGGTCGGCCAGTTCTCCGGCGAGACGCCGCTGATTCGCGCTGACCGGCTCGGCGCCGAGTTGGGCCTCAAGAACCTCTATCTGAAGGACGACTCGACCAATCGACCGACTCTCTCTTATAAGGACCGGGTGGTCAGCATGGCGATCGCCCGGCTGCTGGAGCTGGGCAAGGACGAGGTCGGCTGCGTCTCGACCGGCAACGTCGGCACCGCGGTGGCGGCGCTCGCCGCCAAGGCCGGCGCCACCGCCTACATCTTCTACCCGGGCAACATGGAGAAGGGCAAGGCGAAGGCCTGTCGCGCCCTCGGCGCCCAGGTCTGCCAGCTGGATGGCAACTACGACCAGGCAAACCGCGCCTGTCGCGAGCTCTCGCTGGCGAGCGGGATCGAGTTCGCCAACATCACCCTGCGCCCGTTCTACGCAGAGGGCGCCAAGACGATGGCCTTCGAGGTCGTCGAGCAGCTGGGCTGGACGGCGCCGGACCACTTCGTGATCCCCGCCGCCGGCGGCACTCTCTCCTCGCGAGTCCACAAGGGGCTCAAGGAGCTGGAGACGGTGGGGCTGGCGGAGACCGCCGCCACCAAGATCAACATCGCCCAGGCCAGCGGCTGCGGGCCGATCGCGACCGCGATCCTCGACGGCGGCGAGATCGAGCCGCAGACTCCGCACACGGCCGCGCACTCGCTGGCGATCGGCGCCCCCGGCGACGGCGGCCTCGTCGTCGACGCGGTGCGCAGCCGCAACGGCTCGGCGGCGACCGCCAGCGACGCCGAGATCTTTGCCGCCATCGACCTGCTGGGGGCGACCGAGGGGCTCTTGACGGAGCCCGCCGGAGGCACCACGATCGCCTCCACGGCGAGGCTCGCCGCCGAGGGCAAGATCGGCGCCGAGGAGACCGTCGTCGCGGTGATCAGCGGCAACGGCCTGAAGACGCTGCAGGACCACCCCGAGAAGCAGTGGCCGGAAATGATCGCCTGCGACGTCGAGACGATGGGGGCGCTGCTGACCGAGTTCCGCCAGGCGGCGCAGACGGCGCTGCTCTGAGGATCTTCGCCCCGGCGTTGATCCATAGCCTGTGGCCGTGAGCGCGATGCCCCAGGTCGCCGGCGTCACCCACCGCACGGTGCGGGTCCGCGGCCTCGACTTCCACGTCGCCGAAGCGGGCGCCGGCGACGACGTCGTCCTCTGCCTCCACGGTTGGCCGCAGCACTGGTACGAGTGGCGGCGGCTGATGCCGGCTCTGGCCGACCGCCACCGCGTGCTGGCGCTCGACCTGCGTGGTTTCGGCTGGTCCGACGCCCCGCCCGACGGCTACGAGAAGGAGAACCTGGCAACCGACGTGCTCGCGGTTCTCGACGAGCTCGGGCTCGAACGGGTGAAGCTGGTCGGCCACGATTGGGGCGGCTGGATCGGCTTCCTGCTCTGCCTGCGGGCGCCGCAGCGCTTCGAGCGCTACCTCGCCCTCAACATCCTGCCGCCCTGGGTCGGCGTCAGGGCGATGGTTCCCCACCTCTGGCGCTTCTGGTACCAGTGGATGATCCTCGCGCCCGGGGTCGGCTACCGCCTGCATCGCAACGAGAGCCTGGTGCCCAAGGTCCTGGTCGGGGCCTCGACCAGGCGCGAGCCGTGGGATGCGGAGACCCTGCGCGCCTTCGCCGGCAACCTCGCCGAGCCGGCCCGGGCGCGGGCGGCGGTGCAGATGTACCGGGTCTTCAACCTGCGCGAGACCTTGCCGATCGTCCGCGGCCGTTACGCGGAGAAGCGGCTGAGCGTGCCGACCCGCATGCTCTTCGGCAGCGACGACAGGGTGCTGCGCCCCGAGGTTCTGGCCGGCTACGAGCGCCACGCCGACGAGATGGAGGTCGAGTTCGTCCCCGGCTGCGGCCACTTCATCGCCGACGAGATGCCGGACCTGGTCGCCGCGCGGGCGCGCGAGTTCTTCGCGCCGTAGGCCTCGCTCAAGAGCGGATCCGCGCCTCCTCGAGGTCGAGGTCGCGCTCGACCTGGCGCATCACCTCCTGTGGCAGGCGGCCGCTGCCGCGCAGCGCCAGCAGGGTCTCGCGCTCGATCCCGATCAGCTCGCGGCGCAGCTCCCCGTAGTTCGCGAGCAGCTGCTGGCGTGCCGCCGTCTCCGGGTCCTCGCCACCCAGCACCGCCTGGCACATGCGGAAGCGGCCGCGGTAGAGGTCGCGCAGGCGCTGCAGCTGCGACTCCGAGGCGCGGCCCTCGGCCTCGATCTCGTCGAGCCGGTCGAGCGCGGCCTGGGCCGCCTCCATCCGCGCCACCGCCTCCTCGTCGCTCCAGCGCCGCGGCTCCTCCAGCCCGAGGGCGCGGATCACGAACGGCAGCGAGAAGCCCCTGGCCGACCAGCGTGATCAGGATCAGGGCGAAGCTGAGGAAGACGATCTGGGGCCGGCCGGGGACGTCGAGCGGGATCGCCAGGGCGGCGGCGAGCGAGACGGCGCCGCGCATGCCGCTCCAGCCGACCGCGAAGCGCTGGCCGGCGGTGTCGCCGGCGTCGGTGCGCATCGCGAAGACGAAGGCGAGGCGGGCGCCGATCGAGGCGACGGCGATGGCGGCGGCCGGCAGCAGCAGCTCGCCGACGCCCGAGGAGGACTGCTCGAGCGCGTCGACGATCGTCGGCAGTTGCAGCCCGAGCAGGACGAACAGGGTTATCTCCAGGGCGAAGATCGAGACGCCCCAGAAGGCGACGGCGGCGAGCCGGGTGTCGGCATCGAGGCTGCGGCCGGACTGGTAGCCCGCGTAGAGGCCGGCGAAGACGGCGGCGAGGATGCCGGAGACGTGGATCTGCTCGGCGCCGATGTAGGCGCTGTAGGCGGTGAGGACGCTGATGAAGATGACCAGGCCGGCATCGCTCTGGCGGCGCACGACGAGGTCGGAGAGGACGCCGACGAGGAGGCCGGCGAGCACGCCCCCGGCGGCGATGACGACGAACTCGAGCACCGCGTCGCCGGCGCTGAAGGCGCCGCCGGCGGCGACCCCGACGGCGATCCGGTAGATCACCAGCGCCGTGCCGTCGTTGATCATCGACTCGCCTTCGACCAGCAGGCGGACCCGCTCGGGCGCCCCGAGGCGGCGGAAGATCGAGGTCGCCGAGACGGCGTCGGTGGGGGCGAGGACGGCGCCGAGGACCGCGGCGCCGGCCCAGCCGATGCCGGGAACCAGGGCGTGGGCGACGACGGCGACCACCCCCGCGGTGAGGAAGACGAGCCCGACCGAGAGCAGGGCCAGCGGTCGGACCAGCGCCCGCAGCTCGTGCGGGGAGGTGCGCCAGCCGGCCGCGTAGACCAGCGGCGGCAGGAAGACGAGGAAGATCACGTCGGGCTCGAGTTCGATCGCTTTGACGCCCGGGAGCAGGGCGATCCCCAGGCCGCCGAGGACCAGCACGATCGGGGCCGGCACCTTGCCGAACTCGGCCACCCGCACCAGCAGCGCGGCGGCGATCAGCAGGACCAGGACGTACTCGACGTTTGCCACGGGGCCCATATCATCGTCTGCCGTGGACGACAGGCTCACTCCCCCTCTCGACCAGAGCGACCACGTCCGCGGCGAGCTGGGGAGGCCGCTGGAGCTGGTGATGTTCGGGGACTTCCAGTGCCCCTTCTGCCTCGGCGCCCAGTCGGTGCTGCGCCGGGTCCACGAGCGGCTCGGCGACCGCCTTGTCTTCGCCTTCCGCCACCTGCCGATCCCCGAGCGCCACCCGCTGGCGCCCCTGGCCGCCGAGGCCAGCGAGGCCGCCGCCGCCCAGGGCCGCTTTTGGGAGTACCACGACGCTCTCTTCCCGGCTCAGCCGAAGCTCTCGCGCGAGACGATGCTCGCGGTCGGGCGCGACCTCGGCCTCGACGCCGAGCGGATGGCGGCGGAGATCGACTCCGGCCTGCACCGCTCGCGGGTCGAGCGCGACCTCGAGTCGGCCGCGGCGAGCGGTGCCACCGGCACGCCCAGCTTCTTCGTCAACGGCGACCGCCACTTCGGCGCCTATGACGCCTCGTCGCTGGTCGAGGCGCTCGAGGGCGGGGTTTGAGGGCGCTCGTCCAGCGGGTCAGTCAGGCCGCGGTGGACGTCGAGGGCGAGCGCGTCGCCCAGATCGGCCCCGGGATGCTCGTCCTGCTCGGAGTGGGGACGGGGGATACGGACGCTCAGGCCGACCGCCTCGCCGACAAGGTCCGCGCCCTGCGCATCTTCGACGACGCCGAGGGGCGGATGAACGAGCCGCTGGGCGAGCGCGAGGTCCTCTGCGTCAGCCAGTTCACCCTCTACGGCGATGCCCGCAAGGGCAACCGGCCCAGCTACGTCGAGGCAGCACGGCCCGAGCTGGCGGAGCCTCTCTACGACCGCTTCTGCGAGCGCCTCGGCGCCCAGAAGGGGGTGTTCGGCGCCTGCATGGGGGTGGCCCTGGTCAACGACGGTCCGGTGACGCTGATGGTCGAGGTCGGCGCCCCGGCCGAGTAGGTGCCGATGACGGGATTGGATTCGAGCGAGCAGATCGAGATCGCGGGACGGCGCTTCGCCTGGCGCACGGGCGGCCAGGGACCGCCGCTGCTGCTCGTCAACGGCTACGCGGCGACGGGCGCGGACTGGGACCCTTCCTTCCTGGCAGGACTGGCGCAGTCCTTCGCGGTGATCTGCCCCGACAACCGCGGCGTCGGCGACTCCGATCTCGGCGCCGGCGAGCTCACGGTCGACGGCATGGCCGCCGACGTCGCGGCCGTCCTCGACGCCTTGGAGATCGATTCCCTGCCGGTGGTGGGATGGTCGCTGGGCGGCTTCGTCGCCCAGCGGCTGGCGGCCCGCTCGCCCGAGCGGGTCTCGACCCTGGCGCTGCTCGCCACCGACCCTGGGGGGCCGGACTCCGTCCCCGCCGCGCCCGAGGCCTGGTCGCGCCTCGTCGACCACTCCGGCACCCCGCGCGACCAGGCCTCCCGGCTAATCTCGCTGCTCTTCCCGCCGGAGCCCGCGGCGGAGATCGACCGCCAGTTCGGCGGGGTCGTCGCCGCCGCCCGCGCCCAGCTCTCGGCGGCGGCGCTGCGCGCCCAGGAGGCGGCGATGGAGGCCTGGCACCGGGAACCGACCGCCACCGAAGCCCCTCGTGCACCCCTGCCCGTCCTGGTCGCCCATGGCGATCAGGACGAGGTGATCCCACCCGCCAACGCCAAGGCGCTCGCCGCCCGCTGGCCCGGCGCCCGGGTCGAGCTTTTCAAGGGTTGCGGCCACGCCGTCATGGCCCAGGAGCCCCGGCGCGTCGCCGACCTGATCCGCGACCTGGCGATGCCGGAGGAGGGACTCGAACCCCCGACACGCGGATTATGATGGGCCGCACGCAGGGTTCTGGGAGTTCCGGGAGACGCTCTCAGGCACGGTGAGATCACCTGAGTTCAGACGGAAGTTGCGATTTGGGTGCGCGGTTGGGTGCGCGGTGACTAGCTAACGGCTGATCGCGGTTGAAAGTTCGCTAGCTCGCCGGTTGCCGCGCTCTCCTCGGGAAGTCGAAGCATCCGCTTGAGCCTCTCTTGGGGTACGCCGAAAGACCCCGCGATCTCGCCGAGAGAACTCCCGGACGCGGGCAGGGCATCCACGGCCAATCGAAGCACGTCTGGGATCTCCGGGGGACCAATCTCAACGGGCTCTTTCGAGCGCCACCCCGCTAAGGACATTCGGCGCATCGTGCGGCGATATGCATCCTCGTTCAGTGATCCAAGCGTGCGAGCGCGGAAGAGTAGAGCCTGCATCGAGACTCCCCACACTGCGCTTCCGTCCTCTAGGAGGTCAAGCTGGTTGCCTCGACGTGGCAGCCACGGGTCTACTGTGTCCGCAGGCATCAACAAAGCCGCAGCAAAATTGTGGGCCTGTCGCTCCTGACGGTCATTTGCTTCCGCCGGATGAAGATGCAGCAGAAGGTGGGCCAACTCGTGAGCGGCGTCAAATCTCCGCCGCGCCGCACTTCCGCGGTCGGAACAAAGTACGACCACTGGTCGGGGCTGGGTTCGGAGCGAGAAAGCATCGACTTTCGGGAAGTCCCCGATTGCGGCGACGACTGCCCCTCGGGCCTCTAGCAGTCTGACCACGTTGGGGATTGGTCCCGACGGCAAACCCCACGCCGCACGCAATTCGGTTGCAGCCTGTTCAACCTCTTCCTGAGGCGCATTCTCATCCAGGGGAATTCGAGGTGCATCGAGCGTCGATCTTGGGAATTCGACATGCCGCTCGAGCAGCGCGGCAATCTCTGCGATTGCTATTGCATAAGACTTCGCCCGGTTTCGTTCCCGCTTGGAGGCCGCCCGACGGGATCGAAAGAAAGGCTCCTCCGACCCCTGGGCATTCAAAGGTCGTGCAAAAAAGTCGGGAGTGCAGCCGAGCTTTAGCGCAATCTTTTCCAACGTCTCAGGGCTCGGAGTGGCGTCGCCAGCCTCAAACTGAGATATAGCCGTTGCACTGACCCCGATAGCCGTCGCTAGCTCGTTCTGAAGCATGCCCCTAAGGGTGCGAGCAAGCTGTAAGCGCGCCGGCTGGATGGTCCGTCCTGGCATTGCCAGGACGGTATTCACTCGGCTCGCTGAACGCCCGTCTGCCTCGGACGGACCTCCAGCGCCTCCACCTCGCCAGAGCCATAGGGAACGATCGGACCGCGTTCGGGAAGCGGTTGAACGCCTTGGTCCGGCTCTTCTTGACGCTCAATCCAAGCCCATCGAGGCTTGCCGCCCTGGTCCATCACGTAAGCGCCGACATACCACTTGGTAAGTCCTTCACGAGGGTTTCCAAAGTGCCCGAGGATCAGGTCGTTGAGGCCGTAACGCGCCTCTGGGGGAAGGGGCGACTCGACTTCGGCCTCGAAGAAGGCAAGTTGATCTCGGTTGTGATGGCCATAGTCTCGCTTCGTCGGGCTGTCGTCAGGGAAGTGGCCATGAATATCGTCCTCGGCAAAGTTGCCAAGGGCGTAGACGCCGATGTTCACTGGCGGTACAACGACCTTGTAGGCGCCCTTCCATCGAACGACAGAAACCGCCGGGTCGCCGTCAAAGCGACCCTCAAGCCGAAACCTGCCGTGGTAGTAGTTCTTCGCACCGTAAATCTGGGCGTTGTCTCCTCGCGCCTCTCGGTGATCGCGTCGGTTGAGCTCGTGAACGATTGCGAGTTCCTCTCCTATCGCGTCGATCGCTCCTTGGAGAGCATTTGCCGGTGCGGGTCCGAGTCGAGCTAGGAGCGGAGGAGGAAGCTTCGCCATGAATCGGGAAGCTAGAGATTCCGCCGGACGGAGGTTTGGAACTTAAGAAGAATTGCTACAAGCTGTCCTGTTTTTTGGCTTGAGAGACCCCATCGCGATCCGGAGGGGCACCAGACAGGGGGCCAGAAATCGTGTCCGCAGCCACTTCGCCTCTCCAAGCGGTTTGAGCCCGACGCCCGCAGCTGACCACACACACTCACGATGTGATTGCGCATGGTCAGCTGCGGGCGTCGGGGGTGGGAGGGAGAGGCGAAGTGGCTGCGGGTATCGGAGGGACGAGCGGGAGCGTCTAAGGGACGAGATGCCAGGGGGAAAGAGAACGGATCGGATAAGCGGGAGGGATCTGGAGGTCTTGGAGTTCGTGGCGCGGTTCGGCGTGGTGCCGAGAGAGGTGGTGGCGATGTGGGCGGAGACTGGGAGAGCGGTGACGGCGGCTAGAGAGCGGCGGCTGCGGGAGGCGGGCCTGGTCGAGGTCTTGGCGGGAGTGGGGGATACCGGGAAGTTGGTGCTCTGTACTCGGGCTGGGCTGCGAGCGGTATTCCGGACCGAGCTACCCGCTCCCCACTTCTCGACAGGGACGGTCCAGCACACGGCGATCACGGCTCGTGTCGCGGCCAAGCTCGAACTCGAAGGGCGCCAGGTGCTCTCGGAGCGGGAGATATTTGCCCATGAGCGAGCAGAGGGAAAGCGGGTCTTTTCGGTCCCGCTCGCCGACCGGCGATTCCATCGACCGGATCTGGTTGTGCTCGGTGATCTCCTTGAAGCAATCGAGGTTGAGCTGACCGTCAAGGCGACTCATCGCCTCGATCTCATTCTGCGCGCGTGGCGGCGTGGAGTTGCCGGCAACCAGTTTGGTGGCGTCTGTTATGTCTGCGGACCGCGAGCGCTATCAGCGATGAAGCGCTCAATTGAGAGGACTAGGACCAGCCCCGCAATAAGCTTGATCGAATTGTCGTTCTAGAGGCAATGCCCCGTGAGCCTCGTTAGTCGCGTTGCGTCGTCCACCTATCTGTACGAGCTATCCCGGAACGTAGCCTGGAATGTCTTTCCAGGGGCGGCTTGCATAGACTGGCCCCGCTGTGAGCACTCCGCTTTCTGAGCAGCGCGGAAACGCGATCGTTCTACGAGGCTCGTTTAATCCTCGAATTCTCCAGCCAGCCTGGCTAGCTGCCCGAAACTTGATCCGAGATGCCGAGTCGGAGAACGCCAAGATTCAAATTGTTCACGAGGAGGTTGTGGCGTTCGGGCTTGACTGGGCCAACCTCGAAGTCGAACACGACAAGCTGGTCGTGGGCAGTACGCCAAAGAGCGAGACTCCAGAGCAGGTTCGCGACTTGGCCCTGGGGATCATCGAGATTCTTGATCACACCCCGATCTATCGGGTCGGCATTCAATTTTTCGCCCATTACAAGCTGGAGGATCAGGCGGCCCGCGACAAGCTTGGCTGGACTCTAGTCTCGCCAAAGCCCTTCGAGGGACAACTCGAAAAGCCAGGCATGCGTTCTCTCAAAATGGTGGGCCGCAGACCCGGCGAGGAGGACGGTAGCAACGGTTTGATCGTCACGATTGAGCCCTCTTACCAGTTTGCTCCTGAGGGCGTTTATATTAATATTCTTGATCAATATGATGTTGCTGATCCTTCTGAGGCAAACGTGGGCTCCGGCCCCGCAACTGACTGCCTGAAGGCTAATTGGGACAGCGCCCTAGAGAGGGCCGAGACAATTCCCGCCGAAATCTTTTCGATCGCATGAATCAAAACGCGCCAATGATTGAGCTCATTGAGGAAATCGACAGCCAACCTGCCGAGCAGGTTGATAACTCAATTCGCTATATCGATATCGGAGAGAGCGTTTCGAAGTTGCGCTACTTGGTTGGCTCGGTCCGACCTGCGCCCGAGAAGGGCGAGCTTGCGGATTTCGTTCCAGCGGTCGCGGAGGCGCCCTTGCAGAAGCGTTTTGTGGAGCCTGTTGTCTGGACTGTGCCTGCTGTTGAGACGGAAGCCTTCCTTGCCTTGCAACGTTGGGAGGGAGTCGTTACTGAATGCCGCGAGCAGACTTTTCTTGCACGCCTCACCGACCTCACCTCGGGGGGGCCTAATGAGGAGGTTGAGCTACTTCTCGACGACATTTCTAGGGAAGACCTGCCATTGGTCGAGCTGGGAGCAGTTTTTTACTGGGCAATTGGCTATCGAAATGAGGCCAGTGGCCAGCGCTACCGCGTATCAACGCTGCGCTTTCGCCGTCTTCCCGTTTGGTCGGAGAGCGAGTTGAAGGCCGCTAAGAAGCGGGCCGAGGGTATAGCCGAGGTTTTTGGCGGAGACTGAACTGCCGCCGTCGGCAACCGAGGTAGAGGTTTCCCTTTTCGGGCCTGGTCGCGGCGAGGCAATCGCCGTCCACTTAGGCAACGGTCAGTGGATGTTGGTCGACTCGTGCCTAGATTCGAATCAGGAGCCGGCGGCACTTGTTTATCTGAACTCAATTGGCGTTTCTTTAGATCAAGTAGAGCTTGTTGTCGCAACGCATTGGCATGACGATCATGTGGGTGGCTTGGCAGAGGTGGTGCAGGCTTGTGAGTCGGCCGACTTCGCCTACTCGAATGCGCTGGGTTCGAAGGAGTTCTCATCGCTGGTTGGCGCTTTCTCTGAGCGCTCTCAAATCCAGAGTTCCGGCGTAACGGAGTTCGCCGAGATTGCACGCATTTTGCGAGAGCGCAAAGGATGTGCGCTCAAGCCAGCATTAGAGAGCCGTCGACTGTGGTTTCGCGCTGACAATGAGCCCCCGGCAAGCGTTGAAGCGCTTTCGCCGTGCGACGAGGCGGTGCATCGGTCTCAATTGGCCTTGGCCGAGCTGTTCCCTGGTAAGGACACCAACAAGCGAGCGGTTATTGCTCCCAGTCCAAACCATGCATCCGTAGTGCTGTCGGTCAAGGTGGGCGCAGCCAGCCTTCTGCTCGGCGCCGACCTCGAGGAGACCACCAACCCCAACACGGGCTGGTCGGCGCTACTTGATCGCTGCGATCTCTCCGAGCCAGCGTCGGTCTTCAAGGTTCCGCATCACGGCTCCCCAAATGGCGAACAGCCACGAATTTGGGAGGAGGCGCTTGGGGAGCGCCCATGGGCGCTTATCGCCCCCTTCGTTTGGGGCCGGCATTGCCTCCCCGGTGATGCTGACCAGAAGCGTCTAGTTGAGCGGACTGACCGGGTGTTTATGACCGCGCCGCCCGCGCGTCGTAAGCGCAAACGGTCTCGCCCGGTTGAAGCAACTTTGGAAGAAATCAAAGCGCGGCCCATTTACGTTGATCCTCCGATGGGGCAGGTGCGGTTGCGGAGCGAGAGTGACCAGGCAGACGGCTGGTCCCTGGATCTCTTTGGGCCAGCGTTTCAGCTAAAGGCATGAGCCTTCCCGTTTCCTGAGCGACCTGTCTGATCGGCAGCTGGTCGCGTCGGCTCGCGATTCGAGATTAATCCGCTGCTATTGGCTGAACTTCTCTGCCGCCGCAGCTAGCTCCGCAACAGAAATCTTTAATGCTGCCGCGATGCCACGCACAGTGGCCCAGGTTGGATTGCTTTCCCCGCGCTCGATCAGGGCCAGGGTGCCGAAGGTAATACCTGCTTTTGGCGCAAGCTCTTTCAGCGTTGCTCCATTTCTCTGACGGAGCGTCCTAATCGCCTTTCCAAGGGCAGGTTGCGGCTGTTCGATCTTTGGCGTCAAGGGCATTTACGATACGTCGTAAATAGCTGGTAGGCTCCGCGACTACATAAGTGGGGCCGCGCGCATGAACGCCGGCCCCGTGGCATCCGGCAAAGGTGGAACTCGGCCGGACGCAGCGGGAACGGTAGCGGGCTACCGGCTCCAAAAGCGGCCCCCGGTGGCGCGTGAACGCCATCCGGAGGCCTGACCACAAGGAGAGACAACCTCCTCATGGCTGCCATGAACCCTACGGGCGGACGCGAAGTCGTTCCGCTCGACCTACCGGACCCACAAGCCGAGACCATCCGAGAGAGGCTCACGATCTGTCTGCTCGGAGTCCTGGGCGATCTCAACGCTCCCGACGAAGCCGTTGACCTGCTCAGGTCTCGGCGCGAGGCTGACGCCTATGAACGGCTCTTAACGGGACTGGATTGCGGCGAGTTCATCCTTCCTGACGAAGCGGCGCGGGAGGCCGTCGAGGCGATGGCGATTGCCTCCGACAAGGAGGACAACTACGCGGAGGTCATCGCCCGACACGATGCCCTGTTCGGGCTGCTCGACCGCCTTGGCGGCATCAGGATCGAGGCGCGGTGACGGACGACGCTGGCGTGGTCGCCGAACAGTTCGCGAGAACCTTGTGATCCAGCGCCGTCGGGCCAGGCTGTCTCAGGAAGAGGTCAGCGCTCGGGCTTCCCTGCACCGGACGGAGATCGGGATGCTGGAGCGGGGTGTGCGCCTTGCCCGCATCGACACGGTCGTCAAGCTCGCCGGGGCGCTGGAAATCGACGCTGGCGAGTTGTTCGACGGGCTCGCCTGGAAGGCGGGGCCAGCCATCGTCGGACGCTACTCCGTCCCCTCGCATGAGTCGCGCCATCGGCAGGGGAGGAGGGACTGATGGGGGAGCCGTCGCTGGAAGGTGCCGCGTTCGCCAAGTGCTTCGGCGAGAACCTCGTCCGCCACCGCCGAGCGGCCGACCTCAGCCAGGATTTACTCGCCGACCTGACCTCCGTTCATCGGACCGAGATCAGCCAGCTTGAGCGTGGCTTGCGCATCCCTCGGGCCGACACGCTGGTCAAGCTCTGCGCCGCCTTGGAAGTCGATCCCGGAGAGTTGCTTGAGGGGATCGGCTGGAAGCCACCCAGGCTCGATACCGGCAGCTTCGATTTCTCCGCTGCGTCTGAGCGGACGTCATGAACGGGACGGCAGCGCCCCATGCCCACCTGCTTGCAGGTGTGTGGGCATGGGGCGCTGCGCAGCGTGGGGGTCGAAACGGCGGCGGATTCCGTCTTGCGTTCATGGGCGAATTGCTGCGCACCGCCGAGGAAGTCGCGGCCCGCTTGCAGGTTCCGAAGACCTGGGTCTACCGCGCAGCACGCGAGGGAGCGCTTCCGTCTGTTCGCTGTGGTCGGTACCGCCGATTTGACGACCGTGACGTAGAGCGTTGGATCGACGGCCAGCGTCGGTCGTCGGGCGCTTCGACCGAGGCCGTGGGCTGACCGGGCGGCCATGACTCCTTCGGAGAAGCAGCCCACGGGATTTGTGCGGACCGTCGAGCTTGCGGGCGGCCTCACCTACTACGCGCAGTTGAGGATGCCCGACGGACGCCGTCTGCAACGTCGCCTCGGGCGGGCGTGGGTCAAGCGGAGCCGTTCTCCCGCTGGCTTTCTAACCCGCGCCCAGGCCGAGGCGCGGTTGCAGGCCATGCTCGAAGGCAAGGACGAGAGCGTTCCGGTTCGGATGCCTGCCGGTTCGGCCGTCACCTTCGCTGTCGCCGGTAGGGAGTGGCTCGCCTATGTCGAGCACGACCGCAAGCGACGGCGCTCGACCGTGCAGGACTACCGGCGCGAGTTAGAGCGGGTGCTGATCCCCGAGTTCGGAGAGGAGACGCTCCTCGATCAGATTGGGACCGACCGCATCGAGTCCTACCGTGAGAAGCTGGTCAGGGAGGGACGGTTGAGCGCGCGCACGATCAACAAGCGCCTGGCGCAGCTTCACGCGATCTTCAAGCGGGCCCAGCGGGTCCACGGGCTGGCGGTCAATCCAGTCGAGGGCGCAGGGCGGCAGCCGCACAAGTCCTCAGGTGACTTCACGGCGCTGGATGCTTCGGAGGTCGAGCGGCTGGCCGCCGGAGCCGCCAACGCGCAGGACGCGGCCCTTTTCGAGGTCGCCGCGTTCACGGGGCTTCGACTTGGAGAGTTGAGAGGACTGCGCTGGGGTGATGTGGACTGGACCCGGCGCCTGGTGCACGTTCGCCGTTCGTTCACGCGCGGGGAGGAGGGGCCGCCGAAGTCGGGCAAGGTGCGGTCTGTGCCCCTGGTGGATCAAGCGGCGAGCGCCCTGGATCGGCTCAGCCGCCGCGAGCGTTTCACCGAAGACGACAGCCTCGTTTTCGTCAACGATCTCGGCGAACCCTTCGAGGAGTCAGCTATGCGCCGACGCTTCTATGGCGCGCTCGACGCCGCCGACCTGCCCCGCATTCGCTTTCACGATCTCCGCCACACGTTCGGGACGCTGGCTGTTCAAGCCTTCGCCCTCACCGATGTGAAGGCTTACATGGGCCACGCGGATATCCAGACGACGATGATCTACGTCCATCACGTCCCGCAGAACGACGCCGCCGACAAGCTCTCACGCCTGCTCGAAGCAAGCATCAACGCGGTACCTGGGTGCGCGCCGGGTGCGCGGTCCGCTTCTGAGTGAGATTCAGGAGCGCCGAAACAGTCGCTTTCCAGGGGCACAGCGATGCCGGAGGAGGGACTCGAACCCCCGACACGCGGATTATGATTCCGCTGCTCTAACCAGCTGAGCTACTCCGGCGGGGACGGGCATGGTAGCGGTGGAGCGCGGGGTTCCGTGAGCGACGGCGGCGGGCTAGGGTGGAGCGGGTGAGCGCGGAGCTGGACAGGGCGGTGCGGACGGTCGTGCGCGAGTGCATGAGCGTCTCGCCGGGTGAGGAGGTGCTCGTCGTCTGCAACCCGGCAACGGAAGAGATCGGCGCGCTGATGCGGATCGAGGCCCAGGGCGACGGCGCGATGGCGACGCTGGCGGTGATGTCGGAGCGCGAATCGCCGGCCGCCGAGCCGCCCGTCGTGGTCGCCGCCGCGATGGCCGAGGCCGACGTGGTGCTGGCGCCGACGATCCAGTCGATCTCCCACACCGACGCGCGCCGCAGGGCGAGTGAGGCGGGCGTCCGGATCGGCAGCCTGCCCGGCGTCACCGAAGACATGCTGACGCGGCTGATGACCAGCGACCTCTCCGAGGTGCGCCGCCGCGGCTGGGCGCTCAGCGGCGTCCTCAACGGCGGCGCCGAGGCCCGCATCACCTGTCGCCACGGCAGCGACCTGCGGCTTGGCTTGGAGGGGCGGATGTCGATCGTCGACGCCGGCGAACTCGGCAACCGCGGCGCCTTCGGCAACCTGCCCTGCGGCGAGGCCTTCATCGCGCCGGTCGAGGGAACCGCGGAGGGAACCCTGGTCGTCGACGGCTCGATCGCCGAAGTCGGCCTGCTCGAGACGCCGACCTCGCTGACGGTCCGCGACGGCCATCTCAGCGACACCACCGGGTCCGACGGTGCCGCCCTGCTGGAGATGCTCGCCGCCCACGGCGGGGACGGCACCAACGTCGCCGAGCTGGGGATCGGCACCAACGAAGAGGCGCTGCTGACCGGCAACGTCCTCGAGGACGAGAAGATCCTCGGTACCTGCCACGTCGCCTTCGGCGCGTCCGCCGCGATCGGGGGCACGGTCCAGGTCCCGATCCACCTCGACTGCGTCGTGCTCGAGCCGACGATCGAAGTCGACGGCGAGACGATCGTCCGCGACGGCGAGCTGCTGCTCTGAGTCGCCCGGGCGTCGCGGGCGCCGGTTAGCCTCAGGCCATGCCGCCGCTGCTCGCCGTTCCCAACGTCTCCGAGGGGCGCGACCCGCAGCGGCTTGCGCGCTTGGAGGCGGCTTTCGGCCGCAGCGCCACCGTGCTCGACCGTCACAGCGACGGCGACCACGACCGCACCGTCTTCACCCTGGCCGGCAGCCCCGGGCCGCTGATCGAGGCGCTGGTCACCGGCGCCGAGGAGGCGCTGGAGACGATCGACATGGCCAATTACGAAGGGGCCCACCCGGCCGTCGGCGCACTCGACGTCTGCCCGCTGGTCTGGCTCGACCCCGGCGACCGCGACGCCGCCCGCGCCGAGGCGGTCGCCGCGGCGCAGCAGATCGGCGGCCTCGGCATTCCCGTCTTCCTTTACGGGGAGCTCGCCCGCGGGCCGGGGCGGGCTGAGCGCGCCTACTTCCGCAACGGCGGCCTGGCCGAGCTCTGGCTGCGGATGGAGGGCGGCGAGCTGCGCCCGGACTTCGGGCCGGAGCTGCCGCACCGTCGCGCCGGGGCGACGCTGGTCACGGCGCGCCCGCCGCTTGCCGCCTTCAACGTCGAGCTCGACAGCGACGACGTCGAGGTCGTCCGCTCGGTCGCGGCGGGCCTGCGCGAGTCGGGCGGGGGCTTGGTCGGGGTGCGGGCGATCGGACTGGTGCTCGGCAGTGGTCGCGGCCAGGTCTCGACCAACGTCCACGACCCGTTCGCGGTGCCGCTCGGGGCCGTGGTCGAGCGGGTGCGGAAGCTGGCGGCGCCACTCGGCGCTCGACCGCTCGAAGCGGAGCTGGTGGGCCTCGTCCCCGCCGCGGCGCTGGCCGGCTACCCCGGCGACGTGCCGATGCGCGGCTTCGACCCCAAGCGCCACCTGATCGAGCGGCGGCTCGCCGCGCCGACCGATTAGATTCAAGTCATGGCCCAGACCAAGAAAAGGCGCCGTCGCAAGCAACGCGGCACCCAGGGGGGCCGCATCGACACCAACACCCGTTCCAAACCGCGCAGCCGCGCCGAGGCGAAAGCCCGCGCCCGCTCCAAACGTAAACCGACCGCGCGGGCCGATCTGCCGCCGACCTGGCGCAGCGCGATCACCCGCGGCCTCGTCGCCGCCGTCATCTTCGCCGTGCTGCTGTTGCTGATCTTCAAACGTCCGCTCGGCGTCGCGCTCGCGCTCGGCGCCTTCATGCTCGCCTTCTACGTTCCCGCCGGGTACTTCATCGACATGACCCTGTGGCGGCGGCGCGAGCGGACGCGGCTGCGCTCCCAGGGGGAGTAAGTGCCCCTCGACGTCGAGATGCTCACCGTCGGCGCGATCGCCGAGAACTGCTTCCTGCTGCGCCGACGGGGCTCCGACCGCATCCTCGTCGTCGACCCCGGCGAGGAGGCGGAGCGGATCCTCGCCGCCGCCGCGGGGATGGGCGAGGTCGAGGCGATCCTGCTCACCCATTGCCACTTCGACCACATCGGCGCGGTGGCGCCGGTGGCGGCGGCGACGGGGGCTCCGGTCTACTGCCCGCAGCTCGAGGTGCCCATCCTCGCCGACATCATGGCCTTCGTGCCCTGGCCCGGCTTCGGTCCCTATGAGAGCTACGACGCCGACGAGACCGTGGCCGGGGGCGAGACGCTGGAGCTGGCCGGGCTCGAGCTCGACGTCATCTTCACCCCGGGGCACAGCCCCGGCCACGTCACCTACTCGGTGCGCGGCGAGGACGCGCTCTTCTCCGGCGACGTCCTCTTCCAGGGCTCGGTTGGCCGCGTCGACCTGCCCGGCGGCGACGGGCCGACCCTGATCGCGTCGATCGGCCGCCTGCTCGACTCCCATCCCGACGGGACCGTCGTCCATCCCGGCCACATGGGGATCACGATGCTGGGGGCCGAGCGCGCCTCCAACCCCTTCCTACAGTCGCTGGCGCGGTAGCAGGCGATGAAGAAGAAATACCTGGCGCCGCGGGGAACTTTTGACGTGCTTCCCGACGAGGCTGGTGCTCGGGCCCGTATCGAACGGACGGCATCGAAGGTACTCGGGAGGGCGGGATATCAACCGATCGCGACCCCGATATTCGAGAGCACGGATCTCTTCGTGCGCGGGGTGGGGCGATCCACGGACATCGTCCAGAAGGAGATGTTCACCTTCGAGGACAAGGGGGAACGCAGCCTCACGCTCCGTCCAGAGGGCACCGCCCCCATCTGCCGGGCCTACCTCGAGCGTGGGATGCAGAAATGGGCTCAGCCGGTGAAGCTGTCTTACGTCGGCCCCTTCTTTCGCCACGAGCGTCCGCAGGCCGGCCGCTTTCGCCAGTTCCACCAAATCGGCATCGAGGCGATCGGGACCGACTCGCCGCTGGCCGACGCGGAAGCGATCATCCTGCTCGCGGAACTGCTCACGGAGTTGGGGGTCCCCGGCATCAGGCTGCGCCTGGGCAGCCTCGGCTCGTTTGGACTGAGGGTCACCTACCTCGACAGGCTCAGCGCCTTCCTGGGAGAACATGAAGAAGCGCTGTCCGACAGCGTCAGGGAACGTCTGAAAATCAATCCCCTGCGCGCGTTCGACTCCAAGGATCCGGAAACTCGTGAGGTGATGAAAATGGCGCCCACGCTGGTCGGAAGCCTTGCCGGCGAGGATGCCGGGCACTTCGAAGAGGTCTGCGGGCTACTCGACATCTCTGGCGTCGAATATCGAATCGACCCAACCCTGGTTCGCGGGCTGGACTACTACTCGCGCACGATCTTCTCCTTCGATTGCGACGAGCTCGGGGCGCAATCCGAGATCGGCGGCGGCGGTAGGTATGACGGTCTCATGGAGCAGCTCGGAGGACCGCCGACGCCTGCCGTCGGCTGGGCTGTCGGCATCGAGCGTCTCCTCCTTGCCCTGGGAGAGAGCGAAGCTCCGGCGTCTGACGAGCGACTCGTATTCATCGCCCACGGTTCGGCGCCTTCTCAACGAGAGCGAGTCATCGCATTGATGACCGACCTGCGCCGGGCGGGCATTCACGCGGAGGCGGATCTCGCGGACCGAGGAATGAAGGGCCAACTCAAACATGCCAACCGAATTGGAGCGACTCACGTCGTGATGCTCGAAGAGGAAGGGCTCGCCCAGCTGCGCGACATGAGCAGCGGCACTCAACGGCCTATCGACCCAGGCAACCTTGTCGACGAGATGACCGGAGGAGCGTCGTGAGCGAGGCACCGCCGCTGCGGGCGAACGAGTACCGCGACACCTGGTGCGGGTCGGTCCTCGGCGACCGGGTCGACTCCGAGGCTCGGGTCGCCGGCTGGGTGCACCGCCGCCGCGACCACGGCGGCTTGATCTTCATCGACCTGCGCGACCGCACCGGCATCGTCCAGCTCGTCTTCCACCCCGACACCTCCGGCGACTCCTTTGAGCAGGCCCACAAGCTGCGCGCCGAGGACGTGTTGACCGCGGCCGGAACCGTGGTCCGGCGCTCGGCCGAGACGGTCAACCCGGAGCTGCCGACCGGCGAGGTTGAGCTCAAGGTGGCGAGCGCGGAGCGACTCGCCGATGCCGAGACCCCGCCCTTCCAGATCGAGGGCTTCTCCGGCGAGGTCGGCGAGGACGCGCGCCTGCGCTACCGCTACCTCGACCTGCGCCGCGAGCAGATGCGCGAGGCGCTGATGCTGCGCCACCGGGTGACCGCGGCGATGCGGGAGTTCCTCGACGGCGAGGGCTTCGTCGACGTCGAGACCCCGGTCCTGACCCGCTCCACCCCCGAGGGCGCTCGCGACTTCCTCGTCCCCAGCCGCCAGCAGCAGGGCTCCTTCTACGCGCTGCCACAGTCGCCGCAGCTGTTCAAGCAATTGCTGATGGTGGCCGGTTTCGAGCGCTATTACCAGGTGGCGCGCTGCTTTCGCGACGAGTCGACCCGGGCCGACCGCCAGGCGGAGTTCACCCAGCTCGACGTCGAGATGTCCTTCGTCGACGGCGAGGACGTCATCGCCGTCAACGAACGGCTGCTCTCCCACGTCTTCGCGCGCGCCGGCGGTCCCCAGATCGAGCTGCCGATGCAACGCATGTGTTACGACGAGGCGATGGGACGGTTCGGCAGCGACCGTCCCGACCTGCGCTTCGGCCTCGAGCTGGTCGACCTCGGCGACGCCCTGCGCGAGACCGAGTTCAAGGTCTTCCGCTCCGTGCTGGATGGCGGTGGCGCGATTCGCGGCATCAACGCCGGCCGTCGGGAGATGCCGCGCTCGGAGCTCGACAAGCTGATCTCCCGCGCCCAGGAGCTTGGCGCGAAGGGGCTGGTCTGGGCCTTTCGCGAGGGCGACGGCTGGCGCTCGCCGACCGCGAAGTTCCTCAGCGCGGCGGAGCTGGCCGGTCTCAACGAGCGACTAGGGGCCGAGGAGGGCGACCTGCTGCTGCTGGTCGCGGACGAGCGCTCCGTGACCGACGCGGTGCTCGGGCAGATGCGGATCGACCTGGCGGAGCGCTTCGGGCTGATCGACGAGGACGACCATCGCCTGCTCTGGATCGTCGACTGGCCGCTGATGGAGTGGAACGCGGAGGAGAAGCGCTGGGATTCGTTGCATCATCCGTTCACGGCTCCGGCGGGCGAATTCGATCCGGAGAACCCCGGCGCCGCGCGCGCGGTCGCCTATGACGTGGTCTGGAACGGCCAGGAGCTGGGCGGCGGCTCGATCCGCATCCACGACGCCGAGACCCAGGAGGCGGTCTTCGCGGCGCTGGGCATCGACGCCGAGACGGCAGCGGCCCGCTTCGGCTTCCTGCTCGAGGCGCTGCGCTTCGGAGCGCCTCCGCACGGCGGCATCGCTTACGGCGTCGATCGCATCGTTCAGCGCCTCAGCGGCGCCGAGACGATCCGCGACGTGATCGCCTTCCCCAAGACCGCCTCCGGCTTCGATCTGCTGACCGGCGCTCCCGCGCCGGTCGAAGAGGTGCAGCTGCGCGACCTCGGCGTCGCCCTGCACCAACGAAAACTCGCCGGCCACTGAGATGGGCCTCCGGGACTGGCTTCCACGCAGGTGGCGCCCGGCCCCCGGACCAGGCCAGACGCCTGTCTTCGTCGACGATCCGAGCTTCGACGGCTGGGAGGTGGTGCGGGACTTCGGCGACCTGCGCACGGCGCGCGCCTGGCACCAGGCGCTGGTCGAGGCGGACATCACCGCCGTCCTCACCGCCGACTGGCCGCTGGACCGTTTCGGCCGCGGTGACATCGCCCTGCGGGTGCCGGCCGAGTGCTGGAGCGAAGCGGAGCTGCTCCTCTCCAACCTCGACTGGGACGAGGGCTGAGGCGGCGGATTTGCCGCCCCGCTCGAGGCGGCCGGTGGTACGGTTGGGCCAAGGCTCGAGTCCGTACGAGAGCCGCCTCACCGTTTGACCCAACACAAACGGCGCGGGAGCCGGGAGTCTTCGGGCCCCTCGGGGTCAGGAGCAGGCACCCACCTTCACTTGAAGGGATCAAAGCCAGAGGCGGCAACGGCGGACTGGGGCCTTTTTGTTGTGCCTGGCTCGGGAAGATTTGAGAGGGATGGGGGAGAGATGTGAGGTTGTGCGCGCCACTCGCGCGCTGAGGAGCGGCACGATCGTTGGCGCGGTTGACGAGCGATGCATTTGGCAGCTGTGGGATGACAAATGCATCGCTCGTGAGGAAGGGGCCGAGGCAAGGCGATGGGGAGTGGGCGTGGGGCGAAGCATCGATCAATCGATCGTGCGGTTGACCGAAGGTCAGCATGGGTTGGTGGCGCGGAGGCAGCTGCTTGCGCAGGGAGTCGGAAGAGGCGCGATCAACAGCCGGATTGACTGCGGACAGCTCCATGTCGTGCACCGGGGCGTTTACGCAGTCGTCGGACGCAGGCTGCTTTCCCCGCACGGGCGATGGATGGCGGCGGTGCTTGCCTGCGGGCCTGACGCCGTGCTCAGTCGGAGATCTGCCGGGCAGCTTTGGGGAATCGTTCCGCTCGGGAGCCACGCGCCGGAAGTGACGAGGCCATCTGCATGTCGTGGCTTCGACGGCATCTCAGTTCACCGGGGGGTTGTAGGGGCGGATGAGCGAGGAGAAGAGTCGGGGATTCCGGTGACCTCGGTGGCGCGGACGCAGTTCGATCTTGCGGCGGTCTTGTCGAAGCGCGGGCTGGAGCGGGCGATGCATGAGGCGGAGGTGAAGGGGCTGACGGATCGGCTGTCGCTGTGGGATCTGCTCGAGCGGTATCCGCGGCGGCGTGGGGCGGTGAATCTGCGGGCGCTGCTGACCGCGAAGACGCCGGTGGGAATCACTCAGACCGAGCTCGAGGAGCGGTTCGTCGAGTTCCTCGATGCACACGGGCTGCCGCGGCCGCGGCTCAACGCGACGCTGCCGGCTCGGGATCGGCTGTTGCGGCCGGACTGCATGTGGCCGCGACAGCGACTGCTGGCTGAGCTCGACGGTCGTGAAGCTCACGGCACGGATCAGGCATTCGAGAGCGATCGTCGACGAGACCGGGTGCTGCTCGTCGAGGGGTGGCGCTCGACCCGGATCACCTGGCGGCAACTGCGGGACGAACCGGAGGAGATCGCCGCCGATCTGGGGGAGTTGCTGCGGGTCGGCGCGCGGCCTCCTACCCTGTAGTCATGGACCGGGAGCTCTTCGAGCACTACCTGAGCGACGAGAGCCGGCGCGGGGCGCCGGCCGACGGCGCCTTCACCGGCGCGGCCGGGGGCGCGGCCTGCGGCGACCTCTCGCGGATCTCGCTCTCGATCGCCGACGCCCACATCGCTGCGGTCTCCTTCGACGCGGAGGGGTGCGGCGCGACCAAGGCGGCAACCGCCGCCGTCGCGGAGATGATCGACGGGGCGCCTGTGCTGGAAGCCGCGACGATCGACGTCGACACGGTCGACGAGGCGATTGGCGGTCTGACGCCGGCGAAGCGGCACGCTGCCGTCCTTGCCAGCGACGCTTTGCATCGCGCTCTGGCTACGGCTGCCGCCTCGGACCGCACCCTCGCCATTTCACCCGCCTTCCGGGGACGGGAGTCGGCGGCCGCGCCTGCGAAGAACGGTCGCCGACTCCCGTCCCCAAGCCAAGAGCGCGTCGCCGTCGCCATGTCCGGCGGCGTCGACAGCGCCGTCGCGGCCCTCCTGGAGCGCGAGCGCGGCGCTGACGTCGTCGGCGTCACGGTCAAGCTCTGGGCCGACCCGGAGACCGATGGCGCCAAGGCCTGCTGCTCGCCGGAGGCGGTGCTGGGCGCCCGCGAGCTGGCGCACTCGCTCGGCATCCCGCACTTCACCCTCGACCTCGAGGAGGAATTCCGCCGCCGCGTGGTCGGCCGCTTCGTCGACGGCTACGCCGCCGGCCGCACCCCCAACCCCTGCGTGCTCTGCAACGGCGAGGTGCGGATCGCGGCGATGGTCGACCTCGCCGACCGGCTCGGCGCCGACCGGCTCGTCACCGGCCACTACGCCCGCATCGTCGAGGACGGCAACGGCCCGCTGCTGGCCGCCGCCGCCGACGAGGCCAAGGACCAGAGCTACATGCTGGCGGCGCTGCCGCCGCCGCTGCTCGCCCGCCTCTCCTTCCCGCTCACCGAGCTGACCAAGCCCGAGGTGCGGGAGATCGCCGCCCGCCACGGCCTTGCGGTCGCCCGCAAGGCGGAGAGCCAGGACCTCTGCTTCCTCGCCGGCCAGGGCAAGCGCGGCTTCCTGCGCCGCCACGGCGGCCTCGGCGACAACGACGGCGCCGTGCTCGACCGCACCGGCCGCACGGTCGGCCGCCACCGCGGCCACCACAACTTCACGGTCGGCCAGCGGCGCGGCATCGGCGTCTCCGCCCCCGAGCCCCTCTACGTCGTCGCCACCGACGCCGTCGCCAACACGGTCACGGTCGGCACCCGGGCCGAGCTCGAGACCCGCCGCGTCCGCGTCCGCAACGTGGTCCTACACCGCGACGGGGCCCGCGTCGATGCCGTGCGCCTGCGCTACCACTCGCCCGCCTTGCCCGCCTCGATCGGGGTCGCCGGGACCGGCAGTCACGACGCCCTCGAGGTCGAGCTGGGCGAGGAGTTCGTCGGCGCCTCGCCGGGGCAGACGGCGGTGCTCATGGCCGGCGAGACGATCGTCGGCCATGGCACCATCGCCGCTTAGGAGACCCTCTTAGGCCTGGGCCGCTTCCTTCCTCATCTGGGCGACGCCTTTGACGCAGCGGCTGAAGGGGGTTCCCTTCTGCCCTTTGACGTGCTTCTTGCTCAGTGCCTTGCAAGCCTTGCGGGCCGGCAAGGTCCCGTCCTTGTCAGCCTGAGCCATCGCTTTCACACAGCGGCTGAAGGCCGTGCCCTGCTGCCCTTTGACGTGTTTCTTGCTTTGCCCCTGACAGTGCTTCCCGTATGCCTTGGCATGAGGGGGAGGCCCCGGCGAGGGCGTGTAATTGGGTCCCGTCGGGTGGTAGGACGGGGCCGCCACGGCCAACGCCGGGACCAAGGCAAGTGCGAGGGCGCCGGTGGTGAGCGCGAGCTTCAGGTGAAGTTTCATGGTCTGCCTCCTGTTGACTTCGTCGAACGGGTGAATCGGGTGGACTCCGCTGCTGGAACGGCCCCGGCGACCGTTTGTCAGGGCGAACTTTCCGGTCCCGCTGACTAGGCTCTCCCCGATGAAGGCGCAGCAGATTCGCGACACCTATCTCTCGTTCTTCGCGGAACGAGGCCACAAGATCGTCCCCTCGGCGTCCCTCGTGCCCTCCTCCCACGATCCCTCGGTGCTGCTCACCACGGCGGGGATGCAGCCCTTCAAGCCCTATTTCCTGGGCCGTGAGAAGCCGCCGGCGCCGCGCCTCGCCGACGTCCAGAAATGCTTCCGCACGACCGACATCGAGGAGGTCGGCAAGACTGCCCGCCACCTCACCTTCTTCGAGATGCTCGGCAACTGGAGCTTCGGGGACTACTTCAAGGCGGAGTCGATCCCCTGGGGTTGGGAGCTCTCGACGCAAGGTTTTGGGATGGATCCGGAGCGGATCTGGGTCACGGTCTTCGGCGGCGACGAGGAGCTGGGGCTGGGGCCCGACGAGGAGGCGATCGAGATCTGGCGGGGAGTCGGCGTCCCCGACGAGCGGATCGTCCAGCTCGGCCGCGAGGACAACTTCTGGCAGGCCGGGCCGACCGGGCCGTGCGGGCCCTGCTCGGAGCTCTACCTCGACCGCGGCGAGGCCTTCGGCGCCGCCGGCGAGCGCCCCGGCGACGACAGCGACCGCTTCCTCGAGTTCTGGAACCACGTCTTCATGAGCTACGACCTGGCTGAGGACGGCGGCCTGACCGAGCTGCCGATGCGCAACATCGACACCGGCATGGGCCTGGACCGGATGGCGGCGATCCTCCAGGACGTCCCCTCCGTCTACGAGACCGACCACGTGCGGCCGCTGGTCGACCTGGCGGAGGAGCTGAGCGGCCACGGCTACGAGGAGGGCGAAGCGGTGACGCGGGCGATGCGGATCGTCGCCGACCACTCGCGCGGCGCCGCCTTCCTGATCGCCGACGGCGTCGTCCCCTCGAACGAGGACCGCGGCTACATCCTGCGGCGGATCATGCGGCGGGCGATCCAGCAGGGCAACGCGCTGGGCCTCGAGGCCCCCTGGCTGGGCCGCTTCACCGAGCTGACGATCGAGCTGATGGGGGACGTCTACCCGGAGCTGGTCGCCGAGCGGGAGACGATCGCCCGCTGGGTCGGCGACGAGGAGGAGAGCTTCGGCCGCACCCTGCAGCGCGGCACCGAGCTGCTGCAGCGCTTGATCGCCCAGGCGAACGAGTCCGAGACCTCCTGGATCGACGCCGCCGACGCCTTCAAGCTGCACGACACCTACGGCTTCCCCTACGACCTGACCAAGGAGCTGCTGGCCGACGAGGGGCTCGCGGTCGACGACTCCGGCTTCGAGGAGCTGATGGAGGAGCAGCGCCAGCGGGCCCGCACCGGCGCCGCCACCGCGCACGGCTCCGAGGATCGCCACGAGCAGGTGATCGCCTTCGCCGCTTCGGCCCCCGCGACCCGCTTCGTCGGCTTCGAGACGCTTACTGCGACCACCGGCCTCGCCGCCGTCGAGGCCGGCGAGGGCCGCACCCTGGTCAAGCTCGAGGAGAGTCCCTTCTACGCCGAGGGCGGCGGCCAGGTCGCCGACTCCGGAACGTTGAGCTGGGAGGGAGAAGAAGCGAAGGTCGTCGACGTCTACCGGGTCGGCGAGGACCAGGCGCTGGCGATTGAGGTCGTCGGCGACGGGGTGGCGCCCGGGACGGCGGTTGACGCAATCGTCGACCGCGCGACCCGCCACGCGACGATGCGCAACCACACCGCGACCCATCTGCTGCACGCGGCGCTGCGCGAGCGGCTCGGCACTCACGTCCACCAGGCCGGCTCCGCCGTGCGCCCCGACAAGCTGCGTTTCGACTTCACCCACGGGCAGGCGCTCAGCCCCGACGAGCTGCGCGACGTCGAGGACCGCGTCAACGAGTGGGTCAAGGCGAGCCGGCCGGTGCGCTGGCTGAATATGGAGCGGGCCGAGGCCGAGCGGCTCGGCGCGATGGCCCTGTTCGGGGAGAAATACGGCGAGTGGGTGCGGGTGGTAGAGGTCGACGGCGTCTCCCGTGAGCTCTGCGGCGGCACCCACGTCGCCAACACCGCCGAGGTCGGCATCTTCAAGATCGCCTCCGAGGGCTCCAGCGCCGCCAACGTGCGCCGGATCGAGGCCCTCAGCGGCCCCGCCGCGGTCGACTGGTTCCGCGAGCGCGAGCGGCAGCTGCAGGAGGCGGGCGAGCTGCTGGGCAACCCGCAAGACCCCTTGGGGGGCGCCCGCCGCGCCGCCGAGCGACTGCGCGAGGCCGGCGCCGGCGCCGAGCAGGCGCAGCGCCAACTGGCCGGAGAGGAGGCCAAGCGGCTGCTCGCCGGAGCCGAGGAGATCGGCGGCGTCAAGGTGGTCGTCTCGGCCGCGGAGCTGGCGGGCCAGAAAGAGCTGCTCGAGGTCGCCAATCGCGTCCAGTCGACGCTCGGCGGTGCCACGGCGCTGGTCCTCGGCGGCGGTGACGGCGACAAGGTCGCGCTCGTCTCCCTGGTCTCCGAGGACGCCGTCAAGCGCGGCCTCTCGGCCGCGGCGCTCGTCCGCGAGGCGGCCACGGTGGTCGGCGGCGGCGGTGGCGGGCGCGACGACATGGCCCAGGCCGGCGGCCGCGACCCGGCCAAGCTGGGAGAGGCGCTCGCCGCGGCGCGAGCGGCGGTCGAGCGGGAGCTGGGCTAGCCGTGCGCGTGCTCGCCCTCGACCACGGCACGGTGCGGATCGGCTGCGCCCTCTCGGACCCCAGCGGCACCCTGGCGACGCCGCTGCCGGTGATCGAGCCGCCGGAGGCGCGCTCGGTCGCGGAGCTGGTCGCCGAGCACGGGGTCGAGCGCGTCGTCGTCGGCCTGCCGTTGCACCTCAGCGGCGAGGAGGGGAGCCAGGCGGCGCTGGCCCGCGGCTTCTGCGTCGAACTGGAAGCGATGCTCTCGATCCCGGTCGAGACCTACGACGAGCGCCTGACCACGAAGATGGCGGACGCGACGCGGCGGGCGGGGGCCAGCGGCGACCGCGACTCGATCGCCGCCGCCCACCTCCTGCAGGCATACCTGGCCGGCCAGGCCGCGATCGAGGACGGCGCCGATGACTGAGGACTGGATGCGTGAGGACCCCTTCGCCGACTCCGACGATCCGGCGGCGCGGGAGCGCGAGCAGCGCCGGCTCGAACGCGAGGAGAAGCGGCGTGCTCGTGAGGCCAAGCGGGCGGCCAAGGATGGCGGGGCGGGTGCGGGTGAAGCCTCGGGGGATGACTCGCCGTCGCAACAGCGGGGAGGCTCCGTCGAGGCATCCCCCGAGGCTCCGGACGAAGCGTCTGTCATGGAGCCGCCGCTGGCGCCTCGGGCGTCTGAGGAGGAGTTTTGGGATGAGGAGCCGGTCTCGGTCGAGGAGCCGTTCATGGGCGAGCCGGTCGAGGCGCCGCCGGTCGCCGTCGCGCCCGAGGGCCGCCGCGGCGGCGGCTCGGGCGGAGGCAGGGGCTTCCTCGGCGCCGTCGGCCGGCATCCGTTCCGCCTCGTCGCCGCGATCGCGGCGCTGCTCGTCCTCTGGTTCCTCTTCGCCCTCTTCCAGCCCTTCCACGGCGACGGCTCGGGCCGGGTCGCGGTGACGGTGCCCAAAGGCGCCAGCGTCAGCGAAGTCGGCGACCTGCTCGGCGAGAAGGGCGTGATCGACAGCTCGACCCTGTTCCAGATCCGCGTCACCCTGGCCCGCAAGCGCTCGGAGCTGTACGCCGGCCGCTTCGCCCTGGCCGAGGGGATGTCCTACGGCGCCGCGATCGACGCCCTCACTCAGCCGCCGGTGAAACGCACGACCGTGGTCACCATCCCCGAGGGCTACACCCGCTCGCAGGCGGCGCAGCTGGTCGAGGAAGACGGCCTGGAAGGGGACTACACGAAGGAGACCCTGCGCTCGCCCTTCCTCGACCCCGCCGACTACGGCGGCGTGGGCGCCCGCGATCTCGAGGGCTTCCTCTTCCCCGACACCTTCGAAATGAAGCCGGGGGCCCCGGCCGCCGACCTCGTCCAGCTGCAGCTGCAGGACTTCAAGCGGCGGATCAAAGGGGTCGACATGAGCTATGCCAAGTCCAAGAACCTGACCGTCTTCGACGTGCTGATCATCGCCTCCCTGATCGAGGACGAGGCGGGGATCCCGAGCCAGCGCAAGCTGGTCGCCTCGGTCGTCTACAACCGCCTGCGCGACGGGATTCCGCTGGGGATCGACGCGACGATTCGCTTCGCGACCGGCAACTACACGCGGCCGCTGACCGAATCGGAGCTGGCGATCGACTCGCCCTACAACACGCGCGCCAACGCCGGCCTGCCGCCGGGGCCGATCAACAGCCCCGGCCTCGAGGCCATCGATGCCGCCGCCCATCCCGCCAAGTCCGACTTCCTCTACTACGTGAACAAGCCGGAAACCTGCGGCCAGCTCGCCTTCTCCAAGAACGACGCCGAATTCGAAGCCGACGTCGCCGCCTACAACTCGGCCCGCGAAGCCAACGGCGGCAACGAGCCGACCACCTGCGGGGAGTAGCAATGCCGCGCCTGGCCGTCATCGGTCACCCGGTCGCCCACTCGCGCTCGCCGGCGATGCAGAACGCGGCGCTGGCGGCGCTGGGGTTGGGGGATGAGTGGCACTACGAGGCGATCGACGTTCCCCCCGACGCTTTCGAGGCGCGGGTGCGGGACCTGGCCGGCAAGGGGTTTGCCGGCGCCAACGTCACCGTCCCCCACAAGCGGGCGGCGCTGGCGCTGGCGGATGCGCGGAGCGAGGTGGCGCGGGAGATCGGCGCCGCCAACACGCTCTCGTTCGTCGACGGGGAAGTGCGCGCCCACAACACCGACGCCGACGGCTTCCTGGCGGCGCTGCCGGAGCCGCCCGGGGAACGGCGGGCGCTGGTGCTGGGCGCCGGCGGCGCCGCCCGGGCGGTCGTCTGGGCGCTGGAGCGCGAGGGCGCGACGGTCGAGGTCTGGAACCGGACGGCGGCGCGGGCGGGTGAGGTCTGCGCCGAGTTGGGGGGGACGCCGGTCGCCGAGCCCGTGCAGGAGAGCTACGCGATGATCGTCAACACCAGCGCCGCCGGGCTGCACGGCGAGGACCCGTTCGAGCACCTGCCGCTCGCCGCCGACCGCTTCTCCTCCGCACAGACGGTCGTGGACATGGTCTACGGCGCCGAGCTCTCGCCGCTGCTGGGCGCCGCCACCGGCGCCGGCGCCGTCACCGTCGACGGCCTCGAGATCCTGGTTCAGCAGGGCGCCCTCTCGCTGTGCATCTGGACCGGCCGCGAGGCCCCGCTGGAGGCGATGCGCGCCGCCGCCTATAGCCTTGACGACTCGTGACCACCTTCCGTTTCACCACCGCCGGGGAGTCGCATGGGCCGGGGCTCGTGACGATCGTCGAGGGCATGCCGGCCGGGCTCGAGCTCGACCGCGAGGCGCTCGACCGCGACATGGCCCGGCGCCAGCTCGGCCACGGCCGCGGTGGCCGCATGCGGATCGAGACGGACACCGCCGAGATCCGCTCCGGGGTGCGCCACGGCCGCACCCTGGGCGGGCCGATCGCCATCCTCGTCGCCAACCGCGACTACGCCAACTGGGAGGAGCGGATGAACCCCTGGCCGGTCGAGGGGTTCGAGCCCGACGAGGTGCACCTGCCGCGCCCGGGCCACGCCGACCTGGTCGGCGCCCAGAAATACGGCCACACGGACATCCGCAACGTCCTCGAGCGGGCCAGCGCCCGCGAGACCGCGGCCCGCGTCGCCGCCGGCACGATCGCCCGCGGCTTCCTCACCGCGCTGGGGGTGGAGATCCATAGCCACGTCACCCAGATCGCCGGGGTCAAGGCGGACGAGCGGGAGGGTCTCGCACCCACCGACTTCGCCGGGGTCGACGACGACCCGGTCCGCTGCCTCGACCCCGAGGCGAGCAAGGCGATGGTCGCCGAGATCAACCGCCTGCGCAAGGCCAACGAGAGCCTCGGCGGCACCTTCGAGGTGCGCGTCTTCGGCCTCGTGCCGGGGCTCGGCTCCCACGTCTCCTGGGAAGACCGCCTCGACGGCCGCTTGGCCGGAGCCGTCGCCTCGATCCAGTCGGTCAAGGGCGTCTCGATCGGCGAAGCCTGGGACGTCGCCGGGCGCCCCGGCTCCGAGGCCCACGACGAGATCTTCTGGTCGGAGAAGGACGGCTACTTCCGCGAAACCAACCACGCCGGTGGCCTCGAGGGCGGCATGACCAACGGGCAGCCGCTCTCGGTGCGGGCGGCGATCAAGCCGATCTCGACCCTGACCAAGCCGCTGCGCTCGGTCGACACCGAGACCAAGCAGCCGGCCCAGGCGCTGCGCGAGCGCACCGACTCGACTGTGGTTCCCGCCGCCGCCGTGGTCGCCGAGGCGATGGTGGCGCTGACCCTGGCCCGCTGCTACCGCGAGAAGTTCGGCGGCGACCACATCGACGACGTCCTCGCCGCGATCGCCGCGTACGAGAAGCGCATCGACTTCCGGGGCTGACGCGATGGGCCGGCCGGCGATCGTCTTCATCGGCTTCATGGGGGCCGGCAAGAGCACCGCGCTCGCCGCCGCCCGTGAGGCGGGACTGGAGACGATCGAGATCGACGAGGTGATGGAAGCCGAGTTCGGGACGAAGATCGCCGCCGCTTTCGAGCACCACGGCGAGGAGGGCTTCCGGGCTCGCGAGGCCGAGATCGTCGGCTCGCTGCTGGAACAGGCGGACGGCGGCGCGATCGCGCTCGGCGGCGGCAGCGTCCTCAGCGAGCGGATCCGCGCCGCGCTCGGCCGCCACGTCGTCGTCTGGCTCCAGGTCGACGCCCGCGAGTCCTGGCGGCGGATCGCTCACAGCGACCGCCCGCTCGCCACCAGCGCCGAGGACGTCGCCCGCCTGATGGCGGCACGCGAACCGCTCTACGAAGAGCTCGCCGACGCGGTGATCCCGGTCGGCGACCGCGCGATCGTCAGCCGCGCCCTGCCGGCGCTGCGCGCCCTCGCCGACCTCCCCTCCAGGACCAAGCTGCTCTGGGCCGCCAGCGCCTCCGGGGAGTACCCGGTCCTGGTCGGCCGCGGCCTGCTCGAGGCGATCGCTGGCCTGGGCTGGTGGCCGATCGCGGGCCGGCGGTTCTGCGTCACCGATTCCACCGCCGGCCGCCTTTACGCCGACCGGGTCGAGCCTCTCTCGGCCCGCGTCGCGGTCAAGCCCGGGGAGTCTTCCAAGAGCCTCGCGGACGTGTCCCGGGTGCTGGACGAGCTCACCGAAGCCGGGATGACCCGCGAGGATCACGTCGTCGCGGTCGGCGGCGGGGTGGTCGGCGACCTGGCCGGGTTCTGCGCTCACATCTACCAGCGCGGCGTCCCGGTCGTGCACGTGCCGACCACGCTGGTGGCCCAGGTCGACTCCGCCTACGGGGGCAAGACCGGGGTGGACACGAATCTCGCCAAGAACTACGCCGGCGCCTACCACCAGCCGGCGGCGGTGCTCGTCGACACCGGCGTGCTGGCGACCCTGCCGAAGGAGGAGCTCGCCGCGGGCTTCGTGGAGGCCTTGAAGACCGGCCTGCTCGCCGGTGGGGAGCTCTGGGAGCGGGTGCGCTCGCTGGACTCGCTCGAGCCCGAGGAGCTCGACGGCATCATCTTCGAGTGCGTCCGCTACAAGTGCTCGATCGTCGCCGCCGACGAACGCGATTCCGGCCTGCGCGAGGTCCTGAACCTCGGCCACACGGTCGGCCACGCGCTCGAGGCGGCCAGCGAATACGTCGGCCTGCGCCACGGCGAAGCGGTGGGGATCGGCCTCCTGGCCGCGCTGCGCCTGTCCGAAGCGCCGCAGCTGCGAGAAGAGGTCGAGACGATCCTGGAGCGGCACGGCTTGCCGACCTGGTTCGAAATGAACGACACGGATTTCATCTTCGAGATGCTGGAACGGGACAAGAAGCGCACCGCCGCCGGGGTTGGCTTCGTGCTCCTCGCGGAGCCGGGAAAACCAAGGACGGGGCAGATCCTCGATCCGGCTAAGGTCAAAGCCGCCGTGATGGAGCTGCACAGGCGATGACCAGCGCCCGCAATCGCGTCGCCGTGCTGCACGGCGTCAACTTCGACATCCTCGACCGCCGTGACCCCGAGGTCTACGGCGGCCTCTCGCTGAGCCAGCTGGAGCAGCGGATCGCCGCCTGGGCCCATGAGCTGGGCCTCGAACCCCTCTTCTTCCAGACCAACCACGAGGGTGAGTTCGTCGAGTACCTGCACCGGCTCCCCGACCTCGCCGACTCGTCGATCGTCAACGCCGGCGCCTGGAGCCACTACAGCCGCGCGATCGCCGACGCGCTCGACGTCGCCCGCCTGCCGGCGATCGAGGTCCACCTCTCCGACGTCGAGTCGCGCGAGGAGTGGCGGCGGCAGTCGGTCTTCGACGGGCTGGTGCTGGCGAAGATCTGCGGCAAGGGGCCGGACGGCTATCGCGAGGCGCTGCGGCTGCTCGCCCGTGAGCTCGGCGCCGGCGCCCGATGAGGGGCCGGGGCGAGCGCCTCGAACAGCTGCTCGGCGAGCGCGAGCTGGAGCGGATGCTGGTTACCGACCTGACCAACGTCCGCTACCTGACCGGCTTCACCGGTACCAACGGCGCCTGTGTCTGCGGCCCGGGACTGCGCCTCTTCTTCACCGACTTCCGCTACACCGAGCGTGCCGCCGCCGAGGTCGAGGGCTGGGAGGCGATCACGGTCGGCGGCGACTGGCTCGGTGCGATCGCCGAGCGGCTGCAGGGCAAGGTCGGATTCGAGGACGATCACATGTCCGTCCGCGTGCTCGAGAAGCTCAAGGGGAAACTCGCCGCGGGAGTCGAGCCGGTCGCGGCCGGCGGCGGCGTGGAGCAGCTGCGGCGGGTCAAGGACGCCGAGGAGCTGGCGGCGATCGAGGCCGCCTCGAAGCTGGCCGACGAGGTCTGGGCCTGGAGCCTGGAGCGCGGCCTGGCCGGGCGCAGCGAGCGCGACGTCGCCCGCGCCGCCGAAGCCCGGATCCGCGAGCTGGGGGGCGACCCGTCCTTCCCGGCGATCGTCGCCGCCGGGCCCAACGGCGCCCTCCCGCACGCGGAGCCGGGCGAGCGCGAGATCGGCCGCGGCGAGCTGGTCGTCTTCGACATGGGGGCGAAGCTCGACGGCTACTGCTCCGACGGCACCCGCACCTACGCCACCGGCGACCCCGGCGAGGAGGCCCGCGCGGTCTACGAGGTCGTGCGCGAGGCCCAGCTCGCCGCGCTCGGCGCGATCGAGACCGGCGTCACCGGCGAGGCCGTCGACGCCGTCGCCCGCAAGGTGATCGAGGCCGCCGGCCACGGCGACCGCTTCGGCCACGGGCTCGGCCACGGCGTCGGGCTCGAGGTGCACGAGGGCCCACGGCTCTCGCTGCGCTCCGAGGACGTGCTGGCGTCCGGCGAAGTCGTCACGGTCGAGCCGGGCGTCTACCTGCCCGGCAAGCTGGGCGTGCGGATCGAGGACCTGGTCGTCGTCACCGAGGACGGCTACCGCAACCTCAGCGGCTTGCCGAAGGATCTGCAGCTGGTCGACTGAGCAGCCGCGTCAGCGACTGAGGTCGATATCGGTAGTAAGCCGGGCGGCAAACGCCGCCAGCAGCTCGACCGTCGCCTCGACGTCGCGGAGGTCGACCATCTCGACCGGCGAGTGCATGTAGCGCAGCGGGATCGAGACCAGGCCGGTGGGGATGCCGGCGCGGGAGATCTGGAGGACGTCGGCGTCGGTGCTGGTGCCGCGGCCGCTGGCGCTGATCGAGTGGTCGATCCCCTCGGCCTCGGCGGTCTCGACCAGCAGCTCGAAGACCTTGGGGGAGAGGGTGCTGCCACGGCCGATCACCGGGCCGGAGCCGAGCGAGTGGCTGCCGATCTCCTTCTCGTCGACGCCGGGCGCGTCGGTCGCGTGGGTGACGTCGACGGCGACGGCGATGTCGGGGCGGACCTCGAAGGCGGCGGTGCGGGCGCCGAACAGCCCGATCTCCTCCTGGACCGCGGCGACGGCGGCAAAGGAGCCGCTCATCTCGTCGCGGTCGCCGGCGCGGCGCAGGCTCTCCAGCGCCACGTAGGCGCCGAGCCGGTTGTCCATCGCCCGCGAGACGAGGCGCTCGCCGGCGACCGGCATCGGCTCGGCGGCGATCACGACCGGGTCACCGACCCGGATCAGCTCGGCCGCCTCCTCGCGGTCGGCGGCGCCGACGTCGATGTGCAGGCCCTTCAGCTCGACCACCTTCTTGCGCTGGTCGGGCTCGAGCAGGTGGATCGGCTTGCGGCCGACGACGCCCAGCACGGGGCCGTCCTTGCCACGGACCTCGACCCGCTGGCCGACCAGGATCTGCGGGTCCCAGCCGCCGACCGGGGCGAACCAGAGGAAGCCCTTCTCGTCGACGTGGACGACGATCAGCCCGATCTCGTCGATGTGGCCGACGACCGCCAGCAGCGGCGCGGCGTCGCCGACCCGGGCGATCGAGGAGCCGATCCCGTCTACGCTCAGCTCCGCGAAGGCGGCGGCCTCGCGCCAGACGGCGGCCGCCGGGCCCTCGTATCCAGAGGGAGCACCCGCACGCAGGAGCTTGTCGAGGAGGGATGGCGTTTTTGGGCTCAAGGTTTTCCAGTATGTCGAAGAACGTGCGTTCGCCGCGAGGTAGTCAGGTGTGGGCGGCCGCCGCTTCGTGGCGGAGCTGGTCGCGGCCCTCCCCGTAGCCGCGGTGCTCGTAGGCGATCATCGCCCAGATCAATACGACGACGACCGCCAGGGAGATCAGCGCCGGCACGGCGGTGGCGACCGGAACGAGGATCAGCAGCACGATTGCCAGGCCCAGCCGCCGCCGGTTGACCGTGTGGACGTGGCGGTAGCGGAAGCCAACCAGGCCCAGCAGGTAGACGGCGGTGCCGCCCAGCAGGGCGAAGGCGGGGACGGCGTGGAGGTGGTCCTCGGCGTGGGCGATCGAGGTCTTCATGCCGAGCGCGACGAGGACGATCCCAGCCACCATCGCCAGGTGGATGTAGGAGTAGGAGTCGCGGGCCAGCTCGTTCTGCACCCGGCCCTCCTCGGCTTCGCCGAGCCGCCGGGCCGAGACCAGGGCGACGACGTCGAAGTAGGTCCACCACATCGCCGCCGCCAGCGCCACCCCCAGCACGGCGACGACGCCGATGCCGAGGTCGAGCGCCCCGGCGGCGCCGATCCCGATCGCGACGATCGACTCGCCCAGGGCGATGATCACGATCAGCCCGTGGCGCTCGGCGAAGTGCCCGGGCACGAGTTTCCAGCCCTCGGAGCCGAAGAAGTAGGGACCGGCCATGTCGAGGAAGATCGCCAGCGCCCAGAGCGCCCCCTGGGCGACGCCGTCGAAGAGCGAGGCGGTGGCGAGCAGGACGACCGCGATCGCGGTGCTGGCGGCCAGGCCCAGCACCGAGCGCCGCAGCGCCGGGTCGTCGGGGCTGGCGAGCATGAAGAGGGCGATGTGGGCGACCCGAAAGGCGCCGAAGGCGAGGGCGAAGGTGAGGCCGAGGTCGCCGAAGGCGTTGGGCACGCAGAGGGCGACGATCAGCAGCGCCGCCATCGCCGCGAAGATGACCAGCCGCACGGCGCCCTCCTCGGGGTCGATGACGCTGGTGAGCCAGGCGTAGCCCACCCACCCCCACCAGAGGATCCCCAGCACCAGCAGGCCCTGCGCCAAGCCCGACCAGGTCGGGTGGTCCGCCATCAGCGCCGTGCACTGGGTGATCGCGAGGACGAAGACGAGATCGAAGAACAGCTCCAGCGGCGTCACCCGCTCGCCCTCGCGCCGGGTCGCCGCGAGACGTGACGGGCGGGCTTCGGAAGCGCTCGGCATCCGGCCAATCCTTGCAACTCCGAATACTCTTGCGGCAATGGGCGTCGCACTGGTGACCGGGGCATCGACGGGGATCGGCGCGGCGACGGCCGCCCGGCTCGCGCGGGAGCCGGGCATGGAGCTGGTCTTGGTCGCGCGCCGCGAGCAGTTGCTGCGCGAGCTGGCCGAGTCCCTCCCCTGCAAGGCGACCCACCTGGCCGCCGACCTGACCGACGCCGATGCCCCGCAGCGGGTCCGCGCCCACCTCGAGGCCAACCACGACGGCCTCGACCTGCTCGTCAACAACGCCGGCGCCGCCTGGCGCGGCAATTTCGCCGAGACCGGCTACGCCCACGTCCAGCGCCACATGGAGCTCAACTTCGACGCCGTCGTCCGCCTCACCGAGGCGCTGCTGCCGCTGCTGCGGGCCTCGGCCCCGAGCGCGATCGTCAACGTCGCCAGCACCGCCGGCCGCGTCTCCCGCGCCCGCACCGGCGCCTACTCGGCGAGCAAGTTCGCCCTGATCGGCTGGACCGACTCGCTCTACGCCGAGGAGCTGCCCCACGGCGTCCACGTCGGCATGGTCCTGCCCGGCTTTGTCGCCACCGAGGGCTTCCCGGCCACCGAGCTGCGCCAGAAAGCGCTGACCCGGTGGATCGTCTCCAAGCCGGAGAAGGTCGCCGACGCGATCTACGAGGTCGGCCCCGGCGGCAAGGCCGAGCGCTACGTGCCGCGCCCGTACGGCCTCGCCGCGATCCTGCGGGTCCTCGCCCCGGGCCTGGTCCGCCGCGTCCTCAGCGGCGGCGCCGCGTCGAGCCTGACCACCAGCACCGCCGCCGACGGCGGGCCGGGCTCGCCTCCCTCCCCATGACTGCGGTCGCGATAGCCGTCGCGGTGTTGGCCCTGGTGGTGATGGGGGCTCTGGTGGCTGTCTTCCGCGCCCGCTCGAAGCGGGTCTACCGCCGCTTCCAGATCCTCGACGACATCGCCCGCGTCGCCGACGGCGGGCGCTCGCTGGAGGAGACCCTCGACTCGATCGCGGCGATCCTGGTCCCGGAGTTCGGCGACTTCTGCATGATCGACGTGATCGAGGAGGAGCGCATCCGCCGTGCCGCGGTGCGCGTCGACGGTCCCGACGCGGAGACGATCGAGCGGGGGCTCACCGAGCGCAAGCCGGCTCTGCAGGAACGCCTGGCCGACGCCGCCACGGTTGCCCGGCAGGAACCGGAATTCTTCGAGCGGGTGACCGAGGCGGACCTGCGTGAGTCCGCCGAGAACGAGGAGGACCTGGAGTTCCTGCTGGCGATGGGCGTGCGTTCGTTCGTCACCGTCGAGTTGCGGGCGCGGGGGCGGCCGACCGGGATGCTCTCGGTCGGGGTCAGCCACTCGGGCCGGCGCTTCCGCCAGGACGACGCTCATTTCGCCGCCGTCCTCGCCGGGCGGGTGGCGCTGGCGCTCGACAACGCCGGCCTCTTCTCCGACCTCGAGCGCAGCGAGCACGAACGGGCGGAGATCGCCGAGACCCTGCAGCGCGGTCTGTTGCCGCCGCCCCTGCCGCACATACCGGGTTGGTCCCTCGCCGCGATGTACAGGCCGGCCGGGGCCGAGAACGAGATCGGCGGCGACTTCTACGACGCCTTCCGCATCGCCGGCGGCTGGATGGTCGTGGTCGGCGACGTCACCGGCCGTGGCGCCAAGGCGGCCTCGGTGACCGCGCATGCCCGCTACACGCTGCGCACGGCGGCGGCGCTGACCGGCGACCCGGTGATCGCCCTGGAAACGCTCAATCGCGAGCTGCTCGCCCGCCGCGGGGCGGCGCTGTGCAGCGTCGTCGCGATGGCGATCGCGGAAGACCCGCGCCAGCCGGTGCGCCTGGCGGTCGCCGGGCACCCGCCGCCGCTGCTGGTCGACGGCGATTCGGTGGTCGAGGCGACCGTCCTCGGCCCGGTGCTGGGCGCCTTCGACGACGTCGCCTGGGAGATCGAGCTGACCACAGTCGAGCCGGGGCAGCAGCTCGTCGTCGTCACCGACGGGGTCACCGAGGCCGCCGCCGCCGGCGGGCGCTTTGGGGAGCAGCGGCTCCATGCCGAGCTGGCGGGCATCTCGAGCCCGGCGCTTGCCACTCAGAAGCTGGAGGGCGCGCTGCACGACTTCACGGCCGGAGAGCACGACGACGACGCGGCGATCGTCGCGATCGGTCCGGCGTCCGCGGACGCCGAGCCGGCACGCGACGACGAGCGCGCCTTGGTCGAGCGGCTCTTCGACGCTTTCAACCGCCGCGACGCCGAGGAGGTCGCCGCCGTCTGCGACGCAGGGCTCGAGTTCTTCCCCGTCGGCACCGCGGAAGCGCTCGGGCGCACCGCCCCCTACGTCGGGCCGGACGGCCTGCGGGAGTATCTCGCCGACGTCGACCGCGTCTGGGAAGAGCTGCAGATAACGCCCAAGGTGATCGAGCGGCGCAGCGGCTCGCTGTTGGTCCGGGGCCGGGTCTACGTCCGCAGCCGCGCTCTCGGGATACGCGACATGCCCGCCGCCTGGATCTGGGACGTTGCCGGGGGCCGTTTCGTCCGCGGCGAGATCTTCCGCGATCCCGAGGAGGCCGTGGTCCGGCTCTCCTCCTCAGCCTGAGCTCACGCCGGTGCCCCTGGCGGCAGCAGATGCCGCCGCAGGAACTCGAGCTCGTCGGCGACGACCGCCTCGTGCGCGGGCCCGTCGTAGACGTCGAAGTGGTCGACGCCCGGGTAGGTGCGGAGCTCGCCGCGCGGCGCCCGCCTGGCGGCGGCGATCGCCGGGCCCGGCTTGGCGACCCGATCCGACTCGCCGACGCAGAGCAGCCAGGGGCAGTGGAGGCTCGCCGCGAGGCGGCCCGGGCGGTAGGGCGCCCCGAGCAGCCAGCGCGAGGAGACGCGGTTGCGCCAGCGCGAGTCCTCGCCGATCGCGACGACGTGGCGCCAGCCGGCCTCGCCGCCGGGCGCGTTGATGAAGGCCGCCTGGTGCGGCTGCCCGACCGCCGGCAGCTGCCGGCCGCGGACGGCCGCGAGCAGCATCCGGGCGCTGACCAGGGGGGAGGAGCGATGCGCCTGGCGCCACATGTCGAGGAAGGGGACCTGGCTGACCGCCGCGGCGATGCGCGGATCGCCGGCCGCCGCCGCCAGCGCGTTGCCGCCCCCCATCGAGGAGCCGAAGGTCGCAATCCGGTCGCCGTCGGCGCCGGGCAGCGAGCGGGCGCAGGCGATCGCCGCCCGCCAGTCCTCGAGCTGCCTGGCCGGCTCGAACAGATCTGCCTCGCCGCCACTGTCGCCGAAGCCGCGGTGGTCGAAGAGCAGCGCCGCGATCCCGGCTGCCGCGAAGCGCTCGGCGAACGGCCCCAGCCCGTCGCGGCGCGTCCCTGACAGCCCGTGAGCCATCACCACCACCGGCGCCTCCCCTTCGTCGCCTTCCGCCGGATAGATCCAGGCGGCACAGTGGTCGCCGCCACAGTCGAACTCGAGGTCTTCGCGATTCATGCCCATTCAACGCTCCGCGCGCCGCTGGCGTGAGATCCGCACCCCGCGCTCCCGCGCTTTAGGATCTCCGGCGTGATCAGCACCAATCAGTTCAAGAACGGCAACCACATCGAGATCGACGGCAAGATCTGGAAGATCATCGAGTTCCAGCACGTCAAGCCGGGCAAGGGCGGTGCCTTCGTACGGACCAAGCTGCGCCGGATCGAGGACGGCTCGGTGATCGACAAAACCTTCCGCGCCGGCGAGAAGTTCCGCCCGGTCCACACCGAGTCGCGCAAGATGCAGTACCTCTACGACTCCGGCGACGCCGCGGTCTTCATGGACAGCCGCGACTACGAGCAGATCGAGATCCCGAGCGAGAGCCTCGGCGACGCGATGCAGTGGGTCCTGCCCAACTCCGAGGTCGAGGTGCTGTTCGTCGACGAACGCCCCAGCGACGTCCAGGTCGCCGGCGCGATCGAGATGAAGGTGACCCAGACCGACCCGGGCGTGAAGGGCGACACCGCCTCCGGCGGCGGCACCAAGCCGGCTACGCTCGAGTCGGGAGTCGTCGTTCAGGTCCCGCTCTTCATCGACGAGGGCGAAACGGTCCGGGTCGACACCCGCACCGGCGAGTACGTTTCCCGCGCCTGAGACGACCCCCGCGGCGCCTACGATGAGCGGCGCGTGACCGCCTACGACCCGAGCCAGTGGAGCGACCTCTTCGTCGCCACGGCCGGCGCCTCGGCGGCGCTAGTCGCCGGCAAAAGCGGGAGAATGAACCCGATGCGCAGATCCGACCAACGCCGCGACGCCGTCTTCGCCAGCTATCAGCGGGACGTCACCGGGCACCCGCTGGAGGAGCTGATCGCCGAGGCGCGGCCGCTCACCCGCGAGCTGGCGGAGGGAGTCGACGCCGAGCGCGAAGAGCTCGACGAGGTGATCGCCGCTCACGCCAAGGGCTGGACGGTGGACCGGATCGCGCCACTCGACCTCAACGTGATGCGGGTGGCCCTGTACGAGATCGAACACGGGGGGGTGCCGTTCGAGGTCGCGATCGACGAGGCGGTCGAGATCGCCAAGGAGTACTGCGGCGCCGACGCTCCCAAGTTCATCAACGGCATTCTCGGCGCGATCGTGCGCGAGCGGGAGCCGGCGAAGTGAGCCGCCTGCGCGAGATCGCCGAGCGCCTGCGCCAGATCTCCGCCGAGCTGGACGGCGAGGCCGCCGACGACGAGCGCGCGGCGGCGCTGGCCGCCGAGGCCGCCGACCTCTCCGCCGAGGCGGTCGAGGAGGCCAACCGCCAGGCGCGCGAAGCGGCGGACGCCGGGTGAAGCGCTGTCCGTGAGTTACCCCGAGGACCTGCGGCGCCTCGTCGACGCCGCGCTGGAGCGCCTGCACTTCTCCGCTGCCGAGCCGACCGCCGGCCTCGAGGAGGCGATGCGCTACTCGCTGCTGGCCGGCGGCAAGCGGGTCCGTCCGGTGCTGGCCCTGGCCACCGCCCGCGCCCTCGGCGCCGACCCGGAGCGATTCCTGCCGGTCGCCGCCGCGATCGAGCTGATCCACACCTACTCGCTGATCCACGACGACCTGCCGGCGATGGACGACGACGAGCTTCGCCGCGGCCTGCCGACCTCCCACGTCAAGTTCGGCGAGGACGTGGCGATTCTCGCCGGCGACGGGCTCTTCGCCGAGGCCGTGCGCCTCTTCTGCCGGCAGCCCGGCGACCCGGCCCGGGTGCTGGCGGCGCTGGCGGAGCTGGCCGGCGCGACCGGGGTCGACGGCATGGTCGGCGGCCAGTACGTCGACGTGATCGGCGCCGAGGGCGACGCCGCCGGGCTGCGCGCCCTGCACGCGCTGAAGACCGGCCGGCTGATCGCCGCCAGCGTCGGCGTCGTGCTGATACTCGAGGGGGTGGGCGAACCTGAGACAATTCCCTATCGCCGTTTCGCCGGTGAGCTGGGAGTTCTCTTCCAGATCGTCGACGACATCCTCGACGTCACCGAGAGCGACGAGCAGCTCGGCAAGCCACATGGAAGCGACGAGCGACATGGCAAACTCACCTACGTCAGCCTCTTCGGGCTCGATCGCGCCCGCGAGCTGGCCGCCGAATCCCACGCCAAGGCGACCGCGGCGCTGTCGGAGGCCGCGGGGGAGACCGACGACCTGAGGCGCGTGGCCGACTACATCTTCACGAGGAACGAATGAGCGAAAAGCCCCCCACCCAGGGCAGCGAAGACGACAACACCGCCGCATTGCTGACCGGAATCGACGGGCCCGCCGACCTGCACGGGCTCGACGACGAGCAGCTGCAGCAGGTGGCGCAGGAGATGCGCACCTACATCATCGACACGATCGGTGAGATCGGCGGTCACTTCGGCGCCAACCTCGGCACCTGCGAGCTCGCCGTCGCCCTGCACAGCCTGCTCGAGTCCCCCCGCGACAAGGTGCTCTGGGACGTCGGTCACCAGTCCTACCCGCACAAGGTCCTCACCGGCCGCCGTGAGCAGCTGCCGACGATCCGCCAGTACGAGGGCCTGGCGCCCTTCTGCTCGATCGCCGAGTCCGAGCACGACATCATGGGCGCCGGCCACGCCTCGACCTCGATCGGCTACGCGGTCGGGCTGAAGGAGGCGATGCGGAAGGGGATCGGCGAGGACGGCCGGGTCGCCGCGGTGATCGGCGACGGCGCTCTCACCGGCGGCGTCGCCTACGAGGCCCTGCACGCGGCCGGCGGCCTGCAGACCCCGGTCGTGATCGTCCTCAACGACAACGGCATGTCGATCTCGCCCAACGTCGGCGCCCTCTCCCGCTACTTCAACCGGATCCGCCTCAACCCGCGCCTCTTCCACGCTCGCGAGGGGGTGGAGGACCGCCTGACCAAGCTGCCGCTCGGCCTCGGGCGGAGGATCGAGCGACTCGGCCCGGAGATCAAGTCGGCGATCAAGGCCTATTGGGCGCCCGGCCTCTTCTTCGAGGAGCTCGACCTCGCCTACATGGGGGTGATCGACGGCCACGACGTCCACGCCCTGCGCGAGGCGCTGACCGAGGCCTTCGAGGCCGACCGTCCGGTTGTCGTCCACATCCACACCGTCAAGGGCAAGGGCTTCCTCCCGGCCGAAGAGGGCGGCCTCGAGTCGATGGAGAAATGGCACGCCGCCAAGCCGAACTCGATAGTCAACGGCAAGCCAGCCTCGGCCAAGCCGGTGCCGGTGACCGAAACCGACGCGCCGGGCGCGATTGCGCCGGAGATGCTGGAGAAACCGCCCGAGGCAGGGGCGCCGCCGCAGTACACGCAGGTCTTCGCCGAGGCGATGGTCGCCGAGGCCGAGGCCGATGGGCGGGTGATCGGGATCACCGCGGCGATGGCGGGGGGGACCGGCCTGCAGAAGCTCGCCGACGAGCTCCCCGACCAGTACTACGACGTCGGGATCGCCGAGCAGAATGCCGTCCTGCTGGCTTCGGGGCTGGCGCTGCAAGGTGCCAAGCCGGTCTGCGCGATCTACTCGACCTTCCTGCAGCGCGCCTACGACCAGATCATCCACGACGTCTGCCTGCAGGAGTTGGACGTGACCTTCGCGATGGATCGGGCCGGGTTGGTCGGCGACGACGGCCCGACGCACCACGGCGCCTTCGACGTCTCCTACTTCCGACCGATCCCGCACGTGGTCGTGATGGCGCCGCGCGACGAGGCGATGCTGGTCCACATGCTGCATACCGCCGTCGCCCACGACGGCCCGGCGGCGCTGCGCTACCCGCGCGGCGTGGGGGAGGGGGTGGTGCTGCCCGCGAAAGCGGAGCTGATCCCAATCGGCAGCGGCGAGGTGCTCGCCGAGGGTGAGCGGGTGGCCCTGCTCGGCTATGGCTTCGGCGTCGCGGTCGCCCGGGAGGCGGCCGAGATCCTCGCCGGCCACGGCCTGCAGGCGACCGTCGCCGACGCCCGCTTCGCCAAGCCGATCGACGGCAAGCTCGCCGAGCAGCTGGCCCGCGATCACGACCTGCTGGTGACGATCGAGGAGAACGTCCTGCCCGGGGGCTTCGGCTCGGCGGTCCTGGAGCACCTCGAGGACGCCTTTGCCGAGGGCCCGGGCGAGCGGGCGCGGGTGCTGCGCGTCGGCCTTCCCGACCGCTACGTCACCCACGGCAAGCCGGCCCTGCTGCGGGCCGAGGCCGGCCTTACCGGCGAGTCGGTGGCGGAGCGGGTCTTGGCCGCCCTGCCCTCCGCACAGCCCGTTTTGGGATAACAGGTACGGACGCGTATCTAACGAATTTTGAGGATTGATCCAAACGTCGCAATCGAATAGATTGCAACAGCCTCTCCGGTGATGGTTGACGTCGCAACGGCCGTCAGGCCCGCGCTTCTGGGGATCACCAAAGGGAGGAGAGGCATCTCTGTATATGTGGGTCCGTTGGGGGACGGGCTTTCAGAAACCGGCCGCCTGGAGCGGCCGGTTTCACGTGCCGACGTCCCGGTCTGCGGCCGGCACGTGGGTTGCTCCCACCGGAAACTTTTGTCCCCGTAAAACGGTTTAGCTAATGTCGCTGCTTGAGGAATTGAGCCGTTTCGGCTTCATTTCTCTCCCTTGGTGGGTCGGGGCGTTCGAAAGGGTGCCCCGGCCCACCGTTTTTGCCTGGACGGCCGGTCTTGACGGCGGCTTGCCGCCGGCTGCCCGCGAGCTCCGAGTGGTGCTACACTGAACCATATGGTTCAGTATCAAAAGATAGATCGAACCCTCGCCGCCCTTGCCGATCCGACCCGACGCGAGATTCTCGAGCGCCTCGGCAGCCAGGGCGACGCCACCGTCAGCGAGCTGGCCGGCCCGGCCGGCATGTCCCTGACCGGAATGAAGAAGCACATCGGAGTGCTCGAGGAGGCCGGCCTGGTCAGCACCGAGAAGGTGGGCCGGGCTCGCCGCTGCAGTCTCGGGCCGAAGCGCCTGGAGGATCTGCAGGGGTGGATGAACTCCTACCGATCGATGGTGGAAGAACGGTTCGATCGACTCGACGAGCTGCTCGAGACGACCAAAGGAGATCGATCATGAACGAGCTGGATGTCACCGGAAAATCAGTGATCACGACGCCCGCCGAGCGGGAGATCCGGATCGAGCGCGTATTCGACGCGCCGCGGGACCGGGTTTTCGCGGCTCACACCGATCCGGAGCTGATCCCGCGATGGTGGGGTCCGCGAGGCACGACCACCGTGGTCGAGGAGATGGAGGCCGAGACCGGAGGCGCATGGCGGTTCCTGACGCGCAACTCGGATGGCAGCGAGATCGTCTTCCGGGGCGTCTACCGCGAGGTGACCGCCCCCGAGCGAATCGTGCAGACGTTCGAATGGGACGGCATGCCCGGCTACGTCTCCGTCGACACGGCCACCTTCGAGGACCTCGGCGACCGCACCAGGATCGTCAGCACCTCGATCTTCCACACTCCCGAGGAACGCGACGGCATGCTCGATTCGGGCATGGAGTCCGGCCTGAACGAGACCTACGCCAGGCTCGACGAGTTGCTGGCGGGGGAGGCTGGTTGAGATCGCATCGAAGCAGCGCCCCGCCCGAACGCGGGGCGCTGCTTCGGCGAATCGCCCTACGGCGCCGCGCAGATCACATAGGCCTGGACGAAGACGGAGGCGCCTTCTTTGCTTTCTGCCTCGGCTTCCCAGGCGGTGGGAACTTGACCACTGATCTGGACCGGAGTCGTGTTCCAAATCCAGGCCGTGGGCACTTCCGGATCTACAAACCCACCGCCCCCGGTCGCAACCTCACCCGGCTGACAGGAAGCGACGGATCGACCATTCGAAAATGGGCCATTGCGGACGATGACCCTGGTGGCCCCGGGGGCCCCACGGGCGCCGGGGGCTCCCGGAGCGCCTTGCGGGCCCGGTACGCCCGGCGCCCCTTTCAGCCCTTTTTTCGCACTCGCGCTCAGTTTCGCGAGCGTGATCGAGCCAGGCTTCAGCTCCTGGGTGCCAACGCTGTTTTTCGGCAGGCTCGTGGCGGCATAGGCACCGCCGCCGAGCACGAAGAACATCGCCAGACTCGCCATCACGTTCGCGTAAGTAAGCCGAGACTGCAAACTCTTCCTCATAGATCCTCCTGAGTAATTGAGATCGAGACCAATCGAACTCTTTCACGGCAAGGCCGGGGACTGCGCGACGCTATGACGTCCGCGCAGCGGGACCGCGACTGAGCATCCGCACTGCCAGGCCCGCGAGCAGGTAGGCAATTGCCGTTGCGAGGAGGATGAACTTGCAAGCCGCGAAGAGCGTCGCCAGGAGCGGCAGCGCGGCGCCGGCGCCCCCGAGGGTCAGCAGCAGGCAGACGTTCTCGAGCGCGTCGAAGGCGGCGCCAAGGGCGCCGAACGAGACGACGACCCCGCCGATCGCGGCCAGACGACGCCAACCTCGGTCCCTGGCGAGATCGCGAGTCGCGGCCAAGGCGAGCGTAAGGAAGGTCCCGTAGGCGAGCAGGAAGCCGAAGTCGATCCAGAGCGACTCCCGCGCGGCGTCCTGGCCCTCCTCGCCCCATTCGGCGAGGATCTCGTCGGCCCGGTCCTGGCCGCCCGTCAGCTCGAAGGGGACGATCCCCGGGCCCCCGGTGTCCTGCATCCGCTCGTCGGCCGGGGACATCGCCAGCAGCAAAGCCAGCGTCGCGATCCCCGTCGCAATCAATCCCCGCCGTCGCGTCACGCGGGGATTGTTTCAGTATCGAGGTGAGGCCCGCGAGCTCACGGTCGAGGTGCCTCACGTTTCCCGTTCGCCGTCCGTTGCAGGTACGACCACTACTGGAAGGGAACGAGATGACGGACGCCGAGCGGTTCATGCAGCGTTACATGGAGGTCTGGCCGAGCTTCGATGCCGATCGGCTCGAGGAGGCGATCGATCCCGAGGCGACCATCCACCACTCCGGCATGGAGAGGCCCATAAGGGGCGCCGAAGAGCCCGACTATGTGCGTGCGATCAAGGCGTTGATGCCGGACATCGGGCTTGAAGTAGCGAGCTGGGCGGCCAGGGACGATGTCGTCTTCGTCGAGTACGAGATGAGCACCACCCTGGCTGGCCGCTCACTCCGTTGGACCGGGATCGGGCGCTTCAGGCTGCGCGGGGAGCGCGCCGTCGACGCCATCGGCCGTTGGGACAACCTCGAGCTGCTCGCCCAGATCGATCCGGCGGTCAGCACCACGGGCTTCGCCGAAGCCGCCGCACGCCTGGTGGCGGAGGCCTGACGGTCAGCACTCGCGTTCGGCTTGCAAAGCCCCACAACAGAAAACGCCCCACCGGGGAGGCGGGGCGCTTCTGGGGTTACTACAGGGAGGAGAGATATTTATCTCTATATATGTGGATCTGTGGGAGGTAGGTGAGTCCTGTGATGTCGTGGGCGCCTGTTGTGGGAAGCAACGGGGGCCATGATTACGACGCGGGGCTCAGCCAAGAAGTCTTTGGGTCATGCCTTTCATCGTCATCTCCGACTTGATCCTTGAACAGCGTACGAACATACGTGCGATTTGTGTGTGAGGGGGATCACAGAGAAGTCTGAGCGGTGCGGCTGACTCCCCAATTACGGTGCCCTACCCGCATGAAGGGCCGATAAACGGCTCGATTCGGGGCCTCGCTGTAGCGTTCCGCGCATGAAGAAGTCCCGGATAGACGCGGTTTTGGCGGAGCAGGGGCTGTTTCCGTCGCGCACGGCGGCAGCCGGCGCGGTGCGGGCCGGGGAAGTCCGGGTCGGGCAGGACGGGCCGGTGGCGCTGCGGCCGAGCCAGCTGGTCGAGCCGGAGGCGACGCTGATCGTCGACGAGGGGCGGCGTTTCGCCTCGCGCGGCGGCATCAAGCTGGAGAACGCCTTGGAGGCGCTCGGGATCGACGTCGCCGGGCGCGAGTGCGTCGACGTCGGCGCCTCGACCGGCGGTTTCACCGACTGCCTGCTGCAGCGGGGCGCCTCGCGGGTGGCGGCGCTCGACGTCGCCTACGGCCAGATCGACGTGCGCCTGCGCGAAGATCCGCGGGTGACCGTGATCGAGCGCCTCAACGGCCGCGAGATGCTGCCCTCCGACCTGCCCTTCGCCCCCTCGCTGGCGACGGTCGACGTCTCCTTCATCTCCCTGACCAAGATCCTGCCGGCGGTCGCCCGCTGCCTGGCGCCGGGCGGCGAGGCGCTGGCGATGGTCAAGCCGCAGTTCGAGCTCGGTCGCAAACGGGTCGGCCGCGGCGTCGTCCGCGACGCCGGCGACCGCCGCGAGGCGATCCTGGCGGTGGCGAGCGCCGCCCGCGACCTCGGCCTGGCCGTGCGCGGCGTCGTCTCCTCCGGCCTGCCGGGTCCCAAGGGAAACCGCGAGACCTTCGTCTGGTGCGGCGGCGACGGCACGCCCGTCGAGGACCTCGACGCCGCGATCCGGGCCGCCGTGGAGGAGGACGAGTGAAGACCGCCGCCCTGATCACCCACTCGCACCCGCCCGCCGCCACCGAAGCGGTCGCCGTGGCCGCCGCGGTCGCCCGCGCGGAGGGCTGGCGCCTGACCGCGACGGCGGACGAGCTGGCCAAGCACGGCAAGGCCGCCGCCGGCGTCGAGGCCGTCGACGGCGACGAGCCGCGCCCCGACATCTGTCTCGTGCTGGGCGGCGACGGCTCGATCCTGCACGCGCTGCGCCGCTTCGCCGGCACCGGCGTGCCGGTCTTCGGCGTCAACTTCGGCACCGTCGGCTTCCTCGCCGCGGTCGATCGCGACGAAGCCGAGGAGGGCATCCGCCGCGCCCTCGCCGGCGAGTGCGAGACGATCGACCTGCCCGGGCTCGAGGTCAGCCTCGCCGGCGCCTCCGGGCTCGGCCTCAACGACATCACCCTGACCCGCCGCCCGCACGACCGCGTCGCCGAGCTGAGCTACCGGATCACCGGCGAGGAGGTCGGCCACGTGCGCTGCGACGGCCTCGTCGCCGCCACCCCGGTCGGCTCCACCGGCTACAACCTCGCCAACCAAGGGCCGATCCTGGCCTGGGGGGTGAAGGGCTACGCGGTCAGCTACATCGCGCCCCACTCGCTGACCGCCCGGGCCCTGGTCGTCGCCCCCGGCGACGTCCTTCACGTCGGCAACGCGGCGGGCCGCGAGCCGGTCGAAGTCGCGGTCGACGGTACCTATCTGGCCGATCTCCCCGCCGGAGAGGCGCTCGAGATCGGCTTTGCCGAGGCGGTCAGCCGCCTCGCCCAGCTGCCGGGCACGAGCTTCTACCAGCGAATCCGCGAGAAGTTCGGCCACCTCGCGGTCTAAGGCCGGCTGACCGGCGCATCTCGGCGTCCTCGGTCGCTCGCGTGCAGAGCACGCTTCGCTCCCTGCGTCCTTGATCTGCTTGGTCAGACGGCCTTAGACGAGGGCTTCCGTTGTCTAAGGTGCCGCCGATGGAGCGCAAGTGGTGGACCCTGGTCCTGATCTCGATCGCGACGTTCATGCTGCTCCTGGACATCACGGTCGTCAACGTCGCCCTGCCCGACATCCAGGAGGAACTGGGCGCCAGTCTTTCCAGCCTGCAGTGGGTCGTCGACGCCTACGCGCTGACCCTGGCCGCCTTCCTGCTCACCGCCGGCTCGCTCGGCGACCGGCTCGGCCGCCGCCGGGTCTTCACGATCGGCTTCGGGATCTTCACCTTCGCCTCGTTCCTCTGCGGGATCGCTGGCGACCCGACCCTGCTCAACCTGGCGCGCGGGCTGCAGGGCATCGGCGGCGCCGGGATGTTCGCCACCTCGCTGGCACTGATCGGCCAGGAGTTCCAGGGCAAGGACCGGGCGACCGCCTTTGGGGTCTGGGGGGCGACGATCGGCGGCGCCGTCGCGATCGGGCCGTTGGTCGGCGGCGTCATCACCGAGCACCTCGGCTGGGAGTGGATCTTCTTCATCAACATCCCGATCGGCGTGGTCGCGATGGCGTTGACCGAGCGCAAGATCGCCAACGTCGTCTCGCCCGACCCGGAGCCGATCGACGTGCCCGGCGTGGTCACCTTCTCGCTCGCCCTGTTCCTGCTGATCTTCGGGCTGATCCGCGGCAACCCCGAGGGCTGGGGCAGCCCGCTGATCGTCGCCTGCCTGGGGGGCGCCATGGTGCTGCTGGCGGCCTTCATCGCGATCGAGTCCCGCAGCGGCCACCCGATGCTCGACCTGACCCTGTTCCGCAAGCCCGCCTTCAACGGGGTCTCGGCGGTCGCCTTCGGGCTCTCGGCGGGGATGTTCGCGATGTTCCTCTACCTGACCATCTACATGCAGGGGGTGCTCGACTACTCGCCGCTCGAGGCCGGCCTGCGCTTCCTGCCGCTGACGGTGCTCTCCTTCATCGCCTCGCCGATCGCCGGCTCGCTCTCGCACAAGATCCCGATCCGGATCCTGCTCGGGGTCGGCCTCTCCCTGGTCGGAGTCGGCCTGCTGTTGATGCACGGCGTCAGCGCCGACTCGGAATGGACGGCGCTGCTGGCCGGCTTCCTGCTGGCGGGCGTCGGCATCGGCGTCACTAATCCCGGCATCGGGCAAGCGGCGATCGCCGTCGTGCCGGTGGAGAAATCGGGCATGGGCTCGGGCATCAACACCACCTTCCGCCAGGTCGGGATCGCCACCGGCGTCGCCGCCCTGGGGGCGATCTTCCAGTCGCGGGTCGATTCGAAGCTGGCGCAGCTGCTGCCGAACGCCCCCGGCGGCCTGGGCGAACTGGTCGCCTCGGGCGGCTCCCACGCCGCTGCGGCCGCCGTCCCGGCGCGGATCCGGCCGGAGGTCGTGCAGGCTTCGAACGAAGCCTTCGTCAGCGGTTTCAACGAGATCATCCTGATCGCCGCCGTGCTCTCCTTCCTCGGCGCCGCCCTCGGCTTCACCCTCGTGCGCTCCAAGGACTTCGTCCAGCAAACGGACGACGCAGCAACGTCCTCGGGCTAACCCACCTCGGATGGTGCCACGGGGGGAGGGGCCGAGAACGTAAACCTCGCCCGCAGGCCCCTCCCCCCGTGGCACCCGTCCGCCGGGGTGGCTGGTACACAGGTGTCGATGCTGCGCGAGCTTCGGATCGAGAACCTCTTGCTGATCGAGCGGGCAGAACTGCGCCTCGGCGAGGGCCTGAACGCGATCACGGGGGAGACCGGTGCCGGGAAGACGGTCCTGGCGCACTCGCTCGACCTCCTAATGGGCGGTAAGGCGAAAGCGCAGATCGTGCGGCCGGGAGCGGGGGAGGCCTGGGTCGAGGGAGTCTTCGACTTGCCCGCGGGGCTGCTGGACGAGCCGGAGCTGGCGGAGCTGGCCGAGCGACTGCCGGAGGATGCCGACGAGGTAGTGCTGGGGCGGCGTGTCTCCTCGGGCGGGCGGACCAGCGCCTTCGTCGCCGGCCGGGCCGCGACCGCTGCCGACCTGAAGCTGCTGGGCGGCCGCCTGCTCGCCTTCTTCGGCCAGCACGAGCACCGCAAGCTGACGATCTCCTCGGCGCAGCTGGAGATCCTCGACGGGTTCGCCGGGGCCGAGCACCTGGAGACGCGGCGGCTGTACCGAGAGGCGCACCGCGAGTGCGGGCGGCTCGCCGCCGAGCTGGCCGAGCTGCGCGAGGCCGAAGGCTCCCGCGAGCGTGATCTCGACCTCTACCGCTATGAGCTGTCGGAGATCGAGGCGGTCGCGCCGGACCCCGAGGAGCGGGCCGGGATTGCCGTCGAGCGCGAGCGCCTGCGCCACGCCGAGGGCCTGCGCGAAGCCGCGTCCGGTGCTCACGCGGCGCTGGCCGGCGCCGAGGAGGACGGCGGCGGAGCCGCGGCAGCGCTGGCCCAGGCGGAGTCGCTGCTGCAAGGCGCGGCGGGCCTCGACGGCGCCCTCGACGCGATTTCGGAGCGCGTGACGGCGCTGGCGGTCGAACTCGGCGACGTCGGCTCGGAGCTGCGCGGCTACGCCGAGGGGCTGCAGGCGGACCCCGCCTCGCTGCTGAGGGTCGAGGAGCGACTGGAAGCGATCGACAAGCTGGAGCGCAAGCACGGCGGCAGCGTTGAGTCGGTCCTCGCCCACGCCGAGCGCTGCCGGGCCGAGATCGCCCGGCTGGAGGGGGCTGAGGTGCGCGGCGCCGAGGCCGGGGCCGCGCTTGCCGAGGAGGAGGAGAAGCGCGAGAAATTTGGCAAGCGACTCAGCGCGGGGCGCGGCGAGGCGGCCGGACCGTTCGAACAGCATGTCGCGGCGGAGCTGGAGGAGCTCGCGATGGCCGGCGCCACCCTGGAGGTCACTCTCGAGCCCCACCCCGACGGCTACGGCCCCAGCGGGCGCGAGACGGTCGAGCTGCGGGTTGCTCCCAACCCCGGCATCGAGGCTGCCCCGCTGGGCGACGCGGCCTCCGGCGGGGAGCTCTCGCGGGTGATGCTGGCGCTGAGCGGGCTCGGCCAGGCGGGCTCCGTCGGCACCCTCGTCTTCGACGAGATCGATGCCGGAATCGGTGGCAACACGGCGCGGGTGGTCGGCGAGCGGCTGAAGGCTCTCGGCGCCGGGCGCCAGGTCGTCTGCATCACCCACTTGCCGCAGGTCGCCTCGCTGGCCGACGTCCACTTCCGCCTCCAGAAGGAGGTCGCCGACGGCCAGGCAGTCGCCACCGTCGAGCGGCTCGACGGCGAAGGTGTCGTCGAGGAGATCCGCCGCATGCTCGGCGGCGAGCGTTCGGACACCGCAGCCACCCAACACGCCCGCGAGCTCCTGAAGGCCGCCTGACCCTTCAGGGCTTGCCGGGCGCCCACGGCGTGGCCTAATCTGAACGGGTGGCCGCCACCACTCGCCGTCGCCTTCCTGCTCTGCTCGGGCGTCGCAACGGTGTGCGCCCCGAGGCGCCGGTCGAAGGGACGGCGCGGCTGGGGGAGCGCACCAAGCACCTGGTCAAGCGCCTGCGGCCCGGCGACGTCGCCGTCATCGACCACGTCAACATCGATCGGATCGCCGCCGAGGAGTTGATCGAAGCGGGCGTCGCCGCGGTGCTGAACGCCTCGGAGTCCTCCGACGGCAAGTACCCCAACGCCGGCCCGCTGATGCTGGCCCGCGAGGGGATCCGCCTCGTCGACGCCCCCGGCGCCGGCCTCTTCGAGCTGCTCAACGACGGCGACGTGCTGAGGATCGACGGCGGCACGGTCAAGATCGGCGACCAGGAGGTGCTGCGCGGCCGGGTCCTGGGCGCGGCCGAGCTGGAGCGTCAGCTGGAGGAGCAGCGCGAGCGGATCGACGAGGCGCTTGCCGAGTTCGCCGAGAACACCGTCGCCCACGTGCGCCAGGAGACCGACCTGCTGACCGGCAGCGTCGAGTTCCCCCAAACCCGGGCCTCGTTTCGTGACCGCCACGTCCTGATCGTCGTTCGCGGCGACCGCCACCGCCGCGACCTGAAGACGCTGCGCGCCTACATCCGCGACGTACGGCCGCTGATCGTCGCCGTCGACGGCGGCGCCGACGGCGCCCTGGAAGCGGGGTTGAGGCCGGACGTCATCCTCGGCGACATGGACTCGGCCAGCGACGCCGCCCTCGCCTGCGGCGCCGAGCTGGTCGTTCACGCCTACCCCGACGGGCGCGCGCCGGGCTGCGAGCGGCTGCTCGACGCCGGCCTCGTCCACACCGTCGTCCCCTCCGCCGGCACCAGCGAGGACGTGGCGATGCTGATGGCCTACGAGAAGGGGGCGGCGCTGATCGTCAGCGTCGGCGCCCACTTCAACCTGATCGAGTTCCTCGACCGCAAGCGCGGCGGCATGTCCTCGACCTTCCTGACCCGGTTGCGGATCGGTGAGAAGCTGGTCGACGCCAAGGGGGTGAGCCGGCTCTACAACCCGAGCTCGACCCTGGCCCCGGTCGGTCTCTTCGTGCTCGCCTTCCTGATCCTGCTGACGATCCTGATCATCACCTCGCCGGCGCTCAACGACGTCTTCGAGCTGTTCTGGCTGAAGATCCGCATCTGGCTCGGTGTCTAGTGAGCCCGGCGGGCGTGGGGGCGACCATCTAGCCTTCGGCCGCTGATGGGTTACAGCGCGCGCTACCACGCCACCTCGCTGATCGCCGTGTTCCTGGCGCTGGCGATCGGGATCCTGATCGGCGCCGAGTTCGGCGGCGACGCGCTGACCAGCACCCGCAGGAACCTCGAGGCCAGCCTCGTCAACAACCTCCAGGACGCCCGCTCCAGGACCGACGAGCTGAACGGCGAGCTGGGCCGCGCCAACGAGTTCGCCGACCGCGTCTACCCGGCCCTGACCCGCGACCGCCTGCAGGGGAAGCGGCTCGCGATCGTTGCCCTGGGGGGGCTGCCGAGCCAGGACACCGCGGCCGTGGAGGAGGCGCTGGGACCGACCGGGGCGAGGCTGGTCGGGGTCGGGGTGGTGCGCGAGCCGGTCGACCTCAACGGACTCGCCGCCGACCTCGCCAAGACGCGCTTCGCCGACGTCAAGACCAATCCCGACACGCTGACCGCGCTCGGGGTCGGAGTCGGGCGGCAGCTGGTCCGCGGCGGCACCCTGCCGGACGTCGTCCGCGGCCACCTCTTCTCGCGCGCCAGCGGCAATTTCGGCGCCGTCGACGGCGTCATCGTCGTCCGCAACCAGCCGCAGGACATGGGCCCGCTCCAGCGGACCACCGCCGGCACGCTGGAAAGCGGGCTGCTGAGCGGGATCACGGCGACGCGGACGCCGGCCACCGGGGTCGAGACCTCGGATGCGGACCCGTCCTCGGTCTCCTTTTTCCAGAGCAACGACCTCTCCAGCGTCGATGACGTCGAGATGACCGCGGGACACCTGGCGCTGGTCTTCACGATGCTCGGCGCCGAGGGCAGCTTCGGGGTCAAGAGCAGCGCCGACCGCTTGCTGCCGGACCTGCTGACCCAGGGCCCCTGAGGTGTACTGGGTCGGCTTCCCGCTGGCGATCGCGCTCTCGCTCTGGCTGCTGCCGGCTGGGGCGCGGGGGTTGCGCGACGCCGGCCTGGTGCGGGAGAACTACCGCGGCGCGGCGCTGGCCTTCCCGCTGGGGGCGGTGCTGGCGACGGCGGCGCTGGTGGCGCTGGCGCCGCTGGCCTTCCTCAACGACCGCGCCGACCTCGACCTGCTCGACCCGGAGCTGCGGCGCTGGCTGCCCTACCTGCTCGGGATCGCCTTCCTCGGCTTCCTCGACGACGCGCTCGGCCAGGGCGCGGCGACCACGACCCCCCGGGGCTGGCGCGGCCACTGGCGGGCGCTGCGCGGCGGCAGCCTCTCGACCGGGGCGATCAAGGCGATCGGCGCGCTGGCGCTGGCGGCCTACGTGGTCTCGGGGCGCGGCCTGGAGGACTGGCGCTACGTCGCCGACGTGGCGCTGCTGATCCTCACTACTAACCTGGGCAACCTGCTGGATCTGCGGCCGGGGCGGGCCGAGAAGGGACTGGCGCTGCTCGGGCTCGGTCTCTGCCTCGGCGCCTGGACGCTGGCGCCGATCGAACTGTTGGGCATCTTCGCCGGGCCGGTCCTGGTCGGCGCCTGGCTGACCTTGCGCGAGCGGGCGATGCTGGGTGACACCGGCTCCAATTTGATCGGGGCGATCGCCGGCGTCTGGTTACTGACGATTTTGGGAGGAGATGCGCGCCTCGTCGCCCTCGCCATGGTCCTGGCGCTGACGATTTACGGCGAGTTGCGCTCTATTTCGGCGACGATCGAGTCGGTTCCGCCACTGCGCTGGCTAGACTCGCTCGGCAGAGCATGAATCCCTCCCACAAAGGCGACACCAAGTTCATTTTCGTCACCGGCGGGGTGGTTTCGGCACTCGGAAAGGGCATCGCCGCGGCCTCGATCGGCCGCCTGCTCGTCTCCCGCGGCTACCGGGTCCAGCTGCAGAAGTTCGACCCCTACATCAACGTCGACCCGGGGACGATGAGCCCGTTCCAGCACGGCGAGGTCTTCGTCACCGAGGACGGGGCGGAGACCGACCTCGACCTCGGCCACTACGAGCGCTTCACCGACGAGAACACCTCGCGCGCCTCCAACGTGACGGCCGGTGCGGTCTACAACTCGGTGATCAAGCGCGAGCGCCGCGGCGACTACCTCGGCGCCACCGTGCAGGTGATCCCGCACATCACCAACGAGATCAAGCAGCGCATCCTGATCGTCGCCGAGTCGCAGGCGGTCGACTTCGTGATTACCGAGATCGGCGGCACCGTCGGCGACATCGAGTCGCTGCCCTTCCTCGAGTCGATCCGCCAGCTGTACACGGACCTGACGCCGAAGCGCAGCATGTTCGTCCACCTCACCCTGGTCCCCTACGTCGGCCACGCGGGCGAGCTGAAGACGAAGCCGACCCAGCACTCGGTCAACGAGCTGCGCCGGATCGGGATCCAGCCGCACGCCCTGGTCTGCCGCTCCGAAGGCCGCCTCGACCGCGAGATCCGCAGCAAGATCGCCCTCTTCGCCAGCCTTCCCGTCGACGCCGTCATCTCCGCCCACGACGTCGACAACATCTACAAGGTGCCGCTGGTCTTCCGCGCCGAGGGGGTCGACGACCTCGTCCTCGACCACTTCGGGATGGAGGCGCCCTCGCCGGACCTCGGCGAGTGGGAGGCGATGGTGCGCAGCGCCGATTCCGCCGAAGGCAAGGTGCGCATCGCCGTCGTCGGCAAGTACGTGCAGCTGGCCGACGCCTACAAGTCGGTGATCGAGGCGATCGAGCACGGCGGTTTCCACCACGGGGTCGGCGTCGAGGTCGAGCTGGTCGACTCCGAGAACCTCGACCCCGAGCAGCTCGAGGGTTGCGACGGGATCCTGATCCCGGGCGGCTTCGGCGAGCGCGGCATCGAGGGCAAGGTCCAGGCGGCGAAGATCGCCCGCGAGCGCGGGATCCCTTATCTAGGGATCTGCCTCGGCATGCAGATCGCCGTGGTCGAGTTCGCCCGCAGCGTGGCGGGCCTGGAGGGCGCCAACTCGGCCGAGTTCGATCCCGAGACGCCGTTCCCGGTCGTCGACCTGCTGCCCGAGCAGAAGGAGGTCTCCGACATGGGCGGGACGATGCGGCTCGGGGCCGACCCGGTGAAACTGCACGAGGGCACGAAGGCCCGTGAGATCTTCGGCGAGGCGGTCATCTACAAGCGCCACCGCCACCGCTACGAGGTCAACAACCAGCTGCGGCGCCGGCTCGAAGACGAGGGCCTGGTCTGCGGCGGCACCTCCCCCGACGAGCGCCTGGTCGAGATGGTCGAGCTGCCCGACCACCCCTTCTTCGTCGCCTCCCAGTACCACCCGGAGTTCAACTCCCGGCCCAACCGCCCCGAGCCGCTCTTCCGCGAGTTCGTCGGCGCCGCCGCCCGCCATGCCGGTGCCAAGCCGGTCGAGAGCGTCGAGCCGGACCCGGTGGTGGACGCCGAGACCGGCGACGTCGGCGTCTCCCGCTCGAGCTGAGCGCTTAGCCTTAGGGCGTGAATTCGCGCCTCGACGAGACCTTCGTCCGCCTCTGCGAGATCCGCAGCCCGACCGGCGAGGAGCGCGAGATCGCGGACACCGTCGCGGCCGAGCTGCGGGCGCTGGGGCTCGAGGTCAGCGAGGACGACGCCGCGGTCCCCGCCGGCGCCGGCGCCGGCAACCTGCTGGCGCGAGTGCCAGGCACGGGGGAGGAGTGGGTGATGTTCTGCGCCCACCTGGACACGGTGCCGCACCAGGGCCTGGTCGAGGTGGTCGACGACGAAGGGGTCTTCCGCAGCCGCGGCGAGACGATCCTCGGTGCCGACAACAAGGCCGCGGTGGCGGTCTTCATGGAGCTGGTGGCGCGCTATGCCGCCGCCCCCGCGCCGGTCGGGATCGAGCTGGTCCTGACCGTCGCCGAGGAGCAGGGCCTGCGCGGCGCCAAAGCGTTTGACACCTCGGTCCTGCGCTCGCGGACCGGCTTCGTCCTCGACCACGCCGGCCCGGTCGGCGAGGTGATCGTCGCCACCCCGACCCAGCAGAAGATCGTCGCCGACTTCATCGGGGTCGAGGCCCACGCCGGGATCCGGCCCGAGGACGGCAGCAGCGCGATCGCCGCCGCCTCGGCCGCGATCGCCCGCATGGAGCTGGGCCGGCTCGACGAGCAGACGACCGCCAACGTCGGCCTGATCAAGGGCGGGAGCTCGGGCAACGTCGTTCCCGGGCACTGCTGGCTCCAGGCCGAGGCGCGCAGTCGCGACGCCGCCCGTGCCGCCGAGGTCGCCGGGCAGATCTCCGACGCCTGCGTCTGGGGGGCGGGCGAGCACGGCTGCGACGTCGACGTCCGCCTCGAAGAGCTCTTCCGCGGCTACGAGGTTCCCTCCTCCTCGCCGGCGCTGGGGCTGGCCGAGGCGGGATTGCGCTCCGCCGGGCTCGAGCCAAGGCGAGCAGCGATCGGCGGCGGCAGCGACGCCAACGTCTTCCGCCTTGACGGCTTCGACGCCGTTCTGCTCGCCAACGGCACCGACGCCGTCCACACCGCCGACGAGCACGTCCCGGCCGCCAGTCTCGCGCGGATGCTCGAGGTCTGCGAAGGGATCGTCGCCGCGGCGTCGGGCGAGGCGTGAGCGGCCGTCTCGAGCTGCGCCGCGGCGTCGTCGTCTCCGCCGAGCCGCTGACCGTCGAGGTCGACGGCGAGCGCCGGCCCGCCTGGGCCGACACCCTGCTGCTGGGGGAGATGCGCACGGGCGACGAGGTCGTCGTCAACGTTGTCGCCCTCGACCTCGGGCTCGGCTCGGGCGGCTTCGACGTCGTCCACGTCAACCTGACTCGGGGGCTGGAGGGCGGGGGAGGGCAGGCCGGCGAGCACGTGATCAAGCTCAACTACACCTCGCTCCAGCATCCGGTGGCGCCGGTCGAGGCAAGGACCGGCGAGAAGTCCCCCGAGGCGGCGGAGACCGGGGCGCCGGTAGCGGTTTCGGCGCTGGTCCTGCCGCTCCATGGCCACCTTGCTCCGGCGGTCTGGGCCGCGGCCCAGGCCTCGCCTGGCATCCAGGTCGGCTACGTCCAGACCGGCGGCGGCGCCCTGCCCGGCTCACTCTCGCGCGACGTCGCCGAGCTGCGCGAGCGCGGCCTGCTCTGCGGCCACGTCACCGCCGCCCCGGCCTATGGAGGCGAGCACGAGGCGCTCAGCACCGTCGGCGCCCTCGACGCCGCCAACCGCCTCGGCTGGGACGCGGTCCTGGTCGGTCCCGGCCCCGGCATCATCGGCTCCGACACCGAGTTCGGCCACGGCGGCATCGCCGCCCTCGACAGCGCCCACGCCGCGCTTTCGCTGCGCCTCCCGACCCTGCTCTCGCCACGCCTCTCCTCCAGCGACCCCCGCGAACGCCACCTCGACGTCAGCCACCACACCTACACCGTCCTCGAACTCCTCCTCGCCCCCCTCGACGTCGCCGTCCCCGAGGGCGAGGCCAGAATCGAAGCCGCCTTGGAGGAGGCCCCCGGCAATCACCGCCTCCGCTCCGCCCCGGCCGACTTGGATGCCTACAGCGCTTCAGGCCTCCCTTCGACGACCATGGGCCGCTCGCTCCAGGACGACCCCCTCTTCTTCGCGGCCCCCCTAGCGGCGGGCCACCTGCTCACGGAATAAGCGTTCCCGCCCTAAGCGCGCCTGCTGCGGGTGGCGCGATGGCGGGGGTCCCCCACGGCGCGCAGGCGCGCAGCGGCGAGCACCGTGGGGGATGCCGCCGCGACAGGACCCGCGGCCCGACGCCTCCCGTGGGCCGCTCGTTGCGCCACAAGGTATGAACCCCGCCGCCGAGAACCCCGCGTCATGGCGATCGCAGTCAAGCCCGCGGTTCCGTCTGCGCCCGCCCGTCCTGGCGCCGACGCTCGCTTCCAGGGCCTGGTCCTCGACTTCCTCTCCTACCTGGAGCTGGAGCGCGGCCTCTCCCGCAACACCCTCAACGCCTACCGCACGGACCTCTTCCAGTACGGCGAATACCTCTCGGCCCACGAGCGGGACGCGCTGCGCGCCCGCCCCGCCGACGTCGCCGACTTCCTCGCCGAGTTGGCGACGGGAGAGGGCCGGCCGGCCTGCTCGGCCTCGACGATTCATCGCAAGGCCGCCTGCCTGCGCTCGTTTTACAAGCACCTGCGCCGCGACGAGCTGATCGGCGACGACCCGACGGCGGCGCTGAGCGCCCCGCGCCGGGCCAAGAAGCTGCCGCAGGTCCTCAACTACTCCGAGGTGCAGAAGCTGCTCGCCTCGCCGCGCGGCAGCGAGCCGACGACGCTGCGCGACCGGGCGCTGCTCGAGGTGATGTACGCCTGCGGGCTGCGGGCCTCGGAGACGATCGGGCTCGAGCTGGCGGACATCGACATGCGCGAGGGCTTCCTGCGCGCCCGCGGCAAGGGCTCCAAGGAGCGGCTGGTGCCGCTCGGCCGCCAGGCGATTGCCGCGATCAGCGCCTACTTACGCGGCGGGCGTCCGAAGCTGATCGGCGAACGCCACGAGCCGAAGCTGTTCGTCAACTTCCGCGGCGGCCCGCTGACCCGCCAGGGCCTCTACAAGATCGTCCAGCGCCATGCCCGCGACGCCGGCCTCTCCGGCCGCATGAGCCCGCACACGCTGCGCCACAGCTTCGCCACCCACCTGCTCGCCGGCGGCTGCGACCTGCGCGCCGTGCAGGAGATGCTCGGCCACGCCGACATCTCCACCACCCAGATGTACACGCACCTCTCCGGCGACCGCCTCAAGGAGGTTTACTTCAGCGCCCACCCGAGGGCTAGCAGCAGCTAGATCGCTTCTCCGCACTCCGCCTGTCCTTATTCGCCCTGTGGGCGAATAAGGACAGGCGGAGCATCGGATAGAACTCGGGGATGCCCGAGCTGCCCGAGGTCGAGACCGTCGCGCGCCAGCTCGAGCCGGAGCTGGAAGGGCACCGGATCGAGTCGCTGGAAGTGCTGGACGAGCGCTGGTCACGGCCGTTGCCGGCCGTCGAGCTCGGCGGCGCGGTCAGCGGCCGCACGATCGAAGGGCTTGGGCGACGAGGCAAGTACCTGCTGTTGGGGCTGGACGGCGGCCAGACCCTGGTCATGCACCTGCGGATGACCGGCAACCTCGTCCTGGTCGAGGGCGAGGACGTGCTCGATCCCTCGGAAGGACGGCGGCTCTACGAGGCGGAGCGCTCGACCTCGGCCCGGCACCTGCGCGCCCGCTTCGTCCTCGACGACGGCCGCGAGGTCTGGTTCACCGACCCGCGTCGCTTCGGCGAGGCCTTCCTGATCGACGACGTCGACCTCGAGGCCCGCTTCGCCGGCAGAGTCGGCGTCGAGCCGCTCTCGCCCGACTTCACGCCCGCGGCGCTGGGCGCGATGGCATCGGGGCGCACGGCGCCGCTGAAGTCGTTCCTGCTCGACCAGTCGGGAGTTGCCGGCGTCGGCAACATCTACGCCGACGAGGCGCTTTACCGGGCGCGGCTGCATCCGCTCTCGCCGGCCGGCTCGATGAAGCCAGAGCACCTGCAGGCTCTGCGCGATGCCGTCGTCGCCGCGCTCGAGGCCGGAATCGACCATGGCGGTTCCTCGATCGACGACTACCGCGACGGGCGCGGGGAGAAGGGAACCATGCAGAACGAGTTCCTCGTCCACACCCGCGAGGGGCAGCCCTGCCCTTCCTGCGGCGGCGAGATCGTCCGCATCGTCGTCGGCGGCCGCTCCACCTACTTTTGCCCGAGCTGCCAGGTCAAGCTGCGCCGCCGTCCGCGCCGCCGGGCAAAGTAGGAGGGTGGCCGGAAAGACCGTCAAGACGGAGGCGATCGTCCTGCGCAGCATCCGCTACGGCGAGGCGGACCGGATCCTCCACTGCTACTCGAAGACGCGAGGCAGGTTCGGGGCGATCGCCAAGGGAGCGCGCAAGCCGAAGTCCCGCTTCGGCGGCCGCTTGGAGCCGTTCTTCCGCCTCGACCTGGTTCTGCACGAAGGCCGCGGCGACCTGATGACGGTGACCAACGTGGCGACGATCGACGGCTATCCGCGCCTGCGCTCCTCCGGCCCGGCGCTGACCGCCGGCGCCCGGGCCTGCGACGCGGTGCTGCGGCTGCTCGACTCGGCCGAGGCCAACCTGCCCGCCTACAACCTGCTCTGCCGCTACCTCGCGCTGCTCGACGACCCCGACCAGCCCCGCGGGCCCGGGCTGGAAGTAGCGCTCTCCTTCCGGTTGAAGCTGGCGATGGTGGCCGGCTTCGTGCCCGAGCTGGCCTCTTGCGCCCGCTGCGGCGAGGCCGAGCACCTGGCCGGGTTCTCGGGTGCCGCCGGGGGCGTGGTCTGCGCCGGCTGTGAAGCCGGCTCCTTCGGCCTCTCCGAGGACGCGCACCGCTTCATGGTCGAAGCCCTGGCGCTACCGCTGGCTGAGGCCCCTCGGGCCGAGCCCTTGGCTCTGCGCCAAGTCGAGCGAGCCGTGGGGGAGACGCTCGAGCACCACGCGCATGTGCAGCTTCGCGCCGCCGCTTAAGATCGAACGGTGCCCGCCACCGTCACGTTCGCCGACCGCATCTCCTCCTGGGAGGAGCAGTTCCTTTCCTCTCACGCGACCCATTCCTACCCGGCCCGCCGCGCCACCCCGGAGCCCGACAGCCCGCTGCGGACGCCGTTTCAGCGCGACCGCGACCGCATCGTCCACTCCAAGTCCTTCCGCCGGCTCAAGCACAAGACCCAGGTCTTCGTCGCTCCCGAGGGGGACCATTACCGGACCCGCCTCACCCACACCCTGGAGGCTTGCGGGATCGCCCGCACGGTCGCCCGGGCGCTGGGCCTGAACGAGGACCTGACCGAGGCGATTGGCCTCGGCCACGACCTCGGCCACCCGCCCTTCGGCCACGCCGGCGAGGACGCCCTCGACGCCGTTCTGCGCGAGCGCTGCGGCAGCGGCTTCCGGCACAACGAGCACTCGCTGCGGGTGGTCGAGGTGCTGGAGCGAGACGGCAGGGGGCTCAACCTGACCGAGCAGGTCCGTGACGGCATCCTCAACCACAACGGCCCCACCAAGCCGGCGACGCTGGAGGGTCGGATCGTCAAGCTCGTCGACCGCGTCGCCTACATCAACCACGACATCGACGACGCCCTGCGAGCGGGAATCCTGCGCCCGGAGGATCTGCCGGCGGCGGAGATCGAGTTGCTCGGCCCGACCGGCTCGCTGCGGATCGACACCCTCGTCCGCGACATCGTCGAGCGTTCAGAGGCGGCCGGCGACGTCGTCCAGAGCGAGGAGATCGGCGCGGCGATGCTGCGCCTGCGCAAGTTCATGTTCCAGCGCGTCTACCTGGGCCCGGCGGCCCAGCGCGAGCACGAGCGGGTCGAGCGCACCATGCGCGGCCTCCTCGACCACTACCTCGCGCACCCCGACGAGCTCCCCGACTGGGACCCGGGGGCGAGCGTCGGCCAACGCGTCACCGACTACGTCGCCGGCATGACCGATCGTTTCTGCATCGCCAAGTTCACCGAGCTGACGATTCCCTCTGAGGCGAAGTTCTAGTGGCGCTGATCTCCCCCGAGAGCCTGGAACGGGTGAAGCAGTCGGCGGACATCGTCGAGGTGATCTCCGCGCATACCGATCTGCGCCGGGCCGGCGCCCGCTGGACCGGACTCTGCCCCTTCCACGACGAGCGCACGCCCTCCTTCTCCGTCGACGCCCAGGAGAAGCTGTACCACTGCTTCGGCTGCGGCGTCGGCGGCGACGTGATCAAGTTCGTCGAAGAGAAGGACGGGCTGGGGTTCGCCGACGCGGTCGAGCTGCTGGCCGATCGTTACGGGGTCGAGCTGGAGCGCGAGCAGGAGGACCCCAAGGCGGAGGCCAGGCGCCAGCAGCGACGCCGGCTCGAGCAGCTGCTGGAGCGCGTCGCCGCCTATTACGCCCACTACCTCTGGGAGGCGCCGGAGGCGGAGAAGGCGCGCGCGTACCTGGCCGAGAGGGGCCTGGGGGAGGAGGCGCTGCGCGGCTTCGGCGTCGGCTACGCGCCCAGCGCCTGGGACAAGATCCTCGTCCGCGGCCAGCAGGCCGGCTTCAGCGTCCAGGAGCTGCACGGCGTCGGCCTCGTCCAGAAGAACCGCGAGGGGCGCGATTACGACCGCTTCCGCTCGCGGATCATGTTCCCGATCCGCGACCGCCGCGGCCGCGTCCTCGGCTTCGGCGGCCGGGCGATGCGCGCCGAGCAGGGGGCCAAGTACGTCAACACCGCCGAGACCGACTTCTTCCACAAGAGCCAGCTGCTCTACGGCGTCGACAAGGCGAAAGCGGCGATCGCCAAGGCGGCGCGGGCGGTCGTGGTCGAGGGCTACACCGACGTGCTGGCACTGCACCAGGCGGGCGTCGAGGAGGCCGTCGCCGTGATGGGGACGGCGATCACCGGCGAGCAGGTGGCCGCGCTTTCGGGGATGGTCGAGGAGGTGGTGCTGGCGCTCGACGCCGACTCGGCCGGGCAGGAGGCGATGCTGCGCGCGCAGCGAGTGGCGGCCGGGCGCAAGATGCGGCTACGGGTGGCGACGATGCCGGCCGGCGAGGACCCGGCGGAGATGGTGGCGGGGGAGGGGGGCGCCGAGCGCTTCCGGGCGCTGGTCGACGCCGCCGTCGAGCTGAACGCCTTTCAGGTCGGGCTGGTGCTCGACCGCACCGACGTCGCCTCGCCGGCCGAGCGCGACCGGGCGCTGACCGAGGTGGCGCCGATTCTCGGCGCGATGGGGGAGACGGCGAGCCGCGACGACCTAGTGCGCCAGGTGGCGGAGCGGCTCGACCTCGAGCCGGCGATGGTGATGGGCCGGATCGTCGCGGCCCGGCCGGCCAGCGGCGGCGCCGAGCCGGCGCCGGCCCAAGCCGGTGGAGGGCCCGCCGCGCCGCCGCGCCGCGCCGCCGAGCTGACCTCGCGCGAGCGCCGCGAGCGGGCGTTGCTGGCGATGTGCATCGCCCTGCCGGCGGAGGGCAGGGAGTACCTGGCCCGCCTCACCGACGCCCATCTTTCGCCGACCGGCCTGCGCGCCGCCGCCTGGCTGCGCGAGCACCCCGAGGACCCGGCCTCCAACCTGCCCGACGACGCCGAGCTGACCGGCCTCGTCACCGAGCTGGTGATGCTGGCCCACGACGAGCCCGCCTCGCACGAGTCGATGGAGCTGAACTTCCTGCTCCTCGACCAGCGCCGCATCGAGCACGAGATCGCCGCCGCCGGCGAACGCGACGACTACGAGCGCCGCGCCGCCCTCAGCCGCGAACGCGCCAGCCTGGTCGAGCGCATCGCCCGCACTCAACGGGTCGAGAGCTGAGTCGGGCACCAGGGCAGAAGCGTTACGCAGCTTTCTGTCTGCGTCGTTTGAGATTATTTTTGGGATGGAAAGGGGCTTCCTGGAGAAATGCCTGGAGCAACGCCTCTCGCTCGAGGCGATCGGCGAGCGAGTCGGCAAACACCCGTCGACGGTCGGCTACTGGCTGAAGAAGCACGGACTGAGGGCCGTTGGCCATGTTCGCCATGCGCCGAAAGGGTCAGTCGATCTGATCCGCCTGCGAGAACTGACGGAAAGCGGTGCGTCCATTAGGGAGATGGCCGAGGAACTCGGCATCGGGTATTCGACGGTTCGGTACTGGCTGCGTCGCTGTGGCCTCGAAACGGACCGCTCTTCCCGACGCCGAGAAAGTTCCGCCGCCCGAAGGGCCGGTCTGCGGAAGGCTTATCTGAGATGTCCGAGGCATGGCCATACTTCCTTCCTGCGGCGCCCGGATGGAGGCTTCCGTTGTCAGCGGTGCAACTCGATGGCGGTCTCTGAGCGACGCCGGAGGGTCAAGCGTCAGCTCGTCAGTGAGGCCGGCGGAGCGTGCGGAATCTGTGGCTTCTCGAACCACCCCAGCGCGCTTCAGTTTCACCATGTGGACCCAGCGACCAAGAAATTTCATCTTGGCCATCAGGGACGCACCCGCGGTATTCGCAAGATGCGAGCCGAGGCCGCCAAGTGCGTGCTGCTTTGCGCAAATTGCCATGCCTTGGTTGAGGCCGGCGTCGAGAAAGCACCCCACGTAGACCGCTAAAGTGACGGCGCTGCCCTGAATTCCGGGGTAGCTCAATCGGTCCGGGGTAGCTCAATTTGGCAGAGCACTCGACTGTTAATCGAGTGGTTGTGGGTTCGAGTCCCACCCCCGGAGCTATTGCCTGCCGGCGAGTCTCGAGCGGGCGAGCTTCTCGACCAACTCCGCGCCTCGTCGGGCGCCGTCGTTTTCTCGGCCCCAAGCGGCGATCTGCTCGGCGTGGGATGTGAAAGACGGGTCGTCGAGGATGCGCCGCGCCCCCCAGCGCAGGGGCCCTGGCCGGCAGAGGCGCCAGGGCAGGGAGAGGCCGGCCCCGGCCCAGGCGACCCGCATCGCGGTCTCGCTCATGTCGCCGATGATCGGGCAGATCAAGACCGGAGTGCCGGCGCCGAGGGCACGGGCGACGGTGCCGTGGCCGCCGTGGGAGATGACCAGCGAGGCGGCCGGCATCAGCTGGCTGTAGCTGAGCCAATCGACGAGGACGGCGTTGGCCGGCACCTTGATCGGGCGCTGGGGGACGACCCTGTTGGTCGTTGCCACCACCCGCACCGGCTCTCGCGCCAGCGCCGCCAGCGCCGTGCGGACCAGGTGGTTCTCGGAGTCGTGGGCGGTGCTGGGGGCGACGAGGACCAGCGGCCGGTCTCCCGGCGGCAGCTCGATCGCCGGGTGCGGGACCTCGAAGGTCATCGGCCCGGTCACCTCGACCCCGGCCGGCCACTCTCGCGGGTACTCCAGCTGGGGATAAGTCGCGACCAGCGCCAGTTGCGGGCTGATGCCGCCGTGGAAGCGCTCGACCGGCGGCAGGCCGATGCGCTCCCTTTGCAGGTTGAGGTCGCGGCGCCCGTGCTCGAGGCCGACGTCGAGCGCGCGCTGCCCGGTCCGCCAGACCGCCCGCCCGAGCGGCGTGCGCGGCGGCCGCAGTCCGATCGCGAAGAACGGAAGTCCCGGCTCCACCACCGGGTAGATGTGGGGAATCAGGGTCGCCAGCGGCACCCCGGCCCGCTCGGCGGCCAGGGCCGGCGCCAGGGTGAGGATGTCGCTGACGGCAACGTGCGGGCGCATCTCCTCCAGCAACGGCAGCAGCCCCCGCGCCGCCTCGGCCGCGTGCTGGCCGTCGGCGGAGTCCGGTTCCGGCGGCGGGAACATCTTGTATTCCTCGGCTGCCGCGAAGCCGAGCCCGGCCCCCTCGACGGCGGCGCGCCGCTCCTCCCAGGTCTCGACCACGACCTCGTGACCGCGCCCGGCGAGCGCCCTCCCCAGCGAGATCGCCGGGAAGACGTGCCCCGGATCCCCGAATGCCGCTACCAGGACACGCAGTGGCTCTCCGCCGCGCTCCACACCCATGCCGCCGCTAGGGCGTATCGAGACCCTCTCCAGGCCGCGTAAACACGATCTCCGGCACGTGGCAGTTGCGCGAGGTCCGCAGCAGGAAGCGCACCGCCTCGCCCAGGTCGGAGGGCTGGATCATCGCCTCGGCCGGAACCTGGCCCTTGGCGAACTCGGTCATCGCGGTGTCGACGAAGCCCGGCGCCAATGCCGTGCATTGAATTCCGGCGCCGCCCGCCTCGCGGTGGGTCGACTGCGTGAAGTTGATCACCGCGGCCTTGGTCGCGGCGTAGATCGAGAGCCAGGCCTGCCCGCCCTTGCCGGCGATCGAAGCGGTGTTGACGATCAGGGCCTTGCCGTGCTCGGCGCCCGCCTCCCGCAGCAGCGGCAGGCCCTCGCGGGTGCCGAGGATCAGCGCCCGCAGGTTGACGGCGAGCTGCATGTCGAGATGCTTGGTCTGGATTTCCTCCATCGGCGCCCCGATCCCGACCCCGGCGTTGTTGACCAGGACGTCGAGGCGGCCGTAGCTGGCGCGGTGCGCGGCGAAGACCGCCAGCACGTCGTCCTCGTCGGTCATGTTGGCGGCGACGCTCTCGACCTCGAAGCCCTCGGCGCCGAGACCGGCGGCAGCCTCCTCGAGCTTCTCCGGACGGCGCGCGGAGACGGTCAGCGCGTAGCCTTCCTCGCCGAGGGTGCGGGCGATCGCCAGGCCGATCCCACTCGACGCTCCCGTTACCAGTGCCGCTCGCTTCGCCATCTCGCTCCTCCTGTTTCGACGCCGCCGCGCAGCCTATATGCCGTTTCTACAGGGTGCCGGGGTGTACCGGTTTGGTCGCCTGTCTCAATAAGATGCCGGCGATGCGCGCCGCCCCTCGCCTCGCCCTGGCTCTCGCCTGCCTGCTCGCCTGCACCGCGCTCGTCCCCGGATGCGGCGGCGACTCGGATTCGACCGATTCCACCGACGGCTCCGGCGCCAGCGCGGAAAGCCGCCCGGCGCCCCCGAAAAGCGCGTTCCCGAGCCCAGAAGGGCGGACGCTGCGGGAGCTGCTCAAAGCCGCCGACGGATCGGCCGAAGTGGTCGTCTCGCCGGCCGCGTTGGCTTTCTACGAGGGCGAGAACCGCTTCCCGTTCGGGGTCTTCGAGCGCGACCGCACCCAGATACCGGACGCCGAAGTCGCCCTCTACTTCGCCAAGACCCCGACGCCCGAGCCGGGCGCCAAATCGAAGTCGGGCAACAAAGGCCCGGCGGCGAAAGCGGCAGCCCAAGCGCTCGACGCGCCGGCGATCGGGCCCTTTCCGGCGGCGACCGAAAGCCTGGCCACCCAGCCGGCCTTCCGTGCCTTGACGACCAGCGACGACCCCGACGCCGCCAGCGTCGTCTACTCGACTCAGCTCGACTTCCCCAGCGACGGCGAGTGGCGAATCGCGGCTTTGCTCAAGGAGGACGGCGAATTCAAAGGCACCCTGCTGACCGGCAGCGCCGTGGTCGGCGAGTACGGCGGGATTCCCAGGCCCGGCGAGAAGGCGCCGAAAATCCACACCCCGACCGCCGAGGACGTCGGCGGCGACCTCTCGCAGATCACCACGCGGATCCCGCCCGACACCCAGAACAGGGTCGACTACGCGGATGCGCTCGGCAAGGAGCCGATAGTGCTCTTGTTCGCGACCCCCCAGTTCTGCCAGAGTCGGGTCTGCGGCCCCGTCGTCGACGTGGCCGAGCAGGTCAAGCAGGAGTTCGGAGAGAAGGCGGCTTTCATCCACATGGAGATCTGGAAGGACAACGACCCCAGCAAGGAGATCGTGCATCCACAAGTGCGAGCTTTCAACCTTCCCAACGAGCCATGGCTGTTCGCGATCGACCGCCAAGGCAAGATCAGTTCCGTCATTCAGGGGGCTTTTGGCCCCGAACTCCTGACTGCTGCGGTGAAGAAGGCGGTGGCCGAATGAGCACCAAGAAAGAGAAAGCCAAGGACAAAGAGCCGACCAAGGAGGAGCTCGCCAGCAAGGAGGAGCTGCGGGCCACCTTCGCCGAGGAGGCGCGCCGGCGCTGCGACGTGATAGCCGCCGGCCTTGCCACCGAGACGACCGACTTCGAGACGATGCGCGCCGAAGCCCACGCCCTGCGCGGCACCGCCGCCGTCGTCGGCCTGCGCCGCCTCGCCGAGCTGGCCGGCCTGATGGAGTCCGACCTCGCCGAAGCCAAGACCACCGGCGTCATCCGCGGCGGCCGCGCCCACCAGATCGCCGACGCCGCCAAGGCCCTCGCCGAGGGCGCCGCCGCCGCCGCCAAAGGCGAAGAAGAGCCCCCCGACGTGGGCCGCTCCCTCGCCCAGCTCTTCAGCGCCTGACCCACGCCTCCCGCGCTACCCTCGCCCCTCCCGGGGCGGTAGCTCAGCTGGTTAGAGCAGCGGACTCATAATCCGTCGGTCGAAGGTTCGAGTCCTTCCCGCCCCATGCCGAGCAAGCGCCGCTTTGTGTTCTCGCTTTGATCTGCATAGACTGAGCATTCAATACCTGCATGGCGACGGTGGTCGTGGGATATGGATTGCTTGACATGGGAGAGCTCAAAGTGACAGTGAGAAGGCGGAGCTGGACCGGGCTGTTCGTGCTGATCGGCGCCGTTTTAATGGCGACGCTGACCAGCAGCGCTTTCGCAGCCCGAGAAATTCCGATCGGGCTCTACAACGTCAACGATGCACAGGGCCACGACTCATTGGCAAGCAACCGTCTTTACGCGATCCGCTTCGTGCTCGACAAACCAAAGACGATCTATCGCTTCTTCTCTGGTTTCAAACTAGACGGCGTCTACACCGACGGCGGCGGAGCTGCTGCTCCGGCTGAGATCCGGTCGAAATGCCTGGACAAGCGCGTAGGTCCATGCCCAGAAGCGAATGCCTCCTACCAGGCGCCGCCTGAATCTCTTCCGAAAGAATGGGTGCCGGGCGAAGCAAAGGTCGGCTACGCGCACGGGGACGGTGGCATGATCCTTGCCCGACTCGTCGAGATGAAAGAAGGCGGGACCCCTGACCTCTCGAGCGTAATAGCCGAAGAGGAATTCAACCCGGTTGATCGCTACAGCGAAATCAAGTCGACCTACAAAATCAGCGGGAAGTCAGGCATGCTCTACGCCAACTTCGGTGGCGCATCGCTCGAAGCTAACACGCCGTACTTTGTCGTCTACACGAATAACGCCGCCAAACCTGAATTCAACTACGTCAGCTTCAACTCCCCGGTTACGAACGCCAGCGTGGCTGGTCCGAATGGAACCAACACGCTCAATCCGGATGCGGCCGGGGCGATCGCTGGCCTAGACCCACGCGAGGCTGTCGCCTGGTCGCTGAACGGAGGAACTTCGTGGGGCTGGGGACACAAAGTGGGCGAAGGACCGCTTTTTGGCGACTACACGGGCTCGGGCGATTCCGACGTGAAGCTTCCGTGGTACGGCTGGCAGACGAGCTCGCTTGCGGCTTTGGAATCGAATCAGCCGTACTACGCCTACGCCGAAGCCGGTGAGTACACGCTCAGCGTCACCAACGGGCCGCGCGCCGCAACTGTCACCGAAGCGGGCGGCTATGCGCCCGAAGGATCCACCGTCGGGGCGGTCACGGTTACCGCGAAAGCGGGGAGCGCGAAAACGGGAGTGTTGGGTAGCGGCCTCCAAAAAGGAGCGCTGAGCGTGCCACTTCAAATTGCCCCTGGTGAGACCTTTACGATAAGCAACGTAGATCCCGCCGCGGAAAGGCGAGTCGCAAAGGCGGAGGGGGACGCGTTTCTCCAGCAGCTCGGCCTGGTTGGCGCCGGCAAGCCGTATTCCACTGCCGGAAACGGCTATGACCGCGCTGAGCTTTTCGTTTCGCCCCACCCGCTCTTTGCCGAATCGCCGAACGGCTACTACGCGACGGTGAAGTCCACCCCGGACCTGCAGAGCTATTGGCGACTGGGCGAGGCGAGCGGAACGACGGCAGCCGACGACATGGAAGCGGTGTCCGGCACTTACACCTCTGTCACCCTGGGTGCGCCGGGCCTCGTTGGGAGCTCGGATCCGGCGGTCTCCTTCGGAGGAAGCAAAAACAGAATGTTGGCGTCGACCAGCAGCTACGGCTTTGCCGGGACCAGCGCGTTCACGATCGAGGCGGTGATCAAGCCGAACACCGTCGACTCGACGAGTCGACGCATCTTCTCCTCTGAGGTGCTCTCGGGAGAAAGCGTCGTCAATGGCTATGGCCTCTGGAACAACGGCACGGCGAACAAACTCCAGGTGTGCCGCATTCCAAGTGGCAGCTACGACTGCGCAACGACGAGCGCGGCGGCGTCCGGCGTGGCCAAGCACATCGCCGCCACCTATGACGGTACGACCCTGAAGCTGTACGTGAACGGCACCTCCGTGTCCTCGACCACCTCGAAAGGATCGATAACGGCACCGTCGAGCTTCAGCGTCGGTGCCCGCTCGGACTTCGGCGGCTCATGGTCCGGCGTCATTGACGAGGCTGCGGTGTATGACCGCGCGTTGAGCGTTGCGGAGGTTGAAGAGCATGCGGAGGTCGCGGGCTACTAATCGGGTCTTCGTCTTGCGATGCAGGACGCGCGGTCGAGGACTTAGGCAATTCCTGGTTAGTCAGGTTAGCCTGGGTGATCGATGGGGCGAGAGGACGGGGCATCCGGGATTTTCAGAGACCGTGAGAACGGTGGGGAATCTGCCGGGCGGGTTGGGATCTGTGTCTCCGGCGGCGGCTTGCGGGCCGCGTCGTTCGGCCTCGGGGCGCTGCAGGCGCTGCAGGAGCGGCGCGGTCTTCTCCGGGGTAGGAATGCGGCGCGGTACCTGAGTGCGGTCTCCGGCGGTTCGTACATCGCCGGCGCCTACACGCTGCTCAACTGCGGTGATCGGGTTCGGCCCTTTGGTCAGCCCGAGGGGGCGGTCGGGTCGGCGCCGGGTGTGGATCGGGAGTCGCCGTTTGCACCCGGTTCGAAGGAGGCGGAGCACCTGCGCCGGCACTGTCGCTACATGGTCGAGGACGGTGGGCTGCAGCTGAGCGCGGTGATGGCCGGGCTGATGGTGTTCAACCTGATCGCCGTCGCGGCGATCGTGGGCTTTGCCGGTGTCTACCTGGGCGAGGTGGCGATCCTGGGGTCGATAGTCCTCCCGCATGCGGTCGATTCACCGGACGGCCTACTGTGGTTGCAGTGGCCGATCGCGGTGCTGGCGGCGGCGGCGATCTACTACCTGGTGCACGACTTCGATTTCCATCCCGCTCCCGGAACCGGCGTGCGCGTGCCGGTCCTGGTCGCGGCGGCGTTCGCGTTCATCGGCTCAAGTGCTCTGGTCTGCCGACTGGAAACGATCCCGATCCTGCGAAATCCGGATTGGGTCGCGGACCACGGGGTCGCGATAGCGGCTGGTCTCGCGATTCTCGTCGCCCTGGTCACGGCCGCGACGCTGCTGAGTCGTCGCTATCGCCACCTCGCGCTGCTGCAGCGCCTCGGCACCTTTGGGACGGGCCTTCTCACCCTTCGCCTGGTCCAGGCGATCGGCCTGCTGACGATCTCCTGGCTGGCGGTCCTGGTGTACCAGCAGTACCGGGACCCTGAGCCGTCGCTGATGGCGCTGGCGGCGGTGGCGGTGACGTTTGTCGCCCCCTTCGTCATCACCTTCTTCGTCGATCGAGCGTCCCCTCATCTCATCTATCGCGACCTTTTGAACCGCTGCTTCAGCGTGGTCCGCAACGGTGCGGACGTACTCCGGCCCCACGACCCGCGGGCGGTCGCGCTGAGCGCGCTGGGGCCGCCCGAGTTCGGTCGCGAAGGTTCGTTCCCCGAACTGCTGATCTGCGCGGCGGTCAACGTTTCCGACGTCGGCGCCACCCCCGCTGGAAGCCATGCTCTCTCGATCGTCTTCACCCCCCACGAGGTGACGGTGCCCGCGGTGCCCGAGGCAAGGCTGGAGACCGTCGCGCTGGAACGCTTCGAGCGACCGACCAGGCTCGGCCGTGGCTGGGGACCGGCGGTGAACCTTTCCTCCGCGGTCGCGATGACCGGCGCCGCGGTCTCGCCGGCGATGGGAAAGCGGACCCGCGGCAACCTGCGCGCCCTTTTCGCGATCCTCAACGTCCGCCTTGGCGTCTGGTTGCCAAACCCCCTCGACAAAGGGGTGCGGGACTCGATCTCCACCGCTGAGAAGCGCATCAACGTCGGCTTGCTCGGGCTGGTTCGCGAGATGTTCGGGTTTCACTCCGAGCGCTCGAGTGAGATCTACGTCACCGATGGCGGTCACTACGACAACCTCGGTCTCGTGGAGCTGATGCGCAGGCGCTGCGAGGAGATCTGGTGCATCGACGCCTCCGGTGATCCGCCCGGCCGGGCCACGGCGTTGGCCGAAGCGATCCTCACCGCGGCCGGCGAGCTCGGGGCGCGGGTGGAGATCGATCTCGACGAGTTCGCGCGGACGGCGGGGGCGCCCTTCTCGATGCCGGAGCTCGGGGCGACCCATGCGAGCGGATTGATCCACTACGCCGACGGCTCGCAGGCAAGTCTCACGGTGGTCAAGCTCGGCATCACCGAGCGCACCCCGTCGGCGCTGCGCGAGTACCGTCGCACCGACCGCCCGTTTCCCCATCACTCGACCGTGAACCAGATCTACCCGGCCGAGCGCTTCGACGCGTATCGCGCCCTCGGCTGGGCTTCGACCCAGGAGGCTCTGGCGGACCCGCGGACGCCGACGGCGGCGGAGACGAGGGCGGCGACGGCGGGGCGGTCCCAGCCGGCGCCGGCCTAGCCCGCACACTCCGCGCCGCTCCCTGGCGGCCTGAGCGCCCGTCCGCTATCTTCTTCATCGCTATGGGGAAATTGAGTGAACGATGATTTTTGGGGCTACTGACGGGTTGGGGGGACGGCGATGAGCGTGCTGGCGAAGGAGATTCCGCAGGACTGGTACGTCTCGGCGTTCGCCGACACGGCCGACATGGCGTGGACCGACCGCACCGAGGCCGAAGTCGAGCGGGCGATGCGGATGCTGCGGCCGCAGGGCGGCGAGCGGGTGCTGGACCTCGCCTGCGGCTCCGGGCGGCATTCGCTGGAGCTGAAACGGCAGGGCTTCGAGGTCGTCGGCGCCGACATCTCGCCGGAGCTGCTCGAGATCGCCAGGCGCGAGGCGGAAAAAGAGGGTCTAGAGGTCACCTTCGTCGAGGCCGATCTGCGCGAGCTCGACTTCGACGCCGAGTTCGACGTCGTCCTCAGCCTCAACGACGGGGCGATCGGCTACCTGGAGACCGAAGCGGAGAACCTGCGGACCTTCGAGGTCATCTCTCGTTCGCTGCGCCCGGGCGGGCGCCATCTGGCCCAGCTTCCCAACGTCCTCTACGCCCGCGAGCACCTCCCGCAGAAGTCCTGGATCTCCGGCTCCTCGATGATCGAACTGGTCGAGCACCGCTGGAACCGGCGCGAGAAATACATGGAAGGGGCGATGATCCCGATCCGCTTCGGCGAGGTGCTGGACGAGCTGAAGCCGATCGAATTCCGCCAGCGCCTCTACACCGTCGAGGAGCTGGCGGAGATCATGTCCTCAGTCGGGATGCGGGTCGAGCGCGTCTTCCACGGCAGTGGCAAGGTCCGCGAGCCGACCGCCAAGCAGTTCGAGATCTTCGTCGAGAGCCACAAGCCCTAGCCGGTCTCGGCGACCGCGGGCCGGGTGCCGGACCGCAAGCGCGATCCGGCACCCCGCCTCGCTGGCTACGGCAGGTACTTCTCGGCCTGTTCCTTCGCTTCTTCGATGCCCTTTTCAGCCTGGGCCTTGCCTTCTTCGATGCCCTTTTCGGCTCGCTCGGCGCCTTCTTCGATGCTCTTCTTGGCGCCGCTGTTGCCGTCTTCGATCTGCTTCTTCGCTTCTTCGATGCCCTTCTGCGCTTCCTCGGTGCCTTCCTCGACGCCTTCTTCGGCCTTATTGACGCCCTCTTCGATTTCTTCCTTGGCGGTGGCGGTGTCGGTCGTGGTGTCGTCGCTGCTGCCGCAGCCGGACCAGACGGCGCCGCCGGCGAAGATCGCCAGAACCGCGAATGCGGCGGTCAACCTGCGGAGCAAGGTGCTGCCTGACTGTGCATCGTTCATCTAACTCTCCCGGGGTGGATTCTCGGTGCGGATGACTCTACCGTTGGCCCGGTGACGGAAGAGAGCCAGACGGGGGAGTTCGAAGAGCTGGTCGCCGACGCGATCGACGCGCTGCCGGCGGAGTTCCAGCGGGTCCTCGAGAGCCTCGCCGTCGTCGTCTCCGACCTCGGCGCCCAGCACCACGCCTACGGCGAGTACTTCGGCGACGGCATCGCCCGCGAGGGCTTCGAGGACCGGATCGTCATCTACCGCGACACCCTGGAGCGCGACTTCGGCCACGATCGCGATCTGCTGGCGCGGCAGGTCGAGCAGACCCTGCGCCACGAGCTGGCCCACCACCTCGGCTGGGACGAGCGCGGCGTCGGCGGCCTGGGGCTCTGAGCCGCGCTAGCGGACGTGGCAGTTGCGGGCGAGCGTGGTGACGATCTGCTTGCCGTCGGCGAAGTAGAAGCTGCCTCGCGCAAGCGAGAAGACCGCGCCGGGGAACCCCGGCGGTGCCGGACAACTGGCGCTGATGAAGCTACGTGGCTGGCCGCGGTAGGTGTACTCGCGACCGATCTCGAGGTCGATCTGGGTGACCGATCCGAGGCCGCCCGCCAGGGTGGGGATCCGGGCCGCGAGGACGGTCCCGAACTTGCCCTTGCCCTGGGACGAGATGGTCAGCGGCAGGACGAAGGTCGTCCGCACCGGGGTCTTGAGGTAGAGGTGCAGGAGCAGGGCCCGGCTGCCGCCGCTCTTGCCGTAGAAGGCGAGCATTGCGCCGCGGGCGATGACCGGGCCGGTGCCGTCGAGTTCGACTTCGGCCCCGAAGCGACCACGGCCCACCAGGGCGGGGCGGCAGCGCTGCAGGGCGGTCTCGGTGCTGGTGGACTGGAGGCGGGGGCCGGTGCAGGTCGGCAACCCTCGGGTCGAGAGCGTGCCGTTGCGGTTGAGGGCGATCTCGATCCGGCGCACCGCCGGGGGTCGGGTGCCGTCGGTGGTGCTGATGGCGCCCTTGACGTCGACCGTGACCGGCGCCGGTCTGTCGCGCGGCAGGGAGCGGGGGGCGAAGTCACCGCTGAAGGAGATCCGCACGTTGCCGTCCTGGCTCAGCTCGGCCTGCGCCAGCCCCGCGCCCAACAGCCCGAAGGCGACGAGGAAGGCGGCGATGAGGAAGCGCGGCGGCATCGGCAGGGTCCAGTCTAGGCGCCGGATTCTGCGGCTAGGGTTGAGCAATGGTTGAGGGCGGCGGCTGGACCGAGCTATCCGACGGCGACGATTTCGCCGGCTACCGGATCGAGAGCCGCCTCGGGCGCGGCGGGATGGGGATCCTCTACCTGGCGGTCGAGCCGGGTCTCGACCGCCGCGTCGCCCTGAAGCTGATCGCCCCCGAGGCGGCCACCGACGAGGTCTTCGCCAGGCGTTTCGCCGAGGAGTCGCGGATCGCCGCCTCGATCGAGCATCCCAACGTGGTGCCGATCTACGCCGCCGGCGAGCAGCGGGGCATTCCCTTCATCGCCATGCGCTACGTCGCCGGCTCCGACCTGGCGCGGCGGATCGCCCGCGAGGGAAGGCTGGAGCCGGCCCCGGCCGCGGAGCTGATCGCCCAGGTGGGCAACGGCCTCGACGCGATTCATGCGGCCGGGCTGGTCCACCGCGACGTCAAGCCGGCCAACGTCCTGCTCAGCGGCGGCGAGGGCGCCGAGCACGCCTACATCACCGACTTCGGCGTCGCCCGCAACGTCACCACCGAGTCCGGCCTGACCCAGACCGGGCGGTTCGTCGGCACCCTCGACTACGTCGCCCCGGAGCAGATTTCCGGCGGCGTGGTCGACGCCCGGGTCGACGTCTACGCGCTCGGCTGCCTCCTGTTCAAGCTGTTGACGGGGGAGGTGCCGTTCCCGCGCGAGGGTGAGGCGGCGCGGCTCTACGCACACCTCCACGATCCGCCGCCGGCGCCGTCCCTTTACGCGCCGGAGGTCTCGATGGCGCTCGACGACGTCGTCGCCAGGGCGATGTCGAAGCAGCCAGAGGACCGCTATCCCTCGGCCGGCGACCTCGGCCGCGCCGCCCTCGCGGCGGTCAGCGGCGCCCGGGTCTCGGTACCGGAGCGGACGGTGGCCACGGGTGCGGCCGCCACCGGTACCGCGGAGACCAGGCGGCTGCCCCCATCCGACGCGCGACCCCCCTCGGCCGGGCGCAGACGGCTGCGGATCGCCGGCGGCCTGCTTGCCGCGGCTGCGATCGCCGTCATCGTAGTTGCCCTGGTCGGGCCGGGGGGCGGTGACGGGGACGGCGACGCGGCGACGACCGCGGCGCAGAAGGAAGGGGCGCCGCCGCGGCAGGAGGAGAAATCGCAGCCGCGGCGTCTCTCACGAGCGGCACTGATCGCCGGCGCGGATGACGTCTGCGCGGCGAGCCAGCGCCGCTATGTGGCGATCCGGGACCTCGAAGGGGAGTACGCGGCGGACGTGCCCTACGCGGAAGCGCTCGTTCGCAACGCGGGCCAGCGCGTCCGCGGCCTGCGGCAGCTGACGCCGCCGGCCTCGCTCGCCGAGCCCTACCGCGAATACGTCGCGGCCCAGGAAAGGGTCTACGACACCGACGTGCAGGCGCTCACGGCCGCGAGGAAAGACGATGCGGCCGGAGTCGAGGCCGCGCGCGACCGCCGCGACGCCGAGGACTCGCTGCGCGAAAGCCTGGCGCGGAAGATCGGGTTCACCGTCTGCAGCGTTCCGGGCAATTGAAGGAGGACCGATGAAGTTCGCCACCAAATACCTGACCTTCGAGACCAGTGAGCGGCGGGAGCTGATCCGGATCACCGAGGAGGTTCAAGCCACGGTCGACGAGGCCGGGATCGCCGAGGGGATGGTGCTGGCTTCGGCGATGCACATCACCGCCGGCATCTGGGTCAACGACGACGAGCCCGGCCTGCACGAGGACGTGTTCGAGTGGCTCGACAAAGTCGCGCCGCCGAGCTGGTCGCCGGCGGCCAACGAAGTCGCCGAGCAGCTGCTGCCCGAGGGCGGCGACTACCGCCACCACCGCGGCGGTGAGGACAACGGTGACGCCCACCTCAAGAACCTCCTGCTCCACCACCAGGCGATCGTCCCGGTCACCGCCGGCCGCCTCGACCTCGGTCCCTGGCAACAGGTCTTCTACTGCGAGTTCGACGGCCGCCGGCCCAAGCGGGTGGTGATCAAGGCGATGGGGGAGTAAGGGCTCAGTCGTCGTCCTCGCGTTTGCGCTCCGCCGCGTGGGTGACCTGTTCGGCCCGGTGGCGGACTTCCTCGGTCGCCTCGCGGGTGGCGGCGATCGCCTCGTCGCGGGCCGCGGCGACGCCCTCGCTGGGCTTGCCGCCGACGATGTCGCGGAAGGCGTTCTTGAAGCGCTCGGTGCGCCGGTCCGGAGGGAAGCGCTCGGCGGACTTGGCCTGCTTCTTCGGCCTGCGGTCGCCGTAGCGCCGCCGCGCCCAGGCTGAGTCGGGCTTGCCGATCCGACAGGCGCCGTAGAGCGCGACCGGGAAGACGAAGAAGCCGATGATCCCGTGCAGGTTGCGGCCCTTGAGAAAGCAGATCGCGACGACGAGGATGAGCAGGAGGGCGGAGGCGATCAGCGCCAGCCAGCCTTCGGAGCCGGTGCCGGTGTCAAGCGGGTTGACGCCGAGCACGACCAGTCCCATCGCCGCCGCGGCGATCACCGTGGCGTCGATCGAGCTGCGTCCCTCCTCGGCCCAGTAGACGTCGTCGAGGTAGACCCAGAGCGCGAACTCGTCGATCGTGAGGCCGGCGCCGACGCCGAAGAGGAAGCCGCAGATCTCCGCCCAGGGGCTCTCGCCGTGGGCGGCGAAGCCGAGCGTGCCGGCGATCATCATCGTCACGATCCCGAAGACCAGGTGGTGGAGGTGGACGCCGCTCTCGCTGACCACGCTGCCCGGCCACCAGGGGACCTTGGGGCTGCGCATCAGCCGCGTGCTCATGCGGATGAAGGCGAAGGAGAGGATGAAGCCGGCGAGGACGAGGAAGACGCCCTGCCGGTTGTTGGCGAGGATCTGGTCGTTCCAGTAGTCGGAGACGAGCGAGGCGCAGGTCAGGGTCATGCGCTCACCGGCACCGATCGGAGGCCGGGTCCCGCATCCGGGTCGGCGTCGCCCTTGCGGGCGATCAGGTCCAGGGTCAGCAGCACCGCGGCCACCGCGAAGATTGGGGTGAAGACGATGTTCGCGGCCGACTCCGCCAGCCAGCTCGAGAGGAAGGTCTCACCGAGGGCGTCGTGGACGAGGTGCCCGACCAGCTCGGCGACCAGGTCGCCGACGATCTCGACCGGGGCGAGGACGAGGAAGACCAGCCAGAAGTTGTGACGCACCAGGCTGGCGCTGCGGCGCAGGGCGCCGCGCACGGTCTGCCCCTCCAGCTCCACGATCGGTCCCGACAGGCCGAACCAGACGAAGACGAGGATCCCGGGAATGAAGAAGACGAGCAGGCCGACGATCACGAGGGCGACGTAGACGAGGTCGACCAGGATCAGCCGCCGGTAGTCGAGCCGGCGGGCGACTTCGGCAATCGACGGCGGCTTTTCGTGCGCGGGGTGGGTGAGGGAGACGGCGACGGCGCCGCTGAAGAAGACCTCGCCGAGCAGGCCGGTCATCGCGATCGCCGCGACGGCTCCGAGCACGGCGGCGAGCTTGACCAGGCTGCCGGGGTCGAGCGACTCGACCTCGATCCCGGTCGTGAACGCGTCGAGCAGGCCGATCGGGACGAAGACGACCGTCGCCAGCAGTAGCAGCGAGCCCGCTTTAGAGAAGTAGGTCTGGCCGATGCGCCGATAGATCGAGCCGAGCCGGCGGGGGAGGCTCACGCTAGTGGCGCCGACGACCGGCGGGACGGCGGCCGCGGGACTCGAGTTTCGACTGGCTCGACTCGGAGGCGGGCAGGCGCTTGAGGTTGCCGAGCTCGGGGACCAGCAGCTCTTCGGCGCAGCGGCGGTGCCAGTGATGATGGTCTGTGCCGCCAAGCCGGCGCACGTACTGGACGACCGTGTGCTCGGCGCCGACGTCGATGTCGCCATGGCAGCCCGGGCAGTGGTAGAGCTTGCGGGCGATGCCGCGGATCAGCCAGACCTCGTCGCCCTCTTCGTTGATGCCGCGAAGGCTCCAGCGGATGCTCGGCTGGCCGTCGAACTGACCCACCTCATCGCCTCGACATCCAGGCGAAGCCGGCCGCCATCGCCAGGTTGGCGGCTCCGGCCAGGCGCAGTCCCAGCTTCGCCCCCGGCCTGCTGACCGCGGGGGAGCCGGCCCAGAGTGCGTCGGTGGCGATCTCGGTGGCGCGCAGCCAGGCCAGCGCCTGCCAGTCGCCGGGGGTGCCGCGGCGGTCGGCAACCGCGTGGGCGGCCGCGAAGGTGAGCCAGATCGGCCCGCAGCGGCGGAAGAGGTGCTTGGCGTCGGGTGCGGGCTCGTCGTGGCCGAGCACCTTCAGGGTCGCCGCGGGCGCGGCGATCGCGGCGCTCCCGAGCAGCAGGTCGAAGGCGATCATGTTGCGATTGGTGAGGCGCAGGGCCTGTTCGAGCGTCATCGCTGCGTTCAATCCAACCAGATCGAGGAACGGATGCATCAAAGAGTGTGACCTTGCAAGAAGGGAAAGGGTGAGGTTCGGCGAAATCGACCGCCGTGACCAAGACCGCGACGAAGTCCCCACAACTCAAGAGCCTTTCCGACTACATCCAGGAGCGTTTCGACGAGTTCTCGCGCTCCCAGAAAGACGTGGCCCGGTACATAGTCGACCATCTCGACGAGGCGGCCTTCCTCACCGCCGAGGAGCTGGCCCGGAGAGCGAGCACCTCGTCATCGACGGTGGTGCGCTTCTCCCAGGCCCTCGGCTTCGAGGGCTACCCGGAGCTGCAGCAGGCGGCGATCGAGGAGTACCGGACGACGATCGCGACGGCCGGCGCCAGCAACGGCGGCGCCCTCTTCTCCTTCGACCACTCCGAGCTCGAGGGTTCGCTCAGCGCCGACTACGCCAACCTCGAGGAAACCGCGCGCAAGCTGACCGCCGAGCAGGTCGACGCCTCGGTCGCGGCACTGGCGACCGCGCAGCGGATCGTCATCGTCGGCGTCGACCAGATGGCCTTCTTCGCCAGCTACCTGCGTCACACCCTGAGCCTGCTCGACATCCGCGCCGAGATCGTCGCCAGCACCGGCGGCGAGTCCCTGCAGCGGCTCGGCCGGATCGGCGAAGACACGCTCGTGATCACGCTTTCGGCCGGTCGCGCCCATCCGCTGCTGCTGCGGGCGATGAAGCTCGCCCTGCACCGCGGCGCCCGCACCCTGGCAATCTCCGACGCGACCATGTCGGAGGTCGGCGAGCACGCCGAGCTGACCCTCTACTTCTCCTCCAACAGCCCCTCGTTCGCTCGCTCGAACACGGCGCTGATGGCGCTGGTGCAGGCCCTTGCCCACGGTCTCTACGCCCGTGACGAAGCGGCTCACAAAGACCGCATTCGCGCTTACAAACTGAAGTAGCCAGAAACGCCTGGGCTTAGCGGACGCCTCGATGAGGTAGTCCTGCGGGCGAGGTGTTCGTTCTCGGACTACCTCATCGAGTCGCCCACGGGCCGCTGGTGTGGTTCGACTTCAGAGGGAGGGCGCTCCCCGTAAGATGGCTGCGATGAGTGAGCGCGCGACTTTCCGACTAAAAACCGGCCTGGCGGAGATGTTGAAGGGCGGGGTGATCATGGACGTGGTCACGCCTGAGGAGGCGAAGATCGCCGAGGAGGCGGGCGCCTGCGCGGTGATGGCGCTGGAGCGGGTGCCGTCCGACATCCGCCGCGACGGCGGCGTCGCCCGCATGTCCGACCCGGCGATGATCAAGGGGATCCAGGCGGCGGTGACGATCCCGGTCATGGCCAAGGCCCGGATCGGCCACTTCGCCGAGGCCCAGGTCCTGCAGGCGCTCGAGGTCGACTACGTCGACGAGTCCGAGGTCCTGACCCCGGCCGACGAGCGCAACCACATCGACAAGCTCGCTTTCGAGGTGCCCTTCGTCTGCGGCGCCACCAACCTCGGCGAGGCGTTGCGACGGCTCGGCGAGGGGGCGGCGATGATCCGCTCCAAGGGCGAGGCCGGAACCGGCAACGTGGTCGAGGCGGTCCGCCACATGCGCGAGATCACCTCGGGAATCAAGCGCCTCGCCCAGCTGGGCCCCGAGGAGCTGTCCGCGGAGGCCAAAGAGCACCAGGCGCCGATCGAGGTCGTGCGCGAGGTCGCAGCGGCCGGCCGCCTGCCGGTGCCGCTCTTCTGCGCCGGCGGCATCGCCACCCCGGCCGACGCGGCGCTGATGATGCAGCTCGGCGCCGAGGGCAACTTCGTCGGCTCCGGCATCTTCAAGAGCTCCGACCCCGCCCGCCGGGCGCGGGCGATCGTCGAGGCCACCACCCACTTCAACGACCCCGAGCGGGTCGCCGCCGCTTCGATCGGGCTGGGCGAGGCGATGCCCGGCCTCGAGATCGCCGACCTCGCAGCGGCCGACGCCCTGCTCCAGAACCGCGGAGCCTGAGCTGCGCGTCGGCGTCCTAGCGCTGCAGGGCGACTTCGAGGCGCACGCCCGCACCCTGCGCCAGCTCGGCGCCGAAGTACCCGAGGTCCGGATCCCCGCCGATCTGGAAGGGCTCGACGGCCTGGTGATCCCCGGCGGCGAGAGCACGACGATCGTCAAGGGCATCGCCTCGGCGGGGCTGGAGCCGGGGCTGCGTGCCCATCACCGGGCCGGCCGGCCGATCCTCGGCACCTGCGCCGGGCTGATCGTCTGCGACTCCGACCACCTCGGCTTTCTCGACGCCAGCACGAGGCGCAACGCCTTCGGCCGTCAGCTGCAGAGCTTCGAGGCCGACCTCGCGGTCGCGGGGATCGGCGACGAGCCGCTGCGGGCGGTCTTCATCCGCGCGCCCTGGGTCGAGCGGCACGGCCTCGGGGTGGAGGTGCTGGCCAGCTACGACGGGCACCCCGTGGCGGTGCGCGAGGGCGCCGTGCTCGCCTCGGCCTTCCACCCGGAGCTGACCGACGACTCGCGCTTCCACGCGATCTTCATGGCGATGACCACGAGCGCGCGCGAGCGCGCCCAGGAGGAGGCGACGCATGGCTAGCGACAGCAGGACCGAGGGCCTGGCGAAGATCCTGGTCGGCTACTCGACCGAGGTCAAAGCGGGAGAGGTGGTCTCGATCGACGGCGAGAGCGCCGCGGCGCCGCTCCTGCTCGCCGTCTACGAGGAGGTCTTGAAGGCGGGTGCGCACCCCGTCCTCAACGTCGCCCTCGACGGCCAGATCGCGGCTTACTTCAAGCACGCCTCCGACGCCCAGCTGGAATGGATCTCCCCCTTTGCCGAGTGGATGGTCGACAACGCCGACGTCCGGATCGCGGTCGGCGCCAGCACCAACACCCGCGAGCTTTCCGGGGTGCCGCCGGAGCGCCAGACGCTGCGCCAGACCGTCACCGGTGACCTCATGGCGCGGGCGATGAAGCGCAGCGCCGAGGGCGATTTCCGCTGGTGCTACACGCTCTATCCGACCAGCGCCTACGCCTCCGAGGCGGAGATGAGCCTGGCCGACTACGAAGACTTTTACTACGGCGCCTGCCTGGCCGACGACGACGACCCCCTCAGCGCCTGGAAGCGCGCCTCGGAGGAGACCGTGCGCCTGGCGGCGTGGATCGAGGGCCACGAGGAGGTGCGGGTGACGGCGCCCGGCACCGACATCAAGCTCGGCATCGCCGGCCGCAAGTTCATCCCCTGCGACGGCCGCCACAACATGCCCGACGGCGAGTTCTTCACCGGCCCGGTCGAGGACTCGGTCGAGGGCGAGGTCAGCTTCCACCTGCCGGCGGTGATCGGCGGCCGCGAGGTCTCCGGCGTGCGCCTGCGCTTCGAGGCCGGCAAGGTCGTGGATGCCGGCGCCGAGCGCGGTGAGGAGTACCTGCTGAAGCTGCTCGACACCGATCCCGGGGCGCGCCGGCTCGGCGAGCTCGGGATCGGCACCAACTACGGCATCGACCGCGGCACCCGCGAGGTCCTGCTCGACGAGAAGATCGGCGGCACCGTCCACATGGCGGTCGGCACCAGCTACCCGGAGTCGGGCGGGGAGAACGAGTCCGCCGTGCACACCGACCTCGTCTGCGACCTCCGCCTCGGCGGCAAGCTCGAAGTCGACGGCGTCGTCATGCAGGAAGACGGCCGCTTCCTGGTCTGATTTGCCTCAGGCTTGGCTGAGAATCGTGGCGATCGTCCCGGCAAAGCCGACGAGCATGAGCGCGAAGCCTCCGAGGAAGACCTGAAGCAGGGTTCTGTAGGTGGAGGACATCTCCACGCGCACCGCCCGGAATTCCTCCTGCATCTCCTTGAAGCCGTCGTCGACCCGTTGGTTGAGGTCGTCCAAGCGGCCGTCGGTCCACGCTTCTCTCATCGCCTCCATGATGACATCCTAGAAGGCGGGAAGTAACGATTCGTCTGCGAAACGTAAAGGTTGCGTCGACGAAGCGCTACTGCTCTGGCAGCGGCGAGCCGGCGAGCAGGAAGAACCAGATGGTCAGCGCCAGGCCGGCGAGCATGACCGAGCTCATCAGCACCGCCTCGACGACCGTGACCGAGCCCTGGACGGAGCCGGTGTCGCGCATGCTCTTCAGCCAGGCCGGCCGGATCGGCGCCAGCCGGTTGGTGCCGGTGATGCGGACGTAGAGGTTGTTGAGGCGGCCGATCAACCAGGCGATGAAGATGATCGAGGTGACGATCCCGACCGCGACGACCGCATACGGGCCGCCGCTCGGGAACTGGGTCTCGGAGAGCTTGGAGCCGACGTACAGCCAGCTCAGCGGAATTGCCGTCCAGAGCGAGAAGGCGGCCAACAGCATGGCCAGGAAGACGAGTCCCGCGGCGATTCCGCGGGCGCCACTGTGGATGTGCGTGTTTGCGGACATCTCGCTGGTTCATAGAATGACGCACATGTCCGGTCACTCAAAGTGGTCTTCGATTAAGCATAAGAAGGGCGCTGCCGACGCCAAACGCGGCAAGCTCTTCAGCAAGTTGGCCCGGGCGATCATCGTCGCCGCCCGCGACGGCGGTGGCGACCCCGACCACAACCCGACCCTGGCGACGGCGATCCAGAAGGCGCGCGACGCCTCGATGCCCAAGGACAACATTCAGCGGGCGATCGACCGCGGCACCGGCGCCGGTGCCGACGGCGCCGCGATCGAAAGCATCCTCTACGAGGGCTACGGCCCCGGCGGCGTGGCGATCCTGGTCGAGGCGCTGACCGACAACCGCAACCGCGCCAGCGCCGAGATCCGCTTTGCCTTCTCCAGCCACGGCGGCAGCCTCGGCGAGCCGGGGTCGGTCGCCTATCTCTTCGAGAAAAAGGGGTCGATCGTGGTCGACGGAGGTCGCTACGGCGAGGACGACGTGATCGTCGCGATCGACGCCGGCGCCGAGGACGTGCGCGAGGACGGCGAGCAGCTGCGGGTGCTCTGCGACCCGAGCGACCTCAGCGCCGTGCGCGAGGCGCTCGAGGGCGCCGGGGTCGAGATCGAGTCGGCCGGGCTGGCGACGGAGCCGACGAGCACGGTCGAAGTCAAGGGGCAGGAGGCCGAACGGCTGCTGAAGCTGCTCGACGCGCTCGACGAGCAGGACGACGTCGACGAAGTGTTCGCGAATTTCGACATCCCTGAGGACGTGCTCGAAAAACTCGCGGCCTGAGGGACGGGGTGGAGTGGGGGAGAGCTGTCGGTACCCCTCCCCCTGAATTTGTCGCGCCCGCTGTCGCGGGCTGCTCCGGATGTTGCTGCCCGCCTATGGCGGGCAAATGACAGATTGCATATCGCCGCTTTCGCGACATTCACGGGGAGGGGTACCGACAGCTCTCCAACGCAGCGCGTTCCGCAGACGGCCCAGGGTGCGGATCTTTCGGGAAGCCTCAGGGACGTCGCTTCGCTCAAGCTGGGGAAGCTTCTGACCCTGGCGATCCCAGTGGGACGTGTCATCGGAGGGGCCTGGTGGTCCTCCATTCGAATGTGCGCGAAGCGCGCGATATGCAATCTGTCTATTGCGCGACCTTTAGGTCGCGCTCCAACATCCGGAGCGACGCGCCTATAGGGCGCGGAGCGACAAATTCGAATGGAGGACCACCAGGCCCCTCCCTCGCCATGCCCCCGAGGAAGGCATCCGACCCGCTTCCGAGAATCCCTCCTTATGCAAGTTGTGATGGGAATCGATCCTGGCGCGGCCAATCTCGGCTTCGGCGTCGTCCGTGTCGAGGGCAACCACATGGTCGCCCTCGACGGCGGCGTGGTCGAGACGACCCCGGAGGAGCCGATGGAGCGGCGGTTGCAGCGGATTCACGGCGCCCTGGCCGAATTGATCGTCTGGCATGAGCCGCGGGCGATGGCGATCGAGTCCGTTTACTTCGGCAAGAACGTGCACTCGGCGACGGCGGTCGGCCAGGCCAGCGGGGTGGCGATGCTGGCCGCCGCCCAGCGCGGCGTCGGCTGCTTCACCTATACGCCGCAGGCGATCAAGATGGCGGTCTGCGGCTCCGGCGCCGCCGGCAAGCGCCAGGTCCAGAAGATGGTCGGCACCCTGCTCGGCCTGCCCGAGCCGCCCACGCCCGATCACGCCGCCGATGCCCTGGCGGTGGCAATCTGCCACGGCGGCGGCGCCGGGCACCGGCATGCCGTCGCCGCGGCCGCCGCGCCGCTCGACGCTGCTCCGCAGCGGGTGGCCGGATGATCGCCGCGGTGCGGGGCGAGGTGATGGTGCGCCGCCCCGACCACGTCGTCATCGACGCCGCCGGCGTCGGTTACCGGCTGGTGGTCTCGGCGGAGACGCTGAAAGCGGTGCCGGCGACGGGCCGCGACGCCTTTCTGCACGCCGAGCTGATCGCCCGCGAGGACTCGCTTGCCCTCTACGGCTTCTCCTCCGAGGAGGAGCGCGACCTCTTCCGCCTGCTGATCTCGGTCAGCGGCGTCGGCCCGAAAGTCGCGATCGCGACGCTCTCCGGCGGCAGTCCCCGGGTGCTCTTGCGAGCGATCGCGGCTGGTGACGCCAAACGCTTCCAGGCGGTGCCCGGGATCGGCAAGCGAACCGCCGAGCGGATCATCGTCGAGCTGCGCGAGAAAGTCGCCGGGGCGCTTGAGGAAGAGGTGGCGATGGCGGCGTCGGAGGGCGGCGACGCCCGCTCGCTGGCCCGCGACGGGCTGGTCAACCTCGGCTACGCGCCGCTGGAGGCCGAGCAGCTGCTCGACGGGCTTGACGGCGAGGAGCCGCAGGATCTGGTCGCGACGGCGCTGCGCAAGGCCGCCGCCGCCCGGAGCAGCGCGTGAGCGACTCGCCTGACATCGGCACCAACCGGATCCGCACCCCGGGGATCGGCGAGGAGCCGGTCCCGGTCGACGCCGAGGTGCGCGTGCACGACGCCCGCGCCGACGTGCCCGACGAGGACCTCGACCGCTCGCTGCGCCCGCCAACCCTGGACGACTTCGTCAACCAGGAGCAGGTGACGCAGCAGCTGGCGATCTTCATCGAGGCCGCGCGCGGCCGCGGCGAGCCGCTCGACCACGTCCTGCTCGCCGGCCCTCCCGGCCTCGGCAAGACCTCGCTGGCCCACATCGTCGCCGCCGAGATGGGGGTGCCGATGGTGCAGACCGCGGGCCCGGCGCTCGAGCGCAAGGCGGACGTCGCCTCCTTCCTGACCGCGCTGGAGCCCGGCAGCGTCTTCTTCATCGACGAGATCCACCGCCTCGGCCGCGCCGTCGAGGAGACGCTCTATCCGGCGATGGAGGACGGCGAGCTGCCGGTCGTGCTCGGCCAGGGGGCGGGAGCGCGGACGGTGACGCTGCCGCTGCCGCCCTTCACCCTGGTCGGCGCCACCACCCGCGCCGGCTTGCTGACGACGCCGCTGCGCGACCGCTTCGGCGTCTCCCACCGCCTCGAGCACTACAGCCCCGACCACCTGGCCCTGATCATCGAGCGCTCGGCGAAGATCCTCGGCGTCGAGATCGACGCCGAGGGGGCGCACACGATCGCCTCCCGCTCGCGCGGCACCCCGCGGGTCGCCAACCGGCTGCTCAAGCGCGTCCGCGACTTCGCCCAGGTGAAGGGGAGCGGTGAGATCGGCGCCGGGGTGGCGATGGGGGCGCTGGAGATGCTCGAGGTCGATGCCGGCGGGCTCGATCGCAGCGACCGCGCCCTGCTCGACACCGTGGCGAGCAAGTTCGGCGGCGGTCCGGTCGGCCTCTCGACCCTGGCGATCGCGATCGGCGAGGAGCAGGACACGATCGAGGACGTGCTCGAGCCTTATCTGCTGCAGCAGGGCCTGCTGAAGCGAACTCCGCGTGGGCGGGTTCTCACCCAGCGGGCCTACGACCACCTCGGGCTGCCGGCGCCCGAGGGCGCCGCGAGCCTCTTCTAGCCGCGCGCTTGTAGCCTGTCGGTCATGCCGTTTTTCATCTGTCCGAATTGCGGACACCGGGAGGTGAGCGGCGAGCGGACCGCTGGCTTCAGCTCGCGCCCGAAGGGCTGCTCCAAATGCGGCTTCGGATTCGTATTCGAATTACTCGACGATTATTATCCGGCTCCTAATGCTGCCTTTTTCGTCTGTGACAAGCAGGAACGCGTGATCGACGCCGGCAAAGGCAGCTTTGAGCTGACCGGGCTGACCGACGAGGACGTGATCGGGCGCCCGGTCCGTGAGGTCCTCGGCCTCGACTGGATCGACAAGGGCGACGGCGACGAGGCTTCCGACACGAACGGCGACGGCGTCACCGATCCGATCGAGACCTCGCTGGAGTGGGGGGTGCGCTCGCTCGGCAAGCGCGTCTCGGTCAACGCCGAGGGCGATCTGCCGGCGAAAGCGGTGGCCGACGTCTTTCCCGCCTACGACGACGACGGCGGGCTGCTGCTCGTGCTCACCCCGGAGAGCTAGCCGATGACCGCGAAACGCCGCTACCTCTTCGTGCTCGCCTTCGTGCTCGGCCTGGTCGGGGTCTCGGCGCTGGTCATCGCCAACACCTCGACCAAGCTCGGCCTCGACCTCAAGGGCGGCGTCGAGCTGGTCTACCAGGGCCAGCCGACCGGCCAGGTGACCGAAGTCAGCGGCGAGGACATCGAACGCTCGATCGAGATCATCCGCGAACGCATCGACGAGCTGGGAGTCTCGGAGCCGGAAGTCGCGCGCCTGGGCGCCGACCAGATCACGGTCAGCCTGCCGGACGTCACCAATGCCCAGCGGGCGATCGACCAGGTGGGGACCACCGCCCAGCTCTACTTCTACGACTGGGAGCCGAACCTGATCGGGCCGGAGCGGGCGATCGGCGGCCGGCCTGGGCAGCAGCCGCCTCTGGGACTCGTGAAAGCCTCCGAAAAACGCTGGGAGGAGGCTGGCCGCGACCCGAAAAGCTTCGAGAACCGGCAGCTGATCGCCTCGGGCGCCTATCCCAACGCCTATGGCGCCGCCCGGCTTGCCTCCGAACAGCCGCCGGTCGAGAACTGCGACAACTGCTCTGTCGCGAAACCGCGCTTCTACCTCTTCGAGCCCAAAGAACCCCACGACCTGCTCGCCGGCCCGGAGCTGGCCAGGAAGGACCTGTACGTCAGCTCGACCGGCGAGAAACGGTCCCGGGACGGGACCGTCGTCGAAGTGCCGGCGGGCACGATCGTCGTCTCCGAATACCCGAGCGACGAAGAAGGCAAGGTCGACAAGACCGCGCGGCCCGGCTGGTACGCGCTGAAAGACGACCCCTCGCTCTCGGGCACCGACATCACCGACCCGAAGCAGGAATTCGGTGAATTCAACGAACCGAACGTCAGCTTCGGCTTCACCGACGACGGTCGCGAGGCCTTCCATGAAGTGACCCGCCGGATCGCCCAGCGCGGCCAGGCGAGTGCGATCGGCCCGCCCTCGAAAGAACAGGCCGAAGCCCTGTCGGGCCATTTCGCAGTGGTCCTCGACAACGAAGTCAAAACCCGGCCGATCATCAACTTCGCCGAGAACCCGGACGGGATCGACGGCCGCAGCGGCGCCCAGATCTCCGGCGGCTTCACCAGCGCGACCGAGGCCCAGGACCTGGCGACGATCCTGCAGATCGGCGCCCTGCCGATCAACCTCAAACTGATCAGCCAGACCCAGGTCTCCGCGACCCTGGGCTCCGAGGCGCTCGACGCCGGCATCAAGGCCGGCGTCATCGGCCTGCTGCTGGCGATCGCCTTCCTGCTCATCTATTACCGCTTCCTCGGCCTGATCGCGTCGATCGCGCTGGGCGCCTACGGGGTGATCTTCTTCGCCCTGATCAACCTGATCCCGATCACCTTGACCCTGCCGGGAATCGCCGGGCTGGTGCTGACGATCGGGGTCGCCGCCGACTCCAACATCGTCATCTTCGAGCGAATAAAGGAGGAGGTGCGGGCGGGGCGCTCGATGTCGAGCGCGATCAGCGCTGGTTACAAACGCGGGATCAGCACGATCATCGACGCCAACGTCATCACCTTGCTGACCGCCTTCATCCTCTTCGTCCTGGCGACGTCCGGGGTCAAGGGCTTCGCCTTCACCCTCGGCGTCGGCACGATCGTCTCGCTGCTGACCGCCGTCGTCTTCACCCAGGCCCTGCTCGGCAGCATGAGCCGCAGCCCCCTGCTGCGCTCGCCGGCCGCGCTGGGGGCGGGGGGCGAAGGCATGCGCTGGCATTTCGACTTCATGGGCGCCAGCCGCTGGTTCTTCTCGATCTCCGGCGTGATCCTGCTGGTCGGCGCGCTGGCGCTGGCGACCAAGCAGCTCAACTTCGGCATCGACTTCGAGTCCGGCACCCGGGTCAAGGTGGCGCTGGTCGAGCCCACCGACGAGGAAGGCGTGCGCGACGCCCTCGACTCGATCGGGATCTCCGGCGAGGAGATCCAGCAGGTCTCCGATCCGGTGCTGGGCGAGAACGTCTTCCAGGTTCAGACCCGGCAGCTCGGCCCCGACCGGGTCAAAGAGGTGCAGCAGGAGCTCGAGGACCAGTACGGGGTGGCCGAGAACGGCTTCGACAGCACCAGCGTCGGTCCCACCTTCGGCCAGCAGGTGGCCGACAGCGCCCTCAAAGCGCTGATCTTCTCACTGTTGGTGATCTGCGGCTACGTGGCGCTGCGCTTCGACCCCAAGTTCGCGGTACCGGTTCTGATCGCGATCCTCCACGACATCCTGATCACGGCCGGCGTCTACTCGTTGACGGGGAAAGAGGTGAGCAGCGGCACCGTCGCCGCCTTCCTGACCATCTTGGGCTACTCGATCTACGACACGATCATCGTCTTCGACCGGATTCGCGAGAACGTGCCGCGGATGCCGCGGGCAGCCTTCTCGCAGATCGTCAACCGCTCGATGAGCGAGGTGCTGACGCGTTCGCTGGCGACCAGCTTCACGACCTTGCTCGGGGTGGCGTCGCTGCTGATCTTCGGCGGCGCGACCCTGCAGGACTTCGCCTTCGCGATGCTGGTCGGGATCGCCTCCGGTACCTACTCGTCGATCTTCATCGCCTCGCCGGTGCTGACCGCCTGGAAGGAACGCGAGCCTGGCTTCGTGCGGCGGCGCCTGCGCATCGCCCAGGCCGAGGGCGGCACCGTGCCCGCCTTCGCCGACGACGTCGCGATGGCCGACCTCGGCGGCGACGACGAGAGCGAAGCGGAGATCGCCGCCGCACAGGGTCAGCCCGAGGCCCAGCCGCAGGCTGGAGCGGTTGCCACGGCGGAGCGGCCCACGGACGGCAACGGCGCCGATCCGGTCGGCGGCGAGGGGTCCGAGACGTCCTCGGCCGAGCGGCGCCGGCGCAACGCCGAGCGCAAGGCCCGCCGCCAGGCCCGCCGCAAGCACGGGAGGAAGCGCTGATGGAGGGGAGCGACTGAGATGGCACTGCTCGTCTGGTTCACGATGGGGATCGCCCTCTGGCACTTCACGGTCTTCGTGCCCGATCGCTTCTGGCAGGGCATCGTCGGCGCCTTCCTCGGCTCCGTCGTCGGCGCCGTTCTGTTCGGCTTGATCGTCGGGGCGATCAGCGGCAAAAGCCTCGGCGACACCGACCTGCTCACCGCCCTCACGGCGATCCCCGGCGTCGCCATCGGCCTCGCCGTCATCTGGGTGCTCGGCATCCGCGCCGAAGCGCAGCACGAGTAGCGCTTTTCCCCTCCATTTTCGGCACTTTTGCGGGCAGTTTGACGCCGGTCGGCGCCCTAGCCTGACTGCGTGCCGGAAACCCTGAAGGCGTTTGCCGCCGAGCCCTACTCCTACGCCGACGTGCGCGCCGTCGCCGACGGCCTCGGCCTCAGCGAGCCGGTGGCGGTGACCTTGGTCCGCCGTGGCTACACCACGCCGGAGCTGGCGCGGGCCTTCCTTGCCGCCGACGAGTCGCACCCGGCCGCGGCCTTCGACTCGATGGCGGCGATCGTCGCCCGGGTGCGAGCCGTAATCGCCGCCGGGCAGAGGATCACCGTCCACGGCGATTTCGACGTCGACGGCGTCTGCGCGACCACGATCATGGTCTCGACCCTGCGGGCACTCGGCGCCGAGTGCGACTGGCTGATCCCGGACCGGATCGGCGACGGCTACGGCCTCAGCGCCCCGAACGTCGAGAAGCTGGCGAAACGCGGCACGAAGCTGGTGATCACCGTCGATTGCGGGATCACGGCGGTCGAGGAGGTGCGTCTAGCGCGTGAGCTCGGAGTCGAGACGATCGTCACCGACCATCACCAGGCGGGCGACGAGCTGCCGGATTGCCCGATCCTGCATCCGGAAATCAGCAACTACCCATTCGTTTCGCTGTGCGGCACGGCGGTGGCCTGGAAGCTGAGCTGTGCGTTGCGGGAGGCGTCAGGGGTGGGGTCTCCCGGCGCGCGTTCGCGCGGAGTTCCGGGAGACCCCACCCCTGACGCCTCTCACGACGGCCAGTCGGATCTAGATCTGGTCGCACTCGCAACGGTCGCGGATGTGGTTCCCCTGGTGGGCGAGAATCGGTCGCTCGTAAAGCGGGGGCTGGTCGAGATGCAGCGCGCGAAGCGGCCGGGGCTGCGGGCGTTGATGGCGGCTTCGAAATGCGAGCCGACGCGGCTGGACGAGGGCGATCTGGCTTTCCGGCTGGCACCGCGAATCAACGCCGCGGGGCGCTTGTATCGGGCGGACGCCGGGGTTGAGCTGCTGCTCACCGAAGACGAGGGACGGGCGGAGGAGATCGCGGCGGAGCTGGGCCGCGCCAACTCGGAGCGGCGGGCGCGGGAGCGGGAGGTTGATGCTGCGGCCGAGGCGGCGCGGCGGGAGCTGCCCGAGGAGCAGCGCGAAGCTCCAGGCCTGGTCCTGGCCGGTGAGGACTGGCATCCGGGCGTGGTCGGGATCGTCGCCTCGCGGCTGGTCGAGCGCCATCACCGGCCGGTGGTCGTCGTCTCCCTCGACGGTGAGGGCGGGGGGCGTGGCAGCGGCCGCAGCATTCCCGGCTTCGACCTGCTGGCGGCGCTGGAGGTCTGCGCGGAGCACCTGCAGAGCTTCGGTGGGCACCGGGCCGCCGCCGGACTGTCGTTGCGCGAGGAGAACCTCGGTGCCTTTCGGGAAGCGTTCGCGGCCCATGCGACGGCGGTACTCGGTCCCGACCAGCTGCGCCGCACGCAGCGGATCGACGCGATGGTCGGCGGCGTCGGGCTCGGCTTGGAGCTGGCCGAGGAGCTCGGCCAGCTCGCCCCGTTCGGGATGGGCAACCCCGGGGTGCGGCTGATGGTGCCGTCGGCCCGGGTCCGCGACGTGCGCACGATGGGGGAGGGCAAGCACGCCCGCTTCAGCCTTCACAGCGGCTCGCACCGCGCCCTCGGCGTCGCCTTCGGCCGTTCGAGCTTGGGCGTCGAGGACGACGATCCGGTCGATGCCGCGGTGCGGCTCGAGGTCAACCACTGGAACGGCTCGGTCGAGCCGCGCGTCGTCCTCAACGAGCTCTACCCACTTGAGGACGCCGTGGTTCCGGCCGACCAGCCCGACGCCGCCCCCGCCCTCCACGCGTGCAGCTGTGAGGACGCGGAGTGGTGGCAGCGCTTCGAAGCCGAGCTCGGCCGCGAGCCTTCGCGCCTCACCGGCGCCGGTGAGGCACATTTGTCACCTCCCGGGTCACAAAAGCGCCTCACCTCGAGTAGGGCGGGCTCCGCCAACGCGACGATCGCCGAGTTGGTCTCCAGTGGCGCCGGGGTGCTCGTGGTCAGCGCCGACGCCTCGCGGCGGGCGGCCCTGGCCAGTGGCGCAACCGGCTTGGCTCGCTTCAACGGCGGCGGCGCCCGCATCGCCTGTCATCGCTGCGGGCGCGGGTCGCTCGCCGCCTTGGCCACCCGTGCCGAGGGCGGATTGGCGCTGACCGACTACGTGGCGCTGCAGGTCGAGCCCGAGCTGGCTCTCTCCTTCGAGCACGTGGTGATGGTCGATCCGCCGCGAGGCCGCGCCGACGAGCAGCGCTGCGCCGCGCCCGGGGACGGCGCCGCGCCCGGCTTTCTGCACCGACTCTGGACCGAGGCGGAGCAAGGCTTCGCGATCTCGGCCGCGGACGAGCAGCGGGCCTCCCGGGCGACCGTGGGGGCTGTCTACCGGCGCCTGCGCGAGGCGGGGGAGGTCGGCGGGGGTGAGCTGCGCGAGGCATTGGCGGGCGCCGCCCCCCATCCGCTCTGCCCGGAGGCGGCGGGGCGCTGTTTCCGCGTCCTCGCCGAGCTCGAATTGGTCTCCGGTGCCCCCGCCGGCGGCGCGGGACCTGTCGGGGTCGTATCCTCAGAGGGGACGGATCTGGAGCGCTCAGCCGCGTTCCGCGCTTATAGAGCAGACCACTCGGAGGTTCAGCCATACCTCGAAAGACCCAAGCAGCCGTAGAGCGCTCAGAGCTCCTCGCCGACCTCTTCGCCGTGGTCGAGGAGTTCGACTCCGCGCCGGCCGGAAACGGAAACGGCGCCGGGGGCACGGCGGTGGCGGTGGCGACGATCGACCGCGCCGCGCTGGAGCGGGCCTTCGACTTCGCCTGCGACCGCCACGCCGACCAGATGCGCTACTCGGGTGACGAGTTCATCACCCACCCGGTCGGGGTCGCCCAGGTCTGCGCCGGGATGCGGCTCGACACCGAGACGCTCTGCGCCGCCTTGCTGCACGACACCGTCGAGGACACCAGCGCCAGCCTGGAGGAGATCGAGGAGGAGTTCGGCGAGGAGATCGCCCAGCTGGTCGACGGCGTCACCAAGCTGACCGGGATGTCGTTCGAGAGCCGCGACGAGCGCCAGGCCGAGAACTACCGCAAGATGATGGTGGCGATGGCCACCGACGTCCGGGTGATCCTGATCAAGCTGGCCGATCGTCTCCACAACATGCGGACGCTGGGCGCCCTGCCCAAGCAGAAGCAGATGGCGAAGTCGCACGAGACCTTGGAGATCTACGCGCCGCTCGCCCACCGGCTGGGGATCCACGCGATCAAGTGGGAGCTGGAGGATCTCGCCTTCGCCACCCTGCACCCGCGCAAGTACACCGAAATCAAGCAACTGGTCGCCCAGCAGCGCGACGAGCGTGAGAGCTACGTCTCCGACGCCGGCATCTTCCTCGCCGAGGAGCTGGAGCAGGTCGGGATCGAGGCGCAGATCTCGGGCCGGGCGAAGCACTTCTACTCGATCTACACGAAGATGGCCAAGAAGGGCCGTGAGTTCAACGAGATCTTCGACCTCACGGCGATGCGGGTGATCGTCGGCTCGGTCAAGGACTGCTACGGCGCGATCGGCGTCATCCACTCGCTCTGGAAGCCGCTGCCGGGGCGCTTCAAGGACTTCGTGGCGATGCCCAAGGCCAACATGTATCAGGCCCTGCACACGACCGTGATCGGTCCCGAGGGCAAGCCCTTGGAGATCCAGATCCGCACCGGGGAGATGCACAAGCTGGCCGAGTACGGGATCGCCGCCCACGTCGCCTACAAAGAGGGCGGCGGCACCGACCCGAAGCGGGAGAAGATGACCTGGCTGCGGCAGCTGGTCGAGGCCGAGGGCGAACAGGACCCGGCCGAGTTCCTCGAGTCGCTCAAGGTCGACCTCTTCGAGGACGAGGTCTTCGTCTTCACCCCCAAGGGAGAGGTGAAGAGCCTCTCCGCCGGCTCGACCCCGCTCGACTTCGCCTACGCCGTCCATACCGACGTCGGCCACCGCACCGTCGGCGCCAAGGTCAACGGCAGCATCGTGCCGCTGCACTACCAGCTGAAGTCGGGCGACATCGTCGAGGTGCTGACCGCGAAGCAGAACCGCGGCCCCTCGCGCGACTGGCTGAAACTGGTGCGGACCAGCCGCGCCCGCAACAAGATCCGCGCCTTCTTCAAAGAGGAACGCCGCGAGGACGCCGAGCGCAAGGGCCGCGAGGGCCTCGACGAAGCGCTGCGCACGCGCGGCATCCCAATGCAGAAGATCGCCGGCTCGGCGCTGCTGGCGGACGTCTTCCGCGAGATGGGGTACCGCAAAGGCACCGACTTCTACATCGCCCTCGGCCAGGGCAAGGTCTCGACCAAGACCGTCGCCAACAAGCTGATGCAGCGCCTCAAGGCCGGCGAGGCGGTCGAGGAGCGCCCGGCGGCGCTGAGCGACAGCCGCGAGGACCGTGCCCGCCGCACCAAGGACGCCTCCAACTACGGCATCACCGTCAAGGGCGCCGAGAACGTCGCCGTGCGGCTGGCCAAGTGCTGCCGGCCGGTGCCCGGCGACGAGATCTCCGGTTACGTTTCGCTGGGGCGGGGGATCACCATCCACCGGGCCGACTGCAAGAACGTCAAGGCGCTGAAAAAGTCGCCCGAACGCTTCGTCGAGGTGGGCTGGGAAGGCGAAAACGAGGCCTCCTACCGGGTCGAGCTGCAGATCGACGCCTACGACCGCACGCGGCTGCTCGAGGATCTCTCGCGCACCTTCTCCGAGGCCGGAATCAACATCATCGGCGCCTCCTGCACGACCAACCACCCGATGGTCAAGAACAAGTTCGTCGTCGAGGTGGGGGACACCGAGCAGCTCAAGCAGTGCATCTCGCGTTTACGCAACGTCGAGTCCGTCTTCGACGCATATCGAATTACTCCCGCGGCCTGACAGTCGGCGCGCCGGATGATGCTCCTATGGCTCTGACCGTCGCCGTCACCGGGCCGACGGGAGAGATCGGGCTGCCGCTGATGGCGGAGCTGGAGGGGGATCCGGCGGTCGGCGCCGTGCGGGGGATGGCGCGGCGGCCGTTCGATCCGGCCGAGGAGGGGTGGGAGAAGGCTTCCTACCGGCGCGGCGACATCCTCGACCGCGGCTCGCTGGCGGCGCTCTTCGACGGCGCCGACGTCGCCGTGCACCTCGCCTTCGCGATCTTCGGCGGCCGCGAGGAGACCCGCCGGGTCAACCTCGAGGGCAGCCGCAACGTCTTCGAAGCCGCGGTCGGGGCGGGCGTGGAGCGGCTCGTCTACGCCTCCTCCGTCGCCGCCTACGGCTTCCACCCCGAGAACCCGCAGCCGTTGACCGAGGAGGTGCCGGCGCGCGGCAGCGAGAGCTTCTACTACTCGGCCCAGAAGGCCGAGCTGGAGTCGACGCTGGACGAGCTGCTGGCCGGGAGCGGGGTCGACGCCTACGTCTTCCGCCCCTGCGTCGTCGCCGGCCCGCGGGCGACGATGCTGATCGAGAAGGTCGTCGAGGGCGCCCGCCTGGGTGACCCGCTGCCGGCCTTGCGGCGCGGGCTCGGCCGCCTGCCGCTGCCGCGCCCGGTGCTCCCGGACGTCGACGCGCCGATCCAGCTCGTCCACCACGACGACGTCGCCCGCGCGCTGGCGGCGGCGATCGCGGGGACGGGCGAGCCCGGCGCCTACAACCTGGCCGGCGACGGCCTGACCGGCATCGGCGACGTCGCCCGGGCGCTCGGCTGGCACACCGCCCCGGTGCCGGGGCCGGCGGTCAGCCTGGGCGCCGGCATCGCCCGCCGCTTCAGCTTCCTCTCGCCCCAGCTCGAGTGGGCGACGGCGTTGCGCGTGCCGGTCGTGATGGACACCTCGAAGGCCCGTCGCGAGCTCGGCTGGGCGCCGCGCTTCGACGCCCACGAGACCCTGATCCAGACCGCCGTCTCCGCCCGCGAAGCGGGGCTGCTCGACTAGCCGGGACCCACGACGTACCCAGCAGCTTGCTTGTAGGATCGATCGCTGCTAGTAACGGGTAATACGAACTTCGTCCGTTACTGGTTTAGCAAGCCGGGTAGGGAGATGTCCGATGGCGACGAAAATGGGGAGACCCCGTGCTACTCGTGACCAGGAGCCAGTGATGCGATCGGTGGCCGTGAAGTTGAGCCGGTTCGCCTTCGAGGGCCTGCACGGGGGGGACGGCAACGACGCCGTGCTCGCCCCGGTCGGCATGGCGGACGCGATCCGCTACTACCTCGCCGATCGCGACGTCGCCCGTCCGGCTTGGCCCTACCCCGGTTTCCTCCGTGGCAGCGAGGCTCAGGAGGACGTCGAGATCGAGCTCGAGATCGACGACGAGCTTTGGCGCTCCTTCGAGGCCGAGGCCGGCCGCCAGGACGTCTCCGTCCAGCAGCTGCTCGAGCACGCTGCCTTCTACTTCACCGCCGAGCTCAACGCCGGCCGCATCACCCAGCGCATTCTCGACGACCTCGACTCGACCGAGTCGCGGGACGATCCGGGCTAAGCCGCCGGAGGCGTCGCCACCACCGGCGCCGCTCCGAGCTCCGACAGGCTGGCGCGGAGAGAGCGGCGGCCACGGTGGTGGAGCCCGTGCACGGAGCTCTCGGTCTTGTCGAGGGTGCCGGCGATCTCAACCGGCGAGAGGCCGACTATGTGCCTGAGCACGAGCACCTCGCGCTGGTCCTCGGGAAGGTCTTCGAGCGCCTGGCGCAGGGCGCGGCCGCGATCGAGACCGGTCTGGGCGCGCCCGGTGTCGGTCAGCCGCACCTCCTCGGTAGGGATCGCCCGCTTGGCGCGCAGATGATCGAGAGCGGCGTTGCGAGCGACCCGCAGGATCCAGGCGTCGAACGGCACCTCACGCTGCTCGTATTTCTGGATCGCTTTCATCAGCTTGGCGAAGACGTTCTGGGTTATGTCTTCGGCCTCGTGGTGGTCGCGGATGAAGCCGGTCACGTAGCGCAGTACGTCGTCGGCGTAGCGGACGTAGAGGTAGTGCAGACCCTCGGCGTCGCCGGCCTTCGCCCGCGTCACTGCCTCCTTGGTGAGTCTCGTGGCCCCGCCAGCCCCTGCTGCGTCATTGGGCGAACTGCTCATCGGTGTTCTCCTGCATGCTCACCGCATGCTCACTACTGGTTTTTCAAAGTAACTTCGACATTCATCAAATGAGACTGGCGTTTCGATGCGGAGAAAATCCGGATAAGAAATTCAACGCAAAATGGGGAATCGCAGCTTGATGCTCGACTGCATCTGAGCGACGCTGCGGCGCAGAGGATTAAGGACGATCGGCCCAGTTGTCAATGCCAAATATTCGTCCAAATTTCATTCTCAGGCTCAAGGCCCTGCAATTGCACAACTAATTCGGGTGGAATTGCACAGGTATTGGGGAGGCTGAAGTTAGGAGGATTTCGATGTTCGGGTGCAAACGATGGTGGCCCTCGGGGAGTTCATAGGGAGATGATGAGAGTCTCGCTAGGAAAATTTGCCTGCTCGGGTATCGAAACCCACCTGGGCGACGACATCCCCGCCGGTGTTCGCACCGCCCTGTTCCACTACGCCCGCAAGCTCAAGGCCGGGCGCCGGCCGATTTCGCCACCGCGCTTCCTGGCCGAACAGGCGCCGCAGAAGCCGCAGGTCTCCTTCGACCTCTCGCTCGACCCGGAGACCGAAGCGATGCTCGAACAGGAGGCTCTCAGGCAGCGGACGACGCTGAGCCAGCTGGCCGCCCACACGGTGCTGGTCTACCTGGCCGAGCTCGAGTTCCTCGGCGTGGCGCCCCGGGCCGGCGCCGCCCAGCCCTAGGCAGCGCCGCCCAGCCCCCGCCGGTCGCGACGACTACCCGTCGCCGATGCGGGCGAGGGTCTGCTGGCGGCCGGCGGCGAGGACCTCGTCGACCGGCGGCACCGCCACCGGCTCGCCGCGGTTGGCCAGCGAGCGCTCCAAGGCCTCGAGGCCGAGCACGATCTCCAGGCCCAGGCGCGAGTTCGAGACCGGCTTGGTGCCCTCGCGGATCGCCGAGGCGAAGTCCTGCAGCTCCTGGCTGAGCGGCTCCAGGGCCTGGATCCGTGGCGCGACCATGTCGCCGCTGCGGTAGGTGAGGCGGTACTCGCCGAAGTTGGCGGGCGGCTCGGAGAAGTCGAGGCCGCGGTCGTAGATCCGCACCGAGTCGTCGGCGGAGGTGTCCTCGTACTGGACCATCCGCCGGCTGCCGACGACGACCATCTGCCGCACCTTGCGCGGCGCCAGCCAGGAGAGCTGGACGTTGGCCTGGGTGCCGCCCTCGAAGCGCAGGGTCAGGAAGGCGGTCTCGTGGACTCCCTCCTGGAAGACGCTGCGGCCGGTCGCCGAGACCTCGACCAGCGGCTTGCCGAGCCAGTGCAGCAGGACCGAGAGGTCGTGCGGCGCCAGGTCGAGGACGACGCCGTCCTGTTGGTAGAGGCCGAGGTTCATGCGCGAGGAGGTGACGAAGTAGATCTCGCCCAGCTCGTCGCTCTGGATCAGGTCGCGGACCTTGTTGACCGACGGGCTGTAGACGAAGGTGTGGCCGGGCATCATCACCAGGCCGAGCTCGTCGGCGAGCGCGACCAGTTTCGCGGCCTCGTCGGAGGTCCGGGCCAGCGGCTTCTCGACCAGCACGTGCTTGCCGGCCTCGAGGGCGCGGCGCACGAGGTTGTAGTGAGTGTGGGGCGGAGTGGCGATCGCCACCGCTTCGATCCGCGGGTCGGCCAGGGCAGCGTCGTAGTCGCTCTCGACCCAGACGCCGGGGTGGCGGCGGCGGAAGTCTTCGGCGCGGCCTTCGTCCATCTCGCAGAGTCCCATCAGGCGGAACTCCGGCCGCTCGACGACGTTGCGGACGATGTTCGGGCCCCAGTAGCCGTAACCGACCACCATGGTTCCTATTGCTCCTGTTGGGTTCACGCTGCTCCCTTTCTGCTGAGGACGGTCCACGGGGTCTTGAGAAGGATTGAGAGGTCGAGCCAGAGCGAGCGCCGCTCGGCGTACTCGATGTCGAGCCGCACCATTTCCTCGTAGGTGCGCTCGTTGCGGCCGCTGACCTGCCAGAAGCCGGTCAGGCCGGGCTTGACGGAGAAGCGCTTCAGGTACCAGCTCGGGTACTCGGCGACCTCGTAGGGGATCGCCGGCCGCGGGCCGACCAAGGTCATGTCGCCGAGGACGACGTTGAAGAGCTGCGGCAGCTCGTCGATGCTCCACTTGCGGATCCAGCGCCCCACCGGGGTGATCCGGTTGTCGACGGCGAGCTTGTAGAGGTCCTTGCCGTCAACGCTGCCGGCGGTGGCGTCCTCGCCCTTGATCAGGGCGGTCACGTATTCCTGGTGGCCGCGCGGGTCGGCGTCGAGGCGCATGCTGCGGAACTTGAAGAGGGTGAACTCATGCTCGCCGTAGCCGACCCGCCGCTGGCGGAACAGCGCCGGGCCGTGGCTGTCGAGCCGGACCGCGAGCGCGACCCCGATCAGGATCGGGCTGAAGAGGAGGATCAGGGCGCCGGCGAAGACGAGGTCGAAGAGGCGCCGCGAGACGGACAGCCAGCGTGGTTCGCTGACGATCCGGGTCAGCGGCTGTTCGCGGGTGAGTCCGTGTGCCTCCATCCGCAAAGACAACGACCAGGCACCGGGAACACTTGCGCCGCCGCGGCCGGGCAGAGGGTGAAAAACGGCGGGACTTGATCAGGGCGGCGAAACTTTTCGGGGCCGCGCAAAGACCTGGCGCTTTCGTGCGTTGATTACCCATGGCAGCACGAATCGTCTCCATCATCGGCTCCCGGCCCGAGATCGTCCAGGCCGCACCGCTCTCGCTCGCCTACTCGAGCTGCGTCGAGGAGATCCTGGTCCATACCGGGCAGCACTACGACCCGGGGATGTCGGACCTGCAGATCGCCGACCTGAGGCTGCCGCTGCCCGAGTTCAACCTCGGCGTCGGCTCGCTTCCGCTCGAGCAGGGCGTCGCGGTCGCCGAGGAGCGGATCGCCCGGGTGATCGAGAGCAAGCAGCCGGACGCGGTCCTGGTCCGCGGCGACACCAACGCCACGATCGCCGGCGCCCGCGCCGCCGTCGCCGCCGGAGTGCCGCTGCTGCACGTCGAGGCCGGCCTGCGCAGCTACCGGCAGGACATGCCGGAGGAGCACAACCGGATCGAGACCGACCAGCTTTCCGACCTTCTCTTCGCTCCCTGTGAGCACGCCCGCGACGTCCTCACCGAGGAGAGAATCTCCGGCACCGTCCACGTCACCGGCGACGTCCTCGCCGACGTCCTGCTGTCGACCCGGAGCCGCCTGCCCGAGGGCGGGGAGGAGGGCGAGTACGTCCTCGCCACCGCCCACCGCAACTACAACACCGATTCGCCCGAGCGGCTTGCCGCCGTCCTCGACTGCCTGCGGGCGGCCGAGCGTCGGGTGATCTTCCCGGTCCACCCGCGGACCCGCAAGAGCATCGAGGCCTGGAGCCTCGAGGTTCCGGCCAACGTGGAGATGCGCGACCCGCTGACCTACACGGAGATGCTGGTCTTGGAGCGGGGCGCCGTCGCGATCGCGACCGACTCCGGCGGCGTGCAGCGCGAGGCTTATCTGTGGGGGGTGCCGTGCATCACGATGCGCGAGGAGACCGAGTGGATCGAGACCGTCTCGACCGGCTGGAACACGCTGGTCGGCGTCGACGCCGGGAAGTTCGGCGACGCCCTTGCCAAGCCGCTGCCGGCCGAGCGGCCGCCGATCTTCGGAGACGGGCACGCGGCCGAGCGGATCGCCGAGCTGACCGTGTCCCACCTCGACCGCGCCCTGGAGAAGTCCGTTGCTTGAGCAGCTTCGCATCGGCGTCGTCGGCTGCGGCCGCATGGGCGGCTTCCACGTCCGCAACTACGCGCAGTTGGACTGCGCCCAGCTCGTCGCCGTGGCCGACCCCAGCGAGGAGTCACGGCGGCGCGTGCTCGGCGACACCCGCGTGGCCGAGTACGCCGACTGGCGCGAGATGATCGAGCTCGGGGCCGAGCAGATGGACGCGGTCTCGATCGCCTGCCCCTCCGAGTACCACGCCGAGGTGGCGCTGGAGGCGCTCGCCGCCGGCCTTCACGTCCTCGTCGAGAAGCCGATTGCGACGACGCTGCCGGACGCGCTGCGGATGCGCGGAGCCGCCCTCGAAGCGGATCGCAAGCTGATGGTCGGGCACGTCGAGCGCTTCAACCCGGCGGTGGCGAAGCTGCGCGAGCTGGTCGCCGACGGTCGTCTCGGCACCGTCTACCGCGCTCACGCGACCCGGGTCGGGCCGCTGCCGACGCGGATCCAGGACACCGGCGTCGCGATCGACCTCGCCACCCACGACCTCGACGTCATGCAGCACGTCCTCGACAGCTCGATCCACGAGATCTACGCCGACGGCGGCCGTTTCCAGCATGGCTCCCAGGAGGACCTTCTCACCTGCCTCGTCCGCTTCGGGGACGGGAGCGAGGCGCCGACGCTGGGACTGCTCGACGTCAACTGGCTGACCCCGGAGAAGAAGCGCGAGATCGCCCTGATCGGCGAGAACGGAATGCTGCGGGCGAGCTACATCACCCAGGACGTCTGGTTCGTCGAGTCGACGACCGCCCCCCTGCAGTGGGACGGGCTCTCGATGCTGCGCGGCGACGGCGAGGGGGCGGCGGTTCGCTTCTCGCTCGCCAAGTCAGAGCCGCTGCGGGCCGAGCTCGAGGCTTTCTGCCACTGCGTCCTCGACGACACGCCGGAGCCGGTCAGCGCCCATGACGGAGTCAAGGCTCTGGCGGCTGCCCTTGCCGTGCGCGAGTCCGCGGCCGTGCGCCGGCCGGTCGAGCTGCTCGACATCCCCGCTCCCCGAACTCTGGAGGTCGTCGCATGATCCGCTTCGTCATCCCGGCCTACAACGAGGCCGAGAACATCCCCCGCCTGCTCGCCGACCTGGCGCCGGTCGCCCGCGAGCTCGGCGCCCGCGTGATCATCGTCGACGACGGCTCGACCGACGGCACCGGCGAGGTGATTCGCGAACACGCCCAGGACATGCACCTGGCGGTGGTCACCCACACCGTCAACCGCGGCCTCGGCACCGCGATCAACACCGGTATCCGCTCGGCCCTGAAGGAGTCCTCCGACGACGACGCGATCGTCACCCTCGAGGCCGACACGACCTCCGACCTCTCCGACCTGCCGCGCATGCTCGAGCTCTTCGACCGGGGGACCGACGTCGTCCTCGCCTCGGTCTACGCCCCCGGCGGCAAGATCATCGGCGTCGCCGGCTGGCGCCTGGCGGCAAGCAAGTCGGTCTCCAACACCTTCCGCTACCTGGGCGGGCTGCGGGAGATGCACACGCTCTCCTCGCTCTACCGGGTGTACCGGGCGGGGACGCTGCGCAAGGCGGCCGACACCTACGGCTACCTGCTCGTGCGCGAGCCCGGCTTCGCCGCCAACGTCGAGCTGCTGCTGAAGCTCTACAACGCCGGCGCCAGCGTCGCCGAGGTGCCGACCGTGAACGACTGGACGACCCGCAAAGGCGAGTCGAAGATGCAGCTGAAGCCGACCGTGCTCGCCTACTTCCGGGTGATGGCCGCGCAGATCGTCGGCCGGATCCAGCCGCCGCCGGTCTCGCCGCTGGCCGAGGCCACGGCGCCGCTGGCGCTGCCGGAGCCCGCCGCGGCGACGGCCGCCGAGGGCGGCGGCGCCAACGGGCACGTGCCACTCGCGCCGGCGCGATGACTCCACAGCCACCCAGTGTCGGCGTCGTCGGCGGCGGCGTGCTCGGCACCTCGCTGGCTCTGCGCCTGGCACAGGCGGGGGCCAAGGTGACCGTGATCGAGCGCGGTCCCAGCCTCGGCGGGCTCGCCGGCGCCTTCGATTTCAACGGCCACGAGGTCGACCGCTTCTACCACGTGGTGACGCCGGCCGACCAGCGCATGATCGAGATGGCCGAGGAGGTCGGGCTCGGCGACCAGCTGCGCTTCAACCCGGTCGGGGCCGGCTTCTACGCCGACGGCGAGATGCACGACTTCAACGGGGTCGGCGACCTGCTGCGCTTCTCGCCGCTGAGCCCGCTGGCGCGCCTGCGGCTGGGGATGTTCGTCGCCCAGTGCCAGGTCCGCAGCTCCTACGACAAGCTCGACCAGATTCCGCTCGAGGACTGGCTGCGGAAAATCTGCGGCAAGCAGGTCTGGGAGAGGATCTGGAAACCGCTGCTGGACTCGCGCTTCGACGGCGACCCCTCGGGGCTGCCCGCCACCTACCTCTGGGCCCGCACCCGGCGCATGTCCGGGGCCCGCAACAGCAAGGGCAGCGGCGGCGAGGAGATGGGCCACGTCGTCGGCGGCCACCAGCGCCTGATCGACGCGATGGTGGCGCGGGCGAAAGCGCTGGGCGTGGAGACGCTCACCGACGCTCCGGTCAGCGGCCTGGCGATGGCCGAGAACGGCTCCGTCACCGGGGTCGAGCTGGGCGACCGCACGCTCGAGTTCGACCTCACTATCCCCACCCTGCAGCCGCCGGCCCTGCGCTTCCTGCTGCCGCAGCGCCATCAAGGCCTGCTCGCGCCCTATCCCGAGCGCTGGCTCGGTTGCGTCTGCCCGATCATCAAGGTGAAGCGTTCGCTGCTGCCCTACTACGCGGTCAACATCGTCGAGGAGACTCCGATCACCAGCGCGATCGAGACGACGCAGGTGCTCGGCACCGAGCACACCGACGGTCTCCACCTCGTCTACCTGCCCAAGTACTGCGCCCCCGACGCCCCCGAGCAGAGCGAGGACGACGAGTCCGTCTACCGCCGCTTCACCGACTACCTGGCCCGCCTCTCTCCCGGCTTCAGCCGCGAGGAGGTCGTCGACTGGACCGTGCAGCGGGCGAAGCTGGTCGAGCCCGTGCACGTCCTCGGCCCCGAGCACGACGTCCGCGTGGCACCGGTCTGGCCCGGCGTCAAGGGCCTGGCGCTCGCCTCCAACGCCCAGATCTACCCCTATCTGCTCAACGGCGACTCGGTGATGGGCTTTGCCGAAGGGGTCGCCGCCGAGGTCGCCGAGCGGCTCGAGCTTACGGGCGCGGCAGCCGGCGAAAGTGCGAGAAAAGGACTAGCTGGCACGTTGCATCACTGAGGGCGCAAAAAAAAGACCGGACCCCGGTCGCGCCCCTGAGATGCCATGTACCAGGTAGAAGCCTCAAAAGCCCTGCTGAAGCCGCGCCTCTGGGCGCGCCGCTCCTCGCGCCTGCGGGTGCCCCGCAACGTCGTCGCGCTGGGGATGGTCAGCCTGCTCACCGACGTCTCCTCGGAGATGGTCGCCACCGTCCTGCCGCTCTACCTCGTCTTCACGCTCGGCGCCAGCCCGCTCGTCTTCGGCGCGATCGACGGCACCTACCGCGGTGCCGCCGCCCTGGTCCAGGTCGCCAGCGGCTTCAGCTCCGACCGCTGGCGCCGCCACAAGGAGGTCGCGGGGCTCGGCTACGGGCTCTCCGCCCTGGGCAAGGTGGCGCTGGTCGCCGCCGGCAACACGGTCGGCGGGATCGGCGCGATCGTCGCCGTCGACCGCATCGGCAAGGGAATTCGCACCGCCCCGCGCGACGCGCTGATCTCGCTCTCCAGCCGTAAGGAGAGCCTCGCCACCTCCTTCGGCGTGCACCGGGCGATGGACAGCTTCGGGGCGATGCTGGGACCGCTGGTCGCCTTCGGCATCCTGCTCGTCGCCCCGGCCCGCTTCGACGCCGTCTTCGTGGTCAGCACCCTCTTCGCCCTGCTCGGCCTGGCGGTGCTGGTCCTGACCGTGCAGAGCAAGCCGGAGCGAGCGCCGCGCGAGGGCGCCCCGGCCTCGTTGCGGGCCGCGTTTGGGCTGGTCCGCGACCCCCGCTTCTACCCCCTGCTGCTGGCGGCGGCGGGGCTCTCGATCGCCAGCGTCTCCGACGCCCTGATCTACGTCGCCCTGCAGCGCTCGACCGATTTCGACCCCGCCGTCTTCCCGCTCCTCTTCGTCATCACCGCCGTCGCCTTCATGGGGCTGGCGATCCCGGTCGGGCAGCTCGCCGACCGGGTCGGCAAGGTGCCGGTGCTGCTCGGCGGCCACGCCCTGCTCTTCCTCGTCTACGGCGTCCTCTTGATGACCTCGGTCGGGTTCGGGGTGCTGATCCTCTGCCTGATCGCCCTCGGCGGCTATTTCGCCGCCACCGAAGGGGTGATGACGGCGCTGGCCGGAGCCCTGCTGCCGGAGAAGCTGCAGGCGAGCGGGATCGGGATACTGATCACCGTGGTCAGCCTCGGTCGCCTGGTCTCCTCGGTCGCCTTCGGCGGGCTCTGGTTCGCGCTCGGCCTGCAGAGCGCGGTGCTGATCTTCGCCGCCGGCCTAGCGCTGGCGATAGCGGTCGCCGTGCCGCTGCTGCTGCGGGCGCAGCGCTCCCCTATATATGGATAGCCGCAGCAAGAAGATCCTCGTCGCCCTCGTCGCCCTCTGCCTCCTCGCCGGCGGCGCCTACGTGGCGGTCGCCGCCCTCGGCCCCGACGAGACGACCACCGAGGCCCGTCCCGAGGCCGGCGACGTGCTGGCCGGCACCGACCTGATGGTGCGGGCGGTCGACCCCGCCAACCCACGGCTCAACGGCCGCGTCTACGAAGTCGACGGCGGCGAGGTGCGCCGCCGCTCCGCCGAGCTCGCCTGCGAGCGGGTCTACTACTCGGCCGGAAGCGGGCTCTGCATGGCGGTGGCGCCCTCGGGAGTCGACTACGAGGCGACCATCTTCGACTCGAACCTGAAGCCGGTCGACGAGATCTCCCTGACCGGGTTGCCCTCGCGGGCGCGGGTCTCCGCTGACGGCCGCTACGGCGCGATGACCGTATTCGTCAGCGGCGACTCCTACCTCTCGTCGCCGACCGCCTTCTCGACCAGGACGACGATCGTCGACATGAGCGACGGCAGCCGGATCGGTCAGCTCGAGCAGTTCGACGTCAGCAAGGACGGCCAGCCCTTCGACGCCGTCGACTTCAACTTCTGGGGCATCACCTTCGCCCGCGACTCCGACCGCTTCTACGCGACCCTCGGCACCGGTGGGGAGCACTACCTCGTCGAGGGCTCGGTCCACGGGCGCTCGATGCGGGTGCTGCGCGACGGCGTCGAGTGCCCGTCGCTCTCGCCCGACGACGAGCGGATCGCCTACAAGAGCCGGATCGGCGACGGGGAACGCTGGCGGCTGCGGGTCCTCGATCTCGACACCCTGGCCGACCACGCGGTCGCCGAGACGCGCTCGATCGACGACCAGGTCGAGTGGCTCGACGACGAGACGCTCGCCTACTCCGACGAGACCAACGTCTACACCGTCCCGGCCGACGGCGGTGGCGAAGCGCGGCTGCTGGTCAGGGACGCGACCTCACCGGTGCGCCTGGCCGCGGCCGGCTGATCCTTCCGAGGCCTCGTAGGAAGGTCGTCTCTAGCGGGCGCGGGCGAGGAGCGGGGCGAGGCGGTCCCGGCCCTCGCTGAGGACGCGGCGCGGAACCGCCAGCGACTGCCGGCGTGGCGCCGGCACGGAAGCCGGATCGAGCTCGTCGCCGGCCCGCAGCTCGACCGTGACGGTGGTTCCGGGCGCGACGTCGACGGGCGCCTCGGGGCTGTGGCTGCGTCCGTCGACGATCGCAGCGGCGGTCGGGATTGCGGGCGCGGGGGCGATGCTCAGTTGCTCGATCCCCGGCGGAATCTCGACCTCGACCCTGCGGGTGAGCGGCCGCACCGCCAGTCGCGACCCTTCCCGGCGGGTCTCGTAGCTACCGGCGGCGATCGCGCCGAGTGAGCACCAGCGGGTCGGGCCCAGCCGCCCGACGTCGGCGACCGCATCCTCGAGAATCCCAAGGCCCTCATGGAGATCGGCCTGGTGGCCGTAGAGGATCAGCGGCTGGCCGAGGAAGGCGCGCAGCGCCAGCTCCGCCCGCGAGCGGACGGCGAAGGGGTGGCGAAGGAGGACCGGCAGCCCGTCGGCGACGTCGACCGGCCGCCAGCCCGCCAGCGGACCTGATCCGACCGGCCGCGCCAGCCATGAGCGGGGCGGTGGGGCCAGCCAGGGGAAGGGACGGGTCATCGTGATCGCCTCGAAGCCGCAGCGCCGCAGCGCCGCCGGCGTCACCGCCGAGCACTCCTCGTGCGGCGGCACCATCACCTTGTCGACGGGAACGCCGGTGCGCCGGCCGAAGGCCTCGACCCGGCGCAGTGCCTGCGCCGCCAGGGCCACTGCCTCGGCCCGCGTGCGCAACTGTCCGAGCTCGTCGCCGAAGTGGTCGTTGCCGTGGACGAGCAGGGAGATCGCGCCACGGCTCTGCCGCAGCGCCCGCACCGCGGCCGGGTGGGCAAACCAGGAGTCGAGCGGGACCGTGGCCAAGGCGGCGTGGTAGCCGTGTTCGCGAGCGTGGAGGCCGAGCGCGCCGAGCCTGACGAACCCGTAGGAGGGCCAGTGCAGATTGGGGTCGTCGAAGAGGATGCTGGCCCGGGTCGGGGGCGGCCGCCAGCGGGTCGCGGCGGTGAGCCCGGCGAGGAAGTGGACGAGCGGCAGCAGGGCGGCGCTGCGGCCGTCGCAAAGCCGCTCGCGCAGCGCTTCGTCCGCTCCCAGCTCGGCGGGCGCCAGCAGCGCGGCCTCGCGGCTGCCGGCGCGGATCCAGGTCGGCTCGCCGCCGCAACTGCCGAGCACGGCGTCCCGCTCTGCCGGCAGTCGCGCCCCGGAGGAGAGCGCCGAGCCCAGGCGCGGGTCCGGCAGCCGGGCTCCGCGCAGGCGGCGGTCCAGCTCCGGGACGGCGCTCAGCGCTTGCGCGGCTTCTCCGCCGGCGGCCGCCGGCTCGGAGACGAGCAGCGAGAGAGCCGGGAGGCCCGCGGCCGTGGCGGCTTTGGCCTGAGTGCCGCCGCCGAGCTCGAGGACGGCGTCGAGGCCGCGCAGGTCGCCGTCGCCGCGACCCTCGAAGCGGACCGGAAGCGCTTCCTCGAGCGCGGTCAGGAGCCGGGCCCGGCGTTCGCGCTCGGCGGCGGGGAAGACCCCGACCAGGAGCGGAGCGGTGGCGGCGCTCATCGGACCTGCGGCGGTGGCGCTCCGTGCAGCTCGTAGACGGCGAACGCCGTCGACGGGTTGGTGCCGGCCGCCGCGGGCCCGGCGCCGAAGGTCGCCACCGGGCCGCCTTCGCGCTGGATCCTGGCCGCGAGCAGGTGGTTGTAGTCGCCGCCGAAGCGCTCGAAGCCGTAGCCGTCGAAGCGGCGTTCGCTGACGATCGCGTAGCGAACGCCCTCGGCTTCGAGCCGGGCGATCGCCGCCAGCTCGTCGTCGCGCGAGTCGAGCAGGCCGGGCAGGAACATCACGTCGTGCAGGGCCGCGGGACGGCCGGTCATGAAGTGCAGGCCGGCGTCGGAGGGCAGGGCCAGGATCGGCTCTCCCGGCTCCGTGTGGGTGCGGATGAAGTCGACCGTCCCCTGCAGGCCCGGCGCCGCCGCCGCGGTGGTGACGAAGCTGCCGCGCGGGGTCACGACCGTGGCATCGTCATCGGGGTAGAGGGCGAGCTGGGCGTAGGCCGCCAACCCGATCGCGACCGCCGCCAGGGCCCCGTAGACCGCCGTGCGGGCCTCCGGCCAGCGCTTGGCGAGGCGGTCGTGGAGCAGGGCCAGGAGCAGCACCAGCGGCGCCGCGTAGTACGGCGCGTAGGAGGCCTCGGCCGTGAAGGCGTCGTAGGCGCGGGCGCCAAGCGCCGCGGCTGCGGCGACCAGGGCCAGGTCGAAGCCCCACGAGCCCGAGATCGGCGCCGACTCGTTTCTGAGCAGGCGCACCGCGACCACGGCGCAGGCGGCGAAGCCGAGCGCCGGCAGCCAGCTCATCCCGATCAGGAGGTGGGTGGACTCGGTCTGGACGGCCGCGCGGGCGTCGGGCCAGAGGCCGGTCAGGCGCCAGAAGGCGCCGATGAAGACCAGCGCGCAGAGCGCCGCCGCCAGCGGCCACAGCGCCCGCAGCCGGCTGCCGTTGTCGCGGGCCCTCGCCAGGAAGACGGCGGTCCCGGTCAGGGCGGCCAGGAGGCCCAGGTAGATGCCCGCCCGGGCCAGGGTCGAGACCGCGCTCTCGAGGTCGAGCGGAGTCCAGTCCTGCTGCGAGCTGAAGCCGCCGATGCGGAGGAAGTCGACCGGCCAGAGGTTCTCCGTGAAGAGGTTCGCCGCGCCGGCCCCGGCGGCCAGCAGAGCCAGGGCCGGGACGGCGACGAGCAGCGCCGGCAGGGCCAGGCGGGCAAGCGCCCGCAGCGCCGGCCGGGCACCCTGCTGGCGCGCCATCCCGACCGCGAAGGCGACGATCACGAGGGCGGCGATCGCGGCGAATTCCGGCCGGGTCAGGCAGAGGACGCCCGCCGCGAGGCCGGCGAGGACGAGGCGCTCACGCGAGAGCGCGAGCAGCATCAGCAAGGTGAAGAGGATGCCGAAGGTGGCCGAGTTGGTGTGGGGGAGGACGAAGTTGAAGGCGGTGCCGGAGAAGCCGATCGCGACCACCACGGCCGTCGCCAGGAAGGACGGCACGACCCGCAGCAGCTGCCGCGAGAGAGCGTAGAAGGCGGCGATGATCGCCGCCGCCTGGGCCAGGCCGAAGGCGAAGGCGGTGGTGAAGCCGGTGCCGAAGAGGGCAAAGGCGCCGGCCAGCGAGTAGACCCCGGCGGGGCCGTAGAAGTAACGGACGTCGCGGTAGGGCTCGCCCCCTTCGGCGATCTCCGCCGCGACGCTCAGCTCGTGGCCGGCGTCGATCGACGGCACGCCCCACTTGCGCCAGCTCAGCGCCGCCAGCAACGCGAAGAGAAGCGTCAGGCCGGCGATCGCCCGAGCGTCTGCGTCGGCGCTGATCCGGCGCGCCGCGATCGCCGCCCGCGCCGTCCATCCCGACCGGGCGAGCGGCGTGCGGACGGCGGTGCTCATGCCGACGCGGGTCGCAGCGCGCCGACTAGCAGGCGCACTTGGTCTGGCGCCAGCCATGGCGTCAGTGAGGCGTAAAGCAGCGATCCGACCCCGATCGTGAACACCGGTGCCGCGAGGCCGCCGCCGACCGCGTCCCCGACCAGAGCGCCGATCCCGAAGCAGGCAGCCGCCGCCAGGGCGAAGCGGGACCCGTCGCGGCCGAGTTCACGGGCGATCGGGCCGCCGGCCCGGCCGGCGCCGACGACCAGCAGGGTCACTGCGAAGGCGGTCGGGACGACGAAGAAGGCGCCGACGACGCCGTTGACGCCGAACAGCGCCCCGCCGAGGGCGGTCACGGCGATGTGCAGGAGGACGACGACCGGGGCCAGCAGGTTGACGACCTTGGCCCGCCCCAGCGCGAACAGCGCCGGCAGCAGCAGGTTGACCAGCAGCGCCGCCACCGTCCAGGTGCAGAGCAGGGCCGCGAAGACCTTCAGCTGCTCCACCTGGGAGGCGTCGAAGCTGGCCGGCAGCACCTGTCCGACCAACGTCGCGCCGCCGGCGATCAGGGCCGCCAGGGCCGGGGCGACGATCAGCATCGAGTAGCGGAAGCCGGCGGGCACGGTGTCGGCGATGACCTCGCGCCAGTCGGCGAGGGCGCCGCGCCGCATGTCGGCGATCCGCGACATGCCGAGGGCGAAGCCAGTGCCGGCGACCAGGTAGCTGGCGAAGAGGTAGGCGTAGGAGAGGACGGTCGCGCCGCCGGCGCCGTAGTTGCTGGCGAAGGCGAGGGTGATCACGTAGAGCCCGTTGAAGGCGAGATAGATCGCGGTGCTGCCGAGCACGAGCCAGACGCAGCGGACGAGCCGCCGCGGGCGCAGTGCCGCGCGCCGCGCGTTCTGCGGACCGCCGCCGCTGGTGCGGACGCCGTGGAGCATGGCGGCACTGGTGACCACTGCCATCGCCAGCATCGACCAGCCCAGCGACAGCTCTCCGGTCGGGCCGGAGACGACGAGGTAGACGGCGAGACCGGCGACGGCGCCGAGGATGTAGGCGCCGGCGATGCGGTCGAAGCGGTCGCGCACGGCCAGCAGGGTCGCCCCGCCGGCGGCCCAGAGCTGCAGGATCATCGCGACTCCGAGGATCGGCAGGGCGGACTCGGCGACGCCGCGGCCGCCCTCGCCGACGCCGGGCGCCAGCAGGCCGGCCAGCGGTCCGGCCAGCGGGATCGTGGCGATCGCCACCGGAATTGCGATCGCGACCAGGGTGAGCGCGAACTCGCCGGGTGCCATCCGTGGCCGCTCGCCGACCAGCATCGGCGCCGAGGTGACCCTGATGCTCTGGCTGAAGACCCCGAAGCTGGTGTAGAGGGCGAAGGCGACGAAGAAGCCGTCGGTGCGAGCCCCGATGCCGAAGGAGCTGAGGTAGAGCAGGGCCTGGATCCCCGAGGTGGCGGCCATCGCCAGCGTCGCGACCGCCATCGCCACGCCGGCGTGGGCGTGCTTCTCCCGCAGACCATCCTTGTGCCCGCTGGGCTGGGGAATGGGCGTGGCTGGTGGCGCGGCCGTGGTGGCGCTCATACGGGACTAACGGGCGAACCGTCGCAATACTTCTTGTGCGGAAATCAAGGACCGTAATGCTGCCCGGCCGGCGCCCAGTCGACGCCGGCGCCGCTGCGCAGCCGGTAATCGTCGTGGGCCGGGTCGCGGAAGTTGGGGGAGCAGTCCCGCCGTGACTTCCGATCCAGCCTCGGCAAGGTGCTTTCCCAGCGGCAGACCGTGTTCTCGGCCTCGGCAAAGCGCGGAAAGCCGCCGCTCCAGTCGCTCCAGCCGCGGTAGATCGCGTTGCCGGTCACGACGACGCGGCCGAAGGGCCCCTCGCGGAGGGCGACCGGCGAATCGTCCTCCGGCGTCCAGATCGTGTTGCCGGTAAGCCTGATGCCCCGCGTCGGCCCGAAGATCTGCACGATCAGGGGCGGCCCGCACCGGCTTCCCGGCGGATCGCAGGGCGCGGCGTTGCGCAGCATCAGGTTGTCCTGGATGACGACACGGCGGATCGCCTGCGGCTGGTCGTTGATGAAAAAGCCCTGGCAGCGGTTGTCGTGCACGTAGTTGCGACGGAAGTAGAGGCTGTCGCCGCCCCAAACCGACTGCAGGCAGTCGGAGTGGTTGCCGTTCTCGCGCACGTTGGTGATCTCGTTGCCTTCGACCAGGACCCCGTAGGGGTCGGGGTCGCCGCTGTCGTGGTAGCGGTTGAGCCGGATCGCGTCCTCGCCGAAGGGCCCGACGAACTTGTTGCCTCTGATCGTGGTGTCGGTGATCGAGGTGGTGGTGGTGGGCCCGGCTTCGACCCCGAAATAGCCGTCGGCGATGCGGTTGTGCAGGACCGAGATCTTTCTGGAGCCCGGCTGGACGGTGATTTCGCCGCGGACGTCGAACTGGGCCAGCGCCAGGTGCGAACCGCTGAGGTCCGCGCCGGCGATCGTCGCTCCGCCGGGGTTCTCCGCCCGCAGGGTGACGTCGCCGCCCGCCTTCTCGGCGTCGAGCTCGAGCGTCCCGTAGGCGCCGTCGCGCAGGCAGACGGTCGAACCCGGGTCTGCCGCGGCGACCGCCGCCTGGGCGGCGGCGATGCCGGCGACGGTTGCCTCGCAGCGCGGCTGCGGAGCATCCGGGGAGGCCTTGGTGAGGGCGTCGACCTCGTTGCCGCGCTGGGTGAGCAGCAGGGTGAGCCCGAGCACGGCGCCGGCGAGGGCCAGGGCAACCGCGGTCCGGCGGCGTTTTCGGGAGGCGGGCTCGGCGCTCATACCCCAACAACGCGCTGGGCCCGCCGTTTCTCGCCGGCGGGCCCAAATGGGTGAGGACGTTCTAAGGCCCGAAGTGCTGCTGCGCTGGCGCCCAGTCGACGCCGCGGTCGCTGCCGCTGAGCCGGTAGTCGTCGGCTGCCGCATTGGCAAAGCCGAGGCTGCAGGCGATCGTCTCGCCGGGCCGCGAGGAGGGCCAGGAGCCGCCGGAGCCGCTTTCGCGCTGGCAGATGGTGTTGTTGGTGATCGTGGTGGCGCTCATGTTGATGTCGTTCCAGAGCCGGTAGATCACGTTGTTTGAGATCACCGTGTCGGCGCCGGTGCTCTGGCGGAAGGCGGCGATCGAGTCGGCGCCGTCGCCCCAGATCGTGTTGCGCCGCATCACGAAGCCGCTATAGGGACCGAAGACCTGGAAGTACATCGGCTGCCCGCAGCTGGTCAAGGGCGGCCCGCACGGTTCGCGGTTGCGGACGAAGAGATTGTTTTCGACCGTGATCCCCTCGATCGGCCCCGAGACGCCGCCGAGGCTCGCCTGGTCCTTGACGAAGAAGCCCTGGCAGCGGTTGTCGTGCAGGTAGTTCTTGCGGAAGATGATGTGGTCTCCCACCCAGACCGTCTGCAGGCAGTCGGAGTGGTTGCCGTTCTCGCGCACGTTGGTGATCTCGTTGCCTTCGATCAGGATCCCGAGGCCGTCGCCGTTTGAGTCGTGGTAGCGGTTGAGGTGGATCGCGTCCTCGCCGAAGGGCCCGATCAGCTCGTTGCCGATGATCGAGATGTCGTTGAGGGTGGTGGTCGAGGTCGGCCCGGCGTCGATGCCCTGGCCGCCGCCGGTGACCCGGTTGTGTTCGACCGTGATCGCCGTCGCCCCCGGCTGGATCTGGATGCTCGAGGTGGAGACGAAGCGGGCCAGGGTCAGGTTCGTGCCCTGGATGCTGGCGCCGGCGATCGTGGTGGAGCCGGGGTTGGCGGCCTTCAGGGTGACGCCCGGCGCCGCCTTGGTGGCGTTCAGGGTCACCTTGCCGTAGCTGCCGTCGGCGAGGCAGACGACCGCTCCCGGCGCGGCCGCGGAGACGCTCGACTGTGCGGCCGAGACGCTCGAGACCGTCGTCGTGCAGCCGCTCGGCGGCGGTGGTGGAGGCGGCGCGACCGCTTCGACCGTCCAACTGTGAGTGGCCGGCGTGGCGTCCAGGTTGCCGGCCGCGTCGGTGGCGCGGGCGGAGAACTGATGTGAGCCCACGCTGAGCCCCGAGTAGGACTTCGGGGAGCCGCAACCGGCCCAGCTGCCGCCGTCGAGCTTGCACTGGAAGCTCGATCCCGGCTCGCTGGAGCTGAGGTTGAAGCCGGCGCTGGTCGTGGTGGTGTTCGCCGCGGGGCCGCCGGAGAGGGTGGTGTTGGGCGGCGTGGTGTCAGCGGGAGGAGGAGGCGGCGGCGCGACCGCTTCCACCGTCCAACTGTGAGTGGCCGGGGTGGCATCGACGTTGCCGGCCGAGTCGGTGGCGCGGGCGGAGAACTGATGGGCGCCGACGATCAGGCCGGAGTAGGACTTGGGCGAAGCACACTCGCTCCAGCTGCCGCCGTCGAGCTTGCACTCGAAGCTCGAGCCGGACTCGCTGGAGCTGAGGTTGAAGCCGGCGCTGGTCGTGGTGGTGTTCGCCGCGGGGCCGCCGGAGAGGGTGGTGTTGGGAGGCGTGGTGTCGGGAGCGGTGATGTCGGCCGGCGGTGGTGGCGGGGGGGGCGGCGGCGACGGCGAAGGCGGCGATTCCACCGTCCAGCTCTGGGTTGCCGGGGTGGCGTCCACGTTGCGGGCCGCGTCGATCGCGCGGGCGGAGAACTGATGGCCACCGGCGCCGAGGCCCGAGTAGGACTTGGGCGAGGCACAGTTGCTCCAGCTGCCGCCGTCGAGCTTGCACTGGAAGCTTGATCCCGGCTCGCTGGAGCTGAGGTTGAAGCCGGCGCTGGTCGCGGTGGTGTTCGCGGCGGGACCGCCGGAGATGGTGGTGTTGGGGGCGGTGCGGTCGAGGACACGGTGGCGGAGGCGCAAGGAGGTGACTCGACTCGCGCTTGCCACCGCTCCCTGGCGACTCTTGGAAGCGCCGCCGCTCGGAGCCTTGCCGCCCTTGCTAAGGAACGTGTAGAGAGGGCCTTGAGCGAACGCGAAGCTCGCGGGTACGGAGAGCAGGGCGACCGCGAGGACAGCGGTAATCGCGAACGAAGCACGCGTCGAGCGCTTGCCACGGCGAAATGCGGACATTTGGGTCTCCTTTGGCGGCATTGCCAAAGGGTCGGCATCCCACTCCTCTCAAAGGATCGAGATCCCTATCCGCCAACGGATGTCCGAGGTGGGCACCTGGCCGTTCGAGCCGGCTGGACGTTCTAAGGCCCGAAGTGCTGCTGCGCTGGCGCCCAGTCGACGCCGCGGTCGCTGCCGCTGAGCCGGTAGTCGTCGGCTGCCGCATTGGCAAAGCCGAGGCTGCAGGCGATCGTCTCGCCGGGCCGCGAGGAGGGCCAGGAGCCGCCGGAGCCGCTTTCGCGCTGGCAGATGGTGTTGTTGGTGATCGTGGTGGCGCTCATGTTGATGTCGTTCCAGAGCCGGTAGATCACGTTGTTTGAGATCACCGTGTCGGCGCCGGTGCTCTGGCGGAAGGCGGCGATCGAGTCGGCGCCGTCGCCCCAGATCGTGTTGCGCCGCATCACGAAGCCGCTATAGGGACCGAAGACCTGGAAGTACATCGGCTGCCCGCAGCTGGTCAAGGGCGGCCCGCACGGTTCGCGGTTGCGGACGAAGAGATTGTTTTCGACCGTGATCCCCTCGATCGGCCCCGAGACGCCGCCGAGGCTCGCCTGGTCCTTGACGAAGAAGCCCTGGCAGCGGTTGTCGTGCAGGTAGTTCTTGCGGAAGATGATGTGGTCTCCCACCCAGACCGTCTGCAGGCAGTCGGAGTGGTTGCCGTTCTCGCGCACGTTGGTGATCTCGTTGCCTTCGATCAGGATCCCGAGGCCGTCGCCGTTTGAGTCGTGGTAGCGGTTGAGGTGGATCGCGTCCTCGCCGAAGGGCCCGATCAGCTCGTTGCCGATGATCGAGATGTCGTTGAGGGTGGTGGTCGAGGTCGGCCCGGCGTCGATGCCCTGGCCGCCGCCGGTGACCCGGTTGTGTTCGACCGTGATCGCCGTCGCCCCCGGCTGGATCTGGATGCTCGAGGTGGAGACGAAGCGGGCCAGGGTCAGGTTCGTGCCCTGGATGCTGGCGCCGGCGATCGTGGTGGAGCCGGGGTTGGCGGCGCGCACCGTCACCCCGGGGGACGCCTTGTCGGCGTCGAGGGAGAGCTGGCCGAAGCTTCCGTTGGCAAGGCAGACGACGGAGCCGACGGCGGCTGCGGTGACAGCTGACTGCAGCGCGGAGATGCTCGAAGCGGTGGTGTTGCAGCCGCCACTGGGGGGTGGCGGCGGTGGCGGGGTTTTCGGTTCCACCATCCAGTCGGCGGCCGCCGGCGTACGGTCGACGTTGTCCGCCGCGTCGGTGGCGCGGACCAGGAATTCGTGTTCTCCCAACGCAACCGAGGAGTAGGTCCGCGGCGATGCGCACTGGACCCAGGTCCCGTCGTCGAGCCTGCACTCGAAGGTGACTTCGCTCTCGCTCGCCGAGAAGCCGAAGCTCGCCGAGGTTGAGGTCGTCACGTCCGGCGGCTGGTTGGTGATCGAGGTGTTCGGGGGGATCGTGTCGGCCGGTGGCGCCGACCCTTCCACGGTCCAGTCGTGGACGGCGGGAGAGGGATCGACGTTGCCGACGGGATCGCCGGCGCGGACCATGAAGCGGTGCGAGCCGGTCGCGAGGCCCGCATAGGACTTTGGCGAAGTGCAGGAGGACCAGCTGCCCCCGTCGAGCCTGCAGGCGAAGCTCGAGTCGGCCTCGCTGGAGGAGAAGCTGAAGCTGGCGCTGGTGGCAGTTCCGCTGGCCGGCCCGCTGGCGATCGAGGTCTGCGGCGGAGTGACGTCGTCCGTGGGCTCCGGCGGTTTGATGGCCCAGCTCCACGTGGCGGGGGTGGCGTCGACGTTGCCGGCGGCGTCCGTCGCCTGCACCGAAAGCTGGTGGGCGCCGACGGCGAGATCGGAGTAGGCCTGCGGCGAGCCGCAGGTTTCCCAGCTCTCGTCGTCGAGTTTGCAGGCGAGGGTCGAGCCCGGCTCGTTGGCGGCGAGGACGAAGCTGGCGGAGGTCGCGGTGGTGCTGGCATCGGGGCCGCTGAGGACTGAGGTCTCCGGCTCGGTGGCGTCGACCACCGGGACCGCGGGCGGAGCCGGAGCAGGAGCTGGAGGGGCAGGAGCCGTGGGGCCGGCTGGGCCCGCGGGGGCAGCCGGAAGGCCGGGGGCCGGGGCGACGGGAGCCGGGGGGTAGAACTGCTTCTGGCGGCGAATGCCGACGCGCCTGCGCTCAGCGACGCCGGCCGGTGCGAAGCGGTTGGCGGCCGCGCGGGAGGCGATGCCGGCTGGGGCCTGGCGGTTCACCGCTGCGATCGGGTCGATGCCGGGCGCAGAGCTGCCTTCGAAAGCGGCGGTCAGGCCGATCGACGTTCCGGTCGCAGAAGCCATGGAAGCGGCGAGGGCGAGCACGACGAAGAATGCCGCAAGCGCGCGGATGATCTGTGAGCCGCTTCCTCTGCCGTCGCTGGTCGACACCGTGACCTCCTCTGCGGTCATTGGTTCCTTGTCGGCCCTTCCCAAGCCCCCCTGCAATTTATCTGTCAAGGGCGACCGACGGATGTTCGATACCCAGCTGGGCAGTATTTCGAACCACCGACGGCGATTATTATCTTGCGGTGAAGTGCTGCGAGACCTGGGTGGCGGTCAGGGCCTGGCCGTAGATCGCGACCTCGTCGAGGGTGCCGGCGCCGAACAGCGAACTGCCGTTGCGCGACATGAAGTTGAGGGTCGAGTTGGCGAAGTTGCCGGCGCCGGTGCCGCTGGAGCCCTTGACGATCGACACCGGGGTGCCGTCGACGTAGACGAGGATCTGCTGAGCGGCGGCCGCGGTCGTGTTGAGCACGATCGCGTAGTGATGCCAGACGTTGGCCGAGGGCCTCGTGAAGTAGGCGTTGTTGCGCGACGCGTTGCGGCCGAGCGCGACTTCAAAGCGGCTGCTCGAGGTGCTCGAGTTGGGATTGACCAGGAAGCCGCCGTTGCTGTTGTTGAAGTTGGAGGTGAACTCGAAGGCGAGGTCGTCGTTGTTGCCGTACGAGTTCCATTTCAGCCAGAACTCGATCGTCAGGGTCGAGCTCGACGAGAGGTTGAGGGACACGCCGGCGTCGTCGTTGCTGCCGTCGAAGCTGAGCGCCGTGTCTGGATCGAGCGTCAGCGGACCGGCGGCGCCGAAGCTGGCGCCTGATTTGGAGCCGTCCGAGCCGGTGGAGCTGTTGTTCAGGGTCGAGCCCGAACTCTCACCAAGGCGCCAGTAGTTGGTCAGCCCCGCCGTCGAGAGTACGGCGTTGTTGTAGTTGCCACGGACGCTGAGCGTCTCGGTGTCGACGGTGGTGGCGCCGTTGTTGTCGGTGACGCGCAGCCTGATCGTGCGGTCGCCGGCCGGGCTGAACGATTTGGTCGTCGTCGTGCTGACTCCGCCGTTGACCTCATAGCTGCCGTTGCCGTCGAAGTCCCACTCGTATTTCGCGATCGTGCCGTCGGGGTCGCTGGAGCTGCCGGCATCGAAGGTGATCGTGGCGCCGGCCAGCGCCGGGGAGGGCGAGGTCGTGAACGCCGCCGTCGGAGCACGGTTGGTGACGGTGACCGTACGCGTGGTCGTCGCCGTCGCACCGAGGTTGTCGGTGATGCGCAAGGCGATCGTGCGAGCGCCCGCGGTGGCGTAGGACGTCGTGGTCGAGCTCGTCGTCGTGGTCGCGTCGTAGCTGCCGTTGCCGTCGAAGTCCCACTCGTATTTCGCGATCGTCCCGTCGGGGTCGCTGGAGTTGCCGGCGTTGAGGGTCGTGTTGGTGCCGGTCGGGACCGAGCTCGGCGAGACCGTGAAGGAGGCCGTCGGGGCGCGGTTGGTAACCGTCACCACCCGCGTGGTGGTCGCCGTCGTGCCGAGGTTGTCGGTGACGCGCAGGCCGACGGTCCGTTCGCCAGAGGTGCTGAAGGAGCGGGTGGTGGAGGAGGACGAGCCGCCGTTGATCTCGTAGGTCCCGTTGCCGTCCAGGTCCCACTCGTATTTACTGATCGTCCCGTCGGGGTCTTTCGAGGCCGAGGCGTTGAGGACCGTGTTGGAGCCGCTGAGAACGGGGTTCGGAGTCACCGTGAACGACGGTTCCGGAGCGCGGTTGGTGATCGAGACAGAGACCGAGGAGGTTGCGGTGACGCCGAGGTTGTCGGTGACGCGGAGGCGGATCGTACGGCTGCCGACCGTCGCGTAGCTGCTGCTGGCGCTGGCCGTGGTCCCGGTATTGGTCTCATACGTCCCGTTGCCGTCCAGGTCCCACTCGTATTTGCCGATCGTCCCGTCGATGTCTTTCGAGCCGGAGGCGTCGTAGGCGACGCTCGTCCCGGTCGGTGCCGGGTTCGGGTTGGCGGTGAAGGAGGCGGTGGGCGGCGCGTTGGTGATCGTCACCGTGCGGGTGGTGGTGGCGCTGGCGCCGTTGCTGTCGGTCACCCGCAGGCCGATCGTGATCGCGCCCACGGTGGTGAGGGCTTTGCTGGTGGTCGCCGTGGTGCCGGCGTCGGTCTCGTAGCTGCCGTTGCCGTCGAAGTCCCACTCGTATTTCGCGATCGTCCCGTCCGGGTCGCTGGAGGCGGCGGCGTTGAAGGAGATCGCGACGCCGCTCTGCGCGGTGCTGGGGGTCGTCGTGAAGGAGGCGATGGGGAGACGGTTCTCGACGCTGACCGTGGTCGAGCTCGTTGCGGTGGCGCCGTTGTTGTCGGTCACCCGCAGGCCAATCGTGCGAGACCCCGCGGTGGCGAAGGATTTGCCGGTGATCGCGCTGACCCCGGCATTGGTCTCGTAGCTGCCGTTGCCGTCGAAGTCCCACTCGTATTTGACGACGGTCCCATCGCTGTCGCCGGAGCCGCCCGCGTTGAAGCTGATCGCGGTTCCGGTCGGCGCCGGGTTCGGAGTCGCGGTAAAGGCCGCGGTCGGCGGGCTGTTGAGGACGCCGAGGCTGCGCGTCGCCGTCGCCGTGGCGCCGTTGTCGTCGGTCACCCGCAGGCCGATCTGGCGCTGGCCGATCGCCGGGTAGGACGTGGTCGTGGTGGCGCTGGCTCCGCCGTCTGTCTCATACGTCCCGTTGCCGTCCAGGTCCCACTCGTATTTGGCGATCGTGCCGTCGGCGTCGCTGGATCCAGCGGCGTCGAGGGTGACGGCTTTGCCGGTCTGGACCGGGCTGGGGGAGGCCGTGAAGGCCGCCGTCGGGGCGGTGTTCTGGATCGTCAGCGCGCGGGTCGTCGTCGCCCGAGAACCGTTGCCGTCGGTCACTCGCAGGCCGACCGTGCGCTCGCCCGCAGTCGCGTAGGCGCGGCTGGTGGTCGGGCTTGAGCCGCTGTTGGTCTCATAGGTCCCGTTGCCGTCCAGGTCCCACTGGTATTTGGCGATCGCCCCGTCGGCGTCTTTGGAGGCGGACGCGTCGAAGTTGACCGTCTCGCCGGTCGGGGTCGGGTTGGGCCCGAGCGTGAACGAGGCTTCCGGGGGCGAATTGTGGGCCGCCAGCGCGAAGTGGTCGGCGATGGCTTTGGCGTCGAGCGCGCGGTCGTAGAGCGCCACCTCGTCGAGGTCGCCGGCGCCATTGAGGCTGCTGGCGGCTCGCGACATGAAGTTGAGCGCTGCGTTGGCGAAGGCGGGGGCGCCGGTCCCGTTCTCGGCCTTGGCGTAGGTGACGGGCTGGCCGTCGACGTAGGGCACGATTTGCTCAGAGGCGAGGGTCTGCGTGTCGAGCACGAAGGCGTAGTGGTGCCAGGTGCCGAGCGACGGGCGGGCGAACAGCGCCACGTTGCGCGAGCCGCCGATCCCGATCCCGACCGCGAAGCTGCCGTAGGAGCTGTTGGGGTCGACCAGGAAGCCGCCCGGGGTCGAGTTGAAGTTGTCGGTCAGCTCCATCGCCAGGTCGTCGTCGTTGGCCCAGGAGTCCCATTTCATCCAGAACTCGACCGTGGCCGCCGTCTTGCCCTCGAGGCCGTTGACCGCGGCGCTGGCCGCGTCGTCGTTGCCGTCGAAGCTGGCGGCCTTGTCGGGATCGCCTTGGATGGCGCCGTCGATGCCGAGCGCCGGAGCCCCGGCGATCGTCGCGGCATTGTCACCGACGCTGTCGGCGAAGGTCGAGCCGGTGCTCTCGCCGAGTCGCCAGTAGTCAACGAGGCCCGGCGTCGCGCTGATGCCTTCGTCGTAGGCTGGGCCGGCGGGGACTTCGGGTTCTTCTTCTTCGACCGGCTCTTCGCCCTCGATCGAGATCAGGCGGCCGGCGCCGGCGCTGGCACCGCCGTCATCGGTGACGCGCAGCCCGATTTTGAGCGTGGTCGGGTTGGCGAAGGCGTGGCTGGCGCTCGGCGCCGTGCCGGTGTCGGTCTCATACGAGCCGTTGCCGTCGAGGTCCCACTCGTATTTCGCGATCGCCCCGTCGGGGTCGCTGGATCCGGCGGCGCTGAAGTTGACCGTTTCGCCGACCTGCGCGGTAGCCGGGCCCTGCAGGACCGCGGTCGGCCGTTTGTTGCCGACCTGCCCCTGGAAGTGACTGGAGATCGTTCCCGCGCTCAGCGCTCGGTCGTAGAGCGCCACCTCGTCGAGATCGCCGGCGCCGAACAGTTCCGCCGCGCCGCGTGACATGAAGTTGAGCGCGGCATCGGCAAAGGCCGGCGCGCCGGTGCCGCTCTCGACCTTGGTGTAGCCGACGGGCTGGCCGTCGACGTAGGGGATGACCTGTTCGGAGGCCGGTGCCTGCGTATCGAGCGCGAAGGCGTAATGGTGCCAGGCCCCGGTCGAGGGACGGGCGAAGACGGAGACGTTGCGCGAGGCGCCGATCCCGATCCCGACCGCGAAGCTGTTGTAGGAGCTGTTCGGGTCGACCAGGAACCCACCCGGGGTCGAGTTGAAGTTGTTGGTCAACTCCATCGCCAGGTCGTCGTCGTTGGCCCAGGAGTCCGACTTCAGCCAGAACTCGACCGTGGCCGCGGTCTTGCCGCCGAGTTTGACCGGGGCGCTGGCAGCGTCGTTGCCGCCGTCGAAGCGAGCGGCCCTGTTGCTGTCGTTGGGCACACCGCCGTTGACGCCGAGGATCGGGTCGCCGACGACGGTCGCGTGGTTGCCGCCGACCGAGTCGGTGAAGACCGAGCCGGAAGCCTCGTTGAGGCGCCAGTAGTCGATCAGCCCTGGGGTGCCGAGCACGCTTTCCGCGTAGCCGGTCTCTTCTTCGGGGCCGGGCTGGGCTTCGATCGCGATCTGGCGAGTCGTGGTCGAGTTGGCGCCGCCGTCGTCAGTCACTTTCAGGCCGACTTTGACCACGCCGGTCGCGGCGTAGGCCTGGGTGGCGCTGGCGCTGGTCCCGGTGCTGGTCTCGTAGCTGCCGTTGCCGTCGAGGTCCCACTCGTATTTGGCGATCGTGCCGTCCGGGTCTTTCGACGCGGAGGCGTCGAAGCTGACGGTTTCGCCGACTTTCGGCGCCGCGGGGGCCGAGGTGAAGCTCGGCAGCGGCCGTTTGTTACCGCTCTCGCTGTTGAAGTGCTCGTCGATCGTGGCGGCGCCGAGGGCGCGGTCGTAGATCGCCACCTCGTCGAGGTCGCCGGCGCCGAACAGCAGTGAGTTGGCGCGCGACATCATGTAGAGGGTGGATTTGGCGAAGGGGACTGCTCCGGTGCCGCTGTTGAGCTTGCTGTAGGCGACCGCTTTGCCGTCGACGTAGGGGACGATCTGCTCAGAGGCCGGGGCCTGCGTGTCGAGCACGAAGGCGTAGTGGTGCCAGGTGCCGGCGCTGGGGCGCGGGAAGAAGGCGTTGTTGCGCGAGGTGCCGGCGCCGATCCCGATCCCGAAGGTGCCCGACATCTGCGGCGCGTTCGGGTCGATCAGGAAGCCACCGGCGTTTTCGTTGAAGTTGTTGGTGTACTCCATCGCCAGGTCGTCGTCATTGGCCCAGGTGTTCCATTTGAGCCAGAACTCGACCGTGACCGCGGTTTTGCCGGCGAGGTCGAGTGGGGCGCTGGCGCCGTCGTTGGCGCCGTCGAAGCGGGCGCCCTTGTCGGAGTCGTTGGGGATGCCGCCGGGCACGCCCATGCCGACGCCCCCGACCGCGGTTGCCGGGACGCCGCCGACGCTGTCGGCGAAGCTGGTCCCAGCGCTCTCGTTCATCCGCCAGTAGTGGGCAAGGCCGGGGGTCGAGAGCACGGTCGGGCTGTAGTTGCTGGTTTTGACTTCTTCTTCGGGTTCTTCCGCGCCTTCGACCGTGACGGTGCGGAAAGCGACCCCGGTCGAGCCGGCGTTGTCGGTCACCCGCAGGCCGACTTTGACGTTGCCGTTGGCGGTATAGGTCTTGCTCGTCGTTGCCGTGGTCCCGCTGTCGGTCTCGTAGCTGCCGTTGCCGTCGAGGTCCCATTCGTATTTGGCGATCGTGCCGTCGAGGTCTTTTGAGGCCGAGGCGTCGAAGGAGACCGGGCTGCCGGCCTGTGCCGTGGGCGGCGCGGTGAAGCTGGCCTGCGGCCGTTTGTTGCCGCTGTCGCTGTTGAAGTGTTCGTCGATCTCTTCGCTGCTGAGGGCACGTTTGTAGATCGCCACGTCGTCCAGGTCGCCTTCGCCGAACAGACCCGAGGTGGCGCGCGACATGAAGTTCAGCGTCGAGTTGGCGAAGCTGCCGCCGCTGCCGCTGTCGAGCTTGCTGTAGGCCACTGCTTTGCCGTCGACGTAGGGAGTGATCGCTTCCGCGGCGGGCGCGGCGGTGTTGATCGAGAACGCGTAGTGATGCCAGGCGCCGGCCGTGGGCCGGGTGAAGAAGACGTTGTTGCGCGTCGCGCCCTGGCCGATCCCGACCCCGAAGGTGCCGCCCAGCTGGGGCGCGTTGGGGTCGACGATGAAGCCGCCGGCGACGTCGTTGAAGTTGTTGGTGAACTCCATCACCAGGTCGTCGTCGCTGGAGTAGGCGTTCCATTTCAGCCAGAACTCGACCGTGATCGCCTGCGTGCCCGAGAGGTTCACCTGGGCGCTGGCCGCGTCGGGCGCGCCCTTGAAGCGGGCCGCTTTGTCGGCGTCGTTGGGGACGCCGCCGGTTACCCCGAGGGTCGGGGCGCCGGCTACCGTCGCCGGGCTCGCCCCGGCGCTGTCGGCGAAGGTCGTGCCCGCGGTCTCGTTCAGGCGCCAGTAGTGGGCAAGGCCCGGAGTGGCCATAACGGTCGGGCTGTAGTTGCTGACGCCGTTGCTGGCGACGCTCACGACCGAGCTGGCGGTCGCCGTCTTACCGCCGTTGTCGGTGACTTTGAGGCTGACGTTGACTTCGCCGGCGGAGGCGTAGGTGCGGTTGGCGCTCGGCGTCGTGCCGGTGTTGGTCTCGTAGCTGCCGTTGCCGTCGAGGTCCCACTCGTATTTGGCGATCGTGCCGTCCGGGTCTTTGGAGCCGGAGGCGTTGAAGGTCACCGCTTCGCCCATCACCGGCGCGCTGGGGGAGAAGCTGAAGCTGGCGCTCGGCGGCTGGTTGTTGATCACCGTCAGCGTGCGCACCGCGAAGTCGGTGGCGCCGCCGTTGTCGGTCACTTTCAGTCGGACCTGGTATTCGCCCTCGCTGGAGTAGCTGCGGGTGGCGCTCGCTTTGGTCCCGGTGTCGGTCTCATAGCTGCCGTTGCCGTCGAGGTCCCACTCGTATTTGGCGATCGTCCCGTTCGGGTCGCTCGAGGCGGAGCCGTTGAAGGTGACCGTGGTCGAGGTTTTGGTCGGGTTGGGAGTGACCGTGAAGCTGGCGTTGGGCGCCTGGTTGGAGCCGCCCGGGTCGAGCACCAGGTCTTCTTCGGGCGTCACCGGTTGCACGCCCATGTCGGAGAAGACGTTGTACGTCGCCTGCTCGATCGGCTCCTGCGGTTCGTTCGAGAGGCCGTGCGACCAGAGCATCGTGCCGCTGGCGAAGACGAGCGCGCCGCTGGCCGCCTTGTACTTGACCGCGTTGACGGTGTTCGGCTGACCGGGAGGTGGGGCGACTTTGCTGCGCATGCGTCCCTCGTCCAGGAGCCAGTTGAGCTGGTCGCTGCCGTTGGCGATCGCGGTGGAAGAGAGCTTGACCACATTGGCCGGCTGGTGGGCCAGGTACTGGGGTTGGGTCGGGACCGCGTCCCACTCCCAGTTGACGATCCGGGTGCCGATTTTGGTCGTCGAGTTCTCGGCGATGCCGGTGTTGCGCCAGATCCGATCGGCGGCGAATTCGTCCTGGCCGTTGCCGGCCGGAACCGTCAGCGGCCAGCTGAAGGCGTCGTCGTCACCCATGTAGAGCACGCCCCAGAGTTCGTTCTCCGGCATGTCGGGACCGACGCGGCCACCGGTCGGTGCGTTGGGATCGCCATCGGGAGCGCCGTTGTCGCGGAAGGTCGTGGTCGAGTTCTGCGGGTTGTCGTCGGCGGTGCCGGCTTTGCCGTCGAGGCCGAGCGCGTCGTCGGCGGTGCCTTTGAGGCCGTCGGGCCCCCAGTCGTTCTGACTGACGGTGCCGTTGCCCTCACTGCCGCTGCCCTGGACGGTCTTGTAACAGACGAGGGTGCGGGTGCCGTTCTCGTAGCGGACCTTCCAGTAGGAGGTGTTGGCGCTGAAGGAGGCGAGGTTGACGCCGGCGTCACGGGCGGCCTTGAAGCCGTTGAACTGCTGTTCGGACCAGTACTCGGAGTGGCCGGAGACGACGTCGACGTCGTGGTCGAGCAGCGAAGCCGGGCTGGTATGGACCGCGACGTCATCCGAGTAGGAGATGTCGTAGCCCTGCTTCTCCATCCAGTAGAGGAGGTCGAAGTCGGGACCGAGGAACCAGTTCTGCATCGCCCCCGCCTGGCTGAAGGGGCGGTTGAAGGAGACCTTGGCGGCGCGGTCGGTGCCGGTCGCGGGCACCGGGCTGCCGACGGTGTCGCCCTCGACGTTGCCGAAGTAGAGGGACTTGCCGCCGAACAGGTTGTAGGCCTGGTAATCGGTGACCGGGAGGACGAAGAGCATCTTCGCCGAGCTGTCGTCGTCGCGCACGGTGAAGACGACCTGAGTCTGGTCGCCGGTCGAGGCGGTCAGTTTCGCCAGGTAGACGCCGCTTGCGGGCAGCGAGCTGCCCGGGATCGTGTAGGTCGGCGCCCAGTTGCCGCAGTCGACTTCGCCGGTGGTCGCGTCCATCGCTTTGCAGGTGAAGTCGTTGTTGATCGCGACGTTGGTCGCGCTTTTGACCAGGCGGCCGCCCTCGCCGTCGTAGTAGCCCATCCGGTAGACGTCGATGTTGACCGTTTTCTGCGGTGCCACCGGGGCGTCGCGGCCGATCTTCAGGACCACGTCTTCGCCGAGGTCGACGCTGGTCTTGGTCGTGTAGCCGCCGAGGTCGTGGCTGTAGTCGAAGACCTGCCAGTTTGCGCTGCCGGTTTTGCACTGGTTCTCGTCGATGACCGGGTTCGCGTTGGGGCAGCTGACCGCGGCCTTCGCGGTCCCGCTCCAGGCGAGGATCAGCAACAGGCCGACCACGCAGGCGAAGGCCATCTCACCCAGTCGGGTCAGGTGGCCACGGGACCCGGCGGGACGCAAGGAACGCACGTTCGAATTGTCCCAGCGAACAGAGCCGCAGAAGGCGGAAAAACGGTCATACCTGGGGTCCATCGGTTCAGGCACCTCCTACGGCGGTTCGCTGCGGACGGAGAGCGCGGAAGGCGCCACTGGGCGAGGGAAGGACCCGCCGCGCGAGCTGCGCGACGTCGGCCCAGACGACGGGGAAGAGACTGCGCAGGGCACCCACGTAGACGAGGGCGCCGGCGCTGCCGACGGCGGCCAGCAGCAGCGGCACGGGTGCGCCGGCCCCGCGCATCAGCTCCGCCGCCGGGAAGGCGACGGCGAGTAGCAGCAGGCTGGCGGCGACGGCGGGGAAGAGGTCGGTGACCAGGCGCCGGATCGGGATCCCGAGCACGCGCCGGAAGAGGACGCCGTAAACGGCGAGGAGGAGGACGACGTGGACCCCGACCACGGCGAAGGCCAGCGCCGTGATCCCGTACGGGGCGGCGATCCAGGAGGCGGCGACGTAGAGGGAGAGCAGGAAGACGTTGAAGCCGAGCAGCGCCCGGGGCCTGCCGGCCGCCAGCATGATCTGCGGGTAACCGGTCAGGACCGCCGCGATCATCCCGGCGACGCAAAGCACCTGGACGGGCTCCGCCGCCGGGGCCCAGCGCTCGCCGAACAGCCACGGGATGACGTCCGGGGCGGTCACCATCAGCAGGGCCAGCAGCGGCAGCAGCACGGCCGCGTGGATTCGGGTGGCGCGCTCGTGAAAGCGGCGCAGCTCCTCGAGGTCGCTGGTCCGGGAGTAGATCGGGAAAGCGAGCCGGACCATGATGCCGCTGATCTTTTCCTGGTAGATGACGCCGAGCTGGAAGGCGCGCCAGAAGAGCCCGACCTGGGCGGCGGAGAGCCGCACCGCGGCGACCGCCAGGGTCGCGTTGGTGATCGCCACGTAGGTGAGGCCCGCCCCGGAGGCGGGCAGCCCGAAGGCCATCACCTCGCGCAGGGCGCCGCGGTGCCAGATCGGCAGCGGCGGCGGCACGGCGGCGAGCAGCAGGACGGTGGTGACGAGCGAGCCGCCGAGGGCGCCGAGCACGATCGCCGGCGCGTCGAGGCCGGCGCCCAGCGCCAGCGCGACCGCGGTCGCGGAGCCGAGCCCGAGCGAGGCCATTTCGATCAGGCTGACGCGGCGGAAGTCGAGGCGCCTCCAGAGCAGGCTGCGGGAGACCGCGCCGACGCCGGCGAGCAGGAAGACGGGCGAGATCATCACCAGCAGGTGGGCGGCGGCGGCGCCGAAGAGCGGTTCGCCGACCGGGCGGGCGAGCAGCACCGTCAGCGAGGTGAGGAGGGCGCCGGCGACGAGACTGGCGAACATCGCCGCCTCGAGGTGGGGGCGGTCGATCGTCTTGCGCTGGACCAGGGCGCTGCCGAACCCCTCGAAGGTGAAGATCACCGCCAGCGGCACCAGGATCAGCGGTACCACCGCCTCACCGAACCCGGCCGGCGGGATCAGCCGCGCCAGGGCGATTGCCGAGATCAGGGTGATGGCCTCGATCGCGATCCGGCCCGCCGTGGTCCAGCGCACGCCGGCGACGGTGGCGCGCTTGAGCTCGTCCCGGGACAGCTCCGCTTGCTCGACGTGGGCATGGCTCATCCAGAAATCAACGACCAAAGCGGGGGGCGACTTGCGACGAGCGGAAAGACTTCTTGAACCAAGGCCAACTCTAAGGTTCAGGTCGAGACTTAGAGTTGGAGCGCGAGAGCCTTGACGGCGGCGCTGCGGCTGGCCCAGGAGTTGGCGGTGATGAAGGCCCGGCGCTCGGCCTCGCCGATCGCCCCCGCGGCGAGGGCGGTGCGGACGCCGGCGACGAAATCGCCCCCCGGCGCGACCCGGGTGACGGGGCCCTGGCTGCGGCGCACCGGCTCGAGGTCGGTGGCGACGGTCGGGCGTCCCGAGGCCAGGTACTCGTAGAGCTTCAGCGGGCTCATCGCCTCGGTCAGCGGCGTCCTGTTGTGCGGGAGCAGGCAGACGTCGGCGGCGCAGGCCAGGGCCGCGACCTGACGGCGCGAGACCGGCTCGTGGACGACGACGTTCGGCTCGGCCAGCGCCGGGCCGAGGTGGTCGCGGTCGGTCAGCGGCCCGACCAGGGCCACCGTGCCCCGCGGCCAGGCGCGGGCGACCGCGCGCAGGGCGGCGACGTCGAGCCGGCTGTCGAGGGTGCCGATGTAGAGCAGCCGCGGCCCCGGCAGCTCCAGCAGCCAGGGGGGCGGCTCCTCCGGCTGCAGCCAGATCTCCGGGGCGACGCCGTTGGGGACGACCGCACTGGGCCCGCGCGGCGCGATCCGCTCGACGATCGCGTGGCTGACCGCGCAGACCCGCCGCTCGCGCGCGGCGACGCGTTCGTAGGCGCTGAGCAGGCCGGCGCGCCAGGGCTGGTAGTCGGGGTGGGCGGCGAGGTCGTCGCTGGCGAAGAGGGTGACGGGACCGGCCCACTCCAGCTCGGCGAAGCCGGCCAGCAGCGGCTGCGAGGTGACGATCGCCGGGCGTTCGAGCCCGAAGCGCTCGGCGACCCGGCGCAGGCGCCGGTCGTATGCCGCGTAGGCGCGCTCGATGCCGGCGATCGTGACCGGGTCCTGACGGCGCAGGCGCAGCGGCTGCCAGAGCCGCGCCCGCTCGTTCGCCTCGAACTTCACCGGGCGTTGCACGAGGTCCTTGGCCAGCTTGACCGGGGCGCTGCGGGGCCGGTCGCAGATCAGCAGGCGCTCGACCGCGGGGTCGTCGAGCAGGGAGAGCACCAGCTGGTCTTGGGGGAAGCACATTCCCCGCTGCTGGGCGGCCGCCCAGGTCATGTCGTCGAAGGTGTAGACGACGTGGCGCGAACGGTCGCCGGGCGCCGGCGCCGGCTGCGGCGTGGGCGCGCGCTCGACCGGGTCGGCGGCGCTGACGTTCATCGTTCGGCGACGAGGTGGAGGCAGTCGCCCTCGCCGATGCGGTCGCTGAGGAAGAGCAGCGGCGCCAGGGCCCAGGCGAGGAGGCGGAACCCCCGTCCCTCATAGCGGAGGTTTCCCCAGGTGGCGTACTGGATGCTGCCGAGGGGGCTGGGTCGCATCGAGGCGGCGCCGACGTCGATGGTACGGAGGCCGGCGCGCCGGACCAGGGCGTCGAGCGAGTCGCGGTCGAAGTGCTGGAGGTGGCGGGGCAGGTCGAGCTGGAACCAGGCGGAGCCGAAGAGGCGGCGGTGCCAGCTGCCGAAGTTCGGCACCGCGATCGTCAGCAGCCCGCCGGGCCGCAGCAGCCGCGCCGCCTCGACCACGGCCTGTGCAGGATCGTCGATGTGCTCGAGCGAGTGGTTGAAGACGATCGCGTCGAACTCGCCGTCGGCCCAGGGGGCGTCGGCGAGGGTGCCGGTGACGGCGTCGACGCCGGCGGCGCGGGCGTGCTCCGCGGCCTGCGCCGAGGGCTCGATGCCGGAGGCTCGCCAGCCATGGCGGGCAAAGACGGCGGCGAGGTCGCCGACGCCGCAGCCGACGTCGAGGATCCGCCCCGGCGGCCGCCCCCAGGTCTTGCGGTAGGTGCCGAACCTGACCACGGCCTGGCGCTGGAGGTCGCCGATGCGTTCGCCGAGCGAGCGCCGGGCGCCGGTGTTCGGCTCGTAGGCGCTGTAGCTGTCCGGGTAGTAGGTGGCGAAGTCCTGCGGCCGCAGGCGCGGCTCGGTGAAGGCGAGGCCGCACTCGGGGCAGGCGACGACGTTGAACTCACCGGGGGCGCCGGTGAGGCGATCGTGGCCGCGCAGCAGCACGGCGGGGCTCTCCTGACCGGCTCCGCAGCCGGGGCAGCGCACGGCGAGGCTCACAGCGGCGGTCGTGGCGACGCTCATTGGGCTACGTCCTTTCTCTGCTTCAGGCGGTCGCGTCCGAGCACGAAGGCGATCGCGGCGATGAAGCAGAAGAGGTAGGGAAGCTGGGGGAAGGAGAGGAAGTCGAGCAGCGCCCCGGAGACCGCCGCGACGGCGATCGCGGCGACCGCGCCGAGCGCGGGCGGCGCCCTTCTCGAGTTGCCCGACCGCGCCACCCGGTGGGCGCTGAGGAAGGCGGTGGCGAAGATCGCCAGATAGGCGAGCACGCCGAGCAGGCCGACGCCGATGCCGAGGGCCAGGTACTGGTTGTCGAGGATCCGGTGCTTCTTTTGGTCGTAGCTGCCGTAGCCGCGGCCGGTCAGCGGATGGGCGGCGAGGTCGGGCCGGATCGCGTCGTAGTCGCTGACCCGGTCCTTGGTCGTGTCGACTTCGTTGACCGAGCCCGGAGCGAGCTGGTTGACGACGGCCCCGAGTGCGCCCGGGGCGATGAAGTGGACCATGCCGAGGAGGACGATCGCCAGCGGCGCCAGTCGCAGCATCGCCCGCGGCCGGTAGGCGACGAAGACGAGGATGCAGACCAGCGGCCCGACCATGCTCGTCTTCTTCTGGGTCGCGAGCGCGCCGCCGATCAGGGCGAGGACGATGCAGGCGTAGATCACCCGTTCGCGCCGCTCCTTGGCTTTGAGCAGCCAGGCGAAGGCGAACGGCAGCGCCATTGAGAGCATCACCGCTACCGCGAGCGGCTGCACCGACGGGCCGTACATCAGGCTGCGCCCGATCGAATCGATCGAGCCGAGTCCTTCCGGTCGCACGTAGCCTGGGAAGAGTGGCCCGATCAGGTCGTGGAAGAGGTTGAAGCCGAGCCTGTACTCGACGACCACGGCGGCGGCGGTGAGGCAGGCGATTGCGAGCATCGCCGTCACCATCTTCGTCACCTCGCTCGGCCTGATGATCGCTGCGGCGAGAGCGAAGAAGACGCCGTAGGAGATCAGCAGGGCCAGCTGCTTGATCGCCAGGTCGAGCCCGCCGACCCTCACCAGCGACTCCGAGTGCGTGAGCACGCTGAGGATCGCGACCCCGATGAAGATCGCGAAGGCCCAGTGGATCGAGCTCCTGCGAGCACTGCCCCGGTGTCCGGCTGTGACCTCGCCGCAGAACAGCCAGATCCCGGCCAGCGCCACCAGCAGCGGTCGGTCGAGGGTCATGTCCACCGGGCCCCCGACCGGAAGCTTGACGCTGTCGAAGGGGACCAGCCACAGCATCGCCACGAATCCGAACAGGGCCCAGGGCAGAAGCCGGGTCGTGCGCGGCCAGTCGGCGGCCCTTTTCGCCGCCGCGGCGGCGAGAGCCTGGTGGTTGCGCGCATGGGGCTCCCGCGCGGGCGCCCCACGGAATGGGCCGGCCCCGGTCGTCGCCTCCATTAGCGCGTGGGGGCTGCTTGGTGCCCGGCGCCGGAGTCGCCGTAGGGAGGAGCGATGAAGGGTTCGGCCTCGGCCGGGACCGGGGTCGGGTAGGAGTGCTCGGCAGGCGCCGGGAAGTGCTCTTCGTAGTCGGCCTTGTCGAGCGCCCGCCAGCGCTGGGCGAAGGTCGGCAGCAGCAAGATTGCCGCACAGCCGAGCCCGAAGACGAGCAGGAAGGCGAGGATCATCAGCAGGATGTTGTTCGAGCCGCCGAGCGTGCCGCCCTCCGGGGCACCGAGCTCGCGAACGGTGACCCCGTTGCGGACCGGCGTGCCCTCGACGTCGAGGGTGTGGATGTAGTCCTTCAAGGTGGCGTAGGAGGCGGCGGCGAGGGCGACCGCGGTGTCCGCGGTCGCCGCCTGCGCGTCGACGGTGATGATCGGGACATCTTCCTGAGCGGTGTAGACGACGCGGTTGCCGTCGCCTTCGGTCAGCAGTTCGCCGGCCCGTTCCTCGGAGGGCTGCGAGGCGTATTCGGAGCCGCCGCTGAAGGGGCCGCTGGTGGCGAGCGTGTTGACCGGGACGTCGGCCAGCTTGGCGATCTTCTCGCGGGCGTCGTAGCCGGCCAGGTACTGCGCGTAGATCTTCGCTCGGGTGGCGTTGGCTTCGAAGGTGTTTGCTTCGACGCCGTTGACCAGCGCCGGCAGGTCGGTCGAGTCGACGAGGATCTGGCTGGAGGCGGCGGCGACGCTGAGGGCGCGCTTTTCGAGGCCGGGCGGAGACGTGTTGAAGCGGTAGGCGCTGAACAGCGCGGCGATCACCGCAATCGCGAGAACGAGTCCGACGAGGAGCTTGCGCCCCCAGAGGTGTCTGATCGTGTCGACGAAGGCCATTGGCTTATGAACGCATGAAAAACGTAGGAACTTTCGTGGCTGCCGCCCGATCCGAGATTTGCGCTCTGCGGCCGACCGCCAGGCGCACGCGATCCCGCAGCTCCAGGGCGACGAAGCGGCGGTAGCGCTCGTCCTCGACGCGCGCGTCGCGGCGCCAGGCAGAACGGGCGTAGCCGTAGAGGAAGGCGATGCCGGAGAGGCCGTAGGGGCGTGAGCAGGCGACCTTGAGCGAGCGCAGCGCCACCCACCAGGCGCCGTAGCGAAGGATGTAGGCGCACTGGCCGTGGCGGGCCCTGCCCCGCAAGGTGCCGCCGCGGGTCGCCACCGGCCGGTGGTGGCGGGCCGCCAGCTGCGGCAGCGAGCGCGTCGTGTACCCGTGCATGCGGGCATAGGTCTCGTCGATGGTGTCCCAGCCCAGGCGCTCTTCGATGCCGCCGATTGCCTCAAAGCACTCACGGCTGTAGAGCTTGAGGGCGCCGCGCACGTGGTACTCCGGCACCTTGGTCGGCCGCCAGCCGCCCGCACCCTGCTCGAGCAGGGTGCCGCCGGCGACCCCGAGCCCGGGCTCGGACGCGAAGCGCTCGAGCAGGTCCTCCACGTAGGTAGGAGGGAGCTCGACGTCGGCGTCGAGCTTGCCGACGTGGGTGAAGTCGGCCAGGTCGACGGTCGCCAGGGCGGCGTTGAAGGCGCGCGCCTCGGCGGCGATGGTGAGCCTGTCCTGGCCGGGACTACTTTGCTGCTGCGGCGCCCGCATGACGCGCAGGAACGGCGCCTCGGCGGCGAAGCGCTCGAGGATGCGCGGCGTCGCGTCGGTCGAGCCGTCGTCGACGATCAGCCAGAGGTCGGGCGGCCGGCTCTGGGCCGTCACCGCCTCGATCGTGCGCTCCAGGTAGGCGGCCTCGTCGCGGGCGGGAGTGATCAACAGAACGCGGGACACGTCACTTGCTCCGGGCGCGCTCGACCAGGCCGTCGACCAGCTCCAGGTACTGCTCGCGCTGGCGCCGCCACTCGATCTCGGCGAGCCGCTCGGAGGCCCGCTCGGCCCGCTCGCGGGCCAGCGCCGGCTCTGTGCGGACGCCTTCGATCGCGGCGGCGACGCAGGCCGGATCGCCCGGCTCGGCCAGCAACACGTCGTCGCCGAAGTAGCGCTCGATCACCGGCAGTCGCGAGGCGACGACGGGCAGGCCCATGTGGACGTACTCGAGCAGCTTGACCGGCAGCAGCAACTCGGTGAAGTCGTCGCGTAGGGTCGGCACGACGCCGAGGTGCGCTTCCGCCAGCCGCGCCGGGATTTCCTCGACCGGGGTCGGCTGGGGCGCGATCCGCACTCCGACCGGGGCGACCGCGGCGGCGGTGTCGGCGAGGGTGCGGGCCGCCTCGGCGTCGGAGCCGTAGACGTCCAGCGTGACCGGCTCGCCGCGGCCGCGCAGCAGCGCCACCGCGCGGACCAGGGCCTCTACCCCGAAGCGGTCGGCGAGGCCGCCGTGGTAGACGACGCGCAGCTCGCCGTCGGCGGGCGGCGCGACCGGCGGCCGGCGCTCGCCGAAGACGCGCTCGTCGGGGGTGTTCATGACGATCTGCGAGCGCTCGGCGTCGATGCCGCGGGACCGCAGCAGGTCGCGGGCCTCGGCGGTGACGAAGACGTGGCCGTCGGCGAGGCCGGCGCTGACCCGCTCCTCGACCCTGACCAGGCGCACCAGCGGATGCTTGGGAGAGCGGTCGAAGAGGGTCGCGAAAAGCTCCGGGAAGGTGTCGTGGAAGTTGAGCACGATCGGCACGCCGCGCAGCTTCGGGCGCCAGGCCGCGAAGACGAGGGCGTCCGGCATGTTGTGGATCTCGATCAGGTCGAAGCGCGCGTCGCGGTCGAGGGCGCTGACCTTGCGGGCGGCGCCGGCCAGGAAGCGGGCGTTGCCCTCGAGGTAGGCGCGGGTGCCGCCGCGGGGCTTTCCCGCCGCGGCCCGGTGCAGGACGATCTCGCCGTCGCCGACGGAGATCTCCTCGTCGTCGTTGAGGCAGACGCAGTCGACGCGGTCGCCGCGTTCGGCCAGTGCCCGCGCCTGGCGCTGGATGCGCGAGTCGACCACGAAGTCGGAGTAGTGGACCATGCAGATCCGCAGGCCGCCACGCCTTCCCTCGAGTGCGGGGCGCTCAGTGGTCTGCTGGGACTTCAAAGCTCTGGACCGCCGCCACGATCTCCGCGATCTGCGACTCCTCGATCGCCGGGAAGATCGGCAGTGAGCAGTTTTCGGAGGCAAGCCGCTCCGCCACGGGAAGGTCGCCCCGGCCGAGCCCGAGCCCGGCATAAGCCGGCTGCAGGTGAATCGGCGTCGGGTAGTGGATCGCGCTGGCGACGCCGCGGGCGTCGAGGTGGTCGCGCAGCTCGTCGCGGCTGTCGCTGCGGACGACGAAGAGGTGGTAGACGTGGTCGCCGTCGGCCGCGGCCGGGCCGGGTGCGGTCACGCTGCTGCCGGCCAGCCCCGATCGCAGGGCGGCGGCGGCGTCGCGGCGGCGCTGGTTCCAGACGGGAAGGTGCCTGAGCTTGACCTCGAGGATCGCCGCCTGCAGGGTGTCGAGGCGGTGGGTGCCGGTGGCCAGCTCGTGATGGTGGCGGGTCCCCTCGCCGTGCGAGCGCAGCAGCCGGACCTTGGCGTCGAGTGCCGCGTCGCTGGTGACGAGCGCACCGCCGTCGCCCCAGCCGCCGAGATTCTTGGTCGGGTAGAAGCTGAAGCAGCCGGCGTCGCCGAGCGAGCCGACCGGGCGGCCCTTGTAAAGGGCGCCGTGGGCCTGGCAGGCGTCCTCGATCACGGCGATTCTGCGCTCGCGGCAGAGGGCCAGCAGCGGGTCCATCTCGACCGGGCGGCCGAAGAGGTGAACCGGGATCACGCAGCGCGTGCGCGGCGTCAGCGCCCGCTCGACGATCTCGGCGGTGATCAGCGCCGTCTCCTCGTCGACGTCGACGATCACGGGAGTGGCGCCGACGGTGGAGACGGCCTCGGCGGTGGCGATGAAGCTGTAGGTGGGGACGATCACCTCGTCGCCGGGGCCGATGCCGAGGGCGCGCAGGGCGATCTCGAGCGCCGCCGTTCCGGAGGAGACGCCGGCGGCGTGCTCGGTCCCGCAGAAGTCGGCGAAGGCCGCCTCGAAGCGCTCGAGTTCGGGCCCGAGCGTGAAGGCGGAGTCACGGGCGATCCGCTCGACCGTCTCCATCAGCTCGGCGAAGAGCTCCGGGAAGGCGCTGTCGAGGCGGATGAAGGGCACGCGCGTGCCCTCGGTCGCCGCCAGGGGGAGGACTGGATTGCCTGCGGTTGCCGTGCTCACTTGGTCGCCTCGCTTGGGGTGGGGGAGATCGGGTCTTGCTCCTCGCCGGGAGGAGCGGCTCTGGTCGGCTCGAGCTCGAGGAAGAGCGCCGCGGCCTCGCGGCGTGAGCGCACGCCGAACTTGGCGAAGGCCGAGGAGAGGTGGCTCTTGATCGTGCTCTCGGAGAGGAAAAGCTCGTCGGCGATCTGGGCGTTGGTGAGGCCCTGCGAGACGAAGGTGAGGACCTGCCGCTCGCGGTGCGAGAAGCTCGGCCGCTCGACGCTTGCCCGCATCTCGCGTGGCACGACGGACTGGCCGGAGCCGACGGCGCTGACGGTTACCGCCAGGGTCGACTCGAGCAGGGAATCGAAGACGATTGCGTCGGCGCCGGCATCGAGGGCGCGGCGCACGCCGGTCCCGGTCGCGCTCGGCGAGACCGCGACGATCGCCGGGCCGGGCACCTCGCGGCGCAGGCGGCGCAGGGTGGCCATCTGACGGGGGCGGTCGACGTCACAGACGAGGACCACGATCGCCTTGGCGTCGAGCTTGAGCTCCTCGAGTTCGGCAGGGGTGTCGATCAGCAGCAGCGGCGAGTCGGGGTCGCGCTCTTCCAGCGTCGTCGCGATCCGCCGCCGCGTGTCGGGCGCCTCGGCGCCGACGACCACGCAGAGCTGACCGGATGCAAATCGGACGCGATCGATGGGTTCGCTCAGTACCGCCACGGACCACCAACGGCGCGGGAGCCGGAAAGTTTGCGCGACCGGGCCGTTCACGGAAGTCCCGCCCGGGTCGGTCGTTGATGCTGCGATGGCCGCCGCCGAGGCACTTTCCCCGATCAACGACGCTCCCCATCGCGAGCTCAGCGAGGTGTCGCTTGGTACGGACGTGCACGTCTACGCGTTCACCAACCTCTACGGGTGCCGGATCGGGTCGAGGAGCCGGATCGGCACCTTCGTCGAGATCCAGCGCGGGGCGGTGGTCGGCGCCGCCTGCAAGATCCAGAGCCACACCTTCATCTGCGAGGGGGTCGAGCTCGGGGACGAGGTCTTCGTCGGCCACGGAGTGACGTTCGTCAACGACAAGCATCCGCGGGCGACCACCGCCGCGGGCGAGCTCCAAGGCGAGGCCGACTGGGAGCTCCTCGCCACGGTGGTGGAGCGAGGCGCCACGGTCGGGTCCGGAGCCACCGTTCTCGGCGGCGTTCGGATCGGAGCGGGGGCTACGGTCGGCGCCGGCGCGGTGGTGACGAAGGACGTCGCCCCGGGAACGACGGTGGTTGGCAACCCGGCGCGGCCGATCTCCCCCTGAGCCCGGCGCTCAGCGCCAGTTCTCGAGCAGGTCCTCGTCGGGCACCTGGCGGACCTGCCGCGCCGGCACCCCGATGACGACGGCGCGGGGGGCGACGTCGGCGGCGACCACCGCGCCCGCCGCGACGAAGGCCTCCTCGCCGATCTCGACCCCGGGGCAGATCACGGCGCCGCCGCCGATCCGGCAGGCCCGGCGCAGCCACGGCCCTTCGAACTGCTTCTCCGGCCCGTGGCGATCCATCGTGTTGTCGTTGGTCAGGGTCACGCCCGGGCCGACGAAGACGTCGTCCTCGACGACCGTGCCCGCGGTGATGTAGCAGCGGGTCTGGATGCTGACTCGCTCGCCGATGCGGACGTTCGGGTCGACCGAGGTGAAGCTGCCGACCGTCGAACCGGCGCCGACCACAGCCCCGTCCCGCAGCTGGGCATGGTCGCCGATCCGCGCCCCGTCGCCGATGCGGACCCCGGCGTGGATCACCGCCTGACCGCCGATCAAGATGCCGGCGCCAAAGCTGACGCCGTCGCCGAGCAGCAGCCCGGGGGCCAGATCGGATGGATGCAGGGCGGCCCCGTTCACGAGGCGGCATCGTAGCGGCGGGATGGCGGGCCGGGAGGGCCGCAAGCTGCACCCGGGCCGGGCCGTTGATCGGGTGTCGTGAACGACGTCTGCGCGATCATCGTCTCCCACAACGGCAAGCGCTGGCTCGACGCCGCGCTGGCCACCTTGCTCGCGCACGCGGACGGGGTCGACCTCGACGTCGTCGTCGTCGACAACGGGGACGACGGCGCCGCCGCCCAGGCCGAGGAGCGTTTCCCGGGTGTTCGCACGATCGAGTGCCCCAACCATGGGTTCGGCCACGCCAACAATCGCGGCCTGGAGACGGCGGACGCGCGTTACCTGCTCTTCCTCAACCCCGACACCGAATTCCTCAGCGGCAGCCTCGGCGATCTCCTTGCCGCGCTCGACCGCCGGCCCGAGGTCGGCCTGGCGGGCGTGCGGCAGCTTGACAGCAAGGGCGCGTTGGCCCCCAGCATCAGGCGCTTCCCTTCAACCGCCAACACGCTGGCCGAAGCGCTCGGGGTCGAGAAGGTTCCAGGTGCGCGGCGGGTGTTGGGCGAGCGCGAGCTCGACCCCGCCGTCTACGGCCGCGAAACCCCTTGCGACTGGACTTCGGGCTCGTTCATGATCGCCCGCCGCGAGGCGCTCGAGCGCAGCGGCGGCTTCGACGAGCGCTTCTTCCTCTTCTCCGAGGAGACCGACCTCTGCTGGCGAGTCAAGCGAGCCGGCTGGCAGGTGATGCATATGCCGCAGGTGACGATCCGCCACTTCGAGCACGAACAGGGGCTGAGCGCGAGGCTGGAGGCCCAGGCCGCCTACGCCCGGGTTCAGTTCGCCCGCAAGAACCTGCGGAGAGTTGCCGGGTACCGCTCGGCGCTGGCCCTCCGCTACGGGCTGCGGCTCGGCGCGTACTCCGCCCTCGGCGAGCGCAAGCGCGGCCAGCGCGAGGCTGCGCGGGCGGCACTGGCTACGGTCCGCAGCGGCCGGCCGCCGTTTGCCGCCCAGGGGGCCGGCCGCTCAGGCGACGATCGTCAGGGCGCCGGGGTCGACGCGCAGCTCGATCCGCGTGTGGTCGCCGATGTAGTCGCCGTCGACCTGCAGCGGGAAGGGGCGTAGCCCCCCGTCCTTGTCCTTTGAGACCGAGCTGACGGTCGCCGCGGTGACGTCGTCGAAGTGCTCGACCTGGCGGTGGCGAGCGGCCGGCTTGCGCTCGCTGAAGAGGCGGGTGATCAGCAACGGCATGTCGCGCTGGGTGGCGCGCTTGAGGACGCCGACCGAGAGCGTCCCGTCGTCGATCCCGATCCCCTCGCAGACCCGGATCGGCCGTTTTGCGAAGTAGGTGAAGGGATCGGAGTTCTGGACGATCGCGGTGATTCCCTCGGCCGCCTCGCCGCCGGTCTCGACCCGCACGCGCACGGCGTTGTAGAGGTACTTGCGGTAGAAGCTCGAGAGGCCCGCCCAGCTGTAGTAGTAGGGCCCGGCCTGGGCCTTGAGTCGCGGATGGGCGTCGACCCGCTCGACCACGGTGGCGTCGATGCCGACGCCGCAGGCGAAGACGAAGTAGCGCTCGTCGACCTTGCCGAGGTCGATCTTGCGCGGCGCCCAGTCGTCGGCCAGCGTCAGCAGGTGCTCGGTGGCGTCGACGACGTCGTTGGGGATGCCGAGGGTGCGGCAGACGACGTTGGTCGAGCCCCCGGGCAGCACCGAGACCGGCACGTCGGTGCCGGCCAGTCCGTTGGCGACCTCGTTCAGGGTCCCGTCGCCGCCGAAGGCGACGACGATGTCGTAGCCGTGGTCGCGCACCTCGCGGCCGATCTCGGTCGCGTGGTTCTGCGCCTCGGTCGTGACCGCCTCGACCTCATATCGCCCCTGCAGCGCGTAGACGACGAGGTTGCGCAGGCGGTCGGAGACCGTCGTCGCCACCGGGTTGACGATGATCAGCATCCGCTTCTTGTGGCTGCGCCTACCCGGTCGTCTCATAGCGGATCACCGTCCCGTCGTCGACTTCGCGCACGCGGCCCTCGTTGACCAGGAGGTCGGCGTGGCCGATCACCTCGGAGAGGGTGAGGAAGGCCTGGGTGACGGCGACGTTGCCCCAGATCGCCTGCGCCAGCTCGTAGCCGCTGCGCGGCTGCGCCGCGATCAGCTTGTAGATCTTCTCCTTGCGCCGCTCGTGCTGGGCGAGGCGTTCGTCGACCAGGGCGACGTGGTCGACGACCGGGTCGCCGTGGCCGGGGAGGACGATTTCGGCCGGCATCGTGCGCGTCCTGCGCAGCGACTCGATGTAGGTGACCAGCGCCTGGCTGCGCTGGGAGGAGCCGTCGAGCGGCCGCGAGATCAAGGGGTTGGAGGAGATGTTGGCGAGCAGGTGGTCGGCGGCAATCAGGATCCTGCGCTCCTCGTCCCAGAAGACGGTGTCGGAGGGGCTGTGGCCGGGCCGGTGCAGCGCCTGCAGGGTCCTGTCGCGAAAGCGGATCTCCTCGCCGTCGGCGAGCGGCCTCGTCACCGCCACGTGCGAGCCCCAGCCGCGGAAGCTGCGCGAGACGCTGCGCAGCGCCGCCGTCACTTCCTCGGGGATGCCGTTGCGCAGCATCAGCTCGACCGCGAAGCGGTCCTCGGCCTCGGCGTCCTCGTCGAAGTTGGCGAGCCGGTCGGCGGCGGCGCCGAGCGCCGCAACCTCGGCGCCCGAGTGCTCGGCGACGATCTCGACCAGGCCGAGGTGGTCGATGTGCTGGTGGGTGACGATGACCAGCTCGAGGTCGTCGATCGAGTGGTCGCGGGCGGCCAGCTGGGCGCCGAGCTCGTCCAGCGCCTTGCCCGAGTTGGGGCCGGTGTCGACCAGGGTCAGCGGCTCGTCCTCGATCAGGTAGCAGTTGACCCGCCCGACCGCGAAAGGGGTCGGGATCTGCAGCCGGTGGATGCCGGCGAGGGCCGCCTGCTCGAGCGCCTGCTCAGGGGTGAGGGTCACGCCCGGATCAGCCCGAGGACCTCGTCGCGGCGTCGCTCCATGTCCTCGCGGGAGATCAGCGACTCGAGGTTGAGGCGCAGCAGCGGCTCGGTGTTGGAGGGCCGCACGTTGAAGTGCCAGTCCTCGTAGTCGACCGAGACGCCGTCGAGACGGGTGATCGTCGCGTCGGAGTAGCGCGCGGCGATCTCCGCCATCTTCGCCGCCGGGTCGGCGACCTCGGAGTTGATCTCGCCGGAGATGAAGTACTTCGAGCGGAACTCCTCCATCAGCTCCCGCAGGCTGCGGCCGTCGAGCGAGAGCAGCTCCAGCACCAGCAGCGCCGGGATCGTCCCCGAGTCGGCGTTCCAGAAGTCGCGAAAGTAGTAATGGCCGGAGACCTCGCCGCCGAAGGCGGCGCCCTCCTCGCGCATCCGCGCCTTGAAGAAGGCGTGGCCGACCCGGGAGAGGTCCGAGCGCCCGCCCTCGGCTGCGACCAGGTCCGGCACGGCGCGGCTGGAGCGGGGGTCGTAGAGGATCGTCGCGCCGGGGTTCTTGACCAGCGCCGCCCGCGCCAGCAGGGCGCAGATGAAGTCGCCGTCGCAAAACTCGCCGCTGGCGTCGATGAAGAAGCAGCGGTCGGCGTCCCCGTCCCAGGCGATGCCGAGGTCGGCGCCGGTCTCGAGAACCCGCGCCATGATCATTCGCCGGTTCTCCTCCAGCAGCGGGTTCGGCTCGTGGTCGGGGAACTCGCCGTCGGGCACGAAGTACATCTCCTCCAGCTCGAGCGGCAGCCGCTTCAGGATCGGCCCTGCCATCGGCCCTGCCATCCCGTTGCCGCCGTCGACGACGACCTTCATCGGCTTCACGTTGGCGGCGTCGATGAAAGACATGGCATGGGCGTGGTACTCGTCCCAGACGTCGACTTGCTCGAACGATCCGCCCCCGGGCGCCCGCCCGAGGCCACCGGCGATCTCGTCGCGGACGTCGCCGATGCCGGCGTCACCGGAGAGCGGCAGCGCCCCCTCGCGGACCAGCTTCACCCCCGTATAAGCCTTGGGGTTGTGGGAGGCGGTGACCATCGCGCCGCCGTCGAGCTGGCGCGAGCCGACCAGGTGGTAGAGCATCTCGGTCGCGACCTGGCCGGCGTCGAGCACGGTCGCCCCCTCGGCGATCAGCCCCTCGCGCACGGCCGCCGCCATCGCCGGCGCGGTCAGCCGCATGTCGCGGCCCAGTCCGACCCGCAGCTCGCTCGGCTGCTTGTGCCGCAGCCGCGCGAGCACTCGCGCGAAGGCGCGGCCGATCGCCAGCGCCGTGGTCTCGTCCATCTCGGAGCCGTAGAGGCCGCGGATGTCGTACGCCTTGAAGATGCCGGCCGGGGCCAGCGCTGCCTGCTCGCTCAAAACGCTCCCTTCAGAGCCTCGTAGCTCTGCTCGATGGTCTGCGGCATCACTTTGGTGTCGGCGATGACCGGCATGAAGTTGTTGTCGCCGGCCCAGCGCGGGACGACGTGCAGGTGGATGTGCCCCTCGACCCCGGCGCCGGCGACGCGGCCCTGGTTGAAGCCGACGTTGTAGCCGTGGGGGCCGTAGATCTCCTCCAGCCGGCTCATCGCCCGCTGTGCCAGCTCCATCATCTCCGCCAGGGTCTCGGTCGCGATCTCCTGCAGGGCGCCGACGTGCTCGTAGGGGGCCACCATCAGGTGCCCGTTCGTGTAGGGGAAGAGGTTGAGGATCACGAAGCAGCGCTCGCCGCGGTGGACGATCAGGTTCGCCTCGTCGTCTCCCGCCGCCGGCTTGGCGCAGAAGATGCACTCCTCCTCGTTGTCCTTGGACGCGTCCTTCACGTAGGCGAGGCGCCAGGGCGCCCAGATGCGGAAATTTGCCACGGGCGGACCATCCTAAGGGGAGCCGTGCCCGGACGCGGGAGGGTGGGCGCGTGGCTTCCGGTGACTATGAGCGCGCCCACCCGGGAGCGGAGGACACGGCGCTTTGTCTAGAGCCAGCCGCGGCGGCGGAAGTAGCCGACCATCCCCAGCAGGATCGCCAGCATGGCGCCGATCACCAGCCAGAAGGCGGTCGTGCCGCCCTCGCCGGGCACGTGCGAGTTCATTCCCCAGATGCTGGCGATCAGGGTCAGCGGCAGGACGATGACGCTGATCGAGGTCAGCACCCGGAGGATGTCGTTGACGCGGTGGGAGATCACCGACTCGTTGGTCTCCGCCAGTGCCTCCGCCACCTCCTTGTAGTTCTCGAGCATGTCCCAGATCCGCTCGTGGGCGTCGACGATGTCGTCGAAGTAGATCTCGAGGTCGAGGTCGGTCGCCAGGTAGCGCTGCTTGACTTTCTCGAGGTCGCGCAGGACCGGCCGCTGCGGGCGGATCACCTTGCGGAAGTTGATGATCTCCTGCTTGACGTTGGAGATGTCGCGGACGACCTCGTCGGAGCGGCCGTCGAAGATGTCGTCCTCGAGCGCGTCGAGCTTGTTGCCGATCTTGCGCAGCATCGGGAAGCAGTAGTCGAAGCTGTCGTCGACGAGCCGGTACATCAGGTAGCCGGAGCCGCGCGAGAAGAGCTGCTCGCGCAGCTCCTCCTTGCCGCGGCAGCGCTCGAACAGGTACTCGACCGGCTGCAGCGGCTGGTTCGGGATCGTGACCATGTAGTCGGGCCCGACGAAGATGTCGAGCTCGCCGGTGCCGAGCCGGCGCGCGGCGCGGTCGAAGACCGGGAAGTGGAGGACGATGAAGAGGTAGTCGTCGTAGACGTCGATCTTCGGCCGCTGGTTGCGCGAGAGCACGTCCTCGAGGTCGAGGGCGTGGAAGTCGAAGTGCTCCTCCAGCCAGGCCCGCTCCAGCGCTCCGGGTCGCTCGATGTTGACCCAGCGCAGGCCGGACGAGTCGATCTGCTCGACGTTGGGCGTCTGCGGCTCAGCCGCGGAGGCCGGCTCGACGAGATCGCCGCGCCGGCCGGGCCGTCGCAGCCTCGGCTTCGGAAGGTTCGGCATCGCCCGGACCCGTTTTCTCGTCGTGCAGCGGCGTCATCGCGCTGCGTAGGTTAGACGCCCGGGCCGCCCGCAAAGGCTGGGGGTGGCCCTGGTAAGGTTCTTCCCACATAAGCGCCACATCTAGAGGGGTGGAGGGACTGGCCCAGTGAAGCCCCGGCAACCACCTCGAACTTCGGTTCGGGGAGAGGTGCCAACTCCAGCAGGTCGCATCGCAAAGGACCTGGAAGATGTGGGGGACGTCCGATCGGACCTCGCCCCACACCAAGGCGAGGTTTTTTCTTTTAGCAGCGAGAAAGAGGATCGGATGTCAATCGAAAGTCTCAAGTGCAAGGAGTGCGGCACCGCGTACGAGCTGGACGCCAGCTACGTCTGCGAAAACTGCTTCGGCCCGCTCGAGGTCGCCTACGACTACTCGGCGCTGGACCCGGTCGAGGTCAAGCGCAGGATCCAGGCGGGATCGCAGGGGATCTGGCGCTACGCCGACTTCCTCCCCTTCCAGGGCCGGCCCAACGACCCGCTGGAGCCGGGGCTGACGCCCCTGGTCCGCGCCGACCGCCTGGCCGAGCGGCTCGGGATCGAGGGCGAGCTGTGGATCAAGAACGACGCCGCCAACCCGACCCACTCCTTCAAGGACCGGGTCGTCGCCGTCGCCGTCGCCAAGGCCCATGAGCTCGGCTTCTCGACCGTCGCCTGCGCCTCGACCGGCAACCTCGCCAACGCCGTCGCCGCCCACGCCGCCGCCGCCGGGCTCGACTCCTACGTCTTCGTCCCCGCCAACCTCGAGGAGCAGAAGCTGCTCGCGACCGGCGTCTACGGGACCAACCTGGTCGGCGTCCGCGGCAACTACGACGACGTCAACCGGCTCTGCACCCAGCTCGCCGAGACCCGCCCCTGGGCCTTCGTCAACGTCAACCTGCGCCCTTACTACGCCGAGGGCTCGAAGACCCTCGCCTACGAGACCGTCGAGCAGCTCGGCTGGGAGCTGCCGGACCGGGTCGTCAGCCCGATCGCCTCCGGCTCGCTCTTCACCAAGCTCGGCCGCGGCTTCCAGGAGTGGCTCGACCTCGGCCTGGTCGCCGGCGAGCAGCCGATCTTCAACGGCGCCCAGGCGCAGGGCTGCAGCCCGGTCGCGACCGCCTTCGCCGAAGGCTGGGACGTCTGCAAGCCGCAGAGGCCGGAGACGATCGCCAAGAGCCTGGCGATCGGCGACCCGGCCGACGGTCCCTACGCGGTCGAGCAGGCCCGCCGCACCGGCGGCGGCGTCGATTCCGTCGACGACGGCGAGATCCGCGAGGCGATCAAACTGCTGGCCGAGACCACGGGGATCTTCACCGAGACGGCCGGCGGCGTAACGGTAGGAGTGCTGAGCGAAGCTGGCCGAGCGCGGTGAGATCGGCGCCGGCGAGCGCGTCGTCGTCTACATCACCGGTGAGGGCTTGAAGACGCTCGACGCCACCCGCGATACGTTCCAGATGCACGAGATCGACCCCGACCTCGAGAGCTTCGAGGCCGAGTTCCACCAGGAGGTAGCCGTCTGATGGCAGTCACCGTGAAGATCCCGACCCAGCTGCGCGCCGCGACCGGAGGCCAATCAGAGGTCGAGGTGTCCGGCGCCACCGTCGGCGAGGTCGCTTGACGCCGTCTTCGCCGCCCACGGCGACCTGCGCGAGCGGATCACCCAGGACGGCGACCTGCGCCGCTTCGTCAACGTCTACGTCTCCGGCGAGGACATCCGCTTCCAGCAGGGCCTCGACACCGCCATCGGCGACGGAGCCGAGGTGACCATCCTCCCCGCCGTCGCCGGCGGATGATGTCGAGTTGATGACCCCATAGGGTCAATAACTCGACATCTTTGAAACCGCCGTAGTAATTCTTGTGGCGGCCGCGGGACGCAGCTGCGGAGCGGACCGAGTCGGTGCCGAAGGCGCTGGTCGAGATCGGCGGCCGGCCGATCCTCTGGCACGTGATCCAGATCTACGCCGCCCAGGGATTTCGACGCTTCCTGCTCGCGACCGGCTACATGGGCGAGGCGGTGGCCGAGTTCACGCGCCGAGCGCTGGCCCGTCGGAGTCGAGGTCGAGTGCGTCGGCACCGGGCTCGACACCCCTACGGGGGGCCGGATCGCCCGCCTGGGGAGCGGCTCGCCGGCGAGGCGTTCTGCGTGACCTATGCCGACGGTCGCCAACGTCGATCTCAGCGCGCTGCGACTTCCACCGCTCCCACGCACCTGCACCCTACCGTCGGCGCCCACACCGCAAGGTCCGAGCTGACCGCCGGTCGCCAGCTTCGTCGAGAAGCCCCGCAGCGAGCACTATCAACAGCAGCTTCCTCTGCTTCGAGCCCACGCTCGCCTACGTCACCAACAGCGCTAGCGCAACCGCTGCAAACTCTCCGCCGCCCCAGCTGCACGCGTCCCAAGCTTCAAAGCAGATCGGCGTGGCCGACCACCTCGGAGAGCGTCAGGAAGGCCTGGGTCACGGCGACGTTGCCCCAGATCGCCTGCGCCAGCTCGTAGCCCGTGCGCGGCTGCTCGGCGATCAACTTGTAGATCTTCTCCTTGCGACGCTCGTGCTTGGCCAGGCGCTCGTCGATCAGGGCGACGTGGTCGACGATCGGCTCGCCGTCTCCGGGCAGGACGATCTCGGCCGGCATCTCGCGCGTCTTGCGCATCGACTCGATGTAGGTCACGAGCGCCTGGCGCCGCTCCGCGTGCCGTCCAGCGGGCGCGAGATCAAGCGGGTTGGAGGAGATGTGGGCGAGCAGGTGGTCGGCGGCGATCAGGATCTGACGCTCCGCGTCCCAGAAGACGGTGTCCGAGGGGCTGTGGCCGGGACGGTGAAGGCCTGCAGGGCGCGATCGCGGAAGCGCGATCGTCTCGCCGTCTTGCGAGCGGCCTCGTCACCGCGACGTGCGAGCCCCAGCCGCGGAAGCTGCGCGAGACGCTGCGCAGCGCCGCCGTCACTTCCTCGGGGATGCCGTTGCGCAGCATCAGCTCGACCGCGAAGCGGTCCTCGGCCTCGGCGTCGTCGTCGAAGTTGGCGAGCCGCTCGGCGGCGACTCCGAGCGCCGCCACCTCGGCCCCCGAGTGCCCGGCGACGATCTCGACCAGGCCGAGGTGGTCGATGTGCTGGTGGGTGACGATGACCAGCTCGAGGTCCTCGATCGAGTGGCCGCGGGCGGCGAGCTGGGCGCTCGAGCTCGTCCAGCGCCTTGCCGGAGTTCGGGCCGGTGTCGACCAGGGTCAGCGGCTCGTCCTCGATCAGGTAGCAGTTGACCCGCCCGACCGCGAACGGGGTCGGGATCTGCAGCCGGTGGATGCCGGCGAGGGCCGCCTGCTCGAGCGCCTGCTCAGGAGTCGAGCGGTCACGCCCGGATCAGCCCGAGGACCTCGTCGCGGCGTCGCTCCATGTCCTCGCGGGAGACCAGCGACTCGAGGTTGAGGCGCAGCAGCGGCTCGGTGTTGGAGGGCCGCACGTTGAAGTGCCAGTCCGCGTAGTCGACCGAGACGCCGTCGAGACGGGTGATCGTCGCCGTCGGCGTAGCGCGCGGCGATCTCCGCCATCTTCGCCGCCGGGTCGGCGACCTCGGAGTTGATCTCGCCGGAGATGAAGTAGCGGCGAGCGGAACTCCTCCATCAGCTCGCCGCAGGCTGCGGCCGTCGAGCGAGAGCAGCTCCAGCACCAGCAGCGCCGGGATCGTCCCCGAGTCGGCGTTCCAGAAGTCGCGGAAGTAGTAGTGGCCGGAGACCTCGCCGCCGAAGGCGGCGCCCTCCTCGCGCATCCGCGCCTTGAAGAAGGCGTGGCCGACCCGCGAGAGGTCCGAGCGCCCGCCCTCGGCTGCGACCAGGTCCGGCACGGCCCGGCTCGAGCGGGGGTCGTAGAGGATCGTCGCGCCGGGGTTCTTGAGCAGCGCCGCGCGCGCCAGCAGGGCGCAGATGAAGTCGCCGTCGCAGAACTCGCCGCTGGCGTCGATGAAGAAGCAGCGGTCGGCGTCGCCGTCCCAGGCGATGCCGAGGTCGGCGCCGGTCTCGCGAACCCGCTCCATGATCAGTTCGCCGGTTCTCCTCCAGCAGCGGGTTCGGCTCGTGGTCGGGGAACTCGCCGTCGGGCTCGAAGTACATCTCCTCGAGCTCGAGCGGCAGCCGCTTCCAGGATCGGCCCGACCATCGGCCCTGCCATCCCGTTGCCGCCGTCGACGACGACCTTCATCGGCTTCACGTTGCGCGGCGTCGATGAAAGACATGGCGTGGGCGCGGTACTCGTCCCAGACGTCGACCTCCTCGAAGGATCCGCCGCCCGGGCGCCCGCCCGAGGCCACCGGCTCGATCTCGTCGCGGACGTCGCCGATGCCGGCGTCGCCGGAGAGCGGCAGCGCCCCCTCGCGGACCAGCTTCACCCCGGTATACGCCTTGGGGTTGTGCGAGGCGGTGACCATCGCGCCGCCGTCGAGCTCGCGCGAGCCGACCAGGTGGTAGAGCATCTCGGTCGCGACCATGGCCGGCGTCGAGCACGGTCGCCCCCTCGGCGATCAGCCCCTCGCGCAGCGCCGCCGCCATCGCCGGCGCGGTCAGCCGCATGTCGCGGCCGAGTCCGACCCGCAGCTCGCTCGGCTGCTTGTCGCCGCAGCCGCGCGAGGACGCGGGCGAAGGCGCGGCCGATCGCCTGCGCCGTGGTCTCGTCCATCTCGGAGCCGTGCAGGCCGCGGATGTCGTACGCCTTGAAGATGCCCGCCGGGGCCAGCGCTGCCTGCTCGCTCAAAACGCTCCCTTCAGAGCCTCGTAGCTCTGCTCGATGCGTCTGCGGCATCACTTTGGTGTCGGCGATGCACCGGCATGAAGTTGTTGTCGCCGGCCCAGCGCGGGACGACGTGCAGGTGGATGTGGTGCTCGACCCCGGCGCCGGCGACGCGGCCCTGGTTGAAGCCGACGTTGTAGCCGTGCGGGCCGTAGATCTCCTCCAGCCGGCTCATCGCCCGCTGTGCCAGCTCCATCATCTCCGCCAGGGTCTCGGTCGCGATCTCCTGCAGGGCGCCGACGTGCTCGTAGGGGGCCACCATCAGGTGCCCGTTCGTGTAGGGGAAGAGGTTGAGGATCACGAAGCAGCGCTCGCCGCGGTGGACGATCAGGTTCGCCTCGTCGTCTCCCGCCGCCGGCTTGGCGCAGAAGATGCACTCCTCCTCGTTGTCCTTGGACGCGTCCTTCACGTAGGCGAGGCGCCAGGGCGCCCAGATGCGGAAATTTGCCACGGGCGGACCATCCTAAGGGGAGCCGTGCCCGGACGCGGGAGGGTGGGCGCGTGGCTTCCGGTGACTATGAGCGCGCCCACCCGGGAGCGGAGGACACGGCGCTTTGTCTAGAGCCAGCCGCGGCGGCGGAAGTAGCCGACCATCCCCAGCAGGATCGCCAGCATGGCGCCGATCACCAGCCAGAAGGCGGTCGTGCCGCCCTCGCCGGGCACGTGCGAGTTCATTCCCCAGATGCTGGCGATCAGGGTCAGCGGCAGGACGATGACGCTGATCGAGGTCAGCACCCGGAGGATGTCGTTGACGCGGTGGGAGATCACCGACTCGTTGGTCTCCTCGAGTGCCTCGGCCACCTCCTTGTAGTTCTCGAGCATGTCCCAGATCCGCTCGTGGGCGTCGACGATGTCGTCGAAGTAGATCTCGAGGTCGAGGTCGGTCGCCAGGTAGCGCTGCTTGACTTTCTCGAGGTCGCGCAGGACCGGCCGCTGCGGGCGGATCACCTTGCGGAAGTTGATGATCTCCTGCTTGACGTTGGAGATGTCGCGGACGACCTCGTCGGAGCGGCCGTCGAAGATGTCGTCCTCGAGCGCGTCGAGCTTGTTGCCGATCTTGCGCAGCATCGGGAAGCAGTAGTCGAAGCTGTCGTCGACGAGCCGGTACATCAGGTAGCCGGAGCCGCGCGAGAAGAGCTGCTCGCGCAGCTCCTCCTTGCCGCGGCAGCGCTCGAACAGGTACTCGACCGGCTGCAGCGGCTGGTTCGGGATCGTGACCATGTAGTCGGGCCCGACGAAGATGTCGAGCTCGCCGGTGCCGAGCCGGCGCGCGGCGCGGTCGAAGACCGGGAAGTGGAGGACGATGAAGAGGTAGTCGTCGTAGACGTCGATCTTCGGCCGCTGGTTGCGCGAGAGCACGTCCTCGAGGTCGAGGGCGTGGAAGTCGAAGTGCTCCTCCAGCCAGGCCCGCTCCAGCGCTCCGGGTCGCTCGATGTTGACCCAGCGCAGGCCGGACGAGTCGATCTGCTCGACGTTGGGCGTCTGCGGCTCAGCCGCGGAGGCCGGCTCGACGAGATCGCCGCGCCGGCCGGGCCGTCGCAGCCTCGGCTTCGGAAGGTTCGGCATCGCCCGGACCCGTTTTCTCGTCGTGCAGCGGCGTCATCGCGCTGCGTAGGTTAGACGCCCGGGCCGCCCGCAAAGGCTGGGGGTGGCCCTGGTAAGGTTCTTCCCACATAAGCGCCACATCTAGAGGGGTGGAGGGACTGGCCCAGTGAAGCCCCGGCAACCACCTCGAACTTCGGTTCGGGGAGAGGTGCCAACTCCAGCAGGTCGCATCGCAAAGGACCTGGAAGATGTGGGGGACGTCCGATCGGACCTCTGCCCCACACCAAGGCGAGGTTTTTTCTTTTAGCAGCGAGAAAGAGGATCGGATGTCAATCGAAAGTCTCAAGTGCAAGGAGTGCGGCACCGCGTACGAGCTGGACGCCAGCTACGTCTGCGAAAACTGCTTCGGCCCGCTCGAGGTCGCCTACGACTACTCGGCGCTGGACCCGGTCGAGGTCAAGCGCAGGATCCAGGCGGGATCGCAGGGGATCTGGCGCTACGCCGACTTCCTCCCCTTCCAGGGCCGGCCCGACGACCCGCTGGAGCCGGGGCTGACGCCCCTGGTCCGCGCCGACCGCCTGGCCGAGCGGCTCGGGATCGAGGGCGAGCTGTGGATCAAGAACGACGCCGCCAACCCGACCCACTCCTTCAAGGACCGGGTCGTCGCCGTCGCCGTCGCCAAGGCCCATGAGCTCGGCTTCTCGACCGTCGCCTGCGCCTCGACCGGCAACCTCGCCAACGCCGTCGCCGCCCACGCCGCCGCCGCCGGGCTCGACTCCTACGTCTTCGTCCCCGCCAACCTCGAGGAGCAGAAGCTGCTCGCGACCGGCGTCTACGGGACCAACCTGGTCGGCGTCCGCGGCAACTACGACGACGTCAACCGGCTCTGCACCCAGCTCGCCGAGACCCGCCCCTGGGCCTTCGTCAACGTCAACCTGCGCCCTTACTACGCCGAGGGCTCGAAGACCCTCGCCTACGAGACCGTCGAGCAGCTGGGCTGGGAGCTGCCGGACCGGGTCGTCAGCCCGATCGCCTCCGGCTCGCTCTTCACCAAGCTCGGCCGCGGCTTCCAGGAGTGGCTCGACCTCGGCCTGGTCGCCGGCGAGCAGCCGATCTTCAACGGCGCCCAGGCGCAGGGCTGCAGCCCGGTCGCGACCGCCTTCGCCGAAGGCTGGGACGTCTGCAAGCCGCAGAGGCCGGAGACGATCGCCAAGAGCCTGGCGATCGGCGACCCGGCCGACGGTCCCTACGCGGTCGAGCAGGCCCGCCGCACCGGCGGCGGCGTCGATTCCGTCGACGACGGCGAGATCCGCGAGGCGATCAAACTGCTGGCCGAGACCACGGGGATCTTCACCGAGACGGCCGGCGGCGTAACGGTAGGAGTGCTGAGGAAGCTGGCCGAGCGCGGTGAGATCGGCGCCGGCGAGCGCGTCGTCGTCTACATCACCGGTGAGGGCTTGAAGACGCTCGACGCCACCCGCGATACGTTCCAGATGCACGAGATCGACCCCGACCTCGAGAGCTTCGAGGCCGAGTTCCACCAGGAGGTAGCCGTCTGATGGCAGTCACCGTGAAGATCCCGACCCAGCTGCGCGCCGCGACCGGAGGCCAATCAGAGGTCGAGGTGTCCGGCGCCACCGTCGGCGAGGTCCTTGACGCCGTCTTCGCCGCCCACGGCGACCTGCGCGAGCGGATCACCCAGGACGGCGACCTGCGCCGCTTCGTCAACGTCTACGTCTCCGGCGAGGACATCCGCTTCCAGCAGGGCCTGGACACCGCCATCGGCGACGGAGCCGAGGTGACCATCCTCCCCGCCGTCGCCGGCGGATGATGTCGAGTTGATGACCCCATAGGGTCAATAACTCGACATCTTGTGAAACCGCCGGTAGTAATTCTTTGTGGCGGCCGCGGGACGCGGCTGCGGGAGCGGACCGAGTCGGTGCCGAAGGCGCTGGTCGAGATCGGCGGCCGGCCGATCCTCTGGCACGTGATCCAGATCTACGCCGCCCAGGGCTTTCGGCGCTTCCTGCTCGCGACCGGCTACATGGGCGAGGCGGTGGCCGAGTTCACGGCGGCCGAGCGCTGGCCCGTCGGAGTCGAGGTCGAGTGCGTCGGCACCGGGCTCGACACCCCTACGGGGGGCCGGATCGCCCGCCTCGGGGAGCGGCTGGCCGGGGAGGCGTTCTGCGTGACCTACGCCGACGGGGTCGCCGACGTCGATCTCGGCGCGCTGCTGGACTTCCACCGCTCCCACGGCGACCTGGCGACCCTGACCGTCGTGCGCCCACACCTGCAATGGGGTGTGGCCGAGCTGGGGACCGGGGGCCGGGTCGCCGGCTTCGTCGAGAAGCCCCGCAGCGAGCACTGGATCAACGGCGGCTTCCTCTGCTTCGAGCCCGGGGCGCTCGCCTACGTCGCCGAGGACAGTGCGCTGGAGCGCGAGCCGCTGCAGGAACTCTCCGCCGCCGGCCGGCTGCACGCGTTCCGGCATGAGGGCTTCTGGGACTGCATGGACACCTACAAGGACGCGGTCACGCTGAACGACCTCTGGGCGAGCGGCGAGGCGCCCTGGCGGGTCTGGGACGCGGCCGGGGCCCAGGCCCCGTGAAGCGCGCCCTGGTCACCGGCGGCCACGGCTTCGTCGGCTCCCACCTGGCGCGGGCCCTGCTCGAGCGCGGCGACGCGGTCACCGTCCTCGACCTGGCGCCACCACCGCTCTCGGGCCTGACGCTGCAGGGGGTCGCCCCCGAGATCGAACTGGTCGAGGCGGACCTCTGCGACGCCCGGCGGGTCGGCGCCACGATCGACGCCGGCGAGTTCGACGTCGTCTTCCACCTCGCCGCGCAGACCCTGGTCGGACCGGCGCTGGCCGACCCGGCGGCGACCTTCGAGGCCAACGTGCGCGGCACCTGGACGCTGCTCGAGGCCTGCCGCCACGCCGACGTCCCGGCGGCCGTCGTCGCCTCCTCCGACAAGGCCTACGGGCCCAGCGAGCAGCTTCCCTACCGCGAGGACATGCAGTTGCGACCCGCCTCTCCCTACGAGGCCAGCAAGGCGGCGGCCGACGCGATCGCGCTCAGCTACCGGCCCGCCTACGGCCTCCCGGTGGCGGTGACCCGCTTCGCCAACGTCTACGGCGGCGGCGACCTCAACTTCTCCCGCCTGATCCCGGAAGCCGTCGCCGCCGTGCTCGACGGGCGGCGCCCGCAGATCCGCTCCGACGGCAGTCCCGAGCGCGACTTCCTTTACGTCGACGACGCCGTCGCCGCCTACCTGGCGATCGAGCACGCGGTCGGCGCCGGCGGCCCGGCGGCTGGAGAGGCCTTCAACGCCGGCGGCGAGCGGCCGCACGCGGTGGCCGAGGTCCTGGAGACGATCGCCGCCGTCTCCGGAGCCGGCCTCGAGCCCGAATACCACGGCGCCGGCAACCCGGCCGGCGAGATCGACCGCCAGTTCGTCGACTCGGCGAAGCTGCGCGAGCTGACGGGCTGGGCCCCGGAGGTGGGCCTCGAAGATGGCCTCGGCCGCACCCTGGAGTGGTACCGCCAGCACCCGCAGGCCCGACCAAAGTAGGAGTAATACCGGTGCTAGTCTTACTTCTATGAGAATCACCAGCAAAGGGCAGGTCACGATCCCGAAAGGAGTGCGGGATAGCTTCGGCCTCCTGCCGGGTACCGAGGTCGAATTCGTTCCCACCGAGGATGGGGAGGTTCGGGTTCGCAAGGCGAAAGCGGGCAGACGGCGGGGCGAGGAGGTCGTCGCGCATCTCCGGGAGGCGGGTAAGCACTACACGATGACCACCGAGGAGGTCATGAGGTTGACCCGGGGAGAGGACTGGGGCACGGGACGCTTAGAGGAGGGTGACGGCGACCCTGCTTGACTCGAACATTTTGATCGACGTCTTTGCGGGGGATGGTCCCTGGACCGCTTGGTCGGAGGAGATGCTCATACAGGCGCTGGAGGATGGCGCTGCCTTCGTCAACCAGGTGGTTTACGCGGAGATCTCCGTCGGATTCTCGACGGTTGAGAGGTGCGATAACGCCCTTGATATTCAGGGAATAGAGCGCATGCCGCTCCCATGGCCGGCATCTTTCCTTGCCGGTAGGGCTTACGCCGAGTATCGCCGCCGGGGCGGCGTCAAGCGATCTCCCTTGCCGGACTTCTTCATCGGGGCACACGCGGCAGTGGAAGGGCTGCGTCTGTTGACTCGCGATCCAGGTCGCTATCGCTCGTATTTTCCAACGGTCGAGCTGCTCACCCCGGAGTAGCGACCAGCAGACTCGCCCTCGCGGTCTTCTAGGCTGAGCCTCATGTGCGGAAGATTCACGGTTACGGCCAAAGACACGAAGACGATCGCCGACCGCTTCCAGGTCGAGCTGGAGAAGGCGCTGGAGCGGGGCGGGGACGGCGAGGCGCCGCCGCCCTCCAAGGAGCGCGCGAAGAAGCTCTCGAAAGGGCTCGATCGCTACAACGTCGCTCCCACCCAGGAGATCCTCACGGTGCGCTCCTCGCCCGTCCCCGAGGAGGCGGAACAGGGCGAGCGCGAGGCGCGGCTGATGCGCTGGGGCCTGGTCCCGCGCTGGGCCAAGGACCTCAAGGTCGGCTACCGGATGATCAACGCCAAAGCCGAGAACTTGACCTCCAGCAAGGCCTACGGCCCCCTGGTCGGCAAGTTCCGCCACCGCTGCCTGATCGTCGCCGACGGCTTCTACGAGTGGATGGTGGCCGAGGACCCCAAGCAGCCGCGCCAGCCCTGGCGCTTCACCGTCGACGGCGGCGAGCCCTTCGCTTTCGCCGGCATCTGCACCCGCAAGGAGTGGGACGACGAGGGGGATCGCGGCTTCGACGACGGCTGGCTCTACAGCTGCACGATCGTCACCACCACCCCGAACGAGGTGGTCGCCCCGGTCCACGACCGGATGCCGGCGATCCTGCCGGGCCCCGAGGCGGAAGCCGCCTGGCTGCGCCCGGACCTCAGCGTCGAGGACGCGGTGGCGATGTGCGCGCCGCTGGACGCCGGTCGCATGTCGGGCGCCCCGGCCAACCCGAAGCTGAACAAGGTCGGCAAAGGGATGGAGGAAGGACCGGAGCTGCTGGTCGCGCCGCGGTCCGGCTGACTCTCACTCCTCCGCTTCTTCTTCCTCTTCTTCGGCCTCCGCCGCTTCTTCGTTTTCTTCTTCCGCCTCTTCGTCGATCGGCGGCGAGATTCTCTTCAGCGCGCCCTCGGTGCGGACGGTGGCGGCTCCGGCGCTGGTCGTCAGCGTGCAGGCGACGGTCGCGGCGGGAACGGCCGTCGTTTTCCAGACGGTGTAGAAGGGCAGCACCAGATCCTGCTTCGGTTTCCCGCCGGCGATGAAGTATTTGAGGCGCTCGGTCCCCTCCTTGTACTCGGGCCATTCGAGCTTGACCCCCTTTTCGGTGGTGAATCCGGCGATGTCCTCGGTTTCGAGCACGGCGAGTTCGCTGCCGCGGGCGCTGAAGTCGATCAGGATCGTTTCCGGCACTTCCTGGCTGAAGATCCCGGCTTCCGAAGAGCGCGGGTAGGTCGCCCGCAACCCGCCCGCGGTCTGCGCGATTTCAATCCGTTGGCCGGACTTCACCGCGCAGAGGACGCGACCGTCCCCGACCGGCGCGCCGGCCTCGATCCGCAGCGTCGAGGCCACCCGGAAGAGCGAGTAGCCGCTGACGTTGGTCCCGGTCGCGCTGAGCGCGCCGCCGGTCAACTGCATCGACTCGCCGCCGCCCGGCACCTTGACCGGCTTGGAGTCCGGCATCGGCGCCGTCTGGATCCATTCCAGGTTCGCCGCTTCACCGCTGCCCTTGTCAGTTGCGAGGAGGGCGGCGGCGATGCAGGCCAACACTCCGACGGCGATCACGATCAGCGCCCCGCGCGGCGGGCGGCTCTCCTGGGGCTGCTCGGTCACGGGCGCGACAGTATTGGAATCGGCGGCCGACTCGAGTGCTGTCGTTTCAGGCGTCGCGGGCGAGGGGTAGCGTGTCCGGCGTGGCCGCCAAGCCGACGCCCCTGCACCCGCCCGCCGTCGAGACGAAGACGGCGCAGGTCCACGGCCGTTCCGTCAGCTACGCCGAAGGGGGCTCGGGTCAGCTCCTGCTGCTGATCCACGGGATGGCGGGAACGGCGGACAACTGGAAATCGGTTGTCGAGCCGCTTGCACTGCGCAACACGGTGATCGCCCCGGACTTCCCCGGCCACGGCCACTCGGCGCCGGGTGGGGGCGACTACTCGCTGGGCAGCCTCGCCAGCGGCCTGCGCGACCTGCTGCTGACGCTCGGCCACGAGCGGGCGACGCTGGTCGGGCACTCGCTGGGCGGCGGCGTCGCCATGCAGTTCACCTACCAGTTCCCGGAGATGGTCGAGCGCCTGGTCCTGGTCTCCAGCGGCGGCCTCGGTCCCGACGTCAGCCCGGTCCTGCGGGCGGCGGCGCTGCCCGGCGCCGATCTCTTCATCTCGGCCACGGCCGGGATCGGCGCCCAGGCCGGATCTCTGGTCGGGCGCGGGCTGGGGATGCTGGGCATGCGACCCAGCGCCGACGTCGCCGAGGTCGCCCGCGGCTACGCCTCGCTCGCCGACCCCGAGCGCCGCAAGGCGTTCCTGGCGACGCTGCGCGCGGTCGTCGGCACCGAGGGCCAGCGCGTCGCCGCCCTCGACCGCCTCTACCTGGCCGAGGCGCTGCCCCTGCTGATCATCTGGGGCGACGGCGACCCGATCATCCCGGTCGAGCACGCCGAAGCGGCGCACCGCGAGCTGCCCGGCAGCCGCATCGAGATCTTCGAGGGCGTCGGCCACGTGCCGCAGTTGCAGAGTCCCGGCAGCTTCATCGCCGCCCTCGAGCGCTTCCTCGAGGAGACCGAGCCTGCCCGCTTCGACCGCGACGAGTGGCTCGCCCGCTTCAAGACGGCTTAGAGCGGCATCACGAGCACGCGCCCGACAGGATTCGAACCTGTGGCCTCTTCCTCCGGAGGGAAGCGCTCTATCCAGCTGAGCTACGGGCGCAGCGGAGGCCAGCTTACGGAACTGCATCAAGAAAGCGGGCTCCTGGCTCGCTTTCTTGATGCAGTTCCGTTCGCGTAGGCTCGCCGCCGTGGACCTCTCGGCGATATTCCTCGGCACCGGCGGCTCGGTGCCCTCGGCGCGGCGCTCGACCGCGAGCGTGCTGATCTCCCGCGGGGGGGACCGGCTGCTGTTCGACTGCGGCGAAGGGACGCAGCGGCAGATGCAGCGCTCGATCGGGCTCACCCAGGTCGACGAGATCTACCTCACCCACTTCCACGCCGATCACGTCCTCGGCCTGCCGGGATTGCTGAAGACCTACGACCTCACCGACCGCGAGCCGGCGCTGACGATCTACGGCCCGCCCGGCCTGCGCGACCTCTTCGCGATCCTCAAGCCGATCGTCGGCCGGCTCCACTTCGAGCTGAGGCTGGTCGAGCTGGCGGCCGGGGACGCCGTCCCTCACGACGACTACGAGATCCGCCCCTTCGAGGCCGCTCACAGCGTCAAGGCATACGGCTACTCCCTGGCCGAGGCGGAGCGGCCCGGCCGCTTCGACGTCGAGGCGGCCCAGGCCCTGGGGGTCCCGGAAGGACCCGCTTTCGCGGCTCTGCAGCGTGGGGAGGAGGTCCAGGGCGCGGCCCGGCCGGTGCGGCCGGAGGACGTCGTCGGCGCCAACCGTCCCGGCCGCACCGTCGTCCTCACCGGCGACACCTCGCCCAGCCCGGCCACGGTCGCCGCCGCCGCCGACGCCGAGCTCTTGATCCACGACGCCAGCTTCGCCGAGGAGGACGCCCAGCGCGCCGCCGAGACCGGCCACTCCACCGTCGGCCAGGCCGCCGCCGTCGCCCGCGAGGCTCACGTGAAGATGCTCGCCCTGGTCCACATCTCCTCCCGCTACCACGTCGGCAAGGTCCTTGAGGAGGCCCAGGACGTCTACGAACCCACCGTCGCCCCCAAAGACTTCGACCTAATCGAGATCCCGTTTCCGGAGAAGGGCTATCCCGAACTCGTCCCGAATGGAGCGGTGAACCGCGGCGAGTCCGGGTAGGCCCTCGACGGAGCCTCCCATCTGTTGCGACGGCGAGGGCCTACCCGGACTCGCCGCCCTCGCTGCTACTGTGAGGCCGTCCTTTAACCCGGTCCCGAGAGGCCAGGAAGGAAGCGAAGAGTGAGCGAGAAGGTCGTGCTGGAGCACGATGACCTGCGGCGGACGCTGAAGCGGATCGCCCACGAGATCGTCGAGAAGAACCCCGATTCCGCGGGCCTCGCGATCGTCGGGATTCACACCCGCGGCGCCTTGCTCGCCCGCCGGCTGCATACCCTCCTCGCGGAGCTGACCGACGCGGAGCTGCCGATCGGCGACCTCGACATCTCCTTCTACCGCGACGACGTCGGCGCCAAGGCGCCCGAGACACAGCCCGTCGTCCACTCCTCCCACATCGACTTCGATCTCAGCGAGCGCACGGTCGTCCTCGTCGACGACGTCCTCTTCACCGGGCGCACGGTGCGGGCCGCGATCGACGCCCTCTTCGACTACGGCCGGCCGAGGCGGGTCCAGCTGGCGGTGCTCTGCGACCGCGGCCACCGGGAGCTGCCGATCCGCCCCGACTACGTCGGCAAGAACCTGCCGACGGCGCGCGAGGAGCGGGTCAACGTCAGCCTCGAGGAGAGCGACGGCGCCGACCGGGTGACGATCTCCGGCGCCCACGCGGAGGCGCTGGCATGAAGCACCTGCTGGCGATCGAGCGGCTCTCGCGGGAGGAGATCGAGGCGATCCTCGACCGCGCCGAGAGCTTCGCCGAGGTCGGCCGCCGTGACATCAAGAAGGTGCCGACCCTGCGCGGCCGCACCGTCGTCACCCTCTTCTACGAGTCCAGCACCCGCACCAGCAGCTCCTTCGAGCTGGCCGCGAAGCGGCTCTCGGCCGACCTGGTCTCGGTCAAGGCAGCCGGCTCCTCGGTCGACAAGGGCGAGTCGCTGAAGGACACCGTCGCCACCCTCTCGGCCTACGACCCGGCCGCGATCGTGATCCGCCACCCCTACGCCGGCGCCGCCCAGATGGTCGCCGAGTGGACCGGGGCGGCGGTGATCAACGCCGGCGACGGCAAGCACGAGCACCCCAGCCAGGCCCTGCTCGACGTCTACACCCTGCGCCGCCGTCTCGGCTCGCTCGAGGGCAAGCGGATCTGGATCGTCGGCGACGTCCTGCACAGCCGCGTCGCCCGCTCCAACCTGCTCGCCTTCCAGCGGATGGGCGCCGAGGTCACCGTCTGCGGGCCGCCGACGCTGATCCCGCGCGGGATCGAGGAGCTCGGCTGCGAGGTCTCCCACTCGCTCGAGCAGATCGGCGAGGCCGAGGTGGTCTACGCGCTGCGGATGCAGCAGGAGCGGATGAGCGAGAGCTTCGTGCCCTCGCTGCGCGAGTACGCGGCGAGCTTCCAGATCGACACGCGCCGGCTCAATCCCCGCCAGCTGCTGATGCACCCCGGCCCGGTCAACCGCGGCGTCGAGCTCTCCGGCGAGGCGATCGACTCGCCGCAGTCGCTGATCGCCGAGCAGGTCGCGGCGGGCCTGGTGGTGCGGATGGCGATCCTCTACGAGCTACTGGCCGGCGGCGAGCGCCCGGCCCCGCTGGCCGAGGGCGACCGCGCCGGCCAGCCGACCCCGATCGGGCAGCCGGCGTGAGCCTCGCCGAGACCCTCGACGCGCGGCCCGGCGAGGCCGCCGACGTGATCCTGCGCCGCGCGACCGTGCTCGATCCGGTCGCCGGCATCGACGGCGTTCACGACGTCGTCGTCCGCGGCGGCGAGATCGCCGAGCTGGCCGCCCCGGGGGAGGGAAGCGCGGAGGGAGCCGAGATAGTCGAGGCCGAGGGGATGCACGCCTTCCCCGCCTTCTTCGACCCTCACGTCCACCTCCGCACCCCCGGCCACGAGCACAAAGAGGACGTCGAGACGGGCACCCGCGCGGCGGCGGCGGGCGGCTACTGCGGGATCCTGGCGATGGCCAACACCGAGCCGCCGGTCTCGACCGCCGCCGACGTCTCGGCCCTGCGCGAGCAGGCCCGCGCCGGCGCCTCGGTGCCGGTCGGCTTCCTCGCCACGGTGACCCGCGACATGGAAGGCAGGGACCTGACCGAGATGGTCGAACTGCGCGAAGCCGGCGCGATCGGGTTCTCCGACGACGGGCTGCCGATCACCAGCGCCCGGGTGATGCTGCGGGCCCTTCAGTACCAGCGCCTCTGCGGCGGCACCATCGCCCTGCACGAGGAGGACCCGGAGCTCTCCGGCGACGGGGTCATGCACGAGGGCCCGGTTTCCGCCGCGCTCGGCCTGGCCGGCGTCCCCTCGGTCTCGGAGTCGACGATGATCGCCCGCGACGCCGCCCTCGCCGCCTACGAGGGTGCCCGCATCCACGTCCAGCACCTATCCGCCGCCGAGTCGGTCGAGGTCGTCCGCGCCGCCAAGGCCGCCGGCGTGCAGATCAGCGCCGAGGCCAGCCCACACCACCTCTGCCTCACCGACGAGGAGGTCCGCAGCCTCGACCCGCGCCGCTTCAAGATGAACCCGCCGCTGCGCCGCGAGTCCGACCGCCAGGCGCTGATCGCGGCCCTGCGCGACGGCACGATCGAGTGCGTCGCCACCGACCACGCGCCGCACCAGGCGGAGGAAAAGGACGTTCCCTTCGAGCAGGCGGCGATGGGCGTGACCGGCCTCGAGACGGCCTTCGCGGCGCTGCATACCGAGCTGGTCCTGCCGGGCACGATCGAGCTCGGCCTGCTGGTCGAGCGGATGGCCGGCGGCGCGGCGCCGTTCGGGATCGAGCGGCCGACGCTGGCGCCGGGCTCCGAGGCCAACGTCGCCCTCTGCGACCTCGCCGCCGAGTGGACGGTGGGCGAGGACGGCTACGAGAGCCGCTCGCAGAACTCCTGGTGCGCCGGCAAGACGCTGACGGGCCGGGTCATGGTCACGATCGCCGCCGGACAGGTGGCCTTCCGCCTCCGCAGCTTCAGTCTCGGGGTCGCCTCATGAGGACCCTGGGCGACTTAATGTCCTTATGGGACACAAACTCGACCAGGCGGGCGTCATGAGCGCCTACCTGCTGCTCGAGGACGGGACCCGGCTCGACGGACTCGCCTGCGGCCACGAGGGCGCGGTCACCGGCGAGGTCGTCTTCAACACCGCGATGACCGGCTACCAGGAGTCGGTCACCGATCCCTCCTACGCGGGCCAGATCATCGTCTTCACCTACCCGCTGATCGGCAACTACGGAGTCAGCGCCGCGGCGATGGAGTCCGATCGCGTTCATGCCCGCGGCGTGGTCATGCGCGATGCCAAGAACCGCGAGGACGTCGCCAGCGCCGAGGGGGGTTGGCTCGACTGGCTCGGGGACTGCGGCGTGCCCGGGATCAGCGGCGTCGACACCCGCGCCCTGGTCCGCCACATCCGCGACCGCGGCGCCATGCGGGGCGGCATCTTCCCGGCCGAGACGCCGGAGGCCGAGGCCCGGGAGCGGATCGCCGCCGAGCCGACCATGGACGGCGCCGACCTCGCCCGCACGGTCACCCCGCCGGAGCCGGTCCGCTTCGACGGCGACGGCCCCCACGTGGTCGGGATCGACACCGGGATCAAGATGAGCATCGTCCGCCAGTTGCGCGAGCACGGCGCCAGGCTGACGCTCCTGCCCTGCACCAGCTCGGCCGAACAGGTCCTCGCCGAGGACCCCGACATCGTCTTCCTCGCCAACGGTCCCGGCGACCCGGCGGCGCTCGACTACGTCGTCGAGACCGTGCGCGAGATCGTCGGCAAGAAGCCGGTCTTCGGCATCTGCCTCGGCCACCAGCTGCTCTGCCGCGCGGTCGGGCTGGAGACCTACAAGCTGCCCTTCGGCCACCGCGGCGCCAACCACCCGGTCAAGGACCTGGAGACGGGGCGGATCGACATCACCTCCCAGAACCACGGCTTCGCGGTCGGCGGCCCGGGCGGCGAGCCGCGGATCGAGGGCGACGAGCCGGTCCGCTGGGAGACCGACTTCGGGGTCGCCGAGCTCTCCCAGCTCAACCTCTACGACCGCACCGTCGAGGGCCTGGTCCTGCGCGACGTCGCCGGCGCCACCGTCCAGTACCACCCCGAGGCGGGCCCCGGCCCGCACGACGCCCGCCACTTGTTCAAGAGATTTCTGTCACTGGCGGGAGAGCCGGTCTAGCCGAAAGGACGCATGCCGCGTAGAGACGACATCCAGAAGATCTTGCTGATCGGCTCCGGCCCGATCGTGATCGGCCAGGCGGCAGAGTTCGACTACTCCGGCGTCCAGGCCTGCAAGGTCCTGCTCGAGGAGGGCTACGAGGTCGTGCTGGTCAACTCCAACCCGGCGACGATCATGACCGACCCCGAGTTCGCCACCGCCACCTACATCGAGCCGCTGCTGCCCGGTCCGGTGACCAAGATCATCGAAAAGGAGCGACCAGACGCGCTGCTGCCCACGCTCGGTGGCCAGACGGCGCTGAACCTGGCGATGAGCCTGCACGAGGACGGCACTCTGGAGAAGTTCGGGGTCGAGCTGATCGGCGCCGACTCCGCCGCGATCCGCCGTGCCGAGGACCGCGAGGAGTTTCGCACGACGATGAACGAGGCGGGCATCCGCATCCCCTGGTCGATCACGGTCGAGACCCTGGCCGAGGTCGAGGAGGGCCTGGCCGACGGCCGCATCACCCTGCCGGCGATCGTCCGGCCCGCCTTCACGATGGGCGGCCAGGGCGGCGGCATCGGCCGCACCGAGACGGAGCTGCGCCAGGTCGTCAGCGAGGGCCTCGCCGCCAGCCCGATCAACCAGGTCCTGGTCGAGGAGTCGGTGATCGGCTGGGGCGAGTTCGAGCTCGAGGTGATGCGCGACCGCAACGACAACGTCGTGATCATCTGCTCGATCGAGAACGTCGACCCGATGGGCGTCCACACCGGCGACTCGGTCACGGTGGCGCCGGCCCAGACCCTGACCGACCCGCTCTACCAGGAGCTGCGCGACGTCGCGATCAAGGTGATCCGGGCGATCGGCGTCGAGACCGGCGGCTCCAACGTCCAGTTCGCGGTCAACCCCGAGGACGGCGAGATCGCCGTGATCGAGATGAACCCGCGGGTTTCCCGCTCCTCGGCCCTGGCCTCGAAGGCGACCGGCTTCCCGATCGCCAAGATGGCGGCGAAGCTGGCGGTCGGCTACGCGCTGGAGGAGATTCCCAACGACATCACGCAAAAGACGATGGCCTGCTTCGAGCCGACGATCGACTACGTCGTCACCAAGATCCCGCGCTTCGCCTTCGAGAAGTTCCCGGGCGCCGACGGCCGCCTCTCGACCTACATGCAGAGCGTCGGCGAGGCGATGGCGATCGGCCGCACCTTCCGCGAGTCCTTCGCCAAGGCGATGCGCTCACGTGAGCTCGACTCGGCGCCGCGGGCGCCCGCGGGCGAAGCGGAGCTGCTGGTCGCGCTCGAGAAGCCCTGCGCCGAGCGCTTCGACCTGATCCTCGAGGCCTTCCGCCGCGGCATCGGCATCGAGCCCGTGCACGAGGCCTGCCTCGTCGACCGCTGGTTCCTGCACGAGCTGGCGGCGCTGGCGCGCGAGGGCGACGGCAGCGAGGGCCTGGTCCGCACCTACAAGGCGGTCGACACCTGCGCGGCCGAGTTCGAGGCGGCCACGCCCTATTACTACTCCGCCCACGAGCGCCCCCGCGCCGACGGCAGCCCGCCCGCCTCCGAGGTGCGGCGGGGCGAGCGCGACTCGGTCGTCATCCTCGGTGCCGGCCCGAACCGGATCGGCCAGGGGATCGAGTTCGACTACTGCTGCGTGCACGCGGCGATGACCGCGCGCGAGCTCGGCCGCGACGCGGTGATGGTCAACTGCAACCCGGAGACCGTCTCCACCGACTACGACACTTCCGACCGCCTCTACTTCGAGCCGCTCACCGCCGAGGACGTGCTCGCCGTCTGCGCGCAGGAGGACCCGGAGGGGGTGATCGTCCAGTTCGGCGGCCAGACGCCGCTGAAGCTGGCCCGAACCCTGGAAGAGGCCGGGGTGCCGCTGCTGGGTACCCCGGTCGACGCGATCGACCTGGCCGAGGACCGCGGCCAGTTCGGCGCCCTGCTGCGCCGGCTCGGGATCAAGCACCCCCCCTACGGCACCGCGCTCTCGGCCGGGGAAGCGGCGACGGTCGCCGAAGAGGTCGGCTTCCCGCTGCTGGTCCGGCCCTCGTTCGTGCTCGGCGGCCGGGCGATGGAGATCTGTTACTCGACCGACGACCTCAACGCCTACCTCAAGGCTCACGTCAAGGCCGACCAGGAGCACCCGCTGCTGCTCGACCGCTTCCTCGAGAACGCGATCGAGGTCGACGTCGACGCCCTCGCCGACGGCGAGCAGGTCTGGGTCGCCGGAATCATGCAGCACGTCGAGGAGGCCGGCGTCCACTCCGGCGACTCCGCCTGCGTGATCCCGCCGCTCAGCCTCGGTGAGCAGATGCTCGATCAGATCCGCGCCACGACCGAGCGGATCGCCCTCGAGCTCGGCGTCGTCGGCCTGCTCAACATCCAGTACGGCGTCGCCGGCGGCGAGCTCTACGTGATCGAGGCCAACCCGCGGGCATCCCGCACCGTGCCCTTCGTCTCCAAGGCGATCGGGGTGCCGCTGGCGAAGCTGGCCGCCCGCCTGATGCTGGGCGAGCGCCTCGCCGACCAGGAGCTGCCCGACGGCCCGCCCGAGCACGTCAGCGTCAAGGAGGCGGTGCTGCCGTTCGCCCGCTTCGCCGGGGCCGACTCGGTGCTCGGCCCGGAGATGAAGAGCACCGGCGAGGTGATGGGTATCGCCGCCGACTTCCCGACCGCCTTCGGCAAGGCCCAGGCGGCGGCCGGCGTCAGGCTGCCCGAGGAAGGCTCGGTCTTCGTCACCGTCACCGACACCGACAAGCCGGCGGCGACGCAGCTGGCGGCCCGCTTCCACGACCTCGGCTTCGAGGTGATCGCGACCGGCGGCACCGCCCAGGCGATCGAGCGGATGGGCGTCCCGGTCACCCGCATCAACAAGCTGGGCGAGGGCTCTCCGCACGTCCTCGACCTGATCCGCGAGCGCCGCTGCGACCTCGTGATCAACACGCCGACCGGCTCCGGCGCCCGCGCCGACGGCTACGAGATCCGCACCGCCGCCGTCCGCCACGGCATCCCCTGCGTGACGACGATGACCGGCGCCACCGCCGCCGCGCGGGCGATCGCGGCCGGCAGGCAGGGCGACGCCGAGGTGCGCAGCATCCAGGAGATTCATGGCGCCGCCTCCTCTGCTCTCGCGGGGGCGGAAAGGAATCATTGATGCATCCGCCCCCGCTTCCGCGTCCGGGGGCGGCTTCCAGCGCACCGTTCGGCCGGCGACTCTGCGAGGTCAGTGAGAACCGGGCCTCTGACGGCTATCGAGTCTTCTCGCTGCTCGACCGCGAGGGCCCAGAGCCACAACCGGGCCAGTTCTACATGCTGGCCGCGGCCGGTAGCTGGGCCGGGGCGGGGGGGAGGCCGTTCCTGCCGCGGGCGATCTCGGTCGCCGAAACCGGTCCGGCTGCCAGCGGCGTCCGCCTCGACTTCCTGGTCGAGGGCATCGGCCCCGGCACCGACCGCCTCTGCGCCCTCGAGCCCGGTGAGGACGTCTGGGTCAACGGCCCGCTCGGCAACGCCTTCGCCGAGCCCCGCGAGGCCAGCCCCGACGCCGCCGGGGCGATCCTGGTCGGCGGCGGCATCGGCGTCGCCCCCCTGGCCCTGCTGCGCCGCCGCTTCGCCGAACGGGCCGTCCCCCTGCGCGTCCTCCTCGGCTTCCGCAACCGCGAGCACAGCGGCGGCCTGGAGCTCTTCTGCGGCGCCGGCGGCGACCTCTGCCCCGAGGTTCGCCTCGCCTCCGAGGACGGCCACCGCGGCCACCGCGGCTACGTCACCGACCTGCTCGCCACCATGCTCGCCGGCGACGACGCCGCCTCCGCCGTCGTCTACTCCTGCGGCCCCCCAGCGATGCTCGACGCCGTCGCTGTCCTCTGCGATTCCCGGAACGTCCCCTGCGAACTCGCCATGGAGTCGCCCATGGCCTGCGGCTACGGCGCCTGTTTCGGCTGCGCCATTCCCAAACCCGACGGCGGCTACCACCGCCTCTGCATCGACGGCCCAGTAATGCGCTCCGACCCCAACGGGTCTGTGATGCTCTCTTCCGCGGGTGGCGCGGTAGGGGGGCCCACCCCCGAGGAAGCTTTAGCTACCGCAGGGGGTGGGGGGTCCCCTGCCGCGACAGGACCCGCGGCTGAGGGCACCCGTCCCCTCACCTTCTGCGGCATCGAACTCGCCCACCCGGTGATCAACGCGTCTGGAACCTATGACGCGATCGCCGCCCGGAAGGTGTTCGGAGACCAGCTGCTGGAGGAATTCCCGTTCTCGGCTTTCGTCTCGAAGACGATCACGCCCGAGCCGCGCACCGGCAACGCACCGCAGCGGATCTGGGAGACGCCTGCCGGGATGATCAACTCGATCGGGCTGCCTAACAAGGGCCTCGATGGCTTCCTCGCCGAGGACCTTCCGCGGCTGGCCGAGCTGCCGGTGCCGCTGATCGTCTCGGTGATGGGGACCAGCCGCGAGGAGTTCTCTCGATTGGTCGAGCGGGTGGCGGGGCGGGACGAGGTCGCCGCGATCGAGCTCAACGTCTCCTGCCCCAACGTTCACTCCGGCCTGATCGTCGGCGAGCAGCCCGCCGAGACCGAGGCCCTGCTGGAGGCGCTGCGGTCGCTGACCGCGAAGCCGCTGATCGTCAAGCTGACCCCGAACGTCGCCGACCCCGCCGCGGTTGCGGTCGCCGCCGAGCAGGGGGGAGCCGACGCGGTCTCCCTGATCAACACCTTGAAGGCGAGCGCGATCGACCCGGCCAGGGGTGAGCCGGCCCTGGCGGCGGGCCACGGCGGCCTCTCCGGCCCGGCGGTGCGCCCCGTCGCCCTGCAGCAGGTCCGTGCCGTGACCGCGGCCGCGACCCTGCCCGTGATCGGCATGGGAGGGATCTCCACCGGCGCCGACGCCCGCGAGTTCCTCGCCGCCGGAGCGAGTTTGGTGGCGGTGGGGACCGAGAACTTCCGTGATCCGCGAGCCGGCTCCCGCGTGGCCGCGGAGCTCGCCGCGGGCGGCTCGGCGAGAGCCGGGGCCGCGCCCGTACTCAACCTCCAGTAGAGGTTGAGGTGAATTTAGGCGAATTTGGGACTCGGTCGCTTGCACCGCTCCGAGCCGCGGCTATACTCGCCGCCCAGATGCCCGCCCCCACCGTCAAGATTTCAGCCGCTGCCCCCACGCGGTCCCTGGATCAGAGGATGGAGGCGCTCAAACGGGCGAACGACATTCGCACCGCCCGGGCGAAGCTCAAGAAGGACCTGAAGGCGAGCCGCGCGAGCATCCACGCGATCTTGCTCGACCCACCCGAGTACGTGCTCACGGCGAAGGTCTTCGACATGCTCCTAGCCGTCCCCAAGTACGGGCGGGTGAAGACCAATCGAATACTCAACCAGTGCCGGATCTCGCCCTCGAAGACGATCGGCGGTCTCTCCGAGCGCCAACGCACCGAGCTGGTCTCGCTCCTGCGCCGTTAGCCGACCGCCGCGCCGGTCAATATCCCCGGCCGCAGATGTCAAAAGTCTTCGTGATAACCGGCCCCTCGGGCGTGGGCAAGGGGACCCTGATCAGGGAGCTGTGCCAGCGCGTGCCCGATCTCGAGCTCTCGATCTCGGCGACCACGCGCGAGCCCCGCGGGGGTGAGGTAGACGGGCGCGATTACCACTTCCTCAGCCGCGCGGAGTTCGATCGCCGGGTCGAGCGGGAAGACTTCCTCGAGTTCGCGACCTACAGCGGCAACCGCTACGGCACCTTGCGAACCGAGGTCGAGCGGCGGCTCGCGGCCGGTCACTCGGTCGTGCTCGAGATCGAGGTGCAGGGTGCGCGCCAGGTGCGGGCGGCAATGCGGGAGTCGATCCAGGTCTTCATCGCGCCGCCGGAGCCCGCGGTGTTGCGGGAACGGCTCGACGCCCGCGGCACCGATACGGCCGAGGCGATCGACGCCCGGCTCGAGGTCGCGGCCCAGGAGATGGCCGCCCAGGACGAGTTCGCCTACCGCGTGGTCAACGACGATCTGACGCGTGCGGCAGCCGACCTGGAGGGGATCGTGCGCGCCGAGCTCGGACTATCACTAGACTCCCCGGCCGATGATTAAGCCACGGGTAGACAAACTCCTCGAGCACGCTGACTCGCACTACGCCGCCGTCGTCGTCTCGGCCAAGCGCGCGCGTCAGATCAACAGCTACTTCCACAACCTCGGAGAGGGCGGCTTCGGCGAGTACCCGCCGCCGATGGTCGAGGTCAACGCCGAGAGGAACTACCTCACGATGGCGCTTGAAGAGCTTGCCGAGGGCAAGCTCAAATACGAGTACCGCTCCTAGCGCGCAGCGCTTCGAGCCCTCTCACGGGAGGCAACCATGGCCAGAGTCCTGCTTGGTGTGAGTGGTGGCATAGCCGCCTACAAGGCGTTGGAGCTGGCCCGCCTGGCGACGCTCGCCGGTCACGGCGTCCGTGTCCTGATGACCGAGACGGCAACCCGCTTCGTCGGCGCCGCCTCCTTCGAGGGCATCGTCGGCGCCCCCGTCCTGATCTCCGAGTTCGACCGCGACCCGATGCGCGGCGCCTTCCCCGGGGAGGGTGAGCCCAGCCACGACCCGATCGGCCACCTCGAGCTGGCGGCCAACTGCGACGCCTTCCTGGTCGCCCCGGCCTCGGCCAACACGCTCGCCAAGCTGGCCGCCGGCGCCGCCGACTCGATGCTGACCACCTCCTTCCTCGCCTGCTCGGCGCCGCGCCTGGTGGCGCCGGCGATGAACGACCGCATGTATGCGAGCGCGGCGACGCAGGCCAACCTGGCGGCGCTGCGGGGGCGGGGGATCGAGGTGATCGAGCCCGACGAGGGCAAGCTCGCATCGCGGGGCGAGCATGGCCGCGGGCGCCTGCCCGCCCCCGAGCGCCTCCTGGCCCAGGTCGAGGCGGCACTGCCGGCCGGCAATCGCCCCTGGGACGGCCTGCGGGTGCTGGTCACCGCCGGCGGCACCCGCGAGCCGATCGATCCGGTCCGCTTCGTCGGCAACCGCTCCAGCGGCCGCATGGGCCTCGCCCTCGCCGCCGCCGCCGCCCGCCGCGGCGCCGACGTCACCCTGATCGCCGCCAACGTCGCCCTGTCGGCACCCGCCGGCGTGCGCCGCCTCGACGTCGAGACCGCCGCGCAGCTTGCCGCCGCCGCCGGCACCGAGTTCCCGAGCGCCGACGTCTTGTTGATGGCGGCCGCGCCCGCCGACTTCCGCCCGACCGAGCCCGCGGCCGGAAAGCTCAAGCGCGAGGGCGCCCTCGCGCTCCACCTCGAGCCGACCGAGGACATCCTCGCCGGCCTCACCGCCGCCAAGGCCGAGAACCAGACCGTGATCGCCTTCGCCGCCGAGTACGGGGGAGACGCCACCACCCGCGCCCGCGCCAAGCTGGACCGAAAGGGAGCGGACCTAATCGTCCTCAACGACGTCTCCGACCCCACCATCGGCTTCGAGAGCGAGCAAAACGCCGTCACCCTGATCGACAAGGACACGGAGACCTTCGTCCCAACCGCTCCCAAGGACGCCATCGCAGAAGCAATCCTCGACAAGGTCAACCAGCTCCGCCCCAAGCAGTCCCTGCAAGAGCGCTAGTCGGGCGGGTGGCGTCGTGGCGGGGGTCCCCCGCGGCGCGGAGGCGCGAAGCGCCGAGCACCGTGGGGGATGCCGCGACGACAGGACCCGCCCGCCTACCGCCCTCCGAGCACGCTTGAGCCGCGAGCTATACTCGCTCCAGCTTTTCAAAGTTTCGCAGTATCGAGAAGTGGGCCTGGCCCACTTTTTTTACGCCCTCACAGGCATGACCGACCTTCAGCAGAACATTCAGCAGCAGCTCTCCGACCTCGATTCGGGGCTCGACCTGGTCGCCGTGGAGCGCCCCGGCAACGAGTCGCTGCGGATCTTCATCGACCACCCCGGTGGCGTCGACCTGGCGCTCTGCGAAAGGGTCACCAAGCATCTCAACCATCTGCTGGTCGACTACTCGCTGGAGGTCTCTTCGCCGGGCCCCAAGTACCGCCGCCCCAGCACCACTTCCGAGACCAAGGAGCCGCACCAGTGAGCAAGGAGATCGTCGACGCAGTCAAAGCGCTCGAGGCAGAGAAGGGAATCTCCGCCGACACGTTGATGGACGCCCTCGAGGACGCCCTCCTCTCGGCCTACAAGAAGACCCCCGGCGCCGCCAAATACGCCCGCGTCGACCTCGACCACGAAACCGGCGACTTCCGCGTCTTCGAACTGATCCTGCCGCCGGAGCTGGAGCAGAAGCTGCTCGAAGAGGCCGCCGAGCTGCAGGAGGAGCCCGAGGTCGATCCCGAGACGGGCGAAATGCGCGAGCCCGAGGATCCCGAGCTGGACCCGGCGATGATCGCCCCTTACGAGGATCAGATCACCACCCACGACGTCACCCCCGAAGACTTCGGCCGGATCGCCGCCCAGACCGCCAAGCAGGTGATCCTGCAGCGGATCCGCGAGGCCGAGCGGCAGATGATGTACGACGAGTACCAGGACCGGGTCGGCGAGCTGATCACCGGCATCATCCAGCAGTCCGACAAGCGCTACACGCTGGTCCAGCTGCGCGAGCGGGTCGAGGCGCTGCTGCCCAAGTCCGAGCAGGTCTACAACGAGCGCTACGACCACGGGATGCGGGTCAAGGCCGTGATCACCGACGTCTCCGACTCGACCAAAGGCCCGGCGATCGTGGTCTCCCGCCGCAGCCCGGAGCTGATCAAGAGCCTCTTCGAGCTCGAGGTCCCGGAGATCGCCGACAAGCTGGTCGA